>NZ_CM149656.1:0-55000 GCF_056173085.1 Solibacillus sp. iso_87
TTGGAACATTTAGAAAACCTATGGAATGCCGTCCTTGCCCAAGCTGAACAGAAAATCTCGAAACCGAGCTTTGATACTTGGCTGAAATCAACAAAACTTCTTGCACATAGTGGCACAAAAGTGACGATTTCCGCGCCTAACTCTTTTGCCCGCGATTGGCTTGAACAATACTACATCCATATGATTACAGGAATATTAAACGAGTTAACTGGAGAGGATCTAGTCATTAATTTTGTTGTCCAGAAAGATCAGGCCGCAGATGACTTTGAACTACCGCCCCCAATTACTCAAGCAAAATCAAGTGAACACCATGACATTACCCCAGGTATGCTCAATCCGAAGTACACATTTGATACATTCGTTATTGGTTCCGGTAACCGCTTTGCCCATGCAGCGAGCTTAGCTGTAGCGGAGGCACCTGCAAAAGCTTACAACCCGTTCTTTATTTATGGGGGGGTAGGTTTAGGAAAAACTCACTTAATGCATGCAATTGGACATTATGTAAAAGAACACAATCCGACAGCAAATGTCGTCTATTTATCATCCGAAAAATTCACAAATGAGTTTATTAACTCAATCCGTGATAATAAAACAATCGATTTTCGAAATAAATACCGCAATGTTGATGTACTGCTAATAGATGATATTCAGTTTTTGGCTGGTAAGGAATCGACACAAGAGGAATTCTTCCATACATTCAATACACTGCATGAAGAATCAAAGCAGATTGTCATCTCAAGTGACCGTCCTCCAAAGGAAATTCCAACTTTAGAGGATCGTTTGCGTTCACGCTTTGAATGGGGATTAATTACTGATATTGCACCACCTGATTTAGAAACGCGTATAGCGATTTTACGTAAAAAAGCAAAAGCAGACGGACTTGATATTCCGAATGAGGTCATGCTTTATATTGCCAACCAGGTTGATACAAATATTCGTGAACTTGAAGGGGCATTGATTCGCGTTGTGGCCTATTCATCCTTGGTAAATATGGATGTTTCGCCTGAACTTGCTGCGGAGGCTTTAAAAGATATTATGCCAAATTCAAAACCGCGCATGATTTCTATTTTGGATATTCAGACAGCAACTGGGGAGCATTTTAGTATTCGACTGGAAGACTTTTCGGCAAAACGCCGTACAAAATCCATTGCTTTCCCAAGACAAGTTGCGATGTACTTATCTCGTGAGTTAACCGATTTTTCTTTGCCGAAAATTGGTGAAGAGTTTGGAGGCCGTGATCATACAACAGTGATCCATGCCCATGAGAAAATCTCTTCTTTACTTAAAACAGATCAGCAGCTTCAGCAGGATATTAAACAAATTCGTAGTATGTTAGGTAAATAAACTCTGTGTATAACTTTATCTTTTTCACACAAGACTATTCACAACTTATCAACATGTGGATAGCGCTCTCTACCTGTGTAAAATGGGGGTTATCCACAAATTCACAGGCCCTATTACTATATCTATTAATATCTTTAAATAAATAATTAATTATATAAGAGAGGTAAACTAATGAAATTTACTATTTTACGTGATCGTCTTTTAGCAGGATTAAACGATGTAATGAAAGCTGTAAGTTCTAAAACGACGATCCCTATTTTAACGGGGATTAAAATCGATGTTACAAACGAAGGTATGACGTTAACTGGTAGTGATGCAGACATTACAATCCAGACATTCATTCCTGTAGAAGAAAATGGCGAACAAATTATGGATATTACACAAACAGGCTCTATTGTGCTACAAGCTCGAATGTACAATGAAATTATCCGTAAATTGCCTACTAATGAAGTAGAAATCGAAATTACAAACGGCTATGCAACAATCATTCGATCAGGTAAATCAGAGTTCCATCTTATCGGCTCAGATGCAACGGAATATCCACAGTTACCTGAAATTGCTGCTGACCGCCAATTTACGATTCCAACAGATTTATTAAAGTCAGTTATTAGAGAAACTGTATTTGCTGTAGCGACATCGGAAAGCCGTCCGGTGTTGACAGGTGTAAACTGGAAAGTCGAAGGCGATGCATTAATATGCGTTGCGACGGATAGTCACCGTTTAGCTCGTCGTAAAGTGAATCTTGAAAATTTACCAAATGATATTACTTCAGTCGTAATTCCAGGTAAAAGCTTAAATGAATTGAACAAAATTTTAGAAGACACAAATAATCCTGTTCAAATCGTACTGACAAACCAGCATGTATTATTTAAAACAGATGATGTCCTGTTCTTCTCTCGTCTTTTAGAAGGCAATTACCCGGATACATCACGTTTAATTCCGGAAGAGTTTAAAACAATGATTACGATTAACGGAAAATCTTTATTGCAGGCAATTGACCGTGCTTCACTTTTAGCTCGTGAAGATCGCAATAATGTCGTTCGTTTTGAAACACTGGAAAATCAAACAGTCGAAATTTCATCAAATTCACCTGAGATTGGTAAAGTTGAAGAGCAGATCCAAGTGGAAAGCTTAGAAGGTGAAACATTAAAGATTTCATTTAGTGCGAAATATATGATGGAAGCCTTAAAAGCGATTGATGGACAAGATGTAGTAATTGAATTTACAGGTGCAATGCGCCCGTTCATCTTACGTTCTGTTGCAGATGATGCAATACTGCAATTGATTTTACCGGTACGTACTTACTAAAATTCAATAAAAATTCTAGAAGGAATGGTCTTAACTTGCTATTGAGACCGTTCCTTTTTTACTTATGAACAATTTTTAGGTATGATAGAATGATAAGACTTTATTTAAGTGGAGGATGAATTACGTTGAATGAATTAGTAATTGATACAGAATATATAACGCTTGGTCAAGCGCTGAAAATGACAGATGCAATTAGCTCTGGCGGTATGGCAAAGTGGTTTTTAAGTGAACATGAAGTGTTTGTAAATGGAGAAGTGGAAGATCGTCGGGGGAAAAAACTGCGTCATGGAGATGTAATTAATATCCCTGGTGTAGGACGTTACAAAATTGTCGATGCATTTATTCAAAACGGAGAAAATTAATACATGAACATCGAGCGCTTGCAGCTAACAAATTATCGTAACTATGAATCGTTAACACTGGATTTTTCAGATAAAATTAATGTTTTTATTGGGGAAAATGCTCAAGGAAAAACAAATGTAATGGAATCAATCTATGTACTAGCGATGGCCAAATCTCATCGTACCGTGAACGATAAAGAATTAATACGTTGGGATGCGGATTATGGTAAAATAGAAGGTGTGGTAAATAAGCGTTACGGTGGCGTTCCTATCGAATTGACGATTTCAAAAAAAGGCAAAAAGGGCAAAATCAATCATCTTGAACAGACGAAACTAAGCAATTATATCGGACAGATGAATGTAGTAATGTTTGCACCGGAAGATTTGAATATCGTAAAGGGCAGCCCCCAAATTCGCCGAAGATTCATCGATATGGAAATCGGACAAATTTCCCCTGTTTACTTACATGATTTACTAACATTCCAAAAGATTTTGAAACAACGTAATCATTTATTAAAAAAGAATGCGGGAAAACAATCACTCGCATCTGATGTGATGTTTGATATTTATACAGAACAATATGTGCAGGCGGCAATTCAAATTATCCGTAAAAGATTTCAGTTTATCGAGCTTTTACAAGATTGGGCCGAACCGATTCACTTTGGCATTTCGCGAGGATTAGAAAAGCTTGTCATAAAATACCGTCCTGTAACGGGGATGGAAGCAAGCTGGACTGCCGAAGAAATGGTTGATTACTTAACAAAGAAACTAGAAGAAGTGAAACAGCGTGAAATTGAAAGAGGTGTAACACTTATCGGTCCTCATCGGGACGATCTGCAGTTTTTTGTCAATGATTATGATGTTCAAGTATACGGCTCACAAGGGCAGCAACGCACAACGGCATTATCTTTGAAACTTGCCGAAATTGAACTTATCAAACAGGAAACGAAGGAAACTCCGATTCTTTTATTGGATGATGTTTTATCTGAATTGGACGATTACCGCCAATCACATTTATTAAATACAATTCAAGGTGAAGTCCAGACATTCGTTACAACAACGAGTGTAGAAGGTATTCACCATGACACAATACAGCACGCAAAATTGTTCCATGTCACACAAGGAACAATTGAGCAACCATAAGTGCATTGAAATACGTAATTAAGAAGCATACTGATAGTTATGAAAGAGTAGGTGAACAATAGTGGCTTTAGAAGATAATAAAGTCCAGCAATCTTATGATGCGGATCAAATACAAGTATTAGAAGGATTAGAGGCTGTTCGAAAACGTCCTGGTATGTATATTGGTTCAACAAGTTCAAAAGGATTGCACCATTTAGTTTGGGAAATTGTTGATAATAGTATTGATGAAGCGTTAGCAGGTTATTGTACAGGAATCACAGTAACAATTGAACAAGACAATTGGATTCGCGTAGAAGATAACGGTCGTGGTATTCCCGTAGATATTCAAGAAAAAATGGGTATGCCTGCTGTTGAAGTAATTATGACAGTACTTCACGCCGGCGGTAAATTCGGCGGCGGAGGCTATAAAGTATCAGGTGGTCTTCACGGTGTTGGTGCTTCTGTAGTAAATGCATTATCGAGCCAGACGGTTGTTCAAGTACACCGCGATGGTAAAATTCATGAAATCATTTTTGAGCGCGGTCAAACAGTTCAAAAATTAACGGTCATTGGTGAAACAGACCATACAGGTACAACAACTCGATTTAAAGCTGACAGCGAAATCTTTAAAGAAACAACAGTTTATGAATACGATATTTTAGCGACACGTATCCGTGAATTGGCCTACTTAAATCGTGGCATCAGCCTTACGATTGCAGATGAGCGCATCGGACAGGAACGTTCTGAAACATTCCACTTTGAAGGTGGTATTCGTGAATATGTTGAGCATATAAACGAAAATAAAGAACCTATCCATGTACCGATTGATGTGTTAGGCGAAAAAGAAGGCATTACAGTTGAAATTGCTATGCAGTATAATGCAGGCTTTAGCTCAAATATTATGTCCTTTGCAAACAACATCAACACGTATGAAGGCGGTACGCACGAATCAGGCTTTAAAACTGCCTTAACACGTGTTATTAACGACTATGCCCGCAAAGCAAACTTGATTAAAGAATCGGATGCCAACCTTACAGGCGAAGATGTTCGTGAAGGTTTAACGGCAATCGTGTCAATAAAACACCCGGAACCTCAATTTGAGGGTCAAACAAAAACAAAACTTGGAAACTCTGAAGTAAGTCAGATTACAAATGCTTTATTCTCAGACGGATTTGAACGTTTCCTGCTTGAAAATCCATCGGTTGCACGCCAAGTTATCGAAAAAGGTACAATGGCGGCACGTGCGCGTGTAGCAGCGAAAAAGGCCCGTGAATTTACACGTCGTAAATCTGCACTGGAAGTTTCAAGTTTACCAGGTAAATTAGCAGACTGTTCTTCGACAAACCCTGCTGAATCTGAGATTTATATCGTAGAGGGTGACTCTGCCGGTGGATCTGCTAAGTCAGGCCGTGACCGTCATTTCCAGGCGATCTTACCACTGCGCGGAAAAATCCTTAACGTTGAGAAAGCACGCTTGGACCGTATTTTATCTAATGCCGAAATTCGTGCGATGATTACAGCATTCGGTACTGGTATTGGAGAAGAGTTTAATTTAGAAAAAGCACGTTATCACAAAATCGTAATTATGACGGATGCCGATGTCGATGGTGCACATATTCGTGTACTATTGCTTACGTTCTTCTTCCGTTTCATGCGTCCATTAATTGAAGCGGGTTATGTATATGCCGCAAAACCACCGCTTTACCAGGTGAAACAAGGGAAACATGTTGAATACTGCTACTCAGATCAGGAGTTAGAAGATATTTTAAACCGTCTGCCGAAGTTACCAAAGCCTAATGTACAGCGTTATAAAGGTTTAGGAGAAATGAATGCAGCACAATTATGGGATACAACAATGGATCCAGAGCACCGTACTTTAATTCGAGTAGAATTGGATGATGCAATTGAAGCGGATAAAATTTTCGATCACTTAATGGGTGATGAAGTTGCACCTCGTCGTGATTTTATCGAAGAAAATGCAGTATACGTGCAAGACTTGGATATTTAACATCCTTCAGCGGGTTTTAAACACCCGCTAAAGGATGCAATTATGCTTGGACATAATTGATTAGTTAGTGCAATTGGAAGGAGGTCCTTATTTTGTCTGACATTCAGCATGGACATATTGAATCTAGAAATATTACAACAGAAATAAAATCATCTTTCCTAAGCTATGCGATGAGCGTTATCGTTTCGCGTGCTTTACCAGACGTGCGTGATGGACTTAAACCAGTACATCGACGTATTTTATTTGGTATGCAGGAGCTAGGAAATACATCGGATAAACCATATAAAAAGAGTGCCCGTATCGTTGGGGACGTAATGGGTAAATTCCACCCTCACGGTGACTCATCAATTTACGACGCAATGGTACGTATGGCGCAAGATTTCAGCTACCGTTACATGTTAGTCGACGGCCATGGTAACTTTGGTTCAGTTGATGGCGACGGTGCCGCAGCAATGCGTTATACAGAATCACGTATGTCAAAAATCGCGATGGAAATGTTGCGCGATATTAACAAAGATACGATTGATTATGGACCGAACTATGATGGCAGTGAAAATGAACCTTTAGTATTGCCGGCGCGCTATCCGAATCTATTAGTTAATGGTGCTTCTGGTATCGCAGTAGGTATGGCTACAAATATTCCACCACATCATCTTGGAGAAACGATTGATGGTGTATTAGCAGTAGCAGATAATCCAGGCATTACGACAGAAGAGCTAATGGAAATCATTCCAGGTCCTGACTTCCCTACAGGGGGAATTATTCTAGGGCGCAGCGGTATTCGCCGTGCATATGAATCGGGCCGTGGTTCACTGACAATTCGGGCTAAAGTAGAAATTGAACAAGCTTCAAACGGCAAAGAGACAATTCTAGTGCACGAATTACCATATCAAGTAAACAAAGCAAAACTAATTGAAAAAATTGCCGAGTTAGTACGCGACAAAAAAATTGATGGCATTACAAATTTACGTGATGAATCAGATCGTAATGGTATGCGTATCGTCATTGAAGTGCGCCGTGATGCAAATGCAAATGTCGTACTGAACAATTTGTTTAAGCAAACAGCAATGCAATCAAGCTTTGGTGTAAATATGCTTGCGCTAGTTGATGGACAGCCAAAAGTATTAAGTCTAAAAGAAGTGCTTTATCATTACTTAGAACACCAGAAAGTAGTTATTAAACGTCGTACTGCATTCGAGCTTCGAAAAGCAGAGGAACGTGCACATATTTTAGAAGGTTTACGTATTGCGCTTGATCATATTGATGAAATTATTTCTATTATCCGAGCTTCTCGCAGTGGTGAAGAAGCAAGACCTCAATTAATGGAGCGCTTTAATTTATCTGAACGCCAGGCACAGGCAATTTTAGATATGCGTCTTGTGCGTTTAAGCGGATTGGAACGTGAAAAAATTGAGGCTGAGTACCAGGAACTTCTAAAGTTAATCGATGAATTAAAAGCGATTTTAGCTGACGAAGCAAAAGTAGTCGAAATTATCCGTACAGAAATGACGGATATTAAAGAGCGTTACAGTGATAATCGTCGTACAGAAATTACAGCTGGCGGCCTAGAAATGATTGAAGACGAAGATTTAATTCCTCGTGAAAACTCGGTACTGACATTAACACATAACGGGTATATTAAACGTTTAGCTGCAAACACGTATCGCTCACAAAAACGTGGTGGCCGTGGTGTGCAAGGTATGGGGACGAATGAAGATGACTTCGTAGAACATTTATTATTCACTTCTACACACGATACAATTCTTTTCTTCACCTCAAAAGGGAAAGTATTCCGTGCAAAAGGATATGAAATTCCGGAGTTCGGTCGCCAAGCGAAAGGACTGCCAATTGTAAACTTATTAAATATCGATAAAGGTGAGCATGTTACTGCAATGATTCGCGTAACAGAGTTTAAAGAAGATGCTTACTTTATCTTTACTACAAAAACAGGGGTAACGAAACGTACACCTGTTGATCAGTTTGCAAATATCCGTACAAATGGTTTAATCGCCATTACATTACGTGAAGACGATGATTTAATTTCTGTTCACTTAACGGATGGCACAAAGGAAATTATTATCGGAACAAGCGATGGTATGTTAGTACGATTTAAAGAGGACGATATTCGTTCTATGGGTCGTTCAGCTGCCGGGGTACGCGGTATTAAACTCCGTGAAGGTGACTTTGTAGTAGGAATGGAAATTCTTGAGCCAGGTCAGGAAATTTTAGTTGTCACTGAAAATGGTTACGGTAAACGTACACCTGAATCTGAATACCGTTTACAAAGCCGTGGCGGGTTAGGTCTTAAAACGATGCAAATTACTGATAAGAACGGTAAAATGTGCGCGGTAAAGGCTGTGGATGGATCAGAAGACATTATGTTAATTACGATTAATGGTATGTTAATTCGTATGGACGTAAATGATATATCTGTAATTGGCCGTAGTACACAGGGGGTTCGTTTAATCAGACTTGCTGAAGGCGAATATGTAGCAACTGTTGCGCGGGTGAAAAAAGAAGATGATGCTCCGGATGATGATGAAGAAATCGATTCTGAAACTGAGGGAGAGTCAAATTCAGCTATAGAAGAGTAATTTAAAAAGTAATCTAGTTAGTTTAGACTATCTAGATTACTTTTTTTGGTTGTAATTTATTTCCCATTCGTTATAATTAACGTTAATATGAAAAAATTAGTAGTTATTTAGAAAGAATAAATCATTTAATGAGAATTTATTCTTACTTAATAACCAAAAACGAGCTTAAGGGGTTGTGAAATTGGAAGCAATATTGATAAGAGTTGGGGAATTGCGATTAGGTAAAGTAATTGCTGAAGATATTTTTGCCAATACACAATATCCGATTATCTATAAAAATACAAAAGTAAAACCAGAGCATTTACGCGTGTTTGAATTATTTAATTTAAAAACAGTATTAGTACATAATGAAATCAAAGTTGAAGAAACCGAGATAATTGAAGAAAAGTTAGATAATCCCACAGTAGCAATACCGATTCAGCAATCTACAAGTTTCGAAAAATCTTATCTTGATGGAATGGGACAATTGAAAAAGGAATTTTCAAATTGGGAAGCCGGCGGAAGAGTAGATCTGGCAAAGGTAAGAAACATAATGATTCCTTTAATGGATAAGGTTTTAGAAAATCGCTCTTATATATTTGATCTGAATAGTTATTCGAATGCAAAGGATTATTTATACCATCATTGTATTGCTACAGGATTAATAGCTGCGGTCATTGCTAGGAAAATGGGATATGAGCGAGGGGATACAATTCAGCTGGCTATCGCCGGAATGTTGGCGGATAGTGGAATGTCGAGAATTCCTTCACGTATACGGGATAAGAAAAGCGTTTTAACAGAATCCGAATTTGGGGAAGTAAGAAAACATCCTTACTATAGTTACTTACTAATTAAAAACGTAACAGCTATAAAGGATATTATGAAAGTAGCTGTTTATCAGCACCATGAACGTTTGGATGGCAGCGGTTATCCAAAAGGTGATCGTATCGGATCTATTTCGATCTTTGCCCAAATTATTGCGGTAGCAGACGTATTCCATGCGATGACCAGTGAACGTATGTATCGTTTAAAACAATCTCCTTTTAAAGTAATCGAGATGATTAAGGAAGAGGATTTTGGAAAGTTTGATATTAAAGTTGTTCAAGCTTTAATGAATATTGTCGTTGATTTACCAATAGGAACGAAAATTGAGTTATCGAATTTAGAGCTGGGTGAAGTAATGTTCAACAATAAATATTCACCTACACGTCCACTTGTAAAATTAACACGTACAGGAGAAATTGTAGATCTTTCTTCTAATAGAAGCTTCTATATTTCACGTGTCATTACTCAAGGATATAAATCGAACTAATTAATCGTTAGGGGGTTGTTTCTTTACTTAAAGAAATGACCCCTTATTAAATTAGTTTTGCCTGGATAAATTAACTCAAAATAAAAATAGAAAATCATTCAATAAAGTGTTGACGATTTGAAAATCAAATGTTATTATATTAAAGGTCCTTACAAGATAACATCTTTTGAAAGATAAATATTGAAAAAGTGTTGACTTAAGTTAAAGGGTAGTGTAGCATAGTAAAAGTTGTCGCATGAAAGAGAAATGCTTCAATAGCAAAAAGACTTTTCGTTAAAAAGTGTTGACAAATAACGCGGAATAATGATAAGATATAAAAGTTGTCACCGAGGCAACACAATGAACCTTGAAAACTGAACAAGCAACGTTAATGAAACAAGCTTCTTAAATGAAGCAAACAATAGATTCCAACTTCTAACGAAGTTGGATCGCTAGCAAAGCAAATGAGCTTTCAAACTACTTTTATGGAGAGTTTGATCCTGGCTCAGGACGAACGCTGGCGGCGTGCCTAATACATGCAAGTCGAGCGGGAATTTTATTGGTGCTTGCACCTTTAAAATTTTAGCGGCGGACGGGTGAGTAACACGTGGGTAACCTACCTTATAGATTGGGATAACTCCGGGAAACCGGGGCTAATACCGAATAACACTTTTTAACACATGTTTTGAAGTTGAAAGACGGCATCTCGCTGTCACTATAAGATGGACCCGCGGCGCATTAGCTAGTTGGTGAGGTAACGGCTCACCAAGGCAACGATGCGTAGCCGACCTGAGAGGGTGATCGGCCACACTGGGACTGAGACACGGCCCAGACTCCTACGGGAGGCAGCAGTAGGGAATCTTCCACAATGGACGAAAGTCTGATGGAGCAACGCCGCGTGAGTGAAGAAGGATTTCGGTTCGTAAAACTCTGTTGCAAGGGAAGAACAAGTAGCGTAGTAACTGGCGCTACCTTGACGGTACCTTGTTAGAAAGCCACGGCTAACTACGTGCCAGCAGCCGCGGTAATACGTAGGTGGCAAGCGTTGTCCGGAATTATTGGGCGTAAAGCGCGCGCAGGTGGTTCCTTAAGTCTGATGTGAAAGCCCCCGGCTCAACCGGGGAGGGTCATTGGAAACTGGGGAACTTGAGTGCAGAAGAGGATAGTGGAATTCCAAGTGTAGCGGTGAAATGCGTAGAGATTTGGAGGAACACCAGTGGCGAAGGCGACTGTCTGGTCTGTAACTGACACTGAGGCGCGAAAGCGTGGGGAGCAAACAGGATTAGATACCCTGGTAGTCCACGCCGTAAACGATGAGTGCTAAGTGTTGGGGGGTTTCCGCCCCTCAGTGCTGCAGCTAACGCATTAAGCACTCCGCCTGGGGAGTACGGTCGCAAGACTGAAACTCAAAGGAATTGACGGGGGCCCGCACAAGCGGTGGAGCATGTGGTTTAATTCGAAGCAACGCGAAGAACCTTACCAGGTCTTGACATCCCGGTGACCACTATGGAGACATAGTTTCCCCTTCGGGGGCAACGGTGACAGGTGGTGCATGGTTGTCGTCAGCTCGTGTCGTGAGATGTTGGGTTAAGTCCCGCAACGAGCGCAACCCTTATTCTTAGTTGCCATCATTCAGTTGGGCACTCTAAGGAGACTGCCGGTGATAAACCGGAGGAAGGTGGGGATGACGTCAAATCATCATGCCCCTTATGACCTGGGCTACACACGTGCTACAATGGACGGTACAAACGGTTGCCAACCCGCGAGGGGGAGCTAATCCGATAAAACCGTTCTCAGTTCGGATTGTAGGCTGCAACTCGCCTACATGAAGCCGGAATCGCTAGTAATCGCGGATCAGCATGCCGCGGTGAATACGTTCCCGGGCCTTGTACACACCGCCCGTCACACCACGAGAGTTTGTAACACCCGAAGTCGGTGAGGTAACCTTTTGGAGCCAGCCGCCGAAGGTGGGATAGATGATTGGGGTGAAGTCGTAACAAGGTAGCCGTATCGGAAGGTGCGGCTGGATCACCTCCTTTCTAAGGATTTTTCGGAATCATTCCCTTGGGGAATGAAACATTAACGGTTGCTGTTCAGTTTTGAAGGTTCATTCTTAAATGAATGGAACACTTCAAAACACTCGTTCTTTGAAAACTGGATAAAACGACATTGAAAGCAATAAATCAAATTTCTATTTTATAGATTTTTAAACAAGTCAAGCAATTGACGTGTAAACTTAAATCTTGGATTATATCCAAGTGTTAACTTTTGGTTAAGTTAATAAGGGCGCACGGTGGATGCCTTGGCACTAGGAGTCGATGAAGGACGGCACTAACACCGATATGCCTCGGGGAGCTGTAAGTAAGCTTTGATCCGGGGATTTCCGAATGGGGGAACCCACTATCTTTAATCGGATAGTATCTTCACGTGAATTCATAGCGTGTTGAAGACAGACGCAGGGAACTGAAACATCTAAGTACCTGCAGGAACAGAAAGAAAATTCGATTCCCTGAGTAGCGGCGAGCGAAACGGGAAGAGCCCAAACCAAAGAGCTTGCTCTTTGGGGTTGTAGGACACTCTATACGGAGTTACAAAAGAATGAACTAGACGAAGCGACTTGGAAAGGTCCGCGAAACGAGGTAAAAGCCCTGTAGTCAAAAGTTCATTCCCTCCAGAGTGGATCCTGAGTACGGCGGAACACGTGAAATTCCGTCGGAATCCGGGAGGACCATCTCCCAAGGCTAAATACTACCTAGTGACCGATAGTGAACCAGTACCGTGAGGGAAAGGTGAAAAGCACCCCGGAAGGGGAGTGAAATAGATCCTGAAACCGTGTGCCTACAAGTAGTTAGAGCCCGTTAATGGGTGATAGCGTGCCTTTTGTAGAATGAACCGGCGAGTTACGATTACGTGCGAGGTTAAGTTGAGAAGACGGAGCCGCAGCGAAAGCGAGTCTGAATAGGGCGAATTAGTACGTGGTCGTAGACCCGAAACCAGGTGATCTACCCATGTCCAGGGTGAAGGTGAGGTAACACTCACTGGAGGCCCGAACCCACGCACGTTGAAAAGTGCGGGGATGAGGTGTGGGTAGCGGAGAAATTCCAATCGAACCTGGAGATAGCTGGTTCTCTCCGAAATAGCTTTAGGGCTAGCCTCGTGATTGAGAATACCGGAGGTAGAGCACTGTTTGGACTAGGGGGGCATCTCGCTTTACCGAATTCAGACAAACTCCGAATGCCGGATATTTATACACGGGAGTCAGACTGCGAGTGATAAGATCCGTAGTCAAGAGGGAAACAGCCCAGACCACCAGCTAAGGTCCCCAAGTAATCGTTAAGTGGAAAAGGATGTGGCGTTGCTTAGACAACCAGGATGTTGGCTTAGAAGCAGCCATCATTTAAAGAGTGCGTAATAGCTCACTGGTCGAGTGACGCTGCGCCGAAAATGTATCGGGGCTAAACGATTCACCGAAGCTGTGGATGCATACTTTGAGTATGCGTGGTAGGAGAGCGTTCTAACAGCGTTGAAGTCTGACCGGAAGGACTGGTGGAGCGGTTAGAAGTGAGAATGCCGGTATGAGTAGCGAAACATGGGTGAGAATCCCATGCACCGTATGACTAAGGTTTCCTGAGGAAGGCTCGTCCGCTCAGGGTTAGTCGGGACCTAAGCCGAGGCCGATAGGCGTAGGCGATGGACAACAGGTTGATATTCCTGTACCACCTCCTCACCGTTTGAGAAATGGGGGGACGCAGTAGGATAGGGTAAGCACGCCGTTGGTTGCGCGTGTTCAAGCAGTAAGGCGTGTATGTAGGCAAATCCGCATACTATAACGTTGAGCTGTGATGACGAGCTCGTATGAGCGAAGTTCCTGATTTCACACTGCCAAGAAAAGCCTCTATCGAGGTGAGAGGTGCCCGTACCGCAAACCGACACAGGTAGTCGAGGAGAGAATCCTAAGGTGTGCGAGAGAACTCTCGTTAAGGAACTCGGCAAAATGACCCCGTAACTTCGGGAGAAGGGGTGCTTCTTTGGGTGCATAGCCTAGAGAAGCCGCAGTGAATAGGCCCAGGCGACTGTTTAGCAAAAACACAGGTCTCTGCAAAACCGTAAGGTGACGTATAGGGGCTGACGCCTGCCCGGTGCTGGAAGGTTAAGAGGAGCGGTTAGCGCAAGCGAAGCTGTGAATTGAAGCCCCAGTAAACGGCGGCCGTAACTATAACGGTCCTAAGGTAGCGAAATTCCTTGTCGGGTAAGTTCCGACCCGCACGAAAGGCGTAACGATCTGGGCACTGTCTCAACGAGAGACTCGGTGAAATTATAGTACCTGTGAAGATGCAGGTTACCCGCGACAGGACGGAAAGACCCCGTGGAGCTTTACTGTAGCCTGATATTGAATTTTGGTACAACTTGTACAGGATAGGTAGGAGCCAGAGATCTCGGAGCGCCAGCTTCGAAGGAGGCGTCGGTGGGATACTACCCTGGTTGTATTGAACTTCTAACCCATGCCCCTTAGCGGGGTAGGAGACAGTGTCAGGCGGACAGTTTGACTGGGGCGGTCGCCTCCTAAAAGGTAACGGAGGCGCCCAAAGGTTCCCTCAGAATGGTTGGAAATCATTCGTAGAGTGTAAAGGCATAAGGGAGCTTGACTGCGAGACCTACAAGTCGAGCAGGGTCGAAAGACGGGCTTAGTGATCCGGTGGTTCCGCATGGAAGGGCCATCGCTCAACGGATAAAAGCTACCCCGGGGATAACAGGCTTATCTCCCCCAAGAGTCCACATCGACGGGGAGGTTTGGCACCTCGATGTCGGCTCATCGCATCCTGGGGCTGTAGTCGGTCCCAAGGGTTGGGCTGTTCGCCCATTAAAGCGGTACGCGAGCTGGGTTCAGAACGTCGTGAGACAGTTCGGTCCCTATCCGTCGTGGGCGTAGGAAATTTGAGAGGAGCTGTCCTTAGTACGAGAGGACCGGGATGGACATACCGCTGGTGTACCAGTTGTCTTGCCAAAGGCATCGCTGGGTAGCTATGTATGGACGGGATAAGTGCTGAAAGCATCTAAGCATGAAGCCCCCCTCAAGATGAGATTTCCCATTACGCAAGTAAGTAAGACCCCTGAAAGACGATCAGGTAGATAGGTTCGAGGTGGAAGTGCGGTGACGCATGCAGCTGACGAATACTAATCGGTCGAGGACTTAACCACATTTTATTGCGCAATTCAATGAAACGTTTATCCAGTTTTGAAAGAATGAAATTCTTTCATAGTGAAGTGATGATGGCAAAGAGGTCACACCCGTTCCCATACCGAACACGGAAGTTAAGCTCTTTAGCGCCGATGGTAGTTGGGGGCTTCCCCCTGTGAGAGTAGGACGTCGCTTCGCACATGTAAACCCACTGAGAAATCAGTGGGTTTTTTGTTATAAAATACTTATTTTCCCTCCTTAAGAAGAAAACCGCAGATAATACAATATTCCGAATTATTTTATTTTTTAAAGAATCTTGACAGTGATGTCCCTCGGAGGTAACCTTACAATAATATTCTTTTATAAATAGGAGGCATTCTTAACAATGTGGGAAACAAAATTTGCTAAAGAAGGTTTAACATTTGATGATGTACTATTAGTACCAGGACACTCTGAGGTGTTACCGAAAGATGTTAATTTGTCTGTAAATCTAACTGACAGCATTAAGTTAAACATTCCGTTGATCTCTGCAGGTATGGATACTGTAACCGAATCGAAAATGGCAATTGCAATGGCTCGACAAGGTGGAATTGGTATTATTCATAAAAACATGAGTATTGATGAACAAGCAGAAGAAGTCGAGAAAGTAAAACGCTCTGAAAACGGCGTTATTACAAATCCTTTCTTCCTTACACCAGAACATCAAGTTTTCGATGCAGAGCATTTAATGGGCAAGTACCGCATTTCAGGTGTCCCTATTGTAAATAACATGGAAGATCAGAAGTTAGTTGGTATTATTACAAACCGTGATTTACGCTTCATTTCAGATTACTCATTAAAAATCGATGATGTAATGACAAAAGAAGATTTAATCATTGCTCCTGTAGGAACAACTTTAGAAGATGCTGAGAAAATTCTTCAGCAATATAAAATTGAAAAGTTACCGATTGTTGATGAAGCAGGAAAGCTAACTGGCTTAATCACAATCAAAGATATCGAAAAAGTAATTGAGTTCCCAAATGCAGCGAAAGACAGCCATGGCCGATTAGTTGTAGGAGCGGCGGTTGGTGTTTCTAAAGATACAATGATGCGTATTGCGAAGCTAGTGGAAGCGCAGGTGGACATCGTTGTAATTGATACAGCACATGGTCATTCTCAAGGCGTTTTAAATACAATTAAAGACATTCGTGCAGCTTACCCGAACTTGGATATTATTGCAGGGAATGTTGCAACAGCTGAAGGAACACGTGCATTATTCGAAGCTGGTGCCGATGTTGTAAAAGTGGGGATCGGTCCTGGTTCTATTTGTACAACTCGTGTTGTAGCTGGTGTTGGTGTACCACAAATTACAGCAGTTTACGATGCAGCATCAGTTGCCCGTGAATTAGGCAAAACAATTATTGCTGATGGCGGTATCAAATATTCAGGAGATATCGTAAAAGCTTTAGCTGCAGGTGGACATACTGTAATGTTAGGTTCATTATTAGCAGGAACATCTGAATCTCCAGGTGAAACGGAAATTTTCCAAGGACGTCGCTTTAAAGTATACCGTGGAATGGGTTCACTAGGTGCAATGGAAAAAGGTTCTAAAGACCGTTACTTCCAAGAAGATGCGAAAAAGCTTGTACCAGAAGGAATTGAAGGACGTTTACCATACAAAGGACCTTTAGCAGATACAATTCACCAATTAGTTGGTGGTGTACGTGCCGGAATGGGTTACTGCGGTGCACCAGATTTAGAACATTTGCGTGAAAAATCACAGTTCATTAAAATGTCGGGTGCAGGCTTACGTGAATCACATCCACATGATGTACAAATCACGAAAGAATCACCAAACTACTCTTTACAATAATTACCAGGAAACTTTCAAACGTTACTATCGTCAAATTGAAGATAGTAACGTTTTTTTATTAACAGAAGGTCACATACAACTACTTATGTATGATAAAATGACGTTAGACAAGAAAAAAATTTGGAGGTAGCTTTGTGAAGAAGGTAAGAAAGCAAACGGTATTAAGCATTGTCTTAATTCCGATTTTAATACTTAGCATGCTGGCGATGACACCTGCTAAGACAAACGCAGCGACGGATTTAGGGTTAACGGTAGATGCAGCAATTTTAATTGATGCAGACACAGGAAAAATACTATATGAGCAAAATGCAGAGACAGCTTTAGGTATTGCAAGTATGACGAAAATGATGACAGAATATCTATTACTTGATGCAATCAAAGAAGGCTCAATTTCATGGGATCAACAATATAATGTAACTGATTATACATATAAAGTTTCCCAAAACCGTTTATTGAGTAATGTGCCGTTACGTGCTGATGGTACGTATACGATTAGAGAGTTATATGAAGCAATGGCAATCTATTCTGCAAATGCTGCTACAATTGCGATTGCAGAAACAATTGCAGGTACAGAAAAAGAATTCCTGAAATTGATGGATAAAAAAGCTGAAGAACTTGGCTTAGAGAATTACAAGTTTGTAAACGCAACAGGTTTGAATAATGCTGATTTACAAGGCATGCATCCAGAAGGTACTGGAGAAAAGGATGAAAATGTTATGCCTGCTCGTTCTGTAGCAAAATTAGCGTACAACTTATTAAAAGATCATCCTGACATGTTAGAAACAGCAAAAATTCCGAAGAAAATATTCCGTGAAGGAACTTCGGATGCAATTAGTATGTCCAACTGGAACTTCATGCTACCAGGCCTTGTATATGAATATGAAGGTGTAGACGGGTTAAAAACAGGAACAACAGATTTTGCCGGTCATACGTTTACAGGTACAGCTAAACGCGGTGATACACGTTTAATCGCTGTTGTGATGAAGGCAGTGGATTCAAATGGTGTAGGCTCTTATAAAGCACGTTTTGATGCGACAGCGAAGTTATTCGATTATGGATTTGGTCAATTTTCTAAAGTAGAACTTCTTCCAGGTAACTATGTATTTGAAGAGCAAAAAACAATTCCTGTTACTAAAGGGAAAGAGGATTCTGTCAAAATCGGTGTGAAAGAGCCGGTTTCTGTAATGGTTAAGACGAGCGAAAAAGATTCATATGTTCCGACATTGACGTTGGACAAGAAGGAAATTGAAGCAGGAATTGAGAAAGAACAAGTAGTAGGACAGGCAGTACTTGCACCTACAGAAGGTATAGATTTCGGCTATATTGATGGCAATCCTATTGTAGCAGATGTTGTGACGACAGAATCGGTAGAACGTGCAGGGAAAATATCATTAATGTTCCAAGGTATCGGAAGCTTTTTCGGTAATTTATGGAATGGTGTGTTTGGATTTGCAGGTAATTTAATTAAATAATGAATGAGCCTTTCTATAAGTAAACACTTGTAGGAAGGCTTTTTTTTCGTCCAAAGGAATTTTTTCGAATGGGACAATTTGTCGATAAACCATGCAAAACATACATTGATACATGGAGGGATTAATCATGTGTGGAATATCAGGTTGGATCGATTACTCGACTCACTTAGTAAATGAAGAATCAATGATTAAAAAAATGACGAGGACGCTTTTACACCGAGGTCCGGATAGTGAAGGATACTTTATAAGCAAACATGCTTTACTAGGCCATAAACGGCTTGCAATAATTGATTTAGTGACAGGTAATCAGCCGATGACCCGCGGGGAATTGACAATTGTGTATAATGGGGAAGTTTACAATGCAAACGAACTTCGTGAACAGCTTAAAAATTTGGGTCATTCCTTTTATACAACATCCGATACAGAAGTCATTTTAATGGCGTATGTTGAATGGAAAGAGCGCTGTATGGAGTACTTAAATGGAATATTTGCTTTTGCCGTATGGAATGAGCAGGAGCAATCGTTATTCCTATGTCGTGACCGGCTAGGGGTAAAGCCGCTGTTTTATTATGAGCTTCCGGATGGGCTATTGTTCAGTTCTGAAATAAAAGGGATACTGGCACATCCTGCTGTGAAGGCAGAAGTAGATGCAGAAGGGCTTGCTGCATTATTCAGTCTTGGTCCATCCCGTATTGTAGGGCATGCTATATTTAAAGGAATTAAGGAAGTTAAGCCCGCATACGCAATGGTGGTGCGGAGCGGTTTCAGAAAAAGTTGGCAGTATTGGGACATTGAAAGTAAACAACATGAACATTCAGAGGCAGAAACGATTGAAACTGTCCGGGAACTCGTAACAAATGCGATTATTCGTCAACTAATAAGCGATGTGCCGCTAAGTACAATGCTATCAGGCGGACTCGATTCAAGTATCATTACGGCAGTTGCTGCCCAACAACTTGCAAAAGAACAGAAAACATTAGCAACGTATTCCGTAGCATTTGAGGAAAATGACTATCATTTCACAAAAAACTCGTTTCAAACGTCACAGGATGAATACTGGATCGGAAAAATGCAACAGGCGTTTCAGACAAAGCACCGACAAGTGACGCTGACTCAACAGGAATTAGTAGATGGTTTAGAACAGGCAATGCGTTTAAAAGACATGCCGAGTATGGCGGATATTGATAGCTCATTTTATTTATTCTGTAAAGAAATGAAAAAAGAACATACTGTGGCGCTATCAGGTGAATGTGCTGACGAAGTCTTTGGTGGTTATCCATGGTTTTATGAAGGAAAAAGAGAAACGCTTTTCCCGTGGCTTCGTTCTACAAAGGAACGTGAACAGTTATTTAAATCAGATTGGCAAAAACGCCTGCAGTTACCGCAGTTTATGCAAAGTACTTATGAAGAGGCAGTAAAGGGTATGCCGTCATTTATAGGGACAAAAGAAGAGCAGGAACGCCAGCAGCTGTTTTATTTAAATAACCAGTTCTTTATGCAGACGTTATTGGAAAGAAATGACCGGATGACGATGGGTGCAAGTATGGAAGTACGTGTACCGTTTGCCGATCATACAATAATTGAATATGTCTGGAATATTCCTTGGGAAATGAAAAACAGCGGCGGAATGGAAAAGGGAATTTTACGAAAGGCATTTCAGGATATTTTACCGAAGGAAGTTGTGGAACGTAAGAAAAACCCGTATCCGAAAACATACCATCCTAAATATACAGAACTCGTTCACAATCGGTTGGAGCAAATTTTACGGCAGAAGCACTCAGTTCTTCATGAATTGTTTGAGAAGGAGCAGTTAGAACGACTGCTTGCTACAAACGGTCAATCGTTTCAAATACCTTGGTTTGGCCAGTTAATGGCGGGACCACAACTCATCGCGTATTTTATACAATTACATGATTGGGTCGAACAATATCGCATCAATATTATTTCAGCATAAAGAGGCGTACCTATACGGAACGTCTCTTTAAAATTCCCTTTATATTAACTTTTTGAAATCCCCCAAATTGCCATTAGCTGATGGATATTCGGTTCAATATCTTGAAGTTGCAAATTACCAAACCCTAATAGAAATGTTCTTTTTGAGTAATGCTGCTCAGTTAAATAATAATTAGATAACGGTAAAATATGAATACCATGCTTGCGGGCGAGCTGTTGTAGTTCCCGTTCAGATTTCTCATGACGGAATGCAACAAGAATGTTCGTACCGGCAGCATCCCCGGATATTGTTATTTGAGAGTAATGATTTGAAAACACTTCAATACATTTATCGTGTTTTTTACGGTAAATTTTACGCATCCGATTTAAATGTTTGGCAAAGTGCCCATCCTTCATAAAATTCGCTAAAATATGCTGTTCAAACCGAGGAACAGTAGAAGAATAGTAATTGAAATGCTCCTGATAGCGTTGAACGAGTGTTGGTGGCAAAACGAAAAAAGCAACACGCAATGATGGCATCAATGATTTAGTAAAGGTACTTAAATAAATGACCCGGTCATTTACATCAAGTCCTCTAAGTGCCGGAATTGGCTTTCCAATATAGCGAAATTCACTGTCGTAATCATCTTCAATTATAAAGCGGTCCGGTGTTTTAGCTGCCCAATTTAATAATTGTGTCCGTCGATTAGCTGAAAGAACCGCACCAGTCGGAAATTGGTGTGAAGGTGTTATGTAAACGACATTTGCATTGGACTTCTGTAATTGTTCCACCACAATTCCATCTGTATCAACAGAAATTGGAATAGCGAGCTGACCTAACTGATGACGGGGAATAGGTGAATAACCTGGGTTTTCAAAGGCAAGCTTTGAATCAGCATCTAAAATTTTTAAAATCATAGGCAGTAATTGCTCAGTACCTGAGCCAATGACGATTTGCTCTGGCTGGCACTCAATTCCGCGTGATTGATGTAAATAGTTCGCAATTTCGATACGCAATGCAAGCTCACCTTGACGTTCCCCTGTTTGAAGTAAATGTTTAAAAGGCTTATCGAGCACGTCTTTTGCGTATTTTCTCCATATCGTAAAAGGAAAAGCTTCCTCATCAATTTTTGCAGAAGAGAAATCAATTTTATATTCTGTAGTTTCCGCTGTTTTTTTTATTTCATTGTTCGATATATCACTTTGGCGGTAAGGTAATGAATCTATCTCTTCAACAAAATAACCGACACGGGGTTTTGACATAATATAACCTTCCGCCAGCAATTGAGAATACGCAAGTTCGACGGTTGTTTGACTTATATTAAAAAATTCCGCAAGTTCCCTTTTGGAAGGTAGACGTACACCAACAGCCAGCTGGTTGTTAGTAATTGCATTTTTTATGCCGATATACAGTTGTTCATATAGCGGAATTGTATGATCTTTATGAAGTTGAAAGAAAAGCATCGTCATTTCCTCCTTATGTAACCTTAATGAAATTTAAATTTTAACTAATATAGAAAGTGTCAGAAAAGTATAGCATGATGTAGAAAATTAGTGAATGTTTTCATCAGAACTTGCAAATGTATGTGGTTTTATAGTACAGTATGGTTAAATTTATAAATGAATTCGATGATAGGAAGTAGTAGCAAGCACGTTTTTTTTAGAGAGTCAGCGGTCGGTGGAAGCTGATAAAAGCACTTGTGAATCCGTCCTTGAGATGCTTTTTCCGAAATAATAGTAGGTGGAAGCCGGCTTACCAAAGTCGTTAATTGTTAAGAGGAATAGATTTTTCTATTCAATTAGGGTGGCAACGCGGGTAGCTCTCGTCCCTTTCATAGGGATTGAGGGCTTTTTTGTATTTACTCCGCTAATACATTAACGCGTTAAAGTGCTCAAGATCATCATTTCATAAATTTGAGGAGGAAAAATTATGTTAGATATTAAACGCGTCCGCGACAATTTTGAAGAAGTAAAACGTATGCTTCTTACACGTAATGAGGATTTAGGAAATCTGGACAACTTTGAAAACTTAGATACAAAACGTCGTGAATTAATCGCCAAAACAGAAGTATTGAAAGCAGAGCGCAATAAAGTTTCTGAACAAATTTCTGTTATGAAGCGCAACAAAGAAGATGCAACAGAAGTGATTGCACGTATGCGTGAAGTAGGCGATGAAATTAAAGCATTGGATGCTGAGTTAAACGCAATTGAAGATGAATTTAAAAATATGATGATGCGTTTGCCGAATATCCCGCATGAATCAGTACCTGTTGGCACAGAAGAAGATGACAACGTGGAAGAGTACACTTGGGGCGATGTACCGGCATTTAATTTTGAAACGAAGGCACACTGGGATATTGCAAAAGATTTAGATATCGTGGACTTTGAGCGTGGAGCTAAAGTTACGGGAAGCCGTTTCTTATTCTATAAAGGTTTAGGTGCACGTTTAGAGCGTGCTTTACTGAACTTCATGATGGATCTTCATTCAGATCAGCATGGCTATACAGAAATGTTGCCACCGCAAATCGTTAACCGCGATTCACTAACAGGAACAGGCCAATTACCGAAGTTTGAAGAAGACGTATTTAAATTAGTCCGTGAAGAAGATGAAATGGATTATTACCTGATTCCAACTGCTGAAGTTCCGGTAACAAACTTCTACCGTGATGAAATTTTATCAGCAGATATGCTTCCGCAAGCTTTCTCTGCATTCAGCGCTAACTTCCGTTCAGAAGCAGGATCTGCAGGTCGTGATACACGTGGACTGATCCGTCAGCACCAGTTCAACAAAGTAGAATTAGTGCGCTTCGTTAAACCGGAAGAGTCTTATGAGCAACTTGAAATTTTAACTGGTCATGCTGAAAAGGTATTACAACTATTAGGTTTACCATACCGCAAATTAAAAATGTGTACAGCAGATTTAGGTTTCACAGCTGCGAAGAAGTACGATTTAGAAGTATGGATTCCTGCTCAAAACATGTACCGTGAAATTTCTTCATGTTCAAACTTCGAAGATTTCCAAGCGCGTCGTGCCAATATTCGTTTCCGTCGTGAAGCAGGTGCAAAACCGGAATTCGTTCACACGTTAAACGGTTCAGGTCTAGCAATTGGTCGTACAGTAGCAGCAATTCTGGAAAATTACCAACAAGAAGATGGTTCTGTTGTTATTCCAGAAGTGTTACGTCCATATATGGGTGGCTTAGAAGTCATTACTGTAAAATAGTTTAATGTAAATTAAAAAGTGTGTTGAATTAACAATTTCAACACACTTTTTTTCTTTACTGCGCTAAAAATATTTCAGAAAATTTAGTAATTTGTTTTACAAAACGAGAATATTTTGTTATATTCGAGAAAATAGGATATTGGATACAATATTTTAAGATTAATAGAATTTATTGAATAAAGTTTTTAAGAACATCATATTTTGCACGTGTAATATGTTGTTCAAGCAATTGGCATGTAAGCTCAATATTATTGTTAGCCAAAGCTTCCACCATTAAATCATGTTCACTAATGGAAGTGGCAATTTGGTTAGGTAAAAGATGTGGTGTTTGCTGAGGGAAACCGGTCCACAAATTTTCAATAATGCTATTTAATTTTCCCCAAGGACAATCTTTTATTAACAGATGATGAAATTGAATATTAAGTTGAACATATTCATCTGTATCATCCGTTTTCTTCATTTTCTCGTTAAGTTCACGCAATTGAGTTACTAGTTGTGGTGACATTGTTTTCAAACTTTCAGCAGCCGCCATCGGTTCAAACTTTGCTCGTAAAAAATAAATCTCTTCCAGTTCGTGTATTGTAAATTGTTTGACGACAGCTCCTTTATGCGGCTCAACTGTGACATAGCCTTCAGCAGCCAACTGTTTTATCGCTTCTCGGATTGGCATTCTGCTAACGTTTAATGTCTTCGCCAATTCATCCTGTACGAGGCGTTCGCCAGGCTGCAGCTGACCTTTTATAATCGCTTCGCGCAAGATCCGGTAAATTTTCGAGGGTAATGTTTCGGCAGTTAAATCATGATCAAATTTCATAAAAACACCTCATTATGTGTTGTATTTTGGATCCAATATACAATATACAGAACGACTATGCAAATTTTAAAGGGGGATGTTGCCATGGAACAACAAATTCAAATTGGATGGCATGGACGGTTTTATGAAGACTTTGAAGTAGGCGATAAAATTGCACATGCGTTAGGCAGGACTGTTTCACAGACCGATAATAGCTGGTTTACACAGCTGACGCAAAATACAAATCCGATTCATTTTGATCATCATTATGCACAGCAGACAGAGTTCCAAAAGCCGATTGTGAATTCCGCATTTACAATTGCTCTAGTAACTGGGCAGTCTGTTTCAGATATTTCACAGAATGTAATGGCAAACCTGGGGTGGGATGAGGTACGGCTCCCACACCCGGTTTTCGAAGGGGATACCATTTACTCCTATACAGAAATTTTATCGAAAAGAGAAAGTGCTAAGCGAAATAATGTAGGAATTATCGAAGTGAAAACAACCGGCTACAATCAGGACGGGCAAATTGTCATTCACTTTAAGCGCACGATGATGATTTATAAAAAGGGCTTTGCACCAAACATTATGAAGCCTTTAATTGATCAAGTAATCTCACAGAAAGGAAAGTGACGAATGGAATATATTCAAGTTTCATATGAATATGAAGAGAAAATTGCGATTGTTACGTTAAACCGACCGGAAATGCGACATGCATTTAACACGGAAATGGCGAAGCAGCTGTTAACTGTATTTCAGTCTTTTAATGAGCAGCCGATACGCGTCGTGATTTTAACTTCCTCTACTGAAAATGCTTTTTGTTCAGGTGCGGATTTAAAAGAGCGTAAAGGGATGAGTGAGTCTGAATGGACAGAACAGCATCATTTATTTGAACAAATGTTCCAGGCAGTAGCCAATTGCAGGCAACCTACTATTGCTGCGATCAATGGCTATACGCTTGCAGGAGGGTTTGAACTTGCATTGAATACGGACTTAATCGTTGCCGGTAAAAATGCAAAAGTAGGGCTGACCGAGGTCACTCGAGGTATTATGCCGGGCGGAGGAGGAGCACGGTTACTGCCAAAACGTATACCGCTCCATATTGCAAAAGAATGGCTGTTTACAGGGCGGATTGTTTCTGCAGAAGAAGCACAGAACGCAGGGTTATTTAATCGAGTTGTCGAATCAGAAGAAGTAATGAGTACCACAATTGAGTTAGCCAAAAAAATCGCAGGCAATGCACCTTTAGGAGTTCAGGGCGTTAAAAAAGTAGCAGAAATCAGTTCATTGGAAGCATCTGAAGCATTCCGGATTGAAATAGAAACGTACAACGAGGTTATCGCTTCTGAGGATCGAATGGAAGGTATTTTAGCCTTCAACGAAAAAAGAAAACCTAATTTTATCGGACGGTAGGAGGATCTCATATGATGTTAACAGAGAATCTGGCATTTTTAGAAGAACTTCGTGAAGGTGTAAGAGCAGTTTGCAAACGTTTTGATGGTGATTATTGGCGGAAGCTGGATGAGATTGGCGGATACCCGACCGAATTTGTGGAGGCTATTACTCAGGCAGGCTTTTTAGGGGCTTTAATTCCTGAACAGTATGGTGGTTCCGGTTTAGGAATACTGGAAGCATCCGTAATTTTAGAGGAGATTAACCGTTCGGGCGGGAACGCGGGTGCGTGTCATGCACAAATGTATACGATGGGAACGATTTTACGGCATGGTTCTCCTGCACAAAAGGAAAAATATTTGCCGAAGATTGCGGACGGATCGCTTCGTTTACAAGCATTTGGGGTGACGGAACCTAACACTGGTACGGATACAACAAACTTAAAAACCTTTGCAAAACGCGATGGCGACTATTATATCGTGAATGGTCAAAAAGTATTCATTTCACGTGCAGAGCATTCGGATTTAATGATTTTATTAGTGCGTACAACACCGAAAGATCAATGTGTTAAAAAGAGTGACGGCTTGTCCGTGCTAATTGTTGATTTGAATGAAGCAGTTGGAAATGGATTAGAAATAAGAGCAATTAAAACGATGATGAACCATGCGACAACGGAATTGTTTATCGACAATTTAAAGGTGCCGGTGGAAAATTTAATCGGCGAGGAAGGAAAAGGATTCCGCTATATTTTGGACGGAATGAATGCCGAGCGGATTTTAATTGCTGCGGAATGTATCGGTGATGGTCGCTGGTTTATTGAACGGGCAACGAATTATGCAAAAGAACGCGTTGTTTTTGATCGTCCGATCGGTCAAAACCAAGGAATACAATTTCCGATTGCCCAGGCGCATATTCATATTGAAGCTGCAGACTTAATGCGCATAAAAGCTGCGGAACTTTATGATCGCCAGCAAGCATGCGGGGCAGAGGCCAATATGGCGAAGTTACTTGCAGCAGATGCATCATGGGAGGCGGCCAATGTAGCGATTCAAACATATGGTGGCTTTGGCTTTGCGGCAGAATATGATATTGAACGGAAATTTAAAGAGACACGTCTTTATCAAGTAGCTCCAATTTCAACAAACTTGATTTTATCATACGTCGGAGAACATATATTAAAACTTCCAAAATCTTATTGAGGTGAAAATCATGCACTTTCCAAAGCAAGTTGAAATTATTGAAGTAGGTCCACGCGACGGTTTACAAAATGAATCGCGCTTTGTACCAACCGAGGAAAAAAAACAGTTAATCAAGCAATTATATGAAGCGGGTTTTCAACGTATTGAAACGGCTTCATTTGTCCATCCGAAAATTGTCCCGCAAATGGCAGATGCACAGGAAATTACAGTATTTTGTAATGAATTGGGGATGGAATATATCGCTTTAACCCCAAATATGAAGGCGCTGGAACGTGCAATTGATGCAGGTGTACCGCAGATTGCGGTATTCGTCGGGGCTAGCGAGACATTCAACCAAAAAAATATTAAGCGTTCCATTGAGGAGTCTTTGACGGAATGCAGCGAAATGTTCCGGCATGCAAAAGCTCAGCAAAAGTTCATTCGCGGCTATGTGTCGATGTGTTTTAGTTGCCCGTATGAAGGGGCCATTTCCTATGAGCAAGTAAAGCGGGTCGTAGCACAATTTGTAAATGATGGGGCTGACGAGATTTCAATTGGTGATACGAATGGACAGGCAAATCCGCGCATCGTGTATGAACGGTTCAGCGCATTGAAAAGAGATTTCCCGGATACAACATTTGTGGCTCATTTCCATGATACAAACGGTTTTGCCTATGCAAATATTATTGCTGCATTAAATGCGGGAATTGAAAAGTTTGATAGCTCGATTGCAGGACTTGGCGGTTGTCCGTTTTCACCTGGAGCTACAGGAAATGTAGCAACAGAGAAAGTAGTGGAGTTGTTTGAAGCGATGGAAATTAAAACAAATATCCGCCAGGAAAAATTAAAGGATGTGGCAAATTTCGCTTACAGCTTAGTTTAAGGAGGTCTGAAATTGAAACCATTGCAAGGGATACGTGTTCTTGATATGACAACAAATATTTCAGGGCCGACATTAACAATGATTTTAGCCGATTTAGGAGCAGAAGTGATCAAAGTAGAAAAGCTGAGCGGTGACGAGGCCAGAAAGATGGAGCCTAAATTTCAGGAAGACGGCGTGTATTTTTTGAATATTAACAGGCAAAAAAAATCGGTCACGCTCAACATGAAAGAGGATTCAGATTGCGAAAAGTTAATGGAACTTATAAAAACAGCAGATGTCTTCGTGGAAAATTACCGGTTAGGTGTAGCGCAAAAACTAGGGATTGATTATGAAGCGGTAAAGAAAATCAATCCAAAACTAATCTATTGTTCACTCTCTGCATATGGCCAAAACGGTCCAAAGAAATCGTATCCGGGCTATGATGCCATTATGCAAGCGGAAACAGGGATTATGAGTATTACAGGAAGTACCGATTTAGCAAGGGTTCCAGTATCTTTAATTGATCAGGGAAGCGCTATGTGGGGGGCACTTGGTGTTGTATCTGCCATTTTACAGCGCCACAAAACAGATGAGGGCAGCCTTGTTTCAACCTCTTTGTATGAGACCGGCGTATTTTGGGCGAACTATCATTTGCTTTCAACAAAGCTAACAGGTGAAAATCCCGAAAAACTCGGTTCCAATCATGGGGCATTTGCGCCTTATGGGGCATTTCAAACTGCAGATATTGCCATCATGATCGGCATTTCGAACAATAAATTATTCGAAAAGCTTTGCGAAGTATTGCAAAAACGTGAATGGATTGAAGATGCCCGCTACCGTACAAACGAAGAACGTGTTAAAAATCGTTTGCAGCTTAGTAAGGAAATTGAACAAATTACAAAGAAGGAAAAAAGTGAGGAACTTATTCAAGCACTGGAAGCTGGTGGTGTACCAGTAGCCCAAGTAAAAACAATGAAAGATGTACTTGTAGATCCGCAGCAAATAGAAAATAAACTGATTGTGCGTCTGCCACATATACGTGATAAGGAAATGTACGCAACAAGAATTCCGCTAACGATTTCAAACTGTGATTTAACACCTACCGCACCTGCACCATTGTTAGGAGAGCATAATGAAGAACTGTTAGGGAGGGATTATGTTCATGACATTAAGTGAGCAGTTGGCGCAATATATTGTGGATGTACGTTTTGATAATATACCGCAGGATGTTGTGCAGTTTACAAAGCTATGTATCGTCGACTATTATTCGTCTTTACTGAAAGGTAAGGAAGCTGAACCGGTTCGTATGATGGAACAAGTAGCACAAGTACTTGGCGGGGAAAAGCAGGCGACGGCAGTTACAGGATTGAAAACGAGCATAACAAATGCGGCTTTCATTAATGGCGGTGCAAGTCATGTAATAGAGCTCGATGATATTCATAAAGCATCCATTGTGCATGCGGCAACTGTTATTATGCCGGCAGCAATCGCAATAGCAGAATGGAAAAATTTATCCGGAAAACAATTGATCGAGGCTATTATTGTTGGCTATGAAGTGGCATTTCGCGTTGGAGAAACGGTGACGCCTTCCCATTATTACTACTTTCATAATACGGCAACTTGCGGTACATTCGGCGCGGCTGCAGCAGTGGCAAAATTATTAGGATTATCCAAAGAACAAATTGTCCAAGCATTTGGTTCTGCCGGCACCCAAGCTGCGGGATTGTGGGAATTTATCGAGGACGGTGCCATGAGCAAGCAATTGCATCCTGGTAAAGCGGCGATGAATGGTATTTTAAGTGCCATGTTAGCACAGCAAGGTTTTACTGGAGCAACAGCCATTTTGGAAGGGCGTAGAGGATTTTTTGAAGCAATGAGTGACGAGTACGATGTAATGCGTATGACCGAAAAATTAGGTCAGCAATACAAAATTACCGAAAATGCCTTCAAAGTCCATGCCTCTTGCCGTCATACACATGCCGCAATGGACTTGGCGGTTGAACTGCATAAAAAAGTAGAAAAGAATGGCATCGATTCTATAAAGTCAGTCGAAGTGAGAGCATATCAGGTGGCGCTGGATATTACGGATGCAAAAAATCCGCAAACAATCTATGCGGCGAAATTCAGTATGCAATTTTGCGTTGCTTTAGCGTTATTGACCGGAGAAGGAGGATTTGATGCCTTTAATGCAGATACATTGGAGGATCCGGGCATTCGAAAGCTGATGGAAAAGCTGATCGTGTCTGTAGATGAAGAGATTAACAGTCAATACCCGCAAGAATGGGGTGCAAAAATCCAAATTCATTGGCAGGATGGTTCTAGTGATGTTGTGCAAAGCAGGTTTCCTAAAGGAGATCCGGAAAATTCATTAACCGAGCACGACTTTATTAATAAATTTAATAGTTTAGTGCCTTTAGACGAGGCGCATAAAGAAAAAATTATTCATGATTTATTACATTTAGAAACGATTCAAGTACAGCAGTTAATCCGTACATTACATCCCGTACAGCATATTTCGATTGTGTAGCAGCTATTCAATTTTCAGAAAAATGAAGGGTGAGTGAGCGCATGTGTGAGACGAAGGGAAGAGTTGCCGAAATGACATCCCCGCTGGAACTCGTATTTAAGGAGTATCCTTTGGTGGAGCCGGCACCAGGAGCGGTAATTGTAAAAATCATTCAAACGAATATTTGCGGTTCCGAACTGCATATATGGAAAGGGCATCATCCGGTCATTCGCAGTGGTGCTTTAGGGCATGAAATGATCGGGGAAATCCATGCGTTAGGTGAAGGAGTCGAAACGGATTTCGCGGGTACTCCTGTAAAAGTCGGGGACCGAATTGTAAGTGCTTACTTTTTAACTTGCCGTAAATGCCCGCCTTGTCAGCATGGACAATTTAACTTATGTGAAAATGCCTATAAGTATTGGCGTTTACCGACAGAGGAAGCACCGCATTTCCATGGGACATTCGGTACGCATTATTATATTCATTCTGATCAGTATTTTTATAAAGTACCAGATAATATATCAAACAGTGTTGCAGCAAGTGCCAACTGTGCTTTATCCCAAGTGTATTTTGGACTGGAGCAAGGAAATGTTGTCTCTGGTGAAACGATTCTCATTCAAGGTGCGGGCGGACTTGGTTTAAATGCGATTGCTATCGCGAAAGAAAAACAACTGAAGGTTATCGTCGTAGATGGTGTTGAAAGCCGTTTAGATCAGGCAAAGGCATTTGGTGCAGATGAAGTGATTTTAATGTCGGATTTTCCTGCTGTTGAACAACGCGTTGCACATATTATGTATCTTACGGGAAATCGCGGTGTGGATGTTGCCCTCGAAGTAGCAGGTGTCCCTCAGGCTTTTGCTGAAGGTGTGGAGTATATTCGTGCAGGCGGCCGCTACATTGTAATCGGCAATATTTCACCTGGACAAACGGTCGCATTTGATCCAGGTTATTTAACACGTAAAGCAATTCAAATTATTCCGGTTCTTCGCTATAATCCGTGGTATTTAAAAAAGGCTCTCGACTTCCTGGAGCGCAATATTGACCGCTACCCGTTTGAAACATTACTGGATGCAAGCTTTAGTTTTGAAGAGATTAAAAAAGCGTTGGATGAATCCGCAAAACGTACGGTTACACGTGCCACAATTATTCCGACTTAAAAATATAAACCTTGAAAGGTGGTGACGGTGGATTTTCGCTTGCAATGCTGATAGTAGTAGAAGTCTTGTAAAAAAGTAAATACATTATGGGAGGAATTACGATGTGTAATAAAAAAGTATACGTGCTTGATACAGGGACAATGAAAATGGATAAGAACTATATGATTGCCATGCACAATCCAGCAAGCATCAATAATCCGAATCCGCCAGCCGAGTTTGTCGAGTTTCCCGTTTATGCAGTACTGATTGACCACCCAGAAGGAAAAATTTTATTTGATACAGGCTGTAACCCGGACGGAATGGGAGATGATGGGCGTTGGCCTGAAGGGGTTCAGCAGCTTTTCCCTGCCTTCCAAAGTGAAGAATGTTATTTAATCAACCGTCTTGAACAATTAAAGGTTCGTCCGGAAGACATCAAATATGTCATTGCCTCACACTTGCACTTAGACCATGCAGGATGCCTGGAATTATTCACAAACGCAGAAATCATTGTTCATGATACGGAATTGTCGAATGTAATGAAAACATTTGCGATGACGCGAAATATGGGCGCCTATATTTGGGGCGATGTCATGGCATGGATTCAAAAAGAACTGCGCTGGCGTACGATTAAACCACATGAAAAAGAAGTGCCTCTAGTAGAGGGCATTAAAATTTTGAACTTTGGTCCAGGGCATGCGTACGGTATGCTGGGCTTGCACATTGAACTCCCGGGTCACGGAAATGTTTTACTTGCATCAGATGCACTATACACAGCAGAGAGCTACGGTCCACCCGTTAAACCACCAGGAATTTTGTATGATTCAGTAGGCTATAACTCTACTGTTGAAAGAATTCGAGAGTTTGCTACCCGTAATGATTCGGAAATTTGGTTCGGACATGATTCCAATCAATTTAAATCCTTTATCAAATCGACAGAAGGCTATTACGAATAATAAATTTGCACCCTAAGTAAGCCTTACTTAGGGTGTCATTGTCATAACGGAGGGAAGAATATGCAAAAAATAGGATCTGTACTCAATGGAGAGCACCGTCTTCAAGAAGAAAAGACTATGGATGTTTTGAATCCTTATAATCAGGAAACTATCGCAACAATTGCTTGTGCATCAATTGAAGATGTACATGAAGCAATCGAAGTCGCACAGCAAACATTTAATACAACGATGCGCAAAATGCCTGCACATGAACGCAGCCGCATCTTACGTAAAGCTTCACTGTTACTTGAAGAGCGGAGCGAGCAGTTTGCGAAAACGATTTCTTTGGAAGCCGGAAAGCCGATAAATGAAGCACGGGGAGAAGTAGCACGAGCTATTCAAGTGCTGCTGTTTGCAAGTGAAGAGGCAAAGAGGTTGGCAGGAGATCAAATTCCAATGGACAGTGCAATTGGCGGCGAGCATCAAATTGGTATCGCAAAACGCGTCCCTTTAGGGGTAATTGCTGCCATTACACCATTTAATTTCCCATTAAACTTAGCTTTGCATAAAATTGCTCCAGCTATTGCGGTTGGAAATACAGTCGTTTTGAAACCGGCAGAGAAAACGCCGCTTTCTTCCATTTTACTGTATGAGTTATTGCAGGATGCGGGATTGCCAAAGGGAGCGCTAAATATACTTCAAGGCCCTGGCACGGAATTAGTGGAGCCATTGGTGAAGCATCCTTACGTTAAAAAGGTAACCTTTACAGGGAGCGGAAAAGTAGGCTGGCATATTCATGAACTGGCCGGGAAAAAGCCGGTAACGCTTGAGCTCGGTTCCAATGCACCGAACATTATTTTTGCGGATGCAAATTTAGAATACGCAGCTTCTACTATTACGATGTCCGGTTTTACATTTGCCGGTCAGGCATGTGTTTCCGCTCAGCGTATATATATCGAGCAATCTGTTTATGACCAGTTTGCCCAATTGCTTCAGGAAAAAGTCGAAGCGCTAGTAATAGGAGATCCTGCTGAAGAACAAACACAGCTCGGGCCTATGATTACAGAAGAAGCGGCGATCCGCGCAGCAAACTGGATTGAAGGAGCGGTATCACAAGGGGCAACAATTCGTACGGGTGGAAAAAGAATCGGCACATTACTCGAGCCAACAATTTTGGAAAATGTCACAAAGTCGATGCAGGTTGTTTGTATGGAAGTGTTTGCCCCAATGGTTGCGCTCATACCGTTTACTGAGGAAGATGAAGTGCTGGCCGCTGCAAATGATTCGGAATACGGATTACAGGCGGGTGTATTTACTTCGGATATTAACCGTGCACTTAAGTTCGCCGATGAGCTGGAAACTGGAGGCGTATGGATTAATGAATCTTCGGTACGACGTTTTGACCATATGCCATATGGCGGGATAAAAGAGAGCGGTACTGGAAAGGAAGGAATACGCTACGCAATTGAAGGGATGTCAGATTTAAAATTTATTGGTATTAAGCTAATTTAAGGAGGACATCATCATGAAAATTCGTTCTGCCATATTACGCTCATCCGGAGTAACAAAACCTTATGCGGAAAGTAAGCCAATTCATATTGAAGAAATAGAGTTGGATGCACCCCAAGAAGGCGAAGTATTGATTCAGATTAAAGCGGCAAGTCTTTGCCATTCGGATTTATCTGTTATTAACGGGAGCCGTCCACGACCTTTACCAATGGCATTAGGTCATGAAGCAGCTGGTATCGTGAAGGAAGTAGGGCCTGGAGTTGTGAACTTTAAGCAAGGAGATAAAGTAATCTGCGTATTTGTGCCAAGTTGCGGGCATTGTGTACCTTGTGCAGAGGGTCGTCCGGCATTATGCGAACCGGGGGCAAAGGCAAATGGAGACGGAACTTTAATAGGGGGCGGAGTTCGTTTACATGCAGGAACTGAAAAAATCGGTCATCACGTTGGGGTATCTGCCTTTTCAGAGTATGCAGTCGTATCGCAAAATTCCCTCGTAAAAGTGGAAGGAGACTTGCCGTTTGAAAAACTGGCGCTGTTTGGTTGTGCGGTAATTACAGGAGTAGGGGCTGTAGTAAATACAGCAAAAGTCCAGCTTGGGAAAACAGTAGCAGTCGTCGGTTTAGGCGGAATTGGTTTGAGTGCACTGCTCGGTGCTATCGCAGCAGGTGCCAGGGAAGTGATCGCCATCGATATTAATGATAAAAAGCTGCAGCAGGCGAAGGAATTGGGGGCAACAGCCGTCTTTAATTCGAAGGACGCAGATATAGTCAAACAAGTGAAGGCCTACACAAATGGCGGCGTTGATTATGCCTTTGAAACAGCGGGTGTTGTCCCTGCTATGGAAGTGGCATATGCCATTACAAAACGTGGGGGTACGACAACGACAACAGGACTGCCACATCCGGAACATCAATTTTCGTTCCCTTATGTAACGTTAACAGCAGAAGAAAAAACGTTAAAAGGTTCTTATATTGGAAGCTGTGTGCCTTTAAGAGATATTCCGCATTATTTGCATATGATGAAATCGGGAAAATTACCGGTTGATCAGCTGTTATCAAATATTATTACGCTTGATGAAATTAATGAAGGCTTTGATCTATTGGCAACAGGTGATAATTCCCGAATTATTATTAAAATGGATTAATGGAAAAAAATATAATAAAACGACGACACATTTATTCGGTAATGTGTCGTCGTTTTTGTAAGGCAAGCAGTACATAAAGCACAATCCAAATACTAACGATAACCCCTATTAAACTCGCTAAATAACCAGCTGCCCCAAATGCATCATATAACCATTGAAGAGGCGTCCCTTTTACAGGGCGGTTTAGAAACATAAAATTTGTATGGAAATGGGCATTGTATACATAAACAGGCGGAACTGTGACTAGCAGAAATAATACAGATCGCCAAATATCCGGAAAATATGTTACCAGCTGCCTTTCAAAAATCAAAGCCGCCACAACTACAACGAGCAGTGCATGAAATATGAAGCTGTGAAAATGCAAAAAGCCGCCAACCGGATCAATTGTCCATCCGGGGAATAAAAGTGCAATCGCAGCTCCGGGCAATGTTAGTGTATATAGTAATGTAGCTGTTGTCCGAGTTGGGAAATAGGCATGCCAGCCAATAATGGAAATGCCAAAACCGCACAAATGGAGCGGGGGACTCCAATATGAATATTGGTTTGTTACGAGTAAATAAAGTTGCTTCGCTATTTCTAAAAACAGCAACAGCCAAAAAACCGATTTTTGTAAAAGATGTTGCTTTTCATGAGAAGAATAATGATAAAAATATAACGAAATAACTAAAAAACTAGCAATAAAAATAAGCCACATTATATGAATCGAATCAAAAATGGAAAATCCGTTCATTGCCCACACCTTACTTTTCGGATTGTTGTTTTCTTGCTAACTTCTCTGCTTTTTTACGGTCGCGAAGCGCTTTGAAAAAGTCCGTTAAAATTTGTCCGCATTCTTCCGCCATAACACCTTCCGTAACGGAACATTCATGATTAAAACGCGGATCATTGAGCAGACGGTATAATGAGTCGACACAGCCTGCCTTTATATCACGGGCCCCGTAAACAACCCGTGGTACGCGTGACTGTAAAATAGCTCCTGCACACATCGGACAAGGTTCAAGCGTAACGTACAAAGTAGTCTCTTCTAAACGCCAGCTGCCTATTTTGCTGCAAGCTTCTTGAATAGCCATGCTTTCTGCGTGTGTCAGTGCATTTTGGGTTGTTTCGCGTAAATTATGTGCACGTGCAATAATTTCATCTTTATATACAATAACTGCGCCGATCGGTACTTCTCCAAGGGCAGCAGCTTTTTTCGCTTCTTCCAATGCTTCCTGCATGTATTGGTGATCTTTATTTTCGAGCATTCATCTATCACTCCTTAAATCCTAGTTTAGCATGCCGGTGAATACTTGGGCGACAAGAAATAAATCATGCTATGATGAAAGAAAAGTTTGAAGGAGTACAGCGATGAAGTCATTTCAGACCGTGAAAGAAGTAAATGAGTATTTTGAAAAAGCATTGGCTGATCTGGATAAAGAGTATGAACAGAAATTATTGATGATTGAGAAAAATGGACAACAAGTAACTATGACTTTGAAAAAGCAATATGAACAGCAAAAATCAGCCATCGCACAGCAGCACGAGCATGAAGAAAATAAACTTAATCAAAATCGCGAGCAAGCAATCGAAAAAATTGAAATGTTATTCGCCAATAAAAGAAAAGTTATATTGGAAAACTATAAAGTTACTTATGAAGAAGAAAAGAAAAACTATCACGTCAATAAAATTGAACTTCTTGAGCAAAAACAAGCGGAAGAACGCAGGAAGTTTCAATTTTATCATGAACAGCAGAAAGTGCTTTTAACACAGATTGCACAAGCAACGGATCTTTCAGAGGCAATGGAACAGTCAATGGATAATTTACATCAGGAGTTAACCGACATCTTGATTATATATAAACAGCAATTCGATGAAGCGGAGCAGCTGTTTGAAGAAAGCTGTCACGTGCTGGAACAACAGCGTGATGAGGCAATCGAAAACCTAATGGATAATGAAGCAGCATCACAAAGCCAGCTAGACGATCAGTTATTCGAGGCATTACAGAATCTGTCCGAAAAAACAGAGAAACACTATGAACAAATCGAACAAAGCTTTATGGAAAAAGAACAGTCTCTTCAGGAAATGGTATTTGCCCAGCAAGAAAAAATAAATGATGATTATGATGAGCATCGTGAAAAGTTATTTGAATTACAGGAGCACGCGCTGGCACAATTTGATTACTAGAAAATAGCTATGCATGAATTCGTTAAAATAGAATTGTTTGCTTTGTTGTCTAAAGAACGTTGTGATAAAATTAAAAGCATTGACTATAAAAAGAGAAGGAGCACTTCTAATGTCTGTGCCATTTATAACAGTAGAAGGTCCGATTGGTGTTGGGAAGACCTCATTATCTAAGGCCGTATCACAAACGTTTGACTATCATTTATTAAAAGAGATTGTAGATGAAAATCCATTTCTCGGTAAGTTCTATGAAGATATTAGTGAGTGGAGCTTCCAAACGGAAATGTTTTTCCTGTGCAATCGCTATAAACAATTATCTGATATCCATGAAATTATTGAAGCACAAGGGCCAGTAGTGGCTGATTATCATATATTTAAAAATTTGATCTTTGCAAAGCGTACTTTAAAGCCTATCGAGTATGAAAAGTACGAGTCGATCTACCGAATTTTAACTGCTGATATGCCAAAGCCAAATATGGTCATTTATTTACATGCAAGCTTAGACACATTAATGAAACGAATCGCTATGCGCGGTCGTGAAGTGGAAAAAAATATTTCCCGTGATTATATGGAACAACTTTCAAGCGATTATCATCAATTTATCGGACATTTTGAAAAGATGCATCCAGAAATTCCTGTCATCTCATTAAATGGAGATGAGCTTGATTTTGTGAAAAATGAAGAAGATTTAAAATATGTACTACGACTAGTAGAAGAAAAGTTACAACAAAGGAGTTTGCATCAGAAATGAACTTAAGAGAGAAGTACAATATTCCTGCTAATGCAGTGATTACAATTGCAGGAACAGTCGGTGTCGGAAAGTCAACAATGACAAAAGCATTATCACATAGCTTAAACTTCCGTACATCTTATGAAAAGGTTGATACAAACCCTTATTTAGATAAATTTTATGATGATTTCGAAAAGTGGAGCTTCCATTTGCAAGTATATTTCCTTGCTGAACGTTTTAAAGAACAGAAGCGTATTTTTGAATATGGCGGGGGCTTTATACAGGACCGGTCTATTTACGAAGATACAGGTATTTTTGCGAAGATGCATTATGACAAAGGTACAATGACACCGACAGATTATGAAACATATACAAATCTTTTTGATGCAATGGTGATGACACCATATTTCCCGCACCCGGATCTGCTTGTATATTTGGAAGGTCCGATTGATGATGTAATTGGGCGTATACAGGAACGTGGACGCGAGATGGAACAGCAAACGCCTCATTCGTACTGGGAAGAAATGCACGGACGTTATGAAGACTGGATTAACAACTTCAATGCATGTCCGGTATTGCGTATTGATATTAACGATTACGATTTAATGAAAAACCCTGCACAAGTAGAGGATGTCGTAGCACGTATCGGTTATATGCTAGAACAAACAAGCCATTTACGAAAATAATAAAAAAGGACTGATTTCTGTAGGATAGCGGAAATCAGTCTTTTTTATTTTGTCCAAACGATAATAAAAATAGGTGCCATAATGAGCAGAAAGACGAAGAAGCTCCATACAACTTGTTTACTTGTCGTCATATTTTTAGGTTTCATACTGATGGATTCGTAAAGCTCGTTCACTGCACGCTGTTCTCTTTCATAAAGCATCCTCTGAAAAGAAGCGTAGTTATCTATATATGATGCCGGGTTTTCAAAATGAAAGCGAATCGCACGTATATCATCCGTAACATCTTTATCTTGATGCATATACGTGATTGTAGGGGCAAGACCGCCTGTCAGCCGGGCAGTAACTTGTATATCGAAGGTCTTCATCTTATAAGTTGTCTTCCCACTTTCATCTGTTACCGTTTCAATGAGCGTGTTGTTCAGTATAGTTCCCTCCTTTCCTGTAGTAATAGTATTCCCAATATCAGTATATTTGTAACGATTTTAAAAAATATTGCGAAGAAAAAGTTGTATCGTTTATGCTTTAAGTAATTACAAATTTTTACGATTTGTAACATTATAGCGAAAAGGGGATGGGAATATGACTTTATCGATGGTAGATCGCTTACGGGCATTACCAACGACAGCGATTTCCGATGCAACAGGGGGACATACGAATGTAGCATCGGCAATTAAACCGCTTGCTGAACACTTTAAAATTGCCGGACAAGCGAGAACGGTACGCCTGCCGGACGGGGAAAATGGTGCGGTACTAGAAGCAATAAGTCAGGCAGAAAAAGGGGAAATTTTAGTCATCGATGCTAAAGGCAATACGAATCGTGCTGTAGCAGGGGATTTTGTTATGCAGCTTGCGCAAGGTGTCGGTGTGCAAGGTTTTGTAGTGGACGGGGTTATTCGCGATATAGCAGCTGCAATTGAAATTGATTTTCCGGTATTTGCATTAGGTACAACAGTAGCAGCAGGCAATAAACATGGCGGCGGAACAGTAGGCATAGCCGTATCTGTAGGAAATGTGGCTGTTCAAACAGGTGATTATGTAGTTGGTGATAGTGATGGCGTCGTTATTATCCCTCAGAAGGATGTTGAGCAGATTATTGAGGCTGCAGAAGCAAAAGTAGCAAAAGATGAAGAGCGGGCACATGAAGCACTACATAACGGGGAAGCATCAATCCGTGCTTATTTAGCAAAAGTAGTGAAATAAAAAATGGCGTAGTGAATCTATCGTTCACTACGCCATTTTCTAATTTTATTTTAAGTTCGCAGCTTGGTATTCAGCAAATTGCTTCTCGTCGAAACGTTTTTCCCATTTCGCCATAACAAGTGCTGCCAATGTGTTACCTACTACGTTTACTGCTGTACGAGCCATATCTAAAATACGGTCAATACCTGCAATGAATGCTAAACCTTCAAGTGGAATACCTACAGAACCTAATGTTGCAAGAAGGACTACGAAAGATACCCCTGGAACACCCGCAATACCTTTAGATGTTACCATTAATACAAGCATTAATGTAATCTGTTCCATAATTGAAAGGTCAATACCGTACATTTGCGCAATGAAGATTGCTGCAATCGCCTGGTAAAGAGTAGAACCGTCTAAGTTGAATGAATAACCTGTTGGGATTACGAATGATACGATATCTTTCGGTGCACCCATTTTTTCTGTTTTTAACATAATACGAGGTAATACTGTTTCAGATGAAGAAGTAGTATAAGCCAGTAATAGCTCGTCCTTAATCATACGAATTAATTTAAAGATATTGATACCGAAAATACGGGCAGTAAGACCTAATACAACAATTACGAAGAAAATCATTGTTGCATATACTAAAATCGCCAGTTTTCCTAATGGTATAAGGGATTCCACACCAAATTTGGAAACGGTTACACCTATAAGTGCAAATACCCCAATTGGTGCGAATTTCATTACTAAGTTTGTGACCCAGAACATGGCGTCTGCAGTACCTTGGAAGAATGCGAGCACTGGTTTTCCGCGATCACCAATTGCTGCTACACCTAAACCGAAAATTACAGAGAAGAAAATAATTGCTAGCATATCGCCTTCTGCCATTGCATTTACAATGTTTTTAGGAACGATGTCTACAATAATTTGGATTTTGCTTTTGTCTTCTTCAGCTTCCGTTGTTTCTACATAAGAAGAAATATCAGATTTCTCTAATGCATTCATATCAATACCAGCACCTGGTTGGAATAGGTTAGCTGCTAATAAACCAACAACAATCGCAACTGTTGTAATTACTTCGAAGTAAATAAGTGTTTTACCGCCAAGACGACCTAATTGTTTTATATCACCAGTTCCGGCAACACCAACGATTAGTGTCGAAATAATAATCGGTACTACGATCATCTTAATTAAGTTTAAGAAAATATCGCCAAGTGGCTGTAAGTAAGACTGTGCAGTTTCGTTACCAAAGAACACAGCACCTACGATAACACCGAGTACAAGACCGATTAAAATTTGCGCGGCTAAACTAATTTTAAACTTTTTCAAAATATAGTTCCTCCTAAAAAATCAGATTCAGGACTAGCCTAAAACTAATTTTATTAGATACATACAAAATCCGACAAAATCCGACTAATCCACTTTACTAATAATTTCTGAATATAAAACTTGGATGAATTTTTTTATGTTTACTTTTGCTTTACGTTGCTCATTATTCTCTATTTGATTCATTAAATAACGAATATCCGTTAAGTCAAAATAGCGTGGGGTATAATACTCAAATTCAGAGTTTGTATAATCGACAATCCCTAAGTTCGCCAAGTTAATCATTGCAGCTAATATAGTTCGGCGTACACGTTGTTCAATCGCTTTACTTTCTTTTACAATTTCATCCTGCGTATTTTTGGTCAGCATGGCAACACGTTCATATACTTCCTTTAATGGAGGGAGCGGCGCAATTTTATGCTTTTCGATTAATAGCTGTTCAATAATTTTAATAATATCTTCACTGCCGACTTCGGCGACAATTCCCATATCATTTAAGATGGACTGAATATGTTCCCGTGCCGTCTTTTTAGTATGCGTCACATCTGTAATATCAAAATTTGTCAGGGACTGACGAATAACTTGCAAAGAATTTCTTAATAAGTATTGCTCAGTTGTCCGTTTTAATACCATTTGTACTTCAACTTTATTAATAGGCTTATGAATAAAAAATTCAATTCCTTTTGAATAGCCTTCAGCGACCATTTCTTTATTAACAACTTGTGAGATCATAATAAACTGACCTTTAAATCCATTTTGTTGAAGGCGTTCAATTGTTTCAATTCCATCCAACTTCGGCATCAGTAAATCGATTAATACAAACTCCGGCTGCATCATTAAAATTTGGGGAATGGCATCCAGACCGTTTTTTGCCTCTCCAATGACAGCTCCTAGTTCACAGTCATTAATAATATTACTGAGCATTACACGGCTTGCTCGGTCATCATCTACTATAAAATAGCGCATTAGTAATTCTCCTTTTGAATATTTTTTGTAGGAATTTGCACAACAAAACAAGTCGACGTATCACTTGTTACGTGAATATTTCCTTCAAGATTTTCAACAATTGTTTTTGTATGGGAAAGACCAATTCCTGTAGAACCTTTGCCCTGTACATTAAACTTGGATGTATAGCCTGCATCAAAAATGATAGGAATGAGTGCCGCATCAATACCAACTCCATTATCTTCTACAATAAAAGAAGTCATATCCTGTTCGACTGCAACATTCAACGTAATAAATCCGCTTTCATCAATTGCCTCCACAGCGTTTGCCATTAAATTATTCAAAATAGCAAATAGTGCAATATGGTCTTTTGTTTGAAAATCATCTGGGCAAATTAATGTAAAGGAAATCGATTTATTTAAGTAGGCAGCATAATTTTCATTTGCTTCCACAATAAAACTTAGTAAATCAGACAACAGAAAATTTGACGGATAGTTTCTCGTCGTAATTTTAGAGAGCCCGGCATGAATACGCTCATTGTCTTTTTTTACTTCATGGATTTCCTGGGCAATATGTAAAGCTTCAGAAGCTAGCTGCACTTCATTTGTTTTTAGCTTTTTGTAAAGCTGATAACTGTTAGCTGTTAGCTGCTCGATTTGGGTCATCGTTTTTTGAAGATACAATGCTTCTACATATAGCTCTGAATGAATCGTCATGAGCTGTTTCAGCTGTTTTTTCTGTTCCGACATCGTAATCATGCTGTAAATGCCCACAACAAAATAGCTGCGTAACAATCCAACGAGGATAAACAATAAAAAAGAAGTAAACGTTTCCTGATCAGAAACAAGCAGAATGTCCGTTAATACATGTTCAATCGTGTTCGATATTACTTCAAATGCTGTTCCCAATAAACCGAGCGTAAGCGGTTGTTTTTTTAACTCGTCCAGCGGAATTAGTTTGAAACATAGCGCAAAAACTATATAGAAAGCACCTGCCGGCAAATGTTCAATAATATGAGTAAGGAAGCTTTGTCCATAAATAAAAATATCCAGTAATGAACGACCGACAATGACGATTAGTGCTGTCAATAAACCAGTAGATACAATTGGTAATGGACGAATCAGTAAAGCGAAAAAGAAAATAATGCTCCCTAAACCGAAACGAAAAGGTCCTTCTTCAAAAGGAATTATTTTAATTTCGCCACCAATAGCCGTCAATATGCCGACGAGTAGCATAAATAAGAATAGTTTAGTTGTTTTAATATGTGGCTGAGTCGATCCCAATTTTGATATACCGCCCTTTACATACATGACATAGTACTTAATTGTACAAGAAAGTTGTCTATAAATACAAAAAAGTACTATTTCCAACGAATAGAAATAGTACTTTAAAGTGAATTTAGATATAAAAAAACCGCTCAACTAATATAGCGGATGAAAGTTCAAAAATGGAGGAGGTAGAGGGATTCGAACCCCCGCGCGGTGTTACCCGCCTGTCGGTTTTCAAGACCGATCCCTTCAGCCAGACTTGGGTATACCTCCAAATATAAGATGTCTTTTCGACAAAGATTAATTTACCATGGAATGAGTTTTACGTCAATAAAATTTGGACAAAAAATCTCTAAATTTTTTCGTGTTGGAAAAAAATAATTAAAGCAATTCATTGCAATTTGATAGCTTGCTTAGTATACTAATACTTGCCGTGCTAGATGGGGAGGTAGCGGTGCCCTGTAACTTGCAATCCGCTCTAGCAAGATTGAATTCCTTTTCTGAGGCTGTCCGTATTGTTTGGTCTGCCTTTTGCACGTAGTGTTGACGGTTGGGTCCTGCGCAATAAGTACCCATGAACCATGTCAGGTCCGGAAGGAAGCAGCATTAAGTGGTATCACTTATGTGCCGCGGGGTAGCCTAACCCGAGCTGGCGACAAGAGTAACGCTTATGTGCGGCAGTCGAAGAAAGGTGCACGGTATTAAATTACCATTTCAAACGCATCCATCATTTATTGGTGGGTGCGTTTTTTATATCAAAAAAGAGAGTTTAAAGCCCTCATTTCAAAAGAGTTTGTACTTACTTTATGCTATACTGGATATATGTATTTATAATTGGAAGGGAGAGGGGAAAGGTTGACATATCAAGCGTTTTATCGTGTTTATAGACCTCAGTCATTTAGAGAAATGTCAGGTCAGACACATGTAAAGAGGACCCTTCAAAATGCTCTCCTCGCAAGCAAGACAACACATGCCTATTTATTTTCCGGTCCTCGAGGAACAGGGAAAACGAGTACTGCAAAGATATTCGCAAAAGCATTGAACTGTGAAAATGCCCCGGCAAGTGAGCCATGTAATGAATGCCCTACGTGTTTAAGTATTACTGAAGGTTCACATACGGATGTAATAGAATTTGATGCTGCTTCCAATTCAAGAGTGGAAGAAATGCGCGATATTATCGAAAAAGTCCGTTTTGCCCCGGCTAATGCTCGCTTTAAAGTGTACATTATAGATGAGGTGCATATGCTTTCTACGAGCGCATTCAATGCATTATTAAAAACACTTGAAGAGCCACCTGAGCATGCGGTGTTTATTTTAGCGACAACAGAGCCTCACAAACTACCAGCAACAATTATTTCCCGCTGTCAGCGATTTGATTTTAAACGACTTTCTTCTATAGATATAGTAGAGCGTATGAAGGTTGTATTGGAAGATATCGGTATGGGCTATGATGAGCAGGCATTAAAGGCAATTGCTCAAGCTGCAGCGGGAGGTATGCGTGATGCATTAAGTTTACTTGATCAGGTTGTTTCATTTAGTAGTGAACATGTTCAATTGGACGATGTACTACTTGTAACAGGTTCTGTAAGTCAGGATGCATTTTACGATATTGCGATTTCACTACAGGAAAAGGATGTTGCCCAAGTATTAGGCAGTGTCGAAAACTTAATTGCAGATGGGAAAGAACCATTACGCCTTGCGGAAGACTTTATTACTTTCTTCCGGGATATGCTTCTTTTAAAGACAGATGGTACGTTAGAGGAATTATTGGAGTTTATTTCACCGGAAGAAAAGTTTTTGTCATTAGCGGGACAGTTTGAAGTTAATACACTTTACGGTTTTATCGATATTTTGGCAAAGACCCAGCAAGAAATGCGCTTTTCGCATCATACGAAAATATATTTAGAAACGGCCCTTTTAAAAATGGCCCAATATAAAGCTTCACCACAAGCGACGGCAGCAGTCGATCCAGCAATTGAAGGTAAGGTAGCTTCACTTGAAAGTCGGTTAGGGCAACTGTCTCAACAGCTTCAAAGTGGTGGAGGGGGAGCACCTGTTCAACAAAAAGAACAGGCCCGCCAGCGTGTACGTCCGCAAGGAAATCAGTATAATGCTCCAACAGGCCGTATTCAGGAAGTATTAAAGACTGCAACAAAACCTGACCTGCAAAAAGTGAAATCTGCTTGGGCGGGTGGTTTGGCAAGCTTGCAAAAATCACAGGCAGCTTTATTGGCAGATGCAGAGCCTGTAGCCGCAAATGCAAGTGCTTTTGTGATAAAATTCAAGTATGATATACATTGTCAAATGGTAGCTGACAACAATGCACTTGTTTCATTGTTTACACAGCAGATCGCCTCGGAAATAGGGATTCAATATGAACTTTTATGTATCCCGGAGCCGGCTTGGATTCGTTTGCGTGAAAACTTTATAAATGAAAATGGCCTAAATCAAAAAAAATCACCATCGGATGAAGTGAATGCGGTGGAGGATTTAATAGAAGAGCCCCCTTTCCTTGACGATGTTCAAGTAATGGAAGCGCAAGATCCGCTCATTACAGAAGCCGAAAAACGTTTTGGAAAAGACTTTGTTGAGGTTATCGAAGAATAAATACACACTTTAAGGAGGAAATAAGATGCGTGGTATGGGTAATATGCAAGGCATGATGAAAAAAATGCAAAAAATGCAAAAAGAAATGATGGAAGCACAAGAGGCTTTAAATGCACAGTTATTTGAAGGTGCAGCAGGTGGCGGTATGGTGAAAGTAGTAATGAATGGCCAACGTCAAATGCTTGAAGTAAATTTAGATGAGTCTGTAGTAGATCCGGAAGATATCGAAATGCTGCAAGATTTAATCGTTATTGCAACAAACGAAGCATTGAAAAAAGTTGAAGAGACAACAAATTCTACAATGGGCAAATTCACACAAGGAATGAACCTACCTTTCTAAGTTGAATCAAGTAGAACGTAGCGCACATCTCAAATATTGGGATGTGCCTTTTTAAAGAAGGGGGAACAGAATGCATTATCCAGAGCCGATATCTCGATTAATAGACAGTTTCATGAAGCTGCCGGGCATAGGTCCGAAAACAGCTGCTCGACTGGCATTTCATGTATTAACAATGAAAGAAGATACTGTATCGACATTTGCAAAAGCGCTTGTTGATGCAAAACGTAACTTACTCTATTGCTCTCAATGTGGTCATATAACAGATATCGATCCTTGTCATATTTGTTCAGATAAACAACGTGATGTATCAACAATTTGTGTTGTGCAGGATCCGAAAGATGTAATAGCTATGGAGAAGATGCGTGATTATCAAGGTCTTTATCATGTATTGCACGGTGCAATTTCACCGATGGACGGTATAGGGCCTGAAGATATTAATGTAGCTTCGTTATTGGGGCGCTTGCATGACGAGCGTGTACAAGAGTTAATTTTAGCGACGAACCCGACAATAGAAGGGGAAGCGACAGCAATGTATATTTCCCGCCTTGTTAAACCATCAGGAATTCGCACTACACGTATCGCACACGGATTACCTGTTGGCGGAGATTTAGAATATGCGGATGAAGTAACATTATCAAAAGCGCTGGAAGGTCGACGCGAGTTGTAATATAGGAGGAAGCCTCATGTTATTTTCTCGGAAAGGGAAACTCAAAAAAGAATTCGATGAGAAACTAGTTTCTTCTATTAAAGAGACAAAAGAAGCTTTACAAAGTGCGAAGGTAATTGAAGAATTGACCGACGATTATAACTTAAATGTAATTGCCGAACGAAAAAGAGCAGAAAGCATACATTATTACTTATATAAAGAAGCACGTGTACGTCGTGTACTAATTAAATAATCTTTTAGAAATAAGAAGCGAAGCAGTTGCATATGTTACCACTAAATAAAAAAGGATGGTGCTATGCAATACATAGTTTTAGCTATGGTCTGTTTTGTTGTCTTGTTTCTTTTTTTATTAAATAAAAACGCAAGGGGTAAAGTGTGGGAGTACTTTGCCTGGTTCTGGTTTAAAATTGCAGTTGTTATCGTTGTACTGTTTTTAGGGAACTTAATGATCGGGGCAGCAGGGCTTCTTTTTTATGTGCCAATCAATTTCTTTTCAGTCCTTACAATAGCAATCTTAGGTATTCCCGGTATGATGTGTGTAACGTTACTAATATTATTTAAATAAAAATAATAAAAACTATTGCTAAGTGAATAATATCGTGATATATTATTATAAGTCGCAACGACAACAACGAATATCGAAAAAACATTTTAAAATAAATGTTGACATAACACTAGAAGAATGTTAAGATATAAAAGTTGTCAATTAAACGACGCAATGAACCTTGAAAACTGAACAAGCAACGTTAATGAAACAAGCTTCTTAAATGAAGCAAACAATAGATTTCAACTTCTAACGAAGTTGGATCGCTAGCAAAGCAAATGAGCTTTCAAACTACTTTTATGGAGAGTTTGATCCTGGCTCAGGACGAACGCTGGCGGCGTGCCTAATACATGCAAGTCGAGCGGAAATTTTATTGGTGCTTGCACCTTTAAAATTTTAGCGGCGGACGGGTGAGTAACACGTGGGTAACCTACCTTATAGATTGGGATAACTCCGGGAAACCGGGGCTAATACCGAATAACACTTTTTAACACATGTTTTGAAGTTGAAAGACGGCATCTCGCTGTCACTATAAGATGGACCCGCGGCGCATTAGCTAGTTGGTGAGGTAACGGCTCACCAAGGCAACGATGCGTAGCCGACCTGAGAGGGTGATCGGCCACACTGGGACTGAGACACGGCCCAGACTCCTACGGGAGGCAGCAGTAGGGAATCTTCCACAATGGACGAAAGTCTGATGGAGCAACGCCGCGTGAGTGAAGAAGGATTTCGGTTCGTAAAACTCTGTTGCAAGGGAAGAACAAGTAGCGTAGTAACTGGCGCTACCTTGACGGTACCTTGTTAGAAAGCCACGGCTAACTACGTGCCAGCAGCCGCGGTAATACGTAGGTGGCAAGCGTTGTCCGGAATTATTGGGCGTAAAGCGCGCGCAGGTGGTTCCTTAAGTCTGATGTGAAAGCCCCCGGCTCAACCGGGGAGGGTCATTGGAAACTGGGGAACTTGAGTGCAGAAGAGGATAGTGGAATTCCAAGTGTAGCGGTGAAATGCGTAGAGATTTGGAGGAACACCAGTGGCGAAGGCGACTGTCTGGTCTGTAACTGACACTGAGGCGCGAAAGCGTGGGGAGCAAACAGGATTAGATACCCTGGTAGTCCACGCCGTAAACGATGAGTGCTAAGTGTTGGGGGGTTTCCGCCCCTCAGTGCTGCAGCTAACGCATTAAGCACTCCGCCTGGGGAGTACGGTCGCAAGACTGAAACTCAAAGGAATTGACGGGGGCCCGCACAAGCGGTGGAGCATGTGGTTTAATTCGAAGCAACGCGAAGAACCTTACCAGGTCTTGACATCCCGGTGACCACTATGGAGACATAGTTTCCCCTTCGGGGGCAACGGTGACAGGTGGTGCATGGTTGTCGTCAGCTCGTGTCGTGAGATGTTGGGTTAAGTCCCGCAACGAGCGCAACCCTTATTCTTAGTTGCCATCATTCAGTTGGGCACTCTAAGGAGACTGCCGGTGATAAACCGGAGGAAGGTGGGGATGACGTCAAATCATCATGCCCCTTATGACCTGGGCTACACACGTGCTACAATGGACGGTACAAACGGTTGCCAACCCGCGAGGGGGAGCTAATCCGATAAAACCGTTCTCAGTTCGGATTGTAGGCTGCAACTCGCCTACATGAAGCCGGAATCGCTAGTAATCGCGGATCAGCATGCCGCGGTGAATACGTTCCTGGGCCTTGTACACACCGCCCGTCACACCACGAGAGTTTGTAACACCCGAAGTCGGTGAGGTAACCTTTTGGAGCCAGCCGCCGAAGGTGGGATAGATGATTGGGGTGAAGTCGTAACAAGGTAGCCGTATCGGAAGGTGCGGCTGGATCACCTCCTTTCTAAGGATTTTTCGGAATCATTCCCTTGGGGAATGAAACATTAACGGTTGCTGTTCAGTTTTGAAGGTTCATTCTTAAATGAATGAAATACTTCAAAACACTCGTTCTTTGAAAACTGGATAAAACGACATTGAAAGCAATAAATCAAATTTCTATTTTATAGATTTTTAAACAAGTCAAGCAATTGACGTGTAAACTTAAATCTTGGATTATATCCAAGTGTTAACTTTTGGTTAAGTTAATAAGGGCGCACGGTGGATGCCTTGGCACTAGGAGTCGATGAAGGACGGCACTAACACCGATATGCCTCGGGGAGCTGTAAGTAAGCTTTGATCCGGGGATTTCCGAATGGGGGAACCCACTATCTTTAATCGGATAGTATCTTCACGTGAATTCATAGCGTGTTGAAGACAGACGCAGGGAACTGAAACATCTAAGTACCTGCAGGAACAGAAAGAAAATTCGATTCCCTGAGTAGCGGCGAGCGAAACGGGAAGAGCCCAAACCAAAGAGCTTGCTCTTTGGGGTTGTAGGACACTCTATACGGAGTTACAAAAGAATGAATTAGACGAAGCGACTTGGAAAGGTCCGCGAAACGAGGTAAAAGCCCTGTAGTCAAAAGTTCATTCCCTCCAGAGTGGATCCTGAGTACGGCGGAACACGTGAAATTCCGTCGGAATCCGGGAGGACCATCTCCCAAGGCTAAATACTACCTAGTGACCGATAGTGAACCAGTACCGTGAGGGAAAGGTGAAAAGCACCCCGGAAGGGGAGTGAAATAGATCCTGAAACCGTGTGCCTACAAGTAGTTAGAGCCCGTTAATGGGTGATAGCGTGCCTTTTGTAGAATGAACCGGCGAGTTACGATTACGTGCGAGGTTAAGTTGAGAAGACGGAGCCGCAGCGAAAGCGAGTCTGAATAGGGCGAATTAGTACGTGGTCGTAGACCCGAAACCAGGTGATCTACCCATGTCCAGGGTGAAGGTGAGGTAACACTCACTGGAGGCCCGAACCCACGCACGTTGAAAAGTGCGGGGATGAGGTGTGGGTAGCGGAGAAATTCCAATCGAACCTGGAGATAGCTGGTTCTCTCCGAAATAGCTTTAGGGCTAGCCTCGTGATTGAGAATACCGGAGGTAGAGCACTGTTTGGACTAGGGGGGCATCTCGCTTTACCGAATTCAGACAAACTCCGAATGCCGGATATTTATACACGGGAGTCAGACTGCGAGTGATAAGATCCGTAGTCAAGAGGGAAACAGCCCAGACCACCAGCTAAGGTCCCCAAGTAATCGTTAAGTGGAAAAGGATGTGGCGTTGCTTAGACAACCAGGATGTTGGCTTAGAAGCAGCCATCATTTAAAGAGTGCGTAATAGCTCACTGGTCGAGTGACGCTGCGCCGAAAATGTATCGGGGCTAAACGATTCACCGAAGCTGTGGATGCATACTTTGAGTATGCGTGGTAGGAGAGCGTTCTAACAGCGTTGAAGTCAGACCGGAAGGACTGGTGGAGCGGTTAGAAGTGAGAATGCCGGTATGAGTAGCGAAACATGGGTGAGAATCCCATGCACCGTATGACTAAGGTTTCCTGAGGAAGGCTCGTCCGCTCAGGGTTAGTCGGGACCTAAGCCGAGGCCGATAGGCGTAGGCGATGGACAACAGGTTGATATTCCTGTACCACCTCCTCACCGTTTGAGAAATGGGGGGACGCAGTAGGATAGGGTAAGCACGCCGTTGGTTGCGCGTGTTCAAGCAGTAAGGCGTGTATGTAGGCAAATCCGCATACTATAACGTTGAGCTGTGATGACGAGCTCGTATGAGCGAAGTTCCTGATTTCACACTGCCAAGAAAAGCCTCTATCGAGGTGAGAGGTGCCCGTACCGCAAACCGACACAGGTAGTCGAGGAGAGAATCCTAAGGTGTGCGAGAGAACTCTCGTTAAGGAACTCGGCAAAATGACCCCGTAACTTCGGGAGAAGGGGTGCTTCTTTGGGTGCATAGCCTAGAGAAGCCGCAGTGAATAGGCCCAGGCGACTGTTTAGCAAAAACACAGGTCTCTGCAAAACCGTAAGGTGACGTATAGGGGCTGACGCCTGCCCGGTGCTGGAAGGTTAAGAGGAGCGGTTAGCGCAAGCGAAGCTGTGAATTGAAGCCCCAGTAAACGGCGGCCGTAACTATAACGGTCCTAAGGTAGCGAAATTCCTTGTCGGGTAAGTTCCGACCCGCACGAAAGGCGTAACGATCTGGGCACTGTCTCAACGAGAGACTCGGTGAAATTATAGTACCTGTGAAGATGCAGGTTACCCGCGACAGGACGGAAAGACCCCGTGGAGCTTTACTGTAGCCTGATATTGAATTTTGGTACAACTTGTACAGGATAGGTAGGAGCCAGAGATCTCGGAGCGCCAGCTTCGAAGGAGGCGTCGGTGGGATACTACCCTGGTTGTATTGAACTTCTAACCCATGCCCCTTAGCGGGGTAGGAGACAGTGTCAGGCGGACAGTTTGACTGGGGCGGTCGCCTCCTAAAAGGTAACGGAGGCGCCCAAAGGTTCCCTCAGAATGGTTGGAAATCATTCGTAGAGTGTAAAGGCATAAGGGAGCTTGACTGCGAGACCTACAAGTCGAGCAGGGTCGAAAGACGGGCTTAGTGATCCGGTGGTTCCGCATGGAAGGGCCATCGCTCAACGGATAAAAGCTACCCCGGGGATAACAGGCTTATCTCCCCCAAGAGTCCACATCGACGGGGAGGTTTGGCACCTCGATGTCGGCTCATCGCATCCTGGGGCTGTAGTCGGTCCCAAGGGTTGGGCTGTTCGCCCATTAAAGCGGTACGCGAGCTGGGTTCAGAACGTCGTGAGACAGTTCGGTCCCTATCCGTCGTGGGCGTAGGAAATTTGAGAGGAGCTGTCCTTAGTACGAGAGGACCGGGATGGACATACCGCTGGTGTACCAGTTGTCTTGCCAAAGGCATCGCTGGGTAGCTATGTATGGACGGGATAAGTGCTGAAAGCATCTAAGCATGAAGCCCCCCTCAAGATGAGATTTCCCATTACGCAAGTAAGTAAGACCCCTGAAAGACGATCAGGTAGATAGGTTCGAGGTGGAAGTGCGGTGACGCATGCAGCTGACGAATACTAATCGGTCGAGGACTTAACCACATTTTATTGCACAATTCAATGAAACGTTTATCCAGTTTTGAAAGAATGAAAATTCTTTTACATAGGCTTGTTTAAAGCCCAATATAGTGAAGTGATGATGGCAAAGAGGTCACACCCGTTCCCATACCGAACACGGAAGTTAAGCTCTTTAGCGCCGATGGTAGTTGGGGGCTTCCCCCTGTGAGAGTAGGACGTCGCTTCGCACATGTAATCCCACTGAGAAATCAGTGGGTTTTTTGTCGTTTAATTTAAAGAATTAAAATATACTCAACTTTAGCTTTTAAACAATGGTAACTGCAATGTATTCAGAAAGGAAGTAAAGATAATATGCTGAGTGTAAACGGAGAAAATAGAATGGAAATGTTTCTTAAATTTTTCAGCTTAGTACACCATGTATTCAATTTAAAAACGCTCCCTTAAAGAAGGAAGCGCTCTGAATCACTCATCTTGATAGCTTAAAGATTGTTCATGGTATTCAAGAAGAGCCTGAGTTAATTGTTTAGAAAACTTTTCTTCAATATATGCTGCGATGTATAGCTTTTTGTCGACATCCAATTGCGCAGAACGAAAAAGCTTTTGGAAAAGGGTCGCCTTTTTTTGTTGCGAGTACTGTTGGATTGCCTCATTTTGCAAACGGCTGAGCACAATTTGTTCTATTGCTTTTTCTCTAATACGAATTGCGATATCCTCTTTATTCGAAGCCACGATTTCCTCGACTTTCTTTTTCAATTCAGCATTTTCCTGTTCAAGTTTTTTTGTAGTTTCTTGGATCTCCTCCAATCCCTGTGAAGGTTCTGGGGGGAGGGCTTTGATTTCTTGTTTGAAGAAATCATAGTTTAAACTTAGCTGCATTTGCTCAGTTTCTTCATCTTGTTCCATTTTAAACAAACCTGTTTTCATAATCTGTTCCAGTGCCTGGCTCATGGCATTGAGTCTATATTCAATATTATCGGGCATTCCAACTTCTGTTGAGGAAGGAGTTCTTTTTTTGATAATGTGGCCATCTTTATTAATACGTAACAGCTGCTTTAACCCTTTTACACGATACTCGTCTTTTAAAAGCAAAATCATACGCAATTTTAAAACGGCTTTAAAGTCCAAACGAATAACAGATGCTGTAGTGGGATTTGACGCTTCACCATCAAAAAGATACTCTTCAAACGGTTTAATATAGTAACGTATCTGAGCATCAGTAACATTAAACCAGCTGGCAACTTCAGGTGTGGAATAGTATTTCTTTTCAATAAGGTTGGACAAATAAGGTTCCGATAAAAAAAATTGTTCAGTTGGTGTTTCTTTAATAACTAAATATAGCGGGTCATCTGCAAAAATTTCTTTAATACGTTTTTCTATCGAAATCGTTTGTTCCATCTTTTCTTCTCTCCTGTTCTACGGGGAATTTTTCTATTCTATGCTTTGCTAAATTTACTTCTCTACTTTTTTCTATTCTTAATGGTTCGGTTTTATACCAATTTTTTAAAAAAGAGAAAGAAAAGATGCTCTATAAGTTAATCAAACAGTTTTTTCCAAAGTTTAATAGTGAATTTTAATTAAGGTATTGATAGGATTATTTTATGGACTAATGAATTTACGGAATACAGATGAACAACTTGTTAAAGTTATACAGAAAGAGTTGATCTTATTGGGGATAGTATTAGGAGAAGAAATTATAAAATTGAGGAAGCTCCGAAACATTACACAAAAACAACTTTGTAAAGATGTTTGTTCACAAGCAACAATTAGCCTTATTGAAAAGGGAAAAATGATACCGGGTATTGATATTCTGTTATTACTATCTCTTAAGTTAAATATACCGATTACACATTTCGCTAATATCATCTATTTAGAAAATAACAACTTAGAAAAAGATTTATTAAATCAGGTAGAGACTTTGCTTTCTTATATGGAGTATGAAAAAATATATGATCTAGCCAGCAATGAACTTAATTCTGAAACAGAAAATAACTGGTACCAATACTATTTTAGATGGTTATATTATTTAAGTGGGTATCACACAAAAAAAGTGACAATTGATGAGGCATTACTGCAAATAACAAAACTACTTCAAGAGACACCGGATTATGAATTGAATAAAAATTATTTATTAGCACGTATTCAAAATTCATTGGCCGTTTTATATTCATTGAAGAAGGAATACAGAAAGTCGATGTTCTATTATAATAAAATCGACCTGAATATTTTAGGCAGCAACTTTTTGTTTGATTCTAATACCTTCAAACTAAAAGTTATTTTTAATAAAGTAAAAACTACTTATGATATGGAATTTTACAAAGATGCTATTGAAATAGCGAAAATAGGTATTGCCGAATCGGTTAAAACTGAAAAAATGACGTATATGGGAAACTTCTATTACTATCTCGGACAGTGTTATGAGAAGCTTGGATATTCAGAAGAAAATATTAAATATCAAT
>NZ_CM149656.1:57500-120000 GCF_056173085.1 Solibacillus sp. iso_87
TAGCCGTATCGGAAGGTGCGGCTGGATCACCTCCTTTCTAAGGATTTTTCGGAATCATTCCCTTGGGGAATGAAACATTAACGGTTGCTGTTCAGTTTTGAAGGTTCATTCTTAAATGAATGGAACACTTCAAAACACTCGTTCTTTGAAAACTGGATAAAACGACATTGAAAGCAATAAATCAAATTTCTATTTTATAGATTTTTAAACAAGTCAAGCAATTGACGTGTAAACTTAAATCTTAGATCTCTGATCTAAGTGTTAACTTTTGGTTAAGTTAATAAGGGCGCACGGTGGATGCCTTGGCACTAGGAGTCGATGAAGGACGGCACTAACACCGATATGCCTCGGGGAGCTGTAAGTAAGCTTTGATCCGGGGATTTCCGAATGGGGGAACCCACTATCTTTAATCGGATAGTATCTTCACGTGAATTCATAGCGTGTTGAAGACAGACGCAGGGAACTGAAACATCTAAGTACCTGCAGGAACAGAAAGAAAATTCGATTCCCTGAGTAGCGGCGAGCGAAACGGGAAGAGCCCAAACCAAAGAGCTTGCTCTTTGGGGTTGTAGGACACTCTATACGGAGTTACAAAAGAATGAACTAGACGAAGCGACTTGGAAAGGTCCGCGAAACGAGGTAAAAGCCCTGTAGTCAAAAGTTCATTCCCTCCAGAGTGGATCCTGAGTACGGCGGAACACGTGAAATTCCGTCGGAATCCGGGAGGACCATCTCCCAAGGCTAAATACTACCTAGTGACCGATAGTGAACCAGTACCGTGAGGGAAAGGTGAAAAGCACCCCGGAAGGGGAGTGAAATAGATCCTGAAACCGTGTGCCTACAAGTAGTTAGAGCCCGTTAATGGGTGATAGCGTGCCTTTTGTAGAATGAACCGGCGAGTTACGATTACGTGCGAGGTTAAGTTGAGAAGACGGAGCCGCAGCGAAAGCGAGTCTGAATAGGGCGAATTAGTACGTGGTCGTAGACCCGAAACCAGGTGATCTACCCATGTCCAGGGTGAAGGTGAGGTAACACTCACTGGAGGCCCGAACCCACGCACGTTGAAAAGTGCGGGGATGAGGTGTGGGTAGCGGAGAAATTCCAATCGAACCTGGAGATAGCTGGTTCTCTCCGAAATAGCTTTAGGGCTAGCCTCGTGATTGAGAATACCGGAGGTAGAGCACTGTTTGGACTAGGGGGGCATCTCGCTTTACCGAATTCAGACAAACTCCGAATGCCGGATATTTATACACGGGAGTCAGACTGCGAGTGATAAGATCCGTAGTCAAGAGGGAAACAGCCCAGACCACCAGCTAAGGTCCCCAAGTAATCGTTAAGTGGAAAAGGATGTGGCGTTGCTTAGACAACCAGGATGTTGGCTTAGAAGCAGCCATCATTTAAAGAGTGCGTAATAGCTCACTGGTCGAGTGACGCTGCGCCGAAAATGTATCGGGGCTAAACGATTCACCGAAGCTGTGGATGCATACTTTGAGTATGCGTGGTAGGAGAGCGTTCTAACAGCGTTGAAGTCAGACCGGAAGGACTGGTGGAGCGGTTAGAAGTGAGAATGCCGGTATGAGTAGCGAAACATGGGTGAGAATCCCATGCACCGTATGACTAAGGTTTCCTGAGGAAGGCTCGTCCGCTCAGGGTTAGTCGGGACCTAAGCCGAGGCCGATAGGCGTAGGCGATGGACAACAGGTTGATATTCCTGTACCACCTCCTCACCGTTTGAGAAATGGGGGGACGCAGTAGGATAGGGTAAGCACGCCGTTGGTTGCGCGTGTTCAAGCAGTAAGGCGTGTATGTAGGCAAATCCGCATACTTTAACGTTGAGCTGTGATGACGAGCTCGTATGAGCGAAGTTCCTGATTTCACACTGCCAAGAAAAGCCTCTATCGAGGTGAGAGGTGCCCGTACCGCAAACCGACACAGGTAGTCGAGGAGAGAATCCTAAGGTGTGCGAGAGAACTCTCGTTAAGGAACTCGGCAAAATGACCCCGTAACTTCGGGAGAAGGGGTGCTTCTTTGGGTGCATAGCCTAGAGAAGCCGCAGTGAATAGGCCCAGGCGACTGTTTAGCAAAAACACAGGTCTCTGCAAAACCGTAAGGTGACGTATAGGGGCTGACGCCTGCCCGGTGCTGGAAGGTTAAGAGGAGCGGTTAGCGCAAGCGAAGCTGTGAATTGAAGCCCCAGTAAACGGCGGCCGTAACTATAACGGTCCTAAGGTAGCGAAATTCCTTGTCGGGTAAGTTCCGACCCGCACGAAAGGCGTAACGATCTGGGCACTGTCTCAACGAGAGACTCGGTGAAATTATAGTACCTGTGAAGATGCAGGTTACCCGCGACAGGACGGAAAGACCCCGTGGAGCTTTACTGTAGCCTGATATTGAATTTTGGTACAACTTGTACAGGATAGGTAGGAGCCAGAGATCTCGGAGCGCCAGCTTCGAAGGAGGCGTCGGTGGGATACTACCCTGGTTGTATTGAACTTCTAACCCATGCCCCTTAGCGGGGTAGGAGACAGTGTCAGGCGGACAGTTTGACTGGGGCGGTCGCCTCCTAAAAGGTAACGGAGGCGCCCAAAGGTTCCCTCAGAATGGTTGGAAATCATTCGTAGAGTGTAAAGGCATAAGGGAGCTTGACTGCGAGACCTACAAGTCGAGCAGGGTCGAAAGACGGGCTTAGTGATCCGGTGGTTCCGCATGGAAGGGCCATCGCTCAACGGATAAAAGCTACCCCGGGGATAACAGGCTTATCTCCCCCAAGAGTCCACATCGACGGGGAGGTTTGGCACCTCGATGTCGGCTCATCGCATCCTGGGGCTGTAGTCGGTCCCAAGGGTTGGGCTGTTCGCCCATTAAAGCGGTACGCGAGCTGGGTTCAGAACGTCGTGAGACAGTTCGGTCCCTATCCGTCGTGGGCGTAGGAAATTTGAGAGGAGCTGTCCTTAGTACGAGAGGACCGGGATGGACATACCGCTGGTGTACCAGTTGTCTTGCCAAAGGCATCGCTGGGTAGCTATGTATGGACGGGATAAGTGCTGAAAGCATCTAAGCATGAAGCCCCCCTCAAGATGAGATTTCCCATTACGCAAGTAAGTAAGACCCCTGAAAGACGATCAGGTAGATAGGTTCGAGGTGGAAGTGCGGTGACGCATGCAGCTGACGAATACTAATCGGTCGAGGACTTAACCACATTTTATTGCGCAATTCAATGAAACGTTTATCCAGTTTTGAAAGAATGAAAATTTTTTCAAGGGTTTCAAGACACAAGCTAGTCGAGGAAACGACTGAGTGATTGAAGGAGCGTACTTAAGTACGTGACTGAAAGAGCGAAGGAAGTTGACGAAGGATAGCGCCGTGGATTGGAAGCCGATAATAGTGAAGTGATGATGGCAAAGAGGTCACACCCGTTCCCATACCGAACACGGAAGTTAAGCTCTTTAGCGCCGATGGTAGTTGGGGGCTTCCCCCTGTGAGAGTAGGACGTCGCTTCGCACATGTAAACCCACTGAGAAATCAGTGGGTTTTTTGTTTTGTTTAAAAACTTTTATTACGTATTATTTCAATGCTGACAGTAACAATTATACTGTGGTCAAGGGAAGTGGTTGAATTTGTAGCGAGGGGCCGTTACAACGGCTGATCATTTATTAATGATTGTGATGAAAGTAGTAATTCATTTAAGAACTTTAAGTACTCAATATTGGATTTATTATTAGCTAACAAAACTGCGTAACTAATTGCGTCAATGGTGGTCTGAAAGATGGAGGAGCCTTATAATAGAAGAACAATGAAAATGAGGTGAACGTGGTGAACAATGATCGACCAATCGTACAAGCATTAAAAAAGTTTGTTGCGGATGACCCGCAATCTTTTCATGTGCCTGGGCATAAAAATGGGTTGCTGTCGAATTTGCCAAATGAAATTAAACAGGCATTAAAATATGATGTAACCGAACTGACAGGGCTGGATGATTTCCATCATCCAGAAGAAGCTATTCAACAGGCAGAGCAGCTCCTCGCATCTACATATGGGGCGAGTCGGAGTTTCTTTTTAGTGAATGGTTCAACAGTTGGAAATTTGGCAATGATTTATGCAACGTGTGAAAAAGGAGATACAGTACTTGTTCAAAGAAATGCACATAAATCTATTTTTCATGCATTGGAACTTGTAGGAGTGAATCCTGTATATGTTTCACCAAAGTGGGATATAAAAAGTCAGACAGCGGGTTGTGTCGATCTAAAGACATTAGAGCAAGCCGTAGCGAGCTATCCCCATGCGAAAGCCGCTATTTTTACGTATCCGACTTATTACGGGGTGACAGCAAATGATTTAGCGGAACAAATTGAATTGTGCCACGCATATAAGATTCCGGTTCTAGTTGATGAAGCACATGGTGCACATTTAACCGTATCGGAGGAGCTGCCTGCTTCAGCATTGGAGCTAGGTGCAGATGTTGTTGTCCAGTCTGCTCATAAAACATTACCTGCTATGACAATGGCTTCCTTTTTACATATGAAATCATCGTTAGTAAGCGAGCAGAAAGTAAACCGCTATTTACGTATGTTACAATCGAGTAGTCCATCGTATTTATTATTAGCTTCCCTAGACGATGCAAGAAGTTATGTGGCGAATTATACGGAAGCTGATTATGCGTATTTTATAGAGAAACGCCAGCAATTTATTGAATCTTTGACAATGGCAACGGATTTACAGGTTGTTGAAGGGAATGATTCATTAAAACTCTTAGTCCGTGCTCCGGGTTATACAGGATTTCAATTAAAAGAAGCATTGGAAAAAATGCATGTATATGTAGAGTTGGCAGATGCAAAACAAGTGCTTTTAATTTTACCGTTATTAAAGCAGGGAGACTCTTATTCAATTACGGATTTATGTAACCGTATGAAAGAAGTATATACACATTTAAAAAACTTCCCCAGCATTAAAAATACAAATAAAATTGAAAACTTCGAAACGATGGCGATTACACAACCAGAGTATAGCTTTGAGGAAATAGAGAGGGCAGAAAAAGAATGGATTCCCTACAAGCGAGCTATTGGACGAATTGCAGCTACAACAATTATTCCGTATCCGCCTGGAATTCCATTACTCGTACAAGGTGAAAAAATTACGGGAGCGCAAATTAGTCAGGTAGAGGAGCTACTCGCTATCGGAGCAATATTCCAGGGAGATCACCGATTACAGGAGAAATTAATACAAGTCATAATATAGATGCAGGGAGAATATAAAAAATGCAAAGGAATTTATTTATTACGTTTGAAGGCGGGGAAGGTGCCGGAAAAACGAGTGTATTAAAGGCAATTGGCGAGCGTTTAAAAGAAAAGCGTATTGAGGCATTACTAACACGTGAGCCAGGCGGAATTGAAATCGCCGAGAAAATCCGGGCGGTTATTTTAGAACCGGCACATACAGAAATGCATGAGCGGACAGAGGCATTATTATATGCTGCAGCGCGGGCACAGCATTTCTATGAAAAAATTACGCCTGCATTGGAAGAGGGAAAGCATGTATTATGCGATCGGTTTATTGACTCGTCATTGGCATATCAAGGTTATGCACGGGAAATCGGAGTCGATGATGTACTTTCTATTAATGAATTTGCGATAGGAAAGCGACTTCCGGATGTAACGATTTTCTTTAATATTGCACCTGAAAAAGGATTGGCGCGTATTCATGCGACGCGCACTGATGAAATTAACCGATTAGATTCTGAAGGAATGGTATTTCATAAAAAAGTATATGAAGGGTACGAGGAAGCAATGAGACGATACCCTGATCGCTTTAAAATGGTGAATGCCGACCAGTCTATTGAAATGGTGATAGAAGAAGTATGGGGGATTTTAAATCCGTTATTAGGGTAAAAGTAAATGAAGTGTACCTTTTATTTATGATATAATAGAGGAACCAATTCAATGAAGGGGTGAGTACGGATGAAGTTAGTAGTAGCAGTAGTGCAAGATCAAGATAGCAACCGCTTATCGAATGCATTAACAAAAAACAACTATCGTGCGACAAAATTAGCGAGTACAGGTGGGTTTTTACGATCGGGGAATACGACATTTTTAATAGGTACGGATGATTCTTTAATTCCAAAGTTATTAGATATTATTCGTGAAAACTGCCGATCACGTGAGCAAATGGTTGCTCCTGTATCTCCAATGGGGGGTAACGCAGATTCTTACATCCCGTACCCTGTTGAAGTTGAAGTTGGAGGAGCGATTGTATTTGTATTACCAATCGAACAATTCCATCATTTTTAATTTCTTTCAACAGACTGAAAGAAATTGAAGCCCCTGTCGGTATTGGTAAATTTGCGCAGCCATCATTATTGCGTTAATAAAGCCTAGTTCGGTAGTAAGTATAGTGGGGCGTTATTTCTTGGAGGCGAATGGTAAATGAAGATTAATCAAGATCTCCGAACAAATCTAAATGCGAATCGCAATGATTTGCGTCCGGCAAATCAAAACGGAAATCGCTTTGGTGACATGATTGTAAAGCAAGAGTCGAAAATGCAGTCAGAGCAGCTCACAAGATTAATGGGTGATATATCTACAGCGGGAGACCGAGTAGCACGATCACGGAATTTACGTGAATTAGCACGCTTTAAAATGCTTGTGAAACGTTTTTTACAGGAAGCAGTAGATTATGGACTTGAGACGAAGCAATCACATACATGGAACCGTTTTGGAGAAGGTCGCCGCTTAAAAATTGTTGAAACTATTGATGAGCGTCTTGTCGAATTGGCAGAAGATATTTTAAATGAAGAAAAAGAGTCTATTGAGTTATTAGCGAAAATTGGCGAGATTAAGGGACTTTTAATAAATCTGTATATGTAAAAAATGCCCGTGTCTTTGTTGTGCACTAGACACGGGCATTTTTCCAAGCAGAAAATATATTGTTTGAATTGTACATAGGGGCATTCAAATAAATAGAAGCGGAAATGAAAAAGGTGAGGGAATTGACACGAACTATTGAAGAGCTTACGAAGCTGCAACCTGTAGTGATGAAGCAATTACAAACAATTGTAGATAAAAATCGTTTAGCACATGCCTATATATTTGAAGGTGAAAAAGGTACGGGTAAACGAGATGTCGTCTCTTTTTTTATGAAACTTCTTCTTTGCGGAAATTTGTCAGAAAATGTTCCATGTGAAACATGTCGAAATTGCAGACGAGTCGATTCGGGAAATCACCCGAATATTTGGCAAGTAGAACCTGATGGACAATTTATTAAAATTGATCAAATAAGAGATTTAGTTGCTGAAATGAAGATGACAGGTGTAGAGGAAGGCAAGAAAATTTATGTGCTTCATCATGCAGATAAACTAAATATTGCTTCTGCTAATATGCTTTTAAAGTTTTTAGAAGAGCCGGACGGACAGGTCGTGGCGATTTTATTAACCGAGCAAATCCAATCTATCATTCCGACAATTCGTTCTCGTTGTCAGCATATTAAATTTGCTAAAGCGCCTCGTACTACACTGATGGATCAGCTGGTAGAAAAGGGAATTACAAATTCAATGGCATCGACAACAACCATGGTGACAAATGATCTTGAAACAGCTATTGCACTTGCAAATGATGAGCAATTTGTACTTGCACGAAAAACAGTGTTAAAATTAGTAGAGATTGTTCATCAAAATGTTCATGAAGCACTATTATATATTCATGAAGAATGGCTTCCACTTTTCAAAGAAAAAGAAGATATGGAGCTAGCACTGGATTTGCTGCTGTTTGCTTACCGTGATATTGTAGCGATTAAAGCGAACCAGCAAGCAAAGTGCACGTATCCCGATATGTATCAACGATTTAATGATATGGCACTCGTATTGACATATGAAAAGCTGTCACGCCAAATGCAGTCTATTTTGCAGGCCCGAACAAATTTAAATCGTAATATGAATCGTACGTTATTGATGGAACAGCTTATGCTGAATCTTCAGGAGGGGTATACATTTGTATAATGTAGTCGGAGTTCGCTTTAAAAAAGCGGGTAAAATATATTATTTTGATCCAGCCGCTTATATTTTGGAAGTTGGCGAATATGTAATTGTTGAAACTGCTCGGGGAATTGAATATGGCAAAGTCGTTGTACCAATGCGACAAGTCGGGGAGAATGATGTTGTTTTACCATTAAAACAAGTAGTTCGACCAGCCGATGAACGTGATCGTTTCCAGGTAGAAGAAAATACTATTGAGTCAAAACGTGCATTTGAATTAGCGAATACGAAAATTGTTGAGCATTCGTTGGATATGAAGCTCGTTGACGTTGAATATACATTTGATCGCAATAAAATTATTTTTTATTTTACAGCAGAAGGGCGTGTAGATTTCCGGGAATTAGTAAAGGATTTAGCTAGTGTATTCCGTACGCGAATCGAGCTACGTCAAATTGGTGTTCGCGATGAAGCGAAACTGCTTGGCGGAATTGGTCCATGTGGAAGAATGCTTTGCTGTTCGACATTTTTAGGTGATTTTGAACCTGTGTCGATTAAAATGGCAAAGGACCAGAATTTATCGCTGAATCCGACAAAAATCTCCGGGTTATGCGGACGTTTAATGTGTTGTCTAAAATACGAAAATGATGATTATGAAATTGCAAAAGAAGGCATGCCAGACATCGGTGATTTATCAATGACACCAGAAGGCGAAGGCAAAGTCGTCGGATTAAATGTATTAGAGCGACTCATTCAAGTATATTTGACGAAGCAGGAGCGTATGGTTGAATATACGCTTGAAGAGCTTATGCAATATGAGAAAAATCTGATATAGATAGAATTAATGGGGTGGCTTGAGTGAAGGACCGTAATTTTTTGGATACTGTTATGGAGTTCGAACAACAGCTTGAATCAATGCAACAGCAATTTAGCGCACTTAAGCAATTTGTTGCGCATATGATGGAGGAGCATCAGACGCTTCAAACAGAAAACCTTCACCTACGTACGCGCTTAGAAGAACTATTAGCGAATGAAGCAACTGCAAGTAAACGAGTAGAAGAGCTGAAAAAAGAACCAGTAGATATTGGCGAAGGGTACGATAATTTAGCAAGGCTTTATAATGAAGGTTTCCATGTATGTCACGTGCATTTTGGAAGCTCACGTAAAGGTGAAGATTGTTTGTTCTGTCTATCATTTTTAAATAAACAAAATGGTTAAAAACAAAAGGCTGAATCTGCTAAAGTAGATATCAGTCTTTTGTTTAGAAAAGACTGATTAAAATAGCAGTTAAGTGGAGGATTTAATAGTGGAACAATGGTTGAAGGATGATGAGCGATTAGATTATTTACTGGCGGAAGATTTACGAATTATTCAAAGCCCATCCGTCTTTTCGTTCTCATTAGATGCAGTATTACTGGCGCGATTTGTACAAGTCCCGAAAAGTAAAGGACATATTATTGATTTATGTTCAGGCAATGGGGTAATCCCGCTCTTTTTGAGTGCGCGGACAAATGCAAAAATTACAGGTGTAGAATTACAGCCGCGGTTGCATGATATGGCAACACGGAGTATTGCATACAATAACTTGGCACAACAGATCGACATGCAGCTTGGTGATGTGAAAGATGCACCTGGAACACTTGGTATTGAACAATATGATGTTGTGACATGTAATCCTCCTTATTTTTTGGCGCATGAGTTGAGCGAAAAAAATACGAGCGAGCATTATGCGATTGCTAGGCATGAGCTGTATTTAACGCTTGATGAGGCAATCGAAGCAACAAGCCGTCTATTAAAACAAGGCGGAAAGGCGGCCTTTGTACACCGACCAGGCAGGCTTTTGGATATTGTAAGTGCGATGCGCGCAAATCGGCTGGAGCCAAAGCGCATTCAGTTTGTTTATCCAAAACGCGGGAAAGAAGCGAATACATTACTGATTGAAGCAATTAAAGACGGCAAGCCGGACTTAAAAGTTTTGCCACCATTGTACGTATATGAGGATAATAATGAGTATACGCCAGAAGTGAGGGCACTTTTATATGGAGAAGGAAACTAAACATTACTTTTATGTGTTAGAGTGCAGTGATGCTACACTATATGCAGGCTATACGAATAATTTAGAGAAGCGAATTGCAACACATAATGCAGGTAAAGGGGCAAAATATACACGAGCACGAGTACCAGTAACGTGTATTTATTTTGAGACATTTGAAACAAAACAGCAGGCAATGTCCGCTGAATATGCATTTAAACAACTAAAGCGTCCCCAAAAAATAAAGTATATAAGGAGTGCTACAGATGAATTCACAAAAAAGTAGCCAGCATGAACAAGGGAGCTGTCTATACTTAGTAGCAACACCAATTGGCAATTTAGAAGATATGACGATGCGTGCACTGCGTATTTTAAAAGAAGTCGATATTATTGCTGCAGAAGATACCCGCAATACGAAAAAGCTATGTAATTATTTCGATATTCAAACACCGCTTATTAGTTACCATGAGCATAATATTGAAGTAGGCGGCGAGAAACTGCTAGGCTATTTACAAGAAGGAAAATCCATTGCATTAGTAAGCGATGCAGGTTTGCCTTGTATTTCTGATCCTGGTGCAGATATTGTCGTAAAAGCAATTGCTGAAGGATTTGCTGTCGTACCAATCCCTGGAGCCAATGCCGCGTTAACTGCTTTAATTGCATCCGGTCTTTCTCCACAGCCGTTTTATTTCTTCGGCTTTTTAAAACGAAGTAAAAAGGAACGCAGAGAACAGCTGGAAAAATTGTCGAAGCGAGAAGAGACACTGATTTTTTATGAAGCACCACATCGTTTAAAGGAGACATTGAAAGACTTACAGCTCGTATTAGGTGACCGCAAAATTACACTGGCACGGGAATTAACGAAGAAATTTGAAGAGTTTTTGCGAGGCACAATAGAAGAAGCGATCATTTGGGCAAGTGAAAATGAAATTCGCGGGGAGTTCTGTATCGTGCTGGAAGGAAATACTTCCGGTGAAACTGAAGATGACGAAGATGCTTACTGGACAACAATGTCATTGGATGAGCATGTTACTTATATAATAGAAGAAACTCAATTATCTTCAAAAGAAGCAATTAAAGAAGTAGCCAAATTGCGAAACATACCAAAACGTGACGTTTACCAGGCGTATCACCAATAAAAAAGCGTTGAAAAGTCATCATACTTTTCAACGCTTTTTATATTTGGTAAAATAATACTTTACTTTACATAAACTAGTGAACGCGTAACCGCTTCAGTTGTTTAAATAAGTGATATTATTTTTTTAAGTTTTCTTGAATTTCTTTCACTAATGCTTCTGCACCTTCAGAAGACAAGATTAATTTACCGCCTACTAAACGCATGTTTTCATCAGAAACTTCACCAGTTACTGCACATGTCATGTTAGGCATGTATTTTTTTAAGATGATTTTGTCGTCGTCCACATAGATTTCTAAAGCGTCTTTTTCAGCAATACCTAATGTACGGCGTAATTCGATTGGAATTACTACACGTCCTAATTCGTCTACTTTACGTACGATACCTGTTGATTTCATATTAATATTTCCTCCTATATAAGAAAAGTTATTTAAATTCGTCAAAATTCGACATTCATCCTGATCTAGTTAAAATCATAACAATTAATACCATAAACGTCAATAATTTAGCATTCATATTTCCTTCGTTTAGGAAACTTTTTTGTCATATTTGTACTTTTTAAGGAAATTATAAAAAAATTTTACCATGGAATATTTAGAATAGTCGGAATGATTTAAGTAATTACCAAGATTTAGTTAAGATTATTCGACAAATCTTAAATCCAATAAACTTTCATTGAAACAATTTTCGTACTTCGTTAGAATAAGACTTATACTTAACAAACAAATGGAGGCACTTTCGTGAGTGAACAACAAACATTCTATATAACAACCCCAATTTATTACCCGAGTGGAAAGTTCCATATCGGTACTGCATATACGACAGTTGCATCTGATGCAATAGCGCGATATAAGCGTCTAAAAGGATTTGATGTTCGTTTTTTAACAGGCATGGATGAGCACGGACAAAAGATTCAGGAAAAAGCACAAGAAGCTAATATGCATCCACAAGATTATGTAAATGAAATTGCAGAAGGCGCCAAAAAATTATGGAATACTATGGATATTTCCTATAATGACTTTATTCAAACCACTGAATCGCGACATAAAGATTCTGTAGAGAAAATTTTCCAGAAATTTTTAGACAACGGTGACATTTACAAAGGCGAGTATGAAGGACTTTATTGTGTACCTTGTGAGTCTTATTATACTGAGACGCAATTAGTCGATGGAAAATGCCCGGATTGTGGGCGAGATGTGCAAAAAGTAAAGGAAGAGTCATATTTCTTTAATATGAAGAAATACTCGGACCGCTTACTTGCTTATTATGAAAATAATTTAGAGTTTATCGAGCCGGAATCTCGTAAAAATGAAATGATCAATAACTTCATTAAACCGGGTCTGGAAGATTTATCTGTTTCCCGTACATCATTTGACTGGGGAATAAAAGTACCAGGGAATCCGAAACATGTTATTTACGTATGGGTAGATGCATTATCGAATTATATAACTTCTTTAGGATACGGTTCTGACAATGAAGAGCTATTCAATAAATATTGGCCGGCAGATGTCCATGTAGTAGGGAAAGATATTGTTCGTTTCCATACAATTTATTGGCCGATTTTCTTAATGGCATTGGACTTACCATTACCAAAGAAAATTTTTGCACACGGTTTCATTATGATGAAAGACGGAAAAATGTCGAAATCTAAAGGTAATGTCGTGTATCCGGAAATGTTGATCGAGCGATACGGTTTGGATGCAACACGATATTTCCTATTGCGTGAGCTGCCATTTGGTCAAGATGGCGTATTTTCACCTGAATCATTCGTCGAGCGTACAAACTTCGATTTGGCAAATGATTTAGGAAACCTTTTAAACAGAACAGTTTCAATGATGAACAAGTATTTCGATGGGGTAATTCCTACTGAAAACTTGGAAGCGACACAATTTGATGCAGCATTAAAAGAGCATGCTGAAAGTGTACGTATTAGATATGAAGAAAGTATGGAAAAAATGCAGTTTAGTGTCGTACTTTCTGAATTATGGTCTTTAGTTTCTCGTACGAATAAATATATCGATGAAACATCTCCTTGGGTATTGGCAAAAGAGGAAGCCGACAAAAACAAACTTGCTGCTGTAATGAATAATTTGGCAGAGAGCTTACGTCATATTGCAGTTATGATTCAGCCATTTATGACAAATGCGCCAAAACAAATTATTGAACAATTAGGTCTTGATGAAAAATCATTACAATGGGACACAATTGAAACATTCAGTAATGTTATTCCGAAAAACATAAAAGTTGCGGAAAAAGGAACACCGATCTTCCCGCGTCTTGATACAGAAGTGGAAGTAGCTTACATTCGTGAACAAATGCAAAGCTCTGTTAAAACAGTACAGGAAGAAGAAACGCCAACAGTTGAAGTACCGGATACAGAAGAAATTACAATTGATGATTTCATGAAAGTGGATTTACGTGTTGCGACAGTATTGGCATGTGAACCAGTAGCAAAAGCCAAGAAATTATTAAAGCTGCAAGTTGATTTAGGTTATGAACAACGTCAAGTTGTATCAGGCATTGCAGAACATTATAAACCGGAAGAACTTATCGGTAAAAAGGTAATTGTCGTGGCCAATTTGAAACCTGTTACATTACGCGGCGAATTATCGCAAGGGATGATTTTAGCAGGCTCACATGATGGAGTTTTAACGTTGGCTACTGTTGATCCGAAATTAGCAAATGGCGCACAAGTGAAGTAATTGGGAAAGAGTCTGTTGGACCGGAAAAGTTCAGCAGACTTTTTCATTATTTTACAAATAATATATATAAAACTATCTTAATATAATTTATATATGGTTGAAAAAGGATGTTTAGTGGTTTTTTGGCACCTTATATCCCAATTTTTAACGCTTAAACAATAATAAATTTGTATTTTGTAATCTATATGTAATAATACTGAAAACTAAGAAATATGATCTATGAGTACAATACACGATAGGAGAAATGAATATGAGCACATTTATAGATACACATGTCCATTTAAACGCAGATCAGTATGATGAAGATTTACAGGAAGTAATTGACCGTGCTATTGAAGCCAACGTTGAAAAGATGGTTGTCATCGGCTTTGACAAAAAAACGATAGAGCGTGCGATGCAACTAGTAGAGGATTACGATTTTATTTATGCAGTAATTGGTTGGCACCCGGTAGATGCAGTTGATTGTACAGATGAGTATTTGAACTGGATCGAAGACCTGGCAAAGCACCCTAAAGTTGTCGGGATTGGTGAGACAGGACTGGATTATTACTGGGATAAATCTCCAAAAGATGTTCAACAGTATTGGTTCCGTAAGCAGATCCAATTGGCTAAAAAACTCGAATTACCAATTATTATTCATAATCGCGATGCAACAGGAGATGTTGTGCGAATTCTACAAGAGGAAGACGCAGCAGTTGTTGGCGGGATTATGCATTGTTTCGGCGGTAGTGTTGAAACAGCTCGCGAATGCATAAACATGAATTTCATGATTAGTCTTGGAGGACCGGTAACATTTAAAAATGCACGTCAGCCAAAAGAAGTCGCGGCAGAAATTCCGCTGGAGCATTTGCTCATAGAAACAGATGCGCCTTATTTAGCCCCACATCCATTTCGAGGAAAACGAAATGAGCCGGCATTCGTTACATTGGTGGCAGAGGAGATTGCCCGTCTGAAAGAATTGCCTGTGGAAGAAGTTGCTAATAAAACAACGGAAAATGCAAAGCGCTTTTTTAAAATTCAATAATGAAATCGTCAAAATAATGGTAGAAATTCATTGCGGATTTTTACGTTAAGATTGTTTTTTAAAGTGCAAAAGGTTCATGATGAAAAGTCGCCTCCAATACTAGTTGCAGTACGAGTTCAAGCAAAATGCCCAATTTTTGATAAATTCTTTTTTATTGACAGTAAGAAAACTAGTACGTATAATCCAACTTTGTATTAAGGAGGCGTTATTTTCATGTCAAATCAATCCATGAAAAGCCAGTTCTTAGGATCATTGAGGAGTAAGCAAACAGGGGTCCGAATTCTTTCTGTAGTCCTGTTTGTATCTGTAATTGCATTTGTTCTATACCACGGAACTAAAACTCCCGTTACGTTAACAGCTGACGGAGAGACCACAAAAATTTATACACACGCAACTACGGTTGATGAGCTACTTACAGCTCAAAATATAGATTATACAAAATATGATAAAGTATCACCCTCACTGAGTACCAGTATTGATAGTGGAATGTCAATAGAATGGGAACAGGCAAAAGAAGTAGTAATTTCAGTTGATGGAAATCAGTCTAAAGTTTGGACAACTGAAAATGTAGTGAAGAACATTTTGGAAGAAGCAAATATTGAAGTAACAGAGCATGATCTTGTATCACAAAGCTTAGATACAGAAGTAGGAGCCGATAACAAAATCGATATTCAAAAAGCGTTTCAGTTAACGCTTGTCGATGGCAAAAAAGAGAGACAAGTATGGTCCACTTCGACTACGGTCGCTAACTTTTTAAAACAACAAGAGGTTCAATTAGGTGAATCAGATCGTGTCGAGAAAGGTTTGGAGGAAGTTATCGCTCCAAATGATAAAATCGCAGTTGTTCGCGTAGAAAAGGTTACCGATGTAGTGGAAGAATCAGTAGATTTTGCAATTGAAAAGAAAAATGATTCTTCTTTATTAAAGGGCAAAGAAAAGGTTGTTTCAGAAGGTAAAAAAGGTAAGGTAGAGCGTACATACTCTATTGTTAAAGAGAATGGTAAAGTCGTTTCGAAAAAACTTGCTTCTGAAAAAGTAATTAAAAAACCAAAAACAAAAGTTGTATCTGTAGGGACAAAAGTTGTCACTGCAAATGTTTCCCGATCCAGTGAACCAAGTTCAGGGAAAGAGTTTTATGTAACAGCAACAGCATATACACCAAATTGTGCAGGCTGCTCAGGTATTTCGGCAGCAGGTCTTAACCTGCGCGCAAATCCGGATATGAAGGTCATTGCAGTAGACCCTAAAATTATTCCATTAGGAAAAAAAGTATGGGTTGAAGGCTACGGGAATGCAGTAGCTGCTGATACAGGCGGTGCTATAAAAGGTAAAAAAATCGATGTTTTAGTACCGACAACGTCCAAAGCAAAAAGTTGGGGGCGTAAAAAAGTACGTATTAAAGTACTGAACTAAATTTTATCTCCATGCAGCAAATTCTTTTTATACCGAAAGAATAGCAGCAAGGACAGAGAACATTCACCTTTTATTTGGGTGATGAATGCTTGTTCTGTTCGTTTCAGCTGGGTTTTCAAACGCCTGCTGAATGTAGGGGAGCTCCTTGGCAGGTGTCATAGACTTTCTAAAGGGACAACGGCTGACTGACCCGCATGATGTATGCCTAAAAATTTGAATATCAATTACGCCGAGGTGTAATTGATATTCAGTTGTGTTATTTAATCAATAATCCAAAATGTATATCGGCTTTCTCGCTTTTTGACTGATGGCGAGGGAGCTTTTTTCATTGAAGTTAGCACAGCGGTAACAAAGTGCAATCTATGGTAAAATAGCGAAAGACTAAGTTAGAAATGAGGAACGTTTCTTGGATATACAAGAGATTATTGTTGTTGAAGGAAAAGACGATACAACAGCGATTAAGCGTGCGACAGGAGCAGATACTATAGAAACAAACGGTTCTGCAATCTCGGATGAAGTACTGCGCCGTATTGCACATGCCCAGAAAAAGAGAGGCGTCATTGTATTTACGGACCCTGATTACCCGGGCCGCCGTATTCGCGCAATTATAGAAGAGCGGGTACCAGGTGTGAAGCATGCGTTTTTAGCAAAGGCGAAAACAATTGCCAAGAACGGCAAAAGTTTAGGGATTGAACACGCAAATAATGAGGATATCCGTGAAGCATTAAGCAATGTTTATACATTGGCGGATTCCCAAATTGAAGAAAGAATTACATTGGAAGATTTAATGACAGCTAAACTGATCGGACACCCGCAATCAAAAAAACGTCGGGATCAGTTAGGGGAAATTTTAAATATAGGAATGACAAATGGTAAACAGCTTCATAAACGATTGATGATGTTTCAAATAACAATCGAGCAGTTTGCAGAAGCAATTTCGCAATTAGATCAGGAGGATACGCATGCATAAAGACATTGCTACACCGGTACGTACAAAAGAAATTTTAGAAAAATACGGATTTTCATTCAAAAAGAGCTTAGGACAAAACTTTTTAATCGACCCGAACATTTTACGTAATATCGTCAGTCACGCTAATTTAACAGAAAATAGTGGAGCGATTGAAGTTGGACCTGGGATAGGTGCATTGACAGAACATTTAGCCCGCGAAGCAAAAAAAGTCGTATCGTTTGAAATCGATCAACGCCTTTTACCTGTTCTGGAGGATACATTAAGTCCTTATGATAATGTGAAGATTGTCCATTCAGATATTTTAAAAGCGGATGTCGCACAAGTAATCGAGGAAGAAATGCCAGGTATTGGAGATATTATGGTCGTGGCTAATTTACCTTATTATGTGACAACACCGATCTTAATGAAGCTTTTAAATGATCGTTTACCGATTCGCGGCTTTGTCGTGATGATGCAGAAGGAAGTAGCGGACCGTATTACCGCAAAACCGGGTACGAAGGCATATGGCTCTTTATCAATTGCAATTCAGTATTACGTAACAGCGGAAATCGCAATGGTTGTACCGAAAACGGTATTTATGCCGCAGCCAAATGTGGATTCGGCAGTAATCCGCTTAATCAAACATGAAAATCCTCCGGTGAAAGTAATTGACGAGGACTTCTTATTTGAAGTATCCCGTGCTTCGTTTGCACAACGTCGTAAAACAATTTTAAATAATTTACAAAACGGACTTGTTAATGGTAAGCAAAATAAAGAGCTTATCCTTCAAGCATTAGAAGAAGCCGGAATTGAACCATCACGTCGTGGTGAAACATTGTCAATTCAAGAATTTGGCAAATTAGCAGACTGCTTATATCCTCACTTTTGTGTACGACAATAAAGAGAATATCACATCAAAAAATTTTAAGAAATCTTAAGAAAAAAGTTGACGACATTGTATCACGGTGATAAAATATTATATTTTATTGACATTTCAACTACATCATGGTACACTATTTTATAGTGAGGTGTATGCGAAAATGCCAAAAACGTTAGCAGACATTAAAAAATCATTGGATAGTCATTTGGGTAAACGTTTGCAATTAAAAGCAAATGGTGGTCGCAAGAAAACAATTGAATGCGAAGGCGTCTTAAGTGACACTTACCATGCAGTGTTCGTTATTGAACTAAAGCAGGAAGATAATGCGTGTAAGCGCGTATCTTACAGTTACACAGATATACTTACCGAAGCAGTAGAGATTACTTTTTTAGATGATGCTGTAGCTACCATCAAATAGTTTTTCTAGTACTTATTTTAATATTTTTAAAAAAGCGCTCATTTAAAGTGAGTGTTTTTTTCTTTTTTGCACATGCTAAAAGCGTCAACGAAAAGGAGGTTTTTTGCATGGCAAGACAAAAAATCATGTCGAGTCGTCTAAAGGAAGAGATTGCAAAAGAACTTGGATTTTACGACGTAGTTCAACGTGAGGGTTGGGGCGGTATTAAAGCCCGTGATGCAGGAAACATGGTAAGACGTGCGGTTGAAATGGCTCAAGAAAACTTAGCTAGACAATCGCAGAACAACCAAAAATAAGTTGACACAAAGATGGCACCATCGTAGGTTCTCGCTTACGGTGGTGTTATTTTGATTGCAGGAAAGCAATTTACTTAATCCTTAGAATGTCTTACTGCTGAATTGTCCGGCATGCATTTTTTTTACGATAATTAGCCAAGAAAAGTGAATGTTTTCGTGCATAATACAAGGCTTCCGTATGGTAAAATAGGGGCAATAGAATTTTAATCGCGTATTACATATTATGCGTGCCTTATATAGTAGGAGGAATTTTTAATGTTATATGTAAAAGCACCCGCAAAAATTAACTTAACACTCGATGTGCTTTATAAACGTCCGGATCATTATCATGAAGTGGAAATGATTATGACAACGGTCGATTTGGCAGATCGAATTGGACTGGAATCACGAGCAGACGGCCAAATTAAAATTGCTTCGACAGATAATTTTGTTCCGGATGATCAGCGGAATTTTGCTTACCAGGCAGCAGAGCTTTTAAAAAATACATACGGTATTAAAGAAGGCGTAACCATCTCAATTGAGAAGCAAATTCCTATAGCTGCGGGTCTAGCGGGTGGAAGCAGTGATGCAGCGGCTACATTGCGCGGTTTAAATGAGCTTTGGAATCTAAATTTAACGTTGGACGAGCTTGCGGAACATGGAGCGAAAATCGGTTCTGACGTATCATTCTGCGTCTATGGCGGTACAGCTTTAGCAACAGGGCGCGGGGAAAAGATTAAAGAACTATCCGCACCTCCAACTTGCTGGGTCGTTTTGGCCAAGCCGAAAATTGGCGTATCGACAGCGGATGTATACGGTGGCTTGAATATTGAAGGGCTACAGCATCCAAACACGAAAGAAATGATTAAGGCAATTGAAACGGAAGATTATGAGCTAATGTGCAATTCACTTGGAAATGTTTTGGAAACTGTAACATTTAAGCTTCATCCGGAAGTTATAACAATTAAAGAACAAATGCAGCGCTTTGGTGCCGACGCGGTACTAATGAGCGGAAGTGGTCCGACAGTATTTGGGCTAGTGGAAAATGAAGCACGTGTCAGCCGAATATATAATGGGTTACGTGGTTTTTGTGAGGAAGTTTATGTAGTACGTATGTTAGGGGAACGAAATCCACTTGCATAAATACGTATAATTATGGTAATTTGACTATTAAATATTCGTATTTTAATAATTAGTGTTTAGGAGAGGGTCGCATGAAATGGAAGCGCAGTGAACGCCTTGTAGATATGACTTACTATCTACTTGAGCATCCACATCAGTTGATCCCGCTAACTTATTTTTCTGAGCTTTACAGTTCTGCAAAGTCTTCGATCAGTGAAGATTTAACAATTGTAAAGGAAACATTCGAAGAAAAAGGAATTGGGCTTTTAATTACCGTACCTGGTGCAGCAGGCGGTGTTAAATATATCCCTAAAATGGCGGAACAAGAAGTTCGTGATATAATTGGGGAATTTATGGGAGAACTTAGTCAATCCGATCGACTATTACCGGGTGGCTATTTATTTATGACGGATCTTTTAGGAAATCCGGAATTGATGAATCGCGTAGGTAAAGTATTTGCGAGCGTGTTTGCAGATCGTCAAATTGATGTCATTATGACCGTAGCGACAAAAGGGATCTCAATTGCACATGCGATTGCAAGACATTTAAATGTCCCGGTTGTTGTTGTACGTCGTGACAGCAAAGTGACTGAAGGTTCAACAGTGAGTATTAATTATGTATCAGGATCTTCTCGTCGTATTCAAACGATGGTTTTATCAAAACGTAGTATGAAAAGTGGCCAGCGTGTATTAATTACCGACGACTTTATGAAAGTCGGTGGCACGATGAATGGTATGAAGAACTTACTGGAAGAATTCGAATGTGAGTTGGCGGGTATCGCTGTATTAGTAGAAGCACAGCATGCTGATGTTACATTAGTAGATGATTACTATTCTTTAGTAAAACTACAGGAAGTAAATGAGAAAGATCGCACAATTGCATTAAGTGAAGGTAATTTTTTTCAAAAGGAGAGAAATTAAAATGAAAACAGTTTCAACAACAAATGCACCAGCAGCAATCGGTCCATATGCACAAGGTATTGTAGTAAATAACATGTTTTATTCTTCAGGCCAAATTCCACTGACAGCTTCAGGGGAACTTGTAGAAGGCGATATCGAAGTACAGACAAATCAAGTATTCGAAAACTTAAAAGCTGTTTTAGCAGCAGCCGGTTCTTCTTTAAACCAAGTTGTTAAAACAACAGTATTTATGAAAGATATGAATGATTTCGCTATAATGAATGAAGTGTATGCAAGCCATTTTGGTGAGCACAAGCCAGCTCGTTCTGCAGTAGAAGTTGCCCGTTTACCAAAAGATGTAAAAGTTGAAATTGAAGTCATTGCATTAGTAAAATAATAATTTCTTTGTTCTAATTTTGAATAATATTGTTTATAGCTTAAATCCACGGCTTTCTAATTTTAGAAAAGACGTGGTTTTTTTTTACTAAAAAAATATTTTGACTCTATTTACAGCAGTTATAAAGAAAATCCTCATAAATAAGTAGAATATTTAGTTTATTTTAATAATTATAAAAATTGTAGATAGAAAAAAATTACATTATATTGTATTCTATTGATAAATGATGTATTTTTAGAAATTTTCTGGATGATAGAAGGATTATAATCTTTCATCCCGAATACTAAAAATTACACATCAAACTACAGGGGGTATAAATAATGGAAGTAACTGACGTAAGACTACGACGTGTTCAAACAGAAGGACGTATGCGTGCAATTGCCTCAATTACGCTAGATGATGAATTTGTCATCCATGATATTCGTGTAATTGACGGGAATACTGGTTTATTTGTAGCTATGCCTAGCAAAAGAACACCAGATGGCGAATTCCGCGATATTGCACATCCGATTAATTCGAATACGCGTAATAAAATTCAAGAAATCGTTTTGGAAGCTTTCCATACATCTGCTGAGGAAACTACAGAGGAAACTTTGGAGCTTGAAGAAGTGAATGTTTAATATTAATTAGGGTCACTCATATGAGGAGGCTCTTTTTTTTATGAAATATTTTATATGCAGAAATGTTCTATAACAGAAAAGAAAAAACAACAATAAGGTCGAAAATATACTGATTATTTACTTTTTAACGTAAAATTTTGCTGAATTAGTACACAAAAGAAAATGTGTCAAACTATTATAGATATTTTAAATTCAAACATTTGTCAAGTCTGAATACCTTGAAAAGATTATGAAATTGCTTTATAGTCATAAGAGAAAATGAGCTAAATTGGAGGACTTGTAATATGACGAATATTTTTGCGGTCGTGCTAGCGGCTGGTCAAGGTACACGAATGAAGTCCAAATTATATAAAGTGCTTCACCCAGTATGCGGAAAGCCAATGGTGGAACATGTAATCGATCATATCAGCTCATTAAATGTTGAGCGTGTCGTAACTGTTGTAGGACATGGTGCAGAGCTGGTAAAAGAAACACTTGGAAATAAGAGTGAGTATGTTTTACAAGAAGAACAACTAGGTACAGCGCATGCAGTTCAGCAAGCTGAGCCGATTTTAAGCGGACTTAGCGGAACTACACTTGTCGTATGTGGTGATACTCCTTTAATTCGCCCTGAAACAATGCAGGCACTGCTTGATCAACATGCATCTCAAAATGCAAAAGCAACTATTTTGACAGCGGTTACAGATGACCCGACTGGCTATGGTCGTATTTTACGTAACGAACATGGACAAGTGTCGCAAATTGTTGAACAAAAAGATGCTACATCTGAACAGCAGCTTGTGAAAGAAATTAATACAGGCACGTACTGCTTCGATAATGAAGCATTGTTTGAAGCACTTAAGCTCGTAAAAAATGAAAATGCACAAGGTGAATTCTATTTACCGGATGTTATTGAAATTTTACAAAAGCAAGGTGAAACAGTTGCAGCTTATGTAACAGAAAACTTTGATGAAACGCTTGGCGTAAATGACCGCTTTGCTCTGTCTCAAGCTGAGGAGCTTATGCGTGCACGTATTAACGAACGTCATATGCGCAATGGTGTAACGATTATTAATCCGATTTCCACACATATTAGTGCAGACGCTGTAATCGGAAGTGATACGGTTCTTTTACCTGGAGTGATCATTGAAGGAAATACGGTTATTGGCGAAGATTGTAAAATCGGTCCGAATAGCCATATTGTAGACAGTCAAATTGGTAATGCAACAACGATTCATAGTTCAGTTGTGTTAAACAGCCAAGTCGGCAATGAAACAGCAGTAGGTCCGTTTGCACATTTACGTCCGGAATCTTCATTAGGAAACCATGTGAAAATTGGTAATTTCGTTGAAGTGAAGAAGAGTACTTTAGGTGATGATACGAAAGTGTCTCATTTAAGCTATATTGGCGATGCAGACGTCGGCAGTAACGTAAATATTGGCTGCGGTTCGATCACTGTTAACTACGACGGTAAAAACAAATATAAAACAACTATTGAAGACGATGTATTCATTGGATGTAATTCGAACTTAGTTGCTCCGGTAACATTGAAAAAAGGTTCTTTCATTGCTGCGGGGTCGACAATTACTAAAGAAGTTCCGGAAGATGCATTGGCGATTGCACGTGCTCGTCAGGAAAACAAATTAGGCTATGTAAGTAAATTAAATTCAAAATAAAATTAACTAAAATACAGGAGGCCATCATGCCGTATCAATACGCTGACTCAAAATTAAAAATCTTCTCATTAAATTCTAACAATCCACTTGCCAAAGAGATTGCCGATGAAATGGGTCTAGAACTAGGGAAATCATCTGTTAAACACTTCAGTGATGGAGAAGTCCAAATTAGCATTGAAGAAAGTATTCGAGGAATGGATGTATTTATTGTTCAATCTACTTCTGCACCTGTTAATGAGCATTTAATGGAACTTTTAATTATGATTGATGCTGTTAAACGTGCATCTGCTCGTACAGTAAACGTTGTTATGCCTTACTATGGCTATGCACGTCAAGACCGTAAAGCAAAAGCGCGTGAACCAATCACTGCTAAATTAGTGGCAAACTTACTTGAAACTGCAGGTGCAACTCGTGTAATCGTATTGGATCTACACGCACCTCAAATTCAAGGTTTCTTTGATATTTTAATCGACCATTTAGTGGCTGTACCACTACTTGCTGAACATTTCGGGACAAAAGGATTTAATGAAGAGGAATTAGTTATTGTTTCTCCAGACCATGGTGGTGTAACACGTGCGCGTAAATTAGCAGAGCGCTTAAAAGCTCCGATCGCAATTATTGATAAGCGTCGTCCAAAACCAAACGTGGCAGAAGTAATGAACATTGTTGGTAATGTAGATGGTAAAGTATGTATTTTAATCGATGATATTATCGATACGGCAGGTACGATTACGATTGGTGCAGAGGCATTAATTAAGAGCGGTGCTAAAGAAGTTTACGCATGTTGTTCACACCCTGTATTATCAGGTCCAGCAATTGAGCGTATTGAAAATTCTCCAATTAAAGAATTAGTTGTAACAAACACAATTCAATTATCCGAAGAAAAACTTTCTCCAAAAATTCAGCAATTATCAGTTGCTAAATTAATGGCAGATGCAATCTCTCGTATTTACGAAAATAAATCTGTTAGTACATTATTTGACTAATCAATAGCAAAACAGCTTAGGAATATTATTTCCTAGGCTGTTTTTTTATTTCCTAGTATCTTTACAGGCAAATATCTTCAAAAAATCTGACAATTTATTAAGTTTAGGGTGGACAAAGATAGGGTAAATGTATCTTTGTATAATTATTTAAGGGGGACGATGGAATATGACTACAGTATTACAAGCAACGAAGCGAGAAACTGGGAAACGTTCGATATTAACCCAACTTAGAAATGAAGGCCAACTGGCAGGCGTGCTGTATGGCTATGAAACTGAAACAACACCAATTTCGTTGGATTATAGAGACACTGCTAAAGCAGTTCAAACATATGGTTCAACAAGCGTGTTTAAAATTGAAGTAGGCGGGAAAAGAGTAAATGCAGTACTTACTGATATCCAACGTGATGCACTAAAAGGACATGTCAAGCACGTTGACTTCCTTGCTATCAATATGAAAGAAGAACTTGAAGTGGATGTTCCAATCGCATTTATCGGAACTTCAGTTGGTGTAAAAGAAGGTGGAGTAATTACTCAACCTAACCATACATTGAAAATTAAAGTGAAGCCAAGCGAAATTCCAGACACAATTGAAATCGATGTATCCGAATTAGCAGTTGGTGAATCGTTATCTGTGGGTAATGTTCGGGATCAATTTACAGCGTTTACGATTGTAGATAATGATGACTACACATTAGCAACGGTAACACCGCCAGCAGCACCAGTTGAAGATGTTGATGCAAATGCAGATAATGTAACAGCCGATGATCTTGATGCAACGGGAGAAAAATTATCGCCTGAAAAACCAGGTAGAGAAGATTAAGCAATTGGACAGGCCGCTCTATTATATAGAGCGGTTTTTTAATGCTAAAAAAATACTTCGACATCCGAAAGAAAATAAGTATAATAAAATGGAGATGAGTAAATATTAAGAAAAATTAGAGGTCTTTATGAGAACACATAATGAAAAAATGAGTATTTACCATGGGATGGCATCTGCTGTTGCACAAAATACTTCAAACAGCTATATTCCGATTTTTGCAATGACGATTCTTGGTGCGACAAATTATCAGGTCGGTTTGATCAGTTCTTTGCCACCGTTAATTACATTGCTAATGACGTTGCCGGCTGCCATTTTACTAAACCGTGCATTTGAACAAAAAAGGCTTGTTGCTTTCTCCGTATTGGCAGCACGCTTTGTTTTCCTGCTAATTGCTTTTATTAGTTATGTACCAGGCAGTTTTGGTTCATGGCTGCTGCTTGGCCTGATTGCTGCGATGAGTGTACCGAATACGATGGCTAATATGGGCTGGCAGTCTTTTATCGGCAATATTATTGAGGAAACGCGTCGAGCCCAGTTTTTCAGTGACCGTAATCGATTGCTTACAGTAGTAGGCCTATTTGTTACATTAACGATTGGCATCGTTATGAAAGACATGACCGCTAATCGGATAGCTTATCAAATACTATTCATGTTTACGTTTGTTATCGGGGTTGTTGAACTGTATTTTTTATTAAAGCATGATGAACCGGCGCGTGAACTAAATGTGGAAAAGAAACGTGCAATGGATTGGTCGATTTTTAAAGACAATAAATATGTCCTGTTTTTAATTGTTGCGCTTGTTTTTAACTTTGGCTGGCAAATGGCATGGGGTGTTTTTAATATTTATAATGTTCGTTATGCAGAAGCGACAATCTTTTGGATTAGTATGTTCAATGTTGCAAATATGATTGCCCAAATTTTTTCATTTTCACTTTGGCGAAAATGGTCGCAAAAATATGGCAATATGAGTGTATTCGTCTGGGTTGCTTTTGGTATGTCGACAGCACCATTACTGATGGTTTTATCGACTAACCTTTATTATTTAGTCGCAATGTCCTTTCTTTCCGGATTGTTTGTTTCAGGAACGGTTTTAATATTATTTAATTTATTGCTGGAAAATTCACCGCAGGAAGTCCGCACATATTGTATAACAACTTATAATGTGCTGCTGGCAGTCATCGCGTTTTCTTCTCCGCAAATCGGAATTTGGCTGCTCGAAACTTACTCGATGGAAACAGCGATGTATTTATCGACAGCAGTTCGCTTTTTTGCAGCAGTAGGCTTTTTGGTGCTCTTCATTGTAAGGAAAATGCGCGAGAAATCATTGTCACAATACTAGAGGACGATACATACTTTTCAGGAGCATATATGATAAAATAAAGGCGATTAGAGAAAAAGGATGCGATTACTAGTGAAATTAATTATTGGTTTAGGAAATCCGGGAAAACCATATGAACATACACGCCATAATATAGGTTTTGATGTGATTGATGAATTAGCCAATCGATGGAATGCACCATTAAATCAAACTAAATTTAATGGTATGTATGCAACGGTTCATCGTCCTGAAGGAAAAGTCATTTTATTGAAGCCGCTAACATATATGAATTTATCAGGAGAATGTGTTAGACCTCTAATGGATTATTTTGATATAGAAATTGAAGATATTATTGTTATTTATGATGATTTAGATCTGGAAACGGGTAAGTTAAGATTACGCGGCAAAGGAAGTGCTGGGGGACATAACGGGATTAAGTCATTAATTCAGCACTTAGGGACACAGGAATTTAACCGAATCCGTGTCGGAGTCAGCCGCCCGCCAGCAGGTATGAAAGTCGCGGATTACGTATTGGCCAAATTTTCAAAAGAGGATCAGCCAATTGTAAAAGAAGCTGTAGAAAAGAGCTGTGATGCTGTGGAAACAGCTTTAACAAAGCCGTTTTTAGAAGTGATGAACAAATTTAACGGCGCATAAATTAATCAAAAAATGGTTAGACTTTAATATACATAAGTGTTTAAAGGAGGCCATGGGAGATGCCTGTACGCTACCGCTGTAGACATTGTGAGGTAGAGATTGGTACTTTGCCTTTCGATGCAGAAGAAACGGTTCAAAAGCTTCATTTGTTTGAAATAGGTGAAATTGATGAATTCATTAAAAAAAATGAGCGGGGAGAAACGACCGTTTACAGCATTTGTGAGCATTGTGAAGATTCATTGCGTCAGTTTCCCGATTACTATGCGTTAAAAAGATGGTTACAGTAGAGGAGTTGCTTTGGTCGCATAAACTGCGCCAAGGCTTTTTCCATTTCCGTTTTCATTTATCGAAAAAGAGAAGGGGGACTAGACGTGGATACGATACATCAAATATTTAAAAAAGATAAACAGATTGATAATATGATAGAGCAAATTCAAAAGAATCAAGCAAACGATCACCTGATTACGGGGTTAACGGGAAGTGCAAGACCTTCATTGATCCATACAATCTATCAAGAGACAAATAAATCGATTTATATCGTGTCCTCAAACCTATTGCAGGCGCAAAAGTTGGTAGATGATTTGACTGCATTAGTTGGTGAAGGGCATGTCCATTATTACCCTGCTGAGGAGTTTATCGCAGCAAATATGACGACTTCTTCCCATGAGCTGCGTGCACAGCGTATTGCTACATTAGGGCGTTTAGTCAATCAGGAACGCGGAATCTATATTATTCCGGTTGCAGGTATGCGCAGTATGTTAAGCTCACCTCAAAAGTGGCTTGGATACGAACTTTACACTTCTTTAGGTCAGGATGTCGACATCAATATTTGGTTAGATAAGCTTGTTGAAATGGGCTATACGAGAAGTGAAATGGTTACAACACCAGGTGAGTTTGCGATGCGCGGCGGGATTTTGGATATTTATCCGCCATATGAACAGGATCCGATCCGTATTGAACTATTTGATACGGAAGTAGATTCAATTCGTACTTTTTCAGCCGATAATCAGCGCTCAATTGAAAAATTAAATGAAATCAAAATTTTCCCTGCCACAGAGCTTCTTTTAACGAAGGAAGAGCGTATAAAACTTGCAGAACGCCTGGAAGTGTCATTGGCAGCTAGTTTAAAAAAGGTGCGTAAAAAGGAGACGCAGGAATTGCTCATGCAAAATATTCAACATGATATTGAGCTGCTGCGTCTTGGCCATCTGCCGGATCATATTGCAAAATATGGCTCGCTTTTATTTGAGCAGCCGTACTTTTTAGGCGATTACTTTAAAGAGGACGGTCTTGTTTTATTTGATGAATTGGGCCGTATTCAGGAAGTGATGGAAGCCTGGGAACGTGAAGAAAATGAATGGTTTATTTCATTGATTGAAGGGGGCAAAATGCTTCACGATGTAAAGCCATCCCATTCATTAAAAGAAGTGCTTTCAATGCTGAAACAGCAGAAAATGTATTTCGCATTATTCACAAGATCATTTGCAGGCATCACCCTTAAAAAGACAATCAACATCTCCTGTAAACCGATGCAGCAATTCCACGGACAAATTGCTTTACTGCAAAATGAAATTGAACGTTGGTCAAACGAAAAATTCATCGTGTTATTTACGGCCAGTTCAGAAAGCCGGATAAAGGCGATGCAAAATTTACTGGATGATTATCATATTGCGTCAACAATCGGTTATGTTGATGCACCGGGTATTTATTTAGTCAATACGGCATTGTCGTCAGGTTTTGAGCTGCCATTACAGAAAATAGCGGTTGTTACGGATGATGAACTCTTTAAACAACAGGCTAAGAAAAAATCACGACCACAGCAGATGACAAATGCAGAGCGAATAAAGTCTTATACCGAAATTAAATCAGGCGATTATGTTGTACACGTACATCACGGGATCGGGAAATATATTGGCATTGAAACACTTGTTGTGAATGGTACACATCAAGATTATTTGCATGTACGCTACCGTGAGGACGATAAGTTATATGTACCTGTAGATCAAATCGAACTAATTCAGCGTTATGTGCCATCAGGTGAAAAAGAACCGAAACTTCATAAACTCGGCGGTACGGAATGGAAGAAAACACATAAGAAAGTATCGAATGCAGTACAGGATATTGCAGATGATTTAATCAAACTTTATGCAAAGCGAGAAGCAGAAAAAGGTTATGCCTTTTCTCCGGATTCCGATGAACAACGAAGCTTTGAGGCGGCTTTCCTATATGAGGAGACAGAAGATCAGTTACGCACAATCGCTGAAGTGAAAAAGGACATGGAACGGGAACGTCCAATGGATCGCCTCGTTTGCGGAGATGTAGGATACGGAAAGACAGAAGTAGCAATTCGTGCTGCATTTAAAGCTATTTTAGATGGCAAACAAGTGGCTTTTTTAGTGCCGACTACGATTTTGGCGCAACAGCACTATGAAACGATTTCGAAGCGTTTTGAAGACTATGCAATCAATGTAGGGCTGCTTAGTCGTTTCCGCACGAAAAAGCAGCAGACAGACACATTAAAAGGTTTAAAAGAAGGTACAGTTGATATGGTGATTGGTACACACCGTATTCTATCGAAGGATGTAGTATATCAAGATTTAGGCCTGCTTATTGTCGATGAGGAGCAGCGCTTTGGTGTAACACATAAAGAGAAGATTAAGCAGCTGCGGACAAATGTCGATGTACTGACGTTAACTGCAACACCTATTCCGCGTACACTGCACATGTCAATGGTAGGAGTGCGTGACTTGTCGGTTATCGAAACACCGCCACAAAACCGCTTCCCTGTCCAAACGTATGTAATGGAACATAACGGAGCCCTTGTACGTGAAGCGATTGAACGTGAAATGGCGCGCGGTGGACAAGTGTTTTATTTATATAATCGTGTAGAGGATATTACAAGAAGAGTAGAAGAAATTCAGATGCTTGTTCCGGATGCACGAGTTGCCTTTGCGCATGGGAAAATGACAGAGGCGAAGCTTGAATCGGTTATTTTATCATTTATAGAAGGTGAGTATGATGTACTTGTCACAACAACGATTATCGAAACAGGTGTAGATATTCCAAATGTAAATACTTTAATTGTTCATGATGCCGATCGTATGGGTCTTTCCCAGCTGTATCAGTTACGAGGACGTGTAGGGCGTTCAAATCGTATTGCCTATGCGTATTTTATGTATGAACGTGATAAAGTTCTTACTGAAGTGGCAGAGCAGCGTTTGCAGGCAGTAAAAGAATTTACGGAATTAGGATCAGGCTTCAAAATTGCGATGCGTGACTTATCGATTCGTGGTGCCGGGAATTTACTTGGTGCTCAGCAGCATGGCTTTATCGATTCAATCGGTTTTGATTTGTATTCTCAAATGCTGGAAGAAGCAGTTGAAGAACGTCGTACCGGAGTGAAGAGAGAAGAGAAGCAGGATGTCGAGATTATGCTGCATGTTGATGCGTACATTCCAGACGCGTATATTCCGGATGGCTACCAAAAAATCCAGATGTATAAACGGATTAAGGCGATGGAACGCATAGAGGATTATTTGGAAATTATCGATGAACTGCAAGACCGCTTTGGAGATTTACCGGTTGAAACAGAGCGTCTGATGCGAGTGGCCCGTATGAAAGTCTGGGCGAAAGAGGCAGATGTGCTTTCAATAAAAGAAAAGCAGCAGGTTGTATCTATTATTCTTTCAGAAGAAGGAACGGCCAATACAAACGGTGCGCAAATCGTTGAGCAATCAATGGAGTTTGGTCGTGCAGTCGGCTTTGGAATGGAAGGAACACAGCTAGTAATTACAGTAGATTACAATAAGTGCGGGAATCACCTGCCATTTGATGTAGTAGAAAAAATGATGCAAATTATTGCGTCTGCGAAAAAAGATTCATAAAAAAAGAGAGGGAATGTTAAAAGTTTACGACTTTTAACATTTCCTCTCTTTTCGTTTGGATACAGAAAATGAATTATAAGAAGGAGTGTTGCACACTATAATGTACTCCATTCGAATAATTTAAGCGTTGGAGCAGTTCTTCGCGGTTACGGTGTTCTTCACGCATCTCTAATAGCTGTTTTTCTCTTGCCATGGAAGCAGAAACTAAATCGCGCTGGCCATTTGGCTTTTCTAAGTAACGTTTAAAAATACCGTTTTCAAATTTTGAAATAGCTGTAGACCGTTCCTTCGATAAATCCGGGTAATAGGCTAAATGAGTGCCTGCATAATATTGTTGCTGGCGATATGCATCCGGTGTTGATGTAATACGATCGACTCTTACCATTACTGCACCTCCAAAAAGATTGTTTTATTTTGTCTATTGCCTCTTTCATAAAAACAAAACATAAAATGAACGAAAACGTTGTAATTTCCTATAACAGGTTACATAAAAATAGGTACTTCATCATATTTGTATCAGCATATGCGAAATATTATTTTATCCTTATCGAACAATGCATAGTTTCATGTATTTCTTTCCATACTAGGAGCATCATGCTGTGAATTGATGGAAAGTGAGGGAACATGAACGATGAAAGCAACAGGAATAGTTCGCCGCATCGATGATTTAGGTCGTGTTGTTATCCCAAAAGAAATCAGAAGAACACTTCGTATCCGTGAAGGGGATCCCCTTGAAATTTATACGGATCGCGAAGGAGAAGTGATTTTAAAAAAATATTCGCCAATTAATGACTTAGGCGAATTCGCACAACAATATGCGGAATCATTATTTGAAACATTAGGTACCCCAACTTTAATAAGTGACCGAGATGAAGTAATAGCCGTTGCAGGCGTTTCGAAAAAAGATTATGTGACGAGACGTTTAACAGTATTTGCAGAAGATATTATCAAAAACAGGTCACCTGTAAGTGAGAAGCTGGAGATGTCGATTGAACTTGTAGCAGGACAGTATGAACAAGTGAAGTCGTATTGCATCGTACCGATAGTTTCGAATGGAGATCCGATTGGTGCAATTTATTTAATATCACGGGCCCATTTTATCGGTGAAGTCGAACAAAAAACTGCTGAAACAGCAGCCAACTTTTTAGCAAAGCAAATGGAAAACTAAAATCACTTCAAAACGTCCATATTAATGGGCGTTTTTTTAATTCCTCGAGTAAAATTAGCAAATGGTTTTCATGATATAATTAGTTCATTGTATGAAATAGAGGAAGGAAATAGAATGACTTCGCAAAGTTATGGTATGAAAAATTATATGAAGGGCGCTCTTCTTCTGACAGTAGCGGCGCTATTAGTAAAAATATTAAGTGCCATCTACCGGGTTCCTTATCAAAACTTAGTAGGTGACCAAGGGTTTTATGTGTATCAGCAAGTGTACCCGTTTATCTCATTTTTTGTCGTATGGACATCAAGCGGATTTGCTGTTGCCATTTCAAAAATGCTCGCTGATATTGAAGGGCGTGGTGGTACATATGAAGATAGACGATCTGTATCGCGCATTATCTTTTACTATTTAACAGCATTGGCCCTTATCTTCTTCTGTCTGTTATTTTTTGGTGCGCAGCCGTTAGCTAATTTGATGGAAGATCCTCAGCTGGCAGGGCTATTGCAAGTTGGCTCTTTTATTACGTTATGTATGCCACTGCTTGCTGTCTTAAAGGGCAACTTCCAATCGGAAAGTAAAATGCAGCCGGTTGCCTATGCTCAAGTGTTCGAACAGATGATTCGGGTATCGATTATATTAGTCGGAACAATTGTTTTGCTGCAGTACACACAATCTGTTTACGCAGCAGGGAAAATGGCGATGCTCGGTACAGTTGTCGGGGAAATAGCAGGTATTGTCCTGCTGCTCTACTTTTTGAAACGGCAGTATCAGCCATCCGGAAAAATAGTCCGTGTAAAAATATGGCCGATTTTAAAAGAGGTCACATTATACAGTATCGCGATCAGTATGAGTGCGCTGCTATTATTATGCTTCCAGCTTGTAGATTCCTTTACGATATATAAAATGCTTGTTCATTCGGGAATGCCTGCACTAGAAGCGATGCAAGTGAAGGGGATTTATGACCGCGGACAACCGCTTGTACAGCTTGGAATCGTTATTGCAACCTCTTTATCCCTGGCCATTGTGCCGCTCGTTGCATTAAAGGCAAATCAGCCTCATGGTCGCGGTGCAAAGCCGTTTATCCAATTGACTTTCCGGAGCTCCCTCATATTTGGAGTTGCTGCGGCATTCGGATTAATACTTGTTATGCCTTATGTGAATCAAATGCTGTTTAAAACGGATGCCAATTCAAATGTGTTGAAGCTTTATTCGTTTCAAATTATTCCATTATCGATTATTTTAACGTTTACAGCAATTTTACAGGGTTATAGTAAATTAAAGGGGCCTGCCGTTTTTTTAGGGCTCGGAATCGTATTAAAATGTATAGGGAACATTATTTTAATCCCGCATTATGATGTGTTAGGCGCGGCAATAGCGAGTAATATCGGACTGATTTTTACAGCTGCTGCACTTATAATTTATTTAAAAAAATTGACGGCGATCCGCCTGGCGAATCGCGCGTTTTATAAAAAACTGGCCATTGCCTGTCTTGTCATGATCGTCGTCGTACAAGGTGCTGTTTACAGCTTAAACAGCTTGTTTACCGGCTTGTTTAGTCGCTTTGATGCACTTATATACAGCGGTGTGCTCGTCATGCTTGGCGCAGGGGCTTTTATTACAGCAGTCGCGAAAATGCGTATATTAACAGAAAAGGATTGGTTTTTAATCCCGCTCGGCAGGAGAATGGCTGCATTTCAACTATTGTTAAATCGAAAGAAGTAGGTGTATAACTTGAATCAATTAACCGTTATTGGCTTAGGAGCAGCCGATTTTGAACAAATGCAAATGGGTGTTTATAAAAAAATTAAAGCAGCCCAAAAATTATATGTCCGAACAGAGGACCATCCTGTCATCCAGGACTTAAAACGGGAAGGAATCGAGGTTATGAGCTTTGATGATGTGTATATCAAACATGGCTCATTCGGTCCCGTATATGAAGAAATTGCAAAGCGTCTTATCGAAGCTGTAGCACGAGAGGACATTATGTATGCTGTTCCGGGACATCCGCTCGTAGCAGAACAGACGGTCCAGCATTTAATTGAAGCGGACCGCAACGGGCAGATCAAGCTTATAATCGAGGGCGGGCAAAGCTTTTTGGACCCGATTTTCGGCGCTTTAAAAATTGATCCGATTGAAGGGTTTCAACTATTGGACGGGACGAGCATGTCTATTCATGATATGAACATGCGTCAGCACATTTTGATTGCCCAAGTGTATGATTCGTTCAGTGCGTCAGAAGTAAAGCTCACATTGATGGAAAAATACCGTGATGACTACCCGGTAACGATTGTTACAGCAGCGGGGTCTTCACAGGAGTCATTGCGTACTGTGCCGCTTCATGAGCTAGATCAGGCAGCTGAGATCAACAATTTAACGACGGTATATGTGCCGCCTGTTCAATCTGATGAGGAGGCATTACGGGACTGGACAACATTCCGTCAAATTATTGCGACGTTGCGTGGCCCAGACGGCTGTCCTTGGGATCAGAAGCAAACGCATGAATCATTGAAAAAATACTTATTGGAAGAAGCGCATGAGTTTTTAGCAGCGGTCGATGCCGAAGATGACTTTGCTATGGTTGAAGAGCTTGGCGATGTCCTTTTACAAGTGTTTTTACATGCGCAAATTGGGGAAGATAATGGTTATTTCACATTGGAAGAAGTGCTTGCATCGATTAGCGAAAAAATGATTCGCCGCCACCCGCATGTTTTTGGGAATGTGACTGCAGAAGATGCGGAAACTGTAGTAGCCAATTGGGAAGCAATTAAAAAGCAGGAAAAAGGCAATGCTGATGACGAACCATTATTAAAGAACGAATATAGCCCGTACTCTTCGCTTCAAACATCATACAACTACCAGAAAAAAGCGGCGACAGTTGGTTTTGATTGGCCAAATGCTGACGATGCATGGGAGAAGTTTACGGAAGAATGGCAAGAATTTCGCGACGAAATAACGCAAGGTAACGAAATAAGCCGTACCGATGAATTCGGGGATGTACTATTCACACTTGTGAACATCGCACGCTTTTATAAAATATCACCTGAAGAAGCGATGCTACATGCCAACGAAAAATTTGCACGTCGTTTTCATTTTATTGAGCAAAGTGTAGCTAAGAGCGGCAAAGCGTTCAGTGATTTTACTTTAGAGCAGCTGAATGCATTTTGGAATGAAGCAAAACAACTGGAAAAAGGGGAGTAAATGGGATGCGCTTAGATAAATTTTTAAAAGTTTCACGTTTAATTAAACGTCGGACATTAGCAAAGGAAGTAGCGGTGCAAGGCCGTATTACGATCAATGATAAAGTAGCAAAAGCAAGCAGTGCCGTAAAAGTAGGAGATGAGCTGGCAATTCGTTTCGGTCAAAAAATCGTAACGGCACGTGTAGAGGAAATCCGTGAAAATGTGAAAAAAGAAGATGCATTAAAAATGTTCACAATAATAAAAGAAGAGCGTTTAGAGAAAGTTGAGCCTGAATTTATTGATGATGAAGAATAAGAATAGGGCATGACCAACTTTTTGAGTCATGCTTCCTTTCGTTGATGCATATAGTGTACAACTATAAGCTCAAAGGGGGACTTGCATTGACTATTCATCAAGAAAGCGCACGCTATACCATTTCGTCAGGAGATCACTTAGTAACGGTACGTAATCGTAAACGGATGGACATGACATCTGTTAAAAGTATCGAACGATTTGATCAGGAAGAATTTTATGTGAATACATCACAGGGTCATTTATTGATTCGTGGTGAGGAACTGCGTATTGTTCATTTAGACGTGGACAAGGGATTACTTACGTTAGAAGGGGAAGTGAAGCAATTCCAATACGATGAAAGCGAGAGTGGCTTATCGAAAAGTTTCCTTCATAAATTGTTTGGATGATGATGAGTGCGCAGCTTATAAGCATTCTTGTCATGTTTATAAGCGGAGTTGCTGTAGGTGCAATAATCGATTGTATCCGAATTAATGTAAATCGTATCCCTCTAAAAAATATTCGACGTATTACCTGGATTTTAGAATGGATAGTCTGGTTAATACTAGGGGTTACTACATTTTATTTATTATTTATAGTAAAAGGAGGGCAATGGCGGGTAGTTGATCCACTTGCCCAAATCGCCGGAATTGCAACTTATGAATTGCTGTTCCAAAAAATTATCCGCTTTATTGGAAGAGTGTGTATAAATTTATTTGTGAAGCCGGTTTTTTTTATTGGACATGTAGTAGTTAAGCTGGTTAAAAATATTATAAAACTATTAATAGGGATCGTATTATTTATTTGCCGTCCCTTTATTAAGTTTTTCAAGAAATATTTGTTAAAAAACTTTAAAACACAGCAGTGAACTCGTATAATGATAACAACTATTGATTGTGAGGGAGGAGACGGAAATGGGAAGAAGAAATGTGCAAGAAGAGCTACATAACCATAATGTCCAATCGTTGAATAACGATTATGTCCGCTCAAATCCGCAAGCAAAAGCTCAAATTAAAGCAAAAATTGCTGTACGTCGTCGCAGAAGATTAGCAGTATTTTTCATTTTAGCAACTGTAGTAATAGCCGTATTAGTAAAAGCGAACATGGTCCAAAGTGATCGCCTCGCCGCAAAGGAAGAAACGAAAGCCGCGGTTGAAGAACGATTGGAAGAAGCGCTTCACAGACAAGAGCTATTAAATTTGCAGATTGCGAAGCTGGAAGATGATGAGTATATTGCGAAGCTGGCAAGAAAAGAATTTTTTCTTTCTGAAGAAGGCGAAATTATTTTCACAATACCGAATAAATCGGACAAAGAAAATAAAGACAAGCCTGAAGATGACAAAGAATAATGTAAAACACGTTATATAAAGAAAAATGTGACTTTGAAATTTAATAAAAAACCAGTCAGTATTGTAATTTTGCGATAAAATTTCTGGTATTAATTGCCTTTAGGTAGAGTGTCTTGTTGACACTCTTTTTATGTTAGCTATAATTAGAGAAGAAGCTATTGAACAAAAGTTTCATTATAATTGATAAATGGCTTTTCAATCGAAGAGTCTCTTAAAATTTAAGGAGGAGCATTTTTTTTATGTCAATTGAAGTAGGCAGCAAAGTACAAGGTAAGGTAACAGGAATCACAAATTTCGGTGCATTCGTTGAGCTTCCAGATGGGAAAACAGGTTTAGTTCACATTAGTGAAGTGGCAGATAACTACGTAAAAGATATTAACGAGCATCTTAAAGTAGGCGATGAAGTCGAAGTTAAAGTGATGAATGTTGAAGCGGATGGAAAGATCGGTCTTTCAATTCGTAAAGCAAAGCCTCAAGCTGAGCGACCAGAGCGTCCACAGCGTCCTCGTCGCGAAAACAACCGTTCTAACGATCGTAATGATCGTCAACCAAAAGAGAACTTTGAACAGAAGATGGCGCGTTTCTTAAAAGACAGCGATGAGCGTTTAACTACATTAAAGCGTGCAACTGAGTCTAAGCGCGGTGGCCGTGGAGCTCGCAGAGGATAATTTTGCTGGCTGTTTGAACGTAGAAAAAGTGTCAAATAGATGATAAAGCGATGGACTGTAAGTGCAAATCTTACAATCCATCGCTTTTTTTCGTGAAGAAGGGTGTGGGATCCGTAATTAAATCATCCTTTTTCAGTATTATGCCTGATGAGAACACGGATAAGGGTAACAAAGCAAAAAATGCCTCCAATTAATCCGATTGCAATCATAATTATTTGTAATGGGAGCGGCAGGTTTGTCAATATGACGCCTCCAACGACTAGAAGCATGCTAATACCGCAAAGAAAAGCTAAATATGTAAAGTTTTGCACCAAAAAAAACGCCTCCTCTTATTTAATAAGTATAATGTATAAGGGAGAGTGTGTGTCACGAATTTACAGAATACGAATAGAGACAAAATAAAAGCCGCCTAGGAATACTAAGTTCCTAAACAGCTTTTGAGATGACCCGTACGGGATTCGAACCCGTGTTACCGCCGTGAAAGGGCGGTGTCTTAACCACTTGACCAACGGGCCTATAAATGGTGGCGGCAGAGGGAGTCGAACCCACGACCTTTCGGGTATGAACCGAGTGCTCTAGCCAACTGAGCTACACCGCCAAAATTAACAACAAAACTAATAATACATTGCAGTCTATTTAGTGTCAACACTATTTTTTTAATATTTCCCCTCTCATAATAAGCAGAAAATTACTGCGTATTATTTTTTGTGATTTCTGCTAAAAAAAGCGTAAAAACGCGCATATTATCGTAAGAAAACCGTCGAACAATTTTTTGATGTCAACCCTACAAACAGACAAAATTCACTTTTTCAGCTTTATATAATAGCGTTAAAAAGAAAAGGTGATAGTAAAAATGGTGACATTAAATAATCAAAATGAGTTTCAAACACTAAACTTAAGCTTATTCTTATATAAAGAAAAATCGAGAATGATAATAGCGAGTGTTATAGCGTTTGCAGCTTTCTGTTTTGCTCAGGCAATTTTCTTTGAAGCTGTTGCTCCGTTGTTTTTACCTTTTTGGCTTGTTATTCGAACGAGATTTGTCTCATTTCAGAAGAGTGCTTTACTAGGGGGAATACTCGGAACGCTCTTTCTTGGCTTTGGACAAGCAGCTGTTGTTTTAGTGCAGCTTTTCTTCATGGAATGTCTCGTCCGGTTTAAGTTTATAAAAATATCTCCTTACTTTTTACTAGCCAGCACGATTATTGCTATTCAACTAGCATGGCAGATGATGCTTCATAGCGGTATGCCATCTGTCATGACATTATTTTATATCGTATATGAATGCTTTTTTGCTGTTTCGATTTTGTTTTTTATGCGTATTTTGACATTGCCGAGTAAAGAAAATGGAAATATCGAGTGGACAAGAGAAAAAATAACGGCAATTATTGTCGTATTAGCCGGTATGCTGATCGGCATGGAAAACTTGACTCTTTTTTACTTTTCAATGGCGCTGATCGTTCTTCACTTCCTCATTTGCCTTGTAGCCTATGCCTCTACGGTTGGAGCTACGGTCATCTTTTCATTATCTCTTGGCTTTTTTATCGGCTTAGCAAACTTATCTTTCACAGGAATGATGATTTTATATGCTTGTACGGGGCTGGTCGCTGCTTTTGTACAAAATCAGGGACGTTATGTCGTTGCGCTCTTTAGCTTTCTGCCAAGTATCTTTTTCTTCTTTTATGATGCGACATTACCTATCGATAGTGTTTATTTTATGTCAATGCTTACAGGTTCCATAATTTTCCTTCTTTTGCCGAAAAATATACTTGAGTATTGCAAAATGTACTATAAACAAACCACAGTCAGCATCATTCAAGTGAATCGCAATGAAGTGGTGGAAGTACAGCTTAAGCAGTTTCAGCAGTTTGTATCTTTTATGAAGGAGCTTGTGTTTGATCATTTCACACAAAATAAGACCAAAAGTAAGACAACTGCAGAACCGTTTCTAATTTGCTCCAGCTGTTTCAAATATGAAGAATGCTGGGGGAGAAAAGGGGAGATGGAAGGAATTATCGATTCGTGGCGATTAGCGAAAAGAAGTACGAAACCGGTCAGCTGGATTCGGGTAGAAGAGCAGCTGAAGGGAAAATGCATTAAATCTTCTAAATTGCTGGAAGAACTAGAGTCTGCTTTACACAAAGAGCATATGGAAAGACAGTTCTATCATGGCAAAAAAATGATAGCCTTACAGCTTCGTGATTTAAGCAGCCACTTTGAAAAACTGTTAAACAGCCAGCGATTAGAAATCGGCACATCGGAAATGGATGGAGAGATGCAGCAATTCTTAAAAGAACATGATATTCACTGTTTGCATATTCAGTGGATAAAAAATGAAATAGGGAATCGAGAGTTCGTTTGTTATGTCGCAGATCATCGTGATGCACATGTCGTTATCCAGCAACTAGAGCAGCAACTGTTTGAGTTTTTGCATGAACCATTGAAAGGTGAACAGATTTACGAGCAGCACTCGCCTATTTTTTACCGTCAAATTAAGTTTACTTCAGCAATTCGTTATCAGTTGGAGTATGATATATATACGTATTCCCATGCAAACCATGCAATTTCCGGTGATTCTTACCGTGTATTTCCGATTCATCCGGGACTTATGGCGATTATGCTGTCGGATGGAATGGGGACAAATGTTCGAGCGAATCGTGAAAGTGAACGCTTAATACAAATGATGCAGGATTGCCTTACGTACAACATGGATCCTGAAACAGCGATGCACACAATGCATTATGTTATGTCGCTGAAAAACGATTCGGACATGTATGCAACAATGGATTTTGCGCTTGTCGATTTACAGTTCGGACATTTATGGTGTTGGAAAGCGGGAGGCATGACGACATATGTGTTAAGAGGGAATGATTTATTCAAAATAGAAAGTACAAGTGCCCCTATCGGTTTTTTACCTAATTTCGCAATTGATACGGAAATGACGCAACTATTGTCAGAGGATGTTATTTTAATGATTTCTGACGGGTTATTTTCACCATCTGCTCAATGGGATGCACAGGAGCAATTATTTATCAGGCTGATTCGTCAAGGGCTGGATAATGGAGCTTCCATCCAGGTTGTACTATTCGATGTTATGACGCAATTCAAACAAAGATACCCGATTGCAGACGATTGCACCGTCATGCTATTCCGTTTGCAGCATGTAATAAAACCGTGGCAAGTATTCAGACCAGCAATCACACATTGAAATGTATTATGAGGTGAGTAAATGCACACTTTAGAACATCAAGTATTAGCGTATATAAAAGAGCAGCAGCTTATTAAAAGCGGAGATAAACTATTAATTGCTTGTTCAGGAGGCGTTGATTCAATGGCGCTTCTTTCTTTTTTTTACCATTTCCGGCACTATTTTAAAATTGAGATCTCCGTGGCGCATGTTGACCATATGCTGCGCGGCGAACAATCAGATCAAGACCGTCAATTTGTTGAGCAAGCATGTAATGACTGGGCGATTCCTTTCTATAGCTGTGCGATTCCCATTGCGGAAATCCACAAAAAAGAAGGCGGAAACATTCAGGCTATTTGCCGGAAGGAACGCTATCAATTCTTTGAAACCGTCATGCATACACATAAGTTTTCAAAATTAGTAACTGCACATCATGCGGACGATCAGCTCGAATCAATGTTAATGGCCTTGACGAAAGCGAATTCACTAAACGGATTAAAAGGTATTTTACCGTCACGTAAATTTCAACAATTTACCGTAATTCGTCCTTTTTTGATGGTTACAAAAGACGAAATTGGGGAATATTTACATAGTAAAGGTCATTTATACCGTGAAGATCCAAGCAATGCAAAGAATGATTATACCCGCAATCGTTTCCGTCACAATGTCGTCCCAGTCTTGAAGGAAGAAAACCCCCTTGTTTCCCGGCACGCAGTCCACATTGCACAACAGCTTTTAGATGATGATTCGTATTTAATGGAGCTTGCAGAAGAGCGTTTTTCGAAGCTTTTTCTGAAAGTCGACAAAGATTGTTATAAAGTGAAGGTATCGGAACTACAAAAAGAGCCACTTGCTTTACAAAGAAGGCTCGTTTTAATACTATTAAGTTATCTTTATAACGATTCAAATACGATTCAAAGCTACGCACTTTGTACGGCGATTTTGACGTTATTCTCAACGTCGGAAGGAAGTCGTACACTTGATTTACCGGAGAATTTTATTGCGCGTCAACAATACGATGAAGTTGTATTTGAATACAAGCAGCAGGACTTGCCGACATCAAATCAACAAATTGCTTTGAATGAGTGGTGTGTGCTTGGAACGATGCGCATATATATTGGGGAACTTGCACAATGTGATGAGGATTTACTGCAAAAGTATCCGCATCACTTTTTCACCGCATCAACTGTATCGTTTCCCTTATTCGTAAGGGCTCCCAAACAAGGGGATCGTATTTTGCTACAAGGTATGCAGCATCAGAAAAAAGTATCTCGCATTTTTATTGATGACAAGATTCCTTTAACAAAAAGAGCTAGCTGGCCATTGTTAGTCGATGCTAATGATGACCTTTTAGCGATAGTAGCTGTACGCGTTAACAATAAATTTTCTAATGTAAAGTCGGCAGTGCATGAAATGGTGCTTCTTGTCGATAGCAATGAACGTCTTTAGAAAGTTTGAACAATAAAAGGAGGAATCTACTCATGATTCAAAATGACATCGAAAAAATTATGATTACAGAAGAACAAATCCAGGAACGTATTAAAGAGCTTGGCGCTCAACTGACAGAGGAATACAAAGACATGTTCCCATTAGCTGTCGGGGTGCTAAAAGGTGCAATGCCATTTATGACGGATCTGATGAAACGTTTCGATTCTTATGTAGAGCTGGACTTTATGGATGTTACTTCATATGGGAATGCAACTGTTTCATCCGGGGAAGTAAAAATTCTTAAAGACTTAAATACAAGTGTGGAAGGTCGCGATGTCATTATTATTGAAGACATTATCGACAGTGGTTTAACGTTAAGCTATTTAGTAGATTTATTTAAATACCGTAAAGCAAAATCGATTAAAATCGTAACGTTACTGGATAAGCCATCTGGTCGTAAAGTGGAATTGAATGCAGACGTTGTTGGCTTCGAAGTTCCGGACGGTTTTGTTGTAGGCTACGGTTTAGATTATGCAGAGAAATATCGTAACTTACCTTACATTGGAATTTTAAAACGTGAAGTATACTCATTTTAATATTTTCTAGATTGTACAAACCTTCAATTTTGAGGCAAGCATCCAGACATAAGTAGTAAATGAGCGCATTTTGTCATAATTCGTTTTAACGTTTAAAATGTGCGGTGCTTTTTATTGTATGAAAATTTCAACGTATGTTAAGATTTTACTTATAGTTTTTCTGTAACGTTGTGAGGAGGCTGGGGATGAATCGAATATTTCGATACACCATATTTTATTTACTAATATTTCTCGTGATTATCGGGATTTTTGGAACATTTAATGGTGGAAAAAAGACAACTGAAAACCTTGATTACTATGCGTTTTTTGAGGCTTTAGAGAGCAATGAGATTGCTTCTATGGATATACAGCCTGAAAGAGGCGTGTATAAAATTGTAGGTCAGATGAGAGGCGCTGAAGAAGGCGAAACTTTCACAGTAAACGTTTTACAAAATGACCAAACTTCTGTAGACCGCATTCTGCAAATTGAAGAACAAGTTGCAAACGGCGAATATCCAGGAGTGGAAATTTTAGAACAACCGCAAACAAGTGGGTTCGTAACATTCCTTACGAGCATCATTCCATTTGTCATCATTATTATTTTATTCTTCTTCTTACTAAGCCAATCGCAAGGTGGCGGTAATAAGGTGATGAACTTCGGGAAGTCAAAAGCAAAACTATTTGATGACACGAAGAAAAAAGTTCGTTTCAATGACGTGGCAGGTGCTGACGAAGAGAAACAAGAACTAGTTGAAGTAGTAGATTTCTTAAAAGATCACCGTAAATTCACTGATATCGGTGCACGTATTCCAAAAGGGATTCTATTAGTAGGTCCTCCAGGTACAGGTAAAACATTACTTGCACGTGCTGTTGCCGGTGAAGCGGGCGTACCATTCTTCTCGATTTCAGGTTCTGATTTCGTAGAGATGTTCGTCGGTGTCGGTGCATCTCGTGTTCGTGACTTATTTGAAAACGCTAAGAAAAATGCCCCATGTATCATTTTCATCGATGAGATTGATGCAGTAGGTCGTCAACGTGGTGCAGGTCTTGGTGGTGGACACGATGAGCGTGAACAAACATTAAACCAATTACTAGTTGAAATGGATGGTTTCGGTGCAAACGAAGGTATTATTATCATCGCTGCAACAAACCGCCCGGATATTCTAGATAAAGCATTATTACGTCCTGGTCGTTTTGACCGTCAAATTACAGTTGGTCACCCAGACGTAAAAGGCCGTGAAGCAATCCTTAAAGTACATGCACGCAATAAGCCGTTATCAGATACAGTTGATTTGGCTGCTGTTGCACAACGTACACCAGGATTCTCAGGTGCAGATTTAGAAAACCTGTTAAACGAAGCAGCGCTTGTAGCAGCCCGTAAAAACAAAAAAACAATTAACATGGCTGATATTGATGAAGCTTCTGACCGCGTAATTGCCGGTCCTGCAAAAGCAAGCCGTGTATACTCTCCAAAAGAGAAAAAGCTTGTTGCATTCCATGAAGCTGGTCACGTAGTTGTCGGTCTTGAATTGGATGAAGCAGACACTGTTCATAAAGTAACGATTGTCCCACGTGGTCAAGCTGGTGGTTATGCCATCATGTTACCGAAAGAAGAGCGCTTCTTCACAACAAAGCAAGAGTTACTTGACCGTATTGCCGGATTACTTGGCGGACGTGTTGCGGAGGAAATTGTACTTGGCGAAGTATCAACAGGTGCACATAATGACTTCCAGAAAGTAACGAGCATTGCACGTGCAATGGTAACAGAATACGGAATGAGCAATAGTCTTGGGGCAGTTCAATACGGTTCAAACCAAGGCGGCAACCCATTCTTAGGTCGTGATTTCGGTTCAGACCAAAACTATTCTGATACAGTAGCATATGAAATTGATAAAGAAGTTCAGCGTATCGTTGATGAGCAATATGCTCGTACGAAACGTATTTTAACAGAGCGTCGTGATTTACTAGATTTAGTCGCAAATACGTTAATTGAAAAAGAAACGTTAAATGCTCAGCAAATCGAACATTTACGCGACCACGGAATATTACCTCCTGAAGAGGCGGTAGTAGAATCAGAGCTTCCAAAAGAACAAAAAGAAGCAACACCAACAATTGAAACTGCTGGTAATGTTTCGATCAATGAAGAAGTTCAAGGTGAAAAGAAATCACCAACAGTTGAAGATTTACCGAAAGACGTTTCAGATGATCGCCCGCAAGGCATCGATGAAGACCGTCCAAAATAATACAACGAAACTGACTATTTCCTGGGAAAAGGAGATAGTCAGTTTTTTCTTCTTAATATGTTGCCTTTTGACATAACGGGAGATGATTAAAATGGAGGGCGCAGAGTCTAGTAGGAAAGCGTCTGTCCGCTTGACAAATCAACGGATGTTGTTGAAAGGGAAGGATTGCCGGCTAAAAATACTGAATACTGTATAGTAGATGGCCAAATATGGTATGATTTTTTTCAGAACAGGAAAAGTAGGTGCCACTTGTGATTTTAGTAATGAATGCAGGTAACTCCAATATCATTTTAGGAATTTATCATCAGGATAAACTTATCCATCATTGGCGGACAGAAACAAACATACGAAAAACTGAAGATGAATATGCGATGCAATTTAAGGCGTTTTTTGCTCACGAAGGCATTTCATTTGAACAAGTAAAAGGGATTATTATATCCTCAGTTGTGCCACCTATCATGTTTGCACTTGAATTAATGTGTAAAAAATATTTTAATATCCAGCCTTTAATTGTAGGGCCCGGTGTAAAAACAGGCTTGAATATAAAGTATGAAAATCCGCGTGAAGTTGGTTCAGACCGTATCGTGAATGCGGTTGCCGCATTACAGCAATATAGCGGCAGACCACTAATTATTATCGATTTTGGTACAGCGATTACGTATTGCTTTATTAATGAGCGCGGCGATTATGTTGGGGGCGCCATTGCACCCGGTATTGCCATTTCAACAGAGGCGCTCTATACACGTGCTGCCAAACTACCTCGCATAGAAATTGCCCATACATCACAAGTTGTGGCAAAAAATACGGTAGCTGCTATGCAAGCAGGTGTTTTTTACGGTTTTTTAGGACAAGTAGAAGGCATCGTCAGTCGTATGAAGGCTCAAAGTAAAGAAGAGCCCCTCGTAATTGCAACTGGCGGGCTGGCAAAGTTAATCGCTAATGAAACCCAGATGATTGATGTCGTCGATCCATTTTTGACACTCAAGGGACTTGCGACGATTTATAAAAGAAATCAATAGAAAAGAGGAATTTCAACATGAAAGACTACTTAGTAAGAGGAATTGCATATGACGGACAAGTTCGTGCATTTGCAACAAATACAACTGAAACTGTAGGAGAAGCACAACGTCGTCATAATACATGGCCCGTCGTATCTGCTGCACTAGGCCGTTCAATGACAGCATCTGTAATGATGGGTGCGATGTTAAAAGGGGACGACAAAATTACGGTAAAAGTCGAAGGGGACGGTCCAATCGGTCCAATGGTTATCGATGCAGATGCTAAAGGTGATGTGCGCGGCTTCGTAACAAACCCACATGTTCACTTTGAATTAAATGAACAAGGAAAATTGGATGTACGTGCAGGTGTCGGTTCTCAGGGTGCACTGACAGTTGTTAAAGACTTAGGTTTACGTGATATGTTCTCAGGTCAAACACCGATTGTCTCAGGAGAAATCGCTGAAGACTTCACATACTACTTCGCTTCATCTGAACAGGTACCTTCTTCAGTAGGTTTAGGTGTATTAGTAAATCCTGATAATACAATTTTAGCTGCAGGTGGCTTTATCATTCAATTAATGCCAGGCTGTGATGAAGAAACGATCGAAGCAATTGAAAAACGTTTGTCTTCAATTGAGCCTGTATCAAAAATGATTGAAAAGGGATATTCACCTGAGCAGATTTTAGAGGCGGTATTAGGAGAAGGAAATGTTCAAATTCTTTCATCAATGCCTGTACAGTTCCAATGTCAATGTTCAAAAGAGCGTTTTGGTGCGGCAATTATCAGTTTAGGTGTCGGTGAGATTCAGGAAATGATTGACGAAGATGGTCAGGCAGAAGCGCAATGTCACTTCTGTTTAGAAAAGTACCACTTCGATAAAACTGAACTTGAAGGCTTTGTGAATGAAATCCAATCGTAATTTACACCAAACACCACAACCAACACAAAATAATTTACCGTACACACAACGACGCTTAAAAACAAAACCTACGTTAATGTTATTGCTGCTATTGTTAATCGGAAATCTATTTTGGTTTGTGTTATGGTTACTCCCATCTGATGAAAAATCATCAGAAAAAGAAGATGGCGGCGGCGAAAAAATTGCTGCCGTCGAGGGAGATCCAATTACACGCCAACAATGGCTTGCTGAAATGGAAAACCGATACGGAAAAGAAACATTGCAGAGTTTAGTAAATGAAGCTGTTATGGAAAAAGCGGCGAAAAAATATAAACTCGAAGTAAAAGAAGAAGAGATTGATTTAGAAATTGCCTTATTACGTTCGGCACAAGATTCAAACGATACAACTCTACATAGCTTATCTCCAGAACAACTGCGTCAAAAAATGCGTGCCCAACTCATCCTGGATAAAGTGCTAACAAATGATATTGTAGTGGAAGAGGACGAGGCGAAAAAATATTATGAAGACAATAAGTCGATTTATAATATTCCAACTACACACCGAACAAGTATGATTATCGTGAATTCAAAAGAGGACGCGGAACGGGTGGAAAAAGAGCTGAAGGACGGCTCTGATTTTGCGGTTCTGGCACGTGAGCATTCATTGGATACAGCTTCGGCTAGTTTAGGCGGCGATATTGGCTTTATTTCATCAAGTCAGTCGGCAGTCGATTCTGCAATTTTACCGGTAGTAGAAAAGCTGAAGGAAAAGGAGACTTCCAAACCATTTGTATTAAGCGATGGGCGCTATGCAATCGTCAAGGTTACAGAGAACATGGAAGGGCAGTCATTCAGCTTTGATGATGTAGAAGGTCATGTAAAACGCCAGCTCGCTTTAGAACAGCTGCCGCCCTCCATTACACCGGAAGCTTTCTGGGCAGAATTTGATGCAACATGGGTCTACGGAGAATCCAAAAATTAACGCAAGATTTTAGACAGGCAAGGACAGAAGTTGTTTTTAGTGAAAGAAGAACTTTTATTGAGAAACTGCTACTTAATAAAATTGATTGGAATGGAGGGGCGACGCCTGGGGGAATAGCGCGAGCCTGAAACTAGGAACAAAAGCTAAGAACGCCACGTCCTGTGGCAACGCTTTTGTGACCAACATCGTGTTGGTCTTGGCTCCCGGAAAGCGTCCCCGGAATGGAAATCAATTTTGCTGTCCCTGCTTTTTTTATAAAGCGAAATAGTCAGAAATTTCCCAAAAATTTTGTTTCAATTAATTGACAAGTAGTATTAAAAATTGATAAGATACAAATTAAGTAAAACCTATTGAATTGGTAGGGATTTGGAGAGGAATGGATAAAATGAGTAAATTAGCAAATTCAGTGGCGGACTTAGTAGGTCGCACACCAATCGTAAAATTAAACAATGCAACAAGTGAAAATGAAGGTACTGTTTACGTAAAACTTGAATACTTTAACCCAGGTTCTTCAGTAAAAGACCGTTTAGCTTTAGCTATGGTTGAAGCAGCAGAAAAAGACGGCACATTAAAGCCAGGCGGTACAATCATCGAGCCGACTTCTGGTAACACAGGTATAGGTTTAGCAATGATTGCTGCAGCAAAAGGCTATAAAGCAGTTTTAGTAATGCCTGAAACAATGTCATTAGAGCGCCGTAATCTTTTACGTGCTTATGGTGCTGAATTAGTTTTAACACCAGGTCCAGAAGGTATGAAAGGTGCAATTGCAAAAGCAGAAGAATTATCTAAATCAGAAGGCTACTTCTTGCCACAACAATTCAAAAACGAAGCAAACGCGGAAATTCACCGTTTAACAACAGGTCCTGAAATTGCGGAAGCATTCGAGCAAGATGGCTTAAAATTAGATGCATTTGTTGCAGGTGTAGGTACTGGCGGTACAATTACTGGTGCAGGTGAAGTATTAAAAAATAAATTCCCTGAAATCGAAATCATCGCTGTTGAGCCTAAAGATTCTCCAATTCTTTCAGGTGGTAACCCTGGCCCACATAAAATCCAAGGTATTGGTGCAGGTTTCATTCCGGACGTATTAAACACAGAAGTATATGATTCTGTATTACCGGTTGAAAACGAAACGGCATTCGAATATGCACGTAAAGTAGCGCGCGAAGAAGGTATTTTAGCTGGTATTTCTTCAGGGGCAGCGATTTACGCAGCAATCGAAACAGCAAAACGTTTAGGTAAAGGCAAAAACGTATTAGCGATTATCCCATCAAACGGAGAGCGCTACTTATCAACACCTTTATACCAATTTGAAGACTAATCAAAATTTATCTAAGAGATCTTTAAAAGCCATTTTGCGAGAATCACTCTCGTAAAATGGCTTTTTTTCTTAGAAACTGCTAAGTTAAAAATGGATTTTTACAGCGTTATCGAGTTTAATTAAGAAAAAGGTAAAGCAGGTGTAAATAGATGAAACAACTAGAAACACATACATTTTACATGACAAAAGATGAATTTTATTATAGTTTCCAGGAACAGACGGCAACGGAAAAACAGCGGGCGTTTATGGAAAGCGGTCGTGGAGGGCAATACTCAATCGCCGCATGGCAGCCTATTGCAACCGCAAAGTCAGTGGCTCAAGGTCTTGAACTGACTTGGAAAAGTGGAGAGACAAAGCTGAAAACAGGTGAAGCACTCGCGGAGCTGGAAAAAGTGATAGCCGAGTACAAGCTTGAAGCGAACCCGAAGCTTCCTGATTTCCAAGGTGGGGCAATTGGATTTATTTCATATGATTATGCGCGCACGATAGAATTCCTTCCAAATGAGGCGGAAGATGACTTAGAAGTACCGGATCTTTATTTTTATTTATTTGATCATTGGGCAGTACATAATGTCCAAACAGGTGAAGTGACATTGATGAAACTGGTTACTAGTGAAGTCGATTTACTTTCATGGCAAACGGATTGGCAACAGTATGCGGCAGTCGGGTTGGAAAAGCGTCATTTTAATCAGGAAACAGCGAAAAACATGCAGCAGGATGAAGCGGAATTACAAGTTTCTTTCAGCGGGGATGCATTTGAAGCTGCTATACATAAAATTCAGCACTATATTGGACAAGGTGATGTGTTTCAGGTGAACTTGTCTGTGCGTCAGGCAAAAAAGCTTTCGGCTGCACCGATTGCGATGTATGAGGCAGTTCGTTCGTTTAATCCTTCGCCGTATATGGCTTATATTGAAAGTGAAGATTTTGCGGTTGTTAGTGGCTCACCGGAGTTGCTTGTAAAACGTAAAGGGAATGAGCTTTCAACAAGACCGATTGCAGGAACACGTCCGCGCGGCGCATCTGAGGAGCAAGATTTAGCATTGGCCAATGAACTTATTGAACATGAAAAAGAACGCGCAGAACATGTCATGCTAGTTGATCTGGAACGCAATGATTTAGGACGGGTGAGCAAATACGGAACGGTGGAAGTAAATGAGTTTATGGTCATCGAGCATTACTCGCATGTTATGCATATTGTTTCGAATGTACGAGGGGAAATTGCGCAAGGGAAAACAAATGCGGATGTCATTCGGGCAATGTTCCCGGGTGGAACGATTACAGGGGCACCGAAAATCCGTACGATGGAAATTATTGAAGAACTTGAGCCGGTACGCCGTGGTCTATACACAGGATCGATCGGTTGGATCGGCTATACAGGCGACTTGGAATTAAATATTGTTATCCGTACAGCGTATATTCAAGATGGCATTGCGTACATTCAGGCGGGTGCCGGAATAGTCATCGATTCGATTCCGGAAAACGAGTATGTTGAGTCAATGAATAAAGCGAAAGCAATGTGGCAGGCAAAAGCGATGGCAGAAGAGGTGAGCAAATGATTTTAATGATTGATAACTATGATTCGTTTACATATAACTTAGTGCAATACTTCGGTGAGTTCGGCCATGAGCTGGTCGTAAAGCGCAATGACGAAATTACGGTAGAAGAAATCGAAAAGCTCCGTCCGATGATGCTTGTTATTTCACCAGGGCCTTGTACACCAAATGATGCGGGGGAAAGTCTTCGTATTATCGAGCATTTCGCAGATAAGCTTCCGATTCTAGGTGTGTGCTTAGGTCATCAGGCAATTGCACAAGTGTTTGGCGGCGATGTTGTGCGTGCAGAGAGATTGATGCACGGGAAAACTTCACCTGTTCTTCATAATGGGATTGGTCTGCATAAAAAGAATGCTAACCCGTTTTTAGCAACGCGTTATCATTCGCTGATCGTAGAACCTACAACATTACCGGAATGTCTGGAAGTGACGGCTTGGACAGAGGAAGGCGAAATTATGGGTCTGCGTCATAAACAGTATCCGATTGAAGGGGTTCAATATCATCCGGAATCGATTATGACTGAAGACGGCAAGCAGCTGTTACGAACATTTATTGAGACGTATTGTTAGGAGGAATGGACAATGCTTTGTTGGATGAATGGCCAGTATATCGATGAACAGGATTTGAAAATTTCCCCGTTTGATCACGGCTTTTTATATGGACTCGGTTTTTTTGAAACGTTTCGGACGTATGAGGGGAAGGCTGTCTATTTGCATGAACATTTCAGCCGCCTGCTGGAAGCGCTAAAAGAATACCGTATTCATTTTCCATATCCGCTAAAGAACATAGAAGAGGTCATTGAAAAGCTCAATGCACAGGATGGCAAAGAAGGGTATTTCCGTTTAAATGTATCGGCTGGTGTGCATCCGATTGGACTTGCTCCGTCAGAATATAACGAACCAACCGTTATTCTGTTTCGTAAAGAACTGCCGAATATGGTGCGCGGTACAGAAAAAGAAGCGGTCTGGCTGAAAACAGCGCGTAATTCCCCTGAACAGCAGATTCGCTATAAAAGTCATCATTACGGCAATAATGTTCGAGCGCGCCTAGAATTGCCGAGTTTGGCGACACAAGAAGGTTTCTTTACTGATCAGGACGGTGTTGTTGCAGAAGGTATTACGTCAAACGTCTTTTGGATAAAAGATGGTATACTGTATACGCCTTCTACTAATTTAGGTATTTTACCGGGCATTACCCGAAAAATAGTCCTTCAACTCGCTGACGAACTCCAAATCCCGGTCCGAGAAGGCCGCTTTATGGCATGGGAATTGGAACAGGCGGATGAATGCTTTGTTACAACAGCTGTACAGGAGCTTGTACCGATTTCCCGTATTGGGAAGGTACAGTTTGCCGGCAGTGAAGGCAGACTTTATAAAAAGCTGCATCAACAATATTTACAAAAAATCATTACGCGTTTAGGAGACCGTCATGTTAGAAAACTATAAAGTACTCACATTAAATGGAATTGAACTGGATTTTCGCAAAGAAACATTCGTGATGGGCATTTTAAATGTAACACCGGACTCATTTTCTGATGGCGGCAAGTTCAATTCGGTTGAAAAAGCCGTTGCCCAGGCGAAAAAAATGGTGGCAGATGGAGCGAAAATTATCGATGTCGGCGGAGAATCTACACGCCCTGGCTATATTCGAATTTCCGATGAGGAGGAAATTGCACGTGTCGTACCGGTAATTCGAGCGCTTCTAAAAGAAGTACATGCGATTATTTCAATTGATACGTATAAATCAAATGTTGCGCGTGCCGCAATTGAAGCAGGTGCACATATAATTAATGATATATGGGGCGCAAAAGCGGATCCGGAAATGGCAAATGTTGCAGCAGAACTGGATGTGCCGATTATTTTAATGCATAACCGTCTGTCTGATCAGTACGATAACTACTTTGCCGATTATATGGCAGATATGCAGGAAAGTATTGCGATTGCAAAAGCAGCGGGAGTACGTGACGAGCATATTTTCCTTGATCCTGGCATCGGTTTTGTGAAAAGTCTAAGTGAAAGTATTGAAACGATGCAGCGCCTCGATGAGCTTGTTGCATTAGGATATCCGGTATTGCTTGCGACATCACGCAAGCGTATGATTGGGTCAATTTTAGAATTACCTGTAGAGGAACGAGTGGAAGGGACAGCCGCTACTTGTGCATTTGGTGTCCAAAAGGGCTGCCATATGATGCGTGTTCATGATGTAAAGGAAGTGGCGCGTACAGTGAAAATGATGGATGCGCTTGTAGGGAAATTTGAAGTACAAGGTGAATTGGCACCGAGACATTAAGGAGTTTGCAATGGATTATATTCATTTAAAAGAAATGCAGTTTTTTGGTTATCACGGTGTATTACCGGAAGAGAACGTATTAGGACAACGCTTTCGGGCCAATGTTTCGCTTGCTGTTGACATGAAGCGGGCGGGTGAGACGGATGAGCTGAATCATACGGTAAGCTATGTTGGCGTTTATGATATTTGTAAAGAAGTGATTGAAGGTAAACCGTATAAATTAATTGAAGCGGTTGCGGAAAAAGTTGCTTCAAGTATTTTAACGCAGTATGAAGGTCAGATTTTTGGGTGCCGCGTCGAAATTATTAAGCCAGATCCTCCAATTCCGGGACATTATAAAGAAGTCGCAGTCGAAATTACAAGAGGGCAATTCGTATGACGACGTTAGCATATTTATCGATTGGTACGAATATCGGTGAGCGTGAGCAAAACTTGCAGGACGCGGTAAAGCTGCTCATTGCACATGAGGCCATTTCAGTAACAGCGATTTCTTCAATTTACGAAACAGCAGCAGTTGGTTATACAGACCAGGCCGATTTTTTAAATATTGCCGTTGCTCTTGAAACGGAGCTTGATGCCTATGAGCTTCTTGCGCAATGCCAAAAAATCGAAAATGATCTTGGTCGCGTTCGTGAATTCCGCTGGGGACCGCGAATTATCGATTTGGACATTTTGTTGTATGGGCGAAAACAGTATGATACAGAAAAATTAACGATTCCACATCCTCGTATGTATGAGCGTGCATTCGTGCTTGTACCGTTAGAAGAGATTATGACGCAAAACTATGATATGCTTGTAGGCGTGCAAAAAGCGTTACATGCACTTGATATAGAGAAAGAAGGCGTCAATCTGTGGAAGGAAATCAATACGGTCGCAGAATTCGTGCCTTTCGAAAACTGAAACGAATTCAGCAAACCGAATTTGCAAAACATATTGGTATATCTGTAACAATTTTAGGACGTATTGAACGAGGCGAGAAAAATGCCTCTGAAGAACAACTTCAAACAATTGCAGATGTATTACAAATAGATATTAACGAATTAAAAGGTGAATAACCTAGTGGAGGGAACATAAAGGTGTCAAACATCGACCAAAAGCCATTCCAAATAGGCGATATTATTATGGATAACCGTGTCGTTCTTGCCCCGATGGCTGGAATTTGCAACTCGGCTTTCCGTTTAACTGTAAAAGAGTTTGGTGCAGGATTAGTGTATGCCGAAATGATCAGTGATAAAGCGTTGAATATCCGCAACAAAAAAACATTGGACATGCTTTATATCGATGAGCGCGAAAATCCGATGACACTACAAATTTTCGGAGGAGACAAAGAAAATTTAGTAGAGGCAGCGAAGTTTGTAGACAAACACACAACAGCGGACATTATCGATATCAATATGGGGTGTCCTGTAAACAAAATTATTAAATGTGAAGCTGGCGCAAAGTGGCTTCTTGATCCGAACAAAATTTACGAAATGGTTTCAGCTGTTGTCGATGCAGTCAATAAGCCAGTTTCAGTAAAAATGCGTATCGGTTGGGATGAAGAGCGTGTATTCGCTGTAGAAAATGCCCAAGCAGCAGAACGTGCAGGTGCTGCCGCTATTGCAATGCATGGCCGAACACGTGTGCAAATGTATGAAGGTAAGGCAAACTGGGATGTCTTAGCTGAAGTGAAGAAAAATATTAGCATCCCGTTTATCGCAAATGGGGATGTGGAAACACCGGAAGATGCAAAGCGCATTCTGGAACATACGAATGCAGACGCGGTTATGATTGGTCGTGCTGCTTTAGGGAATCCGTGGATGATCTATCAAACGGTGAAATACTTGGAATCAGGTATTCAAATTCCAGAGCCTTCTATTCGTGAAAAGATGGATGTTTGTTTACTTCATTTTGAACGTCTAAAAGCACTTAAAGGTGAAAAAGTAGCGGTAAGAGAAATGCGTAAACATGCATCATGGTATTTAAAAGGAATTCGCGGAAACGGGAAAATTCGTAATGCCATCAATTTAACAGAGACTGAGCAAGATTTACGTATACTTTTAAACAGTGTTGCAGATGAATACGAAGAAGAAGCGGTTATTGTATAAACAGTAGTGAAAGGCATCAGCTGATGATGCCTTTTTGTTATGTAAAGAAAAAGCGCTTAACAGAATTATCTGATATTTAAAATTAATTCGAAACAGGTGAATCGCTAAAAGAAATGCTGTACAATGGAAATATTATGGACTATTGTGCCGTTTTGGAGCGCAAAAACATTAAGGAGTGAAATACGTGTCAAATATCGAAGAATTAAACGACCAACTTTTGGTGAGACGCCAGAAGATGACAGATATTCGCGAAAACGGTATGGACCCATTCGGCAGCCGTTTTGAACGCACACATTTATCGAACGAAGTTATTGCAGAAAATGAGCAATTTGATAAAGAACAATTAGAAGAAAATCCACGTCAAGTTGTAATCGCTGGACGTATTATGACAAAGCGCGGTAAAGGTAAAGCAGGTTTTGCGCATATCCAGGACTTAGCAGGCCAAATCCAAATTTATGTACGTAAAGATGCAATCGGTGAAGAAGCATATGAATTATTCAACAAAGCAGATCTTGGGGATATCGTAGGGGTAAAAGGAAACGTATTCCGTACGCAAGTTGGAGAGCTATCTGTTAAAGCGACAGAGTTCACTTTCCTAACAAAAGCGTTACGTCCGTTACCTGATAAATTCCACGGCCTGACAGATGTAGAACAACGCTACCGTCAACGCTATGTAGACTTAATGACAAACGATGAATCAAAAACAACATTCATCCAACGTTCAAAAATCATCCGTGCAATCCGCAACTATTTAGATAACAATGGTTATTTGGAAGTTGAAACACCAATGTTGCATACAATTGCAGGTGGTGCGGCGGCTCGTCCGTTCATTACACACCACAATGCATTGGATATGGAATTATATATGCGTATCGCTATCGAGCTGCATTTAAAACGTTTAATCGTTGGCGGCTTGGAAAAAGTGTATGAAATCGGCCGTGTATTCCGTAACGAAGGTATTTCAACTCGTCACAATCCGGAATTTACAATGATTGAATTATATGAAGCGTATGCAGACTATAACGATATTATGGATTTAACAGAAAACCTTATTGCACATGTAGCACAAGACGTTCTTGGTACGACATCTGTACAATACGGTGAAGATACAATTGAATTAGGTGTTGGCTGGAAACGTGTGCATATGGTAGATGCAGTTAAAGAAGCAACAGGTGTAGACTTCTGGGCACCGATGACTGTAGAAGAAGCACGCAAACATGCTGCTGAACACGGTGTGGAAATTAAAGATGCACACGAAGTAGGTCACATCATCAATGAATTCTTTGAGCAAAAAGTAGAAGAAACATTAGTACAACCTACTTTCGTAACAGGTCACCCAGTGGAAATTTCTCCATTAGCGAAGAAAAATCCTGAAGACCCACGCTTCACGGACCGTTTTGAGCTATTTATCGTTCGCCGTGAGCATGCAAATGCCTTCACAGAATTAAATGATCCAATTGATCAACGTGAGCGTTTCGAAGCTCAAATGGCCGAAAAAGAAGCAGGAAATGACGAAGCACATGAAATGGATAATGATTTCATCGAAGCATTAGAATACGGTATGCCGCCAACTGGTGGTTTAGGTATCGGTATCGACCGTTTAGTAATGTTATTAACGAACTCACCATCAATTCGTGATGTTTTATTATTCCCGACAATGCGCCATACAACGAAATAAGTTTAGTTTAAAAAGAGCCCTGCGTTATTCGCAGGGCTCTTTTCTTTATTATAGAAAGAAGGGTGTATTGACTTGTTTGTGGTGAGCGGTGAGAGTGTGTTGGGGGTTAGGGTTATAGAAGGATAGAAAGAGATAAGGGAGCTATTAGGCCTTCCTTTCTATATGTATTGGAAAGGAATCAAGAGAAGCAATATAGTTTAATAAAAAGTATAATATTTTTTGAAATAACTATTGCAATATAGTTGTAGGGGTGGTATATTATTTCTTGTCGCTAAAACGTGACGCAATAAATTACAAAGTTCTTTACTTTTCGACTTTAGAGTGGTAAAGTATAAGAGTTACCGAATTTACAGTGAAATATGAGTTAAAACTTTTTGAAAAAAGTTGTTGACATTCACATCGCATAAATGGTAAGATATAAAAGTTGTCACAACGACAACGCAATGAACCTTGAAAACTGAACAAGCAACGTTAATGAAACAAGCTTCTTAAATGAAGCAAACAATAGATTTCAACTTCTAACGAAGTTGGATCGCTAGCAAAGCAAATGAGCTTTCAAACTACTTTTATGGAGAGTTTGATCCTGGCTCAGGACGAACGCTGGCGGCGTGCCTAATACATGCAAGTCGAGCGGAAATTTTATTGGTGCTTGCACCTTTAAAATTTTAGCGGCGGACGGGTGAGTAACACGTGGGTAACCTACCTTATAGATTGGGATAACTCCGGGAAACCGGGGCTAATACCGAATAATACTTTTTAACACATGTTTGAAAGTTGAAAGACGGCATCTCGCTGTCACTATAAGATGGACCCGCGGCGCATTAGCTAGTTGGTGAGGTAACGGCTCACCAAGGCAACGATGCGTAGCCGACCTGAGAGGGTGATCGGCCACACTGGGACTGAGACACGGCCCAGACTCCTACGGGAGGCAGCAGTAGGGAATCTTCCACAATGGACGAAAGTCTGATGGAGCAACGCCGCGTGAGTGAAGAAGGATTTCGGTTCGTAAAACTCTGTTGCAAGGGAAGAACAAGTAGCGTAGTAACTGGCGCTACCTTGACGGTACCTTGTTAGAAAGCCACGGCTAACTACGTGCCAGCAGCCGCGGTAATACGTAGGTGGCAAGCGTTGTCCGGAATTATTGGGCGTAAAGCGCGCGCAGGTGGTTCCTTAAGTCTGATGTGAAAGCCCCCGGCTCAACCGGGGAGGGTCATTGGAAACTGGGGAACTTGAGTGCAGAAGAGGATAGTGGAATTCCAAGTGTAGCGGTGAAATGCGTAGAGATTTGGAGGAACACCAGTGGCGAAGGCGACTGTCTGGTCTGTAACTGACACTGAGGCGCGAAAGCGTGGGGAGCAAACAGGATTAGATACCCTGGTAGTCCACGCCGTAAACGATGAGTGCTAAGTGTTGGGGGGTTTCCGCCCCTCAGTGCTGCAGCTAACGCATTAAGCACTCCGCCTGGGGAGTACGGTCGCAAGACTGAAACTCAAAGGAATTGACGGGGGCCCGCACAAGCGGTGGAGCATGTGGTTTAATTCGAAGCAACGCGAAGAACCTTACCAGGTCTTGACATCCCGGTGACCACTATGGAGACATAGTTTCCCCTTCGGGGGCAACGGTGACAGGTGGTGCATGGTTGTCGTCAGCTCGTGTCGTGAGATGTTGGGTTAAGTCCCGCAACGAGCGCAACCCTTATTCTTAGTTGCCATCATTCAGTTGGGCACTCTAAGGAGACTGCCGGTGATAAACCGGAGGAAGGTGGGGATGACGTCAAATCATCATGCCCCTTATGACCTGGGCTACACACGTGCTACAATGGACGGTACAAACGGTTGCCAACCCGCGAGGGGGAGCTAATCCGATAAAACCGTTCTCAGTTCGGATTGTAGGCTGCAACTCGCCTACATGAAGCCGGAATCGCTAGTAATCGCGGATCAGCATGCCGCGGTGAATACGTTCCCGGGCCTTGTACACACCGCCCGTCACACCACGAGAGTTTGTAACACCCGAAGTCGGTGAGGTAACCTTTTGGAGCCAGCCGCCGAAGGTGGGATAGATGATTGGGGTGAAGTCGTAACAAGGTAGCCGTATCGGAAGGTGCGGCTGGATCACCTCCTTTCTAAGGATTTTTCGGAATCATTCCCTTGGGGAATGAAACATTAACGGTTGCTGTTCAGTTTTGAAGGTTCATTCTTAAATGAATGGAACACTTCAAAACACTCGTTCTTTGAAAACTGGATAAAACGACATTGAAAGCAATAAATCAAATTTCTATTTTATAGATTTTTAAACAAGTCAAGCAATTGACGTGTAAACTTAAATCTTGGATTATATCCAAGTGTTAACTTTTGGTTAAGTTAATAAGGGCGCACGGTGGATGCCTTGGCACTAGGAGTCGATGAAGGACGGCACTAACACCGATATGCCTCGGGGAGCTGTAAGTAAGCTTTGATCCGGGGATTTCCGAATGGGGGAACCCACTATCTTTAATCGGATAGTATCTTCACGTGAATTCATAGCGTGTTGAAGACAGACGCAGGGAACTGAAACATCTAAGTACCTGCAGGAACAGAAAGAAAATTCGATTCCCTGAGTAGCGGCGAGCGAAACGGGAAGAGCCCAAACCAAAGAGCTTGCTCTTTGGGGTTGTAGGACACTCTATACGGAGTTACAAAAGAATGAACTAGACGAAGCGACTTGGAAAGGTCCGCGAAACGAGGTAAAAGCCCTGTAGTCAAAAGTTCATTCCCTCCAGAGTGGATCCTGAGTACGGCGGAACACGTGAAATTCCGTCGGAATCCGGGAGGACCATCTCCCAAGGCTAAATACTACCTAGTGACCGATAGTGAACCAGTACCGTGAGGGAAAGGTGAAAAGCACCCCGGAAGGGGAGTGAAATAGATCCTGAAACCGTGTGCCTACAAGTAGTTAGAGCCCGTTAATGGGTGATAGCGTGCCTTTTGTAGAATGAACCGGCGAGTTACGATTACGTGCGAGGTTAAGTTGAGAAGACGGAGCCGCAGCGAAAGCGAGTCTGAATAGGGCGAATTAGTACGTGGTCGTAGACCCGAAACCAGGTGATCTACCCATGTCCAGGGTGAAGGTGAGGTAACACTCACTGGAGGCCCGAACCCACGCACGTTGAAAAGTGCGGGGATGAGGTGTGGGTAGCGGAGAAATTCCAATCGAACCTGGAGATAGCTGGTTCTCTCCGAAATAGCTTTAGGGCTAGCCTCGTGATTGAGAATACCGGAGGTAGAGCACTGTTTGGACTAGGGGGGCATCTCGCTTTACCGAATTCAGACAAACTCCGAATGCCGGATATTTATACACGGGAGTCAGACTGCGAGTGATAAGATCCGTAGTCAAGAGGGAAACAGCCCAGACCACCAGCTAAGGTCCCCAAGTAATCGTTAAGTGGAAAAGGATGTGGCGTTGCTTAGACAACCAGGATGTTGGCTTAGAAGCAGCCATCATTTAAAGAGTGCGTAATAGCTCACTGGTCGAGTGACGCTGCGCCGAAAATGTATCGGGGCTAAACGATTCACCGAAGCTGTGGATGCATACTTTGAGTATGCGTGGTAGGAGAGCGTTTTAACAGCGTTGAAGTCAGACCGGAAGGACTGGTGGAGCGGTTAGAAGTGAGAATGCCGGTATGAGTAGCGAAACATGGGTGAGAATCCCATGCACCGTATGACTAAGGTTTCCTGAGGAAGGCTCGTCCGCTCAGGGTTAGTCGGGACCTAAGCCGAGGCCGATAGGCGTAGGCGATGGACAACAGGTTGATATTCCTGTACCACCTCCTCACCGTTTGAGAAATGGGGGGACGCAGTAGGATAGGGTAAGCACGCCGTTGGTTGCGCGTGTTCAAGCAGTAAGGCGTGTATGTAGGCAAATCCGCATACTTTAACGTTGAGCTGTGATGACGAGCTCGTATGAGCGAAGTTCCTGATTTCACACTGCCAAGAAAAGCCTCTATCGAGGTGAGAGGTGCCCGTACCGCAAACCGACACAGGTAGTCGAGGAGAGAATCCTAAGGTGTGCGAGAGAACTCTCGTTAAGGAACTCGGCAAAATGACCCCGTAACTTCGGGAGAAGGGGTGCTTCTTTGGGTGCATAGCCTAGAGAAGCCGCAGTGAATAGGCCCAGGCGACTGTTTAGCAAAAACACAGGTCTCTGCAAAACCGTAAGGTGACGTATAGGGGCTGACGCCTGCCCGGTGCTGGAAGGTTAAGAGGAGCGGTTAGCGCAAGCGAAGCTGTGAATTGAAGCCCCAGTAAACGGCGGCCGTAACTATAACGGTCCTAAGGTAGCGAAATTCCTTGTCGGGTAAGTTCCGACCCGCACGAAAGGCGTAACGATCTGGGCACTGTCTCAACGAGAGACTCGGTGAAATTATAGTACCTGTGAAGATGCAGGTTACCCGCGACAGGACGGAAAGACCCCGTGGAGCTTTACTGTAGCCTGATATTGAATTTTGGTACAACTTGTACAGGATAGGTAGGAGCCAGAGATCTCGGAGCGCCAGCTTCGAAGGAGGCGTCGGTGGGATACTACCCTGGTTGTATTGAACTTCTAACCCATGCCCCTTAGCGGGGTAGGAGACAGTGTCAGGCGGACAGTTTGACTGGGGCGGTCGCCTCCTAAAAGGTAACGGAGGCGCCCAAAGGTTCCCTCAGAATGGTTGGAAATCATTCGTAGAGTGTAAAGGCATAAGGGAGCTTGACTGCGAGACCTACAAGTCGAGCAGGGTCGAAAGACGGGCTTAGTGATCCGGTGGTTCCGCATGGAAGGGCCATCGCTCAACGGATAAAAGCTACCCCGGGGATAACAGGCTTATCTCCCCCAAGAGTCCACATCGACGGGGAGGTTTGGCACCTCGATGTCGGCTCATCGCATCCTGGGGCTGTAGTCGGTCCCAAGGGTTGGGCTGTTCGCCCATTAAAGCGGTACGCGAGCTGGGTTCAGAACGTCGTGAGACAGTTCGGTCCCTATCCGTCGTGGGCGTAGGAAATTTGAGAGGAGCTGTCCTTAGTACGAGAGGACCGGGATGGACATACCGCTGGTGTACCAGTTGTCTTGCCAAAGGCATCGCTGGGTAGCTATGTATGGACGGGATAAGTGCTGAAAGCATCTAAGCATGAAGCCCCCCTCAAGATGAGATTTCCCATTACGCAAGTAAGTAAGACCCCTGAAAGACGATCAGGTAGATAGGTTCGAGGTGGAAGTGCGGTGACGCATGCAGCTGACGAATACTAATCGGTCGAGGACTTAACCACATTTTATTGCGCAATTCAATGAAACGTTTATCCAGTTTTGAAAGAATGAAATTCATTAAAAAGTACTTGACGAATAGAAAAAGTATGATATAATGAATAATGTCTTTTAAAGAAAATAGTCTAGTGATGATGGCAAAGAGGTCACACCCGTTCCCATACCGAACACGGAAGTTAAGC
>NZ_CM149656.1:125000-242500 GCF_056173085.1 Solibacillus sp. iso_87
CACGAAAGGCGTAACGATCTGGGCACTGTCTCAACGAGAGACTCGGTGAAATTATAGTACCTGTGAAGATGCAGGTTACCCGCGACAGGACGGAAAGACCCCGTGGAGCTTTACTGTAGCCTGATATTGAATTTTGGTACAACTTGTACAGGATAGGTAGGAGCCAGAGATCTCGGAGCGCCAGCTTCGAAGGAGGCGTCGGTGGGATACTACCCTGGTTGTATTGAACTTCTAACCCATGCCCCTTAGCGGGGTAGGAGACAGTGTCAGGCGGACAGTTTGACTGGGGCGGTCGCCTCCTAAAAGGTAACGGAGGCGCCCAAAGGTTCCCTCAGAATGGTTGGAAATCATTCGTAGAGTGTAAAGGCATAAGGGAGCTTGACTGCGAGACCTACAAGTCGAGCAGGGTCGAAAGACGGGCTTAGTGATCCGGTGGTTCCGCATGGAAGGGCCATCGCTCAACGGATAAAAGCTACCCCGGGGATAACAGGCTTATCTCCCCCAAGAGTCCACATCGACGGGGAGGTTTGGCACCTCGATGTCGGCTCATCGCATCCTGGGGCTGTAGTCGGTCCCAAGGGTTGGGCTGTTCGCCCATTAAAGCGGTACGCGAGCTGGGTTCAGAACGTCGTGAGACAGTTCGGTCCCTATCCGTCGTGGGCGTAGGAAATTTGAGAGGAGCTGTCCTTAGTACGAGAGGACCGGGATGGACATACCGCTGGTGTACCAGTTGTCTTGCCAAAGGCATCGCTGGGTAGCTATGTATGGACGGGATAAGTGCTGAAAGCATCTAAGCATGAAGCCCCCCTCAAGATGAGATTTCCCATTACGCAAGTAAGTAAGACCCCTGAAAGACGATCAGGTAGATAGGTTCGAGGTGGAAGTGCGGTGACGCATGCAGCTGACGAATACTAATCGGTCGAGGACTTAACCACATTTTATTGCGCAATTCAATGAAACGTTTATCCAGTTTTGAAAGAATGAAATTCTTTCATAGTGAAGTGATGATGGCAAAGAGGTCACACCCGTTCCCATACCGAACACGGAAGTTAAGCTCTTTAGCGCCGATGGTAGTTGGGGGCTTCCCCCTGTGAGAGTAGGACGTCGCTTCGCACATGTAAAACCCACTGAGAAATCAGTGGGTTTTTTTGTTTTGTTATTTCTTTTTTTAGCCCTGTCACTCTATCACATTTTAAAACTCCAGAACTGCCCGTAAGTTATTGATATAGGATTGACTTACAGGTAATTCTACGCCATCCTTCAGCTGAACAATAAAGTTAGAAGTCAGATCCCGCGAGATTTTCTTTATATAGCAAATATTTATAATATAGGAACGATGAATACGAAGAAAGTTATTGGGTAGTCGAGTCTGCAACTCTTTAAGTGTAATGGCTGTTTTGTATTGCTCACCTTTGGAGTAAAACCATGTACGCTTTTGCAGACTTTCAATATGCGAAATTTCATCAATCGAAATGGGTATCCAATCTTCTATTTGTTTCCCTGTTAAAAACTGATACATATCTGAACTCTTTACTTTAAATAGTGGGGGCAGGACGACAACTAAAGCTCCTTGTTCACCGTTTACCAAAATCGGATACCCAATCGCATAATAAGGTGTTTCAAAAAGTGTATTCTCCATAACTGCATCTACTTTTTTTCCTGTTTGAAGTACTTTATAAGCGATACTGTCTTTCGGAACTGCGGAACCTACTTTCAATGAAAAATGGTGATGACCTGTACTGAAATAAATAAAGCTATTGTTTACTGCTATTGCAATCGATGCATCTTGAGGAATCCAATCTTCTAAAATAACTTTATACTGATTTAAAATGCTCTTTTCGATTTCAATATTTTGTAATGACAATACAAATCCACTCCTTCTGTATTATTGCCTAAATGATAATTCATCCGCCAAATATACCCATTCATCCTAAATTAAAGTTAATTTGTCAGAAAATAATGAAAAATTAAACATTCTGTTATACATTATATTACATCAAGATGTTCTGTTATGGAACAGTTAATTACAAATTTTTCTAACAGAATATCCATACACAATGGGGAAGGTGGAAATTTATTATGTCAACTCGTCAAGAAAGAATCGAAGCTTTACAAAAGGATTGGGCAGAAAACTCACGTTGGAAAGGAATTGAGCGTGGCTATACAGCAGAAGAGGTTGTAAAGTTACAAGGTTCATTCATCCAGGAGCAAACATTAGCAAAACGAGGATCTGCTCGTTTATGGAAGTCATTACATGAAGCACCTTTCATTAATGCTTTAGGTGCTTTAACGGGGAATCAGGCAGTACAGCAAGTAAAGGCAGGTTTACAGGCAATCTACTTATCAGGGTGGCAAGTAGCGGCTGATGCAAACCTTTCTGGTCAAATGTATCCGGACCAGTCTTTGTATCCGGCAAACTCTGTACCAGCAGTAGTAAAACGTATTAACCAGGCGCTTCAGCGTGCTGACCAAATCGACCATGCGGAAGGCCGCGATGATGGTTTTGACTGGTTTGCACCGATTGTAGCTGATGCGGAAGCAGGCTTCGGTGGTCCATTAAACGTATTCGAATTAGTTAAAGGGATGATTGAAGCGGGTGCTGCTGGTGTGCATTTAGAAGATCAATTAGCTTCTGAGAAAAAATGCGGACACTTAGGCGGGAAAGTATTATTACCAACACAAAACGCTGTACGTAATTTAATTGCTGCACGTTTAGCAGCTGATGTGGCAGGCGTTGATACAATTTTAATCGCACGTACAGATGCAGATGCTGCTGACATGGTAACATCGGATATCGACCCACGAGATGCAGAGTTCTTAACGGGTGAACGTACTCCAGAAGGATTCTACCGTACTAAACCAGGTATTAAGCAAGCAATTGCACGCGGGTTAGCTTATGCACCATATGCAGATTTAATCTGGTGTGAGACTTCTCACCCGTCATTAGAAGAAGCTCGTGAGTTTGCTACTGCAATCCATGCTGAGTACCCAGGAAAAATGTTAGCGTATAACTGCTCGCCTTCATTCAACTGGAAAGCTAAGTTATCAGATGAAGAGATTGCAGAGTACCAACGTGAGTTAGGTAAACTTGGATACAAATTCCAATTCATTACACTTGCTGGTTTCCACAGCTTAAACTACTCAATGTTCGAGCTTGCGCATGACTACAAAGACAATGGTATGGCTGCTTACTCTAAACTACAACAAGCAGAGTTTGCTGCTGAAAGTAAAGGTTACACTGCTACTCGTCACCAACGTGAAGTAGGAACTGGTTACTTTGATGAAGTATCGCAAACAATTTCAGGTGGTACATCTTCGACAACTGCTATGTCCGGCTCTACTGAAACAGAGCAATTTGTATAAGATTGAGGTTTAGTAGGCAGTGTTATGATTATAATCATAAACGGGGAACTGCTTATTCGGATTAACGTATTCCTTTTCTTCTATCTTACCGATTCAAGTGACATTGGGGAATGTGCACTAAGTAAATAAGCGTTATGCCGAAGCGACTATTGAAAGAAAAGTAAGATGTGGAAGAGGAATAATTTCTTGAACTTGAACAGCTTGACTACTATGAAAACTGCTAAATCGAATTGGAACGCGGTTTAGTATGGGATGCCTCCCAACATATAAGGAAAACTAAGGGGTTTTTATAAAGATGAATGTCTTTTTAGCTTGGATGGGGCTAAAAAGGCATTTTCTGTTTTGTAGAAATAAAGGAGTTCTAGTAAAGAGTAGAGAATGTTATATAGATAGAATATTTTTACTATTAAGAAAAGGGTGTAAAATCAATGAAAAATAAAGAATTATTATTAGTACCTGGGCCGACACCGGTAATGGATGAGATTTATGATGCTTTGGCAAGTGAAACGAGAGGCCATACCGATCCTAGGTTTGTAGAAACATTTAAAAATGCGCTTGCCAATACGAAAAAGCTGTTTAATACAGATGGGGAAGTATATGTTGTAGCGGGTTCAGGTACATTGGCAATGGAAATGGCAATAGTAAATACTATTGCAAAAGGTGAACGCCTGCTTGTTATTAGCCATGGCTATTTCGGTGATCGATTTACACCACTTGCAAAAGCATTTGGAATTGAAGTTGATGTACTGCAGTCAACATGGGGTGAGCGTGTAGACGCAACGCTTGTTGAGGAAGCAGTGAAGGCTAACAATTATAAGGCGGTAACAATTACACATGCCGATACATCTACTGGAGTCGTGTCGGATTTAGAAACACTTGTACCGATTATTAAAGCATCTGGTGCACTTGTCATAGTCGATGGTGTTGTCGCAACAGCGGCATTGCATGAGGACATGAGTAAAGCTTACGGTGAAGAAGACTATAAAATTGATATTGTTTTAACAGGATCCCAAAAGGCGATCGGTATTCCTCCTGGGCTGGCGATTGTCGCTTTCGGTCAGCAGGCATTGGCTGCCCGTGAACAAATCGTGACAGTGCCGGCCTATTATGCGGATATACATAATTGGCGCAATATTATGGATAACCCAGCAATGTATTTTGCGACGCCTCCGGTTAACTTAATTTACGCATATGATGTTGCATTGAATATTGTATTAGAAGAAGGTATGGAGAAACGTGAAGCGCGTCATATCGCATTTGGTAAAGCGATCCGTGCGGCACTGCGTTCTTACGGGATGACACCATTGGCTAATGAAGAAGTAGCTGCGCCGACATTAAGCTGTATTTTATATCCTGAAGGTATTGAAGATGGCAAGTTCCGAGCAAGTCTAGCGAATCGCGGCATTATCGTAGCGGGTTCTTTAGCCCACTTAGCAGGAAAAGCGTTCCGCATTGGACATATGGGGAATACGACAGCGGAAATGCTGGAGCAGGCGATTGTTGTGATTGGTGAAGCATTGCAAGAGCAACAGCTGCAAGTCGATATTGAAAAAGCAAAAGGCATATTTACTAAAGAGATAGAAGCTGCAACGGTACAAAGCTAAAAGCTGCCAGAAAAGCTATATAGAGATTTGGTGCAATTATAGGAAAGGGGACGGTGCGATTTTTGAAGCGTTCCCTTTTTTATTTAATTATTAAAAAATTATAGTGTGAGATAACCAGGGGGTGGCATATGAAGCAAATTATCGATCAATCTCAAAAACGAGGTAAAGCGGATTTCATTATTCAACATGCGCAAATTGCCGATGTCTTTAATTTACGTTGGCGACAAGGCGATGTTGTAGTGGCAAACGGCAAAATTATTGCGGTTTCAGAGCCAGGTGAATTTGAAGCGGAGCAAGTAATAGATGCAAGCGGAAAATATATTGTACCGGGGTTTATTGATGCACATATTCATATTGAATCATCCATGCTTGTACCAAAACAGTTTAATCGAATCGTGCTTCCACATGGTGTAACGGCTGTCGTTACAGACCCGCATGAAATTGCGAATGTCTCAGGAAAAGCAGGATTGAAGTTTATGCTGCAGGATATTGAAGATGTCGAAATGGATATTTACTTTATGCTACCTTCCAGTGTACCGGGGACCTCTTTTGAAAATGCAGGAGCTGTGCTGACGGCAAAAGATTTAAAAGAATTTATCGGTCATAAGAATGTATTAGGTTTAGCAGAGGTAATGGATTTTCCTGCTGTACTGAACGGGGAAAAGGAAATGCTCGCAAAACTAAAGCTTGCTCAAGAAAATGGGATGGTCATTGATGGTCATTGTGCTGGCTTAACAAGTTGTCAAATACGTGGTTACCGGGCAGCAGGAATTACAACAGATCATGAATGCGTAACAGCCGAAGAGGCATTGGACCGAGTGGAGCAGGGGATGTATGTGTTGATCCGGGAAGGTTCAGCAGCCAAGAACTTAAAAGCTATTTTACCTGCTGTAACAATGGCGAATGCGCGGCGTTTTGCTTTTTGTACGGATGATAAGCATTTGGATGAACTGATGGAGCAGGGAAGCATTAACTACGCAGTGGCACTTGCGATTGCGGAAGGAATGGATCCTTTACTGGCGATTCAGCTTGCATCATTAAATGCCGCTGAATGTTATCGTCTGAAAAATAAAGGCGCGGTTGCTACAGGCTATGATGCAGATTTTATAGTAGTTGAGGATTTGCAGACGATGAAAGCACTGGCTGTATGGAAAAATGGCAGAAAAGTTGCGGAAAATGGAGAAATGCTATCACCAATCCGGGAAAAATCTACTGTGGAAACAACCATTTTACAGTCGATGCATTTACCAGAGCTGACAGTTGAAGATTTACGCTTGCCGTTTACAGGTAATCGGGCAAATGTAATAAAAATTGTGCCAAACCAACTCATTACAAAGCGGGTTGAGGTGGAAGTCGACGTAGCAAATGGACATTTTGTACCGTCGATCGAAAAGGATTTATTGAAGCTGGCAGTTGTAGAGCGGCATCACCACGTTGGGACAAAGGCAGTCGCAATCGTACAAGGTATTGGCATTCAAAGCGGTGCTGTAGCGACAACGATTTCCCATGATTCACATAATGCGATTGCCGTAGGAACAAATGATGAAGATATGTTAATTGCACTTAAGGCACTTCAAGAAATTCAAGGTGGGCTTGTCGTAGTAAATGAAGGAGAAGTGATTGCTTCGCTCATCCTGCCAATCGCAGGTCTTATGACAGATGCTCCTGCTGAACAGGCTAAGAAAGAGCTGCAGAAATTACATGAAAGTCTGCATACCATTCATCCTACACTTGACTATCATCTATTTCTGACTTTATCATTTCTCGCTTTGCCGGTTATTCCTGATATTAAGCTTACAGATACAGGATTGTTTGATGTAACAAAATTTCAGCATATTCCCGTTGAGGTTATAAATGCTGATGAATAGCTTTCTATTCTAGATTTTTTCATTAAATATTCTATGAAGGAGCATGCAAAATGGAACAAGTCATTGTTATGATTCCAGCGCTAAACCCTTTACCGGCTCTACTGCAATTTGTCAGGAAGCTGAATGCATTGCCGATTGCCAATGTTATTGTCATTAATGATGGCAGTGAAGAAAAATATAACGGTCTATTTGAACAACTACAGCAAGAAGGTTGCGAAGTATTAACACATGACAAAAACCTGGGGAAAGGCCGGGCACTTAAAACAGGGATGGAGTATATACTGAAATCCCGATTGCCGGCAAAGGGAATTATTACAGTAGGAGCGCATGGTCAGCATTCTGTATTGGATGTGGAACAGGTGTTATCGAGTACGAAAATCTTTTCTGACGGGATTATATTAGGTATTCGCGATTTCAAAGATTCAGACTACCCGTTAATTAGTAAACTGCAAAACCGTGCCTACTCGATGATGTTTGAACTGTTTATCCGTAAACGTTTGCTCGACATCCAAACAGGATTACGTTACATTCCAAGAGGACATCTGCCATGGCTTTTTAAAGTGAAGGGAGAGTCTTATCACTATGACACGAACATGCTGATTGAGGCGATTAGACGAAAAGTTCCTGTCTACGAGGTGCCGATCGGTCATGCAAAGCTCCGGAAAAATTCAATTATTTACTATGATGAAGTATTGAACCCGACAAAAATATTCCAGCAACTTTGGTCAAATTTCCTACATAAAAGGCAAAATACGAAATGAATCTTTTCTTAATGCGAAAACGTATAGGATTACGAGTCGCATATTTGAGGAATAATAATGTAATAGCAAGGAAAGGAGCATTCGTATGAGCGAACAATATAACTTCGAAAAAATGATTGAAGGCCAAGACCAACATTATTCAGATAAAAAGTTTCTGCATAAAATGAAAAAAACAGGTGGAGGGTTAGGCTATAAAGCGATGCAGGCAGCAGCCACACTTTACGTTGCCCTGCGTAGTCCGGACATGCCTAAATCGAGTAAACTCATTGTTTTAGGAGCGCTGGGGTACTTCATTTTACCATTGGATTTAGTTGTTGATTTCCTTCCTTTATTCGGTTTAACCGATGATGCTTTTGTCATCTTAACTGCACTGGGAAAAGTGTATTTATCGATTACAGATGAGATGAAGGATGAGGCAAAAGGGTTAATCGATTCTAAGCTTGGAAGTCAGGAAGACGTAGTACAGTAAAAGATAAAATCCCCTTTAAGCAAATGCTGCAAAAAGGGGATTTTTCTATGCCTACTTAACAGGGTGGGCACCGTTCAATTCACGTAATCCACGATTGAAAATAGCTTCAATCGGCTTCTCCTCACATAACTTCAATGTTATGTGAGGGTGTGTTGTTTGGAGCTGTGTAGTTATTAACTCAACCAGCGCAGGATTATTTTTTAAAATCCCGCCATTTAAATACAGTGTATGGACTTTATTTGCATAACCTGCATTTTTTAATGTTGTTGCTGCCAATAAAACAAGTTCATCCGCTGCTTTTTGCATAATTTTCTGTGCAACGGCATCACCCATTTCGACCGCCTGTTGCAAATAAGAACTGAAGCTGGCCAATCGGGCATTTGTATAATCCGCTGAATAAATGAGATTGAACAATTCATCTGTGCTATTAACATGATGGCCTGCTAAAACAAGTTCTGTTAATATGGTCGACTTGTTGCGTCCGTCAGCAGCGCGGAAAATCGATTTCGCAATATGTTTTCCAATCCAGTAACCGCTTCCTTCATCACCAATCCGGTGTCCCCAGCCGCCACCACGGCTAATCTTGTCATTCATAAGACTATAGCAAATAGCCCCTGTACCCGAAATAAGCAGGCTTATATTGTTCTTCCCAAGTCCCTTTAACGTTGCTTCAACATCATTTTCTATGAAAATTTGACCGAATGTAAAAGGGGAACGGGCGATACTTTCTTCAATAATTTCCTCGATTATCTTTTTGTCCTGATCGGTATCAATGCCGGAAAGCGCAAAGATTGCTACATCAATAAACAGACTCGGTAAATGGGCTGCTGCACTCCTGAGCAGGCCGGTAAATACATGTTGGACATGTTCAATTCCAACAGCCTGGTAATTCGAACCTGTGGAAGTAGCGGTAAATAGTTCACGCCCATCTGTAGAACGAATGCTCATTACTGTTTTTGATGCACCACCATCAACGGCAAATACATAACGATTACTCATGTTCCGTCCACTCCTTTAAAAATTGTTCCAATCGATTTTCGGCTTTTAAAATTGCCTCTGTCTTTTCTCTCAGCCAACTTTCAAGGTGTACCGTATCATCTTCTGCCTGTTTTAGCGACTTTCGCATTGTTGCAGGCGCAGGCCCTCCCTTTAATGTACGTATATTAACGAAGTACTCCGGCTGAATCGCCTGGTAAAAGGCAATCTCATTAATTTGAAGCGGCTTTCCTGTAACTTCCATGCATTTCTCGTTTGCCAAGTTCCATGTCAGGCTTGCGAGTGATTCTTTATTATTTGCCATCAGTTCCCGCACACATAGGCTGACAATTTTATGTGACTGGCGGAATGAAATACCCTCGGAGCGTACGAGGGAATCAGCAAGCTCTGTTACGTTGGCAAAGCTGTTTTGCGCACGTTTCAGCAAGTTTTCCTTATTCACATCCATCGTGAGGATCATACCTGCAAAGAGCTTATATATCCCGACTAAACGGTCAATTGCCCTCCATAAATATGGTTGCATATCGTCTTCCGTATCGACAATATCCCCAAATGGTGTATTGTGGACCATCTGTAGTACTGTTGCCGCATCCCCGACAACCGATGAGAGCAGCGAACGTGTATGCTCAATGGAAACAGGGTTCCGTTTTTGAGGCATAATGGAGCTGATCTGTACATAAGGACTGGCAAGCTTAAAAGCATTGAATTCCTGCGTTGCCCAAAGTAAAAAGTCTTGCGATGTGCGCCCTAAATTGAGGGCAGCGAGCTGGACGATGCTAGCCGCTTCCGCGATATAGTCAGCACCGGCAACGGCATCCCAGGCATTTTCGATTAAGTCATCAAATGCAAGTAATTCTTGCATTCGTTCGCGGCTAATCGGGAACCCTGTTGTTGTCAAAGCAGCCGCGCCCATACTGCTGCGGTTAATCGTATTGTATGCGGCCTGCATTCGTTTATAGTCCCTAGTGAGCTGATCAATGACAGCCTTTAAATAATGGGCAAACGTTGTCGGCTGTGCCTGCTGTGTATGTGTATAGCCAATCATGATCGTCTCTACATGCTCTTCGGCAAAGACGAGCAGCGATTGACGTAAATTCAAAAGTTCCTGCATGAGCGTGAGCATCTTTTTACGTAGTGTCATTCGGTAAATGGCGATTCCCATATCGTTTCTGCTGCGTCCAATATGTAAATTTCCGGAAATATCGCCTCCGAGTTCGATTAGCTTGTTTTCAATCCGAAAAAACAAATCTTCAAATTGCGGGTTATAATCACGGGTTTTATAATATTCCAGATCAAGTTTTTGAATAGCTTGACCGATGCGACATGCATTTTCTGGGGTAACCAATTCCTGTTCTTCAAGCATCTTTAAATGGGCAATATGAATTTGAAGCATCGCATCCAAAAAATGCTTGCGTGCCTCATCATAAGCGGGCTGTAAAACCATTTGACGATAACTATTGGAAGGAAATAAAATTCCTTCTTTTTCATTTATTAGATTGCGGTAATTCTGAAAGAACATGTTGAATGGGCCTCCAATCAAATGATAGAAACTACTTCCTAATAATCTCATTCTACAATTATTAGAAAATTTTATCAATTCAAATAAATAATGTAAACTAATAGGAAATATAAAAAACAGCCGCCCTAAAATTAGGACAGCTGCTGTGTTTGATCGATAACACGTACTTTTTTTGAAGCAAAATAGGATGGCAATACCATACCGAACAGTACAAGTACGATACCGAAAACTTGGAGAAGCGTTAAATTTTCATTTAATACAATGACAGATACTGTAATTGCTACAGGCAGCTCCATTGCACTCAAAATTGGTACAAGTGCACCACCGACTTTTGGCGCGGCAATCGAAAATAGTAAAATCGGCAAAATAATACCGAAGAGCCCGAGAGCCAGACCGAACTTCCAAAGACCACCTGTCAATTGGCCGTTCCATACAATTTCAGGCGATAAAAAGATACAAACGATGATCAGTGATACAACAGATAAAATAAATGTACGTCCAATCGTCGTCACTCCTTCAACAGGCTGAGCGTTAAATTGCATAAAAGCAGCAAAAGTAAAGGCGGCCAATAACCCTAGTGCCCATCCTTGCCAAGCGATTTGAGATAAATCTACATCAATTACACCGGCAGCAAAAATCGTGCCTACAAATAAAAATACTAACGAGATTAATTCAATACGTGTTGGCAGGCGTCTTCTCAGGAAGCAGTCCATGAACAATCCAATCCATGTGAATTGGAACAGCATAACAACTGCCAATGATGCAGGTAAATAATTTAGGGAGTGTCCGTAAACAATACCCGTAATCGCTGTACATGTCCCGGCTAAAAGTAAAGTGATGGCACCTTTCTTTGAAAGCTTCGGTAATGTGCGTTGTGTTACAACAAAGAGCACGAGTGCGAGTAAAAATCCAACGAAATATTGGCTCGTCACGGCTTCTGACGATGTATAGCCGTGCTGCATAGCAACTTTTACAATTGTTGATAATACTCCGTAACTACTAGCCGCTATTACGATCAATAGCGGGTAAATCCAGTTTTGTTTCATTTAGTGTTTCTTCCTATTCTAAAGCGATTTCACCATATGATGAAATGGCTCATTAATTATTGTCCAGCTTTCGATTGTACGATAGCCTATTTTTTCATACAAGCGCCGTGCATCGTATTTCTCTAGTTCCACATTTAGAGAAATTTTTTCGAAGCCAAGCTCCTTGCCTTTTTGCTCGGCAAATTGCAAAAGGAGCGTACCGATGCCAAGACCGCGCGCTTTTTTTGAGACACAAATGGTATCGATGTAATATTCATCCATATGTGCTTCGACATCCAATGTAGTCTGTATTCCCTTTTGGGCCAGCTGCTGTTCAAGCTGGCGATCGAGCTTGTACCCGAGACGGCCTTCATAAAGCACGACAATCCCAACTATTTCCCCTTGTCGTTCCGCTACAAATGTATTCAAATAGCTGTGTCGATTTGTCGTTTCTGTGACATACTGTTCTAAAGCAGCTAAAATCCGTGAAAATTCCTCTTCACCAGTCAAATTGTTTGCAATGTCTCCGATTGCATCATAAATTAAAGGTGCGACAGCTTTCGCGTCATTTCGATCTGCTTGTCGAATGGTAATGGTCATTACAATCATCTCCTTACCGAACAAAGTATAACAGAAAATAAATTCATTCGCGAAGAAAGCATTAGTTTCAGAATAGTATAAAGTTTTATAAATATATCTTTTCTATGGTAAATTAGTAAGAACATACAACGTCGGAGGTTAGACAATTAATGAGTCAAATAGACAAAGAATTCATCTTAGTTTATGGAGATGCATTCGTTGATTATATTGCAAATGATCAGACCAATACTTCATTTACGAAGTATTTAGGTGGCGCAACAATCAATGTTGCAGCAGGGATTAGTCGTATTGGGGCACCTTCAGCACTTATTACAATTACAGGCGATGATGAAACATCGGAATTTTGCCGTCAGGAGATTACAAAAGAAGGTGTGAATCTTGATTTCTCTGTATTTGATGCGAAGAAGCGTGTAAGTGGTGTATATGTGCATTTAACTGAAAAATGTGAACGAGTATTTAAAGATTATGTCGATGAGACGCCGAATTTACAAGTAACGCCTGAGCAGTTACAGGAAGAAGCATTCAAACGTGCTTCGATTTTAAATGTTTGTTCAGGGACGATGTTTGAAGAAACTGCATTAAAAACAACACGTGCCGCAGTGGATATGGCCAAGGATAAAGGAGCGATCATCGCAATCGATGCGAATATCCGTCCGCTTCGTTGGGAATCCGAGGAAATCTGCCGTAAGACGATTACTTCATTCTTTGAAGATGCAGATATTTTAAAGCTTACTGATGAGGAATTATATTTCCTGACAGAAACAACAACAATTGAAGAAGGTCTTCAAAAATTGGATGAGCTGTTAGTACCGATCGTGCTGGTTACAGTTGGAGCCGATGGAGCTTATGCAGTATTAAACGGTGAAGTAACACATGTTCCGGTTGAACGAGTTATTCCGGTAGATACAACAGGCGCAGGCGATGCGTTTATGGCAGGCGTACTCCGTTATGTTCATTTCAATGGTTTACCTACAGTAAAAGAAGATTTAGTCAGCTGTGTCGCATTCGGCAACAAACTGGGCGCAATGGCCGCAACTAAAGCCGGTGCGTTAACGGCACTGCCAAGCTACGAAGAAATTAAGCATTTAATTAAATAAATTTTATATAGAGCAAGCTGTCTCCGAAGTGTTTTACATTTTGAAGGCGGCTTTTTTTATTGAACGCAATGTGGGTTGCGGTTATTGGAACAAGTGAGGGGTTTATTAAAGATGAGTAAGAATAGCAGGGAACGGGGGATTCACTTAGTGATGATTATAGAAACCCCACCTCTACCTACTTAGCGAAACCAGCAGTTGACAAAATCTCCTTTTTGAAAGAATTAGTCGCTATTAAACAGCCAACTTTCTTTTTATAATAGGTGTAAGAGGTGAGGGGGATGAACAACTTTCAATTTGCGGCCATTTTTACAGAGCGCCGCAAGCAACTGCAAGTGACACAAGAGGAAATTGCACGGCATGTCGGAGTATCAAGGGCAGCTGTTTCAAAGTGGGAGAAAGGGCAAAGTTATCCGGATATTGCATTGTTGCCAAAGCTTGCAACATTTTTCAATATTTCAATTGATGCACTGCTCGGTTATGAGCCGCAATTGACGGATGAACGAATTTTAAAAATGTATGCGGAATTAGCACAGCGCTTTTCAAAGGAACCATTTGCTGAAGTGGATGCAACAATTGATCAACTCATAGAAGAATATTATAGTTGCTTTCCGTTTTTACTGAAGATGGCGCAGCTTTACGTCAATTATTTTAATATTGCACAGGAAAAAGAAGCTGTTGCGGACAAAATCCAGAGTCTTTGTAAACGTGTTAAGGAGTTCAGTGGGAATTACAGGCTGAAAAACGAGGCGAATTTACTTGAGGCATATACGTATATATTAAAAGGGGAACCTCAGCATGTGCTCGAATTATTAGGGGAGGATGCTGTAGTTCAGCTTGGGACTGAGCAGCTTATCGCTACGGCACAAACTATGCTCGGCAATATAGAAAAGGCGAAGGAAATTCATCAAGTCAATATGTATCAGCATTTGCTGTATATGATAACAAATGCGAATGAAGCGCTTAGCTTGGAAATGGGAGATGTCCCGTATTTTGAACAGTCGGTAAACCGGATTGAAACGATAATTGACACTTTTCATTTAGATAAACTGAATATCCATAACACGCTTCTGTTTTATTTAAAGGCAGCGAGCGGCTATGCTGCACAAAATAATATAGAAGAGGCAATTCGTTTTATTGACCGCTATGTAAAAATTTCTATACAAATCGAATTTCCGCTTAAACCCACTGGCGATCAATATTTTTACTTGCTGGATAATTGGATTGCAAAGGAAGTTATGCTGAGTACACAATCACCCCGGGATGAGGAATCGATCAAAAGATCCATTTATGAAAGTATTGCAGATAATCCGATGTTGGCAAGTGTGCAAAACGATATGCGCTATAAAAGTTTACTCGTCAATTTAAAACATCATTTAAAAATTTAAGGGGGATTTAAAATGGATAAATTATCGAATATTCCTTGGGGACTCATTGCGCCGTTATTAGTATTGCAATTGGTGCTTGGGGCGGTTGCCATTGTGGATATTGTACGCAGTTATGAGACGCGCGGCCCGAAATGGGTATGGGTGCTCGTATCAATGTTTGTTAATACACTCGGACCGGTCGCCTACTTTCTGTTCGGACGGAAAAGCCAATGATCTGTATTGAAGTGAATGGCCTCACAAAGCAATTTGGTGCAAAAAAAGTAGTGGATGATTTATCGTTCACTTTGCCTATGCATACATCTACAGCGCTGATCGGTCCGAATGGCGCAGGGAAAACAACTGCACTTTCGATGCTTTCTAATATACTAAAGCCGACAAGCGGCAAAATCATCATGCCGGATGTAAAGGATATTCGCAGTGCAATCGGCTTTTTACCTCAGTATCCCCAGTACTATTCCTGGTTGACTGCACTTGAATATATGGAGATGGTGGGCGGTTTAAGCGGTCTTGAAAAGCGTTCATTAAAAAGTGAATGCAAAAAGATGCTGGAATTTGTAGGTTTGCAGGATGCGATGAATAAAAAGACCGAGACGTTTTCAGGCGGAATGAAGCAGCGCTTAGGTATTGCCCAGGCAATAGTTCATAAACCAAAGCTCCTGCTGCTGGATGAACCGGTATCGGCACTTGATCCGGTTGGACGTCGGGAAGTGATGAACTTATTGAAGGAAGTACAGCAGCAAACGACGATTTTGTACTCAACGCATATTTTAAATGATGCTGAGGAAATGACCGATCAGCTGCTGTTTTTACGGGACGGCAAACTTGTCGAACAAGGTTCACTTACAGAGGTGAAGCAAAAGTTTGAGGAACCGCGCTATAAAATAACGTTCAAAAATGCGGAAGAAGCACTGCAATTTGTCAGTCAGTCTACAGGAGCTGTTGCTAACGGAATAGCAACATATGTGGAAATTTCAGATGAACGCCCATCGATGCAGCAGTTGCTTCAGCAGTTGGCGGCATCACCATATGAAGTTGTAAAAGTGGAGCGGGAAACGGCAAGCCTGGAAGAAATCTTTATGAAGGTGGCGGGGAAGCATGCAGCAATTTAAAGCATTAGTTTTAAAAGAATGGCGTGAAAGTGTTCGCAGCTTTAAAATTTTATGGATTCCGCTCGTTTTTGTCTTGCTCGGTATTAGTGATCCGCTCATGAACTACTTTATGGAAGATATTTTGCAGGCGGTTGGCAATATGCCCGATGGATTTATGATGACAATGCCTGAATTTCAGCCGGCTGATCTGCTTATTGCATCAACTGGTCAATTTCAGACAATTGGACTGCTCGTATTGATTACTGCCTATATCGGGTCAGTAAGCAGGGAGCGCCAAAATGGTACTGCAACCCTTCTCTATGTACGTCCGATGTCTTTTACAGCACTGTTTTTCAGTAAATGGATTGTTGCAAGCACAATTGCAATCATCAGTGCAATGGCGGGCTATGCGGGGAGCATGTATTATACAGTACTGCTTTACGGACCGGTTGATTTAGCGAAGTTTTTGGCGATGCTTGGTACGTATTGTATTTGGTTAATGTTTGTTATGGCACTGACTGTTGCTATGAGTGCAGCATTCCAAACATCGGTCGCTGCTGCTGTTACCATTATTCTCATTCCAGTCGGTCTGCTTGTTGACACATTAATCGGCAGTTTTTGGAGTGTCACACCTTGGAAGCTCGCAAAATACGGTACAGGCCTTCTTACAGATAACGTATTAATGGAAAATTATTGGTATACTTTACTCGTTGTCCTCATCCTAATTGTTGTCATAGTGGGGATTGGTATTAAGATGAGCAAGAAGAATATTCGTTATTTAAAAGTATAAATAGTAAGCAGAAATCATTGTATTTCAATTGATTTCTGCTTTTTTGTATTAACTTCCAGGAAAATTAGGAATATAATGAGAGTTAATTGTTTTATGAAGGTGGACTAGCATTTTTTATACTAATATAGAGCGATCCATTTTCTAAAATTTGCGCATAATAAACTTTATCGATGTCATGGATATTTTTCTTTGCTAATTTTTTTCTGAGCCAGTCTTCAGTAAGCTGAAGCTCCGTTAAGTTTTTTTGAATAATTTGCCCATCCGAAATCAATTCCATTGGCAAGTATTGAGGGGCAGGGGCAGATACGGATACGTCTTCTGTTGTTGCGGTCCGGGCAAGCGGCTTTTTCAGGACACTTAATTCTCCATTTGTTTCAAAAACGGCATAAAGTACTTCATCAAACGAGAAAATGCTCTGTTCACGCAACAGCATAGCAAGCTCGTCCGGATGAAGCCGTGCTTTTCTTAATTCACTATTTAAAATGACACCGTTACTGATGACAATCGACGGTTTATCGTCAAAAAGAATACGTGCTTTTGATGATCTGAATGAAATATAGCTGACGGCAATTGTTAATACAGCCCATACTATTAAAGAAACTATACCATCTAAAAATGGAGTTTCCACTTGAGTCGAAATTTCAGCAGCAATCGAACCAAATGTGATACCCGTAACATAGTGGAAGAAAGTGAGCTGACTCACTTGCTTTTTACCGATAATACGAGCGAGTATTAGAATTGCAAAAAATGAACAGCTTGCTCGTAAAATCATTTCACCAAGGTTCAGTTCTATAATAATCCCTCCTTATAAAGGGTAGTATGAAGAATAAGAAATAAACTATGCACCCTTAACACATTCAATATGCGAGGTGAAATTGAGGAGAAATTATAATCATCTTGCTGAATAAAAAAATTGTGCGAAATGTTATCGATCTAGCAGAAAGAATGTGAAAAAATGTCGACTACAACAATAAAACAATCAAACCCTGTCTATCCAATTATGGTCTCAATAGGGGTTTGTCACTTAATTAATGATACGATGCAGGCAGTTATACCGGCAATGTTCCCATTATTGGAGAGGGACTTAGGATTAACGTTTACACAGCTTGGTATGATTTCATTTGTACTGAATATGGTTGCCAGTCTGTTACAGCCGGCTGTCGGATTTATGACAGATAAGAAGCCATTTCCGTATGCATTACCGCTTGGGATGGTGAGCTCGTTTATCGGGCTGACAATGCTCATATTAGCAGGCGAATACTGGATGATTTTAGTGTCGGTCCTATTCTTGGGACTTGGATCAGCTATTTTCCACCCGGAAGGTTCACGCGTATCGTTTATGGCTGCAGGTAATAAGCGCGGCTTAGCTCAGTCTATTTATCAGGTGGGGGGCAATAGTGGACAGGCATTAGCACCATTACTAAGCGCATTCATCATTTTGCCATTCGGGATGTACGGCGTTTCCGTTATTCTTATTTTTACATCGATCGGTATCTTTTTATTAACGAAAATATCGATGTGGTATAAACGTCAGCTCGAAGCGGAAAAAAGATCAAAAATCAAAAAAATGCTGATTTCGTCCTTGCCTCCTTTAACGAAAAAGCAAGTGGGAATGGCTTTACTCGTGCTGCTGTTCATTATATTTGCCCGTTCATTTTACGTTACGAATATAACAAGTTTCTATGTCTTTTATTTAACGGAACAATATGGGATGAGTGTTGAGCGCGGTCAGCTGTTTATCTTTATCTTCATGGCAGTTGGGGTTGTAGGCACATTTTTTGGTGGTCCATTATCAGATCGCTTCGGTCGGAAAAATGTTATATTGCTGTCGGTGATCGCACCGATTCCGTTTTGCTTGGCACTTCCGTTTGTTCCGTTGCCTGCTGTAATGGTTTTACTCATTATTATCGGATTGCTGATTATGGTTAGCTTTACAGTAACTGTTGTATATGCACAGGAACTTGTCCCATCGAAAATCGGTACAATGGCCGGTTTAACAGTCGGTGTTGCATTCGGGATGGGTGCAATTGGCTCGGTTGTTATCGGAATCCTTATCGATAAGATGGGCATTCACTTTACAATGAATGCTATATCGGTACTGACATTATTATTGCTCGTAGCATTTTTCCTGCCGCGTGATCGAGTAGGGGAATAGGAAAATAAAAGAACTTCGGATTTTTATGTCCGAAGTTCTTTTTTAATAATCCTCCACCAAAATATATGTCATTCTCACGGGTCCGTGCACGCCGACGACTAAGTTCATTTCGATATCTGCGGAGTTGCTCGGTCCTGTAATGAAATTAATACAGGACGATACATGTGACTGCTCTCGTAAAAACTGAGCGGCTTGTGTCATGCGTGGAACGATGCTGCTTTTCGGTACAATAGCAATCGAATTTTCAGGCAAAAATGAAAGCGTTCGGCCAACTTCAGGTGACGCTTGAAGCATAATTGTGCCGGATTCCGCTAATGTCACGTTGCTGATTACGACACCGACATTTGCCTGTTCAGCAAAATCAATATTTTGTTCGCCGTTAGTAGCTTGCCACTTTAAATGTTCATATTGTTCAAAAACCGGGAATACATTCAAAACTCTAAAACGCGGATCATTGCTGTAAATTACACGCCCACCGCCGTAGCCTGCAATTGTTTCATTTAATATTTCAGGCAACTGCTGCTGTGTGCATTTTTTTAATGTAGTGTGGATATTCAAACATTGTTCTCTCAACACTTCGATAAGGTCTTCCATCGAAGCATCCTTCAATACTTCGGTTTGAGGGAGGTGTTTCCAGTTTCGTTCCGGTTTTGTTAAAGAAGGGGCGGACCTGCCAAGACGAGCAGCGACAGTTTGTAAAAAGGGTTCTCGGTTTTGGATCATTTAGATTTGCCTCCTTTGTTATGCTGTTCAAACCAGTCACGGAAACGTTCTTTTTGCACGGAAGGAAAATCACGATACGCTGTCCAGTTTTTCAGAGGGCCGGGACCATTTGTAATTTTCTCGTTTTTCGTGAACGGTTTCATAACGGTTGAAGCTACTTTAGTGCCCAACTGATAGATTGATTGCGTAGAAGTACCCATTCCAAATGCCTGCATTAGCAAACTTTCACTAATCGGGGCACGGCCTTCCCGTTCAACGATTACTTCCCGATGCTTGTGAAGCAATTGATGCAACGGAATTTTCACTGGGCATACATCCGTGCATGCGCCGCATAAAGTGGAAGCGTAAGGCAGCTCTTTATAATCCTCATAACCACCCAATAAGGGGGATAACACTGCACCAATCGGACCCGAGTAAATAGATCCGTACGTATGGCCACCGACATGGCGGTAAACAGGGCATGTATTAATACATGCAGCACAGCGAATGCACTGTAAAATCGACTGGAATTCGCCGCCTAAAATCGTAGAACGTCCATTGTCCACAATGACTAAATGGAATTCTTCGGGACCATCGACTTCGAGCGCTTCTTTTATGCCTGTCAGCACTGTAATATAGCTCGTCAACTTCTGGCCAACCGCGCTGCGTGTCAGCATACCGACGAGAACTTCCATTTCCTCAAATGTGGGTACTAAACGTTCCATCCCCATAACGGAAATTTGTGTTTTCGGCAATGCAGTTACTAAATCCGCATTTCCTTCATTAGTTACTAAACAAACAGAACCTGTTTCGGCAACGGCAAAATTGCATCCTGTAATCCCGATATCCGCCGTTAAGTAATGATTACGTAAAACTTTACGGGCATGCAGTGCTAGTTCTTCAGGTTGGGAGGAAGCTTTATAGCCAATTTTTTTTTCAAATACTTCCCGAATCTGATCTTTATTTTTATGAAGTGCCGGTGTCACGATATGAGAAGGCGGGTCATGGTCATCAAGCTGTAAAATATATTCGCCTAAATCAGTTTCAATCACTTCACATCCGAGTTGTTCCAAGTGTGAGTTTAAATTGATTTCTTCGGTTACCATCGATTTTGCTTTCACTATCTTTTTTGCATTTTTCTGTTGGGCAATTGCTGCAATGTATTCGGTAGCTTCTTCCGCAGTTTGTGCAAAAAATACATGACCGCCTCGCGCTTCAACATTTGTACTCAATTCATGTAAATAGTAATCAAGGTTTTCCAATACATGCTGCCGGATTTCTTCTCCATGATTGCGCCATTCTTCCCAATCTAAAGGGTCAACAGCAGCGCTCCGTCTCGTTTGAAAACGATGTTGAGCGCCGGCTACAGCACCGCGCATAAAATCGTTTTCCAAGTTGGACGAAAGACGTTCATTAAATTTTTGCTGACTGATTTTCATCGCCATTTGAAACACGTCCTCTCTATTAGCGGCTATTCAATATTTCTGCGATATGCATTGTTTTAATGTCAATGTTTTTCCGGTCAATCCGTCCGCCGATGTTCATCAGACATCCCGCATCAGCACCTATTAAATAATGGACAGCAATTTGCTCGGCAGAATCAATCTTTTCGTCTACCATTTGTTCTGAGATCGGTCCCATTTTAATGGAGAATGTGCCGCCAAAACCGCAGCAATTTTCTTTTAAAGGCATTTCCAACAGTTCAAGACCGTCTACATTCTGGAGCAATGTGAGAGGAGCCTGCTGCACTTTCAATAATCGTGTCATATGACAGGAAGGGTGATAAGTAGCCGTTCCGTTCAGTTTTGCTCCAACATCTTCAATTTTCAGTACATCGACAATAAATTGTGTAAGTTCATATGTCTTGTCTGCAATTCGTTGTGCCTTTTCCTGCCAAAGCGGTTCATCTTTAAAAATATGAATATATTCTTTCAGCATGTATGCACAAGAACCTGATGGACAGACGATGACTTCTGCATCTTCAAAAACTCGAATTGTGTTTTTCATCGTTTCTTTAGAAGCTTTTACATAGCCGCTATTATAGGCTGGCTGACCACAGCAAGTTTGGCCTTTTGGAAAACTTACTGTACAACCTAAGCGTTCCAATAACTCAACCGTGTTTTTTCCGATATTACTTTGAACCATATCGACTAAACATGTAGCGAATAATGATACATTCATCCAATCCCCCCTGTTCCATTAAATTTACAACTTTCTGACAATTAAGTCAACAGGTCATCTGATGACTTAAGAAATTAGGACTTAAAGAGAATAATATCGTATTAAAACATTATTGGTTGAAAAGTAAGGATTCAACAGTCTCAAGATGTTTTGCCATCGCCTTTTTAGCCTGTATATCATCTGCATTTACTAAAGCATTGTAAATCGCGGTATGTTCTTCGTGTAAATTGTATAGAGCAGCGTGATCCGTAGTGGATAAAATGGAACGGGTATGCTGGATTTGGCGTGCAATCGGCTTTGAAACACTTTGCAGCATCGAAACGAGTAAAGGGTTGTCCGCTGCTTCAGCGATGACTGCATGAAATTGCATATCGGCGTTACTGCTTGCCTCAGGATCTATTAGCGCATCGTTCATTTTACTGAGCGCTTCTTTTAATTGTTCAAGCTGACGAGCCGTTCTGCGTTTTGCAGCATTTTCAATTAATCCTAATTCCAAAATTTTTCGTACTTCAAATATTTGCTGTAAATCCTGCTGTGAAAAGGAGGCGTATGTAGGAATATTTAATGAAATATCCTGTGCCGTTACTTTGCGAATATAAGTTCCTTCTCCTTGGCGGATTTCGATAATACCACGTGCCTGCAGAGCAGTTAAAGCTTCACGAATTGCAGAGCGGCCAACTTCAAAGTTTTTTGCAAGCTGTTCAACTGAATCCAATTTATCACCAGGTGAAATTTCCCCGAGCGTAATCTTTTGTTCAATAATAGCAGCTATTTGTTCATATAGTTTTTTTGTTTTTGGTACTTCAAATTTCATATTATTAATCCTTTCTAAATAAAAATTCTAAAAAAAGCTGTTCCAATAACTTGGAAACAGCTTTCGTATTAAGGTTTTAATGATGTAAAACGATCTTTAGGAAGAACTTCAGGGTTGTTAACAGTACCTTCTGTTATATCAGCCTCTAAAAGTTTCCCGTTATAATTAAACTTGAATATGCCATTATCGAAGTCTGTCCCGATTTCCTTAAAGAAAATCCCTTCCAGAGCCACAATTTTAGGGCATGTAAACACGACTTTATAATAATCATTTTCCTGGATGATATAAGCACGAACACCTTTTTCGTAAACATCGATCAGTTCATCCTCAGAAGGACGCTTTACCGATACTATATGAAAATCAACGAATGGTACTTCTTTTAAGAGAACGTTCAAGAAAGAACCTTTTGTGATTTCCTCCCAGCGGCTTTGAGCACTCTGACCTACGATGATTTGCGTAATATTAAAGTCCATTGCAATTTCTGTAATCACTTTATAGAATGGACGTTTTTCATTATCCTTAATAATGAATTGTTCTACTTCCAATTCATCAGTCAGTTCCTTCCACTGTTCGATATAGCCGGATTTTTCCGCATCAAATGCATCAAGTGGCTTTGAATCAACAGTCAACACATATAATGGGCAGTCAAGTAATGTAGCAAGCTTGTGTCCTCGGCGAATTAAACGCTCACCATTTTGTCCGTAATATACACAAACCAAAATACTTTCGTCTAATCGGCCTTTAACATGTTTCATTTTAGTTCGCACCTCTTTTTCTTATCCTATAATAATGAATTGAATCCGAATATATTTTGAGAAATTAAGCATAATTGAGATAAAACGAAGGCTATTACAGTGCAATGCACCCATTATTATTGTATACTTATTTCTAAGATGCATATTTATATTCAGTAAATTTTTTGTTATATTTTTGCTTTTGTAATTTTTATTAAATTACTCTTGTTTGAAAATATATTCCCCATATGCCACATTATTATGAAGATAGTTATATAGATAGTCAAGTGTGATTGTTCGAATGCCGAACTTTACATATTTTATTGGCTCACTCGGTTAGGAGGTTATTGCTTTTGCTTATTGCTTTTTCGATTATGCTTCCGTTTCTTGCTGCAGCATTAATCCCATTAATATACAGGAGATTTAAGAATATACATTTAGGTTGGTTCGTATTAATTGTCCCTGTTGCCTTATTTTCGCTTTTAGCTACATATATCCCTCGAATTGCCAATGGCGAAGTGTTCATAAAGACATTTGAGTGGATCCCCTCTTTCGGTATTAATATTACTACTTATTTAGACGGCTTGAGTATGATTTTTAGCTTACTCATTACTGGGGTAGGCAGTTTAGTAATACTTTACTCAATTTTCTATTTATCAACGAAAGAATCATTACACCATTTCTATTGCTATTTACTATTATTTATGGGCGCGATGTTAGGCGTCGTCTTTTCGGATAACTTAATGGTGCTTTATGTATTTTGGGAGTTAACGAGTGTATCGTCATTCCTGTTAATTGCATTTTGGCATCATCGTAAAGCATCCCGTGCAGGTGCGCGGAAAGCAATGACCATTACCGTTTCTGGTGGTGTTGCGATGCTTGCTGGTTTTTTAATGTTATATGTTGCATCCGGAACGTTTAGTATTCGCGAAATTATTGAGAATTTGGATGTCGTGCAATCGAGTGTGTATTTTGTTCCGGCAATGTGTCTTGTACTTTTAGGTGCGTTTACAAAGTCAGCACAATTCCCGTTCCATATTTGGCTGCCGGATGCGATGGAAGCACCGACACCTGTTTCCGCCTATCTACACTCTGCAACGATGGTAAAAGCGGGTATTTACTTAGTAGCTCGTACAACACCGATTTTTGGCGGGCATGAAGTATGGTTTTGGGCAGTGAGCGGGGTAGGTCTTCTAACATTATTCTGGGGTTCCTTCAATGCGGTTCGTCAGTATGATTTAAAGGCACTGCTTGCATACTCAACAATTAGTCAGCTTGGACTGATTATGTCTTTATTCGGTCTTGGTTCTGCAGCACTGCATTTTGGATATTCAACACAATCGGTAATTTATACGCAGGCTACATTTGCTGCACTATTCCATTTAATCAACCACTCGACATTTAAAGGCGCGCTCTTTATGATGGTCGGAATCGTCGACCATGAAGTAGGAACACGCGATATTCGCAGATTAGGCGGATTAATGTCGTTAATGCCCTTTACATTCACGATTGCTGTAATCGGAAGTGCCTCAATGGCAGGTTTACCACCATTCAATGGCTTTTTAAGTAAGGAAATGTTCTTTACAGCAACTTTAAAAATTACACAGCTTGATATTTTCTCACTTGATAGCATCGGTCTTTTATTCCCGATTATCTCCTGGGTGGCCAGTGTTTTTACGTTTATTTACTGTGTCATTATCGTCATGCGTACATTCTTCGGGAAGATACAGCCGGATCGTCTGGAAAAGCCACCACATGAAGCGCCATTTGGTATGTTAATATCACCATTTATTTTAGTTGCATTCGTTATTGGAATCTTTATATTCCCGAATGTTTTAGGACATTATATTTTAAGTCCGGCGATGGCAAGCATTTACCCAATGTTCCCATCCGTAGAGGAAATGACACCTCATATCGCAGCATGGCATGGTTATATTAATACGGAACTTATTATGACATTTGGTGTCATTGTTGTAGGTGTTTTCTTATACCGTACATTAAAAAAATGGCGTCCAGTCTATCAGTTAATTCCGCAAAGCTTTACATTAAATGCGATTTATGAACGTGTCATTAATTCAAGTGAGGGTGTATCAGGACGTGTAACAAACCGTTATATGAATGGTAATTTAACTTATTATTTCGTTTATATATATGTGTTTTTAGTCACTCTGCTTGCAGGGTATATGATTTATGCTGACGTATTCAGCTGGGATCCTTCAAAAGACTCGGTTGTTGAGCCTTATGAATTAGTTCTTGTATTCGTTATGATTGCGGCTGCAATTGCAATCATTTTTGCCAAGCAGCGTATTACAGTCGTGCTGTTGAACGGGGTACTCGGTTATTCTGTTGCCTTTTTCTTCGTAGTATTTAGAGCCCCGGATTTGGCGCTCACGCAGCTTGTCGTTGAATCGGTCACAACAGCGCTGTTCTTACTATCATTTAAATATTTACCGAAGCTTAAAAATGAGTATATTTCGAAAAGCTGGCGTTTTGCGAAGATTACAATTTCGATTGCGGTCGGTGCAACTGTGACACTAATCGGATTAGCTGTAATGAATTACGATCGTTTTGAACCAATTTCAAAATTCTTTGAGGACTCGTATGATTTGGCGGGCGGGAAAAATATCGTTAACACGATTTTAGGTGATTTCCGTGCATTTGATACGATGCTTGAAGTAGTAGTACTTTTCATTGCAGGTCTTGGCGTCTACACACTTATTAAGCTTAAGGCGAAAAAGGGGGATGCAGACGTTGAAAGTAAATGATGTTATTTTAAAATCAGTCGTACGAGGCGTTGTGTTCATCGTCTTTACGCTAGGTATGTATTTATTTTTTGCGGGACATAATGCTCCGGGTGGTGGATTCATCGGCGGATTAGTGCTTGGCTCGGGCATTGTCCTGCTATATTTGACGTACGACATTGAAACCGTGCATAAAGGCATGCCTTTCGATTTTAAAAAAGTTGCTGCAATCGGTGTATTGCTGGCGACAGGTTCGGCGATTGCCTCAATTTTCTTTGATGTACCATTTTTAACACAGACAGATGGCTATTATAACCTCCCGTTAGTAGGAGAGAAGCATTTGTCGACTGTTACGATTTTTGAAGCAGGTGTCGCATTGACGGTTGTCGGTACACTCGTAACGATTATTTTAAATATAAGTGAGGATGAATAGTATGGAATCATTAATGATTGTACTTGTCGGTATTCTAGTGGCAGTCGCTACATATTTAATCCTCTCTCGTAGTGTCATACGTGTGATTGTCGGCACCGCCATTTTATCTCATGCCGTTCACCTATTGTTATTGACGGTCGGCGGGTTAAAGAAGGGGAGTGTGCCGTTATTAGGTCAAGCGGCAGCACCGTATACCGATGCTTTGCCACAAGCATTAATCTTAACAGCAATTGTAATTAGTTTTGCCGTTACGGCCTTTTTACTTGTGCTGGCTTATCGTATGTATTTAATGAACGGAACCGATGATCTAGGGGAACTTGGAGGGTCATCAGATGAATAATATAATTGTTTTACCAATGATTGTGCCGATTATAACGGCCGCATTATTAGTATTTTTAAATAACAATATTAAACTTCAACGTGTTGTAAGTTTAGTAACTATGATTTTTATAATAGGGATTTCTGTTGTCCTGTTACAGCTTATTCAGACAGAAGGTATTATGCGTATAGACTTTAGTGGTTGGGCACCGCCGTTCGGTATTTTATTTGTAGCCGATTCATTTTCGGTACTTCTTGTTTTAACGGCAAGTATCGTTACGGCAATCTGTTTAATTTATGCTTTTTCCACAATTGGCGAGCGTCATGAAAAAATGTATTTTTATCCGTTTGTCTTGTTCTTACTGGCAGGTGTGAACGGTTCGTTTTTAACAGGCGATATTTTCAATTTATTCGTTTGTTTTGAAGTAATGCTTTTAGCGTCATATGTATTAGTTGCATTAGGCGGGGGAAAGATGCAGCTGCGCGAGTCGATTAAATACGTGCTCATTAATGTTGTCGCATCATGGATTTTCCTCGTTGCACTGGCGTTTATGTATGGAACATTAAAGACGCTTAATATGGCGCATATTGCACAGCGTGTTGCAGAAGCCGGCCAAGATCCGTTATTAACGGTTGTGGCACTTGTTTTCCTAATTGTTTTTGCTTTAAAAGGAGGCTTGCTGCTGTTCTTTTGGCTTCCTGGTTCATACAGTGTGCCTCCAACAGCAGTACAAGCATTATTTGCGGCGCTATTAACAAAAGTCGGCATGTATGCATTGTTCCGTACGTTCACGCTCATGTTCCCGTTACAGCCGGAAGTTACGCATACAGCGATCGGTGTGATGGCAGGGCTGACTATTATAGCGGGATGTATGGGCGCATTTGCCGGGCGAGATGTTCGGACAATTGCTACGTATAACGTCATCATTAGTGTTGGCTTTATAATGGTGGCACTTGCGATCGGAACTGAATCGGCAATGGCAGGCGCGGTTTATTATTTAATCCACGACATGCTTGGTAAGGCGCTACTGTTTTTACTTATAGGTACAATGGTGCTATTAACAGGGGAAATTGTCGTGAAAAATATGAATGGATTAATTCGAATTTATCCGGTATTTGGCTGGCTGTTCTTTATTATGATGTGTGCACTTGTCGGAATTCCACCGTTAAGCGGATTTATCGGAAAAGTATTGATCGGCCAGGGTGCTGTTGAAGCAGAGGCCTATATTTTACTGGCCTTGGCATTCGGCTCGAGTATCATCGTACTCTACTCATTAATGCGTATTTTCCTTGCTTCATTTTTTGGAGAAACATCGATTAATGAAGAGGACAAAATTCGGATGCCACGCGGTGCGATGGTATCGTTTGTGCTATTGACGATTTGTATCGTTGCTTTAGGAGTTGGCGCAGAAGGGCTGGCAGTTTATGTGAATGATGCAGCTTACACATTATCCAACCCTTCCGTATACATTGATGCGATATTAAATACGAATAAATAAAGGAGGGTGAGCACATGTTAGGTCAATTTATTATTAATTTATTTATTGCGGCGCTTTGGTTTTTGTTAAAGGATGATCCAACTGCAGACTTTGCGACGTTTATGTCAGGCTTTTTAGTCGGAACATTGATTTTATATGCTATGCACCGATTTTTCGGAACACAGTTTTACTTGCGTCGTGTATTAAAGATTATTAAGCTCATCCTCATATTTATTCGAGAGCTGCTTTCATCAAGTATTTCTGTATTAAAACAAGTACTGGATCCACAGATGAATTTTACACCGGGTATTTTTACTTATGAAACAAAATTAAGAGGAGACTACCAAGTGACGACATTGGCCCTGTTATTAACGTTGACACCGGGTTCTGTTGTAATGGAAGTCTCAGAAGATAACAGTACGTTTTATATTCATGCGATGGATATAGAAGAATCGAAAGAAACGGTACTCCGTTCAATCGGCAAGTTTGAACGTGCCATTTTGGAGGTGACACAATGATCGATTTGATTTTAAAGACGGCACTTGTTCTATTTATGGTGGCAATCGGACTATCGCTATTCCGTGTGATAAAAGGGCCGTCATTGCCTGACCGCGCAATCGCTCTTGATACAATTGGTGTCAATCTAATTTCTGCGATCGCCATCGTGTCGATTGTTTTAAAAACAAAGGCATTTTTGGAAGCCATTTTAATATTGGGGATTTTAGCATTTATCGGAACGATTGCATTCTCGAAATATATAGAAAGAGGTGTCATTGTTGAGCGTAAATCAGCTGATTGAATTAATGGCGGCACTTCTTATCTTGTTTGGCGCAATTGTGAGTGTCATTAGCGCATTCGGCATGATACGTTTACCAGATGTGTACACACGCTCACACGCAGCAACGAAAAGTGCGACACTCTCTGTATTGCTTTGTTTGTTCGGCGGGTTCATTTACTTTTGGATACATGATGGCTATGTGAGTATTCGCCTCATTTTAGGAATTATCTTCGTTTTCATTACAGCACCTGTTTCCGGGCATTTAGTATGTCGCGCTGCATATCGTTCACGCGTACCACTAGCTGAAGGTTCTGGAGACGATGCGTTAAATGAAATCCTGTTCGGCGAAGAAAATTTGCAAGTAAAAGAAGAAGTGGAAGCTACATTGAAAGAAATTAAGTAATGAGTTGAAAAGCATTTTAAAAGTGATGACATGTCGCTTTTAGAATGCTTTTTTTAGTGGATAAAAAATAGGGCATTGTGGATAACTTGTAGATAAAGTTTCGCATTTATCCATAGGTAAGGGGACAGTTATATATTTTTTAACTAAGCATTAGTACAAGAAATTAAATTATTCGTTTTTTTATGAGAATTGGTAGGTTTAACTTAGAAAGATGTGACGATTTTTAGAACAAATGAAAATATATTCGAATATTTTTTTGAAATCTTGTTCTAAAATAGAATTCCACAATATTTTTTGTGGATAAGTATAATGCAATCTGTTGAAAAATCGTGATTAAATTGTGGATAATCAACGTTAATGTGTATAACTTTGTGGATAAATAGTATATGTGGATAATATTTCTCGATTTATTGACAAATAAGCTCGTTTTTTATATAGTACATTACAACACTAATGCACCGGATAACTTGGAAAGGAGGATCTCTTTGATTTTTAATACACAGAGTACGATGCCTATTTATATGCAAGTAGCGGAATGGATCGAAAATGAGATATTGGCGGATCGGCTGCTTCCGGAAGGAAAAGTTTATTCCCAGTATCAGCTTGCCGAAATTTTTAATATTAATCCGGCGACCGCAGGAAAAGGGCTGACAATTTTAGTAGAAAAAGAAATTTTATATAAAAAGAGAGGGCTTGGAATGTTCGTAATCGGGGATGCAAAACATCGGATTTTAACAACCAGACGAAGTGATACATTGACGAAGATGGCAAAGGAAATCGTAGAAGAAGCAAAACGTTTAGGCGTGATGGATGAAGATTTGATTGAACTGATCAGCCATATTCAAAAGGAGGGGTGAACGAATGATTTTTTGCGAACAAGTGGAAAAACGATACGGCAGGAAAATGATTTTGACACAGTTATCTTTTGAAATTACGGAGCCAAAGATTATTGGGCTTATTGGACGCAATGGTGTCGGCAAGTCGACATTGCTAAAAATATTGGCAGGGCATGTAAAAACGTCGGACGGAAAAATTGAAGTCGTTGGTAAAAGACCATTTCAAGATTTAACGGTTGCAGCAAACACCATTTTTATCGAGGATGCGATGACATTTCCATCTGTGATGAATTTACAGGAAATTCTTGAATCGGGTGAAAAGTTTTATAAAAACTTTGCAACAGAATTAGCGTTTGAACTATTGAAGTTTAGTCGGATATCCGAGAGAAATCACCACCACCACCTATCAAAAGGTCAAAAAGCAGTGTTCAATTTAATATACGGTATTGCCAGCCGCTGTGCGATAACATTGCTGGATGAGCCAACGAATGGCATGGATGAGAAAATCCGTGATGATATGTACCGCGTTATTTTAAAGGACTTTCTGGCATATCCACGTATAATGATCATTTCCAGCCATTATTTAAATGAAATTGAGCATTTAATCGAAGACATTTTACTGTTGCATGAAGGGAAAGTTGAGTTATTCGCACCTGTTGAAGAAGTGCAGCAGCTTGCAGTAAAGCTAGTAGGGCAAAAAGAGAACGTGGAGCCGTTATTAAAAGCGTATGAAGTGCTTGTGTCATATGAAAACGACCCAATTTTTGAAGCCATTGTGAAAAACAGTGGATTGCCATTACCTGAAGGAGTGAGGATGCAAAATCTATCGGCAAGTGATGTATGCAAAGTGTTGACGACATCGAAAGGAGGTTCCGTTGATGACATCTATCGTAACAGTAAGTCCAATGCGTAATATTTTTGAGCAGGTGAAGTGGAAATGTAAGGCGTATAGCTCGATGTTCAGTACGGTGTTAATAGTATATATTTTAATGGGGTTACTTTCAGGTGGTATGAGTGGCACTGTAGGAAGAGGCGTCAGTTTTGCAAATTATAAAGAGAAATTCTATTCACTGGACGGATTTTTCATTTATACAATCATGCTAATGTTGATTTTAGGGTGGATGCTCGCTTCGAAGCAGCTTTCCCGTCAAAACTATTCGATTGTAACGACAAACCTGACAGAAGTCGTATCGACAGGAATATTCTTTATAGTTTTATGTATTTTTACACTTGCAGCTGCGATTAGCACTTTAACTATTTCGGTTTTAATCAATCTGTTGAGTACGGGAGAGCAGAATATATATTACGACTCTACTATATCACTTACTGCAATTAGCGGTTTTATTGTTTGTGCATTACTCGCTGCATCGATCGGCTATTTTTTGCATGCTGTGTTTGATTTCTCAAAGATCGCTTTTATCATACTCGCTGCCGGTATCTTCTTGCTAATTCGGCAATATACGTATGATACATGGCAGTTTGTTTTTGGTGATGGAACAATGCAGATTATCGGGCGAAGTGCTGTTTATGTCATTGTTATTTGGCTTCTGATTGCATTGATCCGCCAGAAAAGAGAGGTGACACGCATATGAGTGGTGTTTTGATACTTCTCCTAATAATAGGTATAGCTATGATATTTACAAACATGTTAGTTTCAAAGGTACAAATTTGGAAGCCGAAGCGGACGTTTTGGTTTGCAGTAGTTTACTTTAGTTGTGGAATAGTAGCGCTTGTTTATTTGCTGTTTGTGTCGGGCAATGTGGAAAAGTTTGCTTCTGATAAAGTTTTACAGCAGCAAATGGAGGAAACTGAGCAGCTGGAGATAGATTTAAAAAATCGCCGGTTTGAAAGTTTGAAAGAAGAGCACTTAAAATTTACAAAAACTTTTGAAGCAACGGAAGAAAATATTGAAGTTGTACGCAATCAAACAGGCCATTACTTACCGGTCGTTATTTCATGGACGGATTCGGCTGACAATAAAATAGAAGCTTCTTATTATGAAACACCGCTGTACTTGAATCGAGTTTATATTTCGCCGTATGTTATAGCACCAAAAATTGAGTGGAATGAAAATAAACTGTACATTGTGGAGAGCGAAACGGAAATCATGGCGAAATCAATGCGTTTGTCTATGGAACTATTTAACTCTTCTGAGTATGAAAGCTATAATAATCCACTCAACGAATTAATTGGTAAACGGATTTTACACTTGAATGTTCCGAAACAGTTCAATATTATTGATAAGGATGGGTGGTATTAGTAGCTGCTTAAAACTCACAATGAATTGAGCGAATAAATTGAAAAAGTTATTGAAAATAATCATTTTTATAGGTATTGTCTATCTATTTTTATATATAAATAATAATTGGCTTGTCACAACCGATTATGTACATGAATCAGAGAAAATTCCGGAGAGCTTTGATGGCTACCGGATTACCCAAGTGACCGATCTTCATGATGCGACATTCGGTGAAAATCAATCACGGTTAGTAGAAAAAGTAAGGGCTACCAAACCGGATGCTATTTTCATAACAGGTGATTTAGTTGATAGTCGCCGCTATGACTTGGAAAACAGCTTGCAGGCTGTCCGCCAGTTAGTCGATATTGCGGACGTATACTATGTACTGGGTAACCACGAAGTTGCATTGAATTTAACAGATGAAATTTATACGGCTTTAAGTGAGCTCGGTGTCCATGTATTGCCGAATGATGCGGTACAGTTGGAGCGTAACGGAGAGCACATCGTCATTGCGGGTATTGAGGACCCGTTAATGGGAAAAGAAGTGGGCCAGTCGATTGATGAAGCGGTTTACAATATGGATCCGGATGCATTCACAGTGTTATTGTCGCACCGTCCTGAGCTGTTTGAGGCATATGTTGAAAAGGATATCGATTTAGTATTAACAGGGCATGCACATGGTGGCCAAATTCGTCTGCCATTTATCGGAGGGCTTTTTGCGCCAACACAAGGATTCATGCCAAAATACACTGCAGGAATTTATAAGCAGCAGGAAACGGAAATGATAGTAAATAGGGGATTAGGGAACAGTCTGTTTCCTTACCGGATCTTTAATCTGCCTGAAATTTATGCTGTTGAGTTGAAAAAGGAAAGCTAGTTAGTAGTTTTCTAATATATGCTGCGTGTTTTCTAATAAACTCAGAAAAGCTCTAATATATTGTGAATGGCTAATAAATGAACAAGAAGTTCTAAAATAGGGTCCCTTTCTTCTAATAAACAGGTAAACTGTTCAAATAAAGTATTCCATTGTTCTAATAAAATCGAAGGGGCAATTCCGTTTCTAATAGCGCAAAATATTCGTAAGCTTGTGCAGAGTATCGTAAAATAAGTGAAAACAGATTTTAGGAGTATGCAAATGGAAGGGATTATTACATTACTTGCAATGGTGGGAATCATTGTAATGATCGTGCGTTTTATGCCGAAAAAAGGCGTGAAATATATTACGACAAAAGAACTGCAGCCTTTACTGGAAGACGAGAAATATGTATTTGTGGATGTCCGGACGGAAAAAGAATATAAAGAGGCCCACATTCCTCAGTTTATTAATCGTCCGCTTGGAACTTATTTAGGGGATTTGCCGAAAGATCGGCCTATTGTTGTCATTTGCCAAAGTGGTGCGCGCAGTAATAAAGCATGCAAGGAACTCGTAAAGCTCGGTTATACCGATATAACAAATGTTCGACGAGGGATGAATGGACTACGGGCAGGATAAAGCAGTAGAAGCTAACGAATGGTTCAACCCATCATTAGCTTCTTTTTCATTTATCCCGCATTAACGGGTAGTAAGACGCCAATCTCCAGGTTTAGGCAGGGCAAAGGAATAGGCGGGAGATCAACTACCCGTAAAAGCCCGATTGGTTCAACTAACAATCCGTAGGGGAAAACCCCCACGGATTGAAGTTTCACTTTATTGTACAGCTTCTTTCATTGCCTCAATCAGCGCTTCAGCTGAAACGGTTTTTTCACCGCCGCCTTGTACAAGTGCATCATTTCCGCCGCCTTTACCATTAATGAGAGGTAAAGCAGCTGCAGAAATATCTTTCATCGATTTTGTTTGCTCACTTCCGCGTGCCGCAACAAATTGTAGCTTGTCTTCATTATTTGCAACGAGCAGGGCGATTACATCACCGTTTTGCTGTGTAATAAAACGTGCCAGCTTCTGCAGGCTCTGAATCGAGCGGTTTTCAAATGTCGCTGCAGCAACTGTTTCGCTTGCTAATTCTTTTGCTTCGAATTCAAGAAGGGCTTCTTGCGCTTCCGTTAAATTCTTCTCAGTTTGTTTTGCTGTTTTCGCGAATTTACGCAACGCATCAGCTGCCTCTTCTTCCGGTGCGCTCAATTGGCGTGCCACATCGCTTAAAACTTGTTTACGCATAGCCAGCTGCTGTAAAACGCGATTACCGCAGACGAAGTGTACACGAATCTGCTTCTTCATTTTCTCTGTAGATAAAATTTTCAACAAGCCTACTTGTCCGGTAGAAGTAGGATGTGTACCGCCACAGCCATTGTAGTCATAGTCTGGGATAATGACTAAACGGATATCTTCGTCGACTTTTACATCTTTCCGTAAGTTATACTGCGCTAATTCTTCTTTTGTCACCCATTTAGTTTCAATCGGACGGTTTTCCAAAATAATTTCGTTAGCCCGTTTTTCTACTGCTGCCAGCTGATCTTCCGACACTTCGCCAACATTTAAATCGATTGTGACAAGCTCTGTTCCTAAGTGGAAGCTCACTGTCGCCATATCGAATAATTCGACAAAGGCTGCTGTTAAAATATGTTGTCCCGCATGTTGTTGCATATGGTCGAATCGGCGCGACCAATGAAGTTTCCCGGATATTTCCCCGGAAATATTCGACACATCGGCTTCCGTATAATGACGAATTTCCTCTTCAATTTTCTCAACATCGATAATTTCCAATTCATTAATCCAGCCGGTATCATGAGGTTGCCCGCCACCAGTAGGATAAAATGCAGTATTGTTTAGTACGATAAAATTTCCTGTTTCGTCTTTACCTGTTTTCACCACTTGTGCCGTAAATTCTTTCATCATTGCATCTTCGTAATAAAATAGATTTTTCAAAGTCCATCACTCCTTAATTTCTAGTTTGTCATATGAAAACGTTGCTGTCACGGTGTAATTGAATGATTGTTATTTGACGCGGGGCAATTTTCGTTTATGATAAAATAGAAGCATTTCCCGGAAGGAGCATGAATATGAATATTACGCAATTTTCAATAGAAGAAATTTTAGATCCGACAAAGATTATTGAAGGTAAGCGTTATGAGTTTTTATTAGATGTAGAAGTGGATGAGGAAGATGAACTGTATTCCGCTGCAGGATTAGAAATTCGCGTAATCGTTGGGGTAATTGACGACAACGTACGCATCGTGAACTATTTTATTACGGACAAAGCAAATAATGAGTTTTTGGATTTTGCATTGGAAGAAGACGAAGAGGCGATGATTTTAGCATTTTGCAAAGAGGAATTATCTGCTGATTCAAGTGAAACAGAAGCTGAATAATCAGTATAAAAAAGGTAGCGCATGCGCTACCTTTTTTAATCAATATATTTTGTTTTTAACTGGTCTGCAACAATTCCGCCGATTACCATTAAAGCTAACGGCAAGAAGTTTGATAGGATTTTTGGTAAGCCTTCAGGAATGACAACATCCATACCAGTAAAATGATTTAAGCCCATAATAATCAGTTTTACAACCAATAAAAATGCCCCTAATAAAAATACGCTATCAAAGAACGCTTTCCATTTCGGATACGCCAATTTCTTACTATCTCGAATTACTTTTTCTTTCAATTCTCCGTCACTCCTCAACATTTCATCGATAGTGATGCCAAACAAATCACTCAAATCAATGATTACTTCAATACTCGGATAGTTCTTCCCAGTTTCCCATTTAGAAACGGATTGGCGACTAACATGAATTTTTTCGGCAAGATCCGCTTGTGACCAACCTCTTTTTTCTCGCTCTTTTTTTAATCGTTCACTAAAAATCATGTGAGTCATTCCCTTCCTTGTTTTCAGTATTGATGAAGTATTCGGGTAAAGTAAAGATAGTTATAGGTGCGTGAGGGCGCAACCTCGTGTTGCCACGGCAATTTACGCAGTTTAATCATACATTAAGATGATCCAAAAAAGAAAAAATAGAAACAGGAGTATCCTGCAAAATTACTTTAACGGGATACTCCTGTTTTGTTTTAATAAAATATTTTACCAAGCGGCAATTGCGCCATCTGTACGTGGTTCTGTTCCACCGTACAATACGCCTGTCTTCTGGTCGCGCCATATAATTTGACCGCGTCCGAAACTGCCGCCATCGACTGCAACATGAATTTCATGGCCTTTACGCTGCAATGCATGCACTAAATAACTAGGAAAGTGCGGTTCGACTTCAATGCGCTTTTCACCAATCCATTGCCATCTCGGCATATCAAGTGCTGCCTGAGGGTTGAGTGCAAAGTCGATTGTGGATGTAACGACCTGGAAATGCCCTTGAGGCTGCATATAGCCACCCATTACGCCGAATGGACCAACCGCTTCATTATCCTTAGTCAAGAACCCTGGAATAATTGTATTGAAAGTTCGTTTTCCAGGCTTTAAGAAGTTCGGATGTGCTTCATCGAGAGAGAAGTCATACCCGCGGTTTTGAAGTGTGATACCCGTTTGAGGAATGACAACTCCTGAACCGAACCCCATATAGTTACTTTGAATGTACGATACCATATTCCCATCTGCATCGGCTGTAGCCAAATACACCGTACCGCCTTTTGGAATATCGAACCGTTTCGGATCAATTGCCGTATCTTTAATTTCGGCGAATCGTGATTCTCCATATGTTTTTGATAAGAGTGTTTCGACATCTACCGGCATGTCATTTAATTCTGTGACAAATGCTTTACCGTCCGTATATGCAAGCTTCATCGCTTCAATCTGATTATGTAATGTTTGTGCATCCTGCCATTTTGGCTCGGCATGCTGATAAATATTCAATGCCATTTGTGCAACAATACCCTGGCCATTCGGCGGGATTTCCCATACGTCATAGCCTTTGTAATGTACTTTAATCGGGTTTACCCACTCGGGCGTATAGCTTGCCAAATCTTCCTTTGAAATAAAGCCATTATGTTCTTTCATGAAAGCATCGATTTTATCTGCGATTTCGCCCTTGTAGAAAGCATCACCATTTGTTTTGGCAATTTTACGCAATGTATCTCCGTGTGCTGGGGAGTTCCATACTTCACCGATTTCCGGCATCCGTCCATCGATTGAAAATGTATCAAACCAGTGTTGGAATTCTTCGGATGTGAAATTCTTTTTATACTTTTTATAGGCAGATTGCCAGTATTGTCCGAGTGTTACGGAAATCGGATATCCTTCTTCTGCATAGGAGATGGCAGGGGCCAATACTTCGCTTAACGGCAATTTCCCGAATCGCTTCGATAAGGCTGCCCATGCTGATGGAGCGCCTGGAACAGTAACCGGGATAACTCCATGCATTGGAATTTTATCTAATCCCCGCTCTGTTAACGCTTCTTTGGAAATCGATTTGGCAGAAGGACCTGAAGCATTTAACCCGTAAAGCTCATCCTTCATCCAGACGAGCGCAAATGCATCCCCGCCGATTCCATTTGATGTAGGTTCAACAACAGTAAGTGCTGCTGCTGTTGCGATTGCTGCATCGACTGCGTTACCGCCTTTTTTCAAAATATCCAGTCCGGCCTGTGCTGCGAGCGGCTGGGATGTTGCGACCATTCCGCGATTAGCTATGACTGTATTACGTTTGCTTGGAAACGGATAATGTAAATAGTCCAAAAATAATCCCCCTTTTGATTTAATGACGCAATAAAAAGAATATTACAATTATTTTAGTATAAAAAGCAGGTTTTTACAATTTAAATATTTCACAATCCGAAATAAAAAAATGTTCGGAAAGGGGATTCGCTTTCCGAACAACTTCATAGTCATATTATTTTAGCAATTCATCAATCCAACGCTGCACTTTTAAGCCTTCCTCGAATGGTACGACAAATGCTTCCTCGCCTAAAATTACTTTTCGGCATGCCTCAAGCATTGTTTCAGGGGTTTCGGTAAGGGTAATTTCCACTTCCGGCTCATATGCTTTGCTTGTGTAAACTTCGGACCAGTTTCGTAATGTTACAACTTTATCTGTTCCGAAAATTTTAAAGTCGATGCGCTCTTCCTGTCCAATGCCTGCAAGCCCGTTAATGACCATTGGGATGCCGTTTACTGTTTTCGCCAAAGCAGATACTCCAACTTCGCACAGCGCTTCATCTTCAGGATAAGCTGTTTCATGCGCCAAAATTTCAACATCACCGAATAAATGGTGCGTTAATTGCAAATAATGCGGGAAAATCTCCCGAATAAACCCGCCTTGCTCACGTGAAGCAATCCAAGGGTTTTGCTGCCATTTACGCGGCCATTCAGGGAAATACGTATGCAACTCAATACGTGTAATGTCACCCATATCTTTTGCCAATTCTTGTTTTAGCCGATGGACTGCCGCACCGTACATTAACGGAAAATGCATCGCTGTTTGTACATTTGCTTCGTTTGCAATGCGTACCATCGTTTCTCCGTCTGTAGCATCATGGGCAAGCGGTTTTTCCGATAGAATATGTATTTTGTGCTTTGCGATCTCAGCCGCTAATGCTGCGTGGCTGACAGGCGGTGTGCCAATATACACCCAGTCCGGTTTTAAATACAATAGCGCTTGTAAATCATTAGTAGTGGGTACATTATATTTAACGGCCAATTGTGCTGTACGTGATTCATTCGTATCAAAAATTGCCGCAATTTCATAATGTTCATTTTGTAGTACTTGGTTAATAATGCGTTCACCGACAACACCGGTACCGATAATGCCAATCGTCGTTGTTTTAGTCATTTAGATTGCTCCTTTGCGAAATGTAGGATTTTTCTGATAGTTAGTGTAACATATTTTGGGAATACATAGGATTACAAAACATCAAGGAATGATATGCTATAAATAGAAACAGTTTTCGGTAGCATGTTAAAAGAAGAGAAAAGTGTATTGAGGAGTGGATCAAGTATGAAAGTTGTAGTTATAGGAGGCGACGCGGCAGGAATGAGTGCAGCAATGGAAATTGTGCGCAATAATAAGGCTGCCCACGTTGTCGTATTGGAAAAAGGGGAGGTTTATTCATACGGACAATGCGGATTGCCGTACGTAATTAACGGGAAAGTCCCTCATACAGAAGATTTGATTGCAAGGGATGTCGAGGAGTTCCGCTCGAAATACGGAATTGATGCACGCATTTTCCATGAAGTGACAGCAGTTGATACAAAACTGCAAAAAGTGAGTGGCATTGATGTAAACAGCAAGGAGCCATTCGAATTTATATACGATAAACTGCTCATCGCTACAGGAGCATCACCGACTATGCCGAAAATCGAAAATGCCCAATTAAAAGGGATTCATACAGTAAAAACAATTCCGCAAATGAATGAACTGATGGAACAGCTGCCGAATGTGAAGCACGTCACGGTCATCGGTGGGGGCTATATTGGTCTGGAAGTTGTTGAAACAGTACGGGAGCGCGGTCTGGATGTGCGTCTCATTCAACGCGGAAGCACATTAATGTCGATTGTTGATACGCAGCTGACAGATATTATTTATGAGGAAGCAGTCAAAAATGGTGTGGAAGTATTATTAAATGAAGATACGATAGGCTACGAAGGAACCGAATTTGTGGAGGCAGTTCGGACAAATAGTGGTGTGTATAAAACAGACCTCGTCGTCGTCGCGACAGGAGTACGTCCAAATACACAGTTTGCTCAAGGTTTTGCCAAGCTGGAAAACGGGGCACTTATTGTCAATGAAAAAATGGAGACTTCGATTGCTAATGTGTATGCGGCAGGGGACTGTGCATCTCATTTTAACCGTGTAAACCAAAAGGATGATTACTTACCGCTTGGGACGACAGCAAACAAACAAGGGCGAATTGCCGGGTTGAATATAGCCGGTTTTAATCAGAAGTTCCGGGGAATTGTCGGGACATCCATCTTAAAGTTTTTCGACCTGCATATCGGCATGACAGGATTAAATAATGAAGCCGCAGATCATTTAAATGCACTTGTAGAAGCGTATGTAATGGAAGTAAATGATATTGCAAGCTACTATCCGAATGTCCAGCCGATGAAGCTTCGAATGCTTGTCGAACAGCAAAGCCGCAAGCTAGTTGGTCTCCAAATAGTAGGAAAGCACGGTGTTGATAAACGGATTGATGTATTTGCGACAGCGCTTTACAATGAAATGACCTTTGAGGAATTGTTGGACTTGGATTTAGCGTATGCACCGCCATTTAGCGGCGTTTGGGATGCGATTATGCAGGCACCCAAACGCTATGGTAAAAAAGAATAAAACGTCAAAAGCTCCAGCTACTATTGGGAAATAGCTGGAGCTTTTTGGTGCTTAACTTCTATTAGTAGCATCTACCCACCTCTATGAAAGGTTGCAAGATGGCTGGAGGAAGTGTTTATATTTGTTTTAAGTGTGTGTATAAACACTCGCTAATTGAAGTTAAAACCTCGGGTGGATATCCAACGTTTGGATACAATTACGCTGTGACGTAATCGGCAAAGAGGTGTTAGTCAAATTTGTTCAAATTAATTATGTATAGTTATGCGTTCACTCATGCTAGCAGCTATGACTTTCTGCAAAGGTGGAATCATGATGAAGGCTCACTACTTGTTTTGAACTTAACCATACTATAGCGCATAATTATTAACAAAACGCCATTTTAATGAATATGTAAATAACATGTAAAATATCGAATTATATAGCAAAGCCTTTCGTATCAACGATTTGAAGGTATTTTTAGTGTTTTTTAAAATTATTTTATTGTATTTGTATAACAAAAATATGACATCTGTGACGAAATAAAGGAAAAATTATTTTGGAATAAATAAATTGAAGCAAAACAAACTAAATTTATCATCGAAAAGGAGGAATCATGATGAAAAACGACAGACATGATGTTTTTAACAAAGGATCGGAAAATGCGATAAGTTTAGGGAAAATGATTAACAATACAAAAGAAAATATACACGAGGCTGAAATTAGTAAAGAATTTGCATTTCCTGAGGAACTGGAAAATATTGAAGAAAAAAATGCACGTCGCAGAACAGCTATTGCCCAAATGGAAGAACAAATCAGAGAAAGAAAAGCAACCAAAGCTAGAAGAGACTCATTCAAATAGCCTTTTCTTAGTTTATAAATGAATAACCCGTTTTAAACGTTAATCTTAATTTTAGATTAACGTTTTTTTATGTATAAAACAGAACTAAGTTTTAAGAGATTTTTGTTCGGAAGTTTTCATTTTCATACTAAAACTATCATACAGTGTTTTGGGAGAGTTCTTCTATTTTAAATGGGATTGCTCAAAATAGTTATTTGCACCAACCAAATGACTTGAAGGAGGCTTTAAATGAAGGTAACAGAGTATTACCAAGCATCTGTACAAGAGGTAATGAAAAAGTTAGATGTGACGCAATATGGATTAACTGATTACGAAGTCCGTGGCCGCCAGAAAAAGTATGGCTATAACGAATTAAAAGAAGGAAAGCAGAAAAGTATTCTCCAAGTTTTCTTCGAGCAGTTTCAGGATTTTTTAGTGCTCATTTTAATTGTTGCGGCCATTGTTTCAATCTTCCTTGGAGATACAGACAGTTCCATTGTCATTTTAATCGTTATTATATTAAATGCCATTCTCGGAACGGTTCAGCATGCACGAGCAGAAAAATCATTGAACAGTTTGAAAGAAATGGCGGCACCCGTTTCAAAAGTTAAACGTAACGGGGAAATTATTGAAATACCATCTAGAAATGTAATAGTGGGGGACTTGCTCATTTTGGAAGCAGGCGATTCTATTAGTGCGGATGGACGAGTAGTTGAAAGTCATAGTTTGCAAATAAATGAAAGTTCATTAACAGGCGAATCTTTGGCGGTCGATAAAATAGCCAATACGATTGTTGAAACAGAGCTTGCGCTAGGAGACAGAAAAAACATGGTGTACTCCGGAAGCTTTGTAACAAATGGTCGTGGGGCAGTAGCAGTTACATCAATCGGGATGAACACGGAGATCGGAAAAATTGCTAAACTGATCGATAATGCGAAAGAGAAAAAAACACCTTTGCAAGTCAATCTTGATAAATTTGGAAAACGCCTTGCTATCGGAATTATCTTTATTTGTATCGTAATTTTCGCTTTGGATATTATTCGAGGGCGTGAGCTGATTGATTCTTTTATGTTTGCAGTTTCCTTGGCTGTCGCGGCAATTCCTGAAGCGTTAAGTTCGATTGTAACGATTGTTCTGGCAGTAGGGACTCAAAATATGGCAAAAGAAAATGCGATAATCCGCAAATTGCCTGCAGTAGAAAGTTTGGGAAGTGTTTCGATTATTTGTACAGACAAAACCGGGACGCTGACACAAAATAAAATGACTGTTCAGGAAGTTTATACGGGCGAGGAATTTTTCTCCTCCAACGAGCTGGAGCCGACCAACCCGAATCATAAAAAATTGCTCGATTTCGCAATACTGTGCAACGATTCCATAATGTTAAAGGATAAAACTATAGGGGATCCGACAGAACTTGCACTCGTAAAATTAGGACATGAGTATGAATTGAGCGAGCAATTGATCCGTGGGCTTCATCCGCGTGTTGCAGAAATTCCTTTCGATTCTACTCGGAAATTAATGAGTACCGTTCACCGAATGGGGAACCGGAATGTCATGATTACAAAAGGCGCAGTGGACGAGCTTATTCCCCGTATTAGCCGTATCGATTCAAGCAGCAGTTCAATTATTACGAGCAAGCAGCTGGAACAGATTAATCAAGCGAATGCTGCATTTTCGAATGCTGGATTACGGGTAATTGCCATTACGTATAAAGAAGTCTTTTCTTCCAATATAAGCGAAAAGGACGAGCAAGGCTTAACTTTTGTCGGACTAATTGCGATGATGGATCCTCCGCGTGATGAATCGGCACAGGCAGTTGCAGACTGTATTGAAGCGGGAATAAAGCCTGTCATGATTACAGGTGACCATAAAATTACGGCAATTGCGATTGCGAAACAGCTTGGCATTTTAAAAAGCCCTGATGAAGCAATTGAAGGAAAAGAAATTGAAAAGCTTTCGGACCGGGAACTGAAAAACAAGGTTGAAAGTTTCTCCGTCTATGCCCGTGTATCCCCGGAGCACAAAATTCGGATTGTAAAGGCTTGGCAAGAAAAAGGACATGTTGTTGCGATGACCGGGGACGGGGTAAATGACGCTCCGGCGTTAAAACAGGCTGAAATTGGTGTAGCAATGGGGAAAACAGGAACGGAAGTGGCCAAAGATGCGTCAGCAATGATTTTAACAGACGATAATTTTTTAACGATTGTCAAATCGATTTCGAATGGGCGGAGTATTTATGCCAATATTAAAAACGCGATTAAATTCCTGTTATCCGGAAATGCTGGGGCGATTTTCGTTGTTTTATATGCGACGCTTTTCACATTACCGGCTCCGTTTCTCCCGATCCACCTGTTGTTTATCAACTTATTGACGGATAGCCTCCCAGCGATTGCGATTGGTTTGGAACCGCATAATAAGAAGCTGATGAAGGAAAAACCGCGGAATATAAATGAGTCATTGCTAAATAAAAAATTCGTATTCCAAGTAGGATTTGAAGGACTAATTATTGCTGCAGTTACAATCATCGCCTTCCAGTTAGGCTTATCAACAGGTGATACAGCAGTTGCGACAACAATGGCGTTTGCAACATTATGTTTATCTAGATTGCTGCACGGATTCAATTGCCGCTCGGAAGATTCCATTTTTAAAATAGGAATTTTCTCGAACTTGGCAGTGTGGATTGCCTTCTTACTCGGGTTTACAATACTGAATTTTGTACTGATCAACGGGTTATTCGAGGTAGCCAATTTGACAAATAACCAATATTTAATGATTTACGGTTTATCATTAGTACCGTTAGTTATTATCCAGGTCCGTAAGCTGTTTTTCGGATCTGCCAAGGCGTAAATAGAAAATTTGATGAACAAAACAGAATATGGCAACTTATTTAGCCGGTTAACATAAAAATAAAGTTAACAAGGTTATGGAAGGATGACATTATTAGCACGACAATTAAACATTTCTTCGGCCAGGCAATGACAGGGCAGGGTATTAAAAATATTTATAAAGAGTTGATGGATGAAGCGAAAGCTGTGTATTTATTAAAGGGAGCGCACGGTTTCAAAGTTTCGGAGTTACTGCAGAAAATCGGGTCGCACTACTATGAAAAAAATGCACACATTGAGTTTTTCCATGATCCTTTATTTGAAAATACGGTCGAAGCTGTTTATATTCAAGCCCCTCATCGTATATTAATTGTTCAAGCGACAAACCCATCTATAGAACCGGAACTGCCAGGGGTAAGGGATCATGTCATTTCCCTTTATGACTGTTTGGATGAACATCACATTGCATTGCGTGGAAATTTGTCTTCGGTAAACGAATCGAAACAAGCCTACTACGACCGGTGCTTTACTAAGCTTTCAAATGCTATTCACATTCATGATGACTGGGAAGTAGAGACGAGAAAGCAAATGGAATGGAGCGGGTTGGATCAGCAGTTTGCTGAGTTGTCGAACAATCTATTTGGTGCAACGAATCGGCAGAAATCCGGCCAGCTTACTCACCGTTTACTTGGAACATTAACTCCAACAGGTGCTCAGGACACAGTACAAAGTATTACACAAAACCTAGAAAAGAGATTGTTTATTAAAGGTTATCCAGGAACAGGGAAGTCTTCGATGATGAAAAAGTTGGCGAACGAAGCGATAAGCAGAGGGTTTGATGTACAACTCGTTTGGTGCGGACTTGATTCCAATTCGATCGATATGGTCATTATCCCTGAACTGAAATTCTGTATTTTTGACAGCACGGAGCCGCATGTGTATTTTCCGGATGAAAATCGTCCTGGTGATGAAATTTTCGATATTGCCCAGCATTGTCATCCGACAGAAGAAGAGGAAAAGAATATAGAAGCAATCGTAGAAAAGTACAAAGCAACGATGGCAGATGCAAAACATTTTGCAGCAAAGTACGCAGAACAGGAAAGGAAAGTCCGTGAAGCAATAGATGCTGCTATCAATTTGGATGAATTCGATAAACGAACAGCCTTACTATTTGAGCTTTTTTAATTAAGATAAGAATTTTAATAGGCATGGGTCCGAATTCATACCGGATCCATGCCTTATTTTTAATGGTAGAACTAAATGGTCAGAATAATTTATAAGTTTTCGAAATAATAAATTTTTTAGGAGCTATAAATTTTACTCAAAAAGAAAATACTGTATGCTGATGGTGAGCTTTTCATTACAAAGGAGGACAACTCATGAATCGTTTTGAAGGAAAAGTTATAATTGTTTCTGGTGCAGGTTCGGGATTAGGACAAGCTGCCACATTACAGCTTGCAAAGGAAGGTGCAAAGCTTGTACTCGTAGATTTAAATCAGGCAGGACTGGATGAAACGAAGAAAAAAGTGCTGGAAGCAGCTCCAAATGCTGAAACATTGTTAGTGACAGCAAACGTAGCTACAGAAAGTGAAGTTGAAAATTTTGTGAATCAAACAGTTGAAAAATTCGGCAAAATTGATGGTTTCTTTAACAATGCGGGAATTGAAGGGAAGCAAAACTTAACTGGAGATTACGGTATTGATGAATTTCATAAAGTTATATCCGTCAATTTAAACGGTGTCTTCTATGGTATGAAATATGTGCTGAAAGTAATGAAGGAGCAAGGGTACGGCTCGATTGTCAATACTGCCTCGGTTGGCGGGATCCGCGGTGTCGGAAACCAGTCAGGCTATGCGGCTAGTAAACATGGTGTTGTCGGGTTAACGCGTAACTCGGCGATTGAATACGGCCAATACGGAATTTCGATTAAAGCAATAGCCCCGGGTGCGATTATGACTCCAATGGTAGAAGGATCACTGCGCCAAATGGGTGGCGATAACTGGGAGGAAGTCGGCAAGGAGTTTGTAAAGCCGAATCCGATGAGACGTTTCGGTAAGCCGGAAGAAGTCGGTTATTTAGTAGCATTCCTGCTATCAAATGAAGCGGACTTCATTAACGCAGCAGTTATCCCAATTGACGGCGGTCAGTCTTATAAATATTAAATGTTTTAATCCCCTTAAAACAAACTTTAAGGGGATTTTTTTCCATTAGATTCTCTTTCTTTTTTAACGATTCAATATCCGGCTTTCCCGTAAATACGTTACTTCGTATTCCTCTGCCAGTCCTTTTAAAAAGGTTAACAGTTCATTGAAATTTGTTGTTTGTATCAATTGTTCGTACTTTTTTTTCTCTTGTTCGGTTGCAACCTTTTTAAAATAACCCCACATATGTTGGCAAGCATTGCGCATGCTGCCTTCTGTTGGAGTTAAACTTAATGCCTGTTCGATCAGCGCTGAAATATCTTCATAAGAGGCTTTATTTTTCATCGCCTGACGAATTGCATTGTAGTGATTTTGGCTATAAAACATCACATTATATTTTTCCTCACGCCAAAGGATTTCCGTCTTTTTTTGATCCATAAAAGATTCCTCCTCCCGCTCCACTTTTGCATAATCTACTAGTTGTTCACATTATATAAGATAGATAAAAGTTTTGCTTTTATGAGGAGTCAAATCCAACTTATAGTGTAAAAAATTTGTATAATGAAGATAGCTTTTAAATTTACTGAATTTACTTAAAATTGAAGAGGAAGAGGGATTCCAATGGTAAATGAACTAACATCAGTGAATGGACAATTAACAGGAGAGTCGGTGTACCGGGATAAACCAGTTATTCAGGCTGCCGAAACAATATTCGTCAATGAATTTACAGATGGTGTGTTAAATCCGAATGCACCTATGTTAGGGCCTTTAAAAGATGGGGGTACAATCATAGCCAATACAGCTCCTGGTTGTTGGGGCCCAATGATTACACCGACGATTCGCGGAGGACACGAAGTAACGAAGCCCGTATATGTGGAAGGCGCGGAAGTCGGGGATGCAATCGTTATTCAAGTTAAGTCCATTCAAGTTACATCGATTGCGACTTCTTCGGGAACAGACGAAGCACAAAATGAACGTTTTATCGGAGATCCTTTCGTAAAGGTGAAATGCCCGGGTTGCGGAAAGCTTCATCCGCCGACAATTGTAGAAGGAATCGGTCAGGAGTCTATAAAATGTATGACTTGCGGGACGGATACAACACCATTTAAAATTTCCAACGGATATACGATGGCATTTAATTCAAAAGGGAATGTCGGATTAACAGTCGGAAAGGAAGCTGCGCGCCGGATTGCTCAAGACAGCAAAAATTATATGCGAACTCCGGAAAATTCGGTTCAAAATCCGATTACTTCATTCGCGCCGAGCGACCTTATCGGGGTACTTGCAAGAATGCGTCCGTTTGTCGGACAGCTTGGAACAACGCCATCAAAAGCAATGCCCGATTCTCATAATGCCGGTGATTTCGGAACGTTTTTAATAGGAGCACCGCATGAATTTACGATGACCGAAGACGAGCTGAATATCCATCGTACAGATGGGCATATGGATATTAACCGTGTGCGCGAAGGGGCTGTTGTCATATGTCCTGTAAAGGTTCCTGGTGGCGGTGTATATGTAGGGGATATGCATGCAATGCAGGGCGATGGTGAAATTGCCGGACATACGACTGATGTATCGGGTATTGTACAGCTACAGGTAAGTGTACTGAAAAAAGTGAACTTGGAAGGTCCCATCTTGCTGCCGATTGTTGAAGATTTGCCTTATACTGCAAGACCTTTTACGAAAGAAGAAAAGCGTATTGCACGGGAATTGGCTGAGGAATTTGGTGTGAAGCAGGTTGAGGAAAGTTTCCCGTTGTCGATTGTAGGAACAGGGGTTAACTTAAATGTAGCTACAGAAAATGCACTCGAGCGAGCGGCAAATTTATTTGAACTGACAGTGGAAGAAGTGAGAAACCGTGCAACCATTACCGGTGGAATTGAAATAGGAAGACACCCGGGTGTTGTAACTGCTACGGTTCAAATACCAAAAACACTTCTGAAAAAAGCCCGATTGTTTAAAACAGTTAAGCGTCAGTATGACTGAATGCCGTCCATCAATTGTTAATTGCAGTAATATCATAGTTAATTAGATAAGTTTTTGTTCTTTATTTTTTGGGAAATAGGAAATTACTAGAAAAGTAGAGGGGATGAAGCGATGCAGCCATTGATCAAGAAGATAGAAGCTCTTGTCATCTCGATTAGCGTTCAGTCCGGTATTGGTATTATTGAAGCAATTAGTGAAAAAGACGGCAATAAGAAAGTCATATTCCAAATTACATCAAAAACGCCTTTAATGACAAAGGACGGGCACCAAATTGGGGCATCTGCCATTCCGGTAAAGGCGAAAATTATTGCCTTTATCGATTCCAGAAATCCGTTGCCGATGGTTTCCCCGCCTCATACAACACCACTATTGATCATTTTTGATCAGTTTGATAAAGATGGCGAAGTATGTGTCGGTGCATTTGACCGGCAGCTTTACTGTGATCAGCTGAAGCTTAAACTCCATGTCAGTGAAAAAACGGAAATAGTGGATTTAATTGGAAAACGAGTGAATCAGAAGGATTTGGAAGGAAAGATGCTGTTCGTTTTTTATGACCGTGCAACAAAAAGCAAACCAGTGCAAGCCAATCCATCAAAAATTATCGTGACCTCTATTTTGCATAACGAATAGTTAAGAGGCATATCGATTTCTATTGTTAGTACGTATGTTTTAAGCAATATTTCATACGAATTGCTGCAAATGAAACGATATGCTATTTTTTTGTGGAATCAGCCTGAAGAAAAGTTAAAAATTCAAAAATGTTACATATACATTTATTTTTTGGTATATTTTTGTATAGAAATAAGGTGGAAAAATGGAGGGATCTTTGTTGTTGCTTTCATTTGATGAGCAGCTCTTTCAACAGACGAACGGACAAACAGGGGAAAAGCTAGAGCAAGCTTTGGAAGAAAAGTTTCTATTTGCAAAACAAACTGCGATTTGGGGCGCACCTATACAAAGCAATGAATTTTTGTTGGAGCAGGAGCGTGCAGAGAAATTTTGCTTTCAGTTAATCAAAAGCTATTGGGGAAGATTAGATTTATTTTTTTATGATTCAGTTAACGAGACGAATACAGTGAATGAAAAAATGGAGCAGTTTTTTGCCAAGCAGCAAAACAGAAAAGCGCTATTTTCATTTTTACATACACAGGGAGAAGTGGCATTTGACCAGCTGATTGAATATATTTTTTCAAAGCCAGTCCCTGTATCTCATATACAAACAGAACTTAAGAAAATTTATGTGTACAAAGTGAACAATCATTTTTTTGTGCAACCGATTTATAGTGCGAACGAAAAGTACTGGGAAATTATTGGTGCGAAAAAGATTTATTCACTGTTTTTACAAGTTCCTTTAATGAAGGTTGTGAGACCTGTTGAATTAATGAGGCATTTTAAAGCATTGCTTACCGGACAATTGACGGCGAATCGGATAGCGACAATCATTCATAAGCTTGTACAGAAGATTGATTATGAAAACCCGAAATCGGATGAAGTAAAGCAGCTGCATCTATTAAATGTCCGCACGCATTTTACGAGCGGGCGACGCCATATGCTAAAGCTTCGAAAATGCATTCAGGTATTACTGGAAAATTGGTCAAAAGGAAAGTTTGCATTGAATACGAAAGAGCAAACATTGCTTGGCTATATGTTGTTTCAGGAGGCGGTTTATAAAAGAGATTATCGGAGTATTTTACTGCAAGGAATGTATTTAATTGAGGAAGAGCGGATAAATAATCATGCGATCGAACTTGTTGTTGAATATGCGGATGTGTTGAGCAGCATGAACCCGCAGCCCGATACACTTGTGAAAGATTACCGGGAAAACTACTTGGAGCATGTCTTTTATGAACTGATTAATAGTGTTGTAAAAGAGGAGCAGTTTGAGCTTGGGATAGAGCTGTTGAAGAATTATGAGCTTGCGTCATGTGCAGCCATATTTCAGCTCCTTCATGCCGACGAAACGGAAACGATTCTGCATATGATCGAGGCAACTGTTCAACGCGATATTGCTCAATTTGTTGATGGTTCGCCACAAAATATCCGGGAATCAATCATTATTTGGCAACAGCAATATTTAAATAAAAACAGCGATTATAATCGTATAGCTGAAATGACATCTCAACATATATGTAATTTGTTGAAAATATTATTTTGGGCTGAAGAAGACCTGCTAGTGGAGAAACTGTTAGCGGTCTATAAGAAATATTTGCTCATACCGCATCATTTCCAATATTTGCGCCAGTTTATTGAGCGCCGTGTTGTACTATGTTAATAATGAAAAGGTGAAGCAATGCCGTTGCATGCTTCACCCTTTGTTTTATTGTAATACGCCATCGTTTGTTAGCTGTTCAATTTGTTCTTTTGTATAGCCGTAAGCAGTTAAAATTTCCTCGGTATGTTCACCTATTTTTGCCCCGACATGTTTGTAAGTCGGTTCAACACCGCTTATTTTCAAGGCTGTTCCAATATGGCGCTGCGAGGATCCGTCCGTTTTCTGAACATCTACAAGCATATTCCGTGCTTTTATTTGCGGGTGTTCGCAAGCTTCGTCAAATGTAAGTACCGGCTCTACACATCCATGGAAATCTTCATTGAAAATTTCAAGCCATTGATCAAATGTTTTCGAGCAAAACGCATCGGTAACTGCTTCTTTAAACCGTTGCTGTGTATAGTAGGAGTCATTAAATGTGCTGTCGATCAGTTCCGGAATGCCAAGCGCTTCACATAGTAGTTTGCGGAATTGTGGCTCCAGGCTGCCGACTGAAAAGTAACGACCGTCTTTCGTACGGTAGTAATCATAAAATGTTCCGCCATTTAAAATTTCCTCTTCCGGCTGAGGTGGACGGCCGCTTCCGAGATATTGCGTCCCATATAAAGCATTCATCGAAAACATCGCATCGGTCATCGAAACATCTATAAATTTCCCTTCACCGGTTTTTTCACGGTGAAGAGCAGCAGCTAAAATTCCGATAGCAGCGTGCATCGTCCCGCCTGCAATATCCGCAATTTGAATACCCATTGCAACAGGCTTTTTATCCTTCAAACGGGAATGATGGAGCACACCGCCAATCGATAAATAGTTATTATCATGGCCTGGCCGCGTTGCATATGGCCCGGTTTGCCCATAGCCTGTAATTGCACAGTAAATGAGGCGCGGGTTGTATTCACGCAGTGTTTCATAGTCGATTCCTAGGCGCTTCATCACACCAGGACGGAACCCTTCAATGACAATGTCGTAATCTTGGATAAGCTTTTTAATAATTTCAATGCTCTCCGCAGACTTTAAATTGAGCTGCAAAGATTTTTTTGAACGGTTTAAATGCTGATGGAAGTAAGATTCCTTGTTCTCATCATACGGCGGCATAATACGCATTAAATCAACACGACGCTCTGATTCCACATGAATTACATCTGCCCCGAGATCCGCAAACATCATTGACGCAAGCGGTCCAGGTAATAGAGAAGAAAAGTCCAAAACTTTTAACCCATTTAAAATAGTCATACCCATCCCCCTTAAGTGTTGAACAGTTGTTGTTGAATTATTAAATGATAATTTAGGAAAGTAGAAAACCTTTGCCTGAAAGTAGAAAGTATTGGTGACAAAGTGGAAAGTTCTGAGTGAAAAGTAGAACCAACCCAAAATGAGAGCTTTAAAAAGAAAAGAAAATGCCAACACTTTCAATAAAATATAAATATAAGAAAAAGAGACCCCTTATTTTCTAATTCTCTATTATCTATTATATTTTAAATACTCTGAAAATTATAGTGCGAAAATAAGCAAATTGTGCAGAAATATAGGATAAACAGACAGAGATAGTTTATTTTCTATTTTTTTTAAAAGGGTATCTATATTGAGGAATAAAATGGTATATTAGTGAATATTAACTAAGTATAGAAACCCTATTAAAGATTAGAAAATTTTTAGCTAGGGTAAAGTATGGATGGTTGGCTATTTATTTATAGAACGATTTTGCTTTATGACATTCAAGTCGGAGCAGGGCCGTTCCTTTTTTTTGTCCAAATTTAGAAATCCAGAATTAAAATGAAAAACTGCATAAATTTCATACAGTTTTGCGCACCGTTAGCCGATATAAATAATAGAAGTTTTTACTAGATTGAACATGTTACGACATTTCAAAAGGGAGGGATTTTCTAACATGGACTCGAAAAAAGCACAAAAACTTTCAAAGGCAGCGGTCGCAACGGTTTTGGCGACAAGTGGTGTGCTAGTCGCAATGCCCCACCAGGCAAATGCCTATTCTTTCAGTGATTTAAATCCAAATGCGGATTATTATGAGCCGATTATTGATTTAGCCAACCGTAAAATTGCAACAGGCTATTCAAACGGTACATTTAAACCGAATGCAGCAATTACTCGTGAAGATGCCGCAAAAATGCTGGCACTGACGATTGATGTAAATATAACTAATCCAAAAAACCCCGGCTTTAAAGACGTGACGGTAAATAACCCAAACTACCGTTACATCGCCGCATTGGCAGAGGCGGGTGTCATTAATGGCTATTCAGATAAAACCTTTAAACCCAAAGAGCCGATTACACGCGGACAGATGGCGAAAATTTTAACGCTTGGCTTCAAGTTTGGTATTTCCACAAAACTTAACCACGGTTTCAAAGACGTTACAAATAAAAATGCCAATGCTTATTTTATACAGACACTTTATGACCTGAATATAACAAAAGGTAAAACACCTGTTTCATTTGATCCTTTTAATACCGTAACACGCGGACAGATGGCGACATTTATTTGGCGTTCAGAAAAAGCGGACCGCGGCAATCCTGTCTACACAGTCGGGGATATTGTAGGAAATCAAATATACATAAACGGTGTCGCGTACACGGTGGCATCCCATTTACGCAGTATCATTAATGCGGGAAATCAAAATGTATTAAAAGGTGCTTACATCGAGGGAAGTTATTCAGGAAAGACCCTTCAAAATATTTCGAAGCTGACGATCAATGCGAGCGGTAGTTCTTCGCGTTTACTGGCGCTTGATGGGGGCTATTCTTCGTTTGCAGGGGAACTTGTCGTTCATGGAAGCTATGTGCGCTTCAAAAATATTAATTTTACCGGACGTGTAGAAGTTGCGGAAGCACCGCGACGTTCACTTGGCGCATTGGAAAATGTGCGTATTGCAAGTATAGGAAACTTCGCATCGTTTATCGATTGGGGAACACCTACAGATCCGGAAAATGAAGATTTCCTCAACCCTAGTGAAAACGAGAATTTACAGAACAAGCCGGACCCGACAAAGCCTGAGCACCTGCAAAAATACACAGAACGTATGGCAAACGTAAAGAAGTACGTGGACTTTGAAAACGCGGATATTCGTCATTTGTATGTAACTGCTGACCGTACATTTTTAAAGGCCAACTATGATATCGACCGCCTTACAGTACAAGGAAATGTAGCAAATGTGGAACTGTATGCAAGCCCGAACGCGATGTATATCGATACGGACTATAATGTTTCTATTTATGGCGTTCATGATATTCAATACATGTATAAAAACACGTTGAAAAATGTGTACCTGAATACAGACAGCACATATGATTATTATTACATTACATCAAGCAACGGCTTTACGAATCTTGGTACACATGCCTATATTTCTAAAGCGATCATCCCAAACAATAAAACTGTAAATGATGTGTTTGACGATTATAAAACGGATGATCCGAACATTGGGTATGTAGAGGATGAAAACGGAAAAGCGGTTGATCGTGATCCGGTGGAAAATACCATTGTTACCGATGTTACGTCCCCAACCATTACACAACTGGATGTGGCAGCAGGCGGATCGACAGCCGATGTGACATTAACAGCGGATGAAGATGGAACGTACTACTATGTTATTAAAAAAACAGATGAAAAAGCGCCAACAATTAGCGAGATTAAAACTGGCGGTACTAAATACAACGGCAATGGGCCAATCAAAATGGACGAGCCTGTGAAATTTACGGTATCCGGTCTGGAAACGATGACGGACTATGTCATTTATGCGATTGTTATTGATGATGCGGACAATGTATCGGAGAAGGAAGAACAGGAGTTCTCGACAATCGATAACCGACCACCGACATTCCGCCTCGATAAAGGCGAAACGATGTACGGCGGAAAGCGTGTACAATTTGTCATTAAGGGAATTACCGAGCCGGGTGAATACTACTACTATATTCGCGAAAAATCACCCGTTACGATGCCGGACCCGACTGTTGATGAAATTATGAAGCGCTATACAGGAAAAGGGACTATTACAAAACCTGATGATATCGTCATTACCGAAACTAAATATGGTGCAACTCCGGCAATCGGCGATATCAAGCCAAGTACAGAGTATGAAATTTATGCGGTGATGGTCGACAAATCGGGCAATAAAATGCGCAACCCTGCGCCAAAGATTACGTTGAAGACAGAAGCACCGGATACGACTTATCCGTATGTTATTAATTCAGAATTAATGCCTGCAAGTTCATCTAATTTAAATGAAGGTTATTTTTACATTTCAGTCAGTGAAGAGTTAGATAAAGCAAGTGCTGAAAATGTTAATAATTATGTATTATCAGGAACCGGCATTGTCAATCTTACAGGTCAAAAGGAAATCAAACCTAGTGAAGTAGTTTACTCTAATAAACGTATTCGTATTAAAATTCCTTCTGTTACAGCGTTAGTAAATGGGGATACCATTCGTGCGACGATATTACCAGGAGTAAAAGACTTAGCGGAGAATGAATTTGAAAGTGCACTAACAGCTCCAGGAGGAAATCCGCCACGTAACTATGCGGTTTATAACCATACTGATGCGTTAGCGCCAAAATTAAAGATCGATAAAGTTGAGGCTTCACCAACAGACAACAAATTTTTAATTGATGTAACGACTAATAAAGCTGGTACTTACTATTACATGATATTAGAGAAGGGATATTTTGATAAAAATTCTAATATTACACCACGCGATTTTGTAGATGAGTTTGATTCTGAAACAGTTACAGGGGCATTTCAGTCAAACGGCTTAAATGATTATTTAGCTAAAGGTTCAGGGTCGGCAGAAGTAGGAAAAATTAAGTTGCCGCCTATTTCAAGACCAAGTGGAGTTAGTGAATTTAAAGATTACTCCATTTATATTTTGCTGAAGGATCGTTCTGGAAAAATCTCAGTATGGGATCAAAAAACATTAATTACTGATACGAAGCCACCTTTAACTTCGAATTATAAAATTCAAGCACCAGTGACAGGTAATGATAGTTATAAAAATAAAACAGCTTTAATAACATTTAATGCAGATGAAAGCGGTACAATTCATGTTGCTGCTATTCCAAAATATAAGAAGGATTTACCGCCAAATAACAACAATTATATTTGGAATAAAGACTCTTCGGGAGAAAGTTATTTCAATACGGGTAATGGCAACCTAAATACGACACGTAGAGATATAAATATTATTGATGATATTAACACGTATAATAATGCTGCACGTTTGCAGTACTTTAAAGATTTTGGAATAAAAGCAGGAAAATATATTTCGAAAGAATATGAGGTTGGGAACCCTACAGTAACAATTGAAAATCTCGACCCTCATATGGAATACAACTTTTTAATCGGTGTGGAAGATGCATACGGAAACTTTACTGTTCGAAAAGTAGATGAGGACAAACCGTTAACTTCTTCAGATCAACCAAATGGTGAACTAATTGTTGAGAATTTTTATACAGATGGTGTGAAGCCACATATTATCGATTCAACTCGAAATGATGCGGTGAAACCAATAGACCAAGCATACGTTTTAACGGAAAATGAAGCTTTAATTTATAGAGAAAAGTTAAATTCGAGTGATGCTGACCAATTGAAATTTACCATTACATTCAATGAAACAATAATGCGCCAAAATACGGTAAATAATTTTAATAAGAGTAGTTTAAATGCTTCCAACTGGAAAGGAATTTTAAATATTACGGGAGACGGCGTATCGGAAGAAAATTTTGATTTTGTTTCTTATACTGAAGGTACTCCAGCTACAACAAATCAATCTACATTAGTAATTAAAGCAAAAGATGTTACAACAGCTAATAAAACAATAACTGTTTCAATGGAAGACTCAGTTGATGTATATGATTATAAAGGACATAATCGATTCGATATTTCCAAGATTGGTAAGTATATTTACCCGACTGAAGCACTGGCAGTTAATATTAAAGAAATCACGAACTATGGAAACTACTTTGTTCGAATTAGAGTGGAGTCTAGTATACCAGTGAAGCATGGTCAACGCTTCTACTATGCAGTTATGAATAGTAATGCATCTACACCTCCAACCTTTGAAGATGCAAGAGGAGCAGCGCAAGGTGGAATAAAAATAACAGGTATGACTATAGCTGGAACAAATATTATGGACGAAGCCCGTGACGGAAGCAGAATCTGGGATTTAACTTTACCATCCAATGCGACAAATGTATTTGGTGGTGGACAAAAAATCTACTTCTTTACTGTTGATAATTTCGGTAATATAATTCAGGCGAAAAATTCAGACAGTACTGCAAATCATGTTGTAATTCCATCCTATGTGACTACTCCAGCACCAAAACCTATTGAGGATTAACCTATATTTTCTTATTAATTACACTAATTCCAAACCAATCCTACAAAGCGAAAGCTGTGTGGGTTTGGTTTTTTATTTATGGAAACGAAAACCCCCTGCTATGCGGGGGGTTCTAAAAAGCTTTTAGCTATGGACAAAAAAAATACTCCAGTCGTACAATAAAATCAGGTCTGGTCAACCGATTACGTACGAAAGGAGCTCCAATATTGGATAATAAAAGTTTAGCACATACAACATGGAATTGTAAGTATCACATTGTGTTTGCGCCAAAATACAGAAGAAGAATAATCTACGGAAAAATAAAAGCGGACATCGGTAAAATATTACGTCAACTGTGTGAAAGAAAAGGCGTAGAAATCATTGAAGCTACAGCTTGTCCTGATCATATACATATGTTAGTGAGTATTCCACCGAAGCTTAGTGTATCTGCGTTTGTAGGGTATCTCAAAGGGAAAAGCAGTTTAATGATATTCGATCGACATGCAAATTTGAAATATAAATATGGAAACCGAAAATTTTGGTGTCGAGGATATTATGTGGATACAGTAGGGCGAAACCGAAAAGTCATTCAGGAATATATAAAAAATCAATTGCAGGAAGATATCCTAGAGGATCAAATGACGATGAAAGAATTCATTGACCCATTCACAGGGGAAGAATTAAATCGAAGAAAAAAATAAGTACACCGCTTTAGCGGTAGTCGGAAAAGTAGTGCGGTTGGCAGACCTTTCAGAGCGTCTTTAGACGTGGGCCAGTACCCCAGCGTTTCACGCGCAGAGAAAACCACCAGTTCAACTGGTGGTTTTTATTTTTGTATTTATTCTTAAGTGCAGGTTACCTAATTTTTAAAGTTGGTTGCTCTTCATTATAAAGTAATGCATCTTTTTAACCTTCTTCATACCTTTTTCATAAAATATATAGCGATTAAATTATGAAAAAGGGATATTGGAGTGAAGTTTATTTAAATAGTGACAGTTAGGTGATGGTTGTTGTTTGATTTTGTTGAAGCTTTTGAATTACAGATGTAAAAAAGAAATAGAGGATTCATTTATATGAATGTTTTTTGAATGTCTTAAATTCTCTTAAATAAGAGCGTTCTGGTTCAACGTAGAGAGCGTTACTGGGGAAACATTGTCATCGTTCTAATGGTAACATTGCAGGGGAGTTTACGGCATAGCCATTGTTCAGATAAATCCTATGGGAATTTTCAGGCTTTAATTAAATAATTAAAAAGTTTTTTTTTAACTTTCGATTCCTACCACTTATGCTCAGCCCTGTAGTACAAAGGCTCAACCCGTTTAAACTCATAGTTAACTCATTCCTAAAAGACAATTTAGTACGCTCGGGTTAAATGCCGTTAATGTAAAGTTTGGAAACAGTGGGCGCTTTACCTCCTTATTAAAAAATTGAATTCATATTATTGCAGTAAGCTAAAAATAGGAGGAGTATAACATCATGAACAGAAACTTAATGCTTTCGCTTGTAGGGAAAGTTGTAAAAATCGACAGAGGTGGACCAGAGTCACGCGTTGGTATGCTAATGGCAGTAGAAGGGGATTATTTTGTATTATTCACGAAAGATGACGGTGTTGTTTACTATAAAATGCAACACGTAAAAAGTATTACACTTCATGCTAAAGGCGGCCTCGACAAAGGCTTCGAGGTACAGGAAAATGTGGAATACTACCAAGGAGACGAATTCAAGTCCGTCATTAAGAATTTTAGACATAGTTGGGTAAAGGTAAACCGCGGCGGCCCAGAATCACTGGAAGGAATTTTAAATGAAGTTGAAGATGATTACGTAACGATTTTCTCTAAAGAAGAAATCATCCAACTTTCAATGTTCCATATCCGAAATATCAGCTTCGGTACAAAAGAAGAGGAAAATGAAGAACAAAACCAGGAAGCTCAAAGCAATACAACTACGAATATGAATACAAAATCTTCCGGAAACAGAAGAAAATAATCAGCTCTTATCCATAAACCAGTTAATTGGCTCAAATTCCAAAAGAAGGAGGTGAAATGGTGCTCATTTTATTTATAATCCTCTACTTCTCAATAGTGGGAGGTTTATTTTATAAATTCTATATTTCAACTCCAATTGAACAAAATCTGGTTAACGGGTCAGTAATCGAACCAATAATGGAAGTAGAAGGGGAATTACATGAACCAGTAAAACCGAAATTTATTAGTAATGAGGCGGCGGATATTAATGTGGGATAGCTCGCTCATCATGATGCTTATTATCTTTACATTCACGATAGTCTTTATGCTTTGGAGACCTATGAATGTTAATGAAACGGTCCCAACAACTGTCGGCGCGGCAATTGTGTTAATTCTGGGTATCGTGTCGTGGACTGACATTCTCGACATTATGGATATCGTCAGTGGACCTTCACTTACGATCCTTTCGACCATTATGATGACGATTGTTTTGGAAAGTATCGGCTTTTTCAAGTGGATTGCGGTCAATATTGTCATAAGGTCAAAAGGGTCAGGTATTAGGCTTTATATTTATACAAATTTGCTCTGCTTTTTGATGACAATGCTGTTTAATAATGATGGCAGTATTTTGATTACTACGCCAATCATCATTCGTATCGTCCAACTACTCAAATTTAAACCGCATCAAATGTATCCGTACTTAATTTCAGGTGCTCTTATTGCTACAGCTGCGAGTGCCCCCATTGCAGTGAGTAATATTTCGAACTTGATAGCACTGAAAATAGTTGGGCTCACATTAAATGATTATGTACTCATGATGTTTATTCCATCCATGATTGGTATTTTTGTTATTGCCTGGCTGCTTTTTTTATATTTCAAAAAAGATATACCAAAATTTCCCCCTATAATTCCCTTTAAACGTGCACACCTTCAATCGACTCATTTATATACTCATCCTCTTGATCCGGCAGGCAATCCGGAAGATATCGACTGGAAGATGTTCAAAGTATGCTTACTCATTATTATAACAACTCGAATTGCGTTTTTTGCCCTCACGCCTTTTGGTATCTCGCTTGAATTTATCGGATTATTCGGTGCTGCCATCCTCATTATTTATCGATGGATTCGTATCCGCATTGGAATTAAAGATGTGATAAGAAATACACCATGGCAAATATTTTTATTTGCTTTTAACATGTATGTCCTTGTTTATGGGCTCAAAAATGTCGGTTTAAATGACTTCATTGTAACTTCATTGAGAGAGATCATAGCTCAGGATGCGTTACAAGCAACAATTATTATGGGAATGCTGACTACTGTGCTTTCGAATTTAGTAAATAATTTACCGGCTGTCATGTTTAGTACAATGGCAATTGTTGATATGGAACTGGAACCTCTTATTGTACAGATTGCATATCTTGCCAGTGTAATCGGGAGCGATATAGGGGCGCTGTTAACACCAATCGGTACACTTGCCACATTAATTTGGATGTTTGAACTTAAAAAGTTTGGTGTGAAAATGACATGGAAGAGATATTTGAAAGTCACATTCCTCGTCATTCCAATTGGATTGTTTGTCAGTTTATTTAGTTTATATTTATGGATTATGTTGTTTGTTCAGTAGATAGGAGGAAGCAATTTGTATCACATATGGCAAGGAGATCAGAAAGAATATGTCACAGTCAGTTTAATAGGAGATCAGCTTTTCAAAGGGATTATTTTCGATAGCGGCAGCGACATTATTGTATTATTTAACGGTGAAAATTTTATTTATATCCCCGTAAGCCATATTGAATATATTGCAGTCGATACACCAGATACTGAATTTGAAGGACCTACCAATTCTCCGATTATTTCCTTGGATGATGACAAAAAGAATTTAACATTCGACAGCATCTTGAAAGAGGCAAAGGGAATTTACCAGGAAATTTGCATTATCAACAAAAAGTACTTATATGGCACGGTTTTAGAAGTGATGGATGATTATCTTGTGTTCTATTCTCCTGTTAATAAAAAGATTTATATTCCAATAAAACATATAAAATGGCTTATTCCATATCCATCTAACGAGCGGCCATATGGTTTATCCGAGGCGGAATTCAGCTGGAAACAAGCTGAAGCGGAATTTGAAGTGAATTTTGAACAGCAGCTGGCGGTACTATTGAATAAGCTGATCGTGTTAAATATGGGGGAGAAAATTCATCACACCGGCAAAGTGAAAAGTATTAATGGCAAGATGCTCGAGCTGAAAACAGCGAAAGAGAAACGAACGTATATAAATATTGAACATATTCAAACAATACATTGCGTATAGGCAACGCTGTAATAAGCGGCGTTATGTAATGCCTATAGTTTTTACATGTACAGAAGCTTATATCGAAATTTGGCGTGGCAAGCTTAAAATAACAGAGCGGGGTTATAAGTAACGGAGACACAATTCAATTTGAATTAGTGTCTTTTTTGTTGTGGTGTTTTGGTGTTGTATTGTATGAATCCCCTCTAAACATTATACAAAATTAAAAGGTTTTAAGAGGAATTGTACAAGGATTGGAATTTGATATTAGGACAATAAAGTTGGAAAAGTTACGTATTAATTAGGATTGAAAGCAAGGGGTGAAGGGTAAATGTTTTGAGGGAAAGTAAAAAACTTAAAAATTTAAATAATTAAAGATTATACAAATTTAAATTTAATGTATAATGTTTAATGAAAGCTATTAATTTACATATATGAGGAAAAACAAATGTCATTTTAATAATTAATAGGGGAGCGTAAATATGAAGAAAAGTCATTGTTATTGGAGCTGATGTAGCGGGGATGGTACTGCTTAACGAAAAAAATTTTGTTGACCGGGAACGGTTAGAGGAAATTAGAGTTTAAATAAAAGGCAAACAGAGGGGGGACAATATGTCCGGTAAGAAAAAAGTGGTTGTAATAGGCGGAGGACTTGGCGGTTTATCTGCAGCAATTTCACTCCAGCAAAAAGGGTACGATGTTGACATATATGAACAGAACAATCATCTAGGCGGAAAATTGAACCGTTTAGAGCAGGATGGTTTCGGTTTTGATTTAGGGCCATCGATTCTAACGATGCCTCATATATTCGAAACTTTATTTAAGCAAAGCGGAAAACAAATGAGTGATTATGTACCAATTCAGCGATTGAGCCATCAGTGGCGCTCATTTTTCCCGGACGGTAATACACTTGATCTATATGAGAATCTACACGATATGGAAAACTTGAATCCATTTCTAACGAAAAAAGATATAAAGCAATACAATAAATTACTAGAATATTCCAAGGGTTTATACGAGATAACGGAGCAAGGTTATTTTAATCAAGGGTTAGATAATATAAAAGAAGTGCTCCAATTTCACGGTGCGTTTCAATCATTGAGGAAATTTGATTTATCTTCTACAATGTTCGATGCGATTGATAAAAGAATTAAGAACCCGCAATTCCGGGATATGCTGAGTTATATTGTAAAATATGTTGGATCTTCCGCCTATCATGCACCGGCAGTTCTTAATATGATGATCTACATGCAGCATGCACAGGGGATCTGGTATGTGCCTGGAGGAATGCACAATTTAGCAAATGCTTTAGTGAAGTTGGCTGAAGAGATCGGTGTAACATTCCATCTTGGGAAAAAGATCGTGAAGCTGGATAAAAACAAGCGAGTTATTACGGCGGCCTATACAGATGGTGGGACGAAACTGACTGCTGATTACTTTGTTTCCAATATGGAAGTCATTCCGACATATAAACAATTAACTGAGGAAAAAGAAAGTTATACCGATAAATTAGATGAAAAATTCGAACCTGCAAGCTCAGGTCTTGTTTTACATTTAGGGGTCAAAAACAGCTACTCTCAACTGGCCCATCATAATTTCTTTTTCTCCAAAAATATGAAACGTCAAATGAATCTGATCTTTGAGAAGCATCAACTTCCGGATGATCCTGTCATTTATTTAGTAAATGTGAATAAAACAGATCCAAATCAAGCACTGCCTGGTCATGAGAACCTTAAAATCCTTCCGCATATTCCTCACCTTCAAGATAAGCCTCTAACTCGGCAGCAGTATACCGAGTTTGCGGAAAAGGTATTAATAAAGCTGGAAAATATGGGGTTGGACAACCTTAGAGAAAGTATTGTCACAAAGGATATGTGGACACCACATGATATTGAACGAACGTATTCTTCTGACCGCGGGGCAATTTACGGGACTGTATCCGATAAGAAAGTGAATAAAGGATTTAAACACCCTAAGCAAAGTGAACGCTATGACAATTTATATTTCGTCGGGGGAACTGTCAATCCGGGTGGCGGTATGCCAATGGTTACGCTTAGCGGGCAGCAGGTGGCTAAGAAACTGATTGAAAGAGATAGGAAGAAGTAAATAGTACTAGCTAAAACACAAATGCAAATGGAAGGAACATGATCAATGGAAACTTTGTATTTGATGGTGCAAATACTATCCCTACTCGGTTTATTATGTGGTGTGCTGATGTTTTGGTCTACAAGAAAACCGCCAGCAAAAGAGGGGAATCAACCATTACCTGCATTGTCGATTATCATACCAGCAAGAAATGAAGCGCTTCGTTTGCCCCCATTGCTTAAATCGCTTCAAGCGCAAACTTGGAAGCATTTTGAAATAATTGTAGTCGATGATGGTTCCTCTGATCATACTGCTGAAGTTGCATCGTCATACGGAGCGAAGGTTTTAAAATGTAAACAAGTAGGGGAGATGAGCCCGGGTAAATCCAATGCTTGTGCGTATGGGGCCCAATCTGCAAAAGGAGAATGGCTGCTATTTTTGGATGCGGATGTTCAGCTTGCTGCTGAAGACAGTCTTGAGCGTATTGTAAATAGTTTTAGCAAGCAAGAAGGAAAAGGAATATTATCCATTCAACCGTATCACCGGATTGTAAAACGATATGAAAATTTATCCGTAATATTTAATATTATTGTTCTGACAGGAATGAATGTATTTACAGTTTGGAAAGAAAAGTTTGCGACGGCAGGATCATTTGGACCATGTATTCTTTGTGATAAGGAGAGCTATATTACAACGGGAGGACATGAAGCTGCGGAAGAATCGATTATGGATGACTTTGCGCTGAGTGATGTTTTTATAGCAAAAGACTTACCGGTGACCAATTATGCAGGAAAAGGGATTATTAATATGCGTATGTATGAAGAGGGACCGAAGCAACTAATAGAAGGCTGGACAAAAAATCTGGCAACAGCTTCCCAATCTACTCATAAATTTGTCATGCTTCTCATTCAGCTTTGGATTTTTGGTGTCATTATGGCAGCATTGGCACCCTTTCTCACCTTTTTAACTCAATCTACTGTAGCGCTCTTCTGCAGTATTGTCGTCATTTTATTATACGGTGGGCATTTGTATTTTATTGCGAGAAGAGCGGGAAATTTCCATTTCATCGTTTTCTTGATCTATCCATTTTTTGTATTATTTTTTACAGCCATATTTTTGTACTCATTATACCGTACGCATGTTTTGCATTCGGTAATGTGGAGAGGCAGAAAAATTAAAGTTTAATAGGAGAGAGGTGTGACAGTTATTAATGCAATTTGGCTTCTCGTTGTTAACATAGTGGCATGGTTCGTTCTTCACTTTTCGATTTCAGCGCTCTGTTTCAAAATTCCTTTACGCTTTTTTCTGAAGGATGTTGTATTTTTCCGTATTGCAAAGTGGGAGGAGCACGGGAAGATCTGGAATCGGCTATTTTTAGTGAAGAAATGGAAAAAGCACTTAATTGATGGTTCTTCGATTGCAAAAAAAGTTACAATAAAAGCCATCTGCATGGTACGAAGCGGGAAGAACTGATCGTCTTTGCAGCTGAAACAAAGAGGGCAGAAATAACTCATTGGCTGCTCATTTTGCCTGCACCTCTATTTTTCCTGTGGAATCCTGTTTGGGCAGGCTGCATTAATATCGTTTATGCACTTTTCGCCAACATCCCATTTATTCTAACGCAACGTTATAACAGAGGACGAATTGAGAATATTTTAGGTTTATCTAATCGTGGTAGTTAGAGAAGTAAAACTATACATCAGCCGAACGCAATATAAGACGTATGGAAGTTCACTATGTTAAAATTTTATTGGAATAATGTATAAAGGAGACGATGAAATTGGGTCAGTCATTACAAGGTAAAGTAGCGGTTGTAACAGGTGCTGCACGCGGAATCGGTAAAGCGGTAGCAGTAGCATTAGCAAAAGAGGGTGTGAACGTAGGGATTATTGCACGTTCAGAAGAAGCATTACAGCAAGTGGCGAAAGAAATCGAAAGCCATGGTGTTAAAGCTGTCTATGCAGTGGCGGATGTTTCGAATTTAGAACAAGTACAGAACGCTGCTGCCCATCTAAAAGAAGAGTTGGGTTTAACGGATATTTTAGTTAACAATGCGGGCGTAGGTAAATTTGAAAAGCTCGTTGATATGGACCCGGCAGAATTTAAAGAAATTGTCGACATCAATGTAATGGGTACTTTTTATGTATCGCACACAATTGTACCGCAATTAATCGAAAAAAATGCAGGTGATGTCATTAATATTTCATCAACAAACGGTTTAAACGGCGCTGCAACATCAAGTGCATACAGTGCTTCTAAATTTGGTGTCATCGGCTTAACAGAGTCGCTTGCAGCAGAAGTGCGCCGCAACAATATCCGTGTAACAGCATTAGCGCCAAGTACAATCGCAACAGATTTGGCGGATGCACTGAACTTAGTGCCAGATGAAAAAAGAGATCAATATATGCACCCTGAAGATATTGCAGACTATATTATCGCGCAACTAAAGCTGAACAATCGCATGTATATTAAAAATGCAACATTAATGAATACAAATCCGTTCTAATAATAATGCAAAATTAAGAACCGATTGAATTTGAAAAGCCCTTCATTCTGAAAACAGAATGAGGGGCTATTTTTGTAATGATTCAGATTTTTGTATTAAGCCTGCTGGAATTCCTCTTTTAAAATAGAGTAATATACACTATCTACGAGAGTACCTTTAATCATGTGATTTTTTCGCATCGTTCCTTCATGGGTCATCCCTAAACGCTGCATTACTTTAGCGGAAGCCGCATTTTGAACGTGAGATTCCGCAAATACTCGTTCTAAGCCAAGTGTATTGAAGGCTAGATCCAATACAACTTTGCTGGCTTCTGTTATATAGCCTTTTCCCCAGAAGCAGCGGTTTAACGTAAAGCCGAGTTCACCGCTTTTATTCCATTCATGGATACGGAATTCGATCGCACCGATCATTTTATTGCTTTCTCTTAATACGATCGCATACTTTCCGGCAGGTTCTTTCATAAAATAATTCTCAATCATCTTCTTCGTTTGATCCAGATCTTTGTGTGTATGATAAAGAAATTTAGTTGTTTCTTCATCCGCTGTATATTCGTACATATCTTCAGTATCTTCAATAGAAATTGGACGCAAAAATAGACGTTCGCTTTCCAAATGACTGTTTTTTTCAAGCAATAAATTAAGATTTTCCATTTGTTTTCTCCAATAATATGTTTTTTATTCGAGAGTGCTATAGGCTTGCTTATCATAACATAATATACATTTTTTAACTATACAAAGAAAAAGCAACATCCTACAAAAAGATGTTGCTTTAAGAATTAAATATTCGAATGATGGGCAGCAGAAGTAGAGATTTTTTCTTCTCTTCCGTTTGTTTTTCTCGTTAAAGAAAAGACTGCACATGCCAATGCCACTAGTACAAGTGCGCCACCGTACCAAGCTGCTTGTGAAATTGTGGCTGTTTGATTTATTACAATACCGCCAAATGCTGAACCCATCGAAATCCCGATCTGTAAAGCTGAATTATTAAAGCTTTGCTGGATATCAGATGTAGCAGGATCTGTCTGAATCAAGTAGCTTTGCTGTGGTGGTGATAAACTCCAGCTTAGCGCTCCCCAAATCATCATAATTGGTATGAAAATGATAAGAGAGAATGTTGTGAATGGCAGGATGAATAGCACGACTGCAAATGAAACAATAACGAAAATAATACTTTTTGGTGCGCCGATTTTATCCGAAAGCGTCCCGCCAAATGCGCCGCCACTTACTGCAGCAATCCCGAATAATAGGTAGCATAGACTGATCCAGCTGGAATTCAGACTAAGTTCTGTTTCCAAAAACGGCGTGAAGTACGCGTACATCGTATAGTGTCCTGCCAGCATAAACATTGTTGCAAGGTGGGCACTTCCTATTTTGGAGCTGGCAACCGCCTTTAATTGTTGCGAAAGTGGGATTGTCATTTCCCCAGGAACCTTCTCTAAGAAGATTGAAATAAGGATAAATGAGCCTACCGATAAAATCGCAATGCCTAGGAAAATTACACGCCATCCGAAATAATCTGAAATTAAAATGCCAAGCGGTACACCTAATACAAGCGAAGAACTAATTCCCATATAAATGAAACCAAGTGCCTTCGCACGATGCGCCGGCGAAACAACTTTTGCAGCGATGATTAAAGAAAGCACGGTAATCAGTGAAGTACTCATCGCACTTAAAATACGTGCAACCATCATAAATGTGAATGTCACACTGAAATACATCATGATGTTACTGATGAAGAAAATAAACAACGAAATTAGATATAACTTTTTCCGTTCAACTTTACTCGTTAAAACTAATAACACAGGACCGGCGATTGCATAAATAAGGGCAAATACTGTAATCAGCTGTCCGGCAGTGCTTATTGAAATATTCATATCAGTTGCAATAATTGGGAGAATGCCTCCAACGATTAATTCTACCAATCCAACAGCAACTGTTGATAATGCAAGTATTAAAACTTTGAAATTCATATTTTGTCTAACTTCCTTTCTTTGAATAAATAAAAAAATCCTGATTACAAAAAATGAAAAAAATCATTTTCTGTAATCAGGATTTTATGGTTCCTGGTAGAGACCCTCAAGCCATATTCTTGAGGTTATACAGTTACTATTAACTTGGATGAATGAGCACTTTGATAGTTTACTCGTTTTCGAAAAGAATTTCAAGTATATATTATTCAGTAAAAAAGCTGCCCTCGGTATAAGGCAAGGGCAGCTTTTTGAAAGGTCTTCATTAAAAGCTGAAGTGATCAGGATCCGGCCCGATACGCAAATCTTGGTTAAGGCCATTAATCAGTTCCATATCTTCATTAGTCAGTTCAAAATCAAAAATATCGGCATTTTCTACAATGCGATGTTCTTTCGTTGATTTTGGAATCGTTACAACACCGTTTTGCAGATCCCATCTTAAAATAACCTGAGAAACAGTTTTATTATATTTGGCAGCCAATTCGTTTAGTAGGGGGTTGTCCAATAATTTTGCCTGCATTAACGGAGACCATGCCTCGAACTGAATGTCGTTGTTTTCACAGAAAGCTTTTACTTCCGATTGAGCTAAGCGAGGGTGGTATTCCACCTGGTTGATCATCGGTTTGATTTCTGCATCTTTCATCAAATCTTCTAAATGATGAACTTGGAAGTTACAAACGCCGATCGCTTTCACTTTTCCTTCTTTATAAAGTGTTTCCATCGCGCGCCATGCATCTTTGTATTTATCTACAACTGCCCAGTGTATAAGATATAAATCCAAATATTCAAGACCTAACTTCTTTAAACTTGTTTCGTAGGCAGCAAGTGTTTCTTCATAGCCTAAATCTGTATTCCACACTTTAGAAGTGATGAACAGTTCTTCTCTTGAAATGCCGGTTTCTTTTAGTGCTTCACGGATTGCTTCGCCGACGCCCTCTTCATTTTGATAAACAGCAGCTGTATCGATACTGCGGTAACCGTGTTTAATCGCAAATTTTATCGCGTTTAACAGGTCAGGTCCTTCCTCAACTAAATATGTACCGATTCCTAGCCAAGGCATTTTAACACCGTTATTTAATGTTGTTGTATCTTGCAAACTTTTGAGCATCGTAAAACCTCCATCTGTAAAATAACACTTAATAGTGCAACTTCAATAATATACCATGAAAATTAAAGGAGGACCTATTAAATAAAAGCAAAACAGAGTGCTGATAAAATATTTGTAATTTTCATTTAGAATTCACAATTATATAGAAAAAGTTGTAAAAAAAATAAATAAAAGGTTGTATTAAATTAACTTTTGACTTCTTTATATATTAGAAAGTTCATTATGAAGGATAAAAAGGAATAACAGAGTGTTAAACAACAAGCCTTTCTTTTTTTTATATATTTAAGAACATACGTTTCGTTTATGGGAGAAAGAGTATATAAAGGATGTGATTATGGATGTATTTAGATGAACAAAAAATAAAAGAATTTGAAAATGAAAATACCGAATTATTACAGAATGATATAGTATCCTCCTTTTTAAAACAACCATCAAATAAACAAATTTATTACAGGGCTATTTCGAACCCAACAAAGGAAAATATGAAAGAATTAGATAATAAATTTAAGCAATTTTATTTTAATATCAGATTCATATCTCATATATCTACAACATTGCATTTTAATTCTGTTAACTTCGATAAACGACAGAGAAAACTACAATCAAGATTTCAAGCACCACGGAATATCGTCAGAGAATCAGGTTTTGAAAGTGAAGAAAACAACTACCTTGAATCTATACCTGATGAAAATGCAAATATTTCTCTAAATACTTTCTTATCAAAAGAAGATATTACTAAACAAATTTCAAGCCCTGCTTTATATCAAGCCTTGAATGGATTATCTCCAAAACAAAAGCAAATTATTAATTTAGCTTATGTAAACGGATTAAGTGATACTGAAATTAGCAATTTGTTAGGCAAAAGCCAACAAGCTGTTTCCAAAATGCATAAAAATGCTTTAGGCAATCTTCTAAAATTCCTTGAATCTAATAAAGCGGAAGGCGGGTCTGCAAGTGTTATTAAATACATCTGAACTAATAACTGTAATAGGGAATTTTGGATTTCCAATAGCGATAACTGTATATCTGTTTATAAGGTTTGAGAAAAAAATCGAAAACCTAGAGAATAGTATTCTCAAATTATCAAACGTGATAAATGATTTAGAGAAAGGATTGAATAGAAAAAATGAATAAAGACTTGATTACCTTAGTCAAAGAATCAAAATATGATAATTCGGCTCTATTAAATGTTATAACCCTCTTTGAACCAAAATTAAATAAAGTTATTTATCAAACCCAACCACTATATAGAGAAGATTTACAGCAGGATTTATTAATTAAAATGATGAGTTGTATTAAAAAGTATGACACAAACTCGGTTCCAGGATTTTGGGAAATGAAGAAACAATATTCTAAAAACTAAGTATAAAACAGCCTTTTAATTGGCCGTTTTTATAATTGCCGTCAAAAAAGCACCGATGGACATGCAAAAATGCATAAAAATCCGGTGCTTTTACTTTTCTAATATATACCCATTTGCTTATATTAAGGAAAAATTAGTATAATATGTTATCTTCTTAATATGCTGCTTGATATGCTTATTTCGTTCTATCAGTTTCTCCTACCAATTGAAAAAAAGAAGGAGCCTTAGAGAAGTACTTTTTATTTTTAACTTTGGTAATAATCATTAGTAATAATTCTTGTTCCAAATCTTCCTGGTACTGACGCTGTGTTTGCTTTAAAACACTTTTTATTTTTGGAGATAACATACGAACGATATCTTCTTCAAAATTTCCACTCATAATTTGCCCCCTTATCCGTTAAATCGCTGCTTTATTTTCTTTAATATGGTGTTTTTTCTTTTATTAACTGCCTGTACTGTAAGTCCCAATATCTGTGCTACTTCTTTTTCTTCAAGTCCTTTTACATAAAGTAAGTACAATAATTCTTTGTTTTTTGGCTTCAAATTATCGACAATCATATAGAGCTGCTTATTGGAAATGATTTCACCAATATTCTCATAACTATCAGCAGCGTATTCGTCATAATTAATTACTTTGTCATCTTCAACAGTCTCCCGCACCAGTATATCTTCAAATCCATTATCCTGATTTAAAATTAGAGGATATTTTTCGGAATGGTCGCGTATTTTCATGTCAAAACGTTGCGCATCAAAATGAAGTGTTTTAGAAAAGTAACTTAAAATTTGGATTTTACGACAGTACTGTGAAAAGTGGTATTCAATGATTTCTTTAGTAAATTCATCTGGGTCATTCAAATAGTCTAGATATAAAGCTTTCATATTTTCATTCTTTAAAAAAGAAATTATTAAAGGATTTTCCATAGCCCATTCCATCCCCCCTACCAATAAGAGAACTTATGTTCTTATTTTATCATAAAAAAAAGGTATTCTTCAGTTATTTTCTTTTTTCTCTCTTTCTGCAACAACAATTAAACTGATAGTATAATCAGCTACTGTTATAAACACAAATTCCACTGGTGATATCCTTTGTAAAGCTGTTCCGTAATAAATTACTCCTTTCATTATTTATATTTATTAAAGAGGTAAAATTTATCTTTTTTTCAACTTTTCTCTTTTAAATACTTATTTAAGGACTTACAGGTTGGGTACAAAAGTCTAATGATTATTGTTATGGAAATGTAGGGGTTCATGGTGGGGATTTTGTCATTGTAAATATTTTACTAAGTTAAATAATTTATGTTACGGTAAATATTGGAGAAATTTATTTTAATTTTTTTCAAATTGAGGTTTTGTTGTAAAACTTAAATATTTAATATTCTAAGGAGGCAATCATTAATTGAAGAATCTAAAAAAGCTTATTTTTTGTAATGTTGTTTTACTATTCCTCTTTGGTTGCTCAGTGGATCCAAAAGAAGAAAAGGCAAATGAAGATTCGAATAATAATACATCAATAGGTGTAGATGCAATAGATACGGAAGAAGCACTTAGAAAAGGTTCAAGTTCTGTAGAAGAAACAAATGAAAATGAAGGCGACTCCAACGGTAATTTTACTGAGGAAAATTTGAATGCTGATGATTCTTCTGAGGGACTCGTCATGAGAGAACAAAAAGATAGTACTGATAATAAAAAGAAAGAGAATAGTGAGCTTTCTAAGTATTCGCCAGAACAAATCGAATATGCTAGAGTCTGGTTGCAACTAGGTCCAAATCAGGAGATAGATGAATTGTATGTGAAAGAAATTTCTGAAGGAACCCTTCTTAATCCTGAAGATAATATGAGCGTAAAATATCCCGAAGATGTTGTACAATTAACTGGTTCACGATTAGTTGATGGGATAGTAACTTATAGTAGTAATGGAGATGGCACGATTAATGTCTATAATGTACCATTGCGATGGTATGGTGGCTTTACTCCTCCTAAAGATATAGATAAAGAAGAAGTACATCAGGAAATGGAAGATATAATCAATAATACAAAAAAAGTTTATATCCATCCTAACAATGAGGAAAAGATAATAGCGCTTATAAAGAAAATTAAAACTAATTAATCAAGCTTTCATTATGTTAAGAAATCCAAAAGGGGATGTTCTAAAGTAGAACATCCCCCTTAATATATTTGATGTTATTTAAAAACTTGAACACATCGGTTGTAATACATTCTACGATCTTCTAAACCGTTGTAACCACCATTTACTCTTTTTGTTACAGCTTCAACAGTAGGGTTAGTATCACATAATGCATTCATTTTATTGTTATCCCACCAGAAGCCTGCACTTGTCCAGGGGTAATTGGTTGCTACATAGTTAACACCTTGATTTACGACTTCTTGGTCGCCGATAGCTTGCGAAAACTTTGTATAATTGTAACGCCCTGTTAACTGAATATATCCGCCACCTTTATACTTCGGACCATCCCCAGGTTGAGTATTTCCTAAATCTGCACGTCCTTCGTAGGCTTCACCGGATGCTAACTCTTTTGTCCATCTGCCTGCACCTGACTCATGACTACACTGACTAATAAAATGGCGAACTCTAGAATTTGTCGTAATATTATATCGCTGTAAACAGCTATTCAAATCAGCAATAATCTTCGCAGAAAGATATGTGCTTGACCACCCGATTTGATTTAATTGACTTTCTGTTACATAAGTTACGGCTGAATCGCCATCGCCTGTATCGCCGCCAGAACCTGTTCCGTTATCATATACTTTCAACACTTGCCCCACTTGGATTTTATTTGGATCTGTAATATTGTTCAAAGATTGGATTTCAGCTAATGTCATTCCAAAGCGTATGGCAATGCTACCTAAATTATCACCGGACTTTACTGTATACGTTGTTGTTTTCGGTGCTGTACCACCACCAGAACCTGTTCCGTTATCGTATACTTTCAACACTTGGCCAATTTGAATTTTATTGGGGTCCGTAATATTGTTCAAGGATTGGATCTCGGCTAATGTCATACCGAATTTAATGGCGATACTGCCTAAATTGTCACCGGATTTTACTGTATACGTTGTTGTTTTCGGTGCTGTACCACCACCAGAACCTGTTCCGTTATCGTATACTTTCAACACTTGGCCAATTTGGATTTTATTGGGGTCCGTAATATTGTTCAAGGATTGGATCTGAGCCAGCGTCATGCCAAATTTAATGGCAATGCTACCTAAATTATCACCGGACTTTACTGTATACGTTGTTGTTTTCGGTGCTGTACCACCACCAGAACCTGTTCCGTTATCGTATACTTTCAACACTTGGCCAATTTGGATTTTATTGGGGTCCGTAATATTGTTCAAGGATTGGATCTGAGCCAGCGTCATGCCAAATTTAATGGCGATACTGCCTAAATTGTCACCCGACTTTACTGTATATGTTGTTGTTTTCGGTGCTGTGCCACCGCCAGAACCTGTTCCATTATCGTATACTTTCAACACTTGGCCAATTTGAATTTTATTGGGGTCCGTAATATTGTTCAAGGATTGGATCTGAGCCAGCGTCATGCCAAATTTAATGGCGATACTGCCTAAGTTATCACCTGATTTTACTGTATAAGTTGTTGTGTTTGGAGTTGAACCACCCCCAGAAGTATTGCTGTAAACTTTTAGAACTTGACCAATTTGAATTTTGTTAGGGTCGGCAATGTTATTCAATGATTGGATTTCGGCCAGCGTCATACCAAATTTAATGGCAATACTGCCTAAATTGTCACCCGACTTTACTGTGTAAGTTGTGATTGTAGCGTACGTTGTTACCATATTAATTACCTCTCGTTTCTTTCAATTAGTATTTAGCTGGCCAGCTATACTTATAAAAGAAACATCATTAATGAAAAAAACAACCTATGTCCATAAATAATAAAAGATTTCGCTTATTTATATTTAACCAATCTTTAGCTTCATAAAAAGGAGTGTCCATATCTAAGTTACAGTGAAAAAATTAATAATCGTCGATAGTAGAATTTGAAAACATTCGAAGAGGGGAGGAATAATTTAAATAGGGAATAAAGAGGGTCTGCCAAAATCAGTTTGGGGATGGGGGAATTTCTCCTGAATATAAAAGCAGCAACTTTCTCATAGAGAAAAGTGCTGCTTTTCGTTTTGTTTTATGTTCCTGGGGCAGTTGTATATTATCGTCCGTCCGTCCATTTATTATCTATACTTTAAACTTATGCATTACTTGCTGTAGATGATCGGCCATCTGGTTTAAAGATTGGGCAGAGGCACCCATTTCTTCCATAGAAGCATGAATTTCCTCTGTTGTAGCTGCAACTTCTTCTGCCGCTGCAGCAGTCGTTTGTGCATGGGTCACTAATGAAGTTGCTGTAGAAGAAGTTTGTTCAACAGAAGCCGCCATTTCCTGTGCAGTTGCTGTAACATCATTCACTTTAGGTGCGATAGTTTGCAGTGCCTCTAAAATTTGCTGGAATTTATCGGCTGTTTCGCTTGTCAGCTGCATACCTTGTTGAACATCTATCTTGGCATGATTCATTAATGAAACGGAACTTGCAGTGTCTTCCTGAATTCCTTTAATTAATACATTGATTTGCTCTGTTGAATGCTGTGAGCTCTCTGCAAGTTGACGAACTTCCTGTGCCACAACGGCAAAACCTTTTCCGTGCTCACCTGCACGAGCTGCTTCAATGGCCGCATTTAGCGCTAATAAATTTGTTTGGTTTGCAATACTATTAATAACATCGACAATGCTTCCAATTTCCTCAATACGCTTTGACAATGCGCGGATTTTTTCGTCTGACTGAGCGACCGAATCATCAATCGAATTCATTTGGTTCACTGTGTTTTGAACGACGATATTTCCTTCGTTTACTGTATCGATTGCATTAGTCGATAGAGAAGTGACCTCGTGTGAACGATTTGCAATTTCAATAATATTTTGAGCTAAGTGTTTCATTGATTGTGCATTTTGTTCATTACCTTTTAGTTGTTCGTCCGTGCTGATGGCTACTTCTTGAACTGCATGTGCGGATTGTTCTGTCGCCTCGATTGTTAAGTTTGTACTTTCTTTCAAAGAAGAGGCGGCTTCCCGCACACCGTCCGCACTATGTAACCCTTGTTGTATTAACGTACTTAAGTTCTCACGCATTGTATTAAATACTTCTCCTAAAAGCCCAATTTCATCTTTGGAATTTATATTTACTTTTACGGATAAATCACCCTCACTTATAAGGGTTGCTTTTTTAGATAATTCCTGAAGCGGTCCATTGATTGAACGGATAATCAAATAGACGAAAACCGCAGCGAAAATAAAGGCAATAAAGACAACGGTTAAATCAGAACGTAAATTTTCATTTGCAACAGCCTCTGCTTCGCTATCAAACGTTTTCGCTAGTATTGTCCATCCTGTTTGTTCATTTTTAACGTAAAAAGTTTTGGTCTGATCGTCTTTTATAACACCATTATTTTCATTAATATTATTACTGATTGACTCCCCGGCTGCTGAACCGATTTCGATATCAGGTGCTGCCATATAGTTATTTTTACTATCCAAAAGCATTGTGAAGCCTTTCTCGCCAATCATAACTGAATCATTAATCTCAGCTAATTTTTGAATCGCCAGATCAATCCCGATTACGCCTGATTTGTCCGTTAATTGTTGCGCAATCGTTACGACAAGAGTGCCGGAACTTGTTGCAACATACGGATCGGTAATAATTACTTCGCCCTTTGCTTCAATTGCCTGAATATACCAAGGGCGTTCCCGTGGATCGTAGCCTGCTTCGTATTGATGTGCGGGGCGACGTAGCATTTGACCATCAGTTGTACCTACATAGGCAATGTTGATTTCTGGGTGAAGTGCGAGATACTCATCGAATAAGGAATTGATTTTATCATTATTATCCAGAGTATCTTGTGAAATATATGATGACAAATATGACAGCTGCTGAAGCTTTGGCTGAATTGTTTCTGTAATCTTTGAATTTAATAAATTTAAATTATGTTCGGCAGTTGACTCATGCTCTTCAAAAATTAGGTTTTTTGTATTGTTATATGAAAAAAAAGATACAGTTAAGGTCGGTATTAAGAGTACAATTGCAAATGCAAAAACAAGTCTAAATTTAATGGACCACTTAGTAAAAAAATTCAAAATTAAAACATTCCTTTTCTGTTTAGGATAATAGTTTAAAAAATCATTGTTTATCGCTAATACTTTATTACTATTATGTAATTATTGCAATACTTATTTTACTATTAAAATTTAAAACTGTATAACTCTGCGCTAGGGGATTAACTAGACCTAAATAAAGGGACACACTAATAAGGAGGCATGACCCTGGAAGTGAAAGCATTCTAATCAAATGAATTCAAATGAATTCAATAAAAATACCATTCCAATTAAATTGGAATGGCATTATATAGTTCTCTATATCGTTTTTACTACTGATGATATTCAAATTAACGATTGCATTGATACAGTCAAACTTTTATAATTCGGAACCGCGTTTATCTTCTGCTACCATGATTAAAATCTTGCCAGCTTCAAATTGTTCGTTGTAGCGCTCTGCCTCGTCTTCTGGAATACCCATACCGACTAAAGCACCGACGATTCCACCGACCATTACACCGGTAGCTAATCCGGTTAACCCTGCTGCGATTGGTCCGGCTGCAACAACAGGTCCGATACCTGGAATCGCAAGTGCACCAAGTCCGACAATAACACCGCCGAGTCCGCCTAATGTACCGCCGGCAGCAACACCTGTAATTGCACCTTCCATGGCATTTGCACCGGTTTCATTGGAGATTGCATCTACATCGGATACATTTTTACTAATAATTGAAATATCCTTTGCGCTGTATCCTTGTCGTTTTAATTCTTCAACTGCTTTAATTGCTTCTGCTTCTGTATCATAATATCCTACAACATGTTTTGCCATTTCCCTCATCCTCTCAAATCTCTATTCATATATTAAAATTTACCCTGGAGGAATATTTGTAAACATGAGGAAACAGGGAACGTCTACTTCATATAGGAACGAAAAAAGAAAGCCATCCTGATGAATCAGGAATGACTTTCTGCAGTTTTATTATAAAAGTGTTGTACCGCGTGAATTTTCATCTACCATAATTAAAATTTTACCAGATTCAAATTGTTCATTGTAACGGTCTGCTTCATCTTCTGGAATCCCCATACCGATAAGAGCACCCGTCAAGCCGCCGACACCTGCACCAGCTGCCGCGCCTGTAATACCGGCAACAATTGGACCTGCTGCTACAATAGGGCCGATACCTGGAATGGCCAATGCGCCGAGACCTGCAAGCACGCCGCCAATTCCGCCTAATGCACCGCCCGCAGCTGCGCCTGTAGCTGCACCTTCTGCAACGTTTGCACCTGTTTCATCGGAAATCGTATCAACATCCGATTGGCTTTTACTGATAACTGAAATATCTTCAGTACGGTAACCTTGTCGTTTTAAATCCTCGATTGCATCGATTGCTTCTGCTTCTGTATCATAATACCCCACAATATGTTTTACCATTTCTATCATCCTCCTCATTTGAATGTTGCACACTGTAAATTTACCCGCGTCATTTGATTGTAAACATTACACGTTAAAACCGATGCTGATTAGAGGGGAAACGGAACATTAGGATAAATATAATTTTGCCATCCAAAAGCCGGCAAAAGCAATGGATAGGCCGACCGTATAAGTGAGTAAAGAATAGAGTACAAATTGTTTCCATTGTTTTGCATGGACAAGTGTCAGACTTTCCAATTTGAAAGTAGAGAATGTAGTGAACGCTCCTAAAAATCCGATACCCAAAATAAGGTTTACATTTGTATGAAGATGTATATTAACCAAAAATCCCAATGCAAACGAGCCGAGCATATTTACAGTAAAAGTACCAAAGTGAACAAATCGGTTTGTATGATTGAGCCGCTTAGAAATAACAGCGCGCAAAATGGCTCCGAAAAATCCACCAACGGCCACTAACAAGAAATTCATCATATTGGTTCTTCCCTTTCCGAAAGGCTTTTCCCGATTTTCATACCAAGCGCAACAAAAATTAATCCGAAGATGGCGCTAATGAAAATATAAAGGATTGCGGAAAAGAAAAAGTGATGCTGCAGCAGCTGGATAACTTCGACACTGAACGTGGAAAAAGTCGTAAACGAACCGATTAAACCGGTTTTGAATGCTGATAAATAGTCAGGATTAACTGTTAGTTTTAGTTCAAACCCCGAGGAGAGCATCCCTAAAAGAAAGCAGCCTGCCAAATTTACTGCAACCGTCGCAAAGGGAAAGGCAGCTGTCTCGTTTGTTAACAAAAACAGGGATACACTATATCTTAATGCCGCTCCAATAGCACCGCCAATTCCTATTAAAATCATTAGCAAATTCAGTAACCTCCCTTAAATAAAACAGACTCCCGCCAGTTCACTAAACTGACAGGAGTCATTCGTCTATAGGCGGTTAAGGGCGAACTTTATCGCCTATCATGTTCTATTTACTACATTAATTTATCAATTAATGGTAAGTCAAGATACTCGTAAAAAATGTTAGGAACTTCCGTGAATTGGAATTACGGAGAATGCCTGTATCTGTTTAATAAGGGGAGACAAATCGTTCCTTCATCGTTATTCTTAAATAATGGAAGTAGGAGGAATAAGCGTGCAACCATTAATATATGGAATTCTATTGGCATTTGGCTTAATTTTGCCATTAGGTTTCAAAACGTATTTATTTTTACAATCGGGGTAATCGGAACAAGTTCATTAGCTTATACAGGTTATGAGAAATGGATGTTTACATTGGCTTGTATAGTCGTATCATGGATTTGGTTTCTGTCACTTGCCATTGTCGGGAGAAAGATTGGACAAATTGACAGTAACGGAAGATTCCTAAATTATCTTAATAAAATAACTGCAGTAATTATTTGGATAATGGCGCTGTATATGGGCTATCAGCTTTATGCATTGCTTCGTGAATAGGAAAGACGACCGAACCAATACGAGGCTAACAATACCGAATAATATTGTGTTAGGAAAATTATACTCTTACCGGGATCCAATAAATGCATCTATAAACACAGAAACTAATAACTCATCAAAACGTAGAAAGCTTAAAGGTACTAAATTGAAGGGGGAATAACAGATGAAGTTCTTTAAGAGGGGTACTGTCCTGATATCTATAATAAGTTTAATGTTATTGTCGGGATGTGGAGATGCACAGACGGAGAAAGAGGATATAGAAAACATTAAAAAAGAGGCGGCTGAGAAAGTAGCGGAAGAAAAAATTCCGCGTGCAGGCAGGACGGTAGAAGAAATGGTCGGTCAAAAAGCGGGTGTATTAATTGAATTACATATGGATCAGCAGTTGGAAACACTTGGTGGCTGGGATAATCAGCGGTACCGGGATTTCCTTGAGCAAACTTTCAATCCTATTTTAGAAAAGGAGCTCACAACATATTTTAATGAACACAAAGAAATGAGCAGTGAGGAAATATATGATTACCTTGTATATACACTCGGATCTGGAAATCACAAAAATTATTATGAGCAGCTAATCAACTATGAGCATGGTTATGTTATGCCAGACTTGCCGGATGGCGAGGATATAGAGACGACTAAACAAAAGAAAATGAATGTAGTTGTACTGATGGATGCAAGCGGAAGCATGAATGGACAATTAGGGAATAAAACGAAAATGGATTTGGCTAAAGCAGCAATTGCCAAATTTGCAAAAGAAATTCCGAGCGATGCTAACTTATCGTTAATTACTTATGGACATATCGGTTCGTCATCAACATCCGATAAAGCGGCATCTTGTTCGACGATACAATCGATTTACCCTTTATCTTCTTATGATGCCGAAAAATTCACCAGTGCACTAAATTCTTTTGAAGCGAAAGGCTGGACACCATTGGCAGGAGCGATTCAAAAAGCAGAGGAACTGTTGCAAGCCTTTCCTGCTGAGGACTATTCGAATGTTGTTTATATGGTGAGCGATGGGGTGGAAACATGTGATGGAGATCCGGTTGCAGCAGCGAAGCAGCTTCAAAATCAGAGTATAAAGGCAAAGGTCAATATTATCGGTTTTGACGTAGATAATGAAGGTCAGCAGCAATTGAAACAGGTAGCGAATTCTGGTGGCGGTGAATACATCACAGTGAATGACCCTGCCGAACTTGAAGTACAGATGACGAAAAAATGGAAGCCTTCTATTGGCCAGCTAGTATGGACACAAGGAGTGACAATGCAGCAGTTTACGGATGCTATGGATCGCATGAATCAAATTTACAACCCTTTATATTTGGTTTCCGATGCAGAGCAAAATCGTATTAGGTATGCACTTAATTTCATGGCAAATGAAGATTTGATTACAAATGAAGTAAAAAATCAAGTGTGGAAAATAGCTGATTCCTTCCATGACTTACGGAACGATCATTTTAGAGAAATAAAAGAAAAAAAAGAAGTCGAGCGAGAGCAGGCAGGCGAGGAAATCAATGCAAAGGTTGAAGAATGGCGCCAAAAGTGGAAGAGTGAATAAAGGAATAGAGCAAAAGGAAATGTACCATTTTATAGTTCACTTTTAGAAATTGGAGGAAGTGAATATGGCTATTAAACAAACGAATAAAACGAATAAGAAAAAGAAACGCCGTTCACTTTGGCCAGGTTATCAAAAAGGAGATGGCATCATTGCAGTTTTTATGCTGATTGCCCTGCTTATTTTGTTGGCATCCTTCATCATATGGGGAGTATCCTTCTTTATTGAAGAGCATTTTATTGTTCACGAGATGATGAATGCCCTTGCTGCGGCAGGGGTAAGTGTATGTTTTGGGATAGGGTTCATTGGGCTCGTTTTTGGGACAAAGAACTGGTTCGGAAAAATGGTTAGTGTAGTTATTGCATTTATCATGATCGGAGTTGGTTACTCTTTTGCAGAAACATCGGCCCTCCTCTATAAAGATAAAGTGGCTTATGAAAGTAAAGACTTTGAAGAGATGGTCGCTGTTCCGATAGGAGTGGAATACGAACCGCCCGATTACGGTCTTCCGAAACTGATGAAGCTTGAGTTTGAAGAGCTAACAATCGATGTATATAATTTGGAGATTTACAGGAGAGAATACGAAGCGAATTGGAAAGGGAAGCAGCTCGAAATTGTTTATCTGCCAAACAGTCATTTTGCGGTAAGTGTAAAAGAATATGTAGAATAAGCAGCTGACCTTGCTGGCTATATTCACCTGTTAAGTAACTCGGAAAACAAGAGAATTTTATGTTTTTCGAGCTTTTTTATTGTCTGGGAAAGAGTGGGTTTCTTGTAGCCCTAAAGAACGACTTGGGCTAAGATCGCAAATAATTTCGTTAAATTATGTTAGAATATTTAATGGAGCTATTTAACTTACGCTCACGACTGTCTGCGCGGTAAAAAAATCATTTCTTTTTTTGTTTCTGAATTGAAGGGATCAATTGCAGATGATTTACCGTAACCACCCTTTCCCTTAAAAGATCCATCCACCCCTAATAAATGTTCCTTTGAAACAAAAGAAGTATAAGTACAGAAAGGATTTGATTGAATGAGATCTGAGATTACAGCAGATCAAAATTTAAGAGAACGAGACTTATATCAAGAAGAAGCAACTAGTGACTATACTTTTGACCGAGTTCCGCGTGAAGAGCGCAAAATGGGCTGGTTAAGTATCACAAATATAACGTTTGGCATCGCAACTGCCATCTTCTATTTCCAGATGGGAAGCGTCATGGCACTACAGTTCGGAGCGGTCAATGCGCTCATCTCGGCTGGCTATGCCATTATAGTCGCAGGTATTCTCGGAAGCATCATTGTTTATTTATCGGCTAAGTCCGGCATGAACGTTAACTTATTATCCCGCGGAGGATTCGGTTATATCGGAGCCTCATTAACCTCATTAATTTACGCATCAAACTTTATTATGTATTGTGCATTTGAAGGTATGATTTTAGTCGCTGCAGTTCATGCATATTTCCCGGCGATTCCAATCTGGCTTTTAATTGTATTCTTTGGTTCCATAGTAATTCCGTTAAACTGGTTTGGCATTAAACAATTGGACAAACTTCAAAAGTGGTCATTGCCGATTTTTGGGTTCTTCCTCATTACGGCCATTGTTATTGCTTTCAACACTCCATCACTAAACTCCGGTAATTTCTGGACCTATATGCCTGAAGGTGTTCAAATAGGCGGTACGGCATTGCTGTTATGTATCGGAATGCAACACGGTATCATGGGACTTACAGCTTTGATTGCCTCAGATTATGCACGCTTCCTGAAACCGAAAGATTTGAAAGTCGGCTCAATTGCCATCGGATTTATTCCGCAAATCTTCTGTTTTGGTGTAATGGGCGGCCTTGGCATTTGGTTCGGTGTAAAATTCGCCGAAGCTAATCCCGGCGTTTATATCGTGACATTGTTAGGGCTCGGTGGTGTCGTATTTACGGTACTTACACAGGTTCGAATTAATATAACGAATATTTACAGCAGCTCACTTTCCCTCTCGAACTTTTTTGAAAACATGTTTGGCTTTACACCAGGGCGCCGTTTTTGGGTAGTAGTAGGTGGAGTCATTGCGATGATATTGATGCTTGGTGGTATTGTCGATCATCTACAAATTGCGATGACGTTCCAAGGTGTAGCACTGATGAGCTGGGCAGCAGTACTCGTAACGGAAGCACTCGTTCTCAAAAAATGGCTGAAAATCGGCCCACGCTATTACGAATCCAGACAGGAAAACCTGTTTAAATGGAATCCGGTTGGTGTCATTGCGTTGATTGTCCCAACTATAATCGGCACAATCGCAGCGCTCGGATATATGGGCACATTCCTGCAAAATACTGCCGCCTTTTTCGCGGCACTTATGGCAGCAATTCTGACTGTCATTTTAGGGTTGGCGACAAAAGGGCGTTACTATAGCAAGAAAGAAACAAATGATATTCCGAAAGAGGATTGGATTGCTTAAGTAGTTCAATCATGTCAAAACCTCTAAACTCCAAAGTTTAGAGGTTTTTTTAATATACTTTTATCTAAATATAGTCGATGGGATTTTTTTTACTTCTTCAACTTATAACAACACATCCCAACATTTTCAAAATATTATTTACAATTCCAATAAAGATAGTATACAATAATATCGTTGAATTTTTTGAATTTATAGAAAATAAAAGGGTGGATAATTAGGATGGAAATTAAAAATGATTATTTAGTAATTGGCGATTTGAACGCACCTGTAATAATTGAAGTGTTTTTAAATTACGCGTGTCCGTATTGTGCGACGTTTTACGATTTAGTTGATAATACACTTCCAAAGTATTTCGCAGAAAATAAAGTAGCGTTAGTAGTAAAGCATTATGACAAACCACGTGAAATGTTATTGCCTGGGACGTTAATCAATGCAAATTTAGATTATTCTACTCCAGAAAGAACATTAGAAATCATAAGTCAATTATTTAAGGATCAAGCGACATGGGATAAATATTCAAGTTTTGAAATAAAGAAATACATTGAAGCGAAATATAACTTAAAAGAAGAATTTTCAAATATCGACCGTAGCTTACAAATTACTGCTGAGGCAATTGAGCGTAATGTAAAAATGGTGCCTACTGTATTTATCAATGAATTGGAATTTCAATACCCTCGTGAAATTTTTGCAGAAGAATTAGTAGAGGTTATAGAGAAAGAACTAGAAAAGGTGGAAGCTTAAATGAAAAGTTTAAAGAAATTATCATTTCTCATTTTTTTTAGTTCTTTAATATTACTGTTAGCTGCTTGTGGCGATGATGATGGGGAAGGGGCTGGGTCAACGTCAAAAGAAACGAATGCTGACAGTGGGGAAAAAGAGGTCTTAGTTGTAGGTTCATCAGGAATTTATCCTCCATTTATTTCAGTGGATGAAGACGGTAAAGCGCAAGGATATGACGTAGAAGTATTAGAAAAAGTTGGCGAAGCATTAGGGTATGAAATTAAGTGGGAGTTCGCTGAGTTTTCAGGTATCTTTGGTATGCTCGATGCCGGAAAAATTGATACGGTATCCAATTTAATTGCAATGACAGAAGAACGCCGTGCAAAATATGACTTTTCAACACCTTATGCTTATTCAGGTGCTACTCTAGTTGTACATGAAGATAATAATAGTATTAACAGTATTGAAGACTTAAAAGGTAAAAAAGTGGGTGTTTTACTAGGAAATAACTTGCATCAATTTTTAGAGAAATGGAATGAGGAAAATGGTGGCGAAATCATCATTACACCGTACCAGGATGTAAGCGGAACATATAATGAAGTGGCATTAGGACGATTAGATGCATTTATTGATGTGAAAATTACTGCAGCATCTCGTATTCGTGATGAAGGTTTACCATTAAAGATTTACGGTGAAGAATATTTAGTTAACTTTGACTATGGCTTCCCGTTTGTACGCTCTGAAGAAAATAAAGAGTTTTTAGAAGCGTTTAGTGCAGAAATACAAAAGCTACAAGATAATGGCACATTAAAAGAGCTATCTGATAAGTGGAGTGCAATTGATGTAACAATTCCACATAAATAATCTTTAATAGAGGCTGTCCAGAGTAATCTCTGAACAGCCTTCTGATTTCTAGTTCCATAGAAAAGAGGGATTTTGTGAATTTTGATGTTGGTTATATGATTGATATTTTTCCGAGAATCATAGAATATTTACCAATTGTTTTATACATGGGGACACTTTCCTTTATATTAGCAGTCGTTATTGGTCTTCTATTTGCTGTAATAATTAATTTTAAAGTTCCCGTTCTTTATCAGATTTTAATTGTTATTATTTCTTATTTCCGTGGAGTCCCTACGCTCATTCAGATTTTTATTTTTTATTTTGGGATACCTCAATTATTTCCTAGCTTCAGCTCATTAGATGCGATTACAGCTGTTATTTTTGCGCTAAGTGTAAAAAATGCAGCATATTTATCGGAAGTATTTCGTTCTGCATTTTTAGCGGTTGATAAAGGTCAATTTGAAGCATGTGATGCTGTGAACATGACAAAGTGGCAAGGGTTACGTACGGTTATTTTGCCTCAAGTATTACGTGTTGCAATTCCGGCATCAGGAAATTATTACATTATGATGATTAAAGAAACATCATTAGCTTTTACGATCGGTGTTGTGGATATGCTTGCTCGGGCAAAGCTCGAATCAGCTGTCACTTATAAATTTCTAGAAGCGTATTTAACAGTTGGTTTAATTTATTGGGCTATTACAGTAATTTTAGCTTTCTTACAGTCAAAACTTGAAAATTATGTAGAGCGTCCGTACCAAAAGGAGGCAACAAAATGATTAAAATCCAGAATTTGCATAAAAGCTATGGGAACACTGCGGTTTTAAAAGGAATAGAGGTAGAGATTAAAGACGGCGAGGTACTTGCTATTATCGGTCCTTCAGGATCAGGGAAATCCACATTTTTACGTTGTTTAAATTTTTTGGAGAAAGCAGAAAAGGGTATTATTCAAATAGAAAGCGAAAAAGTGAATTTAGAGAAGTTTCAAAAATCCCAAGTAGTGAAATTACGCGGGAAAACAGGAATGGTATTCCAAAATTATAATCTATTTAAAAATAAAACAGCTTTACATAACGTATCTGAACCATTGCGCCTATCTAAGAAAATCTCCAAGAAGCAGGCTGAGGAAATAGCATACCAAATACTAGCTGAGGTTGGATTAAAAGGGAAAGAACTTAATTATCCTGTCGCGCTTTCAGGAGGGCAACAGCAGCGAGTTGGCATAGCAAGAGCACTTGCGCTCGATCCATATGTCATTTTATTTGATGAGCCGACGTCATCACTTGACCCAGAGCTTGTAGAAGAAGTTTTAAATGTAATGAAGGCCGTTATTAAACAAGGCCGAACAATGATTGTTGTAACACATGAAATGGAGTTTGCAAAAGAAGTGGCGGATCGTGTGATTTTCATGGCAGATGGACATATTGTTGAGGAGGGGACGCCAAAAGAGATTTTCGAGAACCCTCAAAATGAACGAACAAAACGTTTTTTAAAAAATTATCTAACGCTTCATAATTTAGGCGGAGATGGTATTTGAACTAAGTATCTAAAGTAAAAACCGCTACGATAAATTGAAAAGGTAGTGACCCCTTAAAGGTAGAGTTTTTATTATGCAGCTAATTGGCTGGTATGAGTTCGGTATTTTACCGGGCTCGTGCCGGTCAGTTTTTGTTTAATTCGTCATTGTTATAGTAATTAATATACTTCTCAATTTCCTTCTTTAAAGCTTCATAGGAGGTTAATTTTTCCCCATAATACATCTATTGTTTGAGTAAGCCAAAGATGCTCTCCATACTCGCATTGTCTGCAGCTTTACGAGACATACCTTGGAAAATCTTGTTTCGCTTTAATGTTTTACCCATTTGTTATGTTGATAGTATTAATAATATTATTCCTTTTGTTTCCCAACAAACTCCAATGAGTAAATATGCGTTTGGGATAAGGCAATGACTTCTTCAATAAAATCTTCTTTGGATTCTTTGAAATTGCTGTTGATCCAATTTTGAATAAGTCCGTAAAATCCGTATGCAGCATATCGTTTAAAGTAATCCATGTTTACTGGGGTATTATTAATTGTCTGGAATATAAACTGTTCCTCATAAATCTTCAGGATTATTTGAGGGAATTTCGTGTGTAAGCCTGTTAATGTATCATCGTATTTAATTAGTTCGAAAAAGTCCTTGTTATCATATATGTAAGAAATAATATTGAAGGATGGGGCATTTAGTTTTGTTGTATATATTTTTTGTCCGGGTATGTATGGTTTTCCGACAGACTCCTCTAATCCTGCGAGCATTGTTTCAAGCAAATCCTCTGCCAGCTGAATTTTATCCTGGTAATGCACATAAAACGTACTGCGATTGTAAGAAGCTTGATCGACAATATCCTTTACGGAAATAGCATGATAGCCTTTCTTTTTGATAAGTTCAATTAACGCTAATTTAAAATGTTCTTTTGTTCGATTTTTTCGCTTGGATGTATCTATTTGGTTATTTTCCACAATAATCCCTCCGTCTAAAAAGGACAAAATAATAGTAAGTGTCTACTAATTATACATTTTACAATATATTAATGATTGTTGTATTTAAAGAAATTGTTAAAATTAAATTGTAAAACAAATTACACATATTTCTATTATTTTTGTTTAATCTAACTTTGATGTGTGTGTTTTTAACGAATTTTTATACTGGAGGAATAAAAGATGGGGAAATTACAAAATAAAGTAGCAGTCATCACGGGTGGCGCATCTGGTATCGGTGCAGCTACAGCGAAATTATTTGTTTCTGAAGGTGCTAAAGTCGTACTTGTTGATTTAAATGAAGAAAAAGGGAAAGCTTTCGAAGCAGAATTGAAAGCGCTTAACGCTGACGCATTATTTGTTAAAGCAAATATTACAAGTGAAGAAGAAGTAGCAAATATTTTTAAACAGACAATTGAAGCATTTGGCAAAGTAGACGTAGTATTTAACAATGCAGGCATCGGCCGTGTTTTCCCTTCACATGAATTGGAATATTCAGAGTGGCGCAACACAGTCAATGTCGACTTAGATGGTGTTTTCCTGGTAGCCCGTGAAGCAATCCGTGAAATGCTAAAATCTGGCGGAGGTTCAATTATCAATACCGCTTCTATGTACGGTTGGGTAGGTTCACCTGGATCGGCAGCATACAATGCGGCAAAAGGTGGCGTAATAAACTTAACACGCTCACTTGCACTTGAATATGCAGAGCAGAATATTCGTGTGAACTCACTATGCCCAGGCTTCATTGACACACCGATTATTCCGGAAGAAAGCAAACAAGCATTAGCTTCAATGACACCGATGAAACGTCTTGGACAAGCAGAAGAAATGGCAAAAGCCGTATTATTTATGGCAAGTGACGATTCTTCATTCATGACCGGCAACAGCTTAACGGTTGATGGTGGATATACAGCTCAATAATGTTCTGATTCAAAGCGCACTTTCAATTTGAAAGTGCGTTTTTTATATATTGTGCTGTTTTTATTAGAACAGTTGAGGGGGAATATTAGATAAAGTGCTGGCGATATTAGCAATTTCTAAAAGGATATCAACACAAAGCGGACTCTTTTTAGAACAATGGAAAAATATATTAGAACATCGGTGTTTTATTAGAACAAATATACTAGAACAATTTCATTTATATTAGAAAATCTCGTCCGCTTCAATTCATGCTAACCGTAAACAAATATTTCTGTTAGAATAAATTTACAGTAAATTCTAACAATTTAGGAGGGCTTAGTATGGAGGAGATTCAAGAGAAGAACTTAAACGGCGATGCAATTACGAAATTGGATCAAGTAGTGGGAACGATTTTAGGGGAGGATAAGGCAACTTTTACGCTTCGGGATAGGACTTCAGGGGAGATTCTTTATACATACCGGGGGGATCGTTTAATGCGTCCGGCGTCCAATATGAAAATCCTGACGGGGGCGGCTGCAATCTCGGAGCTTGGACTGGACTACCGATTTAAAACAGAAATTTATATCGAAGGAAATATTGAAAACCACACGTTATACGGAGATATTTACGTGAAAGGCTACGGTGACCCGACAATAAATGATGTGACACTTAAGCGTTTTGCAAATGTTTTACGGGAGTACGGTATCCATCATGTGAAAGGAAAGCTAATCGGGGATGATACATATTTTTCCGGTGATACATTGCCACCGGGTGTTGATGATGAAGGGGAAACCCATTATTACGGGGCTCGGATCTCGCCAATTACAATGTCACCGAATGACGATTTTGATGCGAGCACAATTATTGTGGAGGCAACTGCAGGGAATATCGGAGAAAAGCCGAGTTTTAACGTCATCCCGCATTTAAGTGGACTGCAAATTTCTAATGAAGCAAAAACAGTAGACAAAAATGCTGAAAATACATTGGAAATCCGCCGCATTAACAATACAAGTCAAATCGTGATAATAGGGGAAATACCTGAAGGTGAAACGGCGAAAGTTTGGGTGTCCCATCAGGATCCTACTAAAAACACGCTGCTGTTTTTCAAAGAACTATGTAAAGATGCAGGCATCTACTTTGAAGAGGGAGACAGCATTGAGAGTCGCGTAACACCAAACCATGCGAAACTAATCCATACGCACGAGTCTCGCTCTATTGCGGAGATGTTTTCAATTTTTATGAAATTAAGCAATAACAGCATCGCCGATATTTTCCTGAAAACGATGGGGAAACGAAAGTATGGAGTAGGTGATTACGAGCATGGATTAAAGGTAGTGCGCGCTTATTTGGAAAAGCAACAAATTGATTTTGCGACGTGGCAATTTGCTGATGGTTCGGGCCTATCACATCAAAACCGTCTGCACACAAATGGTATATCCGAGCTGTTGTATGTGCTGCAAAAAGAACCGTATTTCCAGAACTTTTACGAATCACTGCCAGTTGGAGGAAATATATACAGACTAGTTGGCGGAACGTTAAAAGACCGCTTTTTAGAGCCGGAACTGCAACAGCGAATATTCGCTAAAACAGGTTATATTCATGAAGTGAATACATTATCTGGCTATGTAACAGGAAAAAGCGGGAGAGATTACATTTTCTCGATTATGCTTGAAGGCCGGGATGAGGGAATCCCGTTTTTGGATGAAGGGTTGAAGGCGATTATTGAGGTAGTATAAATAACAACTCAAAAAACAGTCTCAATTATTAGCTGATGTCTAATAGTTGGAGACTGTTAATTAAGGAATTAAATATACTGATAAAATAACCCGTCACGTGTATCAAACCAAATTAGTTTCCCGTGTTTTTTACGAGAAATCGTTGCCTGCAAAGCCCATTCAGGAAACTGCTTATATAATTGAATCTGATCTCCTGTTGCCAAGGCGATAAATGATACGTAATGGTCTTTCGTCATTGGGTGGTCTGCAGAAATAGACCATTGCATATCGATTTCTTCTACATTTAGTTTTTGTTCGTCCGTAGCTTTTACAGCAGTTAATGGCTCCAATTTCCGTCCGCAGCACGAAACTGTAAAATTCCCTGTTGCTAAACCAATATTAGAACAGCTTGGACATACATAATAGCTTGAGTTTTTCATATTGCCTCCTACAAAATCGTTTTGATTTATTTCACCTGTCAGTAAATTTTCTATTGGAATATCGAAGAGGGCAGCGAGCTGAGGGAGAAGTGTAATATCAGGACATCCGATCCCTCTTTCCCATTTTGAAATGGTGCGGTCTGATAAAAACAGAGCATCTGCTACTTGCTTTTGCGTCATCCCTTTTCCCTTACGCAATGTATAAATTAATTGGCCAATTTTTTCATTATCCATTCGTTTCCCTCCTACTGTTTTAGCATAAAAGGATTGAGGCCGATTCGCAACAAACGGAACGTAGAGTTGAAATGTATAAAACGGGATTTTGATACCCCGCTTCCCAACAATTTGGAAGCTCCAAAAGGATTTCTTCTTTTTGGTATAGTAATTAGAGAAACAATACAAAGGGGATTGAACAAATGAAAATTAGAGAAATGAAGCAAGAAGAAATTCAGGCAGTGCGTGCATTGCGTGTAAAGGGATATGGTGAATACAAACAGCACGTTTCACCAGAACACTGGGGTGTATTAAAAACTAGTCTGCTTTCGGATAACGACATCAAAAACAATGCCCGGATTTTCGTGGCCGAAACTGATGGAGTTATTGTCGGCAGCATTGTATTATTTCCTGCATTCACTCAAGCCTATGACTGGACGGATGATGTGCAGGAAATCCCGGAGATTCGCATGCTTTCTGTAGATCCTGACATTAGAGGGAAAGGCATCGGTCGGGCGTTAGTTATTCATTGCCTTGAATTGGCGAAAGCAACAGGTTCTGAACAAATCGGACTCCATACAGCTTCATTTATGACAAAAGCATCTGCTCTTTATGAAAGTATGGGCTTCCAACGTGCTCCGGAACAGGACTTGGAACCAATGAATGATGGAATCATTGTGAAAGGTTATCAGCTCAACCTTCTTACATAATTGATTCAGTGGTGTGAACCAATTTTTATTTGTCCTATATAAGTAAAGTAAGGGGAGAGTTAAATGGAGAAAAAGTTTAGACTAAAAGGAGAAGAATCTGTTTTAGTAAGGAATGCACCGGATACTTTTCCGATTCAATCAACATCAAATGGTGCCCCGTATGAGCGTGTTCTGGCATTTGTCTATACGCTAGAAGAGATGGTTCAAGCTGTAAAACAAACAATTGAACAGAATCTACTTGAGGAAAACGGTTATTTGTTTTTGCTGTATCCGAAGAAAAACAACAAGCAATTTGATACGTATGTCCCGCGCGATGATATTTTTCCTGCTTTTGAACTCGATGAGGAAAAATATGTATTTGGCAGTACGATCAAATTTAACAGTTTGCAGTCACTTGATGAAACATATTCCACTTTATCTCTGAAAAAACAAACGAAAAAAGTAAAAAAACAGGCTGCTAGTCAATGTGTTGATGATTATATTGACCGTATTCCAGACCTCGAGAAATTTTTGCAATCAGCACCGGAAGCACTTGGTCGCTATCAAGCATTAACACCGGGTTATCAAAAAGACTGGGCACGGTATGTTTACAGTGCTAAAAAAGAAGAGACCCAAGAACAGCGACTGCATGAAATGGTCGTTATTTTAAACGAGGGTTATAAAACGAAGGATCTTTACCGACAAGGAAAAAAATAGTAGAGGTTTTTATCTATTCAAAGCACAAAAACATCCACTTTTCTCCCCCCAGAGGAAAATGGATGTTTTTCAATTTGCCCCGGCGACTTTTTCAACTCACTACTCACTGCTTTTCCAATACCTTTCGTTCAATCAGTTCAACGCCTTTATACATAATCGTTGCCAATACAATAATGATGAGAAGCGCCAAGAATACTAATGTAAAGTTAAACACTTGGAACCCGGAAATAATCAGATAACCAAGACCGCTTGATGATACTAAAAACTCCCCGACAATAACCCCAACCCATGATAAGCCAACGTTTACCTTTAAAGTAGAAATAATCGTCGGAGTAGAGGCAGGAAGAATGACGTGACGGAATGTTTCATATTTGGATGCCCGGAAAAGCTGCATCACTTTAATATAGTTTTCGTTTACTTGCTGAAAAGCGGAAAAAATAACAATGGTCGAAATAATAACTGAAATGAGCACACCCATTACGAGAACTGCAAGCATATTCGGTCCGAAAACTACGAGAATCATCGGTCCGATCGCTACTTTAGGCATTGCATTTAATACGACAAGGTAGGGATCCATCACATTGGCAAATGTTTTGGAAGACCATAACGAAATCGCGAGCAATGTTCCGAGAAGGGTCCCTAATATAAAGCCGACAACCGTTTCGAACAATGTAATCGCAATATGCGGGAATAAGGTGCCGTCCGTTATTTTTGTGATAAATAGGCTCCCAACCGCACGAGGGCTGCTGAAAATGAGCGGATCCAGTATGCGGAAATGTGTCGTAACCTCCCAAAATAGAAGAAGGCCGACAAGGAGCAGTATTTGGAAAGAGAAAATTTTGCGTTTTTCACGTCGCCGTTTCTCATTATATTGCTGCTGCAGCTGTTCAATATTCATCCGAATCAAGCTCCTTCCATATTTCCTGGAATAGTACTTGGAAAGCAGGGGCATTTCTTGCTTCGAATGGTGTCAGTTCACGAATTTCCTGTGGGATGATGAAGCTTTTCACAATAGTACCCGGACGAGGGCTAAAGATAAATACTTTATCACTCATCGCGATGGCTTCGCTAATATCATGCGTTACCAAAATAGTCGTCGTTGAAAATTGCTTTAATGTATCCGAAACAAAGTTTTCAAGTGATAGTTTGGATCGGAAATCGAGCGCAGAAAACGGTTCATCAAGTAAAAGTAATGTTGGTTTTACGGCAAGTGTACGGGCAAGGGCAATACGTTGGCGCATCCCCCCTGAAAGCTGCGGCGGGTAAAGCTTTTTCGTATGGGCCAATTCGAATTGTTCGAGCAATTCATCCACAATTGAGTGATCATCTTCTTTTTTTAACAGTTTCAAACCGAGTGCGACATTGTCTTCGATTGTTTTCCATGGAAACAAAAAATCCTGCTGAAGCATATAGCCGATTTCAACATCCGATTCAGCAAACTTAATCGAACCGGTTGTTGGTTTCAATAAGCCTGCCAGTAAAGAGAGCAGTGTGGATTTCCCACAGCCGCTCGGACCTAAAAAGGAGACGAATTCTCCTGAATTCACTGTAAAATTTACATCTTCAAGAGCTGTTGCCGCTTGCTGTTCTTTAAAGAAATGATGGGTAACATTTTTTACTTCCAAATAAGTCATTTACTTCACAACCGCATCTGCAAATGACCGGTTTACTAAATCTTTGTAAGCTGGCTCAAATTCCAGGACGCCTGCTTCGGTCATTACATCAAGTAGATTTTGGAATTCATCTTCATCGATAATCGGATCTTTTGCAAAAGACTCCTGATCACGATAACGTGTCACAACCTGCTCAATAATCTTCTGGTCTGTATCTTCAAAGTAAGGAGCAATCGCTTTTGCCACGTCAGCGCTCGATGCTTCGTAAACCCACTTTTGTGCTTTATAAAGAGCCTTCGTAAAGCTATCCATCATTTCTTTTTCAGAGAATGTACTTTCTTTTGCCATAAATACCGTATATGGGATGGCACCAAGCTCTTCGCCGAATGAAGCGACGATTTTTCCGATGCCTTGCTGTTCAAAAATACTTGCAGTCGGTTCGAAAAGTTGTACATAATCACCTGTACCTGAAGCAAAGGCTATCAGTTACAAAAAACACTATTATTTACAATAGCTAAAATTTGAGCTTGCCTAATTCCTTTCATTCATTTGGTATTTAATCATCATATGTCCTACACCTCTTTGATTAAATAAACTTATTAGAGAATAAAATGAGTTGATTGGAGGGGGCAACTTCAGTGGGTATAGCGAGACTGCCGATACATCGCTGGAGCGAAGCTACTAAGAGAATTGACACTTACCCACCAAGCGCGTCCCCCGGAATGGGTATCAATGGGTTTAACTAGTAACTTTGTTTAAAACAGACTCAATTAGAAATGGGGACTATTGAACAGCTTTTCTTTGTAAGTCACCTCGTTGGTAAATTAGGTGCAGCCATTGATTTTTCATTTCATTAGTTGAAAACTTATCTTCATCTTTCGGTAGACCAAGTATCGATCCATTTTGTCGACAATCTAATACATATATAAATATATTTATATATATAACTAAATTAACTATATATTTATACAATGGAAAAGTAAGGAATAAATATACATTCTATTACAATGAATACTAATAGAGAGGGGGATTATAATGAAAAAGAAAATTGGAATTACATTTGTTGCTTTTCTGATGTTTACTTCAATTTCTACTGCTTCTGCTTTTGCTTCAACAGGAACACCAATTGAAGCAAAAGAATTAAAGGCTATAGAAGATACTGTAGTAGAACCCCAATTTTTGCCAGCATATGTAGCTATTGCTAATGCTGCAAGGGTAGTTGGTGGTGTTACTAAAGCTGCAAAATGGGGAGCAGCTGCATTTGGCGCTGGATTTGCAGGTAAAGCCGGTTCAGATGCTTATGATAAAGTGGCTGGAAGCTTATCTCTAGAAATGTCTTCTTATGAGAATATTGAAGAAATTTTTGATAAGTAAAAAATAATCTGAAAGAGTTGTTTATTAGCGAAACTTTGTTAATAAACAGCTTTTTGTTTATGAATAGGAGATAGTTTATGAAGAAAAAAATTGCCTTCTTTTTATTAATTACTGTAATTTTTGTTTTCCACTTTAGCATGACAGCACTCTATGTATTACCGTTTAACCCTCTGGCATCTAAATATAATCATCAAATACAGTCGTATATGAATCCATTATTTACACAAAATTGGCAACTCTTTGCTCCTAATCCGTTATCACAATCTATATATGTAAATGTGCAAATTAAAGATACTGAAGGACAAGAATCAAAATGGATTGATTTTACTACTCCTCTATTAGAGGCAAATCATAAAAATAGATTTTCACCTGTCAACACTATAGTCAGACTTGGTCAAAGTGCTTACTTACAATCTGTTCATATAGATCCATTGACAGAAAAGATTGCTACTAAAAACATTGAAATAGACGAAGTGAGCCAACGATTATCCGATTATCAAAAGGATGGTGTATACATACTATATAAGTTAGGACTTCATTATGCAGAGCAATATTTTGAATCAAGTAAGATTAGTGATATTAGAATTCGAGTTATTAAGGAAGAATCAATACCGTTTTCTCAAAGGAATAATCCAGATTACGAAAATGAAATTAAATATAGTGAACACGATTGGGTTCCTGTAAAAAAAATAAAAAGTGGTGAAGAAGATGTTATCTAAATTAATTGAACAATTAACTGTCAAGAAGGGACTAATTGGATCGAGTATTTTAAGGATTGGAATTGGTTTAGTTATTCTTTATAACTATAGTATTAATTATTCCCAACGTCACTTTTTATGGGGAAGTGATGGAATTAGTAAAACTCCTAACTTAAATGAATATATGAATTTTTCCATTTACCAGTTTATTGATTCTACACTATACTTTGATATAATATACCATTTAGGTATAATATTGGCATTCCTCTTCGCTGTAGGGTATAAAACAGTATATGTAAGCATTTTAAATTATATTTTTGTATTCTCCTTGCAACAAGAGAATGGTTTAATCCTTGATGGTGGATCTAATATTATGATTATTGTCTTATTCTATATGATTTTTATGAAAACCAATGCATATTTTTCACTAGACAGCCAAAAATATAAAGAAACTGATAAACAGAATTTTTATCTTTGTTCAATCCATAATATGGCACTATTAGCTATAATAGCCCAATTAAGTATTCTTTATTTAAATTCTGCATTATACAAGGTAATGGGTGAAACTTGGCAAAATGGTACAGCTATTTATAATATATTACAAGTTAAAGATTTTAATTTACCATGGCTAACAGATTTAATCATTTCTAGTGATACATTGGTTGTTATATCAACATATGTAACGCTTTTAGTTCAATTAGCGTTTCCTTTCATGTTATTTAATAAGTATACAAAATATTTAATGCTTTTAATTTTAGTCCCAATGCACATAGGAATTGCATTTGCTATGGGTCTCCTAACTTTTTCATTTATCATGATTATATTAGACTCACTCCTGATTACTGATAAAGATTATAAAATACTAGGTAACTATGTTAAAAGTCGTTTCTTAAAGAAAAATAAGTCAGGTATAGTAGAGGAAGAAGTAAAAGTATATGAAGGTGAAGTTAATCACCTAGCCAAAAGTTAATAGAGGTGAAAAAGTGAATAAATTTCTAGTAAAGTATTCTTATACAAATCAAATATCCGATGAAGTTGGACTTTGGATGATAATTCCTGATGATGTAAATTTTACGCATAAATATAGGAATCCAAATCATAAAACTAAAATACAAACGGGTGAAACACTTGCATATTTTAATTTGAAAAGGGGACAAGGTATTAAGTTAGAATATACAACTGGTTTTTATATTCCCCAAAAACAAGAGTTATCGAAAGTTGAAGAAGAATATTATTTAAGGAGTACTATACTATCTCCTATCAATGAGGAAGTTAAATCTCTTGCTATGAAGATTATAAAAAGTAAAACAACTAATAAAGAGATGGCGAAAGAAATATTTCTGTATATTGTTAATAATTTTAAATATATATATCCTCCTACAGAAAGAGGCGTACTTTCATTTATTTCTAGTAAAAAAGGTGATTGTGGTGAATTTTCATTTTTGTTTACTTCGCTTTGTAGAGCAGTTGGAATCCCAACGCGAACCATAATGGGAAGTTGGGCTTATGGAAAAATGAATGGCCATGCATGGAATGAGTACTATGATGAAGAAAGTGGTTGGACACCTGTTGATACCAGTATGGCTTATATACAAAAAAAACAAAAACTCAGGTTTCTTGACAGTAGTATAAGAACGCTAAATTGGAATGATTATTTTGGGAAGACAGAAGGACAAAGAATAGTTTTTTCTAAGGATACTGAACTAGAATTAACACCTACTTTAAATGAAAAAGACAGCGGTATTATTCTTATGAACCCTCTTATAATCAACGGAGAGATATTTCTTTGGGGAGTACAGGCTTTGAACGGAACTGCCCCATATTTACAACCTGTCTACCTACAATTTAAAGGAGAGGTGGATACGACGCCTAGTGTTTCGAACCTTTTTGGTTCGTGGATAGTAAAGCAACAAGGAGTCCTCGGGAGATTAGCTGATTATAGAAAGGGGCTATTTTCACTCGGATTATTGTTAATGATATTCTCCTTTTTATTGAATGATAATCATATTTTAGATTTACTTTATAAATCAATTTTTGTTGTAGCCAGTATTAGTTTTGTTTTGAGAAGAGAAAGAATTCTCATCTTTAGTGTTGTTACTTCAATGCTAGTACTTTCTTTACTTTCAACAATAACAAGTTTCTAAGATGAAAGGTGAAAAATATGAGAAAAACTATAGTGCTATATGATGGTTGGTGTCCATTTTGTATTAAAAGTATTAATAGGTTTAAACAATTAGATTGGTTTAAGAGAATTGAATTTAAATCTTTTAGAGAAGAAAGTATTGTAAATAAATATCATATTGAAATAGATAAATTAGAAAAGCGAATACATTCCATTACCAAGAACAATTACATTGAGGATGGAATACATGCCATTAACAGAATATGTAAAAATATCCCTGCTCTATGGTTTTTAATTCTATTTATTAACTTTTCTATTTTATTCGGTTTTGGCCAAAAATTATATGACTGGATTGCGGATAGACGACTTTTATTCCCTACTGGATGTAATGGGGACTCTTGCACGATACCTAATATCAGTAAAATAAAAGATAAGGAATTATGAACTGTACCTGTGTTAAAAGGAGTAAGTATAAGTTGATATCTTTTGCTAAAATGACCCCCAAAGGTTAGAATGAAAAATCTAATTTTTGGGGGTATATTTATGACTAATTATATTGCTCATTTAAAGTTAAATGTCATTAAAATCTTGTTAGCCTCTAAGAAACGAAATTTAGCACGGGGTTTAAGGTATCGATTTGTGTATTCTCATTATTATACATAACTTTCACTATAGTAAATTTGAGCTTACTTCCGTTTGAATTAATAAAAATTTAATTAGGATTAAATCGATATGTATTATATTCACCTTCCAAACGCTCCTTAAGTAATTCGTCATCATAAGCCAATAGTAATAGATCTCTCTTTTTTAAATATTCAGCAACAATCTTTTGATTCTGGTATGTAAGGCAAATAGCAATACGGTTGAAACCTATTGCGAGCGATATATAAGTTAAAGTTTTTTGTTTTTCCATAAGTAAAGGTTCTAAATACTGCATCGCTTGTTGGAATTTATTGTTGCGAATACAAATTAAAGAATAATTCAAAGTAATCGAGCTTTGTAAGCGTAAAGCTTCTCCAAAATGATTGTACTTGCTAAGTTGCTGAAGCAAACTTTTTGTTATAAATGTCACAGTCTCAAAATCAAACAAAAATAATATGGCATTTAATATTCTAATATCTGCTAAATAATACTGATCATATCTAGAAATACGCTCCCAGATGTGTAGTACTTTTTCTCGAGCACCTTGAATATTTTCATCATTTGATAGCAGAAGTAACGCTTCACAAATAGTTTTTAATTCAATAATGTATATATGATGAGGGTTTTTTGTTAGAAATGTTTCTATTTTATATAATAAAACTTCTAAATCCTCCTTTTTATTGTAGGGAGTTTTATAAAATAATTCGATAAGTTGTTCCGAAGGTGTTAGATTATAGTCATTATGGATATAAAGTAACTCATCCAAACTTAATTGAAGTTGTTCTATTAAAAATACAAAGTTTGTGGCATTTATATCTGATTTATTTTTTTCAAAATGAGAATAAGATGCTTGTGTAAAATACCCTGCTGCTATAGTTTGTTGAGAATAATTTTTACTTTTTCGAATTTTTTTTAATGTTTCACCAAACATACATTAATCTCCTAAAATATAAAAATGTTTATATAATTACAATATTATACCATTTTATAATAGAATGGTACTAATTTCAATTAGTTAAAAATAACTCAGATGTTGAGGTGAGAGGATTTATGGATAAAATTTTACATTTCATTAATGTAGCATCGGATATTATTTGGATAATTGGTGGTTAAATTCAATTCAAGTTGTAACTGTACAGGTTAATAACTAAATATTCATCCTTTATTTAAAGGCATAAGAGCAATGTAAACGTTTGGTATGGTAACACTTTTGGACAACTTTTTTAAGGTTCCTTTAAAGCATAAGGGACGGACAGGTTGCTTGACATGGAGCCTCTATGGGCATGATTCTTTGCGCCAAGAATCCAGCTAAATAGGGCTGGCTTAGCCAAACGAGGCTATCATGCCCATTGCTCCATATAAAGCTCTTCTTCGTTGATAGGCTTGAAAATTCCCCTTAATCACTTATAAAATCTGTCCAACTAAATGTAGCCCATCCAGTTTGTGCCAGTTTATTAGGAAGAATGACTTCTTACAATTATCTATAGTTGTCTATAGCAATTATCTTTGAGCAGACAGCTATTAAAAATGAACTCCCTAAAAGAGGGGAGTTCATTAATGAGGGGTATAATATGTTATAAAGGTATTAAGAAATCGCTTTATACCAACTAGAAAGGAATCTTACTTAAATAGACAGTTAAATTGTGTTAATTTTGCCATATATAATATCACTTAATCAAATTTCCCTTCAAAGTAATCTGATAACCATATATTCAATTCAATTTCTATTTCATTTTTCCCTAAATACACCTTATTAATTATTCTTGAGAGCATTGCTTTTTTTAGGTCATCATCGGCTTCATTAAACTTTTGCTCCCAATTATCTAATTCATTTGCTAGATAATTTACATCCGAATAGTTCTCTTTCTCTTTTTCTAATTCCTCATTCAAAGAATTTAATTGTGATGTCTTTGCTTCTATTTGCTTTTCTACTGTATTAATAGCCCCTGATAACTGTTCAGCAGTAAAAGAACTTTCCCCGATTAAAGTTTTCCCAATTTCAAGGTTTAATTTTTCATGTTGCTTTGTTAAATCTAAATGCTCTTTTTTTAAATTATGGAGATTTCGTTCTTTTAGTTTTAGCAATTCAGCTTTCATATTTTTACTTGTATCAAGAAAGGAAATCAATTCAAATTGTGATAAAATAATTTTTATCTTATTAATAATTAATGTATCGAATTTTTTTCCACCCCAGATATTCTGTTGATGTTCACAATATAATTTACCTTTATTTAAAGGACATTTATAGCGGTAAATGGTGTTTTTATAGTAGCCATCTTTTTTGTTATATTTTGAATTCCTATATAGATAATTAGAGGTTAGTTTTGAACCACAATATTTGCAATATGCCAAACCTGAAAAAATCAATTTCCCTGATCTTGGAATATCTGATTTGTCTTGCTCTTTAATTTTACTACTCCTAGTATTTCTTATTTGCTCAGCATGATTATATAACTCATCTGGAATAATTCTTAACTTTTCGTTAAATGGCTGCGTTCCTCCTGCAGCATTTTTATATCTCTTTAATCCAATATAAATTGAATTTGATAATATTCTCTGTATTGTACTCACCATTAAGACTTTACCGTCTCTATTTCGATATCCATTTTCATTTAAATAATCAGCAATTTTTCTATAACCCATATGTTTGTTTACATATAACTTATAAATCAACTTAATCATTTCTGATTCATCTTCATCTGGCACTAATTCTTTAACTCGACGTTCTCTATTTTTCCAATGTTGCTCAGTTGTTTCAACAATCTTATATCCAATTGGTGCCGAGCCACCTTGGAAATATCCACTTTCACTTAGTTGTTTCTTTGCTTCTTTTACTCTAATTGAAGTTTTTTGACTTTCACCATCGGATTGCCAAAAACTTATATAATTTAGAAGCTTATCAATATGAGATTCAATTTTTCTTTGCCCTTCGTTTACAGACCAGACCTCGATAGCTTTCTGAACTAAAAAGTTTACCATTAATGGTGTTTCATCTTCTCTTCGACCTAACCGATCTAGCATGAAAACCAATAATATGTCAAATTCTTTATTTATTGCGCCTTCTTTTAGTATTGCCATTTCATCTCGTTCGTTTACCCTTTTTTTCCAGCCAGATACTCCTTTTTCGTATAACTCATTTGTTATTATCCAATCAGGTTTGTTTTTAACGAATTCATGACAAGAATTTTTTTGCATCGGTATATCATCATCTATACTTACTTGTTGTTTCTTAGATACTCGATAAAGACACCAAACTCGTTTCATTTCCACACACCCGTTTCATTCGCCTGTTATGTTAAAAAAGAAGATATTTATAATATCTCTAAGAAAAACGTTTTTAATGCATTTTTAGCTTCTTTTCTTTTTTCTCGATCTTTGGTGAATTTTAAATGTATTTTCACTTCGTTTTCTGAAATATCCTTTAAATAATCAAAATTATCATCTGGTTTGTGGAGATACGTTACGCCACCTATGTCAATATTACCCAACGATTGATGATGAATTACTTCCTTCATAATTAATCACTCCGATGCTATGGGGTGTTAAAGTGTATTCGATTCGAATCGATAATATTAGTCATTTTTCTACATTGGAATGACCTATAATAACGCTTAATTCAACACCTTTTTTATTTCTTTTAAAAAAGGAAAACCCCACAGAAAGATCTACACCTTTGTGTAAATCTTCTATGGGGTTATCCCTTATCAGTTATTTAATTGTTCATTTTAAAGTTTCACAGTGTATTTCTAATTCCTTCAAATTGTTCCCCTTAGATGTTTCTTTAAAGAAAAAATAATGAATCGACAGACCAGGGCCTTTATTTGCGGGAACTTTTTAAGTTATTGCATTTTACTGAATTTACGATAGTTAATGATTTCTCGTATTCTTCGAATATACTTTTGATCATGTAATTCATTTTCATAGGCTTTAGGAAGGATACCCAAAATATCCTTTAGATTTTTATCACCTGAATTTAGCTGTTTGCGTGAGCCTACACGCATATAAAATGCTGATTTTCCCAGATTGTACATTTATACTTCTTCCTTTCAAAAAAACGCAGAATTACATAGCCAAAAGGTTTGACTATGCAACCTCTGCGTTTTTCGCTTATTGGGTTACAATATTTGATTTGGTTTTTATATTTTAAGTCTCTTTAAAAATAATTAAATTTCAAGTTTAGAATTTCGGTTCTTTGACCATAATTGAATTATAGCTTTCGGTTTTATAGTCATCGAAGTATTCCAAGATGGTTGGAAAACCGAAGAACTATGCTTTAAATCACTTGATACCAATGGATTCAGGGAAAGCAGTTTTTGTGAAAGTGTAATTAGTACATTTCACTTCGGTTTCCTAACCAGTCAAAATATCATTTTAATTAAATTGTTCGGTTATATAACCAGTTGATTTTTCCAATGAAACAAAAGGGGAGATGCGATAATTTATACTAAGTTCGTTATTCTTTTCAAAATTAATTGTAACCTCTTCGAAATACATTAGGAAAAATACTCTTAACTCTGTATCAGTAAAATTATAAAAACTTTGTTGTATCAGTTTTTTTGTAATTTTATCCAAATAGTCATCTTTAAGAAGCGAATTCATTTCATCTAGTGTTTCATTTGTGTAGATTAATTCATTTTTTAAATGTAGCTGGGTAGTTTGAAAGACCTCGGCTAATAAAGGATTATTCTCGATATCGACTGCCATCATAATTTGGTTATATTGCCCTTTTTCGAGAAGTTGTTTAATATTACTACTTGTTTTTGTCAGGGTAGTAGCCCAATTTTTAAGCTGTTCTTTTGAAGTAGCTGAAAAGTGATGGAGTTGTGTATCCCACTTTTTCTGCAGATCATTAAGCACAGCCTGATGAATAGGGATTATCGGTACAGATATTTTACATCCTGTACATTTATAAACCATATACTTTCCGTTTTTACCCTTTGGTGAATTATCTTTCGCTTTTAATAAGCAATTGCATTTTTTACATTTTATTATTGAGCGTAGATAATATGGGGTATTCATCGTGCCGAATTGCTTTTTTAAATCATTAATTTGTTTAAACAAGTGAAAAGTGGTTGGGCCAATGATTGGATCATGTACATTTTTGAATAAATCAATTTCTGATTCCTGCTTTGGTTTACTAGAATCGTAGCTAGTTCGAACATTCCACGCTAAATTTCCTGAATAAACCTTGTTAGAAAGAATATATCCAATCGTGCTACTGTTCCAATGTTTAACTTTTTTGGTTGTAAGGTTGCATTTGTTTAGGTAATCAGCAATTATTCCATGAGAGTGGCCCCAACAGGCTAAATGGAAGATTAATTGGACTATTTGTGCATCTTCATTAGGATGTAAAATCCCATCGGTCATATCATAGCCAATGGGGGTTCGACTCCCTGGTCTTGTCGGTTGCTCACGATGCAGTAAACTTTTTTGAGCATCTTTTGCGCGAACAGATTTTATTTCTGATTCTTCTGCAGCAAAGACAAGCTTTGCCTGCACGATTGGATCATTTGGATTCCATTCTGATTCAGATTGTGTATTGAAAAATTTTACATGAGGGTAATCCAATTTAATCGGCAAGTAAACCTCATTGTAAAAATCAGTAATGCTTCTAGTTATACGGGATTCTTCGTAGAAGCAGATAGCCTCAGCACCATTTTTAATATCTTCAATAATTAGCTGGATTCCTGCTCGTTTACTAACGTTATTATGAAATGCGCTAGTAGCCTTATCAGCTCGCCATGCAATGATTTCAAGGTTTTCTCTCTCTGCTAATGTTTGGATTTGGCTTTTTTGGATTTCTAATGAGTGATTATCGTTTTGTTTTTGGTCAGAATAACGTAAATACCCAGTAGCGTTTAGTTTTGTCATGATACTTTGTCCTCTCTTCCATAAGATGAAAGGAATAGTTCCACATGTACATATGTCTCATAAATTTTAACTTTATCAATAAGCAATTCAGACAGTCGCTGAAGGTCTTGTTGTGTAAAATCTAAAGTAAGCTGTGATAAAAGTGAATGAATTTCTATAATTTCATCTCCCAGTTTCTGAATACTTTGTAAATCCTGTTCTAAGTCATGGTATTTATCTTTGAGTGATTGTATTTTATCTAATAGATTTGCTATAGCAGGTTTTCTTTTTACATCAATGGTGCTTAGTGTTAGTGAATTATCCAGAAATTCAGATTTGGTTGCCTCTAAATCTTTTTGTAGCTTTTTATTTTCTGCTATGATGCGTTTAGAAATAATGCATTTTAAATGCTTAGCAGAAATCGATTGGATGTGTTCCAATAATGTTTGTTTAACTAAACTATTTAACTCTTCAACTGTAATTGAAAGTCGTTTGTGGTTATCACTACAAACAAAGTATCCTATATCAAATACATTTTCTCTTCGATGCTTCATTACATTTCCACACTTCTCGCAATTTGGTGTAACTAAAAATTGGTTGTTAGCACCATCTAAACTTTCTTGATAATAGGAAAAGTACTCATCAAGTTTAGATTTACCTTTAAGGAAAAGGTCTAAATCAATTATTGGTGTTACATGAGGTAATAGCTGATAACCATTTTTTGCTTCATAGTGTCCTGCATAAAATGGATTTGATAAAATGCGAAACAACTTTTCAGGCTTATTAAAACCTTTACGTCGTACCATTAAAAAATTTAGAAATTGCTCACCGTCTTGCACGTTACTAAAATCTTCAAATAATGAAAGAATTAAATCTTTTTTATCCTCATTAATTTGGAAGCGAACTTGTTCATCTTCTTTTATTCGTGTGTAGCCAAAAAGACGCGAAGGATATTGTTTGCGAGCATCTTCCGTACGTGTACGAATATTTTCGCCTTCAAGTTGTCCAAACATTCCATAAAATGCTTCTAGGGCAAGCTTCTTTTTAAAGGGCGGTTCATTACTAGCTGTGTATATAATTTCAACATTATATTTTATAAATATTTTTGTTAAATCCACAAATTCATAAAAGTTTCGAGCTAAGCGATCACGTTTATAAACGATTAGCTTTTCTACTTTGCCTTCTTCAATTAGGCTAATTAACTCGGCCAATTTTGGTCGCTGATCCATTTTCAATTTTGTTGCAGAAACATCGTGATCTGATAGATAAATAATTGATTCCTCATTGCCACTTAAATTAATCGACTCAAGATACCTTTTTGCAGCAGTTAATTGTAATTCAAGATTTTGTGCTGCTGAACTGACGCGCGTATAAATAATTTCAAATTTTTGCATGTAAATTATCCTCTCTTTTTAATCAGTAAAGCCCGTAGTCTATAATCCTCTTTCACAATATGGTCTAATAGCATTTTCTCAATAAAACGTCTAAACCATAGTTCCGATTCGAATGATAGCTCTTCAGAGTAACTGACTTTGACAACTCGATATTTTACTTTCAATTTGTTCCCCTCCAGTATGATTTTTTAATAATCATTGCCTGGAGGGGAACTTTTTATACGTTAATTCTCCGAATCTCTTTTTTCATCCTTATTAAAATCCAGTGATAATTGCATACCATCTGCTACTATCGAAGATTTATTCTTCCTTGGATTAACAATCACTTTTGTTTGGTATCCGGGGATTTTAAGTTTTCTTATGATCTTGTCCATGCTTTTGTTCCTGTAGGTGGATGAACAAATTAATAACAGTTCTAGAGATACCAAAGGATTCACAATGGTCTAAGCATTGTTTATACCATTCAGTATTTTTAAGATAATCTTTGTCCTCCACGGTAGGGGGACCTCCTTTCTAATTATGATTTGTAGTTAAAAAATACTCTTGGCCTTGAGTATTAATCATTTTATCTTCAAATATTAATATTCTAATAGTTCAAATTAACTATTTTAATTTATTAACTATTTTATTTTTACTAGCGCTCTTAATGTCCGAATTTATGTGATTGTTAAAGGGAGTTCAGGGATTAGTTAGATAGAAAAGTGATTTTGAATTGTTTGAAGTATAGGATATGGAAAAGAGTAGTAATCTATCTAAAGCTAGATAGAATGGAATTAAGAAGCTATATTTACGCACATAGTCAAATAAATATTTTTGAATAAGTCATCACAGAAGTGAGCGAAATAGATTGTTGAAGTGAGGTATAAATAAAAGAAAAACTGTTACCAAAATAATTTTTTAGTAACAGTAAATAAATAGCTATAGTTATTTAGAAAATCCAACAATTAGTTTTAAAATCATAAATATATGAAGAAGTGTAAATGAAGTAGTTTCATGTATTTGAGAATCATTTAATAAACCGTGTGAAAGGTCGTTTCTTAGATTTAGTCCAGCTTTCTCATTAAGAACAAATTTAAAGTGGAAAATAATATCTTCAGTCAAATATTCTTCTAAAGTTGATATGACTCTAGTAAGCGTTATATTTTCAAATCCATCATGTTTGTTTTCTTCGTATATTGAATGATCACATTGAAATAATAATTGTCGTAATGCATTTTCAATAATTGGAACAGAGATGTAGCACATTGAAAAATAATCACTATTATACAGTGCTTTAATGGATGCAAGAAGCGTTTGTTCATGAGTTTTATATAATGTTTCATCAAATATTAAGTCCTTAAAGTCTTCGTAGGAAAGTTGATGAGTATCTATAAAGTTTTTAACTACTATATTAAAAAGAATAGAGTTTATTTGCCAGTAAGTTTTATTTTCATGATACAATTTGTCATCTTTTGTGGTTAAAGCTTTTATAGTTACACCATCATTGTTAGTGATAACCGTTTGAAACAGATCCTTGAAAAAAAATTTATCAGCATTTTCTTTATTATGTTCCTCAATTTTACTCTTTGAAGAGATAAAATAATGAGCTATTTTAAGGAAATGATTACGAGGATTTTTATCCGATAGTAATTCAATTAACTCTTGTTGCATGTCAGGAGTAAGTTCAAATTTTTGTTCGATTTTCGCCATGTATTTATCAATATCTGCACCATAAAATTGATAGTTTAATATTGCTTGTTCTTTAAGTTCGTTAAATTGGTAGCGATGGCATAATTGAATTATGTTTTTAAAACGGTTCTGATTTTCGAACGGACGATCACTTTTAATGTGAGCATTCCTTATCAATATATCTAAATATTTTTGTTGCTCTGTAGGCTTATTTTTATAGTACTCAAGTAACAAATTTAAACCATATTCTAAAGCGTAATACTCTTGACCATCTAGATTTTCAATTCTTTTTTTTATTTTATTAATAATTTCATTTTCTTGGTCTATAGACAATGATATAGAACTATCTGCTATCAACTTTTTGAAGCAAAATCCCCATAAACCAATACTCTTGTCTTCATCGATTGAATTCTCTATATCTATCATTAACTGAATTATTTCCCTTTGTTGAGAACTTTTTATTTGCTTAGATAAATTCCATGACCTGTACAAATAATTTTTTAAATTAGCTATTAACTCTTCATCATCTTTCCTAAATAAAATATGTTTTTTAGCTAAATGAATATAATCAGATATAGCTAATTCACATTTATCACGTACATTTCCAGACTTTAAAACTGACATATCATATTGTTTTTTATAGCTCCAAATGAGGTCATTGTATCTAGCACGTATAACTATATTAGATGTTGTTAATGCACGATGTTCAATATAAGATATCCATTCATTTATCCTTTCTGGAGGATGAACAGCTAATCTAACTTCCCCTGTAATTTGAATAGTATGATTAAGGGCAAAAGTTTCAAATTCATAGTGAGGATCTTTACTATATTTACTGTAATCAGAATAAGAATCTATATGCTCTAATTGGTCTAGAAATGTTATAAACAAATTAATGACCTCCTAACAATATACTAAATTTTACATTATAATATATTTATTGTGGTCACAACTATTAAATTGCAGTGTATGAATTAATAATTCATATTAATCTTATCTGGCTTTTGAATAGCGGTTAATTATCTGAATTATTTTGCGATAAGTGAAAGTAATTTATTCAGGACAATATATAATTTAAGCTATCTTAATCTTATCTTAAAGAGGCTTAGATCGGAGGTATAAAGATGGAAAGTAAATTTACTATCAATAAAATGTATAAATCAAATTTATTTAAAATGGTATTAATTTTTATTTTGGGCGTACCTTTTTTTTATTTTTCTGCAAATCATGAAGATGGATCAAATTATATGTTTTTATTTTTACCATTACTATTAAGTGCTGCAACCATAATAATAGATGCTATTATTGATAATGTTGCTAAGGGGATTTTGGGGAGGATAATTTATTATCTACTATTTGAAATACCCATATTAATTATATTTGCTCTATCGAATTTGAAATATTTTACATACTATTCTATAAATAAAACATTAGTAATACTAGGTATCTATTTAATTGTAAAATACTCATTTATTGCTGCAATGGCATACGATAAAGAGTTAAAGAGAAAAAAAGAACAGGATTTAATTAATAAAATTGTTGGTCTTGAAGAAATGTTACATGAACGTGTTTGGAAAGAAGATATAAATATGAGACAAAAGTTTATAGAACAATCTATAGTTCTTTTGAAATCGAACGATATTCAATCTAATCCATTACAAATCATAAATGTAGAACGTATTGAGGAGGAGAATGAATTTAAAATAAATGATTCTATACAAAATAGAATTCATAATAAATCAAGTATTAATGATGAAAATATAATAAAAATAATTCTTTCTACTTTTTCAATTCTTGAAACTTATTTAGATGCATTATATCCTAACCTTCAGGAACAACCTTTTGAAAAGAAATATGTAGAATTGCCCTACGAAATTGAATGCCAAATTACTGTAAAAGAGGTATACAGAGTATTAAGGCTATTAAGAAATGCGTGTATAAATGGAGAGGTATTAATTAATGGTAACTTAAATAAAATCGAAGCTAAATATGGAAATTATTATAACGAATGTAAATTAACTATAGGTACACGAGGGTTAGATTTAATATGTAATTTTGTATTAGAATTTTTAAAGCCAAATAGAAACTTTACAATTAATCATACGAATGCATTTAGAGTTAGTTTATATAGTGAAATACATAAAGAAATTGAAGAATATAAAGACGAGATAGAATTTGGATTAATGGATATAGAAAATAATGTTGAATTAATTAGAGGTATTCGTTATAAGGTAAATAATGTGGACTTTAAAGTGAGTAATTATATGCTAAAGATTCTTACACCGTATAATGTTAAAAGTGGCGGAGTTGACTATTATATTCAATATAAAAATGAATCATATTTAATACCGAAAGAAATATTGAAAAACGAATCGATTTTGTTAAACCGCTTAAAAATGTGGAAAATTACGTAATTTTCGATTCTGAAATATGAAACCTATTATATAGGTTCTGTAAACTCGTGAAGTGTTAAATAACTAAATAAATGTATTAAATTGATGATAAAGAAGGAATGTGTATGAAGACATGTCTATTAAAAACTTGAAAAATTTCATTTATTCATTGTCTTTGGAGGTATTTGGTTATTCTCCTTTTGATAATTTAATAAACTTAGAGGACTTTTTAGCCCAAGTATTATTTGAAACTTATATAGAAGATTCAAACAATGGAAAGATAGAAAAACAGTCCTTAAAGTCTTATGTTAAAGGAGAAAATGAAAATTCACGAGATTCCATTTACCAAAAACAAAAGCGAACATTAAAATTTTCTAAATATTATAAGGATAAAACTATCGAAAGATTTAAAGAAAGAAATATCGACATTACTGGGTTACAAGGAGCGAGAATTCCAAATCTAAATACTATTTCTGAAAAGAAAAAAGGCTATTCTCTAACCGCAAGAAATTATAGGGAATTGGAGAATTTACAAAATATTGATTTATTCAAGCTAGTCCTTAAAAAGACGATAACAAAAAGTAAAAATGTATCCAAAGCTAAATTTGAGGAAGCTTTTAAAAGTTTAGATTCGCATTATTCAAAGTTGCCAATAGGCATAGAGTCTATAATAGAAGTGTATTATTTAGAAAAATCCATATTTGCCGATTTAGCTTATAGAGTAGCTTCTTTGATAGATCAAGAAAATTTAGAGGGGTATGATTTAAGAAAGTTGTTTCCATTATTTTTAATTAACATTCCGGCTATTAATTACATTGCTGAGAATAGATTTATTTATCATAGGAATGCTTATATAAAAGATTTGTTGGATGATAAAAAAGCAAACAATTTAGTTGAACTAGTATATTTTAAGTCAATCCTTTTGATTAATTGTAAAGAGAAGATTTTATCAGAGTACAATCAAATTGGCAAAAACGAAATAGCGAACTATATTCTAGCGAATTACAATCTGCTAGAATTCTATTCTTATGAAAAAAATTGGAATGATAATAAAATTTCTATTGTTAGACAACTTTATGATTTATATATAGAAGAAACACCATATCCAAAAATTCGTACATAAGATTGAATTAGTATCTATGTTATTTTAAGAATGTTCAGCTTAACAAATGAACTAAATCAAAATAACAGGAGATGAGTAGTATGAAAATTTTAAAAGGTAGAATTGTTGAAATCGAAAGTGAAGTTAATAGAATTAACTATCTTACAAATGGAATCAAGGGATCAAAACAATCATATTATGATGCTAAATATAAAGGTGGTAATGGATCTTATATTACTGGTTCAGAATATTTAGGAACATCCTTAAATTTGAAGGTATATGTTTTTGATTTAGGAAAGTGTGTAACTTTCGATATAAGACAACTTGTACTTGAATTAAATCAAAAGAAGAGAATTTCTCCAAAGCTTTTAATGCATATCCAAAAAAATAAGGGTAAAAAAATTAATCTTTTCTTTGAGAATAACAGTATTTCTTTTAATCCAGTTGAACTGGATCTAATAAGATAATGATCAAAGAATATTAAAATCAACTATGTTTTTTATTATGGCGATAGGAACTAGACTATAGTGGGGATTCCCATTATCAAATAGACAGTTTTTAAAAGACTAAGCAGCCATCTGGTATCTTTAACAGCCAAATAGGTTTGTGCTACTCCTAATTTCAATTTATTTGTATACGTTCATTTTTGAAAGGTCCCCTTTTAAGTAAAATGTTTATCTACAGCGTACTGTATTTTTTTAACTTTGTATAATTAAAGGGGATAATATTACTAGGGAAAACAAGTCAATTCCTTAAACACCAACATTTTCTGTGTTGCCACATACACTTGACACAGGTAGTGTGTATGAACACATGCTAACATAGTTACATTGAATCGAAGCGTCTCATAAGTTAAGCAAACTTGTGGGAGGCTTCTTTTTTCACTTCTTTCGTGATATGAAGGTAGTTGTTTTTGTGATTTAATCATCAGATTGGTTGACCTATCCATAATTTGTTACTGTGCTACACAGGCTTCTGCTAAATGTAACATATATGTATGATACAAAGAGTGCGGTGTTAAGTCAGTGTTCGACGGGCAAGTGCTAGTAGACTAGCCATCCAGAGTTGTACCATTTTGATGTCCATAAAGTATTCTCCACAATATTTGGCAGAGGAATTAATGTCAAACAGGATTACGCAAAAAAGAAGTAGCTTGAGATCCATCGGCATTCCTCGTTTTAGGGAGCATCAGTTTCCACTTAATCACGCATCGTTCTAGTTCTTCATCTGTCACCGTACAAAACAAATCTACCTTATCCATCAACGTTTCGTCATACGATTTTTAGGAATCAGTGTTCGTTGAGGATGCGTTACAAAACAGGATCTACTCATTATGTAACATCTTCACTCAATATATTGTGGTGTTTTTTGTACCTGGACGCAAAGGCGTTTGCAATATTGGCAAAATCAATATTTTGAATAAGTGTTAAATCATTGTGCGGGTCAATCCCTTGTTTTTTCAGCACAAATTCGCCGGCCATTTGCGGCATCCCACCAACACGCTGACCTAAAAATGTGCTGCCTTTTAAACCGTCCCAGCTAAAGTCGACATTCTGGTCACGCGCAACTAAAAATGTTCCGTCTGTTTGTGTTAGCTGTGCAAAGTTAATTACTTTATCGTTCGGATTTTGCCCTGATACATAAACCGACGTTTCAGCTCCAATTAAGGCAATATCAATGCCATCCGATAAAAGCGCGGTCATCGTTTTGTCTCCGCCAGGGATAGTTGACAGTTGAATCGATAAACCTTCATCTTCAAAAAAACCTTCTTCAATCGCTGCATAAAGAGGAGCATAGAAAATAGAACGGGTTACTTCGCCTACTTTTACTTCCTGTAAATCCTTCTGTCCACAGCCGACCAACAACAATAAAAGCCCAACGAAAAGGGCGGTTCGAAGCCATTTCATTTGGTCATCCTTTTCTCTAATAGTGTTGTTGTATCGTATGCAGTAAAGGGGTGAGAGGTGTTACTTCCATATTTCCATTTCACCATGCAAGGCGGTCATGGTACGATAAAGATAACTATTTAGTAAGGTGGAGAATGTTATGGATTTAAATCATCTGAAAGGACAGCTTGCAAAACCGCAGCCTCTGTTTCTAGGGGAAGACACTGCTTTCCGGTCGGCCGTGCTCATCCCGCTTGTAAAAAAACAGGGCGAGTGGCATATTTTGTTTGAGGTGCGTGCGTTAACAATGCGCAAACAACCTGGCGATATTAGCTTTCCGGGCGGGAAAATTGATGAGACAGATGAATCGCCGCTCGCTGCAGCGCTTCGGGAAACACATGAAGAGCTCGGAATCGATCAACAGTCAATTGAACTAATAGGCCATCTCAGTCCATTTGTTATATCACCGGCTTTTGTTGTATATCCGTTCATCGGTATCATCGAGCAGTCAGAACTGAACACATTTAATAAGGATGAAGTTGAAGAGCTGTTCACAGTCCCGTTAAACTGGTTACTGACGCATGAACCGTATGTGCATTATGTTCCGGTTGAACCGAAGCCTCCGATTGATTTCCCGTATGATAAAATTGCGAACGGCGAAAATTACGAGTGGCGTTCAAGCCGGATGGAAGAGTGGTTTTATGAATATGGAAAGTACACAATATGGGGTTTAACTGCAAGATTATTAAAGCACTTTATTGAAAAATTAAAATAAAAAATTTAGGCGTCTTCTCGTTACTGAGGAGACGCCTTTTTGTAGCTTTTCTTTTATTTTCCTTAGTTTATTTATAGTTTTGCGGGGAAGGGGAGTAGAGAGTAAGTAATATAAAGGAGGTATATTTTGGCTAAAAATAAATCTTTTATGGACAAAGGCAGACCGGTGATGGAAGGAGTAGATGGGGCGGTTGCGTCGCCACACTATTTAGCGACACAAGCGGGTAAACGGATTCTTGAACAGGGTGGTCATGCAGTAGAAGCAGCCATTGCCGTCAATTCCGTACTTGCTGTAGTAATTCCTCATATGGCGGGACTTGGCGGTGATTTATTTGCCCTTGTATGGGATGAAAAAGAAGGAAAAGTAAAATCATTACAAGGCAGTGGGGAATCAGGCTGTATGGCGACGAGGGAAGCATACAAACAAAAAGGGTACAGTGAAATTCCTGAGCGTGGACCACTAGCTGCCAATACAGTTCCCGGTACGGTTGATGCATGGTGGAGTCTACACCAACAGTATGGGAAACTCGAATGGTCAAAACTGTTTGAAGATGCGATTCATTATGCCGAAAATGGATTTTCGGTTTCAAATAAATTAAGTGGCTTTATTCAGGAAAGGGCCGATGTCATCAGAAATTTTCCGACAACCGAAAAAGTGTTTATAAGTAAGGGGCAGCCATTACAGGGAGGGGAAATTCTTATTCAACCTGATCTGGCTTGGTCTTTTAGGCAGATAGCCAATGGTGGAAGAGATGCATTTTATCAAGGGGAAATCTCGAAGAAAATCGTAGCGGCTTTGAATAAGCATGATGCTTTTCTGACAATGGACGATTTCATGAATCATACTTCTGAATGGGATGAACCTATTTCAACAAACTACAGGGATTACGAAGTCTTACAAGTAAAACCGAATACACAAGGGATTGCTGTATTAATGATGCTGAATATGATTGAAAAATACGATATAAAGGCACTGCAGGACGGTACAACCGATTACTATCATCTGCTGGCGGAAACAAGCAAGCTGAAATTCCGGTATAGAGATGAATGGGTTTCCGATCCTCAATTTATTCAAATTCCTTATGACGAACTACTCTCCAAAGGTTTTTCATCCAATGTAAATGAGCATTTCTCCTGGAACAAAGTTTATATGGAAGATGAATTAAGTAAACTTCCATCCATTAAAGAAAGTAGAGATACAGCTTTTCTATGTGTTGCTGATAGAGAAGGAAACTGTATTTCTCTCATCCAAAGTATTTTCCATGAGTTTGGTTCAGCGTTTATTCCGGAAGGCTGCGGATTCCTGCTTCAAAATAGAGGGGCATCCTTTAGTTTAGATGCAGAACATCCGAATTCCCTTGAGCCTAATAAGCTGACGTTCCATACAATTATTCCTGGTATGGCTTTAAAAGACGGTAAGCCCTATATGTTATTCGGGTCAATGGGTGGGGAAGGACAGCCTCAAACTCAATGTGCAATGCTAACAAGAGTAATTGACTTTGGATATAATATCCAGCAGGCAATTGAAGCGCCTCGCTGGCTATATGGAAGAACATGGGGAGAAGAAAGCTCGACTTTAAAGGTGGAAGCAAGAGTACCGGTGTCCATAGTTAATGGGTTAAAACAGCGCGGACACGAAGTCGAAGTAGTGGAAAACTTTTCGCAAAAAATGGGACATGCCCAAGGGATTGTGATCGACAGGGATAGGGGCGTATACAGTGCGGGGGCGGATCCACGTGGTGATGGGATTGCTTTAGCATGGTAATTATTCAAGACATAGCTTTAATGGAGGAATTCGCATATGGAAAATAATCTTCCGGTTGATTTATTACATTGGTCTTTGACTGTTCTGCCATTGGTTCTGCTTTTAATTATGATGCTCGTTCTTAAATGGTCAGGAGGTACGTCTGGTTGGATAGGAATGGCAACCGCAACGATTATCGGTTACTTTGCTTTCAAAGCACCTCTGGATAATCTGGCGGTCGGTTTTGGTAAGGGACTTTGGGAAGCTTTCTATATTCTCCTTGTTGTCTGGTTTGCGTTGCTGTTGTATCATTCGACAGAAGAAGCCGGAGCATTTGAAGTCATTAGAGAGGAAATACAGGAACATAGCAAAAACTATTTATTCCTCATTCTTGGTTTTGGTTGGGTATTTTCGTCCTTTTTACAAGGAGTAGCCGGATTTGGTGTACCAATTGCAGTCGTTGCACCTCTTTTAGTAGGGTTAGGAGTGAAGCCGGTCCAGGCGATAGTCATTCCGCTAATTGGTCATGCGTGGGCGAAAATGTTCGGTACGCTTGGCATCGGATGGATTGCGACAAAGAATGCCGTACAGATTGATGATACGACGGCTACTTTACTTTACACGGGTGTTCTGCTATGGATTCCTAATATTATCGCGGGATTGATGATTTGCTGGATGGTGGCAAAGTGGAAAGGGATAAAAGAAGGCTTTCCCGCTGTACTTGTCATATCCCTTATTCAAGGTGGGGGTCAATTGGCACTCGTAACGTTCAATCCGGAACTTAGTGCGTTTTTACCTAGCATCCTTGCATTGGGAGCGCTTTTCCTGCTTGCTAAAATGGATCGCTATAAAGAAAATACGGGGATTGAAGAGGAAACGGATATTATGGAAGAAGCGGATACGGAAGTGAAAGATAAACCCAATATCTCACTCCACCAAGCTTTTATGCCATACCATGTTTTATCTTTATCGAGTATATTGTTTCTCGGAATTCCGCCTGTACAGAGCTTCATCGGTCAGCTTGAATTCGGCTTTTCCTTCCCAGGTGTAGAAACTGGGTATGGCTTTGCGATGGACGCGGAAGAAACCTATTCGCCAATAGCTCCATTTACACATCCAGGGTTCTATTTGCTCGTTTCGTTTATATTTGCCCACTTTTGGTATAAACGTTTAGGGCTGCAGAATAAAGAAACTACGAAAAATGTTTTCTCCAAAATGAAGGAAAATGCTGTAGGTGCATCAGTGGCGATTGCAGGCTTCCTAACAATGACGATGATTATGGAGTCTACCGGACAGACGAATGTAATGGCATTGGGGATAGCGGAAGTTTCAACACCGACTGTCTATGTAGCATTGGCAAATGTAATCGGGATTATCGGAGCATTCATGACTTCATCAAACACGTCATCCAATGTCCTTTTTTCACCGCTGCATGGATCAGTAGTAGACACAATGGGCAATTTATCATTGCCGCTCGTTATTGCAGGTCAGTCAACTGGAGCATCGGTCGGGAATGTAGTTGCACCGGCTAATGTAATACTAGGTACAAGTACAACAGATAGTCAGGGTAAAGAGTCCGAAGTATATAAAAATGCATTCCTTTTCCTGATCATCTCAGGTGTTCTAGTTTCAGCGACAAGTGTGCTCATATTTCTTCTTATGAATTAAAGAAGAAAGCTAAAAAAGCGTCGGATGTTTTACGATTTGTAAAAGGTTCGGCGCTTTTATATATACTCCGGAAGACTCTATATTTTTGCCGAACAAAATGCAAATCCTATGGTAAAATCAGTGTATTGTTCTAATATTGAAACGTAGAAAATGAAGAATCGTATATACTTAAATAAAGCAGTACAAAGAACAGGGAATTAGTAAATGAAGAATCAGGAGGCAGTTATGAAAGGGAAAAAGATGTTGTATATAGGAGTTGTTGTAGTAATCGTGATTGCTACAGCTTTAGATATCGCATTTAAAGGATTAGGATATCAACTGCTGCAAAAAATATTTTCATAAGTCCGTAATCACCCGCAACATATTAAATGTAACGGGTTTTTTTATATAAAAAAGCAAACCTTTGTAAGAAAAGGTTTGCTTAAAAACTACAGATTATAAAGCTTTGTATATTTATTCTGTAAGTAGTCGGCCAAATATTTTGCGGAAAGCGGTTCACCGGTACCTTCCAAAATTAATTCATTCGGTTTTTTCAATGCACCGAATTGATGGACTTTATTTGTTAACCACTCTTTAATAGGT
>NZ_CM149656.1:247500-432500 GCF_056173085.1 Solibacillus sp. iso_87
GAGAATGCCGGTATGAGTAGCGAAACATGGGTGAGAATCCCATGCACCGTATGACTAAGGTTTCCTGAGGAAGGCTCGTCCGCTCAGGGTTAGTCGGGACCTAAGCCGAGGCCGATAGGCGTAGGCGATGGACAACAGGTTGATATTCCTGTACCACCTCCTCACCGTTTGAGAAATGGGGGGACGCAGTAGGATAGGGTAAGCACGCCGTTGGTTGCGCGTGTTCAAGCAGTAAGGCGTGTATGTAGGCAAATCCGCATACTTTAACGTTGAGCTGTGATGACGAGCTCGTATGAGCGAAGTTCCTGATTTCACACTGCCAAGAAAAGCCTCTATCGAGGTGAGAGGTGCCCGTACCGCAAACCGACACAGGTAGTCGAGGAGAGAATCCTAAGGTGTGCGAGAGAACTCTCGTTAAGGAACTCGGCAAAATGACCCCGTAACTTCGGGAGAAGGGGTGCTTCTTTGGGTGCATAGCCTAGAGAAGCCGCAGTGAATAGGCCCAGGCGACTGTTTAGCAAAAACACAGGTCTCTGCAAAACCGTAAGGTGACGTATAGGGGCTGACGCCTGCCCGGTGCTGGAAGGTTAAGAGGAGCGGTTAGCGCAAGCGAAGCTGTGAATTGAAGCCCCAGTAAACGGCGGCCGTAACTATAACGGTCCTAAGGTAGCGAAATTCCTTGTCGGGTAAGTTCCGACCCGCACGAAAGGCGTAACGATCTGGGCACTGTCTCAACGAGAGACTCGGTGAAATTATAGTACCTGTGAAGATGCAGGTTACCCGCGACAGGACGGAAAGACCCCGTGGAGCTTTACTGTAGCCTGATATTGAATTTTGGTACAACTTGTACAGGATAGGTAGGAGCCAGAGATCTCGGAGCGCCAGCTTCGAAGGAGGCGTCGGTGGGATACTACCCTGGTTGTATTGAACTTCTAACCCATGCCCCTTAGCGGGGTAGGAGACAGTGTCAGGCGGACAGTTTGACTGGGGCGGTCGCCTCCTAAAAGGTAACGGAGGCGCCCAAAGGTTCCCTCAGAATGGTTGGAAATCATTCGTAGAGTGTAAAGGCATAAGGGAGCTTGACTGCGAGACCTACAAGTCGAGCAGGGTCGAAAGACGGGCTTAGTGATCCGGTGGTTCCGCATGGAAGGGCCATCGCTCAACGGATAAAAGCTACCCCGGGGATAACAGGCTTATCTCCCCCAAGAGTCCACATCGACGGGGAGGTTTGGCACCTCGATGTCGGCTCATCGCATCCTGGGGCTGTAGTCGGTCCCAAGGGTTGGGCTGTTCGCCCATTAAAGCGGTACGCGAGCTGGGTTCAGAACGTCGTGAGACAGTTCGGTCCCTATCCGTCGTGGGCGTAGGAAATTTGAGAGGAGCTGTCCTTAGTACGAGAGGACCGGGATGGACATACCGCTGGTGTACCAGTTGTCTTGCCAAAGGCATCGCTGGGTAGCTATGTATGGACGGGATAAGTGCTGAAAGCATCTAAGCATGAAGCCCCCCTCAAGATGAGATTTCCCATTACGCAAGTAAGTAAGACCCCTGAAAGACGATCAGGTAGATAGGTTCGAGGTGGAAGTGCGGTGACGCATGCAGCTGACGAATACTAATCGGTCGAGGACTTAACCACATTTTATTGCGCAATTCAATGAAACGTTTATCCAGTTTTGAAAGAATGAAAATTCTTTTACATAGGCTTGTTTAAAGCCCAATATAGTGAAGTGATGATGGCAAAGAGGTCACACCCGTTCCCATACCGAACACGGAAGTTAAGCTCTTTAGCGCCGATGGTAGTTGGGGGCTTCCCCCTGTGAGAGTAGGACGTCGCTTCGCTAGAATATTGGAGGATTAGCTCAGCTGGGAGAGCACCTGCCTTACAAGCAGGGGGTCGGCGGTTCGAGCCCGTCATCCTCCACCATTTCTAAGTGCCGGTGTAGCTCAGTTGGTAGAGCAACTGACTTGTAATCAGTAGGTCGAGGGTTCGACTCCTTTCGCCGGCACCATTTAGAGAGCCATTAGCTCAGTTGGTAGAGCATCTGACTTTTAATCAGAGGGTCGAAGGTTCGAGTCCTTCATGGCTCACCAGTTTTATAAAATTATACATACTGTCAGATATAAAAGATCTTAAGCATTTTGCGGAAGTAGTTCAGTGGTAGAACACCACCTTGCCAAGGTGGGGGTCGCGAGTTCGAACCTCGTCTTCCGCTCCAAAATGCCGGGGTGGCGGAACTGGCAGACGCACAGGACTTAAAATCCTGCGGTGAGTGATCACCGTGCCGGTTCGATTCCGGCCCTCGGCACCATTTTATAATTCTAATCTCTAATAATGCGCGCCCGTAGCTCAATTGGATAGAGCGTCTGACTACGGATCAGAAGGTTGTGGGTTCGACTCCTGCCGGGCGCGCCATAATATATTTTTTACTGACATATTCGGAATGTAGCTCAGCTTGGTAGAGCACTTGGTTTGGGACCAAGGGGTCGTAGGTTCGAATCCTGTCATTCCGACCATTAGTTATGGGGCCTTAGCTCAGCTGGGAGAGCGCCTGCCTTGCACGCAGGAGGTCAGCGGTTCGATCCCGCTAGGCTCCACCATTTATATTTTATTCCCTTTGGAGGTATACCCAAGTCTGGCTGAAGGGATCGGTCTTGAAAACCGACAGGCGGGTAACACCGCGCGGGGGTTCGAATCCCTCTACCTCCTCCATTTTTAATATTTTTTCCTTAGATGTTGGTCCCGTGGTGTAGCGGTTAACATGCCTGCCTGTCACGCAGGAGATCGCCGGTTCGATCCCGGTCGGGACCGCCATTTTTTTATGGGTTTGTAGCTCAGTTGGTAGAGCATTAGATTGAAGCTCTAAGTGTCGGCGGTTCGATTCCGTCCAAACCCACCATATTATGGGCCTATAGCTCAGCTGGTTAGAGCGCACGCCTGATAAGCGTGAGGTCGATGGTTCGAGTCCATTTAGGCCCACCATAGTATTATTCCGAAGTAGCTCAGTTGGTAGAGCATCCGGCTGTTAACCGGCAGGTCGCAGGTTCGAGTCCTGCCTTCGGAGCCATTGGCCCGTTGGTCAAGTGGTTAAGACACCGCCCTTTCACGGCGGTAACACGGGTTCGAATCCCGTACGGGTCATATACACTTGAAAGAAAACACATTGCAAATTTTGCAATGTGTTTTTTGTTTTCTGTAAAAACTTAAGTTTCCACACTTATATAAAGTATATTTTCTTCTAAATCCAAGATAAGGAAAGCATCAGCTCAAAGTATTTGTGCTCCTACTAACAAGTAAAAGAGGACGATTGCCAAAATGTTTGTTATCTAATAGTCCTTCCAATTTACTGATGCAACTACAAATGACAGATCATATCACAGTTACAAATTTACTCACCAATAAAAAACATCCTACTGACAATCGCCTTCGGCATGGACGATTGATCAATGTAGGATGCTTTTTTTGATATAGTGTATTTTGTTTAATAATTCTATATAAAAAGGGATAGTTGGACACATGTTCAAAGTTCAATTGTTGTACTAATTTGTATTGTTCTATAAAAATAGGAGTAGCATTTTTATAGAACCCAAATTAACGGAATGCTGCTTTAAATTCTCCAGTCACTTCTTGGTAACCATTATTTGACTCATATGCTTGCTCGATTTCTAATTCAAAACGATCCATAATCGGAATATCGTTTACAGAGAATAAGTAGGAATCTTTAGAAGCAAAGTGCTCATACCAAGCCCAGTTTGGAACGACGAAGTAATCACCTTTCTTCCAATCGAAGCGTGTACCATTTATAACCGTATAGCCTTCACCTCTATGCACTTGATAAACAGTAGAGTGTGTGTGGCGTAAAGCTTTTGTGTGCATGCCAGCTGGTAAGTGCTGCATACGTGTACCTAACGTAGGGTTGGCTGCTTTACCTGTAGAAGGATTAATGTATTCAACAGCAAAGCCATGGTGCGGATCCGGATCAAATGACATTAAGCCTTTGATTCCTTCAACAGTACGATCCCATTTGTAGTTGGCAAGTGGTGCTACTGTATACTTGTCATCACCGACAGGGCGTACCATTCCTCCGCGATAACGCTTTTCCGTGAAGTTATCCGGAATATTCGGCTCTTGTAAACCTCCTTCATAAGGATCGAAGAAAGTACCGCCGATCCCGTATAAAGTCGGGATATCAAGCGCATCTGTCCACAACATCGGCTCATCGCCAACATGCTCATGACCGTGCCATAACCCTTTAGGTGTAATTAAGAAGTCGCCTTCCTCCATGAAAATACGCTCACCTTGTACAATTGTGTATGCGCCTTGTCCCTCAGAAATAAAGCGCAATGCTGATTGAGAGTGACGGTGAGAAGGGGCTTTTTCACCCGGCAGCAACATTTGGACCGCTACATAAATCGTTTGCGTAGTAGATGCCCAACCCCATGGCTGACGATATGTTAATCCTGGGTTTTGGAAATAGATTGCACGACGTTCTCCACCACGGTCCGGTGTAAAAATTTGTGCTGCTTCGCCCATTTTCTTTTTAATTAATTCATCACTCCAAAGGTAAGCTTGTGCTTGTGGCTTTGGTGTATGATTCATAATTTCCGGAATGGCTTCCCAAAGTGGACCTAAATGATATTGTTCAATATCTTTCGTAAAATCTTTTACTGTGTCACTTTTCATAAACTCTTTTACTTCTTCTGATACTCCTGCCATACTTCTTCACTCCTTTAATAGTAATTGTTTGCAAAAAGAAAACCGTTTACCGTACTGAAATGTTATACACCTACAGGAACGTTTGCAGCAGCCACTTTATTTTCCAATGCGCCGACTTTATCAATTTCGATACGGACAACATCGCCGTCTTTTAAGAAAGTCGGAGGGTTCATAGCAACACCAACCCCACCTGGAGTACCTGTTAAAATCACATCGCCTGGCTCAAGTGTCATTAAATTGGATAGGAAAGCAACCAGCTTCTGTACTGAGAATACTAAATTAGCCGTATTCGTTTGCTGACGTACTTCGCCATTCACTGTCAATACAACCGATAATCCTGATGGATCCGGCAATTCATCAGATGTTAATAAGTAAGGTCCCATTGGTGCAGAACCATCTACTGTTTTACCTTGCAACCATTGTAATGTACGACGTTGGATATCACGGTAAGTAACATCGTTCGTAATTGTATAGCCAGCTACATAATCCAATGCATCTTCTTCTGAAACATTACGAGCCTGTTTACCAATTACAAATGTAAACTCCGCTTCATAATCAAGCTGTTCAGAAATCGGATAGAATGGAATATCATCATCCGGACCTAAAAGTGTGTTGGCAAATTTAGCAAAAATAACGGGATGTGTTGGCAATTCACGGCCCATTTCCAAAATATGTTCACGGTAGTTGTGACCTACGCAAATGATCTTTCCTGGATTCAATACTGGAGCACCAACATGTACTTCACTACGCTCAAAAACTGCTTTCGTATTAGAAGCGTTTGGATTTTCTAAAATGAACTCGACAGCTTGTTGTGCCAATTCAATAGATTTTTTCCCGCCTTGATAAATACCATCTGTAGTTGCCGGCACGTAAGCATGGGCAATTTCCTTATAGCGGTATTCACCTTCTGCTTGCAATTTCGTTTCATAAGCGTGGTTTAAATCGATTACTTGTTCATCCACAATCGCACCGGCACGTGTAATACCGTTGATTGTATAGTTAACTAATTTCATAATGATCCTCCTTTTATCGAAATAGAATACTAAGTTCTCTATTTAAAGAAAATATAAAGTATTTTAGGTAGTAAAGTCAATATTTTTCAGAAAAATCTTTCAAATAAATTAATTAATACCTATTAATTATCAATTAGTTATCAGTAAATTTAGAAATTTTGTTGACAAATGTTTCTCTTTTACGTTACATTTTCATTATAGCAAACAAAGTTCTCTATTTATATAATTGGAGGTAATAAGATGACGAATATTAGTGATGTAATTGTAGTAGGTGGGGGAATTGGTGGTTTAGCGACAGCGCTTTCAATAGTACAACGCACAGATAAAACGGTAGCAGTATTAGAACAAGCACCTGCATTCGGAGAAATAGGAGCAGGTATCCAATTAGCACCTAATGCACTGCATGTATTGGATCAATTAGGTGTTAAAGAAGAGATATTGAATGTAGCGGTCGTGCCGAAGCGCTTAGTGCTTAAAGATATTTATACGGCAAAGGAATTAGCTGTACTTGATTTGACTGACGGTTTCCAGGAACGTTTCAAACAGCCGTACGTTGTATTGCACCGCTCGGACCTACACCGTGTTTTATATGAAGCATGTCTGAAAAATAACCGTATTTCATTTAAAAACGATGAGCAAATCCAAACAGTATCACAAACGCCTGGTCAAGTAACGATTACAAACCAACGTGGTGAGTCCTATACAGCAGAAGCAGCAATCGGGGCAGATGGTATTAAATCAAATGTACGTAAGCTATTTTCTCAAGATGAAATGATCTGTTCAGAGTATGTAGCATACCGTGGGACATTGCCGATTGAAGAAATTACTGCTGAAGGCGATATTGCAATGGATGATGTTATTATGTGGATTGGACAGAACTTACATTTAGTACAATATCCTGTTCGTCGTGGTGAGTTATATAATCAAGTCGTTGTGTTCAAAACATATGACTATAAACCGGAAGGCGATTGGGGTACTCCGGAAGAAATGCAACAACGCTTTGAAGGTGCACATCCGGATGTAGAGCGTGCGTTAAAATATATTTCGACTCAATTCCGTTGGCCGATGTTCCACCGTCTTCCAATTGAAAACTGGACAGATGAAAATGTAACACTATTAGGAGACGCTGCTCATCCAATGCTTCAATATTTAGCACAAGGCGGTGCACAGGCACTTGAAGATGCTTATGTATTAGGGGAAGCTTTGGAAAATGAAGCAACATACAATGAAGCATTTCTACGCTACCAGAAAGAGCGCCAACCTCGTTCAGCAATGGTACAAAATTCAGCACGTCGCTGGGGTGAAATTATTCATGCCGATACAGCTGACGATCTTGACCGTGCGCTTGTGTTATTGCGCAATCATTTATTCGGCAGTCACAAGGAAACAAACTATGATGTAGCAGGCTTTTTATATAACTACTTCAACACACGCAAAAGTGAAGTTAAGTGCTGAATAACGGAAAATTAAAAAGAGAAAGGGGATTAGTTCCCTTTCTCTTTAAAGCCATATACAGTCGACATTTCTTTACTCATTTCAATAATTTGCTGCAACATTTCAGATGAAGTGTCTGTAGGGACGTCTTCTTCAAAGCCAACAACCGTAATTGCGCCGACAAGCTCATTTTTGTAATTGAGTATCGGTAAACCGATTGAGGAAACATGACGGACAAGCGGCTCATGTGCAAACGAAAACCCGTTTTTGCGAATTCCTTTCAGCTCGCGTTGAAAAGCCGCAACATCAAAGTTGGCAAGTTCATTTTGCTGAGCTTCAATCCAGTTCGTAATTTCCAAGGAATTAGCATAGGCCGCAAAGATTTTTCCTGTAGAAGAATTAATCGGTAGTTTCGTACCGACTTGCGCACCGATACTTAAGCCAAAATTCGTATTCCAAATATTTGTGATAACGGGGGAATCATTTACCCAAAGCGACAGCAATGTCGTCATATTTGTGAGATTGCTAAGTTCTTTAAAATAGGGTGTAAGGCGTTCGATAAAATCGTCGTTTTGCATGGCAGCATTCCCGTATTCCAAAAATTTATAGCCGAGTGAATAGCTACCGGTCTTTTGATCACGATAAAGCAAATCTAATTGGATAAGTGTATTTAAATATTTATAGAGATTACTTTTAGAAATGCCGGTTTGTTCCTGAATATCGGAAAAACGAAGTGGGTGGTCGCTTTGTGCAACGACATCGATAATTTGAATACCTAATGCTAATGATCCGATTGTAGTACTGCTTGACATAGTATTCTATTCACCTTTCTTAAAAAGTCATTCAAAATAAGGAGATTATATCATGAAAACTAATGTTATGGAAAAGAAGTTTGAAAGTTTCGAGAAAAGCATCAATAGTATGGTTGATCTAATAAGTATAACAGAGACGGAAGTGCTGTATAAAAAACCATCCGAAGAAAAATGGTCGGTTATGCAAATCGCTGCACATATCATTGAAGCAATCGAGTTTTGGGTAGCCGACTTAGAGGCACTCCTAGTCGTACCAGGAGCAAAATGGGGACGTAACCATGAACATGTCCGTCGTTTAGCTGCGGTAGATGAAAATTATGTAGCGACTGTTTCAAAGGAAAAAGCGATTGAAAGGCTGAATTCGCTCATTCCTTTAGTTAACGAAAGCTTTGCAAAAGTGCAACAGGAGGATTTAGAGAAAACAGCCCCTAGCTACAATCTGAATTTTGATGGCAAGCCGTTATCATTTCTAATCAGTCATCTAGTTGTATTGCATGCTGAAAGTCATGTAGGGCAGATGCAACGTCATTTAGAATTGATACAGCCGCAAAAGGTAGAGTAAGAATCGGAAGTATCCACTTTTTGATGTGCGTATAGTAAGGTATTATAAAGATACAATAGAGAGGGCTGTCTGGAATGGATTTCGGGGCATGCCCTTTCTGCGTACAAAACAGTGGGAGCAGGTGGAAAAGTGGATGCGATGATAAAAACAGGTAATAAAACAGTCTACCCGATTATTTTCCCTTCTGACTATAGTGGATTGGCGAGTATTAACTGTTATGTCTACCAAAATGGAGAAGACTATACATTAATTGATGCAGGTATTAAAAATGAGGAATTTGAGCAGTTTTTCTATCAGCAATTGAAGGAATATAATATTGAAATTAACCAAATTACCCGTATTATTTTAACGCATTTTCATAATGATCATATCGGGGTAGTAAATAAAATTACGAGTGAATACCCGGTTCCAGTCTATGCCAGTGAAATCGCCATTCCCCGTTTGAAGTGTGAAGATGATTACTTACAGCAGAAGCTTACCTTTTACTATGGGTTGTATGAGCAATACGGTGTACCAGAATTTGCCCGTGAAAGAATGGCAAAAATGGAGAATACCCTTCACAATAAAGAACACGTAATGATCTATCCGCGGATTCTAAAACTGGAAGACGGGCAAGAAATCGGTGGGTTACGGGTAGTGTCCGCTCCCGGGCATTCACCGGACTCGATCTGTTTGTTTGATGAGGAGACGGGCTGGTTATTTGCAGGGGACTTTTTACTGGCCACTGGTATGACAAATGCTTTAATCGACCATGACGATTCAGGTAACATAACGAACCCGATTGGCCAATATATAGACTCGATTGAGAAAATGAAAGCTTACCATGTGCACATCGTATTTGCCGGGCATAAAGAAATTTTTGAAAACTTGAATGAAGTGATGGAGAAAAGCTTAAGTAAAATAGAATACAAGCTGCAAAAGATTGTATCCAAAGTTAGTGAAGGACATCATACGGCTAAACAATTAGGAGAAGCAATCTACGGTGCCCGTTTTGCGAAGTATTTTACATTTATAATTTCTGAAATTATCGGATTAACGCTCCTGGCAGAACAGCGCGGTTTGATTGTGCATGAGTTGCGGGACGGGGAGTGGTATTTTACGGTTACAAGTTTGATTGAAAAATAAATGAAAACAGCTGCCTGGGGAGGCAGCTGTTTTTGTTATAGATTATTATTTCCATCTCACATAAAGTGTTGTCGGAGTTGTTGGCTGATTCCATTTTGCGAAAGCTTTTGTATACTTGCTCGTTGTATACAGATTGTTCAGCGGTTTTGTATTTATACCAAATTGATAATAAGCAGACGCTTTACTAATATTAGCGGACTTGATGATTGTTGTTTTCTTTCCTTTTAATGTAATAGTTTTGAGCGGGTTCATAAGCAATGAACTGAACTCTAGTTACTGTACATTTGCAGGAACTGTCAGCTTTGTCAGCGTATTATTGAAAAAGGCGCCACTGCTGATTGTTGTTACTTTAGAAGGGATCGTAATCGAACTTAGAGCATTGTTCGCAAACGCAGCTTCTTTCAATACTTTTATATTTTTAGTTCCTGCCACCTTATTAGACAAGAACCTTTTTATTACTCTAAAGTGAGCGTTCCACTATATGTTGTTCCTTGATCACGGCCAGTTTCACAGTAAAATTCGGTTGTTTTAATTGTCTTATTAGTAAGCCTTTCGAACTCAATAACACACCGGTCACCGTCCGCTGTTTTAGTTAACCGTGCTTTTGTATCGGATGTAAATGTCGCTGTCCCTTCAATCGTGCCGGATGCCCAACCGTCATACGTATAATAGGTTAATTGGAAACCGGTTTTCTTACTATTAGAGATTGTTAATACACGACCCTTTGAATCAAGATCACCTTTCCCGTAAGTATGAAAATACGTATACTCGCCGTTCCAAGTTTTATTTGGCTTCTTGTCGGGTGCAGGGGACCAGTTTGCACCTGCGCGCAATGAGCGATCAAGCATATTGCGGGCTGAGGAAGCACGTTGATAAAGCGGACTATTACCAGCAAAGCTTTCTTCTGCAATGTCAGAACGATAAAAGAATTTTTTGTTTTGCATGTTATAAAAAAATAGAACGAGCTGTGCACGCGTTAAATTATTTGTTGTACCGAAAAAACGCTGTAAGTTGGTTTGCTCATACTTTGCATTTTGTCCGTTAGAAATATCATGATCCAACAAAAAACGGATTGCGTTACTTAAAGTCGTTTGTCCATCTGCCATATAGGCAATTGCCTGTGCAACAGTTCCACGTTTTACAGCAGCTCCTCGAATGCTGTTATGAAAGTACCCGTTTAAAGGTACTTTATAGGCGGTAAGCGTATTATAGTTTGTATCCGATGGGATTGCTTTCGGTGTAAACTTTTCGAGCTCTTCCGAGACAGGCTCCAAATCAAAATAGCCTACAAAAATTTGAGCAAATTGTTGTTCTGTGACTGGTTGGTTTGGACGGAATGTCCCGTTAGCATAGCCGTTTATAATATTGTAATCATATGCCCATTTAATCGCATCGTACGCATAATGGTCTGGTGGAACATCTTTAAACACTTGCTTTGCTGCCACTGAGTTAGCCGGAAAAATAAAAAAAGACATCCCTAAAATAATCGCTAAGTAGAAGCGTTTCATAAAAAAGCCTCCTTTATAATTGGATTAATTTTACTTTAACACGACTTTCTCTGATTTCCACTTACTTTATATTCTAAAATATGGGATGAAGGCCGATATAATAGATACGTATATAAAATGAGATTGGTAGTGATACATATGAATAGGTCAAAGTTAATGCTAGCTGCTGTAGTTGCAATCCCGGTAAATGTTGGCATGATGGGGGAAGTAGAGGCAGAGCAAACCAAAACGTTGGGGGATTCTCTCGTAACATCTGTAGATATTAACAAAGCGATAGAAGGTTTAAATGCAAACTCGACTAGATTAGAACTGGAACAAGTTAAGGAAGCTTATAACAATCTTTCACAAGAACAGCGCCAACAAATTAGCAACTATGGCAAGGTGGAAGTACTTTTGGACGATTTGGAGAAGAAAGAAGCGCAAATCGCCAGTCGTATCGCCGCTGAAAAAGTAACTGAAATGATTCAAACGTTCAACGACGAGTCAACGCCTGCTGAGATTAATGCAGCCCGAAAAGCTTACGATGCATTAAATAGCGAGGCGAAAAAGCTAGTTGATAAGCAAGTAGTTACAAACCTGGAATACTTTGAAAGCCGTTTAGCTGTGCAAAAGGCGCAAGCTGAAAAAGAAGCAAAAGTCGTGATGGATCGCATAAAACGTATCGATAAAACAAAATACACTGAAGCTCAAGTCAAGAGTATTCGACTGGCGTATAATGCATTGAGTGATTTTGCGAAGTCGTTTGTAACAAACCTCAACATACTAATTGATAGCGAGAATTATATTATTTATCAAAATACGGTTGTAAAGCAGGCAAAGCTTGATGCCAACGCTTTTGATATTTTCATGAATGATATTAGCCGCAGTTCGACGACACAGGAAATTGCGAGAGCCCGTTCGATTTACAACAACTTATCGGCGGAAGCGAAAAGACATGTAACATCGTTGGAAAAGCTTTTCCGTCTTGAAACAATGTGGAGAGACCCGCATTATATTGAGCTTGTTTACACGTATTACCCGGATTATATACATGATATAAAGCCAGGTGGAGTAGTTATCGAAAAGCCGACATACGACCCGCTATACATTCCGGATGATTCAGCAAGTACAGTGGCGACAACGATTCCAAAAACGGCGAACTGGTCACAATATGAAACAATGACTTACCAAAATGGACGTTACACAACACAAATTACCGCTTCTCAAGTGAAAAACATCGCAGATCGGAATATGCATTTAAAAGCAGGAGATATAGAAATCATTATTCCTACATCGGAAATACAGACTTCTGCAGCTACTGTTGGTGTATCGGTAAATGTAACGAATAATCAGCTGCATATCCAATTTACAGAAGGAAATCGTGAAAAAACATTTGAGAGTACTGTAGAAGTCCATGTTCCGGTAGCTAAATTAAAAGCGAATACTTCGCAAGTTATTCAACGTGTTCTATCAACCGGTACATCACCGGCATCATTTAAAGTGGATGGCTCAAAATTCATTATCCGCACAGTGACAGGTGGTACTTTTAAAGCATCGAACAGCCGGGTTATTTACACGGATATTCCGAACAATAATCAAGGACGTGCGATTCGAGAGCTGACAAAGCGCGGCATATTATTTAATACGAAAAGCCAACTAGTTCAAAGCTATAAACAAGTAAGCAAAATCGATGCAGCAGTAATGATTGCATCTGCACTTGATGTATCAAGTAACACTAAATCAAAATATTTGGATATAGCAAATACCCAGCAGTTAAAACTAGTTCAAGGTTTATTGGAAGCGGGGATTATGAGCGGGGCCACATCGAGCCGTTTCGCACCTAATGCCACGGTGACAAAGCAAGAAGCAGCTATCATTATCGCCAACATGTACCGCTATTTAAATCAGGATTTGGCGAAGGCGTATAATGAATTAGATTTCAACTATCCCGATATAGCAAACCTGACATTGGAAGCACGTCAAAGCATTGCGATTTTAGAGCTGTTTGGGGTTGTTGATGGGGAAGGTCAGTTTAACCCTGAGAAAACCTTATCGCGAGGCGAGTTTGCCGAACTAATTTACAATGCATTAATAGCAATCGATTACTTATAAAACTCTCAAACCTATGATTTTCTATCCGGAAATCATAGGTTTCTTTAAGAGAAAAGAGAAAAATCAATAAGCTGAAAACGGAAAAATCTGTAGGATCTTCTGACAATTCCTTTACAAATAAGCTATAATTAACAACTACAGCACACATGCACAAAAGGAGTTTTCGCATGGCCTATTTATCGATGATTTTCTTCAAAATTGTTGCACCGATTTTAATTTTGCTTTTTATAGGTGCCATTTTACAGCGCAAGTTTCAGTTTAACCTTAAAGCATTATCCCATCTCATTACATACTGTTTCATGCCGGCAGCGGTGTTTATCAATATTTATGAAACATCCATTGAAATGAGTGTGCTCGGACAAATTACGATTTTTATTATTTTGTTTATCGGTGCGCAAATGCTGTTAAGTCAGCTGCTCGCAAAGCTGTTAAAGCTTGATAAAAAAGAATCGGCTGTTTTTAAAAACAGTGTTGTCCTTATAAACTCCGGTAACTATGGGATTCCGGTTGCACAAATGATTTTCGCGACCCAGCCGATTGGGGTAGCAATACAAGTCATTCTTGTTATTTTTCAAAATATGACGACGTATACATATGGCTTGTATAATTTAATTTCATCAACAAAATCAGGAATAGCAATTGTCCGGGACTTTTTGAAAATGCCAATTGTTCATGCGCTTATTATTGGCGCGGTATTGAATTACTTTCACGTCCCGATTCCGGAAACGTTTAGTATTCCACTTGAACATATTGCAGACGGATTTGTGGCGGTTGCACTTATTACATTAGGGGCACAGCTTTCTACGATCGAAATGCGTTCGATGTTCAATAAAACTATTTTTGTCAGCTGCTTTACACGGTTGATAGTCGGTCCGGCAACAGCACTTCTTATTATTTTTGCATTGGGCCTGGACGGTGTAGTGGCACAGTCGCTATTTATCGCAAGTGCATTCCCGACATCGAGAAACAGTTCCAGCTTGGCGCTTGAGTATGATATCGAATCGGCTACAGCAGCCCAGACAGTACTGTTTTCTACGATTATCAGCTGTTTAACAGTGACGTTCGTTATTTATTTATCGACAATTTTATTTGCATAGAGAAGGGCTGCAGTAAAAGTAATTTAAACTTTTACTGCAGCCCTTTTTCCATAAAAAAACCGCAAGTATCCCCTCAGATACTTGCGGTTGTAAGCGATTATAGTTGGATATCAATAACGCTTTCGTAATCTAGTAAACACTAAATATGAAAAGCTAGTGAATTTTACAATTTGAGCAAGAAGCTAAATTCATAGATCTTAGTACATACTTACCGTATTAGCGTAGGGGTTTGAAAGGTCCATACCATCTAATGAAAGACCCATTGCCTTCGCTACACCTTCACCATATGCTGGATCAGCTAAGTAGCAGTGTAAAATGTGACGACGTTTGATGAATTCTTCAACACCGTTCATTTCAGCAGCAGTTGTTTCGAATAAACGTTGTTGCTGTTCTGGTGTTTGAAGACGGAATAACTTACCCGGTTGCTCGAAGTAGTTGTTGTCATCTTCACGGAAGTCGTAGATGTCAGCTGGACCATCAAGAGCTAATGCAGGATCTTTATATTGTGTTTGACCTTGTAATGCGCCATAGCTATTTGGATAGTAAGTAATAGCTGCTCCACGGTTTCCGTCAGCACGGCCTTGACCATCACGGTGATATACCATGAATGGACATTTTGGTGTGTTTACAGGAATTTGATGGTGGTTAACGCCTAAACGGTAACGAGTTGCATCTTGGTAAGCGAATAAACGAGCTTGTAACATACGGTCTGGTGAAAATGAAATACCAGGTACAACATTTGATGGAGCGAATGCAGCTTGCTCAACATCAGCGAAGTAGTTTTCCGGGTTACGGTTTAATTCGAATTCCCCAACTTCAATTAGTGGGTACTCAGACTTGTACCAAACTTTTGTTAAGTCGAATGGGTTGTCCTTAGAGTTGCGAGCTTGCTCTTCAGTCATCACTTGGATGTACATTTTCCATTTCGGGAAATCACCTTTTTCGATTGACTCGAATAGGTCACGTTGTGAAGATTCACGGTCCTTACCGATAATTTCAGCAGCTTCTGCACCTGTTAAGTTTTCAATACCTTGTTGAGAACGGAAGTGGAATTTCACGTATACGCGTTCGCCAGCTTCGTTGATCATTGAATAAGTATGAGAACCGAATCCGTGCATTTTGCGGTAGCCGTTTGGAATACCACGGTCAGACATTACGATTGTTACTTGGTGTAATGCTTCAGGTAATGAAGTCCAGAAATCCCAGTTTGAGTTACCGTTGTGCATGTTTGTTTTTGGATCACGCTTAACAACGTGGTTTAAATCCGGGAAGTGTAATGGATCACGGAAGAAGAATACAGGTGTGTTGTTACCAACCATATCCCAGTTACCTTCTTCAGTATAGAATTTTAATGCAAAACCGCGAATATCACGCTCTGCATCAGCCGCACCGCGCTCACCTGCTACAGTTGAGAAACGTGCGAACATTTCTGTTTTCTTACCAACTTCAGAGAAAATTTTTGCTTTTGAATATTTTGTGATGTCATGCGTTACAGTAAATGTACCGAATGCACCAGAACCTTTTGCGTGCATGCGACGTTCAGGAATTACTTCACGGTTAAAGTTCGCTAATTTCTCAATTAGGAATACGTCTTGTAATAAGATTGGGCCACGGCGACCAGCTGTTTGCGAATCATCGTTTGATACTACTGGAGCACCAGTAATTGTTGTTAAACGTTCGTTTGTCATGTATAGTTCCTCCTAAATTTTTTTGAAAAACTCTTCTTAAATAATATAACAAATCTAAATCATAATTTCTACTAGATTATAATAATTCTTTTTAAGGAATCTTTATATTAAAGAATTGGTTATTAATAATAAACATTAAAGAAGATTCGGACAATACAGTTTTCTAGTAAATTATACCGTTTATTAACAGAAAAAGGTAAATATTGCTCCGCATTTTTGGTTAATAAGGGCTTTATCTTTGCTAATCGGCAATTTTGGGGTGTTCTCCTATTGTTTCCTATATAATAGAGGCGACTACCATAAGAAAGGACATGGTTATGCAACTTACATTAACTTTTATCATTTTGGCAGTTACGATTATCTTATTTACGACGAATCGATTGCGGGCAGATCTTGTCGCAGTAATGGCATTATTATCATTTGTAATATTAAATATTTTAACACCTACAGAAGCGCTGGCAGGGTTCTCGAATTCTGTAGTCATTATGATAGCAGGGCTATTTGTTGTCGGAGCAGGTATTTTAAGAACGGGACTTGCTGGTATGGCAGGAAACCTTCTATTAAAATGGTCGGGGGATAATGAACTCCGTCTCTTTGTATTACTGCTTGTCATCGTCGCAATTGTCGGGGCGTTTATGAGCAATACAGGTACGGTCGCGTTAATGCTGCCGATAGTTGTGTCGATAGCAATCAGCATTAAAGTAAGCCCGTCCAAGTTTTTAATGCCGCTATCCTACATTGCGAGCATGTCGGGGTTGATGACGTTAATTGCATCTCCGACAAACTTGATCGCTTCCCAAACACTCGTTGATCATGGCTTCGAAAAGCTGGGATTTTTCACAATAACTCCAATCGGAATTATCGCGACGATTACCGTCATTATTTATTTAGTGTTAGTACGCAATGTGCTGTTGCCGAATGAAGAAAATCGTTCGCAGTCAAGTGCGGGGTATAAGCTTTCTCCAAAGAAAATTGCCAAGGAATATGATTTGCATGATAAGCTGTTCCGCGTTGTCGTTGGCGAGCATTCGACAATTTTAGAACAAAAGCTTGCTGATTTGAAGCTTCCGGCAACCTATCATATTTATATTATGAAAATAAAACGTGGTGCCGCGCAGGAAGGGATTAATTTACGGCCGATGACGTACCAGGAGTTGGCGGGTCCGACAAGTGTTATTCATGTCGGCGATGAGCTGTATGTTCAAGGTTTGGCCGATGATGTAGCACGGTTTGCCCATGATTTTGCGTTGACTGTTCAGCCGTTTGAAGATCATGCGAAAGAGCTTGTTACGAAAAAAATCGGTGTAGCGGAAGTATTATTAACACCGCAATCACGTCTTATTAAGGAAACTGTTAGTAAGATCGGATTCCGTGAAAAATACAATTTGAACATTTTAGGAATCAATCGTAAAGGCGATTACTTACTGAAAGACATGGCAGATCAGAAGCTGCGTTTCGGTGATGCGATTTTAGTGCAGGGAACATGGGATGAGATCGAGCTGTTGTCCCGCGAAACGCAAGATGTTGTCGTAGTAGGGCAGCCACGCGAGTTAGCAGGAGCAATTGCAGCAAACGGAAAGGCACCGATTGCCGGTATTATTATGCTGCTGATGATTGGGCTTATGGTGTTTGAAGTATTTGATGCCGTTATTGCTGTATTAATCGGGGCTGTTCTTATGATTATTACAGGCTGTCTGCGTAATATGGATGATGCTTACAGTAAAATGAACTTCGAGAGTATTGTGCTCGTAGCGGCAATGCTTCCGATGGCGACAGCGCTTGAGAAAACAGGGGGGATGACGATTCTGGCAGAAGGCATTATCAGTGTGCTCGGTGATTTCGGTCCATATGGTGTATTAATGGGGATTTATTTATTAACAGTTGTTTTCGGGCAATTTGTTAGTAATACGGCAACAGCGGTACTATTTTCACCGATTGCCATCACTGCAGCACTTGCTATGGATGCGAACCCATATACATTTATGATCGGGGTAGCAACTGCTGCGAGTATGGCGTTTGCGACACCGATTGCATCTCCGACAAACTCCCTTGTATTAACAGCTGGTGGCTATAAATTTATGGATTTCGTCAAAGTCGGTGTTCCGCTACAGGTCATTATGTTTATCATTATGATGATTGCGGTACCATTACTGTTTCCGTTTTAATCGGTATAGAAAAGTTAAATTTTTATAAGAGGTATTTGAATGGATTAGTCATTCAAATACCTCTTTACTTTGCTGCAACAGCATGTACAATTTTATTTTCCTGTACACCTAAATCAATGACACCATCTTCACTTTTAATTTCAAGGCGCATTACAGAGGCACGTGCACTTGTTGATATTCCGGTTATCGGTTACGGGCAGGCAACGATGCATATGGCGTCAATGCTTGGATCAAAAATCGGAATCGTTAATTTCCTGGCTCCGTTAGCTGATCAGCTGCGTTTCAATGCTCAGCAATACGGGCTGGCGCAAAAGCTTGGACCTATCGTACAGGCAAATATCGACTTTTACGATATTATGGAAGGCTATAAAAACCCTCAGCCGATTATCGATAAATTTATTGCAGCTGCTGAAATAGCAATAGCGCAAGGTGCGGATGTCATTATTCCGGGAGAAGGGCCAATGAATATATTGCTGGCAACCCATCATATTCACCATGTCGGCAATGTCCCGATTATCGATTCTTTTGGTACAGGAATTAAAATGTGCGAATCGCTTGTCGATCTGCAGAAGGTAAGCGGAATGACGATGACGCGTGTCGGCTACTACAACGAAAAACCGCCAACGGAGATTGTTGAAAAGTTAAGAGATTATTATAACTTGAAGCAAACAGCAGCCGATATGGATTTCGGGCTATCCGTTCGCGCTACGGCGTCTATATAAAATGCAAATACCTAGGCCATTTCAAAATGTGCCCAGGTATTTTTTGTTTTCCTAAACAGAATTCCCGGCTGTCTTCCTAACCTGCAAACGGTAGCGGTAAGGGGTTAACTGGTAGTATTCCCGAAATACTTTAGTAAAGTAATTGCCGTCCGTGAAGCCGACCATTTCCGAGATTGTTCCTATTCCCAAACTCGTTTCAATTAATAACTTTTCGGCTTGCTGTACGCGATACTGCTGCAAATATTTCCGGAAAGGAATGCCGCGCTTTTTCGAAAATACATTGCTCAAATAATTGGTGCTTATGTTTAGCTCATTCGCCGCATGCTGTAATGTCAGCTCAGCATTATTATAGTCACGTTCAATTATTTCGACAGCCAACTCCGTATAATCGGCAATTTGCTGTTGCTGCAAATTTTTTCTCGCATCGATCAAACGCTGTGTAAATAGAATAAACTCCTGTACAATGGCATATAAAATCGGATGCTCTAAAATAAAATGGAACAGTGCGCGGTATTGCTGTTCGACTTTTGCCTGCTGCTGCAGATGATACTTTATCATAAATCGGCGGATTTGCGCTAAAATACTCGTCAAATGAATACGCACATCATCCTGGTGATAATAAGTAGAACCTTTTGTCAGCGTATATAAAAAAGTTTTAATTGCTTTCAAATCACCGTTTTCAAGGTTCATGATCCAAAGCTGCTGTTCCTCTGGAGTTAAAAGCGGATCAAGCCTCGTCACATGAAGTGTTTGCGAGCTTCTAAAAATATGGGAATACCCTTTATAAAAGCGCTGTGCCAAAGTCTTTTTACATGCTTGATACATTGTCAGCAATGTAGTTTCTTTACCATCATAAACAGCAATATTCAGCGATTCTCCACTGAATTTCTCCCATTCCTGGCTCATGATTCGAAGCTGTCTGAATAGATTGGTAAAAACATCGATTTCAACAATGCAAATCACCCGGTTTTGCAGCGGCAGGGCAATAAGATTCTGAAAAATAGGCAGTTCAATGAGCCACTCATACAGCATAAAATTACGCTCATAATCTGCACACTCAATTAAAAAGAAGGACTTTCCATCTAAAGAGAAATTTCCTGGCTTATTTAAATACAAATCAGAATATAATTGCGTTTCGACTGGAATGGTACTGCTTGAGTTTGTTGCGGGCTTAGTCGAAGGGATTTTCAGCAAAGCAGACTTTAATTGCTCCAATGGTACGGGCTTCACAAAAAGATCGATTGCCTTTAAGCGGATTGCCTTCATAGCCTGCTGAAAAATAGGCTCCGCTGTAATTCCGATAACGGGAATCGCCTTTTTTTGTAAAAACTGCTCTATAGAAGGGGAAACAAGTTCCATTTCAATAAGAAGTACTTCCGGTCGTGTTTCTTCAAAAGCTTCAATTAACTTACTTCCATCTATTACGCCAATTACTTCAATTTCCCGCATAAAATAGTTTTTTAAATACCACTCAATTCCTGCAATTTCTTCAAAATCCCGCTCAACAATTAAGATTTTCAATCGAACACCACCTTTAACAATTGCTATTTCATATATAAATACTACAATTCATTCAAATTAATTTTACTTTATTCAAATATTACTATAATCGATGTTTTTATTCTATTTATTCGGAATTGAAAGAAAATTAAACTGTAAACAACAAAGGAGTGGTGGGATGACAAAGTACCAGGAGGAACAGGAACTGCCGGAAGTGGCACAGTTTGAAGTGAGCATTTTCATTAAAATGGTGTTTTGCAGTTTAATCGGGATTTTTAGTTTTTTTATCACATTTGAATGGAATGGAAAAACATCGATTTTAATCGACCATATCGTAAGTGCATTCACGACATTCACACCAACGTTAGTAAATGGGTATGTGTTGATTCTTTTAGTACTTGGAGCATTTTATCCATTTGTCACGAAAAATTGGAATACCTCAAAAGTAAACATGGTGTTATCAATTTTTAAATTGGGCGGACTGGTTGCCGGGGTAATGCTTATTTTTGGGTTTGGTCCGGCATGGTTGTTTAATCCGGATATCGGGCCATTTTTGTTAGAGAAACTTATTAAGCCGGTAGGACTGGTAATACCGATTGGATCGGTTTTCTTGGCACTGCTTGTTTGCTATGGCCTGCTTGAATTTATAGGGGTACTCATGCAGCCGGTAATGAAACCGATTTTCAAAACGCCTGGCCGTTCAGCAGTCGATGCGGTAGCCTCATTTGTCGGTAGCTATTCGGTCGGCTTAATATTGACGAACCGTGTTTATAAAGAGGGGAAATATACAGCGAGAGAATCAGCCATCATTGCTACAGGCTTTTCCACAGTGTCAGCTACTTTCATGGTAGTCGTTGCGAAAACGCTGGATTTAATGGAATACTGGAACTTATTTTTCTGGGTGACATTAGTTGTGACATTCGTCGTTACAGCAATTACAGCCCGAATTTATCCGTTAAATAAAATTAAAGATGAGTATTATGAAGGTTCAACTCCACAGCCTGAAAAGATTGTAAAAACTGACCGTTTAAACGTTGCTTGGACAGAAGCGGTTGAAGCAACAAAATCAAACCCGTCTTTACCTAGAAATTTATACATTCATTTAAAAGACGGATTTATTATGGCGATGGGGGTCATTCCTTCCATTTTATCTATTGGACTATTAGGAATGGTATTGGCAATTTATACACCGCTATTTGACTGGTTGGCATACATTTTTGCGCCATTTACGTATTTACTGCAAATTCCGGATCCGATGCTGACTGCTAAAGCGTTGTCATTATCAATTGCGGAAATGTTCTTACCGGCAATGATTGTAACAGAAGCAGTTCTTGTAACGAAATTTATCGTAGCTGTCGTTTCAATTTCAGCTATTTTATTCTTCTCAGCTGTCATTCCGGTTATTTTATCGACAGACATCCCGTTATCAATTCGCCAAATGATCATTATTTGGTTTGAGCGAGTTGTCTTAACACTCATTTTCGTTACACCAATAGCATTTATCTTATTCTAACTTCAAATTAAAGGAGAGATTTTTTATGGTATATAAAACAAACATCCGTGCCCCACGTGGTTCTGAGCTTTCATGTAAAGGGTGGACACAGGAAGCGGCAATGCGAATGCTGATGAACAATTTAGATCCGGAAGTAGCGGAAAATCCGGATGAGCTGGTCGTATATGGCGGTATAGGGAAAGCGGCACGTGATTGGGAAAGTTACGAAAAGCTCATTGCAACATTAAAAGAACTGGAAAATGACGAAACGATGATTGTACAATCCGGAAAACCGGTTGCAGTATTTAGAACACATGAAAATGCACCGCGCGTACTGATCGCCAACTCGAATCTAGTGCCTGGATGGGCGAATTGGGACCATTTCTATGAACTGGAAGAGCGCAATTTAATGATGTACGGGCAAATGACGGCAGGCTCGTGGATCTATATCGGGGCACAAGGTATTTTGCAAGGAACGTATTTGAGTTTTGTGGAAGCAGGGAAAAAGAAGTTTGGAACAGCCGACCTTCGTGGTAAGTGGATATTAACTGGTGGTATGGGCGGTATGAGTGGTGCCCAGCCATTAGCCGGAAAAATGGCGGGTGCGGTCATTTTAGTTGTGGAAGTGGACCGTGCACGAATCGAACGCAAAATAAATGAAGGCTACTGTGATTACCTTGTCGAAACAGTAGATGAGGCGATAGAGCTTGTAAATAAGTTAACAGCCGCAAAAGAACCTGCGTCAATCGGCTTAGTAGGAAACTGTGCAGACGTTAACCGCGAGCTGTTAAATCGCGGCATGATTCCGGATTTCGTTACAGACCAGACATCTGCGCACGACCCGATTAACGGCTATATTCCAAACGGGATGACGCTGGAGGAAGCACTTCAATTGCGCAAAACGGATGTGAAAACATATGAGCGCCGTGCGAAGGAAACGATGGCAGAGCATGTACGAACAATGCTTGAGTTCCAGCAGGCAGGTGCGGAAACATTCGACTACGGAAACAATATCCGCGCGTATGCAAAGGAAATGGGTGTGGATAATGCTTTTGACTTCCCTGGGTTTGTACCAGCCTATATCCGCCCGTTGTTCTGTGAAGGAAAAGGGCCATTCCGCTGGGCAGCACTGTCAGGTGACCCGGAGGATATTTACAAAACAGATGCTTTGGCAAAAGAAATGTTTGCTAAAGACACAGCATTAGTAAACTGGATTGACATGGCACAGAAAATGGTGAAATGGCAAGGCTTACCTGCCCGTATTTGCTGGCTAGGGTATGGCGACCGCCACCGCTTTGCACTACGCGTGAACGAGATGGTCGCGAATGGTGAATTGAAAGCGCCGATTGTATTCGGCCGTGATCATTTGGACTCCGGATCAGTAGCTTCACCAAACCGTGAAACAGAAGGTATGCAGGATGGATCAGATGCTGTATCAGACTGGCCATTATTAAATGCGCTCGTCAATACGGCAGGCGGTGCAAGCTGGGTAAGCATTCATCATGGCGGCGGTGTAGGAATGGGGTATTCCCAACATGCCGGTCAAGTACTAGTAGCTGACGGCACAAAGCTGGCAGCAGAAAAAATCAATCGCGTGCTTATTTCAGACCCGGGTATGGGGGTTGTACGCCATGCAGATGCAGGCTACGACATTGCAGTTCGCACAGCAAAAGAAAAAGGTATCAATATGCCGATGCTAAAAGGATGATGAACTTTGGCTATTTTAATAAACAATGCAAATGAAGTATTAACTATGGAAAGTGATGTGAAATTACCTCGCCGCCGTGAGCAGATGAGCGAGCTCGGCCTGAAAAAAGAGGTAAGTGTATTAATTGAAGGAGACCGCATTGCAATGATTGCGCCTCTTGATGAAATAAAACAGGAATATCCGCATCTAGTAAGCAATGCCGAGGTTATTGATGCACGAGGGAAGATTGTCATGCCGGGCCTTGTTGACTGCCATACACATTTAGTGCATGGGGGGACACGTGAACATGAGCTGAATATGCGTCTTGCCGGAAGGTCCTATATGGATATTATGAATGAAGGCGGCGGAATCCACTATACGACGACAAAAACACGTGAAGCGAGTTATGATGATCTATACAATAAAACCGTACAGCATTTAAACGAGTTTTTGCGTCACGGCGTCACGACAGTTGAAGCAAAATCGGGCTACGGTCTTGATCTTGAAAATGAACTCAAACAGCTTTATGTTGTGAAGAAACTGCAGGAAGAGCATGTGGTAGATGTTGTCTCGACTTTTATGGGCGCACATGCCGTTCCGAAAGAATATAAAGGCAATGAAGATGAATTCGTGAAAATTATTATAGAGCAGATGATTCCGAAAGTGGCGGAGCTGGGGCTTGCGGAGTTCAATGATGTTTTTTGCGAAAAAGGGGTGTTCACACCTGCGCAATCCCGTCTGGTTTTAGAAGCGGGGAAAGCTTACGGGCTGACACCGAAAATTCATGCAGATGAAATCGAGCCATATGAAGGAGCGGAACTCGCTGCAGAAGTCGGGGCAATTTCAGCAGAGCATTTACTCGTCGCTTCAGATGAAGGGATTGCTGCTATGGCAAAGGCAGGGACAATTGCAGTGCTCTTGCCGGGAACCGCCTTCTTTCTACGCGCACCGTATGCAAGAGGTCGCCTGATGGTCGATAGTGGCGTACCTGTAGCTATTTCAACGGACTTTAATCCGGGATCGTCCCCAACGATCAGCTTGCCGTTCATTCAAAATTTGGCATGCATGAATATGGGAATGACGATGGAAGAAGTGCTTTGTGCAACGACAATCAATGCTGCCCATGCGATAAAACGCGCCGATCAAGTCGGTACGCTCGAAAAAGGGAAACAGGCCGATGTACTGATTTTAGACGTCCCGAATTATAAGCAGCTTCAATATTTTTACGGGATGAATCATACAGACACTGTAATTAAAGCAGGAAATGTCGTTGTGAAAGGTGGCAGCTTACTGTGAGCAAGTTCCTAATAAGCCCGGCAACTTCTTGGAATCGGGTAAAATCTGAAGACATGAAGGTTAAAGACTGGATTGCACCAAGTTATGGAGAGCTTTCGGATTCCTTTGACGTGGTCATAACAGGGGTCCCGCTGTCACGCTCATCGATTAGTGCTTCAGCAGCCTCGGAATATCCGGATTTTTTCCGTAAAAGCTGGAATCTGTTTACTACGTATTCGATTGATGAAGATGTAGATGTGCGGGAATTACGGGTCGCTGATGTCGGCGATGTGAAAATGCACGGAACGAATATTTTGCAGTGTCATGACAATATTGAACAGGCGATGACGGATGTTTTGAATGAATGTCCTGAAAGCTTCTATGTACAAATTGGCGGCGATCATTCGATTACTGCACCGGTTGTTAAAGCATTTGCTAGTATATCCGGCAAGCGAATCGGTATTTTGCAGTTTGATACCCATCTGGATTTACGTGATACGGAATCAGATGGCCCGACAAATGGCACGCCGATCCGCCAGCTCCTTGATGCTGGGGTAGTACGAGGAGAAGATGTGTACAATATCGGGCTGCACGGTTTTTACAATGCCCCGAGCCTTATTCGTACTGCGGACCATTATGGTGTGAATCGTATTACATTAAAGGATTTCCGTCGTCGTGGCGCGGAGTCCGTAATAGCGAATGTGATGGAGGAGCTTTCCAAGAAAGTGGATCTTGTTTATGTGACAGTTGATATGGATGTTCTTGATATTGCATACGCACCGGGAGTTCCTGCTTCTACACCAGGTGGCATGCGGACAGATGAGTTGTTCGATTTGCTGTATGAAGTAGGAAAATACGAAATTGTAAAAGGTATGGATTTCGTCTGTGTCGACCCTCATCGTGATACACGTGAATTGCAGACGGTAAAAGCCGGAGTGTACGCATTTTTAACAATGCTGGTATCAAGATTTATTCATTTGAAATGAAAAGCTGACCGAATTTCTTTTTAAGGGAATTCGGTTTTTTTATGGAGTAAAATATAACAAAAGCGGATTAAGAATTAAATCTGGGGGTAAAGGAGGAAAGAGATTAATAACTACAGGAGGTTGTCAAATGGCTGCTAAAAAGGAACTAGCATTACATGAACAATTGGAAGTCCATGAAGTATTAATTTTTAAAACGACATGTGTTACAAAAGGGAAGTTGTTCTCACCTCTTGTTCAGGACAAGAAACTTAAGGAAATCCTTGATGAGGATCTGGAACTTTCCGTAAAGGCAATTAAAGATCTGAAAAAATTACTGAAAGATGCAAGCAACTAAGGAGGCAGAGACAATGGCAACGAAAAAATCAGAAGAAACAACTGAACAGCAACTGGACCTGGATTTGGATGTATCAATGATTGACGATATGGCGATTGCTACTGACCTGCTTATCACATCGAAAGCAGCAGTTCGAAACTTGGCGGTAGCCATTACCGAAACGGCAACACCGGCTGTTAAACGAATTCTACGCCGCGAACTGGATAACGCGATTGATACACACGACAAAATTGCACAATATATGATCAAGAATGAAATGTATCATGCCTATGATTTACAAGAGCAGATGGAGCATGATATTGAAAAAGCAGACATCGCATTGAATGTGGCGAAAAAATAAATAAATGGGCTGTTTGAAAAGGTTAACCGCTTTTCGAACGGTCCATTTTTTATTAAGGAGATTTGGTTTTCTAATAAGTTCAGAGATTTTCTAATATCCGCACTCGAGCTTCTAATAAATCTTACATTTTCTAATAAAGTACATGAATTTTCTAATATCAATCCCCGATTTCGAATATAGAGCCGAAAGTTTCGAATATCGTCCCCGAGTTTTCTAATATACTTCTATATCTTCTAATAAAAAGCCAACTGCCGTACAGGAAAAATTTATGAAACTTCTCCTGGCCCCCACTCGTAAAGAGTACCAATTACTTTCGTAAAGGGAGGTCTGGCATGAAACGTAAAATTCTGTTCGCACTCATTGGAGCACTGCTCTTACATATTCTATATTTCGCCGCACAGCTGTTAATCGGCTTAGTTCAAACTTTTTTCTATAAACCACAATTTGCACCGGATACGGATGTGCTGCAATCTGAAATGGCATTCGGATTTGTTAACCAAGGTTCCCCGATATTTCTTCTTGGCAGCTATATTGGGGTATCACTTCTTATATTCGCTGTGCTCAGTTTAAAAAAGAAAGGCGTGAACAGCATTGATCGAAATTAACGGAAAATATACAAACGCTAAAATTTATACGAACACACCACAGGAAGTGGCGATTCAGCAAATTGATGAACTCGTCAATCAGTCGTTTATGGAAGGAACAAAAGTAAGGATTATGCCCGACTATCATGCCGGAAAAGGTTGTGTAATCGGTACAACAATTCAGTTGAATGACCGTGTTGTACCGAACCTCGTAGGTGTTGATGTAGGGTGTGGGGTGCTCGTTTCGGAAATCGGTAAAGGCGCAATTGATTTTAATGAACTCGATACAATGATCCGACGTTTCGTACCGAGTGGTAATGAAATCCATGAAACTGCGCTAAAAGTGAAAGATGCAGAACGTTTTGCGAACGAAAACTTCATCGCATGCGGCTTGCAAAATGAATACACTGGACGCTCGCTAGGTACATTGGGCGGCGGTAATCATTTTATCGAGCTTGCAAAAGACGAGACGGGAGTCCATTATTTATTAATCCATACGGGCTCGCGCTACGTGGGGGCAAAGGTGGCAAACTGGCATCAGAAGCGGGCATTTGAATCATTGCAGCGCGAAGATTTAACTGAAAGAATTGCGGCACTGAAGGAAGCAGGAAAAAGCAAAGACATTCAAAAAATGATTAAAGCATATAAGAACGAAAATCCGGTTGTTCCAAAGGATTTGGCATATTTAGAAGGCGATCTGTTCCAGGAATATATTGCGGACATGAAACTGGCACAGCTTTTCGCGCATGAAAACCGTATCCATATTGCCAAGACAATCGCCGAGCATATGAAGTGGGAATTCGCGGAGCAGTTTGATTCCGTACACAATTATATTGATACGGATGCCATGATTTTGCGTAAAGGGGCAGTACGAGCGGCAAAGGATGAAAAGCTCGTCATTCCGATGAATATGCGGGACGGTTCTCTTATTTGTATCGGAAAAGGGAATGCAGATTGGAATGAATCCGCCCCACATGGAGCAGGCCGAATTTACTCGCGGACAGCGGCAATGAAAAACCTGTCGATGGATGATTTTAAACAGACGATGCTAGGAATTTGGACAACTTCGGTAAGTGAGGAAACGCTCGACGAAGCACCAATGGCCTATAAGCCGATGCAGGAAATTGTCGAGCAAATCGGAGAAACGGTGACAATCCAAAAGCACGTGACACCGGTTTATAATTTCAAAGCGAGTGATAAATGGAAGCGATAGTTCTAAAAAGGACAATGTAGCCACTTGGTGCCGTTAGTATTCGGCGTCAAGTGGCTTAGTCGTTTTCCGCAAAAATATTATAATCGGAGCATATTGATTATGTACTACAACCGCTTTTCGCAATTGTTGGAATTAAGGGAATATTCTTATGCTATAATCATCTAAAGTAATAATTGCCAAAAATAGAGGTAATAGCATATGGAAAGAAGCTCATTAAATTTTCGTTTTTTTAAGTATAATACCATTCTAGCTATAATGATTTTAGTTATAAGTTTATTTTTAACCTATATTATTATTGGAGAAATTGTAGAAGATGGAATGGGTGAGCGGGCACTAGGTATAGCGAAAGTCGCCTCGGAACACCCAGCTATTATAGAAGGACTGAAGCAACCTCAAACAACATCGGAAATTCAAGAAATTGCGCTACAGTTCCAACAAAATGCCAATGCTGAATATGTGGTTATTGGAGATGAAAATGAAATCAGGTATGCACACCCCGTAAAAGAACGAATCGGGGAAAAAATGGTTGGTGATGATAATGACAAAGCACTAATCGATGGAGAAGTTTACGTTTCAATTGCGGAAGGGACATTAGGTAAAGCATTACGCGGTAAGGCGCCTGTAAAAGACGAAAACGGAAAAGTCATCGGTGTCGTTTCAGTTGGCTTTTTATTTACCGATATCTTTTCAGCAAATATTATTTATTCCAAGTATTTGATTATAGTATTTTTTATTACCATTATTTTATCTATTATCCTGGCCACTTATTTCTCCAATAAAACAAAAGCACAATTATTGGATTACGAGCCTCAGGAAATTGTGAAAATATTGTCAGAGCGAAATGCTATATTAGAATCGATTCGAGAAGGAATTATTATGGTTGATCGAAACGGTAATATTACATTGATTAATCAATCTGCCAAGGCGATTTTAAGGAGTGGGGAATCTGAGATAGGCAGAAATATTAGTGAAGTTATTCCGAACACACATTTAATTAAGGTGATGGAATCCGGCCATGAACAATTAGATCGGATGATGACCATTAATGGTGTGAAAACGTTAGTAAACCGTGTTCCGATTATTAATAAGGGGGAAGTAACCGGTGCGGTGTCCAGTTTTAGACCGTTTGAAGAAATAGATTTAGTTGCAAATGAACTATCACAAGTAAAACAATATATCGAATCCCTTCGAGCGCAAACACATGAGTACAATAACTTTTTATATACGATTTCAGGGTTGATTCAACTGAAGGAATATGATGAAGCGCTATACTTAATTCACTCTGAGCGAATTGGGAACCATGCGCTAATATCCTTTTTAAATGAAAAAATACAAGATACGTTTATTTGTGGTTTAATCATAGGATTCTATAATAGAGCAAAAGAGTTAAAAGTTACATTATTACTAGATGAAGATAGTTTCTGTGGGAAACTAGGTCAACATCTTGAAAAGCATTTACTCATTTCAGTCCTGGGAAATTTAGTTACAAATGCCTTTGAAGCGGTAGAGCATTTAGATGAGGAAGAACGTATTGTACGAATTTATATTTACGAAGATGAAAAAGAGGTTATTTGTGAAATTGAAGATTCAGGGAAGGGTATCGATGAACAAGTAATCCACAGTATATTTGAAAAAAAGCAATCCACAAAAGGCGAAGAACATCGAGGTTATGGTTTGTATATTGTCGATGAAAACTTGAGAAAATTAAATGGTTCGATCGCAATTGAAAGAGGAGAATTAGGAGGGGCACTATTCATTTTTTCAATTCCAAAAGAGGGGTGAGTCATATGGGGAAAACAATTGAAGTATTAATCGTTGAAGACGATGTCCGTATTGCTCAAATACATGAAAAGTTCATTGAGCAAATTGAAGGTTTTAAGACGATAGGAATGTCACATACAGTTGAAGAGGCAAAAATCTGGCTAGATACAATAAAACCAGACTTGATTTTGCTTGATATATACTTTGCCGATAACTTGGGGACAGAACTAATAGAATATATTAGGCAAAAAGATATGGATACCGATATTATTTTAATTACGGCAGCAGCGGAGGTTGAAATTGTAAAGAAGGCATATGCGAGTGGTGTGATTGATTTTTTATTAAAGCCTTTAACTTTACAGCGTTTCACTGAATGCCTTCTCAACTATAAGGAGAAAAAAACAATTTTAAACTCCACCGACCGGTTGCAGGCCGAAGATATAAAAAAACTGTGGAATAACCTTACATATGCGGGTGAACTCGAAAAGGGAAACAACCCTAAAGGCATTGATTCAGTGACAAAGGAAAAAGTGGTAACCTATATTCAACACTGCGATGAAGGAATTACTGCCGAAAAGCTTGGCAATGAAATAGGGATAAGTAGAACAACAGCGAGGCGTTATCTGGAGCATCTAATGGATGAAAAGGTAATTTTTGTTGAGCATATTTATGGGTATGTAGGCAGACCGGAGCGCAGATACTTTATAAAAAAATAAACGATTAAGAGTATGTCATAAAAAGACATGCTCTTTTTTTATGCCGTGATGCCATGAACAATATGAACAATATAGCCAGTATGAAAATAAAAGACAATAGTTTCGTTATATATAAAAAAGACACAATATCCTTTTTAATAAAGATAACGCTTACATAACGCGTAAAACAGAAGGGGGACTATTTTATGACTATGAAAAAAAAGCTATTATCTTTATTTTCAGCAGCGGCGTTAACACTTACATTAGCAGCTTGTAATGATAGTGAGGGGACTTCATCAGGCGACAAAGATTATCCAACAAGTAACTTAACAATCGTGGCACCATCCGGGGCTGGCGGGGGATGGGATTTAACATCTCGTTCGATTGCAAAAGTTATGAATGAAACTAAATTAATCGAAAAACCAATAACAGTAGAAAACAAACCAGGTGGTGGCGGTGCCGTATTTATGGCAACTTACGCAACGAAAGAAGCAAAAAACGACTATATGTTAATGGTAAAATCACCACCGATTTTAATTAATAACTTAAAGGCAGAAGGTAATAGTCCTTACGGTTATAAAGATACGACACCTTTAGCGCAGCTGACGAAGGATTTTGGTGCTATTGTTGTCCGTGCTGACTCACCTTACGAATCGTTAACGGATTTATTAGATGCTGTTAAAGCAGATCCAACAGCACTTACAATGGCTGGCGGTTCAGCTCCAGGTTCAATGGATCATTTAGTTACAATTTTACCTGCATACGAGTACGGCATTGATCCTAAAGCAGTAAAATATGTTTCTTATGATGGTGGCGGGGAAGCGATGGCGGCATTATTAGGGAATAACGCCGATGCAATCGGAACAGATATTTCAACTGTGACACCTTATGTGAAGAGCGGAGACGTTCGAGTTTTAGCAGTTACAGCGCCAGAAAAATTAACACTTGAAGGCCTAGAGGAAATCCCGACATTATATGATCTAGGGATTGAGGCAGAGTTTACTATTTGGCGCGGTATTTTCGGACCTAAAGATATGTCTGATACAGCTAAGGATTATTGGGTTGAAAAATTAACAGAGTTAAATGATAAAGAGGAATGGAAAGCTGAATTAGAGCGTAACGGCTGGGAACAAGACTTCCGTGTAGGCGATGATTTCACGAAATTCCTTGAAGAACAAGAAGGAACGATTACTGAAATTTTAACAGCTTTAGGTATGCAAAAATAATTAAATGATGATGTGGGCATGTAATTGCCCATATCTGCTTTATAGGAGGTGTACAACGATGAATTTAAAATTTGACCGTGTTGCTAGTGTTGTATTTTTAATGCTAGGAATACTTATTATCGTCGAATCCCAAAAAATTTCTACAAGTGCGTACGGCTCTCAAATTGGCCCGAGTACATTTCCGTTTGGATTAGGAATCGCTTTAATTTTATTAAGTATTTTGCTGTTTATTGAAACGATTCGTCACCAGGCGATGTATAAAATTGCTGGGGAGAAAGAAGGAGAGAATTCTTCTAATTATAAGCGATTTCTAATTATTTTCATTTCAGCCGTTGCTTATGCATTTTTACTTGAAAAACTAGGTTATTTAGTTACGACCTTTGCATTTTTATTAATCTCATTCCAAACACTTGAACGAGGAAAGTGGGTTAGCTCGATTATAGTGGCAGCCGCGTTTTCAGCAATCATTTACTTCGGCTTCGTCAACGTATTAGGCGGATCATTGCCTAAATTCCCACTCTAAATAGAAAGGAGGAGCTGATATGTCAACGGTACAGTACTTATTAGACGGGTTTGCTATTGCTTTTCAGTGGCATAATATTTTATTTGCATTATTAGGTGTAATTATTGGAACGGCAGTAGGCGTATTACCGGGAATTGGTCCTATGAGCGGTGTCGCATTATTAATTCCTGTTACGGCTACGTTAACATCTGGTTTACCAATAGAAATGGCTGCAACTAGTTCAATCATCTTGCTGGCGGGAGTTTACTACGGTGCAATGTATGGTGGATCTACAACATCTATTTTATTAAATACACCAGGCGAATCTTCTTCGGTTGTTACGACGCTGGACGGGTATCAAATGGCACGACAGGGAAGGGCAGGAGCCGCATTATCCATTGCGGCGATCGGTTCGTTTATCGCAGGTATTATCGCGTTAATCGGGTTGGTTCTATTAGCCCGACCATTATCTAAAGTAGCAATAAATTTTGGTCCGGCAGAGTATTTTTCGCTAATGCTGTTAGGGTTGGCAGCAGTAAGTGGTTTAGCGGGTAAATCGATTACGAAGGCATTGATTATGACCGTTCTTGGCTTACTATTAGGAACAATTGGAATAGACGCTGTTTCAGGAATTGCCCGATTTACATATGACCAGCCGGTTTTATTTAGCGGTATTGAATTCTTAACAGTTGCTGTAGGTTTATTTGCATTAGGTGAGGTATTTAAAACGATATTCGAGAAGGATGGCAACGATGAACCAATCGCGAAGATCAACCGTATTTTACCTACAAAAAAGGATTTAAAAGACAGTGCGGCACCAATTGCACGCGGTTCATTCCTTGGCTTCTTTTTAGGGGTACTGCCAGGTGCTGGAGCGACACTTGCTTCCTTCTTTGCCTATATTACAGAAAAGAAGATTAGCAAAAATCCAGAATCATTTGGTAAAGGAAATATTGCCGGGGTTGCTTCTCCGGAATCTGCAAATAATGCATCGTCTGGTGGAGCGATGATTCCGCTATTAACATTAGGGATTCCGGGATCAGGGACGACAGCCATTTTAATGGGTGCGTTCATTATGTACAATATTCAGCCAGGTCCATTATTGTTTGAGGAACATCCGGATGTAGCGTGGGGCTTGATCGCCAGTATGTTCCTTGGAAACTTAATGCTGCTTGTATTAAACATGCCATTAGTTCGTGTTTTCGCTAAAATTATTCAAACACCGAAAAGATTTTTACTACCTATCATTATTGCTATTTCATTTTTTGGTGTATATGCAGTTCAATATACAACGTTTGATTTATTCCTGTTATTAGGATGCGGGATTGCAGGCTATTTCTTTGCGAAAAATGATTTCCCTGTTGCTCCATTAGTTTTAGCGCTTGTGTTAGGTCCGATGATTGAAAATAACATGCGACGTGCTTTAACAATTTCAAATGGAGAGTACAGTATTTTCATAGCAAAACCACTATCATTAATCTTCTTGATTGTTGCAGTTTTATGGATACTAATTCCGATTCTTATGAAATTACGTGGGAAAAATGTAATTATTAATGAAGAAGGATGAGTTAAGCTACTAAGTCGTGTTTAACAGAGAGTTGCCGTCCGAATTCGGGCGGCTATTTTATTTGCAATAAATAGAACATGTAGGGGGATTGGGTGAAATGAAAAGTGTGCGTCAATACAAAGCAGGAGCGGCGGATGTTTTAATTTTGGAAGATGTGGAGATACCTGCAATTCAACAGGGAGAAGTATTAATACAGGGGCTATATACGAGCGTAAATTATGCTGATATTAAAACTCGAATGGGTAATAAAGGTCAAAGTACATTTCCCATCACATTAGGCTTAGATATTGTAGGGCATGTCATCGAAAGTAAAAGTGCGGCATTTCAAAAAGGTGATTATGTTTTTGCATTCCCTAAAGGGGGCTCTTATCAGCAAGTAGTAGCGGCGAAAGAAACGTTAACCTTTAAAATTCCCGAAACGATCGATCCATTACAAGCTGCTGCTCTACCAACAGTGACCATTTTATCTGAAATTTTACTCAATCAGATTGGTGAAGTACAAAAGGAAGATACAATTGTCGTGCATAGCGCGGCTGGTGGTGTGGGGACAATGCTTGTTAAGTTGGCAAAACATTATGGTGTATCTAAAATCATTGGGACTGTCGGTGATCTAAGTAAGAAAGATTATGTTCAGAGTATAGGTGCTGCTGATGTGTTTACTTACGACAGCTTTGTGAAAGGTGTTAAGCAGCATACTAATGGTAGAGGGGCACAAGTGATTTTTGATTCGGTCGCTGGTGATGTTACAAAGGCAAGTCTTGAATGCTTAGCTAATTTCGGGGCATTAGTTCAGTTCGGAAATAGCAGTGGTAAAGCTGGCGTAATATCAACAAGCGATGTGCATAATAGTTGCCGAAACATAAAAGGTTTCAGCTTAGGTACAACTCGTAAGGAAGCTCCATCCCGATTAGCTCCCGTAGTTGAACGAATCATTCCATTGTTCGAAAGCGGGCAATTAAGCGTTCCAATTGCTCAAGTATTCAATTTAGAGGAAGTCCAGGAGGCACATCGTCTAATTGAAAGCAGAAAGCATCAAGGGAAGGTTTTAATTCGCCTTTTATAAAGTGAGCTTTATTAATTATCGATACGAACTTTATGAACAATTTTAGTCATGTATGAAATATATATGTTTTAACCTGTTGTTGATTTATTGAGTTTCCCTTTCTAAGAGGCCAAAATAAAGTCTGGAAGGGGATGAAATAGATGGCAACAACGACTACAGTATTGCATGAACGAATAGATTTCCTTACTTTATATAAAAAAGAAACAAACAAGACAGAAGAGTGGCTGAAAGAGCGGTTGGAAGAGGCTCAGCATCCGGACTTTCCCTTAACGGCAGATGAGCTTACGTACGGGGCGCGGGTTGCATGGCGCAACAGCAATAAATGCATCGGACGCTTGTTTTGGAATAGCTTAAACGTATTTGATGAGCGCCATTTACTAAATGAAGTTGAAATTTATGAAGCGCTAATAAACCATATTGATTTTGCGACAAACAACGGAAAAATCAGACCGGCAATTACACTGTTTGATCCGGACCGTGTACGTATTTGGAACCATCAGCTAATCCGCTATGCAGGCTATGAAACAGATGATGGGATTGTTGGAGATTCCGATTCACTCGAGTTTACGAAAATATGCGAAAGCAACGGCTGGCAAGGTGCACGTACAAACTACGATGTCTTACCGCTTGTCATTCAAGTGGATGACCGGGAGCCAAAGTTTTTTGAAATTCCAAAAGAGCATGTGCTGGAAGTGGCGATTAGCCATCCGGATTATGATTTTTTGAAACTAAATATGAAATGGTATGCAGTCCCGATTATTTCGAGTATGCGTTTTAATATTGCCGGCACCGATTTTCAGGCAGCGCCGTTTAACGGGTGGTATATGGGAACGGAAATCGGGGCGCGCAACTTGGCGGATACGTACCGCTATAATTTCCTGCCGAAAGTGGCAGAAACAATGGGGCTGGACACTTCGGTGAATGCGTCGCTTTGGAAGGACCGTGCACTTGTTGAACTGAATGTTGCGGTTCTTCATTCATATAAAAAAGCGGGTGTAAGTATTGTCGATCATCATACCGCTGCCCAGCAGTTTCAACTGTTTCAAAAGCAAGAACATGCAAGCAACCGCGATGTAACGGGGAACTGGGTATGGCTTGTGCCGCCTTTATCTCCCGCAACTACCGATCTGTATCATGAACCGATCGCCAACACGATAAAAAAACCAAACTACCTTTATCCAGCATTAACGGGTAGTAAGACTCCTGCCTCTAGGCAGAAGGCCAACTCCTGCCTCTAGGCAGAAGGCCAACTACCCGTAAAAGCCCGATTGGTTCAACTAACAATCAGTGGGGGATGAAGAAACCCCCACTGATTGAAGTTTCACTCTATCAGCAACAGCCATATTAAAAATAGGTGTGCAGGAAGCGAAAGCCTCTGCACACCTATTTCTTTACCTTTTATTTAAGATAATTTGAATCAATTCATCGCGATCAATTAAATAAACGTCATTGATGTCGGCAAGTTTTTCAGCTTGGCGTGTAAAATGACTGTTTGTGACAACCCATGCTTCTGTTGCCTCATACATCTTCACTGCACCGATAATTTCCTGCACCGCTTTTACACCAACCGTACCGGAATAACGTTTTGCCTGGACTGCAATAATATCTTTTCCGTCCTTTAAAATAAGGTCGGCACCGTAGTCACCGCTCGTTGCGGTATAGCTCACTTTAAAACCGCGTCGTTTAAATAACTCGCCTAAAAACCTCTCGAAATCCTCACCGGTCATTTTATCGACTTCGCGAATGCCGGATTTCCGTAACTTTCTCGTCTTCAGCGATTTCAGCCAAATTTTAAACGCGATATATAGTACGAAATAAGTGACAATTCCAATACCAATGCCTTCAGCTGTTCGCGTTACATAAAAACCAAATGCACCAGCTGATGCGATGAAAAATAGCGGTATGACAGGCAGGCGTTTTTTATTTCGTCTTCTCTTTTTACGCAACAGTTCTATACTCCTTTTATTTACTACCGTTATTATATCATAAAAGGGTACATACGTTTGGTTATATCGTACGATTGTTGGCGCTCATAAATGAAGCGAAAAATAACAGAACAGAAATTAGAATAAACAGCACAATCGGGATTGACCAGCTGTCCGTCAAGTCATGAACATAGCCGAACAGAACCGGTCCGATTGCAGCAACGAAATAACCGATGGACTGTGCGAAGCCGGAAAGTTCAGCCGCATCATATGCTGTCTTTGTACGCAATGAAAACAGCATCAGCACTAAACCAAACGAAGCCCCGCCTGCAAAGCCTAATAAAATCATCCATACGACTGCAAGGCTTGTCCATTCCATCAAGACTCCAGTAAAACCGACTAAGTAACATATCGTAAAGAAAACGACGACCGGACGTTGTGAAGCGATTTTCCCTGCGATAATCGGGATAATAAATGTCATCGGAATTTGCGAAAACTGCATAACGGATACCATCCATCCGGAAGCTGTAGCATCCAGGCCTTGACTGATGAAAATCTCCGGTATCCAAGCAGACGAACAGTAAAATATAAACGATTGAAAGCCCATTGCTCCAGCGACTGCCCAGGCAAGCGGTGATTTCCACATTTGCGTTTTCTTTGTCTGTGAAGAGGGCATATGTAATTCGACTTTTTCCTGGCGCAAAATCGGCAGCCAAATTAGTAATGTAAGAATACCTAAAATAATCGTAATACCAGCTGCGATTTGCCAGCCTGCGCTTGCAGCAATAGGATAACTGAAGCCCGCAGCAAGTCCGGAAGAAATGTTCATCGATACGGAATAAATCCCTGTTAATAAGCCGATATGTAAAGGGAATTTCCATTTAAAAAAACTAGGGATAAGGACATTACCAAATGCAATTGCGACGCCGATTAATATTGTTCCTAAAACGAGTAAAGACGTTGCCCCGAGTGAACGCAGTAAAATCCCTGCACATAGCAAAATGACGGAATAAAATAATGTCCATTCCATCCCAAACTTACGGGCAATACGTGGTGCAAATGGTGAAACGACCGCAAAGGCAATTAAAGGGATAGTCGTTAAGAAGCCTGCAAGAAAGTTTGATATTCCAAGGTCGTCACGAATAAATGAAATAATTGGACCGATTAACGTAATCGGAGTACGTAATGTTGTCGCAAATAAAAATACGGCAACCATAAAATAAATGAGTGTTCGGTTGGATAGTATTTTTTTGCTATTTTGATTTAATTGTTCTGTGTCCATTTTAATTCTCCTTTTGACTAGTAATATATGTTTAATTAGTTTGAATACTCTTAAAAAACAGAATAAAGGTGAAGCCATTGCTATCAAAAAAATGTTATGTTAGACTCTTAATCAATTAAATAAAACATTACCTCATGTAGATGTATGAGGTAGAGGTCGCAATCATTAAGACTAGTATAGCTGAGATTAAGAAGAATTGGTGAAGCTTTATGAAAGGAATGGTTGCCGAAGTATTATTTTTCTTCTTGAAAATAATGCTGGGGCTGTTTTCGATAAGGAACAGAACTGTCACATGTGTGAGCATGTGTTGAGCTATCTTTCAAGTTTGATGAGGTGTAAATATAACCATCACAAAAACTTGTGGTGGTTTTTCTTTTACACGGTCATTAAACAAAACAAAAAGGGAGTTTTATATTCATGAGTGAGATTAAAATAGATCAGCTCGATAATAAAAACGAGCTGAAAAGAGGATTGAAAAGTCGCCATGTAACGATGATTTCGCTTGGTGGAACAATCGGTACAGGTTTATTTTTAGCATCAGGTGGTGCGATTGCACAGGCAGGTCCTGGTGGTGCATTGCTGGCATATGCACTGATCGGCGTTATGGTGTATTTCTTAATGACATCATTAGGGGAAATGGCTGCCTATATGCCAACATCCGGTTCGTTTAGTACGTATGCAACAAAATTTGTGGATCCGGCTTTAGGCTTTGCGCTTGGCTGGAACTATTGGTACAACTGGGCAATTACGATTGCAGCAGAAATTGCGGCTGTTTCGTTAATTATGAAATACTGGTTCCCGGACAGTTCTTCAATTTTATGGACAATTTTATTTATCGTAGTCGTTTTATCATTTAACTTAGCATCTGTAAAAGCTTTCGGTGAAGCGGAATACTGGTTTGCGATGATTAAAGTCGCAACAGTAATCGTCTTCATCATTGTCAGCTTCTTAATGATTTTTGGAATTTTAGGAGGGAACGATCCGGTCGGCTTTACAAACTTCTTTAAAGACGACGCACCGTTTAATGGCGGTTTCCTGGCATTGTTCGGTATTTTCCTTGCAGCAGGTTTCTCATTCCAAGGTACGGAAATGCTTGGGGTAACGGCAGGGGAAACAGATGACCCGGGCAAAAACATTCCAAAAGCTGTACGTTCCGTATTCTGGCGTATTTTACTGTTTTACATTTTCGCAATCGGTGCAATCGGGTTGCTTATACCGTATACAGATTCACGTCTCTTATCAGAAGATATTGCGACAAGCCCGTTTACTTTAGTATTTGAAAACCTAGGTGTGGCATTTGCGGCATCTGTTATGAACGCGATCATTTTAACGGCGATGTTATCTGCAGGGAACTCAGGGTTATATGCAGCAAGTCGTATGCTTTATCAGTTAGCGGTAGACGGAAAAGCACCGAAACTGTTCATGAAAGTAACAAAGCGCGGTATTCCAACGTATGCACTCTTAGCTACATTGGCAGTCGGTTCATTAGCATTCCTTGCATCGTTTTTCGGTGACGGTGTTGTCTACATTTGGTTATTAAATGCTTCCGGTATGTCTGGCTTCATCGCTTGGCTTGGTATTGCAATCAGTCATTACCGATTCCGTCGTGCATATGTTGCACAAGGACATTCATTGAGCGATTTACCATATGTATCAAAATTCTTCCCGTTCGGTCCGTTATTTGCATTTGCCCTATGTATGATTGTCGTGCTAGGTCAAAACTATATGGCCTTCATGGGTGGGACAATTGACTGGTACGGTGTTGTCGTTTCATATATCGGCTTACCATTGTTTGCCGCTTTATGGTTTGGCTACAAATTTAAACACAAAACGAAAATCGTTCCTTTAAAGGACTGCGATTTATCGAATAATTAATTTCTGAAACGCAATGTGAGCTTCCAGGCTTTCATTGCGTTTTTTTGTTTATGAGGATTATTTGTGCAGAAGTGAGGAATAAGTTAGAGTGATTGAGGATTATGCTAGACTGTTTGAGGATAATCTGTACAAAAGTGAGGAATAATTTCCTCGAGTATGATGGCTGCAAGAGTGGTATTATAGAAGAAACAAAATTGAGTAACACTGAAGAATAAGGAAGTGAAAACATGCCTATTTCAAAAGGTTTCTATAAAAAAGTATATCCGTGGTTAATAGGGGAAGATAGCAAAGATGTGTTGTATCGACCGTTTCTTACAAAGGGGAATCCGTATAAATCCCGTATTTTCCTAGTAAGTTCACATGCGGTGCCGTTATTTAAAGTTGAAGACCGAAGTGAACAGATTTTTGCGGAGTCATTAGTGAACAGAGAGCTTTTCCAAGAGCTCTATTTAAGTGAAATGAAAGGGGCACCTCGGGAATTTAAAGGTTCGTTGCAGTTTGAAAATTGGCTGGAAAAGCAGCATCAGGAACCGATTATTTATACATCGTTAAATACGTATCAGCTGGAATCAACGGATGAAGCAAAAGTAGCTAAAAAAGAAGATTCAGCTAATTTTGAGCGAGGAAATCTCATTTTTAAAGAAGTGGTAGAGGAGTTTCAGCCGGAAATTATTATTTTGCAAGGGACTGCCGCATACGAGCAATTTAAAGCACGGTATGCTAATCGGTTAGCCATTTTTAATGAAGATGTGACAAAGATACAATTACTGGAACAGACCGGCCCATTCGCGGAGATAGTTTATGAAGGTGGCAAAAAAGCGTCTATTTTCGTTACCCGCAGCATGAGCTACTTTGGTGCAGACGGTTCGAAGTTCGAACAATTTAAAGTGAATCTAGCTAAAGTATTAGAAAATAATGCCTAAAACCGAACATTATACTAAACAAAATTTACTTTTTAACCAAATTTCCGAAAAATAAGAATAATTTTATTATTTAAATGTTATTGCAAACTATCATTTCCATGATTATAATTGGAACATTCATATTGTTAAATTAAATATTCACCACTCATATAATAGCAAGGATAAGGCTTGCAAGTTTCTACCGGTTTACCGTAAATAAACCGACTATGAGTGAAGCATGCTTAATGAATGTATTTGTCCAATTATTATATATTTGCACAATACATTTGTTATTACTTTTGAACTTACTCGGAAGTCTTGCTCCACTCATCGTAGGGAGCTTGCCTTTCGAGTTTTTTGTTTTCTTCATTCAGCAGCAGCTGAATGAAAATAAGCCTCTGACAGATGTCACAGATTTTAAAGGAAACTTTTGAGTAAACTCAAAAAAATCCTGACGCAATTACGCCAAGGCGTAATTAATTAAATTGGAAAGGAGCTTTTATCATGAAGCTTTTGAAGGAAAAAATAGAAAAAGAGGGCCAAGTGCTTTCGGATACAGTGTTAAAGGTAGATTCATTTTTAAATCATCAGATTGATCCGTTATTAATGAAAGAAATCGGCGACGAATTTGCAAAGCGATACTCGGACCAAATCATTACGAAAGTATTGACGATCGAATCATCCGGTATTGCACCATCAACATTTTTAGGATTAACACTAGGTGCTCCTGTTGTCTTTGCACGTAAACGCAAATCACTTACATTAACGGACAACCTGTACACATCAAAAGTACATTCGTTCACGAAAAACGAGACGAACGAGATTTCAGTATCGAATAAGTTTATTACTGCGGATGACAATGTCGTAATCATTGATGATTTTTTAGCGAATGGCGAAGCTTTGAAAGGCCTGATCGATATTGCAAACCAGGCAGGTGCAACAATTGTCGGTGCCGGTATTGTAATTGAAAAAGGCTTCCAAGAAGGCGGAAAGATTTTACGCGAGCAAGGACTGCGCATCGAATCATTAGCAAATATAAAATCATTGGCTAACGGCACAGTGGAATTTTACGATTAATTTAGCAGCTCACATTTTTAAAAGGTAATAAGTTCAGACGATGTAAATTGACTCAGCAAGAGTACACATATATTGGAGGAAAACTTTTTATGAATAACACGAAAGCAACAATGCTTGGAATTCAGCATTTGTTGGCAATGTATGCAGGAGCCATTTTAGTACCGTTAATTATCGGTGGGGCATTAGGATTCAGTTCAGCGCAAATGACGTATTTAGTAGCGATCGATATTTTCATGTGTGGGGTAGCAACACTGTTCCAAGTATGGAAGGGGAAAGTAATCGGGATTGGGTTACCGGTTGTATTAGGCTGTACATTTACAGCGGTAAGTCCGATTATCGCAATCGGTTCTGACGGCGGCTTAGGTGATGTTTACGGCGCGATTATCGCATCGGGTCTTATCATCGTATTAATCGGTGGTCTTTTCGGGAAATTGATTAAGTTCTTCCCGCCTGTTGTAACTGGTTCAGTTGTAACGATTATCGGGATCAGCTTAATTCCAGTAGCCATCAACAATATGGCTGGCGGACAAGGGGCAGCAGACTTTGCATCAGGTTCAAATGTGGCGTTAGCGTTTATTACATTATTAATTATTTTAGTAATTTACCGCTTCACAGTTGGCTTCGTTCGTGCCATTGCAATTTTACTAGGTATGGTGTCAGGTACAGTAATCGGTATTTTCATGGGCAAAGTGGATTTTGCGCCAGTTGCCGAAGCATCTTGGCTGCACATTATGCAACCATTCTACTTAGCAACACCGACATTCAATGCTTCTGCTATTTTGACGATGACATTAGTGGCAATGGTATCGCTAGTTGAATCAACAGGTGTGTACTATGCATTAAGTGATATTACAAAAAAAGATTTAACTTCAAAAGATTTATCTAAAGGGTACCGTGCAGAAGGACTAGCATCGATTATCGGTGGTATTTTCAACGCATTTCCGTACACAACATTCTCACAAAACGTTGGTCTGATCCAAATGTCAGGTGTACGCGACCGCAAAGTAATCTTCATTACAGGCGGTATGCTGGTAGCACTTGGATTCCTGCCAAAGTTAGCAGCATTAACAACAATCATCCCAACACCAGTACTTGGTGCAGCGATGCTTGCAATGTTCGGTATGGTTATTACACAAGGTGTTAGAATGCTGGCACCGGAAATCGCAAAATCAATGGAAAACGCAATGGTCGCAGCACTAGGCGTCGGTCTAGGAATCGGCGTTGCCACAGTACCAGGCATTTTCGAAAACCTTCCTTCATGGATGTCGATTTTAACATCAAACGGGATTGTTGCAGGGTCTGTAACGGCGATTTTCTTGAATGTGTTGTTTAATATGGTCGGGACGAAGCGTGTTGATCCGATGCATGTGATGGATTAGGAAGAGCTGAGAAATAATTTGAATAAAAATAAATAATCCCACAGAAAAGTTAAGCAGTTAGCTTTTCTGTGGGATTTTTAATGTTGATTTTAATCAGGAATGTGTAAATTCAAGTTCACCAATACATTTTTATGAATTATAGTAAATTGTCAGAATTGTAGGTGCAACCGATGTGGGAAATCAGATTTCTTTTATTGCTAACTCTTTTATAAAACTACTACTATCTTCAATTCGAATTGGAATATAAGATGGTAAGGTTGGGAGTGGGACAATTGGCTTGCCATTATTAATCGAAGTTCCACCACTACCTATAATATTGTCAACAATTACAGATCCCTTAATGCTACCACCTTCTAGTAAATTAAGTTTAGCTTTTGGTGCTACAATGTATTGCCCTTCGGTAGGAACGCCACCACTAATTGTAATGTTACGACCACCAGAATATATATTACCATAAAAACCAGCCCCTCCAGTTAGAGTAATGTCTGCTGTTTTACTAAAATAAGAGCCATAAAGTTTTGTTTCATTACTAAATGTAGGTCCTGTAGTACCTTCGTAAAAAATATTAAGTTGTTTAAGATTTGCATTAGATTGATTATTAAAGGAGCCCTTAATATTAATAGAATTCTTCACATAAATATTTAACTTACCAGTGCCTTGGATTTTAATATGTCCTTGTTTGATATTAAAGTCATTTACATATAAACTAACAGTGTTACTTCCAATATTTAGAGTAAGTGTATTATTATCATCTACTTCAAATTTCTTGAATCGCGTATCCTTCTGTAAACTATAGACATAATTATTAGTTATATAATTAGTTGCCAAAAAATTACCATCATTAATTACATTTGTTTTATTCCATTGATCCTTTGCAACTTCTAGGTTATCAGGTAGTTTTAGTTGTGATAGTCTTAGAGCTTCATTAGTTGGATATGCTGGTAATAGCGAATCGATATCTAATGAAATCGGGGTCTTTAGTTTTCCAGAAAAATCCCCCATCCAAGACGGATATACAAATTTACTAGGATCGGAAACACTAACATTACCGTTTACCCTAGCACCGCCATCTAAACTAATTGTTCCATTTAAGGAGGCAGCGCTACCGTTAACAGTACTACTTCCAGATAAGTTGATATTTCCTTTTGTAATAGTATTATAATCAGAAAGTAGGGTTGAGCCTGTGCCTCCAGAACCTCCAGATTCCTCCGAACCTTCAGTATAGTTTGGTGATTTCACCTCAAGTTTTTGTTTCAGTTCTCGGCTATGTTTACTGTTTTCGAATTTTCCAACTGCCGATATCGTAAATGTACATTCTGTCGACTCACATGAAAAATCAACTACTGTATCTGATATAGGTTGCTCTGAAAACTGTTGCTCAAGTAAGTAGGAGTTCGTATAGCGATTATTAGTACTATTACATTTTGTTTGTGTAGCATCTCCAATGATGTCATTATACTTTTTGCAGTAGTTATTTTTAATTAGGGAGAAATAGTAATTATTAATGCTACCATGCTCTTTAATGATTTTTTTTTGTTTATTTTCATCAGGATCATTAATATCCAATTGGAGTTTGTCGTAAATTTGCTCGATTGTTTGAAGAATTTTGGATTTTTCTAAATTGATACCAGTTTCTGCTATATAGTATAGTGATTGGTCGGAGCGTTCAGAAACAGTTATTTTATTTGCGTTGCTAGTAATTGTAATTAAACTTATACCTAAAATAGAGACTAAAGACAAAACTAAAATAGTTAGAAAAAGAGCATAGCCTTGTTCGTTCGAATTCCTCATATTAATCTCCCTTCCTAAAGGCGATATCAGTTTTATAGTTTTCACTGTGTAAAAAAAACTCAATTCGTACACTGTAATTTGAATTATCGGAAATATTGAAAATAACGATGTCATTGGCAATTTGTGAACTGTTTCTCATTAAACTCTTATCGGTTGGATTAAATGTGTAGGTTGCAATTGGGTTTTCAGTATCATCCTTAAAAATATATTCATTCGATTTGTAATCAATACTAGACGTACTTCTTAAATCTTTTGTAATTAGTTTTAAAATGTAAGAAGAATCAGTAATTTGCTTCGATTCAGCAGATTGTTGACTATTTATATTAATGCTAGAAATCACGATATTTGCAGCGAGAATACCAATAATACTTAAGATAGCTAGCACTGCCATTATCTCAATTAAAGTTAATCCTTTTGAGTTGTTAAATACTTTGTTTTTCACCATTTATCAGCCCTTTAATTTGATTTCCATGTGTACGCATTTTCTATAATTGTTTTTATAATCTCTTGTCCATCTCTTAGTTCGAATACTGTAATTTTAATAGTTGTTAAATGGGGGTAATTGCAAAGTATAGAAACATCTAAATTTACTAAATAATTATCTACTGATTTTGAGTAGGTATATTTTTCCCTGTAACTAAAATCAGTTTTTGAGGGACTGTTACAACTTCCTGTAACTTGTTGTTGGAATATGTAACCATTGTTGAAGTTGGAACTTGCTGAAATTGTATTACGTGCAACCGTTTTAGAGGATAAATAAATTTTTTCCATTTCAACTTGAGCAATATAAGTAGATGAGCTAATATTTTCAGATTGTATATTAGTTTTCTTGGTTTGAAGAAATAGCCCGAAAAAAGAAATCAAAATAATCGTAATTAATACAATAGAAGCTACGACTTCCACTAAAGATACCCCACGCTCTTCTTTCAGTAATCTCACAAGATAACCCCCTTCTTCTCTTAGGTTTAAATTAAATAGAATGACACTAAACAAATCATTTATATTACAAGATATGATAGGATATTTAAATTTAAGTTTTTTAAAATTATTTTTATAGGTAAATAGAAATAACTGAAAATAAAAAATAAAATTTATGTAAAAATACATAGTCATAAAGTAATCTATCGTGTATTATAATAGTAACATAAGTAGACATTTGGTAAAAGGGATAAAAATTAGTGCATAAAAGGAAGTGTATGAGATAATATATTGAATTTATTATAATATTTTCCATAAACTGTTTATGTCAAATAAATATATAAATTAAGTTTTTTTGTTCATATATACTATAGAATAATCTTTTAGTTATAAAGTCCTTTTATACTTAATGAATTAGAGTGATTAGGCGGGGGAAGCATATGAAAGTTATCTTTAGGTCAATAATACCAGTAATTTTGCTGGTAGTCCTTTTATCATTCTGGATTCCGAACTTTATAGTAAGTTCAGTAGCTTCCGCTGATAATAAATCAGTCGGTTCTACAATAGGCGGGGTAGAAACAGGTGATTTAAAAGGCGAGGAGTTAAAAGCATTGCTGACGAATGCCGTTAACGACTGGTATACACAAAACCTGACTGTCACTGGCGGAGGTACCTCCGTCGAAGTGAGCACTTCCACATTCCAGTTTGATATTGAGAGTACAGTCGCAAATTATGAAAATCAGGTACATAAGTCATGGTTCGCCTTCTGGGAAGATACGCCGACAGTACATCTTCCATTAATAGTTTTTCCTAGTGAGATTGTGAAAAATGAGATTAGTAATATTTCGTCATGGGATACAAATTTGTCGTATAACAATGTAGAACTGAATGCCGCGTATTTAAAAACAGGTCCTGTTGAAGCGGTAGTCATAGATGTGTCGGTACTGGAAATAGATCGAATATCGTTGTCGGTCGAGCCGATGCCGGAAGGGGCAATGGGCATTAATGAACTGGTTCTTGCACTTCATGAAACGATAATAGAACCACAGATGGCTTTTTCAATGATTGAAGAACTTGGCGATACGATGAACTTGGCGAACCGTGAGGCTATTAATTTTGTTGCATCAAATCTATATAATGCAGCACTGAATATTAATGCGGAAGTTTTGGAACGTCATTCGCAAAATGAAGTCCCTTCCTATTTAAAACCTGGCTTGGAAGCAAAGGTGGATGCACTTGCAAACGAGGATCTCAAATTCGCAAATAGTTCATCAAATCCAGTCGTTTTAAAACTGATTATGGAAGAAGGGAATTTGAAGACCGAGGTATATACACCTGCAAAGGAAACGGAAGTAGATGTGACAGTTTCGCAGGAAGAGGAGATCCAGCCCCGTACAATCACACGTTATTCCGCTGACCTGGCAATTGGCCAGACGGAACAAATACAGGAAGGTGCGAAAGGATTACGCGTCTCGGTCTATCGTACAGCTTTTGATGAGCAAAAGCTTGTAAGCCGCGATTATTATCCGCCTGTTGACCGGATAATTGTGAAGTCATCCAAACAACCGGAAGTGAAGACACCATCAGAAAACTTGAACAACGATCCTGCCTATCAAGTTGATTTAGATGGAGATGGTTTTCCGGATGCTGATACAACGAATGGAAATGGACATAACAACGGATCGACTACACCAGTTAGCGGGCCGCAAAATACCGACTCAAATGTAACAAATAATACTCAAGGGTCCGAAACGAATAATTCCGAAAAAGGGGATCCTGAAGAAGAGAATCTTCCTCCTGGCAGCTATTACGATAAAGGCGGAAATTTAATTACTCCAAAATAAAGGAGGACGTAAAATATGAAGGCGAAATCGAGAAAACGCTTAGGCGACTTGCTTTTAGAGTCAGGTGTTATTACCGAAGCACAGCTTACTTATGCACTGGCAAATAAAAGACGGGATGAAAAGCTCGGGGATTTTTTCATAAAAGAAAACATACTGACGGAACAACAGTTAATTGAAGTACTGGAGTTCCAACTAGGTATTCCACATATGACGCTAAGCAACTATGTCATAGCACCGGAGCTGCTACAGCTTGTACCGAGAGAACTGGCAAAACGTGCGAATATTATGCCCGTACGTCGGGACAAAAACAAGCTACTTATTGCGATGGCAGACCCGATGGATTACTTTGCGATTGAAGAAGTCCGCATGGCAACGGGTTGCCAAATCGAGACAAGTATTGTCGCGAAGGACGACCTGTACCGGACGATAACAAAATACTATGACCTGCAAGCTTCAATGGATGCAGCTTTAACTGAAATAGAAGTGAATACACCGGAAGTGCAGCAGGAAATTACCGATGAGGATTCGGCTATTGTCCGGCTCGTAAACCAGATCATCAATAATGGGGTCGCCCAGCGTGCATCCGATATTCACTTTGATCCGCATGAAACAGAGTACAGAATTCGTTATCGTGTCGATGGAGTGCTTCGTACAGAACGTTCTCTGCCAAAGCATATGCAAAATATGATGACGGCCCGTGTAAAAATTATGGGTGGACTGAATATTACGGAAAACCGGATTCCACAGGATGGCCGGTTTAAGGTAAATATCGAATTCAAAAGTGTCGATATTCGTCTTTCTACATTACCGACTGTGTATGGCGAGAAAATCGTTATGCGGATATTGGATATAAGCAATGCGGCAACAGACATATCACATTTAGGGTTTACGGAAAAAAATGAAGCAGTTTTCAGGAAGATGATCGAGAAACCGAATGGCATTGTGCTAATTACAGGTCCGACAGGTTCAGGGAAATCTTCTACGTTATATGCCGCGCTTTCGAATTTAAATAATGAAGGTGTCAACATTATTACAGTTGAGGATCCGGTCGAATATCAGTTAAATGGTGTCAACCAGATTCAGGTAAAAGAAGAAGTAGGATTAACGTTCGCCGCGGGATTACGTTCAATTTTACGTCAAGACCCGGACATTATCATGATCGGGGAAATTCGTGATCTGGAAACCGCACAAATTTCGATCCGTGCATCATTAACAGGGCATCTTGTATTAAGCACATTACATACAAACAGTGCAATTGAATCGATTTCAAGACTGCAGGACATGGGAATTGAACCGTTTCTTATTTCCTCTTCACTAGTCGGGATAATGGCACAACGTCTAGTCCGTCAAATTTGTAGGGACTGTACGACAGAGATAGAGCCTACAATTAGGGAAAAGCAGATTTTTGCGAATAATGGATTAGAAGTTAACAAGATTCGAAAAGGTCGCGGATGTGCGGCATGTGGAAATACCGGCTATCGCGGACGACTTGCTATTCATGAGTTACTTCCTGTTGACCGTGGATTGAAAGATCTCATTCTAAACGGTGCAAGCAGCTATGAAATTGGCGATTATATGCAAAATTCAGGGTACAACACATTATTGCAGGACGGTTTATTGAAGGTGCTTGCCGGTGTCACGACAACAGAAGAAGTACTACGTGTAGCGACGATTGACTAGGGAGGAATGGGCATGACATTGAACATACAGGATTTACTGCAGCATGCGTATGATGAAAATGCTTCCGATTTGCATGTCACTACCGGCATCCCTCCTGTTTACCGAGTAAATGGTCAGTTGAAGCAATATGGCGATGTAATTATAACGGCGGAAATGATTGAGCAAATGGTAAAAGATATTTTACCGGCATACAAAGCAGCCGAGTTTGAAGAAAAGGGCGAAACCGATTTCAACTATTCATTGAAAGACTTTTGCCGTTTTCGTGTAAATACGTATCATCAACGAAATGTCGGAGCAATTGCTGCTCGTCTCATTTCGAGTGAAATCCCGACAATTGAATCATTGAATATGCCGAAAGTGCTGTACGATTTAGCTGAAAAACCACAAGGACTCATTTTAGTAACTGGTCCAACTGGTTCAGGTAAGTCAACAACACTCGCAGCAATGATTGACTATATTAATGAAACAAAATCAAAGCATATTATTACGCTGGAAGACCCGATTGAATATTTACATTCACATAAAAAATCGGTAGTGAATCAACGTGAAATTGGAGTGGATACCGGTTCATTTGCAAATGGTCTGCGTGCATCGCTCCGTCAAGATCCCGATATTATTCTAGTTGGGGAAATGCGAGATTTAGAGACAATTTCAACAGCGATTACGGCAGCAGAAACAGGGCATTTAGTATTTGGCACACTTCATACGTCAAGTGCACCGACAACAATCGACCGTATAATCGATGTGTTCCCGCCTCATCAGCAAGGGCAAATTCGGATTCAATTAGCCAACGTATTGCAAGGAATTGTTTCACAGCGCTTATTCATTCGGAAAGATAAAACGGGCAGGGTTGCCGCAACAGAAATTCTGGTAAGTATTCCAGCTGTAACAAATTTGATACGAAATGAAAAAATTCATCAAATTCCAAGTATTATGCAAACTAACCGAGCGTTAGGGATGCATACGTTGGAGACATCCATACAAGCGCTTGTTTCTTCCGGAAAAGTTTCGTTGGAGGAAGTACGGCCATATTTGAATGTGGGTGATTACAGTTGACCGTATTTAAATATGTAGGACGAACAAAAATGGGGGCAACGCAAAAAGGGACGATTGATGCAGCGAATAAAGCAGCCGCCATTTCAAAGCTTCGCGAAAAGGGTATCAATCCTCGAGAATTAGAAGAGTCGAAAAGTCTATTGCATATGGAAGTCAGCTTGGGCAGCAAAAAAGTTAAAACACAGGATTTTGTTATTTACTGCCGTCAGTTTGCGACATTGATCCGTGCGGGTGTTTCACTCGTAGAAGCGACGGATATTTTAGCAAAGCAGGCGACAAGCAAGCCGTTGAAAAAGGCGCTTGAAGCAGTAGAAGAAGATATTCGTTCGGGTATTCCATTTTCGGATGCAGTCAGGAAACATCCGAAAGCGTTTCCTGAACTGTTCGTCAATATGATGCGTTCGGGGGAGGCAACAGGGAATATCGACGACACGCTGGAGCGTCTGGCGAATTCGTACGAAAAATCTTTCAGGTTAATCAAAAAAGTGCAGTCGACGCTGACATACCCTGCGATGCTTTTAATAATGATTGTAGTTGTCGTGTTTTTCATGCTGATTTTCATTGTACCGACATTTGTTGAATCGTTTGAATCGATGGATGCCGAACTCCCGACTTTAACGGTTTGGACAGTAGCTTTAGGAAATTGGCTGAAACAATACTGGTGGCTCCCGATTGGAGTCTTAGCTATTGGGGTTACTGTATTTCAGTATTTATATAGGAATAATGAACAGTTCAATTACACCGTCCATTATTTGATGCTGAAGATGCCGATATTTGGACCGCTTTTACAAAAAACAGCGATAGCAAGGTTGACGCGTAATCTTTCATCTTTATTTAGCAGTGCAGTGCCTATATTACAGGCATTGGCAATTTCACAAAAAGTATCCGGGAACCCGGTTGTAGGGAAAGTGGTCCTGGATGCACGGGCAAGTTTGGAAAGAGGCAGCTCGCTGACAGAGCCGCTTGAGAAAAGCTGGATTTTCCCGCCTATGGTAACGAGTATGACAAGAATTGGTGAATCTACCGGGTCCCTTGATTATATGCTTGAGAAGATTGCAGATTTTTATGAAGAGGAAGTTGAGCGAACAGTCGATACACTGAAATCGCTGATTGAGCCATTGATGATTGTTATTTTGGCGGGTGCAGTTGGACTTATCGTAGCGGCAATTTTCATGCCGATGTTCAGTCTGTACGAAAATATGTAAAAAGAAAAAAGACGTTTTGCAAGGAGGCATCGAAGGAGTACAAAGCGTCAGTGCAAAAACAAACTTGATATTAAAAATAAGAGGAGGATTTTATATGTTTAACACAATAAAAAAACGTATTAAAAATGAGAAAGGTTTATCTTTAGTTGAGCTTTTAGCAGTAATCGTTATTTTGGGTATTGTAGCGGCGATTGCTGTTCCAGCTATTGGTAATATTATTGAAAATAGTCGTTCAAAAGCAATAATATCAGATGCGGTAAATGTAATGAACGCTGCAAATCTTTATTTTACAGAAAATTCAACTGCTGAAAACGGAACTGTTACTATTGCACAGTTGAAATCTGGTGGTTTTCTAGAATCAGAAGGTAAGTTAACTTCAGCTACAGTAACTAAAAAGGCAGGGGGAAATACAATTACTTTCTCAGCACCAGTAAAAGGAACAGCTACGACTTATACTGATATCACTTTAACAAGATTGAATAGCGCAACAGTAAGTAGTGGAACTATTACAATACCAGCAGCACCAACAACTTAATAATCATCCCCCAAAGAACACCCAACCCAACAACACTTGGGTGTTCCATTGAGTGATGATTGTGCCATTTAAACAGGCGCTTCTCAAAACAGGCATTACATTAATGGTTAAAGGGGAGGATCCCTCTATGTTCAATATGAAAAGAAAATCGCATGTATCCATCGTCATCAGTGACTATGTAATGCGTGCGCTCGTTTTAAAAGGCGCAACAGTGGATCAACCCGTTATTTATGAAATGCCCTTACCGAAAACTGCGGTTCAGGAAGGGGTTATTCTCGATGAGATGGCGATGTATGATTTAATTAAATCAAGTGTTCAAAATTGGGGCGGAAGAAAGCAAAATGTACGCTTCCTTGTGCCGGATACATCGATTCTATTAAAGACCTTCGAACATCCTGCTGATATTAGTGGTAAAAAACTAAAGGAATTTGTGCAAATGGAAGTTGGCCAATCGATTCATCTGCCGTTCCAGGAACCGCTTATTGATGTACATGATCCGATTGAAGGGGACGGGAAAGCTGTTCTGTTTGCCGCACCGCCAGATGAAGTGGACAAGATGATCGGTCTGATGTTGGACAACCATTTGAATCCGCAAGTGGCCGATATTCGTGCTTTATGTAATTTAAGGTTGCTTGAACATATCGAGTTTATCGATACAAATCGTACATATTTGGTGACAGACTGGTCAATCAATGAATTGTCGATTTGCATTTATTCAAACGGTGAAATAGAGTTTCTGCGATTCCAGACGATTGATACGAATCCGGATAACTGGCAGCAAAATATTATCGAAAATGACGAAGTCGAATTTAACTATACAGCTGATTTGGATGATTTCCGTGCAGCAACTACTGATCAGGTACTGGAAATCGACCGTATGATGAACTTCTTTAAATTCTCGCTCCATAAAGGAGAAAGAGAAGTTGATGAAATCGTTGTTATGGGAGATCATCCGTTACTGCATTCAATTGAAGCACTGCTGAATGAAAATCTGCCGACACCGGTAAGCATTGTCGATGATAAGGTAATCGACGAGCATTTTCCAAACTGCAAAGCAAAACATGCTACTTTGCTGGGACTTGCTTTAAAGGAGGTTAATGAATGATTCCGGATATTAACCTTCTGCCCAAAATTGAAAAGGGTGCGACGAGTTTAAAGTTAGCCTTTATTTTGGTTGGAATTTTATCAATATTGACACTAGGCTTACTGGCATTCACTTATTTCAGTGCGAAAAGCGAAATTGCAAGTGCTGTGCCAGAACGTGATTCCTTATTGCTGACAAGAGACTCATTAAACGCCGAATTAGCTTCATCGCAAACAGGGAGTCAAGGTTCATTGGAAGAATCGGTTGCTTTTGTTGAACGTGTTTCATATCCGGTCTCTCCGATTATAATTGAGACAAGAAATTTATTGCCGACGGATACATATTTGCGTTCCTATGCATTTTCTGAGACAGGTGTAGAAGTAGCGGTCGATTTCGAAACATTGAATGCTATTTCATCATATGTAAGTCAGCTGGAAAAAAGTCCATATTTTGATGATGTTCAAGTGGGAACAATCCAAAACTTTGAACTTAATCCAACTGATGAAGAAATTTATGATACACAGCAATTCACGGAAGTACCGCGATATAGCGTAGAAATTTCCCTTGTAATTGATCAATTGCACGTAGCTGCTGGAGGTGAAGAGTAATGAATTCCATCTCAAGCAGTAAAAACGGAACACTCCTCATCGTAATTGCATTGGCGATGGCTTTGCTGTTTGCTATGTATTACTATGTCGTCAATCCGAAGCAGGATGAGGAACAGATGATTCGTTCTGAGATTAATAGCCTTCATACAGAAATCGCCGCAATAGAGGAAACAATTGCAGCAAATCAGTCACAGCAATCTCAAACGAATGAAAATGAATTTGCACTACGTAAAAAAGTGCCGGATAACCGGGAGATTGATGAGCTTATTTTATCGATTGAGGAAATGCAGTATGTAACAGATTCACGAATTCAAAGCATCGATTTTAATAACTATGATGCACTTGTTTCTAGTTCGGAACTAAAAGACCCGCTTTCAACACCGGAAACGGAAGAAGGGACTGTATCTGATTTAACACAGAGTGCTATTGATCAAACAGAGGGTACGGAGGCTTCAGAAGAACTACCTGTTTCCACAATCGCAGTAGAAACATTACCGCCTTCACTGAAGTTAGTTACATTTAACATCAATGTTGCTGCGCCAAATGACGTAAACCTGCTGCAGTTCATTGAAGAAATCGAAAAGAAAGAACGTGTAATGCGAATCGATATAATTGATTTCGCGCTTCCAGGTGAAGAAGACAAATTTACGGAAGAAGCATCGGAAATCGTAACAGCCGATATTCAAGTCACAACTTTCTACTATGAGTAACATATAGCAGGTACAAGTAAGGAGCGTTATAAAATGGAAATTATGTATACAATATTTGCGGGGATTTTCGGATTGGTTTTCGGTTCGTTTTACAATGTAGTCGGATTACGGGTACCGAAAAAAGAGTCGATTGTGACACCGCCATCTCACTGTGTCCATTGCAATCGACGTTTAAGCGCTTTTGAACTCATACCTGTTTTTTCGTACATATTTTTACGAGGAAAATGCCGGACATGCGGTGTGAAAGTATCGCCGATTTACGCGTTTACTGAACTTGTAACGGGACTGCTTTTTGCGTTTGCTGTATGGCAGCTCGGCATCACATGGGAATTGGCAGTAGCTTTACTGTTTATTTCTCTATTGGTCATTATAAATGTTTCGGATATTGCGTACATGCTTATTCCGGATAAGATATTATTGTTTTTCCTGCCGCTACTAATCATTGGCAGAATTCTTTCGCCGCTTGATCCGTGGTGGGATAGTATTGCCGGCGCTGCAATCGGATTTTCAATTCTACTGTTAATCGCGGTCATTTCCAAAGGTGGAATGGGCGGCGGAGACATTAAACTGTTTTTACTAATCGGTTTAGTGTTGGGAACATTCAATACGTTATTAACCTTATTTTTAGCTTCGGTAATCGGAATGATTGTCGGCATCGTCATTTTGAAAATCCGTGGGAAAGGGCGCAAAACCCCTGTACCGTTCGGACCATCAATTGCTATTGCCGCGATCATCGTATACTTTTACGGTGACCAACTCATTGATATGTATTTAAACTTACTATAACGATAAAAAGGGGTGTCCTGAATTCATTTTCGGGGCATCCCTTTAAATATAACTTAATAATCTAATATGATTTTCTCAAATGGGTGATTAGTCAGAAGCTCATGTGTTGCAAGTTCCACTACTTTTTCCACAGTATCTCCTAAAACTAATATGCGGTAGTTGCCAAAATCATTATAATAGGCTTCTGCTTCAACATATTTAGTAGTTTCGCTCTGTATATTCCTGAGAATATATACGACGATTTCATAACCATCCTTTACAAATTGAATTTTTTTCAATAAAAACAACCTCCTCAACATTAGTTTATTACCGGCTGAAAGTAATTGACTAAACTTGTTGGAAGGTTGTGTAGGATCGTTAAAAATTATTCAGCATTTGGATAAATCATCGTTTTTGGATCAACATAACGCTCAAATTCCTCTTCTGTTAAAAGACCTGAAGCGATGGCCGCTTCTTTTAATGTTGTGCCTTCTTTATGGGCCGTTTTCGCAATTTTCGCCGCATTTTCATAACCGATATACGGGTTTAACGCAGTAACAAGCATTAACGAATTTTTCAGGTTAGCGTCCAATACTTCCATGTTCGGCTCGATACCGACTGCGCAATTGAAGTTGAATGATTTCATCGAATCGGCAAGCAGGCGTGCTGATTGCAGGAAGTTATAGATGATTACCGGCTTGAAAACGTTCAGTTCGAAATTACCTTGTGAAGCTGCGAAGGCGATTGTTGCGTCATTGCCGACAACTTGTGTCACGACCATTGTCATTGCTTCACTTTGTGTCGGGTTTACTTTACCTGGCATGATTGATGAACCTGGTTCGTTCTCAGGAATTGTAATCTCACCGATACCCGAGCGCGGACCACTTGCAAGCCAGCGTACATCATTGGCGATTTTCATTAAATCGGCAGCCAATGCCTTTAATGCACCGTGTGCTGTCACAACTTCATCATGGCTTGTTAGTGCATGGAATTTGTTTTCCGCAGATGTGAATTCAATACCTGTTAGTTTGCTGATTTCTGCAGCTGTGCGGGCACCGAATTCCGGGTGGGCGTTAATGCCTGTACCAACGGCAGTACCGCCAATCGCAAGCTCCTTCATGAACTGCGTGTTCACCATTATCATTTTTTCACATTTTAACAGCATATGGTGCCAGCCGCCGATTTCCTGACCAAGTGTAAGCGGTGTTGCATCCTGTAAATGGGTACGACCAATTTTAATAATATCGTTAAACGCTAACGCTTTTTCCTTTAAAGTCGCCTGTAACAGCTTTAAGCGAGGCATTAAATAGTTCTCTACGATTTCAACTGCAGCAATATGTAGCGCAGTAGGGAATGTGTCATTGGAGCTTTGTGATTTGTTGACGTCATCGTTTGGATGAACCTTTTCATCCGATCCGACTGCCATCAGCTTTTCATTCGCTAAGTGGGCAATTGTCTCGTTCACGTTCATGTTTGTCTGTGTACCGCTACCTGTTTGCCAAACGACAAGAGGGAAGTGTTCATCCCATTTGCCTGCAAGAATTTCGTCGGCTGCTTCCACAATCGCATTTTTTTTCGCATCGGAAAGCTTGCCCAACTTATTATTGGCGATGGCCGCTGCTTTTTTCAAAATAGTCATGGCACGAATAATTTCGATTGGCATTCTTTCTGTGCCAATTTGGAAGTTTTCCTTGCTTCGCTGTGTTTGTGCACCCCAAATTTTATCTGCTGGTACACGAATTTCACCTAAAGTGTCTTTTTCAATGCGGAATTCCAACTAAATCATCTCCTTTAATATATGTATACCCAATTTTTCATGAAAAAATGGCAAATCGTGTGAGGGGATTTGCCATTCTTCCAGGAGAAAAGATAAATCTTTTTATCTTTTCGAAATATGAGAAAAGTAATTAATGAGTTTCGAATCTGAACTGGGGGGAACAGTATCGAAAAGGTTTTATTAACCTTACGATGATAATGATAATCTTTATCAATTGGAAAGTCAAGGCTTTTATTAAACAAATTTTTAGAAAATTCTATTTGCTGAATCTCCCAATATGTAAAACAACGCCGAAAGCACCGAACCGAATAGGATACTTTAGACGTTGTTGTTTTTGGTAATCACTTAGGAAGTCATCCCCTTAATTTTGTTAAACTATTTTTACATAAAAGTCGCGACCGTTTGTCAGTTCAGGAATTTCTACATTTTTTTCGTTCTTATAATAGTCTGAAATAATATTTGCAAGACCGGCATAGCCATTTAACAATGTTCCTTGTTTAATTTCTTTTGCAATGTTATGGAACTCAAAATAGTGAAGTGCATCATCGCTCAGCCCATACAAAATTCTTTCTATATCTGCAAGGGGAATGTTGATGCCTCTCGTATATCGGCACTCACGCTTATATGTATGGTGCGCGATATTTATTGGTGTTGTTTCATTAATCATCGTCAATTGGTTCATAATGTGGCCTCCTTGAATAGTAAATATAATTTGTTTAATATATTATACCCCAAAACGAACGGCTGTAATCAGAATATTTACTAAATTTAGACATCTACATAGCTTTTACCAATCATCTCCTTGCTGCATTTCCTCAGCTACCATTTGTAAATCATATGCATTGATCATCAATAGCTCGTATTCCTCATGCTGCTCCATATACTTTTGGATGAGGCGAAGCACATACTTTGGGGACCCTTCATTTTCTACATCGTAGACGAGCAATGTCGCATCTGTATTATCGATAATGAATTTATCCTTTTCGATAAACTGCCATGGTGCTTCATAAGGGCGCTTCGTCACGCTTGTCACAAAATCGGCATTACTTACTATATGCATAAAGGTCTCTTGTTTATGCTCATTCCAATTTTTTTCCTGTTCCAAGAAGGGGGTAATAATGGAGTATTTGAGTTGCGGGTAGTCGTTTTTAAGTTCAAGTACAACTTGTGCCGCCCATGTTTCAACGCCTTGCTGGCCGCTGATTACGACCCACTCGAGCCCATCTTCTATAAGAATGCGCAGCTGGTTTTCCAGCGCCTTTTTAATAACCGGGACACCAGGATGCTTGTCATTAAATATGCCTAGTTCATGTGGACGGTAGCCCGTAATATAAAGTGATTTCATCATAAGTCTCCTTTGCTAACCATCAATAAAATAAGGGCACTATGCATAACACAGCGCCCTTTAAATATACTATCTATTCACTAAAAACAGCTTTAATCTGCTCAATTGCCCAATCTAAATCATCTTTTGAAATGATTAGCGGTGGAGCGAAGCGGATTACAGTGTCATGTGTTTCTTTGCAAAGCAATTTGCGTTCTGCCAGCTTTTCGCAGTAGGGGCGAGCTGATTCGTGAAGCTCAACACCTATGAAAAGACCGCGCCCGCGAACTTCTTTAACCATCGGGTTCTCAATTGTCTGAAGCTGTTCTTTAAAGTAATTTCCAAGCTCCAATGAACGCTCTGTCAGCTTTTCATCTATTAATACATCAATCGCTGCAATTGATACGGCACATGCAAGCGGGTTACCGCCGAATGTTGAGCCGTGTGAACCTGGATTGAACACACCTAGAATATCATCGTTTGCAACAACTGCTGAGATCGGATAAACACCACCGCCAAGCGCCTTACCTAAAATGTAGACGTCCGGTGTAACATCTTCCCATTCACAAGCAAACAGTTTTCCTGTCCGTGATAAACCTGTTTGGATTTCATCTGCAATAAAAAGAACATTATTTTCTTTACATAAGTTATACGCTGCTTTTAAGAAGCCTTCAGTCGGGATGATGATACCTGCTTCTCCCTGAATCGGCTCGACGATAAATGCCGCTGTATTCGGTGTAATAGCTTCCTTCAATGCATCAATATCACCGTAAGGAACTAATGTGAAGCCTTCCAGCATCGGACCGAAACCACGCTTATATTCCGCTTCCGAGGATAAAGACACAGCACCCATTGTACGGCCATGGAAATTGCCGTTACAGCCGATAATTTGCGCTTTATTTGCCTCGATGCCTTTTACTTCATATCCCCAGCGACGTGCTGTTTTAATGGCTGTTTCCACAGCTTCAGCGCCTGTATTCATCGGCAGCACCATATTTTTGCCCGTTAGCTTACTGACCTTTTCATACCAAACGCCTAATGTGGCACTATGGAAGGCACGTGACGTAAGTGTCACCGAATCTGCCTGATCTTTTAACGCCTGAATAATTTTCGGATGGCGATGACCTTGGTTTAAGGCAGAATACGCCGAAAGCATATCTAAATAACGGTTGCCTTCAGGGTCTGTCACCCAAGAACCTTCTGCTTTTTCGATTACGATCGGAAGTGGGTGATAGTTATGCGCCCCGAATTTTTCCGTAGTTGAAATAAGTTGTTCTGATTTTGTTGTCATGATGAAATCCTCCTTAAGCAAATTTACTTGTAAAACAGATAAATCCATTGCAAAAGACAGAAAAAATTACATATACGATGCAGGTTTCTTCCAAATTAATGTTAACAGAATACCGAAGAAGATGACAACCGTTGCAAAGTAATATGGGTAGTTAATATCAATATCGAATAACATTCCGCCTAAAATCGGACCGAAAATATTCGCCAGACTTGTAAACATCGAGTTCATTCCACCGACGAAACCTTGCTCATTGCCGGCAATTTTTGATAAATAGCTCGTAACGGCAGGACGGAATAAGTCGAAGCCGATAAAGACAATACATGTGACAAGTAAAATAGCAAAATATGAGCTGACAACGGTCATTAAAAATACGAGAACACCCGATAAAATTAGGCTGTAGCGAATGAGTTTAATCTCTCCCCATTTTTGTGCAAGCCTATCAAACAGCAGAACTTGCGCAACCGCTCCGAAAATCGCGCCACCTGTAATAATGATCGCGATATCCACAGGGGTAAACCCGAATTTATGATCGACAAACAGACTGAAGAACGATTCGAATGCCGCGAGTCCGAATGATGCGACAAAAATTAAAATAAACGCGATCAAGTACATCGGTTCTAAAATGCGTTTAAATCCGGATGTTTGTGCCGGTGCATTTTCCGCATTTTCCGTATTGCGTTCCGGTTCACGCAGTAAAATAATCGATAAAATCGCAGCTGTTGTACCGAGTGCCCCTGCAAAGTAGAAAGGCACACGTGTACCGAAATCGGCTAAAAATCCACCGATGCCCGGTCCGATAATGAAACCTGTACTAATTGCCGCACTCATGTAGCCAAGTGCTTTTGGACGTGTTTCCATTGTCGTAATGTCCGCAATAAATGCCGTAACAGCAGGCATAATAAACGCTGCACTGATTCCGCCTAAGACACGGGAAATGAAAAGAACTTCTATCGTTTTCCCTAACCCGAATAGAAATTCCGAAATACCGAAAATAAATAATCCGAGGACGATCATAATTTTACGTCCATATTTATCAACCGCTTTACCGGCGATTGGTGAAACAATCAGTTGTGCAATTGCGAATGCTGCTGTTAAATAGCCGATAACCTGTCCGCTTAATTGCAGTTCATTCATTAGAGTAGGGAGTACAGGGATCACCAAACCGATTCCTAGAAAGGCGATGAACAGGTTTAATAATAGTAACCCTAATGTTATTTTATAGTCTTTCATTGTTATTGCTCCTTATTAAGTTGTGAAAAAATCGTTAATCCGCACTTTCTAACATAAACCCTACAGTAGCTATAGAGTCAATAGAACTGTTTTAAGTAATTGTTAAAATTAGTTAAAGCAGCTTAACCTTTAATTCCACGATGAACTGGTCTTCTTCGCTTGGAGAATAGTTAAGGGGCATGAAGATTTCATAGACAACCGGTACAACCTGTAAATGATGCTCTTCTATATAATGATAAAGTTTCTGGTATTGTGTTAAATACGTATCCGGCTTAAAAATAAACGCAATACACACGTAGCGTCCTGCAGGTATCGTTTTCACGTCCATATCTGTTGTTAAATGGGTAATATACCGGTCTGTAATCAGCGGTGTGAAAACATGGCTGTAATGCAGTTCATCCAGACTGTCATATTGCTCGTAAGGGAAAATACATCCATAACGATTGCTCAGCAAGCTGTTTTCAACTTCCAATGTTTTATTTAAGGAACTGTAGTACGTATTTGGAATATAGTACGGTGTCAGTTCATTTGTTTTAATCGATAAAATCCGGACTGATTCTTCATTTTTGAAATATACCGTATCCATCACATCAATCGCCAGCTGTTCTTCCATCTGCCTTTTTGTTTTATATAAGGATTGCTGAATTTCGTACATGCGATTCATCTGCTGTTCGATGACAATTTCCTGCTTCTGCAAAAAGGATAGAAGTTCGGCGGGGGTAAACTGCTGTGCTGCTTTAATTTCCTCCAATGAGACACCGATATATTTTAATGATTTGATAATATCCAAATGATAAAATTGTGAGTCTTTGTAGTAGCGGTAATTTGTTTTAGGATCGACATAGGAAGGTTTAAATAAGCCGATCTGATCATAGTAGCGTAAAGTTTGAATAGAGATATTCGTCAGTTTGGAAACCTCACCGATTGCATAATATTTTTCTTCCATAGGATGTCCTCCGAAGTACAATGTTATCGGTATCTTAACATTAATGGGGATAGGGGGTAAATTATTTTGGAAAACCGAAAAAATCACACCTCCATATTTCATGAGATGTGATGTGCATTCAATATTTTATATTAGCAGCTAGATGAACAGGGCTTTTCCTGCTGTAGAAATACCCTACGAGTAATAATACAAGCGCGACTGTAACGGTACCGCCTGCAAACAGCAGGGGGGCTTTAAACGTGCGAAAATGAGTTTCCAGACGGGATGCAATGACTGGTCCTATAATTTGCCCAATAGCATAGAACGTAGTCAATATAGATACGACATAGTTGCTTTGCTTTGGAAACAGCTGTCTAGCATAGGCGGTCGACATTGTTACGAGTCCAACAAACGTAAAACCAAAGGACATCGCCGACAACAGTACGCTCCATGCAGATTGTGATAAAACAGGAAGTAAAATGCCGATAATCTGTAAGGAATAGGCTATAGTCATCATCGAAACTGGTGAAAAACGGGACATGTATTTCATCCAGATTGGTGCTGACGGAATAGCAGCCAGCCCGGCAAGTACCCAACTATATCCGGCATAGGCACGCAATGATTCGATATTATATATAATGTCTACTAAAAAAGTACCTGTAATAATATAGCCGAGACCTTCCAAGCCATATGCAATAATTAGCCATGGCATAAATCCTCGCCAAATATTGTTGTCCGCAGACTTTGGTTCCTTTATATGATTTGCAACGCTTAACTGGCGCCATAAAAAGATTATCGTTGCTAAAAATAAGACAGATAATGCGCCAAGACCAAGCCAGGACCCTTGCCAGTTAAAGCTTGCTTCAAAGTATGGTACGAAAAGTCCTGATAATGCGATACCCAATCCAACTCCGCTAAACAAATAGCCGCTCCAGCGGGTTAATAAATTTGCCGCTAAATAATCCATCACAATACTTGATGTAAGAACAAATATGAATCCACTCGTTAAGCCGGCGATAAAACGTAAAAGTATCCAGATTAAATAGGATTCAACCAGTCCCATTAAAATGATTGAGAACACATTCAGAAATACATTTATTAATAGAAAGTTTTTTTTTGACTTGTAAACAAAGCCGGCACCTAAAGCTCCGATGAAATATCCGATATAATTGCTTGATGCGAGCCAACCGCCTTGTGCAAACGATAAATTTTCATCAACACGCATGAACGGTAAAATCGGTGTGAAAGCAAAGCGGCTAATCCCCATTGCAACAGCTAAAAATAAAATGCCCCCTAAAATAACACTGTAGTGTTGACGGTTCATGAACATCCCCCCTGGAAAAAACATACCCTTACAGTAATTGTAACACTCTTAAATTCAAGAGTAATAGAGAAAATACCCGTAAAAATGAGAGAAACTAAAAAAGAAAAGAGATGAAGCGAAAGTTGGATACTTCCGTTTCATCTCTATATAAACTCCTTATGAATGAGCAGGTGCTCCCTGTTTCCCTCTGTTGTTGGCACTTGCTTCTTCTTTTGCACGCTGTTTTTTCATTTTGTTTACATTTGAACGTAATAGTAAAGAAATACCTAATGAAATCGCGATTAAGAAGCTGAATAAATAGAATACTGGAATATAGCTGTTTGTCGCTTCGTGAATTGTTGAAACGATAATCGGACCAAAAATACCACCAAGTGACCATGTTGTTAATAAATAACCGTGAATTACGCCAAGTTGCTTCGTACCGAATAAATCACTAGCGAATGCTGGTAAGTTCGAGAAGCCACCACCGTAACAACTAACTACTAAGAAAATGAATAGTTGTAAAAGAAGTGCATTTGTCGTAAATGGTAATGTAATAAAGGCAATTAATTGAATCGTGAAGAAGATCACGAATACGTTAGAACGCCCAATATAATCTGATCCAGCCGCCCATAGTAAACGACCACCACCGTTGAATAATCCCATTAATCCAACCATTGTCGCAGCAGCGGCTACTGACAAGCCGGCAATTTCCTGAGACATTGGCGAAGCAACGGAAATCATCATTAAACCAGATGTAACGTTAATTAAGTGCATTGCCCAAAGCATCCAGAACTGTTTCGTACGAACAGCTTCACGTGCTGACATTTGAGCGATTTCCTGTGTTTTTGCTTTACCTGTAGCAACAGCTTCTTCTACTTCACCTGGCTTAGGTGGAGCAATGTAAAGTGCGCCAATCATCATTAATACAAAGTAACTAATACCTAAAATAAAGTACGTATTTGAAATCCCTACAGCCTCCATAAGACTTACGGCAACCGGCGCTGTAATTAAAGCACCTGAACCGAATCCTAATACAGCCATCCCTGTCGCTAAACCACGACGGTTAGGGAACCATTTAACAAGTGTTGATACTGGAGCGATATAACCAATCCCCATCCCAAGACCACTTAATAACCCATAAGTTAACCAATATAAGACAACCGAATCCATAGCAATTGCAATCCCTGCGCCACCTTGACCTAAACCAAAGAGTACTGCTGCAACCATCGCTGCTTTTCTCGGACCTAATTTTTCTACTGTACTACCAAATAGTGCGGCAGCAAAACCTGCTAACCCCATCATAATTGTAAACGCAATTGTAATTTGCGATGCATCCCATCCAAGCTCAGAAGCAATTGGATTTTTATACACACTGTATGCATAAGCTCCACCGATCGAAAGGTGAATAGCGATTGCTGATGCAGCAATTAACCAACGATTCTTTTTCAAAAATATTCCCCCTCACACAAAAATAAATATCAGTTATACGACATTTCTCTACTTGAAGTAGTTATGTCTAAAGTATGAACGTCCATGTACAATAACTTAACACTAACTTATTATGTTGCGCAAGTAGAATTTCTTAAAATAAATTATCTCGAAAAAACATATATTTCTCTTTTGGGTAATAAATCTGTACTTAAAGTAAATATTTTTTGATGGTTAAATGGCGCTGTAACGTTGATAAATCAAGGTTTCTCAAGGGTTGAGTGTTTGTTCAATATAACAATGTATAAAGGGGAGGATAATATTGTAAACTATAATAAATTCTATTTAAATAACTAAAAATACTTAGTTGTGCCTATAATTTCTCTTAAATGCAGAAAGGGAAATCAAAGAAAATACTTTTGAACTCATAATATAACAGTTACTAATACACATATAACTAACTCAAAAATTGCTTTATGCACTGGTAAATCAACGTTTCGGGGGTAAATAAGACCCAAGAACCCTTCCCATTTCTAATTTTTATTAAGTAAATTAAAACTGTTTATAACAGATTGCAGGAAATGAAATTTTTGAAGTTACGCTTAAGAATTATGATTAAAAAAGAAAAATTTTTAGAGGTTGAAAGAGATTTTCTGTTTTAGTTACTTTAATGAAGCCTTTAAAAAAGACCTAAAAATCACATAAAAAATGGAACTGGAGGAATATGTATAAAAATACTTGTCCTTTCTTTATACTCAAATAAATTAATTGACGTGTTACGTTCTGTTCTCTAAAGTCAAATTAGTGATAAGAAAAGAGGCGAATTTTTATGAAAAAAATAGATCCGAAACAATTATCCGAACGTGAAAATTATAAATTTTTGATTGGCTCGATTATTCCGAGGCCGATCGCTTTTGTTACATCCGTTTCTGAAAAAGGTGTCGTAAACGCTGCACCATTTAGTTTCTTCAATATAGTGTCTTCAAATCCTCCTATGATTTCGGTAAGTATCCAAAGGAAAAAAGGGGAGAAAAAAGATACGGCAAGAAATATTATTGAAAAAGAGCAATTTGTTGTTCATATTGTCGATACTGAAAATGTTGAGCAAGTAAATGAAACTGCAGCTAACTTGCCGCCAAATGAAAGTGAAGTAGCACTTGCGGGAATGACATTGGTAAAGAGTGAAAAAATCGATGTTCCAGGTGTAAAGGAAGCGAAAGTCCGACTGGAATGTGTCCTTGAAAAAGTGCTGGAACTTGGCGGCAATGATGAAACTGCAGGCAGCGACCTAATCATTGGAAAAGTCGTCTACTATCATATAGAAGAAACTCTGTATGAAGATGGTCGAATTGATCTGGAAGGACTTGGCGCAATCAGTCGTCTTGCTGGAAATGACTATGCAAAAATCGGTGAACAATTCACAATTAAACGCCCGGAGTAATAAAGGAGAATAACGAAGATGCAAATCAAAACAATTGAATTATTTAATATCGAATTACCATTAATTGAACCGTTTATCGTAAGCTACGGGACTTATCCGAATATGCCGTCGATTATTGTAAAGGTGACAACACAATGCGGTTTAGTCGGCTGGGGTGAGGCAGTGCCGGATGAACATGTGACAGGTGAAACATTGGAAGGCACTTATGCTGTATTGAAACATACGCTGGCGCCAGCAATGATTGGGGAAAACCCGATGAACTTTGAAAAAATCCATGCCAAAATGGATGAACTCATTTACAGTGCACCAGCTGCGAAAGCGGCAATTGATATCGCTTGCTTTGATCTGACAGGAAAAAAACTTGGTGTACCTGCCTATCAGTTAACAGGCGGGCGTTACTATGAAAAGTTCCCGATTACACATGTGTTAAGTATCGGAACCCCTGAAAAGATGGCAAATGAAGCGGCAGAACGTGTAGAAATGGGTTACAATTCATTCAAAATGAAAGTCGGTCGCGATGTAGCGAGTGATGTTGCCCGCATTAAAGCAGTGCGTGAACGTGTTGGAAATGAAATTGCCATTCGCGTTGATGTTAACCAAGGTTGGGTAAACAGTTCAACGACGATGCAAGCAGTTCGTGATCTGGAGCAATTGCACATCGACTGGCTGGAACAACCGGTGCGTGCGGATGATATTGATGGCATGGTTGAAATTAAATCGAAAACATCGATTCCTGTCATGATTGACGAAGGTTTACGCGGTGTACGTGAAATGCGCGAAATTATTGCAAAGCGTGCAGCGGACAAAGTGAATATTAAATTGATGAAATGCGGGGGAATGTATCCTGCGATGAAGCTTGCACATATGGCAGAAATGGCGGGAATTGAATGCCAAATCGGTTCAATGGTCGAGTCTTCGGTTGGTTCAGCGGCAGGTTTCCATGTTGCCTTTTCGAACAAAGTATTTACGAGTGTGGAATTAACAGGTCCGTTAAAATTCTCAAAAGATATCGGAAACCTTCAATATAATGTCCCGTATATTCAGTTGAATGAACGTGCAGGTTTAGGTATTGTTGTTGACGAAGCGGTTTTAGCGGAATTAACACGTGACCATAGTGTGGTGCAGTAAATGATTGCGTCAGGATTTTTAGGAAATGAACGATATGAAGTGTATTTATTGGATGAGACCAATATACCGGAATTAATCACTTTGCAGCAGGAAGTAGTCGATGCACTGCCGGACAAAGCGATATTGCAGCCACTAGATAATGAAGAGCTGAGCTTTATTTTAAGTGGGAACGGACTGATGATTGGGGTTTTCGTTGAAGGAAAATTAATCGCCTTTCGAGCATTGCTGGAGCCAATGATTGATGAAGAACATTTAGGCTATGATATTGGACTGGAAACAGAGGAAGAACTGCGAAAGGTGCTGTATCAGGAAATATCCAATGTTCATCCGGATTATCGCGGTTATCGTTTGCAGCGTACGATGGCAGATATCATTATGCAGCAAGTAGATGAATCGAAATTTAATACCGTTTGTGCAACGGTCATGCCGGGCAATATCGCAAGTTTGAAGGACAAGTTTTCGCAACATATGCATATTGCAGCATTAAAGCTGAAGTATGGCGGGAAACTGCGCTATGTGTTTATGAAGTCACTTCCTTATAAGGGATATGAGTGGACTGAAGAACGAATTGTCCCAATGGAAAATACTGAGGCACAGCAGCAAATTCTAAAATCAGGTTTTATCGGTATATCGATGAGAGCGGATGGGCCAGACTGGCTTATTCAATATGTAAAATAATAAAGGATGTGGCGATAATCAGTTATTCGCCATATCCTATATCGATTTAATTCCGTCCATGTTGTATGAATACTCCTTTAAATATCATTGTCGTCAAAGCAATCTAGATCGTAGCAATCACTGTTATCTTCGTATAGGTAAGATACGTCATTTTCGTCAGATGCAATGTAAGTATAGTTTGGCATGTGTATCAACTCCTTTTCATAATTATAAAATATTCAGAAAATTAAGTAAAGTACTTTTTTGAGGGGAACAAACTTAGAAAATTGGCGATAAATGCCGTAAAATCTATATTTTTAGGCATTGGTTTCGCTTTCATTTCTATAAAATTACTATTTATTTGAATCGTTTTCATACAGGTTTTCATACATAATTGGCCATTTCTTCTCTGGTTTCATGGCAAATGCAACTGTCTTAATAATTTTATTAATACTTCAGGACAAAATTCTCTAATGTAACATAGAGGATTTTTTCTTTCTTTAATAGTTATAATATTCAATGTGAAAGATTAATATACTATATATGAGTCGCGTTTTATATAAATTCTGTATTTTAAAGAATAATTTTCTGCTTTATGTTAATATGTTTGTAATTAATTACAGATGGGGTGGGAAGCATGGAGCAACATATCTTTGTCTCGAAACTTATACCTCCGACACCAGTCAATAACTATTTAAGAAGAGCAAAGTTAATGAAAATGCTTTCAGATTGGCCGTATGCAAAGTGTACCATTTTACATAGTAGCGCAGGTTACGGGAAAACATCGCTTATTAGCCAGTTTTTAAGTGATCAAAAAAATAAATCCTCCTGGTATCAGATTACGCCGGATGATGACTCGATATTTCCGTTTTTACGTCATTTTATCTATAGTATTCAGCAGCATTTCCCGTCGTTCGGAGAAAAATTAAAAGGCTGGGATGAGACATTAAAGTTTCATAATATGGAAGAGTTACTGCAGCTTTCAAAACAAATCGCCAATGAGCTGCACTATATAAAAGAACCCTTTTTAATTGTACTGGACGATTATCACCATGTGTCACACGTATTTCCGATCAATTACATTATGAATCAGCTGCTTCAGTTTTTACCTGCCAACCTCCATATCATTGTCGCAACGAGGAAAATGCCTGAGTGGAGCTGTTTGTTGACGCTTCGTATGAATAATCAGCTGATTGAATGTTTAGAGCCGGAATTCACTTTTTCAGAAGAAGATGTACAATATTTATTTGAAGCTTTTTTTGACCGGCAAATAACGGACGAACAAAGCGAATTTATTATGCAAATGACTGAAGGCTGGGCGATGGCAATTATGTTGCTTGGCTATAAAGCGAAATATAGTCAGGAACAGCTCATCGATATCGCGGAAGGGTCGGTCGGGAATTTTTTTGCTTACCTTTCTGCGGAAGTATTCGATAAGCTGGACGAGCAACTGCAGCTTCAGCTTTTGAAGCTTGGCATTCATCAAGTAATTTCCCTTGATGTCATTACAGAGTTGTATGGAGTGAAATGGATTCAGCAAGTGATGCCAAAGTTGGATGATCTTGCATTTATAACACCATTGGCTGGAGGAACAAAATATCGGTTCCATGCACTGTTCCAACAGTTTTTGCAGCAACGGCTGAGCGAACACTATCCGGATCTGCATGAGGAATTCCATGAACAGGCTGCCAGGTATTATGCTAATCAAAATTTAGGTGTATTAGCTGTCACACATGCAACCCAGCTGAAAAAAAACCGGTACTATATCGAGTTACTGATGCAATTTGCACCAAAGTTTATTGAAGCAGGGCAATTTGAATTTTTACTCGAACGGCTGAAAGATTTTGCGATTGAAGAAAAACCTTATCAGCTTCTTTATTATGAAGGGGAATGCCAGCGTTACCGTGCGCAATATGAACGGGCAAAAAATGCGTACAATGAATGCTTTATAAAAGCGCAGCTGCAGCAGGACCGGTTGTTTTTAATGCGTTCGCAGTTTGGGTTGGCCAATATATATTTGGATACCCTTCAGCCGGTTTTTGCGGAACATCATTTACAGCAGGCGATTAGCTTATTAAATGAAGTAAACGTGAGTGATACAGAACGTCATCTTATTAATAGTTTATATACCGAAAACCTCATTAATTTAGGGAAAGCGGGGGAGGCACTGCGCTGGAGTCAGTCGCAAAACCTGCAGTTAAGCATTAATAATATCGATGCGCGTCTTTATTTGCGCCACGGTCAGCTGGACAAAGCGAAAGAGTTGCTGAATGCACGTGTGTCAAACCCGTTCCAATGGGAAGAAGCACACCGCACGACCGATTTACTGCTAGTTTTGATCGATGTTTTAATGGGTGAAAATACACAAGCCTATAGCCGAATTATAGAAGGCGGAAAAGAAGCGCTCGTTGATATGCCGTATACACTAGCGTTGACAAAGCTGCGTAAAGGGCTGGCGCTGCTAAATATGGAGATGAAAGATTTTGAACGTGCGAAAGGCTGTTTTGATGAGACACTTGAGCTCCTCAATCTCATTCATGTAAAACGCATTACTGCCGAGTGTTATATGGGGCTTATTTTGTATCACCGCGATAATGTGTTTGAGGCGAAGCGCAATGCACAAATAGGACTTAGGGAAACGAATAAAGTACAGGACTTCTGGATGTCGGCATTACTATTGACGGCTTTGACTAAAGTGCTGGCAGAAAACAGCCAGTTTGAAGAAGCGATTGATACGGCAAAACAGGCGATGTCATATTATGAGCGTAGTGAGGATACGTACGGTCAGATGATTTGTTCCTTTTGGCTGGCGTATTGTTTTGCCAAATTAAATGATCAAGAACCTGCGTTAACATATCACTGTCGCTTTTGGGAATTATGTGTGTTTGATTATCCGTTTTTCATGGAGAAGAAAACCCTTTTTGGACCGCGCTATTTAATCGTATTTATTCAACTCGCAAAACAGTTGCAGCAGGAGACGCTCGTATTTAGCCAGTTAAATTTAGTTGCAGCACCAAGTACAGAGCTTTCATTGACGTTATTTGGCCCAGTGCAAATTTACCGTGAGATTGAAATGGTTCAAGATAAAGAATGGAAGCGTTTGAAAGCGAAGGAACTTTTTTTGTATTTATATATTCACCGTGAGCAGTTTGTATCACGCCAGCAAATTTGCGATGCGATCTGGCAGCAGGATGAAGAAGCGATGCAGCGTGATTTTAAAGTTGTTTTTAATGCGATGTTAAAAGCGTTGGAGCCGACAAGATCGGCGCGTGAAGAAAGTAACTTTATTAAACGCCATCAGCATTTATATAAACTGGAAGATAGCTGGATTCATAGTGACGTTGCCCATTTTACGTCTTATGTGCAGCGCGGACTGGAAGAAAAGGCCGCAAAGCTTTCAAATGAATGGCTGAAGCTGGCGATGCGGCTTGTGGATGGAGAGTTCTGTTCTGACATGGAACGGGAATGGCTTGAACCTATAAAGGCGCATTATAATGAACAAATACTGCTCATTTTAGAGCGTGTCGCCCAAAATTACGTTCGCCTGCAGCAGTTTGAGAAGGTGATCAGATGGGCAGACCGGATTATTGCACTTGATGACGGTCATGAAGAAGGCTACCGGCTGCTCATGCTTGCCCATTACTATTTAGGGAACCGCCGGGAAGCAATCAAACATTATGAGCGCTGTGTAGATGTGCTGGATGACCAATATAAAATCACGCCGATGGAACCGACCGAGCGTCTGTATGAGCTTGTGTTGAAGATGTGAATAGATAGATTGAGAGCTATGTTGAAGATGCAATTCAACATGGCTTTTTTTACTGCCTTTTTATTAGAACATTCGAGCGGGTCAACCGCCCGATATATTAGAAAATCGCAATTATCATTAGAACAATTTAATTTTTATTAGAACAAATCAGCTTTTATTAGAACAAATCTCCAGCAATTCGCGCTTCCCGGGAGTCCCTCTTAAATGTAACTCATTTGTAACTTCGCGATGTTACATTACGGTTAAGCAGATAGCTATGCTGAAAATTTTGCTAGGAGGGACATTGAATGAAAAAGCGTTTATGGTTAATTTTTGCGGTATTATCGATTTTCTTATTGGTTGCATGTAACAGTGATTCAACAGACGGCGATGATTCATCAACTACAAATTCAGCTGAGCAAGGTGAGAGCGGAACAACGGAAACAGCTGCATCCACAACTCCAATTAAAGTCGGTGTACTTGCATCGTTAACGGGAGCTCTTGAATCATATGGTAAGCAAACGAAAAACGGATTCGAATTAGGTCTTGAATATGCGACAGACGGCACGATGGAAGTGGAAGGAAGTAAAATCGAAGTCGTTTGGGAAGATACAGAAACGAAACCTGAAGTAGCCGTTCAAAAGGCAACGAAGCTTTTAGAGGATGACGCGGTTGACTTTTTAGTTGGTTCATCAAGTTCAGGTGACACATTGGCAGTACTACCACTAGCAGAAGAATACGAGAAAATTATGATTGTAGAACCAGCAGTAGCTGACAGTATTACAGGTTCTGAGTTTAACCCTTACATTTTCAGAACGGCGCGTAACTCTTCACAGGATGCATACGCAGCTGCAGCGGCAATCGCTGGAGAAGGTGTAAAAATTGCAACGTTCGCACCGGATTATTCATTCGGTTGGGATGGTGTATCGGCATTTAAAGCAGCAGCTGAAGGATTAGGTGCTGAAGTTGTATTAGAGGAATATGCAGATCCGGCTGCAACAGACTTTACGTCAAACTTGCAAAAAATTATTGATGCGAAACCGGACTTCTTATTCGTTGTATGGGCAGGGGCGAACTCTCCTTGGAACCAAATTGCGGATCTAAAACTGCAGGAAAAAGGGATTAAAATTTCAACTGGTGCACCGGACATTATTGCACTTCAATTTATGGAGCCATTAGTAGGTATGGAAGGATTCTCTGTATATCACCATACACTACCAAAAAATGAAGTGAATGATTGGTTAGTAGAAGAACATATAGCACGATTCAATGGTGAAGTTCCTGATCTATTTACACCGGGTGGATTTACAGCGGCAGTTGCAATTGTAGAAGCATTGAAAAAATCAGGTGGAGATGCGGACGGAAATACGTTAATCCCATTAATGGAAGGTATGTCATTTGAAACACCAAAAGGAACGATGACATTCCGTGAAGAAGATCACCAGGCATTACAAACGATGTATGCAATCCGCCTTGAAAAAGTAGCGGAATTTGATTATCCGGTACCAGTATTACTACGTGAATTACTTCCAGAAGAAACGGAACCTCCTATTTTAAACTAGTAAATAAGTGAGGCTGTCTAAAAAGTGTTGAGCTTTCAGACAGCCTTTTGTTATAAGGGTTTCCATGGAGTTTATACGAAATGGAATGGTTTATGTAAATGAGTTGATTGGAATGGAGGGGAGGCGACTCCAGCGGGAACAGCAAAATTTATTTTGCGACGAAAGCGTAGCGTCAGGAGCACCGACGCCTGAGACGCTCGTGTAAGGCCATGCCCGCGGAAAGCGTCCGACCCGTAATGGAAATCAACTAAGAGAGGGTGAGATGATGGAACCGATTTTAAAGACGAACAATTTATCGATTAAATTCGGCGAGCATAAAGCGGTAGACAGCATTAATTTTGAAATGACAGCAAAGCATTTTAAATCCATTATTGGGCCAAATGGTGCGGGGAAAACAACATTCTTCAATTTAATTAGCGGCGAGCTGGAGCCGACTGAAGGAGATGTGTTCTTTAAAGGACAATCGCTTCAAAAAAAGTCATCGGTGGACCGGACGCGATTAGGAATTGGAAGGTCATTTCAGATTACAAATGTATTCCCGAATTTAACGGTGCTGGAAAATGTGCGCCTTGCTGTGCAATCGAAACGAAAAGTGCGCTTCCATATGCTCAATCACTTTTTGAAATATAAAGAGATTACAAATGAAGCGGTTGAAATTTTGGAACAAGTGCTATTAACAGACAAAATGCAACAAGTGGCGAATCATCTTTCACACGGTGAAAAAAGAAAGCTTGAAATCGGAATGTTACTGGCACTTGATACTGAAATTTTACTATTGGATGAGCCGACAGCGGGCATGTCATTGGAGGAAGTACCTGCAATATTGGATGTGATTCGTTCGATTAAGGATCGCGGCGATAAAACGATTTTATTGATTGAACACAAAATGGATATGATTATCGATTTGTCCGACTCGATTATGGTGCTATTTAACGGTGCGCTGTTAGCCGATGGGTCACCTGAGGAAATTATGAACAATGAAACGGTACAACAAGCGTATTTAGGAGGCCTTGCATATGAGTAATATTTTAACGCTGGAGCGTGTGGAGACATTTATTTCACAATATCATATTTTGCAAGGCATCAATTTTGAAGCAAAAGCGGGAGAAGTGTCAGTTTTACTGGGGCGGAATGGTGCAGGGAAAACGACGACACTTCGCACGATTATGGGATTAACGCCGGCATCAAAAGGGGTGATTCATTTCGACGGGAAAGATATTACGAAAATGACGCCTTATGATATTGCGAATAGTGGTATTGGCTATGTGCCCGAAGATCAGGGTATTTTCGGACAGCTTACAGTAGAGGAAAACATGAAAGTGGCAATCCGAAAAGAAACGGACGCAACAATGCAAAAGCAAGCGTACATTTTAGAGTTATTCCCGGATTTGAAAAAGTTCTGGAAAAAGCAAGGTGGCAATTTATCGGGTGGTCAAAAGCAAATGCTTGCGATGGCAAGGGCTTTTGTCAATGACAGCAAGCTGCTTTTAATCGATGAACCATCCAAAGGCCTTGCACCAATTGTTATTGAGAAAGTAATGGAAGCTATTACTGAAATGAAAAAGCATACATCGATCGTACTTGTCGAACAGAACTTTATGATGGCGAGTAAAATCGGCGATACATTCACATTAATCGATGACGGGCGGACTGTGCAATCAGGGGAAATGCACAGTTTAATCGAAGACGAGCAGCTTAAGCGTAAATATTTAGGAATCGGATAAGGAGGGGAAGCGGATGGAACTAATAATCAGTTTAACGATAAATGGACTAGCGACAGGAATGCTTATTTTCTTACTGGCAGCCGGATTGACGCTTATATTCGGGTTAATGGATGTGCTGAACTTTGCCCACGGCGGACTGTTCGTATGGGGTGCCTATACAGGGGTGTTCACATATTTATGGAGCAACAGTTTTATAGTCGGAATTGTTGTCGCGATTCTCACTGGTCTAGTTCTTGGATTTATTACGGAAAAGCTTATTATAAAGCCGGTTTACGGAAATCACGTACAGCAGATTTTAATTACGCTCGGGTTCATGCTCGTGCTGCAGGAAATGATCAAAGTAGTTTTCGGTCCAAACGGTGTACCTGTTAAAGTTCCTTCTTATTTGGCAGGCAGCTGGCAAATTGGTGATTTAACGATTATTAAATACCGTATTTTTATTATCGTTGTAGGTTTTGCTTTATTCGGTGCTCTGTATTTCATTTTAAATCGTACGAAAATCGGATTGGTCGTTCGGGCTGGTGTTATGAACCGTGAAATGACACAGGCAATAGGTATTAACATTAAGCGCGTATTTTTAATTGTCTTTATGTGCGGTGCGGCATTGGCGGCATTGGGCGGAATGCTGATGGCTCCGTATTCAGGGGTTGTTTATGCGGAAATGGGAATGGAATATGCGATTTTAGGATTTATCGTTGTAGTAATCGGTGGAATGGGAAGTTTCCAAGGTTCATTAATGGCAGCGATTTTAGTAGGGCTTGCCGGAAGCTTTATGGCGTATTATGTGCCGTTTCTATCAGTTGCGGTCAATATGATTTTAATGGCAAGTGTCCTGATTTTCCGTCCACAAGGTTTATTCACAGTTGCGAAGGGGTGATTCTATGTTAAAACAGCCATTAATTTTATCGAAAATGAATTTAGTGTTTGCAGTCGTAGTAGGAATCATGGCCGTATTACCGTTTGTACTGGATTCTCGAACGATGACGATTTTATTAACGCAGTTTTGTATTTTTGCAATACTCGCGATGAGTTACGATATTTTACTAGGTTACACGGGCATTATTTCATTCGGTCATGCGATGTTTTTCGGGATCGGTGCGTATACGACAGCAATTATGCTGAGCGATTTAGGTCCCTCAATCGGTATATTCGCAGCTTCAATTGTAGTAGGTATCGTGCTATCCGCAATTATTAGTGTAATAAGCGGCGCATTGACGCTTCGTTTGAAAAGTCACTTTTATGCAATGTTTACGCTAGCGATTTCAGGGTTGTTTTTAGTGCTTGCGGAAAAGTGGCGTACGGTAACGAAAGGAAATGACGGATTTACATTCCGTGCACCGGAACTGTTTCGTGAACGACTGTATTTTTACTTTTTAGTGCTCATTTGCCTCGTTGTCATTTTCATTTTACTGAAACGAATTGTTGCATCACCATTCGGAAAAGTGCTTGTTGCGATTCGTGAAAACGAGCAACGTACACGATCGCTCGGGTTTAAAACGTTAGGCTATAAAATCATCGCTTCTGTTATTGCGGGTGCTGTTGCAAGTTTAGCAGGTTCGCTTTACGCGATATCGTTGCGCTTTGTCAATACGAGTGTTCTGACGATGGACATTACACTTGATGCACTGATGATGACGATCATCGGTGGAGTTGGAACGCTAATCGGACCGATCATCGGGGCAGGTGTCATTGAATTTGCCCAGCATTATTTATCAGGTCTTGCAAGAGACTATCCTATTTTTGAACGATGGATTATTTTCTTCGGTATTCTGTACATTTTAGCTGTAATATTCTTCCCACGAGGCATCGTAGGTACAGTTTCAATGCGCTACCATGAGTGGAAGATGAAAAATGGGCAAAAAACAAAGGCATCTGTAAAGCTTCGTGAAAAGGAGATACAGCGATGATCGGAATAACAGGATTAGGAATGTATTTACCTGAAGGAAGAATGACCGGTGCCCAAATTGCGAAGAAGGCAAATATCCCGGCAACTGTCGTTGAAACAAAAATGGGCATTATTGAAAAAGTGGTTGCTGGTCCAAATGACCACCCGGTTGAAATGAGTGTAAAAGCGGCGAAGGAAGCGATTTCCGAAGCACAAGTGGATGCAAAAGATATTGATGTCGTCATTTATATCGGGGAAGAGCATAAAGAATACCCGTTATGGACGGCTGCCATTAAAATTCAGGAAGAAATCGGGGCGGTGAACGCTTGGGCTTTTGATGTCCAGCTTCGTTGCGGTACGGCAATTATGGCAATGAAAGTAGCGAAAAGCTTAATGCTGGCAGATGATTCAGTTAAGACAGTGCTGCTGGCTGGAGGTTATCGCAATCATGATTTTGTCGATTACGAAAATGAGCGGACACGTTTTATGTTTAATTTAGGCGCAGGTGCAGGTGCGATGATTTTACAGGAAAATGCAGGCGGACACGAAGTACTGGAAGCTGCGCTCATTACAGACGGTTCATTTTCGGAAGATGTCGTTGTTCCGGTAGGGGGTACAAAGGAACCGCTAACGGTTGACCATATACAGGAAGGCCGCTATATATTGGATGTTCTCGATCCTGAAGGCATGAAGCTTCGTTTGGAGCAGAAATCATTAAGCAATTTTTTAAAGGTAATTCGCCAATCGCTGCAGAAAAGTGGATATAGCGAAAATAATTTACATTATGTTGCGATGCTCCATATGAAAAAGTCTGCACATGACTATGTATTAAAAGAGCTCAATTTATCAGAAGAGAATTCGATTTATTTATCGCATTACGGGCATATCGGGCAAATCGATCAGATTTTATCTCTTTGCCTCGCGCGTAAGGAAGGGAATCTGCAGGAAGGGCAAATTGTTTCATTAGTGAGTGCAGGTATAGGCTACGCATGGGGTGCTATTACAGTAAAGTGGGGGGCTTAATATGAATAAGCTGGACGTTTTAGCAAAAGTGGAATTATCAAATGGTGAAACTTTATCATATCGGAAGCGAGAAGGCGGCGATGAACTTGTTCTATTAGTTCATGGCAATATGACGAGTTCGAAGCATTGGGATTTACTGATGGAATCAATGGATGAGCGATTCACAATTTATGCGGTGGATATGCGCGGCTTTGGTGAATCCACGTACAATAAACGGATTACATCGATCAAAGATTTCAGCGAAGATATTAAGCTTTTCGTTGATGCGCTTGAGTTAAAGGACTTTACGATCATTGGCTGGTCGACAGGCGGTAATGTGGCGATGCAGTTTTGTGCAGATTACCCGGACTACAGTAAAAAGCTCGTATTATTTGCTTCCGGTTCAACACGAGGTTATCCATTTTATCGTTCAAATGCGGACGGTACACCGGATCTTACAAAGCGCTTGGCGACAATCGAGCAAATTGAGCAGGATCCCTTTAAAACGATACCGATACAGCAAATGTATGACATGAAAAATCGCGATGGCCTGAAGTTTGTATGGAACAGTGCAATCTATACGCAGAAACAGCCAGAAGAAGCGCGCTATGAACAATATGTGGATGACATGCTGACACAGCGTAATTTGGCGGATGTGTACCATGCATTAAATACATTCAATATAAGTGCAGTCGATAATGAAGTCGCAAAGGGAACGAATCAAGTGAAGGATATTCGCATTCCGACATTTGTTTTATACGGCGACCGCGATTTTGTAGTGAATGGGGCAATGACAAATGAAATTATCGAGGATTTTGAAGGCCGGGCTCAAATCATGAAACTGGCAAACTGCGGACACTCACCGCTAGTCGATTGTTTGGATGAAACAAAAGAGGCAATTGAGGAGTTTATCTTATCTTAAAAGGGGGTCGGGGCTATATGCGTTTAGAAAATAAAGTAGCAATTATTACAGGTGGTGCGGGCGGTATTGGCCTTGCAGCGGTAAAGCGTTTTTTGGAAGAAGGCGCAAAAGTAGCTATCATAGACTATGACAAACAACAAGGCGAAAAAATTGGAGCAGAGCTGGGGGAAAATGTCGCTTTCTTTGCAGTTGATGTATCGAAACTGGCTGACATAAAGGAAATGGTTGAACAGGTTGTTGATCGTTTCGGCAAAATCGATATTTTAATAAACAATGCAGGGATTACCCGTGATGCAACGCTTGTAAAAATGAGCGAGGAAGATTTTGAAAAGGTCATTCAAATTAACTTGAATGGTGTTTACTACTGCACACAAGCAGTAGCTCCTCATATGATCGCACAAGGGTCGGGGAAAATTATCAGTACTTCATCGGTAAGTGGTGTATACGGTAATTTTGGTCAAACAAACTATGCCGCAACAAAAGCGGCAATAATCGGTATGACAAAAACATGGGCAAAGGAGCTTGGTCGTAAAGGAATTAATGTAAATGCTGTTGCTCCTGGATTTACCGCAACGCCAATGGTCGAAAAAATGCCGGAAAAAGTGCTCCAGCAAATGGAGGGTATTACAAGTTTGCAACGATTAGGGAAACCGGAAGATATCGCAAATGCTTATTTATTTTTAGCATCGGATGAAGCGAGTTATATTACAGGTCATGTTCTGCAAGTTGATGGCGGCATTATGATGTAAAAGGTGGGATGGCTAATGCAACAGCTGGACTTTTGGATTGCGAAACGAGCGGGCCAAACACCGGATAAAACGGCTTTAATTCAAATAGAAACAGGTGAGACGTGGACATATAAAGAGCTGATGCAGCATGCGAATGGGTGGAGCAGCACTTTTTCCAAACAGCAGTTACAGCGGGGAGATCGTGTCGTAACGTTGATGGGAAATTCAATTGAAAGCTTTGCCATTTTAATTGCTTGTCGCTTAAACGAATTGATCTATGTTCCGTTGAATACAAAATTATCTATATCCGAATTACAGGTGGTTTTATCCGATTGCACACCCGCTTTATTAATCACGGATGATACGCATTGTGTACGCGCAATGCAGCTATCGCCAGCCAAAATTTTAACATGCGGTAGCTCTGAATTAGTTGAGCCTACTACATATAAGTGGCGTGATGAACCTCAGCTTCCGTGGATGATGATTTACACCGGGGGGACGACCGGTAAACCAAAAGGTGTTGTCCTATCAAATGAAGCTGTCACTACGAATGCGATGAATACCGTCATTAGCTGGGGGTTAAACGATAAAGACCGCACACTGAATTATATGCCCCTTTTTCATACAGGAGGAATTAATGCACTAGCATTGCCGATTCTAATGGCAGGAGGGACAGTAGTAATCGGCCAGAAATTTGATCCGGAAAGAGCAGTTCGGGCCATTAATGAATTTAACACGACAGTCTCATTGTTTGTACCGACGATGTATCAGTCGATTATTGAAACTGAGTATTTTAAACAGTCCAGTTTTCCGACAGTGAAGTTTTTTTTATCGGGAGGCGCACCATGTCCGAAGCCTATATATGATTGTTTTCAAAAAAGAGGGCTGTTTTTTAAAGAAGGGTACGGGTTAACTGAAGCAGGTCCGAATAACTTTTCCATCGATGCAGAAGTAGCAATGAATAAAAAAGGTGCTATCGGAAAAAGTATGCTATTCAACGAAGTAAAAATTATTAATAAAGAAGGTCAGCTATGTTCAGAAGGAGAAGTTGGCGAACTTTGCTTAAAAGGCAGCCATGTTTTTTCATACTACTGGAAAAATGAAGAGGCAACGAACGAAACATTTGAGGATGGCTGGTTAAAGACAGGCGACTTGGCGAAATTTGATGAAGACGGTGATTATTACATTGTCGGTCGGAAAAAAGAAATGATTATAACGGGCGGAGAAAATGTGTACCCTCAAGAAGTCGAACAATGTTTAATCGCCCATGAAGTGGTGCAGGAAGTATCCGTTATTGGTATTCCAAATGACAAATGGGGTGAATGTGTTGTGGCGTTTGTAATTTCTGAATATCCCTCCGAACAACTTCAATCGGAGCTTTTAAAGTACTGTAAAGAACACCTCGCCAATTACAAAGTACCGAAGCGAATTTACTTTCTTGAGGAACTTCCTAAAACTGTCGTTGGTAAAATTGATAAAAAGCAATTAATGAATTATGTATTAATAACTTAATAGAAAATATGTGCCCGATAGTTAAAGGACCAAAATGTTGGAAAGTAGACATTTTGGTCTTTTTTATTGATTTGATTTACCGGAAAGTTTATATAAAGTTCATATAGCTCCTTTATAATGCAGAGGTGTTAAAAAGGAGGATATCGATGAACAAGTTATTAAATCCAATTACAGATTGGGTATCAACAAAACGCGGTGCCTGGATTACACTTATTGTCTGGCTAGTGTTGATGATTGCCTTAAGCGCCGGTCCAATGCTAAGTGAATATAAAGTGACAAACTTCCAATCACTGCCGGATGATGCACAGTCAATTATCGCTGAAAATAAATTAAGCGAATACTTCCCGAATGATGAAGGAACACCAGGTATATTGGTTTTCCATAATGAGAACGGGGAAATTAACGTCGAAAGCGTAAAAGAAATTTTAAATGCAATGATTGCGGAAAATATTGAAGGTGTTGACCAGATTGTTGACATTTCGAACTTGCCGCCACAAGCTTTAGCAGGATTCGCGTCGGAAGATAAAACGACTATGATCGTGCCAATGACGCTTGAGCAAGGTCTTGGAAATTCGGCATATGCGGAAATTAACGATTTTGCATCTGAAATCGGAAATAAAGCAGCTGAAAAAACAGGAGATACACAATTTTACATTACTGGGCCTGCGGGAATTGCCGGCGATACAGTAAAACTGTTTGAACAAGCAGACTTAAAGCTGCTATTCGCGACAATCGGGATTATTTTAGTATTATTAATCATTATTTACCGTTCACCACTTTTAGCGATTATTCCTTTACTGGCAACGGTTATTGTTTATCAAGTAGTGAATCAGACAGTCGCTCTGCTTGGCGCAGGTGGTTTGGAAATTAATAACCAGACAACATCAATTATGAGTATTTTATTATTCGCGGCTGTAATCGATTATTCGTTATTCGTATTCTCGCGCTACCGTGAAGAACTGAATCATTACGAAAACAAATATGAAGCGATGAAATATGCAATGCGTTCAACAGGTGAGCCAGTATTCTTTGCAGGCGGCACAGTGTTGGCGGCAATGCTTGTACTATTCTTCGCCGATTTCCGTGACTACCAAAACTTCGCACCAATATTTGGTACAGCAGTATTTGTTATTATGTTAGGGTCAATTACATTAGTACCGGCGTTATTCTCATTATTTGGCCGTAAAGCATTCTGGCCGAAAGTGCCGAAATTCGGTGAAACAAAAGAAGTAAAACACGGTGTTTGGGGAGCAATTGCCAAGTTTGTAGTAAACAAACCGTATTTATCCGGTGGGGTTGTTCTGATCATCATGGTAATTACTTCATTGAATGTGTTCAATTTAGAATACGAATTTGATATGGTAAAATCTTTCCCGGAAGAACTGCCATCACGTGTCGGCTATGAAATCGTTGAGTCGCGCTTTGACAAAGGGGAACTTGCACCAACTTCACTATTAGTTGAAAGTGAGCAGGCGTTAACTGAACAACAAAAGCAAGACTTAACCGAAGCATTGTCAGCAGAAGATAAAATTGCTTCAGTTCGTCCATCCGCTGTATCGGAAGATGAAACGAAACTAAAATTATCAATGGCATTTGATTTAAATCCATATTCACCTGAAGCTGTTGAAAAGCTTGAGGAAATGCGTGAAAACAGTGCCGATTATTTAGCGGCATCAGGTATCGCAGGCGAGCTGCACTTTGCGGGAACAACAGCTAAACTGCTGGATGAACGCGATGTAAACAACGATGATATTATTAAAATTGTTATTTTAGAAACGATTTTAATTTTAGTACTATTATTTGTCCTTACGAAGTCTTGGAAAATGCCGATTTACATGATGGCAACAATTTTAGTTTCCTATTTATCTGCATTAGGGCTGGGCGTCTTCCTTGTTGATGTATTATTCGGCTATGATGCGATCAGTACACGTGTGCCTGTCTACGCATTCGTTTTCTTAGTTGCACTAGGCATTGACTACAACATTATTTTAGTGTCACGATTCCTTGAAGAGCGTAAACGTACAACAGTGAAACAGGCGCTCGAAATTGCTATCCGTAATACAGGCGGCGTTATTTCGTCAGCAGGCATAATACTCGCAGCAACTTTCGCGGCATTAATGACAATGCCGATTGCCGATCTATTCGTATTCGGCTTTATCGTTGCAGTTGGTATTCTTATTGATACATTCCTAGTACGTGGTATGTTATTACCGATGTTGATATTAACATTTGAAAAAGACAAGAAGTAATGGTTAGATGAAGGGACATCGAGTAATTCGATGTCTCTTTTTATGGATAGAATGAGAGTAAATATACACGAAATAGAACTTCAATTATTAAAGGCGGTGATTCAATGCGGATATTAGTTGTAGATGATGATGCATTTATACGGAAATTAATCGGCATCCATTTGAAAAAAGAAGGGTTCGAAGCGCTGTTTGCGAGTGATGGCATGGAAGCGTTAAATTTATTGCAGCAGGAGCCAGTCGATTTGGCAATTGTTGATGTTATGATGCCGAAAATGGATGGCATAAGCTTGACGAAAAATCTTGCTGAAATCGGTGTACCTGTATTGATGCTAACTGCCAAAACAACACTTGATGATAAAGAAAAAGGATTTTTGGCAGGGGCAGATGACTATATGGTGAAGCCATTTGAACCGAAAGAACTGCTGTTTAGAGTGCGCGCGATTTTACGACGCTTTCAAAAAGTTGAACGAAGTCAAATAAAGATTGCCAATATGCTCATTGACCGGCAAACGTTTGAAGTAAAAGTAGGGGAGCAAGTATCATTACTTCCTTTAAAAGAATTTGAGCTATTAGGTATTTTATGTTCAAGACCGGAAGTCGTATTTACGCGAGACCAGCTGATGGAACAAGTATGGGGCTATGATTATGACGGGGATGATTTTACACTGACAACACATATTAAGCGCCTGCGCAGCCGTTTGGAAGAAGTGAATGCACAGGTGAAAATTCAAACCGTACGCGGAATCGGCTATAAAATAGAGGAATTGAAATGAAAACATTATACAGGCAATATATTGTCGTGACATTGGCTGTAATCATTATAAGCATTACGATGTCGATGCTGTTAATCGGACAAATTTATAAATCGCAAATACGACCTGATACAGATGCCAAAAATTATGGGGTAGCCCAGGAAGTACAGCAAATTTTAAAATCAATGCCTAAAGAAAGCGTGGATGCCTACTTTGAGTCCATTGCAAAACTGGGCTACCAAATAGGGGTTATTTATCCTGATGGTAGTTTAACTTCATATGGAAGTGCATTTAAAAAATCAAACCTCAAGCCTGAGATGTTAGGCATCGTCGGTACGGATGAAGTGTATCACGGCATTCGCGATTATAACGGATCTTCATACTTTATGAATCATTTCGCGAATGATATTCGAAATACAATCGGTGTGTCGTTTCAACTTAATGATGAAAGCTATGCTTTTTTTATTCGCCAGGAAAATGCCACACTCTTTTCTGAAATGCATTTATTGATCGTTAGCTTCATTATTATTACAGCTGTCGTTATTTTATCGACGATGATTTTACTTGCCCGTCAGCTTGTAAGACCATTAAAACAATTGCAGCAGGCCACAAATCAAATCGCTCTTGAAAATTATGATATTCAATTAACGATTGATCGTAATGATGAGCTAGGGCAGCTTGCAACACAGTTTCAAAAGATGGCCAACCGTCTCGCAGAAAATGACCAGATTAAGAAAGACTTCATCAATAATGTATCGCACGACTTTCAATCGCCTTTGCTCAACATTCAAGGCTATGCAAATGTACTGAAGGATGCCGACAATACGGAAGAAGAACGTGTGCAATATTTGGAGATTATTGAGCAGGAAACGAAGCGTCTTTCCGCATTAACAAAGCAATTGCTTTTACTAAGCTCGCTTGACCAGAAGAATTTACCGGTTCAAAAAAAGACCTATTCGTTAGATAAACAGTTGAAAGAACGGCTATTTTCAAAGCGATGGAAACTGGACGATCAGCAAATGGAGCTTGTATACGAGCTGGAACAGGTTGAAGTTTTTGCAGATGAGCAGCTAATGGAGCAAGTTTGGGATAATTTGCTGTCAAATGCCATTCGCTACAGCGAGGATAAAGGGAAAATTATAGTTACATGCAGTAAAAAGGACAATCAGATTTTTGTAACGATAAAAGATAACGGGATCGGTATTCCTGAAGAAGCGCTTGAAAAGGTGAAAGAACGATTTTACCGGGTAGATCCTTCACGCTCTAGTCAAAGCAGTGGGTTAGGTTTGGCGATTGTAACAGAAATTGTTAACCGGCATGCGGGACAGTTTATTATTGAAAGCGAGCTTGGGATGGGAACTAAAGTGACAGTTGTTTTAAATATCCAATAATAGAAGAAGGGCGCGTTAAAAGAGAGTGGAACTTTTAACGCGCCCGTTTTATTACTGAAGTTCTTTTAATGAAGAAAGGGCTTCGATTGCACCGACTTTTTCGCATACTTTTGATGCAGAACGGTTGGCAAATTCAATAACGGTTACCCATTCATTAAACGAGAGATTTGTGTCTTCGTATTTACTTAATTGATACAAAACGGCACCGACAAAAGCATCACCTGCACCGGTTGTATCGATGGAGTTTACGGGAAATGCCGGAACGGTTGTAATTTGCCCGTCTTGGATAAGCATTGTACCAGAAGCGCCTTGTGTAATCGCGATTGTCTTTTCATTAAACTGTGTCAGCCATTCGATTGCCTGTTCGAAGTTTTCTGTCCTTGCGAATAATAACAGTTCATCATCGCTCATCTTTATGAAATTTGCTGCTTCAATGAAAGGTTCGCATTTATGAATAAATAAATCGGAATCACCCTTCCATAAGTCTGCACGGTAGTTTGGGTCAAATGAAATAAAATAGTTTTGCAGGTGCAAAGTTTGCATTAACTGTTCGTACGTTTTACTGAAAGGTTCGCTCAAAAGGGCAGTGGCAGAGCCGAAATGAATCATATCCATTGTCATGAGCTGTTGCAGTTCCAAATCTTCAATACTGAGCAATTCGTCGGCACCACGATTAAAGATAAAATCCCGCTCACCATCTTTCTGTCTTGAAACAAAGGCCAAAGTAGTCGGTGCAGACGGATCCATTATCAATTGATCTGTATGAACACCGGCTTGTTCCAACGTTTGCTTTAAAAAGTGTCCAAATGCATCGGCACCCACTTTTCCGCAAAAATAAGCCTGTCCTCCAAGAATCGCGATAGTTGCTGCTACATTTGCCGGAGCACCGCCTGCCTGCTTTTCGAACGATTTTGCTTCTATAATGGATACTTCCGTATGAGTTGTAAAAAAATCGATGAGCAATTCGCCAATACAAAGAGTTTTTTTCATTACCGTTTCCTCCAAATTTATGTGTTTCACTAAATATTGGCATAAAATTAATAGAATTAAAAATATTTAACCTATGAGTTAATAAAAAGCACAAAAAAAAACGTGAGATACGGAAATGTCCTCACGTTTTATCTACTATTCATTTAATTGCAAGTTCAATTTCCGGAAGGTGGATTTATCTTATAAAATTCTGGGGGAATGTTATAGAGAAAAATGTGTCCCCTTTTTGAAAATATGAAATTGCACCTTATATATGGAGAATGAATTATTAACTTACCAAATCATATCTGTTAAGATGAATAACAGGGTAGGGCAAAGTAAGCAGCCTAATCCTGTGTAGAAAGTAGCTGTAACGGCGCCATACGGGACCAATCGTACATCCGTTGCAGCTAATCCTCCCGTAACACCGGAAGTAGTTCCCATTAAACCACCGTAAACCATTGCAGTTAATGGATTGTTTAAACCAATGAATCGGGCAATAAATGGTGTACCTACCATTACTAATACCGATTTTACTAACCCGGCTGCAATACTAATTGCAATAACTTCCGAACTTGCACCTAATGCAGCGCCCGTTACTGGACCAACAATATAAGTGACCGTGCCGGCACCGATTGTAGCAATACTTACGGCATCTGTATAACCAAAAATAAGCGCAAAAATAATACCAACTACAAACGATAATCCAACACCGATAAAGAGTGATGAAATTCCGCGAATACCTGCTTTTTTAATTTCGTCAAAGTTTGCTCCGAATGATGTAGCAACAATGGCAAAGTCACGAAGCATACTGCCACCTAAAAGACCGATACCTGCGAACAACGAGATATCAGCTAACCCCTTTGTACCTTCACTGTAAACGCCGCCGAAATAAGCCAATACTAATCCGAGAACGATCGCAATAGCCGAGCCATGAATAAGCCCCTTCGTTAATTTATTTGAAATCAAGTATGCGACATACATTGTAATACCGACAATGACGAATCCCGTGATTAAACCATTAGATTCTAATGCTGTTTTGAGTGCTTCCCACATATTAGTTCGCCTCCCCTGTTACTGGGTGATTTTTATTGAACTCAATGGCAGCTTCCTTCGCCTTTTTCCCGCTCAACAATGGAACAACTAACCAACTAATAAGAACAACTGCAATTCCTGCAATGATTGCTAGAGGACCTCCAGTTAATGCACCTAATACATTTTGACTCGCTGCCATTGCAATTACGATTGGGATATACATTGCATTCCAGAAAGCTAAGCCACTTTGAGCAGGCATACTGATTTTCCCATTCTTCTGTAATTTATCAACGACTACGATTAATAATAACATCGCAATACCTACGCCACCCACATTCGAATCAATCCCCATTAAAGCGCCGATCAATTCACCACAAAACATTCCAAATAAGAAACACCCAGCTAAAATGGCAACACCATATATAACCATAATTCCACCCCTTTATATTGTTTATAACAGTCGACTGTATTCTGAATATAGAATAAACAATAATATATACATAATCAAGAAAAATATTATTTTTTTTAGAGAAAAGTAGATAATACGATTGAAATTTACGTTTTAAAGATATATTATAAATTGTATACAGTCGACCAAGTTCTTATAGAAGGAGAAGGTTTAATTGAATTATTTTGAAAGAGCATTAGACAATGCCTTATCGATTAGAATCGCCAATAACTTGCTCGAACAAGTATTGAATGGTGAGTTAAGACCGGGAGATCAAGTGGTGGAATCGATATACGCAGAACAGTATGAAACGAGCCGTTCTCCTGTAAGAGAAGCAATTTATTTATTAGCGACAGAAGGAATTATTGAGCGTGTTCCACGAAAAGGGGCATTCATTAAGGGCTACACATTGGATGATATGAAAGATTTATTGGATGTGCGAAATCATTTGGAAATGCTGGCAGCCGAACGTTTAGAAAATCCTAGTAAAGAAAAAGGCACACTGAAAGAAATGAAAGCCGTCTTAACTAAGATGACGAAAACGAAAAGCTATACAGAATATACGCACTTAAATTATCAATTTCATTTTCTTATATTTAAATTAAGCAATAGTCCGGTGCTAAATGAAATGTACAGTAAAATAGCGCTGCCATTACTTCGAATTCAAGTAATCCATTTTTCCAATAACGAAATTATCGAAAAATCGATTATAGAGCATACAAGTATTTACGAATGCTTAAAGAATGATGACTTGGAACAGCTGAAATCCATTTTAAGAAAGCATACAGAGGATGTAATTTTCAGTGTGCGGAATAAGCAGTTATAAAGCTAAGGGAGGGGGAAGTTAACGATGAAACAGGCATGGCTTTTTCCAGGGCAAGGTTCGCAATATGGCGGGTTTTTAGAGTCACTTCCTACGCACCCAACTATTAAAGAAACTTTGGATGAAGCTTCAGATGTTTTAAAAACAGATATTAAGCTCATTGCAACAGCAGAAAAATTAAAAAGCACAAAAAACGTCCAGATTACAATGCTGGCAGCCGGTGTTGCAACAGCCCGCGCCTTTCTAAATGAAGGATCAAAACCAGACTATTTGGCAGGTCACTCGGTAGGTGCATTTGCCGCCGCGGTGACGAGCGAAGTACTAACATTTAAAGATGCCCTGCATTTAGTTTCACTTCGTGGGGAACTGATGGAATCTTTACAGGATGAGGCGTATGGAATGGCGGTTGTTGTAGGATTGCCTGAATCAGTCCTTATAGAAATAACACAGAAATTTCATACGGATGGAAAACCGGTCTATGTATCTAATCGTAATGCACCGCAGCAATTGACTTTATCGGGTCATAAAGAAGCAATGCAAAAGGTATTGGACTACGTGGCGGGAAAAGGGGCAAGTTCAGCAAAGATGCTGAATGTTTCAACACCATCCCATTGTCCATTGTTTTTACCGGTTCAGGATCGATTGGCAAAGGAGATGGAGAACATAAAGCTCCAAAGACCTAGATTCCCATTAATTTCAAATCGAAATGCACGGGTACTTCGCCAGCCTTCCCGTGTCGTTCAAGATTTGGCTGAAAGTATTGCTTTACCTGTCAGATGGCATGATGCAACTTCGATTTTATTTGAAAACGGTGTTCGTCAATTTATTGAAATGTCGCCAGGGGATGTGTTAAAAAAACTTGCCAAAAATGCGTTTCCAGAGGCGGATAGCTATAGTGTGGAAAAGAACGGATTTAATGATTGTCTATATTTAGCAAAAAATGAAGGGGTGTAAATATGGTATTAATTCAACAGCAGCGTTCTTGGTCAACAAGATTGGAAGGGAAGAAAAAGAGATTGGCGGAAGTGGAGCATCTAGTAAATGGTGTAACAATTCCTACAGAGAAAATTGTAGATGTACTTGAGTTGCTTATTAAACCGGGGGATCGGGTTGTTCTTGAAGGAAACAATCAAAAGCAGGCATCATTTTTATCTCAAGCTCTTGTAAAGGTAGATCCAGACCGTGTACATGATTTACATATGATTATGTCCAGTGTGTCGCGTCCGGAACATTTAGATATTTTTGAGGAAGGTATTGCCAAGAAAATCGACTTAAGTTTTGCTGGACCACAAAGTTTACGTATTGCACAGATGATTGAAGATGGCCGATTGATTTTAGGGGATCTGCACACATATGTGGAGCTTTATGGAAGACTGTTTATCGATTTAATTCCAAATGTTGCATTAGTTGCAGCAGATAAAGCAGACCGTTTCGGAAACTTATATACAGGACCAAATACGGAAGAAACACCAACAATTGTAGAAGCAGCAGCTTTCCGTGATGGAATTGTAATTGCTCAAGTAAATGAAATTGTGGATGAACTGCCGCGTGTCGATATTCCGGGTTCTTGGGTCGATTTCATCGTTGAAGCAGATGAACCGTATGAGCTCGAGCCTTTATTTACACGTGACCCGCGCCATATTACAGATATTCAAATCTTGCAGGCGATGATGTGTATTCGCGGTATTTATGAAAAACATGGTGTTCAATCATTAAATCATGGGATTGGTTTTAATACGGCTGCAATCGAGCTGCTATTACCTTCATATGGTGAGCAATTAGGCCTGAAGGGGAAAATATGCAAAAACTGGGTTCTCAATCCGCACCCTACACTAATTCCGGCGATTGAAACAGGCTGGGTAGAAAGTGTCCACTGTTTTGGCGGTGAATTAGGGATGGAAAAATATGTGCAAGCACGTCGCGATATTTTCTTTACAGGTAAAGATGGCAGTCTTCGTTCAAATCGTACGTTGGCACAGCTTGCAGGTCAGTATGCGGTTGACTTATTTATCGGATCGACTTTGCAAATGGATGCATACGGCAATTCATCGACGGTAACAAAAGGGCGCGTTGCAGGTTATGGTGGGGCACCGAATATGGGACATGATCCGGGCGGTCGCCGTCACTCAACAGAAGCTTGGTATAACATGATGACAAGTCAGGATGAATTAGCTCGCGGGAAAAAGCTAGTTGTACAAGTAGCTGAAACATTCCAGGATGCCAACACACCAGTCTTTGTTGAACGTTTAGATGCAATTGATGTAAAGAAACAGGCGAATTTGGCAGTTGCACCGGTCATGATTTATGCGGAAGACGTTACACATGTTGTGACAGAAGAAGGGATTGCCTACCTGTATAAAACAGATAGTCCTGCAGAACGAAGAGAAATGATTGCTTCGATTGCAGGGGTAACACCGCTAGGGATGGAAAATGATGTGAAGCGCACAAAATCACTTCGCGAGCGCGGTTTAGTGGCAATGCCGGAAGACTTAAATATTTTACGCGGTGAAGCGAATCGTTCATTGTTGGCAGCAAAAAATATTGATGAGCTTGTTCAATGGTCTGGCGGTTTATATGAGCCACCATCGAAATTCAAAAGTTGGTAAGGAGCTGAAGGGATGAAACAGCATGTAATTTGTAAACGGATTGCTGATGAGGCTGTTGCAGCATTAATCGAAGAAGTTCAATTAACACCAAAGCCAGGTTTAGTAGATACAGAAAATAATGGTGCACATCATGATTTATCTTTAACAAAAATGCAGAATTCAGCACATTCATTGCACAATACGTTTTATCAAATGGCAATGCTGAGTTTCAACCGACAGCCAACCGTAAAAATAAGGGAACAATTTGGTGCAATTGGACGGAATGGTGAAAAGGAAATGTTTGCGGTTACTGAAAATAGTAATACGCATAAAGGGGCAATCTGGTCGATTGGTTTACTTTGTTCCGCAATTGCAAGAAGACAGGGCAAGGTACTCTTTCCACAAGTATTTAATGATGCTGCAGAACTGGCCAATCTTCCGGATCAATATATTCCGAAGTCCAAAACGAACGGGATCAAAGTAAAAGAGAATTATGGGATTCCAGGTGCCAGAGAAGAAGCGCAGCAGGCGTTTCCCCATATTCAAAAGTATAGTTTGCCAGCATTTTTACAGGCGGCTCAAAAGATGTCGCTAAGAGATGCGAAACTTACTACATTACTAGTATTGATCGCAAATTTAAATGACACTTGTTTACTTCATCGAGGCGGTCTAGAGGGATTGGATTTTGCGAAACAGGAAGCGAATAAACTGCTAACAAACTTTTCAATCTCAAATATGAAGAAATTAGATCAATTGTATATTAAGAATTGGTTATCTCCAGGGGGATCGGCTGATTTGTTGGCGGCCACATTATTCGTAATTAATATGTCAGATAAACTGAAAAGGGGTGCACAGCATGGAAAAGTTGAATTACACATTTCAGGCAAATCGTCCGGTTACTAAGCAAGCACATATCGGGGTTGTAGGATCGGGGGATTTAGAAATACTGATCCAGCCAATCGAAGGTTCGGAAACAAAAGTAGAAGTTCGTACAGGAATCACGGGTTATGCGGAAACTTGGCAAAAAGTAGTGGAGCGTTTTGTTTCTCAGCAGGATATATTGGCTTCAATTAAAATTAATGATTTTGGTGCAACACCAGGTGTCGTATCGATACGACTTGCACAGGCAGCGGAGGTGGTTTTCGGTGAATAATTCTATTACATTACCTGTAAGTATCGTAGAAAGTAAAGCAAGAGAACGTGCACTTTTACTATTAGATGAAGGAACAGCACATGAAATATTAGGTCCTTTCGACTTTTTTGAATCACCTCATTTAGAAGCGCAAAATATCGTGCCACAAAGTGATGACGGAATGATTATAATGCAAGGAAAAATTCGAGGTCGTCGTTCATTAGTTATTTCAATAGAAGGAAGTTTCCAAGGCGGAGGAATTGGTGAAGTTTCAGGAGCAAAATTTGCAGGTGCTTTAGAGCGTGCATTTGCGTCGTGTGAAGCAGGGGAACTGATTTATCCGGTCATCATTTACGATACAGGCGGCGTTCGTCTGCAAGAAGCGAACTACGGACTTCTTTCGATTGCTGAAATTAGTTCTGCGATTGTGGCTTTGAAAAGATATGTACCGGTAATCGGCATTATTCCGGGGAAAGTCGGTTCTTTCGGAGGGATGTCATTAACAGCTGGTCTTTGTTCCGCTTTAATCATGACACGAGAAGGGCGACTTGGCATGAATGGCCCTGAAGTAGTTCAGCAGGAAGCGGGTATCCAAGAGCTAAATGCAAAACAAAAGCCGTTTATATGGAAAATGATTGGTGGATCAATGCGCTACAATTCAAACTTAGTGGATGCTATCGTTGAAGATGATGTCGTAAACTACTTAGATACGCTGGAAGATTTATGGGCAAAAAACAGCTTCAAACAAAGAACATCAGAATACGAGACGTTTTTAAATATGTTGAATCATTTGCAGTTTGAGGAAAAGATCAACCCTGATGAAGCACAGGAAATTTTAAGCGACCGATCTGAATTGGCAGTTGCTGAATTAAAGGTTGCAAACGGAGAGAATCCGAGCAGAGGCCGTACATGGTTTAATGCATTTACAAATAATGCACCATCGATTTCGGAAACACCATCTATTTTAGTGGCAGATGCCGAATTAAATGGAGAGAAAGCCCGTTTTATTGCTGTAGTGCCAAACAGTGAAAGTAAATTTTACCGTGCCCGTAACGGGGAGTTTGGTCTGCAGGAAGCGTGGACTGTTGCAAAATATGTTCGACAGGCAATTGAAGAAGATAAGGATTCAGCGGACAAGAGATTAATTGTTCCTATTGTCGATGTTCCGGGTCAGGCATTCGGCTATCACGAAGAATTGTTAGGTATTTATTTAGCTTGTGCAGCAAGTGTTGAAGCGTATGCATTTGCGCGTCAAAGCGGACATCCGATCGTTACATGTGTTGTAGGTAAAGCAATTTCAGGAGCATTCTTAGCACACGGCATGCAAGGTAACCGTATTATTTCGCTTGATGACCCAGAAGTGCAAGTACATGTAATGTCCAAAAAGTCGGCAGCGCTTGTTACAATGCGTACTGTTGAAGAGCTGGACGAATTCGCAAAGTCTGTTCCATCGATGGCGTATGATGTCCATTCATTCCAAACGCTTGGCGCATTACATGAGTTGATCGACGGTATTAACGCAGACGGACCATCTAATGAACAAGTTCAAAAAGTACTTCATTCTATTGCAACGGCAAAAGAAGATATAATTCAGTCTGGAGATAGAACGTTAGCAAATCGAATTCAATCAAAAGTAGCGATTGAAAATGGTCGTAAAGCATCGATTGCTGTACGTGAAAAAATAACGCAACAATGGAACTAACTGTACATGATTTAGTGTATTTAAAGTCCATGGATCAAATCGAGTACTTCGGTGATTATCCTGATTGGATGAATGAGGATGAAATGGCTCAAGGCATTGCTGTTGTGAGACGTATGAAGGTAGAGGATGGGAAAGTTGCGATAGGCTTTCGAGGGGATAATCGGTCTAAACGATTTGCAGCGTTTACAACGATATCTAACATTAAACATGTAATTCGGCCGTTTGATGTTCTGGCAAATTCATATCCTGAGACGCATGTCCAATCACTTACTTGTATTGAAAAGGTATTGGATGGTTTTAAATGGGGGTTTGGCGGAAGTATTGGTTTTTCAATGGGAACTGGAATCAACGTCTGCCATGAAAACAGTGATATTGATATTATATTGTACTGTAAAAAGCTACAGGAGCTTGATCAGTTGAAGCCTATTCTTTCACAGTTGAAAAATAGTCCTCACCGTGTTGATGTCCAAGTGGAGATTTTAGGTGTTGGGGCCGTTGTTTTAGCTGATTATTTAGAACATGCTTCATTTATCGTAAGAACAAGTACGGGCCCGATCCTGCTTGAAAAAGATTCATTATACAATAAGGTATAGGATAATGATAACATCTTTTTCCTCATTAAATAACGAGTGATTATTTAATGAGGTTTTTCGTTTTGGGAAATTTTTTATATTAAAAATAAATGCCTATATCTCATTCAAGATATAGGCAGGAGGGAGCTAGATCAATCTGTTTTTAAACGTGAGTACATATTGACATCAATAAAGTTCCCTTTAGAATTTTCGAATTGTCTAAGAGTTCCTTCGAATTTGAAATTAAGTTTTTTTAGAACCTTGATTGAATTAACATTTGCAGGTTCAACCTTTGCTTCGATTCTATTCAGTTTCAAAGTTCCGAAAGCATAGTCCATTAAAGCACGGATACCTTCTGGCGCAAACCCCATGCCCCAATAGGCTTTAGCGATGTCATAACCGATTTCCGCTTTCGCATTATCGAAATCTATAGAATTGAATCCACACGTACCTATTATTTCTTTTGAATGTCGCTCAATCATACTGAATCGAACAGCTTTACCAGCCTGGGCCAATTCCTCAAGTAGCTCAATCATTTCTTTCGCCTGAGCTTCATGTATAAAGCTGGAAATATTCATAAATTCAGTTACATGTGGATCAGACCATATTTTAAACAAGCTTTGGGAGTCTGAAATTTCCATTCTTCTTAAATGCAATCTTTTGGTATTCAATTCTTTTATCAATATTTTTACCTCCAATATTTTTAATCAGTTAGATAAAAAATATTGCCATCTGCGCATAGTTCAGTCCCTTCAAGGTTATAGGTTGTATATTGAATGATACCAAAAAAGCAAAAAAAAAACACCTACACGAAAAAATCGTGTAAGTGTCTGTAAATTTTATGGCTATATTGCTATGTAAGCAGCCACATTGCCGTAGTTATTATAGAAAGTTTTAAACCACCACTCCTCAAAGTGGGTGTTCGCAAATGCTATCCTGTCTATCCTGAAGTCAAAAGAGTCCAGGCACGCCATTCCAACATCGATGTAAAACTCCCTGTATAAGTATAAAGGTTAAAACTTAATATTCGTACGTACAACGTAGCCTTATTGTTATCTTATAGTAAGTTAATGTGGAATGCAATAAAGTATGTTTTAAAAAAAAAGTCAAATGATTTGAATGGTTTTAATGAGGTTTTCGAAAACAAAAGCTGGATTTATTTCCAAAATAAAAAAGCCTTCCTTATATATTAGGAAGCCTTCCGTTATTATTCTGTATGCTGCTGTAAAATATTTTCTGTTAAAAGTGCAATATCGATGACTGTCTTTTCCGTTACAACATCAGATAAAATTTCGTTGCGGAAATAGTCTACAGATACCGGCAGATCGATCAACAGTAACTTGCTTAGTGCAGTTTCATACATATGGACAAATTCTTTGTCGGTATTTCCTCGCTTCAGCTCTGAAAATGACTCGTAAAACTGATCCAGCTTATCGGCGAACTCAAGAAGTCGTCCTTCAATTGTGTGATCTTTGCCTTCTTTCATACGGTCAAAGAATACATCCTGTAAATCAAGCGGAATTTCTTCCACAATAAATTTTTCCATCATTTTCTCTTCGACATGTGAAAGCATTTGCTTTAGTTCGACACTAGCATGTTTGACAGGCGTTTTAATATCCCCAATAAAAACTTCGGCAAAGTCATGATTAATCGTTTTTTCGTATAACGATTTCCAATCAATCTGACTGCCTGCACGTTCCTCCAATGTTGCGAAAAACATCGCATACTGGGAAACCTTCCATGAGTGTGCTGCCACATTATGTTCTTCGAATTTAAAGCGACCCGGACAGCGGATGATGCGCTCTAAATCATTTAAACTTGTAAAAAACGTATGGATACCTATAATAATCACTCCTTACCTTTATAGCAACAGTGTACTATTAGTTATACCCGGAAAATGTTTTTTTAAAAGTATTTAACCGAAATTTAACGCAGCGTTTACATTTGGCATAAAGATTTCTAATAAAATGAAAAAACTTCATAAAAATTTGATCGATTGTCTAATAAAAGTTGGATTATCTAATATAGTATGTAGAATTTCTAAAATGTCTCCCCGCTTTTCGAATATGTGATTTTGAAGTGCCAATAGCAGGCGCCTATTTTCTAATAAATAAAAAAATGTTCTAATATTCTCTGTCTGATGCCCGTAATACCGAATTTAAAACAGAAGGGACGCTCACCATCTTCGTGAGCGTCCTTTCTGTTTTTATAACTAAACCTGGACGTCAATCGTTTGTCCTTTATAAGGGTGGGGTGCTGGAGTTGCTTGCGGTTGAGGCATTGCTTCAATCATTTGGACAGCAGTTGCCGCGCCGGTATTCATTGCCTTGTCTAGAATACTCATCTGCACAGTTTGCTGCAGTGATGCTAACTGTGCTGACATAATTGCGTTTAATTCCATAGTAATCCTCCTTTTCAATTATCCCGCATTAACGGGTAGTAATTTATCTGCCTCGAAAGCGTATCGGCAGAGGTAAGGCTCCCGCCTCTATAATTAAGCAGTGCGAAAATCTAGAGGCGGGATATCAACTACCCGTAAAAGCCCGATTGGCTCTGGCCAACACGATGTTGGTCACACAAGTGTTGTCACAGTATGTGACGTTTTTAACTTGTGTTCCTCCAAACTCAGTGGGATTGAGAAAAATCCCACTGTTTGAAGTTTCACTTTATATCGTCAAAATAGACAGAAAGATTAAAGAAACAAGCTGGTTTGTAATAAGTCTGAAAACGAATTCCCATTTATTTTTCCTTCTTTTCCTGTCACTTCGCAAAAAAATGGTAAATCTATGTATAAATCGCTTCAAATTTAGTAATAATTATCCAAAAGCCCTGCAATGTGCTTGTAATGCAGGGTTCATATCCGCGTCATCGTGTTGCAATGTATTTGCTGTAAGGTTATAGGAGAGTAAAAACAACTTAAATTTATTTGGAAAATATGGAGGGACAGAAATTTGACAAAGAAAAAATTAATGGCAGTTCTATTGGCAGGAGTATTCGCTACAGGGGGGCTATTTGCATCTCAAGCTTCTGCAGATACTTATACAATCCAACCAGAAGATACACTTTATAAAATAAGTAAACAATTTCAAACATCAGTTGAAGAGATAAAGGAATTAAACAATTTAACGAGCAATACAATTTTTGTTGGGGATACATTAAAAATTGGCGGTCATGATGATAAAGTATATACTATTGCACCAGGTGATACGCTGTTCCATATTGCATTGGCCCATGATGCAACAGTTGACCAGCTGCAGAAATGGAACAATATCAATTCAGACTTAATATATCCGGGTGACTCCATTACAGTATCCGGACCTCAACAGGAATACGCCAAGAGTGAAGTGAAAAGCGCGACAGGCGGTACACAGGAAAAAACTTCAACAAGTTCAGCTCCTGATACAGGAAGAACAATGACTGTTGAAGCGACAGCGTATACAGCCTACTGTGAAGGATGTTCAGGAACAACGGCAAACGGTACGGATTTACGTGCCAATCCAAATTTAAAAGTAATTGCAGTAGACCCGCGTGTCATTCCGTTAGGGACAAAAGTTTGGGTTGAAGGATATGGAGAAGCCGTAGCAGCTGACACAGGCGGGGCAATTAAAGGGAATAAAATTGATGTATTTATTCCAGACCTAGGTAATGCCTACGAATGGGGCCGCCGTACAGTACAAATAAAAATTTTAGACTAATACGAAAAGAAGCCACTCAATTTTGGGTGGCTTTTTGTATATTCAGCCCTCTTTATTGAAATACTAGTTGTAAGGAGGGGATAGTATGCGAAAAATTAGCTTATTCGTATGTGTACTATTATTAAGCGGATGCAGTATGTTTCAAAAGGAAACCGTTCCGGTAAGTGCACCAGAAACATTATCTGCAAAGGCGCAGATGTATGATACAAAAAACAACCTAGTAGGTGAAATTTTATTTGAAGAATCTTCAAAAGGGGTCGAATTGACCGCTGTATTAAATAGTTTACCGCCGGGTGATCACGGAATTCATCTGCATGAAGTAGGAAAGTGTGAACCCCCTAGCTTTGAATCGGCAGGAGCTCATTTCAATCCAATGAAAAAGCAGCATGGCGTGGATAATCCAGCAGGCCCGCATTTAGGGGACTTACCGAATATTACTGCGGATGAGGCGGGGGAAGTGGAGTTAAATTTTGTGACAGCTGATTTTACTCTTGGAAAAGGAAAAGAAAATTCGCTGTTCGATGCAGATGGCACGTCTGTTGTCATTCATGAAAAAGCAGACGATTATAAAACAGATCCGTCAGGAAATTCAGGTGCGCGAATTGTTTGTGGTGTAGTCAAGTGAAAATACTATGCTAAAAGTGAAGTTCTTTTAGCATAGTATTTTTTTATGTAAAATTTTATCTGTTACTATATGGAAAATATAAATTGAGAGGTAACAATTATTTTAAAATAATCTTATTTATGTAATTTGTATAAATGAACTGAATTAATAACTCTTATAATGCAGTATTTATGAATATTTAAAGCACTGTTCGAGTATTAATCGGACAGAATATAGATAATAAAATATTGACAGTAAATTTGGAATTTTTAAAATAACGTTGACTTTTGTATAATTATGTATGTAATATGAATTTATATTTTACTATAAAGGGGGAAACTGCTTATGTTTAAATCTAAAAACCTACTTTTTCTGATGTTATTAAGTGCATTTGTACTCATACTGGCTGCTTGTGGTTCTGATGATGAAGGTTCATCTAAAACTGAAACAGATAATGAGACGAGCTCTGGGGAAGCTACAACAGAAGAAGAGTTGGATTTTGAAGGTACAAAGTTTGTAAGTATTTTAACTGGTGGTACACAAGGGACTTATTATCCATTAGGCGGTACATTTGCTGATTTAATTACTACAGACACTGGGGTAAAAGCAACTGCTGAAGTTTCACAGGCGTCTGCAGCGAATATGACTTCCCTGGCAAACGGAGATGCAGAGGTAGCATTCGTACAAACGGATATCGCCTACTATGCAACGAACGGTACACTAATGTTTGAAGGTGAAGCAATTGATTCTGTAGTAGCTTTAGGTGCTCTATATCCAGAAACAGTTCAATTAGTAACATTGGCGGATTCAGGGATTAAAACATTTGCAGACTTAAAAGGTAAAAAAGTTTCTGTAGGAGCTCCAGGATCGGGAACATTCGCAAATGCTGAGCAATTATTGGAAATCCATGGTTTAACAATGGACGATATCGAAGCACAAAACTTAGACTTCGGTGAATCGACAGATGGTATTCAATCAGGTCAAATTGATGCAGCATTTATTACAGCTGGTTACCCAACTGGTGCTGTTGAAGCATTAAATGCAACAAATGGCGTATATATTATTCCGGTAGAAGCAGATAAAGCAGAAGAGCTTATTGCAAAATATCCTTACTATGCAGTGGATAACATTCCAACTGGCACATACGGTTTAGAATCTGACATTCCAGCTGTATCGGTTGGTGCAATGTTAGCTGTTAAAAAGGAATTACCTGAAGATCTAGTGTATGCAATGACAAAAGCAATCTATGACAACACAGACAAAATCAGCCACGCAAAAGGCACATTCATTAAAGCTGAATCTGGCTTAGATGGAATTGGTATTGATGTACACCCAGGTGCACAACGATACTTTGATGAGGTAAAGTAATTAGCGCGAGGCTGTCTAGAGTGTAATTTACTACTAGGCAGTCTCTTGTTTTCTTTCCAGGTATGCTTGCTAATAGTTAAATAGAAATTAATTTTAGTAGGATGTTTATGAAAAAACTAACTATAGTTGTATTTATTATAATCTGTGCAAGCTTTGTACTTTGTATGATTCCGTATGAGCGTTCAATCATATTTATGGAAACTCGTTCAGAAAATCCGGCTACCTATTATAAAGAACTGGAAGATGTTGACGAGTTTAAAATTATTTATACACATTCGATTCATTTAACGGATGTTTATGAAAGCTATGTAGCGCTACCTTCAAATGCAATCCAAATGCTTTCGATGGAATATTCGGATGTAGCAATCGGAATGCCGGGTTATGCGGAGGAAGGGCAAACGTTGCTTTACGAAAACGGAATATACAAACTTCAATACGACGATGCGAAATTAACTAACTTTGTACTACATATAGGAAATGTCGATTTTCGATTGGATTTGCAGCATAACAATGAAACAGTGGAACTGAAAAAATTTTTGACTCGTGGAAAATCTTATGACGTGCAAATTCAAAAACTGTCCTTGTATGAAAAAATGAAAGGAGTCGAGTTAAATGAGCGAAAATAAAAAAGAAACAACTGAACCACAACAAATAGAAGCATTGTCATTAGAGCAACAGCAAGAGTTATTGGAAAAGTTTGATATCGAATCCAATCAGCGAAACCCGCAGAACTTTATGAAATATGTCATTTATGTTGGGTTACTTGCATTTTCACTATTTCAACTCTATACAGCGATATACGGTCAGTTTCCAGCCCAAATTCAGCGTACTGTTCACTTAGGGTTCGCATTAATTTTTGTCTTTCTGCTCTTTCCGCTGCGCCGTAAATTTTCAAAAAGATCTATTCCTTTTTATGATTATATTTTAGCTATTCTGTCAGTTATTGTTGGTAGCTATTGGGTGATGAATTACGACCGATTAGTGAGAAGTTTAGGGAAGCTGGAGACGATAGACTTCTGGATTGGTTTATTTGCAGTCCTCCTAGTGCTGGAAGCTTCACGTCGGGCAGTTGGTCTGCCAATCGCTATTATTGCAGGTCTATTTTTGGCATACGCATTTTATGGACCGTATATGCCGGACTTTATGGCACACCGTGGGCAAAATTTAGAGAGCCTTGTAAATCTGATGTTTTACTCAACAGATGGTATATTAGGTACGCCGCTTGCTGTTTCGGCAACATATATTTTTGCATTCCTGTTATTTGGTGCCTTTTTAGTAAAGACAGGTGTAGGGGAATACTTTAACGACTTGGCGATTTCCGTTGCAGGAAAGTTAGTAGGGGGTCCAGCAAAAGTTGCGATTTTCTCATCTGCACTGCAAGGAACAATTTCAGGGAGTTCCGTAGCCAATGTAGTTACTTCAGGTGCCTATACAATTCCTTTGATGAAACGTTTAGGTTATGAAAAAAACTTTGCGGGAGCGGTTGAGGCGTCTTCATCTACTGGGGGCCAATTGATGCCTCCTATTATGGGTGCCGCAGCGTTTTTAATGGTTGAATTTATCGGACGCGGTGTTTCATATTGGGATATTGCAAAAGCAGCGGCGATTCCGGCAGTTCTTTACTTTGCGGGTATTTGGATTATGACTCACTTTGAAGCAAAACGTTTAGGGTTACGAGGCTTGACAGATGAGGAAATGCCGAATCGAAAAGAAATATTCAAGAAGTTATATTTATTAATTCCAATTGCATTAATTATTGTAATAATGATGGCTGGAGTACCAGTTATTCACTCCGCACTTTATGGTATATTGGCTTGTATTATTGTCGGATTTATAAACCCGGATGTTAAATTTGGTTTTAAGGAGATCATTGATGCTTTAGTAGATGGGGCACGTACTGCTGTGCCAGTAGCTGCTGCTACGGCATGTGCGGGTATTATTGTTGGGGTTGTTGTAAAAACAGGACTTGGCTTGTCATTGGCAAACAGTTTGGTAAAACTTGCTGGCGGCAGTATTTTGATCACACTATTCTTTGTAATGATTGCTTCTTTAATCTTAGGAATGGGTGCTCCAACAACGGCCAACTATGTTATTACATCAACGATCGCAGCACCGGCAATCATTGCCTTGCTTGCTCCGGATGTACCGGCAAGTGCAGCGCCGATTATCGTTGTATTATCTGCACACTTCTTCGTATTCTATTTCGGGATTATTGCAGATATCACCCCTCCTGTAGCACTCGCCGCATTTTCGGCCGCTGCGATATCAGGTGGAGATCCGATAAAAACGGGTATTCATTCTGCCAAGCTTGCCATTGCGGCATTCATTATACCGTATATGATTATCTTTTCACCGGCATTGCTTATGATTGACGTAACGGTTTGGGAAATCATATGGGTTGTATTTACAGCGATGATGGGAATGATTGCGATTGGTGCGGGAGTCATCGGTTATTGGTATCGCCCGATCAACTGGATTGAACGAATTATTCTAGTTGCTGCAGGTGTTGCTATGATTTATCCAGAGTCCCTTTCGGATACTATCGGACTTATTGTATTTGCTGTTATGTTTGTGATTCAATGGATGACAAAAAAGAAAGTAAATAATTCTAAAATAGCAACTTCATAAATGAGGGCGTCTGAATTTATTTCAGGCGCTTTTCTATTTATCTCAAAAATAGATAGATTTAATACTTTTTATGCATTAGGTGCATTTATCTGTTGATTTTCTTGAAAATCCATTATATTATTTAAATTAATTAAAAATTCAAATAATTTAAAGGGGAGAAATGATATGTCAACACTTTTAAAGTCGACGTTTGAAACATACCTATTTGACGAAGAGGTGGAGTTTGAGTTAGCCGAGCAGCAAGAGGTAACGGAAAGTGAAGAACGCACTCAATATCCGCAAGGGTTTTTCACAAGCTTATAAAGGAGTTTTTAAAATGAATTTAAAACTATTACGGCGTCTATCCAACGAAACTGATTGGATAGATGTCTTTTTTTTAGGCACTAATAATGTAGTATGCAAAAATTGTACTGTATAATAGAAGTACTAAATAATATTCGAGGTGCGTTTCATGTTAGCGGTTAATTCTACAGAGCAAATGATTTTTGATTGGTTTCAATATTTCCATGCAAACCCTGAAGTAAGCTGGAAAGAGATAAAAACAACAGCAAAATTAGCAGAAATTTTAGATGATATGGGCGTCAGCTATAAAAAATTTGATGATGTGACCGGTCTTGTGGCGGAAATCGGAAAAGGCGAAGAAACAATTGCGGTTCGCGCGGATATCGATGCACTTTGGCAGGAAGTGGATGGCGTTATGCAGGCAAATCACTCTTGTGGACATGATGCAAATATATCAATTGTTTTAGGTGCGCTTTATGCTTTAAAAAATGAACCTTTGAATAAGAAAATCCGTTTTATTTTCCAACCGGCCGAGGAAACAGGTGGCGGAGCATTGGCAATGATTGATCGTGGTGTAATGGATGATGTTACCCATTTATTCGGTGTTCATTTACGTCCGATGGAAGAGCTGCCATTAGGAAAAGTATCACCTGCAATTTATCATGGTGCTGCAGCATTCTTAACTGGGACAATTACTGGCATTGATGCACATGGCGCTCGTCCGCACCAAGGGAAAAATGCAATTGATGTAGTAGTAGCGATTCAGCAAATGCTGAAAAATATCCATGTTGACCCATTTGAAGTATACTCAGCGAAGTTAACGAAAATTGTAGCAGATGGTGGAAGTGTCAATATTATTCCGGGCAATGCGACCTTCTCGATCGATGTACGTGCACAGAAAAATGAAGTATTGGCGAAAGTACAGCGTGATGTTGATAAAGGCTTGAAACAAATTGCAGCGATGTTCGATATTGTGGTTGCATGGGATTGGATGGACGTTACACCAGGTGCGGAAGTTTCATCGGAAGCCGCTGCAATTGCAGAACGCTCGATTGTTGAAGCACTTGGAGAAAAAAGTCTGGCACCGGCAGTAATAACACCGGGAAGCGATGATTTCCACTTCTATACGATTAAAAATACGGAGTTGAAGGCGACGATGATCGGTGTTGGTGCAGATCTTGGTCCGGGACTCCATCATCCGAAAATGACCTTTGATGCAAAGGCATTGCTCGATGGCGCAAAAGTAATGGCAACAACATTGAAAAACAGTGCAATGAAATAAGATGATAAGGCGATGCTATGAAGTTTGTGGCATCGCTTTTTGCGTCGAGTGGTTGCTGCGATATTGGAAAAGTTGAACCGGATATTAGAAAAACGGCGATCTTATTAGAAGACCTGATACTTCTATTTGAACATCTCCGTCCTTTATTAGAACATCGGATTACTTTATTTGAAAATGAGGAACTTATTAGAACTTTTCAAATTATATTAGAAAAAGCAACCAGATATTAGAAAACATGCCCCAGGACATCTTGCCAAACAAAAAGTGCCGCGATTAAACGGCACTTATAACGAAACTCTATTTCATCGGGCAAAATCCGCAAGCCATTAATCCGGGGATGTCTTTTGAGAAACAGCAGCTTTTACGAACAGGCTGATTGATAAGAGCGGAAGGGCTTTTTCCGCCTGTATAATTTAAAAACAGCGATTTGTCCGAGAAGTAACGCCAAACATTTTTATCTTCGAGCATATCCAGGTCCTCGAAAGCGCGGTCAGCCAATGCCGGATTTTCAAGTAATGTATGGAAGTGCCAAAGCATGTATCCGAAAATATTTTCCCATAAAGTCAGGGGCGAAATGGACGTTGTTTTCCTTAACTGGCCAATAACAACAGATGTCTTGTATAAAATGTCCGTCATCGCTCGTTCGCGCTCATCATCTTCCACATAGCGGAAATCATTTGGGTTTATATACATCCCGAGTGTATGAATGCCGAACTCCTGAACAATAGCAAAACGAAGATCTTCCGGCTTGCCGTCCCAAATTTCATCATACGTTGTCAGCATATAAAACTGCATCGCGACAAACATGCCGTAGCGACGTCCGAAGTGGGAGATGGCCGCCGCTTCTGTAGCAGCATTCGTAATGCCCATCATCAAATTGCGGAAATCCGTCAAATAGAAGTCTTTATGTAGATTCGCCAATGTAAATAATGGACGGTCAGGTTCTTCGGTAAAAATACTATAGGAATTTAATTGTCGTACTTGATCATAAGAAAGTGCAGGCATCGTATCACCTTTTCTAAAAAATATTTATCCCGCATTAACGGGTAGTAGGACTACCCGTTAATGCCCGATTGGTTCAACTAACAATCAGTGGGGGATGAACCAACCCCCACTGATTGAAGTTTCACTTTATATTTACTATACCATTTCTCTTCCCAAACGAGGTGAAAAACGCTAAAATGAATAAAACGTATAAGAAAGGTTGGTTTTAATGACGAAACCGATTTCTGTTCCAAGACCATTAGTTCGTGTAAATCAGTGGGTTATATTTTTATCAGTTGTTATCACATGGGTGACAGGACTGTTCTGGATTTTGGCGATTCCGTTAATTGCAAATTTACTAGGGATTTTGACCGGGTTTAATCCAATTATGCGCTTTGCGAAAGTATTTTTAACGAAAGATATCCAATCGTATATTCCGGAAGAAATTGGACAGCAAAAGTTCAATTCAGCGATTGCGAGTATTTGTCTGGCAGGTGGAATAGTAGGGTTTGCATTTAACTGGCCGGTTGTTGCATACAGCTTTACGATTATTGTGGCGGTCGCATCATTTGTAGCAATTTTAGGCTTTTGTATCGGCTGCTTTATGGTATTCCAATACAAACAGTACCAATATCGTCGTTCACTAAAAAATTTTTAAAAAGATTATTGGAAATAGGTTGACAATGATACTGATAATCATTATCATTATAACTGTAGCAAGAGCTTATTTGTAATACAGTACAAATAAGTCTGAGCTAACAACTTTTCTCCAGGAGTTTGTTAGCTCAGCCATAGCGTTCTAAACCCCCTCATTTAGAATGTAAGTTTGACTGTGTGTCAGACACTGAGTTTTTCACCCTTTATATTTTTCTTCTAGTTTTTCTTCCTTTGTTGGGAGACCCATTGCCCGTGTCGCTTACAGATACGGGTATTTTTGTGTGCAAAAAAATTTATAAAACTTTTTTGAAACTTATTATGAATTTCTCCGTCTGTACGTTGCTTAAATAAAAAACGTAGGCGGAGGAAATGATGAAAAAGTTAATTGCTGTAGGGTTTATCGCTGTATGCGTATTATTCCTGACAATTGAATATAGAGGTTCAAGTGAAAAGATTGAACGTGCAGTTGCAAATGAAAAGGATATGGCAGGTATAGAAAACGGAACCCAAATAGAACAAGCTACACATCTATTTGAAAAAGTTATAGTCTTGAATGAAGAACAGCCGATTTATATAAAAGGAAATGCACTCAATGAAATTGGAGTTGTACATCCGAATACTTCATTTGCGATCGTAGGAGAAGATGAACTTTATTATGAACTGCGATTCGGGAAAATTTCGGCTTTTATTAAAAAGGGAAGTGCTACTGTAGAAAAACGTCCGCTTGAGACGTTAGTAAATACAGAAATAACGAACTCCATTAAAACGACAGAACAAATAAATGTATATGAAGAAAAAAATCTTAAGAGCAGTGTGTTACTGCAGCTTTCACAGGGGTTTCGTTACCCAATCTTGGGGGAGATTGATGATTGGTTTGTATTAAAAGTAGGAGAGCGTGCCGGTTATATACATAAAACATCAGTTGAAATAGATGAAGGAATTCCAGTTTTAGTGTATCATCATATTTTGCCGAAAGAAGAAATGGTAACAAATGCGAGTACGGTTTCTGTACAATCCTTTGAACAGCAAATGGCCTTTTTAGCTGAAGAGCAATTTACAACAATTTCGACAACACAGCTTTATGATTATTTGGAGGGTCGCCAAATTTTACCGGTTAATTCATTACTCATTACATTTGATGATGGTTTATTATCGACAAAGGTCTATGCTTACCCAATCTTAAAAGAACATGGATTTTCTGCGGTACAGCATATTATATCTTCTCGTACAGAGCGCTTTCGAGGTGAACAAGTTTTTGATGCCAAAGGACCGCTTCAATTTTTCACAGCCGAAGAGATGCAGCAAATGGCGGACGTGTTTCAGTACGAAGCGCATACACATAACTTGCATCAGTTCAAAAATGGGGCAGCAATTGCATTAGAGCTGTCATCCGCTGACATTGCGATGGATTTGCAGCAAAATGTTAACATGCTGACGAATGCGACTTCTTTAGCGTATCCATTTGGTCATTACGATGAAGATATGACCGCAGCGATGAAAGAAGTAGGGCTGTTAATCGGTTTTACGACAAATGAAGGCTATGCTAATATGCAGCAATCAAATTATGAGGTCAATCGTTTCGGCATAACGGAAAATAAAACATTTGAACAGTTCACGTCCTTTGTAAAGGGGGTGGACTGGTCTTAAGGATATAAGAAGGTGTTAATCGTTACATGAGAGAATTTGATGCAATTGTTGATGAGCACACGCGTTATTTAGTACGCATCGCTTATTTGTACGTTAAAAATTGGGCTACCGCCGAGGACATCGTACAGGAAGTGTTTGTAACATACTTTCAAAAGAGCGACCAGTTTCGCAGTGAGTCGTCATTGAAAACGTATTTAACAAAAATGACAGCCAATCGCGCAAAAGATTATTTACGCTCATGGAAGCATAAAAAGGATGTCGTTTTTGAGACAATCTTTGCTCAAACAAAAGGTACGGACGAAGAAGTTATACAAAAAGAGCATCTTGCATCACTTGAACAGAAGTTATTCCAGCTACCACTGAAATATCGAGAGCCGCTCATTTTATTTTATTATGACGAACAGTCCATTGCCGATATTGCACTGTATTTACAGCTTAATGAAAATACGGTAAAAACACGTTTACGTCGAGCAAAGCAACAATTGAAAGAGTTTTTTAGCGAAGAGGGATTGGAGGAATGATGCATGGATCCATTTAAAAAACAACTGGATGAAATGATGGGTGATACACGCTTGCAGGAAAGTCGTATTAAGCAGCGTGTGAAATCCGAATTGACTCCGCCCCCCCGAAAACAGAAACGTTCGTGGCATGTTCAATTAGTGACGGCAGCTGTTGCAGCAGTTGCGGTATTCCTATTTATGACGGCCGTTCCTTTTACGCAGAATTCGGGAAATGAAGGGCGGGGTGCCCCTTATGATCCGCTTGATGATTTAGCGGAAATTGCTACTCTTCAAAAACAGAAGCAATTATCAACAATCGATTATGATTCCTTTGCACAGCTACCTGTGGTGGAACAATTATCGGATTTACAATATGTAGATAAAGAAACCTTTACACTTGCAGGGAAAAAGGGACTTTACCATACAGTGATAGAACGTCAGGAAAATTTATTTGATGAAGCCGTATACGAAACTGGCGATGTAGTACGAACGATGACAAATACGAGCAGTCATTTACCAATCTACGAAAACGCCTATTATGAAGTAGTCGCTGTACCAGGAGACCGTGTCGTTTTGCAAGACGGCAAGTTAACGGTAAATGGGAAGCCTGTAAGATCGGAATTAAAGGAATTGTATGAGGAAAACGGCAATACGATTGCAGGAGGCTACGATCAGTTATTAAATGCGCGTGAATACTTTTTGGTAAATCATTTCCCGGCAAAAAATACAATGCAGGCAGGTACAATTACCGCTGTGCATAAAATTTACGGGGAAGTCGTAGCATTGGCAGAGCAAAGTACAACAGCATCAATTTATTTTGATTTACAAAATGACTATACACCAGAACAATATTTTGATCTTTATTTGTATGATCAAATTTTTGGAGATGGGTCAATTAGTGAAAGATTATCGGCAAGTGATATTCCATTTACACATTCGAACCGTTTAGGTGAGTTGTTTTTGGAAGCGTCTTACCGAAATGCTACGTATTTATCCGATACAGAAGTGGAAATACGCTACCAGTATGACCGTGAAGCTGTAGGGGAATATGTATTTAAAATGTATAAAGATCCGACTGGCATTTGGCAGTGGGGAATATAGCAAAAAGGGTAGTGACAAAATGTCGCTACCCTTTTTCACTTGCTGCTTGTAATCTTTTATTCCTAAGTACTGTGTGATAGCTATGTAGCAGCATGCCGATAATAATAACCGACAGTCCGATTAAAGCGATCGGCTGCGGGAGGGGTACACTTAGTAAAATCATTTCACCGACCATCGCAAAAAGAACTTCTGTCGATTGTGTTGCTTCAACGGCTGCCAGCTTTCCTTGATCATGGCGCACACGGTCTGTTGCGATAAAGAAGAGTATTGTCGCGATAACACCAGAAGAAACAGCAACTAGCAACGATTGATACACTTGGCTCGCTGATGGCAGACCAACAGTAAATAATGCATAGATTGCGAGTAAAATCCATGCTGGTAAGGAAGCGATTGTCATGCCTAGAACACGTTGAAACGGATCGACTCTTCCCTTACAAAGCTCCATCATTTTCCGATTGCCGAGCGGGTAGGCAAATGCCGCGATGATCACTGGTAGTATACCGAGTAGCAGGCTTTTCATAGAAACTGACTGTGCCTGCGGGATTTGAATAAGCAAGATCCCAAATAAAATAATGCCCGAGATGCCTAGTGAAATAAGCGGGATTTTTGCCCTGACGTTTTTTCCGGCGATAGTTGTAATAAATAGGGGAGCCAACAAAACACCTGCTACAATCGTAAACTGCCATGTACCTGATACGAGCCAGCCTGGACCGAATGCCGCGGCAAATGTAAGCGGCGCATAAAATAATACGAATCCGACAAAGCTCCAAACGAGCCATGCGCCCGGATGTTCTTTCATTTCATTCGTTAAAATACGAAATCCGCCTTTTCCCCGAATAGCGACAATGGCAAAGAGAAAGGGAAGCATAAAGAAGTAGCGGAGTGAAGAACTCCATAGCCAGCTGCCGCCTTCCAATTCCATTGAGTGGTTTAATACAAATGTAACCGCAAAAAATAAGGCTGCTAAAATGCCAATCAGTATTTCCTTCATCACACACCTCGCTTGACTGTATTGAATTTTCTGTCTATTAAGTATACAAAAAAATGAAGCGAAAGTAATCGCCTCATTCAAAAGTTTCCATTTTTTATTAACGCTTTTCAAATAACTGAACGATTTCAATAATGACTTCCGTCGCTTTTTCCATCGTTTCAGCTGATACAAATTCGTATTTACCGTGCATATTTTCGCCGCCAGCAAAAATGTTCGGTGTCGGTAAGCCCATATACGAAAGTTGGGAACCGTCAGTACCGCCGCGGATTGGCTCGACAATCGGTGTAATGTTAAACTTGGCAAACGCTTCTTTTACGATATCGACGATTTCCATAACAGGCTCGATTTTTTCGCCCATATTGTAATATTGATCTTCAATCGCTACAGTAATTGCTTCTTCACCGTATTTTGCCTGTAACTCTTTGCCGACCTTTGCCATATACTCTTTTTTCTCTTCGAATTTAGCGCGGTCATGGTCACGGATAATGTATGACATTATTGTTTCTTCAATTCCGCCGTTGAAATGCATTAAGTGGATAAAGCCTTCATAGCCGTCCGTTTTTTCAGGAACCGCATCTTTAGGCATTTCATTTTGGAATTCAATTGCCATTGTAATCGAGTTTACCATTTTATTTTTTGCTGAACCCGGGTGGATGTTCGTGCCGCGTGTCGTTACTTTTACGCCAGCTGCATTAAAGCTTTCGTATTGTAACTCACCAAGGGGACCGCCATCCATTGTATATGCATAATCTGCACCGAATTTCTCGACATCAAACTTATGCGGACCGCGCCCGATTTCTTCGTCTGGTGTAAATGCTACACGGATTTTCCCGTGTTTGATTTCCGGATTGTTAACTAAGTATTCCATTGCCGTCATAATTTCTGCGATGCCGGCTTTATCATCCGCACCAAGCAATGTATTGCCATCTGTCGTAATTAACGTTTGGCCAACATAGTTTTTTAAGTTCGGGAAGTAGTCCGGTGCCATTACTAAACCATTTTTTAATGTAATCGCTTCACCGTCATAGTTATCGATGCGCTGAGGCTGTACGTTTGTTCCTGTGTAATCTGATGTCGTATCAACATGAGCCAAAAATCCAAGTGTCGGTACATCTTTATCTGTATTTGATTCAAGTGTTGCAAATAGGTAGCCGTTTTCGTCCAGCGTAATATCTGTTAAACCAATTGCTGCTAATTCATCTTCTAATACATGTAATAAATCGAATTGCTTCATTGTTGAAGGGGTTGTGTCAGAGTTGAAATCTGATTGTGTATCAATTTTTGCGTAGCGTACTAAACGTTCAATTACTTTCTCTTTCATACGAAAAAGACCTCCTCATACTTATTGCTTTTATTCTACACTTTTTATTTCGGTTTTTGAACTAAATTTGTCATATTCCATTATGCTGAGCATGAGGAAAAACTGGGCGCCGTAATACGTGAACATGATCAGGATATGGGAAGCGGGAACATCAAACATAAAGCGGTTAATAGCCAATACCGAATCCGACATGATAAAGAGGATAGCGCCGATTACAGCAAACTTACTGCCTGTTCGGAACGAGGTCCATCCCATCGTTAAGATAACGAAAATATAAGCGGTTACTGCAATGGCGAGTACAGTATCTCCTTTTTTTAGCAGGCTTCCCGCAATCCAGAACATCATCACCGCACCGTATAAAGCTAATACAATTTTTACGTACAGTGGTGTGTTCTGCTGATTCGTTGAACGGAAAGCAAAAATATAGAAAATATGACCAACCAGGAAAAAGCTCAGTCCAACGATGAACCACTGCAATGTATAATCGCCAATCGCACAGAAAATTAAACCGATGGAGATGAGCCAATAATACGGAGATTTCACTTGTACTTTTGTTAAAAAAGCAAGCCCTATAAGCAAAATCATTGGCAAAAGTTTAAAGACCATTTTTAGTGAACTATCAATCGTTTCAAAAAAGAATACATAGTACAAGCCAAGCCCGAAGAACAGTAAAGTCAGAACTTTACGTGCCATCCATTAACCCCCTAAGTAAAAAATGTTTATATATAATTACCAAATAACCAAACTATGATTTCATAAAAATTCAATATATGCTCTATTATGCCAGAAATTATGCAGTTTTACTTGTTTATGAATCTTTTTGGAAGGTTATTCGTACATAGTAAGTAAGAGAGGGTGATTGTTATGGGACAATTATTGCTAATAACGGCAATTGGATCACTTTTGATCACATTATTATTAATGCCGTTATCAAAAAAGGTTCGCAATAAGGAGCTTTCATCAAAAACATTTACGAGCTTATTCATTACAACATTTATAGTAAGTTTTGTTTCAGTATTTTTAACAGTATATATTTCTAAAATCGATCTAAGCTGGACGATTTTTTTATATGTAATACCTGTTGTAGCGATTATCGGGGCAATATTTGCAGTCGGTAAGGAACAAAAAATTAAATCGGCGATCGTGCTTGTCAGCATTATTGGGATTGGCTATTTAGTAAGTGCGCCATTTTTAAATGCAGATGAAAAATTCAAGTCTTCAGAGATGAAGGAAAAGACAGAAATTTCGCCGTTTGATGAGACGAAAACACCGGCAAGTGTACCGCCGAAGTTCGTTAAAAACAAAATGAAAAAAGCGTTTGGACAGGTGCCAAACACGAGCTATTATGAATTAGGAAATTTGCAAATTCAAAAAGTGAATGATCAGTATGTTTATATTGCACCTGTAGAGTTTTCAGGATTCTTTAAGTGGTTCAACGGAAAAACAACACCTGGTTATTTCACGATGAGTGCTACAGATTCAAGCGATAATCCAAGGTTTGTGAAGGCTGAAATGAGCTATGTTCCATCTGCTTATTTAAATAAAAATCTGGAGCGTCATATTCGTCTTCAAAATCCATCATTAATTTTCTATGGAGATCCGCAGCTGGAAATTGATGAGGATGGAAAACCATATTACATCCGTTCTTACGGCGAATTTATTTCGGCACGTAACGGCTTTGATGTAAAAGGGGTTGTGCTTGTTGATGCGGAGACGGGTGCAACAGAGAAAATTGCGATTGCAGATGTACCGGCATTTATTGACGGTGCTGTATCACCGGAAACAGTAAGTTTGCAAAACAGTTATTATGGTAACTATGTTCATGGCTTCTGGAATAGTCTTGTCGGCAAAAAGGATGTTAAGTTGCCGAGTGATGAAGGTACGGAAGCAAATGTAAGCCCGGTCTTTATGGAAGACGGGGAAATGTATTATTTCACTGATTTTACAAGTCCAAAAGAGGGCGTTGACTCGATGCTTGGTTATGCATTAACGCATGCACGTACTGGTGAAGCAACATACTATACCGGAAATCTGGAAGAGTCCTATATGGATTCACAAGGGGCTCTTGAAATTATCGAGAAAAAATTTATTGAAAAAGAATGGGAAGGCGAAATGCCGATCCTTTACAATTTCTACGGTGAAGCGAGCTGGCTGTCAGCTGTACTTGATGCGAACGGATTCCTGCAAAATTACTTCATCGTGTCTGCAGCAAATCCTGAAATTTCGGCATTTGGTACAACACCAAATGAAGCGTTAAGACTTTATAAAACAGCGCTAAGCCGTGGCGGAAGTACGGTAGACGGTACTTCGAATGCCGAAGAAGCTAAGGCAACGGTAAAAGTCGTGCGTGTTTATAAAGAGCGTGTAGGTGATTTCACAATTGTATCATTCCTGGCGAACACAGGTGAAAACTTCATCGTTTCTACAGAAGTTGCACCATTTGCGATTTACTTGCAAGAAGGTGACCAGGCGACGATTACGTATGCGAAAACAGGAGAAGATTTCCAGCCTGTAAAAGCATTACAGATTGAAGGGTTGAAATAAACAAAAGGAGTATGCCATTTTGCGGCATGCTCCTTTTTATTAGCTTACTTCCAAGTAAAGCCTTGTGAAGCAAGGAACTCTTTAATATGAGGACGGTTTTGTTCAACTAAGTAATCAGCCATTTGTTTCGTCCATGTTGCCGTCTTCTGATTTGAAGAACGGCTGTTATAATAATCTTCCATAATTCCATCGTATTCCTCTAGAAGCGTCTCGTATTTATCAACGTCATAACCATTTTCATGCAATACTGCAGCTACCGGTAAACGCGGCTTTGTTTCATTGCGTTTTGTCGGTGTACCGATTGTCATCGCAAATAATGGGAAAACGTATTGCGGTAAATTGAACAGCTCGCTGATTTCCTTAGGATTTGTACGGGCACCACCGATATAGCAAATGCCGTAACCCATTGATTCAGCTGCAATAACGAAGTTTTGGGCAAATAATGCAACATCTGCTACCCCTACAAGTACGTTTTCAGCCGTGTCAGCAGAAATATCGACCCCGTGCTTTTGACCTGCTACTTGCAGACGTTTGAAATCTACGCAAAACAAGAAAGAGGCACCCGCTGTTTTGAACTGGAATTCGTTTTTAGACAGTTCACCAAGCTTCGTTTTCTTTTCTTCATCCGTTACCCAGATGACACTGTATGCCTGTACAAAATGCGAACTTGCCGCCATTTGCGCTGTTTCGATTAAATCGATGACTGTTTCTTTTGAAATTTCCTCACCTGTATATTTACGAACAGATGTATGACTGCGTAATAATTCTTTAGTATTCACGTGAACATCTCCCTTTTATGTAATAAGTAACTTGTATATCCTTCAACCTTATTTTAGTCAATATTTTACTTGAAGTCGATTATTAGCGTCTGTTCAATTCATAGGGAGGAGATTTTTGCATATCGTTAAATACAGATAAGAGTAATCAGAATAGAAATCTGAAAATTTTAATTTTTTGTGTTGACATATCGGATTAGTATGTTTTATACTGAGACTCAACGATGGAACACAAATCACATAACTCTTATCAAGAGCGGCGGAGGGAATAGGCCCTGAGATGCCCGGCAACCAGTAAGTGATGAACTGACTAAGGTGCTAAATCCTACAAAATGGACAATCATTTTGAAAGATAAGAGGAGGCAAACTTGCTCATGCGCAACCCTCTTCTTAACTGAAGAGGGTTTTTTTCATTTAAAAAATCCTCCTCAAAAAACACCGATTTCACCATCGATTAAATTTTTGGGGGTAATAAAATGACAAATTTAAGACCAGAAACTTTATTATTACACGGGGGTCAAAAGCCAGACCCGGAAACAGGGGCAATCGCAGTTCCGGTTTACCGTACAACGGCCTATGCATTTAACGACACAGCTCATGCGCAACGTCTATTTGCATTACAGGAAACAGGAAATATTTATTCTCGTATTATGAACCCGACTGTCGGGGCATTTGAAGAACGGGTTGCTTTATTAGAAGGGGGCACAGCTGCAGTAGGGCTTTCATCTGGCGCAGCAGCAGTGGCATTTTCGATTTTAAACGTAGCCGGTGCAGGGGATGAAATTGTTGCGGCAGGTTCACTTTACGGTGGGACTTACAATTTATTCGCAACTACATTGCCTCGCTACGGTATTACAGTAAAATTTGTGGATGAATCAGATCCTGCAAACTTCCAAGAGGCAATCACGGATAAAACGAAGGCGATCTTCGCTGAAATTATCGGAAATCCAAGCTTGAAAGTACTGGATATTGAAGCGGTAGCAAACATCGCTCATGACAACGGTCTTCCTTTATTAATCGACAGCACATTTGCTTCCCCGTACGGAAGTAATCCGATCGAATTCGGCGCGGATGTTGTCATTCATTCTGCAACAAAGTGGATTGGCGGTCATGGAACGACAATCGGCGGAATTGTCGTTGATGCCGGGAAGTTTGACTGGACGCAAGGAAGACATCCAGGATTTACAGAACCGGATACTTCTTACCATGGTCTACGCTACGGAATTGACACAGCAGGCGCTGCATTTGCGACAAAGCTTCGTGTTCAACTATTGCGTGATTTTGGTCCAACATTATCTGCTGACGCGGCATTTAACTTCCTGCAAGGACTTGAAACGCTTCATTTGCGTATTGTCCGTCACAATGAAAACACACAAAAAGTTGCCGAGTATTTAAGAAACCACCCATTTGTGGAATACGTAAATTACAACGGCTTTGAAGATTTTGCGACACATGATTTAGCGAAGAAGTATTTGAAAAACGGCTTCGGATCAATTATTACGTTCGGCATTAAAGGCGAACGTGAAGCAGGGCGTCAAGTAATTGATAACGTGAAATTGTTCTCACATGTAGCAAACGTTGGGGATGCCCGTTCGTTGATTATCCACCCTGCAAGTACAACGCACCAACAGTTATCTGCGGAAGAATTAAAAACTGCCGGCGTATCGGAAGAGCTCATTCGCTTATCGATCGGGTTAGAAGCAGCAGAAGATATTATCGCAGATTTAGAGCAGGCATTAGCGAAAGTTGCGATTGAAGTAGGCGCAGAAACAAACGCATAAAACTTAAAAAGGCTTAGCTTTTCCCATTCGAGAAGCTAAGTAACTTTCAGAAAATTAATTCCTACTATTTTCATAAGTTTTATTGACAAATGTAATACCGAGTAATACAATTGGAATAATAATATTACCAACCGGAAAAAATTTAAAGTGATGTTGCAGCATCATTGGAAGAAAAGGAGTTGTTCAACATGGGGAAAGTATACAGTGCACAAAACGTTGCTGCCTATATTATTTATGAACTAAATGACGTAAAGGAATTTGTGAACGCTTGCGCGATCCAGCAAATTTTGGCGGATGTGAATACTATGTGGCAGCATGTTTTTGGACACAGTGCTTTCTCAGAACAAGCTCACGATCATGCCACAGCGGGTTATGTTATAAAAGAAGTTGCCGAAGAATACAAAATTCATGGTACAGCCCATATTTTATCGCCAGCCAGAGAATGGTTCTTAAAATATGGTGAATTTCAGTTAGTGGAGCGCCCATACGCGGTCCCTAACTACTCGGCAAAAGAGGAAATCGTCATGACCAAGATTTTAACTGCATATCGTTTACGGGCATACAATGATATAAACGTGGCAGTATAAAATAATTCCGGAACACTAGCGAGCCCCCTTGCTAGTGTTTTTTATTTTTTTTACGGTGTATGCCGTTTATTAGAAGAATAGAAACGGTTATTAGAAGAAGTTTTGGGGATATTAGAAGAAATGGTGATGTTATTAGAATTTGGATGAACTTGGGGTTTGGGTATGCATTTTTGAAGGCAAAAAACGGGTGCTGAAACGGTGGTAACGTTTTTATTAGAACATTGGTGCGGGTTATTAGAAGAAGTGTGAGCGATATTAGAAGATTAAGCGAGGATTTTAGCACATTCCGGCCTCATATTAGAACATTAAATGTTTATATTAGAAGACCACAATTTTATTAGAACATTTTAAAATATATTAGATGATTTCCGAATATATTAGAAAATAACAAAACGCTCTTACCACCTAGCCCCAAATACAAGAAATGACTGGAAATACTTACGTCATAGTCCCTAAATTAGCTCTTAAAGAATAAAATTTGGATGAATATTGACCGTTTACAGTAAACAAATGTCCTTCTAGGCGAGATTCCCCTTGTTTTCATGTATTATATAGGATAGAATTTTCTTTAAGATAAATTTTTTGAATTATTCGTTAATATATGTGTGTTAAGAATTTGGAGGAGAAAGGCAATGGCAACAATCAAAGCAGCGATCTTAGGATTTGGCACAGTAGGTCAGGGAATTTACCATATTTTAAATGAAAAGAGGCAGGAGCTTCGCGAAAAGCTAGGTGTTGAACTGGAGGTCGCGAAGATTTTAGTAACCGATGCAAGCCGTGAGCGTGTACCGGGCACAAAACATTTAATGACGGAATCAATGGATGACGTACTGGCGGAAAATAATCTGCAAGTTGTATTTGAAGCGATTGTAAATGAAGAGCCGGCATTCACTTACTTAAAGCGCGCTGTTGAGGCGAAATGCCATGTCATTACAGCGAATAAGGTAATGCTTGCAAAACGGGGCGAGGAGCTTGAAGCATTGGCGAAAGTAAATGGTGTTTTCGTAGGCTTCGAGGCAACGGTAGCAGGCGGTGTGCCGATTATTAAAACAATGAAAAACATTCTTCTTGTCAACGAAGTAAGCTGTGTTCAAGGAATTTTAAATGGAACGACAAACTATATTTTGACAAAGATGCGTGCGGAAGGCTGGAGCTTTGAACAAGCGTTAAAAGAAGCGCAGCAATTAGGCTATGCTGAAGCAGATCCATTTAATGATGTGTCGGGTCAGGATGCATTCAAAAAGCTTATGATTTTATCGAGCCTTGCATTTGGAGAACAGCCAAATTGGGCAGATGTTGAAGTGATCGGCATCGATACAATCTCATCAGAGCAAGTAGTGGAAGCAACAGCGCAAGGTCTGCGTTATCGTCATGTGGCGGAAGTGGAAAAACTCGAAGACGGTACGATTCAGGCAAAAGTGGCACCATTACTAGTAAACAATGAACACCCGCTTTATCCAGTAGACGATGTGTTCAATGCAGTAACGATGGAGACAAACTACATCGGAACATTATCTGTAATTGGACCTGGAGCGGGAATGTATCCGACTGCAAGTGTAATGGTAGAAGATTACGCTGAAATTATCGGTAAACGTGCGGGATTTACAGTAACTATATAATAAGAAGAAAATAAAAAAGAAGCGAACTCTATGGACGAATTCGCTTCTTTTCTTTTAATCTTCATCTTTTATATCGATATCTTCAGGAATCGGTGTGTTCCTCCAGATTTCGATTTCTTCTTTAATTCGTTCGAGTTGTTGATGGTACGTATAAAATTGCGCACTATTAATTAAAAAGTGTTCACCATCATGCACTGCTTTAATGCGACCAGCATAAATGTACTGTAAAACCTGATGTTCAGGCATGCCTATATCTGCTGCAGTTTGTTCTACCGTTTTATACATCATGATGCCTCCTTTTTAGTTTTAGTTAACCTTATTATAAAACGATTTTAATAAAACTTCATCTCGAATAGACTTACAACGTATGATAGCATAATTAATATAATTAAATGGGGTGTGGGATGTGAATATTTTACCGTATCTGTTTGTGCTGCTGGCTGCAATGCTTTGGGGGACTGTCGGAACAACACAAACTTTTTTGTCAGAAGGGATTTCTTCCTTTGCGGTAGCGGGTGTAAGGTCTGGTATTGGAGGCGGGGTGTTGCTGCTGGCGGTTCTTTTAATGCGGAAAATCTCGTTCCGTAACTGGTCATGGAAGTGGACCATTTTAGCAGCAATTGCGATTGCTTTATTCCAAAGTCTGTTTTTCACATCTGTCCGTTTTACAGGAGTTGCAGTAGGGACGGTTGTAACAATCGGTAGTGCGCCGGTATTTGCGGGAATCATCGAGTGGGTGTTTTGGAAAGTCCGGCCAACCCTCGTATGGGCAATTGCGACAGTACTCGCCATTGTCGGCTGTTTACTATTATTTATGAATCAAGGTGAGACGGCGATTAACCCGCTTGGCATTGGGTTAGCATTGACAGCAGGTTCCATGTTTGCGCTCTATACGAATGTGAGCAAGCAGTTGATGAAAAGGGAAGAAACATTGCCTGCTGTGGCAATGACTTTTTCCATCTGCGCACTGTTTTTGTTGCCGCTCGCAGCAAAAGACGGTTTTGGCTGGCTGACAGAAGGCGTAAATATTTGGCCGATTCTTTTTATGGCACTTGCTGCTACAAGTTTGGCATACATATTATTTTTAGGTGGCTTAAAGAAAATCAGTTCGTCAGCCGCAGTGACATTAAGCTTAGCCGAACCTTTAACAGCCGCATTACTCGGTGTGTTTTTAGTAGGGGAACATTTAACATTTGTTGCATGGATCGGTGTTAGTTTATTATTAGGTGGAATAGTTGTGCTAACATTCGGCACAAAGAAAGCTGCTTCATAGGAGGCAGTTTTTTTATTGGCATAAGTCCGCGGTGAAATTGGAACCTCTTTGAATTTAAATAAGAAATCTTAAGAATTTCTTCAGATTTACAGTAGTGAGATGTTAAGAAATGGGCTTTATTATAAACTTATAAGAAAAAGTTGTGAGGTGAGCAAGATGAATCAGCTGACGGTGCTCGTAACAGATGATGATCAGGACATCCGGGACGGCATAGAAATTTATTTGAAAAATGAAGGCTACCGGGTGTTAAAAGCGGCAGACGGGCTTGAGGCAATCGAACTGCTTGAACAAAATGAAGTACACTGCATTATTTTAGACATTATGATGCCGAATATGGATGGAATTACCGCCACATTCAAAATTCGTGCAGAACGCAATATCCCGATTGTTATGCTCAGCGCAAAGGCGGAACAAACCGATAAAATCCACGGGCTTTCAGTAGGGGCGGACGATTATATTACAAAGCCGTTCCACCCGCTTGAACTGATGGCACGCGTAAAGTCACAGCTTAGACGCTATGTGAACCTCGGCACGGTAGGAGAATCCGCTCCGCTTGTCGAAGGACTTGAGCTGGATGCTGCGGCGCGGGAAATCCGTGTGGACGGAGAGCCTGTCAAACTGACACCGACCGAGTATAAAATAACCGAGCTTCTATTAAAGAATGCGGGGCGCGTCTATTCGATCAGCGATATTTATGAGCTCGTATGGAATGAACCCGCTTATAATGCCGAAAATATTGTTGCCGTGCATATCCGCAAGATCCGAGAAAAAATTGAAGCAGATCCAAAAAACCCGCGTTATTTAAAAGTAGTTTGGGGATTGGGTTATAAAATTGAAAAGTAAAATTCTCTCTTGGGTTGGAGCACTCGGCGCGGCATTCGGTTTTTATTTTCTCGGGACATATTTTATCGACTATTTGACAGGGCGTTTTGTACCTTTAGTAAAGCAATTTCTATATTTTTTATAATTAAGTGAGGAGGAAGAAAAATGAAAAACAATAAATTATACCTCCAGCTTTTTCTTATATTTATGGTGGCAACTGCAGTCAGTTTAGTTTTTACTAATGGCGGTCGTTATTTAGGAAAGAATTTTTATGAATCGCAAAATTTTAATAATGAAGCAGAGCAGCTAGTATATGAACTTTCGCAAAATGTATTTAAGAGCCCCACAGAAGAGGATTTTAAAGAAGCATTAACAGCAAGTGAAGAGGAAATCCACAATTACCGTACATATTACGGCACGCTTGCTGAGCAAATTCAAAATATTAAAGAACAATATGCCGGCGATATAGAGGTAGCACAGGATTCTGAAGTCGTTGAGGCGATTGAACAAGAACGAGACGCTAAAATTGCCGACATTAAGAAAAACTTTGAAGATGATGAATATGTAAAAGAGAAAATTATTGCAATAAAGAAAAAAGCGATTCAGCAAGAGCTGAAGTATATGGAAGATGAAAAGAAAAGTATTTCAAGTAATCACCAATACTTTGCTTATGAATTTAAAGATGAAAAAACAGGGGAAGTATACCGTCGCGGAGATGTAGATGAGCAGTCGCTTTATGAAGAAACGTATAAAAATGTTGGAACAAACTTAACAGGTAGTTATACGATTGATTTTATTGAGCATGATGATCTCGGTATTCTAAATAGCAGCTATACAATCGAGCGAGACTTGTCAGGCATTTCCGGTGTTGTGACGGTACCGAAAGCAGCGTTTGCAAATTCGCAATTAGGAAAAGAAAAGCAGGCATTTACTGTTACAAAATATGTGTATTACAGCATTATTCTTGCTGGAATCATCAGTTTTATTTTATTAATGACGTCTTTAGAACCAACGCTTGAGCAATTTAATCGTAAGTTCCAGCTACGTGAAATATTCGAACGTTTCCCGATTGATATTCGCATCGTGGCAACTCTTATTGCAACATACTTCGCGTTTATATTTAACGGTTCTTTTACAAGATCCATCCAGACGCTAATCTATTACTATACGGATAATCGTTCCGGCTTTCTTATGGATTTTATCGTATCAGGCGTTTTAAGTTTTGCGCTTATTGTCGCAATCGTCTTTATGGTTTCCTCAATATTTATAAGTTTAAAAGGGCAGCGTGATCTGGAGGAAATCTGGCCGGAGACATTTACAGCGAAGTTTGTAGATGGTGCCATCTCAATGTTTGAAAATCGTTCAATCGGGATGCAGTCACTAATATTGCTTCTTGTTGTTTTCCTTGGAGGCTTTGGATTTGCTGTTGTTATGACATCAGGAAGTTTCGGCGTTTTCATGTTCTATATGTTCTTATTTGTAGTGTTCTTCATTCCGGCACTTTACATTTTTATGCGTCGTATGGGCTACCTGAACCGTATTATGCAGCATACTGAAAACATGGCGCATGGCCGTCTTACAAAGAATTTAAAGGTGAAAGGGAATTCTCCGTTAGCGAGACATGCCGGAAATTTAAATGGGCTTCGTGAAGGTGTCCGTAACAGTATGAATGAACAGGCAAAAAGTGAGCAGATGAAAACAGAGCTGATTACGAATGTCAGCCATGATTTGCGTACACCGCTCACATCGATTATAACGTATACGGATTTACTGAAAAATCCATCGATCACAGAGGATGAGCGAAAAAAATATATCGAGATTTTAGATGCGAAATCGAATCGTTTAAAAACATTAATTGAAGATTTATTTGAAGTATCGAAAATGGCAAGCGGCAATGTAGAAATTACGAAACAGCGCATCGACTTAGCACAACTGTTGCAGCAGGCGGTCGGTGAGCATGGCGAAGACTTTGCAGCTGCCAATTTGGATTTACGTATCAATATTGCGGAGCAGCCGATTTATGCTCGTGTGGACGGGCAAAAGTGGTGGCGTGTTATTGATAACTTGATTATTAATGCACGGAAATATTCGTTGGAAGGCACACGTGTTTACGTCAATTTGAAGTCGCATGAAGGCAATGCGGAATTGACCGTGAAAAATGTAGCGAAGTACGAACTGAACGAGGAAGCATCCCAATTAATCGAGCGTTTCAAACGTGCCGATACATCACGTCATACAGAAGGCTCAGGGCTAGGGCTAGCGATTGCACAGTCGATTGTTGATTTGCATGACGGGCAATTGGACATCGCAGTTGATGGGGATTTGTTTAAAGTGACGGTTAGTATCCCGACAGATAAATAATGAATGAAAACTGCAGCGAGGGAAGTGTGCCTTGCTGTAGTTTTTGTTTTGGGGGGCGAGGATATTAGAAAATCCCGTTTATATTAAAACAAGTGAACGTCATATTAAAAAAAAACAGTTTTATTAGAGAACTGTAACCGTCACACCTCTCACCACTTTATAAAAGCTTATTGACTAACGCCATATACTCAAAATATAGTAAAATAGCAACATTACAGATGACAAATAAAGTTAGGAGCAACATTACGATGCGTATACTTTTGGGCATAGTGGCATTAGTGATATATAGCGGCCTTACATTTTATCTTGGCTGGAATTTTAGGGCATGGCTGTTGTCGATTCAGCAATTTCGCTGGCCGATTGTTTATTGGACAGTGCTGTTTCTCGTATCATACGGTTATTTTATAGGAAAGCTCCATCCACTGTTAACGCCACTTTCGGTGCTTGGCAGCTATTGGATGTTCTTTTTGCAGTACGGGCTTATCCTCTGTATCATTGCAAATTTAATCATTAAGTTTACACCGCTTACAACGAAACTGGTTGGTACAGGAGTAGTCGGTTTACTGATCGTTTTATTAATTGCAGGTACATATTTTGCATATTCTCCGGTAGTACGAAATGCTACAATTAACATCGATAAGCCTGGAGAGGATATGCGTATTGTTATGGCATCGGATTTCCACCTTGGTTTGTTGTCAGGGAAAGGGCATTTGAATAAGTTTGTTGCACTTTCAAATGAACAAAATCCCGATTTAGTGCTTCTTCCGGGTGATATTGTCGATGATAGTCCAAAGCGCTTTGTCGAAAAAGATATGGGCGAAGTGATGAAAAATCTAAAGGCGACATATGGTGTATACGGAGTACTGGGGAACCATGAATATTACGGCAATGAGATTCCTGAATTTAAAAAGGAAATGGCTGAGGCGAACGTTAACATTTTAATGGATGAAACAATTTTAGTGGCGAATCGTTTTTATTTAACAGGGCGGGAAGATGCGACAAATGTGAACCGCTTAGCTTTAAAAGAGATGCAGCCTGAAAATGAAAACTTACCTTGGTTTGTCATGAACCATACACCGCTGGATTTGGATGAGCCAGCCCGTTTAGGTGTGGATTTTCATGTTTCCGGACATACGCATCGCGGTCAAATGTGGCCAAACCATCTCATAACAGAAAGAGTTTTTGAGTTGGATTACGGTCTTCTTGAAAAAGAGCAGTTACATGCGCTTGTTTCGAGCGGCTTTGGTTTTTGGGGGCCTCCGACACGTATCGGCAGTCGCTCCGAATTATGGGTTATAGATGTAAAATTTAGCGAATAAGATTGCAAAAAGGGGAACGGAAAAATGGAATGGATTGAGCTTTTAAAAGCTTTAATTTTAGGATTTGTCGAAGGGATGACCGAATTTGCGCCTGTTTCCTCAACAGGACATATGATTATTGTTGATGATATGTGGCTGCAAACGAAGGAATTTTTAGGGTCCGGCTCGGCAAATACATTTAAAATCGTAATTCAGCTTGGATCAATATTAGCGGTCGTTTTCGTTATGTGGAAACGATTACTAAGTTTAGTTGGATTATATAAAATAGAAGGTCAGAAAAAGACGCGTTTTAATTTAGGACATGTAATTGTCGGTATTATTCCAGCTGGTATTTTTGGAGTGCTGTTTGAAGATTTTATCGATGAAAATTTATTCAGTATCAAAACTGTAATTATAGGATTAATTATCGGAGCGATCTTTATGATTATTGCCGATAAATTTGGACCGAAAAAACCGGCAATTACGTCATTGGATGATATTTCGTACAGTAAAGCATTGAAAATAGGACTTATCCAATGTCTATCGCTTTGGCCAGGGTTTTCACGCTCAGGCTCAACGATTTCAGGCGGGGTACTTCTTGGGTTGGATCATAAAACAGCTGCGGACTTTACGTTCATTATGGCCGTGCCGATTATGGCAGGGGCAAGCGGTTTGTCGCTTGTTAAGAACTGGGACCAAATTAACGCCGATCACTTTTGGTTTTATGTAGTCGGCTTTGTGAGCGCATTTGTATTTGCACTTATTTCGATTAAATTCTTCCTAAAGCTGATTTCAAAAGTGAAATTAACGCCATTTGCGATTTACCGAATTGTACTGGCACTAATCTTAATTATTGTTTTAGCTGTATAAAAAGGAAAAGGAGCAGTCCTGAATTCGGGACTGCTCCTTTTTGTGCTTATTTATTGAACAGATCAAATAATCCGCCGATACCGCCTTCACCTGCGTCTTTACCGCCACCACCTTGAGAAACTGGTGCTGCAGCAAACACACGGCTAGCCAGACGACTGAATGGTAATGATTGTACCCAAACTGTACCAGGTCCGGAAAGCGTTGCAAAGAATAAGCCTTCCCCACCGAATAAAGCCGTTTTAATGCCGCTTACCATTTCGATATTGTAATTTACGTCTTGTGTCATCGCGACTAAACAGCCTGTATCAATGCGCAATGTTTCGCCTGGCTGCAGTTTACGTTCGTAAATTGTTCCGCCTGCATGTACAAAAGCCATACCGTCTCCTTCAAGCTTCTGCATAATGAATCCTTCACCACCGAAGAATCCTGTACCTAATTTTTTCTGGAATTCTACGCCAACCGAAACACCTTTCGCCGCAGCTAGAAAAGCGTCTTTTTGACAGATGATTTTACCGTCCAATTCGCTTAAATTCATCGGAATAATTTTACCTGGATATGGAGAAGCGAAATATACTTTACGTTTGCCCATGCCATTGTTAGTGAACGTTGTCATGAATAAGCTTTCGCCTGTGATTAAACGTTTTCCTGCGCCAAGTAATTTCCCCATCAATCCGGAGCCCTGATTTGCCGAGCCATCACCGAATACGGTTTCCATATGGATTTGATCTTCCATCATCATTAAACTTCCGGCTTCAGCCACAACCGTCTCCTGCGGGTCAAGCTCCACCTCTACAAACTGCATATCATCGCCGTGTAGGACGTAGTCGATTTCATGATTTTTCATTTTTATATCTCCTTACAATTCAATTTAATATTTACAATAATAGATACGCTTGAAAATTCCAAAAGTTTCAAAAGGATGAAAATAATATTTGTCATCGAATAATATGTATCTGTTATTCTTTTTGAGAAAAAAAGGGAATAAAGTAGAGAATGTCGAATAATTAAAAGGTAAATGAGAATTTGTGAGGTGGAGAAATGAAGCTGTTAAATTTTATTGGTGGAGAATGGATAGAAGACGATTCATTGCAAATGATGCCTGTGATCAATCCTGCAAATGGTGAACAGTTAGGAACGATACCACTTTCGACAAAATTCCAAGTCGAACTCGCTGCTCAAAAGGCGAAAGCGGCTCAAAAAGAATGGGCGCTTGTCCCTGCGCCAAAACGAGCGGATTATTTATATGAAATTGCATTTAAACTAAAAGAAAAGAAAGAACATCTCGCGCAAATATTAACGAAGGAAATGGGCAAGGTCATTGAAGAAGCGCGCGGAGAAGTACAAGAAGGAATCGACATGGCACTTTATATGGCAGCGGAAGGTAGACGTTTATTTGGAGAAACGGTCCCGTCGGAATTGCCGAATAAGTTTGCGATGAGTGTGCGCGCTCCGATTGGGGTGGCAGGACTTATTACGCCGTGGAATTTCCCGATTGCAATTGCGACATGGAAGTCATTCCCTGCGCTCGTTGCTGGTAATACGGTTGTATGGAAGCCTTCTAACGAAACGCCTTTTATGGCTTACGAGCTTGCAAAAATATTTGAAGAGGTCGGCTTGCCGCCAGGTGTCGTCAACGTAGTATTCGGTTCAGGTCCTACAGTCGGAACAGCGATTGTCGAGCATCCGGACATCCGTGTAATTTCTTTCACAGGGTCAACAACGACAGGCAGCAAAGTAGCAGAGCTTGGCGGAAAACATCTGAAAAAAGTTTCGCTTGAAATGGGCGGGAAAAATGCGGTCATTGTAATGGATGATGCTAATTTAGATTTAGCTTTGGAAGGGATTTTATGGAGCGCATTTGGTACGGCAGGGCAGCGCTGTACAGCATGCAGCCGTGTAATTGTGCATAAAAATGTAAAACAGGAGTTGGAAAATCGTCTTGTGGAAGCAACGAAGCAGCTGACAATCGGGGACGGGTTGGATCCTTCAATTAAAGTAGGTCCTGTCATTAATAAGGCTGCGCTGGAAAAAATCAATCATTATGTACAGATCGGTAAGCAGCAAGGAGCGAATTTGCTGATTGGCGGAGTAATTTTATCTGAAGGCGAATTGGCAAAAGGCTATTACTATGCCCCGACAATTTTCACCGATGTGGAAGCATCAAGCATTCTCGCACAAGAGGAAATTTTCGGTCCTGTCATTAGTATTATTGAAGTCAGCAGTTTGGAAGAGGCCATTGAAGTAAATAACGGTGTAAAGTTTGGCTTATCAAGCTCGATTTTCTCGCAAGATGTCAACACAATCTTCAAAGCACAGCAGTTGCTTGATACAGGTATTGTTTATGTAAATGCCGGAACAACAGGCGCGGAAATTCACTTGCCGTTTGGCGGGACGAAAGGTACAGGAAATGGTCACCGCGATTCAGGTCAGGCAGCTCTTGATGTTTATACGGAATGGAAGAGTATTTATGTAGACTACAGCGGCAAGTTGCAACGTGCCCAAATCGATAATAACGCTTGATGATTCATTTTTAAGAATCATCACATCTCAAAATTCTGGACGCAATCACGCTGATGCGTAATTGACTTAATAAAAAGGGGGATGTTTACATGAAAGTAGTAGTGTTAGGTGCAGGGTTGATGGGGAAAGAAGTAGCGCGCGATTTAGTCCTTAGTGAAGATGTGGAAAAGATATATTTAGCCGATGTTTCAACAGGTCCTGCAAAGGAATTCGTTAATACATTGAATACAGATAAGGTGGAAGTAATTCAGCTTGATGCAGAAGATGACAAAGCATTGCACGATGTCATCAGCCGTGGTGATGTAGTAGTGAATGCCCTGTTCTATAAGTTCAATGAACGTGTTGCCAAAGCTGCAATTGATGCAGGGGTGCACTCGGTAGATTTAGGTGGCCACATTGGCGGAATTACAGAATCTATTTTCGAACTGCACGGTCAGGCAGTCGATAGAGGTGTGACGATTATTCCGGATTTAGGTGTAGCACCGGGAATGATCAATATTTTGACAGGTTACGGGGCAACAAAGTTTGATTCTGTAGATTCGATTAAACTTTATGTAGGTGGTATTCCAACAACGCCACAGCCTCCACTGCATTACATTCGTGTGTTCTCGCTGGATGGGGTATTCGACCACTATACAGAGCCTTCGAAAATGATTCAAAAAGGTGTTCTTACAGAGGTCGAGTCTTTAACTGGACTGGAGCCGATCTACTTTGACGAGTTCGGAGTCTTAGAAGCATTCTATACATCAGGCGGAATTTCAACTTTATATAAAACATTCCCTCATGTGAAAACACTCGAATACAAAACGATCCGCTATAAAGGTCATGCGGAACAATTTAAATTGCTAGCTGAACTAGGCTTCCTTGATAAAAACAATAAAGTTGAAGCAGGCGGCCGTGAAGTAAATGTCCGGGAAGTAACGAGGGAAGTATTACAGAAAAAACTGGATATCGGCGATAATGTCGATGCTGTCCTATTGCGTGCAATTATTTCAGGAGAAAAGTCGGAAGAGCAAATTACGTATGAATATGAAATGGTCGTAAGAAAAGATACTGAGCAAAATGTGACGGCGATGGCACGTGCAACGGCAAATACAATTTCAATCGTGGCCCAAATGATTGGCAAGGGACTGATTGTGGAGCGTGGTGTATTTGCACCTGAAACTGTTGTGCCAGGTCGTGAGTTTATTCAGGAAATGGCGAAGCGAGGTGTGGATATTAAAGAAACATCACACCGTTCATCAATGATTGTAAAGTGGTAGGAGTGAGGGTATGAACTTCGAATTTACGGAAGAACAGAATCTTTTACGAAAAACAGTAAGACAATTTGTTGATGCAGAAATTATCTCTTATATTGCCGATTGGGATGCTGGCGGCGGTTTTGATCCAAATTTATGGAAGCGACTTGCTGAACTGGGGTTAATGGGAGTTTGTGTACCGGAGAAATACGGCGGAGCAGGAATGGACTATAATTCACTTGCAATTGTCTGTGAAGAGCTGGAGCGCGGGGATACGGCATTTCGTACGGCCGTTTCCGTGCATACTGGCTTAAATAGTATGACGCTCATGCAATGGGGCACAGAACAGCAGAAGCAAAAATATTTGCTGCCTCAGGCAAAGGGCGAGAAAATCGGTGCATTCGGACTGACAGAACCTGGTGCCGGATCGGATGTTGCGGCGATGAGTTCATTTGCAAAACGTGATGGCGATTATTATATTTTGAACGGTCAAAAAACTTGGATCTCCTTATGTGATATCGCAGACCATTTCCTTGTATTTGCCTATACAGATAAGGAAAAAGCACATCACGGCATTTCGGCATTTATCGTGGAGCGTGAATGGGCTGGGTTTAGCTCGAAGGCGATTAAAGGCAAATACGGTATTCGTGCAGGCAATACAGGCGAACTGTTCTTTGAGGATGTCAAAATTCCGGCAGAAAACTTGCTCGGTGAAGAGGGAGAAGGGTTTAAAATTGCGATGTCCGCTCTGGATAACGGCCGTTTTACGGTTGCTGCAGGCGCGGTCGGCTTAATTCAGGCATGCATCGAAGCGAGCGTCAAGTACTGTAAAGAACGCGAAACTTTCGGCAAACCGATTGGTGAGCATCAACTAGTCGGTCAAATGCTCGCAAAAATGGAGGCCGGCTATGAAATGAGTCGCCTGCTTGTGTATCACGCAGGAGAGCTGAAAAATAAAGGCGTGCGTAACACGAGGGAAACATCGCTCGCCAAATGGCAAGCGTGCGACTTTGCGAATAAAGCAGCGGATGATGCGGTTCAAATCTACGGGGCATACGGCTATTCCGATGAATATTCAGTAGCCCGTTATTTACGGAATTCCAAAGCACCGGTCATTTATGAAGGGACACGCGAAATTCATACAATGATGCAGGCAGATTATGTGCTTGGGAAACGTGCAGATAAGAAGTTACGCTGTATGCTGCCAAGCTGGCCTTTTGAATAATTTGATGAGGCGAAAGGTTTTAGTGACCTTTCGCTTTTTTGTATTGCAAGCGGGGGACTGGTGATCCGGTTGTTTTGGATGGGGCTTGGCGAATATGTTGCTGGAGTAGGCGGTTATGTTGAGTGAACTGATGAATATGGAAAAGAAGTTGACGAATAAGTCAGTTCAAGTGGCGAATACCGTCTAGAAACTGGCTGTTAAATTTTCACATGTGTAGCAATAGATGTCTGTAAAATTGAGGAATTAGCCTAATAAATAAAGGTGTCGTTATACTTTGGTAATTCATGTTAATATTGACTTATATAACTAATCAGAGTTAAGGAGGAGAGAGTAAAATGGCACTAATTCGTACAATGCATGCTGAAGACATTCCACAAGTTCAGGATGTGGCAAAAAAATCTTGGAATGCTACATATGAGGGAATCATTCCTTTGGAGATTCAAGAAATATTTCTAAAGACGGCCTACAATGATGAAAGGATGAAACAGCGATTGGAACGTTCTTTTCTTTTTGTAGCTGAAATCGATAGCAATATTATAGGGTTCGCGAATTTCTCTCCTGTTAATGAAGAAGGGAAAGCTGAACTAGGGGCTATTTACCTTTATCCAAAATACCAGGGAAAAGGGGTTGGCTCGGCTTTATTGCAAAAAGGAATTAATGAACTGGGCGGCTTAAAGGAAATCTATATAAATGTTGAAAAGGATAATGAAATTGGCAAGAGCTTTTATGACGCAAAAGGTTTTCAAGTGGTGAAAGAGTTCGATGATCAATTTGAAGGCCATACGTTAAAAACAGTGCGAATGGTATTGAATGTGTAGCTTTGTCAGTAAAATCAAGGGGAGAAATTAATATGAATACTGAAGTTCAAAACCTTTACAATAAACTAATTGATGCCTGGAATAGACGTGATGCCAAAGAGATGTCTGATCAATTTGCAGATCAGGGAGTCCAAATTGGATTTGATGGCAGTAAGTTAATTGGCAAAGAAGAAATTTTGGCGCATCTTACGCCTATTTTTGAAAATCATCCAACAGCTCCATTTATAACGAAAGTAAAAAAGATACGATCGCTTGGAACAGATGCAGCAATTTTATATGCGATTGCGGGAATGATTCCTCCTGGAAAATCAGATATTGAGCCTGCCGTAAACGCCCATCAAACACTGGTCGCTGTGAAAAAGAACAACGGCTGGCAAGTGGAGCTATTTCAAAATACTCCTGCACAGTTTCATGGAAGGCCGGAATTAGTGGAGGAAATGGCGGAAGAATTAAGGCAGTTGCTTTAGTTTCAGTGGAGAGTGATAGGAATGGTTAGCTGGAAGAGTAAGGGTGTGCTGGGTGCGGTCGTTTTATGTGGTGTAGTTTGGTTTGTCCACCCGGCACAAGATCGGGTAAACGAATTGGAAGAACAAATAAGTGCGCAATATACATACGCAAATCCTCTATTGAGAGATACGGTTAAAGCTCTACTTGAATACGACTTTAGTGAACCATTAACTGATGAAAATGAAGAGGATTTCAACAGGCTTACTAAAGAGTTTTGGAATGTAATTAATCTGTTTTTCAGTGGCGGTACGGTACATTCAGAATGGCAGGATACAGTGGATGATACAAAAATCTATTTTATGAATTATGCAAATGGTTCACCGCTCTCTGAAAAAGAAGTTGCAGATTTTTATCAAGTACTGAAGGCTACCCGTTTAATATCCATGGACTTAAGAGACTATACGAAGCATAGTGAGTTCTATGACGCAATGCATTCAGAGGATCATGAAATGGTGGAAGAAGTGAAAAAACGATTAGCTTGGAAATATAAAAATAGGGAGGAATAACTTTGAAAATAGGCGATATCATTACATTTGAACGTACATCTACAGCAAAAGATGTTGAATTATTTACGGAAGTTTCTTGTGATGAAGATGTTCATCATATTACACCGGATGAACAGGGAAGGCTCGCAGATTTTGATTATGCAATGTATCCGGTGCTGCTGAAATTGAAAGACGCAAGCTTTAAAAAAATAACGGATCGTCTTTGGGCGAATATAGAGTGAAAAGGGGGAGCTTAGTATACTGAGCTCGCTCTTTTTTTATGAAGCAATTTTACATTCTAAGTTATAAATAAGCTGAAAGAGCAAATGCTAAATGAAGTATAAATGACTAAAAGAAGTGTAGATTATGATTCTATATACGGAAAAAGGAATAGGTTATATTAACCGAATTTTAATATTCCAGTATATTTATTTGGATAAAATAATTATATATGGAGTAATTTTATTATTCTAGAGATAAGAGGAGCTACAGAAGATGAAGAAACTTGGATACTTATTTTTAGCAATGTTCTCAAGTTTGATGCTTGCTGCATGCGCGGAACAAAAAAGTGAAGAAAAAGAAGTAATTACAACAAGTGCTAATCAGAGTGACTGGTCTTATGAGGAATCGACTGGACCTGAACACTGGGGAGAACTCGATCCCAGTAATTTAACATGTGTGAATGGAAGCGAACAATCGCCGATTAATGTTGAAATTCCCGAAGTAAAAGCAGATGAAAATTTAAAAGGGACTGAGATTCACTATGAACCAAGACCGTTTACATTAGAAAATAATGGTCATACGATACAGGCGAATGCGACAACAGAAAGCAATCACATTATTATTGAAAATAATGAGTACAAGCTTTCACAATTTCATTTCCATACACCAAGTGAGCATCAGTTTAACGGCCAAAACTATGATATGGAACTGCATCTAGTACATAGTGACGAGAATGGAAAGCTGGCAGTTATTGGGTTGATGATTCAAGAAGGAAATGAAAACAAACTTCTTTCTTCAATGTGGAATGAATTACCGACAGATAAATCGGCAAAAGGTGATTCCGAAGAACATGTCATTGACTTACAAGCTCTACTGCCAGAAAATGAAACGACTTTCCAATACGCCGGTTCATTAACGACACCTCCTTGTACAGAAGAAGTACAGTGGATTGTTTTTGAGCAGCCGATTGAAATGTCAGAAGCACAAATAAAAGCATTCCAGCAAATTTTCCCGGACAATCACCGTCCTGTTCAGCCGATAAATGAACGGGAAATTAATAAAAATGGAGAATGAAGAGTTAAGTAAAAACACGCAAACCATGGTTTGCGTGTTTTTTTATGTTAATGTTAACGATTCAATTATATAGCAGATTCCTTTTATTTACTGTATACTTATCTTGAATTCAAGATAAGTTATTTCGATGATGGAAAGGTGATTCAGAGTGATTGTACATAATCCTTCTACTAAGCGTTTTACAGCAAAAAATGAATGGCAAGAAACACATTTTAGTTTTTCATTTGGTCCGTATTATGACGAAAAAAATATCCAATTCGGTCCATTGCGTGTTTTAAATGATGACATTGTTAAACCGAACAAAGGCTTTGGCATTCATCCGCACAGGGATGCAGAAATTGTATCCATTGTATTAAAGGGGCAGTTAAAGCATGAAGATAATTTAGGGAATGTCGGTACACTTCAGTACGGCAATGTGCAAAGAATGACAGCTGGTACGGGAGTCCTTCATTCGGAGGTGAATCCAACAGAAGCTGAGGATACTCACTTTTTACAGTTATGGATTCTTCCAAATCAGAAACAGTTAACGCCATCATATGAAGATATTACGTTTGACCCTGATAAGTTAAGAAATGAATTGTTACCAGTCGTTTCTCATAATGCGGGGGGAAATGTAGCGATGATCCATCAGGACGTTACACTATATCTTTCAAAATTAGAGGCGGAAAAAGAAATTCAGTTCCGGCAAGAAGAAGGACGTAAAATTTACGTATTTGTCATTGAAGGAGAAGTTTCACTAAATGGGGATGTTACGTTACAAAGACGTGATGATGCACGAATCACCGACCTTCATTCGTTAACAATAAAAGCAAAAAAGGATGCATTTATCCTTTTAATAGATCTGCCTGGAGGTGAAGGATAGATGCTATATGTACGTCATACTGTCGGCAGCAGACTATTCTGCGAAACTACAGAATATGAGATCAAACCAGTTGAAAACAGTTGGGAAATTTCATTTAAAGTTGATCAAGAAATTGCCAATACATTATTAAAATTCAGAGATGAACTCAATATTTTTTATGTGGAAGAAGATAACCAGAATCAAAAAACATGGTTCTATTCATCAGAAGGGGATGTGCGTTTCTTAGAGGATGAAAGTAAATGTATAATCTTGGCTGATCATAAAACCGTTTATCCGGTGTAATCATACACGATAATAAAAATGAGGGTCCCTGCCTACTATTTAGACAGGACCCAAGTTCATTTATTTCAGCATTGTCGTTTTTAGAAATTCTTTTGTTCGCTCTTCTTTCGGATGATTGAAAAACTGATCAGGATCACCGCGCTCGATAATTTCCCCATCATGCATATACACGATCCAGTCAGCCACTTCTCTGGCGAAGCCCATTTCATGGGTAACAACAACCATTGTCATTCCTTCTTGAGCCAATTCTTTCATCGTTGTTAAAACCTCTCCGACAAGCTCTGGATCAAGTGCTGATGTCGGTTCATCGAAAAGCATGATGTCCGGTTCCATTGCAAGCGCTCTGGCAATTGCTACTCGTTGCTTTTGCCCGCCAGATAGTTTATTTGGATAGACATCGGCTTTATCTTCCAAGCCGACTTTTTCCAGGAGTTGTTTTGCTTTGGAGATTGCCTCCTTTTTGTCAATGCCTTTAACCATTACCGGAGCTTCAATAATATTTTCCAAAACAGTTTTGTGGGGGAATAAATTGAAATGTTGAAATACCATTCCTACTTTTTCCCTTATGTTGTTAAGGTTATCATTTTTAGGATCGACTTCTTTGCCCCCTATGGTAATACTGCCGCTATCTTTTCTTTCTAAAAAGTTTAGACATCGAAGGAGAGTACTTTTTCCTGAGCCACTCGATCCTATTAAACAAACAACATCGCTTTCGAAAACGGTCATATCGATATTTTTTAATACATGTAAGTCTCCAAATGACTTATTCAATTGATTAACTTTAATCATTTCATTTGCTTCCATTGCTTACGCCTCCTACCTGTCGCTAATTGCTAATCTCTTTTCGAAACGGTTTACTAAGAATGTTAATAATGCCACTAACACTAAGTAGTAGATCGCTACGATAAGTAAATAAGTCATTTCGTCAAAGTTATTAGATCCTAGCGTTGTTGCTACATTAAAGAGTTCATTCATCGAGATAAATGCGGCTAACGAAGAATCTTTCAAACCGATAATGAACTGGTTACCCAATGGCGGTAGCGCACGGCGGAATGCCTGCGGAAGAATAATTCTTCTTAATGTCAGAACCTTGGTCATCCCTAAAGAACGTCCTGCCTCCATCTGACCTTTATCGACTCCTTGGATAGTACCTCGAAGAATTTCAGAAATGTATGCGCCATTGTGAAGTGCCAAAGCAAGTGAAGCAGCCCAAAAATCAGGAAGAAGGAAAATTCCGCTTAGTCCAAAGTAAAGGATAAAGATTTGAACAATTAGCGGTGTTCCGCGGACTAAAAAGACATATATATCTGAAATGAGTTCTAAAACTTTAAATTTTGATATTTTCATTAACGCAAAGAAAAGCCCGATTACGATACCGATTAAAATGGATACAACCGTTAACTCCAAAGTTAAGAGCATGGCTTTAAGGAAAACATCTTTTGTATCTACTAATACTTCTAGAAAATGTGAAAAACTTGGCACTGTACCTACGTCCTTTCTTATTTAGAGGATTGAATTATTCAGGTTTTTTTGTAATGTCCTCACCAAAATACTTCATGCTAATCCGAGTAAGGGTTCCATCTTCCCGGAGTTTTTCCAGCGCCTCGTTTACTCGCTTTAATAGGTTAGGGTTATCTTGAGGGAGTACAATCGCTTGTTCACTGCGTTCGATTAACTGCTGCCCTTCAACTTTAAAACCTTCTTTTGCAGCATTTTTTCCGGTAACAAAATCGGTGATTACCGCATCATGACGACCGCTGTTTAACGCCTGCAAAGCAGTGATGTCACTGTCATAGGTTTTAACATTATCGGTATACCTGGAAGCTGTATCAGCGTAGGTTGATCCTTTAGCTACAGCGACTTCCATTCCGGCTAAATCATCAACAGTTTTGATTTCACTTTCTAGACGGGTAAAAATCTGCGGTCCAGAATAATAATAGGGGGTAGAGAAAGCAACATGTTTGCTTCGCTGTGGATTAATCGTGTGGCTGGCAACAGCTACATCTGCACGGCCAGTCTTGACTCCTTCTACAATACCTTTAAACTTGATCCGTTTTTGAACCGGTTTTAGACCGAGTTCTTTTGCGATCGCTTCACCAACTTCGATATCAAAGCCTGACATCGAAAGGTCCTCATCGTTAACATAACTGAATGGTTTAAACTCTCCAGATGCAGCAAAAACAAACTGATCTTTATGTATCAGTTCAGATCCGTCGGCAAGCTTTTCCTTCTCCGCACAAGCAGATAAGAAGCAGGCCGCGATAAAACTGAATATCAATATTAACTTTTTTTCCAACCGCATATTACGTATCAACTCCTCTCGTGTATTTCTGCAATTTTTTTGCTAAGTATCTTACTAATAAGTGTGAATACCCTTTTAATTCCTCTAATAAACAACGAGTGTCATAATTTGTACAAATTTTATACGATTTTTTTCATCTCAAAATGTCGAGTATTTTTATAATTGCTTTGCTAATATGTATCCATGAAGGAGGGATATGTTGCTAAAAGAATTAAATCAGGTGATTGAATATATTGAAGAACATTTAACCGAGGACTTGTCCCTTGAAAGCATTGCACATTATGCCGGGGTTTCCGATTATCACTTTAGAACAGTATTTTTTCACCTTTCTGGGATGACATTAAATGATTATGTGAAAAACAGAAAACTATCGGAAGCGAATAAGGACTTAATAAATGGAGAAAAGGTAACTGATGTTGCGTTTAAATACGGTTACCAGTCAGTTGACGGTTTTACTAGAGCATTTAAAAAATGGTGTGATTGCTTACCTTCGGATGTCATCAAAAAGAAAATAAGTAAATCATTTCCTAAACTTACATTCGTTATTACAGTAAAAGGAGGAATTTCGATGGAATGGAGAATTGAGAATAAACAAGCTTTTAAATTAGCAGGGGTAAGCAAACGTGTGCCTATGCAGTTTGAAGGGGTAAATCAGGAAATCGTAAAGCTGGCCCAAAGCATAACGGAAGAACAAAGAAAAGAAATGCGCGCACTGCAAAATATAGAGCCTTTTGAAATTGTGAATGCCTCTTACCATGCTGATGCGAACTTCCTGAAAGAAGAAGGGGAGTTAACGCACTTGATCGGTGTCTTAACAACTGAAACTGAAGTAAGTGATCGGTTAGACAAAATGCGAGTAGAAGCAAGTACGTGGGCGGTATTTCCAAATGAAGGACCGTTTCCTGCCACGTTACAAGAAACAATGGCTAAAACATACTCGGAATGGCTTCCTACTTCCGATTATGAGATTATTCAAGCACCCACTTTTTCGTTTACTAAAATGGATGAAAATAAAGAAGGTTATGCTTACAGTGAAATTTGGCTTCCTGTTCGGAAAAAATAAAAGGCAGGATATACTTGTACTAAGGTAGAACAAGTGTAACTAAAGTATAAATAGCGGGAGGGGATCGAGTGGCCCTATTCATTCCAAAATGTATGAAATGTAATAATGAAATTAAAGACGATGAAAAAGTATTGATTCATATGCGTTACCCGAAGCGAAAAGGGTTTACGGAAATCAAAGCTTATTTGAATCTGGAAGGCAAATTTATTTGTGAAAAGTGCTTAACGGAAATCAATATTTAAACATAAAAAAGTTGCTCCATTGGTAAATGAACCTGGAGCAACTTTTCGTATGTTTAGGCAACTTTTTTACATGCTTCTGCACATTTAAAGCATGCTTCCGCACATTTTTGGCAATGGTCATGATCATGCTTTTTGCATTCATTTCCGCATGCTTCACAAATTTTTGCGCAAACGGCAGCCAGCTCGTAAATAAACGGTGTACCTCTAGAAATCGCCTGTTCCAAGTAGTTACAAATATCTGCGCATTCTCTGTCCAAACGGATACATTCCGTCATCATCTGAACGTGATCCTCTTTTAAGCAGGCGTCAAAACAGTGGTTGCATGTTGCCATACATTCATGTAAAGTTTGCAGCAATTGTTGATGTTGCTCATGTGACATAGCCTATTCCTCCTCATTACATCTTGTACACTTTAATTTTCCCGTTATTCTTTTCAGTAAACTCACCTAAATAATCTTAAAAAATTGTAAGGTTATCTTATACCTTGTAGGGGTATAATAAGTTGGTGATCAAATTGAAAAAAAGGGAGAAATGCAGCGATGAAAAGAAAGAAATTAGTAAGAGGTGCGCTAGTTTTATGTACAGCGTTTGTTTTAGCAGCTTGCGGTGGAAATGAAGAAGAGTCAAAATCTAAAAAAGAAATGGACCATTCACAAATGGATCATACCCAAATGGACCATTCAAGTTCAGGTGAAGTACCAGAAGGACTGGCTGATGCGAAAAACCCTACATATCCTGTGGGTGGTGAAGCGGTGATAAACGCTGATCATATGGGAGGTATGGACGGTGCAACAGCAACAATTACCGGTGCATTTGATACAACTGTCTATATGGTTACTTATACTCCAACAACTGGTGGTGAACCAGTTGAAGATCATAAATGGGTCATCCATGAAGAACTTGAAGATGCCGGAGAAGAACAATACAATTCCGGTGAAGAGGTAGTATTAAATGCGGATCACATGGACGGGATGGAAGGCGCGGCAGCTACAATCGATTCGGCTGAGCAAACGACCGTATATATGGTGAGCTATAAAGATACAGAAACTGGTGAAGAAGTAACGCATCATAAATGGGTAACAGAAAGTGAACTTTCCCCTGTGGAATAAATTGCGAAAAATAATTAAGCCTTAGTTAATAAATAGGTAAGGTCCTTCACATAATGGTGTGAAGGGCTTTTACATATTGGACAAAGCGGTAGATTACATGAACTAGCGATTTTAATGTTAAACTCATTAAATGAACATATAGTTAATATAAAAAATGAATTTAATTATGAGCGATATAGAATCCCTTTAAAAGTAATTGGATTATGTAGTTTTCTTTAACGCTGATGAAGGGAGAGATGATATGGTAAAGGACTTCGAAAAAGTAATGGATTCCCTTTCAAAAATAAATGTTTTATCCAATCCGAATAATGAGCCAGTAACAATCATTGGTGAATCAGAAGATATAAAATGTGTAGGGATCGGGACCGATGCGGCAGTTTTTCAGTCCGAAAATGCCCCGGCGTATGCCTTCAAACTATATGCGAAAGACAAAGCAGCAAAAGTAATGTTGGAAGAAGGTGTTTACCGAAAGTTAGGCAATTCGCCTTTCTTTTCAACATGCTATGGCTCGAACGACAATTGTCTCGTATTAAGTTACGAGGAAGGGAAAACGCTCTTCGACTGCATTCTTGAAGGCATCCATATTCCGGAACAGATAATACAGGATGTTGAAGAAGCAAGAGAATATGCGCGCAGCAAGGGGCTGAACCCGCGTGATATTCATTTGAAAAATATACTGCTGCAAAACGGCAGAGCTAAAATAATCGATGTTTCCGAATATATGATGTCCGGTAATGATTTTCGATGGGAACATTTAAAAAAGGGCTATGAGCAATACTATCATTTAATTGACGGGAAATCCGTACCGATCGGCGTAGTTGAAACCGTTCGCAAGTGGTATAACAGGCGAGGGAAGAATTCCTTGTCATTTGAAGAAATTACAACACCTATTTTAAAACTTTTCTTTAAAAATTGATGAGCTATATGCCATTCTACAAAAAAGCTTCGCAATTCGATGATCTAAATCATCCGAATGCGAAGCTTTTTTAGATAGATCGATTTCGTATTTTTTCGATTAGTGAAGAAATCCATTCACCTTCATTTTCAAAACGACTTATAAAATAGCCTGTTAAAAAATCTCCACCTTCTTTTTTAGAACCTTCCAGCTTAACCTGCATATTCAAGCTTTTAATATGATCTCTTTTCTTTTCAAGCTTTCGTAATTTCTCTTCAAGAACCATAATGATTTTTGCACGATCCACAAAGTCCAGATTCATTAAACCTACAATTGTATCTGATAAGGAATCTGCTTTTTCGAAAAGCTGATAAATTTTGTTTGGAAGCAATGCAAGACCCTGTTCTGTAATGGCGAAAACTTGCTTATCCGGCCGGTTCTCTTCTTTAATAATTTCTGTTGGCTCAATAAGTCCTTGTTTTGTCAAAGACTCGAAATGATAATAGAGCTTACTTTCTGACAGATTGGCCAGTTTGTCAAAAGGAATCGGTTCTGACAGCTCTTTTTTTAGTTTATATGGATAACTGTTTTCTTTCGCTAACTTGCTCAATATATAAATTTGGATGGACATAGTATTCTCCTATACTTTATACATGTTAATTTCCGCTTACATAAATACAACTCGTGCCTGAAAATAGCACGAGTTGTATTTTTCCTTAGTTTAACAAAGTTATGCGATAACTTCATCCGCTTTTTTTAAAGAAGCTGGTTGTTCAGCAGGTGCATCAACTGGCAGCGGCTTATGGAAGATCCAAACAATAAGGACATTAATAAGCATTGCTCCGGCACCTACTGCAGCTAACCCCCATAGGTACGGGGCAGGGCTGATCGAACCGAACATAATCGCTAAATAGGATTGAACCGAATGGTACATCGGTGTAATATAGCTGAACCATTCATATGGTGCGTACATCATATCACGAGGAATTGTTGCACCGTTTGCCAATGTTTGCATTAGCAGAATCGGAATGTTAAGAATCATACCGCCTTCACCAAGGATAAAGATTGGAATTGCACACACATTAAATGCAGCCATATACAATAAAATCTGCTGACCGGATACAGGCAACAATACTGCCATGTCGACATCTGCAATTGAAAAGGCAACAGTTAATGAAGCGATAGTTGAAAGTACCGCAATCATTAATGCAGTCAATTGTACATACATAAATAAGCGTGTTTTGCTCGCTTTGCCACGGCTCACTTTAAATGAACCGACCAACTGCATACCTGCAATCATTGCACCTACATAACAAGCCATTGTTAAAAACATTGGCAGCATACTGTTATGCATTCCCGTTGGCACATCATTCATAATGACAAAGTTTCCAGTGTAGCTGTTTTCGATTTGCGTTGCCATTTCAGCAGCCTGTTCTTCCGGAAGGTTAAAGTTCATTAAAATACCTTGGGCTGTTTGCTGTGAGAAGTTTGCACTTAATTCGTTATTAATCTGAGTAACTACAGATGACATAGAAGATGAAACCATTGTTGATGAAGCTTCATTTACTGTGAAATCAATGTTAGTACCTTTACCGCTCTGTGCATCCGCCGAAAAGTTTTCAGGGATATGAATAACTAATGCAAGTTCATTATGCTCTAAATCTTTCAGAGCCTGTTTATTTGTTAAGTCTGTTTCGATTGTCTTAAATGGTAAGCTTTCGCCTAGCTGACCGGCAATCTGACTGCCAGCTTCGCCTTTGTCATCATTTACGATGGCAATTTTTAAATCATCCATATTGCCGGGTATTGCTGTATATCCAGGTAAAAAGATTCCGAGCATCGCTACCGCATAAAATATTCCCATAAAAATAGAAGCAATTGCTCCTTTTGATTTTAAAAACTGTTTAAATTTCACTTATTGTTTCCTCTCTTATACAAACTTTAATTTAAGTACTCTAATTAAAGTACTTTGCTTTTAGTATTCTATAATATTAATGATTTACCTGTAAAGTAATAAATAGGTCATAAATATCACGATACTGTGAACAGGTCGAAAGAGAACTTTAATTTACCCATGGAGATGTCTAGTATAAAATTTAAAAAATTCTGTAACTTTTACACTCTTTCCCAGTCTAATTCAATACAAAGTATGGAAAGGGAGGGTTTACATGAAAAACGGCAAACTTTTCGGGATAGGGCTTTTCGCATCACTTGTAGCGGTTTTGGCACTCGGTTATTTTATGTTCGCTAAAAATGCGGAAGTGCAGGCAACGGGTATTTTATTCGAAGGGGAAACGTATTCAATTACGTTAAAGAAGCCAATTACGGAAAAAAGTTTAACAGATGGGTCCATTCTAGTTGTCGATGAAAACGGCAATAACGCTAAAGTGAAATTTTCAGTTGTTAAAGCCGGGACTGCTTTATCTGTCGAAGGGCTTAGCGTAGGGAAGTACACACTCGAAATTAAGCAAACCGCATACGCGAAAAATGCAAAGTCGCAGCAGGAACAGTCGGTAGCACTTGAAGTTGTAAGGAAAGTGGAAAAACTTACTACAACAGAAGATTTAAAAGATTACTTTAGGGCGTTTGTAGCGCAAGAAAATGCGGGATCGAGTCGCTTTAACGATATGGTAAAAGAAGAATCGGCAATGTCGATGGAAAACAAAGATTCAGGCAGTGGCGGACCGAGCTACTCTACAACAAACAACCAGGTTGAAGGAATTGAAGAAGGTGACATTACGATTACGGACGGCCAATCGATTTATACGATTGTCGACAATAAAGTAATCATTGTTGATGCTAAAACTTTGCAGGTAGTAAAGCGTTTAAAGGTCGGCAAAGATATTTATCCATCGCATTTAATGCTGCATGATCAAACATTAATTATCGGATACACACAGTATGTGGAAACACAAAGAGAGCCGTATTATGACAGGAAATCGGTTACGAAAATTGCCTTCTATGATGTGAAAGATGCAAAAAATCCTACATTAGTACGCGAAGTGGGGCATGACGGGGATATTACGAGTCTCCGTAAAGCAGGCAACTATTTGTACGTTGTATCAAGTCGTATGCCCAACTACTGGCTGCTGCAGGAAACACCGGATGTAGAGCTCCGTCCATCTACGTACGATGGGGAAAAGGAAACTGTTATGCCGGTCGATAAAATCCGTATGCTGCCTGAAAGCAATGAACCGAATTATTTGATCGTATCTGCAATCGATATGAGTAATGTAAAGTCGAACGCATGGAAAACAGAGAGCTTCCTAGGTAACAGCGGGCAATTGTACATGTCAGAAAACGCAATCTATATTGCATCGATGAATCAATATCGTTTCTGGCCAGCAATGGAGAGCACATCCACATCATCGGATACAACGGTATCCAATACAATGCCGGTGAACCAAAACGATGAAACGACAATTTATAAAATTTCTATTGATAAAACAGCGGTGAAAATGACAGCACAAGGTAAAGTTCCTGGTTCTGTATTAAATCAATTCTCAATGGATGAGCACGATGGGCATGTCAGAATCGCAACTACAGAAGGCAGTGCATGGGGAACAACAGCCAATTCGAAAAACCATCTTTTCATTTTGGATGAAAACTTAAAACAAGTAGGTGCGGTCAAGGACCTTGCGAAGGGGGAACGCATTTACTCCGCTCGCTTTATGGGAGACAAAGCGTATTTAGTAACATTTAAAGAAACAGATCCGCTCTTTGTTATTGATACGAAAAATCCGATGGCACCGAAAGTGTTAGGGGAGCTGAAAATTCCAGGTTTCAGTAATTACTTGCATCCAATTGGCGAAAATCACTTGTTAGGTATTGGTTATGATACGGAAGTGAAGATGGAAGAAGGGTCAAAAGAGCCGGTTGTCTATACAAAAGGAATGAAACTGAGCCTGTTTGATGTGACGGATTTCAATAACCCAAAAGAACAGCAGGCGGTTGTAATCGGTGGTCGTGGTACTTATTCTCCTGTGCAGTATGACCATAAAGCATTGTTCAGAGATTCACGTCAAAACTATTACGGCTTCCCAGTTACGATTTACTCGCCAACAGGTGAGGAAGACCAGCTGAAATATGAAGGAACAGGTACTCATATTTACAAAGTAACACCTAAAGGAATTGAGCTTGCAGCGGATATGATCGAAAAGGCGCGTCCTGGTGAACAATATGAAGATTCATATAATGTTGTACAGCGTCTTCTTTATATTGATGATGAGCTATTTACAGTATCCCGCTCAAAAGTGACGAGCTTCAACGGTAAAACATTTGAAAAGCAACAGATGGTAGGTTTCTAATAAAGATTCAACCACAAGCACAGGTGGTATTGTGCTTGTGGTTTTTTCATGTCCAAAAAAACATAAGGAGGGATTCAGGATTTCTTAAGAATTTCTTCATATTTAGCCTTTCTAAATATTAAGATTTGCCCTTTACACTAAAGTTAAGTGAAAAGGAGTGAACGATGATGATTAAAGTAACGAACTTACAACATACATTCTCTATCGGTAAACGCGGAAAGGAAAGACAGGTTCCGGTTCTGAGAGATGTATCATTTGATGTTAAGAAGGGGGAAATCGTAGCAGTTGTCGGAAAAAGCGGATCGGGTAAATCGACACTGCTTCAGATTTTAGCGGGCTTTATGAAGCCGGAACACGGATCGATTGTAGTAAATGCACAGGAAATTGCAGCATTCAATGAAGTTCAGAGTGCAAAGTTCCGGTTAGAAAACTTCGGCTTTATTTTTCAAAACTTTCAGCTCATGCCAAGTTTGACGGCATTTGAAAATATTGAATTACCGTTAAAACTGCAAGGGATGAACGTATCGGAACGCAAAAAACGGGTTGAAGTAATCATGAAAAAGGTCGGTTTATCGGAAGTGACGGACCATTATCCGAATGAATTATCAGGCGGACAACAACAGCGGGTTAGTATTGCTCGTGCACTTGTGACGAATGCACCGATTTTGTTGGCGGATGAGCCGACAGGAAGCCTCGATTCAGAGACAGAGCAGGATATTTTAATGCTTATCCAGCAGCTGAACCGCGAATTGGACCTGACATTTATTATTATTACGCACGATGAGGAAGTAGCGATGATTGCGGACAAGCGTTATCGCATGCATGACGGTCAATTGGTGAAAGAAGGTGAACACAATGCTTTTTAAAGATCAGGTAAATTTTGTGATGCAGCATATTAAGAAAAATAAGCTGCGTGTATTTATGACGGTACTTGCCGCAACGATGGGCTGTGCGTTTTTAATCGTGCTTGCTTCAATCGGCTTTGGATTGCAGGATTCGATTGAAGATGAGATTTTATCGAGTGAAACGGTGACTCAAATTGAAGTGCTCGGCAGTCAAGCGCTGTTTACTGAAGAGGAAGTAGCGGATATTGAAGCAGTAGAAAATGTACAAACGGTATTAAAAACGACAAGTGTGGATGCTAATGTAGCAGGCTACATGGGAGACCGTGATACGTCTACATCACTGCGTTTAGTGGATTTTAATGATTATGCATCGGTAGCGAAACCGTTATCGGAAGGGAAATATCCTGAAAATGAAAAAGAAATTATTGTCGGCTATCATTTCGGCCAATCATTATTGAATGAAGCGGACCGAAAATTAGTTGAGGAAAAATCAAAGGCAGCAGAAGCGGAAGGCACTTATTACGACGGTGCTGAAGAAGGATACAAGGATTCGCTTATCGGCAAGGAAGTGGAAATTGCTCTAAGTACACATGAACAGCCGGATGTACTGTCAGAGCGTATGACGTACACGATTGTCGGTGTTATGCCAGAGCCGGCTTACGAATGGGCAACTGAAAACTGGATTTATATGATGGATGAGCAACGTGAAGTGATTGAAGATATGTATAGCGAAGTAATTGCTGATGTAGAGGTAGCTAGCGATTTTGAACTGTTTTTTGAGCGCTTTGATATTTATGCGGAAAGCTTGGAATATGTAAAGCCGATTTTAGAAGAGTTACGCGGGAAAGGCTACGGTGTTTATTCCGTTACAGAACAGCTGGATGAGTTAAATGTCTTTTTCCTAGTATTGAAAGCCGGACTTGTTTTTGTTGGAACAATAGCAGTATTGATCGCATCAATCGGAATTTTCAACACGATGACAATGGCTGTGACAGAACGTACGCGTGAGATTGGTGTATTAAAAGCAATTGGTGCCAGCCCAAAACTAATTCAACGTCTGTTTTTAATGGAAAGTACGTTTATCGGAGTTATTGGAACAGTTCTAGCAATTGCAATTTCATATATTGTAAGCTTTGCATCAAATGCGCTATTGCCGCTTATTTTAAAGGCAGCAACAGGTGAAGATGGATTCAACAATGTACAATTTTCAGCGATTCCGTGGCAGCTCGTAGTGATTGCTGCAGCGATCAGTATCGGCGTGGCGATGATTTCAGGTTTGCGTCCGGCACGTAAAGCTACAAAAATTGAAGTAATGCAGGCGTTAAGACAGGAATTATAAAATCAAGATAGCTAAATTAATTTAAGGACCAAACATACTTGTGTTTGGTCCTTTTAATTTGAAAGTTCGATATTGCAATTTGAAATGAGAAATCTTCAACCTTAAATTCCCGTTTACTACGTTAGACAGGCATTTTTGATTGATTGCTTAAAGGGTTCGAGCGCATAACTAATGTAAACCAGACGGCAAACCCAAAATAAATTAATGTCAAAATTAAGAGTATGAAATGAAACTGCTCCGCCAACTGCCGGATTAGGGCGAAAAAGACAACAATACAATGCATCAGATTTCCTAATACGACGGGCTTGTTATAGATGCCCCCGATTAAGGCAGAACGTGTAAACCAGTTTAACATTGCGAATCCTAAATATAGTCCACCGATGATTTGCAGAAGAATCAGAGTAACAGGTGAAGGGTCAATCCCTATGGTTTTTGAAATTTCTTCGGGAATAAATGTTCCTGCCAACCCCACCAAACCCATCATCACGCCACTACTACTCAAAAGCCATGTCGTTTTCATTTTGCTTCCTCTTTTCTTAAATAAAACTTAAATAGCAACAAGAAAATTCTAAACAAGGCATGTGCCAGTTTTAAATCGCAATAAACTAAAAGAATAGTACTAAGTAAGTTAGCAGGACACGTTAAACGACCCTGTGGTTTTGGTATACCCTAATTTTTCCGAAACGTGAGGCGGTGCTGGCGGCTGGAAGTTCTAATAAATCTTAAAATGTTCTAATATATTTTTATTTACTCTAATAAACTTTCGATTTTCTAATATCGCTTTCTGATCTTCTAATATCGAGACGAGTTTTTCTAATAACCAAACTTTTGTTCTAATATAAGTTCCCTCTCTACTCCTGAAAACAACCTATGGGTAGGTAATTTAATATATTCGGGGTAACACCATATATTACCTTTAAGCAAATTAGGTGTAATTATTGAAAAGGAATGGAGTCCGGTTCTAGGACGAAATCAACCGTGCCACCAGCCGGTTTTACAATTGATGTAGACTAAATATTCATACTCGCCTTTGCCATTCTTTTGAATAAACACTTCATAGTATGAATTTCTGTCGTACACTAAACGATTTTATCGTTTTTCGATACAAATTGTTCCTTGATGTTGGTGATGGCTTTCGCTTTCACACCCGGCGCCCATGTAATATTGTTAATTTTTTCATAATGAATCATCCATTCTACGCTATTGAATTTATTAAATTGGTAATGCTTATTTTTTCCATTTCTAATACCGCCTCTTAATAATAGGATTTATATCTGGGGAAAGGGTTACAAAAAAGTTACAGTTAATATTCAATGGGGGATAATGAAGAGGTGTATTATTAGAAATCCTTTTTCAGAGCTGCATGAATACAAAAGCGGTCCTCCCTAATTTGGGGAGGACCGCTGCTTTTATCTGATTTACTAATTAGATAAAATAAATGTTACGAAGCTCTACGCATGGATTTCATAATAAAGCTTACAACGAATACAAGTATAATAGCACCTAGTAAAGCAGGGAAGATATAGAAATCAGAAACTTTAGGTCCCCAACTTCCTAGAAGCATACCACCAATCCAAGCACCAACAATACCTGCGATAATATTACCGATAATTCCACCTGGGACATCTTTACCTAAAATTGCTCCTGCAAGCCAACCGATAACCCCGCCAATGATTAAAAACCAAATAAAACTCATAATTTCCATCTCCTATTTTTTATTTTAACTATTTCGCGATAGTGTTTTATAACCTTTATTGACTTCTTTCAAACATTTAAGAGAAAAAAAGTTGCGAAATTTTAATGGAGATTGCGGATTTTAATCGTGTATTTTTGAGAAATCTCTAGTTTTTCAAAAGGGTTTCCAATAATCACAGCCGTTGCTCCAGTTCCGGGAATGGCTGCTCCTGTAATATTGCAATGACTTGCTGGATTTGCTGGTGGGTTTTTTCGTTAATCGTCGTACTGAACGGAACGAACAGTGCCCGTTCGCTAAGTTGTTTAAATTGCAGTGCCGGCATGGAATGTCACCTCATTGTTGGATTGAATCATTATGTATGGCATGACAGTAACCTCTGTTCAGCAAACGAAAGTAGCCCTGCTGGTACATAGTATTTGTGTGCATGGGACGGGGAGCATGCGGTGTTTTTTGCAAAACGTGCACGTCAGGAACTGGAACAGCAGGGGGGAAAAGTTCAGGCATTTCGAGCGTTTGAGTAATATCTAATGAGAAGTGAGGATTAAGTGCCCTCAATTGAGGATTAAGTGCAAGCATCTGAGGATTATTTCGATAAAAGTGAGGAATAAGTACAAGCATTTAAGGATTAAAGCAAAAAGAGTGACGATTAATAATCACCACTCTTTTTTAAAGTTACTTTTAATGATACGGCAAAATTTCAGAAACCGTTAAAAATTCATAGCCTTCCTTTTGTAAGTAGGCAAGGACAGGCTCCAGACCATCTGCTGTAGATTGATGAATGTCATGCATTAACACGATTGCGTTATTATGCAATGCCTCTTTCACCATCGGGAACAGCTTTTCTGAATCGCGGTATTTCCAGTCGAGTGTATCAATCGTCCAGTTGACCGATTTACATGGGATGGCGTTACGAATCTCCTCATTAATCGCCCCATATGGAGGACGGAAAACAGTTGAATTTTCGCCCGTCGCATGGATAATCGCTTCCTCTGTGGAATTGTATTCCTTTTCAATTTCTGCCGGAGACATTTTCGTTAAAACGGGATGTGACCACGTATGATTACCGAGTTCATGACCGCTATCAAGCACTTCGCGTACTAAGCCCGGATAATATTGCGCCCGGCTTCCAAGCATAAAGAATGTCGCCTTTGCATTGTACTTTTCCAGAAGCGCTAAAATTTGTTTCGTTACTTCCGGGTGTGGACCGTCATCAAACGTAAGGGCAATCCGTTTTTTTGATGAGTCCTTATCACTAGGAATAATCGTATTTTCGGATTGCATCGCTATTTGGAAATCAGATGCTAAAAGCGGGTTGATGAATGATAAAGGAATTTCAACTACCGGTACACCTGCTTCCTGCTTTGCCACTTCACCTTCATTAAAGTAAATGAAAAGAGAGTCATCTTTTAATGCAAAACGTTTAAATAAACGCCATTTTGGCTCGGTAGCGAATGCGAGCTCCTTTTCTAATACATACTCTTTATAAGCTGGATTTTTAAGCACTTCCGATTGGATATGTGCTGCAAAAGTTTTCAGGCTTTCTAAATCCTCATTTAAAAGATCACGAATATCAAACAAATCGCCTGTTTCATAATCAATTAGAAATGTTTGAACCGTTGTTTGCTTCTCTTCGGTATTTAAAATCGTTTTATTCGTTAAAACAAATGAGTAATAATGATCATGTTCGAATGTTTCAACAGTTATCGTTAGATTGCCTGTTAACTTCTTTGAATTCTGCTGCAGGTGCATCATGCTTATGTAATATTGTTTTGATTGTTCTATATATGTCGTTACCGCATGATTAAAAGCTTCATATTCCGTTAGCGGATATTGAACGGTATAGGGCATTTTCTTGTCATAAGAGCGATCTTTGACAATTTTTATTCCGGGGAATTTTGACGCTTCCTCCGTAATGGTATGTTCTTTAGCGGATGTTTTGTCGGTGTGCCGGAAAATCGGATCATCGATTAAAAAAGTTAAAAAAATGATAATTGCACCTAAAAAACCGATAGCGCCAACAAGAAGTAAGTCAATCCAAGGACCACGCCGTTTTCTGTAAGGGTTTGTCATGATGTACCGGGTTCCTTTCTAATTGGGATAATCTATTATCTATGTCCTGAAGAAGGTCATTGTAAATTTTAAGGAAATACACTGTTCTGTCAGCATAAATTGCACGAAAAAAGACTATTATTTTTCGATTGCTTCAAGTAATATGAGCTAAGAAGTGGAAGGGGGTCCCTTGAATGAATGCTGAAAATACTGAACTGGCGCTCGACTGCTTTTTGCTTGCTGGTCGTATTATGATTGAAAGCGGTGCTGAAACATATCGAGTGGAAGATACAATGCTAAGAATGGCCCGTTCTCAAAATATGATGAATGCACAAAGCTATGTTACGCCGACAGGTATTATTTTCTCTCTAGGTAAAACACAGCCTACACAAATTACATCGATTCCAACACGAATTACAGATTTACATCGAATTGTGCTTGTAAACAATGTTTCACGTAAGCTTACATCTCAAATGATAACATTAGAGCAGGCGTATGACGAGTTAAAGAAGATAGAAAAAACAAATTATTTCCTCCCGATTTCCGTGCAAGTTTTGGCGGCATGTATAGCGAGCAGTGCCTTTTTATTGCTGTTTAAAGGAACGATTTCGGATATCCCGGCTGCCTTTGTTGCAGGAGGCGTCGGCCTGTATATTGTGACGATCCTTCATAATATGACCCGCGTTAAATTTTTCTCCGAGTTTTTAGCATCGGTAGGAGTGGGTGCTGTTGCATATCTCGCAGTATATTTTAATGTTGGTACGGAAATAGACAAAATTATTATCGGTTCGGTCATGCCACTAGTGCCGGGTCTGCTCATTACGAATGCTGTCCGCGATTTAATGGCAGGACATTTCACGGCAGGAATGGCAAAAGGTGCCGAAGCCTTTTTAACAGCGTTTGCGATTGGTTCAGGTGTTGCGCTTGTGCTTTCGCTATAAATTTTTGAATCAATTCGGAGTGCGATCATTGCAAGGTATGATCGATTGGAGGGGAGCGTTCGTTGATGGAGCATGTTTTAGCTCAAATCGTTATCAGTTTTATTGCGACCGCCTGTTTTGGTGTCATTTTTAATGCCCCGATCAAAACAATCCCGGCATGTGGTTTCGTCGGTGCTGTAGGGTGGGCAGTATATTATGTTCTTTTCGAAAGCGGACTGGATGATGTTCGCGCATCTTTTCTAGGGGCATTTGTCGTTTCATTAGTAGCATATTTCTTTGCACGCAAGTTTAGGATGCCGATGATCATATTTAGTGTTTCCGGAATTATTCCACTTGTACCTGGGGGCATTGCATACAGTACGATGCGCAATGTAATGGAGCTCGACTATATTGCCGGTCTGGAAAATGGCATGAGGGCATTTATGATTTCCGGCGCGATTACGATGGGACTTGTATTTGCAGAAGTAATGATGCAGATTATCCTGCGTATAATGAGAAAAGGTAGAACTTCGATTCAATCCTTTACAAAAGTAAAAAAGAGAAGCTCGTAAAGCACTGATCATCAGTTGCCTTACGAGCTTTTATTTATCCTAATAACGAAGAAATTTCCTCTGTAGAGCTCGGTTTGCTTACGAAGTATCCTTGGATGACCTCACATCCGATGCCAGTTAGGAACTGCATTTGTTCTTCAGTTTCCACACCTTCTGCAACGACCATCAGATTCATTGATTTTCCTAGCTGTACCATACCGTTTACGAGCTGCTGGTTTTTTTCTGATTTTAGGGAACGGATAAATGTCTGGTCAATTTTTAAAATTGAAATCGGCAGAAGCTGCATGTAACGGAACGAGCCGTAACCTGTACCGAAGTCGTCAAGCGCAAAGACAATGCCTTCATTTTCAAGTGTACGCATTTGCTTAATAATTCCTGTTTCAGCTTCAGCTTCCAATGCGAATTTTTCGGTAATTTCGATTTGCAGTAAATTTGCCGGGCACCCAGTACGGTCAAGTGTTTCCAAAATGGACTTGGCCATATTCTTATCGCGGAACTCGCGCACAGAAGAGTTGATGCTAACTTTGATCGGTTGGCCCGCATTTTTCCATAGGGCTGCTTGTTCACATGCCTTTTCCAGCATAAACGAACCGATATTATTAATGAGACCTGTCTCCTCAGCGATAGGGATCAGTTCATCAGGTGATACAGTACCGATTTCTTCATCATCCCAACGGACTAATGCTTCGACAGCTGTGATTTTACCGCTTCTTAGATCAAGTTGAGGCTGGTATAGAACATGCAGGTTTTTCTGATCTAATGCAAGCAGTAATCGTTTTTCAACTATCGATCTGCGGTTTAACGCAGCATGTGAAGATTTTGATAATGAGACGATGCTGTCACCGCCCGCACTGCGTACAGAAGCGATCGTAGCCAATGATGCCTTCATTAATTGAGAGAATGTCATTTGATCTTCCGGGAAGCGTGTAATCCCGCCGCTTAATGAAAGTGGGACTGCTACGTTACCGCTGTAGATTGGATTTTGCTGTAAATAATTCAGGAAACCTTGTGTAAACCATTCAGGTAATGGTGTAATTACGACAAATTCACTTTCATTAATACGAGCCATCGTACTATCTTGGAAATACATTTTCATACGTTTCGTAAATTCTAAGATTAGGGAATTCCCGGCTACGCCATCATGTAAATCCTTAATTGTGTAAAACTTATCGATACTTAAGTAAACGAATGAAAAATGGCGCTCTTCTTCGATCATTTCCCCGATAATTTGTTCCAGACGGTGAACATTCATCATTCCTGTTTCTGTATCGATATATGCGATTTTCTCCAGCTGGAACTGAATCTTTTTCTCTTTTGTAATATTCCGCTCAATCAGCAAATACTCGTTCTTTTCAGATGTTTGGCCCATCATCGGAATCGCCGTTAAATGTACCCAGTAAAGCTGCTCATCCTTTGTCAATTTCTCAACTTCACCTTGCCAAACTTGCCCGTTTTGCAACGTTTTCCAAATTTCAAGGACAACTTTTTCCGATTCGGGATTTTGCGGGAACAATTGCCACAATGTTTTCCCGATGACCCGTTTTGGTGTCCAGCGGCTTGCTGTTAAAAATGGCTGATTTGTTTGAGTAATAAAGCCGTCCTGGTCAAGTGTAACGGTCATGAATGATTGGTGGATCCCGTTTTTAAGGTCGACTAAATGCTGCTGTTCTTCATCCATTAAACGAACTTCTTCATTTGGAATACAAAGAACAAAAATTGCTTGCTCATTTGCAAAGACAGTCGGCTTCGTATAAAGAGTGCAAGTTTTGGAAGATTGACCTTTCAGTGAAAGAGGAATGTTGTGCAAACATAACGCTGCCGAACTTGTTAAAATGGATTCAATGACATCGTCACCTACTTCTGAAAAAAGCGTGTCGTGTATGGAATTTCCGATTAGTTCTTTTGTCTCTTGCGTTGGATAGTCTAATTGACGGAGATTTCCATGAACGAGTGTACCATTAGGTAAAAGTACAAAAGAAGGAAAAGAGGTATCTAGTAGTGGCTCAGTACTAGTAGAATAGATTTGTTCTTTTGTCATAAGTTAAGTCTCCTTAATTAATTAATTCATATTGCAATTATAATTAAATAACATCGTTTAGTCATTTAAGATGGATTTTTATTTATGAAAAATAATCATGCATAGGATTATTATACCTTATTATTGGGTAATAAGTAGTTAAATTTATGCATCTTTACTAGAAAAATTGTATCATGAAGTTATTTTATTTTTAATGAAAATAATAATTGTGGAAAGATAAATTGAACGGATTAATGCGCGAGTATTGCGTTACTTCGATAGCTTTACTAAAATAAAGAAATTATAGTAGTTAGAATTGGAGTAGAAAGAATGAACTTATCGGCAATAACAGTGTCGTTTCCTTTAGATGAAGAAACATATGAAGAAGTACAGAAACTATGTAAAACAGCGGCCGTTTGTGATGGCGTACTATTAAATCAAGTCATGAATTTACCGATAGCGAAAAGCTATGAAATGCGGGGATTTTATGTTCTTGTATATGATGATGAAAAAAATTTGCTGGTCGGAGCAGGTACTGCAGTCGATTTGATGGGATTAAATACGTATGAATGGTCGATGCTCGTTGCACCGATGTATCGTCAACTTGGAATTGGTACGGCGATATTGAACGTGCTGAAAGAAGGATTGGCGATGCGTGAAAGTGAAGGGGAGCTTGCAATAATCGTGGAAGGTTCACATTACGGGAAAGAATTTCTTCAAAAGAACGGGTATTTATACAGCTTTTCTGAAGCAACATTGGAAGCCCGTGCAGAAGTTCTGCAAAAAGAGGGACCTGTTACTTTACGCCCGTTTATGCAAAAGGACACGGAAGCACTAGTCGCGATTTTCAGTGATGCGTTTGGCGATATTCGTGAGGAATCATTGGAACTGATTGAGTTTAATACAACGACTGAAGGCCTAGTCATGTGGACAGCCGAAGTTGATGGTGAAGTCGTAGGCACAGTGACGACCCGCAAAGAAGGCGAAGTACAGTGGATTACGGCATTTGCGGTATCTCCAAAAAGACAGCGCCAAGGGATCGGCACGCAAATTTTAAACTTCGTGAAAGATTATGCGCTCCGGTCGGGTGACAGGACAATTTTACTCGATGTGGAAGTCGAGAATATGGCAGCCCTTCATGTATACGAAAAAGCCGGATTTATGAAGTCATCCCAGCTTGATTATTACATTTATATTGGATTGTAAGCGAGTAGATTCAAGTGCTTACGAAGTAAACGTTCATGAATGTATGAACGTTTTTTTTATGTGAAAAATGAACGGTTATGAATGGTTTATTCGTTTTGAAGAGCCTTTCAACATGAATATGTCGAACGAAAGTATAGTGGAATTAGGCAATTTTCAAGGAAGGGGGGATATTTTGAAAGTACTGATTGTATCAATGTCTACTTTGTTTATAGAAGCATTACAAATAGCGGTACAGGATAAGCGGCCGACTTGGCAAATAGATACTTATCCCATACAAGCTCCAATATTTAATCAGACATTACTAAAAAAAATTAACGAACAGCGTATTGATATTGTGGTGATTGAAACAACAAATCAGCATTTCGCATTGATGAGTGAAAGTCTAAAGAAAGTAAAGGGTCCCGAAATAGACATCATGCTCCTTGTAGATTCAAGGATGGGAGAGGTTTACCATCACTTAAAGGATGAGGAGCGCTGGGCAAGTGTCACAAAAAATACAGGGCTGGACGAATTTTTATTACTGATGGAATCGTTTAAAAGTAATACACCTCATTTAGTTGAGGTTTCTTTAAAAGAGTTGGATAGAAAAATCCTGAAAGATTTAGCAGTTGGCCATACATTTGAATTTATTCAGCGTACAAGAGGACTAACGGCTGAAGAGATCGATCAGGCCCTTTACCGGATAAACACCTATTTTAGAGTACCAAATTATATTGAGTCGATCAGTAAGGCATTTGAGCAGAAAATCATTGCGTATTAATCATCTAAGGAGGCAAATAAATTGAAAAATATTTTAAGGGCTGTAGTTGGAGTAGTTATTGGAATCGCTGTTATTTCTATTATAAAAATGTTCAGCTAGGAGAGGTGCATAATGACATTTCAAATTAAAAATCTAAATAAAAGTTTCGGCAGTAAAAAAGCGGTGAACAATATTTCAATTTACTTAGAAGAAGGCCGGATTCTGGGAATGTTAGGTCGAAATGGTGCCGGAAAAACAACGACAATTCGGATGATGTTAGACCTTATTCCAAGGGATAGTGGACAAATTTTATGGAAAGGAAAGCCTTTCTCTAAGAATAAATTAAAAATAGGTTACTTGCCGGAAGAACGTGGACTTTACGCCAAAATGAATGTTCTGGATCAGATTATTTACTTTGGCATGTTGGAAGGTATGAACAAAAAAGAGGCGAAAAGAGAGGCACTAAAATGGTTGGAAAAGCTTGGAATCTCTTATGCGGCCAAGAAGCGTACCGAACAATTATCGAAAGGGAACCAGCAAAAAGTACAATTAATTACGGCGATTATACATGACCCGGATTTTATCATTTTAGATGAGCCGTTCAGCGGGTTAGACCCTGTTAATGCAGATATGTTGAAAAGTGTCGTAAAAGAATTGATTGCTAAAAAGAAAACGATTATCTTCTGCAGTCATCAAATGGAACAGGTTGAATATTTCTGCAGTCAAATCTGTATTTTAAAGGACGGGAACCTGATTGTTTCTGATGAGTTAGCGAACGTTAAAAGTTCCTATGATTATCGCTACTTGGAATTGGAAACATCAGCTGCGGACTTAAAGGAATACCTTACGCTTAAACAATATGAATTTACTGAGGAAAACAACAGGTATAAGTTACGAATTCCAAGAAGCGAAAAAATATATCAGCTCATTCAGGAGTTCGGTGAGAAATTCGAGCTGCATGGGATTTCATTAAAAGAGCCGAGCCTGCATGAAATCTTTATTGAACGGACAGGAGGGGATATAATTGCGTAATTTCAGCATTGTATTTAACACTGTCTTCAAAGAAGCGGTTAAAACAAAGGTATATGTATATATTACGCTCTGTCTGCTTGTGCTAAGTGTACTGCTCTTTGCATACCCAACAATTTTAAGCAAATTTGAGAAGGATAGCTCAGAAGAAACATATAAACTCATCAATCGAACATCATTAGGATTAACAGAACGAGATCTAGCTAAAGTAGATGGAAACTGGGAGATTGTAAACAATGCAAGGATAGAAACGCTAAAAGAAGAGATTAAATCAGAAAAACTGGCTGGATTCTTTGTGTTGGAAGATCGAGTGGATATGATGCAACTGAATATTTTTATGCCAAAAGTGAACAACGAACTACTGCTTACGCTAGAATCTTATATTGAACAAAAGAGAGTGGCATCTATTGTAGAAGCGCAATCCATTCATCCGACGGTTGTTCAGGCACTAAACGCACCTTTACAGACAAACTTTGGTTCATTATATGAAACAGAGCCAAATGCCTTACTTATTGTTTATGGATTGATTGCTATTATGTTTTTGGCCATTTCCACATACGGGAATAATGTTGCAACAGCAATTGCGTCCGAAAAATCTTCCCGGGTTATGGAAGTCATGATTACAAAGGTAGCGCCAGTACCGATGATGTACGGAAAAATTTTAGGCATTGGTCTAGCAAGCTTAGCGCAATTATTCATCTTTATCGGCGGCCTCCTATTATGGGCAAACTTAGGTATTTTTGAGATTACTGAAGGGTCGTTTGTACAGACTGTAATAGAGACAATTACGTGGGGGACAGCCTTATATATCCTCATTTTCTTCATCATTGGGTACTTCATCTATGCGACTTTATTTGCTATTGTAGGATCGATGGTAAGTCGTCCAGATGATTTATCGAGCGCAACAATGCCAATTGTCATTTTATTGATGGCGAGTTTGACAGTAGAAATATTGTTTGTCATGGATTATCCTGAAGGCACTTTGACAAAAGTAACTTCGTACATTCCTTTTACAGCACCAATGAGTGTACTGATCCGTATTGTCTATAATACGATTGCCCCGGGAGAGATTATTATTTCATTGGTGGTGATGCTTTTATTTATCGGCTTATTTGCTGGGATAGCTGCAAAAATCTATCCAAAAGGTGTTCTGAAATCAGATAGTTTAACATTAAAACAATTAATTCAATTTAAATAATCAGTTCTAATATTTCACAACGTATTAAGAGTTTTCTCAAAAGTTAAGGCAGCTTTTGAGGAGACTTTTTAATTTCATTTATTAGTATATAATGGATGTAAAGTAGTGACGGAGTGTAAATGAGTGGACGGACTAACTATTGAAGTGATTATAATATTTCTTGTTCAATATTTGATGCTACTATTTTTTAACACATATGTATTAGAAATATCATGGTCAATAAAACAATTACTAACGATTGTATTAATTATATTTTTACCAACTTCTATATTGTTTCAATTTATTGATGCAGTTTCAATTCTAAACTATTTAGCCATTTTAATATGGATGATTTATAGAAAAACCCAAGCAGTTATCCATATTTTTCATTTGTTGGCATCCCTTATTTTTTTAGTTATTTCGGATAATATTTCAAGTATAGCGACTTTTCATCTGCTTGGTGGAATCGGTAATGAACAACTGACATTTTTATGCTATATAACATTATTCATCCTATTGGGCTTCCTATTTGCTTTTTTCTATAAACGCATTGCAAATTTGATCAATCGGTGGGTATTCCACCGTTATGTCTCTTATATACTCGTGTTCCTTGGTGTTGTTGCAGTAGTATTTATGTATATCAATATCATGAAAATTGATCATGGGAATTTTAATGAGAGCGTCCAGGATAATTTGGTAATGTTTTTAATTTATATAGCAATACTGACAATCAGTATTTTTACCATTGTCTTTTTAGCATTTAAACAATTCAAAATGGAGCAACGAGAACAGGAAATAAATAACTTCGAATCTTATGTTGCGTCACTTGAACAAATTAATCAGGATATGCGCAAGTTTAAACATGATTACGTCAATATTTTATCTTCTTTACGTACGTTTATTGATGATAAAAACTATGATGGTCTCCATACATACTTTTACGACCACATACTAGAAGCGAGTCATCAGGAACAGTTAAATCAGCACTCGATGATGGTATTAAATAACTTGAAAATTAATAGTTTAAAAGGGTTATTAACGACAAAGATTTTACAAGCTCAATCCCACCAAGTTCCCTTTCATATTGAGATTGTGGAAGAAATCACTGAGATCCCGGTAGATCCGATTATTTTAAACCGTGTGGTAGGTATTTTGCTGGATAATGCAATTGAAGCGGCACGAGAAACAGAGAATGGGGAAGTACGTACAGCCTTTATTCATATGAAAGATGCCATTTTATTAGTCGTAACTAACAAATTTAATGAGTCAGCAAATATAAAAGTACATGAAATTTACCAAGAAGGCTATTCAACAAAGGGAGAAAATCGAGGCCTAGGCTTAGCTAATTTACGTCAAATGAAAAATAATCTACAAAATGTTAGTATAAACACAAAAATTAGCCCGCCTTATTTTATTCAGGAAATTGAGTTTAAAAAGGGGTAGATTAGATGAATATAGTTATTTGTGAAGACGATCGATTTCAATTGGAGAGAACGAAAGAAATAATTGAGAACTTTGCCATGATGGAAGATAACGGTATGAAAGTTGTACTTGCAACTACTAATCCACATGATGTTGTCTCATTTTTAGAAAACGAAAAGGCGGACTGTTATTTTTTAGACATAGATTTAAAAGACGAAATTACTGGAATTACGTTAGGGAGTAAAATTCGAGAGGATGATCCTATTGCTAACTTAGTGTATATTACAACGCATGCTGAAATGAGCTTTCTTACGTTTATTTATAAACTGGCTGCATTAGATTTTATTATTAAAGACAGTCCGGATACGTTAAAGGAAAAGATACTATCCACTTTAAAAGAAGCTCATCGACGATATTTAAAATTAGGCGAACTAGAAAGCGTTCAAAAACTGCAAATCAAAACTACGGGACGTACTTATAATATTGATTTCCAAAATATTTACTTTTTCGAAGCATCTTCGGATTCGCATAAAGTGATATTGCATTTGGAGAATGAACATATTGAATTTTACGGACGTTTAAAAAATTATGAAGGGCTACATCCCGATCTTTACCGCTGCCATAAATCTTTTATAGTGAATAAAAGTAAGATAACAAACATTGATTCTAAAGAAAGATCAATTATATTAGACAATGGTGAATTTTGCTATGCATCCGCAAGGCTGATTAAAGGTTTATTAAAGCAAACTGCTTTAACTTGAAGGGATTTATGATTAAATTCTCAATTTACGAAGATGGCTTTTCGTGCACGGATACAGCGCCTACCACTGTAAGTGCCGCCTTTATAAAGCAGCTATAAAAAAGACACAATAGTTTTAAACGAATTCCCATGCCACAACAAAAGGAGCAGTAAAGGCACCTTTACTGCTGCTATTCGCGCTATATGAGAAAACTCTTTAACCTTTATAGAAAAAAACGCATGGTATGCTTCACTCACTTCATCAAAAAAGCCTCTTTCGATGGACCGATTAGATAAAGCTCATGCATGGCACGGGTTAAGGCAACATAGAGCAGTTTCCGGTCAAGCGGATTATCATCATAAGGTGTTTCAAATGACGTGAGAATAACCGCATCAAACTCTAAGCCTTTTGCCAAGTGACTTGGAATAACGAGAAGCTTTTGCTGATCGATTGCTGAATTTTCGTCGAGCAGCTGAGCAGGGATATCCGAGTTTTCAAGCTCTTCAATTAACTGAACGGCTTCATCAGTTGTTTTACAAATGAGTGCAATGGATTGATGCTGGTTGTCGCGAATTTTTACAAGCACGTCTTGAATAATAGCGCCATCAAAACTTTCAGCGGCGATAAATTCTGGTACTTTCCCATGACGGACAACAGGTTCAACAAGCGGTAAATCCTCATCCATCTGCATCAGAATTTCATTGGCAACATCCATAATTTCAATTGTTGTTCGGTAACTTTTTTGAAGTGTTGCATACGTTGCGCGCGGGAAAAGAGAGAGTACCGGCTGCCACTCTGTCAGTGAGCGGTAGCTGTGGATTCCTTGTGCAAGATCTCCAACCATTGTGAACATATCCGTTTCAAGGCCGGCTTTTAGTGCAGCAAGCTGAAAATAGCTGTAGTCCTGAACCTCATCGATAAAAACGACGCGCATTTTCCACTTGTCATCAATGCCTTTAATTTTAGCCTGTAAAAAGTAAAGGGCCGCCAAATCCTCCAGCACCCAACGTTCTTTCTGATGCGTTTTTATAAAATGTGCAACTTCTTCCAAAGGCCATTCAGGAGCAAGTTCACCCATCAATTCACGATTTGTCAAAAGCTCACGGTACATCTGTTTCACTTTTACTTTCTGGAATTTTTTCATATAGACTGTTGCAATGGATTTTGCTTCCTGCTTAATTTTAGGAATGCGGGCATCCCGTTCATCAATGAGCTTTGTCACAGTACGACGACGTTTGTCTGCGTCACGCATGCCACTTAGTGCTCGGCCAATTGCATCTTCATAGCGTGTATTCAGTGTCGCGAGCACTGCCGCCGTTTTCCGTTTCACCTCTGTTTGAATTACCTTTTTTATACGTTCAAGCCGTTTTTCCACAGGCATATAATGAAATTCCACCAAAAACAGCTTTCTTAAATGTTCTCCCTTCATAATGCGGTATTTTTCAATAAATACATCATCAAACAATGCGGCAAGCTTCTGTTCATGGTGCTCGATATAGCGGTTCATCATAAGTTCATAAAATGGACTGCCTTTTGTTTTCGAAATCATGGCACTCTCTTGCTGTACGGAAGGGTTGGCAATGAGTTGCTCGAGCTGTTCATTCGGATTCTGCAGTTTTAATTTCAGATTCAGTGCATCAAGCACATATTGCGCATACGTTGTTTGGCAGATTTTATCGACGCCAAGTTCCGGTAATACATCGGCAATATAGTCGATAAATAACCGGTTTGGTGCAAGAATCATCAACTGTTCAGGATTGAAATGCTCGCCCATTGTATAAAGGAAATACGAAATCCGGTGCAGGGCGATCGTTGTTTTCCCTGAACCTGCTGCACCTTGTACAAGGATCGGCTGACGAAGATGTGCGCGAATAATTTCATTTTGTTCTTTCTGGATAGTCGAGACGATTTCTGTTAACCGGACATCGGCTTTTCCTTCCAGCGCTTCTTGCAGGAGCTCATCATTTGTTGTTAAATCGACGTCACGATAATTGATCAGCTCGCCGTTTTCAATTTTATATTGGCGCTTGGCAAACAAATGACCGGAATGTGTTTCATCCCGGACATCATAGGAAATATCGCCAAGGCGGCCATCGTAATAGACATTTGCGACAGGGGAGCGCCAGTCAACAATAATCGGTTCATGGGTCTCACTATGGAAAAGTGAAGTCTTTCCGATATAAAGAAACTCCTCATTTTCGTTTTCGCGTTGGAAATGGATTCGTGCAAAATACGGTTTTTGCCGAATCGCTTCCAACCCTTCTTTTTGATTACGGGCAAGCTCGAAAAAACGTGTATTCATTAAAATATTCAGGAAGCTGTCACTGGAGTCCAAATATTCCACATTGGCCATCGCAGTACGGATATTTTCCTGTGCCGTTTCAATATCTTTTTTCGAGCTATTTAAAATCTGATCCATATAATGGATTGTTTCGTGCAGACGATGTTGTTCCTGCTTAAAATCTTGAGCTGTCATTAAATTTCCCCCCTAACGTGTTACCACTTTGCAACATGTTCTTCAATGCACCCAAGCATTTGCTGGATATGCAGTGTTTTGCCATCGTCGAGTTGAATAAATCCATCGTAATAACCGACCATCTGATGGACAGAGGAAACGATGAGTTTCGCATTCGTTTCTGCCACACGTTCAAAAAATGGCGTGAAAGTTAAGTTGACGCGTCCGCTAAATTTCGTTTTGACCGTCCACGGATGCATGAAATTAGTGCGATCATAGTGAAATAAAACATCTTCATGAATTTTCGTCATTTCACCGTCAATAAAGATCGCATTTTCGGTCATGCCTGTTCCATCTGTCCATTTACCGCCAAAGTTTAACCCAATCCGCTGACCACGAACGCGCTGTGATGCCATGCCCCAGTTCCATGTTGCTTCACGAGGCCATACACCGCGGCCGTAATCGAGTACAGCGAAGCTTTCTTCCGGTGTGAATGTGAACGTGCGGTTCCCGATTTTTACAATTCCAGTAGTTGGTAACGTGTGATGTTTCGCCGTGAATTGGAATGTTCGGCGATTCCATGGAATGACTACATTGAGGGAGTCATCGTCTTTCGGGTGTGCAATCGTCAGCTCAGCATGTAAAGGGTCCCCGTCAAAATCAGGCGCGGTTACTGTTAAATGGGTCTCGCGGTTGAAGTATGTAAGTTGAATGGACATTTCAGAATTTTTATATTGAATTGTTTCCAGCACTTGTGTTGGCATTTTTACTTTTGCCCCAAGCGGAATTAAAATTGTTTTTTCAAAGTAACGTTGTGTTTCGTATTCGAGGAAATAAACAAAGCATACAGCCGCGTAATCCATATGACTGATTGTCGCGGAAAATAAAATTTCCTCACCATATACACACCAGTAATTCCATTTTTTCTTGCGCATAAAATGCCCTGACAAATTACTGTCGATAATAGGTCTTCGTGCAAAACCGATTGCTTCCGGATTTAAATTCCCTTTTTTATCGCAAAGGGCTATAGGAAAAAAAATTTCCCTTTCTGCATGTTGTGTCATCATAATTCCCCCTAACCGTTTCATAATTTCAATAAAATAATTGTAGCAGACATTTACAAAAACAGGGGATTTTTGCTCTACATTCACAACACTTTCATAATTAGAAAGTACTCGACATACGCTGTGAAAAAAGGAGAAGATTGTTGCCTACTTATAATCGGATGGCTGCTGTTGCATATGCAAATAGATGGTGGGACAGCTTTAATCCTGAATATCCGGTATTCCGGGATGACTGTACGAATTTTATTTCCCAATGTTTACGTGCTGGAGGGGCTCCAATGCGGGGGGCACCGAATCGGGGGCAAGGCTGGTGGATGATCGGACAACCGGAGCGCTGGAGTTATAGCTGGTCTGTTGCACACTCCCTTCGCTGGTATTTGGAAACGTCCACCCAAGGCTTACGCGCGACAAGGGTAAACTCGGCAAGTGAACTGCAGCTTGGGGATGTCATTTTTTATGATTTTACGGGGGACGGCCGCATGGATCACAGTACAATTGTGACGCGCATAAAGCAGGGCGTTCCTTATGTTAATGCCCATACATCAAACAGCAGTGACCGCCTCTATACGTATGAAGATTCTACTGCCTATACTCCGAATATGCGGTATTACTATTACCATATTGAGGATGAGTTTTGAGGGGGTATTTAGGAAGGAGAGAGGTAAAAAAAAGCGGAGTTTCTCCGCTTTTTTAATCTCTTGCTTTACCGTATTGTCGTAGCCTGTCTAATAATGAAATTTTTAATACATTTCACGCCATGTAATATGTTAAATATAGATCATTCATGCTAATGTAATAGTAGTAATTGAAGGAGGATTTGGCGATGACTTTATCAGTAAGAGACGCAGTATTACAACGCCGTTCGATTAAGCTGTTTAACGGACAGCAAGTTGACAAAAAGGCGGTAATGGAAATTTTGGATGATGCAAAATGGGCACCGAACCACGGCAACCGTCAGCCATGGCGCATTGTAGTAGGTGCAGAGGAGCAGCTTCCAAAAGTACATGAACTGCTTCGTGACCTTGCAGTTCCGAAATGGCAGGAGCTTTCAGAAGATGCGCTTGCAATACAAATGAAAAAATTCACATTGGCCGGTGCGTACGCATTTGTGCTTGTGACTGAAGATGTTCGTCAAAAAGAACGATTAGAAGACTATGCGGCAGCCGCTTGCTATTTACAAAATGTGCAGCTATTGGCATGGGAAAAAGGCATCGGTACTTGCTGGAAAACACCGGGCTTCTTAGACAACCCGAAATTCCGAGAAGCATTAAATGCACAACCACATGAACGTGTCATTTCGATGTTCCAGTTCGGTTATTACGATAATGTGCCAAATGTAAGAGTACGTAAAGAGCTTTCTGAATTCGTAACGGAATTTGGTCAATAATAGGATTGAATGCATGGGGAAACAGTGATTTCCTTGTGCATTTTTTTATGGCAACGCAAGTGGCTACTTAATATTGCATTTGTGTAATATTATTTACCTGCACTTAATTTGAATTCGAGATAATTACATAATAGAATTGAATGTTGTATAAAAAAATATAGAAGAGGAATTTATTCAAGAATACCGAGAGATTTCACCAAAGGAGTTATTATGCAATTTAAAAGTTTAAAAACCCGGTTAATGATCATTTTGTTATTAGTTGGAATTATTCCTGTTTTTTCGATGGTTACGTACAATTATTTTGCGACATCAAACAGCTTCGAAGCTGTTCAATATGATCAGCAAAATGAAATCGAACTAGGTGTTACCCAATATTTTGAACAAACCGCAGCTGATCTGCAATATTTAGTCGAGCTGTATGCAAGCGATCAGGAAATTCAGCAATTGCTGATGAATAATGATCGTGCTGCTGTTCATTCTGATGGTGAAGCATTATTTAACAAATTAAATGCACAGCATAAACTGGCAGTTATGGAAATTGGTGATGAAAAGGGCACGGTGTATTTAAGAGGTCATAACCCTGAAAAGTTCGGGGATGATAAGTCCGATATTACCGCAATTCAAGGTGCACTTGAAGGAAATGCTTTCAGCGGGTTTGAGTATGGCTCAAGTGGATTGGCTGTACGAGCGTTTGCCCCAATTAAAGTAAATGGACAAATCGTTGGAACATTGCAAATAGGCCTTGGCAATGAGTTTATTGCAGAAGTGCAAAATCTATTCCCAGGTATGTCGCTTCAACTTCTTGATGGGGATGGTGAAATTGTCGAATCATCAGAGCAAGCAAATATCGGAATGAAACTAACTGGTGAGGCGGTTTCGGATGTATTGGCCGGAAAGTCAAAACGACTGAAAAATGATGACAGGCAAATAATCGAAAGCTTTTTACCAATGAGAGATCCTGCTGCTACTTCAGTTATCGGCGGAATACATATCGTACAAAATATAGAAGAGTCGCAAGTCGCGATGGTCAGCATGATTAACATGAGTGTTATAATTTTAATCAGCACAATCATTCTTGCTGTCCTTGTTGCATTATTCTATAGTCGCTCCTTAACAAAGCCGATTTTCCACGCTTCACAATTGATGCATATGCTAAGTAAAGGTGATTTGGCACAGCGTATGGATGACCATGGTCGTCAAGATGAAATTGGCCGGTTAATGACGGATATAAAAGTTATGCAGGAAAATCTGCACGGGACAATCTCGGAGGTTTCTTCTGCATCAAGCGATGTATCAGCTCAAAGTACAATGCTTGCCCAATCGACAAATGAAGTCTCCACAGGTGCACTGGCGATTGCCGAAACGATGGAAGCACTGTCGCGCGGCATTGAGACGCAAACAAATGAGATTTCGGAAGTGTACGAAGCGGTAACGGATTTTTCTCATACATTAAATGAAACGACTGAGCAAGGAACGAAGCTTGGGATGCTATCGCATAACGTTCTTTCCCTATCATCAGAAGGTGCAAAAATGATGGGAACTTCAAATAGACAGATGGAACAAATTCATGGAATGATGCATACAGCGATTGAAAAGATGGGGGATTTAGGCCAGCGTTTTGGCCAAATTTCCTCATTTGTCAAAATCATTGAAGATGTCGCCAATCAGACAAATCTACTAGCCTTAAATGCATCCATCGAGGCAGCTCGTGCAGGCGAACATGGAAAGGGATTTGCCGTTGTAGCCGAGGAAGTACGAAAACTTGCCGAACAAGTGGGCAAATCGGTAACGGAAATTACAACGATTGTCGGTACAATTCAGTACGGAACAAAAGAATTAAGTCATTCATTACAGCAAGGCTTTACAACAGTTGAAGCAGGTTCATCGCAGCTTGCTGTTACTGCTGAAACGTTTAAAGAAATCGAACGCTCTGTACTGCAAATGGATCAGTTTATGAAGCAAGTGCTTGTTCAGCTACAATCGATGAGCAAGCAAGGGCAGGAAATCAATGATTCCATGCAGGAAATTTCGGCGATTACTGAGGAAACAACAGCTAGCGTAGAAGAAACGACGGCTACAGTTGTTCAAACAAGTGCCACGATGGAAAGTGTTGCGGCAACGACAGAGCAGCTTGCTGAATTGGCTGAGAAGTTGGATGCTATTGTCAAAGAATATAAAGTGTAATTTGATGAAAAACGAAAAGGAGTTGCCACATTTTGTCGGCAGCTCCTTTAATTATTCCCTGACGAATAATTTGCAAGTTTTGATAGCAACCTAGTGTACAATTCATCTAAGAAAGGATGAGATATAAATGAAAAAAGTATTATTTCTGCTCGGGCTTCTATTATTGGCAGGGTGTTCGGAGGAAATAGTCGCGTATGAGGGGATGCCGTTAAAAATTGCTGTATTAGGGGAGTTCCAAGATCATTACAATACGAATATAGAAATTGTAGAAATTACATTCGAGGCACTTGAAGAAGTGGTTACGGATTCATCTTTACAATTTGATGCACTTTTTATTACGCCAACTGTATTTGGACAAGCTTCCCGAGATGAATATATTAAGATTTATGAAGAGGCACTCATTCCGATAGTTTATTATGATGCAGCGAAAGGGCATTTTGCTTTTACGAAAGAAAACATAACGTACGATACACTGCATTTTCAAAATCTTATAAACGGTTCACATTCAACGCTTTATTTACAAAATGAAATTCCTGTAGGGGATGAATTGGCAGAGAAAAAAAGTGGTATCTATGTTTGCAATTTTTATTTAAACAGAGATCGTTATGATATTATGTTGAAAGAAATTTATGAGAAAATCGAAACGCTAACTTGATATAAGAGGAAAAAATCCCATTACCGCTTTTCCGATCATAAAAGCAATAATGGCAAGTGAAGCGGCTAAAATAATTTTTGATTTCTTATTCATATATAATTCCTCCCGAAAAGGATTGAACAACTTGTTGATTACGATTACTATGTTTAGTTTAAAATGAATCTGTATATGAAGCAATCAACAGAATATTTTGAGGTGTTGAGTGGAGAGGAAAGATTGTATTTTTGAGTAGATGAACAAACAAATTGAGAGAAAAAAACGTTTCTTTCTTAAATGGGGAAAGGAGCTTATTGTTTGTATGCTCTATTTTAAAATAAGTTTTGTATGGGTGAGATGGGGAAAAGGTACTTACGAATAATTTAATGGAGGGATGCAAATGTTTTTTGATGAGCCGAAACAGAAAATTGATGTTGCCTATACGAAACAGGAATTGCTAGAAAAACTCCAAGAATTACGTAGACCGGACAATGAATTGGAAGGTACACATATTTATGTTTTAACAAAGGATGTAGACGAATTTCACTCCATCGCACGTGATCAGCAAGTATCACTTATTACAACAAATAGTGTCCGCAGTATATTGAAAACAGCATTGACGAAGGAATCGCCAATTGAAGAGAAAATTCGCCGCCTCGGTTTGCCGGAAAACAAGCGGCTTGAATACGAAAAAATCATTGAAGATGGCGGGAAACTGCTAATAACAGGTACCGACCCATTTGATGAAGAAGATTGGACAGGTCATACACTCGATAATTGGATTACAAATCGTTCCAATCCATCGAACCTCATTAACAAAGGGGTAATGGATGAACGTCCTGTCCCATTTGAGCCTGAGAAAAAGTATGAATCATTACCGAATACAAGTGTTGCAGGAGATTTTGGACGCAGCAGTGATGTGGATGATCCGGATATTATTCCGTTAAAAGACGATCAGCGCATTGTTCGCGATCCGAATACAAAGGAAATAGGAATTTATCAAGCACCGCACGAAAAACAAAATTAAAAGGAAAGTCAGACTGTTCTTTAGGGGCGGTTTGGCTTTTTTATGTGGGGTGGGGGCAATTTATTAGAACAATTGAGGAGGTTATTAGAACCGGAGATATTAAAACAAAGAGCAAACATTTTAGAACACCCTCGGTAATATATTAGAAAAACGACAGTATATTAAAACAAATAAAAATATATTAGAACATTTCAAAGTTTATTAGAAAATGCACCACGCCAAACTGCCAAACCATCAATAGAAAAACAGATTTTTAAAGGGAATTAAGTCTTTTTATAGAATATTTTGTATATATGTGAAAGGGGATAATGACATGGACAAAGTAGTAGCTTCTGTACAACAGGCGATTGGGGCAATAGACGATGGAGCTGTATTATTAGTGGGAGGCTTCGGATTATGCGGTATTCCCGAAAATCTAATTCAGGCGGTAAAAGATAAAGGAACAAAAAATTTGACGGTTGTCAGCAATAACTGTGGTGTCGATGATTTCGGACTCGGTGTTCTATTGCAAGACAAGCAGATCACAAAAATCATCGCTTCGTATGTAGGGGAAAATAAAACATTCGAACAGCAATTTTTAAACGGCGAGCTTGAGGTGGAGTTGACACCACAGGGCACATTGGCGGAACGCATTCGTGCTGGCGGTGCGGGCATACCAGGTTTTTATACGGCAACAGGTGTTGGTACACCAATCGCAGAGGGGAAAGAGACGAAGGAGTTCGACGGCAAAACATACTTGCTTGAACGCGCGATTACAGGGGATTTTGCGCTTGTGAAAGCATGGAAAGCGGATCGCTCCGGAAATCTTGTGTTCCGTAAAACATCTCGCAACTTTAACCCGCTTTGTGCGACAGCAGGTAAAGTGACGATTGTCGAAGTGGAGCAGCTTGTCGAAACTGGCGAACTGGATCCGGACGAAATTCATCTGCCAGGCATTTATGTGCAGCATATCGTCCATACCGAGTCATTTGAAAAGCGCATTGAACGCCGCACTGTAAGGGAGGAAGCTTAATGGATGCACGCATGAAAATTATCCGACGCGCAGTGAAGGAAATACAGGACGGAACATATGTAAATTTAGGTATCGGGATGCCAACACTGATCGCAAATGAAATTCCTGAGCATTATAATGTGATGCTGCAGTCGGAAAACGGACTGCTCGGAATTGGGCCATACCCGACAGAAACAGAAGTTGATGCAGACCTGATCAATGCCGGGAAGGAAACGGTCACAGCCAAAGTAGGGGCGACATTTTTTGATAGCGCGGAAAGCTTTGCGATGATTCGCGGTGGGCATATTGATTTGGCTATTCTCGGTGGAATGGAAGTTTCTGAAGAGGGGGACTTGGCCAACTGGATGATTCCCGGAAAAGTAGTAAAAGGGATGGGCGGGGCGATGGACTTAGTTGTCGGCGCTAAAAAGGTCATCATTATTATGGAACATACGAACAAATACGGTGAGTCGAAAGTAAAACGTGAATGCTCATTGCCATTGACAGGCAAAAGTGTCGTTCACCGGTTAATTACCGATTTGGCGATCTTTGATTTTCAAGATGGCACGATGCAGCTAGTGGAGCTTCAAGATGGGGTGACACTGGAGGAAGTACAGGAAAAAACAGAGGCTATGTTTGAAGTGAAACTGTAAATATAATGCGCAAAAAGCAGATGAGCTTTTTGTGCATTTTTTAATTTCCTTATAACAGCTAAGTGACTTTTACTCTATAAAAAATGAAAACAATAGAGAAATAATGAGTAAATAAATATACACCACTATTGGTAAAATAAAACAATCGCTCTACCTTGGATACAAATAAATTGATAGATTCCCTCTATATACGATTACAGAATTGATGGATATTCTTAAAGAATAAATTATTATTTTAATAATTTTGAAAATTAAAGTGATGGAGGGGTCTTATGAAAAAGAAAGCATTAGCACTATCCTTAACTGGCATTTTGGCACTGGGAGCTGTGACACCAGCTTCATTAACTGCCTATGCTGTAGGTGAAGGACCGAACTATGGTGGAAATGAATCGATTCAAACGTCTATCCTATATACTTACGATGAAATGGTAGATTATCTTAAAAAGCAAGACGCAAAACAGGATGCTATGCAGCTTGAAGTGATCGGTCAAACTGTAAAAAAACGAGATATTTATATGGCAAAATATATTACAAATCCAAATAACCCGACAATACTATTTTTGACACAACAGCACGGTAATGAACAATTAACTACAGAAGGTGCATTGGAATTTATTAAGCATCTTGGCACAGGTAAAACAAAGGGCGTTCTTGATAAGGTCAATATTCTTATTGTGCCAATGTTAAATGCAGATGGTGCGATGGGAGATGTCGACTTTTCTCTAGATGATTATATCGCAGACGGCGGACGTAATTTAACTCGATACAATGCTGTAGGGGCAGACTTAAATCGTGATCATGTTGATAAAGTGCACCCGGAAACACAGGCTCTTCATAAAAATGTTTTACAAAAGTATGATATTGACTACATGATTGACCTGCATCATCAAGGTACTCAAGCAAGACGAGACGGAAAATTAGTATCAGGATCTATGCTTTATCCTACGAATGATAAAGTGAAGCCGGAAGTATTAGAGAAATCGAAAAAATTGGGAGCTGTTGTATTTAATGCTGTTGATTCTACTGGGTGGGGACATTTAGCGAAATATAATGGCGGCAATGGTGAGAATATCGGCCGTAATGGCGCGGCAGTTCAATATGATATTGCTACACTTCTTTTTGAAATGCGCGGAATGTCTGATCACTTCAATGAATCGGCAGTTATTGGTCAAAAAAGTAATGGTTACTTAATCAAACAAACGATTACAACACTTGATGCTGCGGTTCGAGCAATAGCAGATCGTTCAATTGAAACTGCAGATATCAGTTTCTGGGATACATTAGATACCCAAAAATAAAGAAAAAAGTAATGTGCAAAAAAGGAGCAAGAGAGTCTTAGTATGAAATCTTTTGCTCCTTTTTTATATTCACTTAATCTGCTTTCTTCATTAATTTAGCATCAAGTGATAATGGAGAACGATCAGCGAACATGTAATAAATGCCTAGTGCTACGTAAATAACTTCTAATTCATATCCAGCATAAGTACCGTCACCAAATAATCCAAGGGGAAGTTTAGCTGTGAAGATTGCACCAATCATAATCACTGCAAATAATGCACCAATTACCCGAGTACCAAGTCCAAGGATCAATAATAAACCACCAACTAATTCAATGATTGCCACTACAAATGCAAGACCACTCATTAAACCAAGTGATTCGAAGTAACTTGCTGTATTCTCGATCCCACCTTGAAACTTAACAAATCCATGGTAAAAGAACATAAAACCAAACACCACTCGTACAAGTAATGATGCCCATTGTTGTTTTGTCATAATAAACTCCTTCTAATAACTTTTTGTAAATTGCTTATTAAAAGTAAGTATAAGGATAAAAATAAAGTGATCTACAATAAAGTAGGTCACACCCTTTTTAATTACTTTTCGTAACCTAGTTTAATAAAGTAATCTATATATTTCAATGATTTAAGTGTAAATAAAAGCAAAGTAAACACTTTCGATAGAAATAAATGTTTTTTGGGACGAAATTCGGTTGCTTATTTATTTCACCTGGAAAATTGAAAACCTGTTTATGGAAATTATTATTATGTTTTTAGTCGGTAGTGCTATTTTCAAGTTTCTAAAGAGTAAGATTTCAAATAGAAGTTAAGGCGATATTAATTGTAAAAGTAACTGAAGCGCAATCCACACATGTGCATTGCGCTTCAGTTTATTACATCCATTTAGTGTAGGAACGAGTATGACAATGAGGGGAGGACATCATATAATTTATGCCGAATACTTAATAAACTCAAACTTTAAAAAGGCAGGTGTTTTATGGATAATCCTATTTTAAAACAGGTCGGCACAGTCTTTATTCCGGTAAGTAATATTGAAAGCGCGAGGGATTGGTACTGCGAGATTTTAGGGGTGAAAGCAGAGGGTGAAATTCAGTTTGGTCATCTTTATGTTCTGCCTATGGAAGGTACAGGAATTGTGTTAGATAGCAAAATTTATTCAGAGGACAGTGTATTTAAAATACCGGCGTTCCACCTAAATACGGAAAACATCCAAGAGGCATTTCATTTTATGAGGAACAAGGGCGTTGAGTTGATTACAGATATTGAACATAACCACTATTTTAATTTCAAAGATCCGGATGGGAATATATTAATGATTTGCCATTGTTAGTAGGAGTTGTTGAGAAAAAAATAAAAGTACTCCACCGTCTAGAATATAGGTGTGGAGTACTTTTGCTTTAACACTTATTTCGGATAAGTCTGACACACACGTCCAATTTGTCCATCAGCCAACCGCACTTTAATGCCGTGTGGGTGGGAGCTGCTGTTTGTCAGTAAGTCCTTTACGATTCCGCGTGTTGTTTTGCCTGTACGCTGGTCTTGTTTCAGTACGATATCAACTTCCAATCCTGGATAAACATCGCTTCGGTTTTTGCCGTTCATAGTAAAACGTCCTCTCATTCATAAGTTTCTCTAGTATAGCATGAAACCAAAGTGGACCCGACATTACAGCCTATTTCGGCAAATGCTTCAAGAAATTCGCAGATGCAAACCCGCGCACGTCCTGTTCACTGTAATGCTTTAACAGCTCATTAACTAAGTTTTGATGCATTCCAGAATGTTCAAGATGGGGAATCTTCACATCGATTCCATCGAAATCAGATCCAACCCCAATCAAATGCTTACCGCCAAGTGAGCAAATATAGTCAATATGACGAATCAAGTCCGTCATGCTCGCTTTATTTGTGCCGTTTATAAATTCAGGATAGTACACAACATGAATCGGTGCATTTTTTTCAATCATCGCTTTTATTTGTGCATCATTCAAATTGCGTTCATGATTGCAAACAGCCATGGCATTTGAATGAGAAGCAATTACATAATCGGCATGCTCGATGACATCCCAAAAGCTTCGTTCATGCAGGTGGGTGACATCGGTGAACAGCCGGTGCTTATTATTCAGCTGGATGATTTCCTTGCCAAACGGTGTAACGCCAATCTGTGATATACTATGTAAACCGTCTGCAGCTTCGTTAGAATAATTCCATGTAAGCCCGATCGACAATACGCCAAGCTCATGGAATTGATGCCAAAAATCAATATCGCCCCCCAAAAAATCGACGCCTTCAATCGTTAAAAAAGCGCCGGTTTGTCCCGCCTGAAGCTTCTCAAAATCCGTCCACTTCTTTATATGCACAACTTGTTCACTTAGCACTTCCTGTTGGAAATGTGCAATTTGTTTGAAGGCAGCAGCCCGTTTTTCCTCCAATGTTAACGTTGGATACACATAAATCGCAAACGCCTGTGCCATCACATTTCCTGCACGAAGTTTATCTGCATTTACATCAAGCAGACCATCGTTAAACCGGTGGCCGTCCTGCTGCATGCGCCATAATGCATCACAATGTAGATCAATTACTGGAATACTCATCAAAAAAACCCCTCCATTTTAGTGAAAAAAGGTGAATGACCGCAATCATCCACCTCATCTTAATTTTAATGTTTATGCATGATGCAGCCCTGCAAAAATACCGCCTTTTGCGACAAGCTCTTCATATGTGCCTTGCTCTTCTATACCATTTGGTGTAACAACGAAAATATAGTCCGCATCGCGAATTGTTGCTAAACGGTGTGCAATGATCAAGGTCGTACGGTTTTTCGCCAAATCATTCAACGACTGCTGGATAATCCGCTCAGTCGCCGTATCTAAGGCAGATGTTGCCTCATCCAATATTAAAATTGGCGGGTTTTTCAGGAACATACGCGCAATCGCAAGACGCTGCTTTTGACCGCCCGATAATTTCAGACCCCGTTCACCGATTTCCGTTTCGAACCCATCCGGTAAATTCTCGATAAATTCCAGCAAGTTTGCCTGCTCGGCTGCTGCTTTAATGTCCTCGAAGCTTGCGCCTAATTTACCATATTCGATATTTTCACGAATAGTACCTGTAAATAAAAATACATCCTGCTGTACTGTTCCGATTTGTTTACGGAGCGACTGCTGTGTTAAATCGCGGATATCGTGCCCGTCAATTGTAATCACACCGCCAGTAATATCGTAAAAGCGGGGGATGAGCGCACTGATCGTCGTTTTCCCGGAACCGGATGGACCAACAAAGGCTACCGTTTTTCCTGCGTCTACTTTAAATGATAGATTGTTCAGTACTTGCTTGCTGTCCGCATATTTGAAGTCAACGTTTTTAAACTCGATATCTCCATTTAAATGATCAACATCAATCGCATTTGGACGGTCGACAATCGTTGGTTCCTGATCAATTAGATCGCAGAAACGTTTAAAGCCTGCCATTCCTTTTGGATACATTTCAAGCAATGCACTGATTTTATCGATTGGTCTAATTAATACATTCGTAAATAAAATAAAACTCGCGAACTCCCCGGCTGAAAGGTCGTCGTTAAATGAAAGCCATGCCCCAACGACAAGAACAAGTAATGTCAGTAAACGAGTTAAAATATAAATGCTTGAATGTGTGCCTGCCATTACTTTGTATGCGTAAATTTTCGCTTTACGGAACAGGGCATTCTGGTCTTTGAAGCGGTTCGTTTCGAATTCTTCATTTGTAAATGATTTCACGACGCGAATACCCGAGAAGCTGTCTTCCACACGGCCATTGACGTTCGCGATTTCAGTGTACATAACGCTCCAGCCTTTTTTCATTCGTCTATTGCTCCAATACATCACCGCAATTAAAAACGGAACAAAAATCAGGATAATTGTCGCAAGGGTCGCGTTAATATTAAACATAATCGTAAACGCCCCGATAAATGTCATCATTGCGATGAACAAATCTTCCGGACCATGGTGCGCAAACTCTCCGATATCGAATAAGTCATTCGTTATACGGCTCATTAAATGACCTGTTTTCATATTATCGAAAAACGTATAAGGCTGGCGCTGTACATGATTGAACAGCTGCTGGCGCATATCGGTTTCGATATTGACCCCAAGCTTATGCCCCAAATAGTTCACTACAAAGTTCATTGCTGTACTTAAAATATACGTCAGTAAAAGAAGCGCACTGATTTTTGTAATCATGCCCCAATCGTTCGTCGGGAGCAGATCATCGATAAACCATTGCACAGCCATCGGGAACAGCAATTCCAAAACGGCCACAAATACCGCACACGAGAAGTCGATGATGAACAATCGCTTATGCGGCTTATAATACGTAAAAAATCTTGCTAGCATTTCTAGTCCTTTCTGTTAAACAACTCAAAACTGAGTGCAACCGGTTGTAATAGATAGTGAAAATGATTCTTAATAGGATTATAACATTTTTTAGGAGCTTTTCGAGGGGCGAAATTTTATTATGTATAGGGTATAAATAAAAAAGGGGCTGTTCGAAAGTATTGCCTTTCTGAACAGCCCCAATCAATCATTTAATTAAATAATGACATTAGCGATTAATAATGTAATTAACCCTACGAACCAACAAATTGTTGTAGGTACAGACCAAACGAGAATCTGTTCTTTCACTTCTTTAATGCCTAACATACGGTTAACAACCCAGAACAAACTATCATTAAAGTAAGAGAAAATAAGGGCACCCATTGCAGCAGCTTGAGCAGCCAAGGCCATATTTACATCTAACGATACTAAAATAGGTGCTGAAATGGATGCAGCGGTAATCATGGCTACTGTACCACTACCTTGAATCAATCGGACAATTGTAGCAATTAGAAACGGAATTAATACAGCAGGAAGTGGTAAATCGGCAATTTTAGTTGCAATGAAGTCACCGGCACCGCTTTCACGTAAAACGAAACCAAATGCACCACCAGCACCTGTAACAAGTAAAATAACACCTGCTGTTTGAATACCTTCTTCCATGCGTTCAAGCGTTTCTAGACGATTTAATTTGCTCGTTAATAAGTAAATGGCAGCAATTAACCCAATAGATACGGCGATAATCGGTTTACCTAAGAAAATTAAGTAACTATAAAAACCGTCTGTTAATTCTAGTGCTTCTAGGGTCGTATTTAAGAAAATTAAAATTATAGGTATTAAAATGGGCATAAATGACCGAGTTAAAGAAGGTAATTCTTTTGAACGCTCATCTGCTAATGCGACAAATTCATTATAGGCCATCTTTGCATCTGGTCGAATAAACCCGGAATCAGAATCATCTAGAATTTGATAGATTTTCTTACCTAACCATTTAGCATAAAGTACACCTGCAATTAACATTGGAATACCGAATAGTATACCTAATCCAATCATAATACCAATATCAACCCCGAAAATTCCCGCAACACCGAGCGGACCAGGAGTCGGTGGAACTAATGAATGGGTAATTACGAGACCGACAGCTAATGATACACCTAATGCAACAACAGATTTCCCTGTTTTTCTTGAAAGCGCTTTAACTAGAGGGCTTAAAATAACGAATGCCGAATCTACGAAAATAGGAATAGAAACGATAAAGCCGGCAACCGCTAATGCCCATTCTTCTTTCTTTTTACCGACAAATTTAATCAACGAATAGGCTAGCGTTTCGGCCGCACCTGAAACTTCCAATAGACGACCCATCATAACACCTAAACCGATTACAATACCGATTGAAGCTAATGTACTACCAAACCCAGCTGTAATTGTATCTGCTACCGTTGCAGGAGCCATTCCCCCGATAAGACCTGCAATAGACGCAGCAATTAACAAAGCTAAAAATACATGAATCTTTGTTTTCAATACTAATAATATTAAGATAATTACACCTAGCAATAATCCAGCAATAAGCTGTGTGCCTGAAACATCCATCCGAATAACCCCTTTATTGTATTGTTTAAAGATGGATTCTAATAGCCAATTATGGCTACCAGAATCCAATGATATTACATGTTATAGCTGGTGAAATTTGGTGCATACTGTGCTGCCAGCTTAATCGCTTCTTCTAAACTAATACTTTCAGCAATATTTTTACCAGCGATATCGAAAGCTGTGCCGTGATCGACAGAAGTTCTTAAAAATGGAAGGCCATTTGTAATAGAAATTGTTCTATGGAAGTCCGTCATCTTCGCAGCGATATGTCCTTGATCGTGATATAACGAAAGCACTGCGTCATACTTTCCATTTAAAGCCTGGAAGAATACAGAGTCAGCAGGAACTGGTCCTACTGCATTAATACCGGCTTCAACAGCCATCTCAATACCCGGTTTAATTTCTTCTACTTCTTCCATCCCGAATAGTCCGCCTTCACCGCTATGTGGGTTTAAGCCCGCTACAGCGAAACGTCTATTTTCTACTCCTAAACGTTGTAATGCTTTATCACAGCGGATTAAATAGTCAGAAACACGTTCTTTTGTCATTTGTCCAATCGCATCCTTTAGTGATAAGTGACGCGTTAAGAAGAAAATTCGCATGCCGCGTACTTCAAACATTGTTAACGGGTCATTTGAACCTGCAAGATCTTCAAGCATTTCCGTATGTCCGATATATGGTACTTCTGCAGCTTTTAAAGATTCTTTATTAATCGGCGTTGTTGCTAAAGCATCTACTTGACCGGCTAAAGCAAGCTCAACGGATTTTTTAATATACTCGAAGGCACCTTGACCGCCTTGTACAGATACTTCACCATATTCAAGCTTATCGATATCGATATTGTTTAAGTTGATAACATCGATTGTACCTAGCTCATATTTTCCATCTTCCGGAGAAGTGATTTCGTTAATTGTTACGTCTGCATTTACGATGTAAATCGCACGCTCGATCACTTGTGAATCTCCTATAATTAGAGGTTTACTTACATCGTAAATTTCTTTTTTTGTTAATGATTTCACCGTGATTTCTGGGCCTATGCCAGCCGGGTCACCCATTGGAATTGCGATAATTGGTTTTTCTGTTGTCATAATAAGTTCCTCCTAACAATGATTTGTTAAAAATTTTATACTTTTATATAAGGCATCTTTTTCGCCAGCCATACCGCCTTTTGTAATAATTGGGAGGCCATCTAGCTCGCCACCCATTAATTTACCGTACGCAACTAAAGGGAGTACCTCTTCTTCCAATTTGATTCCTTCTGCATTACTAATTGTGCAAATGGACGAAGTAATATCGCCTCCAGAAGAAAAACAGCCACCAACACTATAATTTGTACTTTGTAAAACTTTCATCGTGATCATACCGATACCTGCTGCAATGCGTTTTGCTAAATGTTCTTCTGTTGTTTCGAATTCAGTGGCAATTGTAGTTAAATTTAATTGGTCCTGATGGGGTGAGTTTGTCGTCATCACTAAAACATCATGTGTATCTAAAAACTGAACTGCTTCTTGTGATATAGCTTCAATTTCAGCATCCCATTTCTCATCTAAATGCGTTAAACGATTTGCATCAATGTAATACGGGTAGGCATCTGTTTTCTCAAGTAAATATTGAATCTGTTTGAAGGCAGTGGGTGTAATACTGCCGATGGAAGCGACTATTTTTTTGTTTTGCGACTGTTGATTTAAGATGGCTTTTGAATATTTTGCCGTTAAAGGACCTGGATCAACAGGAATTAACGTATAATCGTTAACCTTCAACATTGCTGCAGTAATGCAATCAATATCATCATCTGTCACAGCGTCAAGGACAATGATGCGATTGCCATTTAAAATTTCTTTGTTAATTGAATCTATCAGTTGTTGTACTTCTAGCAGTACCGTTTCTAAACCGATATGAACAACAGGAAACTTACTTTGCTTTTGAATGATATGTGGTACAAAGGATTGCTTTAAAGGATTAACTGGGTCTTTTGCGACATCAGTTGTCTGTAGTGGAACACCGTTTACTAATAAATACCCTCCAGAGGTGATACGCCCTGATTCAGGGAATGAAGCAACGACAATTGCAATAGATTTCTCTCCCAAAGCCTCTAAGATGGTATCGACCTCATACCCGATATTGCCGCGGACCGTACTGTCAATCCGCTTACAAATTAAATCGGCTTCCCAGTTTTGGAAATTTTGCAGGGCTGCTTGAACACGCGCTTTAGCTAAATCCGGTTGAACATATCGGCTATCTGTATCTACACATACAGCATTGAAAGCCCCTAAAGTAGGAGGGGTTTGAAATGATGTTAATGTAGTGGCTGAAAATCCTTGTTTCGATAATTTAACGCCTGTTGCATTTGCGCCGGTTAAATCATCTGCAATAATTCCAATTTTCATAGGTAGCTCCTTTCATTAAGAAATGATTGTTAATTTTTCACAGAGTTGAGCATGAAGATCTTCCTCTAAGTAATCAGTAATAAGTCCACCATTAATATCTCTAAAGTCACAAACTTTGACAGTAGACTTTTCATTCGCCTTACTTGAATCTGCTACTAGGTACGTCGTTTCAGCTGCTGCAATCATTAACCTTTTAATCGCTGCTTTTTCGAAAGTAGGTGCCATAATTCCCGCTTCCGGATGGAAGGCATGGGCCCCTAAAAAACAAATATCTACATGAATAGATTTTAATAAGCTTTCTGTTAAGGAACCGAAAATTGCGCCCACACTATTTTGAAGCTCGCCACCTGTAATAATGACTTTTACTTCGCTGTTAATAAGCACCGAAGCAATATATACATCATTCGTGATAACGGTTACATTTTTCTTATCACTAAGCAGTTTTGCGATTTCAATTGTTGTCGTTCCCGAATCTAATAAAATGGTTGAGTTATCTTGAACGAGTGATGCAGCTATTTGGGCAATCAGCTGCTTCTGCGCATTATTTTTACTCTCTTTAATTAAAAAAGAAGTTTCATTTACTAATGGCTTATTTAATACAGCCCCGCCATGTGTGCGAATGACTTTATCTTTTTCTTCTAAATAACTTAAATCACGCCGGATTGTCATCGTTGAAACTTGTAATTCTTGAGCAATATGATCGATATCAATTTTTTCGTGTTCATTTAAATGCTCTAAAATTAGAGCTCTTCTTTCTTTAGGTAACATATTCGCCTCCTAAATTGTTCGTTTTTAACATTGTTTAGTTATTATAATGTTAAATTCGAACAATAAAGTCAAGAGTTTTTTGAAAAATCATGTAATTTATAAACATTTGAATTATTAAAAAGAGTTGATAGGACTTGTTTAGGTGAGGAAATAATAAATTGGAGTTTTTACTCGAAATTTAATGAGAAGTAACTTCAAAGTGCAATAAATTCCTTATCAATTTGAAAAAATGGTACACTAAAAGAAAGCAAAGAAGCGAAGGTGTACGAATGAATTTTTATATAGTTATGCAAGGGCGTACATACGATGAGGCGAAAGAAAAGCAGGTCGTATGGTGCTCAATTTTAGATAATAGTGGACAAATACCACATTCTTGGGAGCGGATGAAGGAAGTTAAGAAGGGTGATGCAATTTTTCACTGTGTCAAAGGGGAAATCGTCGCAATCAGTACCGCTCAGGAAGATTGTGGGGAAGGTGTAAATCCTTTTAATCAATCAGGTGAAGTGGGGCACCAATTCTCCGCAATCTACGAGGAACTCCACTATCCGATTTCGATAAAAGAACATTTTGACGAAATCCAGCCACTGCTTCCAGTCAAGTATTCACCATTCCAACATAATGGAGACGGCAACCAAGGCTTTTTATATCCATGTAATGAAATGCTTGCAATTAAGCTTCTTGAGCTTATGAGTGATGCAAATATTTATGAGGAAAATGAAGAGCAGCTGGAATTTGCTATGGGTCTCATTGCGCATAAAGAACGCAATACGTTGGCGCCTGTATTAATTGAAACAGAAGCGGAAGCAAAGGTGAAAATCCGTAAAGGTCAGCAAAAATTTAGAAAGCAACTGATGCCGCTATGGGACAATCAATGTGCGTTATGCGGCATCTCGTTACCTGGATTATTACGCGCAAGTCATTCAAAACCATGGAAAGATGCAACAAATGATGAACGACTTGATCCATACAACGGTATTCTACTTTGTCATAACCATGATACGTTATATGACCAAGGCTATATCGCATTTGATGGAACGGGGAAAATCCATATTTCCTCTGAAATTGATCAGATGGATTATGTGAAGTACGGAATTCATGAAAAAATGCGTGTGGCAAGAGTGGAAGAGAATAAGAAGTATTTTAAGTGGCATAAGCGGGAGATATTTAGAGGTAAAGATCAATAGAAAAGCAAGATGTAATCCAAACTTGGGTTACACCTTGCTTTATTTTATTCCTCTACCAGATAGTGGTAGATGTCGTATTGGATTGGTTGTTCCAGCATCATTTCCATTGTAACAACGGGATAATGTTTTCCTTTATCTAAAATTCTTTCTGGCTTTGCAGAGCTTGGGTTTACAGTACAGCGACCAAGATAATAAAAATCTTTACCCTCACCATTGTCTTTTTTTACAAACAGATAAACGTTTGTCCCATTTTCAACAGAGTTAATAAGAATTTGCATTTCCTTTGATTTATCGATATATCGATTCTTTGTTGAACACCATTTAAATGTATCTTCTGATAAAAATTCATCCATATAATTTGTTTCAAGATCATTTTTATCATTTTTATGATAATTTACGAAAATAGGGAAGTCGCCATTTTTCGGTCGACCACCATTTAATGTACCTTCCTCGTTCTTTTCCCAGTCTAGTAAGCGGCATACTTCACGGCGAGAATATTTTTCATATAGTTTAAATGGTTCGTGATTATTGAATTGTTCGTTTTTCGTAAAGGCACATTTAAGTAAATCAACGAAGTACTGTTTAAAGTTTTCATCTCGAAGTGAAAGTTGCAATTCTTCATTATACATATAGCGTGAATTCGATTTAATAACTAAAGGTTTATTTCCGAATTTTTTATTCTCAGCTTCTACAAAAAAGCTTAAAGAAAAAACATTTTCGATGCCTTCAATTGTACCTTTATGAATATAAGCATTTCGAGCTTGCAATGCTGAAAGATAGTTTTGTTCTGAAATAGATTCTTCTTCTAAAAGAAGTTGCAACATTAAAATTTCATGTATTCTCTTACCTGATAAAAAGTCCTTACCAATGAATGATAGGACGGATTTTTCGTAATCGGTAATTGAAGGGATATCTTCTTTCATCTTCATTAAAAAGTCATAATAGGTAGGAGTGCTGTTAATAATGACTTCGGGATCTAAAGAATCTTGTTCAATAAAATCTTTAAGCATTGGAATACGTCCAATTCGATTTTTAAGCTCAGAATAGCTATCTCTTAACATTTTTAATGTCGATAAATTCGCGTTATTTATTGCATCAAAAATTTGCTTCTTCGCAATCTCTTCAAAGTTAATTGTTGAAACCCCTTGAATGTAATCTGTATTAACCGTGTTACGACGAACATTATCTTTGTTCATCGACTTATCACCAGATAGGGCAATCGGAATTAAATAGTTATTTTTATAGTTGCCGATAAAATCAATGATCGTTACATATTCCTTCACATTATGTTTCCGTAATCCTCGACCAAGCTGCTGAATGAAAATGATGCTAGATTGTGTTTGGCGAAGCATTACAATTTGGTTAATGAAAGGAATATCAATACCTTCGTTAAAAATATCTACCGTCAAAATATATTCCAACTCACCATTTTCTAATTTAGCAATCGCTTCTTCACGTTCTTCTTGAGAGTGATCACCAGTCAATGCAGTCGTTTTATATCCGCGCGTATTCAGTAAGTTGGATAGAGTACGAGCTTCTTCCTTCGTACTGCAAAACATTAATCCACGAACGTGATCTCCAGAAAATCCGTAATACGAAATTTTTTCGATAATATGGTCGATACGTTCGCGATGAACTAACTTTTGTAAGTCTGCTGTTTCATCGATGAGTTCACCATCAAGCTCATAGTCCGTCACACCGAAATAGTGGAAGGGGCAGAGCATGTCTTCTTCTAATGCTGCTTGAAGGCGAATTTCATAGGCCACATTATAATCAAATAGTTCATAGATATTGAAGTTGTCTGTACGTTCTGGTGTTGCCGTCATCCCTAATAAAAATTGAGGTTCAAAATAATTCATAATTTTTAAATACGATTCCGCACCTGCTCGGTGAACTTCATCAATTAAAATATAGTCAAAATGATCTTTAGCAAACTGCTGTAAATAAGGGTCACGTGAAATAGTTTGAACTGTTGCAAATAAATACCGTGCATTTAAATCTTTTGTGTTACCTGATAAAATTCCGTAATCTTGTGGATCACCTAGTAAAATATTGCGGAAATCTTGCATCGCCTTTTTCAAAATTTGTTCACGGTGCACGATA
>NZ_CM149656.1:437500-3355000 GCF_056173085.1 Solibacillus sp. iso_87
TGTAGGAAAATCCGCATACTTTAACGTTGAGCTGTGATGACGAGCTCGTATGAGCGAAGTTCCTGATTTCACACTGCCAAGAAAAGCCTCTATCGAGGTGAGAGGTGCCCGTACCGCAAACCGACACAGGTAGTCGAGGAGAGAATCCTAAGGTGTGCGAGAGAACTCTCGTTAAGGAACTCGGCAAAATGACCCCGTAACTTCGGGAGAAGGGGTGCTTCTTTGGGTGCATAGCCTAGAGAAGCCGCAGTGAATAGGCCCAGGCGACTGTTTAGCAAAAACACAGGTCTCTGCAAAACCGTAAGGTGACGTATAGGGGCTGACGCCTGCCCGGTGCTGGAAGGTTAAGAGGAGCGGTTAGCGCAAGCGAAGCTGTGAATTGAAGCCCCAGTAAACGGCGGCCGTAACTATAACGGTCCTAAGGTAGCGAAATTCCTTGTCGGGTAAGTTCCGACCCGCACGAAAGGCGTAACGATCTGGGCACTGTCTCAACGAGAGACTCGGTGAAATTATAGTACCTGTGAAGATGCAGGTTACCCGCGACAGGACGGAAAGACCCCGTGGAGCTTTACTGTAGCCTGATATTGAATTTTGGTACAACTTGTACAGGATAGGTAGGAGCCAGAGATCTCGGAGCGCCAGCTTCGAAGGAGGCGTCGGTGGGATACTACCCTGGTTGTATTGAACTTCTAACCCATGCCCCTTAGCGGGGTAGGAGACAGTGTCAGGCGGACAGTTTGACTGGGGCGGTCGCCTCCTAAAAGGTAACGGAGGCGCCCAAAGGTTCCCTCAGAATGGTTGGAAATCATTCGTAGAGTGTAAAGGCATAAGGGAGCTTGACTGCGAGACCTACAAGTCGAGCAGGGTCGAAAGACGGGCTTAGTGATCCGGTGGTTCCGCATGGAAGGGCCATCGCTCAACGGATAAAAGCTACCCCGGGGATAACAGGCTTATCTCCCCCAAGAGTCCACATCGACGGGGAGGTTTGGCACCTCGATGTCGGCTCATCGCATCCTGGGGCTGTAGTCGGTCCCAAGGGTTGGGCTGTTCGCCCATTAAAGCGGTACGCGAGCTGGGTTCAGAACGTCGTGAGACAGTTCGGTCCCTATCCGTCGTGGGCGTAGGAAATTTGAGAGGAGCTGTCCTTAGTACGAGAGGACCGGGATGGACATACCGCTGGTGTACCAGTTGTCTTGCCAAAGGCATCGCTGGGTAGCTATGTATGGACGGGATAAGTGCTGAAAGCATCTAAGCATGAAGCCCCCCTCAAGATGAGATTTCCCATTACGCAAGTAAGTAAGACCCCTGAAAGACGATCAGGTAGATAGGTTCGAGGTGGAAGTGCGGTGACGCATGCAGCTGACGAATACTAATCGGTCGAGGACTTAACCACATTTTATTGCACCAATTCAATGAAACGTTTATCCAGTTTTGAAAGAATGAAATTTCTTTTAACTAAATAATTAAGTGAAGTGATGATGGCAAAGAGGTCACACCCGTTCCCATACCGAACACGGAAGTTAAGCTCTTTAGCGCCGATGGTAGTTGGGGGCTTCCCCCTGCGAGAGTAGGACGTCGCTTCGCTTATTTTTTTTGGGAGGATTAGCTCAGCTGGGAGAGCACCTGCCTTACAAGCAGGGGGTCGGCGGTTCGAACCCGTCATCCTCCACCATTTTAATCAAGAGCCATTAGCTCAGTTGGTAGAGCATCTGACTTTTAATCAGAGGGTCGAAGGTTCGAGTCCTTCATGGCTCACCAGTTTTATAGTCATTAGATATACTGTCAGAATAAAAATTCTCTAATGCATTTTGCGGAAGTAGTTCAGTGGTAGAACACCACCTTGCCAAGGTGGGGGTCGCGAGTTCGAACCTCGTCTTCCGCTCCAAAAAATGCCGGGGTGGCGGAACTGGCAGACGCACAGGACTTAAAATCCTGCGGTGAGTGATCACCGTGCCGGTTCGATTCCGGCCCTCGGCACCATCTTTTAAATAAACAATATGCGCCCGTAGCTCAATTGGATAGAGCGTCTGACTACGGATCAGAAGGTTGTGGGTTCGACTCCTGCCGGGCGCGCCATATAACTCAACTGGATAAAGCTTATACGCTTATCAAGTAGAGATAAACTTATCATCATGGCTACCTAGCTCAGCTGGCTAGAGCATTCGGTTCATACCCGAAAGGTCGTGGGTTCGACTCCCTCGGTAGCCATTTTATACTTTTGGAGGTATACCCAAGTCTGGCTGAAGGGATCGGTCTTGAAAACCGACAGGCGGGTAACACCGCGCGGGGGTTCGAATCCCTCTACCTCCTCCATTTTTACAAACTGGGTACTGAAACAAGTTCATACATAATATTATCGCGGGGTGGAGCAGTGGTAGCTCGTCGGGCTCATAACCCGAAGGTCGCAGGTTCAAGTCCTGCCCCCGCAACCAAATGGTCCCGTGGTGTAGCGGTTAACATGCCTGCCTGTCACGCAGGAGATCGCCGGTTCGATCCCGGTCGGGACCGCCATTTATGGGTTTGTAGCTCAGTTGGTAGAGCATTAGATTGAAGCTCTAAGTGTCGGCGGTTCGATTCCGTCCAAACCCACCATATGCGGGTGTAGTTTAGTGGTAAAACCTCAGCCTTCCAAGCTGATGTTGTCGGTTCGATTCCGATCACCCGCTCCAGTTTTTAAATAGGGCCTATAGCTCAGCTGGTTAGAGCGCACGCCTGATAAGCGTGAGGTCGATGGTTCGAGTCCATTTAGGCCCACCATATACAACTGTTCCGAAGTAGCTCAGTTGGTAGAGCATCCGGCTGTTAACCGGCAGGTCGCAGGTTCGAGTCCTGCCTTCGGAGCCATGGCCCGTTGGTCAAGTGGTTAAGACACCGCCCTTTCACGGCGGTAACACGGGTTCGAATCCCGTACGGGTCATTTCTAAGCATGTAGCAGAGGCTACATGCTTTTTTTGTTTGTAAAGGAATTTAAAATTCTAATATAAATCCTCGACTAGGATATTTTAATTATCAATATACAGGTGTTTAGAAAAAGCCAAATCCCATCTTATAATTTTGATTGATCATGAAAAGGATGATCAATCCATTACTACCAAAAAGATATTAATATACTATTCAAAAATAACTTCCTTTCTTTATTAATAAATCTATAATAAATAAGGGAGGTTAGAAAATGAAAAAAGCATTTAGTCTATTATTAGTGTTTCTTCTAACTGTATCCACGATGTTGCATGCTACACCGACAAGTGCGGAACAAGTGTTTACTGATGTACCGCCAAAGCATAGTAACTATCAGGATATAGCTTATTTATTGAATAAAGGGATTATTAGTGCCGACAAAAAGACGTACGGTGTGAAAGATATTGTGACGCGCGAAGAAGTGGCTGTCATGGTTGCAAAAGCTGTTGGTCTTGATGGGACACAGCGAGCGACAAAATTTAAAGATGTTCCGAAGTCTCATAAAAACAGCGGATATATCCAATCAGCTGTAGAAGCCGGTATCATTAACGGCTATACGGATGGCACGTTTAAGCCGACGACGAAAGTGACACGCGGTCATATGGCTGCATTTATTGCACGCGCATTTGATTTACCGAATGGCACGAAAACATTTAAAGATGTAAAAAAAGGTCATACGGCATATGAAGCAGTGAGCCAATTAGCTGCAGCAAAAATTACAACTGGTTATGAAGACGGTACATTCAAGCCTGCAAATAATTTAACTCGTGCTCATATTTCCGCATTTTTAGCACGTGCGGTGAAATATCAGGAGAGCTTAGGGTCATCATCTTCTAAATTGAACGTACACTTTTTAGATGTTGGACAAGGGGATTCGATTTTCGTTCAAGCACCAAATGGGAAAACAATGCTTATTGATGCAGGGACAAAAGAATACGGCAGCGCGGTTGTTGCTTATTTAAAATCTAAAAATGTGAAGAAGCTTGATTACGTAGTAGCGACACATCCGGATGCCGATCATATCGGTGGATTAGCATCAGTACTGGAAAGCTTTTCGGTTGGCGAATTTATTAACAGCGGAAAAGTCCATACAACGGCAACGTATGAAAACTTACTGCAGATGGTAGTCGATAAAAGAATTCCTTATAAAGAGCCGAAAGCGGGGGACTTGATTTCATTAGATTCGAATGTAAAAACTCAAGTATTAGCTGTCAATGCACAAGCAAGTGATACGAATGATGCTTCCATCGTATTAAAGCTGACGTATCAAAATATGTCCTTCTTGTTGATGGGTGATGCGGATGCAGGAATCGAGGAGCAAATTGCGAAGAAATATGATGTTACCGCAACAATTTTAAAAGCGGGGCATCACGGTTCAAGTTCAAGTAGTTCGCTTGGATTTTTACAAAAGGTAAATCCGAAAGCGGTTATTTTAAGTTATGAAGAGGGCAACAGCTATGGCCATCCGCATAAAGAAGTACTTACAAACATTAAAACGGTTGGTACGAAAGCTTACGCAACTGCACAGGATGGAACAATTGTTGTGACAACAAACGGTCAATCCTACTCGATTAGTGCGAAAGAGTTTATCGTGCCAAATACAACACCTGAAAAACCAAAAGGTGATGTGAATTCCGGGACGTATGTTATTCCAGGAGCACCGACTGCATTTAAAAACTGTACAGAAATGCGAGTTTATTATCCGTCAGGTGTCAGCTCATTGCATCCCGCTTATGCAACAGCAAGAGACGGCGATAAAGATGGCTGGGCTTGTGAATTATAATATACGTGACGCAGCTTAAGTGATTTTTACTTAAGCTGTTTTTTGTTGGGAGGTTTTACTAGAACAAAGGTGTGGGTTATTAGAAAAATTGGTGGCGATATTAGAAGGAACTTGGGGGATATTAGGAGTTTCATCGACTCCAGCTGTATTGAAGTCCCGTTTTCGGCTGAATACGTTGAAATGAAATACGATCGGATTTTTATTAGAACAATTAGAACCGATATTAGAAGAAGTCCGGCGGATATTAGCTGATCAGTAGAGGATGTTACAAAACGACTGCTAATTAGAACAAATCCCGGTTATATTAGAAAATCGCAACTTTATTAGAACATAAAATTATTTTAGAACTTTTCCGAACATATTAGAACATTGCGGTCAACCTCATAAAGCGTGTATCTTTAAGGTAAAGGGGTGGATGAAATGAAGCATGAATATAAAAAGCACGAAAAAGAGCTGTATGGCACAAAAGCAAAACCGGCATTAGTGGACGTACCCCTACAGAAGTACATCTGTATTAAAGGCGAGGGCAATCCGAATGGAAAAGACTTTAAAGAACGTGTAGAAGCGCTATACAGTTTGGCGTATACGTTACGCATGAGTCTTAAAAACGGGTTTGCGCCGGATGACTATTTTGAGTACACGGTCTACCCGCTTGAAGGGCTGTGGGATAAAAAGAATTATGATTCCGATGAGCTCCACCTAGATGACCTTGTGTATACGATTATGATCCGCCAGCCGGAATTTGTGGATGAAGCAATGTTCAATAAAGCGATGGAAGTGGCGCGGAACAAAAAGCGAAATGAACTGTTGTCCGAAGTTTACTTTGACAAGATGACGGATGGTTTGTCGGTTCAAATGCTGCATATCGGTCCGTTTGTTACAGAGAGTGAGACGTTCTCGGTTATGAAGGAGTTTATTGAAAACAATGACTTGCGCATTAAAACATTGGAGCACCGCGAAATCTATTTATCGGATCCGCGTAAAGTAACCGGTGATCGATTAAAAACATTACTGCGCTACCGTGTAGAAAAAATTAAATGAAAAAACGAAACACCAGCAGCCACGGCCGGTGTTTCGTTTTTATTGGATTTTAAAATTACTGAACGCGGGCAAATCCGAATCCTGAAGCGTAGTCATCGCCTGTAGCGGCACCGTAACCGCCTTTAATATCTACAGCTTTTGCGCGTGTTTGTAAGTTCGAGCGCAGTTGCGTGTGAGACCAAGATGGATTTTGAGCCCAGATTTTTGCTGCTAAACCTGATACGTGAGGTGTAGCCATTGATGTCCCGCTAATTGTGTTGTAGCCGCCGTTATACCATGTAGAATAAATGGCTGAACCAGGAGCTGAGATTTCGATATCACCTTGTTGAATGACATAATCGCCATCAGTTGAAGCATAACCACGTGAAGAATAGTCAGCTACACGGTATGTCCCATTTTGCTGTATATTTTCCAATGCTGCTACTGCAATGGCGTTCGGTAATGCACCCGGATAGCCGATTGTTCCTTGTGCATAGCCTGAGTTACCAGCAGCCGCAACAACAAGTACGCCTTTGCTGTATGCATAGTTGACTGCACTTGAAATTAGGCTGTTGTTCGCTGAAGAACCTAATGACATGTTAATAATAGTTTTCGTACGAGTAGATGTTGCTTGGTCAGCGGCATGACGGATTGCTGCAGCAATATCATCCGAGTAACCAGAACCGCTGTCTGTCAATACTTTGTATGCCCAAAGATCTGCATCTGGAGCAACACCGTAAACGCCACCTCTGTCGCTTCCGCCATCAGCCAATGCTGAACCGGCAACATGCGTACCGTGGCCGTTTCTGTCAGTACAGCTATTGTTTACAACAGATGTTGCAGTCGTAAAGTCTTTACATTGCTCCACATTGTTCGATAGGTCAGGGTGGGAAGTATTTACTCCCGTATCTAGTACAGCGATATTTACGCCGCTCCCTCCAGATGTAGATGTTAACGAACTATTATTATAAATCGCTTTAATTCCCCATGGTACTTGCTGGAAAGCTCGTGCGTAAGCTGATGCATCCGGCGTTCTATCTTCTACTGAATAATCCTCTCCCAATTCCAAGTTGATCGGATCTAAAGAAACGACAGGAACTTTTGTGACTGTGAAATTTTTATTCTTTTGTAATGCCTGGAATTGCTTTTCATTCATTTCTGTTGAAAATCCGTTCTCAGTTAATTCCCAACGAGCTGAATATTGGGCTTTTGCTGATTGTTTTGCAGACTGGTTGTTTGCTTCAATGTACACACGGAACTTTTCTTGTCCGACATTGTTTGCCGAATTGTCTTCACTACCCAGAGTTGCCGCATGTGCCGGACTCATTAATGACCCTGCAATCAAAAGACTAAATAACGTACTCTTCACTTTTTTCATTTTTCCTGACCCCTTTTCAAAATATATTTGGATTACATATTGAATTTATCACAATAACAGTTTTTTGATTATTGGGAAAATATTAAGTATACTAGATAAACTAACTAACTTTTAAAGGGGTGTGGTATTTGAATGAAAATAGGTTCTTTAATAAAGTACTATCGTACAAAGCTGGGAATGACTCAAAATGAGGTAGCAGCGGGAATTTGCTCAATTCCACATTTAAGTAAAATAGAAAATAACAATAAAGAAGCAAACTGCGAGACAATTCGTCTACTGCTGGAACGTCTGAATATTAATAGCCATGACGTTGAAAATAGCGAACACCATATCATAAAGTTATTGAAAGACTTACAAAAACAGATCAATTATCTAGAAAATGAGAAAGCTAATGAGACAATGGACCGATTAAAAGACTATGAAGAAATTATTGGTTTTACGGAATCTATCTATTTATATGAACTTTATAAATTACGATACTACGTTTTTATTAACGAATATAAACTGGCGGAACAACAGCTGAAGTGGCTAAATGCCCACCGTCAAAATTTTTCCCAACACGAGAGATATTTACATTCTTACTACTATGCATTAGTTTTATTAACAAGAGGAAAATACGCGGAAGCAGCTGTAGAACTAACTACTATACTTCAGACAAATTCAGAACTCGGATCACTGGAAGGGGAGTTTTACTATCACTTTTCGTTAATAAAAGGACGGCTCGATGAACCAAGCCAGGCAATCATTTACGGGAGAAAAGCACTGCATTTTTATAAGGATCAGTTTAATTTTAAGCGGATTATTTATACATCGATGTCGCTCGCTCTTTATTACGCTCAGGGGAAAGTGTTCCATGAAGCAATCGAAATTTATGGTCATCTATTGAGAAATGTTGAATTGATGCAGCAACAGCAATTACTGCCTGCTATATACCATAATCTTGGAGATTTATATCAAATGAGAGGCGAATATGAAAGTGCCCTCGTTTACTTTGAGAAAAGTGCTTCGTTAATGGAAAATAACAGCGATAACTATTTATTTTGTTTATATAACTTGGGCATGACGCAATTTCGTCTTGATCAAAAGGAAGAAAGTATGAAAACTTTTACTATTTTAAAGGAAGAAGCAAAAAGTAAGAGAAAATTAAGTTTTAATTTATTTGCTTCTTTTTATTTATATTTGCTAGGTGGACAAGAAAAGAAAGCGATGGAATTTTTGGAGGGGAGGTTAATTCCGTTCACGGCAAACAGTGAAGAATTTAAAGAAATGCACCAGCAGTTTTCTTATTTATTGGGCGAGTACTACCGGCAAGAAAAGAAGTTTGAAAAAGCAATCCAATTCATTTAATTATAAAGGAGACGAAGAATATGAAGAAAAACGTTAAATTATCGCTATTATTATTAAGTGTGGCATTGGCAACATTGTCTATCCCAATTTATCCCCCAGTTTTATCATAATAAAAAAGCGCCATTCAGAAGCTTATACAAGCCGCTGAATGGCGTTTTGCAATTATTTCATTACCTTTGACTTCATCAAAAAAGCAAAGCCTTCAGCGCTCTCCAAAGAAAATGAAGCACCGCGACCTTCCATTACCTCAACAACAACTTGCATATGCTTTAAGTACTCCGCCTGATGTTTATCAATATAATACGGGACACCCGCAATCTCCCCAATGAGGACAAGCTGGCTGCTAATATAGTGGCCGTCCGCTTGGAAACACATCGGCACCGTACCATCACAGCATCCCGAAGACTGTTCAAAAACTAAGTTTCCATGCTTCGCCTTCATTAGCTCAATTACCTCAACCGCTTTTTCAGTTGCGATTAGCTTTTCCATATAAAATGACCTCCTTTTTGTGGATAATGCTGTGGAAATTTGAGAATTCCACTCACTGCAGGTAGCTTGTTGAAGCTGTTCCGCTCTGCTGCGTTGCGGGGCATGCTTTTCTGGGGGCGTGGCTCCAACTAACTAAATGCTTGTCAATACGCCGGCAAGCATTTAGTGGATTTTCCGCGTACGCTGATCCCCTAGAAGTCAGCCCCTCCACTCCGCGCCGCTCTGTTTTCTTCCATAAAGCCCACAGCAACTTCACTTAAAATATTAAAAGGGATGTGCTAGATTAGCACATCCCTCATATCGCTTCGGCTTAGAAGAAACCTTGAGCGTTTTTGTTGTAGCTTACTAACATACATTTTGTTTGTTGGTAGTGCTCTAACATCATTAAGTGGTTTTCGCGACCGATACCTGATTTTTTGAATCCACCGAATGCTGCGTGAGCAGGGTATTGGTGGTAAGTGTTTGTCCAAACACGACCAGCTTGGATACCACGAACAGCGCGGTAAGCTGTATCCATGTTACGAGACCATACACCAGCACCTAGACCGAATTCTGTATCGTTTGCGATTTCCATTGCTTCTTCAAAAGTAGAGAATGTTGTTACAGAAAGAACTGGACCAAAGATCTCTTCTTGGAAGATACGCATTTTGTTGTTACCTTTGAATACTGTTGGTGCCACATAGTAGCCGCCTTCTTGGTCAGCATCTAATTGATTTTGGTAGCCGCCGATAAGTAGCTCAGCGCCTTCTTCTTTACCGATTTCGATGTAAGATAAGATTTTTTGTAATTGCTCATTTGAAGCTTGAGCACCCATCATAACTTCTGTATCTAACGGGTTACCGATTTTGATTGCTTTTACGCGCTCTAATACACGTTCCATGAATTTGTCATAAATAGATTCGTGAATTAATGCACGTGAAGGACAAGTACAAATTTCGCCTGAGTTTAATGCGAACATTACTAAACCTTCGATTGCTTTATCTAAATACTCATCGTCTTGATCCATTACGTCTGGGAAGAAGATGTTCGGTGATTTACCACCTAGCTCTAATGTTACAGGGATAATGTTCTCTGTCGCATATTGCATAATTAAACGGCCAACACCAGTAGAACCAGTGAATGCTACTTTTTGGATACGTGGGTTTGTAGCAAGTGGTTTACCTACTTCAATACCTAAACCGTTTACAACGTTGAATACACCTTTTGGCAGTAAATCTTGGATTAATTCGATTAATACCATGATTGAAGCTGGTGTTTGTTCAGCAGGCTTCATTACGATTACGTTACCAGCTGCTAATGCAGGTGCGATTTTCCAAGTAGCCATAAGTAATGGGAAGTTCCAAGGAATAATTTGACCTACAACCCCGATTGGCTCATGGAAGTGGTATGCTACTGTATCGTTATCGATTTGAGAAATACCGCCTTCTTGTGCACGGATTGCTCCAGCGAAGTAACGGAAGTGATCGATTGCTAATGGAATATCAGCGTTTAATGTTTCACGTACTGCTTTACCGTTGTCCCAAGTTTCAGCAACAGCGATTTTTTCTAGATTTTCTTCAATGCGGTCTGCAATTTTATTTAAAATATTCGCGCGGTATGCAACAGAAGTTTGTGCCCAGGCACCTTTAGCTGCATGTGCTGCGTCTAAAGCTAATTCAATATCTTCCTCAGTTGAACGAGCAACTGTAGTAAATACTTTACCAGTTACAGGTGATTTTACATCTAGGTATTGCCCTTTAACAGGAGCAATCCATTCGCCACCGATAAAGTTATCATATTTTTCTTTAAAGTTGATTACTGCACCAGCAGTATTAGGGTTTGCATAGATCATCTATTAACACCTCTATTATGTTATTAAAGTTGCAACAACTTTATGAACCTATTATGCACTCATGTATGAAAAATCGCAAATGAAAATGCTTACATACTTACTTGTGTTGTTATATTTGTAAAGTGAAATTGCATGTAAATATCATTTTAGAGGCAATATTTATGTACTGATACAGAAATGGTAGCGGTGGGATGTAATAAAAAATAGTGGATTAATCCTTATAGTATTATAATGAATGATTATTATATAACAAAAGTAACAGCCGAATGTATTTGCATAAAAATACATAAATAATTATAAAAAATTTTTGTAATCTTTTTTTCAGAACAATTTAAGTAGTTCAAAATAAATTTATTATTACATATTTTCTAGTTTCCACTGTTTAGTGCCTCCTTTAAGATTTTTTTAGTTATTCGCATTCCGAAATAATTTAAGTTAAAATGAACGTATTCATTAAAAGAAAAGGGGAGGAGTTATGCTTCTTGTATTCGTAATTGCACTAATTGGGGCACTTCTATTCTCCGCGCTTTCACTGCCGATACCATGGCTAATCGGTCCTATTTTTTCGGTATTAATTGCACAATTTTTCATAAAAGACCGGCTGAGATGGCCAGCAGTTTTACGTAATACTGGACTTGTAATCGTCGGTGTCGCGATTGGACAGCAATTTGATTTCGCGCTTTTTTCAGATTTCAAATCATTGCTGTTCTTTATGGTCATCGTGAATGTTCTATTATTTGCGTTTTGTTTAGGGATTGCATGGATTATTGCCAGATCAACGGGGCTTACATTTAAAACGGCCGTCGCTGCCAATGTGCCGGGGGGATTATCTCAGCTTGTATTGTTTGCAGAAGAAGAAGGGGATGTCCATTTAACAGCGGTCACGTATTTTCATATTGTGCGTGTGTTGGAGGTAGTGCTGCTCATTCCGTTTTTAGTTTCTGGTCACGTTGTTGGAGGTGCGAGTATTCCGTTAACATGGGACGTTTGGCAAGTAGTCCTTGTCATTTTGCTCGCTGCTGTTGCTGTTCCGCTTGGCAGAAAATTAAAGCTGCCCGTCGCGCACTTTTTAACACCAATCATTATTGTCATCGGATTAAAGTTCTTTGGAATTGAAGCGCCGACAATGCCGAGTGATGTTCTTCATATTGCACAAATTTTAATCGGTGCCTACATCGGATTGTTATTAAAGCCGGAAACATTACGTCTGCCATTGAAAGTTCTAATCGGCGGGGTGACGAGTACTGTTGCAATGATCATTCTCACATACGGCACAAGTTTACTCATCGCACGGTTCTTAGATTTAAGTTTTGCGACAAGCTTTTTAAGTACAGCACCTGGAGGACTCGATCAAATGGGTCTGCTGGCCGCAGCGGTAAAGGCGGATATTTCCGTTGTAACGGTATTCCAGCTATTTCGTTTACTGTTTATTTTCTTATGTATACTGCCTATTATTAAATGGGTTTACCGGGATCGGAGAGCACCTGTACAACGATAAATATAATTCCGTTGCGTTAAGTGTCTGCCGAGTATCCAATCGATTAATTGTGACAGCATTATCACGACATTTTAAGTGCAAAGATGAGAAAAAAAGCCTGGATGCTAACCCTTTGTGTCCCTTATAGGGTATACTAGAGAAAGTGATTAATTGAGGAAGTAGGATTAAGAACATGCAAACGCAATCGAATCGTCAGTTGTGGGCGCAAGCTGTGAAGACCGGCATTATTAAATCAAACTTAATTCCGATGATCGCGGCATTAATGCTCGCCCTGTATACGTATGAATTAAATTTTATTGAACATATTCCCGCTATTATTTATGCAATTATTGGTTCTGCGGCCGTCATAGCTGCTGCAGGTGCATATAACAACGTATATGACCGGGATATCGATCAAATTATGCCCCGTACAAAATCACGTCCAACCGTTACTGGAGAACTATCTGCAAAGTTAGTGCTAATCGTTGCGACGATTTTATTAATACTAGGATGTACGGCGCTTTATTTCGCATCACCGTTAGCTGCTTTGTTAGGGTTTTTAGGTGTATTTTTCTATGTTGTCCCTTACACAATGTGGACAAAACGCCGTACAATCTGGAATACAGAAGTTGGCAGTATATCAGGTGCAATGCCACCACTGATTGGGTGGGCAGCCGTCGCTCCGGATCTTTGGCATCCGGCCGCATGGGCACTGTTTCTAATTATGGTTATTTGGCAAATGCCGCACTTTTATGCCATTGCTATTCGTAAAAAAGAAGATTACGCCGCGGCTAATATCCCGATGCTACCTGTAGCAAAAGGGGAGCAACGCACATATATTCAGTCGAATATTTATCTCGTGCTGCTAAGTTTATCGAGCTTTTTATTTTTACCGCTTAGTTTAGGCTTAACAATCGTCTCTCTTGTCCTTGGTGTCATTTGGCTCTGCATGAGTATTGCAGCATCCAAAAAACAAGGTGAGAAAAAATGGGCAAATATTATGTTCGGCTATTCGCTTTTCCATATGATGGCTGTATTTGGGACAGTCTTTATTTATGCAACAGTTGGTATGATTTTAAATGTGCTTTAAGGCTGTATAATCTAAAACTCATCCATTTTCTTATAGAGAAAATGGATGGGTTTTTTGTTTATAGAGACTGAGAGCATGCATAGGCTTGTTCCCTTATTTAGTAAAAATTGCTTAGATGTAATGGATTTCTCTTTTAAATTATAAAATTTCATCAAAAATCAACTGAAGAATATCAAAATATTATCATTTTATATCCGCTTGTTGAGAATTTGTGAACAGAAATTGTGAGCATAATATGACAATGAGAACCCTCGTATTTTTTGATGGAAGGGGACATGTTATTATTGGTTTATCAAGTGGAGCGGGTTGCATGGTAGGCAAACTTGTTCACTCATTGATATGCTATGTTACTCATAAATCTCGTACATGACTTCGACAACATATAGACCCCCCTATTTTTATATGATCTCGTACGGATTAAAAAAGACTCCAATGCTGTAGTGGGCAATGGAGTCTTTTTTTAAGATCTAGGCTAAAGCGCCAACTCCTCGCAATATTAGGTCACTCGGAGTTGGATGGGCGCTTTAGCACTTTTGTTCTTAAAATTTAATTGTTGCTACTTCATGCATGTAATCGCCAAGTACGCGTAGCCCTTGGTCGAAGTTTTCCAGATGGAAATGTTCGTTCGGAGCATGGAAGTTTTCGCTTGAAAGACCGAAGCCCATTAGCACAACAGGCAAGTCTAAAATTTCATCGAATGCTGCTACGATTGGGATTGACCCGCCACCTCGTGTATAAGCTGTAGGTACTTCATACACTTTTTCATATGAACGGCCTGCTGCCTGAATTGCCGGGTGGTCAAACGGTGTTAAATAAGGTTTTCCTTTATCAAATTCAGAAATTGTTACTTCGACACCTGTTGGTTTATGCTTTTCAATATGTGCTTTCAGTAAAGCGACAATTTCCTCAGGGTCTTGATCCGGTACTAAGCGACATGTGATTTTTGCACCCGCTTCAGCAGGTAATACTGTTTTAATGCCTTCACCAGAGAAGCCGCCGAATACGCCGTTCACTTCCAATGTTGGGCGTGCCCATGTTTGTTCTAAGTAAGAATAGCCAGCTTCACCGAATAATTCTTTTACACCGACTTCTTCTTTTAATGCTTCTTCATTAAAGTTTAGATCGCGGTAAGCTTGACGCTCTTCTTCAGATAGGGGACGCACTGAATCATAGAAGCCTTCCACTTGAATTGTTCCGTGTTCGTCACGGAAAGATGCTAAAATTTCTGCAAGTGCATGGATTGCGTTTTGAACACCGCCGCCATAAAGGCCAGAGTGCAGGTCACCTTTCGCACCGCGCACATCAATTTGCACACCTGTTAATCCGCGTAAGCCGTAGCATACTGCCGGTTTTCCTTTCGCATAAAGCCCTGTATCGGAAATGACGATCAAGTCTGCCGCTAATTTTTCTTTATTGTCTTCTGTATATTTCGGAAGAGATGGACTGCCGATTTCCTCTTCACCTTCATAAATGAATTTCACGTTAACCGGTAATGTACCTTCTGTCGCAAATAAAGCTTCGATCATTTTTAAATGCATGAACACTTGTCCTTTATCATCCGAAGAACCACGTGCAAACAGTTTATTGTCACGGATGGCCGGTTCGAAAGGAGGTGTTTCCCATAAGTTTAGGGGGTCCACTGGTTGTACATCATAATGACCGTAGAAGAGGATTGTCGGTTTGTCTTCAGCATGAAGCCAATCACCGTAAACGACCGGATGACCGGCTGTTTCATCTACTGATACGTTTTCGATGTTTAATGATTTTAAGTGGTCTGCCAGCCAGTTTGCCGCTGACAGCATATCTGCCTTATGCTCAGATAAAGCGGAAATACTAGGAATGCGTAAAAATTCGTTTAACTCCGCTAAATGGCGTTCACGGTTTTCTGTAAAGTAAGCATCTAATTTTTCTAAATGACTCATATGGTTGAGTGCCTCCCTTTATCTTATTCAGCAACCCTCACCTTTTCAGGAGAATGTTGAGCGCTTGTTTGTTTAATTCAGCGAGTATCTTAAAAGCCCGCTGAATGAAGATAAGCCTCTGGCAGATGTCACAGATTTTTAAAGGAAATTTTTGATTAAACTCAAAAAATCTGGACGGAATTACGCAGAGGCGTAATTGATTCGGTTATGGAAATAATTATAGCATAGAACGAATGGAAATCAGCTTCCCATCTTTCCTTTTTTTGAACCTGCATCAAACACCCAATACATTGTCGCCGTTGCGATCGCAAAGACAATTCCGCCATATATAGGCAAGTAGATGGATTCCATCAAGAGGGAAATTGTCATTAAAAGTGTGAAGGAGATGAGTAAATGCGCAAAGTATTTATGGAACCGGTGATACTGCGTTGTTTTTAATTCAATCAGGACATCGGAAAACATGACAAGCGCAAATTCTATGATTCCGTAGATTAGGATGAACCAAATTAAGTTGCCCCAACCTTCAAATTCAATTCCTACAAGCAGTAAAATGCCTACTTCCACGGAAATCGCGACTCCGATAATCCCTAAAAATAATAAACCGATAAAAATAAAGCTGAAATAACCTCCGAAATTTTTCATATAGACTCCTAACAATTTTGAATAGATCATAGTTAGTATAAATGATTTCCGGAAAAAAGAGGGAAGCGCGCTCTCGTCAAAGAATATAAAAACACCTGAAGTAAGCACACTTTTTCAAATGCCTCACTACAGGTATAAATTTATGCTTTAACTGTCATGTTTTTCGTTAACTGACGAATCGTATAAACTAAAGCACCGATTAATAGGACATTTAACAACACTATAATAACAGTGGAGTAGTTTTCGACGCTGATTATGCTAAAAATCGCTAATGGTAGATCTTCACCCCATAACCCTGAGTGAATGAAAATCACAAGAAGTGAAATTATAATAAAACTCACGCCCCTATAAAGGTTCATTCGATGAAATCCTGCAGCGATAAACCAGCCGACTAAATAAAATACGACAATATCCAAAGCCAATTTCACAAAGTATAATGACATTTGTTCAAAGCTATTAGAGAAGTTACCAAATATGAAGTGTTCAACCCCGTATAAAATTGCCGTTAACACTGTAAATGAGACCGCCAACAGGAAAACGCCCATGACATTTCCTTTAAAATAAGCTTTTCGTGTAATGCCCATCGATACGAAATATTGAAGAAATGGCCCCATTGATAAAATCCCGCATACTAAGAAAAAGATGCGCGCGGAATCACCGAGCAGGTCGGCAATCGAAGTTTCAGAACCCTCCTCCATAAATGTGGGGACACTCATTTCAAAGCTATTTCCTGTGAAATTTGAAAAAACAACACTCCCAATATAGATTGCTAAAACAATCCCCATAAACCAAAGTGTCCAGCCTCCAATTACTTGAAACATAGCAGTGCCGACGACAAATGATTTTTTCGTTCTCATATTAAGATTCCTCCTCCGTCAAATGGATGAATAGCTCTTGTAAGGTAATCTGTGCAATTTGTAATCCATTCGCACGTTGTTTTTCTTCTTCTGAAAGCTGTCCATAAACCATCGCCTGCTTCGTGCTCCCTAGAACTTGCTCTTTTAAAACGGTTTTCCCAATTGTAAATGCATCGACCTCTTCAAATGGCCCTGTCACCGTAACGCCTCGCGATGTGAATGTATCAAGATCTTCGTGAATTACGATTTCACCCTGGTCGATAATAATAACTTCCTCAAACATCGACTCCATTTCCGAAATTAAATGCGTCGATAAGATGATTGTTCTCGGATGCTCCATATAATCATTTAATACTTCTTCATAAAATTTTACGCGTGCAGGTGCGTCCATTCCTAAATAGGCTTCATCAAAAATCGTAATCGCACATCGACTTGCTAAACCAATGACGACATGCATTGCAGACATCATCCCGCGCGATAGGGAGGAGACAGATACATCTTCAGGAAGGCGGAACCGTTGCATCAACGCTTTTGCATAAGCTTCATCAAAATTCGGACGAAATGCTGCTGTTTGCTTAATGTATTTCCATACTTTTTCCGACTCATCGAGCTTTATATCCCGGATGAAAATAATATTTTCCATCAAATCTTCATTTTCAAAAATAGAAACACCGTCAATTGCTACCCGTCCGGACGTTGCTTGTGCAAAGCTCGCAAGTAGTGAGAGCAAAGAAGTTTTTCCGGCCCCATTTCGACCGAGCAACCCGTATATTTTATTTGTTTCTAATGTAAGGGAAATATTTTTTAATATTTGTTTATTTATTAACTGAAGAGAGACATCTTCAAATTGAATGACATTGTACATATTTGAACCCTACCTTTCGTATGAATCGAACATTTTTTGAATTTCCTCTTTCGTCATGCCAAGTTTTTTTGCCTCAGCGATTAGCGGTTCAATATATTGCTGCTGAAATTGAGAAATGCGTCGGTTTCGCAGCATTTCATATGCGCCATCCGCGACAAACATCCCAACGCCACGTTTTTTATAGACAATCCCTGAATCCACCAGCTGATTAAAACCTTTTAAAATCGTGGCAGGATTTATTTTATAATGTGCAACGAGCTGATTTGTTGAAGGAATTTGATCACCATCTTTTAAAACACCATTTACAATATCATCCTCAATCATTTCTGCGATCTGTTGGAAAATGGGTTTCGTATCATCGAATGTTAATCGCATTATTTTCCTCCTTTCAATTTTGGTTATATGGTTAACTATATGAGTAACTAACCATAAAGTCAAGCAAGAAATTATTGTGTATTAGATAATTATGGAAAGCAATCGGTGCAACTTCTGCTCAAATACGCTACGATAAAAATAATAAATCCAAAAGGGTGATCAGGATGTTCTATATATTGCCAAGTTATTTATTCGGTACAATCCTTTTTGCGGTCGTTATAGGGAAAATAAAAGGAATTGATCTGCAACATACAAATAGCGGCAATCTCGGGGCGCGAAATGCCGGACGCACATTAGGTAAGTGGGCTTTTATCCTAGTGGCAGTGGGGGATGGTTTGAAAGGGCTGATCGTAGTAGTAGCAGGGCGTATGCTGGAGCTTCCTGAACTGACGATTGCGTTTGCCGTCATTGCTGTAGTGCTTGGTCATTTGTACCCGTTTTGGAATCGCGGAAAAGGCGGAAAAGGAGTCGCAACGGTAATTGGAGCAATGGTCGCTTTTTCTCCGTTACTGATATTAGTATTTTTAGCTGGCTTTTTATTGAGCTTTCTCGTAACAAAAAGTGCAACACTTAGTATGACAGGCGGATTTATCGTGTACGGACTAATTGTGAGCATATCTATAGAAGCAGGATTTATCGTAACGATTGCACTGGTTCTCGTTATTTGGAAACAGCGTCATAGCATTGTAGAAAGGGTGAAGCCGAATGTACTGGAGTAAAATTGCAGCAACAGATGAAGAATTCGATGCAATCGCAGCATTAAACTATGAAACATTTGTGGAGGAAATCCCCCAGCATGAGCACAATCCGTCGCGTCGTCTCATCGATAAATTTCATAATGAAAATGTATATGTAATTGTTTATAAAAATACGGAAATGGTCGGTATGGTCGCATTCCGCGATACACGACCATTTTCAATCGACCGTAAAATCGGGGATGTAGAAAACTATTTGGATGCAGAAGTTTGTGCGTATTTATGCGAAATCCGGCTGCTCGCGGTGAAAAAGGATCACCGGAACGGACGTGTTTTTACGAAACTTGCAACAGCGATCTACCGCTACTTTTATGATGCGGGGTATACGGCATGTGTCATTTCGGGTACTGTACGTGAAGAAAAAATGTATACGCAAATGGGGTTCAGACAATTTGCTTCAGCTGTCGGAACAGAGGAAGCACGTTATTTGCCGATGGTTTTAACACGGCAGGACAGTGCGGTTTTCCGTGAGCGTCTGCGTGAACAGAATATGGTGTTTTTCCCTGGACCGGTTGCATTGGAAAAGCCGCTCATTCCGTCAACGATTTCTCATCGCTCCGTAAAATTTCAGCAAGAGCTTGAAGATATGAAAGGTGAGTTATGTAAGCTAGCAAAGGCGAATTACGTCATACCACTTGTCGGTACAGGGACACTTGCCAATGATGCGATGCTTGGCCAGCTGAAAAGTGAATTTCCTCATGAAGCAGGACTTGTATTAGTGAACGGGGAATTCGGTGATCGTCTTTATAACCAGGCGAAACAGTGGGGACTACATATTAAAAAAATCGAGTTCGGATGGGGGAATCCATTTGATATTAAGCGAATTGAAGCATATTTAAAAAAAGACAGTTATCGTTACATTGTATTTGTCCATGGCGAAACGTCAAACAGTACAATGAATCCGCTCGACGAGTTAGGAGAGCTGGCGGAAAAATTTGATATAAAGCTATGTGCGGACTGTATTAGTTCGTTTGGTTCTGTACCGTTTTCGATACAGGGGCTTCATTATGCAACAGCAGTTAGCGGGAAATCGCTCGGCACGATTGCGGGACTTGCTTTCATCTTTTGTAAGGAACGGCCGGTTTCGAGTGATGCGCCGTTGTATTTGAATTTGCCGTATTATATTGAGAAGCAAATTCCGTTCACATTGCCGCATTATTTTGTGGAAGCAGTAAGAGCTGCACTAAAGTTGTATCCGGAGCGCTTTGAAGTATTGGAAAAGCGAATGGACATAATTAAAAATTCGGTGCTTAAAGTAACAGCAACTTATCCGATGATTGCTACATGGGAACATCCGAAATTGGCTGAAATTTTAACAACATGTGCATTAAACGGCTTTTTGCTGCATGGTGACAGCGCTTATTTAAAGGAACGCAACATCGCTCAAATCAGCATAATCCAGCCGAGTTTCGATAAGGATTTTAAAAGATTACAAGAATTGCTTACTTATGTAATGGAAACGTTGTAGGGGATGTTAAGGGATAGTTGATTGGAATGGAGGAGAGGCGAGTGTTCGTGCTGACGGTTTCACCTTTCGCACTGCTAAAACACTAACTGACGGCTGGCGCCTTTCGCTACATGTTTTTCTCTGTGACGAAAGCGCAGCGACAGTCACAAGCAAGCTTCCTAGGGGACTAGCCCGAGTGAGAGCGCTAGGAACAAAAGCTAAGAACGCCACGTCCTGTGGCAACGCATTTGTGACCAACATCCTGTTGGCCTCGGGCCCCTGGAAAGCGTCCGACCTGGAATGAAAATCAACCATACTATATGAAGAGGCGTTTACTTTCAAATAGAATGTATAATGCAGAAACATTTATTTCGTTCAAATGATTACAACTAATCTTACAGCATTGTAAGGTAATTGAAAGCCAATCCGATAGAGTGTAATAGTTTAATTTGGCACAATAAGGTCATAAGTAAATTTAACATAGACATACGATGTAATTATGCCAAGGTGCACTTCATATAAAATCTATCGGAGGACTTTCAAATGAACGAATTATTAACGACTATTTATGATGAATACAACCGCTACATTTACCATCTTTGCTTAAAGCTTACACGCAATCAAAACGAAGCAGAAGATTTAATGCAGGAAGTTTGGGTAAAAGTTGTACGCTATGAAGAATCAGTATCAAAAGTAGACCATGTAAAAGCATGGCTTACGACAATTACGATGAATACATTCCGCGACCGCTATCGCAAAAATGTACGTCGCAGTAAATACATGATGAATCAACCTGAACAATTAGACGTACCGATTTTAGATTTGGTTCCCAACAATGATTTTACGACAGAAGAACTTGTGGAAAAAACAGAAATCACAAAAATCGTGCAAGAGAAAATGGGCCAGCTTGATAGCATTTACCAAAAAACATTATGGTATTTCTATGTGGATCAATTCTCATTAGCCGAAATCTCCGAGCTGATGAAAGTATCAATCGGTACTGTGAAATCGCGTCTGTTCCGCGCAAAAGCACGCTTAAAAGAAATCTTACTATCCGACAATGGTGTCGCAGAAGCAGTATTGGCTTAGTAAAATATAGGACGAAAGCTATGGCAGAAAGTTGCCGTAGCTTTTTTGTCGTTTAGGAATGGCTAATTTATGTAAAAGTGGAGATTATAATTTAAAAGTGGCTATTATTTCTTTGAAAGTGGAGAATATAGTGGCATTTGTGGCGAATATGAAAGAAGAAACGGCGATTAACACACAAAAGTGGCGAATAAAGCAAAACACGAATAGCTGAAGCCAACAAAAAAACACATGAGCATATGCTGCTCATGTGTTTTAGAACTTCGTACATTTATCAAAGATTGCCGTTAAAGTTTTAATTTCATCTTCAGTTAACATGCCGAACAGGTTTTCGAAAAGATTGTCTACTTGCTGACGAGAGCGTTCGAGCACTTCGATTCCTGCTTCGGTTATATGAATTTGCGAAGCGCGGCGATCCGTTTCATTTTGTGTTTTTTCAATGAGCCCCGCTTTAATGAGCTTCGTCGTCAAAACCGTCACGCCACCTGTTGTCACTTTCAACTTTTCTGCAATGGCAGAAGGGCGCTTTGGACCATCTGTATGCAAGTATGCCAAAATTAAAATATGTGATTTCGAGAAGCCTAACTGATTTTGACTGTTCCATTGATTAGCAATTTTGCGTTCCAACGATGTCATCTTTTCAAAAAGTTCGGTTAACTGCTCGCGTTTATGCTCATTCATCAGTGTCAACTCCAAATGTTATCACTATTCTACGGCTAATTTTTGAAGGGCATTTAATTCAAATGCACGCACTTTACGAGGGATGAAACGACGAATATCCATTTCGTTATAGCCGATTTGAATGCGTTTTTCATCAAGTAAAATAGGGCTGCGCAACATACGAGGATGCTGCTGTATTAAGTTGTACAGTTCTTGAATGGATAACTGGTCAATATCAATGTCCAGGTTTTTGAAATCATTCGAGTTTGTCGCAATAATTTCGTCCGTACCATCTTCTGTCATACTTAAAATATGTTTAAACTCTGCTAAAGTCAAAGATTGAGATGTTGTTCTTTTTTCAGTATAAGTAATATTATTTTCGTTTAGCCATTTCAATGCTTTTCGTGATGAGGAACAGCTCGATTGTGTATAGATTGTTACTGTCATAATTAATTTCCTCGCTTTCCCATAATGAATAATTTGGTGATAGCTTAGTTGTAAGACATTTACTTATAATAATATCTTACCAGTAAGCTATTTGTAATGCAATAAGTTTATTATATGTTTCCCTTTAACTGTTTACCCATTCTTCTAATAAATTATACGTATAAAACTATAAAAAGTTTCTAATTTAATATTACAGTTTTGTAAAGTAGAAACTAGAAGAGAGAGGGGACTGCTGGGCGCGGTTAGTTTTGAACAGGAAATTATTCTAATATGTAGTGGGAGTGGAGTGCTCTAAAAGACCGCGACTTTTTAATATATTCATGAAATATTCCATATAGAACCTACAACTAAAAAGTTTTTCTGGAATACAGAAAATATTGGACTGCGATTCCCCAATAAAAAAGTATTTGTTCCAATAAGTATGGAAATTTTTTATGAATGCTCGAACATATAATACATTCGTCAGCTATACTAAAAAATCCTTGCAAAGCATTAATGTATTGGTTAAAAAATCCTAAAAACTATGCTTTATTTTCAAATATTTGCCACAATTCTTCTGATTCTCCCCGTAACAAAAAAACAGCGCACTCCAGAAAAAGAGTGCACTGCTTCATTAAAAAACTATTTAAATTCGTTTAATTCTTTCGTTTCACGAGTCGTGAACCAGTCTTGCACGTTCCACACTTTCGTCGCTAGGCCATCGTAGAACTCAGGCTCATGCGATACAAGAACGATTGTACCTTTGAATTCTTTCATGGCGCGTTTAAGCTCTTCTTTTGCATCAACGTCCAAGTGGTTTGTAGGTTCGTCAAAAATCAGCCAGTTTGTTTGATCCATCATCAGCTTGCAAAGACGTACTTTTGCCTGCTCACCACCAGAAAGTGAATTCAGTGGGCGAGTAATATGGTCCGTTTTCAGACCGGCACGTGCTAATGCTGCACGAACTTGCGCTTGTTCCATAGAAGGGAACGCATTCCAAACATCATCAATCGGTGTGATTTTATCTGCTTTTACTTCTTGTTCGAAGTATGAAGGCTCCAAATAGTCGCCTAAAATTACTTTACCGTCCAACGGCTGAACTTTACCTAACATTGTTTTCAGTAAAGTCGATTTCCCGACACCGTTCATGCCGACTAATGCAATTTTTTCACCGCGTTCGATTTGGAATGTAAGTGGCGGTAATAGTGGTTTTTCTTTATCATACCCAATTACTAAGTTTTCCGCTTCCACTACGTAACGACCAGGTGTACGCGCTTCTTTAAAGCTAAACTCCGGTTTTACAGCAGTTTCCGGGCGATCAATACGCTCCATACGATCTAGCTGCTTCGCACGTGATTTGGCACGGCCGCTTGTTGAGTAGCGTGCTTTGTTGCGGGCAATGAAATCTTCCTGCTGCTTAATAAATTCCTGCTGTTTTTCATATGCATCGATATGCTGGCGCTTATTGATTTCCGCAAGCTCGATAAATTTCTCATATGTCGCAGTATATCGTGTCATTTTCGTAAACTCTAAATGTAAAATTACATCAACAACATTGTTCATAAATTCCGTATCATGCGAAATTAAAAGGAATGCATACGGGTAGTTTTTCAAGTAGTTTTTCAGCCAAGTAACATGTTCTTCATCAAGATAGTTCGTAGGCTCGTCCAGTAATAATACTTTCGGCTTTTCAAGTAAAAGCTTAGCTAGTAAAACTTTTGTACGCTGACCACCAGATAATGCGGCAACATCGCGCTCCAGACCAATCGCATCCAACCCTAAACCACGGGCGATCTCATCGATTTTCATGTCCAGGCTATAGAAATCACCAGCATCCAGTGCATCCTGAATTTCAGCCATTTCTTCCAATAGGCTGTCGTAATCTGCATCAGGCTCGCCTAACTCCACTGAAATTTCATTTAAACGCTCTTCCTTCTTATATAAAGGTGCAAACGCATCACGTAATGCATCACGCATAGAACGACCAGCAGTTAAAACAGTATGCTGATCTAAATAACCGTAATGCGTGCCAGGCAACCACTCGACTTTTCCTTCATCGTGAATTGTTTGTCCAGTAATAATGCTCATCAATGTCGATTTCCCAACACCGTTTGCACCAACAAGTCCAATATGATCGCCTTCAACAAGACGGAACGAAACCTCTTTAAATAACGTACGGTCACCAAATGAATGACCTAAATTTTCAACAGTTAATATTGCCATATATAATCCTCCGAGTGTTTTAGTGTTTCCTACTAATAACGTTGATTTCCGTTTCGGCGGCCGCTTTTCAGGGGCGTGAGTCCGACATGAAGTCGGTCACAAAAGCGTTGCCACAGGACGTGGCGTTCTTAGCTTTTGTTCCCCTGTAGTCTCAGGCGTCAGTGCTCCTGCCGCTTCGCTTTCGTCGCAAAATAAATTTCGCTATTCCCCCAGGAGTCGCCGCCTACAATCCAATCAACTGGCTTCTTCTTTATAAAAAATTTACCCATTAAAAAACCCGCAACATTAAAGTGCTGCGAGCTGTTTGTTTAGTTCTGCTAGCCGTGCTTCCATATTTTCAAGGCGTGCGAGCGCTTGTTTTACTGAGTCTGCATGGCCAAGTGATTCTAGCTTTTCCATATCGCCTTGAAGATTGATGTAATCATTCTTTAATTCGGCGATTTTCTGCTGAAGCTGGTCTTTAGTTTGCATCGTTAATTACTCCTTTATATTCGGAAATTAATCTTTTCATATTGTAACATAATGCATACATTTATGTGATGGGGAAAGCCTAATTTTTTAAGTTAAATATGTGCCATATTATGACGGGCATAAGCTAAATCGAGCAGCAGGTTTTTCAGAATATCATTATTTGTCAAAATTTCAAGACTGCGCTGCTTGCGGACAGCACGTTCACGTCGCTGTTCATGCAGCAAGAGTTCCATCACGGCATTCTGAATAATGGACTGCTTCATTTTCCGGCCCAACCCAATATGGATAAAGCCGTTCATTTCGCGTGTAAATGCATAATTGAGTTCATTATCCTGTTGTGCCGTTGTAATACAAGGAATTCCGGCAGCCGCCACTTTATATGGCGTATAGTTGGCGTTGCAAATAATCAAATCTGCTTGCGGCATCAACTCGAGCAGGGCATCAGGTTTTTGAACGATAACGGTATTTTTCCGGCTTAACGCCATCATTTTTAAACTATCGATGTCATGATGATAGTCATCATCAATCGCAACTGAAATTTTTAATGGGATTTGCAGTTGAGTTAAGTGGCGTAAAGTACGGTAAGTCAGGTTGTTGCTATCCCCATCTTCAAATGCGACAACAATATGCGGAAGTGAATCTTTAATTGAGCTATCGGGTTTTTCAAGGATTTGATGTGCGACTTTTTCTAAATTTGGAGGAACAGCAAACGCATAGCTGCCGGCAAGTTCGTGTGTATGCGGCTCTTCATGGGATTCCCCAAACAACGAAACGATATGACAGTCGCTAAGCTGTGCACCCATGCCAAAATCATCAAAATGAACAATCGTCGGGCAAAACGGTTTAATCATTTCAATTTGTTCAACTTGGGTATCTTTGCCTTCATGGATGATTAAATGAGGCTCCAATTCACGAATTTTCTTTTTGAGTTCAATAAAACGTTCAAACATTACAATATTTAAGCCTGTTTGGGCCAATTTATCAAGAAGCTGTTCGTTTGCAGTTTTCACAAAGAGAACGACCTCTTCATCCTGCAACAGATTTGCCAATGTTACTGCACGCTCAAAAGGATAAGTTCCTTTAATCTCACAATGCTCGATAATCCATATAATTTTTCTTTTTTGCACGTAAATCCCATCCTTTCCACTATCTCTATAAAATATGGTGGAATTGCCGAAATTATGAATGAGAGAGTTTTCTACATATACATACATCAAAATAAAGAAAAGAGGAAACATATGAAAACGATGCGCTCAGCGTTGGTCGTAGGTGCAACAGGATTGGTCGGTTCTTCGCTTGTGAAGTTATTATGCGAGAGTGAGGAGTATGCTGCAGTCAACGTCATTTCGAGAAGACCCCTTGATTTTACGCACCCGAAATTAGTTGTAAAGCTGTGTGAATTTGATCAGATTGCCGACAAGGATATTGAATTTGCTCATGAGGTATTTTGCTGTTTAGGAACGACGATGAAAAAAGCGGGATCAAAGCAGCAGTTTGAAAAGGTCGATTTTGAATATCCGCTAACGATTGCAGCTATTGCAAAAAATCGTGGGGTCGGCCATTTTATTGTTATTTCTGCAATGGGAGCAAATGAAAAGGCACTTGCTTATTATAGTCAGGTAAAGGGGAAATTGGAGGCAGAACTCATTAAAATGGATTTCCCTCGACTATCAATCGTACGTCCATCCCTCATTACAGGGGATCGCCAAGAATTCCGTCTAGGAGAAACGATTGGCGATAAAGTATTAAAGGTACTTAACCCGATTTTAATCGGACCGCTGAAAAAGCTGTATTCCATACCAGCAACACAAATTGCATTGGCAATGAAAGTAATCGCACTTCACGGAAAAGAGCAAAAAGTGGCGATTTACTTATCCGATGAGCTGCTGGAAATGGAAATTCCCATGATCGAAAAGGAAGAAGCTGTAGCAGATGAAGAAGTGACCTTTAACTGGGATAAATACAAAGAGGACACATTGCCGCCGGTAAATATAGAGGACGAAGAGGGACGTCGGAAAATTGATGAGCAGGGGAAATAGTGAGGGAACAATCCTGACCATACAGTTTAGAAAATCATTCAATTCATTTCCCGATATAACAATGTAAGACGAAAGACTGAAATTGAACTTTACTAAGCAACTACCTATTAAAAAGCAATGTTATTCTGATACAATATGAGTACAATGATTTACATGGAGGAACATTTATGAAAATATTACTTGTCGATGGAACCATTTTTGGTCGTAAAACCGGCGTTCTTTTGGAACAGGTTCAACAATATATTCAAGCTTTCAACCCTTCGCTAGAATTAGAGATTTTATACTTCTCAAAATTACAGCATCAAATTTTAGACGGAAGTCCGCTAAATGATGATATGAAAAAAATGATTCAACAATTTGAAGAAGCAGATGCTTACATTTTCGCATCGCCGATTTTCCAGGCATCGATCCCGGGTGTACTGAAAAATGCCTTTGATATGATTCCACCAAAAGCGTTACGTTACAAGCCGGCAGCTATTATCGGCAATGGCGGAACATACCAGCATCATTTAGTACTGGAAAACCAATTGCGTCCGATTCTTGATTACTTCCGCTGCCTAGTTACACCAAACTATGTATACACACATGCGGATCACTTTGATAAAGAGAACAAAATTATCGATGAAGATGTGCACAACCGTCTGCGCGAACTTGCACGTGTATTCGTTCAATATTGTGAAATGACAAAAACATTATCAAAACAAGCAGTTGATATGCAATAACCATTAGGAGCCTCCATTAATAGATGGAAGGCTTCTTTTTTATTTCTTCGGCAAACGCCTCAATACCCCTCAAAAAATTCATGAATATAAACTCGCGTATAATATATTTCTTTAATCACCATAATTTAAAGTTAGGAAGATGCTATAATGGGATTGTTAAATTTTGTAATGGCGAGATAACGTAAAATAGTTTCAATTGAATCTAACGTCATTTTGAAGTACCATGAATATTTATGTAAAGAGAAGATTTTACTTCCGGAGCATTTGGAGGCGAACCAATAGTGGAACAAACGATATGGCAACAGGAAGAGACACACTTAAAGGAAATTAGTGCTCTTCTAAAACAACAAATAAAGATTCAGTCCAATCATTTAAAAAAGCAAAAAGGCGACATTGTTGAGGAACGCTCACAAGCATCTTCGGAGTTTAACGATGTTTCAGGCGAAAGTGCCATCCAGTTTTCGCAAATGCTGCAAACGATGCAATTGCGCGAACGGGAGTATCTAAATGCCAGTGAACAATTAAGCAAAATGCAAATTTTATATAAAAGTCCGTATTTCGGGCGTATTTCAATTGAAAATGAAGAAGGCGAGCGGGAACATTTATATATTGGCTTATCGACATTTCGCGAACCAAAAACCGATGATGTGCTGATTTATGACTGGCGTGCACCGATATCAAGCCTTTTTTATGAAAATAAAGTCGGGAAGGCACGCTATCAAATTCCGGACGGAGAATATATTCCGGTTACAATTCAAGGCCGCCGTCAGTATAAAGTAAAGTACGATGAGCTGCTGCAAGTACTGGACGCGGATATTTATGTAGGCGATGAAGTGCTGCAAAGCCTGCTGTCGGATACGGCAAAAGAAAAGATGAAATCGATTGTCGCAACGATCCAAAGTGACCAGAACATCGTCATTCGTTCATCGAATAAAGATAATTTAATCGTACTCGGACCGCCTGGCAGCGGGAAAACGTCTGTTGCGATGCAGCGAATAGCTTACTTACTGTATGAATACCGCCAAACAATGAATGCACGCAGTATTCTGCTTATTTCACCATCAGATTTGTTCAATGACTACATTTCGAACGTATTGCCGGAGCTAGGTGAAGATAATGTTCAGCATACGACGTATTACCGTTTGTTGCGCGATTTAAAGTTATCTTATTATAAAGCAGAAACAAGCTACGAAAATATTGAACGTCTTCAAAAGGCGAGCAAGGAAGAACGCGAGCACTATGCATTTAAAGGCTCGCATGCATATGTAAAGCAGCTGCTGAAGTATATTGAAAGTCTAAAGAAGAGCGGCATGCCGTTTTATAATTTAAAAGTTGAAGGAGAGCTGTTCGTTTCCGGCAAAAAACTGACGGACCTGTTTTATGACAAGTTCGGCGCATTGGATATTGATTTTCGGTTGAAAAAAATCCGTACAGTATTGCACGAAAAAATAGAACAGGAAAAAACAAAAGACCGAAAAGAATTGATGAAGGAATTAAAGTCAGTCAATACGTATATCGGGACAGATAAGGAAATTGAACAGCAGGCAAATGAAAAGTTGCAAAAAAGGTACGGCAAACTTGAAAGCGCGATTCATCAGCTAGGGTTTGTAAATTTAAATAAAATGTATCTTCATTCGATAACATATCAAAATGATAATTTAAAAACACAAATGATTCAGGCTGCAACGACTGAAACGCTGAAACAACGCATATTATATTACGAAGATTTGGCACCAATCATGTATATGCAAGCTGTTGTAAAAGGCTTGTATACAGATAATACGATTAAACATATTGTCATTGATGAAATCCAGGACTATTCGTACTTGCAGCTGCTGACGATTAAAGCAATGCATCCAAAAGCGCATTACACATTGCTGGGGGATAAAAACCAGGTTGTGCATCCTCAAATGAAGGACTCGCTTGCAGGTCCATTGTCCAAGCACTTCAAAGCAGTCGAGTTAAATAAATCTTATCGTTCAACAAATGAAATTACCGATTTTATGAGCGCGATTTTAAACAACACGACAACCGAGTCACTTGGTGTATCAGGGGATAAGCCACAAATTATCGAAACTAATGCAGTGCGCGAAACAATTGCGCAGCTTGTCGGTTCGCATTATAAAGAAGAAGAAAGCTTCGTCATTTTATGCAAAAATAAGCTGGCATGTGAACAATTATACAATGAATTAAAACCGCTTCTTCCACAGCTTCAGCTCGTTACAGAAGAACAGAAAGTATATATGAAGGGGCTGCTCATCATGCCGGGCTATATGGCGAAAGGCTTTGAGTTTACGACAGTTCTTGTAGCAGACGCCTATGCCCATGTATACAGGGAAGAGATGGATGCGTATTTACTGTATACAATTGCTTCACGTGCCACACGTCAATTATTTTTAGTAACGGACGGAACATTGCCAAAAGCTCTTGCACACATCGGAGAACACTATTATCGTAAAGAAGTGAACATTTAGGCGCCTCTTTACGTCTAACAGAAGAGGACTACTTTTTTAGGAGATATAAATGGAGAATTTTGATTTAATTTTAGTGTTAAAGCATTTTATTATTGGTATTGTTCAAGGTTTAACTGAACCGATTCCGGTGTCATCAAGTGGGCATGTCATGATTGTAAGTGAAATTTTAGGAATGGGCGAACAGGGCTTTACATTCGCGATCCTAACGAATACTGCATCATTGATTGCGATTATGTTTATTTACCGGGAAGATATTATTCGGTTAATTACAGGATTTTTATTGTTTATTAAGACACGTAATGCGCGATACCGGAAAGACTTTAATTTTGCGCTTTACGTCATTATCGGCTCGATTCCAGCAGGTGTTTTAGGTGTTCTGTTGAGCGATGTTATTGCAGATAATGTGAGCATGACGACAATCGCGATTATGCTGTTTGTGACTGGGATTGCCTTATGGTTAATCCGTAATTTACGCGGAACGAAACGTGATGGGGATTTATCAGCAAAGGATGCCTTATTAGTAGGTTTTGGGCAGGCAGTTGCATTAACACCGGGGATAAGTCGATCGGGTGCGACAATTATTTCGGCAATCGCTGTCGGAATGAAACAGGAGACGGCACTGCGTTTTTCATTCATGCTGTATATCCCGGTAAGTTTAGGCGGTGTTGTTTTAGGGCTTACAGACTTCCTTGATGAGCCAAACAAAATGGATTTAGCCCTTCCTTATACAGTCACATTCCTTGCGACATTGTTTATGACGTATTTCGCCATGCGCTGGTTCATGGGTATTATGAAAAACGGAAAGCTGCATTACTTCACGTATTACTGCTTTTTAGTTGGTATTTTATTGTTAATATTCTTTTAGAATGGATTAACACGCTTGTAGTCTTAAAGGCTATAAAGCGTGTTTTTTAATTTAAAGTAAGAGGAGCTACAGGTAATTTTTTATATGATTTCCCAAATAACGAGTAAGTGCATAACCTAATTTATCAGCTTCCAAACCTATTTAGCTCTCTACTTCATATCAAATTCAACTGTGTTTAGTAAAAAAGATTGACAAATGAAGCAGATTTTTATTTAATTAGTTAGGTTAACTAACCATTTTAGAAAAAATAGGGAGGTAATCTAATTATGACTTTCTTTTTACAATTGCACCGTTTTCATAAACGATATACGCAGCGTCTTACTAATATACTGGCAGTGCATGAACTATCCAATGCCAACTGGTCTTTGATGCAATATTTGGCGAATGAAGAGCTGGTGACAATGAGTCAGATCGCGAAATATTGGGATGTTGAAAAGCCGACTGTTTCTGCAAATGTTAAGACATTGACGAAACGAGAGCTTATTCAAATGAAACAAGGAAATGACAGACGGGAAAAATATATAAGTTTGACGGAAAAAGGAGAAAGATTGTATGAAAATATTTCCCCGGAAATTAAATTTCTACAAAATCAGCTATTAAATAACCTGTCAGACGAACAACAGGAGCTTTTCGAAAAAGTGCTGTCTGATATGGAGAAAATATTGAAAGAAGGGCTAGAATGAGGGAAGTAAAAGAACCAATTTGGACGAAGGATTTTATCATTGTATCGATCATTAACTTTATAGCGATCTTAATATTCTTCCTACTAATGGTGACCATTTCAAGTTATGCAGTAGACAAGTACCAAGTTTCTACAAGTATTGCAGGACTTGTTTCAAGTATTTTTATTATCGGGTCATTGATTGGTCGGATAGGGGCAGGGCGTCTCATCAGCAATATCGGACCGCAAAAGATGCTTTTAATTGGTCTTATCGTATTTTTCGTATCTACAACACTTTATTTAATGGAATGGGGCGTTGTTTATTTATTGATCGTCCGCTTATTGCAAGGGATTGCTGTCGGGACGGTCGGAACAGCGACAGGTACGATTGTTGCTATGATTTTACCGGCATCACGTAGAGGGGAAGGGATTGGATACTTTAGTTTAAGTGCAATTTTAGCGACAGCAATTGGACCGTTTGTCGGTATGTTTATGCTGAAGCTTGAAAATGGCTTTGATGTCATTTTCTATATGAACACTGCCCTTTCACTTATATTATTAGTCGCATATTTCTTTGTTAAAATTTCTTTACCACAACCTAATAAACAAAAAGGGAATCAGACAGAGAAGCTTTCATTCCTGGAAAAATTCATTGAACCAAAAGCGCTTCCGATTTCATTTATTGCCTTATTAATTGGCTTTGCATACTCGGGAGTTATGACGTTCATTACGTTTTATGCAGGAGAAATTAATTTAGTTGAAGCGGCAAGCTACTTTTTCTTAGCCTATGCGGGGGTTGTCGTTATTTCCCGCCCATTTACCGGGAAATTGATGGATGTGCGTGGTCCAAATATTATTATTTATCCATGTCTAGCCGTTTTCGCGATTGGAATGATGCTGTTTAGTCAGGCTTCAGAAGGCTGGATGCTGTTACTTGCAGCTGTTCTTATTGGCTTTGGCTACGGGAACTTCAATTCTATTGCCCAAACGATTGCAGTTAAAGTAACGGAGCCGCATCGATTTGGCTTAGCAACATCCACATACTTCATTTTATATGATTTAGGATTAGGTGTAGGGCCATTTATTTTAGGGATGATTGAACCTTACACAACATACCGTACAATCTTCGTATCGATGATTCCGCTAATTCTTATCTGTATTCCGCTTTACTATTTATTAGTAGGAAGAAAGCGGAAATTGGTATAAGTTCTGTCAGGGTAATTTGATCAGAATGACAGCTTCATGTCATTAACTTACTAGCAATAAGCATGTATCTTCTTAAATGGTACATGCTTATTGTTTATTTGGTTAAAAAGTGATAAAATTTTGAAAATTACAAAAAGGAAGAGAGTTCACTATGCAATATTCTGATAGTATTTTAAAAACACCGTCATCATTCATCCGAAATATTTTAAAGGTAACGGATGCATACGACGTCATTTCATTTGCGGGAGGCTTGCCAAATCCAATCTCATTTCCAATTGATGAGTTAAAGCAGTCGGTAAATGATGCGATTGATGTAAATGGTGCAAAGGTATTTCAATATTCTCCAACACAAGGCTATTTGTCGCTACGTCAGTATATTGCAGACAAATATAATAATAAGCAATCGAATTTAAATTATACAGCAGATGATGTACTTATTACGACAGGATCCCAGCAGGCATTGGAGCTTATTTCTAAAGTTCTGCTGAACAAAGGGGACGGGGTTGTTATTGAGGAGCCCGGTTATTTAGGAGCGATCCAGGCATTTACATTACGTGAACCAAGTTTCCACGGTGTCACATTGGAAACAGAAGGACTGAATGTAGAACAGTTGAAGGATGCGCTAAAACAGCCGAATGTGAAAATGGTCTACACAGTTCCGAATTTCCAAAATCCTACTGGGTTAACGTATACGAAAGAGCGCCGTGAAGAAGTATTTGAAGCGGTAAAAGATCAAGATGTCATTTTTATCGAGGATGATCCATACGGAGAGCTTCGTTTTACTGGGGAACACTTGCCATATATCGCAGCTGGGAAGATGACAAACAGTGTCGTACTAGGTTCGTTTTCAAAAACGGTTACACCGGGTATGCGCCTAGGTTATATTTTGACGAAAAACCATGAACTTCTAAATCATGTCGAAACAGCGAAGCAGGCAACGGATTTACATACAAACATTTTCGCACAATACATTTTGCATCAGTATTTAACGACTAATGAGTATAATGCGCATGTTGAAAAAATTATAGCGCTATATAAAACACAAGCCGATGCGATGCTGGCTGCAATGGAAAAATATTTCCCGTCATATGTAAAATATACGAGACCTGAAGGCGGGATGTTTGTATGGGTAACTCTCCCAGAAGGAGTAAATGCCCTTGATAAGTTTTCGGAAGCGATGGAGAAAAAAGTGGCATTTGTGCCGGGAAATCCATTTTATACGGATAGAGAATCAGTAAACACACTGCGTCTAAACTATACAAATGCAACACCTGAAATTATTGAAGAGGGTATTAAACGTTTAGCGGAAATTTTATAAGGTAATTTAGAGAAGCTATTGCTTGGAGGAATCCGAGTGATAGCTTTTCTTTTTTTGTAAATTTACAGAAGAACAAAAGGAAAATAATTGTATAATTATATTAGTTGTCAAAATGCGATGTGAAGGGGTGCAATAATATGAAAATAATGTTTGAATCTATAACGGAATTTGGCGATATACTTTTACCTGCATTTGAAGTACAAGCACAATCACCGTCAATCAATATATATACAGATGTGACAAAAATAAATTACATAATAAAACAATTATCAACAACAACAGGAATCTATGTTCATCAGCAAGATACTGGACATTATGAGCGACTTACAGTAGAAGAAACTTTTCGCTTTTATTTGAATTTACATAATAGAGATGATTCTGTAGAGTCACTAATCCGGGAATTTGGATTAGAACAACTGAAAAAAGTGCGGGCAGATAAATTAACTTTAAGCGAACGCCGTTTACTTGTTTTTTTAAAAGTATACATACAGCAAAATGATGTAATTGTTTTGAACGAACCTTTCCAAAACTTACAGCAAGCCGAGCGTAAAGTCATCTTGCATTTAATCTCAAAACTACAGCAATCGGGAAAGAAAATGATAATACTTTCAAATAACTTAGAGCACTTAATCCATTTAGAAGGTGACATTTTCAGGCTTGATCTGGAAGGGCTACATACACTTGATGTGAAAGAAGAGCAAACTGAACAAGCATCAACAGAACCTGTTCAGCTTAAAATCGAAAAAATCCCTACAAAGAAAAATGAAAAAATCATATTATTTAATCCGCCTGAAATCGACTATATCGAAAGTGTGGAAGGGGAAGTGTTTGTTTATGTTGCTGGAGAAGGGTATCCTTGCACGCTAACTCTGAGTGAACTTGAGAAGCGTTTGCACCATTTCGGTTTTTTCCGTTGTCACCGATCCTATATCGTCAATTTACAAAAAGTAAGGGAAATAATTACTTGGACTCGCAACAGTTACAGCTTATCCCTTCAAGGTACAAACAAATCGGAAGTACCATTATCACGTACAAAACTTACGGAGTTAAAAGAAATTGTCGGAATATAGATTTCCTGGGAAATAGCCTGTGCAATTCATCGGTCTATAACACCAAATAACTTCAATTTGCGACAATTCACCGTCGAAATAATGCCGTCATCCCCACCTTTCATTAAATTAAAGGTAACACCGAAATTAGGGAGGAACAAATGATGACAAACATTATTGAAGTTCAAAATTTGCAAATGAAGTTTGGGAAAGAAGAAGCATTAAAGAATGTGTCCTTTTCCATTAAAAATGGAGAGATTTTCGGTTTCCTCGGTCCAAGCGGGTCAGGAAAAACGACGACAATAAAAATTTTAACAGCACAACTCACACAGACGAACGGGCAAGCGTTTGTTTTTGAAAAACCAGCAAGTGAAATGAATAGTGTCCAACAGAAAAAGAAGTTTGGTATTTTGACAGATAACAGTGGGTTATATCAACGACTTTCTATTGAAGAAAACCTATTGCTGTACTGTCGTTTATATAACCTCCCTGAACGTACGATAGAAGAAGCACTTGCGTTTGTTAACTTGCAGAAGGACCGAAAAAAGAAGGTTAACCAGCTGTCAAAAGGGATGATGCAGCGTGTTATTTTAGCACGTACGATTATGCACAAGCCGCCTCTGCTCTTTTTGGATGAACCTACTTCCGCCTTGGATCCGGTAAATGCCCAACATATTTATAACGGGTTGCGCCAACTAAATGATTTAGGAACGACCATCTTTTTAACAACGCATAATATGGCGGAGGCTGAGCTGTTATGTGACCGAATAGCATTTTTGCACAAAGGGGAAATTCGGGAAATTGATTCACCTGCTGCACTGAAGAAAAAATATAGTGACCAGTCTTTTACGGTCGAACTTGAAAATGGGGAAGAGCATGTTGTCCATAATGGTGAGCAGGGGGCACTGAAAGTAATGGAATGGATGAAAGCGGCACGAGTATCGCGTATGTATTCCAACGAACCCACATTAGGGGATATTTTCGTACAATTAACAGGGAGTGATTTAAAATGAACATGTCAATGAAGCGAATTCAAGCTATTTTTGTGAAAGATTATAAGGAGTTTTCACGTAATTATGCGGTATCATCCGTTATCCTTATGCCTATAATATTGGCGATATTTTACGGTCGTATTGGTTCAACTTCAATGGATATGTACTTTTTCCCTATCAATATGACGTTTTCAATGGTAACTGCATATATTCAGGCATGTCTGATCGCTGAAGAGAAAGAGAGAAATACGTTACGTGTTCTCATGATGTCCCCAGCTTCAACAGTTGATATTCTATTAGGAAAAAGCTTACTCGTATTTTTAACAACAGCTGTTATTTTGGCGGTCTCTTCTTACTTAGTCGGATACACACCGAATGACATTATTACAATTTCAATTGCATTGGCAATTTCAGCTGTTTTTTACTTAGCATTAGGAACGATTTGCGGTTTATTTACAAAATCGATTATGGAAGCTTCGTTAGCAGTGTTACCGGTTATGGTGATCTTTACTTTTGGACCATTAGCAATTACTTTAGGTGAAAGTAATGTACTCGTGAAATTGGTTGAATGGTTGCCGAGCACACAGTTACTGCGAATAGCGGAACTTTCACAAGCAGGGGCGAACTTTTCGGAGTTAATCAGTGCATTTATCATCATTACGATTTGGACGATAGTAGCTGTTATCATTTCGATTATATTATTTATGAAACGTACGAAAGATGAATAGGCTTGGAAATAGAAAAAGCTGTGCCGAAAGTTAAACTTAGGCACAGCTGTTTTTTTGATTATTATGAAACTATAAAAAGAAGCATACCCGATAGAGTATGCTTCTTGCAACTAACTATGTGAACTTAATTCGTTAGAATTAAAGTTTTGTTACGTTAGTAGCTTGTGGGCCACGGTTGCCTTCTTCAACGTCGAATTCAACTTTTTGACCTTCGTCTAAAGTTTTGAAACCTTCGCCTTGGATAGCTGAGAAGTGTACGAATACATCGTTACCGCCTTCAACTTCGATGAAACCGAAACCTTTTTCTGAGTTAAACCATTTTACTGTACCTTGTTGCATGAGAGAAAACCTCCAAAAAATTAATTAATTGAATTGCTAAATGTATAAAAAATTCACACATTAAAAAAGGGAGCGTACACGTTCACTTTTTTAATATGTGAATTGATCGTAAACAGCTTAAGCAATTTAATTAAGTTTATTGTATAACAACATTATCCAAATGTCTACTAAAAATATTCGAAATGAAGAGGAAAATTTTGATTTTTCGTACAAATGAAGGGAAAGTATGAGGTGAATATATCGAGTTAATAGTACTTTACTAAGTAAATTAACGGAATAATAAGTAAAAATTTATGTATGGGAATAATTTTTTTACCTTTTATTAAAAAACATATTCACTACAACTAACCGCAAACAATTTTTAAGTTTTATTTGAATAATTTTGTTTCTTAATACTAATATACCCGAGCTTTCAAAAACCTAAACATCATATTATATTCTTATAACAATTTTTTTAACATCTTAATATGTATTCCAAAAACGGGTCGTAATTCAAATACATCTAGGTACTATTGATGTATGGTATAGTTGGTTCAAAGAATTACGAAAGGATTGTTTACAATGGTTAAAAGCTTAGTATTAGCAGAGAAACCTTCAGTAGCACGCGATATTGCGAATGTGCTGAAGTGTCATAAAAAAGGTAATGGATTTTTAGAAGGAGACAAATATATCGTCACATGGGCGTTAGGACATTTATCAACACTGGCAGATCCGGAAAGCTACGACGAGAAATATAAGAATTGGGATTTAGCCGATTTACCAATACTGCAGGAACGTCTGAAATTAACAACAATCAAGCAAACAAGCAAACAGTACAATGCAGTGAAATCACAGCTTACACGTAATGATGTCAATTAAATTATCATTGCAACAGATGCAGGTCGCGAAGGGGAACTAGTTCCAGGCTGGATTATTGAACGTGCAAAAGTAAATAAACCGGTTAAACGATTATGGATATCATCTGTTACCGATAAAGCAATTAAAGAAGGCTTTGCGAATTTAAAGCCGGGTAAAGCATATGAAAACCTGTATTATGCAGCGGTTGCCCGAAGTGAAGCCGACTGGTATATCGGGCTGAACGCAAGTCGTGCATTATCGACGAAGTTCAATGCACAGCTTAATACAGGTCGTGGACAGTTGTATACTGTCAAGAGTATGGGCAAAATTTGTTAATCTAGATTTTATCTAGGTTGTATGAATTTCGCCCATTTTATTTTGGGCAAAAAATCAAAAATACCCCCAAAAATTGAATAATACCTTTAATTTTTCAGAGTTGCTGATTTTAAAAAAAGTAATTTATAAATTCTTGAATTGATAAAAAATGTTTGTTGTTATGTATTTTCTTATTCCACAATCGGGCCAGATTGTTGAATAAAAAATTTTTTAAGCTGGCTGATTTGAAATAGATTAAAAATGCTTGCATGTAAATAAGAAACCCAGTTTATCTTCTCAACATATGAAGATAGCTGGGTTTTTACAGTTTAATGTAAAAATAACATTAAAGTGATATCGATTAATTAGGAAGCGTCTGTTAAATAATAGATTGTTACTAAGGAATACGGCTTTAGTTGAAACATTGCGTTTTTTACTCATGCTCCCTTCAAGTATAAGTTTTAAACTAATCGTGTAAATAACTTGAAAGGGGCAATGAAAGTGAAAGCGATATTAACGGCAAGAGATGTAGTAAAGGTTTATAACAAAAATCAGGTAGCAGGACTTAATAAAGTATCCCTTGATATTGAATCAGGTGAATTTATTGGAATTATGGGAGTTTCAGGTTCGGGAAAAACAACATTACTAAACATTTTATCGACTATTGATAGGCCTACTAGTGGAAATATTGTAATCAATGGGGTAAACATCAATAAACTAAATGAAAAAAAGGCTGCTGATTTTAGGAAAAGTAATTTAGGCTTTATTTTTCAAGAGTATTATTTATTAGATAGTTTAACTGTAAAGGAAAATATCTCAGTTCCACTTACATTGTTGAAAAAATCTCCACAAGAAATTGAAGTGTCTATAAATAGTCTAGCAGAGCGTTTCGGAATAAAAGAACAGCTATCTAAGTACCCTAATCAACTATCTGGTGGACAAAAACAAAGAGTAGCTGCAGCAAGGGCTATTATAAAAAAACCTTCACTTCTATTTGCAGATGAACCAACGGGTGCATTAGATTCAAAATCTGCAACAGCCTTGTTAAACAAGTTAAGAGAGGTGAATGAGGAACTTCAAACTACTATCTTAATGGTGACTCACGATGCCTATACCGCTAGTTTTTCAAGTAGAATTCTCATGTTTAGGGATGGAAATATTATTAAGGAAATAAGAAGAAATAATCGTACTAGAAAAGAATTCCTTGAAGATATTTTAACAGAAGTCACAAGCATTGAAGTTTCCAACGAATAGGAGTTGATATCCTTGGGTTTATTAAAAATAGCATATAAGAATTTAAAAAAGAACTTTTCTTTTTATTCTCTTTACTTTATTTCGGTTGCCTTTGTATTAATGGTATTTTTCTCCTTCATCTCTTTTGCCATGAACGATATTATTATGGAGAAAATATCATCCGATGGTAGGGTGGAAACCATGTCAAAAACAGTTGCCGTTTTTGTTATGGCCTTCGTATTATTTTACATGTCCTATTCAAACTCTTTCTTTTTGAAACGACGAACGAAGGAACTTGGAATCTATTCTCTTTTAGGATATAGAAAATCAAGTATGTTAAAGTTGTTAACCATTGAAAATGTTGTAATTTGTTTATTATCGTTGCTTACAGGGGTAATATTGGGTGCCCTTCTTCACAAAGGTATTATTGAGGTCATTATTAGGGTATTAAAATTGCAAATTGAAACATCAGCGATTCCGTTATTTAACTATGGCGCGATTCTTTTTACTTTAACTTTTGTATTTGCTGTTTTGATTGTATTGTTTTTTTCAAATTGGATTGTCCTTCGAAAAAGCTCTGTCTTAAATTTGGTTCGCATGGAGAAACGTGAAGAAAAGAAAATTAAAGTCAGGTTGAGCCTATCCATTGTAGGGTTGTTATTCATGATTCTTGGGTACATATTAGCGTTTGACATTACTAGAGGTGTAAAATCATTATGGAAAACGATTGGATTTTCACCAATGGCACTTCTGACTATGTCAACAGTAGTAATAGGAACCATTTTTTTTATACATTCGTTTTTACCTTTCTTAATCCATAAATTAGAGCAAAGAAAAAATTGGCTTTATAAGGAAATGAATATTATCGTCCTGCCAAATTTCAAATATAAAATACGGTCAAAGGCAAAGACTTTAATCTTATTAACATTATTAGCTGCCGGTACACTCTCTCTTTTCGCTTCAACTGTACTTTCTGTTTATTATCCGGTAGCAGCCACGGAACGGATTATCCCATCAGCTATAGAATTTCCGGTAGAAGATAAAGTTATGGCGAGTAAAGCACTTGAGATAGTGAAGGGGACGAATAATGTTGAAGATATGAAATATAGTGAAACAACGATTATACAAGTAATATCCTCTTCAGCCAACTTACCTTTTGAATATAACGTTAAGGAAGCATCGGGCTTTGATTTGATTTCCGAATCAGATTATAGGGAGCTTATAGAGCTTCAAAACAAAGCTGCAAAAATTGAAAAGTTGAAAGATGATGAGGCAATTTTAGTAAAGTATCGGCCAGAGGAAGGTGATCCCGATAAAGGGAATGTCTATAATTTAAATTTGTCAGCTAGTGATAAAGTAGAAGTAATGGTCAAAGAGACAACCCTAATAAATCCAATTGGGTTTGCGAATAGCATTGCAACATTAATTATCTCAGATACTCTTTATCAAGAAATAAAGACATTAGATCTTCCTGAAAAAACGATAATGAGTATTGATGGACAAAATATGAGAGATAACAAAGAAGTTTATGAAAATCTAGAACCACTGTTTAAAGATGACCCTTATTTTTCAAGTAGTTATCAAAGAAATGAAGTCATTACCCAAGCGAATAGTTCTACATTTTTACTTATTTCCTTTGTTACCATTATCTTTTTTGTTGCAACGGGGAGTATACTCTACTTCCATAATATTTCTAGTATAATGGCGGATAAAGACGACTTTATGATATTAAATCGAATGGGTTATAACAATAAAATGATGAAGAAAATAATTAACAAACAAATTTTGGCTTTGTTTGGCATCCCATATGTTTTAGGTGTAACACATAGTACCTTTGCTATAATAGCCTACAAGTCGGCTCTAATGGATGATCTGCTAGGAAGAAACAGCGCCTTTATACTTCCTGTATTGGTAGCTGTAGTTATTTTTACAATTGTTTATATTATTTATTATGTGGTAACAAAAAGAGCTTGTTATAAAATTATTTTTACAAATTAGATTTTCAAAAAAGCTGATGGACAGTGGATGTCTATCAGCTTTTCTTAAAAATAGATTGTATAATGATTTTAGAAAGTGAACAGAGGTAATAAGAATATGAAAAAATCCTATGAGAGAAAGCAACTTTTTATTTTACTGAATCAAATTCTGGTTATCTTATATTTATGTTATCAGTATACAATGATCAACTTTGCTGGAATGGAAAATTTAATACCATTAATTATTATATCCTTAATTATTATAGATGCGGCGTACATAAGCTACAAAAATATTAAAGGGAATATCACACTATCTAGATTTACAAACTTATTAATTTTAGTAGCATGGCAATTTTTATTTTCTTTAGATGAAAGTAGTACTTTTTATACATTAAGTACATTACTTAGCGTTGTAATCCTGTATAAATCGGTTCAATTTTTGTTCATCTTCTTTTTTCAGGATACTGCCTATACATATAAACAGAGAATAGGCTGGACTTTAACGTTCATATGCCTGTTGACGTTAATATCAATATTTATAAACGAAAGGTTATTTGCGGTACTATTTTTCCTTCAGTGGGTTTTAAGCTTTGGCTGTATTACTTTTCTATTTATAAAGCATCGCAAACGAATTTCCTTTGTTTTAATTAGTGAGAAAAAGCATTTTCTTAAAACAGGTCTCATTATTTTTGTCTCATTTGTTGGATACGTAATGATATTTGCTGACAAACCAGAATACCTAAGTAATTTTGGGTGGTATGTGATGATTATTTTCCCTTTATTTAGTGTTCATTCAATTGCTTTTAAAAACACTGGGAGTGTGGAGGCATATATTCCATTTAAGAAAACAAATGTCTATGTGATGTGCTTTTTAGCACTTATCAGTATTTTCTTACTTGGATTGTTATTTCAATTTAATATAATAAGTCATTTTATCGTCATTCAAATGATTCTTTTGTTTGTATTACTTCGTTTTACATTAATGTATAAAGAACTGCAAAGCACTATTTTGGAAAAAGATAATTACAAAGTAGCCCGTGATAATTTTTCTCATAATTTGATGCAAGTGAGGAAAGAGGAGGAACTAAAAAGTAATGTATCCAATTATTTACACGATGAAATTTTACAAGATATATTATCCATAAAAAACATGATTAATAAATCTGACAAAGAAGAAGTTCGAACAATCATTTTTGAAACGTTAGATAACCTTAATCTATCAATACGAGATCAAATGCAAGAATTCCATCCAACTTTATTAAAATCACTCACCTTAAAAGAAAATTATGGTTATCTTTTGAAAACATTAGAACAGAATTATGGCAAAGGAGAAATAGAAATAATTTTCAACTGCATGAATGGTTTATTTTTAGTTGATCCGTATCATCTTGTTGTTTATCGGATTTTAAAAGAACTGGTTACAAACGCAATAAAGCATTCTCAATGCTCAAAGATAACGGTAACATTGAAACAGGACAAGGAAAAAGTTGAACTAATAGTATCGGATGATGGAACAGGATTAAAGGAAAAGGTATATGGAAAAGTTGGATCTACTCATCATAAAGGACTTAACTCTATCAATGAACAATTATTCTTATTAAATGGTAAAATGACTATTTTGGATAACGAACCTAATGGTTTATCTGTCTGTATTCAAATTTTCATGAAAGGAGATGATTCCTATCAATATTTTATTAATCGATGATCATGTTTTATTTGCAAAGAGTTTAAAGATTGCTTTTGAGGATTATGAACAAATAAATCAATTTTCTATAATACAAGATATCAATCATGTTATGTCAGTAATAGAAAACGTCAAGCCGGACATTACTTTAATCGATATCAATTTAAGCAATATAAGCAATGAAGATGGTTTAGAGCTAGCTAAAAACATTATTAATAGAGGATGTAAAACTAAAATAGTAATGTTGACAGGTTATGATCTCCCCGTTTATCGACATGAAGCAAAAAAGATTGGGGTAAGTGGCTTTATTAATAAAAATATTATGCCAGATAAATTATTGGAAATATTAATAGATATTAATAATGGTACTTCCTATTTTCCAGAGTCCTCGGAATTTGTAGAAGAATTGACTGATAGTGAAAAACAAATTTTACAATTACTAGCTAATGGGTATAAGCGCAAAGATATTGCTTCCATTGTTTTTGCTAGCGAACGTACAGTTTCAAATCATATTCAACATATATTTGACAAGTTGAATGTATCATCATCATTAGAAGCTGTGACTAAAGGAATTAAATTTGGCTATATTCAACCTAATTATAAAGAATAGTATTTGTATTTAATTTTCTATTATTAAACAGGCAAATAAAAACTCTTCTGATATTTAACAAATCTGCTAATAGAAGCTGGGCGTTATTCAAGAATCGGGCGCTTTTCGTGAATAGAAAAGTGCTTTATTCAATTATAGGGCCATATTGTGGAGCAACGTTTTTATTGGGGAAGTGTAAGAGAAGATTCAGATTTATACCGATAAAAGAATGGCTATACAAATTTTTATGCAAATTAAAGATCATGCCCAGCAATTATAAAAGCTGCTTTAGTAACGTTTCATTGACTTGCATAAATCACATATAAATAATGTTCCATATGAAAAGCGAGAAACGTTATTAAATCACGTTTCCCGCATTTTGGTGTATGCCCAAACTTTGATTTGGGAACGTTTATTTGTATGGAAATGAATATTGATTTATCGTTTTTTTATGGTGAATTCTTCATATTCTCCCCAAATTATGTACGCTAAACCTATCAATAACGCAATAACACTACATACGCTTAAAGGATAGCCGATATATTCCAACATTGCGTTAAATAATTCTTTGTTGTAACTAACTAGACCTGAACCAAAGATGGCTGCACTTATATATTTTGCTGACAATAAAAATGCTGCGATAGCAATAAAAGCAACACCTGTTCCACGTTTGTTCATACAATGCCCCCTTTTTTATTATTCTAAAATATTTACTCTCATTCAAACATTCCCTAAGATGAAGTGACCCCTAAAAGTTAGACACGGTAATTTCAGGCAACCATTTGGGCATGAGTTCGATATTGTATCGGGCTCATGCCTTTTAATTTTGCCTTAATCCGTTTTGTATTGTAGTAGTTGATATATTTTTCTAGTTCTCTTTTGAATTGCTCGATATTTTCAAATTCCTTTAAATAGAGGAATTCAGATTTCATGATGCCAAAGAAATTCTCCATCACGGAGTTATCGTAACAGTTACCTTTACGGGACATACTTTGCGCAACGCCTCTTTTTTCAAGACTGTGGCGATATTGTTTCATTTGATAATGCCAGCCTTGATCCGAATGCATTAATAGCTGGTGGTCTTCTGTTAAGCGTTCTAACGCCTTTTCTAACATGTCAGAAACCAATGAATACGTGGGTCTTGAGCCAATCGTATACGTAATAATTTCACCATTAAATAGATCTAAAACAGGCGATAAATAAAGCTTTTCTCCGAATAATTTAAACTCTGTAATATCGGTTACCCATTTTTCATTTGGAGCCTCTGCGGTAAAATTACGAGCTAAAATATTTGGCGTAATTTTACCGACTGTGCCTTTATACGATTTATATTTTTTCATGCGTACTAAGCACTTTAAACCTAGCTCTTTCATGATGCGTTGAACCTTCTTATGATTCACTTTTTGCCCACGATTCGCTAACTCATCACGAATACGACGATAACCATAACGGCCTTCATGTTCATCGTAAATCGCTTGAATTTCGACCTTTAACTCAGCGTTCGGATCGGGTTGATTCATCTTCTTCACTATATCATAGTACGTACTGCGTTTAATTTCTGCGAATGCCACAAGTGCTTTCACTGAATATTTATGCCTTAATTCACAAATGACTTTTACTTTGTCTTTCGTGGTGATTTTTCTTTGGCTTGAACTAAGGCATTCAACTTTTTTAAATACTCGTTTTCCATTTCAAGCTGTTTAATGCGAGCTTGAAGTGCTTGAGTAGAGCCTTCTACTGGTGTTTTCTTAGATTGTTTAGCCGTTTCTTTTTTCATGGATAGACGCCCCTTTTTCTTTGGCTGAAGGGCATCCTTTCCTTGTGCTTCGAATTGTTTTTTCCAATTTCGTATCGTTGAAGCAGCCGCTATTTTAAAAATAGCAGCGGTTTCGTATAAGGACGTACCGTGTTCAGTCATGTAGTTAAGTACGTTTAGTTTAAACTGCTTCGTGTAATTTGTATATCGTTTTACAAAGGCCTCTACACCGTTATGTTCATATTGTTTCACCCAGGTTAATAGGTAACGATGGGATACCCCTATATCTGCCGCTACTTTCCTTGAACTTTCTTTTCCATTTACATATCGTTGAACCGCTGCTAATTTATCTTCTGGATTCATTTTAGCCATAGAAAAAACCGCACCTCCTTGTTAGATGTGTCTAACAAATGGGGTGCAGTTCAACTTTGATTTGGGAACGTTATTTTGTATGAAGTTGTATGCTTTATAAATCATTGTTGCAATAAAGTACGGGTTAATTGAGCAAATTTTAAATATCCTTTTTTAAAATACGTTTTAAATCAAAAAGGCCAATTGTCCCACAAATTATTACCCCTAATGATAACAATGCAGACATAAACCAATTATCTCCCCAACTTACAACAACACTATATAAACAACCTATTGCAACAGCTAATGCAGCATAATTTTTGCGCCACTTTTCAAGTTTAGAACTTTTTTTATTACTCAACCTTTATCACGCCTTTGCTCATAAAGTCACCAAAGTATCATTTGGGAACGTTATTTTAAATTGTTATGAATAATTATAGTTTTTGTAATAATAGTTGTCTGTTATAATACTTCTCATTATATAAATATGTAAACTAAAGAAATGAGGAAATACTTTTGATACCATTTAGCGTAGGTATTACAGTAATCGGGATTATTTTAGCAATAATAAGTAAGAACATAAATGTGTTTTGGATGATGTTAATCATTGCTGGTATTGCCTTAGTATTTGATTTAACTCAATTTGCACTTAGATTTATAGATAATTATTGGGTATCTCAAATAATTATTCCTTTCATACTCACTATAATAGTTTTTTTCTTTGCAAAAAAATTCATAAACAAACTCAAAATATAATCCTTAAAAAGAAAAATGTCCCCAAAGCGACGTTTGGTAACATAATTGCAGTCTAGTCCCGTACTCAAAATCGTATTTAGTATACCACATGAATATGACGACCCCTTATTCCACAATCGGGCGCTTTTCTAAAATAAGAAAAGTGCTTTATTCATTTATAGGGCCAGATTGTTGATCATCCTTAAAATTAAATGGATATTTATGTTAAAATGTATGGTGCATATGAATTAAGTTGAATGATTTTACAAATCGTACATAAATGGAAAATTAAGATATGAATTTCATGGCAAGTGAGGAGATTGAGCTTTACTTTAAATTAGGTGGAATTTTTCTAAAATTACTAACAACTGATAAATGGAGGTACAGTATGGAATTATGGGATGTGTATGATATAAATCGTAAAATAACAAATCGTACCTGGGTTCGTGGAGAAAAGCTTCAACCTGGTGATTTACATTTAGTTATTCATATATGTATTTTTAATTCAAATGGGGAAATGCTCATTCAACAAAGGCAGCCCTTCAAAGAGGGGTGGCCGAATATGTGGGACCTTACTGTAGGAGGGAGCGCGATAGCTGGGGATACAAGTCAAATTGCAGCACAAAGAGAATTGTATGAAGAGATAGGTTTGCAATTAGATCTTCAGCAAGTACGTCCTCATTTAACCATTAATTTTGAGAATGGCTTTGATGATATATATTTAATAGAAGAAAATGTACAGTTACATACCCTTACTTTACAGTATGAGGAAGTACAAAATGTGAAATGGGCAAGCAAGAAAGAAATTTTGACTATGATAAAAAATGGAGAGTTTATTCCTTATTATGAAAGCCTTATTCAATTACTATTTGATAGCCGAAAGCAACGGGGTACTATTCGATGGTAGTTAATCTTCAGCAATCGGGCGCTTTTCTAGAATAAGGAAGGTGGTCTTGTATCATTTTTTCATTTGAATCTTCTTAAAAAGAGGAACTAAATATTCTATTAGCTGAATCAGTAATTCTACTAACCAAAAGAACACTCCTATAAGTAGGGCATATTTAAAAAAAGGGGATGTTGAGTACCCAGCAACATAGACACCATATAACAACATAAATAAGAAACCTATTATCCAAAGAGCTTTTTTAAGTTTTATCACATCACGGACCTCATCACTTTAAAAGTAGAATTATAATTATTATCAGTGTATATATTCAAAAGAAACTAGTAAACAATTTGATAAACATTCCCGAATCGACGTTTGGGAATTTTCTTGTACTTAACTATGTGAACGTATTGATTCAATTTAGTTATTCCATAATAGGGCGCTTTTCTTGAATAAGAAAAGTGCTTTAAGGGCCATATTGTTGAATAACATTCTTCTGGGTTAGTGGTAGAAAAGATGCAGATTTATAACGATAAGAAATTTGCTATACAAGTTCTTATGCAAATTAAAGACCAAGCCCAGCAAGTATAAACACCGTTCCATCAACTGTTTGCATCATCTGTATAAAATGCTGCATAACCAATGTCCATAAAAAAATGCACGAAACGTTGATTTTGAACTGCTCCCTGTCAAGTAGACAGCGGAAATATTAAAAATGACTTACGCGGCTTGAGCTCTGTATTCTAGAGGGCTCAAGCCGTTTAATGTTTCTTGGTAACGTTCATTGTTATAGAACTTGATGTACGTATCAATGGCCTGCTTTAATGCTTCAAACGACTCGAACTTATATAAATAATACTTCTCTACTTTTAAGGTTCCCCAAAATGCTTCAATCGGACCGTTATCGATGCAACGGCCTACTCTAGACATACTGTGAATCATTTCTGATTGATCCATGATCTGCTTAAATTCTTTCGATGTATATTGATAACCACGATCGCTATGTAAAAGAGGGAATTCCTTCTCTTTTAATGTTCGTATAGCGGGTCTTACTGTCTTAAAAACTAGGTCATTATTATTCGAATGTCCCAATACGTAACTCACAATGGACTTATCATAGAGGTCAATAATCGCACTTAAATAAGCCTTTTTCCCACTACCATATTTAAACTCTGTGACGTCTGTACACCACTTCTGATTCGGTTTTTCTGCAGTGAATTCACGTGCTAATACATTTTCAGCCAAGTAATCCGGCTTTACTTTAGGGTACTTTTTCCGGCGACGTCGAATAACCGCCTCCAAACCGCAAATTTGCATCAGGCGATAAATTCGTTTCTTATTCACTTTCTTTAAACCTTCGGTTTTGCGTTTGCGGTTAATCGTCATCGTAATGCGACGATAGCCGTATATGCCATCTACTTGTGTATATAAATGTTGGATAGACTTCACCAGCTGTTTGTTTTCCAGTTCCTGCGCAGTTGGTTGACGATTTAACCATTTGTAGTAAGCTGCTCGGGATACCTTGGCGATTTTACATAATAAAACGATTGATATTTTTTCATTTTTAGCTAGCTCTTGTATTGCTATATAACGGTTTTGAATACGAATTCTACTTAACGACGCCTCCTTTCGATTTCCTCTAACTTTTTTAAAAGTAAATTTTCTGCACGTAATCTTTGATTTTCACGTTCCATCTCTTGAATTTTTAAGCGTAATTCATCCTCTGGTGTTCTTTCTTGTACTGGTTTTGTGCGACCTCGTTGATCTTGAAGTGCTTCTTCACCATTTTGTTCAAATTTACGTACCCATAGGTAGACTTGTTGGTAGGATACCTCATATTGTGCTGCTGTTTCTTGATAATTTTTGTCGTACGCTAGGCAGGCTTTTACAATTTCAATACGTTCTTCTACTGTTGTTTTTCTCCCTTTAGTCATAGTTTGGATCATTCCTTTACCCGTATCATTTAAATTACTATGACTAGTATAGAATTTTAACCAAGTATTGAAAACTGATAAACTACTAATCCCATATTTAGCTAGGATATCGAACTGGGAGTAGTTTCCTGATAAATAATCTTTAATAGCACGTTGTTTCAATTCTTCTGAATATATCTTATTTTTTACAGGACGTATGAGCGCTTCTACTCCACCATATTTATAAATAGCGCGCCAAACTTGTAGGGTTCTCATATTGACTGAAAACATTGTACATACTTTTTGGAGTGTATAGCCTTCTTCTAAATATTGAAGTGCTAATAATTTTATATCTGGTGAAAACGATTTTTTTGACATGAAAAAACTCCCCATTTGATAAACAGATTTTATTTTTTAATCTGTCTACCTAATGGGGAGCATATCATTTAACAACGTTCGTGCATTTTTAATGTGTCCCCAAACTTGCGTTTGAGAACGTTATCTTGTATAGGAATGTATTTCAATTTTGATTTCTAAAAGTTAATATTAGAGAGGGTTTTCGGTTTTATTAAAGAATAGTTTAAGATGTAAACTATAAGGGGTTGATTGGAATGAAATTTATTGAACTAAAAATATTTACAACACTTGTTACTTCATTAATAATTTCAGTCGCTTTAGCATTTAATTATATTTACTTTTTACATAATCTACCCAACTATGATGAATTTTTTATTAGCCTATTTGGTTATAGCCTATATGTTCTCTCATTATTAGTTGTTGGTGCAAGTGTTTCTTTAATTTTAGACTTTAAAATCAAAAACAAATTTTATAATTTTGTTAGTTATATTTTTAGTGGGTGCTTAGTTGGCATTCTATTTTGTTTTATAGCTTTTCGAGGGATATCCATTATTAGAGATAATATATCTCAAATGATTATATTAGGCATCATTTGTGCAATTCTATTTTGGTTAACGCAAAAAATATTAGGAAGAGCATTTTTTTAAACATTCAACTGATCTTTAAATTCCAAAAAACGTTCCCAGGCTTGAAGTGAACTGCACCCCAAATGTTAGACACAAATCTAACATTTGGAGGTGCTTTTTTATATGGTAAGAATTACTTTTTAACAAAAATGGGATGAGTTTCTTCGTGTTGAAAAAGGTGATGAAAAGATTACTTCAATTGTTAGATCACTCAGTTTCACTAATACTGAACTGGTACATTTCTGGATTGGAAAATACCATCTTCATGGACCAGAATCATTAAAAAAGAGCTATACACGTTATTCTATCGAAGATAAACTATTTATACTCAATTATATGAGCAAGAATAGGTTGTCTTCTATAGAGACTGCTGTACATTTTAATTTACCTATTCCAGGTACAATTAAAAAATGGCTAATTATCTTGGAAACAGAAGTTTGGACTCCCTATTTCTTAACAAGAATATTAATATCTCTTTCAATATATTTTTCCCCCTAAGATTAAACCCTTACTTATATAGGTTGGAACGAAATGAAATCTATATAACTTCTAATTCTTTGAAATCAACTGCTATTTTAAAAAGTTATCCATTCCATTTGATTAAAATTTATAAATTCCGGACATCATAAATATAAATCTACTGAAGACTCGGATAGAGTTTATAGTTATTCACTAATATCTTCTAAATAAAAAGAAAGCAGTTAATTTATTAATATAATGTGATACAAATTGAAGACTATGAAATGGAGAGGATTCTTATATTTTTTAGAAAAAGAAAAGATATATCATCGAAAACAATAAATTCTAATGAGAGGGGTGGTGGAATAACATCGAATCAATTAGATATAAATGATCAAACGAAAAATGATATTGTATCGGAAGAAAAATCTAGTAGCTTAACTATTGAAAAAGATTCAGATAATACTATTGCATCTTCTACTGAAGAACTTGTTAAATCAATTACTAAGAAACTCCATACACCAGCTGATTTAGTAATTCATTATGTCACTGAAACTATCACAGTTGTATTTCTCGAAAATTTAATTAAAGAAGATGTTTTGAATGAAAAAATTCTTCCAAAATTGCAGAACAGTACCGAAGAAACTCCGGTTAATATTCAAAAATCCTTACCTCTTTCACAAGTCAGTATATCAGATCAACTCGATAATTCTGTTAAAACCATGTTGTTTGGTGCTGTTCTTATTCATATTGAGGGTTATCCCCTTACTGTATTAGCTGAAATACCTAAAATTGAATCTCGCAGTTTATCTGCACCTGAAAACGAATCTCAAGTAATTGGTTCACAAGTAGGTTTTAATGAAAGTATCTCAACAAATATATCTCTTATTCGACGATATATTATGAACCCAAATCTTTGTAATGAAAAATTAATGGTTGGGAAACAGACAAATACCAATCTTACGCTGCTATTTATTGACGGTATTGCGACTGAACAAAATGTTAATACTGTACGCCAAAGAATACAGAATTTGGACATTGAAGACCTACTTGACAGTGCAATGCTTGCAGAGCTAATTGATGATAGTTCCATATCTATTTTCCCACAAATGTTATTAACAGAACGCCCTGATCGCTTTTGTGATGGTTTATTAAGTGGGAAAGTAGGCATTCTTGTGGATGGCAGTTCAATGGGTATTCTTTGTCCTATTTCATTTATTGAGTTTTTCCATAGTAGAGAAGATAAGAATTTACGATGGCCAGTTGCCACATTTATTAGATTATTAAGATTTGCGGCTCTTTTTATTTCTATCTTTTTTACACCTATGTATGTAGCTTCTCTAACATTCCATTATGAAGTGATTCCGCAACCACTTTTAGTTCCACTCAGTGAATCACGAGCAATTGTGCCATTTCCACCAATACTGGAAGCTCTTTTTTTAGAATTAATTATTGAATTACTTCGTGAAGCAGGGGCAAGATTACCTACTAAAATTGGCCAAACCATCGGGATAGTTGGGGGGATTGTACTTGGTACAGCTGCAGTGCAAGCAGGTATAACGAGTAATATTCTTATTATCATTATCGCTTTGTGTGCACTCTCTTCTTTTACTACACCGAATTATATGATGGGGAATGTTATTAGAGTACTTCGATTTCCTATCATAATTTTAGCTGGTTTCTGGGGATATTATGGAATTATTTTTGCTTTTTGTTTTCTCCTAATTCATTTATTGCGTCAAACTAGCTTAGGTGCACCTTATATGTCACCATTTTACCCACCACGATTTAAGAACTGGGGGGATAGTATTATTCGCTTACCCATTAAATTCGTGATTCGAAAGTCACCAAATGCAAGGGTGATTAATACAAACATTCAAAATGTCAGCATGACATTGGAAGGCAACGAGAAGGTGAAAGAATGAACAATATGTTACAAGTTGATTCAACTCAAAAGTTTAACGCTTCGCTGCTCTTTTTTATTATTAGTAAAGTCCAAATTGGTATCGGAGTCTATGGATTCCAAAGTTTAATCTATGAAGATGCGAAACAAGATTCCTGGATCTCTATCATAATTAGTTATCTTGCAGCCCACCTTTTAGTGATTGTTATCTTTAAAACATTGGAGATATATGAGTCAGATGATATGTATGGAATACATTTAGATTTGTTCGGTAAATATTTAGGTAATTTCATTAATATAATTTTTGTTGTTTATTACTTATTATTATTTACCGCTATAATTGAGAATTTCACTGAAGTCATTGTTACTTGGGTATTCCCTGACATAAATCCATCTTTTGTCGTTGTTACAGTACTTTCACTTGTGATATATGCTTTTACCGGTGGCTTCCGAGTAATAATTGGTCTTTGTTTTTTATGTTTCTTTTTTCCACAATGGATGATTGGTGTACTATTATTTCCATTAGAATTCGCTAATATAAATTACCTTTTTCCTATCTTTGATAATGATGTAATTTCTCTACTTAAAGGAGCTTACTTCATGACTTTAACTATTGTAGGTTTTGAAGTAATAAATGTGCTTTACCCTTTCATCAAAGAAAAGAAGAAAGCGAAATTGTATGTACATTTAGGTTTACTGTACACAATGTTAATTTATCTTTTCGTTATGCTAATTTCCTTAACTTTCTTTAGTGGTGAACAACTTGAGAGAGTAGTATGGGCTACATTGTCTTTGTTTAGCATTATTCGGTTCCCTTTTTTTGAAAGAATTGAAATCTTTACTGTTTGTTTTTGGTTAATTGTTATCTTACCAAATCTCTGTATTTTTGCTTGGTCAGCCTATCGTGGTTTTAAACGAATCATTAAGATAAACGAAAAGAAATTTATTCTAGGATTTGGAATGTTTGTTTTTATAGGATCCTTAATAATCGAAACACAAACTCAATTGGAGGTCTTTACTAATTTAGTTGGGCAAATTTCATTTTACTCAGTGTTTGTATTCCCATTATTCGTATATTTAATTGCTTTTTTTAAAAGTAAAATCAAAAAACGACAGGTGAGAAAAAATGAATTCCCTTAAATTACTATTTTTAATGATAACAATTAGCATGATATTACTTGGTTGTACAAATCAAAAAATACTCGAAAGAACTAGTTTAACAATCTTACTTGGTTATGATTTAGCAGAAGATGACCGGATTACTACTACAACTGCTATCCGACAAATCAATCCCGACTTAGAAAGTAATGTAGAAATACAATCTGCAACAGAAGTAACGAGTAGAGGAGCTCTTATAAAAATTGAACAAAAAACGTCAAAAAAAATTGGCTCTGGACAATTACGAGTTGTATTATTCGGTGAGGAGTTAGCGAAAGCTGGTGTAGCTGATAACATTCACTCTTTAAAAATGAATCCTGAAATAAGTAATGGCATCTACTTGGCTGTAGTTGAAGGGAATTCAAACTCATTAATTGAGGATAACTATAAGAATATCACAGACATTGGTCAACATATTTTTCAATTAATAAAGCACAATATTGAACAAAACCATCTTCTATCATCAACCCTTCATGAAATAAATCGTGAAAACCTTTCCAAATTAGGTGATTATTCTCTACCAATGTTAAAAAAGCAAGGAGAATATGTTGAAATCTCAGGTATTGCTTTCTTTAATGAAGATAAAATGATTGGAAGTCTTCCTGTAGAAGATATTATCTATATTAAAATGATTCGTAATAATATACAAGATGGCTCACTTGAATTGGCATTACCCACTAAAACTTTTGAATTAGCATCTGATAATTCTTCTGAAGAAATAAAAATTGTTGTTGATTCTATTAAATCGAAGCGGAAAAACAAATTAGTTGATAAAACTGTACCCGAATTTGATTTAACAATCAATCTTGAAAGTCGATTGTTAGAAGTTCCTTCAGAGTTAAGTATAGAGGGTATAGAATCAACCGAAAACCTCGAAAAAGGAATAAATAGTAAAATGGAAAGTGAAATAAATCGAATTATTAGATATAGCCAAGAAATTAATTCTGATATTTTCCAGTTTGGTGAACGCTATAAAGCTCAAGTTAGGAAAGCAAATATTGATTTAGAGAAATGGCATGAGATGTATCCGCAAATGAAAGTAAACGTCAAAGTGAATACAAAAATTGTTCGAGATGGTGTGTTTCAATAATCACTAAAATGCAACGATTTCAACAAAGAGAGGATTCTATGCCAAATAAAAAAGCGACTGAACTGAAGTGACCCAAAAAAATTAGATATTTCAGTTAAAAGGCTATGGTGGATTGATTAGGCTGTGATTAAATTCCATAGGTGTTAAATAGCCTAATGTTTCGTGAAGTCGTAGGTTGTTGAACCAGTCTATATAATCCCAAAGTTCAAGAGCGAGCTGTTTAAAAGAGGTAAAGAGGGTTTGATTAACAAATTCTGTTTTAAATACTTTAAACGTGGCTTCAGCCACGGTACTTACATTCAAAAAATCACCCCAAAGGTTAGTTTTTCACTCTAACTTTTGGGGTGCATTACCTTCTGTAACAAGAATTAGCGCTTGTTTCATTATAGGGCACGTTTGAGGAATATCTGGGTATAAATCATCAAACTTATTTATTAAAACCAACTTAAAATTTTGATTAATTATTTGTATCCTTTAATTATATTTTATGTAATTTTGTTGAAAAACATATATCTTGGAGTGATACCTCACAATTATTTAGAGTTATAGAAAATAGAATAGAATACAGTAGTAAATCTATTTCGAGCCCAGAAGAATTATGGAATCAATATTTTTGTAAAACAATCAATGGTATTACTCTAAAAGAATACGTAGAAAAGTTAATTTTACCTAGACCTCGTGATATTGTATTTTTATTTAAAGCAGCAATACAGGAATCAATTAACAGAGGGCATATTAAAGTAGAAGAGGATGATTTTCTTAAAGCAGAATACCTTTATTCACAGTATGCTTTACAATCTTTACTCCCTGAAAATGGAGGTAGAATAGAGAATTTTGAGTCACTACTATATGATTTTGCTGGTGAAAAATCAATTTTATCTAAATCAGAACTAGAAAAATGTTTAAGTCAAATAAACACAAATACTCATAATTATATTATCGAAATCCTATGTGAACTTACTTTCTTAGGAAAAGAAATAAGAGAAAATGAATTTGAATTTTATAGTGAAAGAAGAAATAAAGCAATAATCAACAAACTCGCTCTAAAATTTACTGAGCGTACAGGTAATGAGAGGTATATGATTAATAACGCATTTCATAAGTATTTAGAGATAGAAAAAGTAACGCTAGTATTTCTAAAAAAATTCATTGAAATTAATAAATCACCTTATACGCAGTTTAATTAGCGTTTAAGGTGATTTATTTTGTTAACCTATAAAAATCTAATCTTCTAATTTAAGGCCCTTTAATAAATCTGCAAATGCGTTATTAAGTGGCTCTGCATCTTTCTCTTGCTCCTTCAAATACTTTTGAACACTACGCTTATCCACTTTACCGCCGCCTTCTTTTTTACGGCGTGCTTCGAATACAGATAATTTTTCACGGTAACCGCATTTACATACGAAAATTTGGCCATCGCCTTGTCCATGCAGCTCCAGCTTTTTCTTACATTGCGGGCAGCGGGCATTCGTCACGCGTGATACATTTTTACGGTGACCGCATTCACGGTCTTGACAAACGAGCATTTTGCCTTTTTTCCCGTTTACTTCGAGCATCGGCTTTCCGCAATCCGGGCAGGACTTCGTGGAAATATTATCGTGCTTGAACTTTTTATCACTATTTTTAATATCAGCAACGATTGCTTTGGTATGCTGCTTCATTTCATCAATGAAAACATCTTTTTTCAGCTTCCCTTTAGCAATTTGCTCAAGCTTTTGTTCCCACTGTGCCGTTGTTTCAGGTGATTTTAATTCATTCGGTACTAAATCAAGCAGCTGACGTCCTTTAGAAGTGATATGAATGTCCTTACCACGCTTCTCAATTAAGAATGAATTAAATAGCTTTTCAATAATATCTGCACGTGTCGCTACTGTACCTAATCCACCAGTCGTTTTTAAAGTTTCTGCAAGCTGCTTGTTTTGTGTACTCATATACTTAGAAGGGTTTTCCATTGCAGAGAGTATAGAAGCCTCTGTAAAGCGTGCTGGAGCCTTTGTTTGACCAAATGTTTGCGCTAGTAAATTGACCTTTAATACATGACCTTTTTCAAGACGAGGTAATAGCTGCTCTTTTACATCTTCATTGGATTCTTCATCATCAAATCGATTTGAATAAACTTCCTTCCAACCAGCTGTAACAACTGTTTTACCACGAGCGATAAATTTTTCAGTACCGATTTGAGCTTGTACGGTTAATTGCTCATATTCATGAGCTGGGAATAATACCGCTAAGAAACGTTTTACAACTAAGTCATAAATTTTACGTTCTTTATCGTTAAAGTTCACGAAATTCACATATTCCTCTGTTGGAATAATTGCATGGTGATCCGATACTTTAGAATCGTCTACAAACGCTTTAGAAGCTTTAATAGGCTTAGATAATACTTTGTTAGCCAATGAACGATATTCGCCAATAGCACATGCTTTTAAGCGTTCTGGAAGCGTGCTAACGATATCTGAGGATAAATAACGTGAATCCGTACGTGGATAGGTTAATACTTTATGTGATTCATACAGCTTTTGCATGATGTTTAATGTTTCTTTTGCTGAATAGCCGAACATTTTGTTAGCATCACGTTGTAACTCGGTTAAATCATATAAGCCTGGAGAGAATGCTTTCTTGGATTTACTTTCAATATCGATTACTTTAGCATCTTGCTTATCTAATTTATTTATAATCGCATCAATTTTATCCTTTGCGAAGCTACGTGAATTGCAATTTGTATCTTGCCAAGTTAATTTTAATTCTCTTGTTTGTGCTTCAATACCATAATATGTCTGTGCTTTAAAGTTTTTAATTTCATCTTCACGTGCTGCAACCATTGCTACTACTGGAGTCTGAACTCGCCCAGTGTTCAGCTGTGCATTGTATTTGGTAGAGAGCGCACGACTTGAGTTCAGCCCTAAAAACCAGTCAGCTTCGCTACGTGCTACAGCTGCATGATACAAGTCTTCGTACGCTTTGCCCGGTTTTAAATTTGCAAAACCTTCTTTGATTGCTTTATCTGTTACCGATGAAATCCATAAACGTTTAATCGGCTTATTTACTTTTGCACGCTCAATAATCCAACGAGCAACTAGTTCGCCTTCACGGCCGGCGTCTGTCGCAATGATGATTTCATTGACATCATTGCGGGTAAGCTGTGATTTTACCGCATTGAATTGCTTGCTTGTCTGCTTGATTGTTGTTAGTTTCAGACGTTCAGGTAGCATCGGTAAATCAGCTAAATCCCATTTCTTATATTTCTCGTCATAGCTTTCTGGATCTGCCAGTGTTACTAAATGTCCTAATGCCCATGTGACAATATATTTGTCTCCCTCTAAGAATCCATTACCTTTTTTATAGCACTTCAGCACATTCGCAATATCGCGTGCTACAGAAGGTTTTTCTGCTAATACTACACTTTTAACCATATAAACATCCTTTCGAACTTCCTTGTGTTAAATATAGCATATAGCAGTGGTTTTAAAAATTTGTATACCTTAATAAAAGTCTAATCCTGTGATTTATATTGATTAATTAGCAAACATCTAGGGAGGTTATTAATTTAATCTACTCCAACTCTTACCCTTAGGGTTGAATGTATTTTTTTATGATTTCTTTTGAATCTATGTAATTGATTTTTATATTCCAAATATACTCATTATATTCATTTCCAAATTTAATTACTTTGTTCCAAGTTTCTCTAAATGACTCCTTCTCGTCTTTATTAAAATAACAATAAGTTACTTGTGGGTTTATACTTTTTTCCTCTGCAAATCCTAACATAATTGCTCTAAGGATATGATAATCATTTTCTACATTCATCCCAAACATTACAAAATTATTAATAGAATGGCTTTTAAGCTATATGACTCACATAGAGTACTCACATACCCGCGTACGGATTCACGTTATTTATCATCTGATATTGTCAGCACATTGCCGGAGCGTCTTAAAGCATGTGCTGTAGGGGAATATCGTACTTTAGCAAACAAAGTACTAACAAAGCCGATTAAAGCTAACAAATCGTTTGTTGATGATAGTAAGATATCGGATCACCATGCCATTATCCCGACTGAAGAATATGTAAACTTTGCGAACTTCAATGATAAAGAGCGCAAAATTTACGATTTAGTCGTAAAGCGTTTCCTTGCCGTTCTTTTCCCTGCACATGAGTTTGAGCAATTAACGGTTCAAGCCGAAATCGGAAAAGAGAAGTTCATTGCACGCGGTAAAACGGTAATTACCGCCGGGTGGAAAGAAGTGTACTCGAATCGTTTTGATGACGAGGAAACTGCAGAAGATGTAAAGGAACAGCTGTTGCCGCGCCTTGAAAAAGTACAAGTACTGAACGTATCATTGCTAGCCCAAACATCGGGTCAAACAAAACCGCCAGCACGTTTTACAGAGGCGACGATACTAACAGCGATGGAAAATCCTGCGAAATATATGAACACGCAAAATAAAGCACGTGCCGATACTTTAAAATCAACGGGCGGGTTAGGGACTGTTGCGACACGTGCCGATATAATCGATAAACTGTTCAATTCATTCCTTATTGAAAAGCGCGGAAAGGACATTCATATTACGTCAAAAGGCCGCCAGCTGCTGGATTTAGTACCGAATGAACTGAAATCTCCGGAAACGACAGCACAGTGGGAACAAAAGCTTGAGCAAATTGCTAAAGGCAAAGATGTTTTTATTGATGAAATGAAGCAGCATACGAAAGCAATCGTTGCTGATATAAAAAATAGTGATAAAAAGTTCAAGCACGATAATATTTCAACGAAATCCTGCCCTGATTGCGGAAAGCCGATGCTTGAAGTAACCGGGAAAAAAGGCAAAATGCTCGTATGTCAGGACCGTGAGTCTGGTCACCGCAAAAACGTCTCACGCGTAACGAATGCCCGCTGCCCGCAATGTAAGAAAAAGCTGGAGCTGCACGGACAAGGCGATGGCCAGATTTTCGTATGTAAATGCGGTTACCGCGAAAAATTATCCGCATTTGAAGCCCGCCGTAAAAAAGAAGGCGGCGGTAAAGTTGATAAACGCAGTGTTCAAAAATATTTGAAGCAGCAAGAAAAAGAAGCCGAGCCAATTAATAACGCATTTGCAGATTTATTAAAAGGCATGAAGTTTGGTGACTAATCATTTAAATATTTAAATGCAAGATTGGAAAACCGTACTCTAAACAAGTGCGGTTTTCACGTTTTAAAGGGATTATGAAGTTTCTACTATTTAATCAATAAATAGCGTGAGAATGGAATCCATTGAGGTTTCTCCATTCGCAACAGCGTTCACTTTATCAACATATTGCTTATCGATTAAATATTTTAACGGCTGCTCTACTGCATTAAAATATTTGAATGTTTCCCGTGCGATCTCATCCCATTGTTCATAATAGGTTAAATAGTCATTTCCCGTTACTTTTGTTCTTGATGTGCCTTCCTCAGGGATGCACTCAAAATCTTCATCATCACCCAATGTTCCATAATCACATGTTAATTGCTCGCCAGGTTGGATGTCTCTTGCAGCCATTTGAAAATTATAAGCTGTATCAACACAATTTGGATTGAAACTGTGATTCATATATTTCGCGTGATCCCAATGGAGAACATAGATACCGTCAGAATCTAAATACGAATATTTATAGACATCCGCTTTTTGCAAATCACCAAGGCTTTCGATAAATTCCTCTGTCAGCATCAGGTCAAGGTCATCTTTAATCCAGACAATTGTCCCTTTCGGGATTAGTTTTGTTGCAAAGATGCCGACGCCTACCTGCTCACTGACAAACTGAATTTCTGTATCCGGGTGCATCATTTGTTATTCCTCCTTAAAAGTAAACCCATTCAAATGCTATGTTGAGTGGGGGATATGTTATTTCCTTGAAATCATATTGTTTTGATATGTTTATGTTATTACTTTCTATTTGGAATAGGCTTTTGTCTTATTTATAGCGCTATGATGCACGTGAATTTTACTTTGTTTTGCGAATTCCAATTCATTAAAAACCATGTAGAATAATTCCTGTTCTACATGGTTTATTTCATCTATTGCGATTATTGAATTCTCTTTATTCTTTGGTGCAATAATCCATCCGAGCTGTTATTCTCACCATAAACAAAATTCTGCATATAGTAAGCTAAATATTTTCCGTAATTACTTTCCGTCTTCATTAATAACTCATCGACATAATAGGCACCTATAGGAATAGTATCTAAGAGTAAACTTGCGATACCTGCATATATGCCGCACGCTACCTGAAAGTATGTGGCACTCGTGTTGTATTTTTTGAATATATCTTTACTTTTCATCGTGTTATACATATAGATTTCTTTATCTTCGTAAACTAAAAGAACCCCGACAAGATCTTCTCCTTCAACTTCTCCCTCAGCAGGGTCGATTAACGTTTGATTCCAGTTCCAAAGGTCATCCACATCATCTAAATTATTTCGGATTAATTTCGTTGTATGTTCATTGACCCGATAAATAAAGCCCAACTCAAAATCAAATAGTTTTCCTAATGACAGTACTTCTTCATGGGGCATGAGGCATCCGTAAAATTCTCGATCTTTTAACGTAATCTTAAATTCGGTCGCATACACATGATCGTACATGTAGAGTGGAATCTGACCGCGGACAAACATAGGATAGCTTAAAATAGCTTCATCGAGAAAACACTCAACAGACCATGTCGTATATATCGTTTTAGGATCGACAAGGTTTTCGTCTTTATAAAAAGAACTGTCATGCTCAAAAATATAACATGCTAAAGGTGGGGCACTCGTATGATCCTTTAGTAATTTAATCGCCATCCATTGCACGACACCGGGATTCATACCTGAGCCGATAATAGCTCTCGTATTAGTAAAAGCATCTTTCTTTTTTTCGAACCGGGTATACCGTTCGGTAAGCGGAAAACCATATAAGCTTTCGTCTAGATCAACTGCAGTGTTTTCCAAGGCTGAGTTGATATAATAAACGCCAAGCTTATCGCAGCATTCGACCATCTCAATCGTATCAGCCCAGGATACATCAATAACTAGTTTGGTGCTGGTCGACTGTAAATGTTCAGTAAATTGATCAAGGTCATTCAAATCAAATTGAACGGCAATTATTTTATCCTTTAAATTAGGGAACAGTTGATGATAGTAATCCATTGTTTTTTGATTGATATCAATTAAGTAAAGTTTTGAATTAACAATAACTTGATGGATGGGATCATTTTTATCGGCAGCCGAGTGATTTAAAATCGATAAGACCGACTTCGCAACACCCCCCGTACTTCCAAGAATCGTGATTGTATATTCATTTAGTTGGACCACAGCAAAACATCCTTTTCCTGTAATTCCTATAGCGTATGAAATTTTAGTGGTGTGTGCATGTATGAGTAACTAGTTTAAGGGGAATTAATTTTAATTGTCTTCCCCCTAAATGATGAAGCCGTTGCAATCCAGCTTAAAAATGAACCAGCTCTATTGTTTATCATTACTATAAAATGGATATTTGTTTTAAAGAGTACTATTCTTGAACAGAAAAGCATCATTTTCATACAAAGAAATCAAACACTAACAGACCAACAATGTATAAGTGCTTAAACCGAATTGATCAGAGAAAATTACTACATCTTAATAAAAATGTGTACTAAAAATTCAAGTGAGTATAAAATAGGAAAAGTCAGCATTGGGTAATAATGATATATTAAAAAAATATATTGGCAATGGTTTGCGTAGGGAAGTGACTTTATATTTGGGAAGATAAAGAGTTTTTATAGTTGATGGAGTAGGACAATCTACATACCGACTGAAATAAGTTGAAAAAATAGAGGATGTGAAACAATGGATTGGTTTGGCAATATATTGGGTGAAGTAAATACAATATTATATTCATATGTATTAATAATTTTATTAGTAGGGACAGGTATATTTCTAACGTTCAAAACAAAGTTTATTCAATTTCGATTAATTAAAGATATGTTTAAACTTATAACAGAAGCGGCGCCAACAGATAAGTCGGGTAAAAAAGGAATATCTTCTTTCCAGGCTTTTACAATATCTGCGGCTTCACGTATCGGAACAGGTAATATTGCGGGTGTTGCGACGGCAATTGCTCTTGGCGGCCCCGGTGCAATATTTTGGATGTGGATGATTGCGCTCATCGGGGCGGCATCTGCACTAATTGAAAGTACATTAGCGCAAGTATATAAAGTTAAAGATCAAAGTACTGGGTTGTTTCGTGGCGGCCCTGCTTATTATATGGAAAAAGGTTTAAATAAAAGATGGATGGGCATTCTTTTTGCCGTTGTCATTACTATTACTTATGGCTTTATTTTTAATTCCGTCCAGGCAAATACGATTTCCATTGCCTTTGAAGAGAGTTTTGGTGCCAATCGTTTTGTTGTAGGTTTAGTATTGGCTGCTTTAACAGGGATTATTGTTTTCGGTGGGCTAAAAAGAATTGTAAGCTTTACTCAAATAGTTGTTCCTGTTATGGCAATTTTGTATATTGTAATCGCACTTATTGTTGTATTCCTCAATATTTCCGAAATTCCGAGTGTGTTTCTTCTTATCATAAAGTCTGCCTTTGGATTGGAAGAGGCTTTTGCGGGTATGATTGGTGCGGCAATTATGAACGGAATTAAACGCGGATTATTCTCCAATGAAGCAGGGATAGGGTCTGCGCCTAATGCAGCAGCTACTGCAGCTGTTTCCCATCCAGTTAAGCAAGGATTGATTCAAGCTCTTGGTGTATTTATAGACACATTGGTAGTTTGTACTGCAACTGCGGCAATCGTATTATTAGGCGATGCATATCTTCAATCTGATGCAACTTCAGTTAATTTAACGCAAGCCTCTTTAGTTGGAAATTTAGGTGATTGGGCAGGAAGCTTCTTAGCGATCATTGTATTTATGTTTGCCTTTAGTACGGTTATTGGCAATTACTATTATGGTGAATCAAACATTAGTTTTATAAAAGAGTCAAAAATGGGCTTATTAATATTCCGCATATTTGTCGTACTTTTTGTTATGTTTGGTTCAATTGCAAAAGTACAAATTGTATGGGATTTAGCGGATTTATTTATGGCCTTTATGGCAATCATCAACTTAATTGCCATTCTTCAACTTTGGAAAGTAGCCAAACCGGTTGTTAATGATTATTTAAATCAGCGCAAGCAAGGCAAAGATCCAGTCTTCTATAAGAAAAACGTACCTAATATAGGTGAAGTGGAATGCTGGGGAGAAGATGAAGAATTAGAAAGAAAACGTTAAATTAAAGTGGCGCCACGATTAATTGGTTGCGCACGTTACGAAAATATATTGATACTTGAAAAGAACCACCTAATTGTTGATGCTCAACGAATTAGGTGGTTTTCTGAAGAGAGAAAGGTTATATAATCCAAAGAAACATTATTAGATGCGAGTCTAGTTTAACCCGTAAGGCTGTAGACCCTTCGTTTTCACTTGAATACGCCAAACCTCATTTTTTGATGATTCGGTTACGTAGAGGTATCCATCATAAAAAGCTAATTGGTTGCGAATGTTCCTGCATCTTCAGGAAGGCGAATTGTTCCGTATCTAAACCATCGGCGTCAAGCACTACAACTTCTCCAGCTTGGAAATGGGCTACGTACAGATTACCTTCAGCATCTACAGCTAATCCATCCGGACCAATTCCACCTTCAAAACGATCGAAAATAAACGGTGATTCAGGAGAATTTTCAGCATTAACAGAAGGCACAGATAAAATTTGATTTTTATCAAACTCTGAAATATATACACGCTGGCCATTTGCTGAAATTGCGATTCCATTTGGATAAGCAATATTCTATGAGAAGAGGATTGCTTCAGTTTCGCCAGTAGGTAAGTAGAAGACACGACCTGTTGGATGAGTAGCACTAGAACCCATTGGCTCAGTAAAGTAAAGTAAAGTCCGCCTGTTTCATCAAAAACAAGGTCATTTAAACCATTTAAAGGTTTCCTAGCGTAAGAATTGACAACGGTTTTGCGTTCACCAGTAGCGGGATTGTAAAAATAAAGTTCTCCTTTACCATCCGTAATAAATAAGCGACCAACTTTGTGGAACTTTGCCCCAATTGGCATTAATTTATCTTTATCTCCTAATACTGTTTTAACTTTGTCGTCTTTAATAGTTAGGATTTCACCAGTTGTTGGGCTGACTAATCAGATGTTTCCTTTACGATCAAAATTAATACCTTCCATGAATCCACTACCAGTAGCGACCTTTTCCCATTTACTACTCTGATGAATAATTTCAGAAATGTCATGTCTTTCTTCTGCCGGCACTGGTTTTGTTTCATACAATGCCTTTGCACCAGCGAATGTGACCGTTATAAGGGAGAGAACAAGAACCAATATCCATGCAATTGCACCTTTTTTAGACCTCATAAATTAAGCGCTTATATTCTTTGTATCATATCAGTTGTTCACCGGTCTAAATAGCAGAAAAAGTATTCGAATGAAACTAATATAAAGTAGTAATTTTATCTATTTAGAATAGTATTTATTTGTTATACTGAAAATTTGGATTATTATTGATGCGAAAACAATATACTTACTACGTAATAAAGAATTTGATTTAGTAAGCCTGTTTGTTAGATTCCATCTTTATAATGAAATTTGAGAAATAGAATTATCAATTGACTCAAAATATAATTAGAAGGGGGCGACCTTATGCACTCTATACACAAATTAGGGGAAAGTTTTTGGTATATCACTCCAGTATCGTTGACTGACCGTCCGATTTTAGGGGCGGTGGTTGGCAGTAAAAAGACATTAATGATTGATGCAGGTAACTCGGAAGAACATGTGAATTATTTTCTGGAGGAACTTAAAAAAAGGGGGATTTCTGGTCCGGATTTAGTTGTTCTAACGCACTGGCATTGGGACCATATTTTTGGCCTTTCCGCATTATCTGATGCTGTTTCAATTGCGTCTACAGAGACTAAAGCGGAAATGGAGAAGCTTATCCCATTTTCGTGGTCAGATGAAGCAATTGATGCACGAGTAAAGGAAGGCGTAGAAATTGAATTTTGTGCAAAAGCAATTAAGGAAGAATACAAAAATCACCGGAATATTAATATTACTTTGCCGGATATTACAATAGAGAACAGAGCAGAGATAGATCTAGGTGGTGTAACTTGTATCGTACAGCATGTTGGAGGGGACCATGCTGCAGATTCTGTCATTGTATATATAAAAGAAGAGAAGATTCTGTTCCTTGGGGACTGCATTTACCCGAGATTGTATGCCGAAAAAGTACACTATACAATTAGTGAAACTTTACGGGTATTAGATCTATTGGACACATTTGATGCAGAAATTTATATTCCTTCACATCAACATCCAATTTTAAAAGAAGATTTCGATAAAGAAGTTGTTATGCTTAGAACAATTGCGAAATATACAGAGGAATGTAATGGGGATCAGTCGAAAATAGTGAAGAAATACGAAGATTATGTAAAAAGGGAATTTACCGAAGATGAATTGGAAACCATTTCAGATTTTGCAAATGGATTTTAATCGTACACGCGTAGGAGAAATATTTTAAAAAGAACCGCCTAATTGTTGATGGATAACGAATTAGGCGGTTCTTTTTATGGGTACATTAAGAAATGAATCGTAAGTAATTTCTTCTTCTATGTAGCGTATTTAAATTGGCCGTATTTTTAAACAAAAAAATACACCTGCCAAATGCATTGTAAAATATGCTGACACGTGGTAAATTTATATAGATATGCGAAAAATAATATCTATGCGTATATTATCCCTTACTTTAAGTATATATAAAAATTCTTTATTAGTCAACTCTTAAATATTTTCAAGGAGTGAATGTTATGAAAGCAGATTTCCTGAACGAACAAAAGCGATTAAATAGTGTTGTGAACGTAATAAATGATCAAACACTTCAACTGGAATCAGAAACGTTAAAGCTCCGAAATGAAGTAGTAAATACTCGTAAGCATTTTTGGGATGAAATTAAAGTGAATACGGATTCGTTTGATGACTTTTTGGAAACCGTTATTAACTTAAGACAAGAAGCGCAGGCATTAGCTGTTGGTGAAAGTACGCATCATCACGCATCCAAAAGATTAGCTGTCTTGCATCGGATGAAGTCGGTCCCTTATTTTGGACGAATTGATTTTCTTGAAGAAGGTTTTTCAGAGCAGGAGAAAATTTATATTGGAATTTCATCTTTGATGGATGCAAGTGGTGAGGACTTCCTTATTTATGACTGGAGAGCACCGATTTCAAGTGTCTATTATGATTATGAGCCTGGTCCCGCACAGTATACAACGCCTGGGGGCAAGGTTTACGGTGATCTCGAGAAAAAATGGCAATACGTTATTCGTAATGGGAAACTGCAATCTATGTTTGACACAAGTCTCACGATTGGTGATGAAATTTTACAGAAGGTGCTTGGAAAAGGCGCGGATAAGTATATGCAAAGTATCGTAGCAACGATTCAAAAGGATCAAAACCGTATTATTCGCCATGATCAAGGGCGTATGCTCATTGTGCACGGTGCAGCCGGCAGTGGTAAAACTTCTGCTGCATTACAAAGAATCGCATTTCTATTGTATAAATACAGGGATCGTATTAAAGCCGATCAAATTATATTGTTTTCACCAAATGCTATGTTTAATAGCTATGTTTCCAACGTACTTCCGGAGCTTGGGGAAGAAAATATGCAGCAAGTTACATTTCAGGAATATTTGGATCACCGCTTAAGTAAAGATTTTCACTTAGAAAATCCTTTTCACCAATTGGAATATGTGCTGACTGCAGCAAACAGCCCTTCGTATAACGCAAGGATTAAAGGCATTCAATTTAAAGCATCCGTTAAATATGTTGAGGCGATTAAATTATACCGAGAAACTTTGGAAAAATCGGACCTGCTATTTAAGGATATTAAGTTCAGAGGGAAAACGATCATACCAGCTCAGCAATTGTCAGAGAAGTTTTATGGAGAACATATTTCACTGAATTTCCAAAGCAGACTTGAAAAACTGAAAGACTGGCTAATGAATAAAATTAAAGAAATAGAAAAAGTTGAACGTTCTCAGCCATGGGTAGAGGAGGAAATTGAGCTACTAAGCGATGAGACATATCATAAAATTCACAAATATTTAGCGAAGAAAAATGGCTTTGAACGAGAAGAACAGGCAGATTATGAAATGGATCATGATGCGCTTATTCAAGTAGTCGTCCGCCTGAAATTGAAGGCAGTGAGAAAACAAATTCAAACACTCGACTTTATTGATTTAGAAGGCATTTATAAACAGCTTTTTACAGATCCATTATTAATGAAACAGCAATTAAAAGTGGAAGTACCAGATGAGTGGGAAGCGATATGCGAAGACACACTTCAAATAATGGAAGCGGGGACGCTGTATTATGAAGATGCTACACCATTTCTATTTCTGCAGGAATTGATTCAAGGCTTTCAAACGAACCGTTCGATCAAGCACATTCTTATTGATGAAGCGCAGGATTATTCGCCGTTTCAATTTGAATTTCTGAAGCGTTTATTCCCTTCTGCCAAAATGACGGTACTAGGTGACTTTAATCAGGCTATTTTTGCTCATGCAAGTGGAGTAGGAGATTTTCAAATGCTTAACCACCTCTATGGAGAAGAAGAGACGGAAGTTATCAACATGACCCGAAGTTATCGTTCGACGAAGCCGATTATTGAATTTACACGTAGTCTTATTGCAAATGGAGAAAAAATCAGTCCATTTGAGCGTGCTGGTGAGCTGCCGATATTAAACCAAGTGGAAAATCATACACAATTGCACGAGCGCATTATGTCTAACATTTCGAAATTGCAAAGTGAAGGCTATGGCAGTATCGCAGTTATTTGTAAATCAGCAGAAGAAAGTAAGACAGCATTTGAGACGTTATCTAAAATTGATGGAATTAAGCTGATAAAGAGCGGTACAGCGGAATTTGAGCAAGGGGTTGTAGTCATTCCTTCTTATTTAGCGAAGGGGATCGAATTTGAAGCGGTCATCATTTACGACGCATCCGAAAACGTATATGGCGATGAAAGTTTATGCAGAATTTTTTATACAGCCTGCACAAGAGCAATGCATGTGCTGCAACTTTACAGTGTAGGGAAACCGAGTCCTTTTATGCAAAAGGCTTTCAAAGAGAACCTTGTACAACTTGAGTTGAATTCAGACAGCATTAGGTAAACACAGTTGTTTCATTGAAACTTAAAGTAAACGGAGTCCGGGAGTGTACCGGGCTCCGTTTTAATTTTGGGTCTATAATCCATCTTACCTGCTATTTCTTAATAACCGGAATCCACATTTCCCCGTATAACTGACCGTTTTGTTGACCCATTACAACTGCTGCGTTTGGACCTCCTACATAGGCGTAATCTGTTGCTTCTTGTAATACTTGTCCGAAGGCGATCCCTGTAACAGTATTGGCCAGCTCTTCTGCAGTAGAAGCTTCACCTTTAACAACTACGTACTCTCCTTTAGGAAATTGGATGACTCTAGTTGCCTTCGGTAATGTTTCATCAGTCAGAACCCCGGCATAATGCATCATCTTATTATTCACTGCTTCATTCACGATAAAAATATAGTCGTTTGTAGCTACAGCCTTTAATGCATCCAGTCTTCCATCCTCATTGAACGCATGCCAAAAATCGGCCTTTTCTTTATTTATCCCCATATAGTCTGTGTAATCGCTCTTTAGTTCTGTTCCAAAACCTAAAACAACAAAGCTGTCCTTTTCTTCAATCGTGTAATTTGCCATAGTATAAGCCTTCTTTCAATTTTAGTTTAATCAAGATTTGTTTTTTTACTTGATAAGTTTATAATAGCCATAAATCATGTCAAAATATGATACTGTTTTCGGAGGCGCCAATGAAAAAAGTTGAACGGATTAATACAATCATGCGGTATATCAACAACCGTGCCCACTTTACCATTTCTGAAATTATGCAAGAGTTTAATATCTCGCGTTCAACGGCTATACGAGATATTAGAGAAATTGAAGCTATCGGGATGCCGCTTGTCGCTGAAGTTGGAAGAGAAGGGGGTTATAGTGTCCTGCATAATTCTGTGCTCCCCGCTGTTCGCTTTACAGATAATGAGATTAAAGCTCTTTTTATTGCCTTTATGGCAACAAGAAATCAACAACTTCCATATTTAAAAAGTCGTCAGTCGTTAGCTGAGAAACTACTCGGTTTAATTTCAGAAAACCAGCAAGACGACCTTGTGCTATTAAATCAAATATTGCTTTTTGAAGGGACGAACCCTCACAATCCGGATTTGCTGGATTTATCCGATTTACCTGATCCTGTGATAGAAAAGCTTATTCAAACACTTCTGATTGACCGCTATTTAATTATTTCAGTCAAAGAAGGGAAGTTAATAAAAACGTATTCAATTTATCTCTTGCACCTTCATCATAAAAAGGGGAACTGGCTGATAGAAGGCTTTGACGCAGGTGAGGAAAAGAATCGGATTTTTCCTGTCACGCATCTGATCGATGTAAAACCCGACGAGGGGAAAAATAGAATCAGTAAGAAGGAGATTTCGGAAAAGCTTAGTGAACGGAGTAAAGAGAATAACCTTGTACTTGAGCTTGGTCCAAAGGCAATCGCACAGTTCAAAAAATATCATCCTTTAAAACTTTCTATTTCCTATACAAATCCTTACCAAACGACAGCCACTCTAGAGGCTTTTATCAATAATGAAAACAAGGAAGACGTAGTTGAGATAACGAACTGGCTTCTGTTTCTAGGAGCGGATATAACAATTAGAAAATTGCCAGATGAAGTGCTAAAAGGGATACAAGAGAGCGTGTCCGTATATTGCCCATGAAAAACCCACTTAAACCGTATAAGTGGGTTTCATCATTAAATGCTAACTTCAATTCATATCTTTAACATACTGCTCCAAATCAGCGGGAGATTTTAGCTGATTCAGTTCCTTTACGGACTCCGCATCCTCTGATTCATACGAAAAATAAAATTTTGCAGCTCTATCATCCAAATGTTTGAAAATAAATCCATTATAGGAAAGTTTGCGGTCACTTTTCGTCACCTGTTTTTGCAAATCTCCATTAAAGAAGACAATTTCAATGTTGAAGTATTTTAAATTCTGCTCTTTAAAGTGCTGGATCATCTTATAGGCTTTCCCCAGCTGATCGTTTATATTATTGGATGATTCCAGAATAACATTGGCAAAGACAATATTTCCGATACCGTTAGCTTCCTTTTGCAAAATTTCTTCGTACGTGTCGGTATGGTCATATTGTGCTTCGATTTCATCGGGAAACGTCACATTTACCATATAGGAGTAATTTTCAACAGTTCCATAAAGTTCTTCATACAGCAACCCAAATTGCGTGTTCAGTTCATCACGCCAATGCATTTCCAAATACGTATCGTAAAGGGGTTCCATATCCTCACCAACCGAAACCGTAACTTCCAGATCAGGATTCTTCTTTGGATGAGCAATAATATGGTAGTCCCCGAAATCATCGCCCAATGGTTTGGAATAGGTTGATTCATCAATCACAAAGTCTACGCTATACTTTTCTTCAAGAGAAGCTTCAGCGGCATTTTCTGCTTTGAAGCTTATAATCGGGTAGTAAAAATAATCAAAAGAGGCAATCGTGAATATTAAAATAAAGAAGCCTGGAATCGCTAGTAACGCAATCGTTATTATTCGCATCGCTGTTACTCCTAAAACGTATAGCGTGCTACTTGCTCGCCTTCAATAACAAGGCCGTCTATTTCCTGGAAGCCCATTTTTTTATAGATGCGCTTTGCATGCTCATTGTCAGGTTCATAGGAAAGGCTAATCGTTTGATGATGCGGTTCTTTCATTGTTTGAATATCCTCTATAACGAGCTGAACCGCAGCTTTGCCATAACCTTTCCCCTGATATTTTTGGTCGATCATCATTCGGTAAATCCAGTACTCATGGTCATCTTCATCAAGACCATAAAGTGTGAACCCAACCATTTCTTCACCAAAGTAAATCCCTTTCGCATGGAAATTTTCCAGAAAGTTCAGCTGTGCCAGAGACACCGCATTCGTGGCTACAAACTTCACTTGATCCTCCCGTACTTTTAATGAGATCGCTTTTATCCAATTGTCTTTTGTAATTGTTTTTAAATGCAGCATTTCTTATATCCCTCTCCCATGTAAAATGACTTGACGTGCATTGTGCACTAACAATTAATACCATAAAAGGAATTAGAATTAAATGTTGCATATTATCGAATTTAATCCATTTAAAATAAAGTGGAATAACTGCTGAAAGTCCCAAAAATCACTTGTTTAGAGAACTGCGGGTATGTGGATAAGAAGTTTACGATGATTAATCCGTTGTCCAAAACCGGATAGAGGTCGAATAAGAAGCGATCGCCGTACCGGATGGCTGTCAATGCAAGCGGCAATTCGCGCCGGAATACTTCATACCGCCGCATAGCTGTATTAAAATCTTGACATTCTTTGTTAACCATTACATAGGCGTTGTAATATATATAGTACCCATTCGTTTTCCATTCGCCAATTACTTCATCTCTCATATTCTTATTCACTTTGTCCCACGCAAACTGTGTTCCGATTGTTAAAAATAATTCTCCGGTGTCATCAGAATGCGTGAGTGTATGGTGTCTTGAAATAACAGGTTCTGTTGCGGAAACACCATCCCTGTATTCAACGGACAGCCTTTCAGGATTCAATTTGTTCATGTCATTGCTCCAATCTTTTTCTTTATTCATATGCCTTCTTTTTATTGGAGGTGAAGAGGTCGTTACTATGAGTAATTAACGTTTCATCCGAGTATTTCAAATGTCTATATTGCGAAAAATCATGAACATATACTAGGTTAGAGGTCAAACTTAGTAGGGAGGTGAATGATATGCCATTTTTGGGGCAAAATTCTAGAGCGGGGATGTTTCCGCCAAATGGACAACAATTTGGTCCTCCACCGCAAATGGGCAGACAGCAGATGGGAATGCCTCGATCCAATGACTTTTCAAGACCGAGGGAAGCCTTTTATCCGCCATATCCGGTTAATCCTAGACAGGGGCAACAGCAGTTTAATCCTTATCCACAACAGCAGTTCAACCCTTTTCCACAGCAGCAACAACAGCAAGGGTCTCGCTTTAGCGGTCTATCGGATAATTTAAATACAGTGATGGGCCATGTAGGGACATTAACGAATGGAATTAATACAATGAGACAAGTAGGCGCAATGCTGAATCTCTTCAGATAATTAAATATAAAACTCGAAATATCAATTTAGCCTATCAATAGAAAATTATTGATATGCTTTTTTGTTTCTGTAAATAAAAAGACGCTAACCAACGGCTGTTTGCACAGTTGATTAGCATCCTAATTAATTTTTATTATGCTGATGAAGAATTGTTCTCTTTGTACGTTTTTCTCATCCGAATGATGTTCGGGCCGATTTCATTTAATACAATCGCTATGAGGATCAGCACAATTCCGATCCATTGCAAAGGTGTGACCGTTTCGGCCAAAATAATGCTCGCCGATAAAATCGCGACAGGCAGTTCAACAGAAGTTAATATATTCGCCAAACCTCCTGAAATGAGTGGTGCACCGACTGCATAAAACAGTGGCGGCAATACAGCTCCAAACAATGAAACCCCAGCAGCGCTCGTCACCAAGTTTCCTTCAAGGGGAAATACAGCAGGGATGTCCTTCATAAATAGGATAAATACTAAAATCGTTGAACCTGTCACCATTAAAACGGTACGGGTTAATGGATTGACATCAACGGCCACTTTCCCGCTGAAAAAGATAAAGGCAGCATATGTAAAGGCAGATAATATACCCATAACAAACCCTTTAATCGGAAGGCCTTGCATATCGCCAGTTAAAATATTCGATGCGAAAAATACACCGACAAGAATAAGCACAATTGCAAATATAGTAATCGGCGCGGGCTTAATTTTATTGAAAACCCATTCGAACAGAATGCCGATCCAAACGAACTGGAACATTAAAATGATGGCCAGTGAAGCAGGTAAATACTGCATCGCACCATAATAAAAAATACTTGTTAAACCGATAAAACATCCGGTAATCATAATTGGAAGGATGTTCTTTTTAGTCAGCCCCTTCAACCCGCCCCCTTTTAGGAAAGTGATCGACCATAACAGCAGAAAGGAAATGACCATTTGGACAAGATTGATTTGCCCAAGTGAGTAACCGTACCCAAACCCTAATTTAGCGAACACAGGTGTAAAACCAAAGCAACCTGCACCAAGCAGTACAAAGAATACGCCTTTATTTATCTTCATTTCTATAAACCTCCGATAATGCTTGAGAATAACGATTTTATATTAACATATATAACTGGCGGTGGCAGGATTGACGGGATTTGAAGGGAATGAAAAAAATGGGGAAAAACCAAAAGAATGGGTTCTTTTGGTTTTCCTTTCTTTACATTTAAACGTTATATAAAGCGCCGTCAATTGTGAACGAAGAAGAACTTACATAAGAGGCTTCATCTGAGAGTAAGAAAGCAATAACATTTGCTACTTCTTCAGGTTCACCATAGCGTTTCATCGGTACAGCATCATTGTAGGCTGCTTGAGCTGCCTCAGCAGCGCCCGGCGCAACATTTGATTCGATTTTACGCATCATTTGTGTATTGATCACACCTGGATTTACTGTATTTACACGAACATTATACGTTGCTGCTTCTAAAGCGGCTACCTTATTAAGACCCATTACAGCATGTTTAGAGGAATTATATAGTGCCATACTTGGAGAACCAATTAAGCCGGCCACGGATGAAGTATTGACAATAGAACCGGATTTTTGCTCTTTCATCACCGGCAATACATATTTCAAACCGAACAGAACACCTTTTACATTAATGCCATATACAAAGTCGAATTCTTTTTCTGTAATTTCTTCAAGAGGTTTTGCCGGACCTTCAACACCAGCGTTATTCACAAAGCCGTCGATCCGGCCGAATTTCGAGATTGTTTGATCCACATAGTTTTTTACATTGTCTTCTTTTGATACATCTGCTTTTACGATTAAGCTGTTTTCATCTGTAAGTGAGAGTTCTGTTTGAACGGATTTAATCGCGTCTTCGTTTAGATCGACCAATACAACGTTTGCTCTTTCATTAACCAATTTTCTTACAACCTCTTTACCGATACCTCCTGCTGCGCCAGTGACAATGATGATTTTGTTTTCAAATTTCATTTTCTTCATCTCCTATTTCTTTCAAATATTTTTTAAATATTGAATTCCTATAGAAAGTATGGACTTTCTACTATTTCTCAATCGACTAAAAGAAATGAAATTATTGACAACTAAATTTATAATATGGTAAATTTATCTCGAAATAAAGATACTTTAATTTGAAATAAATTACAAGGAAGAGGTAACACAATATGAACTTTGAAGAATTAGTTAAATCTCGACATTCCGCTACGAACTTTATTGAAAATGAACAAATGACAGAAGAGGATTTTAAAAATATATTTGAGCTGACAAAGCTGGCTCCAAGTGCATACAACCTGCAATTTACGAATTACTTAGTTATTACAGATCAAGAGAAGAAGGAAAGAGTAAAAGAATTAAGCTACAACCAATATAAAATCCATACGGCAAGCGGTGTTGTTATTGTTATGGGTAATAAAAACAGCATTGAAATGCCGGAAGTCGAAAAAATCTACAGTCCATTAAAAATGCTGAAGATGATGGATGAAGTCGAATACGATATGACGATGGAATTAATTAAAGGGTATAGTGACGGGTTAAAAAACAATCCGCACGAATTAAATTTAGAACTGATGCGAAATGCAGGGATTCACGCCATGCTCTTTATGATGAGTGCCAAGCATTACGGATTTGATACATGTCCGATGCATGTCCACAATGTTGAGGAATTACGGAAAGAGTTCAATATTCCAAATCATTTAGACCCGGTTATGATGATTACGATTGGGAAAAGCGTAGAGAAAGTGCGCGCACGAGGCTACCGGAAACCGGTCGGTGAATTTGTGAATTTCAATGGATATTAACCAATAAAATTTAGGCGACTGAACATCCAATAAGGGATATTCAGTCGCCTATTATATTTTCCGGTATTCACTCAGGAATCGGATTAATTCCTTCTATTAATTCCTCATGGGGGCGCCCAATTGCGTAGCCTTGTGCATAATGAACGCCAACTGATTGGATGAATTCATATTCTGCCTTTGTTTCAATGCCTTCAGCAATTACTTTTGTTCCCGATTCAACCGCATAATTTAAAATGACTGTTAAAAGCTGCTGCTGTGCTTTATGCTGATCGATATTTTGAATAAGTGAGCGATCCAGTTTAATAAATTCCGGCTTTAAGTAAATTAATGTTTTTAAACTATTGTAGCCTGAACCGACATCATCAACCGCAATCCGATAACCTTGTGACCGGTAGTGGGAAAGGACCCGTGCAAATTCTTCGAAATCTCCGACAGCACTGCGCTCCGTCAGCTCAAATACAACCTGCTCAGGGGAAATATTCAATTTTTCCAGTAAAGCCCTCGTTTCGCCGCTATGATAGTTTTTATCGAGCAAAACATTTGGATGGATATTGATAAACAAAGTGATATCTTTCGTCGTACTGTAATTGAGCAGTTTTTTGTGATAGCGCACGAGTGAAAGATTCCGGCAAAAGCATTCAAACAAAAATACTTTATCCGTTTGCCCAACAAATTCATAGAAAATATCGGCCGTTTGAAAAAGCTTCAGCGCAATAGGGCGGTTCAATGCTTCAAAACCAAATGTCGTATTGTTTCTTACATCATAAATAGGCTGAAAATATGTATTCATTGCCTCCTGTGCAATGATATTCTTCAATGCTATTGACCGGGATAGATGGCGGATCGTTTTGCTCTTTAACAGAAAACGCTGCATCATTTCCTTGAAATCAATTGAATTGTTCGGCTTTGAATTTACGAATGTTTTCATGGAATGCTCCTACCTGTAGTAATGATTCCTAATTTTAAACGAAAATTGTTTCCATACTATAAAGCCAGTGTAAAGATTGTTTTTTTATTATAGGTAATGGGTACTTGAAGTAAAAATAACAGATAGTCCATTTTGTAGATTGAGAGAGCAGAGAAGGTTGGTAGGAAAGTTCTGAATATGAACAATCGGCGAATATCTTCTATATAAAAGGGATATATGTTGGTATATTAATAAAAAATTAATGCAACTTTTACAAAAGGGGTGAAGAAGATGAAGATTAATAGCTTGGCACGAGGCTTTAGTTCAGAGTTAGATGAAAGAAAACGCTCCCAGCTCCGTAAAGAGGCGGGCGAAGCATATAAAAAGCATGCCCAATATACGGATCCAAGTAAAAATCCACTGCTGAAAGTGCTGGAAAACCTTCTTTCCGGTAAAACAGAAAAAGATTTGCTAACACAGGACAATGCCAATCAGACCGAAAATCTTGCAGTGGTAAATGACATCACGTATACACAAACACCAACATTGGATAATGTGCATTTAGCATCAGCTGTCCCTTCATCTCAAGATTTACTTACAGCAGCAAATGTATCAACCTCCATTTTAAACACTCAAAATGAACATACAGAGCAAGTACAATCCGAGGAAGCAATCTCGTTGTCTAACGAAAATCTTTCCTTTACAATACCGGAAAAATTCCAACAAGATTTTGCCCGTAATCCAGACGAGCCAACAGTATTTGGACGAGAGTTGGAAAAGCGTTTATTCCAGCGTTCATTCAATATAGCTGCACAAAAATACAACGCACATATTTCAATGGTGAACAACGGTTACCGTTTGACAGAGGAATCTGTTTTCTCCCAAATTGCATGACACTAAGCCCGCTCATATGGAGTGGGTTTTTTTACATTTAAGAAAATATAAAATTGCATTGAAGCAGCACTTAGCAAATCATTCAGTGGTATAATATTTCCAAAGTTGAGAATATGGAGTGGTCTTTTTGGCGAAGAAGCAAGCAAAAACAAATGCAGTTCGTTTAATTGAGCAGAAAAAAATCGCACATGAAATTTTTGAGTATACGATCAACGACGGGGAAGCGGTTGATGGATTGACCGTTGCCGGCAAAATCGGCCAGCCTGCCCTTCACGTATATAAAACATTGGTCGCGACTGCAGGAAAGGGCAATTACTTTGTTTTCGTCATTCCGGTTGATGCGGAATTGAATTTAAAGGCTGCAGCAAAAGTGGTAGGGCAAAAGAAAATCGAGATGCTCCCTGTAAAGGAGCTGCTTGGCTTAACCGGTTATATTCGCGGAGGCTGTTCGCCGATTGGGATGAAAAAGCTGTTTCCGACAATTATTGAGGAAGCGGCAACTGCACTTGATTATATAATTGTTAGTGCAGGCAAAATCGGGATGCAGATTAAGCTTGCACCGGAAGATTTACAAAGGGCAACGAACGGGCAATTTGCATCGATTGTCTCATCATAGAAAGAAGGATTGTTGTGTCGAAGAAATTTAAATGGCAATGGGGAAGTTTTTTTGTAGGAATGATGATCATGGCGCTTGGTATTACGATGACGATTAAAGGGAATGTTGTCGGAACAGCTCCATGGGATGTTTTCCATATTGGTCTTTACAAGCAAATTGGATTGACGATTGGTTCTTGGTCCATTTTAACGGGTCTGACAATTATTATCGGGACATCGATTTATTTGAAACGCATTCCGAAGCTTGCGACGTTTTTAAATATGCTGTTCATCGGTTCATTTATTGATTTGTTCAACTGGCTCCTGCCAGAGACGAGTATTTTTGTACTGGAACTTGCGTATTTTACAGCCGGATTTTTTGTAATGAGCATTGGCTGTGCACTCTATATTGCGGCAAGTCTTGGCGAAGGTCCGCGTGATACGATTATGATGATTATTGCGAGTAAAGGCTATTCTGTGAAAACAGGGCGTCTCGTAATGGAAGTATTTGCGACAGGTGCCGGATGGCTGCTTGGTGGTCCTGTTGGTTTCGGGACGGTTATTTTAGCGCTAGGCACAGGTTATGTCATTCAGCCTTCACTGTTTTTCTTTAAAAGAAAGCTTGAGGAAATAATCGGAGAGCCGCTTACATAAAATTTTCATTCTCTGTGCTAAAATATAGTGGTAATAGATATCGAAAGGATGAACGCGCATGTCAAACGTATTAAACACCTTTTTAGATGAAAACTTACTGGCACTACAAGCACAAGGTTTATACAACGAAATCGATCCGGTAGAAGGAGCAAACGGTCCGATCATTAAAGTTGGAGGCAAACAGCTTGTAAACCTGTCATCAAACAACTACTTAGGTTTGGCGACGAACGATGAGCTGAAAAAGATTGCTCAGGACACAATCGCCTCATATGGTGTTGGTGCAGGTGCTGTTCGTACAATTAACGGCACGCTCGATCTACACGTAAAACTGGAAGAAACATTAGCGAAATTTAAAGGTACAGAAGCAGCAATTAGCTATCAATCAGGCTTCAATTGTAATATGGCGGCGATTTCTGCTGTTATGGATAAAAATGATGCGATTTTATCGGATGCATTAAACCATGCTTCAATTATTGATGGCTGCCGTTTATCTAAAGCAAAAATTATTCCATTTGCGCATGCGGATATGGATGATTTACGCGCAAAAGCAAAAGACGCAACAGAATCGGGCCTATACAATAAAGTAATGGTCATTACAGATGGTGTTTTCTCGATGGATGGCGATATTGCCAAGCTTCCGGAAATCGTGGAAATCGCAAAAGAATTTGATTTAATCACATATGTAGACGATGCACATGGTTCAGGCGTTACAGGTAAAGGTGCTGGAACAGTGAAGCATTTTGGTCTGCAACACGATATCGACTTCCAAATCGGTACATTGTCAAAAGCAATCGGTGTTGTCGGCGGCTATGTAGCAGGGAAGAAAAATCTGATCGACTGGCTAAAAGTCCGCTCGCGTCCATTTTTATTCTCAACAGCATTACCACCAGGGGATGTTGCGGCGATTACACGCGCGGTAGAGATGATTATGGAATCAACAGAGCTGCATGACAAGCTTTGGGAAAACGGTCAGTATTTAAAAGACGGTCTAGCAAAACTTGGCTTTAATATCGGGGAATCGGAAACACCGATTACACCATGTATTATCGGCGAAGAAAAGCTGACACAACAATTCTCGAAACGCTTGCTTGAAGAAGGTGTGTACGCAAAAGCAATCGTGTTCCCGACAGTACCAAAAGGAACAGGTCGCGTGCGCAATATGCCAACAGCAGCACATACGAAAGAAATGCTCGATGAAGCATTAGCGATTTACGAAAAAGTAGGCCGTGAGTTAGAAGTAATTAAATAAATAACGTAAAGCTCAGCACTGTTTTTAATGGTGCTGAGTTTTTTTGTGTTGCGTTAAGGGTTCAACTTTGGAGCCTTCTATGGCGAATATATTTGGTATTTGGCTAATAAAAAATATAGTTGTCCAATAAATTTCGAAATGGCGATTATATGTACGGAAGTGTCTATTAACTGGGGTAAGATGGCGATTATGCGGTTTAAAGTGACGAATATGCTTTATAAATGGCGATTATCGTTAATAAAATGACAAATATACTTCCCCCATCCAATTCTCAAACTGCTTTTTACAATGAATTGGCGAATAAGCTTAGATTTTTGGCTATTAAAATAAGAAGAATGGCGAATATAAATTTGCCATTCTCCTATACAAAGTTGAAGTGTCTTCATTTTTGACCATCATTCAAATGGCTAAACTCTATTATTTCAAAACCGTCTTCGCAAACAAGCCAAGCTTCGCGACACGCTGTATTGCTTCGCGCAAACGATCTTCCTCGACGAGCAGCCCGACACGAATATAGCCTTCACCATACTCGCCAAACCCATTGCCGGCTGCAACGGCAATATCCGCTCTTTCCAGTAAGAAGTCGGCAAACAGTTCACTCGTATATGGTGCAGGTACAGGCAGCCATGCAAAGAATGAGCCTTTCGGTGCCGTGATTTCCCAGCCGATTTTATGGGCCTCTTCAACGAGTACATTGCGGCGGCGCTCATATAATGCACGCAATTCCTCTACACAAGATTGCTCCTCATTCAGTGCTACTGCTGCTGCATGCTGAATCGCAGGGAACTGGCTGCAAAACAGATGGTCCTGAATAATATTGATCGCTTCAATCATTTTTGCGTTACCAACAGCAAAGCCGATACGCCAGCCTGCCATATTGTACGATTTGGACAATGTATAAAGCTCAATGCCGACTTCTTTTGCACCGGGTGCTTGCAGGAAGCTTGGCGGGTGTTCACCATCAAAGCCTAGTGCCCCGTAAGCGAAGTCATGGGCAACCGCAATGCTATTATCTTTAGCGAACTGTACGGTCTGTTCAAAAAATTCATGTGTTGCGACACCGCCAGTCGGGTTGTTCGGATAGTTTAAATACATCAATTTTGCCCGTTGTTTAATGTCTACGGACAATGTTTTGTAGTCTGGTAAAAAGTGATTTTCCTCTTGAAGCGGCATCGTATCAAACTTTACCTCTGCAAGTGCGACACCGGATAAGTAATCCGGATAACCCGGATCTGGGAGGAGCATATAATCGCCAGGATTCAGGAGTCCAAGCGGAAGTTCGACTAAACCGATTTTCGTTCCGCCAAGAACAGCCACTTCTGTAGCGGGATCAATGTCGACATTATATTCACGTTTATAGAAGTCCGCAGCTGCCTGCTTGAGCTCTGCAATACCACGGAATGGAGAATATTTATGTGTTTGCGGATTATTTGCCGCATTTTGCAGTGCTTCAACAATATGTGCCGGTGTTGGCTGGTCCGGATTTCCCTGACCTAAATTAATCACATCGCGCCCTTCAGCAAGCGCTTCATTTACTTTGTTTACAAGTGCTGCAAAAAACTGTTGGGGTAACTTTTGCAGCTTTTTCGAGAATTCGATCATTCTTTATCACCTCTGAAAAATAGTAAGGTTAATGTTAGTCTAAAACTTCACTTAAGTAAAGTGAAGATTTTGACAACTTGAAGTGAGATGTTACAATGAGTACGAATATGCGAAAATAGATTCGCACGGAATTTTTAAGGCGGTGGCAGTTATGAAAATTGGTTGTATTCAATTAAATGTTGGTTTTGGCAAGGTAGATGAAAACTATGAACGCGCGGAGAAATTTATTCGCGAAGCGGTAGCAGGCGGGGCTGAAATCGTTGTATTACCGGAAATGTGGAATACGGGCTATGCGCTCGAAAAACTGGAAGAGCTGGCAGACGAAAATGGGGAACGTACGAAAGCATTTTTAAGCAGTCTTTCAAAAGAATTGGCGGTACATATTGTAGGTGGATCGGTATCGGTGAAGCGTGATGATAAGTTTTATAATACAATGTACACGTACAATCGCGATGGTGAATTAGTCGGCGAGTACAGTAAAGTGCATTTATTCCGCTTAATGGATGAGCATTTGTATTTGGAATCCGGCAGTGACATGAATCGTTTCGCATTAGGCGATCTTGAAGCAGGCGGAGCGATTTGCTATGATATTCGCTTCCCGGAATGGCTGCGTTCTCATGCGTTGGATGGTGCTAAGGTGCTGTTCGTACCAGCACAATGGCCGACGCCTCGTATCGATCACTGGAAAATATTACTGCAGGCGCGAGCAATTGAAAACCAGTGCTTCGTCGTTGCGGTAAATCGCATTGCCCGTAAAGTGGAAAATTTCAACGGTCAGTCAATGATTATTGGACCATGGGGTGAGATTCTTTGGACAGGTGCAGATGATGAGGAGCTGGCAATTATCGACGTTGATTTTTCAACGGTCGATGAAGTGCGCGGCCGGATCCCTGTATACGAAGATCGCCGTCCGGGTCTTTATGAAAAAGTGATAAAAGAATAAATTTAAGAAGCGCACTAGGGTGATCCCAGTGCGTTTTTTGTTGCTTGCGAAAGGAACCGCCAAATATAAATACTTTTGAGTCCGATTTTGTTTTTTTAGTTAAAATATAGCAGGAGGGGGAGTGCTTATCGGATTTTTGATGTAGATGATTTACTGTTAAATACGGGAGGAGGATTACTTGGCTTCTTTCTTGCTCCTGCTGTGTTAGCCTTATTTCCGTCGAGGCAGAAGATCAATGAAAAAGCAGATGAACTGTTAGCCCATGATAAAGTAAAACCGATGTCTGTGTTATTGGCAGTCATTATTGATTTATTCATTACTAAAATGATCAGCATGATAATTATCAGCTTAACCTATACCAACGTGGTCAGTGTCTTTGTTGTAAATACAGTTGTGTTGTTTGTGTTGTTTTTTGCCGTACCATTGTTTTGGAGGGGAAATACTTTTGGGGCGAAGGTTATGCGATTCCGCTATGAAAGCCGTCTTTCTAAAGCGGAAACAAACAAACGATTGTTTAAACGATTTGTTGGAATTTACGCTATCTACTTTATAACAGGTGTTGCAGGGATTCTGAATAATTTAGCTGTTCCCATGGACGCCCCTTATTACAAAGCATCTGTATTTTTGTCGCTGGGAGCTTGGGGTGTTTATTTTATTTTGACGACTGTGCTTCTCTTTCACATTTTGTTAGTCCTGTTTAGTAAGGGGAAACGTCGTTTCTATTTCGATGAAGCCTCTGATCTATATACAACTAGAAAAAACTAATATAAAACCCGATTTCTTTAATGGAAATCGGGTTTTTCAGATTTAAGCTTGCTGTAAGGTTGGCATAAAACTGTTGTAAGGATGAGCATTTATAGTATACATATCAACAAAATTGATGAGGTGAAGCAAAATGGAACCATTATTAAAAGTAGAAAATATAAAAAAGACATACGGCAAATCAAATGCAGCCTACACGGCATTAGAAAACATTTCATTCGATATTCAGGAGGGAGAGTTTGTAGGGATTATGGGGCCTTCCGGGGCGGGGAAGTCTACTTTGCTTAATTTGCTGGCAACAATTGACTCTCCGACTGAAGGGGAAATATATATGAATAATACGAGTATCCACGATATGAAAGAAGACGTATTAGCAGATTTTAGACGTGAAAATCTCGGCTTCATCTTCCAAGACTATAATTTGTTGGATTCACTCACAGTAAAGGAAAATATACTGTTGCCGCTAGCGATAGCGAAAACGCCAGCTAAACAAATTAATAACTTGGTGACTCGAATTGCCAGTGTATTTGGTATAGGAAATTTAATGGAAAAATATCCGTATCAATTATCTGGAGGGCAAAAGCAAAGAACGGCGGCAGCTAGAGCACTTGTGACGGAACCTGTGATGGTTCTGGCAGACGAGCCAACAGGTGCACTTGATTCCAAGTCAGCGACAGATTTACTGGAAAGCTTAAGTAATTTAAATGAAAACAATAATTCAACGATCCTGATGGTGACACATGATGCATATGCAGCGAGTTTCTGTGGTCGTATTATTTTTATCAAGGATGGTACACTTTCTAAAGAAATTTATCGAAGAGATAAGAGTCGAAAAGCTTTCTTTCAAGAGATTTTGGAAGTCCTTGCAACAATTGGGGGTGAGGTAGATGACGTTATTTAGTCTAGCGAGAAAAAATATTGCACGAAACTTTTCTCAATATTTCTTATACATTGCATCGATGGTTTTTAGTATCGTTATCTACTTTACATTTGTAACATTAAAATATAGCGATACAATTGCCCAAATAACGGATTCCTCCCAAAAATTAGATTCACTGATGAACGGGGCAGCAGTCATCCTACTACTTTTTGTTGCCATATTTATTGCTTATTCAAATTCGTTCTTTATGAAGAAAAGAAAAAAAGAAGTAGCGTTGTATGCATTGCTAGGTGTACGTAACCGCCAAATTGGCTTCATGCTCTTCTTTGAAAATTTATTATTAGGATTGTTTTCATTAGTATTAGGGGTTATTTTTGGATTTCTTTGTTCAAAAGGATTTATGACTATTTTAATCCATTTGATGGGCTATGATGTGATCGCACCTTTTACATTTTCAGATTCGGCAGCCTTGAATACTGCAATAGTGTTTTTGGCGATCTTCTTAGTGACATCAATCCAAGGATATCGCTTAATTTACCAGTTTAAACTAATTGATTTATTCCATGCTTCCAAAGAAGGGGAAGTGATTCCAAAGCCTTCAATGGTGGTAGCTATTTTGGGAGTATTACTAATATCGGTCGGCTATTGGTTGGCGCTTCAAGATATTTTTACTTCCAAAGTGTGGAAAGCAGTCGGTTTTTTAATAATAGCGTTGATTATTTTAACAACAGTTATTGTAGGTACTTTTTTATTGTTCTATAGTGTTACTGGTTTTGTTTTAGCTATGATGAAGAAAAATGAAAAGTGGTTATGGAAAGGTCTTCATTTAATGACGATTTCCCAACTGTTATATCGTATCCGGGGCAATGCACGTACATTGACAGTCATTGCAATATTAAGTGCTACCACTGTAACTGCAGGAGGTGCAGTGTTTGGTCTTTATTACAACATAAACGATCAGGTCGAAACGGCTAATCCGAATACTTTTATGTATGAGACAGATGCAAAAATCAATCAACAAGTCAGCAGTGTGTTGCCTGATGTAAAATACGATGAAAAAATCGAAGCGTTGTCTGTAACCTTTCATACAGAACAGTTAAACTCAGCTTTCAATAATTCCGATAAAAGAATTTATACGATTATCAATGAAAAAACATATAATCGATTAGCAGCAATTCAAAAAAAGGAAAAGATAGATGTTAACAACGCCAATGCTGTGATTTTAGATATTGGGTATGACGAAAGGTTTTCACCTAAATACGAGGGAAAAACAGTTTCAACTGCGAACAACATTATTCTCACATTCCAAAGCTATCAAACACAATCAGTATTAAACTTTGGCACGGCAGGAATTACAGTAGTCGTTTCAAATGAATATTATAAATTGTTAAAAGAAGACGGGGTAGTATTGAACTACCAGGTCATTGGTATAGATAAAGCTTCAACGGAATTATCCGAAAAAGTTGCAAAACATTTACCGGAGGAAGCCCGTTTCTCAAGTGCTCCACAAGACTTGCAAAATGGCATCGAAAGTGTAGGCTCTCTGCTGTTTATCGGGAGTTTCCTTGGCCTAGTGTTTTTAGCGGCAACAGGCAGTATTATTTACTTTAAGGTTTTAACAGAAGCAGAGGAAGATAAGTCCCAATACAATATGCTATATAAAATGGGAGTTAGTCCAAAGGAAATGCGTAAATCCATTGCATCCCAAGTATTTGTCGTCTTTTTTGTTCCGCTGGCAGTAGGGTTATTGCACAGTGCCATTGCTTTAAAAGCTTTCTCTAGTTTACTAATGATAGATTTAGTAAAACCGGTATTGATCTGGATGATTGCCTATACAGCTATCTACGGACTGTATTATCTCTTGACAGTAGCTTCGTACAATCGAATTATTACACAAAATAATAAAACAGAAGGATGATAGAAATGAAGAAATTTTTAATAGTAGTGGGTGTATTGTTTGCATTAGGGGTAGTAAGTATTTTTGCGATTACAAAATTAGACTTTAACCGCATGAACGCTGATAACTATTACTTGCAAATTACGGAGGATGGCATACCGCATGAGGAGAAACTGGATGATGGTTCTGTTATGACTACCTATTCTTATCAACTGGATGCTACAAATGCGGATGGTAAAACAATCCCGCTTGAATTCACAGCACAAAAGAATCTTCGTAAAGACGCTTACTTAAAAATGTTCGTAAAAAAGGAAAATCAAGTGTCGTCATATAATGAAGTGAAGCTAGAAGACATTCCGCAAAAGGCGCAAAAATAATTGAAGTAAAGGAAGGAGGCTGCGACTATTGGAATGGATGGCGAGTGTTCATGCTGACGGTTTTACCTTTCGCACTGCTAAAACACCAGCTGTCGTCTACGCCTTTCGCTACAAGCAAAGCTCCCTACGGGAATGGTGTGATGCCTGAGAATACAGGCTCAGGCAATGCCCGTGGAAAGCGTCCCGGGATGGAAATCAATTCACCTGGGAGCAGAAAAACAGCAATTTTCTCATAAAGAAAATTGCTGTTTTTCGTTTGTTCCCAGACGCTTTTTTTCTATAGAAGTATTGTGATGGTTGTTCCTTTGTTTTCAGAACTCTTCAGGTCAACTGTTCCGTTATGGGCCAAAATAATATCCCGTGCAATCGCCATTCCTAAGCCTGTCCCATGTTTACTAGTAGTATTTGTACCACGATAGTAGCGTTCGAAAACTTGATCTATATCCTTCGAAGGAATGCCTCGACCGTTATCAGTAATTGCGATTTGTGTATGGTATGATGAAAATGGGGATATGCTGCTAGACTTTTCCGGTTGTCCACATTGTGGATAAACACTATCAATTTGTATTTTTACAACGACTTGTTCATCGTTATGCGCAAGTGCATTGTAGATAAAGTTAACAATGGCCCTCTTCCATAATCTTTTATCCACTTTATGCACCGCTTTGTCCACATTAGCCACAAATTCAACATCTCTATCGCTAAATTGTTGATCATTCAAAAGTTCAATCGCTATTTCACGTATAAATGCAACAATATTCACAGCTTCTAAATGCAATGGTAGTTCTTGATTGCGCAAACGCATCGTTAAATTTAGATCATCTAATAAATCACTCATATACTTTGACTGTTTATTAATAACAGTTGTATATTCCTTCAACTCTTGTTGTGTTAAATCGTTGGCATTATCCTGCATCAATTCTGCATATCCGTGAATAGAGGCAAGTGGAGTTTTCATATCATGCGAAACATTGCTAATCCATTCTTCACGCATTTGGTCAAGTTGATTTCGTTCTTTCTCATATTGATCCAGCTTTATCGAGAGTCCATTCATATTGCGAAATACATCTTCATACACACCATTTGGTATCGGCATCTTTTTAAAACGTCTTTCACGCAGCTGTTGGATTCCATCTATTAGAACGTGAAGGGGACCTGTAAGTCTTTTTCCAAAAATAAATCCAACTATTAAGGCGATGATAATATCGACGACTAAAATAAGTAAAAGCAAGATATTAATAGTTTTAAACATTTTTTCATAATCATAAGTGAGTACATAACGTCCTATTTGCTTATTTTTCACTCCAATTAAGTAACTGAAGTTATGGGCCTCTCCAATAAAAACGGTCGTCCCGGCCTCTACTTCCTGATATTTATACGTTTGCACAATTTCAATTGGAGAGTAATCCTTCTGGAGATTTTCAGGGGTATAAAAAGATGCAACTTGTTCCCCATTATTACTCAAAAATTGTATCCAGGCATTCATCTCTCTTAGCTTTTTTAATCCCTCTTCATTGACTGCCGGTTTTTCATTTTTAAGTTCTATATATTGTGAAAAAGTTCGGCTAAAAGTTTCGGTAGAACCTTCACCTGCTTGGGAATTCTTCATTGACTGATAGATAAGCAAGGAGAACAGCAGAATTGTGTTTACAATTCCTACAATTACGACAATTATCACAACAGATCCTAAAAAGCGCCGTGTTAATTTCCACTTCATGTTCCTCACCCTTTGGTATACAGTTTATACCCAAGCCCTTTAACAGTTAATATAAACGAAGGGTTGGAAGGCTCGATCTCGATTTTTTCACGTAAGCGACGGATATGTACCATCACTGTATTATCAGAGCCAAAAAAGTCATCACCCCATACATGCTCAAACAAGGTCTCTTTGCTGAGTATCTGATCAGGATGATGCATAAAACAGCTCATAAGTCCGATTTCTTTTGCTGTGAGTTCGAGCGTTTTTCCATCCTTCTTCAACTCTGTTTCATTAGGGCTAAGCTCAAATGGTCCGATCTTTAAAGGTTTTTTAGGGACCTCTTTTTCTTCTGCAAAACCTGCACGTCTTAACTGTGCCTTCACTCGATAGGCCACCTCTTTCGGGCTGAATGGTTTTGTAATATAATCATCCCCGCCTATTGCTAGCCCCAAAAGCTTATCAATTTCCTCATCTTTAGCCGACAGAAATAAAATGGGAACGTTGGAAACTTCGCGGATTTGTTTGCATAAATCATAGCCTTCTCCATCTGGCAGCATAATATCCAACAATAGAAGTGCAGGATTATAGTACTGAAATTTTGCCCAACCATCTGCCACAGTCCCTGCCGTTACAACATTGACAATACCTTCTTTATGTAAAACTTTCTCTAAGAGACGTGCTAAGTCTTCCTCATCGTCAATGATTAAAATCCACTGTTCACTAGCCATTTTCCCTACCTCCGTAACGGTAATCCTTCTCTCCAGTATTATAGTTTATGGTGTTATTCTTTAGCAAAAGGTAAGATGAGACCACCAAGCGGTATAACAGGTAAAAACGTAAAAACCTGCGAACTACTCGATTCTATTTGAGGATTATCGTTTCTCTTATGAGTAATAAGTGGACCATAGTGAGGATAATCCGTATAAAATTAGGGTTAGTCGATTCGCTAGCGCCGTAAATCCCAAACCGCATTATCCGGCATTCAACGAGTTCGTTCCAAAAGAGGTCATTCAGCGTCGACGATCTGTTACCATTATGTAAACCATATAATAGGAGTTTACATATCAAGCTTAACCTTATATAAAGTTTAGTTTATCCTTATAATAGACAGATTAATTTATGTAAACTATTAAAATTTTTATTTTAAAGGGATAATCATATGATAAGAAAACAAGAAGACCTATACAAGGATTGGTCCACAGATGCCGAAACGGCAAAGACTCGGATCCGCTTAGAGATTTTCCAAGGTATGGTCAATCGCCAAAGCAGGGATTTGGGAAAAGAAAATTATTTTTGCTGGTACAGAGTCTAATACACAATATGGTGGACATCTTGAAGGTGCGCTCTTAGCAGAGGTAAAAGGAAATTTTTATTTTTTATAAAAGGGTAAAATCATATCAATTAAAAAAAGGGATGCATATTATGCCAATTAATTCTTTTGAAAACTATCCGATGAGCTGGAAGCCTTCAATTGTTAAAACTGAAAAGCCTATTTATCAAGCACTTGCAAGGCAATTGGAGAAAGACATACTGAACGGAGTTTTGTTGCCAGGAACAAAACTTCCGCCACAAAGAGAATTGGCGGACTATCTGGATTTAAATCTGAGTACGATTTCAAAAGCTTTTAAAGTATGTGAGTTAAAGGGCTTGTTAAGCGCTTCAGTTGGAATTGGGACGTTCGTCTCTTATGATGCGTTAGCGAATGCCTATTTACTTGAAGATACAAAGCCACAGCATTTAATAGAAATGGGAGCAACACTTCCGGATAATGCTTCCTTCGAGCCATTGTTAATCCAACTGAAAAGTATGCTACAAGAGACAGATTACGAAAAATGGTTTGGATATGGCCGGACAGGCGAAAGTCTTTGGCAAAAGGATGCAGCTATAAAGTTACTCCGAAAAGGTGGATTTGAAACAACTGTTGAACATATTTTATTTGCAAATGGCGCTCAAAATGCAATTGCTGCCACACTAGCAAGTCTCTGTAGGCCTGGTGAACGCATTGGGGTTGATCAGCATACGTACCCAGGCTTAAAAACTGTTGCAGCGATGCTGAATGTACAAATAGTACCGATAAAGTCAGAGAATTATGAAATGAGTCCCATTTCTTTTGAATATGCGTGTAAAAACGAAAATATTAAAGGCATATACTTGATGCCGGATTATCATAATCCGACAGCTTCCATCATGTCGGTCGAGAATCGAAGAAAGATTGCCGGCATTGCCAAAAAGTATAATCAGTTCATTATTGAGGATGGAACTTACCATCTTCTTAATAAAAACCCACTGCCAGCAGTTGCATCATTCGCCCCTGAACAGGTTGTCTATATTGCGGGTTTATCTAAAGCTTTAGCACCAGGATTACGACTAGCCTATGTAGCGGTGCCGAGTCAATATAAGGAGGCAATTTCAAAGGCGCTGTATAATTTAAACATAACAGTTTCCCCTATATTAGCGGAATTGACGGCACGTACGATTGTATCCAACCAATTTGAAGTTTTGATTGAGAATCATCGAAAACAGACCATTCAAAGAAACCAGATTGTAGACCAATATTTGAGTGACTATCAGTGTTTTGGAGTTGAGACGGGAATCTTTCGTTGGCTGCTATTACCAGGCAATATTACTGGTGCAGAATTTGAAACGTTAGCGGAGCAAGAGGGAGTACAAGTATATGCGGCTGAACGTTTTGTAGTTGGAAATAGTTGTCCGGAAAGGGCAGTAAGGATTTCTGTTTGCGCACCAGACACGTCACAGGTGCTTGAACAAGGATTGATTATCCTTAAACGTTTATTAAATGGTCTTACCTAATATTGTTTGCCATACAATTTTTATATTGTATGGCTTTTTTGTGAGTGTTATGATATTCCAAATATTGTAGGAAATTCAATAGTAAAGGTTTTTAGGAAAGCAGGTAGGGATATGGTGAAAAAAGGTCATGTGGAATCGTTGGAAGTACAGACAGATACGCTTAAAAACTACATTCTTTCTCCAGAAAAACAAAAAGAGCTATATAAACGTACATTATTCGTTGTAAGTGTTTCACAAATTTTTGGTGGTGCAGGATTAGCAGCAGGAGTTACGGTGGGGGCGCTTCTTGCACAGCAAATGCTTGGTACAGAAGCCTATGCCGGACTTCCTGCAGCGTTATTTACTTTAGGTTCAGCAGGAGCAGCTTTACTCGTGGGGAGACTTTCGCAATCATCTGGACGTCGGATAGGCCTGGCTACAGGTTTTATGATTGGTGGACTTGGGGCAATAGGGGTCATCATTGCAGCAATGATAAATAGCGTTTTGTTGTTATTTTTATCTTTACTTGTATATGGTTCAGGAACTGCAACTAATTTACAAGCTCGGTATGCAGGAACGGATTTAGCAAATAGTAAACAGAGAGCGACTGCAATTAGTCTTACGATGGTTTTTACAACATTTGGTGCTGTTGCTGGTCCGAATTTAGTAAATGTAATGGGCGATATTGCTCTTTCTATTAGCGTTCCAGCACTTGCTGGACCATTTATTTTAGCAGCAGCAGCATATATTTTAGCAGGTATTGTCCTTTTCTTTATGCTTCGACCAGATCCGTTACTAATTGCAAAAACAATAGAAGAGTCCAACAAAGAACAGCATGAGAAAACACATCCAGCTAATACTGAGCAAGCAGAAAACAAAACAGGCATAATTGTAGGTGCGACAATTATGGTTCTTACTCAAGTTGTAATGGTAGCTATTATGACAATGACACCAGTTCATATGCGACATCATGGACATAGCGTGGGGGAAGTAGGTATTGTTATTGGTTTTCATATAGGTGCCATGTATCTCCCTTCACTGGTTACAGGTATCCTTGTGGATAAACTTGGCCGCACTGCTATGGCGATTGCTTCTGGAACCACGTTGCTTCTGGCGGGTTTAACAGCAGCATTTGCACCAGGAGATTCCATGGTTTTCCTGGTGATTGCACTTTCTTTACTCGGTTTAGGATGGAATTTTGGTTTAATCAGCGGGACTGCACTTATTGTTGATTCAACTACAACTTCTACAAGGGCTAAAACTCAAGGTACGTTGGATGTATTCGTTGCGTTGTCAGGAGCTGCTGGTGGAGCCTTGTCCGGAGTGATTATGGCAGGTTCAAGTTATCTAACTTTATCATTTATTGGCGGGATTCTTTCCTTATTATTAATTCCGATTATGGTATGGTCTCGTAGAAGTCAAGATTAGAATGTATTGTTTATAATAACTCTTTTTTGAGGGGATTTTGCGGAACAAACAATTTTAATCACGGAAGGAGAATACAATAAAAGGCTAGTAAATTTTTGACTGAGGGATGATTTACATTAATAAGGACTTTGAAAAAATATTCAACAGTCTGGCGTAATTCTTGAATTGTACCTTTTTCAGCAATAGGGCCATATTGTTGAATAACATTTTTCTGGTTAGTGATAGAAAAGATGCAGATTTATAACGATAAGAAATTTGCTATACAAGTTTTTATGCAAATTAAAGACCATGCCCAGCAAGTATAAACACCGTTCCATCAACTGTTTGCATCATTTGTATAAAATGCTGCATAACCAATGTCCATAAAAAAATGCACGAAACGTTGAGTTTGAACTGCTCCCTGTCAAGTAGACAGCGGAAATATTAAAAATGACTTACGCGGCTTGAGCTCTGTATTCTAGAGGGCTCAAGCCGTTTAATGTTTCTTGGTAACGTTCATTGTTATAGAACTTGATGTACGTATCAATGGCCTGCTTTAATGCTTCAAACGACTCGAACTTATATAAATAATACTTCTCTACTTTTAAGGTTCCCCAAAATGCTTCAATCGGACCGTTATCGATGCAACGGCCTACTCTAGACATACTGTGAATCATTTCTGATTGATCCATGATCTGCTTAAATTCTTTCGATGTATATTGATAACCACGATCGCTATGTAAAAGAGGGAATTCCTTCTCTTTTAATGTTCGTATAGCGGGTCTTACTGTCTTAAAAACTAGGTCATTATTATTCGAATGTCCCAATACGTAACTCACAATGGACTTATCATAGAGGTCAATAATCGCACTTAAATAAGCCTTTTTCCCACTACCATATTTAAACTCTGTGACGTCTGTACACCACTTCTGATTCGGTTTTTCTGCAGTGAATTCACGTGCTAATACATTTTCAGCCAAGTAATCCGGCTTTACTTTAGGGTACTTTTTCCGGCGACGTCGAATAACCGCCTCCAAACCGCAAATTTGCATCAGGCGATAAATTCGTTTCTTATTCACTTTCTTTAAACCTTCGGTTTTGCGTTTGCGGTTAATCGTCATCGTAATGCGACGATAGCCGTATATGCCATCTACTTGTGTATATAAATGTTGGATAGACTTCACCAGCTGTTTGTTTTCCAGTTCCTGCGCAGTTGGTTGACGATTTAACCATTTGTAGTAAGCTGCTCGGGATACCTTGGCGATTTTACATAATAAAACGATTGATATTTTTTCATTTTTAGCTAGCTCTTGTATTGCTATATAACGGTTTTGAATACGAATTCTACTTAACGACGCCTCCTTTCGATTTCCTCTAACTTTTTTAAAAGTAAATTTTCTGCACGTAATCTTTGATTTTCACGTTCCATCTCTTGAATTTTTAAGCGTAATTCATCCTCTGGTGTTCTTTCTTGTACTGGTTTTGTGCGACCTCGTTGATCTTGAAGTGCTTCTTCACCATTTTGTTCAAATTTACGTACCCATAGGTAGACTTGTTGGTAGGATACCTCATATTGTGCTGCTGTTTCTTGATAATTTTTGTCGTACGCTAGGCAGGCTTTTACAATTTCAATACGTTCTTCTACTGTTGTTTTTCTCCCTTTAGTCATAGTTTGGATCATTCCTTTACCCGTATCATTTAAATTACTATGACTAGTATAGAATTTTAACCAAGTATTGAAAACTGATAAACTACTAATCCCATATTTAGCTAGGATATCGAACTGGGAGTAGTTTCCTGATAAATAATCTTTAATAGCACGTTGTTTCAATTCTTCTGAATATATCTTATTTTTTACAGGACGTATGAGCGCTTCTACTCCACCATATTTATAAATAGCGCGCCAAACTTGTAGGGTTCTCATATTGACTGAAAACATTGTACATACTTTTTGGAGTGTATAGCCTTCTTCTAAATATTGAAGTGCTAATAATTTTATATCTGGTGAAAACGATTTTTTTGACATGAAAAAACTCCCCATTTGATAAACAGATTTTATTTTTTAATCTGTCTACCTAATGGGGAGCATATCAGTTAACAACGTTCGTGCATTTTTATGTGTCCCTAAACTGAAGTGACCCCTAAAAGTTAGACACGGTTATTTCATTTAGGCAGCTTGGGTAAATTGAGTTCGGTATTGCACCGGACTCATTTTTAATTTTGCCTTCATGCGTTTCGTGTTGTAATAATTTATATATTTATCAAGTTCCAATTTAAATTGCTCTACACTTTCAAATTTCTTAAAGTAGAGGAATTCCGACTTCATGATGCCAAAGAAATTCTCCATGACTGAATTATCGTAACAGTTACCTTTACGCGACATACTTTGTACAATGCCTCTTGATTGGAGCTTGTGGCGGTATTGCTTCATTTGATAATGCCAACCTTGATCGGAATGCATTAATAGCTGATGGTCTTCTGGTAAGTGTTCTAACGCCTTTTCTAACATCTCTGAAACTAATGAATAGGTAGGTCTAGAGCCAATTGTATAGGTGATAATTTCTCCGTTAAACAAGTCTAAAACAGGCGATAAATAAAGCTTTTCGCCAAATAATTTAAACTCCGTTATATCCGTTACCCATTTTTCATTTGGTGCTTCTGCAGTGAAATTGCGATTTAAAATATTTGGGGCGATTTCACCAACCGTCCCTTTATACGATTTATATTTTTTCATGCGTACTAAACACTTTAATCCAAGCTCTTTCATGATGCGCTGAACCTTTTTATGATTCACTTTTTGCCCACGATTCTCCAGCTCATCACGAATACGACGGTAGCCGTAACGACCCTCGTGTTCGTCGTAAATCGCTTGAATATCGGCTTTTAAATCAGCGTCTCGATCTGGTCGATTCATCTTCTTCACTAGATTATAATACGTGCTGCGTTTGATTTCTGCGAATGCCACAAGCGCCTTCACCGAGTATTTATGCCTTAATTCATAGATGACCTTTACTTTGTCTTCTTTGGTAATTTTTCCTTGGCTTGAACTAAGGCATTCAACTTTTTTAAATACTCGTTTTCCATGCGTAGACGGTTGATCTCTGCTTGAAGTGCTTCAGGTGAACCTTCTACTGGTGCTTGTTTTGGTTGTTTAGTCGATTCTTTTTTCATGGATAGACGCCCCTTTTTCTTTGGCTGAAGGGCATCTTCTCCTAATCTTTCGAATTGGTTTTTCCAATTCCGTATCGACGAACTAGCTGCTATATTGAAAATCGCTGCCGTTTCGTGTAAGGACGTACCGTGTTCAGTCATATAATTAAGTACGTCTAGTTTAAACGCTTTTGTATAATTTGTATATCGTCTGACAAACACTTCTACGCCGTTATTTTGATATTGTTTTACTAAAGTTAATAAATACCGGTGTGAAATACCAAAATCCGCAGCGACCGTTCTTGAGCTTTCCTTGCCATTTACATATCGTTGAACCGCTGCTAGTTTATCTTCTGGACTCATTCTAGTCATAGAAAAACTGCACCTCCTTGTTAGATGTGTCTAACAAATGGGGTGCAGTTCAAACTTTAATTTGGGAACGTTTATTAGGTTTATTAGGTTTATTAGGTTTATTTTGTATACTTTATAAACCTTTAGTGTTGAAACTTATTTTAAAATTTATCTTATTCAAAAACAGGTTCAATACCTATTTCTTTTAATAAGTATTTTATATGGCTAAGTTTTTCTGCTAAATGTTTTTTAGGGATTAAAATTTCTTCTCTTAATCGTTTAAACATGTTTGGGTTAAATTCAGGAAACCAATCTTCATAATCGATTCCTTCATTTTTTTCAATATTTATTAACACCATATGATAGTTTCGAACATATAAGGAAATTCTTCTTCAATCTGTTCATGATGTTCTAACAATGAATAAACATAATCATTTAAGTGATAAAAACGTATTTGATTCGAGGGATGTGAGCTCCTTTTTTTTCGTTCTTCCCATTCTTTTATTGGCTGAAATACCTGACAATACCCTGTTTCCCAAGTACCTAGCATACAAGTAAATGCAGCGATTGAATATTTTCTAGTTTCAAAATCTGAGTCTCCAAAATATTTAAAATATTCTTCTTGATACCTACCATAATGACCGCTAGCATGAAAATGCCCTATTGCAAAACCTTTCAAGCCACGTTTTGCTTGTTCGATAATGTTATTCGCCATACTCAATCCCCCCATTTATCCGCAAAGGACTTTAACGAATTTTCCGTAATATTTGTTTAGAAACTGTTCATAAGAAATTAAAACATCCCTGTTCAATTAAATAAGAGGTGTTGGTTACCAAAGTGTCATTTGGGAATGTTATTTAACTATGAGATGTATAAGCTATTATCACAAAATCAAACTACGATTTGGTGATTTTCGCCTGTAAAAAACAACATTAATCCCATCAATGAAATTAAGATACCAATATAAAAGGGCCAAGGGTTATCTTCTTTTTCCTTATCAAATGTAAAGTAGGTTAGTATACAAAAAATCAGAGTAATTATGGATAAACCGTATTGCGGGAAAAGGAATGCCAATATACTAAGAACAACCGATATCATACCATACGGATTTTGGATTCGAATATACTTCATTTGTTCCTCAGTTAATTCTATATCTTCGTCTCCCCAAATATTAAATTTTTTCATTTTGTTTAGAAACTCAATTATTTTTTTAAAGATATTCATAATTCTCCTTTAAAATCAATAATAATTCTCATATCTGAAATGATATTAAATAAGTGCATTTTGTTCATAACTAATCTTTCCCTGGAAACCTTATTAACGTTCGTGAAAAGATACTGCATTGTTTGTATTATTCTACCATAAATTATTCGACTATTCTGCCCCGTTGGTTGAAGTAAAACCTTCCCAAACCGAGGATACCACATGAATATGACGAACCCTTATTCCACAATCGGGCGCGTTTCTTCAATATGAAGATCGCGTTTTTCCGTTATAGGGCCATATTGTGGAATAAATCTAAATAATACAAATTTGGATATTTATGTTAAAATTTAAATATGTTTGTGAAGCAATGTACTTAAACTAATGTGGCAGGTTAGTTGAGGATAACAAAAAGGGGAAAAGGAGGAATATTAAAATGATTGAAAATATAAGTCATATTACATTTGTGGTAAAAGACTTAGATAGAACAACAGAATTATATAAAGAATTATTTGAAGCTAAAGAAATAAACTATATTTTTAAATATGGTAGAAATTTCATGGCCATTTCAAACAGGATAGAAGCAGATTGCCATAAGCATTGGGGATTTTGAAAGTTATCGGTAGCGGCACCATAGTAGAGTGGAATGCCAATGATACTTATATTCAAAAAGAAGGTATTAACCACGATTTCGGTGTGTTCAATTCACCTGATGAATTCTTTGAAAAATATCAACAACAATTAACATTTCTAAAAAAATGGATTTATCGGAATATTGGACGTAAACTGATGAATCGTAATGTAGAAAGAATTCGTGCTTAGGTGGATATGTTCCCGTCTACCGATAGTGCCAAAAAACGCAGTGTATATTGGAGAAAAGTAGTAATCACAGTTAATAAGTATCCCACAAAACCAGTTAATAGAAGTTAATCCTTACTCAATTATTGGGCGCAAATCAGCAATAAGGTAGGAGATAATAATTTGACTGATAAGAAACGAAAAATGTTCAAATTTAATCAAGATGATATTTTAGAGATATTAACGGAGCACATTGCCGAAGAAAACGGTTTTGAAACTTGGAAGTTAAAGGCAATATTGTTAGGTTCTCTAGATCAAGATTTAAAACTCATTACAGTTATAGGTGATTTAGATGACGGTGACATAACTGACCTTGATTTGCACGAAATAGACAAGAGTATGGATTATAATGGTTCCCATTCAGAAATGAATGAGAGTTTTTATTTTAACCCTAACGATTATAAGAAATAGGTATTTGCCTTTCTAAACAATAGGGCGCGTTTAAGGAGTGAAAGGGATTTGGATTATCTTGTAATATTCTTTTGTTTTGCTATTACATTACATAATATCGAGGAGGCAATTTGGTTGCCTAAGTGGTCACAGCAGGCTTCAAAGTTTCAAAAATCAGTTACTCCAAGTGAATTTCATTTTGCTGTCATTGTCATAACAATTTTGGCTTATTTATCTGCATTTAGCTATTTATTGATACCAGAATCAGATTTTGCAAAATGGATTTTCATTGGCTTTGTAGGTTCAATGATTTTTAATGCTATTTTCCCACATCTTATTGCAACAGTCCTAATGAAAAGGTATGCACCTGGGCTTTTTACTGGGGTATTACTTAACATTCCGATAAATTCATTAATTATTTATCAAATGTTTGAAGGCGATTTGATTTTATGGAAAGAGTTAATAATTTCAACGTTAGTTATAGGAATTAGTTTATTAGCACTTATTCCATTACTGTTTAAAATCGGTGGAAAAATAGCGCCTTTTACATATATCGATTAAATATTAAGGAGCTTTGAATGATTAGAAAGAGAAAATAAAAGAATATGCCTATAATTACTGTTAAGTTGGCCAAAGGTAGAACATGTGAGCAAAAACAACAATTTGTTGAAGTAATTACAAAAGAAGCAGTAAATAGTTTAAATGTAAAACAAGAATGGGTAACTGTAATATTTGATGAATATGAACGAGAAAATTGGGCTTCGCAACTACATTCACTAAAATTTGGTGACGGTTTCGGCAAAAAGGAATAGAATAAGGATTTCATATTAAAGCAACGGATGCTTTCCTTTAATAACGATCTTCCGCAAAACCAGCTAATAGAAGCTGACCATTATCAATAATAGGGCGCATTTTCAGAGGACGAATGGTACTGCACCCCAAAAGTTAGAGTAAAAAACTACCTTTTGGGGTGAATTTTTATGACTAAATATAATGAAGAATTTAAATTGATGGTGGTTCAAGAATATTTAAGTGGCTCACTAGGATATAGAGCGATAGCGAAAAAATATGGTATCGGTGCTACACCGTTAAGGAAATGGGTACGTGCTTATAAAGCGTTTGGATATAGTGGCCTATCTGTTAAGAAAACGAAGCGGTTTTATTCTGTTCAATTTAAATTAGATGTATTAAGCTATATGAAACGAACAGGTGCTTCCCATCAAGATACCGCGATTCACTTTAACTTGAATGATCCAACTTCAGTTGCAAGTTAGTATCATCGGTTTTTAAAAGAAGGGATAGAGGGCCTGCAAAGAAAACCAAAGGGGCGCCCATCCATGTCTAAGAAACAAAAATTAACAGTGAATAACCAAGAAAAAACAATGGCACTTGAGGAGCAGCTAGAACGCGAAAATGAACTGCTTCGTTTGGAGGTAGCTTATTTAAAAAAGTTGAAGGCTTTTCGGGAGAATCCAGATGCCTTCCTCGAAAAGCACAAGCTGCCATCGCCTTCGAACTTAAACAAGAAGGATTTCGATTAAAAGATATTTTAAAACAAGTGGATATTCCTGAAGCAACGTATCATTATCATATCAAACTGTTGAGGCAAAAAGATCCCGATTTAGAGTGGAAAGCCTTGATTTTAGAGACTTTTGAACAACATAAGGGGCGATATGGCTACCGCCGAATTCATGCGGAATTAAGAGTGCAAGGACACGTAATTAATCATAAAAAGGTACAACGAATTATGAAAAACCTAGGGTTGAAATGTGTAAAATTCATACGTAAATCACGCTATAAATCCTACAAAGGAACAGTTGGAAAAGTCGCTAAAAACCTTTTAAATCGTAGATTCAGAACGCCATATGCCCTTCAAAAATGGTGACTGATGTAAAAGAATTTAAATGTACGGATGATGAAAAATTATATTTAAGTCCAATAATGGACTTATATAATGGTGAAATTATTGGGTTTAGTATGTCAAAACGAACAAGCCTAGATTTTGTTTTATATTCACTTAAACAAGTACTTCCAATCATTCAAAAGCGTGCTGAATATCGGTCAACTATTCACTCAGATCAAGGATGGCATTATCAACATAATACATGGGTGAGAACATTAAGGCAGAACAGGATTTTTCAAAGCATGTCTCGTAAAGCAACATGCTCAGACAATGCGGCCATGGAGAACTTCTTTAGCTTATTAAAACAGGAAATGTATTATGGAGAACAATTAATCTCTTACGAAACATTACAAAAGAAAATAAAAGAGTATATCAATTATTATAATCATGTGCGTATAAAACAAAAATTGGCCGGCATGAGTCCAGTAAATTACCGAAAACATGCCAGCCACTTAGCTGCATAATAAAAACTCTAACTTTAAGGGGTCACTACCTTCTTTAATAAGAAAATCGCGTTTTTCCGTTATGGGCCAGATTGTTGAAGAATGCTTTCATGTATCTTTGAAGAAAATTTAACGATTCCCACTATAATATTATTTTAGTTCAATGTATAATTATGTAATATTTAAAATATTCATTCAAAAGGAAGCGGAGTGATATTATATGAAGTTGGTTTGTGAGTCCGAGAAATTAGATGATTACTTACTTGAAATAAATGAAGTTAATTATTCTCATCCTATAATTAAAGCAAAACTGAAAGAACTTTTTATAGCCACTCAAACGGAGATAGATAAAACAAAAGTAGCTTTTGAATTTGTTCGTGATTCAATATCTCATTCTTGGGATATTCAAGGAAAACGAATTACTTGTAAAGCATCGGAAGTGTTAAAGTATAAAGAAGGAATTTGCTATGCTAAATCAAACCTTTTGGCGTCCCTATTGCGGTCTCAAGGAATACCAACAGGCTTCTGTTATCAGAGATTGATGTTGTTTGACACTCCGGAAAAAGGATATTCGCTTCATGCTTTAAATGCAGTTTATTTAAAATCTCTTAATAAGTGGATACGATTAGATGCCCGTGGAAATAAACTTGGGGTAGATGCACAATTTTCATTAGATGAAGAAAAATTAGCTTTTTCAGTTAATGAGAAATATGATGAGAAGGACTACCCTGTTATTTTTGTAAAGCCGAATTTAAAAACTATAGCTGCTTTAAAAGAGCATACAGATGCATTAGAAATGTATAAACATCATTTGCCTGAAAGCATATAGAATTTCATTAGACAAACTAATTGATGTTGATTGCTATTCAATTATAGGGCGCGTTTATCGAGAAACGCGTCTTTTATATATTACATTAATCGAATAAGAAGAATGTCAATATTGTCAAAAGAACGACAAAAAGAAGAACGTATGTTTTATAATAGTACTAACTACCACTGGAGGTGTAATATTTGAGGCCTGAACTAAAAAGGGAATTGGATGTACAAGATTTTCACAGTTTTTATTGGTTAAAAGAGGAATTACAAACTTTTTGTAGAAAGAACGGGATGAGTGCCTCTGGTTCTAAAATTGAAATTACGGATAGAATAGCAGCATTTCTTCAAACAGGAGAAATACAAAAGCCACTGAAAAAAAGAAAGTCTCCTACAAATGAAGCAATATTAACAGATCTAAATTTAGATACAGTAATAACGGAAAATCACCGTTGTAGTCAAACTGTAAGGGCCTTCCTCAAGTCAGAAATTCCTAAATTTCATTTTTCTACTTATATTCAAAATTATTTTAGAGAAAATGTAGGAAAAACATATCGTGATGTTGTAAATGCATGGTATGAAGAGCAGGAAAGAAAAAAAGACCCGTTGTATAAGAAACAAATAGGCTCACAATTTGAATACAATCAGTTTATCCGAGACTATTTCGCAGATCCAAAAAACAAAGGGAATCATCGAGAAGATGCAATTAAAGCTTGGTATCAAATGAAAAAACTACCGGGTAGCAACAAATACAAAGGCTAAATTACGTACGGTATTATGATATAGCTATTCAGCAAATAATATGATCGTGCGCGATTCTATAAGAAGGATCAGCGCTTGTTTTCCTTTTAGGGCTATTTTAATGAACATAGGAATGTTGCTAAACGGAGGTAACTGAAATGCATAAAAAAAGTATTTTATTCTTATGCCATCTACCTTAATAAATAAGTTCAATTAAAGCAATCGCTTATTCCAAAAACGGGCGCGATTCTTCAATAAGAAGATCGTGTTTTTCCGTTATAAGGCCATATTGTTGAGGAAATCACATATTATATAAAGCAATTCAGATTATGAAGTATTACACTTAACTAACGGTCAGAACAGTGGAAGAATAACTGTTATAATTTAGAGACAGACGATGCTTTGAGAATATTCTAGGGAATAGGAGACCAATAATTAATGAATAAAAAGATAGGTCTATTAGGATTATTGGGGTTATTTTTATTTTTATTCGGTATCTACATATCACAATGGACACTTTTGGGTATAGCGATTGGTATTGGTGGAGGTTATGTTATGGGGCTTAGTTCATTAAAATTATTTAATTAATTATTGAACAAAACCCGCTAAGAGAATCTTATGAGTATTCAACAATCTTGTGCAATTCTATATCAAGGAATTGTGTCTTTTTTAGTTTCCATCTTAATAAATGGTATTACTTATTTGAACCAAAATGTGCAGTACAGAAGGTGCAAGGTGAATAAGTACATCTTGTGTATTAGGGATAAAATAAGGGCACTTACAAGTGCCCGAAAAATATATGGTTATTTACGCTTGTCGTCAATGTCGTTTGTAGTTTTGCCAAATGAAGTAAAAGTTTCATCTACTTCTTTACTGATTTCATCTACTGCTTTATTAATTTCATCAACTACTTTGTCGATTATTTCTGATTGAGGATGATTTTTGTCAATCTTACCGATAATAATATTTTTCCATCGGAAATTTTTTTCCATTACCTTCGCCTCCCAATTAGGAGTATAAAATATAACGCTACGTGAGTTTCAAGGAAATTAATTTCAAAAAGAAATGTTTTTTTCGGAAAGGATTAAGGAGATGGAATTAATCTAGTTACTGAACACTTCGAACATATTATGTTGTAGCTTATTCAACAATCGGGCGCATTCCTAGAAAAAGGGAATCGGCTCCTAGGTGAAGCACTGCATCAAGGGGACATTGTAATTTGGAAAGATGAGAATGACATCATTCAGCATGCTGCTTATTATATTGGAGAAGGGCTCTATTTCAATAAACATGGGCAAACGATGTTTAACCCTTGGAAGATAATTCTAAAAGAGGTACTTTATAAAGAGTGGGAACATCTGACACTTGTGAACTATCGACAATGTAATTAAGCGCTTTTACGGATAAAAAAACAATCAATATAGCGATGCACAGATGGTTAGCTATCAAGTTGCATAAATTGATGGAATACTCTGATAACTATAAGCCCATTACCATTACGGTATTGGGGCTTTTTTTATTTTCCAAAAATTATATGTTGCCAAAATACAAACGTATGTTCTAATATGTATACAAACAAGTGTTCCTGTATAAAATACAGAAAGGGGGAATTCATGTGCCAATAATGAATAAAAATAACTTACAAGTAGTATTAGGAACAGGAGACAAGTATAAAAACTGGTTGCAAAGGCTATTTCCGTCCTGGTGTTATGCAATTTGTAGAATTAGAACCTTTACTTATAGGTCAACGCAAACATATTGGTAATAATGAAAAAATGAAGAGCGATGAAGCTCCAATAACTTTAATTTTCAACAAAGTTGAAAGTTTAGATGTCATGATTAACCAGTTATTAAAATTCGTGAGGTAATGGGAGGAAATCGAGATGCGAGATCAATTAGTTAAAGCCATGCAGCATAACAAAATTGTAAATATGATGTACTTAGCTAAATTTGGCGAGATCACAAAAAGACGTATCAAGATTATCAAAATATCTGGCGATACTTTTCAAGCATACTGTTTTGTAAGAAGAGCTAAACGAACTTTCTTAATAGATAATGTTCTCGCAATTATTCCAGTTGTTAAGAAGGGGCGTGAGGTTGTATGAACTATGAAAGCATGCCCAATCGCAATATCATGTGCATAGACATGAAAAGTTTTTATGCCAGCTGTATAGCTATGCTTGAAGGATTGAATATTTTAAAAGACCCGATTGCAGTTATCGGTAATTTTAATCAACCAGGCAGTGTAGTTCTAGCAGTGTCACCTGCTATGAAAGAACGATTTAAAATAAAAACCGGCAATAGACTTTTTGAAATCCCTAAACACCCAGATATAAAGTTGTTTGAGCCGAAAATGAGTTTTTTTCTCCAAATGTCCATGACAATCACTGAGCTAATTGCCAACTATGTGCCAATTGATGCTATTCATGTTTACAGTGTTGATGAAAGTTTTGTCGATTTAACTGGCACTGAAAAATTATGGGGAACAGCAGAGGAAACGGCAAAAGAAATTCAACGTGCAATCCTTGATCAATTTAATGTGCCAAGCGCTGTTGGTATGGGTCCAAATATGTTAATAGCGAAGCTAGCTCTTGATTTGGAAGCAAAAAAGACCGGCTTTGCAAAATGGACGTATGATGATGTACAAACAAAGTTATGGCGCGTGCATCCTTTATCAGAAATGTGGGGCATCGGAAAACAAATGGAACGTAATCTAAATCATATGGGTATTTACACGGTTGGTGGTCTTGCCAATGCCGATTTAGAATCACTCAAACAGCGTTTTGGAGTTATGGGAAGCCAACTTTTTTATCATGCATGGGGTATAGATTATTCAAAACTTGGCGAACCTTTAGTAAAAAATCCATCGCTAAGCTTCGGTAAAGGCCAAATGCTCATGCGAGATTATCATAATCGTCAGGATATATCAATAGTGCTCCTTGAAATGTGTGAAGATGTGATGAAACGAGCAAGGGATAATGGATTTGTTGGACGTACAATCAGCTTAGGTCTGTCCTATAGTCACAAAGCTATGACCAAAGGGTTTCATCGTTCAAAAACTATTGCGGTACCTACAAATGAAACTCTTGTAATGTATAAAATATGTATTGAGCTGTTAGATGAACATTTTGCAGGAGAGCCAGCTCGGCAGCTCTCTGTTCGTATTTCTAACTTAGAGCGAGAACATAGCATTCAACTAGACCTCTTTGACGAACGTAAGCCACAGCGGCAAATTATCGGTCATACAATGGATGCGATACGTAATCGATTTGGTGCTACATCAATATTACGTGCAGTTTCTTACACAAAAGCTGGTACAGCTATTAAACGAGATCGCTTAGTTGGTGGTCATTTAGCTTAGGAGTGAGTGATTATGATGAACAAAGACAGAGGTGTGATCAAATGGACATCAATGATGCTGCCTGAGCATTTAGAGTTGCTACGAGAATTTAAAAATACAGAATATATAGTTCCACCAAGAGAACTTACCGAATGGGAAATAGACGAATTACAGCAAACAATAGACCACGCGATGAATCAGCAACTAGATGTAAAATTAGATGTGTGGATAGACGGTAAAGTCATATATTTTACAGGGTTAATAAAATCAATCAATTTTAATACAAGTCAACTTATACTAGAAACGCTTCTTAATACAAAACATATTCCTCTACAACTTATTCAATCAGCACAACTGGAAGCTGATTATTATGATTAAAGCTGAAGAAAGACAATTACTACACAAATACTTACTAATAGATCTAGCCGTAAAATCACTACAAATTGATTATCAAAAGGCAGAACAATTTAAGATGAAAGTTGTCTTTCTGCCCTTTATAGATACACTAATAAAGGATTTACGTAAAGAATATATTGAACTTAAAAATCAGCTTGCACAGCAAAGAATAAGGGTGGTAGAGTGGCGAACTGTAGATGAATACTTTAGCGATGTGCAAGTCGCAACTGCAGGGAATGACATAGTGCTCCGTTATGCCAACCAAGCTCTTAAAACCCAAGTTGAAAAATTACTTCTAACCCAAATACACAATTTAAAGCCGAATAAATAAAGCCTTCCACAGATTTTTGTGGAGGGCTTATTTTCAATTAATTTTTAAAGGCGTAATAAAATTACATGGCCAAGATTGGGAATGGAATAACAAAAAAATTCCAAAGTTTTATCGATTTAACCGGAACCGGAAAGTTATGGGGACCGCCTGAAACGGCAAAATACATTCAGCAGCTCGTTTACAATCAATTTGAAATTCCGTGTGCAGTCGGTTTCGGCTCAAATATGCTAATGGCAAAACTGGCGCTCGCTCGACATCGAAGCAAAAAAGACGGTATTTGCAAAATGGACATATAATGATGTACCGGAAAAACTGTGGCCAATCATGCCGCTGTTCAAAAGCGCTTCGGAGTTCTCGGCAATCAAGTTGATCAGCAATTTCAAATGCCGTTGTTTTTCAATACGATATGGATTCACAGAATATTTCACACGTACAAATGTATTGCTCAAAAAGAATATTTTTAACATATTGTTTTTTACAAAAGAACATCCTATAATGAATTTCATGAAAATGTTTGAACGTCAAGTTTTGTGGATGATTCTATGTATTTTCCACAAGGACATTTGTTTTAATAGATGAGAAATAATAGACGGTGTATTCAGCGACTAGAGGCTGAAAATATGTCTTTTAAAGGATAGGGAGGCTTCAGATTGAAGAAAATTATGGTGACCGGTGCTTTAGGTCAAATTGGTTCGGAATTAGTAGAGAAATTACGCCATACGTATGGCACAGATAATGTATTGGCAACAGATATTCGAAAAATTGATCAGCATGAAGGTCCATTTGAAGTATTGGATGTAACAGATGGAAAACGCATGCACACACTTGCCCATGATTTTGGTGCAGACACGATGATACACATGGCTGCATTACTCTCGGCAACAGCAGAAAAAAATCCGGTATTCGCCTGGAATTTAAATATGGGCGGTTTAATGAATGCACTTGAAGTGGCACGTGAACTGGATATGCAGTTTTTCACGCCAAGTTCAATAGGCGCATTCGGTCCTTCTACGCCAAAGGACAATACACCACAAGATACACTGCAACGTCCAACAACGATGTACGGTGTCAATAAAGTAGCAGGTGAGTTATTATGCGATTACTACTACACACGCTTTGGACTGGATACACGCGGTGTCCGTTTCCCGGGGTTGATTTCTTATGTGACGCCACCTGGTGGAGGAACGACGGACTATGCGGTAGATATTTATTATAAAGCTATTGCGGAAGGACGCTACACATCGTATATTGCAGAAGGTACGTATATGGATATGATGTATATGCCAGATGCACTGCAGGCCATTGTTGATTTAATGGAAGCAGACCCGGCAAAGCTTGAGCACCGCAATGCATTTAATATTTCAGCGATGAGCTTTGAGCCGTCTCAAATCGCAGCAGAAATTAAAAAGCATATTCCAAGCTTTACAATGGATTATGAAGTAGACCCGATCCGTCAGGCAATTGCCGACAGCTGGCCAAATGCAATCGACTCATCAGCAGCAATTGAGGAATGGGGCTTTAAAGCAAGCTACGATCTGGAAAAAATGACAGTCGATATGCTGGAAAAACTAAAATTACGACTAGCACAAAACGCGATTTAACTTATAGAAGCGAGTGAAACTCTTGCTGTCGGTAAATTCTTAGAGGCAAAGCTACGTGAAAATGTGAATGAAATTTATCCACAGCTCCAACTATAATTTGAAATGATCGGAACGCTCTGAATAACCGGGCGTTCCTTTTTTATTTTTTTACTAGAATAAAAAGGGAAGATGTGCAAAAATAATGGCAAGTTGATTTCAATTAAAGACGGTGCGGAAATTGCGGATTTTAGTAGCGGACGATGATCATACATTGTGTGAAAACATCGCGAAAATATTGAAGCTCGATTTTTATGTGGTTGATTCCGTATTTGATGGAGCAGAAGCGAAGGATTTAATCGATTACTATCAATATGATCTGCTCGTGCTCGACTGGATGATGCCGCAAGCTTTAGGAATTGAAGTTTGCCGGTATGCACGGAGCAAAGGGTTTGATGGCGGAATTTTAATGCTGACGGCAAAAGATGCAACGGAAAACATTATCGAAGGATTGGATAATGGCGCGGATGACTATATGGTGAAGCCATTTAAAATGGAGGAGCTTCGCGCAAGAGTCCGGGCACTGTTGCGTCGGAAAAACAAAATGGTGGAAGAGGAAATCAGTGTAGGGGCACTGAAGCTTAATAAAAACAAGCGGACCGTATTTATTGAGAATTTCGAAGTAAGCCTGACGAAAAATGAATTTCTGCTGCTCGAATACTTAATTGAAAACAGGGGACAAGTACTGACACATGAACAGATGATCGACTATATTTGGGATATTGATGATAATGCCAATACGAATACGCTGGCTGCGCTCATTCGCCTAGTACGCAAGAAAATCGATATGGAAGATGAGCCGTCCTATATTCAAAGCATTCGCGGACTTGGCTACAAATTGAGGGACAGCAATGTTTAGAAAAATAAAAATGCGCCTCACATGGATGAATGCCATCAGCTACTTTGTTTTTCTTGTGCTGATTTTAACTGTTTTCTATATATCCTTTGCGCATATTTTGAACAAAGTAAATGAAGAAGAGTAAATGAATAACAAAAACGGGAACGCATATTAACTAGCGTTCCCGTTTTTAACTGTATTGCCTTTAAAAAAGCGTTTAATCATCGTCAGGCCAAGATTAAAGAGGAAAATGATCAGCGCAACTCGAAAGAAAGCAACGAAATATTGCCAAACGGTTGTACTTTCAATAAAAAGGTTCGGCATATTATCGACTAATGCGTAAGTAAAATAACCCGCTAGCCCAATAAAAAACAAACCGGCAAAAAAATCCTTTACACTCATCTTTAACCTCCATTTAATATGATGTAATCAAAGGATACCATATAAAGGAAACATAATATATATAGAAGAAGTAGGGTGCAAAGATATGAAAAGAGAAGAGAAGGGGTCCTCCAATTCATCAAGTTGTTGCATCCTCTTAATAAGCGATTAAATCACGGCAGATTTCTTCGTTGCCTGTACAAGCACGTCGATTGTTGCCCAGTCCTGTTCAATGAGTGCCGTAACAATTTTACTGCCGACAATTACTCCATCCGCAATGTCGCCGAAGCTTTTAACATGTTCAGTTGTTGAAATTCCGAAGCCTGCTAACACGGGAATATTGCTCGCTGCTTTCAAGTTTGCAAAATGCCCGGCAAGTTCCGTGGCAAAGCTTGCACGTTCACCGGTAATACCATTTACCGTAACGGCATAGACAAAGCCTTCACTTGCTGCGGCTAACTTTTTGATGCGTTCCGGTGGGCTCATTAATGATACAAGCTGAACTAGTGCAATGCCGTTTTCCTTTAAAGCATCATGCAATAAAACACTTTCTTCAAAAGGCATATCCGGTACAATCAGTCCTTGAACACCACCAAGTTTTGCATCCTCTGCAAATGCTTCAATTCCATAAGCTAAAATCGGGTTTAAGTATGTCATGACAACGAGCGGAATATGGATTTCCTGTGCAAAGCTTTGCAGTTCATCCAGTACTTTTTTCAATGTTACACCGTGAGCAAGTGCACGTTCGCCGGCTTGTTCGATTGTTGGTCCATCCGCTACAGGATCTGTAAATGGAATGCCGACTTCAATTGCGGAAACCCCGATTTGCTGAAGCTTTAATATAGTAGGTTTTAACGTTTCAATCCCGCCATCGCCTGCCATAATATAAGGAACAAATGCTTTATCCCCTGCAGCTAATACGTTTTCAAGCTGTTTTTGCAATGTCATTTCACGCCACCTCCAAGTTTATCCATTAATGTGTGAACATCTTTGTCCCCACGTCCTGATAAGCAAACGACAACAATTTCATCCACAGGTCGGTTCTTGGCAAATTGACTTGCATAGTAAACGGCATGCGCGCTTTCCAATGCAGGCAAAATTCCTTCTGTTTCACATAACAGCTTCACACCTTCAAGAGCCTGTTCATCTGTAACAGAAGGGTAGGCTGCACGACCTGTTTCATGTAAATGGCAGTGTTCTGGTCCAACTCCAGGATAATCAAGTCCCGCTGAAATGGAATGCGCTTCTTGAACAAAACCGTTATCATCCTGTAATAAATACATGAACGCACCGTGAAGGACACCTGTTTTCCCGACATGAATTGCTGCGGCATGTTTGTCTGTATTGACACCTGAACCTGCAGCTTCTACACCATATAATGCGACATCCTGATCTTCCACAAACGGATAGAACATTCCGATTGCATTACTGCCGCCACCGATACAAGCAATAACTGTATCCGGAAGACGTCCTTCCTGCTGTAAAATTTGGGCACGTGTTTCATCCCCGATGACACGTTGGAAATCACGGACAATTGTAGGGAAGGGGTGTGGCCCAAGTGCTGACCCTAAAATGTAATGCGTATCCTCTATATGAGTAACCCAGTGACGCAACGCTTCATTAACCGCATCTTTCAATGTAGCGGAGCCTTTTTCTACGGCAACAACTTTTGTCCCGAGCAGCTCCATACGGAAAACGTTCAATTGCTGCCGGCGCACATCTTCTGCCCCCATGTAAACAATGCATTCCATATCAAGCAATGCACACGCAGTTGCTGTTGCGACACCGTGCTGACCTGCACCTGTTTCAGCAACAATTTTTTTCTTCCCCATACGCTTTGCTAAAAGTGCCTGACCAATCGCATTATTTATTTTATGTGCGCCAGTATGATTTAAATCTTCACGCTTTAAATAGATTTTCGCACCGCCGACTTTTTCCGTTAAACGCTCCGCAAAATAGAGGGGAGTTTCACGTCCGACATATTGCTTTAAATAATAATCAAGTTCTTCCTGAAAAGAGGGATCTTTTTTTGCTTCCTCATATGCAAGCTCCAATTCCTCAAGTGAAGTCATCAATGTCTCGGGCACAAATTGACCGCCGAATCGCCCGAAACGTCCTTTTACTGTCGTCATAAAATCAACTCTCCTTTTGCTGTTTCAATAAAATTCGTAATCGCTGCTGAACTTTTTCGACCATCTACTTCTACACCACTTGAAACATCTACCGCAAATGGCTCGACAAGCATAATCGCAAGTCCAACATTTTCTTCATTTAAACCACCTGCCAAAATGACTTTTTCAAGCGGAATTTTTACCTTATCGAGCAGCATCCAGTCAAAGGACTTTCCGCTCCCTCCACGGAAGTCAGTTCCAGGCGCATCGAACAAATAGTAGTCCACATCATATGTCGCCGCACGTGTCACATCCTCTTCACTACGAATCGAGAACGCTTTAATTGCCGGCAGTCCGATTTCCTGAATATGCTCGGGCGTTTCATCCCCGTGGTACTGGATATAATCGAGTCCGACTTCATTTGCAATTTGCCGAATAGTGGCTGGCTCTTCATTGACAAAAACCCCGACTTTTTTGACCGTACTCGGAATTGCCTTTGCCAGTACCACTGCTTCCTCTACCGTAATGCGTCGTTTACTGGGCGCAAACATAAATCCGATAAAATCAGCACCTGCTTTGACCGCTGTTTCTACATGTTCGATTTCTTTTAAACCGCAAATTTTTACTTTTGTCATCGATTTTCGCCAACCTTTGCTGTTATGTCGATTTGTAGTGCTTTAAGTGAATTTTTGACGTCTTCGCTGCGCATTAATGCTTCGCCGACTAATATTCCTTTTGCGCCAGCATTCGCCACAAACTGTGCATCTTCCGGACCTAAAATTCCGCTTTCACTAATAAATGCTATCGGTAATGGGGGAAGAAGCTGCGCAATTTCAAGTGTCGCTGATAGTGAAACATCGAATGTTTTCAAATTTCGGTTATTCACTCCGATAATGTTTGCTCCAATGGCAAGGGCACGCTTTAATTCATCGGCATCATGTACTTCAACGAGCACTTCTAGCAGTTGTTGTGTCGCATAGGCGTAAAGGGATTTCAGCTGGTCATCTGTTAATGCTGCGACTATCAACAGGACAACCGATGCGCCGGCAGCCTTCGCATAGTCGATCTGCACTTCATGAATGATGAAGTCTTTACATAAAACCGGGATGTTTACAGCATTTGCAACTGCATTTAAATCTGCATAGCTTCCTTTGAAAAATGCGCGTTCTGTCAGTACGGAAATACAAGCAGCACCTGCTTCTTCATATTGTAAAGCTTGCTCAACAGGGTCGACTTCTGTCGCAATATCGCCTTTAGAAGGGGAGGCACGCTTCATTTCCGAAATTACTTGCAATGAATTGGCTGATATCAATGTTTCATATAAAGAAGGACGGACCTTATCAATTTTTAAAAACACAGGCTTTGTCGAAAGCAATTGTGGCAGCTCAGTCTTTTTTTGGTCAATAATACGGTCTAAAATCGTCATTTTACTGGTTCCTCCTGCATTTGTTTTTGGCTATAAGCAACGATATTTTCTAACTTTTCATAAGCGCGTCCGGATAAAATACTGTCCTTTGCCATATCGATACCTTCCTTCATCGTCTCGGCAAGTCCATATGCGAAGAAGCCAATGCCGGCATTTAAAAGAACCGTATCAAAATACACGCTTTGTTTTCCTTTTAGTAAGTCACGCATAATATCCGCATTTTCTGCAGGAGTACCACCACGAATTGCAGAAAGTGGCTGAGCGGCTAAACCGACATCTTCAGCACGTAGTTTAAATGGAATCATGTCTCCGCGGTCTAACAGTACAAAAGTGTTTTCACCATCCAGTGATGCTTCATCCATTCCTTGTGCACCAGATACGACGATTGCACGCTCACGTCCTAACATATGGAGCACTTCCGCATAATCCGTCGTGAAGTTCGGTCGGTTAATGCCGACAAACTGTGTTTTTAGCGGCACAGGGTTTGTTAGGGGACCGACTAAATTAAAAATCGTCGGCTTGCCAATTGCCTGTCGTACTTCACCGATCCGTTTTAATTTCGGATGCATGTTTGGAGCATGTAAGAAGGCGATACCGTGCTGTTTGAGCAATTCGGATGTTTGTTCGATATTTGGCAGAAGCGTAATGCCAAGTGCCTCCAACACATCCGAACTTCCTGAAGCACTCGATACTTTTCGGTTGCCGTGCTTTGCTACTGAAATACCTCCACCTGCCAATACAAACGCGGAAGTCGTACTAATATTGAAGCTTTGAAGTCCATCGCCGCCTGTACCGCAGTTATCAATATAAATGCCTTCGGGTACGTCGACAGCAACTGCATGTGATTTCATAACAGAAGCTAAACCAGCAACTTCATGTGCTGTTTCTCCTTTTGCGCTCATCGCCGTTAAAAATGAGGCGATCTGTTCTTTCGGTGTTTGCTCATTAAAAATAAGCTGTGCCGCCTGCTGCATTTCCTCAAAAACTAAGTGCTCTTTTCGCTCAATCTGTTCAATGTATGGAAGTAAAGACATGTTCATCATCCTTTCAGTAAAGAGTGGAATGGCGCTTCTTCCTCTGCTTCCGAGTGAAGCTGTGCGACATTTCCTTGAATTATTATCGTTTGTTCAGGTGTCGTGAAATCGACCTGACCATTAAAGCCGATATAGCCGATCAAGCCTTGTGCAGGTAATAGCCCTTTCACGACATCGATGGCATGAAGGGGAGGGCTTAATGTACTTGTTGTAACATTTGCAAGATGCTGCACCGAATTTTCTGTACTATAGAGTTCGATTGACGGTGCGTCATTCGTAACGGAAATATTCCCGTTCCTTACTTGCATGTAGTTTGATTTTGATGTGCCGATTACTGTGCAATCATCAAATTCAACATAGTACATATATGGTGCAGTGTGTTCGACGCGCATTTTTCGATAAAGGGAAAGGGCCTCTCCAGTAAATTGTGCGCGATAACGTCCATTTTCCTCTTTTTCGACATGTTGTAATGTATAGGAAAACTGTTCAGGTGTTGGTGTTGTAAACAGCTGTTCAATCAATTGATCAATGTTTGGTTCTACTTGTTCTGCTTCAATATTTGTATGGAAAACAGCGATTTCATCTGTTAAATGATCAAAAATAACGAGTGTATCGTAAACATGAAACTGCAGTTCAGGTAATGGCTTTTGCAATGCGTGAATATATCCAATTCCGCCACCTGTAAACGGATATTCTGTATGTGATGAAATACGCGGCATCACTTGCTTTAATAGTTGGATCAGCTCGCCTTCATATGTGTAGGCTTTATTGGAATGATGGGCATGATCTAAAAGCTGATCATCTGTCCCGATATACGTTTTCCGCGGGTTAACACCGATGAACGAATAGCGTCCATTGCCATCATATTTAGAGGAACTTTCCAATAAAAACTTCCGTTCACCTTGCAGTCGCTGGAAAATAGAAATCGGTGTCAGTAAATCCCCATTTACTTTTTTCATTGATGTGCGAAAATGTTGCTGAACTACCATTTGAAACACTCCTTTTTTGAAATAAACTACGCCTTTACGATTCAGATTATTTAGCAATCTTGTAATTAATTTAAAGCTTTGCTGAATAAAAAAAAACGTCCTCAGCAAAAGAATTAACTTTTGCTGAGGACGATCTGCACCGCGTTGCCACCTCGTTTGAAGCAAACCAAAAAAACCTTGCTTCCACTTAAACCTGATAACGGCAGGATACCGTCCGCCGACTAGCGCCAGCAGCTTTCATAAGGCCCATTCACATTTACCTTTTGGCGTATTTTCACCAGCCATACGCTCTCTGGACAAAACGATAAATGCTACTCTTCTTATTCAACAATTTACTCAACTAAGCTCAACTAAACGAAAACGGTGGTCACGCTCCCGCAACCTGCTACCGTAAATAACATTTGAATTATGCTTTATTCTAACACTGTAAAATGAAATGTCAAACAATTCTAAAATGTTTTCACTAAATAAAAAACCAGCTGACATAAAAAAGTCAGCTGGTGAAAAAATCGATATTAGATTAATTTTTTGAAATCCAATCGTTTATTTAAAGTGTACATAATCGGTGCTCCAACCGCCAATACAACAAATTCGCCAAATGCTACAAACAGCCAAGTTTCCCAGAATGGGAAGCCAAGCACGATATTCAACTGTGCTGCAATGATAAACATTGTAAACGTAAATAGCGTTGTATTAATGATCAGACGAGCCCAAATATTTTTCACAAACTTACAAATGAATATGAAAATTCCCAGTGTAATAATCGTATGTCCGACACCAAATACTAAATCGATTGGACCGATCGAAGACATCAGGAAATTGGAAATAAATACACCTAAAACAACACCTAACATATAGCGCGGATTAAATGCGACTAAATGGTTAAAGATTTCGGCAATACGGAACTGTACTTGCCCAAAGCTAATTGGCGCAACAAGCATTGTGACAGCAATATATAATGCTGCAATAATGGCACTCGCTGCAATAAACTTTACCTTCATATAAAATTCCTCCTAGTTTTTTAACGTGGGATGGTTACGAACCACGCAAAGCAACTGCAATCATAGCAATATTAAAAATAAATGTAAAGATTTATAGGACTTTTTTTTCAATAAAACCTCAAAAAAATTACTAAGTGTAAAAAGTTCAACAAACCGCGTTGCTTAGCGGTTTAAAGTGTATTAACTAAATTCCAAAATAAGGCTCATTACCTAGAATAAATTCAGAACATTCTAAATGTTATTGACTATATAAATATGACGCGGTAATATTATTTCAATACTTCATCCAAATGAAGTTCGGCGCTTTAAATCGATAAAGTTAACTAGGGGGAAATAAGATGAGAAAAAATTTAATGAAGCTGTCCTTTTTACTATTCGGGCTTCTTTTATTATTAGCTGCTTGTGGCGGGGAAGAGAGCGAGACATCTTCGAACGAGACGTCAAATGGCGAGGCTGTAGATACAGCTAAAGCTGATAGCGATAAGACTTTTAAAATCGGAACAACACAAATTGTTGAGCATCCATCATTAGATGCAGCAAAAGAAGGATTTAAAAAAGCAATTGAAGATGCAGGTATTAAAGCAGAATACGTAGACAAATCTGCAAACAACGATAACAGTGCGAACATGACAATCGCCCAGCAGTTAGTCGGGGATAATGTAGATCTGATTTTTGCTAACTCAACACCTTCAGCACAGGCGGCAAAAAGCGCGACTTCTGATATTCCGGTTATCTTTACATCGGTAACGGATGCAGTAGGTGCGGAATTGATCGAGTCAATGGCAACACCTGGTGCTAACGTAACAGGTACGATTGATTTACATCCGGAAACAATGCCGAAAACAGTAGCCTTCCTAAAGGAATTAGGGGCAAAAAATGTAGGGATGGTATATAACGCTGGTGAGCAAAACTCAGTTGCACAAATTGCGGCAGTAAAAGAAATTGCAGCAAAAGAAGGCGTAACGATTGTGGAAGCAGCGGTATCTGCTTCATCTGAAGTACGCCAGGCAGCAGAGTCACTAGTAGGAAAAGTAGATGCATTTTATATTATTACAGATAATACGGTCGTATCGGCACTTGAATCCGTAATCGAGGTAGCAGATGCAAACAAATTACCGCTTATTGTTGGTGAGCTTGATTCAGTAGAGCGCGGCGGTTTAGCAGCATACGGTTTCGAATACTACGATATCGGCTATGAAGCGGGACAAATGGCAGCACAAATTTTATTAGAAGGCAAAACACCTTCAGAAGTTCCAGCAGCGTACCCGGCTAACTTAAAACTAGTAATCAATAAAGCTGCTGCAGAAAACTTAGGCTTGGAAATTAAGCCTGAATGGGAAGCAGAAGTGCAATAGTTCATTTTTATACCAAAAGCAAGTCAGCCTAAACAGGTATAAAATGTTTAGGCTGACTTGCTTAAAACTTTTAAAAAAGTCAGGAGATGATTCGAGATGTTTACAGCTATGTTTGGGTCAGTGGAGCAAGGGATCATCTATGCAATTATGGCACTTGGGGTTTATTTAACATTCCGTGTGCTGGATTTTCCGGATTTAACGGTTGATGGAAGCTTTGTAACGGGGGCAGGTACAGCAGCAATGATGATCGTGCTTGGCTATAACCCGATCCTTGCCACATTGGTCGCAACAGTTGCTGGATTTATTGCTGGATGTATGACTGGGATTTTACACACTAAAGGGAAAATCAATCCTCTGCTTGCAGGGATTTTAATGATGATCGCCCTCTATTCGATTAATCTTCGAATTATGGGATTAAGCTCAGATACCGGTGTAACACGACCAAATATTCCACTATTAAATTCAGAAACAGTTTTTTCGACGTTCGGTTCTTTCTGGTCGAATTTAGGCATTGACTCAGCAATTACGAACCTATTGAAATCAATGGGGTTAGCTTCTGTTCCAGCAACTTGGGGAATTTTAATTTTAATGGTTGTTGTTACGACGATTATTAAACTAGTAGTAGACTGGTTCTTAAAAACAGAAATCGGTCTTGCAATCCGTGCAACAGGTGACAATAAACGAATGATCCGCAGCTTTTCGGCAAATACCGATTCACTAGTCATTTTAGGACTGGGAATTTCAAACGGTATGGTGGCATTATCGGGTGCATTAATTGCCCAGTATACAAAGTTTGCCGATGTCGGATTAGGTATTGGTATGATTGTTGTCGGTTTAGCATCTGTAATTATCGGTGAAGCAATTTTCGGAACAAAGTCGATTGTTCGTGTCACATTTGCAGTTATTGCCGGGGCAATAATTTACCGAATGATTTACGCATTGGCGTTACGTGTAAAATGGCTTGACTCAGGTGATATGAAACTAATTACGGCGGTTATCGTTATTTTAGCGCTAGTAATCCCGCAAATCGTAGGGAAATATAAAGAGAAAAAGAGAAAAGCAAAACGTTTGGAAGAACGTCTCGCATTACAGCAGGCAAAAATAGATATGGAGCAGGGAGGGAAGAGCCTTGCTTAAATTAGATGGCATTAATAAAGTATTTAATGAAGGAACACCCGATGAGAAAATTGCACTGGACAATATTAACTTGCATTTGGCACCAGGTGATTTCGTTACAATTATCGGCAGTAACGGTGCCGGAAAATCGACAATGATGAATATGATTTCAGGAGCATTAACACCAGATTTCGGCTCTGTCGAAATTAACGGCAATGATTTAACCCGCTTGCCAGAATATAAGCGTGCTGTCCATATCGGTCGCGTATTCCAAGATCCGATGGCAGGAACAGCACCAACGATGACAATTGAAGAAAACTTGGCGATTGCCTATTCACGTAACACGAAGCGTTCATTACGATTCGGAGTCGATAAAAAGCGTCGTGAGTTTTTCAAAACGTCATTGGAAAAACTCCATTTGAATTTGGAAAACCGTTTATCGGCTAAAGTCGGATTACTATCAGGCGGGGAACGTCAGGCATTAAGTTTATTAATGGCGACATTTACAAAGCCTTCGATTTTACTGCTTGATGAACATACAGCTGCACTGGATCCATCACGCGCTGAACTTATTACAAAGCTGACAAAAGAGCTTGTCGAGGAAAGCCGACTGACGACACTGATGGTTACGCATAATATGCAGCAGGCCCTCGATTTAGGGAATCGCCTCATTATGATGGATAAAGGGCAAATCATTCTGGAAGTCGGTGAAGACCGTAAACAGGACTTGACGATTCCGGATTTAATGCACGAATTTGAACAAATTCGCGGCGAAAAAATGAATTCAGACCGCGCATTATTAGGATAAATGAAAGTTCCGGACAGATATCGGGCTTCTTTTAATGAGTAAACAATAGCTTGAATTAAAACTTGATTAATTGATTGGAGTGAAGGGGCGAGTGTAGCTGACGATTACGCCTTTCGCTACAAGATTTTCTCTGTGACGAAAGCGTAAGCGACAGTCACAAGCAAGCTTCCTGGGGGATAAGCGTGACGCCTGAGACTAGGAACAAAAGCTAAAAACGCCACGTCCTGTGGCAACGCTTTTGTGACCAACATCGTGTTGGCCTCACGCTCCCGGAAAGCGTCCCCGTAACAGAAATCAATTTTTAGAAGCAAAAGACTCAATTTTCTCTTGGAGAAAATTGAGTCTTTAAATTTTTTAACAATACTATTTACACAAGTAACGCAAACAGCGTACTGTCGTTATTTACTTCTTTATACTCAAAACCGTTTGCACGCATACGTTCAATTAATCCTGCATGGTCTTCGCGGTGTGCAAGCTCAATGCCGACCAATGCTGGACCACTTTCTTTATTGTTCTTCTTCGTATACTCAAATGTTGTAATATCATCGTTCGGCCCAAGCACTTCCGTTAAAAATTGGCGTAATGCTCCTGAACGCTGAGGGAAACTTACAATAAAGTAGTGTAGCAGTCCTTCATAAATTAGCGAGCGCTCTTTTATTTCCTGCATGCGTCCGATATCGTTATTTCCACCAGAAATAATGATGACAACCGATTTTCCGCGAATTTGCTCTGCGTAAAAGTCGAGTGCTGCAACTGACAATGCTCCAGCAGGCTCCGCAATAATTGCATGCTTATTATAAAGATCTAAAATAGTCGTACATACTTTGCCTTCCGGAACGGCGATAATATCATCCAAATAGTGACGGCACACTTCATATGTATCATGTCCAACACATTTAACAGCAGCCCCATCAACGAATTTATCGATCGTATCTAGTGAAACCACTGCTCCGTTTTGGAAAGCAGATTTCATGCTAGCTGCACCGGCTGGCTCAACACCGATAACTTTACTCGAAGGAGATAAGTTTTTAATGTATGAAGAGACACCTGACATTAAGCCGCCACCACCGATACTGCCAAATACATAATCGATCGGTTCTTCGATGTCATTCATAATTTCGACCGCTACTGTACCTTGGCCAGCCATTACGTCTGGATCATCGAATGGATGAATAAAAATGCGGTTCTCCTGTTCACAATAGGCAAGTGCGCTTTCCGCAGAGTCATCAAAAGTATCTCCTGCCAGCACAATTTCAACAAAGCTTCTGCCAAACATCCGTACTTGATCAATCTTTTGTTTCGGTGTTGTTTTCGGCATAAAGATTGTCGCTTTAATTTCCAACTTTGCGCACGCATAGGCAACACCTTGTGCATGGTTGCCAGCACTTGCACAGACGACACCTGAAGCACGAGCCTCAGTTTCGATTTTTTTAATTTTATAATAGGCACCACGTAATTTAAATGAGCGAACATGCTGCAAATCTTCACGCTTAAAGTAAATTTTTGCACCATACTTTTCTGATAAATATTCGTTTAATTGCAGGGGTGTATGTACAACAACGTCTTTTAAAAAATGATGTGCGATTAATACGTTTTCTACTGCAATCGTATTCGGTTGAGTAACTCCCATTTCCATGTAACCTCCGTCATCTGATTAAAGATTATATTATTCTATCATAAATTTATGTCGTAATGGTGTAAAAATTCTGTAAATTATGAAAATTCATCAATACGCCATAATGAAAGCGATTTAATAGAGAAATCTAGCATTTATTCAGACAAGATTTTCTTCAAATTGATAACGCGTACTAAATTTCATTGAAGTGCATATCCATGAGCGGAACAGGTAAAGCTTATGTATGAACCAAGTCGTAAATCACCTCCCAATGTTTAGTTGAAAAACAAAGGGGAAAAATAAATTATTGTGGCAGGACAATTTTGCGGATAGGAAAAAATTATTGGTAACGTCCAAAATTATATTTCAGGAGGAATAGCGATGACTAAAACAGCGATTATTACAGGTGGAGGCAGCGGGTTAGGACAGGCAACTGCAATTCGTATGGCTCAAGAAGGTATTAATATTGCGGTAGTGGATGTCAGTGAAAAAGGAGGAAACGAAACAGTTGAACAAGTAAAAGCACATGGCGTAGATGCTATTTTCATTAAAGCGGATGTATCAAAAGCTGAGGAAGTAAAAAACTATGTGGATGAAACAGTGAAGCATTTTGGTTCGATTGATTACTTCTTTAACAATGCAGGGATTTCCGGCAGCGGTAAATTCTACTTAGATACTACGATTGAGGAAATTGAACAAATTGTCGCCATCAACCTGCTTGGGGCACTTTATGGTGTACGCTATGTGGCGGAAGTAATGCTGAAAAACGGTGGTGGTTCCATTGTGAATACGGCTTCAAGTGCCGGTGTAATTGGACAGGATTCCGTTGTTACATATTCGGCAACGAAACACGGAATTGTCGGTTTAACAAGAAGTATGGTAGCGGAATACGCGAAAGACGGACTGCGCGTGAATGCGATCGCACCAGGGCCGACTGAAACACCAATGGTAAAAGCCTTTTATGAAGCAAATCCGCAAATGAAGGAAAATGCTACAGGCGGAATCCCGCAAAAACGTTTAGGTACACCAGAGGAAGTAGCAGAGCTTGTAACCTTCCTGTTAACTTCAAAAGCAGAGTATATTAATGGGGAAGTTATTCGCATCGACGGCGGCTTCACAAGCACGAAATAATAAAAAATTCCAATGGAGAAGACAAAAATCTTCATAAGAAACGGATATTTTAACGTACAGCGAAAAAACACCATTTTTCTCTCTGGGAGAGAAAAATGGTGTTTTTGGGTTAGGCTCCAGCCCTTTATTGTTTAATTAAAATAAAAGATGCGCAATTGCTGCGATAATTGGAATTGAGATGATTGTACGGACTAAGAAAATCATAAATAAATCCCAAAGCTTTAATGGAAGTTTCGTACCTAAAATCAGTCCGCCCACTTCCGACATGTAGATTAACTGTGTAACCGATACTGTCGCGATGAAGAAGCGTGTCATTTCAGATTCAATGCCGGCACCTAAAACTGAAGGTAACAGCATATCCGCAAAACCGACAATCATCGTTTGTGCAGCTTCACCGGCTTCAGGAATTTGCAGAAGCGCTAAAATCGGCTCAAACGGCATCCCTAGAATACGGAAGAAGCTAGTAAACTCGGCTAACACTAATGCGATTGTTGCGAACGCCATAATAATTGGTGTTACCGCAAACCACATTTCCAGTACATTAATAAATCCGTTTTTAACCATTTTACCTAAGTTACGGTTAGAATCAGCTTTCGATAAAGCATTGTGCAATCCATAGGAGAATACATTATAGCCTTCTTGTACATCTTCACGGTTTGCAGGAACGTGTGAGCCATCAATTAAAGTATCCGCCTTTTGTTTTAACGGATAAATACGAGGCATAATGAATGCTAAAATTAATCCGCAAAGAATGACAGACGCATAAAACTCGATAAAGTAATCACCAATGCCGATTGTTTCAACTACAACTAAACAGAATGTAATCGATACGACCGAGAAAGTTGTCGCGATTGTCGCAGCTTCACGGCCAGTATAATTTTTTTCTTCATATTGCTTGCTTGTAAGCAATACGCCGATTGTGCCATCGCCAACCCAAGAAGCGAGACAGTCAATGGCAGAGCGTCCTGGGATTTTGAATATGGGACGCATAATTTTTACCATCATTGAACCGAAGAACTCGAGTAAACCGAAGTCTGTTAATAAAGGCAACAATAAACCGGCAAATAAAAACAGTACAAACATGAAAGTTACAAGACCGGATGCCGGATCAAGTAGCACACCTGTTGTAACGTCACTTGTTAAACTCTCAGGTCCAATTTGGAAAATGTACATACTTGCAAATACAACTGCAAATACACGCATGATTGTCCAGAACCAGTTTACACGGAATAATGAATCAACGAGTGTACGTTGTTCTTTTTTTTGCGGAATAAACTGCATTACGACAGATCCTGCCGCCGCAATAATAAATACGATGAATGCGAACCAGTGAATGAAGGGCTCCACTTTACCTGCCAAAAAGTTCGCAAGAATCGCAATCGGTACTTTTATGCCGTCTTCTGTACCAATCGGTGTAATAAATAGAAAGACACCAAGTGCAGAAAGGGCAATAAATAGAAACCAAGTATAAGAAGAAAATTTTGTTTTCATATATGATAACCTCTTTGAATGTTAGTTTGAATATTTATACACTATAAAACGTGTTTATTCATTTGTCTACTGTTTTACATAAAGATTAATATTTCTGAAAACTATACCGATTAAAAAATGAATATAATTAGGCACGCGAAAGGTTTAAACGTAATAATCATCATATTTTCGAAGAAATAAGCTAAAATTGAACCGAATAAAAATACAAGAGATGAATAAGAGAAAAAAGGACGCCTGCAAATCCAAAAATATGCAAACGTCCTTGAAATTATAAATATACATTAATCATTGAATGTTACAGTATAAAACCTTTCGTGGCTTAACCAGTTATCTAGTGAGACATCACCGGTATCTACCCGTTTTTCTGCGTCTTGAATCATCCAGGCAGTTTGAGAAGCATGTGCTTTCAAAGCTTTTAACTTATCTGCTTTGACAGACGAGATTTCGATTGTAACATCCGGCTCACCGTTTTTCTCGACTGTGTCATTCGCAAATGCACAAGCTAAAATACGAGGGCGATACTGTTTATCGATACGACGTACTGCTTCGACCACAGCGCGTCCAGTTGCTTCATGATCGGGATGGACAGCAAAGCCAGGTAAAAATGTGAAGATTAGTGATGGATTCAGCTCGACAATCAAATCATTAACGAGCTTGACCATTTTTTCATCGTCTTCAAACTCAACTGTTTTGTCACGTAAACCCATCATACGCAAATCACCGATACCCATTGCCTCACAGGCCTCCACAAGCTCTTTCCGGCGGATTTCGGGCAATGACTCACGCGTTGCGAATGGAGGATTTCCCAAGTTTCGTCCCATCTCGCCTAATGTTAAACAAGCATATGTAACAGGAACTCCCATGTTGTGGTATAAGCGTAATGTACCTGCAACTGAAAATGCTTCATCATCCGGGTGCGGATAAACGACTAAAACGTGACGTTCTTCTTGTAATGTCATATAAGCGACCTCCTTAATAAGCAAATGGCGTTTCGCTGATTTCTAATGCAACCGCCAGCTTTCCAGTATTATCTAAACCAGCCATTAGTAATCGGCCCTGATCGTCCAGTTCAAAATGTGTAATTCCTTGTGCGTAAACCCAGCCATGCGGCATTTTAAGTCCGACACGGTGTGGGGCGTCTCCTACAACTTTTCCTAATTCATAGCGTATTTGTACATTGCGGATAAATGCGCCTGCATTGAAAAAGCCTTCATTGTAATGTGTTGCATAAGAGCCGTTTGTAGTTTCTAGATGAATAAAAACGTCTTTGTTCGCAAAAGAATTAATTAACTCCTGGAGCTCGTTAGTATTTACTTCCTTCATCACTCTTATTAACTCCTTTCGAATCTTTCTATTAATAGTATAGTCAAATATATTCGACTGTGAAACGAAAAAGTCACACAAGAATCGAGTTCTTGTGTGACGTCAAATCAATTACGCCTCAGCGTAATTGCGTCCGGATTCGGCTTTGCGCTGAAGCAAAGACCTCATTACCGAATCTGTGACATCCGCCGGAGGCAAAACTTCTACTTGTAGAAGTTTTATGCATGTAGATAGTTTGGAATTGTTGTAACAGTAATTTCAGGTGCACCGAAACGTGGTTTTGCCCCGTGCATTACTGGTCCAACATGTTCATTTAAAGCCCATCCGTGTTTAATCGCCGCTGAAACGAATTCTTTCGCTTCAATAACCGATTCCTCAACAGAAAGACCATTTGCTAAGTTTGCACAAATACTCGCTGCAAAAGTACAGCCTGCCCCATGATTATAAGTAGAAGAAACTTTTTCTGTTTCTAATAATTTAAATTCTACTCCATTATAGAACAAATCAACGGCTTTATCATGTACTAAGGCTTTTCCACCTTTAATTACAACATTTTTCGCGCCAAGCTCATGGATTTTCACAGCGGCAGCTTGCATTTGCTCGATTGTTTTCGGCGTTGTTGTGCCTGCCAGCTGTCCTGCTTCGAAAAGGTTAGGTGTGACAACTGTTGCATAGGGTAATAAATATTTAATCATTGCTGTCGTGTTGCCAGGGTTCAATACTTCATCTTCGCCTTTGCAGACCATTACAGGATCAATGACGATTTTATCTGTACCGGAAGCTTGAATCGCTTTTGAGGCCGTTTGAATAATTTCTTCAGTTGAAAGCATGCCTGTTTTAATGGCATCGACACCTGTTGAAAGGGCTGTATCGATTTGTTTTTGTAATAATTCTGTCGGTAGTGGTGTGACTGAGTGGCTCCAAGTTTTCGGATCCATTGTCACAACTACTGTCAATGCGACCATTCCGTATGTGCCATGTTCTTGAAAGGCTTTTAAATCGGCCTGCATACCTGCGCCTGCAGAAGTATCAGAACCGGCAATTGTTAAAGTTTTTTTAATTGTCATATAGCATATCTCCTTAAAGTGAAAATTCGAATTATAATTAGGTTAAGTATAACGTCTAGCTGACTATATAAAAATAGTCAGAAAACAAAAAATCTGTAATGCCAGATAAATCACTTGAACTTCTGCAGCAAATTCAATAGGGTTTAAAATGAGGTGGAAATTATGATGGAACAGTTGATGAATAGTTGGAAAGATTTATTGGCTCGAGAAGCAGAGCAGCCGTACTATAAAATTCTTGAAACATTTTTAGAGAGACAATACAAGGAAGAGACAGTTTATCCGCAGCAGGAGAATATTTTCAATGCCCTCCAGTTAACGGATTACGAAAATGTAAAAATAGTCATATTAGGACAAGATCCGTATCATGGTCCGAATCAGGCACATGGATTAAGTTTTTCGGTTGAAAAAGGGCAAAAATTGCCGCCGAGTCTAAAAAATATGATGAAGGAACTGCAGCAGGACATTGGCTGCGAAATCCCGGAACATGGTGACTTAACGTCGTGGGCAAAGCAGGGTGTATTATTATTAAACACCGTTTTAACTGTACAGGCAGGCAAAGCCAATTCCCATAAAGGCCAAGGTTGGGAACAGTTTACGAATGCTATTATTGAACATCTCGCAAAACGTGAACAGCCAATTGTATTTTTATTATGGGGAAAACCGGCGCAAAGTAAACGGATTTTAATTGAACGAATTTCAGATAAACATATTATTTTGCAATCACCACATCCGAGTCCGTTAAGCGCACACCGCGGCTTTTTCGGAAGTAAACCATATTCAAAAGCAAATGAAGCACTCCTGTCTTTAGGTCAACAGCCGATTGAATGGTGCTTAGCGAAGAAATAGGGAAACAAGCTAAACTTTTGCCTAAAAGCATGGTAAAGTATTGATAGAAAGAGAGGGAACGGCAAATGAAAGTAGATTGCTTTAAATGCCAGCATTTTCGTGTGACATGGGATCAGTTTAATCCGCGCGGTTGCACTGCATATGGCTTTAAAACGAAGCAGCTGCCATCTCTCGTTGTAAAACAGTCTTCGGGAATGGACTGCTTAAAATTTGTACCGAAAAATAGAGAAGGTGGGCAAAAGCGATGATTACGTATGAATCGATTGTTAAGCAAATTGAAAAATTGACAACAGAAGCAGCACATGCGTCGACAGAACAACAAGCCCGTGAAAAGCTTGCGGCAATTCGTGCGCTATGTGATGTCGTTTTAGACGAAAAAATCAGTTCGCCAAAACCTGCTTCCATAAATAGCATGAGCACAACGATCTCGTCACCCGTATACACGCAACCGGTCGCAATTCCAACACAAAAGCTCGAAGAAGAAGATGCAAACGGCGACTCATTGTTTGATTTCTAACAGAGAGATACGCCCGTTCGGAATGGAATCCCCCTATTATAGGGATGAAATCTGTAATAGAAAAAGAAAGAGGTAAAAGAAATGAAAAGTTCGATTATATCTGGCGCAATTCACGGTTTTTTAGCAGTTGCCTTAGGCGCCTTTGCAGCACATGCACTGGAAGATATGCTCGATGATTATAGTGCCGGCATTTGGGATACAGCAATCCAGTATCAAATGTTTCATGCAACAGCACTTATTTTGGTCGGTATTTTAATGTCAAAAGCTATTTTCGGTGAAGTGAAGCAGTTAAAAATAGCGACGTTCTGCTTTAATGCAGGTATTATAATCTTCGCGGGAAGCCTAATGGTATTAGCCTTAACAGGTATCGGTGTACTAGGTGCCATTACTCCTATCGGTGGTGTATTCTTTTTAGTGGGCTGGATTATGGTTATAACGGCAGTAGTAAAAAAGGCTCAATAAAATTCGCAGCATATACTTCTTGGAATGGAAGTATATGCTTTTTTTATTATTTTATTAGGAAAATCAAATCTTTTATCTAAATTATTTGAATTTATTGTATAGTTATAAAGTAAGAGAGTAAAGGGGTAAGAAAAATGGACCAATTATTATTAAAGTTAGAAGAAAATTTTGAAGAGATGGTAATTATTCGACGCTATTTACATGAGCATCCGGAACTATCCCATCACGAAGTACATACACCTGCATATATTGCCAATTTCCACCGTGAATTAGGTTTGGAAGTTCGAGAATATGTAGGAGGACGTGGAGTTGTAGCCACATTAAAAGGAGCAAAACCAGGAAAGACGGTAGCTTTACGTGCGGATTTTGATGCATTGGCAATTCAGGAACTAAATGATTTTCCTTATAAATCAAAAAATGATGGAGTAATGCATGCATGCGGCCATGATGGTCATACGGCAACATTACTCATTTTGGCGAAAGCCTTGACAGAAATGCGGGAACATCTATCCGGTAATATCGTGTTTATCCATCAGCATGCAGAAGAGCTTGCTCCAGGTGGGGCAAAGGCGATGATTGAAGATGGCTGTTTAGACGGTGTGGACGTAATTTTCGGAACACATTTATGGGCACCTACCCCTTTAGGAGAAGTGCTTGTACGAGAAGGAGCCATTATGGCGGCGGCAGACCGGTTTGAAATTGTGATCCAAGGAAAGGGGGGACACGGTGCGGAACCACAGCATTCAGTTGACGCAATCGTTGTTGGTGCACACTTTGTCACTCAATTGCAGACAATTATTTCGCGCCGTGTTGCACCACTTGAATCAGGTGTAGTGACGGTCGGGCAATTTGAAGCGGTCAATCCGTTCAATGTCATAGCGGATACAGTAAAAATTCAAGGGACTGTACGTGCCTTTGATGAACAAGTACGAAAACAAATGAAAGAGGAAATCGAATTATTATTGAAAGCGACATGTTTAGGAATGCATGCTGACTATCGTTTTGAATATTTCGATGGATACCCGCCTGTAATCAATCATGTAGCCGAAACACAATTTGTAGCTCAAATAGCAAACGAAACACCAGGTGTTGAAAAGGTTACAGTTTGTCCTCCGTTTATGATAGGGGAAGATTACGGCTACTATATGCAGCATGTGCCAGGAACTTTCTTCTTTACAGGAGCAAAGGATCCGGAGTGGGAAACGGTATATCCGCATCATCATGCCCGGTTTGATTTTGATGAACGGGCAATGCTTATCGCTGCAAAAGTTTTAGGACAGGCAACATTGGAATTTCTTTTAAATGAACAACGAGAAGAGGAATCAACATGAGTGTAGGGAAAAGGTTAAATGCTGCACTAATTATAATGATCATATTAATTATGATTACAGTAGTACTTAACTATATGAGTTTGAAAAATATACAAGGAAATATGGATGAAGCACTCAACTACCGGGTAGAGCAGATTCGTTCCGTAGACAAAATCCGTTTTAATGTCGCGATGCAAGGAATGTATGTGCGGGCACTTGTTTTTGATGGAAAAGAAGAATCTGCCGAAAGCTTTAAGCAGTACAACGAATTACTGGATCAGGAGATTGAATATTTAAGTACACTAGTATCAAGCGATACGATGAAAGAACTGATGGAACAAATCATCAAATACCGGGATGACTTTAATTACGGTTATCTTGATATGATGGATGCTTTCGAACGGGGAGATCAAATACTCGCAAACGGTTTTATTAATACAAAGCTGCGCGCAGCAAGTGATGGAATGTTCGATGCAACAGCTCAAATGGTAGAGTATCAGGAAAATAAGCTCGATGCGATTAATACGAAAACAGATGATTCATTTGCCTTCTCTGTTTTAGTTGCCGGTATTGCTTTAGCGATCAGTGTCCTTATTGGCATACTTGTTATGATATATATACGTAAAACAATTATTTCTCCATTGAATGGTATTGTAAATGAAGCGAATATTATTGCAGCAGGGGATTTATCGCAGCAAGATATTGTAGTGAAGACGAAAGACGAAATTGGCCAGTTAGGCAATGCGTTCAATTTGATGAAAAACAATTTATCGAACCTGATCAAAAATATTCAGGTTAACTCAGAGCAAGTAAATGGCGCAGCACAGGAACTTTCGGCAAGCACCGAAGAAATATCGGCGACGACGGAAGATGTAACGGTGCGCGTAAATGATACAGCTGAAAGAGCACAAATTTCTGCACATGCATCAAATGAAAGTGCCCGTGCAATGGAAGAAACAGCAGCAGGAGTACAACGTATTGCTGAATCAACGCAAAAATTGCTTGGAAATTCGGTTGATGCGACACAGACAGCTAAAGACGGTGGGCAAATTATTTATAATGCCCAACAACAAATGAGTATTATCAGTTCATCAACAAACTCTGTAAATGCCCTAGTGCAAAAACTGGCCCAGCAAACAGAGGAAATTAATAATATATCCCAACTTATCACATCGATTACAGATCAGACGAATTTATTGGCATTAAATGCAGCGATTGAAGCCGCGCGTGCCGGAGAACATGGAAAAGGGTTCGCTGTTGTAGCGGATGAAGTGCGGAAGCTGGCCGAACAATCGAAATCATCCGCCAACTCAATTGTAAACTTAACACTTGAAATTAAAGCAGATACGGAAAATGTGGAACGTGCCGTATCAGATTCCTTAGTTTCTGTAGAAGATGGCGTGAAGATTATTTCAAATGCCGGGGAATCATTTACAACGATTGTAGATGCAGTGACACAAATGTCGATGCAAATTCAGGAAATTTCAGCTACTTCCGAAGAGCTTTCTGCAAGTGCAGAGCAGGTGACAGCATCGGTTAATGAAATTGCCCTAAGTTCAAATGAATCAAGCGGCAATTTGGAGATGATTGCGGCAGCAGTAGAGGAGCAAACCGCTACAATGCATCAAGTAAATGCAGTAGCCGTATCACTAAGCGACAATGCACAAACACTCCAACAGGAAATTCAGCAGTTTAAAGTATAACTATTCAAAACGGTACCTTATATAGGTGCCGTTTTTGCTGTTACACGGTTTTTCTGCAAAAAAAAAGGCGCTTAATGAGGCGCCTTACTTTTATTATGGTTGCTGTGTAAAGTAACTTAATTCTTCATCGAACTCCGCATAGTCAAAGTAAATCATCGGGAACAGGAAGCGATGGTTATTTTTCAAATCGCGTAAAATTACATGGTCTCGGCCGGCTGCTTCTACAACCCCACGAACCGCCCGTGTATTACTTCCAGCTACCGCATTATCAAATGAAAAATAAAACGTACCAGGTTTACCTCTGTTTAATCGTAAAATATTCTCGATATAGGATTCCTCACGTGGAAAGCCTACTCCTTGCATGCCTTGCATAGTTGTAGGCATCGGAACCGTCGCAGGATTCATCTGTTGCATTGGAGACGTCCAATAATAAGTCAATTTTGCATCCTTTCATAAATAAAATTAATATACTGCAGTCATCGGCACAAGAAACAGTAAACGAAGAAATGGCTGCTGTTTCTCTGTCTTCACACTAAGCAGGGCACTTGCATCACCTTCTGCCGCACTGTAACCGAGAAAGAAGGGCGGCATGTAAACCTTTTATTTGAAGTTTAGGCGTTCGATGTGACCTCCTTTTTCGATTTAGTATATGCATAAATAAAAAAAATGAACACCAAAAGCAGTGTTGTTTTTTGACCATACAACATACAATAGGATATCTAGTTTAGTTATATGTAATATATTTCAATGAAATGGGTAAAGATAAAGTAAATAAATGAGAGATTGTTGCCGGTGTTGACGAAAAGCGCGGGAGTGGCACATCATGAAAATAGGGGTTTGGTTAGGCATAATAATTAGCGCATTATTGTCCTATGCGGTTGCAATTTTTTACGAACAGCCGATACATTGGTATTTATTGGTTCTTCTGATCGTCATCGGCTTATTCATTAATACAATTATTATAATTTTAAAAATGCAGGATGATCATACGTGAAAGATGGGTCGAAATAAATCGACTCATCTTTTTACGTTTTAGGGAAAAAATAAACCCGTTCAACCCTGGGTGTTTGGGTAAGGAACGGGTTTATAAGTCATTAAATCGCTAAAAGTTTTTCAAGTTTTTCATTGTCTAGCAAGTTACCAACTAGGAACTCGCCGAATTCGCCGTAGCGTGCTGAAACTTCGTCAAAACGCATTTCGTAAACGATCTTCTTGAATTGAAGCATATCATCAGAGAATAATGTAACGCCCCACTCATGATCATCTAAACCGACAGAACCTGTAATGATTTGTTTGATTTTACCTGCATAGCTGCGGCCGATTAGACCGTGATCATACATCAATTTTTTACGATCTTCCATTGAAAGCATGTACCAGTTGTCATTGCCTTCACGTTTTTTATCCATTGGATAGAAGCATACGTAGTTTGACTTTGGCAGTTCGGGATATAAACGCGCACGAACATGCGGGTTTTGATATGGATCTTCATCTGATTTACCTGCTAAATAGTTCGATAATTCGACTACAGAAACGTAAGAATACGTTGGAATTGTAAAATCGGCAATCGCCAATTTCGCGAATTTTGTTTCGATTTCATTTAGTTCTTCAGGTGTTTCACGTAAAGTCATAATCATGAAATCCGCTTTTTGGCCAATAATTGAGTAAAAAGCATTCGAACCTGTATCTTTATTTAAGTCTTCTAAAAATGCGATAAATTCTTTTGTAGCGGCTTCGCGTTCTTCAGCCGAAACTAATTTCCATGATGCCCAGTCCATTGAGCGGAAATCATGTAATGCGTACCAGCCGTCTAATGTAATTGCTGCTTCATTCATCTGTTTAAACACTCCTTGTAAATGAAAATGATTCACAATTAGTGTAGCATAGTTTCAGGAAAAAATATCATTTCAAAGCTGTAAATTCCGTCAATTCACCAATTTGACATGACTTTAAAATACGGTATGCTAAAGTGAGGAAAAATTAGGCTAGGAGTATAAAATATGAATGATATTTTGCAGCAAACAATGTGGCGTTTTATCGATCAGTCGATCAGCGCGAATAAACGCTCGCCATTGGAGTCCTTTGCGATGGATGATACACTATGCCATCTTGTCGGTCAGAAAATGACCAATTCAACAATACGTACATGGGTCCATCATGACGCAGTAGTTCTCGGAATCCAGGATCACCGATTGCCTTATATTGAGCAAGGAATGGATACATTGAAGAACAGTGGTTATGAGCCGATTGTCCGCAACTCTGGAGGACTGGCGGTCGTATTGGATGCGGGAGTTTTAAATATTTCGATTGTACTAAATGAGGACAAATCGCTAAGTATTAATAATGCGTTTGAAATGATGGTTGCATTGATTCGTCAGTTATTCCCTGAAATTGCAACGAAAATAGAAGCATATGAAATTGTTGGTTCTTATTGTCCAGGTTCATATGATTTAAGTATAGGTGGTCAAAAATTTGCCGGTATTTCACAGCGTCGCATGAAAAACGGGATTGCTGTTCAAATTTATTTATGTGTGGAAGGCAGCGGCAGTGAGCGTGCGGAACTGATTAAACGTTTTTATGAGAATGGTCTGCAAGGCGAGAAAACGAAATTTGAGTATCCGGATATCAAGCCGGAAGTCATGGCTTCACTTCAACAACTGACAGGGCAAAGCGTGACAGTATTCGAAGTGAATGAAAGACTTCGCAATCTATTGAGCCAAAAGAATGGCCAGCTGTTTGAACTGCCATTGCAGCAAGAGGAAATGGAATTGTATAACTACTATTTAGAACGCGTGTTCAAACGCAATGAATCGATGCTAAGTAAATAAGTGAAGAAATAAAAAGAAGGCGAGGTGCTAATATAGCGCTTCGCCTGAATCATTTAACGATGTTTGGGAAATCAAGTTGCCGTTACGCTCCATTTTGAATGTTGGCGTGGCCTCGGTATCTGTTTCTAGTGCTACAAGTCGTCTTGCACGGTTCATAATAGAAACAAACTGCTCGTAATCTTCTTTAATCGCTTTATTCTCTTTTTGCAGTGCTGTCAGCTGTTGCTCGAGTTGATTTTTCTGTTCCGTTAATAGTGATGTCAATTTACGCCATTTCAATAAATCCTGCTCATTTGAATTCGTATGCTGCAGTTGTACTAAGTATGCAATGACGATATCGAGTGATAATGCCGATAATGGAATCGATGTTGGCTGATTTTCATTTGACGGCAGTAAGTATACTGGTGTTGTTCTGCGTTTTGTAGCCGTATTCATCATGCGCATACGTTCTTTGCGTTCCTTTTTCGCCTGTGCCAGATCTTCTTCATAAATGCGTCGGACTACGGCATTCCAGCGGAAACCGCAAGCTGCTGCTGTTCGATTTAGTAAATCTCCAGCTTCTTCAAATGCATTTAATTGTGTACTTCCTTCTTTTACATGGCGCAAAACAGCCTCTGCTAACAGCTCATCATTCTCTTTCACCCATGCATCTTGTCTTGTTTTTGTCATCAAAAACTCCCCCTGATTAATAATAGTTTTGTTGTTGTAAATCTATCATGTCCAAAGGGGAAAACATTTATTCAATATATCGTAAATTGTTGCTAGAATGATGAGAAATATGTTCCTAGCAGAACTTTGACCGGAATTGCTAGGATAATGCTTGAATGAAATAAGTAAAATAAGATACAATAGCAAATAGGTTAAAACAGCGAAAATAGCTCATAGAGAGGTGTTGACACTATGGCAAACTTATTCCACGTTTGCGATGAATGTCAGGCCGTTAATTTAAAGACGTTAATTCCAAAATTAAAAGAAATTGATCCAGAAGCAACGATTGAAATTGGCTGTCATTCATATTGTGGTCCCGGCCGCAAAAAAACATTTACATTTGTAAATAACCGTCCAGTTGCCGCATTAACTGAAGAGGAGTTAATGGTAAAGGTACTCGACAAATTGAAAAAATAACAGCGTAAAAAGGACGCGTTCTGAAATATTTTCAGAACACGTCCTTTTTGCGTTTTCGGCGGATTCATTTCTATTTCAATGACAACTCACTTATAATGATGTTAAGAGATAAGGAGGTGGGCTATGTTGATGACATATGCAAAAACAAAACTGCAAGAGGAAAAAGTTTTTAAAGACCCTGTCCATCGCTATATTCACGTTCGGGATCAAGTCATCTGGGATTTGGTCAAAACAAGAGAATTTCAAAGACTACGCCGTATCAAGCAGCTTGGTACGACGTATTTAGTATTCCACGGAGCTGAACATAGCCGATTCAATCACTCATTAGGAGTTTATGAAATTGTCCGTCGTATTGTGGATGATGTATTTAAAGGAAGAAAAGAATGGGATGAGTCCGAGCGTTTACTCGTATTATGTGCCGCGTTACTGCATGATTTGGGGCACGGTCCGTTCTCCCATGCATTTGAAAATGTATTTGAAACAGACCATGAATATTTTACGCGCCAGATTCTGCTAGGGGAGACAGAGGTAAATGCAGTGCTCCGTCGAGTGGCAGATGACTTCCCTGAAAAAGTTGCGCAAGTGATTGAAAAAACGTATCCCAATGAATTGGTTGTCAGCCTGATTTCCAGTCAGATCGATGCTGACCGTATGGATTACCTCCAGCGCGATGCGTATTATACAGGTGTCAGCTACGGCCATTTTGATATGGAGCGCATCATGCGTGTTATGCGTCCGCGCGATAATGGAGTTGTTATAAAAGAAAGCGGAATGCATGCGGTCGAGCACTACATCATGAGCCGCTACCAAATGTATTTGCAAATATATTTCCACCCGGTATCAAGAAGTGCTGAAGTCGTGCTGAACCATATATTAAAACGGGTGAAAGTGCTGTGCAAAAACGATTATCCATTTAAATATGAGCCGACGCCTTTTATATCTTTTTTCAGAGGGAATGTTACATTGGAAGACTATATTGCACTTGATGAAAGTATCATGCTGGCGTATTTCCAATTTTGGATGAAAGAAGATGATGAGATTTTACGGGATCTATGCCGAAGATTCGTCAACAGGAAACTGTTTCAATATACGAATTTGAATCCTTACAAGCAGCCGGAAGTATATGCACAGCTGCAACGATTATTTTTACAGGCGGGTATTGACCCGGAATATTATTTAGTGCATGATTCTACATCGGATTTACCGTATGACTTTTACCGCCCTGGTATTGAAGGGACGAAAAAGCCGATATACTTGCTTATGCAAGACGGAAAGCAGCGTGAACTATCGGAGGAAAGCCAAATCGTTGAAGCAATTGCCGGTCGCATCAAGGTGGACCATAAAGTGTATTATCCGGAAGAGCTATTTACAGATGAGCGGATCCCGGTCGAATTGCGAGAGGAAATTCAGGAATTATTAAAAACTATATAACGGAAATAAAAGAAAGAAGGTATTTTGTAAGTTTTTACTTATGAGATATCTTTTTATTACTGCTTTATGCAACAGGTTAAGAGTAGAGTGGCGCTTAAAGAGATAACTAGTAACTCTAATGATAAGAGATGATAATGGGAAAGGGAAATAAGGAATAAATCAAAAGACTTATCCCTATTGTTTAATATTGTTTCGCTACTCTCAACAGCATGTTCGTACTATTGTTTCATTATACGAAATGACACATTTGTCCCTTTGTCTAATTGACTTTCAATCTGAAGCCCCTCGCCGAAAAGTTGTTTTAGACGGTGGTTCGTATTTGCTATACCGATCCCTTGTTTATGCTTATACGGTCTTAAAAGAATTTCGTCAATATGAGTGGCCGTCATTCCGATCCCATTATCTTTAATGGAAACTACATCGCAATCTTCATCATTTACTACAGATATCGTAACTTTTCCGCCTTCCATTTTTTTTAATATGCCATGATTTACGGCATTTTCAACGAGCGTCTGAATAGATAAAGGGGGCACAAATATGCCGTGCAATGTCTCCAATTCCCAAGAAACGTCGAGGCGGTCTCCAAATCTTGTGCATTCTATAAAGAGATAGGATCGAACTAGTTCAAGCTCATCTTCTATAGGAATGAGGCTTTTAATGTTATTTACGTTAAAGCTTCTTCGAAGGTAGTTTCCAAACTCGTGCAGCATTTCAACCATATGCAAAGGATTAGATTCACCCAAAGATGCGACTGTGTTTAACGTATTATAAAGGAAATGTGGTTTAATTTGAGCCTGTAAATAAGCTGCTTCTAAACGTAGTTGTTCTTTCATTGCCTTTTTTTGCGCAAGCAGTGTTTGGACGCGGGCCCGTAGCTCAAGGGCATTCGTTGGTTTCGAAACATAGTCATTCGCCCCGGCAAGGAAGCCGGCATAGACATCCGACGGCTGAGTTCTCGCAGTCAACAGTAAGATAGGCAATTCGGCAATAGTATATTGCTCGCGAATGGCCTTACATAATTCATACCCTGACATTTGTGGCATCATCACATCGGAAATAATAAGATCCCAATTTCCGGACTTCATTTTTTTAAGCGCATCTTCACCACTCACGGACGTATAAACATTGTAAAGCTCTCCGAGAATATTGCTAATAACCTTTAAGTTAATCGGATCGTCATCCACAATAAGAATATTGTCTTCGGGATGAATTCTTTGCTCATCAGTCGCTAATTGCTGTTTGTCAAAAATATGATTATTACTAGGTAAAGTAGGCAAAGGATAAGTGACAGATGCGGACATTTCATTTTCAAAAGACATATAGGTACGTTCGACAAGTGGTAAAGTGAAAGTGAAGGTCGTCCCTTTATCAATTTCCGATTGTACTGCAATTGTGCCTTCATGAAGTTCGATTAATTGTTTGGCTATACTTAAACCGAGCCCAATTCCGTCCTGGTTAACCTTTTCAGAACGTTCATATCGAATGAAGATTCGCTTAATGTCATCTTCATTCATACCGATCCCCGTATCGCAAATGAATATCGTAGCCATATTCTCATCGTGACTTGCACTAATTGTGATGCTTCCTTCATTTGTAAATTTGACCGCATTATGGAGCAAATTAAACAAGATTTGGACAAGCCTGCTCTCATCGGCAAAGATAGGTGGGAAAGAGGCAGGAATATCAGATGTAATTTTCAATGTGCTTTTGCTGTCTATGAAATGGATCATATCAATAACACCGGATGTCACACTATGTATATCAAGCGGTCTTTGCTTTAATTGGATGCGTCCTTCTTCCAATTTATTAATATCCAGTAAATCGTTCAATGTAAAGACCATTCGATTGCCAATCTGCAAGAGCAGTTTCAAATTTTCTTTGTTTCTCTCTGATAACTTTGATGTCTCGCTTTCCAAAACCGTATGGGCAATATTCAGTATGCCATGCAATGGATTGCGTAATTCATGGGATGTATTTGCAAGAAAAATATCTTTCTGAATATCTACTTTTACAAGCTTGTCGTATTGTTCATTGTTCAATCTCATCACACTAATATGACGTCTCAGCAACAATAGGACAATTACAATAATGGAAATGATATAATCAAACGGATAAAAGGGAATATTGACAACAAGTGTTTTGGTAGCGGTTCCCCAAGCCCCATTTGACAGGAAGCAAACCAAATAAAAGAGAATAAATAAGCCATCCATATTTCCTTCCGAAATAGCCGATACTGTAGGAACTATCAGTTGAAAAGCAATAAAAATAGCATAAACCATTAATAGTATTTGCATAGAAGTATAGTGTAAAGCAGAAGTTGTCAGCGAGATTGCAGCCAAAGGGATGAACAACACATATAAAGCACTCGAAATTTTCGACTTGATTTTATAAAGCTCATTGACAAATTTAAGCGTTAACAGGAGCAAACCGATTAGAAGCACCATTAGTACTCTGATGTAAAGAGCATTTTCTATAGGAAGATGTAAAAGTACATTATCATCGATTAAAATGAGAAATCCATTTAAAGCGAGCAACAGGCTGACATAAATCAGCTCTTTTTCATATAGCCCTTTCCCGAGGAAATAGATTATTAAAGCATAAAAACTGTGCAGAAAGAAAATAATTCCGACAAGCAGCTGTAATGAATCTGATAAGTTTTCCTCCTTTGCAATAGCCGATTGAAGCCCAAAGTAGACAGAATCTATTAATCCTCCAGAATTGATACTGTCAAAGTTGGATACTTGTATAACTAAATCTATTTCATTGGCATCGGTAGGAAATACAGCTGTCATCGGTCCTTGTATTTTGATTTTTTTTATAGGATGTTTATGAGCTAAGTTTTCTGTATTAATCAGTTCTCCATTCACGTAAATACTTGCATAGGAGCTGAATTCTTTTAACTGAAAGCCATAAATCGCTTCTTTTTGATGAAGAGGGAGCAAGATTTTGAGCCTGTAGGAGCCATAACCTATTGCAGGCTCATTTTGTTCACCCAACTCTTTTTTCCAATTGCCGGGCACCTGTATATACTGTTGTTCGGTTCTTTCGCCAAGTTTATCGTCAATAATAAAAGTCGAAGGATAAAAATCCCACTCGCCATTTAAAAATACAATTTCATCCTCTGTGAGTGTTTCATTACGCAAATCAACAATGCCCATTTTGGCGTTTTGATGTGTAGACGAATTGAAATATAGGAGCCATCCAATTCGTAAAGCAAGTATGCATAAGATGAAGCAACCAACACTTAACACTATTTTTTTCGATTTTTTATCTCTTACAATCAAAGTTTTTCGCCTTTCATTTTATGATCATTTATTTTGAAGGGGTAGTTTGGACCACTTACTATACCAATCATAAAGCTCTTTCCCCACTTCAATCTGCAGTTCATCCATTGCTGTTTCATATTGTCCGTAATAGTAGGAAACAAGTGAATAGTTCCCGATTTTGTCTAATGCTTTGAGTAATGAGTAAACTGTTGCTTCATCATTCGGTTGGACAGTAAAAACATTGATATACCAGTTTACTGCTTGCTGAATATTATTTTGCTGTTCATAATAACAAGCAATTTTTATCGCTCGATCTATGTACAATTGTTCTAAACGGTGGCGTTCTGCTTCTGCCCAGATGTAGCTATATTTTTCCAAATAGGCCCCATTGTATAACGCCATCACCTTTTCGAAAGCTTCGATATTTCCTTCATGCAATTGCGGATATAAATCCAACTGTGCTTCCCATACGATTAAATCAATCGTTATATTATTGAGAGTGAGGGTATAGCCTTCATCGGTACTTTCTATTATTAAATTATTTTTATACGGAGCAAGCGTCTTTCTGATATGGTAGATGAGCGTATACAGACGCGAATAACTTTTTTCCGATAATTCGTCTGGCCAAAGTAATTCCGCCAATTCGGATTTTAATATACTTCTTTCTTTTTTATGTAGCAAATAGAGAAATAGCTCCTTCATCTTAACAGTACGCCATTTTGGACGAATAATGGTTCCGTCTGCGAGTTCAAATTTCAATTCCCCGCTAACATGCACGATAATAGATTCAGCATCTTTTCTGGAAGGTGAAACATGAGAAGAATAAACTGTTTCGAGTCGCTCGCAGGTTTTACGCAAACGATCAATTCGTACGGGTTTTACTAAATAATCAAATGCATTAAGCTCGAATGCCTCAGCAGCATAATTATTATGTGCTGTTACAAAAATGATTTTCAGCACTGGGTTAATTTTTAGTAATTCTGCAGCCAAATCAACACCATGAATACAAGGCATGTCCATATCCAGAAAGACGATATCCATCTGTTTCACCAAATTTTTATTTTGATTTGGATTAAAAGTTTGAAACTTCCCTTCTACAGTAATATTTCCGACCTTTTTTATTATATTTTCCAAGTATTCCAATGCGAGCTGTTCATCATCAATAAGAATTGCTTTCATTCCATTATGACCTCCGCTGGTAAAGATATAATTAATTCTACCTTAAATTAACAAATATAGTCTATTTATATTCATATGTAAAAGAAATCTTGTATATTTGCTGTTGCATTTTTCTATAGATATAATGCCCGCCGTATGTTCCACTAGACCATTGACAAGAATAGGGACTTAAATTCCAATAAGGAGATTTATGAATTCGAATCATTTATGTATTTATGTGCTGATTTGTACAGATTTTGTACAGAGTATCCGCGTAATATCGAGATGGTTGGAAACTTAGAAAGGTAGGGGGGATATAGTAAAAGCATATTATAATTTTTTATTAAAATAAAAAGGAGGCTATACGGGGAATGAGAAAACTGAATATCGCAATATTGACCATATTGCTTGTGTTCCAAACCATTTTAGGTCCGATTGGTTCTTATAATACCGCGTTTGCGAGTGAGCCGGATCCGTCTGTGCCAGCAAGCACTGATACAGATGCTGAAAATGCCAATGCTATAGACGAGATTGTAACGGAAGAACCAGTATCGGAAGAGGAAGTATCTGAGGAGAACCCGACAGACGAGCCAACACCAGGAGATGAAACGTCTGAGGAGAACCCGACAGACGAGCCAACACCAGGAGATGAAACGTCTGAGGAGAACCCGACAGACGAGTCAACACCAGGAGATGAAACATCTGAGGAGAATCCGACAAAAGAACCAACAGCGGGAGAGGGGGAAACTGAAAAACCCGGATTTCCTGTGCCGTTATCTTTAAGTGACATGCAAAGTGATGTAGAACTAAGCTTCGTCAATTTAATTACAGGTGGTTCTACCATTACGAATGCTCAAGAAGCAGAGGGTATCGAACCAATGCTGGGGCAGGAAGTAGAACTAAACTATGCATTTGCTATAGAGGCAACTCAAAAATATGATGTAGGTTCGTCATTTAGTTTTGAATTGCCAAATGCACTATTAAATTTCAACCAAGGCGGCTTGAATGGCAAAGTTATCCTAGAAGATGGGGATATTGAATTCGATTATGCAACGGTAGAAAATACGGTTACCGTTACCTTAACTAATGGAACAATTGAGGATGGTAATAATCTTGATGGCCAGCTTAGATTCAGCGCTTTATTTTCTGAAACAGGAGCACAGGAAGGTTTTGAGCAGGAGCTGGTAATTCCGGTTATCGGTAAAGATTCAGTGACACTTCCTTTTACATTTAAACCACAAATTGACGGGAATAAGCAACCGTTAACAAAGTCTGGAGCTGCTAAAATTACAGATGGAGAGCGTTTTATAGACTGGACTGTTTGGGTGAATGAAGATGGTCACCTTTTAAATAATGCCATTATTGAAGACGCTCTTGGCGAGGGACACGAACTTTCAGGCGACGTAACGATTGAACGTTATCCATTCAATTTGACGGGTCAGTCGTCTGCTGCTGATTACACAGGCAAAGTCGACAGCTTATCAGAGATTAAATTGGATAATGGGTATTATGCTTATAAACTCACATATACAACGAAAGTAACGCGTGTCGCTACAAAGGAAAGGGAAGAATTCAGAAATGCGGTGACATTTTATAATAATGGCTCCACTGTAGCTTCAAAAAATATCCCGGTAAACCATGTATACGGCACGAAGCTCGCTAAGCGGGGGTTAGGTACAGATAAATACGGCGTAAAATGGGAAATTAAATACAACTTCTTCGGTTCTAAATTTGAGAGTAATACGATTACAGATAAAGTAACGGGACCCCATATTATTAAAGCCGATACTGTTAAAGTTTACTCTGTAACAGTAGATACAGCAGGAAATGGGACAAAAGGGGCGTTAGTTAGTCCACAACCATCTCACACTCTTTCTGCTGACGAAAAAACGTTAGATATTAGTTTAGCCTCTCCTAATGGGGAAGCGTATATTATTGAATATGAGACAGAACTTAATGATGAGTTTTATACAGGTCAAGACGGAACTCGAGTAGAGAATACAGTAAGCTATGATGGGGTAAGCGCCAAAGACGGATTCAACATCTCGGAAAATATTTTCCATAAAACTTTAGCTTCGATTGATTATGATAAGAAGGAAATTACTTGGACATTAACAATCAATGCGGAAAAAGCAATGAAGGACGTTGTAATTACCGATACTTTTGCTAAGATTGACGGCAAAACTCGTCAAACTCTTATTGAAGACAGTTTTACAGGTGGCGTATCACCTGATGATATTCAAAAAGATGATGATGGCTATACTGACAGTTTTAAGTTAATACTAGGGAATCTTCCAGAAGGCAAGAAAACAATTACCTATAAAACAAAGTTTGCTATTGATGCAAATGGCGCAACGTATGGAATTTATAAAAATACAGCTGAATTGGGTTGGGAAAGTACAAATCCAGCTAATACAAATTCTTATGCTTTAACAAAGCAAGCACAATACGATCCAGGTACTAGCCCGACTGGTCGAAATGGTTATAAAGAAGGCTCATTTGATCATGTAGAGCAAAAATTCAACTGGAAGCTGGCAGTCAATATTAATAAACAGGAAATTAACGGTGCCATTTTAACAGACATGATTGAAGAAGGCCATAAATTAGTACCTAACACTGTAAAAGTTTATAAACTAAACTTAACAACTGGAGAAAAGGGACAAAAGGGCGAAGAATTAGCAACAGGTCGAACTATTGTTGAAAATGAAAAAGGGTTTACAGTCACATTTACAGAGTCTACACAAGATGCATATATTGTGGAGTATCAGACAGAAGATGAGGACGATATTATTGGCCATAAGAATGCCGGAACTTATGGAAACTCGGCTAAATTTGTTACAGCCGGTCATTCCGGAAAAGAATTCTTATTTGATGCAAAAGCAACAGTCCAGCATGCCAATAAATTAATCAGTAAGGGTTTACCTGCTCAAAACGTTAATGAGGAAACGATTACTTGGACAGTAAAATTGAATGAATCACATTCTTCATTAGGTGATTCGATAACTTTATCAGATAAAATGTCTTCTAACCAAATGATATTAAAAGATAAATTTGAAGTAAGAGAAATCAAAATGGATGCTGCGGGAGCCCATTCTTATGGAGATTGGACATCCGTAACACCTACATTTAATGATGTGGAAAATAGTTTTACTCTTGATTTCGATCTGAATCAAAAAGGTTGGGAAGTACGGTATAAAACATTCTTCACAGGTGGACCGGAGGATGTATTTTCAAACGAGGCTTCGATTACCTATGCAGGTGCTAACGATGAAGCAAAAAATAATGCAAAGCAAGAAAATATTAAGTTTAACTTCAATGATTCTGAAGGCTCGATTTCCGCCAAAAAGGGGGATTTGAAAATTCAGAAAGTCGGTTACAATCCGGTAACGGGTGAAAGGAAGAACCTTGGAGAAGTAGAATTTATTTTATACAACCGTGCAGGAACAGTTGAACTTCAGCGAGGCACAACAAATGAAAATGGGATTGTAGAATTTAACACAGTTCGGTACGGTTATTACAAGTTAGTAGAGAGTACCCTGTTGGATGGCTATAAACCAATCGATTCCCAGGAAATCCGTATTTCAGATACAACGAACTTCAATGAAAATGGCGGGAAGTACTTTGAAGTGATAAATGAAGCTGATGGACCTGCAGCAAGCTGTTCGGTTTTTGAAATTGAAGTGAAAGATATTGACGGTAATTTAATTACAGAAGGTTCAATTACTTTAAAAAACACAAAAACTGATGCCGAAACGACACACACAGTAGGCTCTTCGGGAAAAGTAACATTACCAGAAAGTTTCCCGGCAGGGGAGTATAAAGTTACACACGCAACTGAAGGCGAGCTAAATAATGTTTCGGTTAAATATGATAGAGACTGTAAAGACACAGTTCAACCATTCCCTTCATGTGAACAGTTTACTTTAGTTATTAAGGATGCAAACGGAGATAACCGTACCGATATTTCTAAAATTACTTTAAAGCAAAATAATTCAGCAGTAGCTGAGACAACAGTAAATACAAATGGTCAATTTATATTTGCTTCTAACGTTAAAGATTCTGAAAATGGATTGAAACCAGGTACTTATGATGTATACGAAGATAAGCAGTTCTTAGGGACAGTGGAAATATCGTATAAAGAAATATGTGGTACAGAATTAGAAATAAATTATGCTCCAAAATGCCCGATTTTCACATTGACTGTTAAAGATGCAGATGGAAAACCAGTAAGCGGAAAAACAGTAATTGTAAAATCTGAAGATGGCAGTAAAACAATTCCGGTTACTGGCCCGACTGACAGTGGGGGTAATGTAACACTGAATGATTTGGAGCCAGGTAAATATACCGTTTACGATCCAGACGGTATAACTGAAATAGGCAAATTCACAACAACTACAGATTGCAAAGCAGAAGTGCAACCAAATCCAAGTTGTCCAATATTTGTTTTGACTGTAAAAGATGAAGACGGAAATTTACCTGCAGGGACTGTAGTGATTTTAACGGATTCAACAAATGAATTTGAATCTACAGTTGGCGAAAATGGAGAGATTCAACTAGCTACTACAACTCCATCTGGTAAGTATAAGGTTACAATTAAAGAAACAAATAAAGAATTAGGTGAATTTACTTTAAGTTATACTACAAATTGTGAAGCTACAGTAGAATTACCGAAATCATGTTCTATATTCATCATCACTGTCAAAAATCCAGATGGAACACCAAAGCAAAATGCAGAAGTGATTGTAGAAGATAGCTCTGGTAAAGTAATAGCTTTAACAGTATCAACAACCGATGCAGAAGGTAAAATCCAATTACCAAAAGATCAAGCCCCAGGAATCTATTCGGTTTATGAAGTAAATTCTAATGGAGAAAAAGCTGATAAAATTGGAGATGTAAAAGTAACATATACATCGGATTGTAAAGCTGATGTAATTAAAAATGCTTGTACGAAATACACATTAACAATTAACAACTCTGGTGCACAACCAGTTGGAGCAGATGTAAGAATTGTTATTAAAAAAGCGGATGGTACAGTTGTAGCAAGTTCAGTGACAAACGCAGCAGGTCAAATTGAATACAGTAAGGTTGAGGGTACACTTCAACAAGGTGAAACATACAAAGTATTTAATGGTGCTGGGGTGGAACTAGGCACAATTACTATAAGTTATATTAATGAAATTTGTGGAGCTGTAGTAGAAGTTCCAACGAATTCCTGCCCAATCTTTACTTTAACAGTTCAAGATTTATATGGCATCAAACGTCCAAACATTACAGTGATGATAAAAGATGCAAATGAAAACACAATTGCAACAGGCACAACAGATGCGGATGGGAAAGTAACGGTTCCATATACAGTTGTACCAGGTACGTACAAAGTTTATGAAGGTACAACATTATTAGGGACAATTACAACAATAACTTGTGAAGCGGTATTCAAACCTGTTTATCCAGTGATACCACCATCAGGTGGGGGAGGCGATACACCGCCACCGACAAACCCAAGTGAGCCGGAAAAGCCAGGCACACCACCGACAAACCCAGGTGAGCCGGAAAATCCAGGCACACCACCGACAAAGCCAGGTGAGCCGGAAAAGCCAGGCACACCACCGACAAACCCAGGTGAGCCGGAAAAGCCAGGCACACCACCGACAAGCCCGGGTGAGCCGGAAAAGCCAGGCACACCACCGACAAGCCCGGGTGAGCCGGAAAAGCCAGGCACACCGCCGACAAATACAGGTGAGCCGGAAAAGCCAGGCACATCGCCGACAAATACAGGTGAGCAAGAGAATGTAAGTACACCGCCAACAAACATAGGGAAGCCGACAGAGCAAGTAAAAACTAAAATAGTATCAACTGCAAAGTTACCTCAAACAAATGGTAACTTCAGCACAGCGACAACACTATTTGGTTTAGCATTATTAGCAGCAGCTGCCTTGTTAATAGTACGACGTAAAAAATTATTAAAATAAATGCAAAAACTGACCAACAAGGGTTTTCTGTTGGTCAGTTTTTTTGAGAGAGAAGGAAAACAACACAAACCAAGTAATCTTCGTGATTTGTATTGTTAGTAGTAAGTAGCCATAAAATCAATTACATTAAAGTTCGGTCCAACTATAAATTGAAAAATAATACTAACAATTAAAAAGTGATGAAGAGCCCTCCTATTTTATTGGATACGACTGAACCCATTCACCTTGAACAAGCAATCGCTTTGTTCCGGCTTCAGCACATGTAATTAATGTTAAAAGTACCTTGTCTTCCACATCATCAATTACGTGTACATCCGAATCCTTAATTACTTCAATCGTGGAAATTTTATATTCATGTACAAAATCTTTATCGCTAATGTAGGCAAGATCACCAATTTTTACATGATAGAGCGGCCCGAAAAGGATATCTTTATTTTCAATATAATGACTAGCTAACGCATAATTTCCTATACCTGGTAACTGTTCCGGTTTTAAAGTTCCGGCTCCCAGGGTAATGATTGACTCTGATACACCTTTTCCAATCGGGAGCTCCAAATTAACCGAGGGAATCGCAATGGAACCAATTACTGAGAAGTCTTTCTTATTTAACTGTGCTTTTAGTACGTCTGCAATTTCCAAAGATTGAACAGTTTGAAATTCAAAGTTTGCCTCTTGGACATCATCAACGGAAATGAATTCTTTCTCGACTAATGCTTCACTTCCAGTTGATATAAGTAAATTTTGAAGCGGATAATGAAATGTAAAAGCGAGTCCAAGGACAGCGAATATAACGATAAAAAAAACGGATAAATTATTCTTCATAAGTTTATAACCAAATTTCTTATTTAAATGATAGTTGCAATCAGTTTTAATAGGGCGTAATTAAAAAAGAGAATCCATTTATGATTCTCTTTCAATCCTGCTGAAAAGAATTTCTGATTACTGGTCGCTATAGCGTACGCCACCTTTTGCATAGTGGTTTTTAGACATTTCTTCAATAATGATTGATACATTTTCTACTGGTGCGTCAACTGTTTTAGAAACAGCTTGTGTAACTTCTTCAACGAGCGCGCGTTTTTGTTCATCTGTGCGGCCCTCAATCATTTTAATTGTAACGATTGGCATAAAGTCGCCTCCTAGTTAAAATATAGTGTATAGTATTTATATTAGCGTATTTGGAGGGATTTACAATGGCAAATGAAGAAAAATCGAAACCGAAAATGGGTTTTACGATAATAAAAAATGACCCTACCGATGGGCATAAAGGATTCGGTATTGGTTCACTTTCTTTGGAAAATGTTTCGCCGGTCATTGTCGATGTCGCGGAAGGTACAGCAGTTGTTGACATCGGAGCAATGCATGCGAAAAGTGAAGTAGAGCGCGGCATTAAGTTTACGATGAACCGTGAAGACTCAGCAGGCGGAAAAGATTACTGGCTTGTATGGGTAACGATTGACCATAAAGAGTCAGGTGCTTATTTTGCTGGTGTAACGGCTTGTGAAATGGTCGTGAACCGTGAAAAACGCCGTGGCTACAAAATTTTGGCTGACCATGTGAACAAAATGGATAAATCGATGAAGCGCCACATTATTGTGGATCATATGGATGAGCCATCAAAGAAAATACTGGCTGACTTCCTGAAAAGCCACAATGAAGAAATGTGGAACAACAGTGAAGAGAAATTGAGACAGGATTTAGCATAATACTGCATTCTTTAGTGACTCTATATTTTATAAGAAATATCACACAATTAAGTGAACAATATGTGACATTTCAAAAACTACAAAAATCCGTGGTTGAAACTGGTTCTAAAAGAAAGTAAACTGAATTTAAAGCTTGCGAAATAGTAGGCTAGGACATGTGGGAAATGAAACAGGTTGAGCAGTATGCGGCATTTGAACCTTCCCAAGCCGAATGCCCCATGGTTCTCAACCTTTCATTCACCACAATAGAAAAGCTCTTTCGTGTCACGGACTAGAACCGGATACGAAAGAGCTTTTTTAATTATATTTATTCCCAAAAGTTCCGCAATGCTTCAAAAGGCAATGATTCAAAGAAATTGCCCCATGAATCCTGATTGAAGAGATCAAATGATGCACAAGATTCTTTTGGTACATCTTCGGTCTTCATGTAAATAACACGTTGGCTTGAGCATGATTCGTGCGCCAGTTTACCTGTACGAATATCGACAGTTACAGGCTCTACACCGCTTGGCATTGTAAATGTTTCGTTCGCCTTTCCATCAAGTGCTGTTTCCATAAAATCAATCCACACTTGCTTAGATGCGGCCATATCTGCCTGAACGGATAATGTTTTGCCTTGGTCATAGCCATTCCATACACCCGCAGTTAAGCTCGGTGTGAAGCCGATCATCCATTGGTCACTGTTTGTCGTTCCAGATTTGGCTGCATATGTGTGACTCATACGTGAACGCAATGATAACCCGGTTGCAGGAGAATAATCACTGAATACAGGGTCGAACATACCTGTCATCATTTGCGTTAAAATGAATGCATCCTGTTTGGAAATAACTTGTTCTTTTTCAGGTTTCTTATATTTGTAAACGACTTTTCCTTTTGCATCTGTAATCGACAATACAGTAGTTTGTTGTCGTTTTTCTCCGCCTGCAGCAATGATGTTATAGGCGTTTGTTAAATCATAAAGCGAGTTTTCTGCAGTTCCGAGTGCAATGGACGGTATATCTTTTTCGGAATAGTTAAGTCCGAACCGTTTTTGCACATCTCGGAAAGATCGGTAACCGATGTTTTCCAGTGCTTTCACCGCGTAAATATTATCGGAAATCGCCAATGCCTGTGCCATGGAAAGCTCGTGATCAGCGTATTTTTTATTGACGTTTTGCGGTGTATAAGTTGCTCGTCCACTATCATACGTAAAGGTTGTTTCACTCACATCCAGGAAGGACATCGGATTGAAATCCTTTTCCAGTGCTGCCGCATACAATATCGGCTTGATGGCAGAACCCGGCTGACGGTTACCTAACGCAACACGGTTAAACGAACTTACACTGTAATCACGCCCGCCGACAAGTGCTGTTACAAAACCAGTATCAGCTTCCATACTCACAAAGCCAACTTGCAATTCGCTGTTTGGCATATTCGTTTTGATCGCATTTTCCGCTGCGCGTTGGTGTGCCTGGTTGAGTGTTGTTTGAATCGTCCAGCCACCTTCACTAATACTCAAGTTTTTCTCTTCTAAAATATCGCTTGCTTCTTCCCATACAACATCCAAGAAGTAAGGTGCAATTGATTTTGTCGCAATCCACTCATCGCTTTTCAGGGCAACCTGCTCTGATGTGGCACGAGTTTTTTCGTCGTCTGTAATTTTCCCTTGTTCATTCATTAAACGCAAAATTACTTGCTGGCGATTTGTCGCCTTTTCCAAGTTATTAAGCGGTGAATAATACGTCGGTCCTTTTGGCACGCCCGCAAGCATTGAAGCTTCGGCCAATGTCAGGTCCTTTGCGGATTTGCCGTAGAAGTAACGGCTTGCTGCTTCGGCACCATACATTCCGTGTCCGTAATAAACCGTATTTAAATAGCCTTCTAAAATTTCTTCTTTTGAGTAAAATAACTCCAACCGATATGCAAAAAGGGCTTCGTTTAATTTCCGGTTCCATGTTTTTTCATGGGTTAAATATAGGTTACGTGCATATTGCTGTGTCAGCGTACTGGCACCTTGCACTTTACTTCCGGCTTTAATATCTGCCAAAACGGCACCTGCAATCCGGGAAAAGTCAAAACCGCTATGCTCGAAGAAATCTTTATCTTCTACCGCAACAGTAGCATCAATTAAGTAAGGTGAAATTTCATCAAGGTCTGTCCAGTAACGACGCTCCTTTGTAAAATAGTCACCAATTTGATTATGGTCGCTATCTAAAAAAATTGAAGCTTTCGGAACGGTAAGTGGCGGTGCTCCGGCAACTTGTGCATATATACGTAATGAAAGGAACATAACAGCGAAAAAACATAAAAGGGCAATCATAAAGAGTCCGATTTTTTTTGCGAAATTTTTTCGCTTTTTTCGTTTTTTATATTGCTGTCTTTTCAAGTTTTTCCACCTCATTTCTTATTTAATAGAGAGCAATATAAATTTAATGAATTACAAAAAGTAATGAAAATTCTATTGCACTTTTAATGAAAACAACTATACTTTTTCGTAGCGCATCTTACGAATTTAGTCGTATATGCAGCTATTACAAAAGCAATCCATAATGTCGAATTATGTCAGTTGCACTTAATTATACGAAAATAGCGAAACAAAAGTTTCATATGTTAGATTTAGTATGAGCAATATCTTCTATCGCTATGCATTCTAAATTAAGAAATCGATTTATAATACGCAATTTAAAATAGAGAAAGGTAAAGGTGACTGTAAATGAGATTTGATGAAACTTACGCAGGGAATATGTTTATTAAAAGCCACCAAAACTATGAAGAAAGTAAAGCTGTTTTATACGGCATGCCAATGGACTGGACAGTAAGTTACCGTCCAGGCCAACGTTTTGGTCCGGCCCGAATTCGTGAAGTATCGGTTGGTCTGGAAGAATACAGTTTTTACTTAGACCGTGAGCTGGCAGATGTACCGTTTTTTGATGCGGGCGATATTCCACTGCCATTCGGTAATCCGGAAAAATCATTAACAGAAATTAAGACGTTTGTCCGTCAAGTACTGGCAGACGACAAAGTTCCAGTAGGGATGGGCGGGGAGCATTTAGTATCACTGCCGGTAATGGAAGCTGTATATGAAAAGTACGAAGATTTAGCAATCATCCACTTTGATGCACATACAGATTTACGTACAGATTACGAAGGGGAGCAATACTCACACGCAACACCAATTCGTAAAATTGCGGATACAATCGGACCTGAAAATGTCTACTCATTCGGGATTCGTTCAGGCTTAAAAGAAGAGCTGCAATGGGCTAAAGAAAACGGCATGCACATTTCATTATTTGAAGTATTCGAGCCGTTAAAGCAAGTACTGCCTACATTAAAAGGACGCAATGTTTATGTAACAATCGACATTGACGTATTGGACCCTGCACATGCACCTGGGACAGGCACTGTTGATGCTGGCGGTATTACACCTAAGGAGCTATTAGCATCAATCCATGAGATTGCACGCTCTGAAGTAAATGTTGTTGGCTTTGACCTAGTTGAAGTTGCACCAATTTATGACCACTCAGAAATTACAGTAAATACAGCTGCAAAACTAATTCGCGAAATGATTTTAGGCTGGGTGAAGTAGTAGAGGGCTTAGAAAGTCAGTAATACCAAGGGGGAAGTGGGGTGAAGCTATGAATTAGCCCCACTTGTAGCCCCACTTTGTTGTAAAGAAGTACTAAATACATTAACAGTCTTATCTTCAAGTTCCTTTAAAACATGGCCATAAACTGTATGAATCATTTCGGGTGTATTCCCTAAACGTTCAGCGATTGCTTTAACAGGGATGCCATTATTTAAAAGGATTGTGGCATGAGAATGGCGTAAACCATGCACCGTTGTTTTAGGTAGTTTTGCCATTGCTACCATACGGTTAAAATTAGTGTTTACTCCCGTAGGCGATAAAGGCTCACCAGAGGATAGCGAAAGGAAAATAAAGGTTGATGGTGTTAGTTTTCGACCATGCTTCAAAAGAAGTTGTTTTAAAGCCTTTTGATAAGTCTTTAATTGGGAAATGACTATTTCATCTACTTTAATTGTTCGCTCACTATTTTTTGTCTTTGTAGATCCTATTCCGTGCAATCCACGATGTTTGATAATTTCAATTGTGCGATTATCGAAATCAATATTATTCCATTGGAGGCCCAGCGCTTCACCTTTTCGCATACCCGTATAAGCGAGTAATTGAAAAAGTGTGGAATGTGTAATATCCTCATTTTCTTCCACAGTTTTTAAGAAAACATTCAACTGATCAGGAGATAAAAAATTATTATCACTGATTCCTTCTCTTTTAGTTGGCAGCACAGCTCCAGCTAGTTTATTTCTTAATAAAATTTCCTCTTCAATAGCTGCATTAATGGCTGTTCTCATAATGACATGGAAAGAACGTATTGAGGAAGGTTTATATTTATCGGCTACTTTGTCTAGAAAGAGCCTTTGATAAGTTAGTTTATCGAGTTTACTGAGTTTTACATGGCCAATAAGTGGTTTTAATTGCAGTCTGATAAACGATTCTCTTTGTGTGGCAGTTGCTGGCTTCCACTTTCTTTTATTCATTTCAAACCAAATATCAAGCCATTCTCCTACGGTCATGTTATCATTTTCAATAGATTTTGTTTCACCACGAAGCGTAGCAGCCTTTACTTCCAGAAGGGCTTTTATCGCTTCTTTTTCTGTTTTAAAACCACTCTTTTTCTTCTCTTTACGTTTTCCCACATTGTCATAATACTTATAGCGATACATCCACAATTTTTCGCCTTTTGAAGTTACATAAGAAAATACGTCTTTTTCTTTAGATGATTTTTTATATTGCATTTTTTACATTCCCTTCAACGCTTGGTGGGCATGTTTATAGGGATGAGTTAATTAGAGGATAATATCTAAAGTTTTTAATAATTTTTCTTTCATTTCATCGGTTAATGTTACATTTTTATACTTAATTTCACTTTTCATAATTTCTTCTAATTCTAATTCCGCATTTTGCGAAGAGGCATCCATAGTAATGGTGTGGTTATTTTTTTCAAGTACATACGTTTCTTCATTTTCATATGCCCAAAAATCTTTTACCCACTCTTGTGCAATCCCTCTGATGTAAGCATAGTCCGATAAAAACTCAACTAAATCTGTTTCTTTATAAGTAATTTTATCTTCTTCTATATTCAATTTATTTCCGATTTCTACAAAGTCAGAAGCCTTTATAGCTAACGAGAATAGCAAATTATCGTAGTCGTATTTATCACGTAAATTAGATAAATATTCTTCCATATCTCTTTTGTTTAAATATCCAGCTATTTCTAGTAGTTCGATATAAGGGACGCCTAATTTTTGAGAGATTTTTTCTAATATATCTGCTGAAACATTTCTGTCCCCTAATTCAATTTGAGATAAATAAGTCTGTGACAACCCAATTTCATTAGCTAATTGTTTTAATGTGAGTTTTTTTTCTTTCCTTTTTTTACGTAAAAATTCACCAATGTTCATTAACAGCACTCCCCCTCATAAATAAGAGTATATACCGAAATAACGCAATTTGCAAAATTAAAAAAGATTTATCATTGCAATTTGCGGATTTTAATGTATACTTAAATTAAGTTACGCAATTTGCGTTACTTTTATTCAAGGAAAGAGGTGGTTAGATGATTCCGGCAAAATTGGAATTGGTTATTGATGAAAAATTATATCGTGACCAACTGGAAAAGCGTGCTAATGAAATTGCAAATGAAGCGTTGTTACTAATCGATGTTAAAGGTCTAGCTAAAAAGTTATCGATGAGCGAGCGCTTCATAGAGGATGAGTTTTTACAAGATCCACGCATTAGATTACACGAAGTGAAAAAGAGCCGTAAACGTTGGTACTTTTATAAACCGACTATTGAAACAATTACAGAAATATTAAGAACAGAATGGTAAAAAACTATGTCTTGGTGGGCATGAAAAATAAATGAATGCATTTTTGAAATGAGAGTAGGTGATAAAAATTGGCTATTAAGGATTTACAACAAATTATTCTAGTAAATGAAGATGGGATTCCGGATGAATTAAAACAGCGTAGACAATGGTTGTTATGGCGCGCTATTTACAATAATGAAACAGGTAAATACGATAAATTACCGTTCCAAGTAAATGGGAATCCAGCAAGTTCAACAGATTTTGCAACGTGGAATGACTTTCGAACAGTTTTACAAATTTATAATGAAGGCGATTCAAAAGGTAACAAATATGATGGTATAGGGTTTGTCCTTACTGTATACGATCCATATTTAGTTGTGGATATAGACAACATTGAAGATATTGAAAGATTAGATGATTTGACTGCTGAAATTACTTCTATGTCATACAGCGAACTATCACCATCGGGAAATGGATTGCATATTTGGTTTAAGGCAAAGCACGATAAAGAACGCCATAAAAATAAAGATGCGAAAACAGGTTATGAAGTTTATGAAACAGGGCGCTATATGACGTTTACGGGCGAATCGATTAATGATTTACCTATAAATGAAGGTGGTCCAAAATTAGATGCTTTCTTAGACAAGGTGCTTAAGCGCGAAAAAACTACTCTTCCACAATCTAATAATGGATATACGGGTACTGCAGCACTTCCAGAAGGTGAAATAATTAAACGTGCTTTAGCTAGTAAAAATGGTGAGCGCTTTATGAAATTTATGTTTGGTGGCTGGGAAGGTGATTATAATCAGGATCATTCCAGTGCTGATATGGCATTCCTTAACGATTTATCCTTTTGGTGTAATCGAGACGTTAAAATGATGGATTCTATATTTAGAAAATCTAATTTAATGCGTGATAAATGGGATCGCAATTACAGTGGAGGGGTTTTGTATGGTGAATACCATATTGAAAAAGCTATTGCCGAGTGTCGAGAGACATTTACTTTAGATGAAAAGCCAATAAAACAATTTGAATGGTTTGCTAAAAATCAGAATGGCACTACAAGTTTTTTACATCATGTTTTAGGAAAAACCGTTTTAGCTCAATACCACATTAAACGTTTCCCGGATGCACATGGCGATCTTTATTTCTTTCATCCTAAAAAGGGTGTGTATGAGATTGATGCAAGTGGCCGTTTAGTGAAAGGAATTATTAGGAGCTTTGATGAAACGTTAAAGGCTTCTCAAATTAATGAGGTTTACCGTTTTGTAGAGGAAATGTGTCCTGTGGAAAAGGAAATCAACACAAATTATGTGGCCGTGAGAAATGGATTAATTAATTTCACAACTAAACAGCTGGAGCCATTTAATCCTAATGTTTTCGTCACACAGAAATTCCCTACAAACTATGTACCGGATGCCTATGATTCTTTTATTGATAACACCTTAAAAAAAGTAACAGAAGGCTACGGACCAAGCATTGAAAATTTAAAAGAAATGTTTGCTTGTGTACTATATCCGAAAATTTTAGTTCCAAAAATGTTTTATCTTTATGGGAAATCAGCAGCAAACGGTAAGAGCTCGGTACTAAATATGATTCAACAAACTTTCAATAAAGATGGCGGTAACATTTCAAGTGTTTCACCTCATAAATTAGCAACTAACAATTTCGCAAGTGCTTCAATGTACGGAAAAGCATGCAATATAACTGATGATAACCCAGACTTCGTTATCCAAGATAGCGGTGAACTTAAAAGTATTGTATCTGGTGGATACATTCAAATAGAGAGAAAAGGACGCGATCCATTCAGTGTTAGGATGGCAACTACAATGATTGTTGCTTCTAATCATCTTCCAGGGTTCGATGAACATGGTAATGCAATCAGTAGGCGGCTTTGGATAATTGAATTTAATCATAATTTCACTAAAGACAAAGAATGTCTTTCGGATTTAGATACACAGGAGCTCATTAGTTCACAATCTGCTCGAGAATACGTAATGAAGCTTGCAGTCGAAAAGTTATTTGAAATGCTAGATAACCCGAACGCAAACAAATTAACACCGAACGAAAAATGCCAAAATATCTTAGGTACATTCGAAGAGCAAAATGACATTTGGGCGGATTACTTTTCTGAATATGACATTGAATACTTCAATGATCATTCAGGCGAAAGAGTTATTCAAGATTATCAAGATTGGTGCCGTAGTAACATGGTTCCTCCCTTAGGTTTAAGGAAATACAAAGATTTAGTTGCAACTCGATTGGATTTAGATTGGAAAGACAAGCAATGCATTATTAATGGTGAAAAGAAAACACGTAAAGGATTCAAATCCAAAAGCGCAAGAAATAGCGCAAGTGGTTTTAAGCTAGCAAACCCTTGATATTAAAGGGTTTCCATAGAATCATAGATTATTTCTTGCGATTTTTACCCTCTGGAAAACCTTTATAGTATGTGTGTAATAAAACATGTAACATACACCCTTATATTTTTTATTTAAGTTTAAGCAATAAATATATAAAAACAGCAAGAACGTTGGTATATCAACGTTTATAGGGCAAGAAAAGCGCAAGATTTAAGCAAGAATACAAAATTAATTGCGGAAAGAGGTTTTTGAATTGAAATTCAAAGCAAAGAGATTAACTAAAGCGATTGCAGAAGCAGCTAAACAAAGACGTGTAAAAATGTTTAATGGGTTGGAAGGTTTAGAAATTCAAACTCAAGTACCAATTAATAAAGGTTATCTTTATGAATATGAAAATAACGGCCGCTGTAATTGGGGCCTTTATATACAGGAATGTGTTTTATGTGGAGATCAGCATAAGCATGGAAATGGCGGTAGTGGTGTGTATTCCATTCACTGCATTGTAGAACCAGAAGAAGTTTATCCGTTTGCTTATAACGTTCAGTTGGATATGGATGATGAAGATAACATTAAATTAGCTGAAAAATATGGGGTGAAGTGATATGAACGAAGTACGCTGCACATCATGTGCCAAATTATTATTAAAATCAATTACACCGTATGAAGCATGCAAGGAAGCTGCACACATCGAAATTAAATGTAGTAAATGCAAGTGCGTTAACAAATACAAAACTAAATAATTCAGAAGCTCAAGAAGCTCATTTCATTCTAGCGATAGAGTGCGATGGGCTTCTTTTATTTTATTGTGGACAACAGATAACGAAAGGTGGCCGCTAAAATGCCAGTAAATTTTTTAGAAGATTACGATATTCAAATATTGGAGCGTTATTGGTTCAAGCGAAAAGAATTGGAAGAGGAAGCCAAGCAAGTGGAGAATGGCGAAACGTATGTAAATGAACGCCTAAAACTTGTGAACGCTATGAGGGCCATTTATGAAAGTGAAAGTGAAGAGTATCGCACGCTCATTGACATGTACTTTGTGGAACGAGCCTTTCCAGAAGATATTGCGGACGAGCTGGGGAAAAAACGCAATCAGATTTTAAAGATGAAAAAGAATTTATTAGAACGCTTTGCTGAAAAGATTGGCTGGGTTTACTAAATAAAAAGGCGGTGCAGCTCATTGGCGATTATAGTCACGAAGCCAGAAATTGCGCATTCACCTATAAGGACAAAAGTCAGTGAGTTGCTTTATTGCCTTCAGGTGGATGCACAACGCAACAAGTCAATAGAACGGTTACTCGTTGAAAAGGATATTGCAATTCGTGAAGCGTACAGATTTTCCTTTGGTACACGTTCATATGAAGAAGGTGTACCAGGAAGTACAAGCGATCCATTTCATCATGTGGTCAACATCCTTGCGATTAAAGAGCGTTATGCCAAGCGTATACAGCGCTACAGACTAAAGCATGAACGGTTCCATACAATTGTGGAACATTTACCCATTGAGGATAAGGAAACCTTAATAAGAGCTATGTGTACGGATTTAGAAGTAGATGAGCAAGAAGTAAAGCATGTTATTAGAAAACACCTGAAGTACATTGAATCGGTTTATAAGAAATACGAACAGGATGCGCTAAAACGTAGCATGGAAATATCGGATGAAATAGAAGGTCCTTCTGAATTGATTGTTCCAAAAGTAAATGAAGAAAAACGCTTGAAACGACTTGCTAGGACTAAGAAGATACTACGTTGAACAGGAGATTATAAATGAATAAGAAATCTTTGGAAACCATTTGTACGTGGATGGATATGGCAAATTATCATCAAGAAAGAATAGAAGCTTATCAATCTGTTTTAGAAGCTGACTCGCAATGTTCAGAAGCTATAGAGGTTGCACAAAAAGAAATCAGCCATCAACAAGAAAACTTAAAGGACCTATTCGCTTTGGTACGTTCTCATAAAGGAGTTAAATCATTTTCAAACGTATTGATTCTGAAATATTTTGAAGGATATTCTCTGGATGAAGCAGCCGAGAAATTGGGATTGAATGCTGCAAATATTAAAGGATCACACGCTGAATTTACACGCTATTTTAAAGAGCAACGTTCAGTTGGAAGGTGGTGAGAGCTTATGAACATAAGGAGTGTAGCAAATGAAAGAATATAAAACATTAGAACAGAAGCGTAAATTTTATAACTCATATTCCTGGGTGAAGTTACGCAAACAGGTATACGAACGTGATAAAGAATGTCAACGATGTAAGCGCAATGGTTATGTAACAGTTGATACCAATGAACGTAAAGATAATGGTCGAAAGAAGGTTGCATTAATAGCACATCATATTCAGGAATTGGAGCATCATCCAGAGCTTGCACTTGATATAAACAATATCGAAATGGTTTGTGTTCAGTGTCATGAACAGATCCATGACAGGATGTACAAGTTTAGCGGTAAAAAGAAAAAGAATAAATGGGTGAATGATGAAATGTGGTAGTAAATTACATTCCCCCCGCTCTTAAGGTTCAATCAACCTTTGAAAATCTATAAACCGGCTGTGGACTTAACTACCTAAACTTTTTTATTTTTTTCGCTCCGCATATTAGGGGGTGGAGAAAAGGGAGGGGGGTACCCAACAAAATGTCTCAAAAAAATATAAGAAAGAGGTTAAATCAAATGACAGTTAATCCAAATGAGTTTCTTGTGGAAACTAAAAAAGCACTACAAATTGTAGAGCGAGAGGTTGAAGGAAAAGTTCGGGAATTTTCACCGCATGACAAAGTGAAAGTGTTAGATAAGTTGTTAGAAGAAGTTAAAGACTTCGAACAACATGAAGAGCTGAAGAAAGAGAAATCTTTACTCGAGTTTCAAATTAAAGCTGGAGGGCAATTTCAATTTATTCCTAATGACGTGAAAGAACGTATTGAAGCTAATCGAGAAATTGAAATGGCAGAATTGCATAAGGTAGTTGCTGAAAAGCACGCCAAATTAGCAGAGCATATGCATTTCATTGAAAAAGAAGTGTTACCTCTATTACAAGATCTTAACGTGTTACATCAACAGGAAAATAAAGTGAATGAAATCGATAAATACTTAAACGCTTCATACGGTTATTTATGGAATGGTCAAATACTAACGCACTTCTATCCAACTTTTAACGCTATCTCTTTCTCCAAAGATAGAGAATTAAAAGAAAGAGTTGAACATTTACTAAAAAAATATAAAGGGGTACAACAACTATGAATTATGTGGAAGAATACCAAAATCAAATTGAGCGTTCAAGATCACAAAAGCCCATTGGTTACATTGAATATAAAGCTAGACCGAAAACAAAAAATGCAGAACGCGCTTTTGCAGATTATATAGAAAGAGTTGTTGAAAAAAAAGGTGGTAGCTCTTTTGCAATGCGGTTAATAAGTGCATTTGATCTGGACCGAATGAAACCGAAATTATCCGAAGTGAATTATCAGAAAGCGGGGTTTGATAATCAGCTTGAATTGCATAAGTGGGGCGGTACGGCCGGAGAGAAAGATTTTTATAAAGAGAAAGTTGCATCTAATATCGCAAAAAGATTTCAAGCAGTTCACGAAACAGAAATCGAGGTAACATTTGGAGAGTATGTGGCATATCCACAAGTTAAATTACCTACCTTTGATGATATTCCTGATTTAAGGAAACAACGAAAGGTGGTGAAATAAATGGCGAAAATAATTAAAGTAAACGGAACAATTGTTTCAGACCAACATAAAGAAATTTATGATGAATGGCAAATTGAAAATACAGCACCAAAGGACATTATAAATCAACTACCTAAGAACAGTAGCGAAGCAATCGAAATTCATATTTCTTCTGGTGGTGGCGATGCATATGCAGGTTTTTTAATTTACTCAAAGTTAAAGGACTATAAAGGTAAGAAAACAGTAAAAATTTTAAATATCGCAGCAAGTGCAGCATCAATTATCGCAATGGTTGGCGATGAAATTCTAATTTCACCAGTTGGACAAATTATGATTCATAACGCTTGGACGAATACAACAGGCGATCAGCACGCTATGCGCAAAATGGCAGAGGATTTAGAAGAGTTAGCAGAAAGTCTTGTTAATGCTTATGAGTTACGTACAGGCCAATCACGTGAGCAAATTCAACAATGGATGGATAAGGAAACCTTCTTTTCAGCTCATAAAGCAGTTGAATATGGCTTTGCAGATGAAGTGATGTATTCAGAAAGCCGCACTCAAAATAAAGTTATTGCAGCATGTGTGGGCATGGACGGGCTTTTGAGCGCATCGGTTATTGACGAATATTTTGCAATGAAAACAGAACAACCGAAGCCAAAAACAAAAAATAATGCTAATCGTTTTTTACGATTATTTTAGGAGGAAACCATATTGAAAACAACAAAAGAGCGAGTGATCTCCAAAGAACTAGTTGTGGAAGTCTTATCGGAAAAGCGTTCAAAACAGTTAAATGAAGCATTAAATTTAGCATATCAATCAATCGGTCTAATTGAACAAGCTTTAGATTCATATGTAACAGCAACATCAAACAAACTACATGCAGCACAACATTATGGCCATGTACATGAATGGGCAGATGATACAGAGCGTTTCACATTAGATACAGTAAAGCAATTAAATGAAATTACAAAACGTTTAGTAGATGAAGCTAAAGGTTTAAACGAAAAGTACCCACAATAAATAAAACTTGAATGTGTATAGTCGCACATGACATGAAACAGTCCAAATTTAATTGTCGAAAAGACCTCCATTTTGCGGCTAGTGCATTTAAAAGTGTACTAGCTAGTTTTATATAAAGGATGTGAACATATTTGTGCAAACGTACGAGAAAACAGTAACGATAAACGGTAAACCGATTCATTTCAAACACAGTATACAGACACATGAATTATATTTAGAAACGTTTCACACGGGATTGAAAGCAGATTTAGCTTCATTGTCTCAAATGGATAACATTTATATCGCTGCTACATTCGGGATATATCCTCAAATAGTGTGGGCGTTAGCAAAAACAGCGGATCCAACAATTCCATCGATTGCAACATGGTACAAGCAATTAGGCGGATTAAATATTATGGCAGTGTGTGAAGAGTTAGTACCACTATTTGAATAAAGAGGTGAATATAAAATGGGAAAAAGAGTTATATCAGCAAGTTTAGAATTAAAAGACCAAAGCTTTACATCCACTTTAAAAAAAACCAGCAAAAACTTAACAGACTTTGATCGTCAATCAATAGGAGTTGGAAATACCGTTAAAAATATGTCTAAGAAAGTAGTAAGTGGTTTTGAAATGGTAGGTAAAGCCGCTGCAGGATTGGCAACCGGGGGAATTGCTGCATTAGGCGCAGGGGTAGCGAAGTCCATGCTAGATATTGATAATTCGTTTGCAACGTTACAGGCACAAACGGGTGCATCCGTTGCCGAATTTACAGCGTTGAAAGAATCTGCTATTGAAACATTCAGTAAAGGATATGGGGCTAGTTTAGACGAAGTTACAAGCGCTTTATCACGTGTTAAGCAAAACATGAAAGGTTTAGACGGTAGAGAGATTGGAAACGTCACAACGAAAGCTATGCTACTTGCACAGACTTTCGACAGTGATGTGAATGAGGTCACGCGTGGCGTTAGTAATGCAATGCAAGCATTTGGTGTATCGGCAGACAAGGCATTTGATTTATTCACGGTCGGTGGACAACGAGGTTTAAACTTCTCGAATGAAATGTTTGATAATGTGGCAGAATTTGCCGGCTTATATGGGGCGATGGGCTATAGTGCTGAAGAGTATTTTGGCATCATGGAACGTGGGGCGCAAGCTGGAGTTTATAACCTTTCTTATGTAAATGATCTAATGAAAGAATTCCAGATTATGACCAAGGATGGTTCTAAACGAACGAGTGAAGCAATGGGGGTAATGTCCAAGTCTACTCAAAACGTATGGAAAGAGTTCTTGAAGGGTAACGGAACTGTTTCTGATGTAGCTTCCACAGTGGTAAACGAATTAAAAACAATGGATGACCAGGTAAAAGCCGGTCAATTAGGAGTAGAGCTTTTTGGCGTAAAATGGGAAGACATGGAAGCCGATGCAATCTACGCAATGTTAGGCACAACAGGCGCAATGAAAGAATTTGAAGGGGCTACACAATCCGCAGCAGATGCAGTAGAGGGAACGTTTGGCAACCGTATCAAATCAGCATGGCGCGACCTACAAACAAGTATAGCTCAAAGTGCTTCCGGTGGAGTAGGAAAAGAATTTATGGATAGCCTGGCTTCCACAGCGGAAAGGGCAGTACCAGCGATTACATCCTTTGCAAATAAGGCAATGGAGTTAGGTTTAGTCATTCGGGATAATTGGACACCGATTAAAGAAACGGTTATTGCAGTTGGTGCAGGTGTGGTAGCAATGGGAGTAGCATTCAAAAGCTTATCAATTATTACTTCCGTTACCGCAGCATTAAAAGGCACTACAACAGTTTTAGGCGTTGCCAAAGTCGCTATGCATGGATTGAATGCAGCCATTCGAGCAAATCCAATCGGGGCAGCCGCAACAGCTATAGGGTTATTAGTTGCCGGTGGAGTCCTTTTATATCGCAATTGGGATACTGTAAAAGCGAAAGGCATTGAATTGTGGGCGGTTATAAAAGAAAAGTTTGCCGGAATTAAAGCTTCTGTTTCTGATTTTGTACAGCCGGCCATAAATTGGTTCGGAACACTGAAAACGAAATGGGACAATTTCAAATCAAGTATAACGAGTTTTAAAATGCCTGAATGGGTTTCTACAATTGGAAGCACCGTTTCAAGTGCAGCAAGTAAATTCAAAAACATGTTACCTTCATTCGATGTGGGCACAGATCGTGTGAAAAGCGATATGGTAGCACAGATTCATAAAGATGAAATGATTCTCCCAGCACGTCAAGCGGAAAGAGTTAGACAAGCCGGGGGCAATATCAATAATATTGATAAAGTGATTACGCAGCCGAAACAAACGATTGTACCGGTTAGCGGCAATCAACCTAGCAAAGGCAATGTAAGTATTCATATTGAAAATATCAATGCAAAAGGTGTTACAGCTGGGGAAGTAGTGAAAGAGATCGTTCCACAATTAAAATTAGCGTTATCGAATATGTAGGGGGGAATATTGTGCAAAGATGGGCAGTAGAGCTTGCTTCTACACTTAAAACAATAGCTAAGAAGGAAACACACCATTACGAAGGTTTTGTTGTAGGAAAAGTGATTTCTTCGCCACCTAATATCCGTATCGCTATTGATGAAGCTATTATATTAGATGATTCACATTTAATTGTAGCAGCGAGCGCAAATAATAAGTATGAACGAGAAGTAGAGTATATTCAGACAAATAATACTTCCACTGGGATTATAAAGTTTATTGATACTTTAAAGGTGGGTGATGAAGTAATATTGATTCCAGCAGGGAATGCACAAATGTATGCATTACTTGATCGCGTAGAATCGTAATATTAAAAGCCTTCCACAGATTAGTTGTGGAGGGCTCTTTTTTTAAAATAACTTCGCTACTAAAGCTTTATAAATCTTATCATCAACTTCAATTAAACTTTTTTTACCATCATTAAATTCTATTGCAAGCGTATGGGTTCCTTTTTTCTTAGCAGATAACCCAGCAAGCCATCCAACAGGTCCTAGAATTACACCACCTACAAATGCGCGACCTACAGCACTTACAGCACTTTTGCGCGATTCTTCGTCTATAATTTCGTACTCTTTAACAGTTGTTTTATCTAAAATAAAGGATTTAAAAAAACCAGTTGTTATGGTAACAATTCCGAAAGCTTGTGTAATTAAATTACCTTCATAATCACCAGCGATTACTTTGTTTTTTGCCATTATATATTCCTCCAATATGTTTATTTACCCAAAGTTTACCATATTATCATGGTATTTTTTACATATAAATTAAACAGCTTCGCCAACTTCTCTTAGAATATCTAAAAACAGCGGTGAAAGTTGAATTAAAACATAGCCCAACCCGGCATTCATAATCATGTTCCAAGCTCTTTCGCTATTACCGAACATGAAGAAGAAGCAGGCACCAATCATAATTACGCTTGCAATAGGGAATGAAATGGCTACCATAATTTGAACCATTGGATCTAAAATTGTAGCAAGCGTTTCGAGCGATTTATCTGCAATGAATCCTGTTTGTTGTGGAATGGCATTAACGACTAAAGGTGTATATGCCTCAGTCAGTGTGGAAGGCTCCGGGAATGGTGCGTGTTGTAAAACATTTATCGGTTCGCTAATTGCTGTTGTAGCGACTTCATTCGCACCGTTTAACTTTTGATATGCTACATAACCTGCAGCACCTAATACTGGAATTGATGCTGTTAAAATAACATCCTTTTTAGTTGCGTAACCTTGTTCAGCTCTCATTTTCTCCAAATCCTCAAATCGCTCCGAATAATCCGTAAACTCACTTGCGGGAACAACCTTCGCTTTATTCTTATTGAAGAACATTTAATTTCCTCCTTATTGAATATCGTTTATTGTAAACACCTTAAAATTCAGCCCATTACATGCACTCTCTAACTGCTTTCTGCGGTGTTCTGTAGTCGTTAGCCATACCAATGTTGGGTAATAACCAAACTGCTTTGAAAGGCTTTCTGACAAGGTTTTATAACGCTCTATTTTTGCACGATTTTCTTTCATGTTTTGTAGATGATCCACTTCAAGAAAACAGCGAAATCCATTTATTGAATACATGCTATCGGCAATAACCGTTGTTTTGCCATCCGAAATCTTAACTTCATTTTTCCAGTCTCTCGGACATTTTAAAAACAACCAAAATTGATTCCGCATAACGATATGTTGCACTTGATTGGTTTTCCGTCTTACTTTTGAACATTCTACATAATCACGGCCTAAATTATTTAAGTAATAAATGGTTTCGTTCCGGCCATCTGCAATCGAAGATAAATAATGGGAAAGACTGTTTAATATGCGGTTTGTATTTCGCTTCTTCCCTAAATTGAAGTAATTAGATAATTGATCGCGAGTAAGGAAATCAAATTTCTTCAATAGTAACAGTATCTGTTCGTCTCTCGATGATAACTGTTTCTTCAATGCGTTCCCCTTTCGCAATGATGTGTGGTTGAATAGTATCGTGGATAATTTCAGAAGTAATCAATGGTGTTTGCAATATTTCTCGTTTATCGGCTGTTTGATAAATTGCCCGACCTTTAATCATCGGCAATACTTCTGCACCTTCTGCATCCAGTACAACTCGGGAAGCCACTGACGATTGCACTCTAAAGCATAGCTTTGCATCGGCATTTTGCTTTACCTGGCGAGGAATAACATCACCTACCGGGTATTGTGTAGCCACGACCAACCGAAAGCCCAAACCGGCTCCTAATCGTGCTATTTGTGACATGATTGTTTGGCATTCTTGTTTCAATAATTTTTCGCTACGTGTAACAGCTTCAGTAGCGTTTAATTCACCTACTTCATCTATAACCACAAAATAGCGCTCTTTAATGTTCGCTTGCTGTACATTCTTCTTTCCTAATCGTTTTAATTCACCTTGTATTTCGCGCATTTTCTTATATGCCATTTGCAGAGTGTGAAGGGCTTCTTCTGGCTCGTAGGCAATTGAAATCGTCTGCTTAATGTTTTCATAATCACACAATTCAACGCCACCTTTTAAGTCAATCAAATATAAGTTTGTATGCTTAGGTTCACTTTGGATCAAGCTGCAGATCATTGAATTGATGAAATTGCTTTTTCCGTAACGAGTTGCACCGCCTAATACTAAATGAGGTATTTTTTCAAAGTCATGATATTTGAACTCATTTAATGCCCTTGTTAAACCCACCGGAACTTTCCATCCTTCACCTTTTACAAATGGCACATCTTTTTTTAGCGGTTTGTCATATACGCGCACAATTAACATGCCATCATAAGCCAATTCAATTTCCTTTTGCTCGGTCAATTTAGACTTCCACAATGAATGAAGCTGTGGAATGATTCCATTGTTTATATCTAACTGGCGTAAATCGTTGAATTTAATACGCTGCTTTCTGTTGTTTAACCCATCCTCAAATACTTTCCTTTTCGTTTCATAATCGTGGAATGAACGCCCTAACGGAATACGGTATTTATATTCCCATCCCCATTCATGTTGTTTTTTCTTCACTAATTGCGTTGTCAACGTGTCTTTTCCATCTTTTACATTTAATCCGCTTAACGACATAATCCTTTGAATTTTACCGCTATCGTTTGTCAATCCCTTCTGTTTTGAAAAAGCAGTCATTGCAATTCCACCCATCAACCCAGTTGTTAACAATTCAAATATCACTTTCCCATCCTTTCATAAAAGTTGTAAGCGCCACGGTTCTCTTACATAGTAAGAGTTGCACTTAGTGAGCATTTGTAAATCGGTCTTTCTCATTGATATAACTAATTTTCCGAATACCCACTTAAATCCTCGCGAGGTATTTAAACTGGTAGGCATGTGAGCATACGAGTGAGCATAAAAAAAGTAGTATGGGCAAATTTTATTTAATTTGTTTATACAGTATATGAAGTAGTAAAGAAAAATGTTCATCAATGAATAATTTACTTTATCGTATTAATGTTTATTTGAATTTATTCATACAAATTTTGAAAGGGTGGTTTTATGAAATTTACGGAAACGATCAAAATTCTATTGTTGAAAAAAGGGGCAACACATGCGGATCTTGCGGAAAGCCTGGAAATGACGCCACAAAACTTGTCCTACAGATTAAAGCGAGATGATTTTAAGGTACGCGAATTACAGAAGATTGCAGATTTTTTTGAAATGGATTTAATAGTAGAATTTAAAGAGAAGGAATAAATTTAAAACGCTCCTAACTGTGTAAATGCAGCTGGGAGCGTTATTTTTATTCTTCATTTTTATTGTGTTGGATAATATCCTCAATTTCGCAATTTAAATAACTGCACAATTTATCTAATACAGCCATTGAAACATATTCACCTTTAGTTAATTTTGCCATTGTAGCAGAAGATAATTGCAGTTCCTTCTTTAAGTCCTCGCGAGTTACTTCTTTATCAATCATTGTTTTAAATAATGGCTTGTATTCAAAAGTCATTAGTTACATCCTGCCTTTCTTTTTCTTTATTATAACACCGATGTTTAGAAATCTAAACTTTTTATTTATAATTGTTGACAAATAATTTAGATAAGTTTATTATATGTTTAGAAAGTTAAATAAATACTTTAGTTTTGCGAACAACCATCAAAGGTTAACGGTGAATGGACAAGAAATAAACCGTATTTAGACAAACTAAAAACAATACTGGAGGAATTGAAATGGCAGAGAAAAAAATTGATATTGATGTAGTCGTACTGTTAATGGAATTTGTGGAAATGTTGTCGAAACAGGATGATGAAAAGCGAAAGGATATAGTCGAGTTTTTTGAGAAGGAATCCGGTTTCAAGCTACCAGGAGGAAAAGCAGTATGAAGCAAATTTCTAATGTTGAAGCGAAGAAGGTTGCCCGTGACTTACAAAAAGGATATATGCACTTACTTACACAACAAATAAAGAAAGCAGCTCATTCAGTAGATGATTTTTTCTTTGTGGAAGGTGACGAAGAGGATGAGGAAGTACGGCCATATTTTTACGGCTCACTCGCATTCGGTATAGCAGTAGTCATGTTTGTTTATACGGTGATTTTATAAAAAAAAGGAGGAAGTAACAGTATGAGTTTTAGTGAACCAGATTTAAGAACAAAGTTGATCTATAACGGCACCGTAATTGTCGATGTTACAGCTGATTATGAAGATTCAGTATGGGTCCAGGTTTATGATGTTGAAGATGGAGAGAACGATTTAAAGTATAAAAGTTTTATGTTGGAGCCGGATGAAGTTGATACATTCATTTGTATACTGAATATGTATAAGAACAGGATTTTAAATGGAAGAAAAAAGCGAAATGAGGAATGAAAAATGAAGCAAATTGAAAAATTAATACAAGACATCGATAATAGTTCATACCAGTTAAACGCACAAATGATTCAATTAAATACAATACAAGATGCGATTGCGCAATTAATGACGCGAATTGATGAAATTAAACATAACGGCTGGGACCAGGATAGTGGTCTTGCATTTCTATCTATTGGAGAAATTGAACGCACTGTACGATTGATTGATATGGCTTTCCTTCCGTTAAAAAATGAAATGATGGAATCCGTTGGTGAGTTAAATAAAACCTCTAGTAAAGCTTTCGATATAGTGGTTAGAGAAAATAAAAAAAGCCGATGCGCCAACATCGACTAAAGAAAGATAATTCGTTTATTATTTTAACATGTAAAAAGAGCTTGCTCAACTTGGGTGAGCTTTTTTATTTTGGCCATAAAAAAAGATTGAAGCGTATTAGCTGCAATCCAGATTCATCCGTATAAACATGCCTACCAAGCGTAGAATTTATTACATCAGTTAGCCCCAACGTTGCCCCAATATTGCCCCACTTGAAAGTAATTACATGCAATCTAATGCAAAGTCGGAAAAACTTTAATATCCAATAAACGCTGATATAACAACATTTCTAGACATTTTAATTCCCTTAATGCAAGCACCCCAATTTAGGCTGGGTGAAATAGCAGAGATTTATAAACGTAAATTATAGTAAAACAATGCGGGGCTAACCGCTAATGTTAATTTAAAGGTACTCGACGGAGTACCTTTTTTATATTGAATTTCGGAGGTAGCATGCATCGTTAACTGGGGAGAAATAAAAAAGGTTTGATAAAAAGCAATTGCATTCCATGTGAGAGGATACAGAGCCGAATTAATACAAAAGTTATTTAGCAAATGCTTGAGCATATGCCATGTTACAGTTCAATTTTAATAGGGTAAAGAACGGTATGCTGCTGCCATAACAAGTGATCGGTTAATTTCGTATTTCGAGGCATTCCTTAATAACGAAGCGTATATCGCTTTGATAAAACCCCAAATTATACATAGAGCATTGCATTAATTCGGGGTTCAACTGCCAGTAAAATCGGTCTGGAGGAAACGTGGAAATAGGGCGTTGCAACAGTACGGAGTGAACTTTGCATTTTGTTCGGCTCCACAGCGTGAGTAGCATTACAGAGCCAAGTTAGAAATAGGAGTGTTTATGTTGGAAAAGGGTTATTTTATATTAATTATTTCATTACTAATAAATGTACTGTTGTTAGGAACAGGAAGTTATGTGGTGAAAAATATCGGCGGATTTGAATTTATTAAAACAAAAATGCAGTCAACACCTTCTTCCAAGAAGGATTCCGCCTATTACTTTACGAAAAAAAGCGTCTTTGAACAGTCGACAATTAGTAGTATAGATAAAGTGTTCATTGGTGACAGTATTTCCGATTACGGAGAATTTCAAGAATACTTTCCCGATGAAGTTGTGCTGAATCGAGGAATCCGAAATGATTGGACAGAAGGTGTTTTAAACCGTATACAGGAAGTAGTGGACCGAAATCCGAAAGAGGCGTATTTAATGATCGGTGTCAATGATATCCGTTATGGAACAGAAACCGAAGTATTTAAAAGTAACGTCGAGAAAATCGTGGATTCGTTCGAAGGAAAAGATACAAGGCTCGCTATTCAATCAGTATTACCTGTGAATAACTGGTTATTGGGAAATGAAGTGACAAATGACAAAGTGAAGCGGTTTAATGTTATTTTGCAACAGATTGCGGATGATAAAGGAATTGAGTATATCGATCTCCATTCAAGCTTTATCGATAAAAACGGGCAACTCGATAAGCAATTCACAGTTGATGGGCTTCATTTAAATGGGAAAGGGTACAAAGTTTGGGTAGATATGCTTCGTTCACAATAAATTACTTATATAAAAAAGCTGAACCTCAAGATGAGGTCCAGCTTTTTTTCACGTCGGAATAGGTGTCTTTGCTTTCTTGATTGAAAACCCGCCAAGTAGAATTGTCCCGTTTGGTAGCCATTTTTTTATTAAAATTGAAACAATAATAGGAATGAATATCCCAATCGTTGTGTAACCAATAAGTCCGTACGTGAAATAATCATTTAAAATAATATCTGCAAATATATGCAAATACATAATGGTAAGCGAGTGATTTTCTATTTTCTGCAACCAGTTGAGCGACAGTTTTGCTGCAAGCAACTGGAAGAATCCTACTAGTACGATTGTAAATGATATAGGAATGACCAAATCCAATATCAAATGGTCATACCGTAAAAACTTCATACTCAGTCGATAATCGATGATATTGAACCTGTCAAGTAACAATGCCGTCGCACTCAGAAACAAGGCCGTACCCATCCATTGTTTTGAAATGTCCATCCAAAATTCTTTAAAATAATACCCGATTGCAAAATAGACGATTGCCATCATCGCAACATCGATGTTCCAAATCATTGGAATCGATTGCGCTGCTTCGGAAGGCTTGCCGCTGATGACTCTCATAGCGAAAATGCTCTCAAAATGTGCGATAATATAAAAGAGTCCTAGAATTATAAACTGTTTCACCCGATTGAAGTAGGTTGTCAACCACATGAATAATAAATATGTGAAGAATAAAGTTGTTACAAACCAGAAAACACCATATGCTCCGCGAATAAAACGTCCACCTATCGCAAGTGTCCATAAATCTTTAAGATACCATTCTAAATCCCAATTGCCTGAAAAAATCTCCATTCCATAACGGACTAGTGTAATACTGGCAAGGAAAAATAGGTAAGGAAAGATTAATTGCATGAAACGCTTATAAATTGTCAGCTTTATATCCTTTTTATCTAAAACCTGTTTAAAAAACAAACCGCTTAATATAAAAAATGCCGGCATATGAAACCAATAAATATATTTCGCGAGTGGAAATTCAAGCTCTCCTGGATAATGCCCGATAACGACAAGGATCATTAAGAATCCCTTCGTAATATCCACCCACGTTATCCGTTTTTTGTTCATCAATAACACCTCTAAAAAAAATATGCTGCTATTATATACCCTTTATTAGTGTGAATAGTGGAATGTAACAGTAAAGATATGTAATTGTTATATAAACGGGAAATCACGGTTATAAAGGATTCTTGTGGCGATTGAGATCATAAATTTTATAAAGTGGAAATGAATGGGTAAATAAGAAAAAAGGTGTGTGAAAAGTTACTTCGACTTTTCACACACCTTTTTAATATCGCTGTTTAATTTGATTATAGTGGCAGATCGGAACATTTGCCTGATGTTTTGCTTTCAATAAGGCTTTATTTGAAAAGCGGTAAAGCTCTTTAACAATTTGTCCATTTTGCGGAAATGAGCAGATTCCAATCGCAAGAGTCAGTTTACAGGATGGATAGTTTTCAAAAGTATGCTGCTGTACAGTTTTATTAATTGAATAGGCTAAAGTAATCGCTTCTGCAGGTGCCATTTGTGGCAGCACAACATAAAACTCATCACTATCAATTCGTCCGATGAGCGCATTTTCCGGAAGCTGGTCTTTTATTAGTTGAGAGATTTGTACGAGTATTTCATCGCCGGCTTTATAGTGATACATATAATTCAATTCGCGAAACTGGCGAATATCGATATGAAGCAGTTCAAAATGTATTTTTGCATTCACATAAGACAATAACTTCTGTTCAATCGCGATATTATTAGGCAGTTGTGTAAGCAAATCCGTTTTCTTTAGCGCATAGATTTGTTTAATTTGTTTATTTTTATCGTCAAGCTGCATTAATATTTTTCGGACCGCATAAAAAGTGAAGGTCGAAACAACAAAGAAAAGTATTAAATAGAACAGATTATTTATTTCAAATCGGTCATAAATAAGTAGGATGATAATGTGTTCGATTGTTATGACGAAAAAATAGATCGGTAAATTTTGAAACGTAATGGGACGTTTTAATGCGAAATAGCATGCAACGACGGTCACTACTAACGTATTCAGCATGATAATGAAGGACAATACTGATGTGTACAATAAAACATACCGACTAATTACAATCATAAAACCTGTAATGAAAATTGAAACAGGTCCCCCAAGCAAACCACTGAATAGCACAAAAATAATCCGATTGTTTATTAGCATGCCGTGAGCATACGGAGTAGCCAATGCAGTCAATATAAAGGCGGCACATCCGAATGTCACACCGACGATGATAGACTTATATTTATGGATGAAAGGACTATCTTCATATTGAATGAAAGGCCAGAAAATTAAAATCGTAAAGCAAAACAGAATCGAAAAGTTGATTGTCAGCTCAAGAAACATGGCATCACCCACCTTGGTAATATATCACTACCCGTTATTTTAAATTATTTATATGGAAATAAGAAGATAGTTTTGTTTTTGCCTGCTGTTTTGCTATAACTAAATTTTCAAGAAGCTCCAAAGATGTTTGCCCATTATCTGGATAGGAACTAATTCCTACCGTAACGGAAATATGAAAAGATAAATCTTTGGATACTTCGAACGGCTGTTGGGCAATCATATTAATTAGATTATTGGCCTCTACAATTGCAACAGCAGGAGGCACATCCTTTAAAACGAGAAGAAACTCCTCACCGCCCAATCGGCCAACATAAGCAACATTTTTATTGGCATATTCCATCAAGTGTTGGGCAAGTTGTTTAATAACGAGATTACCTGTAGAAAACCAGACTGCAAATAAATTAAAAGTGTAAACGTAAATAATATACAGAAGTAAGATAATATTTCGATTAACATAATAAGCTCCTTTATACTTTAATCATTACAGTTCTGAACGAAATTACTATTAAAATAGTGGAATTAAATAAAAATCGTTCAAATCAAGTTGATTGAAGGAGTAAGTGCAAAGTTAAGTTCGTTGTTGCTTAAAGATAGTTACTTATCCTATAATAAAAAGGTTATAGAAATATATGTATAGGAGCTGACTGCTATGGCGAACGAGAGCGGGAAAACAGTCAAAATCAAACTAGTTTCCTCAATCATTCCAACCGAGGGCGAGCTTGAACAATATGAAATGTGGCTTGAAGGCAGTTGTGTAGTAAAAGGGAACAGTCATTATTTGCGCTATGAGGAAGTTCAGGAGGATCTACAAATTCAAACGACGATCAAACTCAATGAAGCGAATTCGTTTATTATGCGAAAAGGCGGTGTGAACATGCGTTTGCCTTTAAATCCGGACTTACGCGAGAATGGTCATTATGACAGTCCGTTCGGCTCATTACCTCTTGTTACCAATACACATCAGTTAGCCATTGAAGTAGTACAAAGCGAAAAAGTGTCAGGGCAATTTAAAACACAATATGACCTTATCATAGGTGGCAATTCAGTTGGCCATTACAAATTAGACATTGAATTTACGGAGGTATAACTATGAATGCAGTAGAACAATTACAGCAATCGATTAAAGCGGCATTAAAAGCAGCAATCGATCAAGCAGGCCTAGTAGAAGTGGGCACGAAAATCAACATCCATTTAGAAACACCAAAGGATAAAGCAAACGGGGACTTTGCAACAAATATCGCAATGCAATTAACTAAACTGGCGAAAAAGCCGCCACGTGCAATTGCAGAAGCGATTTTAGAGCATTTAAAGACTGAAGGCACGGATATCGAGAAGGTTGAAATTGCAGGACCAGGTTTCATGAATATTACAGTTCGTAAAGACTTCTTGGCGAGTGTTGTTACAGCAGCATTTGAACAAGGCGAAAACTATGGTCGTTCAACTGCAGGCGCAGGAGAAAAAGTACAGGTCGAGTTCGTTTCAGCTAACCCGACTGGCGACTTGCATTTAGGCCATGCGCGCGGTGCTTCTGTAGGGGATTCATTATGTAATGTATTGGATTTTGCCGGTTTTGACGTATCACGTGAATATTATATTAACGATGCCGGTAACCAAATTAATAACTTAGCGTATTCTTTAGAAGCACGTTATAAGCAAGCATTAGGAATGGATGCAGAAATGCCGGAAGACGGATACCACGGTCCTGATATTATCGGAATTGCCGGTAAGCTTGCTGAAGAATTCGGTGCAACGATTTTGGACAAGTCTGATGAAGAACGCTTTAAATTTTTCCGTGAGCATGGCTTGAAACTGGAATTGGCGAAACTGCAAAATGACCTTAAAAACTTCCGTGTTGAATTTGATGTTTGGTATTCAGAAACATCTTTATATGAAAACGGTAAAATCGATGTAGCATTAGACAAACTAAAAGCAAACGGCCATGTATTTGATGAAGAAGGCGCGACTTGGTTCCGTTCAACAACATTCGGTGACGACAAAGACCGCGTATTAATTAAAAACGATGGTTCATACACATATTTAACACCGGATATTGCTTACCATGAAGATAAATTACGTCGCGGCTTTGATAAGCTGATCAATATTTGGGGTGCTGACCACCACGGCTATATTCCACGTATGAAAGCGGCGATCGAAGCACTTGGCTATGACCGCGGTACATTGGAAGTAGATATTATCCAAATGGTTCAGCTATATAAAAACGGCGAGAAATTCAAGATGAGTAAACGTACAGGTAATGCTGTAACGATGCGTGAATTAGTGGAAGAAGTAGGCTTGGATGCTGTACGTTATTTCTTCGTTAAAACAGCAGGGGATTCACATATGGACTTCGATTTAGACTTAGCGGTATCTCAATCGAACGAAAACCCGGTTTATTATGCACAGTATGCACATGCGCGTATTTCATCAATTTTACGTGCAGCAAACGAGCAAGGTTTCGAAGCATCACTGGAAAACCTGAACTTGCTAGTAGCAGAAAAAGAAGAAGAAGTGCTGAAAAAAGTCGGCGCATTCCCGCAAATCGTGGCAGATGCAGCAAAACACCGCACCCCACACCGTATCGCAAACTATATTCAAGACTTGGCAGCTGCATTCCATAGTTTCTACAATGCAGAAAAAGTATTGAACCAAGATAACAAAGAGCTGACAGAAGCTCGTTTAGCATTAATTACAGCAGTAAAAACTACATTAGCGAATGCACTGAAACTAATCGGCGTAAGCGCACCTGAAAAAATGTAATTCATAATTCAAAAGACATTCTATTTTCTAATTGAAAATGGGGTGTCTTTTTTGTGGTTAAACCCATTGTGTTGTATGTCTATGAAGAGTTTGCGCTTTTTGTTCAAGTTGGGCAGTGGAAAGAAGTACGATTAATTTTTATTAGAACAATGCTGGTGGATATAAGAATAAGTGGTCTTCCGTCAATATTTCGGACAAGCGTTAAGAGACTTTTTTGCTACCGCCCTTCGGTTGCTCTGCTTTTCATCCCTCCATCCCCAGACCTGGGCATAGAGGGATGAAAACCCTGTAAGAGAACTTTAAGAGGCATTTTGACAAACAGACTCCTGTTGATTTCTTTCAAATTGGTTTGGTGATAAATAACCGATTGTTGAATGGCGTCGTCGTTCATTGTAAAAGTTTACGATATATGACTCCACGCTCTTTCTTGCTTCTTTTTTGGATTCGAAACGGTGTCGATAGATCCATTCTTTTTTGATTGTGGCGTGGAAGGATTCAATACACGCATTGTCATAGGGATCTCCTTTACGACTCATGCTAATTTTAATCCCATATTCTTTTAAAGTTCTTGTATAGCTTGCGGCACAATATTGTGCGCCTCGATCTGAATGGTGAACTAATCCCTTTTCGGGTTTTCGAACTGCTAAAGCATGCTTCAAGGCTTGATCTACTAATGTTTCTTCCATATGATCTGCGATGGCCCAGCCGACGATTTTACGAGAATATAAATCCATGATTGACGCAAGATACACCCACCCCTCCAGTGTTCGAATATAAGTTATATCTGCGACCCATACTTTATTTTTCTCTTTAACTTGAAATTGACGTTTGACTAGATTCGGATAAATAAATTGATGGTGATTGGAATCCGTTGTTCGTTGAACAGTCTTCGGGATTATGGCACTTAACCCAAGGTTTCGCATCATATTCGCAATCTTCTTTTGCGAACAGACATAACCTATACTCGCTAAGTCTTGCGCAATCCGAGGGCTACCGTATGTACCAAAACTCCTCGTATACGATTGATGAATCTGATGGGCAATTTCTGTATCGCGTACTTCTTTTTCCGATAGGGGCTGTATCTGTTTTTTACGCCAGTCATAATAACCGCTTTTTGAAACCATCAATACTTTACACATCATCGCAATGCCAAAGTTATTTTTATGCTTTTCAATGAATGCATAAATCACTCGGGGTTTTTCGCGAAGATGTGCATAGCCTTTTTTAGAATTTCATTCTCTTCTTCCAAATCACGTAACTTCTTATCAAACGCTGCCTGCAACTTATCTACTTCGCTAGAAGTAAAGTAACGCGTGACATCCTGATTTTTCGATTCGCGATAATCTTTAATCCATTTGTGAATAGTTGAAGACCCAATTTCAAACTTAAATGCCAGATCCGAAACTTTTGCGCCATCTTCTAAAACAGACTTTAAAATGTATTCTTTTGTTTGTGCGTCTAATCGCTTTCGAGTTTGTTTTTCTTTCATGGGTTCCACGTCCTTTTTTAGTTATCTTAATCTTAAAGTGTCTCTTAAGACGTGTCCATTTTTTATACTAACCTCATAAGCCGCTTGGATATTAGAAAACAGGAGGCTATTTTAGAACAAGTACAACCTATTTTAGAACAAATGAAGTATATATTAGAAAAACGCAACTTTATTAGAACAATAAAATTATATTAGAACTTTTACAAATATATTAGAAACCTGACCCCATATAATTTTTTTCAAGGAGAAACCCCTTAATTACTTCGGAATAGACCAGAAAGATACACAAGTATGTCACCACGCCTAATTCCTATATAAAAACTTGGTAATGCCTATTGACTTCTTAATATTCAGAAAGTAATATTAATTCCAATAGAGTAACTATGTATTGGGATAAACATGAAGGTGGTGCTTTTCATGAGCAAAGAATTATTTATTCAAACAGACGAGCAAAGACAATGGTTGAAAAAGCTCGAAACGATAGCAGATAGTGTGAAACAACATGCACAGCAAACAGATGAAGAAGCAGTCTTCCCGTTTAAAAATTTTAAGAAGCTACGAGATATAGGTTACACGAAAATAACGTTGCCGAAAAATTATGGTGGTGACGGCTTTACTGTATACGATGCAGTGTTATTACACGAGACATTATCGAGCTACTGCGGCAGTACTGGTTTAGCTGCATCGTGGACGTTGCAAAACGTCGGTGAAATTTTTGAAAATCGCTATTGGGATCAACAGAAGCTGGAGTGGTTCGGTGTACAAATTGCCAAAGGTGCCACAGTCAATCGTGCAGTAAGCGAATTTGCGATGGGGAGTCCAGTACGAGGCGGGCGACCAGGAACGACAGCAAAGCGAGATGGCGATTCATACATTATAAGCGGTCGCAAAAATTACACGAGTGGTGCACCGGATTTAGACTACTTTTTAGTATCGGCATGGGTGGAAGAAGACGATCATTTGGGATTCTTCTTAGTACCAAAAACAGCTGCTGGTGTATCGGTTGAAAACACGTGGGATGTTGCATCGATGCGCGGTACAGGAAGCGATGATTTAGTTCTGGAAAATGTCCGGGTAGATGTTTCTAATTTAGTTGAAATTCCTAGTTATTCTACAGGTTTTAAGCTAAATGGCTGGCTGCTGTTAATCCCTGCCACTTATTTAGGAATTGCACAGGCAGCGCGCGATTACGCAGTTGATTTTGCCAACAGTCACTCACCGAACAGTATTCAAGGGACAATTGCCCAATTGCCGAATGTCCAGATGCTGATCGGAGAAATGGATTTAGCATTGACGAAAGCCCGTTTTACCATTTACGGAGTGGCTCGACTTTATAATGATCCGGCGAAAAAGGCTGCCATCATCAATGAAGTGAATATCGCAAAACATGTCGTGACAAATACCGCCATTGAAGTTGTCGATAAGGCGATGCGACTAGTAGGGGCGAAAAGTTTACAACGCTCTAACCCACTACAGCGATATTACCGTGATGTGCGAGCAGGCCTGCACAACCCGCCGATGGATGATATTACGATTAAACGCTTAGCAGAAACCGCGATTGAAAATAATTTAAAAACGAAAGAGGTAAACATATGAAAATCAATAAATTTATTAAACTGGCATCTTTAAGTGTTGCAGCTGCAACAATTTTAGCAGCGTGCGGCAATGACCCGGACTCAAGCTCAGCTAGTACATCATCTTCGAGTAAAGATGGCGTAACAGTTGTTAAAGTAGCGTACGACCAAGCGGGAAAGCCAATGACATTTTTAGATGAAAACGGCAATGCGACAGGATATGACGTAGAAGTAATGAAACTTGTCGACGAAGCATTACCGGATTATGAATTTGAATTCGTTGGTACTACGAACGATGATTTACTAATCGGTGTCGAGCAAGGGAAATATCATGCAGGTGTAAAAAATGCATTCTGGACAGAAGAACGTACACAGAAATACATTTTCCCGCAAGAGTTTTTAGGATTAAGTAGTGCAGGATTAGTACTGAAAAAAGAAAACGAAAACATTAAAAATCTAAGTGACTTTGCTTCAGCGGGCTATACGCTGGCACCTATCGCAGCAAACAATGCCCAATACACAGTCATCGCGGAATACAATGAAGCAAACCCTGACAACCAAGTGAAATTACAAGCAGGTGAAGAGTTCACTGTGGATGTTGTTCAATGGGTAAACGAAGGCCGCGTTGATGGGGGCGTTCAAATCGAAGGAGCATTCACAGGGCAAGTATTAACAGAAGGCGGACCATATTACCACCTAAAAGATGAAGTCGTATACAACGAGTTTGCGGTTATTAAAACATGGCCGTTATTCAATAAAAAACAGCAGGAATTTGCAGACGCGTACGATAAAGCAATTGCAGAAATCAAAGAAACAGATGCTTTACGTGAGCTAAGTAAAGAGTTTTACGGCAAAGACTTATTTGAAGTACTAGAATCAGTAAATCGATAATTCCTTGAAGCTGCTTAAGTTGTTGCTTAAGTAGCTTTTCTTATCAACATTTTAAAAGAAAGGTCGGAGAAATGTGGAGAAATATTTTGATGTGTCGTACATTTGGTCTGCGTTGCCCAATTTATTACCATACTTATGGATTACACTTTATATTGCAGCATTTTCTGTTATTGGCGGGTCTGTTTTTGGTCTACTACTAGCGGCGGCAAAATTGAGCTCCAATAAAATACTTAGGCTTTTAGCAAATGGCTATACGACCGTAATCCGTTGTACACCATCGATTGTTTTACTGTTTCTAGTGTATTACGGCATTCCCGCCTTTGCGGAAGGGGTATTCGGGATTTACTTGCAAAATGTACCGACAGGCGTATTTGTTGTTGTTACATTTAGTCTGCAATTTGCGGCAATGATGTCAGAGGTGATTCGCTCTTCGTATTTGGCGATCGACCGCGGGCAATTTGAAGCGGCCGTCAGTGTAGGATTAACACCGTTTCAAGCTTATCGTCGCATCATTTTCCCGCAGGCGTTTGTTGTTGCTCTTCCAAACTTCGGAAATGGTCTAATTTCAGTTTTACAAGAAGGGGCACTTGCTTACACAATCGGCTTTATCGATATCGTAGGGAAGGCAAACTTAATTATTGCGAACAATTACGGAACACATACTCTTGAGATTTACATCGCATTAGCGGTTATTTATTGGATACTATCCATCTCCATTGAAAAAATCTTTGCCTTGCTTGAAAAAGCATTCAGTAAAGGGAAACAATCGATTAAAATAACGTAGGAGGGGGCTTACAATGGGATTGATCAACTGGCAATTTTTATTTGATACGTTTTTTGTTGCATTAAGTGGTGTTCCAGTAGCGCTTCTCGTTACGGTTGTTTCACTTTTTGTAGCCGTACCATTAGGTTTTTTACTAGCACTTGCACGTGTTTATGAAGTACCGGTCATCAACTTTTTTGCGAAAATCTACATCTCATTTGTCCGCGGTACACCTGTTATTATTCAAATTTTCGTTTTATATGCAACGATTCCCTTGCTGTTAAGTGGGTTGTTTGAGAAATACAATATCGACTATCCAATTTATGAAGTGAATCCGTTATGGTATGCATTTATCATTTTTTCATTTAATACAGCAGCAGTACTAATTGAAGTGTTTCGATCGGCCATACAAACTGTTCCGAAAGGTCAGCTGGAAGCCGCTCAATCAGTTGGACTTACAACAGCACAGGCTTACCGACGTATTATTATTCCACAAGCATTAGTGTCTGCGATGCCGAACCTGTGTACAGCGACGATCAACTTAATTAAAGCAACATCGCTCGGGTATGCGATTTCATTACAGGAAATCACCCTTAAGGCAAAAGTAGAGGCGAACTTTGGATACAATTATTTAGAGGCATATATTGATATTTTCATTGTTTATTTAATTATCTGTATGACGGTTGAATATTTATTTAAATGGTCTGAGAAGCGTTTAAGTCGCTATAAAGCGGTGACAGTTTAAGGAGGAATCGGAATGCTTGAAATTAAAAATATTCATAAAACATTTGGGGAACTCAAAATATTAAAAGGGGTCGATTTAACGATTGATAAAGGGGATGTCGTCGTCATTTTAGGTCCAAGTGGTTCGGGAAAAACGACATTGCTGCGCTGCATTAACTTTTTGGAACGTGCTGAAGAGGGGACCGCAAGTTTCGACAATATTTCGGTTGATTTAAATAAAGCGTCGAAAAAGGATATTTTAGCGATTCGTAAAAAAACTGCATTCGTCTTTCAAAACTACAATCTATTCAATAATAAAACAGCGCTTGAAAATGTAGCTGAAGGGCTTATCATCGGGCGTGGTATAAAAAAAGACGAAGCATATACAATTTCTAAAAAGGCCCTTGATAAAGTGGGCTTATCAGAGAAATATGATTCTTATCCAAGCCAATTGTCAGGTGGCCAACAACAACGTGTTGGCATTGCACGTGCTGTTGCATTAAATCCGGATATTATTTTATTTGATGAGCCAACATCAGCACTCGATCCTGAACTAGTAGGGGAAGTATTAGGTGTGATGAAAGACATCGCAAAAGAAGGGACGACAATGTTAGTCGTTACACATGAAATGTCGTTCGCGCGCGATGTGGCCAACCGTGTCATTTTCATGGACGGCGGGAATGTTATTGAAGAAGGCTCACCACACGAAATTTTCGTGCAGCCAAAAGAAGAACGTACAAAGCAATTCCTGCGCCGCGTACTTCCAGATGACTATACCTACCATATTTAAGGATAATGGGCATCCATTCATAGCTTACGTCAAATTATCTGACACTTTAATAAATCTGCATACATTCCGTTAATCTTCCGTTATAATAAAGGCATAAATTAAATATGGACGATAAAGGTTCTTACTCGTTGGATTGAGTAAGGAGTAAAAGGGAAATCGGTTCAATTCCGATGCGGTCCCGCCACTGTAATTGCTAGTTAAGAGCAACATGCCACTGAAAAAACTTTTCGGGAAGGCGCTCTTTAACGTTCATGCCTAAGCCAGGAGACCTGCCTTTATAATGCCCTGAATTATACCTACGAGGATAGGATATGGCGGATAAATTCTTTTTATTGAATATTATTTGCATATGTAAAGCTTCCTTCGTTTATAAGTAGGGAGCTTTTTATTTTTGTAGAAAATTATACAAAGAGATTTCAGGAGGTTTTTATTATGAAAAAATGGCAACTGCTTTCTTCCGCAGCATTACTTACATTAACATTGGCGGCATGTAATTCGGAAAAAGCTATAGATGAACAATCAACAAAGGGAAGCACAGAAGTAACTGAAACAGCACAATTTCCGGTTACATTAAAAGATGCTTTAGACAAAGAAATTACACTTGAAAAAGCACCGGAACGCATAATTACATTAGCCCCATCGAATACGGAAATTTTATTCGGCCTAGGATTAAACGATGAGATTATTGCTGTGAACGACAACGATACATATCCTGAAGAAGCATTATCAAAAGAATCAGTTGGAGGAATGGAGTTCAATTTAGAGCAAATAATCAGCCTGCAACCCGATTTAGTAGTCGCACATGAATCCGGAATGTACAGCTTCAATGAACAGGCAATTGCGCAGCTTGAAACAGTAGGCATTCCTGTCTTTGTTGTAAAAGATGCGAAAACATTTGAAGAAACATACGAAACAATTGAACAAATTGGACAGCTGACAAATAAAGATCAAGAAGCCGAAGAAATGATTGCCTCTATCAAAGAGGGGATTGAAGAAATTGAAGTGAAAGTAGCCGACCTGGAAGAGAAGTCCGTCTTTGTTGTTGTTGGGACAAATCCAGAACTATATGTTGCTGGACAGGAGACGTTCATTAGTGAAATGCTTGAAGTATTAAATGTAGAAAATGCCGTTCCGGAACTCGGGTGGCCGCAGTACAGCTCGGAGCAATTTGTAAAGAGCAATCCGGATATCATTTTAGTAACATATGAAAACGACTTGGCAGCAATCGAGGAAAATGATGCATATGCAGAAATGGATGCTGTGAAAAACGCCAATGTGAAATTAGTCGATAGCGATACGACAAGTCGACAAGGTCCGCGTATTGTAGAAGGTATTGAATCAATTGGGGAAGCAATTTATCCAGAGGTATTCAATGAATAAAAAATATTCAATCGCCTATGTACTATCGATTGGATTACTTTTAAGCAGTATATGGATCGGCATTTCGTTCGGGTCTGTTAATATTCCGTTTTCGACATTGTGGGATAAAACAACAGATCCGGTTGCATACAGTATTTTGTGGAAAATCCGAATGCCACGCGTCATTTTAGCCGCATTAATCGGGGCTTCTTTAGCAATTGCGGGGGCAGCATTCCAAGGGTTGCTTAAAAACCCTTTGGCAGATCCATACACATTAGGTATTTCATCAGGGGCCTCGGTAGGTGCGGTAATGACAATCTTTTTAGGCATTTCCATACCGGTGCTGGGTGTATTCACATTGCCGGTATTCAGTATGGCTGGAGCTGCATGTACGATGATCATCGTCCTGACATTTGCCAGACTTGTTGACCGCTCGATGAAAATGGAGACGCTGATTTTGACGGGAATTATTTTCAGCTCGTTTTTAGGGTCCTGTATTTCCTTAATGGTCGCACTTACTGGTGAACAGCTACGAGAAATCATCGGCTGGCTTCTAGGAAGTGTATCGATGCGAGGGTGGCCATATGTCCGGATGGTTCTGCCATTTATGGTGCTTGGAACGGCAATTATTTGGCTGACTCGCCGTGAATTGAATGCGATGATTTATGGAGAAGAGCGTGCCCAGTATTTAGGGGTAAATGTTAAGCGCAGCAAGTATATGATATTGGCGGGCGGTTCCATTCTAACAGGAGCGGCTGTTGCTGCATCCGGGACAATTGGATTTGTCGGATTAGTAGTACCGCATATGATTCGCCTGCTAATCGGAGCAGACCATCGACATTTATTGACATTGTCGTTTTTGAACGGTGCAAGCCTGCTCGTCATTTGTGACTTAGTATCGCGAACAATTATTGCTCCTATCGAACTGCCGATTGGTGTTATTACTTCCTTTATTGGAGCACCTGTCTTTGCCTATATTTTCTTCAAGCAACGTAGAAAGGTTGTTGCATAATGTTAAAAGTAAATAATCTATCCGGCGGTTACGGTGGGAAAACGGTTGTGAAAAATATGACGTTTCACATGGAAAAAGGAAGAATTCTCGGGATTCTTGGTCCGAACGGCAGCGGAAAATCGACATTACTGAAACTGATCAGTGGTGTGCTGAAGCCTGAAACAGGTGAAATTTTCATCGAAGAGAAACCGCTTAAAAGCTATGACAACAAGCAATTGGCGAAAAAGATGGCGGTTCTGCCTCAATTAAATGCAAGTGCATTTACGAACAGTGTATATGATGCGGTTTCGTTAGGACGTTACCCCCATCAAAGCGGATTCTTTTCTTCCTGGACCGAAGAAGATGAGACGACAGTTCAGCAGGCAATGGAAAGCACAGGTGTGTCGCAATATAAAAATCAGTATTTGGAGTTTTTATCGGGAGGCGAGCAGCAACGGGTATTTATTGCCCAGGCACTTGCACAAAATTCGGAGTTGCTTCTATTGGATGAACCGACAAACCATTTGGATATCGCCCATCAAAAGCAGATTCTGGATATGATTCGGATGCAAGTTGAGGTGCAGGGGCTGACGGTTGTCTCGATTTTCCATGATATTAACTTGGCATCACTTTATTGTGATGAACTCCTTCTGTTGGAAAATGGTGAAGTACGGGCGTTTGGCGAGCCGCATGAAGTCGTATTGCAAGAACAGATTGCCGATGTGTATCAGGCTCGAATTGCGACATATCCTCACCCGGAGCTGCCAAAACCGCAAATTACGATGCTGCCAACGAATGAAATGGAACGAAAAGCTGCGACAATCCAGATGGACCAGTTTCAAATAACAGAAGACTATATCGAATATCAGGCCCAGGCACCGCTGAAAGTTATTTCTTCTGCTGTACATAATGCCGGCATAGGCTGGTATGACACATTACTAAATCGTTCCATTGCTCCAGAATACGATATTTATAATGTGAAAGAGGAAACGGAGCGATTTTTAAAAGAGCGTAAGTTTTCTCCAACAAATACGGTCGTTATGTTGACTGCAGTGGAAACAAGCTGCGCAGTAATTCGGCATTTCTCGAAAAATAACGTAGAAATCCTAGTCATGGTAACAGCAGGTGTAGGAAACAGTGTCGACGTTACAAAAACATATTTGCGGGAAGAAGAGCCACATGTCGGTACGATTAATACATGGGTAATCATTAATGGGAAGCTGACAGATGAAGCATTTATTCAAGCGATGATTACGGCAACAGAAGCAAAAACGAAAGCATTGGCAGATCAGCAAATAAAAGATTCAGTGACAAATACAATTGCAACAAGTACCGCAACCGACAGTCTATTGATTGCCGCTACCCAACAAGGGGATGAAATGCCGTATGCAGGACCTATTACGGAAATCGGCAAACTAATCGGCCGGGCTGTTTTCGAAGTTACAATAGAAGCAATTAAAAAATATAAACAGCATTATAATAAGTAAAGTATCTTGGAAGAATAAAACTTCCGCTTAAAAAAATTGTGTCATTAGGGAGTTTTCAAAAAGCCTAGAAATAATATTAAATCGAAAGGGTGATTATTGATGAAATTATATACAAAGACAGGCGATACAGGGAAAACGAGCATTATTGGAGGACGTGTCGATAAAGACCATCTGCGCGTTGAAGCATATGGCACAATTGATGAGCTGAATTCATTTATCGGTAAAGCTGTCAGTGAATTGGACCAGGAAAAGTTCAAAGATTTGATTGAAGATTTAACTGCCATTCAACATGAATTATTTGATGGAGGCGGGGACTTGGCGAATGTAATGAAAGAACGTCATTACAAACTTAAGGAAGAACCGATTGCTGTTTTGGAGAAACGTATCGATGCACTTTCCGAAGAAGCACCGCCATTAAAACGTTTCATCTTACCAGGTGGGGCACCGGCAGCTGCTACTCTGCATATCGCCCGCACAGTTGCCCGCCGCGCGGAACGGGAAACTGTATCTTTAATGAAAGAAATTGAAGATGTATCACCAGTTGTACAGAAGTATTTAAACCGATTATCGGATTATTTATTTGCTGCAGCACGTGTCGTAAACTACCGATTATCAATCCAGGATGTCGAATATATCCGGAGTGGCGACGTATTCAAATGAACGAAAAATGCTAGTTAAGGCAATAAAATTGTCTAACTAGCATTTTTTATATTTTGATTTAATTTTCAGAATTAATGACGAAATCTGTTGACTGAATGCTCATTCATAACTACAATGGGTTTATAGATTCATATAGTTTATCGGGGTGAATTGGATAAACAAAGGGGTAAAAACTTCGTATTCCAGGGGGGAAAACAATGAATACATTTATAATTATTAACTGGATTGCATTCATCGCCGTGTTACTTTATGCGCTGGGATTATTCGCATACTTATTAAAAACACGTTATGACTATATTCAACTTGGTCGAAAAGAAGAGTTCAATCATAAATTTTCTGAACGTATAGAAGATATCGTTGAGAAAGTATTTGGTCAATCAAAACTATTAAAAGATAAGAAGATGGGACTTGTACACGTTCTGTTTTTCTACGGATTTTTAATGGTTCAATTTGGGGCTATCGATTTAATCTGGAAAGGGCTCGCACCGGGATCACATCTTCCGCTAGGTGGTCTGTACCCGGTATTTACATTTACACAGGAACTTGTTGTATTAACGATCTTAATCGCGGTAGCGGTTGCATTTTACCGTCGTTATATGGAGAAACTTGCACGTTTAAAGCAAGGTTTTAAAAATGGTTTAGTTTATATGTTTTTAGCTATTTTAATGTTTGCTACATTATTTGGCAATGGCTTTTACTTAATTTGGCATGATCACGGTTTAACAGGATCAGAACCAGTAGCGTCTGCAATTGCCTGGGTATTCCAATGGATGAATCCGACGATTGCTGCTGTCATGTTCTTCGTTATGTGGTGGGCACACTTGTTGGCGTTACTAGCATTCCTTGTTTATATCCCGCAAGGTAAGCACTTCCACTTAATTACATCGATTTTCAACGTTTATTACAACCGTCAAGACCGTATTGGGACATTGCGTCCAATCGATTTTGCCGCATTGGAAGAAGCGGAAGATGAGGAAAGCATGCCGCCGCTTGGAGTCGGAAAAATTCATGATTTCACACAAAAGCAAATGCTTGACTTGTATGCTTGCGTAGAGTGTGGACGTTGTACAAATATGTGTCCGGCAACAGGAACAGGAAAAATGCTGTCACCAATGGACCTGATTGTAAAATTACGTGATCATCTAACATTTACTGGTGCAGTTGAGCTAAAGAAAAAGCCTTGGGTACCATTCTCGTTCTTTAATAATACACAAGGTAACCAACTGGCAATGGCTGCTGGTGCTGAAGGTGCAGTAATTGAAGATATTTACAGTCCGTCATTAATCGGCGATGTTATTACAGAAGAAGAAATCTGGGCTTGTACAACATGCCGTAACTGTGAAGATCAATGTCCGGTAATGAATGAGCATGTTGATAAGATTATCGATTTACGTCGTTATTTAACAATGACAGAAGGTAAAGTGAATCCGGATGCTCAACGCGCAATGACGAACATTGAGCGACAAGGGAATCCATGGGGCTTAAACCGTAAAGAAAAAGAAAACTGGAGAGAGCTTGACGAAACAGTTCACATTCCAACAGTTAAAGAATTGAAAAAATCAGGCGAAGAAATGGAATATTTATTCTGGGTCGGTTCAATGGGTTCATTTGATAACCGCTCACAAAAAATTGCATTGGCATTCGCTAAGCTAATGAACAAAGCAGGCGTGAAGTTTGCAATTTTAGGTAACAAAGAAAAGAACTCAGGGGATACACCGCGCCGATTAGGTAACGAATTCTTGTTCCAGGAGCTTGCAACAGCCAACATTGATGAATTTGAGAAAAATGGTGTGACGAAAATTGTAACGATTGACCCGCACGCATACAATATTTTCAAAAATGAGTATCAGGATTTCGGCTGGAACGGTGAGGTACTTCACCATACAGAATTGCTGTACGATTTGATTCAGGAAGGCCGTTTAACAATGGACCACCGTGTTGATGAAACGATTGTATTCCATGATTCATGTTACTTAGGACGCTATAACGATGTATTCGATCCGCCACGCGAAATTTTAAAAGGGATTGCAGGCGTGAAGCTAGTTGAAATGGCGCGTAATCGTGAAGACGGTATGTGCTGTGGTGCCGGCGGTGGTTTAATGTGGATGGAAGAGCATGTCGGAAACCGTATTAACGTTGCCCGTACAGAGCAGGCAATCGCAACACAGGCATCTGTAATTTCTTCAGGCTGTCCTTACTGTTTAACAATGCTCTCGGATGGAACGAAAGCAATAGAAGTAGAAGATACAGTCGGCACTTACGATATTGCGGAAATTTTAGAGCGTGCGGTATTCGGGACACCGGAAAAAGCGCAAGCTCAACAAGAACAAGAAGAAGTAGTGGAAGAAACAGTTGTAGCACCTGTAGAACCAATTGAAGCTGAGAAACAGGCATCGACTGTTGAATCTTCAACGCTTCCGGAAGAGCAGCAAGTGGCAACAGATGCAACACCGCCAGGAGATGAAAATAACGAACAAAACAAATAATATACGAATTAACGAGAATAAAATTTATAGTCAGTATATTTGAATAATTGTTGCGAATTCAAAAAGGATTTAATACAATGAAAGTAAGCGAAGAAATGAGAGTAGTAAATACTCTCATTTTTTTCTAAATAATGATTGAGCGAGCGTTCAGTCGAATTACTAATAACAGACTGCAAGCGGTGTTTCTATTAGTAAGTGATGGGGATCGTTATTAATAGATTAATAGCCTGCAGCAGAAATTCATATTACTGATGGCGATGTACAAATTCGGATTAATTCAAACAAAGGGGTGTATGGATTGTCGAGAACAGTCATTTTAGACGGCGCACGAACACCATTCGGTAAATTTGGTGGCGCATTAAGTTCATTAACAGCAAGTGATTTAGGCGGAGTTGCAATTAAAGAAGCATTGGCAAAGGCGAATGTAGAAGCTGATGCAGTAAACGAAGTCATTATTGGAACTGTATTGCAGGCAGGGCAAGGGCAAATCCCTTCACGGCAAGCGGCAACAAAAGCGGGAATTCCGTGGAATGTGAAAACAGAAACAATCAACAAAGTATGTGCTTCAGGAATGCGCAGTGTAACACTTGCAGATCAACTCATTCGATTAGGGGACGAAGAGGTGATCGTGGCTGGTGGAATGGAATCGATGTCAAACGCACCGTACTATATGCCAAAAGGGAGATTTGGTTTACGTATGGGAGATGCGAGTTTAGTAGACGGCATGATTTATGACGGTTTGTCTTGTGCCTTCCACCCAAAACAAGTGCATATGGGTATTTACGGCAATGACACAGCGAGCAAGTTTAGGGTTTCGCGTGAACAACAGGATGCATGGGCAGTTCGCAGTCATGAAAAAGCACTTGCGGCAATCGACTCAGGGAAATTTGCAAATGAAATCGTAGCAGTGGAAATTCCACAGCGAAAAGGCGACACACTTCGTATTGAAACGGACGAAGCGCCACGAGCAGGAACAACTTTGGAAACGCTAACAAAATTAAAATCGGCGTTCAGCAGTGATGGCACAATTACAGCCGGAAATGCACCAGGTGTGAATGACGGGGCGTGTGCACTTGTACTGATGAGTGAAGAAAAAGCACAGCAGGAAAATCGTCAACCGCTCGCAACAATTCTTGCACATGCGGAAGTTGGGGTAGCACCGGAAGATTTCCCTCAAACACCGGGACTTGTAATAAATGAGTTGCTTAAAAAGTCTGGTAAAACATTGGCAGACATTGATTTAATAGAAATTAATGAAGCGTTCGCAGCGGTTGCTCTAGTAAGCAATCAAATTAGCGGACTGGATGAGAGTAAAGTAAATGTTAACGGGGGTGCCGTTGCATTAGGCCATCCGATTGGAGCAAGTGGTGCCCGTATTATTTTAACGCTCGCTTATGAACTGAAGCGCCGCGGGGGCGGTTTTGGAATTGCAGCAATTTGTTCAGGCGGCGGTCAAGGGGACGCGGTATTAATTGAAGTTACAAACTAAGGGGATGAAATAAATGGCGATTCAAAAAGTAATGGTCATCGGAGCAGGCCAAATGGGTTCCGGGATCGCGCAAGTTTGTGCGCAGGCAGGCTACGAAGTCATTTTAAATGATATGAAAGATGAGTTTTTCGAACGCGGTTTAAATGCAATCACGAAAAATTTGGCACGTGATGTTGAAAAGGGGCGTAAAACAGAAGAAGAAAAATCGGCTGTGTTAGCTCGTATTACTAAATCATTGACGATTGAAGACGCGAAAAGTGCGGACATTATCATTGAAGCGGCAGTCGAAAACATGGACATTAAACAATCGATTTTCAAGCAGCTAGATGAAATTGCACCTAAGCATGCGATTTTAGCGACGAATACATCAAGTTTACCGATTACTGAAATTGCGGCAGTGACAAAACGTCCGGAGCAAGTAATTGGTATGCACTTTATGAATCCAGTACCGGTCATGAAACTCGTGGAAATTATCCGTGGTTTGGCAACATCTGATGAAGTGTACGAAACGGTTGCAGATATGACAAAGCAACTGGGGAAAACAGGTGTGGAAGTGAATGACTTCCCGGGCTTTATTTCAAATCGTATTTTACTGCCGATGATTAATGAAGCAATCTATGCATTGTATGAAGGGGTAGCGACGAAAGAAGCGATTGATGATGTGATGAAAATGGGGATGAATCATCCGATGGGACCATTAACATTAGCTGATTTTATCGGATTGGATACATGCTTGTCGATTATGGAAATTTTACACGAAGGACTTGGAGACAGTAAGTATCGCCCATGTCCGTTATTACGCAAATATGTGGCAGCCGGCTGGTTAGGCAAAAAGAGCGGTCGAGGATTCTACATATACGAAAGCTGAGGGACTTCTATGAATTTACAATTTACTGATGAGCAGTTGATGATGCGTAACATGGTCCGTGATTTTGCCAAAACCGAAATTGAGCCGTTTATCGAGCAGATGGAGGCGGGCGAGTTCCCGAGGCATTTGCTGACGAAAATGGGTGAGCTTGGGCTGATGGGAATTACGGCACCTGCTGAGTACGGCGGTGCGGAAATGGATTTTACTTCTTATATTATCGCGATCCATGAGCTGTCGAAGGTAAGTGCGGTAATGGGCGTTATTTTGTCAGTCCATACTTCTGTCGGCACAAATCCGATTTTATATTTCGGCAATGAAGACCAAAAGAAAAAATATGTACCGAAGCTGGCAAGCGGAGAATCGATCGGAGCATTTTGTTTAACGGAGCCTAGTGCCGGTAGTGATGCTGGTTCACTGAAAACAAAAGCAGTCCGAGAAGGCGATCATTACGTATTGGACGGGGCAAAAGTGTTCATTACAAATGGCGGGGAAGCCGATGTGTATATCGTTTTTGCTTCTACAAATCCGGAAGCCGGTTCACGCGGGATCTCAGCATTTATTGTAGAAAAAAATACGGCTGGTTTAATAATCGGAAAAGATGAACGAAAAATGGGGCTGCACGGATCACGTACGGTTCAGCTTACATTTGAAAACATGCGAGTGCCTGCAGAGAACCTGCTCGGTCAAGAAGGAGACGGCTTTAAAATTGCCTTGGCCAACTTGGATGTAGGTAGAATCGGAATCGCAGCTCAAAGTTTAGGGATTGCCGAAGCTGCATTGGAAGCGGCAACAGCCTATGCAAAAGAGCGCATCCAGTTCGGAAAACCAATCGTCCAGCAGCAAGGGGTCGGCTTTAAGCTTGCTGATATGGCAACAGCGGTGGAAGCTGCAAAACTGCTCGTTTACAGGGCTGCAAACATGCGCAGTGAAGGACTGTCATGCGGAAAAGAGGCATCAATGGCAAAACTGTTCGCATCTCAAACAGCAATGGACACAGCGATCGAAGCCGTACAAATTTTCGGTGGCTACGGCTACACAGAAGATTATCCAGTAGAACGCTATTTCCGCGACGCAAAAGTAACACAAATTTACGAAGGCACAAGCGAAATCCAACGCATCGTCATTAGTAAGCATGTGATTGGTTGACGTACTTAAAAACATAGTTGATTGAAGTGGAGGTTCGAGTGTTCGTGCTGACGACTAGCGCCTTTCGCTACAAGATTTTCTCTGTGACGAAAGCGTAAGCGGCAGTCACAAGCAAAGCTTCCAGCGGGAAAAGCACGACGCCTGAGACTAGGAACAAAAGCTAAGAACGCCACGTCCTGTGGCAACGCTTTTGTGACCAACATTCGTGTTGGCCTCTTGCCCGCGGAAAGCGTAACCGGAACGGAAATCAACGGGTAATCTAATATAAAGGGGACATGGGGAAATGAACTTTCAATTATCAGAAGAACACCAACAATTACGCGAAATGATTCGCGATTTTGCAATCAATGAAGTAGCACCAACAGCAGAGCACCGCGATGAGCACGAAGAATTTGACCGCGGCATTTTCGATAAAATGGCCGAGCTAGGCTTAACAGGTATTCCTTGGCCGGAAGAATACGGCGGAGCAGGGTTTGACTACTTGGCATACTGTATCGCAGTTGAAGAATTATCACGTGTTTGTGCATCGACAGGGGTAACATTGTCAGCACATACATCACTTGCTGGCTGGCCCATTTTCAAATTCGGTAACGAAGAGCAAAAGCAAAAATACCTTCGTCCAATGGCAGAAGGTAAGAAAATTGGTGCTTACGGCTTAACAGAGCCAGCTTCGGGTTCAGATGCAGGCGGGATGAAAACATATGCCGTAAAAGACGGCGACGACTATATTTTAAATGGTTCGAAAATCTTCATCACAAATGGCGGGGTAGCAGATATTTATGTAGTATTTGCTGTAACTGATCCAGAAGCGAAAAATGGCACGACTGCTTTTATCGTTGAAGCGGACTTCCCAGGATTCTCAGTAGGGAAAAAAGAGAAGAAACTAGGAATTCGTTCATCTCCAACGACAGAGATTATTTTTGACAACTGCCGTGTACCAAAAGAAAACGTACTAGGTGAAGAAGGTCAAGGTTTCATTATCGCGATGAAAACGCTTGATGGCGGCCGTAACGGAATTGCAGCACAAGCGGTTGGGATTGCACAGGGTGCATTGGATGCAGCGGTTGATTATGCAAAAGAGCGTGTTCAATTCGGCAAGCCGATTACTGCAAACCAAGGGATTTCATTCAAGTTAGCGGATATGGCAACAGAAATTGAAGCTTCACGTTTATTGACGTACCAGGCGGCATGGTTGGAATCAAATGACTTACCATACGGAAAAGCATCGGCAATGGCAAAACTGCTTGCGGGTGATACAGCGATGAAAGTAACGACAGAAGCTGTTCAAGTTTACGGTGGCTATGGCTATACGAAAGATTACCCGGTAGAGCGTTATATGCGCGATGCGAAGATTACGCAAATTTATGAAGGTACACAAGAAATCCAACGCCTTGTAATTTCGCGTATGATCACGAAATAGCCTATGGCGAAAAATGATAAGCTGCACGTCCAATCGTCAATAAAAGATGAAAATAAAATAATCGCACGCCGTCAGCAAATTATCGATGCCGGTGTGAAGCTTTTCAAGGAAAAAGGATTCCATCGTGCAACTACAAGGGAACTTGCAAAAGCGGCCGGTTTTTCTATCGGCACTCTATATGAATATATTCGTACGAAAGAAGATGTTTTATTTTTAGTATGTGACAATATCTTCAATGAAGTAACGAAATGCTTAACTGATTTCCCTTCCGATACAGGTACAATCGAAGGCTTGAAACAGGCAATCCGTCAATATTATTTGCTTATTGATCAAATGCCTGAGGAGTTTACGATTATGTATCAAGAAACGAAGTCATTGCAAAAAGCTGCGATGCATTACATTCTTGATAAAGAGCTTGAAATGGTCGCAATTTTTGAACGCATATTAAAGGACTGTGTTGAAGCCGGCAATTTATCGCTGTCTGAAGATGCAATCTATTTAGCGGCAAATCACATCGTCGTGCAAGGGCAAAGTTGGGCATTCCGGAAGTGGGCACTGCAAAAAAGATATACGATCGATCAATATATAAAATTGCAAACAACAATGTTTTTACAAGGCATTATGCAGTTTGAAAATTAGGAAAGGAGAATCGCCATGTAGAGCAACTATTTAAAGAGTTTGCTTCGCATGGTGATTTTCATTATTTCAGCATAACAAAGGGGTTATTAAAATGGGGAAAACTGAAGTATACAAACCAAAAAATCATATTCGCTTTGTCACAGCATCAAGTCTTTTTGATGGGCATGATGCTTCGATTAATATTATGCGTCGAATTTTACAGTCAAGTGGAGCAGAAGTTATTCACTTAGGTCACAACCGTTCCGTTGAGGAAGTGGTGAATGCTGCGATTCAGGAAGATGCGCAAGGGGTGGCACTATCTTCATATCAAGGCGGTCATATCGAATACTTCAAATATATGTACGATTTGCTTCGCGAAAAAGGGGCACCGCACATTAAAATTTACGGTGGCGGCGGTGGTGTAATATTGCCACGCGAAATCAAGGAACTGCATGATTACGGAATTGCCGGTATTTTTTCACCGGAAGATGGGCGTCATTTAGGTTTACAAGGAATGATAAACAAGAAGCTTGAAGGTGCTGATTTTTCAACACTGAAAGGAAATTACAAAGAACTTTTAGAAAAGCTTACAACCGATACACCGGAAATTTTGGCGAATTTAATTACAGCTGCCGAAAATGGCGGGGATGCGGAAATTGAAGAAATGCTGCAGCTTGCAAAAACTAAAAGTTTAAACACACCGGTAGTTGGGATTACAGGTACAGGCGGTGCAGGGAAATCTTCGTTGACAGACGAACTGATCCGCCGATTCCTGCAAGAATTCCCTGATAAGAAACTTGCGATCATTTCAGTCGATCCGACAAAACAAAAAACTGGCGGGGCTTTATTAGGTGACCGTATTCGTATGAACGCCATCTTTAACAACCGCGTTTATATGCGCAGTTTAGCAACGCGCGGTTCCCATACGGAATTATCAAGTTCAATTGGGGATGTACTCGATGTTGTGCGCACCGCAGGATTTGATCTGATCCTTGTTGAAACAAGTGGTATCGGGCAAGGCGATGCCGAGATTACAAAATATACAGACCTATCAATGTATGTAATGACGAGCGAATTCGGTGCCCCGACACAGCTTGAAAAAATCGATATGATCGATTTTGCGGATTTGATTGCGATCAACAAGTTTGAACGAAAAGGCTCTGAAGATGCATTGCGTCAAGTTCAGAAACAATACCAGCGTTCACGTGAGTTATGGGAAGAACCGCTTGATCATATGCCTGTATTCGGGACAATTGCTTCACAGTTCAACGATTTAGGGACGAACTCATTATTTGCTGCACTTGTAGCAAAAATTAATGAGAAATTCGGCTTAGATTGGGAAACTTCGTATGAGCAATTTGTTAAAACACAAAAGCAAAATATTGTTATTCCGAATGACCGTCGATATTATTTGCGCGAAATCTCGGAAACAATCAGAAACTATCATAAGCATGCAGAACAGCAGGCAGCACTTGCGACGAAATGGTATCAGCTTGAAGGAACAAAAGCACTGCTTCCGGAAAGTGAAACAGCATTAATTGCATCGATTGATTCTTTACTGGAAGGCGTTCAAAATGAATTAACTGCGGAATCGAAGCGTATACTAAAAAATTGGAATGCATTAAAAGAAGCTTATGCCGGCGACGAACTTATTACGAAAGTGCGTGATAAGGAGATTAAAACAATTTTACGTACAGAGTCTCTTTCAGGCTTAAAGATTCCGAAAGTCGCGCTGCCGAACTTTAAAGATTACGGCGAAATTTTACGCTGGGTATATAAAGAAAATGTACCAGGTGAATTCCCGTATACAGCAGGTGTTTTCCCGTTCAAACGTGAAGGAGAAGATCCGAAGCGTCAATTTGCGGGTGAAGGAACTCCAGAACGTACGAATAAGCGATTCCATTACTTATCAAAAGATGATGATGCGAAACGTTTATCGACGGCATTTGATTCAGTAACGTTATACGGGGAGGATCCGCATACACGTCCTGATATTTACGGAAAAGTCGGGGAGTCTGGTGTAAGTATCTGTACATTGGATGATATGAAAAAACTTTATGCGGGCTTTGATCTATGTGCACCATCTACATCTGTATCGATGACGATTAATGGACCTGCGCCGATTATTCTGGCAATGTTTATGAATACAGCAATCGATCAGCAAGTACAAAAGCGTGAGCAGGAGCTGGGCCGTACTTTAACGGTGGAAGAATTTACAGAAACGCGTGAACAAACATTGCAAGTGGTTCGCGGTACCGTACAGGCGGATATATTAAAAGAAGATCAAGGACAAAATACATGTATCTTCTCAACTGAATTTGCGCTGCGTATGATGGGCGATATCCAGCAATATTTCATCGATCACAAAGTACGAAACTATTACTCGGTATCCATTTCGGGCTATCATATTGCCGAAGCCGGGGCAAATCCGATTTCACAGCTTGCATTTACATTGGCAAACGGCTTTACGTATGTCGAGTATTACTTAAGCCGCGGTATGAATATCGATGATTTCGCACCGAACTTAAGTTTCTTCTTCTCGAACGGTCTGGACCCTGAGTATACAGTCATCGGTCGTGTAGCCCGCCGCATCTGGGCTGTTGTTATGCGTGAAAAATACGGCGCAAATGACCGCTCGCAAAAACTGAAATATCATATTCAAACATCGGGCCGCAGTCTGCATGCACAGGAAATTGACTTCAATGATATTCGTACAACACTGCAGGCATTAATGGCATTACAGGACAACTGTAATTCACTGCATACGAATGCATACGATGAGGCAATTACAACGCCTACAGAAGAATCGGTACGCCGAGCGATGGCGATTCAAATGATTATTACAAAAGAGCACGGCTTATCGAAAAACGAAAACCCTTTACAAGGGGCATTCATTATCGAAGAGCTTACACAGCTAGTGGAGCAGGCAGTGCTGGAAGAGTTTGACCGAATGAATGATCGCGGCGGGGTACTTGGTGCGATGGAAACACAATATCAGCGCGGAAAAATCCAGGAAGAATCGATGCACTATGAGCGTTTAAAACATTCAGGACAACTGCCGATTATTGGCGTGAACACGTATTTAAACCCGAATCCGCCATCAGAAGAAGCAATCGATAATATGGAAATCGCACGTGCTTCTAAAGAAGAAAAAGATTTACAAATTGCAAACCTGTCAAGCTTTAAAGAAGCGAATGCGGACAATAGCCAAAAAGCGCTTGCTCGATTAAAAGAAGTCGCTAAAACAGGCGGCAATATTTTTGAAGAATTAATGGAAACGGTTAAAGTAGCAAGCCTTGGCCAAATTACTCAGGCGCTATATGAAGTAGGCGGCCAATACCGCCGGAATATGTAAGGCAAGACAGATTTATTGTCGTTGAATAGCAAATAGCAGAAAACAACTTAATAACTAGCCTTATTTACTTAGTTATTAGAAAAAAATACAAAAAAATGAACTTAGAATACCACGAGTGCGGGAATTTTCGTTATACTAGTAAATACATGGACGATCTGATGAAGGAAGGTGCGCAATAGTGCAACAGTATGTACATTATATTTTAATTTTAGCATGCCTAATCGCAACCTTCTTTTTATATAACCGACAACTAGCAGCAATCCCTTTGCTGCTTTTATCCTTTATTTTATTTTATGTTGCCTATAAAAAAGTAACAAATTTAAAAAACAAGAAATGAAACTAGCATAGTGATAGCATGTTTGTATATAATGGGTATTATGCTTATATCCATCCAGTTGGTGTACAAGCAACGACAAGAACGGGTATAAGATCTTCGGCAGATGTTAAGGATTTGGAAGACGAATCCAAACGCAATTACGCCGAGTCGTAATTGATAAATAGACATGTAAGAATGGAAAGGACGTGCACGATTTGAACTTTCGTGGTATGACAGATGAACAATTAGCAGAAGAGTCATTAATCGACTTAGCATACGCACTACTAGAAGATAAAAAACAAGCAATGCCGTTAAATGAATTATTAAAAGGAATTCAAGCATTAAATGGTATTTCAGATGAAGAATTAAAATCCCGTTTAGTGCAATTTTATACAGACTTAAATGTAGAAGGCCGTTTCTTATTAAACCATGAAAATGGCTGGGGTTTACGTGAGTGGTATAAAGTAGAAACAATCGAAGAAGAAACAGCGCCAACAATTAAGACACGTAAGAAGAAAGCAAAAGCTGTTGACGACGAAGATGAAGATGAAATTATCGACCTTGAAGAAGAGGATGTATTATTCGAGGAAGATTACGATGAATTCGTTGACGACGAAGAAGAAGAGGAAGAAGTGGATGAGGACATCGACTTCGTTGAAGAAGATATTGAAGAAATCGATCCTGACATCGATGAAGAATTAATCGATGAAGATGATACATTTATTATCGAGGATGATGAAGAAGAAATAGATGAAGAGTTAGATGAGGAACTAGAAGAAGACGAAAATCTAAAATAAGATTTTCACTTTGGAAATTGAAAGTGCTTGACTTCTAATTCAGTTCCGTATAATCTTTTACTTGGGCTCCTTTAAAAAGGAGATTGACCGTATAAGTTATACGCTCCCCCTGCAAAATAGTGCAGGAGGAGCGTTTTTTATTTTTCAAGCGTTTTTAGTTAGAAAAACATTCCCTTGCATTTAGGAAGCAATAGAGTGTTTTTCTAATTTGTTTTAAAAGAAGGAGGAATTTGTATGACAAAGTATATTTTCGTAACAGGTGGGGTAGTTTCATCACTTGGTAAAGGGATTGTAGCAGCATCTTTAGGTCGTCTATTAAAAAATCGTGGATTGGAAGTAACAATTCAAAAATTTGATCCATATTTAAATATTGATCCAGGTACAATGAGCCCATACCAGCACGGTGAAGTTTTCGTTACAGATGATGGTGCAGAAGCGGACTTAGACTTAGGTCACTATGAGCGTTTCATCGATATTAACCTTGGTAAACACTCAACTGTTACTTCAGGTAAAGTATATCAATCGGTACTGAATAAAGAGCGCCGCGGCGACTACAATGGTGGTACTGTCCAAGTAATTCCTCACGTTACAAATGAAATTAAAGACCGTATTCAACGTGCTGGCCGTGAAACTTCTGCTGATGTTGTAATTACGGAAATTGGCGGTACAGTAGGTGACTTCGAATCACTTTCTTTCCTTGAAGCGATTCGTCAAATGCGCCGTGATTTAGGTCATGAAAATGTTATGTACATCCACTGTACGTTAATGCCTTATATCGCAGCAGCAGGTGAAATGAAAACTAAACCGACACAACACTCTGTAAAAGAGTTACGTTCATTAGGGATTCAGCCAAATATTATCGTTTTACGTACAGAACAACCAGTGCCACAAGACATGAAAGAAAAAATTGCGTTATTCTGTGACGTAAGACCTTCTGATATTATCGAATCACGTGATGCAGAACATTTATATGAAGTGCCATTAAACCTTCATGCACAAGGCTTTGACCAAATCGTTCTTGATCATTTCGGCATTACAGCGCCAAAAGCAGATATGACAGATTGGAAAGAGCTTGTACATTTAGTGAAAAACTTGGAGCACAAAACACGTATCGCTTTAGTAGGTAAATACGTAGAATTGCAAGATGCTTATATTTCAGTTGTAGAAGCGTTAAAACATGCAGGTTATGTATACAATTCAGATATCGAAATCGACTGGATCAATGCTGAGCACGTTACAGCGGAAAATGTTGATGAATTGCTAGGACAAGCAGACGGTATTTTAGTGCCAGGTGGTTTCGGTGACCGTGGTGTTGAAGGGAAAATCGAATCAATCCGTTATGCACGCGAAAATGATGTACCGTTCTTCGGTATTTGCCTAGGTATGCAAATGGCAACTGTAGAATTTGCACGTAATGTTATGGGCTTGGAAGGTGCACATTCAACAGAACTAGACAAAAACACGAAGTACCCAATTATCGATTTCTTACCGGATCAAACAGAAGATACAGATATCGGCGGAACATTACGTCTTGGTTTATATCCATGTAAATTAAAAGAAGGATCTCGTGCACGTGCGGCTTACAATGGTGAAGAGCTAGTATACGAGCGTCACCGTCACCGTTACGAGTTCAACAATGAATTCCGTGAAGCAATGGAAGCGGAAGGTATGGTATTCTCAGGCTTATCTCCTAACAATAAATTAGTAGAAATTGTTGAGTTACCGGAGAAGAAATTCTTTGTGGCTGGCCAGTTCCACCCAGAATTGATTTCACGTCCACAACGTCCACAACCATTATTCCGTGAGTTTGTTGGCGCAGCGTTTAACAATAAAAAGTAATTAGTTTAGCACGTCCTGTTGTAAGGGGCGTGCTTTTTTCTTAAGAATCAATTGATTACATAAAAAGACGACTCTCATTACAATAGGTCATAAGAGTCGTCAATAAATTATGCGAATGGTGATGGGTGGCTGTCCATTAATTCGTCATCCTCTTCATCATCGTCGACGAGCATTTCATCGAATTCCATCTTAATCGCTTCATAAATATATAAAGCTGCAATAAGATGCGGGAATACGATACGTTCGCCGAGCTTTGTAGGATGCGGTAAAATGCCGCCGCGCACTTTCAATGAAATATACGTATAAGCAAGATCACTTAACGGATTATCTTCGCCTGCCACTTCACTTGCGACAGCCGCAAATGGGATGAACTCTGCATGCAGTTGCTGTGCAATTTTTAATGCTCGTTCATCTGTAGCCTGACGCGTAAAAATAATGACACGGTCAGCAGGCAAAAGTTCAACGTTTTCTGTATAGCGTGCAAACTTAGCAAATTTACCTTCGCCAAGCTCTGCATTGATTGCAACAGCTTCCATTTCACCAAATGCCGCAAAGTAAATTGTTCCTTGTCCGATTGCTGCCTGTGCCAATAATCGTGCAGTTTCTTCAATAGATTCTTCCTCAGTTTGCTGAATGCGCTGCAGAAGACCTGTTAATTGCGTAGTTAAAATTTTAGACATATTTACACCTCAAAGTTATTATAAAATTGTGCACATAAAAAAGCAAAAGCACAAACTCTCTCTATAAAAGAGGGGAAATCAATTTAGTAATAGAATGTATCAATATAAATTATTATTATAATGGGGGATCACATTGAAGGGGATACTAATAGTAGATGATCAGCAGGGGATAAGGATGCTTCTGAATGAAGTATTTAAAAAAGAAGGATTCACAACCTATTTAGCGGCAAACGGATTCGATGCAATAAAAATTGCACAGGAAAATACTCTCGATTGCGTTCTGCTGGATATGAAAATACCCGGAATGGACGGACTGGAGATTTTAGCCCGTTTGAAAGAAGATCACCCGGAGCTGCCTGTAATGATGATGACTGCTTATGTGGAACAGCATATGATGGACAGAGCGAATGAATTAGGCGTGATGAAATACTTTACCAAACCTTTTAATATTTTTGAAGTACGTGATGAAGTTAATAAACTAGTAGAAAAGACTGAAAAAATATAAATGAAACAGGCGAGCAGGCAGTAGCGCATACTGTCTGTTTTTGTTATGATTAATCTAAATGTTTTTGTCAATTCATGTGAATTTGCATAGAATAGACGATGAAAAAAATACTTAAAATAAGCATTTTGCGCAAACTATGTTTTTCTAGCAGCAAACTATTTATGTATCTTCGAGGAGGATTTTAATAATGGCATTAGTTTCAATGAAAGAAATGTTAATTAAAGCAAAAGCAGAAGGTTATGCAGTAGGTCAATTCAATATTAACAACCTAGAATGGACACAAGCCATTTTACAAGCAGCAGAAGAAGAAAAATCACCGGTAATTCTAGGTGTTTCTGAAGGTGCCGGAAAATATATGGGCGGTTTCATTGCTGTAGTAAAAATGGTTGAAGGCTTGATGGAAAGCTACAAAACAACTGTTCCAGTAGCAATTCATTTAGATCATGGCTCAAGCTTCGATAAATGTAAAGAAGCAATCGATGCTGGTTTCTCTTCTGTTATGATTGACGCTTCACACCATCCATTCGAAGAAAATATTGAAACAACTAAACAAGTTGTTGACTATGCACATGCAAAAGGTGTATCTGTTGAAGCGGAACTTGGTACTGTAGGCGGCGAGGAAGACGGTGTCATTGGCGGCATTATGTACGCAAACCCGCAGGAATGTAAAGCATTAGTTGAAGCTACAGGTATTGACTGTTTAGCTCCAGCATTAGGTTCTGTTCACGGTCCTTACAAAGGCGAACCAAACTTAGGATTTGCTGAAATGGAAGAAATCTCAACGTTAACAGATGTTCCGTTAGTATTACATGGTGGAACTGGTATTCCAACAAAAGATATTCAACGTTCAATTTCTTTAGGGACAGCAAAAATTAATGTCAACACTGAAAACCAAATCTCGGCTACGAAAGTGATCCGTGAATTTTTAGAAAATGATAAGAAAACATATGATCCACGTAAATATTTAGGTCCGGCTCGTGAAGCGATTAAAGCGACAGTAATCGGTAAAATGCGTGAATTCGGCAGCTCTGGAAAAGCTTAATTGATAGAGTAAAACTTCTTTCACGGAAGTCTTCCCTCTGCCGATACGCTATCAAGGCAGCTAAATTAGTACCTTTTAATGCGGAATAATGAATCCACAAAAGAAAAGTGCACAAAATAAGCGTACTTTTCTTTGTGAACACGTGTTTTTCAACATAAGACATCTCGTTCACAAATTGAGCGAGATGTGTTTTTATAATCAAATGTAAATCGGAGGCTATTATAATGAAATTTTTTATCGATACAGCAAACTTTGACGAAATTAAAGAAGCATACTCTTGGGGGATTCTTTCAGGTGTAACGACAAACCCATCATTAGTTGCAAAAGAATCAGGCGTGAATTTCCACGACCGCTTACGTGAAATTGCTGAGCTAGTAAACGGCTCGGTTTCTGGTGAAGTAATTTCTTTAGACGCTGAAGGAATGATTCGTGAAGGGGAAGAATTGGCAGCAATTCACCCGAATATTACAGTAAAACTTCCAATGACACCGGAAGGATTAAAAGCATGTAAACACTTCTCTGAAAAAGGGATTAAAACGAACGTGACATTAATTTTCTCTGCTAACCAAGCATTGATGGCAGCACGTGCAGGCGCTTCTTATGTATCTCCATTCTTAGGACGTTTAGATGATATTGGTCAAGATGGCGTAGAATTAATCCGTGAAATTGCTGAAATGTTTGCTATCCACGAAATTGACACGGAAATTATTGCCGCATCTATTCGTCACCCGCAACATATTACGCAAGCTGCATTAGCTGGCGCACATATTGCAACAACTCCGTACAAAGTTTTACAGCAACTGTTTAATCATCCATTAACAGACAAAGGAATTGAAGGATTTTTAGCGGATTGGGCAAAGCGTGAAGGGAAATAATAAGAATACCTCACAGCAGTCTACTTTACTGTGAAATTTGTCCAATGTAAGGGAGAACACAAAATGGATGTTTATAAAATACAAGGCGGAAATCGTCTAAAAGGTAAAATAACCGTTAGCGGTGCAAAAAACAGTGCAGTTGCTTTAATTCCTGCATCAATTTTGGCTGATTCTTCCGTTACCATTGGAGGAATTCCAGAGATTTCAGATGCATGGACGTTAAAGGCACTATTAGAAGAAATTGGTGGCGAAGTAACATTTGAAAATGGCAAGATGACGATTGATCCATCTAAAATGGTTGCAATGCCGCTGCCAAACGGTAATGTTAAAAAATTGCGTGCTTCCTATTATATGATGGGTGCCATGCTGGGACGCTTTAAACAAGCGGTAATCGGCATGCCAGGCGGGTGTTTTTTAGGGCCGCGTCCAATTGATCAGCATATTAAAGGGTTTGAAGCTTTGGGAGCAAAAGTAACAAATGAGCATGGTGCAATTTATTTACGCGCAGAAGAACTAATCGGTGCGAAGATTTATCTGGATGTTGCAAGTGTCGGCGCCACAATTAATATTATGCTGGCGGCAGTGCGTGCAAAAGGGAAAACTACAATCGAAAATGCAGCGAAAGAACCTGAAATTATTGATGTTGCAACACTATTAACCAATATGGGTGCAAACATTAAAGGGGCAGGAACGAGCGTTATTCGTATTGAAGGTGTCGATGAGTTAAAAGGTACAAAACATACCATTATACCAGACCGAATTGAAGCAGCTACATTTATGATTATGGCTGCAGCCATTGGTGATGGTGTACTCGTCGATAATGTTATTCCGCTTCACATGGAAGCCGTTACAGCGAAACTTCGCGAAATGGGTGTAAGTGTTGAAGAAAATGAGGAAAGCATCTTCATTTCCAAGCAAACGAAACTGCAGGCAGTGGATGTAAAAACACTTGTCTATCCAGGATTCCCGACTGATGTTCAACAGCCCTTATCTGTATTAATGACACAGGCAGAAGGTACATCGATGATTACAGATACGATTTATTCTGCCCGTTTCAAGCATATAGATGAACTGCGACGTATGAATGCAAAAGCTCGTGTTGAAGGCAATACTGCCATCATTCAAGGACCTGCATCTTTGGAAGGATCCACGGTAACGGCAACAGATTTACGCGCGGGTGCTGCATTAGTATTGGCTGGACTTATCGCAAAAGGTGAAACAGAAATTCACGATATCTACCATATTGAGCGCGGCTATAGTTCATTAATCGAAAAGCTGTGTGCAATCGGTGCAAATATTCGTAAAGAGTCCATTGTCATTAATACAAAGAATAATGCATAAATCTGCTATAATTCGTGATCAGATCCGCGTAATTATGTGAGTATGATAATATATATTAGGGTAATAAAAATATGTTAGTTCATAATACAATTCAAAAAAGCAGTTAATTTAGGCTGTTAAGATCGGTTTTTACCGATTACAGGAGGCAAACACAAAATGGAACGTAGTTTATCAATGGAAGTAGTACGTGTAACAGAAGCAGCAGCGATTGCATCAGCGAAATGGATGGGACGCGGACTTAAAAATGAAGCGGACGACGCAGCAACAACAGCGATGCGTGTTATGTTTGATACAATCCCAATGCATGCGACAGTTGTAATTGGTGAAGGAGAAATGGATGAAGCACCGATGCTTTATATCGGTGAAGAATTAGGGCTTCGAAATGGCGGACCTGAAGTTGATATCGCAGTAGATCCATTAGAAGGTACAAATATCGTAGCAAAAGGTACAAATGGTGCGATGACAGTACTGGCAATTGCAGACCGTGGCAATCTATTAAATGCGCCTGATATGTATATGGATAAAATAGCTGTAGGACCGGAAGCTGCTGGGAAAGTTGATATTAACGCTTCTGTTACGTACAACTTATTGCAAGTGGCAAAAGCAAAAAATAAAGATATTTCCGATGTAGTAGCAACACTTTTAGACCGACCTCGCCATCAGCATATTGTCGATGAAATTCGCGAAGCCGGTGCACGTATTAAATTCATCCAAGACGGTGATGTAGGTGCAGCGATCAACACAGCATTCGATGAGACTGGTATCGATATTATGTTCGGTATGGGTGGTGCCCCAGAAGGCGTTATTGCGGCGGTTGCATTAAAATGTTTAGGTGGCGATTTCCAAGCGAAATTAGTGCCTGAAGATGAAGAACAGCTAGCACGTTGCGTGAAAATGGGAGTCGACGTAGATAAAGTATTAATGATGGAAGACCTAGTAAAAGGCGATGATGCAATTTTTGCGGCGACAGCTGTAACGGATTCTGAGCTTTTACGCGGTGTTCAATATAAAGGTTCCTATGCACTTACACATTCAGTTGTTATGCGTGCAAAAACAGGAACAGTACGTTTTATCGAAGGACGCCACAGCATTGAAAAAAAACCAAAGTATGACCAAATTTAACTTCCCGTATAATGTAAGTAGCCTCAAATAGAAAATGCCCATTTTCAAATTACTTGCACTATAATATAATAAATGCCCAGTGTAAAAACTGGGCATCTTTCAAATAAAGTTTAGTATACTTCTCTTACACAAATTCCTAAACAATCTTTCAATAACTTAAATTTTCAAAATTAAATTTTAATAGACTGGAGAAAACGTATGACAGCATTAACAATTGCTCAATTAGAAAGCATGACATTAAAAGAATTATATGCTTTAGCGAAGCAATACAAATTATCAAATGCTAGTAAGCTAAATAAAAAGGAACTAATTTTTGCAATCTTAAAAACCCGCTCTGAACAAGAAGGTTTCTTCTTCATGGAAGGTGTTTTAGAAATTATTCCTACAGACGGCTTCGGATTCCTGCGCCCGATTAACTACTCTCCTTCAAAAGAGGATATTTACATTTCTGCTTCCCAAATTCGTCGCTTCGATTTACGAAATGGTGATAAAGTTTCAGGTAAAGTTCGTCCACCAAAAGAAAATGAACGTTACTATGGCTTATTGCAAGTTGATGCTGTAAATGGCGAAGACCCTGAAGTTGCAAAAGAACGTGTGCATTTCCCTGCATTAACACCGCTTTACCCGAACCGCCACATCAAATTGGAAACGGTTCCTACAAAACTTTCGACGCGTATTATGGATTTAGTTGCGCCAGTCGGTTTTGGTCAGCGTGGTTTAATTGTTGCACCGCCAAAAGCCGGTAAAACATCTTTATTAAAAGAAATTGCCAATGCTATTACGACAAACCATCCGGAAGCGGAACTGATCGTATTACTTATCGATGAGCGTCCGGAAGAAGTAACGGATATCGAGCGTTCAGTTAATGCAGACGTTGTATCTTCAACGTTTGATGAAGTGCCTGAAAACCATGTAAAAGTAGCGGAAATCGTATTGGAACGTGCACGACGTCTAGTAGAACAAAAACGCGATGTTATTATTTTAATGGACTCGATTACTCGTTTGGCACGTGCCTATAACTTAGTCATCCCGCCAAGCGGCCGTACACTTTCAGGTGGTATTGACCCTGCGGCATTCCACCGTCCGAAACGTTTCTTCGGTTCTGCCCGCAATATTGAAGAGGGCGGTAGTTTAACAATTTTAGCGACTGCTCTAGTTGATACAGGCAGCCGTATGGACGAAGTAATTTATGAAGAATTTAAAGGAACGGGTAACCTTGAACTTCACTTAGACCGCAGCTTGGCTGAACGCCGTATTTTCCCTGCAATCGATATCCGCCGTTCAGGTACACGTAAAGAAGAGCTTCTTATTCCGAAAGACCAGCTTGATAAATTATGGGCAATCCGTAAAACATTCAGCGATTCACATGACTTCGGTGAAAAGTTCTTACGCAAACTACGCACAACGAAAACAAACGAAGAATTCTTTGAAAAGCTAGATACAGATATGAAGAAAGCGACGAACGGTAAAGGGTTGTTATAGATTTTAGAAGATTGAGCCGGAATGGAAATCAAGTTCTTGATATTGTGAGGAACTACATACATTCAATTTCGTAAAATAATATAAAATAGTTGCAACCTTTTTTAAAACTTGCTATACTTCTTTAAGTATGAAACGTGCACATATATAGCTGACCTCAACACATTACGTATGTAGTGACATATTCGGGCTATGTAAGGTGCAGTTCGAAAATACTCTGTTCCGGATGGTTCAGGGCGAGAGGAGAAAACGAATATGAAACAAGGTATCCACCCAGATTACAAAGTAGCAACAGTAACTTGCTCTTGTGGTAACACTTTTGAAACAGGTTCAGTTAAAGAAAAGATCTCAATCGAGTTCTGTAACGAATGTCACCCATTCTATACAGGTCGTCAAAAGTTCGCTTCTGCTGACGGACGTGTTGATCGCTTCAACAAAAAATACGGTATGAAGTAATACCTCTGCCCATTTCCACATTGCTGGAAATGGGTTTTTAATTTGTTTTATTAGAAGAAATTGCGGAGTTATTAGAAAGCTTTTATAGGTTATTCTAAAACGTTTTTTAAAAATCACAACAGATATTAGTAATTGTACATATAATATTAGAAGTTCAAACTTGTATTAGAAGAAATAAAAATATATTAGAAGATATTAGAAACCTTTCGCATATGTTTTTCCAAAGAGAAAGATTCTAATAAATAGAGCACCTTTTGCAATAGACGAATGGCAAAAAACTAGCTAAGATAAAAGAAGTGAAAAGTTGACCTTGAGTTTGATACTCAAGGTTTTTTATTGGTGAAAAATGAACTTGTAATTTTAATTAGAAACGAGGAAAAAGAAATGGCGCAATTATTTTATAAGCATGGGGCGATGAATAGCGGAAAATCGATTGAAATTTTAAAAGTTGCCCACAATTATGAAGAACAAAATAAAGCGGTACTGATTTTTACTTCAGGAATCGATACGCGCGATGAAGTCGGAACGGTTTCAAGCCGAATTGGTTTAAGACGTCCGGCAATTGCGGTTTTTGAAGATACAAACATATACGAAATCGTAGAAAAACACGAAGAAAAATTATATTGTGTACTTGTAGACGAAGTGCAATTTTTATCAAAAGAACATGTTTTGCAGCTGACACAAATTGTCGATGAGCTGAATATTCCCGTTATGGGCTTTGGCTTAAAAAATGACTTCCAGAACGAGCTGTTTGAAGGTAGCCGTTATATGACGATTTACGCGGATAAAATTGAGGAAATGAAAACAATTTGCTGGTTCTGTCATAAGAAAGCGACGATGAACTTACGAGTAGATGAAAATAAAAAACCGGTCCGTACAGGTGATCAAATTCAAATTGGGGGTAATGATAGTTATTACCCTGTTTGCCGCAAATGCCATTCCAATCCGCCACTATAATTTAAAGTGAACGGCACACCAAAACTAAATATATGAATGGCAATGTGTAAATGATATGAAGAAAGTTCAACATAGATGTAGCAACAACCGTAAAATTTCTTTATACTAGTAAAGGTGCATTTTAACGTGACTCGTGAGAAGACGAGTGAAATACAACTAATAATAAAATAACTTTTAGAGGTGAAACATAGATGTTTGATCGTTTACAGGCGGTTGAAGACCGTTACGAAAGATTAAATGAATTACTAAGCGACCCGGATATCGTCAGCGATTCCAATAAGCTTCGCGAATATTCGAAAGAGCAATCCGATATTCAGGAAATGGTAGATGTATACCGTGAATACAAATCGGTTAAAGAGCAACTGGCAGATACACGCGAATTAATGGAAATTGAAAAAGATGCAGATATGCTGGAAATGATGAAGGAAGAGTTTAACGATTTAAATAAACAAGTTCCGGAGTTAGAAGATCGTCTGCGTATTTTATTAATCCCTAAAGACCCGAACGATTCGAAAAACGTAATTATGGAGATCCGCGGAGCTGCTGGTGGTGACGAGGCCAACATTTTTGCAGGTGACCTATTCCGTATGTATACACGCTATGCGGAAACGCAAGGCTGGAAAGTAGACGTAATGGAAGCAACACCAAACCCTGCAGGCGGCTATAAAGAAGTAATCTTCATGATCAACGGTCAAGGTGCCTATTCAAAATTCAAATATGAAAACGGCGCACACCGTGTTCAACGTGTACCTGCGACAGAATCTCAAGGCCGTATCCATACATCAACTGCTACGGTAGCATGTTTACCGGAAGTACATGTAGAAGATGTAGAAATTCATGAAAAAGATATTCGCGTTGATACATTCGCTTCATCTGGTGCGGGTGGTCAGTCAGTAAATACAACGATGTCTGCTGTTCGTATGACCCACTTACCGACAGGCGTAGTCGTTTCGATGCAAGATGAACGTTCACAAATTAAGAACCGTGAAAAAGCGATGAAAATTTTAGTAGCGCGTGTAGCAGACCTGCACCGTCAAGAAGCACAGGCTGAAATCGATGCAACACGTAAGACAGCAGTAGGAACAGGCGACCGTTCTGAACGTATCCGTACTTACAACTATCCACAAAACCGTGTAACAGATCACCGAATTGGTTTAACGATTCAAAAACTTGACCAAATCGTTGAAGGTAAATTGGATGAAATCATCGATGCACTTATTTTAGATGAGCAGGCAACACGCTTATCCAATTTAAACGAAGATGCATAAAACCATTTTTGAGGCCCTGAATGGGGCTTCTTCTTTTTTAGAGGAAAACGGTCGCGAAGGAAATGCCGCACGAATTTTATTGCAGCATATTTTACAGACAAGCTATTCAGGATTAATGATGAAAATGCACGATACTTTACCCGAAGAGCAGCAGCAGCAGTTTGATGCTTTTATTCAAGAGCATGTGAAAGGGCGCCCTGTACAATATATAACGGGTGTAGAAGAATTTTACGGTCGTTCATTTATTGTGGATGAATCGGTTTTGATTCCTCGTCCGGAAACGGAAGAACTAATAGTTGGAACGATTGAAAGAATCCGCAAGTTATTTAGGGACAAGCAACATCTGAAGTTTGCCGACATCGGTACAGGTAGTGGTGCCATTGCCATTACAATGAAAAAGGAATGCCCGCAGCTTGCTGTCACAGCAACGGATCTTTCACCGGCAGCACTTGCAACAGCACAAAAAAATGCTGAGCAGCTGCAAGCAGAAATTGCATTTAAACTCGGGGACTTAACAGAACCGATTGAAAATGAAAAATGGGATGTTGTCCTTTCCAATCCGCCGTATATCGCATATGAGGAAATGGAAGAAATGTCCGATGTTGTTGTTGCGCACGAACCTCATCAGGCATTGTTTGCCGATGAAGAAGGACTCTTGCTTTATCGTAAACTAGCAGAAAATTTACCGGCCATTATGAAGAAGCCGGCATTAATCGGTCTGGAAATCGGTTATACACAAGGTGAAGCCGTAGCGAACTTTTTTAAAAAAAGCTTTCCGAATGCCCATGTATCAGTCGTTCAGGATATAAATAAAAAAGATCGTATTGTTTTTTGTGAGATTAGTGAATAAAAAATAGATTCCTTGTAAACAATGTTTGCAAGGGGGAATGTTTATGTTACATGATTACGATATTCAAGATGAATCCAATCTATTTTTAGCGATTGCTAAATTACTAATAAGTGTTCTATTTTTATATTGTGCTGCTACGTTTATACCTACTTTCGTAGATGAAGTACGCATCGATCAGGGAGAAAGCAGTGACCAGTTAAAATTCCGCGTTATTGCCAATAGTTCGACAAATGCCGACCAGCTGATCAAGTATGAGGTTGTGGAAACAATTCAAACCTATTTGCAAAATACACCTGAATTTTCAGAAGATATCCACAGTGTGGAAAACATGTATCAGGAAATTCAGAAAACTTACCCACAATTAAAAATCACCTATAAGTTTGGGGACAACTTAATCCCGCCGAAATGGGTAGCGGGCCAGTTTTATCCTCAAAAAGAATACTATTCAGTGAATTTCATTATTGGACAAGGTCGAGGCGAAAACTGGTTCTGTGCAGTGTTCCCAACGCTTTGTACAAATAATGAGCCAATGAAAAAAGAACGTCCGACATTTTATGTTGCGGAATGGTGGAACAAATATAAACATAAAAATAATCCACAAAAAGCAGAGAAAGACATGCAAAATGCACTAAGTTACTAACACCTTAGGGATAGTTAAATGAAACATTTAGAGAAAGGAGGAAAAAGTAATGCACACTTTCCAATTAAATGTGGATGAATTTGTGGATAATTCAGAAAATTATACACAGGCTGTGGATTTATTAAATAACGGCGAAATAGTCGCTTTTCCGACAGAAACCGTATATGGCTTAGGTGCTGTTGCGACAAATGAGCAGGCTGTGAAGAAAATATTTGCTGCAAAAGGACGACCTTCAGATAATCCTTTGATTGTTCATATAGGAACGGTGGAAGAAGTATCGCTGTATACAACAAATATTTCGGAAGTTGCCCAAAAATGTATGAATGCTTTTTGGCCAGGTCCATTGACGCTTGTCATGCATGCAAAGCCAAATGTTTTAGCGCCAAGTGTTACGGCAGGATTAGATTCGGTTGGAATTCGTATGCCCGATCATCCAGTAGCACTCGAACTACTTCAATCATTAAAGAAACCATTAGCAGCGCCAAGTGCGAATCGCAGCGGCAAGCCTAGTCCGACGAAAGCCGAACATGTATTTGAAGATTTGCAAAACATTATTCCTTGTATTTTGGATGGAGGGATGACGGGGATCGGGCTTGAATCGACCGTATTGGATGTCACAATGGATACACCTGTTATTTTGCGTCCGGGCGGGGTGACGAAAGAAATGCTTGAAGCGGTAATCGGACCAGTTGTTGAGCCAAGTCTGGAACAGCAGAAAATTGAATCGACACCGAAAGCGCCTGGTATGAAATATACTCACTATGCACCGGAAGCTCCCGTCTATTTAATAGATGCAAATAAGGAAACAATTGAAAAGGCTATTACCGAATTAAAACTGGAACATAAAGTGGCCTTATTGGCACCGGAGAGCTTAAAAGAAATTAATGCCGATTATTATTTTTCATTCGGTAATGCACATGATCTTGAACAAATGAGTGCTTCGCTATACGATGCATTGCGTGCATGCGATAAAACGGATGCCACGATTATTTTAGCGACGGCAACATCAAAAACAGGTGTTGGTACTGCTATTATGAACCGTCTGGAAAAGGCGGCAGGGGGCAAATGGTACTCATTATAAGAATTAAACCACATCTTGCAACATAAGGATGTGGTTTTTGTGTATAAACAAAAGGATATTTCCCGGCCTAAAAGCATAAATTACAACAGCGCTTAGTGGAAGAGGGGAATAGATGCAAGAAGTAGTTGCCGGGATCTTAATGTCGTTCGATGTCGTTGCACTGTATTTAATTGCTACAAATGTTAAGGCGAAATGGTTATTAGCTTTATGGACGGCATTTTTACATATGCTTTTTCCGTTACTCGGTTACCGCTTTGGGGAATGGCTTGCCGTCTATTTAACAAACTGGGCGTCAGGCCTTTCTACACTGTTATTGTTTTTTGTTGGGCTGCAATTACTGCTCTCGAAGAAAGATGAAAGTTTTCCGGCAATGTCACTACCGATAATTGCGATTTTTGCAAGTATTGACACCTTTTCAGTTAGCCTATCTTTTGGTATGCTAAATTTACAAAAATATGTTTTTGTTATTAGTGCCGGCCTATCAACATTTATATTGTCGTATGCTGCATTGGTTATAGCGCAAAAATCGCCAATTTTTAAAAATAATGCATTAAAAAAAGTAGCAGGAATCCTCCTGATTATTATGAGTGTGATGCTACTAAAATGGTAAATTAGAGGGTGTGAGGAACATTAATATTTATTTTATTTGTACAGGCAACACATGTAGAAGTCCTATGGCAGCAGCAATTTTACAAGCAAAAAACTATGAGAATATTACTGTGCGTTCAGCAGGTATTTATGCGCACGAAGGCAGTGACATGTCCCTGAACGCAAAGGAAATATTACACAGGAAAAATATTGCGCAATCGCACCGTTCATCCCAATTTACGGTAGAAGATGCACAATGGGCGGACTTGATTTTAACGATGACGACCGCTCATAAAGAAATGGTCCTTCGTTTAGTAGGTGAAGCGGCACATAAAACGTTTACTTTAAATGAATATGTAGCAATGGAAACAGGGCTTGATATTCAAGATCCATTCGGTGGAAACCTGCAAGTATATGAACAAACGTATAAGCAATTGAACGAAGCAATTAATAAGCTGGAAACTAAATTGAAATTGGAGGATAAAATTTAACATGAACTCTCAGAAAAAGATCTTTAGTTTGCGCCGGAAGCTCATATTGTTTGTCGGGATACTAGCGCTGATTACCTACACTTGCAGTTTTGTATTTATCGAATTTTTACATCCAATGTTTTTTGAATCGACAAGCACAAGCGTATTTCAGATTATTACCTATTTATTAGGAATCTTTTGGTCATGTGCATTAGCAGCTGTATTCGGTTTAGTCATTGTTCGCCCGTTGCAGCAATTGGAGCGCAGTGCAAACCATGTAGCGGAAGGTAAAATCGGACAAGATGTCGAAATGCCAAAAACAAATGATGAAATTCGCTCTGTAGCAGAGGCATTTCAAACAATGGTGTTTAATTTGCGTAAAATGGTAAACGGTATTGAAGACAATTACAAATCAACCGATGAAACGATTTTAAAGCTGTCGGAAGAAAGTATTTCTGTTACGAACAACGCCGAGCAAATTACAAGCAATATTAGCCAAATTTCATTAGGGGCTGAATCTTCGGCAGTTGCCATTCAAGAAACAGTGGAAGCCATTGAAGAAGTTCGTGCATTAGCCGCGGAAGTGAACAATAAAGCATTACATACAGCAAGCCGCTCAAAAAATCTCTTAACAAACTTAACGTCTACAACAGATTCGATTCATGGTGTTGTGAACAGTATTAAAAAAATCGCAACAGATAATGAAAATTCACTAGTAAATATTCGCGAGCTGGAGAAAAATGCCGAGCAGATTGAACGGATTATAAGTTTAGTAGGCGATATTGCAGGACAAACAAACTTACTTGCTTTAAACGCATCAATCGAAGCTGCACGAGCAGGTGAGCATGGTAAAGGCTTTGCGGTTGTTGCAGAGGAGGTCCGTGGTTTGGCGGATGAAAGTGCAAGCGCTGTGCAGGGGATTACAACATTGATCCACACGATGCAGCAAAATGTTTCAGTTGTAGTAAAACAGATGAACGAACAAGTGTCATTTGCGGTAAATGAATCATCACGTGTTTCTGAAACAACGTCAGCAGTTGAAGGTATGACAAAATCCGTGTATGAAATGGCCGATGATGTTGTCCAAATTTCAGAATTAGTCGCACAGCAAATGAAAAATATTGAGCATACGTCACATCAATCACAGGAAGTGGCGGCAATTGCCGAACAAACTTCTGCAAGCGCACAGGAAGTAACATCCGCTTCACTGGAACAGGCCGAAGCGATCAAGCAAGTAGAAGAACTGGCAAGCAATTTAAAACAACAGTCTGCAGAGCTTTATCGAATGATTCAACAATTCGACCGCACACAGTAGATTGGAATATAGTTTTAAAATACCTGATGGATAAACGGCATGTTTATCTGTTGGGTGTTTTTTATTTAAGTGGTGCAGGGGTGCATTTCAATAAAGTTTTCTAATATGGAGGGTCGATTGTATAATAATCGCGGTAAAGTTCTAATAAAATGTCGATCTTCTAATATATTGGGTAATTGTTTTAAAATCCTTCTCTGATTTTCTAATAAAGGTTATATCAAATAAACACTGTCGACCTTCTAATATCTGAAGTAAATGTTCTAATAAATACTGCCAAGCTTATAAAATCAGGAATTTGTTTCAAAAACAAAAGGGCTGGGTATGGTACACTATTGTTTACAATAATTAGTCCTGGGGGGATTTATATTGAACAAGATGAAGTACTGGTTACTGATGGGCGTAGTCGTAGCAGGTCTGGCTGGATGTGGAGACGCAGAGGATACGGATACGTCAGATTCAGTTGACTCAACACCAGCCGAATCCACTGAATCATCAGGAGGAACGGACTCAGCAGAAACTACAGATGTCTCGGCAGGTGAAAAAGTGGCAAATGCCAGCTGTGTAGGATGTCATGGTGGAGATTTAACGGGAGCAATGGGACCGGACTTAACTACCACTTCTTTATCAAAAGAAGAAATTGTTGATGTATTAGTCAATGGTAAAGGTGCAATGCCGCCGGGTACAGCAGACGGTGAAGAAGAAGCGGTAGCCGAATATATTTTATCATTACAATAACTGTTAAAGACCTGCTCCTAATCTGAGCGGTCTTTTTTATTGTAAAAAGCCTTTTTAACTTAACAAATTCATGTAAAGCTGAACATTGACGTAATTAATAATAGAAATATTAGAGAAAAACATTAAAATGTTAACAATAAGTTATGTTTCCTTACTTAATATTCGTCTTTATGCATATATTTTGAAAGTTATTCGGAAAAGACGTGTTAATCTTCCGGAATAAATGGTACACTGATGGTGAATATAATAAGTAAACAAAATCGAGGCAGGAGGGATCTTCGTGAAAATTGCAATTTCTTCGGATCACGGCGGGAATAATTTACGTAAAGAGATTATGTCATTACTTGATGAAATGTCAATCAGTTATGAAGACTTTGGTCCACAAACGGACGAGTCAGTAGATTACCCGGACTATGCACGTCCAGTAGCTGAGCGAGTAGCTGCAGGGGAATTTGACAGAGGGATTTTAATTTGCGGAACAGGCATTGGGATTTCGATTGCTGCAAACAAATTTAAAGGAATTCGTTGTGCACTTGTACATGACGTGTTCTCGGCAAAAGCAACACGTTGTCACAATGACTCAAACGTTTTAGCAATGGGTGAGCGTGTAATCGGTCCAGGGCTGGCACGCGAGATTGTTGCAACTTGGCTGGATACACAGTTTGAAGGCGGTCGTCATATTCGCCGTGTTGAAAAGATTACTGAAATCGAAGAAGGGTAACAAATGGTGATTCAATGACAAACTTACACGATTTGCAAAAAGATTTAGCGCAAGCATTATCCGAATTTGAGCAACAAGTGAAGTTTTCTGAAGGTCAGCTATTTGTCATCGGCTGTTCCACATCGGAAGTAATGGGTGAGAAGATTGGAACAGCTGGTGCACTCGATGTTGCGCAAGTTCTATACAAAGAATTTTCAATATTCGCGCAAAGACATAAAATTCACTTAGTTTTCCAAGGCTGTGAGCATATTAACCGAGCTTTAACACTTGAGGCTGCAGCCGCTAAAATGTACCATTTAGAACCTGTTTCGGTCATTCCTGTCCGTAAAGCAGGTGGCTCCATGTCTGCATATGCTTTTACACAAATGGATGAGCCTGTAGTTGTGGAAACCATCCAAGCACATTACGGGATTGATATCGGTCAAACATTAATCGGCATGCATTTAAAAGCAGTTGCTGTACCTTTACGAACATCTGTTAAGCAATTAGGCAATGCAGTTATTACGTTAGCGACAACACGTCCGAAACTTATCGGTGGAGAACGTGCGCAATATACCGTAACACCTTAACGTTACATATATCATTTAACTAGGAAACTCCGAGCGATTCGGAAGTACATTTAGGGGGATTTGAAAATGGCATTTGAAAAATTGGCAGGACAAGACAAGGCAATTTTAGACGCAATTTTATTAGAGAAAAAACGTCAAAACACAAATATCGAACTAATCGCATCAGAAAACTTCGTATCGGAAGCTGTAATGGAAGCACAAGGTTCATATTTAACAAATAAATATGCAGAAGGTTACCCTGGCAAACGCTATTATGGCGGTTGTGAACACGTGGACGTAGTGGAAAACATTGCGCGTGACCGTGCAAAAGAGTTATTCGGTGCAGCATATGTAAACGTACAGCCACACTCAGGTGCACAAGCGAACATGGCAGTTTACCATACAATTTTAAAACCGGGTGATACAGTACTTGGTATGAACTTATCACACGGTGGTCACTTAACACATGGTTCACCAGTAAACTTCTCAGGTATTCTTTATAATTTCGTAGAGTACGGTGTAACTGAAGATACTAACTTAATAGATTATGAAGATGTTCGCCAAAAAGCATTGGAATCGAAGCCAAAATTAATCGTTGCTGGTGCATCAGCTTATCCTCGTGCAATCGACTTTACAAAGTTCCGTGAAATCGCAGATGAAGTTGGCGCATATTTCATGGTTGATATGGCGCATATTGCCGGCTTAGTAGCGGCAGGCGAGCACCAAAATCCAGTACCGTATGCAGATTTCGTAACGACAACAACTCATAAAACTTTACGTGGTCCTCGTGGCGGTATGATTTTAACTAATGATGAAAAATGGGAAAAAGAATTAAACAAATCAGTATTCCCGGGTATTCAAGGCGGTCCATTAATGCATGTCATCGCTGCTAAAGCAGTATCTTTCGGTGAAGCATTACAACCGGAATTTAAAGCATACGCAAAACAAATTAAAGCAAATGCAGCTGCACTTGCAAAATCTTTAATGGATGAAGGTGTTGAGATCGTATCAGGCGGTACAGACAACCACTTACTTCTATTAAATGTGAAATCTTTAGGGTTAACAGGTAAAGTAGCTGAGCATGTATTGGATGAAGTGGCAATTACAACAAACAAAAACACAATTCCATTCGATACAGAATCACCATTCGTAACTTCAGGTATCCGTGTAGGTACAGCAGCTGTAACTTCTCGCGGTTTCAAAGAAGAAGATGTAATTGAAGTAGGTAAAATTATCGCTTCAGTTCTTAAAAACCATGAAGATGCAGCAGTAAAAGAAGAAGCACGCAAACGTGTTGAAGCTCTTACAGCAAAATATCCTTTATACGCATAATTGAGTTTACGCCTTCTATCTACAATATGAAGATAGAAGGCTTTTTTATTATAAGAAATAACGAATAGATAGGCAGCTACAAGCGAATCCTAATTGAAGATATATTTATTCTATAAAAATGGCGATTTTTAAAACATTCCCGTCATAGTTTTCGTTAACTTTATTTTCTGTTATACTGTTTTAGATAAACAACAGTTAGGAGATGTCAACGTGAGTAAAGTATACGTATTTGACCACCCATTAATCCAACATAAGTTAACTTATATTCGAGATAAAGAAACAGGAACAAAAGAATTCCGGGAGTTAGTTGATGAAGTAGCAACATTAATGGCTTTTGAAATTACTCGGGATTTACCGCTTGAAGAAATTGAAGTGGATACACCTGTTACGAAGGCGAAAGCAAAAGTATTATCAGGGAAGAAAATGGCGATTGTCCCAATTTTACGTGCGGGTATCGGAATGGTAGATGGCGTATTAAAATTAATTCCTGCTGCAAAAGTAGGTCATATTGGTCTTTACCGTGATCCGGAAACATTAAAGCCGGTAGAATATTATGCGAAACTTCCAGCAGATGTGGAAGAGCGTGACTTCATTATTGTTGACCCGATGTTAGCAACGGGTGGTTCAGCTGTAGAAGCGATTAATTCACTGAAAAAGCGCGGCGCAAAAAGTATTAAGTTTATGTGTCTGATCGCAGCTCCAGAAGGTGTGGAAGAAATTCAAAAAAACCACTCAGACGTAGATATTTACATCGCATCTCTAGATGAAAAATTAAATGATCATGGCTATATCGTACCAGGCTTGGGTGATGCCGGGGATCGTTTATTCGGAACAAAATAATAAATAAACGAGACGTCCGTAAGCAGTTGCGGGCGTTTTCTATTAATACGGCAAGTATACTAAACACTTGCAGAGAAAATTAATTATAGATTAGACAAGGAGAAGAATAATGACGAAGAAGTTTAAAGTTATGACGATTTTTGGAACACGTCCGGAAGCAATTAAAATGGCACCTCTTGTACTGGAACTGGAAAAGCATCCGGAACAAATTGAATCGATTGTTACTGTAACGGCCCAGCATCGTCAAATGCTTGACCAAGTGTTGGAAACTTTTGAAATTACACCGGATTATGATTTAAATATTATGAAAGACCGTCAAACATTAGTAGATGTAGCGACGAATGCACTTTTAGGACTTGATCGAGTAATGAAGAAAGCGAAGCCTGATATCGTGTTAGTACATGGTGATACGGCGACAACTTTTGTTGGTAGTCTGGCGGCCTTCTACAATCAAATTGCAATTGGTCATGTTGAAGCAGGACTTCGTACAGGTCAAAAATATTCACCTTATCCTGAAGAGATGAACCGTCAGTTAACAGGTGTAATGGCAGATTTGCATTTTGCACCAACTGAGCAATCTCGTGCAAACCTATTAAAGGAAAATAAACCGGCAGAAGCAATTTTCGTAACAGGTAACACGGCAATTGACGCGTTAAAAACAACAGTCAGTGACCACTACACACATCCGGTTATTGAAAAAATCGGTTCAGACCGCATGATTTTACTAACAGCACACCGTCGTGAGAATCTAGGTGAGCCAATGCGTAATATGTTCCGTGCAATTATGCGTCTGTTGAACGAGCATGAGGATGTTCAAGTTGTTTACCCGGTGCATATGAATCCAGCAGTTCGCGAAGTAGCCAATGAAATTTTAGGGGAAAACCCGCGTGTTCATTTAATTGAACCGTTGGAAGTATTTGATTTCCACAATTTCGCTGCCCGCTCTTATATGATTTTAACGGATTCTGGCGGTGTTCAAGAAGAAGCGCCATCGTTAGGCAAGCCGGTGCTGGTTTTACGTGATACGACAGAGCGTCCTGAAGGGATTGCGGCAGGTACGTTGAAACTTGCGGGAACAGATGAAGAAGTTATTTACAAGATGGCAAAAGAATTATTAGTAAATGATGAAGCTTATGAAGCGATGGCACATGCATCGAATCCGTATGGAGATGGATATGCTTCAGAGCGTATTGTGGAAGCCTTACTGAAATTTGCTCAAAAACAATTAGTAGAAGAAATTATCGAAAAAGCAGAGACTCGATAATCCAAAAAATTACTGAAATTTACTTAAATATGAAATTGGCAACGGGAGATAGCGTTTCCCTCCTGTTGTCAAGTATAAAATTCGTTATTATTGCTGAAAAATTTTTTCTTGGATATGAAAAGTGTAACGTGATGGAAAAAACGCATGAAATAGCGAATTTTAGCGTTAGTGAAAAAACGCAAAAAATATTTATGCATAACTATACACAAATTTGTCAACAATTTGACAAGGAATGTATCTATGTGAAGTTTTTCACCATTACTAATTGACATCAAAAACCCCCTATTGTATGCTTACAAAGGGTAAGAATGATAAGAGTTTCGCCTAGTCAAAAGACGTTGAAACGCTTGTTATATCAAGTTTCTACTAGATTGACAGTTGAAACGAAACTCGTCAATTTGCAACGTTCTATGCGCCTGGATAAAGTCCGTTAAGATTAAGAGACAATTAGAAGTATGAAATGAATGTTCACTATGGAATTTTCCTAAAGTGGAATTATTTACTACTTGTAACGGCCTCTAATTTTGTAGTGCATTTACTACGTTTTAAATTCATTTAATGGTCGATGAACACTTTCTTTACTCGAAAAAAGTTTCAGGAGATTAACTGCCAATGCTAAATTTGCATCACGTTTTTGCAATGCAGAAGAAAGCGTTCTTTTTTTTGCTTGCTGTTTGTACGTTAGGCTGGGGATTTTCGCCATATGATTCTATATTTGCAGGTATAGCCCTAGGTGCGTTCTTTGGTACGTATAATTTTTGGATTTTACTTCGACGTATGGAAAAATTTGACCGTTCCATTAGTGAAGGGACAAAAGTAGCATCTATCGGTACAGCGCTTCGCTTTGGATCAGGTGTTGCCGCAGTCGCAATCGCAATATCGTTGCCACAATATTTTCACTTAATAAGCACGGTCATTGGGCTGATGATTCCGTACATCTTTTTAATAGTAGAAAGAGTAGTACATCATATAAAAAGCCACTAAGGTGCATTTGAAAGAGAGGTGAATGCAAAAATGGATCATACAGCTCCAGAGCTACATTTGGATTTAGGCTTTATGACGCTTACTTTCAACTTATCTACAGTACTAACACTCTTAGTAGCTGCAGTCATCGTATTTATTATCGCGTTTGTTTCAACACGTACACTTGCGTTAAAACCGACTGGTATGCAGAACTTCATGGAATGGATTATGGATTTCGTGAAAAATATTATTAAGAGTAACATGGACTGGAAAACTGGTGGGCGCTTCCACATTCTAGGGATTACATTAATCATGTTCATTGCAGTGTCCAACTTACTTGGTTTACCAATGGGTGGTATTTTGTACGGCAGTGATTTATGGTGGAAATCACCAACAGCCGATCCAGTCGTAACAATGACATTAGCTTCGATGGTTCTAGTATTAACACAGTATTACGGCGTGAAAATGCAAGGTACAGGCGGTTATGCTAAAACATTCTTCCAACCAATGTCGTTTATGTTCCCGTTAAAAGTTATTGAAGAGTTTGCAAATACGTTAACTCTAGGTCTGCGTCTTTACGGTAATATTTACGCCGGTGAGATTTTACTAACGTTACTAACTGGTTTAGCAGTTTCAAGTGCGTTTGGTTTCTTCGGTGCAATTATACCAATGATGGCGTGGATGGGATTCTCGATTTTCATCGGGTTTATCCAAGCTTTCATTTTCACTATGTTAACGATGGTTTACATGGCTCACAAAGTGAGTACAGACCATTAATTATAAGTTTCCGCATTCAATGCAGTGCGGTAATTTGAACCAAAAAAAATTACAACATCCAAGGAGGATATTATCAAATGGTAGGTTCAGTAGGTTTATTAGCAGCAGCAATCGCAATCGGTTTAGCAGCACTAGGTGCAGGTATTGGTAACGGTTTAATCGTTTCAAAAACAGTAGAAGGTATCGCTCGTCAACCAGAAGCACGTGGCGCACTTCAAACTACAATGTTCATCGGGGTAGCGTTAGTAGAAGCATTACCGATCATCGCAGTAGTAATCGCATTCATCGTAATGAACCAATAGTCTTGTCTTTATTAAGATTGTTAAATCATTAAGATTCTTAAATCCAGTGGCGAAGTAGACTTCATTTGAAACCCTTCGCCATTCGTTTTGTGTAAAGAAGATATACCCTTTTTTATTTAATATTAAATATGAACAAAAAGTATGACAAAATATAGATTTTATTCAAGCTCTTGAAGGGAGTGAAACAATCGTGTTTTTAGACTATCTTGTACTAGGTGCAGGTAACACTGGCATTAACTTAGGTGATGCTATTGCTACATTAGTGATTTTCTTAGGTTTAATGGCACTTCTTAAAAAGTTCGCTTGGGGTCCTTTAATGGGTATCATGCGCGAGCGTGAAGAGTTAGTTGCGAGCGGTATCGATGCAGCTGAAAAAGCTAAAAAAGAAACACAAGCACTATTAGAAGAACAAAAGAGCCTACTTAAAGAAGCTCGCACAGAAGCGCAATCAATTATTGAGAACGCTAAAAAGCAAGGCGAAGCAACTCGCGAAGAAATCGTGGTAACTGCACGCGCTGAAGCAAACCGTCTAAAAGAATCTGCTGTTCGTGATATCGAAGCAGAAAGAGAAAAAGCAATCGCTGCTGTACGTGAAGAAGTAGTTTCATTATCAGTACTTGCTGCGTCTAAAGTTCTTGGGAAAGAAATTTCTGAAGCAGACAATAGCGCACTAATTAAAGAAACGATTGCGAAGGCAGGCGAAGCGAAATGAGTCAATCGACTGTAGCAAATCGCTATGCTCAAGCAATTTACGAATTAGCATTAAGCAAAAACCTTCTTGCTGAAGTAGGTGCAGATTTACGTGAGATCAAAACAGTAGTAACTACAAACGAAGAGTTTATGGCTTTACTTACTGCTCCGAAAATTTCTACTGACCGTAAGAAAGAGCTTATCGCTCAAATTTTAACGGGTGCACAGCCAATCGTTGTAAATATGGTTCAATTCTTAATTGAAAAGAAACGTTTAAACGAATTAACAGCTGTAGCAGACCAGTATCAAGCATTATCAGCTGCCGCTCAAGGCACTGCAGATGCAAAAGTTTACTCAACGCGTGAATTAACAGATGGCGAGCGTGCAGAAATTTCTGCTGCTTTCGGCAAGTTAGTCGGCAAAGGGCAACTTAACATTACAAACATTATCGATGCGTCATTAATTGGTGGCGTACGCGTTCAAATCGGCAACTACATTTTCGACAGCACTGTAGCGTCTAAGCTAGAGGACTTAAAACGAGTATTAGTTGGCTAAATCTTAAGAAATGTGAGAGGTGAACATACATGGGCATCAAAGCTGAAGAAATCAGCAGTCTGATTAAACAGCAGATTGAAGGTTATCAATCGGAATTAAAAGTAAGCGAAGTAGGTACAGTTATCACTGTTGGTGACGGTATCGCTCGTGCTCATGGCCTCGACAACGCCATGGCTGGAGAGCTTTTAGAGTTCTCAAACGGTGTTATGGGTATGGCACAAAACCTAGAAGAAGGTAACGTTGGTATCGTAATTTTAGGAGACTACCTAGGCATCAAAGAAGGCGATGAGGTTCGTCGTACAGGTCGTATTATGGAAGTACCAGTTGGTGAAGAACTAATTGGCCGTGTTGTAAACCCACTTGGTATGCCAGTGGATGGATTAGGTCCAATCAACACAACAAAATCTCGTCCAATCGAAAGTCCAGCTTTCGGTGTAATGGCACGTAAATCAGTACATGAGCCATTACAAACAGGTATCAAAGCGATCGACGCTTTAGTACCAATCGGTCGTGGTCAACGTGAGTTAATCATCGGTGACCGTCAAGTTGGTAAAACATCTGTAGCAATCGATACAATCTTAAACCAACAAGGCGAAGATATGATTTGTATCTACGTTGCAATTGGTCAAAAAGAATCAACTGTACGTAACGTAGTTGAAACTTTCCGTAAACACGGTGCATTAGATTACACAATCGTTGTAACTGCTTCTGCATCACAACCAGCTCCATTACTATACCTTGCTCCTTTTGCAGGTGTATCTATGGCAGAAGAATTCATGTTAGATGGTAAGCACGTATTAATCGTGTATGATGACTTAACTAAACAAGCATCAGCATACCGTGAACTTTCACTTCTTCTACGCCGTCCTCCAGGTCGTGAAGCTTACCCTGGTGACGTGTTCTACTTACACAGCCGTCTACTTGAGCGTGCTGCGAAGTTAAACGAAACATACAAAAACGGTTCGATTACAGCGCTTCCATTCGTAGAAACGCAAGCGGGCGATATCTCTGCATATATCCCAACAAACGTAATCTCAATCACAGATGGTCAAATCTTCTTACAATCAGACTTATTCAACTCTGGTGTACGTCCTGCGATCAACGCTGGTTTATCAGTATCACGTGTAGGTGGTTCTGCTCAAATCAAAGCGATGAAAAAAGTAGCTGGTACTTTACGTCTTGACTTAGCAGCATTCCGTGAGTTAGAGTCATTCGCTCAATTCGGTTCTGACTTAGACGCAATCACACTTGCTAAATTAGAGCGTGGTAAACGTACTGTTGAAGTTTTAAAACAAGACTTAAACAAACCACTTAAAGTTGAAAAACAAGTTGCGATCCTTTATGCATTAACTAAAGGTCACTTAGATGATATTCCAGTACAAGACATCGTTCGTTTTGAAAACGAATTCTTAAGCTGGTTAGATACAAACCACACAAATGTTTTAGATCATGTTCGTACAACTAAAGAACTTGCTCCAGACGCAGAGTATGTTGAAGCAATTAATGCGTTCAAAAAGACTTTCGCTAAATCTGAGTAAGAATTGAACGGTTTTTCACGCACATTACTGTAGCGTGAAAAACTGGACAACTCTTTTTTAATAAGAGCTTGATAAAAATCTAAAGGTGGTGAAATACCAGTGGTAAACTTACGCGAAATTAAAGGTCGTATTAACTCTACAAAGTCAACGAAACAAATTACGAAAGCGATGCAGATGGTTTCTTCTTCGAAGTTACGTCGTGCAGAGCAAAATGCTAAGTCTTACGTTCCATACATGGAAAAAATCCAGGACGTAGTAGGCGCAATCGCAACAGGTACTAAAGATAGCGGACATCCAATGTTAACTACTCGTCCTGTTAAGAAAACAGCTTACTTAGTCATCGGTTCTGACCGTGGTTTAGCAGGTGCTTACAACTCAAGCATCTTACGTGAAGTACAAAGCACTATTGATAAACGTCACAAGTCTAAAGATGAGTACGTAGTATTAGTAGTAGGTCGTGTTGTTCGTGATTACTTTGTAAAGCGTGGACACAATGTTATCGCAGATGTCGTTGCTCTACCAGACCAACCATCATTTGCTGATATTAAAGAAATCGCTCGTAATGCTGTTGGTATGTTCATTGATGGTACGTATGATGAACTTTATATGTACTACAATCACTTCGTATCTGCAATTCAAAACGAAGTGACTGTGAAAAAAGTTCTTCCTTTAACTGATATTGCACCTTCTTCAAGCAATGCTTCTTATGAGTTTGAGCCATCAGGCGAAGCTATTTTAGAAGTATTACTTCCACAATATGCGGAAAGCTTAATTTACGGCGCTTTATTAGATGGAAAAGCGAGTGAACATTCAGCGCGTATGACAGCAATGAAAAACGCTACAGACAATGCAAACGATCTTATTGCAGACCTTTCTCTACAATATAACCGTGCACGTCAAGCGGCGATTACACAAGAAATTACAGAAATCGTTGGTGGAGCTGCAGCCTTAGAATAGGCGCGCTCACCAACGTCGTATAAGAATACGATAGGAGGGTACAAAGTAATGAACAAAGGACACGTTCTTCAAGTAATGGGTCCAGTAGTAGACGTAAAGTTTGCTAATGGTCAATTACCAGACATTTATAACGCATTAACAGTTACAATTGAACGTCCTAACGAAGCACCGACTACTCTTGCATTAGAAGTAGCGCTTCACTTAGGTGACGATTCTGTTCGTACAATTGCCATGTCATCTACTGATGGTTTACAACGTGGAGCAGAAGTAACAAACTCAGGAGCACCAATCTCAGTACCAGTTGGTGAAGCTACATTAGGTCGCGTATTTAACGTACTTGGTGAAGTTATCGATTTAGGTGAAGAGATTCCTGCTGATGTTCGTCGTGATTCTATTCACCGCGAAGCTCCAACATTCGATCAATTATCAACTACTGTAGAAATCCTTGAAACAGGTATCAAAGTAGTAGACTTATTAGCACCATACATCAAAGGTGGTAAAATCGGTCTATTCGGTGGTGCCGGCGTAGGTAAAACAGTATTAATCCAAGAATTAATCAACAACATCGCACAAGAGCACGCAGGTATTTCTGTATTCGCGGGTGTAGGTGAGCGTACTCGTGAGGGTAACGACTTATTCTTCGAGATGACAGATTCAGGCGTAATCAAACAAACAGCGATGGTATTCGGTCAAATGAATGAGCCACCTGGAGCACGTATGCGCGTAGCTTTAACTGGTTTAACAATGGCTGAGTTCTTCCGTGATGAGCAAGGTGCAGACGTACTTTTATTCATCGACAACATTTTCCGTTTCACACAAGCAGGTTCTGAGGTTTCTGCCCTATTAGGTCGTATGCCTTCAGCGGTAGGTTACCAACCAACACTTGCTACAGAAATGGGTAAATTACAAGAGCGTATCACATCTACTACAAAAGGTTCTGTAACTTCGATCCAAGCGATTTACGTACCAGCCGATGACTATACTGACCCGGCTCCGGCTACAACTTTCGCCCACTTAGATGCAACAACTAACCTTGAGCGTAAATTATCTGAGATGGGTATCTATCCAGCGGTAGACCCATTAGCTTCGACTTCTCGTGCATTATCACCGGAAATCGTTGGACCAGAACACTATGCAATCGCAACTGGTGTTCAACGTACAATCCAACGTTACCGTGAGTTACAAGATATCATTGCTATCTTAGGTATGGATGAGTTATCTGATGAAGATAAACAAACTGTAGAACGTGCTCGTCGTATCCAGTTCTTCTTATCTCAAAACTTCCACGTAGCGGAGCAATTCACTGGTCAAAAAGGTTCTTATGTACCTGTTAAAGAAACTGTTCGTTCATTCAAGGAAATCCTTGATGGCAAATGGGATCACTTACCAGAAGATGCTTTCCGTCTAGTTGGTTCTATTGATGAAGTAGTAGCGAAAGCTAAAGAAATGGGCGTACAAGTCTAATTAGCTGACGAGGAGGAAAAAATATGAAGACAGTTACAGTCAATATTGTCACTCCCGACGGCTCAGTATACGATTCAGAAGTAACGATGGTAATCGCTAAAACGACTTCAGGTGAAATTGGTGTCTTAGCTGGCCATATTCCTATGGTTGCTCCACTTACAATTGGTTCTGTGAAGCTTAAAAAAGCAGACGGCACTACAGATGTCGCAGCGGTTAGCGGTGGTTTCATTGAAGTTCGCCCTGAAAAAATCTCGATTTTAGCTCCTTCTGCAGAAGTTGCTTCTACGATCGATATTGCCCGTGCTAAAGAAGCTTTAGCTCGTGCTGAAGGTCGCCTTCAAAAGAAACAAGATGACATCGATTTCCAACGCGCGGAATTATCTTTAAAACGTGCGATGAATCGTATCAATGTTCATGAGGGTAATATCTAATGTTTAACAAGCGGGCAGATTCTTTCTGCCTGCTTTTTTTATAGACATGGAAAAGTTATAAGAAGTTTAACAGTCTGGAACACAAATCGCCATCATTAGGGTAAAGTGTTTAAAAGGAGCGGGGAAAATGGATTTATATGTCGAGGCTGGCCAACAAGCAATCGTTAATGTGTTAGCATATATTATATTTATAGGAATTGCCCTTTATGCATTACAGGGACTTAGAATCGAACAATTATTTAAAAAAGGAAAGACTTTTCAAATTCAGCTCTTTTATATTTTGTCGAGTATTGTTATTGGTTCAACTGTTGCGGATTTCTTTTTAAACTTTTTAAGCTGGTCGCAAACGATTCCCTATATTTTTAATTAGTACAGGAAATAGCTTTAGTTTTATTTCTTGTAAAGGGGAATAAACGTTTGTTTTCCACTACAAGAAATAAAAATTTCCTAGGAAATATTAGAGGTTTGTAAAGTTACATGATTTGGGTAGTTATTTAAGGAAGATACTTTTATGTGAAAATTTGTCTATTCACACTAAATTGTTGCGCTGCGTATTATAATTTAATAGCCTTTTTAAACAAATTAGCTTAAAATAGTAATTTGGGTGCTTGAATTAGCGCCCTAATAAATGTAGTATATTTTTGTGTGTAAATTGAGTCAAATGAAGTTTAAAATAATTTAAGTTTAATTGAACTTATTCCTTTATTATATGAGAATTGAATTCGGAGGGACGAATTGTGGAGAGAATTATTGTTACTGGAGGTCAGACGCTAAAAGGCACAGTACGCGTAGAAGGCGCAAAAAATGCTGTATTACCGATTTTGGCTGCTTCTCTATTAGCTTCTAAAGATAAAAATATGATTAAAGATGTACCAAACTTAGCAGATGTCGGTACGATTGGTGAAGTGTTAAAAAGTTTAAATGCGATTGTCGAATATGATGTCGAGAAAAACGAAATGATGATTGATGCCTCTATGAAGCTATCTAGTGAAGCGCAATTTGAGTTTGTAAGTAAAATGCGTGCATCCATTTTAGTAATGGGTTCATTATTAGCACGTAATGGCTATGCACGTGTAGCATTACCGGGCGGCTGTGCAATTGGATCTCGTCCAATCGAACTTCATTTGAAAGGCTTCGAAGCTATGGGTGCAGAGATTTCCTTTGGACATGGTTATGTCGAAGCAAAAGTAAAAGGTGAACTAAAAGGCGCAGAAATCTATTTAGACTTCCCAAGTGTTGGGGCTACTGAAAACATTATGACAGCAGCATCTTTAGCAAAAGGGACGACTATTATTGAAAATGCAGCGAAAGAACCTGAAATAGTAGATTTGGCAAACTTTATTAACGCAATGGGTGGCCGTGTCATTGGTGCCGGGACTGATACGATTCGTATCGAAGGCGTTAAGGAATTAAAAGGTTGCGAACATTATATTATTCCAGACCGCATTGAAGCCGGAACATTTATGATAGCGGCAGCAATTACTCGCGGAGATGTATTAATTGAAAACGCTGTACCAGAGCATATGACAGCACTAACTGCAAAAATGCGTGAAATGGGTGTAGAAGTTATCGAAGAAGATGAAGGCATCCGTGTGCGCGCAAATGACCCGTTAAAAGCGGTTGATATTAAAACGATGCCACACCCAGGTTTCCCAACTGATATGCAATCACAAATGATGGCATTAATGTTAACGGCAAACGGAACAAGTATCATCACTGAAACAGTTTTCGAAAATCGTTTTATGCATGTTGAAGAATTCCGTCGCATGAATGCAGACGCAAAGATCGAAGGGCGTTCTGTATTCATTGAAGGTGGCAAAAAACTTCAAGGTGCCGAAGTATCAGCGACAGATTTACGTGCAGCAGCAGCACTAATTTTAACTGGCCTTGTATCTGAAGGCGTAACACGAGTTACAAAATTACACCATTTAGATCGCGGCTATGTGGATTTCCACAAAAAACTAGCTTCTTTAGGTGCAATGATCGAGCGCATCGATTCAGAAGAAGAAGTGTTACAAGAAATCGTAGTAACAGTTTAATAGCTAGATTCATATAAACATATAAAGCATTCAGGAAGCGAGATTTGGGCTTTCCGGATGCTTTTTTGGTTTTGTAAGGGGGGAGTAGGAGTTGATGAGAATGTAGAATGGTCCATGGAGAAAGTAGAACCTGGCGCTACTAAAGTAGAATGAAGCACTCTATAAGTAGAAAGTTCCGGCAGTAATGGAGAACAAATCACTTCAAAAGTAGAACCCGCCGCTATTAAAGTAGAACATTCCCATTCAAAATTAGAGTTAATGTATATCTCTCACCGTAGAACCCGGTTCCAAATTCCATTCCTCAAATACTAGAAATTCTCTCTCCAAAATGAACTCATATTCTTCTTGTACGCTCATATACTGTCTCATGAAAAAAATTATCATATATTTTATTATTGGCGTCCTATTGTTTTTAGTCCCGTTCACCTTAAAGTCTAAGAAACAAAACCCCATTACTGAACCAACGGAAACTACTTCTTGTCCCTTATTTATTAAAGTGAATAATACTGACGTTCCAATTGAAGATTATTTAATTGGTGTAATTGCAGGGGAAATGCCGGCAAGTTTTCATGTGGAAGCTTTAAAAGCTCAGGCGATCGCCTCCCGGACTTATGTATTGAAGCAGACGGATTATGGGAAAAAGCCGATTCTCACAACGACAGCGCATCAAGTTTACAATGATCAGGAATTAAGAGAAGAAAAATGGAAAACTACTTTTGCCGAAAATGAAGAAAAAATAACAGAAGCCGTCAATCAAACTGCCAACCAAATTCTTACTTATAATGATGAACTGATTACAGCCATGTTTCATGCATCATCCTTTCAATATACCGAGTCCGCGGAAAACTATAGCGGAAATCCGATTCCCTACTTAACAGCAACCACTTCGCCAGAACAATTAAATCAAGAACAGACTACGTTTACATTTGAAGAAATAAATAAAAAACTTAAACAGAATTTCTCGAAGGCTCAGCTTCAAAATGCAAAGCTGCAACGAAACGATACGAACCGCATCGAGCAAATTACGATTCATAAAAAAACATGGTCGGGCAGAGAACTGCGCACACTTTTAAACTTACGCTCCACGAATTTCACATGGGAACCGACAGCAACCGGTATAACAATTAAAACTTATGGTTACGGGCATGGGGTAGGAATGAGCCAGTATGGGGCAAATGCGATGGCACAGGGGGGGATAACGGCGGAAATTATCCTTTCTCACTACTATCCATCGACAACATTAAAATCGATAAATTATTGTAAAAAATAATGTTTAACATTCCAATTTCTTGTACACACTTCCATTTGAGGTGATGAATATGAGAGAAGTTAAACAAAAGCCTTCTCAGAAACCAGTTATGCAAAGACGGTGGTTTTGGCCGGCTGTATACGGTGGTATGGCAGTAATGATTGTGGCAGTTATTTTTAGTTTTAATGCATTGTACGAAAGTCAGAATGAGCAGGAACTGATGGAAGAAGTTTCTGCACCAGCCGACCAGTCGATTGTTCCAACAACAGCGACTGTTACGGAAACTTTGAAGTATCCATTCAAAGAAGAATACTTAAATGAAGTAACGATTTTGCAGGATTTTTATGATGTCTCAAAAGATGAAGCAACACGCGAAAACTCATTGCTGGTATTTAATCAAGTGTTCACAACATCTACAGGGGTCTCTATCGCAATTAACAGCGAGCCTTTCGAAGTTGTTGCTGCAATGAGCGGTGAAGTGACAGAAGTAAAAATGGATGCATTTACGGGCAACAGCATTACTCTTACACATCCAAATGGTATGCAAACACGTTATAACTCCGTGGCAGATATTCTTGTAAAACAAGGCGATCAAGTTTCACAAGGCGATCAGCTAGCTACTTCACAAGAAAATGAATGGAATCCAAACATTGGCGTTCATTTACACTTTGAAGTAATGGAAGATGGTGTACTGGTGGATCCGAACAAATATTTATCCTTTTGATTATTTAGCAAAATGGATGAATACGGATATATTTTTAATAAGTTAACAACGAATCCTGCAATCTACTCCGAATAATTAAGAGCCTACTCACATAAGGTGAAATATTAAGAAGCAAGGCTCTTTAGATTAGAAGTAGAGAGGGAGAGGACGTGCACGAACATATTCGGCAACGCTGCGTTCGTTTGGGTGAACTGTTGGTAGAGACAGGTGAAACCGTGCGTGCACTCGCGAAAATGACGGGATTCTCTAAAAGTACTGTACACAAAGATTTGACAGAGCGGCTAAAACAAGTGAATGAACCACTTGCGCTACAAGTACAACAAGTTTTAACCTATAACAAATCGATTCGCCATTTACGCGGTGGTGAAGCAACACGTAAAAAGTGGATTACAAAGCAACAAGAAAAAAGCATTTAGTCTGTTTCTATAACAACTAAATGCTTTTTTTAGTGAATATTACTTTAGATTATTACCATTTTAAACCATTATAAAGGAAAATCCTTCCCACAATATTGATGTAATTCAACACTGTATATGATAAAATAACTAAGATAGACATATATAGAATCGTATACATGTTCAAATGGGCGGAAGGAGAATAATGAAACATGTTTTCTAAAGATATTGGGATTGATTTAGGTACTGCAAACGTGCTGATTCATTTAAAAGGCAAAGGAATTGTTTTGAATGAGCCATCTGTAGTAGCGATCGATAAAAAGACAAATAAAGTATTGGCAGTCGGTGAAGAGGCACGTCAAATGGTGGGACGTACACCGGGGAATATTATTGCAATTCGTCCATTAAAGGATGGCGTAATTGCTGATTTTGATGTAACAGAAGCGATGTTAAAACATTTTATCAATAAATTGGACGTTAAAGGTTTCTTATCGAAGCCACGCATTTTAATTTGCTGTCCGACAAATATTACATCGGTAGAGCAAAAAGCAATTCGTGAAGCTGCTGAAAAATCAGGCGGCAAAAAAGTTTATTTGGAAGAAGAGCCTAAAGTAGCAGCAATCGGCGCAGGTATGGATATTTTCCAGCCAAGCGGTAATATGGTCGTTGATATCGGTGGAGGTACAACGGATGTAGCAGTATTATCAATGGGTGATATCGTAACGAGCGAATCGATTAAAGTTGCTGGGGATGTATTCGATAATGACATATTGCAATACATAAAGAAAGAATACAAGCTGCTGATCGGCGAACGTACAGCAGAAAATATTAAAACAACAATCGGTACAGTATTCCCTGGTGGACGCGATGATACTATGGATATCCGCGGCCGTGATATGGTTACTGGCTTACCGAGAACAATCGAAATCAATTCAGAAGAGATTGAGCACGCATTGCGTGAATCAGTTAGTATGATTGTACAGGCAGCAAAAGATGTACTGGAAAAAACACCACCTGAATTATCGGCCGACATCATTGATCGTGGCGTTATTCTAACAGGCGGCGGTGCATTACTGCATGGTATTGATCAGCTGTTAATCGAAGAGCTGAAAGTACCTGTGTTTGTTGCAGAAAACCCAATGGACTGTGTGGCAGTCGGGACTGGAATTATGCTGGACAATATTGATCGCGCGGTAAATAAATAAATTATATTACTTATAATTATCAGTTTTTGGCCGATAAATGATAAATACGGCATAATTAGAGGTGAATTGAGTGTTTAAAGGTTTTTATACAGTAGCTACAGGAATGGTTGCACAACAACGTAAAACCGAAATTTTAACGAATAATATGGCCAATGCCAATACACCTGGTTTTAAATCAGATCAAACGACAATTCGTTCTTTTCCGGATATGTTGATGTCGGCAGTGAATTCGACAACAATTCCGACTGAAAACGGATTTACAGTAAAGAATCTTAATCCGGTTGGTGCGGTGAATGCAGGTGTTTATTTACAGGAAACAATGCCAAACCAAGCACAAGGTCAAATTTATTCAACCGGTTTAAATACAGATATCGCACTGATCAATAGTTCAATGCCTGTTGATGAAACATCGGGAAATTCAGGACAAATTTTCTTCCGCTTAGAAAATGAATCCGGGACAGAAAGCTATACACGTAACGGGAATTTCACGCTGGATGGGCAGGGGAACTTAGTAAACCCTCAAGGACTATTCGTATTGGATGCGAATGGGGAACGTCTGCAATTTGATAACGACAATATTCGCATCAGTTCGGACGGGGCAATTTTTGACGAAAATGATGTACAGGTCGGAACATTAGGTGTCGCATTTTCTGAAAACCCGGACGTTCTTGTGAAGCGTGATAATGGGTTATTTAATACATTGGATGGTGTCGATCTACCATCTGCCTATGGACAGGCAAATGTACAGTTTTCGATGCAACAGCAATATTTAGAAGGCTCCAATGTCGATGCCTCTAAAGCAATGACAGATCTCTTAACTGCATACCGTGCATTTGAAGCAAACCAAAAAGTGCTGCAGGCCTACGATAAGAGCATGGAAAAAGCAGTTAATGAAATTGGACGAGTTAATTAATAAGGAATAGCGATTATTTTCATTAGCTGTCGAATTTTCGTATAATTAAGGAGGTGCGGGAAATGTTACGTACAATGGTGAGTGCGACAAATACATTATCTCAACTACAGCATCAGTTAGATACAATCAGTACAAATATCGCAAACAGTAATACAACAGGCTATAAAGCACAGCAGGCAAATTTTACGGAAATGCTGTATCAGCAATTTAATAATGATGAATTAGACCGCACTGTCCGTGATACACCTGTGGGCATTCGTTATGGTGTCGGTGCACAGATCGGATTAATCCAATCGAATCAGACACAGGGCTCACTGCAAGTAACAAACCGCGATTTAGACTTTGCGTTAACAACAAAGAATCAATATTTTAACGTTTTGATGCAAAATGAAGAAGGCGATGTGCGAACTGCATATACTCGTAACGGTAGCTTCTATGTTACACAGACAGAACCTGGCATTCTTTCGCTTGTAAATAGTGATGGATACCAAGTAGCAGATGCAAATGGACAGCCAATTACATTCCCGGATAATGTGACAGGCTTTACGATGGATTCAGACGGTTCGTTAGTGGCAAGGTATGAAAATGGCACACCGCTAAAGTTCCAGCTTGGAATTTCTGAACTGCAAAAACCAAATGTAATGGAAAAACTGCAAGGCGGGACATATATTGGCTTACCGGAAAATCTGGATGCACTTGGCTTCACGCAAGCACAAGTACTGACAGATCTGCAAGGTGCCAATCGTCAAGTGGGTATTCAAAAAGGTGCACTTGAAATGTCGAATGTAGACGTATCAAAAGAGATGACAAATTTAATTCAAGCACAGCGTTCATATCAATTTAATACACGTGCGATTACAATTGCAGATCAAATGCTTGGGTTAATTAACGGTATTCGCTAAACGTGCGACATTGTTAAGGAGAAGTTTTATGACGAATGAGTTAGAAACACAGATGGAGCAAAAAGAGCCTGCAGCCAAAAAGACGAGACGTCGCGTAAAAAACGTTTCGGAGCCGCCAACGGATCAGCCTGTTGGTAAGGTTCGGCTTCGACTGATTCCTATCTGGCTACGAATATTAATCGTAATTCTATTATTTTTAGTAGCAGTAATTGTAGGACTGGTTATTGGCTACAGCGTTATAGGGGACGGCGCAGCATCCGATGTTTTAAAGTGGGAAACATGGCAGCATCTTCTCGATATTATAAATGGTAAAGAGTAGAGGGATTGTCGGGAAAGCCATTTCCGTGCAATCCCTTTACAGCGAATAAGCAAGAGATTTAGTATACTAAATTAAATTGGAGCAAAAAGCCGGCTGAAATTCCAGGTTCTTTCTCCAATAATTGCATCGCTTTACCAGAACATACATAAAAATAAACGATTATCTACATAATATTATAGAGGAAACAAGGGGGATTTTTTAATGTTAAACGCAGAGCAAATTCAAAATATTTTACCACATCGCTATCCATTTTTATTAGTTGATCGCATTCTTGAAATCGAAGAAGGAAAGCGCGCGCTTGGATTGAAAAATGTATCGATCAACGAAGAATTTTTTAACGGGCATTTCCCTGGCTATCCAGTAATGCCTGGTGTCCTAATTGTCGAGGCACTTGCGCAAGTAGGCGGTGTTGCACTATTAAATGCACCAGAATATAAAGGGCGTCTAGTATTTTTAACAGGGATTGATAGTTGCCGTTTCAAGCGTCAAGTCGTACCGGGCGATCAGCTGAAGCTTGAAGTGGAATTTTTGAAATTGCGCGGGCAAATGGGGAAAGGCCGCGGCATTGCGACAGTAGATGGCGAGCTAGTTTGTGAGTGCGAGATTCTATTTGCAATTGGACCTGAACAGCCAAAATAAGGTGATTTGCAATTGGAACTCAAAGATTATAAAATATAAAAGTTGAAGAAAATCTTTAACTTCTTTAAGCAGAAGTCTCCCAATGAGATAAGATAGGTGTGGGACGATTGCCAGTGTTCACCTTTTATGGGTTTTCATTTGCCTGTAAACAATGAGCGAAGTTCGGCTTTAAACGTAGGAGGTTTTAAAATAGATGTATAAACAACTGTCTTCAGGCGTAAAAATTAGTATTACACGATCAATATCGACGTCGTTTGAAGCTTATTTAGCAAGCATTGGTTGGGATGAAGAAAAATTTTCGATGGAAGACTATATGGCAAGCTGGCAAACTTATTTTAAAGAAAATGCCGCTTGGATTGATAAAATACCGGCAGACATTTTACTTAGCCCTGAATTTCATGAAGAAATTGCTAAGAAAATGGATGAAGTCATTGCTAAAATTTTAAATGAAGAGCCAACAGAAAAGCAAAAGAAGGAAATTGCTGAATTACAGAAACAATTAGGCACAAATTACAAATTCGACTGTAAAGCAGAAGCCGCTTATGTTGAACAGCTCTTAAAAGATAAATTGAAATAACCATAATTTTTTGTAGGATAGATCCTTCTTTTCCCGGGCACTCTATGTACGATCACACGAAGTGATTGACTCATGATTGCATATGGGAAAGGAGGGAATTTTTTATGCGAAAATCAGCATTACTTGTCGCACTTTCGCTTGGTTCACTGTTATTTCTCTCAGCGTGTAATACAAATGACAATGCTGGAGATGACAATTTAGGAAACGATGTCGAAAACGGTGCCAACGATGTAATGGACGACACACGTGACGTTATTGATGACACGGTTGATACAGTTGATCCAGACGGCCAAAGTGGTCAAAACGGCAACAACGGGCAAACAAATGAGAGCACGATTGATAACAATCAAGACTCAAATGTCCCTAATGGTTCAAGCGGTCCAAATGGTGAAAATGGCGCAACTGCACCAGGAGCTCCATCGGTAAACCAAGAAGATATTATCGAAGACCGTGCAGACCGAAATGATAAAGACGAAATGGATAACCACTAGTCGAAAGAAGGAATCAGTGTTCACTTAATTGTGGGCACTGGTTTTTTTGTTGGAATGCTAGGGTGGGGCAAGGGATGTTCGCCACTTTATCATGATTAATCGCCAATATTTAAATTTATTATCCAATTTAGTGAAAATCAATTGAGAATAACCAGATGAAAATATTTATTCGCCAGTTTTACGCTGGTATTCGTCAATTAAGAATCGATATTCGCCAATTCTGATAGGATAATCGTCAATATAAAATTTTTATAATCGCCAATTAGAAATATAATCGCCAATTTAATTTTTTATTCGCCTTCTTTGGCCAGGTAAATACTCTGATTTAAAGCCGTAAACTTTTTTGTCCACGTGTTCTTTTCCACTCTGAAATATTTTCAGGAATAATATAATACGTTCCCTTTTTCGTACCATGGCGCTCTAAACCAAGTCGCACTAAAAGTTTAGAAGCAGTTTGTAAACTGTTGATTCCAAAAAACTCACGGAATTGCCGGTTAGAAATTTCTTCACCGATTAAGATTCGATAATGATAAAGCGTTTCAAAAAGAACATCACGACTTTTAGCCCGACAAACATTGCATGTAAACGTTCCGTAATGATAAACCATAAAATTTTTATAATCACACTGTCTACAAAGAACGCCTTTCCTGAATCTATCCAAACTGATGGAGCGACGAGGGGGGAGGGTCTGATAAAGTTGATTCAGTTTGGTAACAATCATATTCATATTTGCATTGGATTTTGCAGTATTACGGTATAAGTTTTCAATAAAGTTTGGAACGCCGCTAATATGAAAAATCGGAAAGTTCTCCAATGACTCATCTAAAATAGCTTGTTGGTTCGCGATGACGACAGCAAAATACACTGGGATAGTGATCTGCCATTTTCGCAGACATTGTTCCAAAAATAGCTGATGACGGTAAACTTGATCAAGGGGGTTTCGGAAGTTTTCACGTTTTTCGTTGTGGATGCGGTAAAATTCATGCTGAGCGGGTTTGTAAAATAAAACACCGGACAGCAGTTTTACTTCAAAAATTACCATAAATATGGCGTCACTAAAATAGCATCCATCTGATGGGAAAAGCCATTTTCGTTCATGCATTCAAAATTGTAGAAGATAAGATGGTCTGTCTTGAAGTAATAATCGGATAGAGTCTGCTTCAACTTCATTTCACCTGCAAATCCAGCCTCCAAGCGATTAAGCTCTTGCTGGATCACACTTGCTTCCATATCATCCGGCAAAATCCGTTTAGCTAATACTTCTATATATAGATGATGCTTCGATTTCTGCATAAACTTCACCTCCACCTTGAATATACAATGCAGGATGAGAATTCACAAATACTTCTAAAACATAAATTTTACAAAGAAAATTGAAATAATTGACCCTTTATAAATGAATTTAAATACCAAAAAACTACTTTCCATCCTCTTCATTATTTTTCTGTAATGAAGGACGATTTCGCATCCCTTGATCAAATGCCTCTAGCAGCTTATCATTTCTCAATCCATCTTCAAGCAGCTGTGCCAATAATAGCTCGGCATATTTTTTGCGCTGAGCTTTTAAACGGCCTTTTATAAGTACCGAAATTTTATCTCCGACTTTTGTAATCGAATGTACGACAACGGCAAATGGGGCAGGCTCATTGTCCGGTAGTGAGATGATGGCACGCGCATCCAGCACTTCACCGGATGTAACAAAGTTTTGAAAAAAATCGTAATATGTATCTGCTGTAAACAATTCTAAAATCCACATTTTATGGCTATTTTCCTGATTAATAATAATACCGTCTGCTAAAGGAATTTCTTTTATTTCATCGTTTAATAATAAATCAAAAGCAAGCATTTTAAAGGTTTTCACTTCTAAATCCCTCCTCAATTTTCTTATGTAAAAGTATAACATACAAAAAATGTGAAACTGACAATTTCAGCAAATTGTAATATTATCTACAAGTCCATTTACATCAGCATTCTCATTAAAATAAATGAAATACCATATAGGCGAAAAAGTATTTTTGAATTAACATTTTAGCCGAAAAATCCAAATTCGTGTTTTGCCAAAAAAGCAAGGTCCGGCTATGCTTTAGTTAATTTCCGAAAGAAAGGAGGTCAATGAATGAATCATGTTGGGCTAGTAGGGCGAACGACGAAAGATTTGGAGCTCAGGCACTTATCTGAAGGAAGGGTACGGGTATACTTTAGCATTGCTACTAACCGTCCTTTCAAAAATAGTGAAGGAAAGGTTGACGCTGACTTTGTGCAATGTGTCGCATGGGGAAGGACCGCTGAATTGATGGCAAAATACTGCGGGAAAGGCTCGCTCGTCGGCATTAAAGGACGTTTACAGTCAAGGACATATGTGAATCGTGTAAACCAGAAAGTATACACGTTGGAAGTCCAAACTGAGGAAGTGCAGTTTTATGCTTTAAAAGCCCCTGGTGAAGCAGGAAATCTCCAGACAACGCCCCCGATTGCCAAAGATTTTGTGCTTCCAGAACAAGAAATCAAACTCGTACACCAACCGTAAACTTTCCCCTCTCCGATAAAAAAATTCCTCAGGAGGTGAAATGCCCAAATCTGCTGTTTGACCGCGCAGTAGTAACCATTCTTTCTCACAATCCTATAACAACTGAATAAAGTAGTGAAGTAAGCATAAAAAAGAGTCTACTTCATGGCGTAATAGTAGACTCTTTCTTATTTATTTTATATTGCCCGTATCAAGAACAAGTAAATCCATCAGTTCCGAATCATCAAGTTCAGTCAACCATTTGCTTGATTGAATTAATTCTTCGGATAGTGCGGATTTCATTGCAATCATTTTATCAATTTTTTCTTCAATCGTCCCAATCGTGACAAACTTATGCACTTGCACAAATTGTGTTTGTCCGATACGGTATGCCCGGTCTGTCGCCTGATTTTCGACTGCCGGATTCCACCAGCGATCAGCATGCAGCACATGTGTAGCTGCTGTTAAGTTAAGACCTGTTCCACCAGCTTTAAGCGACAGTAAAAATACAGGGAATTCACCTGCCTGGAATTGGTCGACTAAATTGTCACGCTGATTTTTTGGCATACTTCCTGTTAAAAACGGTACATCAACATTATAAAGCTCTGCCAAACAATGCTGAATTAAATTACCCATTCCGATATACTGTGTAAAAATTAAGCATTGTTCGCCATTATCGATAATTTCCTTTGTCATTTCAATAATGCGCTTTAGCTTTACAGAACGGGAAACCATTGCATTGGCATCTTCAAAAGGTTCTTTTAAAAAAAGGGCAGGGTGGTTGCACAGCTGTTTTAATTTGTTGAGCATTTTTAAAATACGTCCCTTTTTCTCGAAGCCAGTGAGCTCTTCAAGTGTAGCTAAAGTATCCTGAATATAGCCTTCATAATGTGCTGCCTGCTCAGGTGTAAGGGCACAAAATTCAAGGGATTCCTGTTTGTCAGGCAAATTCAGCTGAAGCTCAGGGTCGCGCTTTGAACGGCGCAGTAGGAACGGACGGATTTTCATACGTAAAACACGTTTATGGGATTCCGACTCTTCACGTTCGATTGGTGTAATAAAGTTTTCGGTAAATCTTGTGAAGCTTCCTAAATAGCCTTTATGAATAAAATCAAAAATAGCCCATAGCTCGGAAAGACGGTTTTCAACAGGTGTACCTGTTAACGCAATATGATGCTCACCTTTTAATTTCCGGATTGCACGGGATTGCAATGTTTGCATATTTTTTATATTCTGTGCCTCATCTAAAGCGACCGTTGCCCAGTCGATAAGCTGTAAGTCATCTGCATCCTGTGTAACTGTACCGTATGTCGAAAGGATTACATGCGGACGCTGTGTTGCGATATAGCTCGTCAAGTCATCACTTTTTAAACGACGGGGCCCGTAATGTGTATAAACTTCCAGATCAGGAGCAAAACGAGTAAGTTCCTTTTGCCAGTTGCCGACAACCGATGTCGGGCACACAATTAATGTAGGTTTATCGATTTGCAGAACTGAAACGGTATGGAGCATATACGTAATTAGCTGAACCGTTTTACCAAGTCCCATATCATCTGCCAGACAGGCACCGAATTTCTGGTCACGCATGAAAACAAGCCATTCAAAACCTTCCTGCTGGTATGGACGCAGCTCGGCATGAAGCTTGGCCGGTACCGCTACTATCGGCAGACCTTTTTTATTTTGCAGCTGTTCGATATACGTCTGCAGTGATTGCTGCATCTCAAATGCAAATAACGGATCATCGCGCTCGGCATCATCTTCCATATCATCTTCTATAGGTGCTGTTAAAGTTTCAGGCAGCTCACGGAACAGCAAATCGCGTACTGTCCAATTTTCTTCTTTTGCCTGTTCCATCAGGTCGCGCATTTCATTGAGCCATTCTGCATCAATGCGGAACCATTCCGTGCCAATACGGACAAACTCACGCTTTTCATCAACGAGTTTCTGGAAGGCTTCGGCGGAAATTTCCTCACCATTCATCGAGAACTGCCATTTGAATGTCAGAATATCGTCCAGTCCAGCAACACTGCGGGCCGACTGGTTATTGGCACTGACACGTACACGCATTTTCGATTGGCGGAGTTCTTTAAGCCACGCCGGTAAAATTACATCAAAGCCTAAAGCCTGTAACTTAGTAAGTTCGAGACGTAAAAATTCACGTACTTCCTGATCATTGAATTGTGTATGAATAAACTGCGCACTTTCAGCATTTAATTGAATTAAATCAACTATTTGATTTTGCAGTTCTTCAATGTCATTAGCAATTGCACTCCATTTCTTCGGCAGTGCATCCAATATCGGCAGTTTCAGTTTTGATGAAGCAGGTGTCCAATGTTTAGCGGCATTCGGACTAATAAGCACCGTTTCCAACAACCAGTTTTCCTCATTTTCTTCTGGTTCGCTTAAACGTAGTGCCACCTTTACACCATCAAATACATGGGAAGTTTGCATCGGCCAGCCGCCATTTTGGAAAAATGGAATCAGTGCAAGCGTATCTTCTTTAGAAAGCCCAGCATCCATCAGTTTTTGTTCAACTGCATGCTGTAAAAGGTCATTGGAAAATGAAAAGCCTTCATCAGTTACAGTTACCTGCTGCCAAAGTTTTGGGTCATTCCAAAGCGGTAAAGTCGTTTGGATTGTTTGAAAGTGATTCACGGTTTCATCATCATAAGCAGCGAAATCCAAAAACGGATGGCGATTTGCAGGTGACAGAACATCAAGTAAATGTGATGCCGATATGATTAAATCGCGCTCTTCCAATGAAGTGTGCAGCCCGTAAAAGCTTTGCTCAAATTTGAAAAAGAGAGAAGGAATCCAATTGGCTGTCGGTAAAATTAAATCATTTTTATTGTACGCAGTAGCGCGGAAATAACCGGGACGCAGCTCTGATAGCTTTATGCGAAAGACTTGTAGAAAGGGTAGCTTCGTATTAAATAAATATTGCATTGTATCTTTGCGCGGTAAACGCAATGTCACCTCCTATTAGCAAAATACATAATCTAGATGAGTAAATTGCTTTTATTTATCTCTTCTTGCAGTGCACGCAAACGTTTATACTGCTGCTGCACGGCTTCAATATATGCTGTAAAATAGTCGAGTTTTCCGGCTTTTTTGGAAGCCGATTTCATGGCACGCCAAATGCGGACTGCCTGCTTATAATTTTGCCGCGATTTCTGCTGAATTTCTTCCATCGCATAAAAATGATAAAGAGGAAGTGCAGTTTCAGGTGACTGTGCAACAACATCTTTTAAACCGCATTGATCTAGATAAGGAATCGATGAAGGATATAGCTGATGCAGCGCTACCCATTGATCTAACCGATTGTGACGCAGTAAATAGTTTGAAAATGACTCAATACCGTATCGGCCGAAAGAAGAGTACAGTGCGAGCTCTTCACTATCACTTAATTGAATTTGACCGTATAAGTGATCGAGCTTACGCGTAAATTTCTGGCGACGTATCGGCAATAAGTTATCCTGCACAAACGTTTGTAAAAAAGGAAGAGCCCTTTTTAAAATAACAGTCGCCTCATCAACAAAGTTTTTCTGTAATGCATATTGGGCTATGTCGATAAACCCTTCTACATTATTTTCACTCATTGTTTCGACTGCTTGTTCCAGTTGTGACGGTGAACTTAATAAAATATAAAAAATGGATTTTACTACATTCAATTCGATATCTGTGTTGCTATCATCGCTTTGTTCCAAAAGAGCCAGTTCATTTTTTAAGCGCTTTTGTTCATTAAATAGCTTTGTCCAAAATTGCAAATACAATGACAGCCGGAACGCTGTTGCTCCTTTTTCGATAAAAAGAATCTTATGGACATTCTTCTGAATTGCATCAAAAAATGGTTCAGTTGCGAACAGCCTTGTTGTTTTACTTAATGTATCAATCGATCGCTGAATGCGGCTTAGCGTATTTTCCAAAAAGAACTGAACATAATGATGACTCAGATCTGTTCTCGTTTTGACTGCATGTAACAGAAAGTGTTTCGAAACGGCGATATCCATAAACAAGTTAAACAGCTCCTGCCATTCCTGCTCATAAGGGCGGTGACGCTGAAGCTTAGTACGAATATTTTCAATTAAGCCGGATAACGTATACGGCTCCAATGGCTGCGGACCTTTAATTGCATAATTAAGCACTTCATCAGCCATCATCTGCCAGTTTTCAGGGCTTCGCTCTGATGCTAACGACTGGAGCGGAACGGATCTTTTAGAACGCCAAATAGAAAGCCATTGCTGCAGTGAAATAAAATACTGCGACAGCTTTAAAATAACGGCAAGTTGATGTCGGCACAGCTCCTTTTTAGGGCAGCTGCAGCTAATCTGCTGTTCCGGAAAATTAATCGTCACTTCTGCTGTATTGACATCCTGGATTTGGCATACAAGTATTTGACTGAATCTTGAATAGTGCGGTGGCTTGATTGCCTGATTACGGACAGAGAACATGGCACGTGTTACCAATTCTGCATCTTCATTTGCTGAAGGGAGAAGCTGTTCTTCAAAGGATTGTAATGTATGTTGAATAAAGTCTTTATGTGCATGGGCAATCTCGGAAAAAGATAAACTCAAAACGGGTTTCCCCTCCCTAATAATTAATTGCATTGGAAATTTTAACTTCAATCAAGGTGAAGGAAGAAAAAAAGTCGTTCCTTCCATTATAATACGAATCCAGACAAATCGGTAATGTGAAGAGACATTGAATAAATTTTTTAAGCGAATAGCACTTTTTAAAAGGTTTGAAATGTGGAAAGTGTGGGGAAACTATAAGCAACAGAGAAATTGATTTAATATTCACGAACACCTGAATGATTGCATCCATATGATAAATGAAATTAGGTCTTATGACTCGGATAAATGCCAACAAAAATAAGTGAAGGAGGAATTCCCATGATACAAGTACAATTTATGAAGCCTTTCTATACAAAAATGACAGGCACGAAATTACGCTTAGTCTTTGCTTATCAGTACTTTTCCATTACAAAAGATGAGGAAGTTTTTCATTTCATCCCGATTGAAGGGAAAGAAATGATCATTGACTTAAACTCACTGCAAGTCGAAAACTTATCGGAAGTTTTTGTATTCCAGCGCGGCAACCGTTTCGTACGTCTCCCGCTGTATCAGCTTTTACTCGTATCAAATGTACACGAGTATTTAATGCCAATTATTGAAAATTTATCAACTAACGTAACACCATTACAAAATGAAACGTCACCGGTATTCGATGAAGAAGTGGAAGGGATTGTTCGGGCTTTAGAAGAAAATAACTTATCCCGTCTAATCGATGAAGCGCTCGAATCACGTGATGAAGCATTATTCCACAATTTGATAGCGGAAAAGGAACGTTTAACTGGAGGCTATGCATCGTGATTGCCCATTTAAACTAAACCCTGTTAGCTGATTATAGCTAATGGGGTTTTTGTTTATTACCGATCATTTCTCACTAATTAGTATAACAATCCTTTTCAAAGGCAAAATTAATAGGAAAGCTTTCATCAAACTGCTTTGAAAAAGAAAAACTATTTCACACAGCGAGCAGAAAGTTGTATACTGTAATGCAGGACTAATTTTCAAGCATTTACAGGCAACCATTTGAACAACCATTCCGTCCTATAAATGAACGGAATTTTAAAACTGTATTAAATGAAGTTATTTAATTTATTGATAACGAGTGCAGGCAAAATGCGTGAAACAAATTATACAATAATCAAACAATGAGATATAGCTTTTTTGAAAGTGAAGGAGAAACGATCATGACAAAATCAATCTGTGTCGTTGGCTTAGGATACATCGGTTTACCAACGGCGGTAATGTTCGCAAATCACGGCGTAAAGGTTCATGGTGTTGATGTGAATCCAGCAGCTGTGAAAAGTATTCAGGATAAACAATTACATATTGAGGAGAACGGCTTACAGGAGCGCCTGAACAAAGCGGTCGATGAAGGCTTTTTAACGGCATCAACAACACCTGTCGTTTCAGATGTGTATATTGTCGCGGTACCGTCACCGATTAATCCGGACAATACAGCGAATTTAGAATATGTTCGTAAAGCAACAGCTTCAATCGTACCTTTCGTGAAAAAGGGCGATTTAGTTATTTTAGAATCAACAGTACCACCGAAAACAGTGGAAAATGTAATGCTGCCTGAATTAGTGAAAACTGGTTTAGAAATCGGGACAGAACTATTTGTTGCCCATTCTCCGGAGCGCGTTATTCCGGGACGAATTTTTGAGGAGCTTGTAAACAATGACCGTATTGTTGGCGGGATTTCGAAAAAATCAGCAGAGCTTACAAAAGAACTTTACGAAACATTTGTAAAAGGTGAGATCCATTTAACAGATGCGACAACAGCAGAATTAGTAAAAGTAATGGAAAATACTTACCGTGACGTGAACATTGCATTTGCGAACGAATTAGCTAAAATGGCAGAAAAATTAGATGTGAACATTTGGGAAGCAATTAAATTTGCGAACTATCATCCACGTGTAAACGTCCATTTCCCGGGACCAGGTGTAGGCGGTCACTGTATCGCGGTCGATCCTTGGTTCTTGGTTGAGCTAGGCGGAGAACAAGCTCAAATCATTCATTTATCACGTAACACGAACGATTCAATGCCAAGCTTCACAGCACAAAAAACACAGGCGATTTTAAACAAAAACGGTATTGCAGGCGCAACAGTTGCTGCATTAGGTTTAGCGTTCAAAGGAAATGTGGATGATATGCGTGAAAGCCCGTCGACAATCGTCATTGATGAGTTGGAGAAACTAGGCTTAACAGTCGTTTCTCATGACCCGCATATTAAGCAAAACAAACATAAAACACAAACACAAAGCATGCAGGAAGCGTTGGAGCAAGCTGATATTTTAGTGTTCCTGACAGATCACAAAGAATTTAAAGAGCTAGATCCGTCAACATTAAATGCGAAAAGCAAAATCGTATTCGATACGAAAAACTGCCTAAACCGCGAAGCATGGGAAAAAGCAGGCTTCCAGTTCCACTTACTTGGGGATGCGAAGAACTAATATTGTAAACTTGGCAGTGCGTCTAAAACGTACTGCCTACTGTTTTTTATCTTCATTCAGCAGGCGGTCAGTACGCCTGCTGAATGAAGATAAGCCCCAGGCGGATGTCACAGATTTTTTAAAGGAAATTTTTGAGTAAACTCAAAAAAATCTGGACGCAATTACGCAAAGGCGTAATTGATTGTTGGAATATAAGAAGGGAAGACTATATATGAAAGAAACCGTACTCGGCATTCAAGTAAATACCGAAAGCTATGATGAATTACTTCCGAAAGTATTTGATCAAATAGAGAAACAGCAAAAATCGTTAATTGTAGCCATTAACCCAGAAAAGATTATTAAAGCAAAAGAAGACCCGGCATTGAAAACACTTCTTAATAACGCAGAGTTTCAAATTCCGGATGGCATCGGGGTTATTTTGGCTTCAAAAATTCAAAAAGGCCAAATTACATCACGCGTAACGGGTGTTGATATGATGATTCGTCTATGTGAAGAAGCAGCACAGCGTAAAAAGCCGATTTTCCTTTATGGCGGGAAGCCGGGAATTGCAGATCAGGCAGCAAATAAATTAAAAGAGCTATATCCATCTATCCAAATTGCCGGTACACAGGACGGCTATGAAAAGAACAACCAAAAAGTCGTAGATAAAATTAATGAAGCGAAGCCGGATTTACTGTTTGTGGCAATGGGGTCTCCAAAGCAGGAAAACTGGATTAATGCAAACCGCGAGCAGCTTCATCCGACGATTTATCAAGGTGTTGGTGGGTCGTTTGACGTATTGGCTGGAAATGTGAAAAGAGCACCGGAAGCTTTCCAAAAAGTAGGGATGGAATGGTTTTACCGTTTAATGAAGGAACCACATAGGATTAAACGCCAAATTGCCTTGCCTTTATTTTTATTGGAAGTAGCACGCGGAACGAAAAACAACAAGTAATCGAAAAAAAATAGTGTAATCTTTGTAATATTTGATTGTTTATTTGTAATGATAATGATACACTAAATTCAGTAGTGAGATTTCCTCTACGATATATATTAAATTTTATCTTTTCCCTGCAAGGAAAAACTCGGTTGGTAGCCCGAGAAAAAGGCTTTAGCATTTAGATGCTAAAGCCTTTTTCTTTTTGTCTTTTTGTCGAATTTTAGCGAACTGGTTCTATTAATTCGTACCGTTCATACATTAACCAGGTAGGAAAAAATTTGGATACATAAATAATAACTATATTACAAAAGTAAAATATTAGTAATATTTGTAATGTTTATATTCCAGTTTAACCCTTGGTATAATTGCATTTTTTATCCAAATTAAACTCTAATTGTTGAAATTAAACCAATAACTACCACAATTTATAACTATATTTAAATAATATATGGAATTTATTGGTGAAGAAAATGTTGTCTTTATGAGTATATGTATGTCATAATTAAAGAAATTTGAAGTTATCTGAATATATTTACGGAATCATATCTTGTAATCTATAAAACAGGTTATTTATGGTTTTATTGGTAAAAAAAGATTGACATAGTAAATGTATACTACTAGAATTTATGTGTAGTTAGTTTTTCTGCACATATTTTGTGTGGGTAACTTAAATTATTATTTTCACTTATGAGGAGGAAATTTTTCAATGGCTAACCAACCAAAGAAATACAAAAAATTCGTAGCAACAGCTGCGACAGCTACATTAGTAGCATCTGCAATCGTACCAGTTGCATCTGCTGCATCACTATCTGACATCTCAGGTAACACACACGAAGAGGCGATCAACGCATTAGTAAGCGATGGCATTATCTCAGGTTACCAAGATGGCACTTTCAAGCCTAACAAAGAATTAACTCGTTCTGACGTAGTTAAATTATTAGGTAAATTCTTAGAAACTAAAGGTTATGAAGCTGCTGCTGACTACAAAACTCGTCCAGCATTCGCTGACTTAACTACAAACACTAACGAAGAATTATTAAAATATGCTTCTTTAGTTAAAGAAGCTGGCGTATTCGTAGGTTCTAACGGTAAACTTTTAGCTGGTGACCCAATCACTCGCGAAAACATGGCGATCACTTTAGTACGTACAGTTAACACTGTTTACGATATCAGCTTAGAAGAGTATGTAGCTACTCAAGATTTCAAAGGTGATGTAACTGATTTAACTCAAGCTAAGGCAGAAGCTCGTACAGCTATTTCTGTATTAGACTTCTACGATATTACAAACCCAGCTGCACCTGCATTCAACCCAAAAGGTAACACAACTCGTGGTCAATTTGCGTCATTCTTACACAAAACAATTAACGCAGACTACACAGCTGCTGGTCAAAAAGATGAAGAAGCTTCATCAGTATTACCAACTGCTATCGCATTTGAAGAAACTTCAATTCAAGGTACTTATGGTACAACAGTAACTTTAAAAGCAAAAGTAACTGTAGCTCAAGGCGAATCTGCAGCTAACATTCCAGTGAAATTTGATATTTTCCACGAGAAATTAGTTAACGATACAACAATCGTTCCTCAAATCACTGATACTGTGAAAACTGACGAAAATGGTGTAGCAACTTATACTTATACTCGTTCTCAAGGTAATACAGATAACGTAAATGCATATGCAACTGGTAAACCAGCATTAAAAGCAGCTGCAAAAGTATACTGGGATACAACATTAGCAATTAAAGATATTACAGAAGGAACAACTTTAGCTAATGGCGAACAAAAAGTTTACCAAGTTACTGGTGAAGAAGATGAATTGGTTTATGTAGCCTTCAAAGAGAACTTAAATGTTGCTCCAGAGAAAGCAGTTCGTGGAGTAGAATTCTTAGGCTTAACTACTACGGGCGATACTTCATCTGCAAGATATGCATATGAATATACTACTGGTGGTTACAAAGTAGGTGTTCTTAAGTTAGATGCTACAGGTAAAGCTAACTTAGTATTAACTGGTGATGATGCATCAGTTACACCAATTGTTTTCGTAAACAACCCAGGTACAAACGCAAAGTATGATGCTACTGCTTTACAAGCTGTAGGTTCAACAGTAACGTTTGCTAAAGAGTCAGTATTTGATTTATCAATTAAAGCTGAAGGCAACCAGACTGCTTCTAGATACTTAAACCTTGATGAAACTGGTGGACGTGACTATGTTGCTACACTTAAAAATAAAGATGGTAAAGTATTAGCTAATTCAGAGCTTTTAGTTACTTTCAAAAATGATACAACAACTGACCGTTCGTTAGTACGTGTGTTTAATGCAGATGGTGAAGCAGCACCGCTAACAACTTCTGATTCAGTAACTTTCCGTATCTTTACAGATAAAGATGGTGTTGCTAAATTCACAGTTTCTCATCCTAATGTAGATGCATTCGTAACGCCAATCGTGTTTATCGATAATGGTACAGGTACAGGTTCTGAACCTGGTAAATTAGATAACAAAGATCTACAAGTAACAGGAGAAATTGCTTACTTCCGTGATACACGTCCTACTGATTACAGAAGTGAATTAGTAGTTACAAACGATGATGATAAGCAAGTTACAACATTTGGTAGCGATACAGTTGCTAAATTTACTTACCAATTATCAGATCAAAATGGTAAAGCACGTGCTTATGGATCTTCTACACCAGTACAATTTACTGTACGTGCAGGTGCGCAACCAGTGCAGGTAGTGCAATTAGATGCAAATGGTGATGTTGTTTTAAATGCAGATAATACACCTGTTGTAGTTGAAACAATTACAGCATATACTTCAAAAACATTAACTGGTCCTTATTCTGTAGGAGCTGGAGGTACTGATGTAACTATCGGATTGAAATCTAATGGTTCAGATGTTCGTGTTACTGCTACACCAACAAACACTGGGTTATCTGGTTTAACATCTGTTACTAAATCAGTTACATTCTTATCAGGTGCAAGTACTTCATACTTCACTATTTCGGATGTAGTGCAAACAAATACTACTTCTAAAGATGCGGCTTCTATTACGTTAACATTTACTGAAGCGGTAGCAGCCACAAGTATTGAAGCGATTAAACAAGGTACACCTGCTACACGTGGTACAGTAACAACTGATGCTGCTAACAACAAAGTTCTATATGTAGGTTTTGGTGCTGATCCTGTATCTGTAGGAGAAACTGTTTCAATTTCTTATAAAGGTAAAGTATACAACTTTGAATATGTTACAAATGCTAACGGCAGAAACGTATTTAGAGCACAATAATAAAATTGATTTATAGTGCTGGAATTTAAATATTTCTGGTTGATAAAAGCGAAATTGCAAAATGCAATTTCGCTTTTTCTCTTATATTATATTGTTATTGCTTTTAGGTTTTAATATAAGAAGCACAAACTACCCCTTTCTTGAGTGCTAAAAAATAAAGATATAAATCTTGGTGTGCAATATATATCTTCTAATTTATTGAGAAGTGTCAGTAGTGATATTACATTAATGGACCACTGATTTAATTTGGTAGTAAGTGACGAATAAAAACCCAATTAACCTATTGGTATTTCTATTAATATAAGGAAAATACATCAAAATTAGTGTATACTAATATATGAATTTTAAAAAATGATTAAAGGATTGTGAGCAATGCATTTATCTGAAAATAGTAGAAGATACATATTACTTGGTATGGTTATTTTTATAGTATTAGGACTGATTGCTTCAAAAGTATTGGCAAGCAAACAAGACGAAAAATTTCTTGAAAAAGATATGATTTATCAGCAGGTTAGTCAACTTTACAATGAAGAAAAATATGATGAGGCTTCTTTATATGTAGATGAAATGCTAAAGAGACAACCGAATTCAGAAATTACGAATTATTTAGGTGGATTAGTCACTGCAAGTATTGGAGAATATCATCAGGCTACTATTTTATTGCAGAAAACATTAGACATTAATCCCTATAAGGCAGAGGATCCAATGTTTATGCTTCAGTTTGGAGAAATTTTATTTTTTGCTGAAAGATACAACGACTCAAAAGTTGTATTAGAAAAATGTCGCGAATGGGGCTGGGTTCCGGAACAGTATCCAACTTATCAAGAACGTATAACAGAATTATTAACTCAAATTGAGAATATAAGGTAGGGAAATATTAAAATGGCTTCATTTTACGAAGAACTTCAAAGATCTGATTCGATAAGTGATGAAAAGGAAAATACCGAATCAAGAGCAAATGTAGATAAATGGATATTTCGATTATTTTTAATCCTAGTTGGGGTAATGCCTTTAATTGTTATGGCGGATATTGTAGAAGTCGTTAGTCCTTTAATTACTAATCTTGATATATTAACCTCAGGTTTAAAAGGCGAATTATTTACAAGTTATAAAGCTTTGTTTTTATTAGTGTTTACTTTGATTATAGCTTTCCTATTTCTAATTAAAGTATTTTTTATGAATGGTTCCTTCAGAAAAACATTTTTAAATTATGTCTTAGGAACTTTTGTTGTAATGATTATTATCTCAACTTTATCATCACCGAACATATCAATCGCTTTAAACGGCCAATATAACCGTTCGGATGGTGCAATAGCTTGGCTATGCTATATTACTTTATTTTTTATAGCATTAAACATTGAATATCCAAAAAATATAGTACGTTTAATCATGTATACAATGCTTCCGTTTGTATTCATTAATTTATATATAATTACAATGAACTTCTTCGGTAAAGATTTACTACAACAAACTTGGCTTCAAAAGTTAGTTACGTTGATGTTACCGGAAGGTGCAGATATTAGTGAAGGTTCAACTCTTATTGGTACCTTAAATCATGGTAACTATATGAGTGGTATGTTTGCTATTATGGCTCTTATGTATTTTGTTTGGGCTGTTTTAGAGAAAAAAACATTAAACAAAATATTAGGACTAGTAGCTGCCATTGCTTCAATGTTTGTAATATTTATGGCTTTATCAACAAGCGGATTCTTGACTGTAGTCTGTATTACACCATTCTTACTATGGATTATGTTTAAGTCTGATAAGAAAATTGTATCAGCAGTATTATTAGGTATTTTCTTAATTTCGTCGGGCACCGGATTACATATGTTAGCTAAAGAAAATTCAAAAGTATGGGATGAAACTTTCGGGTTCTTTGTATCTTCAAATCCATATGATGATAAAATGCTTCAGCCGGTATCGATCTTAAATAATGTACAAAATCCACTGTCAATGATTTTAAATAGTAAAGTATATGCATCAGAACAAGCAGTAGAAATACCAGAATTACCGCAATCAGGAGTAGGTGCTGGTTCAGGACGTGTGTATATTTGGACGTATATTTTAGATTTAGTTAAGGAACGACCAATACAGGGCTATGGTTTAGATTCTTTAATGTATAATTTCCAACATTATAATATTGATGCACGAGCTAATTTAGAAACAGAGGCAGTAATTGTAGATAAACCCCATAACATGTATATTGGTGTTTTGTATGGTACGGGTATTGTAGGGTTTATCGCGTTCCTTGTTTTAGTTTTAACATGTATTTGGGCCTCATTAAAACAAGTTTTTAAGCCGCAAGTTGAAAATATACTAACCACAGTTTTTGCAGTAGGGGTTCTAGCATTTTTCTTTCAGTCAATTTTTAATGACTCACTTGTAGGGATAAACGGAGTATTGTGGGTTATTGCAGGAATAAATATCAAAAAAATAATTCAACAAAATAATCTAAAGTAGGTTTGAAATGAATATTGTAACAAATTATATAAATCAATTTGTAAAGTATTACTATTTATTGACGATTTTGGTAAAAAGGGATATTAAAAAGAAGTATAAAGGATCCGTATTAGGAGTGTTATGGAGCTTATTAAATCCTTTAATACAAGTGGTTTTATTGACTATTATTTTCTCGACATTGTTTAATACCGCTATAGAAAACTTTCCTTTATATGTGATTATTGGTCGACTTATATTTGAATTTTTTTCTGCTGCAACTAATTCAGCTATGTATTCAATAATTGAATCTGCAGATCTATTAAAAAAGGTATATATTCCTAAATATATAATGACATTATCAAGAGTACTATCAAATTATTTTATACTAATAATTACATTAATTGACTTATTAATTATTATGATTGTAACTAAAGCTGAGGTGACGTGGAGCATTTTATTGTTACCAATTTATTTATTTTTACTGCTCTTATTTACAATAGGGATAAGTTATATTTTAGCTACGATAGCTACTTTCTTTAGAGATATCATACATCTTTATTCAGTATTTATTATGATGTTGATGTTTGCATCTGCAATATTTTATCCAGCTGATATTGTACCAGAGAAATATAATTTTGTTTTGCATTGGAATCCTGTATATAGATTTATAGAAGCTTGTAGAGATATTGTAATGGTTGGTAATACTCCAACTATAAGTGATTTAGTTTTTTGCATAATAATATCATTTGGAAGTCTATTTATAGGAACGGTTATTTTCGAAAAAAATCAAGGGAAATTCATAGGTTCTATTTGAGAGGTATATATGGCAAATGAAATTATACAATTAAGTAATGTTTCAATGAAATATAAAGTGTCACGTGAAAGAATTGATACATTTAAGGAGTTCTTTATTAAAGTTATTAAAAGAGAAATTCAATACGTAGAGTTTTCTGCGTTAAGCGAAATTTCTTTATCTATTTATAGAGGCGAAAGAGTGGCTATCATAGGTCATAATGGCGCTGGGAAAAGTACGTTATTAAAATTAATTTCAGGGGTTATTACACCAACCGAAGGCGAAATAAAAGTCCATGGGCAAATTTCCCCTTTACTTGAGTTGGGTGCAGGTTTTGATGATGAGTTTTCAGGATATGAAAACATTTACTTAAATGGTGCAATTCTTGGGAAAAGTAAAAATTTTTTAGATAGTAAGGTAAATGATATTATAAATTTTGCAGATTTAAGAGAATTTATTAATATCCCAATAAAAAATTACTCTTCAGGGATGAGAGCAAAACTTGGGTTTGCAATTGCCTCAGAAATTAATTCTGAAATATTGATAATTGATGAAATACTAGGGGTAGGAGATGAATCATTTAGACAAAAAAGTTCTAAAAAAATAAGAGAATTAATGGGTGAGGGGAGAACAATAATATTAGTTTCCCATGATTTAAATCAAGTTGAAGAAATTGCTGATAGAGTGATTTGGTTAGAGAAAGGTAGAATAAAAAAAATAGGTAATGCTAAAGAAATTTGTAATGAATATAGATTAAAGATGCTAACTGAATAAATGCAATTTTTAAAGATGAGTTTTAAAGGATAGAAGTGAAGGTGAGATATTGAAATTATTAAAAGGATTAAAATATATTCTAAAGAATCCGATAAATTATAAATATTATTTTAGGAAGGGTAGAGAAATTATTGAAATGGAGTTAAGTAAAAAAGAAGTTTTAAAATTACAAGATGAAAATTTGAGATTAAAATTTAATTTAAACTGTGAAAAATTAATTTTGTTTTTAGTTCCAGGGTGGGACGGTGTTAATGGAGGAGTAATGTCAATAAATTCAATAGCTAAAGTTACAAAAGAATTATTTGATATACACCAAAGTGAAGTAATGATTGCGACACTCCCAAAACATCGAATCTTTTCTAAATATACAGGGTTTAGTTCACCATTTGATATTTATAGATTTAATCAAGTTATATCCAATTTAAGGGGTTTAAAAGAACTTCAAATTCATATTCCTGAGAATTTTGTGAATGATTTTATTTGTAATATAAGTGATGATGAAAAAAATTATTTTAAAAAAATGGAAAATCTATCCATTAATGTGATGAATCAAAACATTTGGTATATGCCGTCAAAGGAAGTTTTTAATAAATTAAAACATTATACTCCTGATGTAACAGTGACAGTTGCGCATCAGAAATATTGTACAAAGCAACTTAGGGATAAGTATGAAGTCCCTGTTCACCTTTTTTCAACAAGTAATTTAACTGAATATAAGTATAAATCATACAATAAAAAAGAAAATATATTGCTTACTTCCATTGATAACCATCCTATGAAGGAAATGATTATAACTAAAATTAAAGAAGATTTTCCCGATTTACAAATAAAACAAATTGAAAATATGACTTACGATGAATACAAAACTTGGATTTCAAGAGCTAAATGGATGATTACATTTGGAGAAGGATTGGATGGATATTTTGTTGAGAGCATTCGCTCAGGGGCAATTGCCTTTGCTGTTTACAATCCTGAATTTTTTAGTGAAAGATTTGAAAACTTACCTAATTTATTTGAAAGCTATAATGAAATGTATAGTAGTATTGTGAATAAAATAAGGTATTATGATGATCCAAAGAAATTCAAAGAATTAAACGATGAATTAATTTTATTAGATAAAGCTGAGTATGATGATGAGGAATACAAAGAAAATATAAAAAAGTATTATATGAAAGATTATACTTTAAAGCGACTTCCTAAAAGTGAAATAGAGTATGCTCGGGAAAACCTGCTTAAAAGAGAGCCCTTAGTATCGATCGTGTTGGCGGTATACAATGGAGAGAAGTTTCTAGAAGAACAACTTAATTCTTTAAAAAATTTATCCTATAAAAATGTAGAATTAATAATAAGTGATGATCATTCTACTGATAAGAGTTTGGAAATTATAAAAAAATTCAAACAAAAGTATCCATTGAAATTAGTAAGTAATAAATATAAAAAAGGAGTTAATGGGAATTTCGAGACAGCCCTAGAACATATTAATGGCGAGTATGTTGCGTTTTGTGACCAAGATGATATTTGGTTAGAAAATAAAATAGAATTATTATTACAGAATTTAGATGATTATGACATGATTTTTTCAGCTGTAGAATTAATAGATGAAAAGGGAAATCCACACCCTAATCCAAATTTAAGAAAAGAATATGAAAAAGATCACTCTGATAAAAATTCATTTATTGATTTTATTAGTACAGGTTGGGTTCTGGGCTGTACCACATTGGTAAGAAGAAGTTTGATTGAAAAATCAAAACCATTTCCAGAAAAAGTTTTTTTACATGACTGGTGGATTACTATGTTAGCTATTAAAGAAGGCAATGGTATAAAATTTTTAGATACACCTACTATTAAATATAGACAACATTCTTCTAATACTGCTCAAAATATATTTGCGGATTCAACTTGGTTTAAGAAGAAAGTAGATTTTAATATTCTCTTAAATAATCGTTTTAAAGATAATTTAACTAAATTTGAAAAAATGGCTTTAAGAAGTAATACAAATTATTGTATGGCAAAATTCTTTTTAGTAAATGATTATCGTGGGGAATATAAATTAGTGGATAATTTTATTAACTCAAATACCGATTTATTCGATAGAAAATTCTTGAATAAATTTGTAGAAATTGTTGTCGAAGATACATTGGTTAATTATGGTATAAATAGTCCGGGTGATTTCAGAAAAATTAAGATAAAAACTTTTGTGAAGTTATATATAAAAGGGGCTATACATAACCCAAATAGTCTAATTGAAAATATGTTTTCAAAAACTTATTTTAATTTATTTAAACCATTAATAGTAAACCCATATAGAAAAGTAAGGGGTTATTAAGAAAGTAGAGGAACTTTTTCATGATAAATGTTACAAAACCATTTTTACCTAAATTTGAAGAATACACTGAGTTACTAAAAGAAGTATGGGAACGTGAATGGTTGACCAATCAAGGGCCTTTTTTACAACGTCTTGAAAGAGAACTGTCAGATTTTTTACTTGTTGAAAAAGTTGATTATGTCTCAAATGGTACGATAGCAATTCAATTGGCATTAAGAGCTTTAAATATAAATGAAGGTGAAGTTATCACTACACCTTTTTCTTATGTCGCCACTACATCAGCAATTTTATTGGAGGGATGTAAGCCGGTTTTTGTAGACATTGATAATAGTACCCTTCAAATAAATCCTGACTTAATAGAAGAAAAAATTACGGAAAATACCAAAGCTATTCTGGCTGTACATGTATTTGGGTTACCATGTAATACGGAAAAGTTAGAAAAAATTTCTCGGAAATACAAAATTCCAGTTATTTATGATGGAGCTCACGCCTTTGGTTCAGTATATAAAGGGAAATCCTTATTAAGCTATGGTGATATATCTACATGTTCATTTCATGCCACAAAATTATTTCACACTGTAGAGGGAGGATGTGTGATTGCTAAGGATTCTGTAATTCGTGAAAAAATAGATTTAATTAAAAGATTTGGTCATAATGGCGATGATCATTTATGTTTGGGGACTAATGCTAAAAACTCTGAAATGCATGCAGCAATGGGTCTTCTTAATATAAAATATATAAATAATATTATTCAGCAAAGAAAAGAAATTGCTGGTTGGTACGACCTAAAATTAAGTGAATATGTTCAACGACCAAGTATACCAAAAGATTTTAAATATAATTATGCTTATTATCCAATTATATTGCAAAATGAACTTGAAGTTAGTAAGATTTGTGAAAGTCTCCAAAGACAAAATATTAATCCCAGAAGATATTTTTATCCATCACTTGATGAGATAGACTATGTAAAAAAAGAAATTAGTGATCCAATTTGTGAGGTTTCAAGTGATATGTCAAAAAGAATATTATGTTTACCATTTTATGTCGGATTAAGTTTCGAAGAGGTAGATAAAATTACAGAAATTATTATTAATACATTAACGTTACATCGTTAAATAAAATTAAAAAGGATACAGAAATTAATTATGAAAATAGCAATAATGCAGCCCTATCTATTTGCTTATATAGGTTATTGGCAATTATTAAAAGAAGCAGACACGTTTGTTGTATATGATGATGTAAATTATATAAAAAATGGTTGGATTAATAGAAACTATATTTTATCAAATGGTAATAAAACCTTGATTACTTGGCCCGTAAAAGGATTAAGTTCATTTAAAAAAATATCTGAAATTGAATTATTGGAAAGTAAAACAAAAAATAAAATATTAAGAACAATTAAAGAATCATATAGCAAATCTAAATATTTTACTGATGTTTTTACTATAATTGAGAAAATAATCAATAATCCAGAGAGTAATTTAAGTCTATATTGTCAATTTATGATAAAAGAGATATGCGGTTATTTGGGATTAGATACTGAAATTAAAGTATCGAGTCAACTAGAGTTCAATAAAGAATTAAAGGGTGAAGCAAGAGTTATTGAAGTTTGTAAATCTTTGGGTGCAAATTTTTATATTAATTCAATAGGTGGTAAAGATTTATATTCATATGACAAATTTTTAGATCATGAAATTACTCTTGCTTTTTTAAAGCCTAATTTTAAATCATATGAACAATTAAAAACTAATGACTTTATACCGGGCTTATCAATAATTGATGTATTAATGAATAATTCTATTTCAGAAGTTTTAGAAATTATGGATGATTATGATATTTTAATGAAAGAGGCATAAAATGAAAGAAATAGGTGGTTTTTTCGAATTAGAGGTAGGAAACTCAATTAAGCAATCAAAAATGAAGAACGCGGTAAATAACGGAAGGAACGCCTTAGGCATTATTCTAGAAAAAATTAATCCACAAAAAATCTATGTACCAGATTATATTTGTGGAGTTATTTTTGAGAAACTAAATCAATGTAAAATTAATTATGATACTTATGAAATAGATAAAAATTTTAATCCTATTTTTGATTTTAAAAAACTAGAAAAAGATGAGGCCTTAATTTATGTCAATTACTTTGGTATATCTTCTAAAAATGTGAGAGATATCCTTGAATATCAAAAAAAACAGAATTTTAATTTAATAATTGATTGTTCACAAGCATTTTACTTTGATTTGCCTATGTCGGAAAATTTATATATGTTCAATTCTGCTAGAAAGTTTTTTGGGGTACCTGATGGTTCAATCATTTTGGGAAATCTAGATATAAATTTAAGTAAAAACCCTAAGATTTTATATGACCATTTAATAGAAAGAATTGAATTTGGTCCAGAAAAAGCCTATGAATTATATAAGCAAAATGAAATGTTACATGACAATTCATTGGTTTATGAGATGTCTAATTTCACTAAAAGAATTTTAATGAGTATTGACCATGAATATGTAAAAAATAAAAGAGTAAATAATTTTAATTACTTACATGAAAAATTAAAATTAAAAAATGAGCTTTTACTAGAAATAAATAAAGAAGATATCCCTCTTGTCTACCCCTTACTTAATTATAGAGGGGAAGAATTAAAAGAATATTTAATTTCGCATAAAGTTTTTATCCCTACATATTGGGAGAACACAAAAAAAACACTGGGTAAAGAGTATCTAACAAGAAATTTGGTGGGTATACCTATAGACCAAAGATATAATATAAATGATATGGAGTATATTGTAAAATTAATTGGTGATTTTAGCGGTAATAACTAAGCTATTAATTATAACTTTAAAAGGCAATAAACATTAGTGATGAATATGTTAAACAATTGGTAAGGAGAAAAAAAATTAAATGAAAAAAATAAGGGTCCTTATTTTTCCTGCAGGTGCGGAGAATGCTATAGAAATTTATAAATCAATTAAGCATAATATTAACTTAGAGGTATTTGGTGCTTCTTCAAAATCTGATCATGCATCTTTTTTATATCCCAAAGATAGGTATTTTGAGGGTGATTATAATATTTCAAAAGATAGTTTTTTAAAGGAATTCAATAAGGTGATAATTGAAAATGAAATAGATATTGTTATCCCTACACATGATTCAATTTCATTATTTCTCTCAGAAAATAAAACTTTATTAAATGCAAAAATTTTAACTTCAAATGTTAGAACAGCCAAAATTGCTAGAGAAAAAAAACTCACGTATGATTTATTTAAAAATGAATCTTTTTGTCCTAGATTATTTGAAAATCATTCAAATTTAGATTTCCCTGTTTTAATTAAACCTAATAGAGGTGAAGGGGCCAAAGGTGTCTATAAAATAGAGAATTATAAACAGCTACAATTTCACCTTTCAGAAAATAACGACATGATTGTTATGGAGTATTTACCTGGGGATGAATTCACAGTAGATTGTTTTACAAAGAGTAATGGAGAATTATTATTTGTTGGTCCAAGGACGAGAGAACGGATTAATATGGGAATTTCTTTTAGATCTAGATCTGTTAAATTAACAGAAGAAATAGAGTTTATAGCAAAAAAAATAAACGACTTAGTTTCTCTTAGAGGTGCATGGTTCTTTCAAATTAAGAAAGATAAAGATGGGAAATTTAAAATGTTGGAATTTTCTGTAAGACAAGCTGGCACAATGGCATTATATAGACAATTAGGAGTTAATTTTGCACTACTTAGTATATTTGATTCAATGGGATTTGACGTTATTATTAATAATAATAACAATGAAATTACATTAGATAGGTGTTTATATAATAGATATAAATATAATTTTGATTATGAAAAAGTTTATATTGATTATGATGATACATTAATTATTGATAATAAGATTAATAGTCAACTGATGCAATTTATTTACCAATGTATTAATAATAAAAAAAAAGTTATTTTGATAACTAAACATGCACATAATTTAAAAGAAAATATGAGGCAATTTAGAATTTCAGATAATATATTTGATGATATTATTCATTTAAAGCAATCAGATATAAAATCAGATTTTATAGATAAAGAAAATTCTATATTTATTGATAATTATTTTGCCGAGAGATATTTAATCAAAGAAAAATTGGGTATTCCTGTATTTGATGTTGATGCTGTAGAAAGTCTCTTAGAATAAAATAATCTAATTAGCTTTAATGGTTATTCGAAAGTTAATAACAAAACAACAATAATTTAATGTGGAGGGAAAAAGTGAAAGGTATAATTTTAGCAGGAGGTAGCGGGACACGGCTATATCCATTAACCCGTTCGGTATCTAAACAGTTATTACCGATTTATGATAAACCAATGATTTATTACCCTCTTTCAGTACTAATGTTAGCGGGTATTAAAGAAATTTTAATAATTTCTACACCTGAAGATACGCCACGTTTTGAACAATTACTTGGAAATGGGAAAGAGTTAGGCATTCACATAGAATATGCTATACAACCTTCTCCAGATGGACTTGCGCAGGCATTTATTATTGGTGAAGATTTTATTGGTGAAGATTCGGTAGCATTAATTTTAGGTGATAATATTTTCTATGGACATAAATTTTCAACTATGTTAGAGCGTGCAGCAATTCGTAAATCTGGTGCTACAGTATTCGGATACAATGTCAAAGATCCAGAACGTTTCGGGGTAGTTGAATTTAATGATGAAGGAATTGCAGTTTCTATCGAAGAAAAGCCAGAATATCCGAAATCTACATATGCTGTAACAGGTCTCTATTTCTATGATAATGATGTAGTAGAAATAGCTAAAACAATTAAACCTTCTCTACGTGGTGAACTTGAAATTACCGATGTAAACAAAGTTTATTTAGAACGTGGTAGCCTAAATGTAGAATTATTAGGGCGAGGCTTTGCTTGGTTAGATACAGGCACCCATGAGTCATTATTAGAGGCCTCTACTTTTATTGAAACAATTGAGCGCCGCCAAAGTTTAAAAGTAGCTTGTTTAGAAGAGATAGCATTTCGTAAAGGATATATTTCTAGAAAGCAACTCTTAAATTTAGCAGAGCCTTTAAAGAAAAATAATTACGGTCAATATTTAATCGATTTAGCGAACCGTAAAATGTGAGGCGAACAAAAATGGGTTTCATAAAAACAAAATTGCAAGATGCATATTTATTTGAACCAAGAGTTTTTGGAGATCATCGTGGTTTCTTTATGGAAACATATAATCAGAAAATGTTTGAGGAAGCTGGTTTATCATTTGATTTTATTCAAGATAATCATGCATTGTCAGCGGAAGCAGGAACGTTACGCGGCATGCACTTTCAATTAGAGCCGTATGCGCAAACGAAGCTTGTACGTGTAATTAAAGGTGCAGTCTATGACGTAATTATTGATATTCGTAAAGGATCCCCAACATATGGTCAATGGGAAGGGTTTATTTTATCTGAAGAAAATAAACGTCAATTACTTGTTCCACAAGGTTTTGCGCATGGCTATTGTACATTAACGAAAGATACAGAGTTTGTATATAAGGTAGATAATTATTATTCACCAGAGTGTGATCGTGGATTAGCTTGGAAAGACCCACAATTAAATATTCAATGGCCAACTTCAAATCCGATTCTTTCAGAAAAAGACGAAAATCAACCTCTATTTAAAGATTTAGATTGCCCATTTATTTACAAAAGTGAGGAATAAAATAATGAAAATTTTAGTAACAGGTGGCGCGGGCTTCATCGGTAGTAACTTTGTTAACTACATGGTGCGCACGTATCCAAACTATAATATTCTTAATCTGGATGCACTAACTTATGCAGGGAACTTAGAGAATTTAAAGGAATCGGAAGGTAAAGCAAATTACCGCTTTGTCAAAGGTGATATTACGGACAGAGACCTAGTAAATTCGTTATTTGAAACAGAAAATTTAGATGTAATCGTAAACTTTGCTGCAGAGTCTCACGTTGATCGCAGTATTACAAATCCAGATGTTTTTGTTACAACAAATATTCAAGGTACACAAGTTTTACTTGATGCAGCGCGTAAACATGAAGTGAAAAAATATGTCCAAGTTTCTACGGACGAAGTATATGGTTCATTAGGTGCTGAAGGGTACTTCACTGAAACAACGCCACTTGACCCAAATAGTCCGTACAGTGCAAGTAAAGCGGGTGCAGATATGCTTGTAAAGGCATATCACGAAACGTATGGCTTACCTACTAATATTACACGCTGTTCAAATAACTATGGACCGTTCCATTTCCCAGAGAAGTTAATTCCATTAATGATTATTAATGCGTTAAATGATAAGCCGCTTCCTGTATATGGTGATGGATTAAACGTACGTGATTGGTTACATGTTGAAGATCACTGTCGTGCGATTGATTTAGTATTGCATAAAGGTAAAGTCGGCGAAGTATATAATGTTGGTGGTCACAACGAAAAGACAAATATCGAAGTTGTCAAAGAAATTTTAAAACAGCTTAATAAGCCTGAAACATTAATTAAATATGTAGAAGATCGTTTAGGTCATGATCGTCGCTATGCAATTGACCCTACTAAATTACAATCAGAGCTTGGTTGGGAACCAATTTATAACTTTGAAACTGGTCTTAAAGATACAGTACAATGGTATTTAGATAACAAATCTTGGTGGGAAAATATTATTTCTGGTGATTATCAAAATTATTATGATAAACAATATACAAGCAAATTGGAGAATAAAAAATGAAAATTTTAGTAACAGGTGCTAATGGTCAATTAGGCCAAGAATTAGTTCAACAATTACAACAAGCAAATGTTGAGTTATATGCCTTTACTAAAACTGATTTGGATATTTGCAACTTGAGCACTGTCAAACAAGTTGTCAATGAAATTCAGCCGCATGTTATTATTAATGCGGCTGCGTTTACAAAGGTAGATTTAGCTGAAACAGAGCAGGATTTAGCCTTCGATGTAAATGCTTATGGACAACGAAATTTGGCGGTAGCTGCTGAACAAATCGGAGCTAAAATTTGCTACGTAAGTACAGATTATGTTTTTGATGGTAATGCAACAGAGCCTTATGAAGAGCATGCACTGGTTAATCCGATTGGTGCTTACGGTAAGTCAAAATATGCAGGTGAACAATTAACACAAACGTTAAATTCGAAGTACTTTATTGTTCGTACGGCTTGGGTTTATGGTGAATATGGTCCAAACTTTGTCAAAACAATGCTTCGTCTTGCAAAAGAGCGTGATGAGCTGGGAGTTGTAAGCGATCAAATTGGTTCTCCTACTTATACAGTAGATTTAGCCAAATTCTTAATTGAACTAGTTCAAACAGAAAAGTATGGTATTTACCATTGTACAAATAGTGGGTCTTGTTCTTGGTATGATTTTGCTCAAGCAATTTTTGAAGAGTCAAACATAGAAATAAAGTTAAATCCACTAACAACAGATCAGTATCCAACTCCTGCTAAAAGACCTAATTACTCGGTCTTAAGTGATAGAGCTTTAAAATTAAACGGGTTTCAACCAATTCGTCATTGGCGAGATGGTTTGAAGACATTTTTAAATAATACCAAAAATAACAATCTTTTATAGATTGTTATTTTTATTTGGCTTACAATAGAAGTTGAGGAATTTTAAGGAGATACTTATGAAACCAACTGTTAGTGTTCAAATTGTAACTTTTAATAGTGAGGATGATATTGAAAAATGTTTAAAAGCTGTAAAAAATCAGTCTTATCCTATTCATAGATTGATAGTTATTGATAATAATTCAAATGATAAAACAGTATTAAAAGTTAAAGGTTTTAAAAATATGGAAATAATTGAAAATGTAAGTAACGTTGGATTTGCTAAAGGGCATAATCAAGGAATTACTATGACAAATACCGATTATGTACTTGTGTTGAATCCTGACGTACAACTTCATAAAAATTATATTGAATATATTGTTGAAGCTCTAGAAAATAATTCTGCTGTAGGAATGGCAACTGGGAAACTTTATAGAGATATGGGAAGTCGAATACTGGATAGTACAGGTATTCAAATAAAGAAAAACAGACGAGCGATTGACCGAGGAGCCGGTGAAATTGATACGGGGCAATATGACAGTAAGAACTTAATTTTCGGGGTATCTGGTGCAGCCGCTGTATACAAGAGAGAAATGATTAATAATATATCTATTAATCAGGAATTTTTTGATGAAACTTTTTTTGCCTATAAAGAGGATGTAGATGTCAGTTGGAGAGCACAAATTTTAGGGTGGAAAAGTTTTTTTGTACACCAGGCAATTGCAATGCATGGTAGAGGTTGGAAAGAAGATAAAAAGAGGTCTGAGGTACCTGTATATATTCGTCAGAAATCCTATATTAATCGCTATTTTTATATAGTTAAGAACGATCAATTGTCGTATTACGTGTTACATTTACCATTTATTTTATTTTTTGAGTTGGCTAGTTTCTTTTATACGGTACTAAAAGAAAGAGAGCTACTTTCTTCTTGGAAATTTTACAAACAGCAATGGAAAAGTTTGAAGGAAAAAAGAACTTTCATCATGTCCAATAAAAAGTCATCTAATAAACAAATTTACTCTTTTTTTAAAGGGATATGGTGAAGAAAGGTTTTGAAATGGATTTATCAATTATTATAGTGAATTACAATACAAGAGAATTAACATTACAGTGTATTAGTTCCATTTATGAATCTAATATAGATAATAGCTTCGAAGTTTTTGTGGTGGATAATAATTCATCAGATAACTCTGTTGAAGCTATAAGGCAGCAATTTCCGAATGTTATATTAATAGAAAACACACGAAATGTAGGTTTTTCAAAAGCAAATAATCAAGCGATTAAACAAGCTACGGGTGAATTCGTTTTATTGCTCAATTCTGATACAATTGTAAAAGAAAATACACTTTCTATTATGTTACAATATATGAATGAAAATGAAGACGTAGGGGCGGCAGGGTGTGAAGTGCTACTACCAGATGGGACATTGGATAAGGCTTGTCATCGGGGATTTCCAACACCAAGTGCTTCCTTTTATTATATGACGGGGTTAGCAAAAAAATACTCAAATAACCCTAGATTTAATCTTTATCATAAAAGTTATCTTAATATGAGTGAAATACATGAGATTGATTGTTTGGTAGGGGCTTTTATGATTGTGCGTGCAAAGACAATCCAAAAAGTAGGTATGCTCGATGAAACCTTCTTTATGTATGGTGAAGATATTGATTGGTGCTACCGAATTAAGGAAGCGGGATGGGATATTATTTATAACCCTACTGTATCAATTATTCATTATAAAGGAGCAAGTAGTCGAAAAAAGCCTGCAAAAATTGTTTATGAATTCCACAGAGCAATGTATCTATTTCATAAAAAACATTATGCAAAAAAACATTCTTTTTTTACTAATGCGATAGTTTATACGGGAATTACTGTAAAATTGAGTTTGGAACTTTTAAAAAATAAAGTAAAAAATAATTAACAAAATGTAGGAGATAATATGATTAGAGGAAGAGAACGGTTTTTAACTAAACTATACATGCTTGTCGATTTTCTGATTATACAAGTAGGTTTTTTTGTTGCTTGGTATATTCGATTTTATATTTTAGATGAACAAGGTACAGTGGGTACTTTACCGTTTAATGATTATCTACTTTGGAATGTCGTCTATTCTATAGCTTATTTAGTTATAGCCTTTTTATTAAGGGTATATGTTCCAAAACGGAAAGCTAAGTTTGCAACGGAATTGTTTAAAATTAGTCAAGCACATCTTATTAGTATTTTTGTATTATTAAGCATTTTATTTGTCTTAAAAATTATTGATATATCACGAGGATTTTTAGCTATTTATGTTGTAACGGCCATTGTAATTAGTTTAATTTACAGATTTATGTTAAAACAAATTTTGCGCAATTTGAGGAAGAAAGGCTTTAACCGTCAATTTGTGTTAATTTTAGGCGCTGGTTCGGTCGGAAAAAAATACGTAGAAAATTTATTGAACCATCCGGAATATGGAATGGAAATATTAGGTTTTCTAGATGATTATCGAACTGAAGAAGCGGAATGTGTGCATGCCAGATTTAGAATTCTTGGCAAAGTAGGAGATTTAGCTAAAGTACTAGATGCAAAAATAATTGATGAAGTTGTAATAGCATTGCCGCTTACTGCTTTTTCTAAATATCAAAATATTATTGCAAGTTGTGAAAAGGCAGGAGTAAGGGTAACAATCGTTCCGGACTTTTTTGATATTTTACCGGCAAACCCTCATTTCGAAAAGTTTGGTGAGCTCCCAATTATTAATATACGTGATATTCCTTTAGATGAAGTAGTAAATCGTGTAGTAAAACGGGCTTTTGATATTGCTTTTTCATTAACGGTATTAATTTTAATTTCACCATTGCTATTATTCATCGCTATTGGTATAAAGTTAACTTCACCAGGACCGGTGTTCTTCAAGCAGGAACGAGTTGGTTTGAATAGACGGACATTTATGATGTACAAATTCCGTTCGATGAAAATCATGGACGAATCTGCTTCCGATACACAATGGACAGTGGAGAATGATCCACGTCGTACAAAATTTGGTACGTTTCTCCGTAAAACAAGCTTAGATGAATTTCCACAGTTTTTTAATGTGTTAATAGGCGATATGAGTGTTGTAGGACCGAGACCAGAGCGCCCATATTTTGTTGACCAGTTTAAAGAAGAAGTGCCGAAATATATGATTAAACATCAAGTGAGACCTGGGATTACTGGATGGGCCCAAGTTTGTGGTTTGCGTGGAGATACTTCGATTGAAGAACGCATTAATCATGATATTTACTATATTGAAAATTGGACACAGCTTTTCGATATAAAAATAATCTTTAAGACAGTGGTTAATGGATTTGTAAATAAAAATGCCTACTGACTTGTAAATGGGGGATGAACTTTTGAAAAAAATAAGAAAAGCAATTATCCCAGCAGCAGGTCTAGGAACTAGATTCTTACCGGCTACGAAGGCAATGCCAAAGGAAATGCTTCCAATAGTTGATAAACCTACAATTCAATATATCGTAGAAGAAGCTATTGCAGCTGGAATTGAAGATATCATTATTGTTACAGGTAAAGGGAAACGGGCAATCGAGGATCATTTTGATAATGCGTTGGAGCTTGAAACAACGTTATTCGAAAAAGGGAAACTCGAAATGCTCGAAAAAGTTCAAGAATCCTCGATTGTTGAAATTCACTATATTCGACAAAAGGAACCACTAGGTTTAGGCCATGCGATATGGTGTGCTAGAAAGTTTATTGGTGATGAGCCATTTGCTGTGTTATTAGGAGATGATATTGTAAAAAGTGACGAGCCTTGCTTAAGGCAGTTAATTCATCAATTTGAGCAGACGCTATCCAGTGTAATCGGAGTACAAAAAGTACCAGATGAAGATGTTCATCGGTACGGGATTATTGACCCCGTTAATACAGAAAGTAGATTAATGCAGGTGAATCAATTTGTAGAAAAGCCATCTTTGGAAGATGCACCATCAAATTATGCAATCATTGGTCGTTATATTCTGACACCTGAAATTTTCCGTTATTTAGATGAGAAAAAACAAGGTGCTGGGGGAGAAATTCAATTGACGGATGCAATTGAATCTCTAAATAATATTCAACGTGTTTTTGCTTATGAATTTGAAGGGCGACGCTATGATGTGGGTGAACAATTAGGGTTTATTGAAACAATTATAGACTTCGCATTAGAGCGTGAAGATTTAAGCGAAGGTGTAAAAAAATATATTCTAGAAAAAGCAAAGCAATTGAATGGTGATGTCTTATGATATTAGTTGTCGGTGGGGCAGGATATATTGGCAGTCATTTTGTAAAAGAATTGGTTGATTATCATGATGTGGTAGTTTTAGATAATTTGAGCACGGGCCATCGTTGGGCTGTCGATGAAAAAGCGATATTTGTGCAAGGAGATTTAGGTGATACTCAAGTCGTTCAACAGCTGTTTGACAGTTATCGAATTGATGCAGTACTGCACTTTGCAGCATTTAGTTTAGTAGGGGAATCAGTGCAAGATCCCCTTAAATACTATGAAAATAATGTAGTGGCTACATTCAATTTATTAAAGTTAATGAAAGAAAAAAATATAACTAATTTTATATTTTCATCAACAGCGGCTACATACGGGATTCCAAAAGTGAAATTGATTGATGAACAGACACCAACTAATCCAATTAATCCATATGGTCATTCTAAATTAATGATTGAGCAAATGCTTCAGGACTTTTCGAAGAGCTATGACTTAAACTATGTGATACTTCGATATTTTAATGCAGCTGGAGCAGATGAAAGTGCAAAAATAGGGGAATGTCATTCACCCGAGACTCACTTAATTCCATTAGTATTACAGCACTTATTAGGACAACGTGAATCTATATCGGTTTTTGGTACGGATTACGATACGCCTGACGGTACATGTATTCGAGATTATATACATGTAACGGATATTGCGAAAGCGCATATTTTAGTTCTTAATCAATTATTAGCCGGAAAACAATTAAATGCTATATATAACTTAGGCAATGGTAATGGTTATTCTGTAAAACAAGTAATTGAAATGTGCGAAAAGGTAAGTGGGAAAACAGCGAATGTTCAGTATGTGGAACGTAGAGAAGGAGATCCAGCTAAGCTTATTGCTAATTCTGAAAAGATACATAAAGAAGTCGGATGGAGTGCGCAGCAAGATTTATATAGTATAATAAAAAGTGCCTATAAATGGCATTCAAATATTTCAAAGTAACCAACTCAGATTTGCTCAGAGTTGGTTTTCTCTGTTATATATGTAATAATAGACCTATCTGAATTTACCAGAATTGGAGACTATACAATGATTAAAGAGATTGTAAAAACTACATTATTAAATTGCTCTCTTCAAGAAAGTGATATTTTAAAATATAAAAATCAAGTACAAGATATTCACCATGCTTTACCACAGTTTGAGTTGACTGGTTGGTTAGAAACTCCTATACAACTTCAAGATGATTTACTTAATTCCATTGAGCGGGTAGCTACTGAAATTCGCGCTTGTGCGGATGTACTTGTAGTAATTGGTGTTGGAGGATCCTTTTTAGGTGCACGGGCAATTCAAGAAGCACTAAAGCCTTATTTTGGTTTAGCTGAACATGGAATTGAAGTTGTATATGTAGGCCTCAATATGAGCGGTGCATATATTAAAGAGCTTGTATCTTATTTAGACAAAAAGCAAGTATATGTTAACGTTATTTCAAAATCTGGTGGTACAATGGAACCTGCACTTGCTTTTCGTGTGATGCGTCTTTATATGGAAGAGCGATATGGGGAAAAATCGACAGAACGTATTATCGTTACAACGGATGCAGAAAATGGGATACTAAAGAAAATTGCTGACCAAGCAGGCTATCGTCAATTTGTTATTCCATCAAATATTGGTGGTCGTTATTCTGTATTAACACCAGTAGGGTTACTGCCTGTTGCAGTGGCAGGTGTAGATATTCGCGCTTTAATGGCTGGTGCTAAGCAAGCAGCAGAAGAACTTTCGGAACCGGATTTAGCTAATAACGATGCATATAAATATGCTGTTATGCGTCATATGTTATATGAGCAAGGTTATTCAATTGAATTGCTTGCTTCATTTGAGCCTGGTTTAAATAAATTTCATGAATGGTGGAAACAGTTATTTGGTGAAAGTGAGGGGAAGGAAAAGAAAGGTTTATATCCTTCAACAGTAAATTTTTCAACAGACTTACATTCAATTGGTCAATTTATTCAGGATGGCAGTCCGATCATGTTTGAAACTTTACTTCATTTCCATGAAATAGACGGTGATCTGCACGTACCGTATGATGAGCGGGATGAGGATGGATTGAATTATTTATCCCATCGAACTTTTAATGAAATAAATGCAATTTCAAAACAAGGAACCGCGCTGGCCCATGCAGAAGGCGGCGTTCCGGTAATTCAGTTAGAGCTTCCAAAACTTGATGAATATCATCTGGGCTATTTAATATATTTCTTCATGAAAGCTTGTGCAATGAGCGCCTGCTTATTAGAAGTAAATCCATTTGATCAACCAGGTGTAGAAGCATATAAACGTAAAATGTTAGAGTTATTGAAGGAGAAATAGAAGTATGAGTATAGAAGTCTATAGACAATGGCAGCAACAGGAGCTACCTAACGAATTAGCAGGCGAATTAAAACAGATTGCTCAAGATGATAAAGCTATAGAAGATCATTTCTATCAGTATGTATCTTTTGGAACAGGTGGGATGCGGGGAATCCTAGGCGCAGGTACAAACCGCATGAACATCTATACAATCCGTCGAGTATCAGAGGGCTTGGCGCGCTATATTTCTTCAAATGGAGAAGGAGCGAAAAAACGGGGTGTTGCTATTGCTTACGACACACGTCATTTTTCATATGAATTTGCAGTAGAGACTGCTCGTGTATTAGGAGCACATAACATTACTTCTTATGTTTATAAAGATGCCCGTCCAACACCACAATTATCTTATACAGTTCGTGAATTAAATACTTTTGCAGGTGTTGTTATTACGGCTAGTCACAATCCAAAGCAGTACAATGGTTTTAAAGTATATGGTGAGGACGGTGCGCAACTAGTACCGACTGGGGCAAATGCGATTATCGAGCATATGAACAAAATTAGTGATATTTTTGCGATTGAAGTTGCAGATGTTACTGAGCTTGAACGACAAGGAATGTTTAACTGGATTTTGGAAGATCTTGATGAAAAATTCATGAACAACTTGTTAACTTTAAAAAATAACAATGCCATCGATTATAATATGAAACTTGTATACACACCTTTACACGGGGCAGGACTGGTTCCGGTAGTAGAAGGTTTAAAGCGATTTGGATTTAATGAAGTGCATGTTGTTAAGGATCAAGCCGTACAAGATGGTGCTTTTCCAACAGTTCTGTATCCAAATCCGGAAGAAGCAGCTGCCTTTTCCATGGCAATCGAGCTAGGTAACCAAGTAGGAGCAGACTTATTACTGGCGACCGATCCTGACGCAGATCGTTTAGGGGTAGCGGTACGTAAAGGCAATTCGTATGAGCTTCTTACAGGCAATCAGCTTGGTGCACTTTTATTAAATTATATTTTGCAAACAAAAAAAGAGAACGGTACACTCCCAACTGATGGAGCTATGTTAAAAACGATTGTTACATCTGAGCTAGGCGCTTCTATAGCTGCACATTACGGTGTGAGAACAGTTAATACGTTAACTGGCTTTAAGTATATCGCAGAAAAAATTGCGGAGTTTGAAATGACGAAAGCTCATACATACTTGTTTGGTTATGAGGAAAGCTACGGCTACCTAATAGAGACATTCGTTCGTGATAAAGATGCGGTACAAGTATCTTTAAAAGTTGCAGAAATGGCTGCGTATTATTCGACACAAGGAAAAACATTACTTGATGCTTTGGAAGATTTGTATGAACAATTTGGCTATTATAAAGAAGCCTTAGTCTCCAAAATATTTGAAGGCAAAGACGGTCAAGAACAAATGAAAGCAATTTTGAATAACTACCGCTTAAATATGCCCAATGAAATTGCAGGGGGAACGGTTGTACGTGTTGAGGACTACTTAACAGGTATCGCAACATTACAGGACGGTACTACTGGGCCAATCGACTTGCCGAAAGAAAATGTATTGAAGTTTATTTTAGAGGATAACTCTTGGATTGCGATTCGTCCGTCAGGAACAGAACCGAAATGTAAATTTTATTTTGGAGTCGTGAAGGAATCTAAGGAACAGGCGGAAGAAACGATAGAGAAAATTGTTAAATACTTTTTATGATAGTACAACCATTACAATTTTTTTAATTGTTCTTAATTTATAGCTATAGAAAACAATCGTTTTGTAAGATAAACGATTGTTTTTTTTGTTATAGGGTCTTATTTTTTTATTATATTTTTCTTAAATTATTAACTATCCATTCTTTCTATCGATATATCTATTAAATAATAATAAAAAAGAATTGAGATAAATGGAGTGAAAGCATGAAAAAAATACTATTAATCGGAATAATGCTTGGAATCATATTTGCCTTATCACCATCGAATCTAACAAAGGCCTCTCCGGTAAACAACGAAGAAACGGTCATTATTAAATATCGTTCAGAAGAGAATAAACAGTTAATCATCCAGGAAGCTGATGCTGTCCTAGAAGAGTACGAGCATTTACCAATGATGATGATAAAAGTTTCAAGTGCACAGTTAAAAAGGTTGAGAAGTGAAGGGCTTATTGAATTTTATGAAGAGAACCAACAATTCGCTCTTCAAAATCATTTTAAAGTAGCGAATTTATCTTCCTCTGAATTAACGCGATGGAATTTGAAGGCAATGGATGTGCAAAATGGCTGGAGTCATGGCTATACAGGTAAAGGCGTTAAAATAGCCATTATTGATTCGGGGATATCCAACCATTCGGACCTGACGATTGCGGGTGGCAAATCATTTGTAGGGGAAAGTTATGATGATGATCATGGCCATGGAACACATGTAGCAGGAATTATTGCAGGAAAGCATAATGGAATTGGTGTAGCTGGTGTTGCACCAGATGCTGAAGTTTATGCCGTAAAGGCGATAAAGAGTGATGGGGTCGGTGATGTTCGGGTTGTGTTGCAGGCAATAGACTGGGCAATCGACAATTATATGGACATTATTAATTTAAGCTTTGGAGGTTTGGAATATGCGCAATCTTTGCATGAAGGGATTAAAAAGGCATCTGAACATGGTTTACTGATCGTTGCAGCGAGTGGCAATGAAGGAAATGACAACGGGACGGGAAATACGGTTAATTATCCGGCACGTCATGAGGAAGTAATATCAGTAGCGGCAATTAATCGTTATTTCAAGCGTTCTTCATTTAGCGGTACGGGTGATTCGAATGATTTTGAGCACCAGGAGAAGAAATTTACAGTACCTATTTGAATGGCCAATATGCTACATATAATGGTACATCGATGGCAACACCGCATATTACGGGAATGCTAGCATTGTTAATGGAACAATATCCATATGCAACACCTACTGAATTGCGGGAAGGTTTGCGTTATATTGCCGATGATTTAGGAGATGCTGGTTTCGATGCTTTGTACGGATATGGGCTGCCTAAATTCAGACTTCCGAATGTACAAGTCGTAGAGGAACTTTTGAAAAGTGGACAATCTGCTGAGGCTTTGAATAAAAAAATTGTTACGATGCCTGATTCTATTGAAAAACTGGCATTAAAAAATGAGCGAAATAAAACAGAGCAAGCGATTATTAAAGAGATCGATCAATTATTAGGCACCTTTGAAAAAAACCCTACTGAACAGCATGTGAATGATATTAAAACACTATTAGCGAAAATGGCTGCTACTGATGTAAGAATACAAATGCAAAAAGAAGTCGATGCTGTAATTGAGAGATTACTGGAACCGGCAACAAATGCTGTCACAACCTTTATTAAAAATAAAACAGTCCATAACTATAAAAAGGCAGAGGCAGAACTAAATAAATTGCCTTCTTTAAATAAGAAGAACGATTTAGAAGAAAAGTTAAATGAAGCGCTTCAGGAATTTGCGAAAAAAGCAATTGAAAGTTTGGCACAATATGAAAAGAAACCAACAAAGAATCAATATAGTTATACGAACTTTTCCATTAATAGCTTACCAGAATCAACAATTAAATCAGAGCTTCTCGAAAAGTTAGCAAAGCAAGTACAAGTAGCCGTAAAAATAGCAACGACAAATATTGCAGCATATGAAAAAGTCCAAACATTGAAAAACTATAATAGCGCAACAAAGGCTATTCAATCAGTCTTTGATGAAAAACAGCGTGACCAACTGGAAAAAAGAATTCAGAAAACGGTCAACAATAATTTGACAAAAGCGAAAACACGTGTTGCCAATTATGAGAAGAAAAAAACAAAAGCTAATCGTAAATTGGCTATGAAACTCATTCAAGAGCTGCCAAATGGAAAAGAGAAGGAGCAGTTATTGAAGAGGCTTAAATAAGCTTTCATATTACTAGATAGAGTAACCTAAACTTAAAGCCCCAATTGTACATTTCTGGTATATCGGACCAGCTACTTTGTACAAAAGGGGCTTTTATTAATACTATTCATTTCTCGAATTTAATAATAAAAAAGCTTATGCCTTACTTATCCCGTCACCAACGGACAACTCTCATCAGCCGCCCATTCATTCAACGACCCATCATACACCGCCACATTTTCCTGCCCTAACTTATTCAGCAATAACGCGTTCCAAGTAGCTGCAATTCCGCCACCACAATAGGTAATCACTTTTTTTATTTGGATCTAGTGCACCTAATTTTTCAAAGGTAGCGCGTAATGTTGCATCATCGTTCAGCAAACGCGTTTCAGAGTTTGAATGGGAACCGAAGAACGCGTGCTTGCTTCCCGGGATATGACCAGAGCGCGGATATGTTGTTGTTTCACCACGGAAGTCTGCCTCTGACAAACTGTTGATTAATACAATATTTTCATCCCCTAAAGCTGCTTTTACCTCTTCTTTTGATACGATCAGATGCTCGCGGCGTTCGCCTGGAAATGGCGCAGGCGCATAATTGGATACTCCTGATTCTGTTGGACGACCATCAAGCTTCCACTTGCGGAATCCACCGTCAAGTACGGCAACATTATCAAAACCTTCATATTTCAATTGCCAGCGTAAACGTGCCGACCAGTCGGATGCTAATATATCTACATTTACCAGTGGACCGCGATCATAGATCACTACATATGTTTCATCTGTAATTCCTAAAGGTTCCACCGCTTTAAGAAATTGCTCTCTAGTTGCGATTGTAAATGGTGCCTTTCCTTCGGGATTAGTGAAGTCTTTCAGTAAATCAGCATAAGCTGCTCCGGGAATGTGTTCTTACTTGTAAGATTCGAAGCCGGACCATAGCTCCGGAAACCCTTCTCCTTCAGGAATTTTTAAGAATGTTGATGCATCTATTAAGCGTAAGTTCGGATCTTCCAGACGTGCTTCCAACCAGTCGCCATCCACAACATAAGGAATATTTCTCATCATTATTAATCTCCTTTTCGACTATTCTAAGGTAATTGCTTTTCATAAATACTACCTTATCACAAATTATTAGTGAATTCTAACTAATGTAATTTTTTTGCCAATAGCCAATTATACTCAAAAAAACAATTTTAACATTAATTTACATAGTTTTATGCGCCAATCTGTTAGAATTATTTTGTTAATCGAAATTATAGTAAGGATAATTCTACTATATTTTCGATTGAAAGAATTCCAAAAGCGAAGTGGAGGTATTTTTATAATTATGAGTAAAAGGCAGTCTTCGAAGTATTTTAATGCAATAACAGCAATGGCGGTTGCTGCTTCAGCAGTTGTAGTAGTTGCGCCGACTGTATCGGAAGCGAGTAGTTTTAGTGACGTCAAACCTACTCATCAATTTTATGATGCTATCAAAAGTTTAAGTGAGCGGGGCATTATTAATGGGTTTCAAGATGGTACTTTCAAGCCGGGACAAAACCTGACTCGTGGACAAGCGGCAAAAATCATTGCGGGCGTCCTGCAGCTAGATACTAAAAACGTAACCAATCCAAAATTTAAAGATATTCCAATAACCCACCAGTATTATGGAGCGATTGCAGCTCTGAAGCAGGCGGGGATTATCGATGGTTATGAAGATAGGACATTCCGTCAAGGAGCGAATATTCAGCGTAATCATGCAGCAAAAATTATTGCCAATGCCTTGAATTTAAAAGCTGCAAATGTAAATTCACTTCCTTTCACAGATGTGCGCACAGATTATAAGGAAGCAATCGCTGCTTTATTTGAAAACAATGTAACAACGGGTAAGACTGCTACATTATTTGATGGATCTTCCAATGTAACACGTGGACAAATGGCTGCGTTTATTACACGCGCAGAAGCAGTAAGAAACCAAACGCCACAACCTGCTCAAAGTGTAACATTTAAAGTTGAAAATTATAAAGCATCTGGAATTGTTATTAACGGGTCTACCTATTCATTCCATTCTTCTATATCTTCTATCTTTACTGAAACAAATAAAACCGCTTTAACTGGTGCTACTATTACAGCAACTGTTGAGAACGGAGTCCTGACTAAAATTAATAATGTAACACTAAATAAATCTGGTACAGCTGAATCTCGTGTCGTATTGGATTCAACTGCGACAATCGACTCGTTAACAATTAATGCAGATTATGTAGCGGTAAGGAATGTATCGGTAACGGGTAATGCAACGATCACATCTGCTGTACTGACAGAGGTGGAGTTTGAAGGTGCAAAAATTACGGGGGATTTAATTGTTGATGATCAGGTTGCCGGTTCAATTGCTTCAATGGACAATAAATTTGCTGCAGATGGAAAATCAGGCCCTAAAGTAAAATTAGAAAATTCCCGCGCTGGGAAAGTATATGTGAAGCGTAACGATGTATCCATTGAATCGGATACAGTAATACCTGAAATCACTATAGCGGCCAAGGTTACACTGATTAATCTAGACGGGACGGTTACAAAAGTAACGGTAGAATCCTCAGCAAAACTTGATATTAAAGGGAATGCTACGATCGGTCAATTATTATTAACGACAGCAGTAGAATTGGTGTTAAAAGTTAAAGGAATTGTAAGTACATTATCAGTTAATAATCCAAATGCTCAGATTACCTTAGGTATTGGCTTAAAAATAAATGAATTATCGATTCCTGCAGGTTCAACAGCAGAAAAAATTACTATAAACTATGCTGAGATTGCTTCGCAAATAGTTAAGGTGATTATAGGGAATGTGCCAAGCACGTCAAAACCAAATCCAGGAACACCAAGTACTGGTGGGGGGAGCGGGACACCTACTCCGCCAGTTATTGATAATAAGCTTAACGTAAGAACTATAACGGAACTGAATCAAGCGCTAAAAACAGCGAAACATGGAGACACAATTAAATTGATGACTTCATTAACAGGGGACATTAATTTGACGAGTCTTGTGAATCTTGATTTCAACGGTCATACATTAACCGGAAATGTGACGATTACAGAACCTAAAGCAATGGGTAGCTACTCATTGACGCCAACTGGAACGGGGACGATTGCAGGTGACCTCGTTATTAATGCACCAAATGTAAATATTAATATTGATGGGTTAACAGTTGAAGGCGAGACAGTGATTTACTAAGGCCCAACGGAAAATTCAAAATGACTAGCCAAAAAAACATAAGGAGCTAAACAAATGAAGAATAGTGGACTCAATTACGTTTCCAAAATTGTTTTATCATTTTTACTTGTAATTTCAATGATTTTTCCTCACTTTGCAATTATAAAGGCAGAAACAACAGGTACTATTGGGGTTGGTGAAGCGATCAGTCAGTTTGATGCAGCTTCAGCTAAACCAGATATTACAGTAGAGGGTTATATAGTAGGTTTTGCGAAAAGTGAAACTTCCTATGTAGTGGAAGCGGAAACCGATACGAATATCGCCATTGCCGATACGCCGGGAGAAACCGATGTCACGAAAATGCTTTACATTCAATTACCAAGTTCACCTGCTTCAGTTAGAGCCGAATTTGGTTTGAAAACGAATCCTAGTAATCTCGGCAAAAAAGTAGTAATAACAGGTTCGCTGGAAAAATACTTTGGTAACCATGCAGGATTGAAATCACCAACTTTCATACAGTTTGTCGGGAATGATACACCCGATCCAGAAGAGCCGACACAAGTAGCATCTGTCAAAGCTTCACCGACAGCCGGCGAAGTTTATACAGGAACAAAAGTAACGCTATCAACGGCTACTCCAAATGCAACGATTTATTACACAACGGATGGTTCTGAACCGACGACAGAAAGTACGGTTTATGATGCATCATTAGGTATTGTTATCAATGAAGCAACGACGATTAAAGCATTTGCAACAGCAGCAGACTTGGACGATAGCGAAGTTGCGACATTTGCATATACGATTAAAACAGCGCCGACAGCGATTTCAATTGAAGATGCACGCAATAAAGCAATCGGTGAGGAAGTAATCGTTTCGGGTATTGTCACTGCAAAACTGGAAACAGCGACAGCGCATATTCAGGACGAAACGGGTGCGGCAATTGCAATCTACCCGGCAGACAGTCTTGCAGCAAATGTTGGAGACCTTGTTACCGTTCAAGGTAAAGTTGCGGAATACAGCGGGCTTAAACAGTTAACGAATATTTCTCTTGTTGGCACACCAGCAGCGGCGACTTTACCAGAGCCGCAAGTTATTACAAGTGAAGGAATTGCGGAAGACAATGAATCGCGATTAGTAACGCTGAAAGATGTAGCAATTACCGGGTCTGGCCAAAACTTTACAGGGACAGACTCAGCTGGATCCTTTGCAATTTATGATAAAACAAGAGATTCAGGCTTAGTAAGTGGAAAAACGTACGGAGAAATTACAGGAATTGTTGGACAATTTACAAACCATCAGCTGCTTCCAATCCGTATTGTTGAAGATATAACAAAAGTACAGGATATCCAAGCTTCACATACAGGTGGAGTAACAGCCGGCACGAATATAACACTTTCTACAGTTACAGAAGGTGCGACAATTTATTACACAGTGGATGGTTCGACACCGACAACAGCAAGTACAAAGTATACTGGTGCCATTACTGTTAATGACCCGATGACAATTAAAGCTATTGGTGTAAAAGACGGTTTAACGAACAGCGCGGTTGCAACATTCGTTTACGAAATTATTGATACGGACAAGGCGACGATCAGCGACATTCAAGGTGCAAGTCATACATCGCCATATGTAGGGTTACAAGTGAACGATGTTGAAGGAATCGTTACATTTGTGATTGATTCATCGAACTTCATTATGCAAGAAAATAAAACGTTCGATGGCATAAAATCAACTGCGATTAAAGTGAACAAATCAGCGCACGGTGTGGCGGTAGGAGATGCAGTGAAAGTAACGGGTAATGTAAATGAAGTCGGCGGCAATACGCGTTTAAAAGATACTCAAATTGCGGCCAAATCGGTTGAAAAAACAGGTACGGTTGCTGTTCCTGAAACACTTGTTATCGGTGAAGATTTATTCCCGCCAAACAGAATTATCGATAATGACAGTTTTGCAATTTTTGATCCAAAAGAAGACGGAATCGATTTCTGGGAGTCAATCGAGTACATGCTTGTGTCATTCCCGGACGCAAGAGTGATAGGGCCGATGTATAACAATGATTCACCAATCGTCGTTCCAAAGACTACAAATAATACGTTTAACGTTAACGGCGGCTTAAATATTGCTGCCGATGATTACAATCCTGAAAAAATTATGCTTGAAGGGGTATCAGCGAAAAACTATGAATCAGGCGATCGCTTTAATGATGCGCTGATCGGTTTTGTGGAAAACTTCTCTGACGGCTACCGCCTGAATACGAATAAAGTATTCCCGGAAGTGACAAAGGCTAATATTCAGCAGGAAGTAACACATCTTGAACCAGTAGCGGACAAGCTGAATGTGGCAGCATACAATATCGAAAATTTTTCAAACAACAAAAATAATACATCCGATGAAAAGGCGGCAAAAATTGCTTCAACATTTGTAAACAATATGAAGTCACCGGATATTATTACATTAGTGGAAGTACAGGATAATGACGGTCAAACAGATTCAGGAAATGCCGATGCATCAGAAAGTTACTTGCGATTAATTAACGCAATTAAAGTAGCGGGAGGTCCTCAGTATGACTGGATTGATGTTATGCCGATAAATAATACGAGTGGTGGTGCACCAGGCGGGAATATCCGTGTAGGTTACTTGTACAACCCGGAACGAGTTTCGCTTGTTGACGGTACAATAGGAACAGGTGAGCAGGCGAATGCGTGGACAGAAGCAGGCAGCCTTGCATTGAATCCAGGTTTTGTGAATCCTTCAAAATTTGAAGATACACGTAAACCGATTGCGGCAGAATTTGAATTCCAGGAAGAGCGTATTGTTGTTATTGGTGCACATTTAAATTCCAAAGGCGGAGACGATTCATTATGGGGCCCAACACAGCCACCGGTTTTAGGATCTGAAAAAGAGCGTATAGAGCTTGCACAAGTAATCAATGACTTTATCGATGAAGGACTTGCCAAAGATCCGGACGTTAACATTGTCGTAGCGGGTGATATGAATGATTTTGAATTTACACCGGCTCTTGAAGCATTAAAAGGTGACGTTTTAACAAATATGGTGGACAAGGCACCTGTGGAAGATCGTTTCAGCTACTACTTCCAAGGAAACAACCAAGTGCTGGATCATATTTTAGTTTCTAACAATCTTGCAGAAGTAACGGAGATTGATATGATTCATATTAATGCAAACTTTACTGAAGCACAGGGCCGTGCATCTGACCACGATCCGGTACTAGTCCAAATTGATTTGAAGTCTGGTAAAGAAGAAACACCGGAGCCGATTATTCCGGAAAATGTGTACAATTATAGTAACTATAAAACAGGTAAGCTAATTATGAACCGCCCGAGTATTTCCCTTACATTAGGTGAAAATACAACTATTAAAAACGGTATTGCGGTATTTAGTGAATATGCCGAATTCCACGGGACAGGGTTTGCAGATAAAACTGTAACGATCAGTCCGAAAAAAGGAAATGCGATTATTGATTTTAAAGGAACGAAAATAGGTAAAATTATCATTGAAGGCAACAATGTAAAGGAAATCCGTAATCTGCCACTTGGGGCAAACGTTACGTATGTAAAAGGCGCGGATGAAAAAAATATTGAATTTAAATAATGCATTCACCAAAACGATAATTTAATTAAAAACTCTACATGGCTTTTGCTGTGTAGAGTTTTTTTATAAAGAAGCCAAAGTCGAAATTAACGTAAAAATTTACTACAATTTCGATACACAAGAATGGTACAAAATAATCAAATATATAAAGCAAAATCAAGTTAATTGATAAATCGTTGAACAATGCTATGCTAAATTATACATAGTTCTTTATAGAGTTATAAAATCACTATTTATATGTTTTAATTAATTATTTTCTACTTAAACGAAATATTTAACTTAAAACCGTTCTCTCATGTTAAATTTGCCACTATTTAGATTAGGAGAAATGCATGTTTTCTTTAAATAGATTTTTGAAATTAAAATACTTAATTGTTGCGGTTATTTCTTTGGCCTTTTTTCTTTCTGCGATTGTTAGTGCCTATAGCAGCTACCAAGGAAATGTGAAGTTTATGGAAGAACAAGCGTTGGAAAATAACCGGGTTTATGCTTTGAAGTTGTCTGAAACGATCGACCAATTTGTCGGGGAAACAAATCGGGTTCTGCGTTATAGTGCTTCAGAAATTGGTGAAGATTTTAATAATATGGAAAAGCTGCAGCAAGAGGTTAACCGTCTCTATTCGCAGGAAAGTACATTTAGTTCTGTCGTCGTAGTAGATGCAGATGCGAATATATTGGTCAATGCCCCACAAAACCTCGGTTTAGCCGGTTCTAAAGTGGTGTCAAAAGAGGGTCTAGAAGTACTTAGGAAGCGTAAACCTTATATTACCAACCCATATATGTCACCGACCGGTCGTGAAATCATTCTTCTTTCCGTTCCTGTATTTGACAAAGAAGGCATATTTAAAGGGGTTATAAACGGTACAATTTATTTGCACGAATCGAATATTTTTGAAATGCTTTTAGGTCGACATCCTTATGAAAATGGTTCTTATGTATACGTTGTGGATACAAACGGGAAAATCATTTATCATCCAAATAGAGCGCGACTAGGGGAAAATGTCTCGGAAAATGAAGTTGTTGAGAAACTGCTAAAAGAGGAAAGTGGGGCACAGAAAATTGTCAATTCTCTTGATCAGCCGATGCTTGCGGGGTATAGCGCAACCGAAAGAACGCGTTGGGGAATTGTTATGCAAACGCCGTATGACGAAGCGATAAATGCTGTTGGAAAACAAGTAATGGATGTATTCGAGAGAGGCTTTCCTTTCATTATCATTTCAACTATTTTCGTCTTCATCATTGCAAGCCGCATTGTCCGACCACTTCAAAGTATGGCGGAAATAGCAGGGAACAGTGCAGAGGAGCAGGAGATGAACAAGCTCAAGGACATTCGGGCATGGTATTTTGAAGTATTTAAAATTCGCGAGGCCCTTATCCAAAGTTTTTCAATTTTACATGGGCAAGTGAATACACTTAAAGAAGAATCTTCAACTGACCCATTAACAAAGCTGTTCAATCGCCGCTCTTTTGATAAAGTAATACATTTATGGACCGGACAGCAAAAGCCTTATACCTTAGTTATATTGGATATCGATTATTTTAAAAAAGTCAATGACACCTATGGACACACAGTAGGTGATGAAGTATTACAGTTTTTGGCAAGCGAACTGAAGGAAGTTTTAGACCAGGAGGATATTGCTTGCCGTTATGGCGGTGAAGAATTCGTGCTTCTATTTTCCGAAACTACTGTTGGAGAAGTATATGAACGAGTGGAATCGGTGCGCAAAGAAGTTTCACAAAAAATCAGTCCATCAGGCAATATAATTACCTTCTCTGCAGGAATCGCAAGTTATCCGCTGCACGGGGATCATTCTAAAACAGTAATGGAAAAGGCGGATGCCGCACTATACGAAGCGAAAAAGAATGGGCGGAACCGTGTGGAAGTAACAAATGGATAGTTTAAAAAATCCAGTCTCTCTATTAAGAGGGACTGGATTTATTGATTTAATAGAAATTAATCGTAAAGTAAGGTGCCTTTTTGTTGCTGTACTCCAATCCTACAATTGCATTATTATAGGCAGGCTGCAGCAGGTTGTCGCGATGCCCTTTACTGTTCATAAAGCCTTCGTGCGCATAAATGACATTGTAGTGGCCATATGAAATGTTTTCGCCCCATGTTCTAAGCTCGGACTTGCTCATACCGCCGCTGATCATACGGTCATAAGGTGTTGTTCCTGAAAGACTTGTATGAGAAAAATAGTTGTTATCGATCATATCTTTGCTATGCTTACGTGCAATCGTTGCCCATTGCGGTGAATGTGTAAGCGGATCAACACCTTCAGCAGCACGGGCCTGATTTATAAGTTCGACCATCAGCTGTTCGAAATGCTTTTGGGTATTTGAAATATCTCCATAATAGCCATCTTTGTTCACTTCATAGTCTTTATGGACATAAAGGATGGAGCGAATGACATTCTTTTTATGAATATCATAGAAAAATGTAACGTAATAGTCATCTATTAAATAGAAATTATATTCGTTGGAAGAAGGCGTATTATAGATTACATTTCCACGGCGTACATTCGCATTTTCTGCACCGTATTTCGCTTTTACATCATTTGCATTGCTTTTGCCGATTTGCAGATCTTGTGCACCGAAAAAGCTTTTTCCTTGTTTTGTCATGTACCTTGCAACAATTTTATTGTTATCGACACCTTCTAATTCAAAATCCAGATTTTTTCCTGTCTGCTTCCACGCAAAGTCATATTCACTATTGTACGTTGCTGTAGTAGTTTCAGGTTTTTCAGCAGTAGGAGGTGCTGGTTCGCTGATTACTTCACCAGTCGTTTTATAACTCAGTGCCCGATATAAAAATGTTGCCATTTGCGCACTTGTGACATTATTATTCGGTAAAAACTGATTTTTTTCATTACCGGTTGTAATACCGTGGCTCGCCAAAATATTTACATAGTCATAGTACCAGCTGGATTTTGAGACATCTTTAAAGCTGACCGTCGTACCGCCGTTTAATTTCAGGCTTTCTACTAAAATTTTGGATAGATGCGAGCGCTTTACTGGCTGATCCGGATTAAAATTTCCATATTCGTCTCCATCAAAAATGCCTGATTCATACGCCCAAATAATCTCTTGTGCAAAAGGTGACGAATTCGTTACATCTTTAAACTTCCCGTTGTAAGTACGTACTTTTGGAATGGCTAGGGCCGAATCACTTGAAAGAATCGTTTGGAGAATTTTTGATGCTTCCGCCCGTGAAACAGGTTTGCTGAAATTAAAGTGAGTGCCGGATTTATAATCATACACATTTAAGTTATTTAAATATTGGATGGCTTCCGTATGGGAATTGCGGCTGTTTTCAACATCATAAAAAGTCTTTTTCGCAAAGACGTCATCACTCGCTACAAATAATACAGAAGCGAGCATAGTAGTGGCTATGAAACTTTTTGTTATTCTTTTTTTCATTCGTTTCGACTCCTTTATTAGAACTCTATTATCCGTGTCTTTTATTTTTTTGTCTTTACCCGTACAGATAGGCAACAAAACCCGGTGTTATGTATACAAAATAAAATGGCGGGAATGAAGAGCATATTCCCACCGTTTATTGTGTTATTTAATTAAATACCATAGAGCATCTTTCCATGTCGCATCAACATATGTCCATTCAAAGGTACGTAATGGGTATGGACGGAATGTAGGGGCGAACAGATTTTTTTCGTCGCCGTCAATGAATATTTGCTGTGGTGCGATTGGTGCTGTAAATACCGCGGTGTCTTCTAAATCCTCGTCCTTCACTGTGTCCTCTTTTTTTGAATCTTCGAGTTCCACAGTTCGGATGCGCGGTTTTGTAACTAAGGTTTCCTTTTCAGGGGCTCCTTCTGCGACGTTTTCATCAATCGGCTCGCCATACATGAACTCATCTTGCTCAATTTCCGCTTTATGCTTGAACAGAAGGTCAACCGGTTCTAATCTTGTTTTTCCATCTTCTCCGACTGTATAAATAAGGTTTTCTGAATTGTTTTGATCATATTTTACAAGCCAATCCTCATATACCTGGAAACTGTCATTCGCTTCAAATGTCGTAATTGTCGCATCGGCAAGAGTACCAATCGGCGTTTCCGTTAGTAAATCAGTTGATTCGATGCTTACTTCATAGACCGTATCATCCGGCTTTACTTTATCGTTCTTTTTCATTTCATTGAACGCAATGGAATCACGTGCTGGTATTTGCTGTTTCTCCAGCACATCTCCGTCAAGGATCAGTTCGTCTTCTTTGCCTTCATTCAATACTACTGAAGCCTTTTGACCGATTTCGATTTCTTTCCAGTCTTCATGTTTTACATAGGCAACGAACTTCTTTTCAAGCGATTGAATTTTGAAAATGATTGAATCGCCTTCAAGAACGATATCCTTAATGATTCCGTCAACTGGTGTTGTTAATGAATTATTATTATTTAACTGGGAAATCATACTATCCAAAATGCTGATTTGGCGTTCCGTTTCCGCAATGGAACGTTGGATAATCGCAATACCTTCAGCTGTTGGAGTGCTTTGTTCAATACCCAACTCCAACGTTAAATTAATGTTCCATAATTCATTATCACCAAGGGTTGTCGAATCTGTTGCTGTACTCGGTGAAGAAGAACTGTTTTCAGATTGTAAGTCTGAAACGATTCTTTCCAATTCTGAGAGCTCATTTTCATAAGCATCGCGATCCGTCTCAAGACGTGTAATTTCACGTTCAGCCTCTTCCGGTTTATAAACGGCCAGCTCCGTTAATAGGCTGATACTTTGTCCTTGTGTAACAAGTACTTCACTAATCGATTGTACAGGCGCTGCGATGAAATGCTCCTGCTTCGCAGCAACAACGGCGTCCGTATCCAGAACTTTTTCATGATAATCGGCTACTGCAAACTGCACATTATTAATATAGTAGTTTTTCATAATAATATCGTTGTCTTTTAATAGTAAATAACCATTCACTAAAACGAACAATAAGGCAATTGCGCTAAAAATCTTCACTTTTTTCGTCATACGCATTACAGACCAAGCCACCCTTCAATCCAAGTTAAAACAGGAAGAATGCTATATAGCGCAACAAGCGATGCCAATACAATTTGAATAAGTATTAACTTAAACAGCAAAGCTTTCGGTCGATCTGTCCAATTCGATAAAAATATGTATTGAATCCATACCGCAATTATCGACGCGACTGTTAACTGATTCAGGAAGAACAATAAATAGTCATGATAATATACGTATGCCATCATAGGTGCCAATGAAAACATTGTGAACTGTGTAGAATACCCTGCTATTGCAAAGATGATCACCGTCACCAGTTTTTCAAGGACAATGAAAAAGATGACATATAGCTGTATCTTTCGAATCCAGCCATAATCGATATTTGTCAATAAATGAATCAAATATGTAATGACATAATAATGAATGATAAAAAATAAAATACCTGCTAGCATTGCACCGATTAAAGACATCAGTCTGGCGAAACTATATAAATCTCCTTCACCATTTACAAGTAGTGCCGTTAAATCGGTTGTATTCATCCCCCAGAAGTTGCGGATGATAAAAAACAGCAATGTGAAACCAAAAATAGCCAGCAAAACTCTCCGATACCCTCTAAGCCTTTGATCTTCGCTACGTTCAATATTATGTATGAGTTGCGATGGGTGTGAAAGATGATGCCAAAACTTGTACTCGAACATAAATTCACCTCAATAATTTTATTAACATATGCTTAATACCCTATTTTGGAGTAAATGACACATATATTAACAGTGTAATAGAAAATATAATTTTATTATAAACCTTATCGCAAATTAAATGTAAAAAGTATGTAAATTATGAGAAATAGTCTAGGTTAAGCGAGAAAGAAGTGCTACTTTTAGTTAAGGTAGTTGGCAAATATAGGAGTATTACATTTTAAAATAGTCTTAAGGGGTTAGCTGGCGATGAATTCAACGAAAAAAAATCAAATCAGATCACTTATCGAAATATTTCTGGTTTCAACACGGTTAGGGCTTACATCCTTTGGCGGACCGACTGCTCATCTAGGATATTTTCATGAAGAATATGTACGAAGAAGAAAGTGGATGGATGAAAAAAGCTATGCAGATTTAGTTGCACTTTGCCAGTTTCTGCCCGGCCCTTCAAGCAGCCAAGTGGGAATCGGCATTGGAATTATGCGCGCTGGAATAGTAGGGGGAATTACATCATTTATTGGGTTTACATTTCCTTCACTAGCGGCGCTTATCGCATTTGCATTACTTATGACCGGATTTGATGTCGGTAATTCCGGATGGCTTCATGGTTTGAAAATTGTGGCGGTAGCGATTGTAGTACATGCCATTATAGGAATGGCTAAAAGTCTGACACCAGATTTGAAAAGGAAAGCAATTGCGATTGTGGCATTGCTTGTGACGCTTCTTTGGCAAACCGCTTTAAGTCAAGTAGCGGTTATTATAATTGCCGCAGTAATAGGGTATCTTTTGCTGAAACGAGACAATGACGATACAGGAGCTCAGTCGCGTTTTCCGGTTTCGAAACAGATTGGAGCGATTTGCCTTCTTTTGTTTTTTGGCTTACTGGTAGCTTTGCCTTTGTTGAAAGAGATGACAGGTTCCTATTGGGTAGCAATGTTTGATAGCTTTTACCGCTCCGGTTCTTTTGTATTTGGAGGGGGGCATGTCGTGCTGCCATTACTGGAAAAAGAGTTTGTCCCGACAGGCTGGTTGAGTGAAGAATCATTCTTGGCAGGTTACGGTGTTACACAGGCAGTACCTGGCCCTCTTTTTACATTTGCGGCATACCTAGGGACGGTAATGAATGGCTGGCAAGGTGGAATTCTCGCAACGTTTGCGATTTTTTTACCCGCGTTTCTTTTAGTGATCGGTGCACTGCCGTTTTGGGATCAATTACGGAACCATCCGAAAATTACAGGCGCAATTATGGGTGTGAACGCGGCTGTTATCGGGATTTTAATTGCTGCGTTATATACTCCAATCTGGATGAGTTCTATTTTGGAAGCGAAAGATTTCGCCTTAGCCGTAATTTTATTTAGCATGCTGTCTTACTGGAAACTGCCGCCGTGGATTGTGGTTGTTACCGGGGCTGTAGCTGGTTTCGTATTTTTATAGGTTAAATGTAAGCTGTCTCTAATATTAGAGACAGCTTTTTTCTACTTTATCTGTGTGTTGTTCTACTTTTCATAGGAAGCGTTCTGCATTTTAGCCGGGATGTTCTACATTTCCTTCAAATGGTTCTACTTTTCTGCGCTAACATTCCACATTTCAGCTCAAAAGTTCTACTTTCCTAAAGAGTTGAATCGAACAATTTATGATTTCCTTGGAATTGATGTTCTATATTGCCATTATTATAATAAAAAGGGAGTCATAAAAGTACCATTTTAAACCCAGTTATTATAATTCTGAAAATATAAAAATTATACCCAAAAACTAATTATTACCATGTAATTTAATTATTACCAAATAATATACTTATAGTTCTGACAAATAAAACCTTGATATTACTAGTATTAGGGAGTTTACTTTATATTTCCTAAAATAGCATTGACATTAAATTACCTTACTAATATACTTGTAATTGTTATCGTAATATACGAGACAACATTTACTAAAATGATAAAAAATTGTTTTATTTGGAGGAAATCATTCTATGGCTAACCAACCTAAGAAATATACTAAATTTGTAGCAGCTGCTGCTACAGCTACTCTTGTAGCATCTGCAATCGTACCTGTAGCTTCAGCTGCTGGTTTTTCTGACGTAGCAGACACTAATTCACACGCTGTAAACATCAACTCATTAGTTGATGCGGGCATCATTCAAGGATATCCGGATGGCACATTCAAACCAAACCAAGAATTAACTCGTGGTCAAGTTGTAAAAATGTTAGGTAAATGGGTAGAAGCTCAAGGTTTCGAAATCCCAGCTGACTATGCTACAAAAGCTCGTTTCAACGACGTAGCTGTAGACGCTAAAGACCAAGAATTAGTAAAATATGCAGCATTAGTAGCTGATACTGGTGTATTCAACGGTTCTAACGGTGCATTAAACGCTTCTGGCAAAATCACTCGTGAAAACATGGCTCTAGTTTTAGACCGCGCTTTCAAAGCAATCAACGGTACTACATTAGTAGAGTTAGCTACTAAAATCGAAGACGTTAAAGTTGCTGACTTAGCAACAGCTAAAGCAGAAGCTCGTGAAGCAATCCAAGCTTTACGTGACTTAGGTATTACTGTAGTTGAAGACTTCAATCCTAAAAACACAGTAACTCGTGGTCAATTCGCTTCATTCTTAAACAAAACAATCAACACAGCAGTTGAGTTAACTGTTAAAGAAGTAGTAGCAGTAGATGCTAAAACTTTAAACGTTACTTTATCTGATGATTCTACTCATGTAGTAACTTTAGAAAAAGCTTTAGAAGCAAACGAAGCAACTAAAGTAACTTTCACAATCGACGGTAAAGAATATACTGCAACAGTAACTTTCAAAGTTGAAGCTCCAAAAGTAATGTCAGTTAACATTGTTGACGGCGTAACTGTAGAAGTTAAATTCAGCGAAGCAGTATTGAAATCTGATATTAACAACAAAGTATCAATCCAAGGTACAACTTTAGATACAGCTACATTATCTGAAGATGGCAAAACATTAACGTTAAACTCTGCAACAGCAATCAACGTTAAAGATGCTGCAGTAGTAGTAGAGCCAATCCGTACTGCTAAAGATCGTTTAGTGAAAACTGCTAAATATGTATCTGTAGTTACTTATAAAGATGAGGTTGCTCCAACGATTGCTTCTGTAAAAGCAACAACAAAGGGTAAAGCTACTGATACAGTAGTAGTTACATTATCTGAAAAAGCAACTATTGGATCTGCAAAAATTAACGGTGTAGATGTAGCATCTGGAAACATTAAAGTTGACGGCAAAACTGTTACTTTAGAAGGCGTTACAGTTGAAGCTGGTAAATCTCACACTGTTGAATTATTCAACGTTGAAGATAAAGCTGGTAACAAATCAGTTAAAGCTTCAAAAACATTTGAAGTATCTGTAGACACTGTAGCACCAACAGCTACTATCGAAGCTGCTGGCGACAACACTATTTTAGTAACTTTCGACAAATCAATGAACGTTGATTCTGTAAAAGCTGCATTAGTTAACGGTATTGTTAAAGATGAGTTACTAGGTGCTGTAACAAGTGATACTGCAACTGTTGTAGAAAAATCTGACAACAAACAATTCTTAGTAGAATTAAAAGACAACACAATCTTTGCTAACAAAGATTCACGTACTTTCACTGTAGTATTAGGCGGTACAATGACTGATGCTTTAGGTAACAAGTTTGCTGCTACAACAAAATCAGTTACATTAACAAAAGACGCTGTTAAACCAGTAGCAACTGGCTATGACATCATTGTTGATGAAGATGGTAAAGTAGAAGAAATCGTTGTAGAATTCAACGAAGCATTAGCTGCTAAAACTGGTATCAACTTCGGTGATATCGCAACTGTAGTAAACGCTGAAGGTAAAGTTGACTCTACATTAAACACATTAACTGGTTCAGTTGAAAAAGGTTCTAAGAAAGTATCATTCAAATTTGCTACTCCTGTATTAATTGAAGGTAAATTAGCTGTAACTTTCAACAAAGATTTAGTAACAGACTTAGCATTAGCTGCTAACAAATCTGATGCATTCAACATGACATTCGATTTCGGTACTGTTAAAACTTCAACTGAATTTGAAATGGCTGCAGGTGCATTTGATACAACTACTGCTGACACAATTAAAGTTACATTCCCAGAAGCAGTTAAAGGTGGCGCAGTAGCAGGTTCTGCAACTGATTTAGCTAACTACACATTAGATGGTAAAGCATTAACTGGTGCAACTATTACTATCTCTGCTGATAACAAAGTAGCAACAATTAAATTAGCTGAAGGTACAATTACTGCTGATAACAAAACAGCTGTAATGAAAGTATCAAACGTTCAAAACTTGGCAGGTACTAAAACTGTTAAAGCTTACGAGCAAACAATTGCTGTACAAGATACGAAAGCTCCAGAATTAACTTCTGCAGTAATCGTAGATAACCAAACAATCGAATTAACATATAATGAAGCAGTTCAATTTGGCGGTACATTCGCTTCTGACTTCTCATTAATTGTTGATGGTCAAGCTTCAACTGTAGCATTATCAAATGCTGCTGTAGTGGCTGGTAAAGATAACACATTACGTGTAACTCTATCTGCACCAATTAACTTCTCATTAGTTGATACTGTTGCTGTTAAAGTTATCGATAACGCATCTGTTACAGATAAAAGCGAACGCAAAAACGCTCAAAAATTAAACATCGAAGTAAAAGCTAAGTAATTTTAGTAATTTCGATTTTAGCTCCCTCTATTTTTAATAGAGGGAGCTTTTTTTGTGAGAAAATTTGTAAATTCATATATATTTCTATACAATATTTACTATGGAGGGATTTATATGCATTTTTTTAGTCAATTGAAAATAAATGGACTTCTACTAGATGTTAAAGGGTATTTTCAAACGAAAATGAATATCCTGGAGATTCATTGTAAGGAAGTAATATCGTTGTTTAGAAATTGGAAATATGAAGAAGTAATAGTTGAGGAATTAGCTTTTATCGATGAGGAGCAAACCGTTTATTTGGACAGTACAAATCTAGTAATCGCTGAAGTTAGTCATAATCAAATAAAGTTTCTACATATATAAAATAAGAGAATAGAAATTGGAGGCGTTACATATGAAAAAGTATTCTAAGTTTCTAGCATCTGCAACAGCAGCTGTTGTAGCAGCAACAGCTATTGTTCCTGTAGCTAGTGCTGCATCGTTTTCGGACATTAAAGGAAGTGGTCATGAAAATGCAATCACTTCATTATCGGAGCAGGGCATTATCGGGGGATATCCGGATGGAACGTTTAAACCGAATCAAAACCTGACGCGTTCAGATGTTGTAAAACTATTAGGGAAATATTTAGTTTCATTGGGGCATGAGGTACCGAAAGATTATAAAACGAAAATGCGCTTTACAGATTTAACGGCGAAATCTCAGGATGAATTGTTGCAGTATGCTGCATTAGTAAAGGATGTTGGAGTTTTCCAAGGAAGTAACGGTGCTTTGCTGCATCGTGATCAGTTGCGCCGTGACCAGATGGCGACGGTTTTAGTGCGTGCATTTAAAGTGATTAATGAATTTGATTATGTAGAAGCGATGAAAGAAACAGACTATAAATCAAACATTAGTGATTTAAACCGGACAACTGTAGAACATCAGGAATCAATTGAAACACTGGCTTACTATGCGGTAACAAAGCAAAAGACATTCAATCCGAAAGATCCGACAAAGCGCGGTCAGTTCGCTACTTTCCTGTATAATATGCTACAAATTGAAGTGCCGAAGCCTGAGCCCGAAAAACCGGTTTTAACAGTCAAAAAAGTAGAAGTACAAGCAGCGGATAAACTGCGTGTAACGCTTTCAGATGATAAGGCTTATATTGTGACACTAAAAACACCTTTAGTGGAGAATATTGAAACTGAAGTTACTTTTGATGTTGGGGAACAAACGTTTACAACGAAAGTAAAATTCGAAGTGCCAGATTTGAAGGTATCTTCTATTTCAAATCCCAATGGGGGGCAAGTTGCAATCGCATTCAATCAGCCTGTAAAGCTGGGAGCAGAGTTAAATACAGCTGCAATTAATAAGCTAGTGGCGGTTTCCGGAGTAGATCGTCTTGGACAAGTTCAGCTATCTAAAGGGCAATTAAGTGAAGATAAGCGCACATTGACGGTAACAATTAATGCGACAACTGGATTAGAAGGACGTTACCGTGTCGTTGTTGACGGCATTGAATCGGCAACATCAAAAAAGCTTATTAAATATGACGATATCGAAACTTTCGTGCCTGATAAGACATCGCCGGGCGTGTTAAAGGTAGAAAATGTTTCGGCTACTAAAGTAAAAGTAATTTTCACAGAACCGGTAACAAATCCTATTGGTGTTACCCAATTTAAATTAGCAAATGGTACGGTAGTCTCAGGCATTCAAGGAACAATTGAAAAAAACGCAACAGAAGTAATTTATGATCTATCGGCGGCAACTGCAAAAGGGCAAATTTTAGCACCAGGCACAGCAATTTCAGTCACATTTGGGACAATCATCGATATTTCGAATAACCTATCTTCACCAAACCCTTTAACTACGTATATTACAAAAGGAGATAAGGATGGGGTTGTACCAACATTAACGAATGTTACACAATTAGGCGCTAAAAAATTTAAGATAACATTCTCTGAAGAAGTACGTACAATTGTACCGGCAGACATCACAATTTCTCAAAATACCTATTCACCGGGAATTACTAGTATTGTAAAAGATAAAGATGATGTCAATTCCTATATTGTTACGACAAATGGCTCATTAAATGGCTATACAACAATTTCAACGACACCAGGACGCTATATTACAGATGTTTCCGGAGAAGTAAACGTATTCTCAACAGCTTACAACTTTGTAGCAGATACAACAATCCCTTCTGTTGTTAGTACAAATGTTGTAAAAGATAAAGGAATCGAGTATTTAGAGTTTACATTTGACCGCAATGTAGAAACAGCGGCATTTGCACAAGTGACCCTAAAAGGCAGCTATATTTCGAACGGGTATACGTATCCATTAGCAAACTCTTTAGTAGGGCAGCTTGAAAAATCAGCAACAAACGACAAAACAATACGAGTTCGCCTAAGTACATTAACAGGGCTGACATCAAATTCAGGCTACACATATTCAGTTGGTGCTACATTTACAGGTGTTACCAGTGAGTATGGACAGGCGGTAAATCCTGCCTACCAAGTAAATTTTGTACGTGGTTCGGATTTTGCTCAAAATGAAGAAAAGCTTTCCGTTCTAAGTGTGGAAACTTCCTATAATGCTAGACAGGGTACGGTAATTGATAATAAAACGATTGTTATTACGTTCTCGACATATGTGGATGGTGTTACGGCATCGAACCTGCAGAACTATGCTTTGGACGGTTTGACAATTCAGCGTGCAGTCGTGAATCACAATGAGCCTCATAAAGTGTATTTAACGGTTAAAGAAGACGATATTGCTTACCCACGAGGGACAAATTTGACAATCAGCAATTTACGGGCATTAAATTCAATTGTCACGATGGAACCAAAAACGGAGCTGGTTTATTTAAATGAAAATATCGCACCGCAATATGTTTATCATAATATTACAGGAACCGATACAATCACTCTTTCATTTAATGAAGCAGTGAAAAATGTATTGAATCATTCTTTTGAAGTAAAAGTGGGCGATTTAGCAGTGCCGATTTCACAAGTATATTCCACAGGTAGTAACAATGAACAAGTAGCAATCCGCTTAGCCCAACCGTTAAAAGCGAACCAAGTTGTCACAGTTTCACAAACTGGCACATCAACAGTCAGTGATCTGGCGAATAATAAACTTGTTTTCTCTCCACTGCAGTTTACAGTCCCTACGAATATTAATTACTAATTTTTGGAGCATATCTATTTCGATAGATATGCTTTTTTATATCTTTATAATACTTTTTAGTCATTTTAGCGAAATTATGTTTATATTCAAACAATTTGTGGAATTGCATAGGTTGTAAGCAAGTTTGAGAAAGAGGCAATATATTTAATTGTTTTAAATACTAGGAGGTTAATAAAGATGCAGAAAAAGTATAAGAAGTTTTTGACGACGGCGGCTACTGCGACATTAGTTGCATCAGCAATTGCTCCTACAGCAAGTGCGGCTAGTTTTTCGGACACGGCAGGAAATACTCATGAGCGTGCAATTGATTCACTCGTAAGCCAAGGCATCATTTCAGGATATCCCGATGGCACATTTAAACCAAATCGTACATTGACACGTTCGGATGTTGTAAAACTATTAGGTAAATACTTAGTGTCACAAGGTTATAAAATTCCTTCAGATTATAAAACAAATATGCGCTTTTCAGACTTGCGCAGCACATCCCAGGACGAGCTATTGCAGTATGCGGCATTAGTAAAAGACAACGGTGTATTTAACGGAAGTAACGGAAACCTGTTACCTGCAGATCCGATTACACGTGAAAATATGGCGGTTGTTTTAGTGCGCGCTTATACGAATATTAATAATTTTGACTTCCTAGGACATGTTATGGACCAGGATTTTAATGAGGATGTCATTGATTATAATAGGGCAAAGGCAGAGGCGCGTTCAGCAATTAGAGTATTAGATTTTTACAATGTAACAGGTGTACCGAACTTCAACCCGAAAGGTAACACAACACGTGGACAGTTCTCTTCATTCCTGTACAAATTGCTTCAAGTGGAAGTACCGGGTGAAGGATTGAAAGCGATTGAAGTAGTTGATGCTTCAACATTAAAAGTCACACTTACGGACAATACGGAACATACAGTAAAATTGGATACACCTCTGGAAGCCGGTAAAGAAACACCGGTTAAGTTTACGATTAACGGTAAGCAGTATGCAACTTCCGTAACATATAATGTTGCGTTAACAGTTAAAACAGCAGAAGCTTCTGCAGCAAATAAATTGAAAGTCACATTAAGCGACAACTCCGAGCATGAAGTTACTTTAGAAAATAATCTTCCTGAAAATGAGGAAACAACTGTTGAATTTAAAATTGACGGTAAAGATTATTCAGCGAAAGTCACGTATGTTGTTACAGAAGTGAAGGTCGCAACTGTCAAGGCACTGAATGGTGGACAAATTGAAGTGAAATTCAATCAAAGAGTAGACTTGCCTGCCAGCTTATCTTCTGCACAATTGGCAAACTATGTAACGGTTTCGGCTGTAGACAATAGTGCCGTTACTCTTTCGAGAGGGCAGTTAAGCGAAGATGGACGTACATTAACAATCTCCACAAACGGGACTACAGCTTTATCAGGACGCTATCTCGTAAAAGTAAATAATGTAAAAAATGCAACAGGTACAACGGTTACTCCATATGATGACGTTGTCAATTTCGGTACGGATACAGTGGCACCTACGTTAATTAGTACAGTAAACCGAGATGCGAAAACAGTTCGTGTTACTTTCTCGGAGCCTTTGCGCGCATTTAGTAACAGCAGTATTACATTCAGACTAGCGAACGGTACGAATGTAACAGGTATCACTGGAGAAATCACTGCGGGTGCTACGTATGCAGACTTTGATTTATCAAATGCAATGGTAAATGGTCAGCCATTAGCGGCAAATACACAAGTGACTGCAACATTTGCAGGACTGCGTGATATTGCCGGAAACTTCAGTACACCAAACCCGTTAACGACTAGCTTTGCAATGGGCGGTGCGGATGGAGTTAAACCAACGCTAACAAGTATTTCACAAACAGGTCCGAAAACATTCAGACTGACATTCTCGGAACGGATTCATAAACCGGCAATCGGTGATCTGGATTTACGTTTAGGGAATTCGGCAAATGCGATTACTAGAATTGATGCAGTACCTGGGGATGATCGTTCATTTACCGTTACCGCTACAAATGATTTAACAGGTGTCTATAATATTGGCACAGCAGCCGGTAAAACAATTACAGATATTTCAGGTGAAACGAATACATTTGCGACGACTCATTCATTTACCCTTGATACAGCAGCACCAGAAGTTACATCAACTTCTGTAACCCGAGAAGGCAATTTCGAGTACTTGAACATTACGCTCAATAAACCAGTTGATTTAGTAGACGCGTCACGTGTAACCGCTTCAGGCACCTATGTCAAAGGCGGCGTAACACATTCATTCAATGGAACAGCAACAGAGTTAGAGTACCGGGAAAACGGCAATCGTACTGTAGTGCGCGTGAGACTGGACGATTTACTAGGATCAGGCGATGCGGCGGATGCAACATATAACGTGACATTATCGTTCACAGAAGTAGACAGTGCCTATGGTGTAAATACGGCAAATAAAGCGGTCACGTTCCAGCGTACAGCGGATTATACAAACAATGACAATGTACTGGTAGCGCCAACTGTTACTACTTCAGAAACGGATTCAACGTTAACGAACAATCAAGTGCGACTGAAGTTTAACCATGTATTGGATGCACCCTCAGCATCTGTTGCAAGCAATTATTCTATTCCAAATGCAAAGATTGTAAACGCGCAAGTGCCAAGCAACGCATTGGATACGGTTATTCTGACATTAGCGCCAAATGAAACAACGACAACTGGTCCGCGTAATATAACGATCAGAAATGTGAAAGCGAAAGATTCGATTGCATCACAGCGAGACTTAACAGCCGTTGTCGATTTAAAGGAAAATATTCGCCCGGTATTAAATTCCGCTAAATTTACATCAGCTAACCAAATTGAGCTTACTTTTAGCGAAAATGTAAGCGGTCTTGATACGGGTTCATTTGTAGTTGTAAATGCTGCAGGAGCAACGGTCGGAATTACATCCGTAGCAGAATCGACGACAGAAAATAAAGTAACGGTTACTTTGTCTGCAAATCAAGGTCTAAGTACGACCGTGACGATTACACCAGGTGCAGGAATTGAGGATGTAGTTGATGAAGCAGGCAATGCGGTAGTCGATACATTCACTTTAACCCCAACATTAAATTAAGAATAAACTAGGTTGCAGGTAAGGGCATACATGCTAGATTGCGTGTATGCCTTTTTATGATGATTTAGTCTTCTAATAAAAGGCAGATTTTCTGATAATTCTGCGAGAGTTCTAATAAGGTGCCCGTTTTTTAATAAAAACTTAGTTCTTCTAATAAATGTTCTTCATTTTCAAATATCCATGTTCAAAGTTCTAATAAGTCATTCGGAACTTTTAATAAAGGTGCTGATTGTTCTCTACATAAAATTATAAGTTATTGTATAATTATGCTAACTGGTTTAAGAGGAAGGGTTGAAATAAATGAAGAAGTTTTTCTATGACATCTATGGCTCAATTTTTACTGCGGTACTTGTTATTATTTTAAGTGTTATAGTAAGTGGTCATTCAGTACAGGCATCTACAAATCCATTTACCGATGTAAAAGAAACGAATTCCCATGCAAACGCAATCGTCTCTTTATATAATGAAGGCATTATTACAGGTGTGACGAGTAAAACTTATGAGCCAGGTAAATCGGCAACACGTGGGGATGCGGCATTATATTTAGCGAATGCATTAAATCTGCAAAATAGTACTGCACCAAATCCAGGTTTTAAAGACGTTCCGACATCAAGCAAATATTATAAAGCTATCGCTGCATTAAATAAAGCAGGTGTTGTGAACGGTTATGACGATGAATTCCGTCCAAACGCAACATTGACACGTTCCCAGTTAGCGAAAATGGTAACGATCGGTTTTGAATTACAGCAATCTACTACGACAAAGACGAAATTTACCGATGTCAATAAATTAACGGATACTGCAACGAAGAAATACATTCAAACATTAGTAGATTACGGAATTACAAAAGGTACGACAGCTACTACATTCAGCCCGAATATAAAATTGACACGCGCCCAGTTAGCGACATTTTTATTTAATGCGATTGAAGCTTCAAATGACTTTATCGTTATTGGTATAGAATAAGGAAGCTTTTTGGCAATGCACTTGAGTTTTATTTAAGCTCAAGTGTTTTTTTTTTTGGGGGAAAATGGGTAAAGTAGATACTCTCCGCTCGAAAGTGGAATCCGTAAACTTATTAGCCATTTACCTGAAGAAAGTAGAACCTTTGTTCTGAAAAGTAGAACGAATCATGAGGAAAGTAGAACTTCAGAAGAGAAAAGTAGAAAATCTCCGCCCGAAAGTAGAACCCGCCCCCGATCGCTAACAGACCCCCCTACTCCAATAAAGAAATCCCTAGCAAAGGTAGCGAGAATTTCCATCGTATCTCGACAATTAGCGTGCTACACTTACAATGAATATTATTATTCTATTAAAAGTTGTACATTTCAGTGAAATATATGGCGATATTCGGTATAATTTATACGTTATTGAAATAAAAGGAGGGAATCTGTCGAATGTTGAAAATAAAATCAGCACTGTTAGCCTCGCTACTATTTTTATCCACAGCGCTACCAACCGCAACGTATGCAAATGTACAAGGCACAGTTGAAGCTGAAAATCCAACAGTACAAAATTCAACCACTACTACGACTCAAACTACGGATTCCGGTAATAATCCGGTAGTTCAAGAGGAAACGGTTACAGATGAAAAGGAAGCGGAATCTACTTCTGCTGACGAAAATGCTGAACAGACAACAACACCTGCTCAGCCAGAAACACAGACAGAAACATCTCCGGAAAATGAGGAATCAGTAGAGCAAGAGCCAGAGTCTCCTGCAAATACTGAACAGCCTGCAACTGATGCGGAACAAAACGAGTCATCAGAGGAGCCAGCCAAGCAGCCGCTAACAGGTGAGAAATTAACAGTTAAGCAGAAGCTTGCGGATGTACCTGATAGTTTCTGGGCTAAAAATGAAGTAATGCAGCTTGTGGAAATGGGCGTTATCGGTGGTTATCCGGATGCACAGTTCCGTCCTAATTTAAATATTAACCGTGGTCAGGCAGCAAACCTGTTTAAAGGGGCGTTAAAGCTTCCAGACGGTAAGTATCAGAACAAGTTTTCAGACGTAAGTACGAAATCAAGCTTTTTACAAGGTGTATTTTCTACATATGAAGCTGGTATTTTTGGCGGTAAACCAGACGGACGTTTCGGTGTAGCGGATGCATTAACACGTGAACAGATGGCGACGACTTTAGTGCGTGCATTTGATTTGAAAGATACAGGTAAAGAACTGACATTTAAAGACTGGAACAAAATCAGTGAATCACACCGCGAAAATGTTAAAATTTTAGCGCAGCATGGGATTACAACAGGGCGTGAAGATGGTACTTACGATCCGAAAGCAACGGTTAATCGTGTAACGTTCTCGGTCATGCTTCACCGTGCACTTGTTGCAACAAATCAAATTGTGAAAAACGAATATAAAGTACAAGCTGCAGAAGTATCTAGTAATTTTAAAAACAATCGTGAAGAAATGAACTTTGCACAAGTAACATCTGATGCAAACCCGTTATATCTTCGTTCAACAGCTACGATTGTATTTAAAGGAACAACGACTGAAACTTACGGTGTTGCAAAAGATACAGTTTATAATTATGCAGTTGGAAACCAAGGTGCAACAGTAAAAGTAACGGTTCGTGCATTGGAAAACGGCGATGACTTTGTATTTACAACATTGACGAACAAAGGAAAATCAAAGCTGACTGTGGATTTATTCCAGAAAGCAACGAATGTAACGAATTACCGATTGTACCGATATGATCGTTTCCCAATCGAAAAAAATTCGGCTGATGTATTTGGCTTTGACTCGTCATCATACCCGACAGGACTATTACGCATTATGGAGAACGAAAAGCTTGCGACAGATCGTATGGTCGGACAAGCATATCGTTCAAAACAATTAACTCAAAGCTATAAAGATACTGGCGGAACAAGTTATATGCGTGATTTAGAATCTGAGTACGAAGCGTATTCACAAGCATGGCTAGGCGAAGAGCTATTCAGCTACTATACGCTCGTTTCTAACGGGAACGACATTGTTGACACATGGTATATGGATTCAAATGAGCGTTTATTTAAGACAGATGAAAATATGAATGGCTGGATGCTGGAAACCGCGCTTAACTATAAAAAGCGAAACAACTGGTACACAGCAGAAGGTCCTTACAATAAAATGGCGACAACTACGGAGCCTATGCCGAAATCTTACCAAGGTTTCGGAAGAAATCTATTGTTGGTAAAAGAAGACCGTGCACTTGTTTTATTAAAAGAACAGGGCGATCGTTATTTTGCAAACTTAGTGAAAAACTCGTTCATTAACTTGGAAAAGTTTAAAGGTGATGCACCTTATTGGAAAACAGAAGTAACAAGTACGTATTTGAAAAACTTATTTGGCATTACAGCACCATTTATCGATACACGATTCAATGAGCAAATCGCATTGTTCTACTATAATTCTGGTGCAGAGTTTAATATGCCGAACTATAAAGAACCTTTACGTAATTATGCAGATTTATTAGTATCGCGTAAACAGGCTGGACATGTTATTAATGTCGATAAAGATGCTTACTATATTTCAGATTATTTCCCGGTGAATCAGCAGGTGACAACGCATGCATCGATGAACCATGTACTTGGTGGCATGAATGTTTTGTTATTGGCATATAAAGAATTCCAAGACCCTAAATATTTGGAAGCGGCGACAGCAGTGAGCCGTGCGCTGCAAATCGAAAAGAACAAGTGGATTCGTTCAAACGGAGATATTTGGTACCGTGTAAATCCAAAAGGTGAATTTGCGGGTGATGATTATCTGCATTTAACACTTGAAGACTTAATTAACTCCTATAAAAACTGGAAAGATGTAGATCCATCACAGTTACCAGTATTTGAAGAAATGCTGATTTCGAAAGCAAATTATTTATCGAAAAACCGATTAGGTCACACAATCAAAATCAAAAATGGCCTTGAGGAAATCGGCATGTCCGAGTATTTACCAGAAGGCAAATTATATACAGACGCATTATAATGAGCAAAGCTGTCTAGAAAGTGTAAAAACTTTTTAGGCAGTTTTTTATTGGAAATCAACCATTTGAAAAGGTAATAGAAATAAGATTACTAACAACCTGTTAAAATATGCCGATAATCAACTTAGGATTATATACAGAAGCACTACCCAGGAAGGAAGGGATAAAACGATGAAGAAGAATTTAAAGGTTGGTTTGATGGCGGGGCTTTTGATTACTCCGGCAATCATCGCGCAAGCTGGAGAGGCAGAAGCGAGTGAAACAACGACTCCGTTTAATGTCGTAGCTTCAGTTACTGCAGAAGGGTTATTGAACAGTTTTAAAGCAGCCAATGAAGAGTCCACAAGTACGACATTAACTCAGGAAAGAACAATTTATAATACATATAAAGATGATGAAATATTTGCGGATATTATGCCGCTGATAAATGCTAAACTGACATATTTAGAAAAATACATGCAACTTAAGCAGGAAGCAGCACAAGTAAAAAGTTTAATTTCAAAGTTAACGAATACAAACAAAAGCTTGGTTGCCGACAGACAAGCAGCACTGGAGGCACTTGAAAATCTAAATGTAAATTTGGAGAATGCCGGCAGTGAGTTGAGCAGTGCTGTAAACGGTAATGCAGGTACGTTCCTGGAAACTTTACTGTATTACGATGAAAATGGTCAAACGGATTTCATTAACAAATATGTTACAGCAGCATCTTTAAGTCATCTGCAGTCTTTTGAAGACCAAACGACAGTCATTGAGCAATTTATTGAAAATTACATTAGTCCGGTCACGACATTAACCGCTCAGGAGTCATTTAGTAAGGAAGGCTTTATTAGCGCTGTAGCTAACGCACGTACTGCATTTAATGACATAACAGATGTTGCATTTAAAAATGTATTGAAAGTTCAACTAGTAGAAAGTAATACAGGGATTGAACAATTTATAAAAAATGCAGAAGCTGATATTAAAAAGGCACAAACGGTTGAAGATAAAATTAAAGATTTAGTAGAAAACCCGCCAACTGCCACAACATTTAATTCAAAAATAAATGGACTTGTTAAAGAATATGGACAATTAACAGATATTCAAAAAAAACTGGTACCAAACGCGGATGAATTAAAACCATATGAAAATGTATTAAACGTAGTAAATGAAATTACTAGAATTTCTAAGTTACCGGCAAATACTGAAGAATTCCGTGAAGAGGCGGGAAATGTAGAGAAACTATATAATGCCCTCGATCCTTTGGATACACGATTTGTAGTGAATTATGACAAATTACTAGAAATGCAAGCGGCAATTGAAAATGCAAAAAAAGTTGAAACAGAAATAGTAAAGATTGATTCAGCAAAATATGAAGTGAAAAGCTCAATCGTTGCAGATGCAAGAGCAGCGTATAATGCATTACCAACAACTGAGCGCAAATATGTTTTAAAAGAATTATTGGATCTCCTTACATCATGGGAAAAATCAACGGCAACCGCGGCAACGATCAATAAACAAATCGATGCGATCAAAACAGATGTATTTGCGAATCTGAATGATGAAAAGCTGACAGACACGAAAAAGCGCTCAACTGTCACTTCATTTATTACAAAGGTGCGTACTGCGGAATCTTCGTATGCCAAAATTAATGAGCGGGAGCTTGTCCAAAATCGTGCTCGTCTTGAAGCATTAATCCCGGTAACAAAAATTGCTGATCAAGTAGTGAATTTAAACGTCACGAGCACTACTTATGCAGAGGATTTAGTATCAGCGGAAAATAAGTTAAACGAATGGGATTCATTAAAAGAAGCGATTCCTCCAAAGGAAGCAGTAAATGTCGAAAAGCTTCATCAATTTTTAACGTCCTATTTGCGATTACAAAAAGAGGAATATTCTATCGCGGCAAAATTGGATTCTGATATTCTTGTCTTCCAAAGTGCTGAATTAGTTGATTTGCAGCAAATCGATGCAGCTCGTGAAAAATATAATTCTTTATCTGCAAACGGCAAGCGGTTAGTCAAAAATATTAAAGTATTAACAGAGATTGAAAAGGCGAACAAGACAGTATTAAATACAATTCAGGCAATCAGCAAAATTGATGTAATGGCAAAAGATTTCACACGTAAAACGACTGCAGCCGAAACTTCCTTCAACAAACTGGCAGAGCCTATGCAAGGGCTTGTCTACAATAGAAATAAACTAGTTGAGCTGTTGCCGTTCGCAAAGCTGATGCTGGAAATTGATGCAATCCGCCCGACGACAGCAGAATTTAAAGTTAATCTATCAAAAGTGCAAAATGATTTTGAAAATATTTTAAAGGACTATACTGCTCCTGAAGAACCAATTACGGATTTAGAAAATATTCAATTAAGGCTATTTACCGAATACGGAAAAAAATTAACGGTCTATGAAGTGATTGTTTCAGATTCATTTTCAATGGAAAGCCGAATCGATGCACTGCGAACGAAATCCGGTGAAGCATTCATCGCCGATTTAGCGGAAGTATCGGCAGCTTACAAAAAACTGGATTCTGCAACGAAACGCAATGTCGGGAATGCCAAAGTTTTAACGGAATTAGAGCGGGACTATAAAGCATCACTGAAAGTAATCGATTTTATTGAAAAATTGCCTGTGCATACAGACCGTAATTATCCATCAAAAGTAGCGGCAGCCCAAAAAGCGTATGACCGGCTCACAGATAAGCAAAAGCAAGATGTCTATAACTATAGCTCGAAGCTGGGCAATATTATAAACGTGGCGGATTTAATTAACCGTATTGAAAAACTGCGTGTCGGTTCAAAAACATATGAAGCGGATGTTACGGCAATTCGTGCGGAATTTGCAGCGTTGACTGCTGCGGAACAAGAACTCGTGCATAATATTACGAAACTTGCAGCTGCAGAACAAGGTGTTTCCGATGCCAAGCAAGTAATCGCACTTATTGATGCAGCGGTTCCTATGACAGAGAATTATATCCAAAAACTAGTCGATGCGCGAAACAGCTATGATAGTCTGGCTAAATCAGATCAGCGTTTAGTAACGAACTATAAAGACTTGACGACTCGCGAACGCGGTGTAAAACCGGTATTAAAACTGGATAATGATATTTTAGCGTTGGATCCATCGAATGCACGTACATTTATTACTAAATTTAAATCAGCGGAGAAAGCCTATGATAAACTAACGATGTCTGAACGCGCACTGCTCATCAACAGCGAAAAGTTATTAGGAGATCTTACAACAATTTATAAGGTAGTAAATGCAATCAATTCAATTAAGCCCTCAAGTAAAACATTCGTAGAAGAGACGGCAGCAGCGAGAGCATTATATAACGAACTGCCGGCTGAGTTAGCAGCACAAGTATCGAATTTACCGACATTGCAGGAACATGAATTGAATGTGGAGGGCGGCGCAAAGGTAGATGCGATGATTCGTGCATTAAATGCAGTACCGGCAAATGAATTTATCGCTAAAATAAAGGAAGCGCGTGAAGCCTATAAATCATTAACCTCGGCCAACAAAAAAGGCGTGACACTTGAATTTGAATTAAAAGAGCAGGAAAAATACATTAAACCAATCGAAGCGGCAATTACAGCAATTGATGGCTTAAGCAATCCAAGAAATGATTTGAGCCGTCAATTCAATACAGTCAATAATGCATTAAAAAAATTGGATGAAAAACAAAAAGAGTACGTAACGAATATGGACCAATATTCGAACTTGTCCAATGTAATCCATGTCTATACACTGATTGCCGGACTGAAGCCAAGCGACAAGTATTATCAAGGGAATATGGAAGCCGCAAAGCTGGCATATGACAAGTTGTCGGAAGAAGAAAAGCTGAAGGTTACAAACTATTACAAATTACAAGAGGCTGTTCTTGATATGACGGAAGTCCAAAAGGTAACGTCAATCATCGCCTCATTGAATTCTTCTTCAAGCAGTTTTGATACAGATGTTACGAATGCAGTAGCGGCATATAAGGCACTTCCTTCCGGGTCTAAGCGCCAAGTGCTGAACTACTCTGTACTTCAGCAAGCCGAAAAAGATTTAAAAGCTGCGGAGCGTGTCATGAAGCAAATAGAGGATCTGGATCCATCTTTAAGAACGTATGCTTCAAGAGCGAAGTCTGCGAAAACTGCTTATGAACGCCTAACAATTGACCAAAAATCTTTAGTGAAAAATTACAATAAACTCCAGGCCGCTATTTTTGAATTAGGCTTGTAATTTTATTGGAAATGCTATATTTTAATTACTGTACCCCAAAAGGTAGAATGGAAAATCTGCCTTTTGGGGTATTTTTTAGTGTAAACTTAGGTTAAAGCGAGACGCCTAATTATAGAAAATAAGAAAGATTTCTGTCGAATTTGGCATGAAATTTCTATTTCGTGGCTTTTAAGTCAGTTGTAAAGTTTTCTATTAAGAGAAAAGTAATTAATACATTGTATAATAATAGTTATGGACTGATAGGGGGGGTTTGATGAAACGGGTTTTAATTATGGGGTCCATCATTGCGTGTTTATTACATGCACCATCTTCTGATGCATATGCAAAAACGTCTCCAACTTTCACTGATGTGAAAAGTACGTATTGGGCAGCACCTGTAATATATGAGCTAGTTGAAAAAGGGTTTATGGAAGGCTATACAGACGGTACATTCAAACCGAACAGTACGACGACTCGTGCTGAGGCGGCAAGTATTATTGCAAGAACGATGGGCATTCCTCTCGCGACTGAATTTGTTCCGGAATTTACGGATGTTCCTGCAAATCACCGTTATTATAAAGAGATTTGTAAACTTGCAGAATTGGGGATTATTCAAAACACTAGTGAGTTTCATCCTGAAGCCCCTTTAAAGCGTGCACATATATCAAAAATGATCGCTCTTGCCTATGAGGTTGAAGTTGATGAGAAAAATAAGACATCATTTAAGGATCTGCCTAAAAACTATTGGGCAAAAGATTATATTGAATCATTGGCAGATGTGGAAATTGTAAAAGGAAAGACTGCTAAAACTTTTGAACCGAATGAGTTTGTTACACGAGCTCATGTCGCTGCACTGACAATACGCGGAATGGAGTTTAAGGAAAAGATTAATAATCTGGAAGTAGTATATGACTTTTTACAAAAAGATTATATTGATACAGTGAATCATCATAAACAATGGGAGAAAAAAATATTGGAGCTTGTTAACAAAGAACGGGCTGCTAAAGGACTTTCACCACTTATGCAAGATAAGAAGTTAACACAGATCGCCATTATTAAAGTGAAGGATATGCTAAAACGCAATTACTTCGAGCATAATTCGCCTTTTTACGGCAACCCGTGGGATTTAGCGACGTTATTCGATTATGAGTATACAAGCTATGGAGAAAATTTAGCCCGAAACTTCGAGTCACCGGAAACAACGGTAAAGGCTTGGATGGCTTCACCAAAACATCGTGATAATATTTTAAAAGAAGTATATACACATATGGGCATTGGCATTGAGCAATCTAAAAATGGGAAATATTATGTAGTTCAACATTTTTCTAGTAAATGAAATGGTAAATACTAGTACCTTACATTACAGTAATGTTACAAATTTTATTTCATTAATATAAATATTCTACAAAAAACACCGAATCTCTGCGTAAATACTGAGATTCGGTGTTTTCTGTTTTTATATCAAAATACTAGAAACTGTTACACAAGTGAAAAATAATATCACAAATATATATGTTACCCTGTTATTAGGTTAAATAAACATGAACAAACAAGTTTTACGTTATGTTATACCTCGAATATTCATCGCGAGGCCTATTTTGAAGGGAGTTCCATTTTAAAGTGAAAAAGAAAATCTTATTACCGATCTTTGCAACTTTCATGATTTTTTCAGGTGTAGGGATGGGTTCAAATAATACAGCACAAGCAGCATCAGTTTCAGAATTAACAGCAACAGCTTCTAAATATATCGGTGTACCATACGTTTATGGAGGAACAACAGCAAGCGGATTAGATTGCTCTGGATTTACTCAATTAGTATTCAAGCAATTAGGCTTTGACTTAAACCGTACAGCAGCTGCTCAATATAAACAAGGTAGTGCCGTTTCAAAATCAGATTTACAACCAGGCGATTTAGTATTCTTTAATACAACTGGTAAAACCGCTTCTCACGTTGGTATCTCATTAGGAGGAAATAAATTCGTTCACGCTGGTACAAGCACAGGCGTTACTGAAGCAAGTTTAACTTCTTCTTACTGGGCGAAGCGTTATAACGGAGCAAAACGTGTAGCAAGCTTTGGAGAAAGTAAAAAAGTAGTTGCAGCAGTTTCTTCAGTTGAAAAAGAGGAAGTAAAAGATTCAGCAATCGATTTCACGGTTTATGCATCACGTGGTGAAGTAGCAATTCAATTAGCAAAAACATTAGATTTAGATACATCTGATACAAATTCACCATTCACAGATATTAAATCATCATCAAAATATGCAGGTGCAGCAACTGCACTATATAAATTAGGCGTTTTCACTGGTGACGAAGGTAAATTCAATCCAGCTTCACCATTAACACGTGCTCAAATGGCAAAAGTATTAGTAAAAGCATTTGACTTAAAAATGAAGCAGGATACTTTAAACTTCACAGATGTACCAACATCTCACTGGGCACATAACGACATCTCGATCTTAGCATCGAACGGCATCACAGTAGGTAAAGGTGACGGCACATTCGGTACAAACGACAACGTTATGTTAAAACATTTAACAGCTTTCATTAACCGTTTACAATAATAAGATTGGCAATACCAATACTTAATGAATAAAAATTAGTAACTTCTACATATCTCAATAGATATCCACCTTGCAGGGAAGTACTTACTAATAGTATTAGAAACACAGACAAATTTCGTCTGTGTTTCTTTTTTATGGCGGAGGGCTTTATTAGCAGTTTACGGAGAGAAAGTAGAAATTTTTACGTCAAAAGTAGAAAGATTACTAGAGAAGGTGGAAGTTTTAGCTCAAAATGTGGAACAGTTCACACCTAAAGTAGAATGCGCCGATTTTATTAGAAGTTCTTTGAATGAAAGTGGAAACTTTTCTTCCTAAAGTAGAACGCTTGGATAGAAAGTGGAAATTTTTGCTGCCAATGTAGAACAGTTAAGGTAGAAAGTAGAACACACCAACTTTATTAGTCGATCGTGAAAACAGGACCTCACTTTAACCTAATTTGAAACGCTCATTTCATAATGAAAAATACCACTTTCTATTTTCTATAAACTAGAAAAATATTAAATTTCTTGCTTTGTACATATTAATTTTATGAATAATTTGGTAAAATGGGAACTATCTAATAGAGGGGAGGATTTTAACATTGTCTTTGCGCAATCTTGTCGTGACGGTGACAATCATCTTCATGGTAATGTTCCAATTGAATACGGCATATGCTAGTACAAGCTTTGCCGATGTCCCTTCTTTAAACGGGGCGTATAATGAAATAAACTATTTAGTAAATGCAGGTGTCATAAAAGGGTATACGGAAAATGGTAAAACTCTTTATAAACCGAATGCCCATGTAACCCGTGGACAAGCTGCTAAAATGGTCGTTGTTGCAACAAATAACAAGCCTTTAACTGTAAAAACGTCTTCTTTTTCTGATGTTACATTGGGAACTGAGCTTTCAGGCTATGTAGAAAGTGCGTTGGAATTAGGGTTTTTCTCTGAACAATCCAAAGGGAAATTTGCTCCGAATACTCCTTTAACACGTGAAGAAATGAGTAAAGTGCTGGCCATTGCATTTAAATTAAACACAGCTCAAACAGAAAAGCTGGAAATTCCTTTTAAAGATATTAAACCGACGTATGGCTACTATCCATACATCGCGGCGATTTACTTTAACGGAATTACAGTGGAGGGCGAAAAATATAATCCGAAAAATTCAGTAACACGTGCGCAGTTCGCTTCATTTATCGCTCGTGCCTCTTCTGAAAAGTATCGTTTACCATTGCCAGTACAAGGGGTGAACGTACCGGATGTTTCGACAGCAATTGCTTCTGTTAAAGCAAATGTAAATAATTTAAATGTCCGCACATCTGCATCTTCTTCAAATGCATCGAATATTTTGGCGAAAGTAAATACAGGAGCAGCGTTTGCAGTATTTGAAATCCAGAAGGACGGTTGGCTGAAGGTTTCACATGAAGGACGCTATGCCTATGTTTATAAGGATTATGTAGATTTTATAGATGAAACAGGCAAGCAGCTTAATAAAGTACAAAAGCATGTTTACGCATTGGGCAACATTCAAGCATATGAAAAGCGTGATGTCGCTTCAAATAGCGTAAGCCCGATTGCTGCAAAAGAAAAAATTGCTGTTTATAATACGATTGGCAATTGGTATGTCACGTTAATAAATGGTTTACCTGCCTATGTACGAGTTTCTCAAACCGAGGAATCGTTGCAGACTGAACCAGTTGCTCCTCCAGCAGTAGAACCGGAAAAACCGGTAGTAGAAGAGGAAAATAATGTACCGAACCCTCCTGCTGAAAATAACGGAGAAAACGAACAACCAGTTACTCCGCCGCAACAGCTATTGACGAATACGGTAGGGAAAGCGACAGTTGATGCTTTGCAGATTCGTGAGTCGGCTTCAGGTACTTCACGTTCGCTTGGTCAAATTAAGCGAGGAACATTAGTGGAAGTCCATTCGGTATCCGGAAGCTGGGCTAAAATAACATATAACGGCATTAACGGTTATATTAATAAAACATATTTACAACTTATTAATCAAAAAGGACCTGCTGTAAAAGGTCGTATTATTGTACTTGATCCAGGTCATGGCGGTAAAGACCCGGGTGCTGTTAAAAGTAATGCACGTGAAAAGGAAATCGTTCTAAAAGTTGCGAATCTAGTAAAGCAAAAGCTTGAAAAAGATGGTGCAATAGTAAAAATGACGCGTTCTGGTGATACATATCCTAGCTTAGAGGATCGTGTTCGATACGCTAAAAATGAGAACGGTGAAATTTTTATTAGTCTTCATGCAAATGCAGCAGCAAAGGAAGCAGCAAATGGAACGGAAACATTCTACAGTGTTACTTCCAATGCAAATGAAAAAGAAGATTTAGCGTTGGCAACAGCCATTAATAATGAAATCGTTAAAAACGCAAAAATGTACAACCGTGGTGTAAAGCGCGCAGACTATGTTGTCATTAAAGGAAACGTGATGCCTGCTGTTTTAGTGGAACTCGGTTTCATTACTAACAATGCAGATAGAGAAAAGCTTGTATCTGACGAGTATGTCGAGATTTTTGCCCAGTCTATTTACAACGGCATTGTGCAATATTATACGAAATAATTGACTGAGTAGCTTCTTAATTGAGGGGCTACTCTGTTTTTTTCTTATTAATGATTTCTAATATCTTCAGCAGAAGTTCCCCCGAAGTTCAAAAATCCTATCCCATCCTTCTAATACCCTATCTAACCATTCTTATAAACTGGGACTCTTAAAACCCTTGCCCCAACTACAAAAAAACCAGCACTTCCGTAAGAAGTACTGGATTAAAAATTAATTTCCTGGAATTAATTGAACTAAATCAGAGCGTACCCAACCGTATTTTGCAGGAGGGTTATTGTCTGACATAATTTTGTACCATACATAGCCGTCCGTACCCTTCGTTTCTTCAACGATTGAGACAGGATAGCCGAACACGCCTGTTTCGCCTACATATTTCGCTTTATAAGTGAAGTGAACTGGCGATGATGTTGATGGTTCATTGCGAACATTTACTAAATGACCATTTTCATATGATACGAATGCTAATTTTGCTTGCTTATAATCTTTTTTACCGAAACGGTTGTCCATACGGTACATATGGCCGGCAATTTTACTGCCCCAGAATGGATCCGATGCATAGTGCACATTCATGCCGGCTGTTTTATTACCCGGGGCTGCACCTTTTGCATAACCACCTGATTGAGGCGCGTAATTCAAGTTGACATAGCGGTTAATAAAGGCAAGGACACTATCGTCACGAGATTTATAAACTTCGCCTAATGTAGGGTCTGTATCAAATACTTTAATACCGAAAATATTATTTTTTGTTAAGGCATTTTTACTTACACCGTAATCACCTTCGTGCATTGCTGCAGCTAAAATGAATAAGGCATTGACATTATATTGTGATTCCACCTGCTTTAAAAATTTTCCCATCCCGATTAAACGAGATTCAACTGTTGCTTTTGCATATTGAGGGGAAGTTTTAATTGCCTGACGCTCTGTTAATAATGTCATAATCATATTGTCCAGTTCATCAGCTGTATAGTTAGATGGCTGACGAATCGACTGGAATTGGAAGTATGGATAATGTGTTCCTACTTTTTTCGTTAATAGAACGTCAGAGTAGAAGTTTACACCATCTTGGCTATAGTATTGACCGCCGCGCTGCATAAATGCCGGTGCTTCACTCACTACATAATCCCAATTATATTTTTGTGTAATATGGTTGTACGTACGATGTGTTAAATACCCACCATCAACAAAATAGTAGTCTTGTCCTTTAATTAAGCTTGTTGGTGTTAATGTAACTTCATCAATTTTCGCATAGCCTTTTGTATCAGCTAATTGAACGATTGCATACTGATCACTGCTTCCGATGTATTTAAACTGAGAGCCTTCTACAGCATATGATAACGACTTCGTGAAGTTTTTATCTGAATAGATTGTGACAGTGTTTGCTTTCGTATCAGCTGCTGAAGCGATACCAGAAGACATTTTAATGATTTTGTCACCTTTGATAATCAAGTTTGAGCCAGAACTTTTTAATGCCGATTCTGCTTGTTCGTAGTTAAAGTAAACAGTAGAGTTTTTTATAATTACTCCATTTGAAATTTTACCGACATAGTAAACATTTGGATTCGGAGCAGGCGTTTCAGTAGGTTCTTCACCTTCATTCAAAGCAAATGTTTCGATTGTTGTTTGCATACGGAATAAAAATGCTGCGGCATGCGCGATTGTCGCATTGCCTTGAGGTTCAAAAAATACCCCATTTTTCGTATGCGATCCACGGATAATATTGTAGTAAACGTTTGTAGCTACAGCCGGTTTGAACTGATCGCTAATTTTGTTGTTATCCTTAAAAGTTAGTGGCTGTCCTTCCAACGGCACGTTTGAATAGCGCAATGCTTTTTCCAAAAGTGCTGCCATATGCTGGCGCGTAATCTTTTCGTTCGGACGGAATGTGCCATCAGGATAACCGCTTAAAATGTTTGATCCGGCAGCTGCCTGGATTTCACGTGTCAGTTCATTACCAGCTTTTAAGTCTTTAAAAGTGTATGTAGACGAATCTGGTAATTTAAGTGCGCGGGTAATATAAGAAGCAAATTCTCCACGTGTAACGGCACGGTTAGGATTGAAATTTCCTTTGCTGTCTGGTCGGATGACATTTTGATTAGACCAATATGTTAATTCATTTACCATTTGATGGCCTTTTATATCATTTGCATGAGATGTTGATTGTGTTGTGAAAGACAGAGCAACGACTAATGCGAATGCTAGTCCAACTATTTTTTTAAACACAGATTCACGCTCCTTTCCTATATGATGATATTTTACCAATATATGAGCGAGAATCATAGATGAATCCTAATACTTTGACGTTTGTAATATAAATGTAATTAAAAAGTCCTTTGAAAACTAGATTAAAGATAGGGAAAAAAGAGCTCTGTAATAAAAGAGTTGAAGCTATAAAAAAGAGTGAGCCCAATTGAAGCTCAGAAAAAATTTAATGTGAAAAATAGGTGGGGGTCTTACGATTGAGGGATAGAAATGAATGATAAGGAGCATCTTAAAAAAGTTGGTATTTTATCTTTGTATTTAATAGGAAATCGAATAAGAATTATAAATTTAATGCTTTCGATATTTTTTTTACTTCTTTCGTTAAGTAATGAAGTTGTTCATGAACTTCCTGGAGATCCACGTTATTTTGGCTGTAATTACTGGCCTGCTGTTGTGCTTCCTGCAATGCAAGAGCGGACGCAAATGTTGAAATCCCTTCCGCTAACGTAGCTAATAAACCGGCCAACACCTCGAGTGAAGCGGCTTGAATTAATGGATTGTTATCGATTGGCGGTTCATTATTTTTTTTACGGTTATTTTGCAATACTACGACCTCCAAAATAGTGATGTATATATTTTATGGTTTTGAGGAGTAATTATGAATGGCTAGGTGGAATTTATTCCGGGAATTTTTAAATCTCTCTAATCTATTTAATGGTAAAAACTAGGAATATATAGATGAGGGAGGTTAAGGGGGACTTTTGAAAATGAATAAGGCTTTTGAAATCATTAAATATATTATGGATACAGCACTTTTCCTTATTTTAAGATTTTATACAGCACTTTTTTGCTTCATATTCCACTTAGGATGGGCTGTAGATAACATTACCGTTGATACACCGCATGAAGAACATGTGACTATACCTTTCCAAGATTATATTGTGTACATTTTATTAGGTAGTTTTATATTAAGTGTTTATATTTACAATTTGTTCGGAAACCAAATCTACAAAAAAATAAAAATTGGTATACTTACTTTCATATTGGTTTTATCAATGCTGCTCAGTACAATCGAGCTGTTTTCAATGTTAATTCTATTTAGAACGATGCCAGTAGAATTTTATATTTCTCAACTTACTATGTTTATTTTTCCTTTCTTATTGATGATGGTTATAATCAAAAACCATCGGGAGTTATTTAAGTGGAAAAGTAAGGGGTTCTCGAAAATAAGGATTTGAAGAGAGGCAAACATTGTGTCTCTTTTTTTAATGTCCAAATAGGATTCCTATTTTTTTAGGACCGAAAAACCATTGATCTGACAATTATTCTAGTAATTTAGGGTGTGTTTTATACTCTCATTGAATTATAATTGTAACCATATTATACTTAAGTTCGTCTTAATCCACATGAGCAAAACTCATCTAAAAATAGAGAACTTCATATAGGAAAGGGTTTGGGACATCTATGAATGACATTTCTGTCAAAATGAATAAAAAAGAGTGGTTCGAAATATTTGGGGCTATTCTTGTACTTGTGGCGGCCATACTGCTTCCGCCTTCGATAGCGCAAATTAGTACAGCTATTTTCTTTGTACTCTTCGCATTTTTTAAGCCATTTCAAAGTTTAATAATTTTAGTACCGTACGTTATTTTCCGTACATTCTTTATTGAACTGAACCCTGGTCTTAAACTCATCGGCGATTTAATTACGATCGTCGTATTGCTGCGTTTATTTTTACTAAATACGAAGAAATTTAAAACTTGGTTTCATTTCAAACCATTTGAATACTTCTTCTTCGCCTTTTTAATCTTCGGTGCAATCATTGGATACAAAAACGGTGTATCACTTGGTGCGATTGTCTTTCAATTACGTACGTTCGGCGTTATGTATTTACTGTATTACATATTAAGCCGCAGTGAATTGCCGAAAAACTTCCTTGTGAAATTGGCATGGGTTACGGTATTTTCAGGTGCCGTTATTTTCATTCAAGGGATTGTCGAAAAACTGTCGATGCGCCAGTTATTAATGCCGGAAGTATGGACGGAAAAAATACTTTCTTCAACAAACTTCGTGCGTGTCTACGGTATGCTGAACAATCCTAACTCATTGGCATTAGTCATGTTCTTTGCCATTGCCGCAGTATTTTTCCTACGATGGGCATATAAAAACAATGAATTTAAATGGACGTTCCGAATTGCACAGGTCGCTTTCTTTGGAATGCTGTTATTGACACTTTCACGTGGTACTTGGATTTCCGCTTTCGTGCTTGTCTTATTCATTATGCTGCTATCACGTAATTGGCAGTTATTGAAGAGAATTGCCGTTTCATTTGTTGTAGCAATCGCGCTTATTTATTTCCCTGTAAACTGGGGAGTATCGTTTTTACAAAACTTAGGTGTGGAAAATACGGTAGCACCAGAGGAAATTTCAGGTGGAATCAGCAATCGCTTCACGGAAACTTTCTCGGACGACACTTTGGAGCTTATGCAGGAAAGTGGTCGTATGTTCTATATTAAAAAAGGATTTGAAGTGCTGAAAGATTATCCGATTACAGGTGCCGGTTTTGGTACATTCGGTGGTTCGGCAACTTTATCATATGACTCACCAATTTATGAGGAGTACGGTATCCGTTCTGATATTTACGGAGGTAAAAACTTCTATTCCGATAACCAATATATCCAGGTTATTGCTGAGACAGGAGCAGTCGGTGTTTTATTGTTTGCTGGCTTCTTACTTGCGATGGTATGGATGTACTGGAAAGAACGTAAAACAGTCTTCGGACAATATTTATTCGGGCTATGGTTCGCAACAGGTGTAGCAGGCTTCTTCTATAATATTTGGGAATTAAAAGTATATGTACTGTTCTACTTTATTCTCTTTGGAATATTTGCGAGTATGCGCACAATGTATCCAATGCTCAAGCTCAGCGATTACGAAAAACAAAAAGCAGAATAGATCAAGGAACTATCTTCTTAGGGGGATAGTTCTTTTTTATAGATTAAAAGTTTGATGAGGTAGATTTATTTAAAAAATTAATTGAATAAAAATGTTTTAGGATTAACAGGAGTTGATTAGAATGGAGGGCGGCAGACTCCAGCGGGAACAGCGCGAGGGAGAGACTAGAGGCTCGATCCGCGCCCGCGGAAAGCGTCCGCCCGTAATGGAAATCAACGGAATAAATTAAAAGTAAGATGAAATCTAACTCAAAAGTATTTGTATTATTCTCTTTTGCAATATGTAATTTTATGTTGCATAAAACGGTTTTTTGTAAAATGTAACAAAAGATTAATAGTCTCTCACGCGAAAATTTGTTAAGGTTAGAGGTAGGACATTAAGAGAGGAAGGTGACTTGCTTCAAGTTAACTAGGAAGCACAAATTATGAAAACAAATAAATCACTATTTATTGCAGTGCTAATGGTGTTTGCACTTATTTTCAGTACACCGCAATTTGCAAGTGCAGCACAATCGACAAATGACTCATACCCGCTTTCAACAGGGGTAACATATTCAAACTATACTCATAAAGGTTCTAAAACAAGTGTAGTTAATCATTTAGAAGTAGATTTAACAGACTCTTTCACAAAGATCGGATTAGGTTTACCAACTCCGGTTAATACGTTAATGACTACAACGCAACATGCGAACAGTCATACGAAGGAAGGAAATCGGGTAGTTGGGGCAATCAACTCTAATTTCTACAATATGGGGGATGGCTATCCTTTATATTTAATTTCTCAATATAATACTATTGTTACACCAAGCGTTATTTCAGATTCAAGTTCGAACTATGTCAGCCAACCGATCGCATTCGGTATTACAAAGGACGGATATGGAGAGATTGCTTACTATAATAGTAAGATTAACGTTACATATAACGGTCAAACGAATGAAGTAAATGGTCTTAATGTAAAGCGCGGAACAGATGAGGCGGTTGTTTATACACCTCAAAATCATAGTTCTATGACGCCGAACAACGGAAAAGGTATGGAGTTTATCGTTGAAACTGGCAATACAATTGGTGCAACGAAATTCGGACAAACTTTAACAGGTAAAGTAACTGCAATCCGCGGTTATGATGATGAAACAAAAACGAAAATTCCGCGTAACGGTTTCGTACTTTCTTTTAACGGATCAGCATGGGGCGATAAATACCGTGGAATTAAAATCGGTGATGAAATTTCAGTAAACTTCGCTATTGATGATCGTTGGATGGATGCGCAGTTTATGATGGCAAGTGGTCCATTGCTAGTATTGGACGGCAAAAAAAATCTGACAATCAATGAATCAAGCTCACGTGCTCGAGAAGTAGCACCACGTACAGCGATTGCAATCAGTAAAGATAAGAAGAAAGTACACTTAATTACAGTGGACGGACGTATTAACTCAAGTGCAGGTATGACGTTACCACAGTTTGCGGATTATCTAGTAAGCCTTGGTTTTGACCGTGCGATTAATTTGGATGGCGGCGGTTCAACAACAATGGGTATTCGTAAATACGGCAGCAACACAGTCGTTTTAGCCAATACACCATCTGGTGGTACGCAACGTCGCGTGTCTGCAATTATTGAAGCGATCAGTACAGCACCAACAACAAATGCACCAAAATATATTCAAGTAAATCGTGATAAAGTAGGTACGCTATTAGTCGGTGCAACAGTAAAACTTACACCAAACTATGTGTTGGACGAATATTACAATCCACTCGCAGTAAATGCAAATGACTTTGTAGTAACACCGCAAAATAATACAGTGACAGTTAACGGCTTAAATTATACAGCTGTAGCGCCTGGCTCTGAACGTTTAACGGTTTCAAATAAAGGCGCATCACAAACAATTAGCTTCAATGTAGTGGATGGACCTGCTGGACTTTCTATTTCAGGAGTATCTGGTCCAATTGAACCAAATGCATCACTTCAATTAAAAGCAAATGTAACAGGATCAAATAATGAAACGCTAATTTATAACGATTCACAAATTAAATGGTCTGTTGATGGAAACATCGGTACAGTATCCAGCTCAGGTCTTTTCAAATCAAATGGTAAAGAAGGCACTGCCCGTGTAACAGCGACATTAGGAACAAAATCTGTTTCAAAAGAAATCGTTGTAAAGGCTGTTGAAAAACCATTATTCAAAGATATCTCTGTAAACAATGTTTATAAAACAGAAATTCAATATTTAGTTGATAATAACTTAATCAATGGGTATCCGGATGGTACATTCAAACCGGATTTAGCATTAAACCGTGGGCAAGCAGCTGTATTGCTAACTCGTGCACTAGGTTTATCGACAAAAGATGTACCAAACCCTGGATTTAGCGATCTATCAACAAAGAGCACTTATTATGGTGCAGTTGCGGCGATTGTACAAGCAGGCATCATGAGCGGTACTGGTGATGGCAAGTACGAACCAGGCAAACCATTAACTCGTGCTCAAATGGCAAAAATCTTAGTTGAAGCATATAAGTTAACGGGTACTACTTCTACGAAATTTAAAGATGTAAGTACAAAGCACTGGGCATACGATTATATTCATACGCTAGCAGCTAATGAAATTACGACAGGTTATGAAGATAATACTTATAAACCAAGTCAAGAAGTATCACGCGTGCACTTCAGCTTATTCCTATACCGCACAATTACTCAAAATAAATAAGAGAGAACCTTTGTAAAGTTGCAGCGAGGAATCGCAACTTTTACAAAGGTTTTTTTATGGAGAAAAGAGGGCTATGGGGAAGAGAGGGGGGAGAGCAAGTGAATTGAAGTTAGTACGGAGAGTTTTAGTGCGTGGTATAGTTTTTTGATGGGGAGAGATGTAAGTATTTGCTTAAAAGCAGAATCGTGTGAGGCTAATTGTCAAGATGTCAGAGAAAGTAGAATTTTGCGCCAATAAAGTAGAACGTTTTCCGGATAAAGTAGATAGTTTCATTCGAAAAGTAGAACTAGTACCGAGTATTCGCCAAGATGTGGTCGAAAGTAGAACGTTTGCCTAAGAAAGTAGAATTTTGCGCCAATAAATTAGAACGTTTTCCGAATAAAGTAGAAAGTTTCATTCGAAAAGTAGAACTAGTACCGGTAGCCGCCGAGATGTGATGGAAAGTAGAACGCTTGTCAGAGAAAGTAGAATTTTGTGGCAAAAAGGTAGAACGTTTTCCGGATAAAGTAGAAAGATTCATTCGAAAAGTATAAATAGTACCGAGTATTCGCCGAGATGTGATAGAAAGTAGAACGCTTGTCTGAGAAAGTAGAATTTTGCGCCAGGAAAGTAGAACGTTGCGTCTGAAAAGTAGAACGGCCTGGGCGGTCAAGTAGAACTCTTCACCCTTAAAGTAGAACATTTCCTGAGTAAAGTAGAAAGTTCCATTCGTTAGTAACTCCTCACCTCCTTTCAGTAATAATTCACACAGAAACCTATCCATTACTCTGATCCAATACATCTTCAGGAATTAAATAATATACACCGCGCCCCTTGCCGAATTGTTGAAAATTCAAGCGCTTCAACAATTTGGATGCAACTGCTTTACAGTCGATTCCGACGAATTCCCTCAGTTCACGATTAGTGATTCGGTCCCCAATTAATACTCGATATTGATGCAAAGCCAAAAAGATTGCCTCTCGATTTTTCTCGCCGCACTGGGGGCAAACCCATGAACCGTGATGATAATACATGACATGCTGAAATTCACACTTTTCGCAGAGTACGCCATTCCGTAAACGATGTCTTTCTATTTTTCTTCTAACGGGAAGCCGGCAAGAGATGGCTAATAGTTTATTTTCCAAATCCACTAAATTAACTTTTGTTTCAGCATAGTTTTCATTTAATTTCTCCAGAAACTTCGGCAAGCCGCTTAAATGAAGAATCGGAGAACCGTTTAAGGACGAATCCAGTTTTGTTCTGATATTAGCATTGACTACAATCGAAAAAACAGGCAGCTGAATTTCCCAGCTTGATAATAAATGCGATACTAGTAACTGATGCCGGTATGCCTGGTCAAACGGATTCGGGAAGTTTTCTATTCTCCCATCCTCGGTTTGGCGGGCAAATTCATGAAATGCGGGTTTATAAAACAACGTACCGGAAATTTGTTTAACTTCGACAACGAGAAGAAATCTCGTCGTTATAATAAGAGCATCGATTTGATGAGAAAAACCTTTTTCATTTATACACTCAAAGTTATAAAAAATCTTAAAAGAATTTTTAAAATGATAATCGGCTAATGTCCGCTGCATTTTTTCTTCGCCCGCCATTCCGGCTTGGACGCGATAATAAGCTTCCTGAAATGAGATAAACTCTTCATCGTCTGCCTCCAATCTAGAAACAAGGGCTTCCAAATAAATAAGTTATTCGGATTTAAGCAAATAATCACCTCTGACTAATAAGCTTCCTGAAATGAAGTAAACAAACTCTTCATCGCTAGCTTCCAATCTACATACGACAGCTTCTAAATACATAAAATTTTCAGATCTATACAATAAACCATTTCTACTCGGGCATTGAGACAAAATCTCTATGACAGCAATGTATACGAAAATTTCAGAGCATGCAAATGACCTCGAAAAGTCATTTTACGCATAAATTCCTTTTCAAAAAGTAAAAATGAAACTAATCTTATATACAAACCGTCTTATTAACGAAAAACTATAAATTTACTTTAATTTTCTTGGTGGGAAATAGTGTGATCTTGCCCTCGGGAATATCGTTTCAAACTGACATTATGCTATACTGAAAATACGAATCATAACGCTGAACACATCTACTTCGGATGTGTTTTTCAAATGAAAATGAAATAAGCCAAGCATACTCAAAACGCTTGATTCAAAGGATGAATGAATAAATGAAAATTGGTATTGTAGGAAATTACGGAAATGATAATAATGGAGACGAGGCGATTTTATTAAGTATTATTCGCCAGCTGCAGAAGGTATTTCAAATAGATACAAAAAATATCACGGTATTTAGTAATAATCCCAAACAAACAGCTGAACGTTATTCTGTGCAAAGTTACCCTTTATACTACAAAAACGGTAATGCCGTGAAAACGTTCATGAAGACATACAAAGAGAATTCTAATGTCGTGAAAAAACTTGATTTTGTTGTAATCGGCGGCGGCGGTATTTTGATGGATCTTTATAAGCGTGAAGCACCGCTATATGGTTCTTATGCGATGATGGCCAAAAATAATAATGTACCGTATGTTGTCTATGGCTGTGGTGCGGGTCCGCTTAACACAGGTCTAGGGAAATGGTTTATCCGCTATATGGCCAAGCATGCACAAAATATTTCAGTGCGTGATCCGCAATCAGAACAGCTGCTTAAAACAATTGGTGTAAAACGTGATGTTCATGTCATTGGGGATCCGGCATTTAGTTTGGAAGTAGACCGTTCAAATTATAGCGGTCAACCAAAATCGGTTGGGGTTACAGCAGTCCCATACTACAATGCTTCATATTGGCCAACCGGCGATGAGGCAAAATACGAAAACTATATTGATGGCATGGCGAAAAACCTGGATCGTTTAATTGAAGAGCACAATGTCGATGTAACATTTTTTGCGACTAAATATCCACAAGATGCTGATGTGACTAAGGATATTCAAGCTAAAATGAAGCATCCGGAAAATACAAAAATTATTGATGAAAACTTGCCGCCGCAACGTATTTTACAAATTACGTCCACATTTGATGTGTTAATCGGTACAAGACTTCATTCATTAATATTGGCAACGGATGCGAAAACACCGATTATCGGTGTGTCTTACCATGTGAAGGTTAATGACTTTTTACAAATGGCAGGGCTTGGGAACTATTCATTACCGATTGATTCGCTCCATGAATCAGACGAGAAGTTTGCAATGCTCTTTAACGATATGGCAGTAGATTGGAACGGTGCACAAAACTTAGCGGCTCGTACAAATGCGTCATTTAAAGAAAAATCAGCATTAGGGGAGCAGCTTTTAAAAGAAGGTGCGAAAAAGTAATGAAAAAAGTATTCGTCATTAGCAATATGTACCCTTCAAAGGAACATTTAGCTTACGGCATTTTCGTTAAAAATCAGGTCGATCAACTGGAACAAGAAGGAATCGAGACAGTGCTCGCGGTTAATACCAATCCCGCGACAGGAAAGAAAAATGTTATTTTGAAATATTTAAAGTGGGCGCAGCAGTTTATGCGCGTTTTCCGTGCAAACAAGCGGAATATTTCGCTAACACATAGCCATTACGTTTTTCCGAGCGGGATGTTCAGCTACTATTTAAAAAAGCGTCATAATATCCCGTATATTGTGACAGCACATGGTGGCGATATTAATAAAATGGCCAAAAAAGGCGGGCAAATCCGTGAGTTTACGGAGAAAATTTTACAGTCTGCAGATCATGTCATTGCAGTAGGGGAAGAGCTTGCTGCAACGATTGAAACAACTTTCCATGTTGAAAACAAGAAAATTTCGGTGATGAGCATGGGGATTGATCGTACGGTTTTCAAAGTACCGGAAGATAAAAAACAACGTGCAAAAGAGTTAGGGATGGACCCTGATAAAGCAAACTTTTTATTCGTAGGCAACATCATACGGGAAAAAGGCGTTACAGAACTTGTGCGTGCATTCAATAAAGTAACGGAATCGCTTCCGGAGCAAGCCGCTCTTTATTGTGTTGGTTCGACAAAAGATAGCAATTTTACTAGTAAAGTAAAAGAGCTGTCAAAGGACAATACAGCGATTCACTTTATCGAACCGATGCCGCAGCAGGAGTTGGCTAGGTATTTCCAAGCGGCAGATGTTTTTGTACTGCCTTCTTATATTGAAGGTCTGGGATTAGTAGCTTTAGAGGCAATGAGCTGCGGCACACCGGTTATTGCATCGGACGTTGGAGGACTGCATTATATGCTGGCGGATGGAGCAGGGGTATTAGTCCCTCCTAAAGACGAGATTTTACTTCAGCTGGCACTTGAAAATGCAGTGAAAGACGGAATCCCAGTGAATGAAGCGCGTGTAGCCGAACTACTTCATACGCATGATGCAAAAAATATTATTGCACGTTTAAAAAAGCTCTACACAACATACGCGAAATAAAGTAATTGTAATTAAAGGATTGTGATAAGCGTTGAAAGGAATTTTAAAAATAATAGGAGCCGTCACGGTTATTAATATATTAGCGCGTCTAGTGGGCTTTGCCCGTGAAACATATATCGGGATTGAATTTGGTACAACTTTATATTCAGATAGTATCGTTAATGCTTATACAATTCCTAATTTTTTATATTTAGTCATTGGCGGAGCGTTTACGACGGCGTTTATATCCATTTACCATAAGACGTCATCGAGCATTACTGAATATATACAGCGAACATTTACAACGATTGTTGTTTCGATTACGTTCATTGTCATTTTATTTATGGCGTTGGCCGATCCGATATTAATGCAGTTTTTCCAAGTTGAAAGTGATGCGGAATATGAAATACTGCGCTCGCTTTATTACTGGATGATGCCATCGACGATTATGCTTGTATTATCGACTTGGATGAGCGGTATTTTAAATGTCCAGGGCCGGTACCATTTATCCGCATTTTCAGTGCTTATTTATAACGGATCATTTTTAATCGTCTCGGTAATATTGTCCATTACAATGGGACCGATTGGAATGGGGATCGGGGCATTAGTCGGGGCAATCTGTATGTTCCTGTTCCTTGTATTCGGGGTTCGGAATGTGAAGGAAATGTCCTTCAAGCCAAACTTTAAACAGGCTGAAGATCAGAAAATACTATGGAGAGTTGCGTTGCCGATTATGCTTGGCGGTGCGACGGCACAGCTTTACATTTTAATTCAACGATTTTTCACGAATATGCTGGAAGCCGGTGTTCCGTCAGCGATGAACTATGCGACAAAGATGTCCCAGTTCCCGCAGGCAATATTAATGACTGCTGTAACGACCGTTATTTTCCCGTTACTTAGCAAAAAAGAGGGAGAAGGGGACACAGAGTCGGTAAAACAGCTTTATGTTCGCGGGATGCGTTTATTATATTTACTCGTATTGCCTGTTTCGGTGTTCTTCTACTTCCAGGCAGAAGGTGTTATTCGCATCGTCTTTGAATATAAAGAATTTGACGCAGAGTCAACAGCGATTACAGCACCATTGCTGCAAGTATTCAGTACAACAATGTTCTTCCTTGCTGCGAACACATATATTACGCGTTTCTACTATGCGAAGGGTAACTCCGTATTACCGATGATTTTCAGTATTTTAACGGTATTCGGTGTAAATATTGCAGTTGTATTGGCGACAATCGATGGAATGGGTGCAAATGCGGTTGCTTTAGGGACGTTGATCAGTGCCATCGTAAACTTCCTGTTGCTAGTCATTGTGCTTCAAAGTAAATATCAGTTAAAACTTTTGGACAAAAATGTTTGTCAGCTATTTAAGTTGGTTATTATTGGATTAATTTTTGTCGCAATTAACTGGGGCATTGCACAATGGATTGTAATTGATCAGAAATGGGTTCATGTAATTGTTACATTTATAGTTGCATCAATTAGCTATCTAATAATACTTTTTGTGTTCAAAATGGATGAGCTGCAGCTAGTTACAGGTAAAGTAAAAGGAAAGATACTAAGAAGAAAATAATAATGATAAAGCGCGTATCCTACAATGAAATTGGATACGCTTTTTTAGTACCTACTATTTTAATATAGTATTGATGAAAGAAATTTCCTCTTTTCATTTATGTCCATTATCCTTATAACAGGATAATTTAAAGATAATGTAATTTAAAATATTGCTAAGTTATGTCAATTGGTTGCTGTTATTAAGAAGAAATATTAGTTATATGAGCGAAAACTTTATTTTAAAAAAGCTTTACTATATAATCATATGTGGAATAATTGGAATTTAATATAAATTACTAAACATCTAAAATAGAGATAAGGGTGGAGAAGTAGTATGGCAAGAGGACGACGTGTAAATTCATGTGGAGAAAAAAGTAAAAAATTATTATTGGAAAAAGCAATCGAGCTATTTTCTACATTTGGTTATCACCAAACAAAAATTAGTGATATTGTGAAATCGGCAAATTTAACACAGCCGACATTTTATTTATATTTTCAAAGCAAAGAAACATTATTTAACGATTTAAATGAGAAGTTCCACAATGAATTAACTGAGATTTTTTCTAGTTCAGCAAATGATATAAATGACGGGAAATTTGGAATCGATCTTATTCAGGGAAGTTTAACACATATTTTCAATTACTTTATTGAAAACCCTAACTTAACGAAAATCGGTTTTTATGAAGCAGAGCAGTCATCTACAGTGAAGGAAATGCTCGTTTCTAAATTAATACATATCCTTAACACGCAACTAAATGATTCTAATGTTGTAAAGCTGGTGGATGCAAATATTCTGGCACAAAGCCTCGTTGGTTCGATGGAACGACTTACATTGACAAACTTACTGACGAATAAAACGAATCCGGAACAGTTAGCGAAAGAGATTTGCATGATTTATTTTGCAACGGAGCTAAGTTTAGTACATTCATAAAATTGAAAAGAGACGATTGCAATTATGCAAATCGTCTCTTTTTTGTTTACTGTTTTGTTGATACGTGTAAATATACACCGGCTTTTAAATTTTTGCCTTTTTCATTTTTCACTTTAGGATGAACGAGGAGGGCATATTCTTTGCCGGCCGTTAACTCTTTGGAAGGGGTAACAACAAGCTGTTGACCCGATAATTTGTGCGTTGTTTTTACAGTATCTGCACCTAGCTCGACTAGTTCAACGGAAGAAGAAGCAAGCTCTTTCGACAGTTTAGCAGAAAACTTGATCGTAAATGTTTTGTTTAATGGCACATTCTTTAATGCAGCAAGTTCTTTATAGTTTTTTAAGTTTGAAGCGATTGTGTCGTAATGTGCTTTAAAGAGAGGTTCACTTGTTGTTTTAATATGAGGTTTGACCCCAACTTCATTTATTTTCGTACCGTTTGGACCATAAAAATGACCAACTGTTAATTTTAGAAAACTGCCATCTTCAAGCTCGTAAAAAGCCTGCATAGAACCTTTACCATAAGTTGTTTCCCCGTAAAGCGTAACTGCCTTTTGATCAGCAAGGGCTGCTGCAGTCATTTCCGATGAACTTGCACTATATCTATTTACAAGCATTTTCGTATTTTCAGGGAATGTTGTCGATTGCTTCATCGAACGTACAATAGATGTCCCCGAAGCTTCCTTCAGCTTGTAGGCATAGGTGGCATTCGGGAACATACCGATAAGCTGTTCTGCTGCTGTTACATAGCCGCCTCCGTTATTTTGCAAATCGAAAATAAATGATTTTGCCCCTTTATTTTTCAAGTCACGAATGGCTTTTGATACGAGGCTTGCCGTGTCGTTTGAAAATGAATTCAATGAAATATAGCCCGTATTACCGTATAAAAGCTTTGTTTCCACATTAGGAAGTGAGAAAGCTTTACGTGTTAATTTTTTCGTTAAAATTGTGCCGTCTTCACGTGAAATCGTGATAGAGACCGTTGTATTTGCTGCTCCTTTTATACGGGAAGAAGCCTGGTCGATTGTCAGCTCTGCAACCGGTTTTCCATCGATCTCTGTGATGATATCGCCAACTTTTAAGCCTGCATTTTTTGCACTGCCCCCATCGATTAGCTCTGAAATTTGAATACCGCTTTCTACCTTTTCAATGACTACACCGATACCAACAGTAGTAAGCTCGACACCATTAAAAAACTCATCGAATTCTTCTGGTGTAAAGTAATCCGAGTACGGATCAAGCATTTCTGCCAATTGCTCGATGCTTATGGCACGGTTGATGTCACCGTTAACCTTCCCTACATAGTTTTCCTTAACAATCTCTTTTGCTTCATCTAAAGGAGCACCTAGCACCGTCAAAGGGACAGCCAGGCACATGATGAAAAACAGCATTGCTGATAAATGTTTTTTTAGCATGAGTCCACCTCATTAAATTTATTTTTGTATAATGTAATGCGTAATGCCGTAAGAGCGATATTACCATATTTTATCACGAAAACTTCACGGATTTATGGTAAAGGGAAAAAATATTTTAAGCTATTTTTAGTCAATAAAAGAGGGTATGTTACAAGTTTTTACACTCATAACATACCCTTTTTATAGGAGATAAACTTATTTACGTTTTGCTAAATACATGATGTAGCCGATGACACCACCGACTAACGCAGGGACAACCCATGCGATGCCTTGCTCATAAAACGGGAAGATTGATAAAAATTTATCGTATCCTTCAATTTCAAAGCCGGCTTGTTTGATTCCGTCATAAATTGCAACAATACCTGTGAAAACTAAAGCCATACCATATACGCTCGGTGCATGATTGAATAAATTTCCGAATAGTGCAAAAATCATAAGCACGATTGCGAACGGATAAATTGCAACTAAAACAGGCAATGAAAGATTAATTAAATCCGATAATCCAAAGTTTGAAACACCGAAGCTGAATAGTGCGAAAATCACTAGGTACACTTGGTAAGAAAGTTTCGGGAAAATCTTATGGAAAAATGTTGCGTTTGCAGATAAGAGACCTACAGATGTTGTTAAACAAGCTAAAATGATTACGGCTGATAAAATAATCTTACCGGCTTGTCCATATAGTTGCTGTGCTGCTAAAGAAATAATTGTACCGCCATCTTCATGGAAACCGATAGCCGATGTACTTGTTACTCCGATATAACCTAAAGATACATAAACAAATGCTAAACCAATTGCAGCGACAATCCCTGCGAAAATTGTAATTTTAACTTGTTTTACTCTATCAGTTACGCCACGTGCAACTAATGATTGAACGATAACAATACCGAAAACCAATGATGCGAGTACGTCCATCGTTAAGTAACCTTGGATGAACGATTCACCAAATGCGTTATTAATATATGGTCCCTGTGCTTCACCAGGTTCACCTAACGGAGTAATAACGGCTTTAATCGCAAGTAAACAAATAACGATTAAAAGAGCGGGTGTTAAAATTTTTCCGACACGGTCGACGATTTTTGTCGGATTATATGCTAAGTAGAATGTGATTCCGAAAAAGATAAGTGTTGTAACGAATAATGGAATCCAGCTACCTTTCATTGCTTCTGTTAAAAACGGTTCCACACCGATTGAATAAGATACAGCGCCAGTACGCGGAATGGCAAAGAATGGTCCGATCGACAAGTAAATAATCGAAGTGAAAATTATACCGAAATATGGATTAATGCGACCAGCCAATATTTCTAAGTCTCCGCCGTTCTTTGCAACGGCAATAATACCTAGTAGAGGCAAACCGACTCCTGTTATTAAAAATCCGATCATGGATATTACAATATTTTCCCCAGCCATTTGACCTAATTGTGGTGGGAATATGATATTACCTGCACCTAGGAATAATGCAAATAACATAAAACCTACCGCGATATTCTCACGGAAAAAACTTGACTTGCTATTCATGTTGACTAAACTCCTTTAATTTGAAAATACAAAGTTTTCTAAAAATTTAAATCTTTTAACAAAAACTAATTCTATCATAAAATTATTAAAATACAAGCATATTTTCAGAAAACAATTTGCGCTAAATCAATCCCTATAAAATGTTATTCAATTTCTGTTACATGATATTAATATGTGAGTATAATAATAGGGGAAAGATATAACCATCTTTAGAACTTTCTCATAAAAAGAGGGTTGTATACTCTATTGAAAATTAAGTAAAATAGAGTAAAAAAATAGTTTCATTGAAATGGGGGAGTTTTCATATTGAATAATAAATGGAAGGTAGTGTTGACAGGCGTAACATTTTCACTTGCACTATTCATCGCACCAGATGCCCAAGCATCCACCTATACGGTGAAACATGGCGATACGTTAACAAAAATTGCGAAAACCCACAACACGACGATCAATCAGCTAAAACAATGGAACAAATTATCTCAAGATCGCATTTTTATCGCACAAAAACTGGTTGTTGCCCCAGCAAAAAGTGCAGTGAGTACAGTGAGCAAAACGCCGGCAGTAACTAAAGCGGCAACAGCAACATCTAAAGCGAAAACGACTGCTGTTTCAGTTGTAGAGGAAAAAGTCGAAAGCCCGCAAAATGCATTATCCCATACCGTTATTAAAGGAGATAATTTAACAAAGATCGCTAAAAAGTATAGTATCTCGGTAGCGAGTATTAAACAGTTGAATAATTTGAAATCAGATGCGATTATAGTTGGTCAAAAGCTGACGATTAGCCAGCAGTCAACTAAAGACTTAGCTGTTGAAGCTCCTTCTGCCAAAACAGTGGAAGCAGAAATTAATTTTAATCAAACAGCTGACGAAGTGATTGAAAAACAGTTAAAGAAGGAAGTTGCATTGCCCGGGAAAGTTTCACAACAGACAGAGCGCCTTTATGGACAAGCTATCCAAGCGGCTAACGCAGTATTAGGTACACCTTATAAATATGGCGGAACGACAGTAGATGGGTTTGACTGCAGCGGCTTTGTAAATTACATATTTAATTCTGTTGGTGTCCAAATGGATCGTAAAAGCAGCCTCATGTATTTCGAACAAGATACGACGAAAGTAACGCAACCTGTACCGGGGGATTTAGTATTTTTCAAAAATACATTTATCCCTACAATTTCACATATGGGCATCTATTTAGGAAACAATGAATTTATTCATGCTGGCTCAAAAGGGATTACAATTTCAAATATTGGGGAAAAGTATTGGTCGGAGCGCTTTGTCGCATATAAACGCCTGAATAATTTAAAATAATTTGGTGAGGAACTAATAAGTGGTGTTGAAAAAGCGCTTATTAGTTCTTTTTTGTTACATAAATTCGCGATAATGTTACAAATGTTACAAGAAAAGCCTCGAATATTGGTTAATATTACAATTAATAGCGGCAATTGTTTGGTTGGTAGTTTAAAATCCCTAGTTAAAATAGGTTCTTTAGCAATGTTTGAAGTTATTTGAAAGCGGGTAAATGTAACTTCGTTGTTACATAAATGTAATGTTATTAAATATAATCTCGTGTTAACCTAATATCAGTTAAGTTTTCAGAAAATTTATTGATTGGTTGGAGGAACACGATGGATTACTTAAAATTAATACGCAATACCGTACTAACTTTGGCAGCTGCCTTCGTAATTTTCTTCGCACCGGTGAATGAAAAGGAAGCTTTTGCAGAATCAGCTTACTCAATAGATGAGTTAAAAGAAGTCTCTTCAAAGTATTTAGGAGTTCGCTATTCATACGGCGGCACATCAGCAAAAGGCTTTGACTGCTCAGGATATGTACGTCATGTATTTAAAGAACTAGGCATCACATCATTGAATCGCACATCTTCAGAAATGTATACGCAAGGTACGAAAGTAAAGAAAAGCGACCTTGAGCCAGGCGATTTAGTATTTTTCAATACATCAGGCAAACGCATCTCTCATGTAGGGATTTACATTGGTTCAGGAAAATTCATCCACGCTTCCACAAGTAAGGGTGTTATAAAAACAAGCATTAACGACAAATATTACTGGGGTAAAAAGTACGTAGGTGCTAAACGCATCGCTAACTTCTCATCGGCAGAAGCCCTAGTTGCAGACGCAGACGATTCAGATGTAGACAACACACCAGAAGCAGAATAATACATAGCTTATATACACTACTACATACTGCAAAATTCGTAATTATAATCTCTCACCTTTTATAGGGTGGGGGATTTTTTAGTTTATTTTGAAAAGGGGAATGGGTGTTGATTGTGAGTTTGAGTTCTGCTTTTGAGTCAAGGGTTAGTAGATTAAGAGGAGAACTATTGAGTGATCAGTTCTACATAATTCGGTGAAGTTTCCACATTGCCTCTAAACATGCTACATAAGCTCTGAGATTTCCACAAAGCTAGTGCTCTGTTCTATATGAACAAAGAAATGTTCTACTTTCTCGTAGAAGTTACAAATAAAAACGGAATCTCCAAAAAACAAGTTTCATAAACAAAAAACAGCATCCAAAAGCCAACAATGACTTCTAGATGCTGTGTATAAATGTATATCTATTGCGGAACGCGTGCTGTCCATCGAGAAAGGTCAATACCTTTAATTGTTACTAATTCTTTAGGGAAGATAAATGTCCAAGGTTTTGTCGTATTAGGCTGTACTGATAAGACAGGGTCTAATTTAAACGAACCTTTTGCTACTACGACATTGCGTGCATCCATAATTTCAAGGGGTAACTGTTCCAGGTTAATGGCTTTATCATGACCGTTACGGATGAAAATAGATGCGTGTAAGCTGCCATCGTTATTCATCTTAGCTTGCAACCCTGTAAAGTTTACTTCTGTTTTTCCTAATTTCGGTAAGCTTTTCACGATTTCTGCTAATTTTTCTTGTTGATCCTCTGGTAATTGCTTTTTCCATGTTTCATCCAAGTCTAATTGGTGACCGCGCAATGAAAGCAAGTTGAATGAAATTTTCCAACCTTCTTCAGGTACTTCGTCTGCTGTAATAGAAGAAGCAGGGAAGTTGAAAATCCAAGGACGTGCACTTTCTGCCGGAATAATACCAAGTTCCTTAAAATCAAAGTAATGTGAAGCAATACGGTTATCATCTTTATCCAAAATTAATAGTTCAATTTCGCCTAATTCAATAGCTTCAGATAATGAAGAACGGAAAAATGCTTTTACATTCCATGAGCCGTTTGCCAGTGATGGCTCGATATTAATTGCTGCCAATGATAATTGATTTGGCTTTAATGGTGCCAAATCATTTGCCAGGAAGTTAAATACATACTTCTGCTCTTGTGGAACATCCCATTCAGGATGGAATGACAATTTTGTAATGACATCACGGTCCGCACCTTTTTTAGAAGTTTCATCAGATGTTTTTACAACAGATGATGAATCTACAGCACTGTCTTTACCTACTTTGTCACCTTTTTTAAATAAATCAAATAAACCCATATGCTATTCCTCCACATTCATCGTAATGTTTTTCATAAATGTTACAAGTTCTTCTACAATTGTGCGGCGAAGTTCTTGGTAGTTTTTGCCGAATAATTCTAATCCTTCACGTTGATAAATTCGCATTGGATCTTCTTGCTGATAATGACGTAGACCGATTCCTTCTTTTAAGTGTGCCATTTGTTCTAAATGTTTTACCCACATATGGTCGATGAAACTTAGCATTACTTTAGGAATAACTGCCATAATTTGTTCGTTTTCTTCAAAGCTTTCGATTACCGCCTTTAATTGCTTAACTGGAGGATCCATTGCAATCAGTAAACTTTTGACCTTTGTTTCATCACGATTTACTATGATTGGTTCAATAAATAAGGAATTGACGGTTTTCTCCATTTTATCGAAATCCCACTCAGCAACATCTTTATCCTCGGGTGCATTTTCACGAACGGCAAAGTCCACTGTTTCATACATCATTCGAACCAATAGAGGAATAATATCTTCGTTTTTCAAGACTCTGTCACGTAAATCGTAGACAATACGACGTTGCTCATTAATAACATCGTCCAGTTTTAAATTGTATTCACGCATGGAGAAGTGAGCGCCTTCAACGATACGTTGTGTACGTTCGATCAGCTCTGTCACTTCTTTATTTTGAATTAGCCCGATTTCATTCGTTGTCATTTTCTTGCGGAACTTCTCGACATCATCTTTAGCAAAACGCTTGAACATGTCGTCTTCAATCGAAAGGATGAACTGACTTTCCCCTAAATCCCCCTGACGACCTGAGCGCCCTCGTAACTGGTTATCTACACGACGGCTTTCATGCTTTTCGGTACCGATTACAAATAAACCGCCAAGATCTTCAACGCCTTCACCTAATACGATATCCGTACCACGTCCGGCCATGTTTGTTGCGACTGTAATACGATTTTTTTGTCCGGCTTCCGAGATTAATTCAACCTCTTGCTCGACTGTTTTCGCATTTAATAACTGGAATTGTAGGCCGTGTTTTTTCAAGTAATCTGCTACTTTTTCGGATTGTAGAATAGAAGTTGTTCCTACTAGTACTGGCTGTCCGTTTTTATGGCGGCGCAATACTTCCTGTGCCACATATTCGTATTTTTGCTCGATATTTTCGAATACGATATCCGGCTGGTCCAGACGTCGACGTGGACGGTTTGTCGGTATCTGAATTACACGCATACCGTAAACTTCTAAAATTTCTTTTTCCTGAGTTTTCGCAGTACCTGTCATCCCTGATAGTGTCGGATACATACGGAAATAGTTTTGAATTGTAACTTGTGCCTGTGCTTTGTTTTCCTCGGTGATTGTCACGCCTTCTTTCGCTTCAATCGCCTGATGTAAACCATCGGAAAGTGAACGACCTTCCATAATACGGCCTGTAAACATATCGACCAATTCGATTTTGTCATCACGTACGATGTAATCAACATCACGCTCAAACATAACGTGTGCACGTACTGCCTGAATTACGTAATGGTACAGTGTTTGATGTTCCAAATCGTATAAGTTGTCGACACCGAATGCCGCTTCAACTTTCTCGATTCCTTGATCTGTTAAAGAAGTCGCTTTCGTTTCATCGTCGAAATCATAATCTTCTTCAGCTTTGAAACGCTTCGCAAGCATTGCAGCAATACGGTGCAGTTCTTCGTTTGCCCCCATTTTACCCGCAATGATTAACGGTGTTTTCGCTTCGTCGATTAAGACCGAATCTACTTCATCGATAATCGCAAAGTGGTATGGTCGCTGAACTTTATCACCAATTGTATGTGCCATATTATCACGCAGGTAGTCGAAACCGAATTCCGTACCAACACCGTATGTAATATCCGCATTGTACGCTTCCTTTTTATCCCCTGGCTCCATCATCGGAACATTCAGTCCAACTGTTAACCCAAGGAAACGGTGGATTTGCCCGATTAATTCGAAGTCACGTTTTGCAAGGTAATCGTTTACCGTAATAACGTGTACACCTTTGCCTTCCAATGCACGAACGTAAGAAGGAAGTGAGGCAACAAGTGTTTTACCTTCACCAGTCGGCATTTCGGCAATATTACCTTCAGTCAATACTAGACCGCCGATTAACTGCACATCAAAGTGGCGCATGTTTAATACACGTTTAGAAGCTTCACGGACAACAGCAAATGCATCAGGGATAATATCAACTAGCTGTGTTCCGTTTTCTAAACGCTCTTTAAATGTAAATGTCATATTTCGAAGTTCTTCGTCAGACATAGGACTATATGTTGCTTCGAGGCTGTTAATTTGCTCTACCGTTTTGTAGTACCTTTTTAGCTCTCGAGCACTTGTTTGCTCTTTATTACGTTTGAAAATTGAGAACATTATTTTACTCTCCTTTGAAATTGGCTACTTTAATATAGTAGACACTCCGTTATTTTATCAAATAATACACAAAAAGACTACTGACCAAAAGGGAATTCATAGGAGCAATATAAATAAATTGGATGGTCCTTTCTTTTATATTAATAATTATTTGATAGGTTTGAAATATATTAGAAGAATGATAGATGTAAAATTTATGTGACCTGAATAAATAGTGGAAGGAATTTAAGCTATATTTTATGATTTGTTCATGCTATACTTATGGTGAATAAAAATGTAGAGTTTTTAATGAATCTCCAAAAGGCGATTTATTGTAATGCTTAATACTACAAAAATTAAGGAGGAGAGACATGATTTACGTGTCTTTAATCGTAGCTTTTATTGCTGCAATTATACTAACTCCGCTTGTGAAGCGATTGGCTTTTCGCCTTGGAGCTGTAGATGCCCCGAACTATCGTAAAGTGCATGCTCGCATTATGCCACGATTAGGCGGTTTAGCAATTTTTGGTGCGTTTATGATCGGGATATTACTTTTAAAATTTGTCACGAACTTCGAAAGTGACTACTTATACGCGATTTTAATTGCCGCGACAATTATCGTAGCAACAGGTATCGTTGATGATATGCGTGAAATTTCAGCTAAAGCTAAATTGCTTGGCCAAGTGATCGCTGCCTGTATTGTTGTATTTGTCGGCGGTATCCAAATTGATAATATTAACTTACCGTTTGGTGGGGAATTGGAATTCGGCTGGTTAGGAATTCCGTTCACAATTATTTGGATTGTAGGTATTACAAATGCAATTAACTTAATCGATGGTCTTGATGGACTAGCTGCAGGTGTATCAACAATTGCTTTAATGACATTAGCTGTAATGGCAATGATCATGGGGAATGGTATTGTTATCGCAATGGCCGCAATTTTGGCTGCTGCAACAATCGGTTTCCTGTTTTTCAACTTCCACCCAGCGAAAATTTTCATGGGGGACACAGGTGCACTGTTTTTAGGATTTATGATTTCGGTGCTCGCACTATTAGGATTTAAAAACGTAGCGGTTATTTCGTTCGTTATCCCGGTTATTATGTTAGGAGTTCCGATTTCCGATACATTCTTCGCAATCGTGCGTCGTTTGCGTAGCGGTAAAAAGTGGTCAGATCCGGATAAATCGCATTTACACCACCGTTTATTGGATTTAGGATTCTCACATCGTCAAACCGTGACGATTATTTATGCGATGGCTGCAATGTTCGGTCTCGCTGCTGTCATCTTCTCGATGGCAAAAGTATGGGGCGCAATTTTACTAATTGCCGTTATATTAGTCGCGATTGAGCTGTTTGTAGAAATTATCGGTCTTGCCGGTAAAAACTATAAACCGCTGCTCAACCTCGTAAGAATATTTAATAAGTGAAAAGATCGAAACAAGTAAATGGCTTATTGCTGTTTGCTTGTTTTTTATTTTGGGGTAATTTCGATCGACGGGATTGGAGTATGGGAATTTTATTAACGAAGTGCTGTGCGGAAGTGGAACGTAGTGAGGGGAATGTAGAGAGTTTTACGGCTAATGTGGGAAGTGTACGTGGAAAAGTAGAACAGAATGCGTGGGTGGTAGTAGAAGCCGTGAATTTTATTAGCGTAGTTGCGTGGGAAGTGGAATATAGAGGCGAAGGTAGAAACTTTTCACGGAAAAGTGGAACAAATCACCAGTAAAGTAGAAAGTGCGAATTTGATTAGCCGAATCCCGGGAGAAAGTAGAACAGAATGAAGTAAAAGTAGAAAATCCCGGTGCGAATGTAGAAACTTTTCTTGGAAAAGTGGAACAAAGCGCCAGTAAAGTAGAATGTGCGAATTTTATTAGTAAGTTGTGAGGAAAGACACTTCGCCACATAAAAAACCAACCCCAGCATCATCTGCAGAGGTTGGTTCATCACATTATTGTGTATCTGTATTCGTTTTTGTTGTAAAAGCTGAATTGGATTGAGAGCTTGTGCCCGAAATATTTGTCGATTCCGGAGTAAGTCCTAAATGACTTTTTAAAATATGGCTTGTTTCTGCAAGAGCTTCTTCATCCAGTTTGTAATAGTAAACACCTGTCGACATGTCGTCATAGCCTGCCAATGTCAATGTATCAATACGAGGCATGCCATTAGATAAATAGCTGAAGAAAGATTTCATTTCAGTGAATGTCATATCTGTCTTCATGTTGTTTCCGACAGCAGATAAAATATCATCGTATTTTGAGATGGAAGTAAATGATGCTGCTTTTGACGCGATTGCCTGAATAATTTCCTGTTGGCGTTTACCGCGTTCAATATCATTGTCCTGTTTTCGAGTACGGGCAAGTGCCAATGCTTCACGGCCATCCAATGTTTGTAATCCGGGCTGCAATTTGACAGTATTACGGTCAAATTCATCTTTTTCATTCAGAGTATAAGGTACTTCTGCTTCGATACCGCCTAATGCATCGACAATATCGATAAAGGCATTAAAGTTAACACGTAAATAGTAATCAATAGGGATATCAAATAATTCTTCTACTGTTTCAATTGAAGCAAGTGTGCCACCACGCGCATGCGCATGGTTGATTTTATCGTTATATCCGATATGAGGGATGTAAACATATGAATCACGTGGGATACTTACTAGTTTAACTGTTTTTGTTTTATTGTTTAAAGTGGCAAGCAATAGGGCGTCTGTGCGGGAATTATCTGCACCTTGTCCGCGCTTTTCACTATCATCGACACCTAAAATTAAAATTGAAACATTGTCCTGGGCCGGCTCAACCTTTACTTCTCGCTGTTCCGACATTTCGCGGTCCTCGATTACTTCATATGCACTATCTGCAGCATGTTCGGCCTGCTTCGTCAAATAAACACCGTATGCTGTTGCGCAAATTACGAGCGAAAGAGTCAGAAGCATCGAAACTTTAAGAAACAATCTGAATTTCGATGAGCCTTTCTTTTTATTTTGCCTTGTTTTCATAAAGATTCTCCTCTAGGTTAGGGATAGGTTACTATATTAAACTGGTATATTATAGCTACTTTGTAATCTTATCTAATATACTACAATCTACTTTTGTCGTAAAGTAACGATATCATGCATTCTGATGACAAATATTTCGACACGGTTACTTCGGGAATTCGATAAAAAGCGCGTCTTCGTTTGTAATAACCGCCTGCCCATTTGTCAGTTCGGTAATCCAGTCAATAAAAGTTTGCTCTTCTTCTTTTAAAACGTGTACATATATTTCTACATTTTCTGCATACTGAATATCATGAAGAGGGTAGTGGGAACCGCGTATCACATTTTCTATTTTCCCCAACCACACATAATCAATCCCGATTTTCATTAAATAATGCAATTTTCGCTCAACAACTTGAGCAGCTGTGATACCTTCTGTTGTTGCTTTACTATAGGCGCGGATCAAACCGCCTCCGCCAAGCTTAATCCCGCCGAAGTAACGAGTAACGACAACAACCGTATCTTTTAAACCTTGTTTTTTAAGTACTTCTAACATAGGGACGCCTGCAGTACCACTTGGTTCCCCGTCATCATTCGCTTTTTGGATTTGATCATGCTCCCCGATCATATAGCAGGAGCAGTTATGGTTTGCCGATGCATGCATTTTTTTTATTTTATCTATAAAGAGAATTGCTTCTTCTTCTGTCTCAACGCGTTCTACATAAGTTAAAAAACGTGATTTAGAGATGATGATTTCTGATTCTCCGTAACCTTTTACCGTAATGTAGTTATTTCTCATTATCAATTCTCCTTAATATTACAATTTGATTTCAAATTTGTGGTTATAATTTAACTTAAAAAATGATTTACTAATGATATAATATGTATGTACTATAATAGTGGGTTGCAAAGTAAAAAGATAGAGTAGTTCGCATTCTGACTAAGTAAGGTGGGGAAAAAGTGCTAGAAAACAATCAAATAGACATCGCCTCGCTTGATGTAATATTTAATCGAATGTTGGAAACTATTACAAGTTCGAAAGATGATGTATTTATTATAAGCGAACAAAGCCGCAGAAACTTTGAAGAAATGCAACAAGAGCTGGAAGTTGTGCGTCATGAAATTAAGATTATAATAGATGAAAGTGATAACTTGGAAAAGTTGCTTCAATTATCTAGACAGCGATTAGTCGTTGTGAGTAAAAGTTTCAATAATCATTCAGAAGAGCAAATACGTGCTGCTTATGAAAATACAAGTAATTTACAATTAAAGGTTTCTCTTTGCCGAGAGCGTGAAAAGCAGCTAAGAGATAAGCGTGACGATTTGGAAAGACGCCTGCGCACACTTTATGATACGATTGAAAGAGCGGATCATATCGTGAACCAAGTGAATGTTGTTATTAACTTCTTGACGACCGATCTGAAAAATGTCGGGGCAGCACTTGAACAGGCGAAGATCAAACAAGATTTTGGTATACGTATTATCGCAGCCCAGGAAGAAGAACGAAAGCGTTTATCGCGTGAAATTCATGATGGGCCTGCACAAATGATGGCGAATGTGCTGATGCGTTCGAATTTAATTGACCGCACTTTCCGAGAAAAGGGAGCCGACGCCGCTTTAAAAGAAATTCACGACTTGAAAATAAGCGTTCGCAACGCCTTATCCGAAGTACGCCGCATTATTTATGATTTACGTCCAATGGCACTTGATGACCTAGGTATTGATCCGACATTGAAAAAGTATTTATCTACGATTATGGAATATAATCCAGGTGTTGAGATTCAGTTCCTTTCATATAATAACGAGCGCAGAATCCCTTCAGATTATGAGGTGGCGGTTTTCCGTTTAGTGCAGGAAAGTGTAAACAATGCCTTGAAACACGGAAAACCAAACTTGATTATTGTTAAACTTGAGTGGTTATGTGACGAAATTAATGTTGTAGTAAAAGATAATGGGGTTGGATTTGATACAGAAAGCGTACGTGAAGGATCTTTCGGTATTATAGGGATGAAAGAAAGAATTGATCTGCTGAAAGGTTCTTTGAAAATTAGCAGCAGTATCGGTAAAGGAACAACGATTTTAATGAAAATTCCATTGCCGACAAAAGATGAAGAGATAAGATAGCAGAATTCCAGGGGGTTTCGAAATGACGAAAATTATTATTGTAGATGATCACCAATTATTCCGTGAAGGGGTAAAACGTATTTTAGATTTTGAAGACACATTCGAAGTAGTTGCTGAAGGTGATGACGGCACAGATATCGTTAACTTATATGAACAAAACGAACCAGATGTTGTATTAATGGATATTAATATGCCGGGTAAAAACGGTGTTGAGGCAACAGCTGATTTAATCGCTGTATATCCGGATGCAAAAGTAATGGTATTATCAATTCATGATGACGAATCATATGTAACACACGCATTAAAATCAGGTGCACTTGGCTATATGCTGAAAGAAATGGATGCCGATGAAATCGTTGAAGCAATCAAGGTTGTTTCTAACGGTGGTTCTTACCTGCACCCGAAAGTAACAAAAAATCTAGTTGCGGAATTCCGTCGTCTATCAGAGCACGAAAACAAAGGCAATTTCCATCAAACAGAAATTCGCCGTCCATTCCACTTATTAACGAAGCGTGAATGTGAAGTGCTTCAATTATTAACAGATGGCCAATCAAACCGTACAATCGGCGAGACATTATTCATCTCGGAAAAAACGGTTAAAAACCATGTATCAAGTATTTTACAAAAAATGAATGTTAATGACCGTACACAAGCAGTTGTAACAGCAATCAAAAATGGCTGGGTAGAAGTACGTTAATTACATATTAAGCGTTAAACAAGGATGCGATTTTTGTATCCTTGTTTTTATTTTTGCATATTATTTCCGATTAATAAATAGTTTTAGTCGTGTACTCTATGAAACATCTGTGAACAAGTTTCGTCCTAATGTTTTGAAGGCGATAGTAAATAATTCGAATGTCGAAATTTTAGTTTTGATAAAGAAATTATCGGTCTTCAATGATATTTGTATAAAAAAACATCATCTCATGCTATTTTGAACAAGATGGGTTTTTCCAATATTGTGTGCTAAAATGTTTTGCGGGAGGTTGTAAAATTATGAAAAAATGGTTGGTAGCTGTACTGGCGGTTTTTGTACTGGCAGCTTGCGGGGATAAAGAAGACGCATCACCTGAAAATCTGCAGAAAACAATCGACGAAGGTACGGTTGGTTTTGAACTGATGGGAGATTCAATTCAGGAAGCGGAAGATGTCCCGGAAGAGGAAAAAAATAATATTATATCTGCATTTAATGAATATATTGCAGCCTTTAATGAAAAAGATTTAGAACGTTATAAAAATATAATTTCAAAAAATGCGACGGGCTTTAATTATGATGAAGACATCGAAGCGGTTTCCGACGTGTTCAATCAATATGATGTAAAACGTACGGCCGAAGATATTACGATTGTAAAATACAGTGGCAATGAAGCCCAAGTATTTTCCAATTTAACGACAGAAACGAAAGAAATCGATACAGGGGCAGAATTATCCGGTGTCGGCCGCCAAGTAACAGTATTGAAGAAGGAAGACGGTTGGAAAGTTTCGAGCATCTATTATATCGGCAGTGAATAAAAACTTATCTTATATAATATATAGTAAAAACATCTTGCACAAATTGATGCCAAGATGTTTTTTTCATATAGCGATGCAGTTGTAAAAGTAGGAAGTTCCCAATAAGAATGGTAAATTACCGTTCACAATTATAGCGAGTTCCTGTAAACTAGTGAACATAGGAGAGTGGGAGAGCGATGAAAACAGCAATTGTTACAGATAGTACAGCCTATTTAACACTTGAAGAACGAAATTCGTACAATGTCCATATGATTCCTCTAAGTGTTAACATTGAAGGAACATTTTACGATGAAGAAATCGATATTACAGCTTCAGAATTTTACGACCGTGTACGCGGGGCAGCAGAGTTTCCGAAAACAACGCAACCGTCTGTCGGAAAGTTTGTCGAGCTTTATGAAACTTTAGGAAAAGATTATGATGAAATTGTAACGATTCACTTATCAAGCGGAATTAGCGGAACTTTCCAAGGTGCTGTCCAAGCGGGCGCAATGGTGGAAGGTGTGAACGTTCACGCATTTGATTCGGAAGTTGCAGCCTACTTGCAGGGTTTCTATGTAAAAGAAGCTGGGAAATTAGCATTGGAAGGCGCTTCAGCCGAACAAATTATGGCACATTTAAACGACCTGAAGCCTACGATGGATGAATATATTATCGTCGATGATCTGCAGCATCTGCAGCGTGGCGGTCGGTTGTCTGCAGCAGCGGCATTAATCGGTGGTTTGCTTCAGGTAAAACCGATTTTAACATTCGAGAACAAAGTAATCGTCCCGTTCGAAAAAATCCGTACACGCAAAAAAGCAATACGCCGAGTGGAAGAGCAATTAGCATCTGCAGTCCAAAAGCACGGCGCCCTTCAAGCCACAGTGATTCACGCCAACTGTGAGGATGAGGCACGCGAATGGATGAATGCATTAGCTGCCGAGTATCCAACAGTAGATTTCACGCTCAGCTATTTCGGCCCGGTTGTCGGCACACACCTAGGTGAAGGTGCAATGGCGATGGGATGGATTAAGAAATAATTTTGTTTTAGGCTTAACAGTCACTACTTCTTAGGGAGGGTGGCTGTTTTTTGTTTTGTAGTGGGGGCGGCTGGGTCGGTGTGACGGCTGGGTCGGAATTAGAAGTTAGTGGGTGGGTGGAAGGTGGAATGCCGGCCGTAAAAAGTAGAAAGTTCTGGGCTTAAAGTGGAACATGAACGGGGAAAAGTAGAAACTTTCGGTTGAGAAGTAGAACTGGCTGTCGCTATTAGAAGTTCGTGGGTGGAAAGTAGAATATCCTCGCGTGAAAGTAGAAAGTTCTGAGCTGAAAGTGGAACGAAACAGCGGAAAGTGGAAAGTATTGCGAGAGAAGTAGAACAGGTGTCGCGGTTATTTGAAGATCGTAGCTGGAAAGAGAAAGTTCTAAGATGAAAGTAGAACATTCGAGATGAAAAATAGAAAGTTTTGAATCAAAAGTGGAACACGAGCGGGGGAATGTAGAATTCGAGTCCTAAAAAGTAAAATAGCAACGGATTATAGAAACGGGGGTCTCCAAAAACAGCCTTGCATCAAAGATCTGAATTGCACCGTAAACATGATTAAATAACCAAACTTAGTAAAGGAGCGTAATAGAATGTCCACAACAACAAACTCCATAAAAAAGCGCTATCGACTTCTTAAACCCTTAATATCAAATCTCTCCATTGTCTCACGCAAACCTAATTCTGCAACCCACACCCGCTACTCCGGACTCATACCCGAACCGGCAATCGAAAACTTCTTCACCGGCCGAATTTGGTCACGGCGCCACACACCATTTCTTCAACAGAAAATCGACACCTATATCAAATGCGGCTATTTTGAAACAACCCCAGCTGTCATCACAGACCCCAAACTTATTTGTCGGCGTTGTCAATGTGAACAACCACATAAATTCGTTTCCTTTCACTGTGCGAAGTGTCAAAAAATCTGTCACTATTGTCGGTACTGTATTACGATGGGGCGTATGTGTAGCTGTGATGAATTAATTCTCTGGAAAGGAACGGAAATCCGAAAACAGAAAACCCGAGTTCAATTTGCTTGGACGGGCAATCTCACCCCACGCCAGCAAAAAGCAGCGAACGAACTGGCGCATAGTATTTCGCAAAACAGAAATCATCTCTTACAAGCTGTTTGTGGGGCAGGAAAAACGGAGATTCTATTTGCCGCAATTTACGATTCGCTTAAAGCAGGGAAAAGAGTTTGTGTGGCAACACCAAGAACAGATGTCGTCTTGGAATTGTATCCTCGTTTTCTGCAAGTGTTCCAAAAAATTACGATTCATGCGCTATATGGAGGCGCAGAAAATAACACCCAGTTTGCGCAGCTTGTTCTTGCGACGACTCATCAGCTGTACCGGTTTGAGAATGCGTTTGATGTCATGATTGTCGATGAAGCGGATGCCTTTCCATACACTTATGATGATGCATTGCAACGTGCGGTCATGAAAGCGAAAAAAGCGGATGCCCCGATTGCATTTGTGACAGCTACTCCCTCAAACAAACTGCTACTTCAGCAAAAAAGAGAAGACTGGGGCTACTCATTTATCGCAAGGAGATTCCATGGACATGCCTTACCGGTTCCGAGATTCGATTCACTTTGGAATTATGAAAAAGTATTTCAGAAAAATAAAATCCCTCAAAAGCTCCAGACTTGGCTTAACCAAAGGCTCCAGCAAAATGAGCCGTTCCTCATCTTCTTCCCGACAATCGAATTAATGGAACAAGCAACACCCCTGTTTCAAAAAATAGAAACTACTATTGAAAGTGTCCATTCCGAAGACCCGGATCGAAAAGAAAAAGTCCTACAACTGCGCAATGAACAGCGAAAAGGCCTGCTGACGACGACGATATTGGAACGTGGAATCACAATAAAAAATGTCCAGGTTGCAGTAGCGGGAGCAGAAAATCCGGTCTTCACATCCAGTGCGCTTATTCAAATTAGCGGAAGAGTCGGAAGGAATATTCAGTATCCGACGGGGGACATCGTATTTTTCCACCATGGTATCACAATGGAAATGGACCGGGCAAGAAATAAAATATTGGAGATGAATCGCCATGAATAAGCCGGTACAAAATTGCCTTATATGCGATCGTGAGCTCCATCAAGGCATCGGCTGGAAGGAACTGCTCCTTAACACACTGCCTCAAACAATTTGCCTGCGCTGTGAACAACGCTTTCAACGAATCGAGCAGCAACAGGAAGATGGAGTCGTATCTTTATTTCATTATAATGAAGCAATGAAAGATTATTTGCACCGTTATAAGTTCCTGCACGACGTACTCCTTGCTAAAGTATTCAATAAAATCCTCCATGAACAGCTCGAAAAAGAAACCCGCCTCATTATTCCGATTCCAATGCACCCCGAAAACTTGCGACTAAGAACATTTGCACATATTGATGAATTACTAAAGGCAGCGAATATTCCGTTTGCCCACCATCTAACAAAGCTTTCGGATGAGCAGCAATCACTTAAAACAAGAGAAGAGCGACTAAAAACACCACAACTTTTTGAAGTTATCCATCACGCTGCAATAAAAGATAAAAATTTACTCGTAGTTGACGATATTTATACTACAGGGACAACATTAAACCATGCGAAAAAGGTACTGCTCGAAGCCGGTGCGAAAACAGTGGACGGATTTACATTAATCCATGGGTAAAATAAAGAACCTATTAATAAAAAAAAGAGAATTGAGGAGGGCTAAAAATGGCTGAATTAAGAAACTGCCCGGTATGTAATGCTTTTTTTAACTACACAGGCTTGAGAGAAGTTTGCCATAACTGTGCACAAAAGGAAGAGGATCTGTATCAGGAGGTGTATCGTTTCCTTCGCAAGCGTGAAAACCGTGCAGCAAATGTGGACCGTATTGTGGAGGCGACAGGGGTTGAGCGTGACTTGCTTTATAAATGGGTGCGAAAAGGACGTTTACACCCAGCGATGTTTCCGAATCTTGGATACCCATGTGATAACTGCGGAAAGATAACAAACTCAGGGAAGTTATGCGAAAAATGTCAAAATGATTTAAAATCAGAGTTGCGAACATTTGATGCCGCAAAAGAGTTTCGCGATGATATTCAACGTCGTGAACGTGCAACATACCTTTCCGGAAAAAAATAATTGCCTAAAACGGAGTCGTTTGAATAGGACTTCGTTTTTATTTTTCGTAAAATGAGCATAATAATATACTCCATAAGTCCAGTTTTTTGCGATAAAGCATAAACAATCCGCTAAAGCAGTCGAAATATAAAATAGACATAGCTTTTAATTTGAGAGGAGGTCTATAAAGATGAAGATTAATCCAATCGGTTTGCAAGCGATCAATAATTACAATAAGCAAGCACGTCCTGTAAAAACATCAGAAACTCAAAAAACATTTGCAGACCACATCGAAATTTCAACAAAAGCGAAAGAGATGCAAGCGAATTCGACCTATGCAAATGAACGTGCAGAGCGTTTGAAAAAGATTAAGGAAGACATTGATTCAGGAAATTACAAAGTAGACGCAAAGCAGGTTGCTGAAGACATGCTGAAATTTTACCGCGGTTAATAACTGAAAAACAACAAGGGAGCGCTAAATACATGTCAATTGCCACGATTGTCGTCACGTTGGAGAAGCTAGAGAAAATGCATAAGAGTCTGCTGGAACTAGCACTTGCGAAAACGGAATACATTAAGCAAGGGGATATGGAAAAGCTTGATCAGCTCATCAAAAACGAACAGGCACATGTAGCGGCGATTAACACACTTGAACAACAGCGTCAGGCGATGGTAACGGATTACCTCCGAGCAAAAGGAATTGCTCTCACTGACACACCGTCTGTTGCCGATGTGATAACGACCGCTGAAAATAATGAATCCACTGAAGAATTGGTTAATGTACGCGAACGGTTAGTAGCGTTGCTGAATCAATTAAAAATGCAAAACGAATTAAATCAGAAACTGGTCATGAACTCACTGCAGTTTATCAACATTACATTGGATGCAATGCGCCCGCAGCGTACGGAACAGTTCAATTATTCCGGTACGGCAATCCGCGGAAATGCAGAGGTTGCGAAACGTTCATTCAATGAATTTAAAGCCTAATCGCATGTAAGCTTCCGCATGCTGCGGGGGCAGTACATGCGTTTTTTTATGGAGAGAATCGCGAATTTTTGATACAAACACACTTAAAAGGGAGGTCCTACAATGCGTTCAACATTTATGGGACTTGAAGCAAGCAAGCGCGGTTTATACACGCAGCAATCGGCGCTTTACACGACAGGACATAATATTTCAAATGCTAACACACTCGGCTATTCTCGCCAACGCGTCAATATGGAAACAACACCGGGATTTCCAAGTCCGGGTTTAAATACAGGTAAAACAGCAGGCCATATCGGGACAGGGGTGCAGGCGCATTCAGTACAGCGTATTCGGGATGAATTTATCGACCGCCAATATCGCCAAGAAACAAATAAATTAGGTTACTGGCAATCGACAACAAAATCAATCTCTCAAATGGAAGATATTATGTCCGAACCTTCTGAATTTGGGCTGAACCAGGCATTTACTGAATTTTGGAAATCGATGGAAGACATCGTGACCAATCCAAAAGATACAGCAGCACGCCAAGTAATGATTTCAAAAGGTCAATCTTTGGCAGAATCATTTAACTATATCGATGCTCAGCTAAAGCAAATTCAAGGAAATATCGGGAATGAAATTAATGTAAAAACGAAAGAAGTTAATAATATTTTAAAGCAAATTGCTGATTTAAATGCTCAAATTCAAGCGGTAGAGCCAAATGGTTATATGCCGAATGACCTTTATGATGCACGTGATGTACTAGTGGATAAGTTAAACGAAATAATTCCCGTATCAATCACCACTGAAAAATCTGGTGGTAATGCGTTAGCAATTGCAGAAGGGAGCATGACAATTTCCTTTAAAACAACAGACGGCCAATCGATTACTCTTGTTAAAGGGAAAGAATATGCAGCACTATCGACGAATAATGCAACAGGCGCAATTACAGGTGATGTAGATGCGAATGGTGAATATTCAGAGTTCGATAACATTTCTATTTCGGGATTGTCAAGTAATCACGAGAAAAATCCACCGACAGCTAATGTTGCAACAGTGAATTATAATCAGCTTGAATCTTCAAAAGGTTCGTTAGTATCGTTGATTGACGCTTTTGGTCACAGTAACGGAGAAGGCATCTATCCCGAGATGTTATCACAATTAGATCTTTTGGCAAGTGAATTTATTGAGAAATTCAATGCAGTACATGAAGACGGATTTGATTTAAATGGAGACAAAGGTAAGCCATTCTTCTCGGGCACTTCAGCGAAGGATTTTAAAGTTGTTATTACAGAACCAAGTGAAGTTGCTGCTTCTAGTGAGGAAAACGAAGAAGGTAACAACCAAAACATGTTAAATCTTTCTGAATTACAATCCAAAGTTCAAACAGCACTACAAGGTGGTACGTTCCAATCCTTCTATAAATCTTTAATTGGTGATTTAGGAGTTAAAGGTCAACAAGCAGTAACATTGGAATATAACTCAATAACTTTGAGTTTACAAATTGAAAACAATCGTGCATCCCATAACTCAGTGTCACTTGACGAAGAGATGACGAATATGATTACTTTCCAACAAGCCTACAACGCCAACGCACGTATGATTACTGTTATCGACGAAACATTAGACAAAATCATTAACGGGATGGGCCGTGCAGGTTTATAATCCATACTAGAAAGAAGGGAATAATACGATGCGCGTAACACAATCGATGCTCTCTAGTAATATGCTTCGTAATTTAAATAATAGTTATAATAAAATGGCTAAATACCAAGAACAATTAAATTCAGGCAGTATAATTAACCGACCTTCCGATGATCCAGTAGTAGCTGTAAAAGGAATGGGATATCGCGTTGATCTAGATAAAAATGCACAATACCAACGCAATATGCGCGAAGCAAATACATGGTTAGATTCAACAGATGAAGCGTTAAATCAAGTAGGGACATCTCTTATTCGTGTAAAAGAGTTAATTGTTCAAGCAGCGAATGACACAAACACTACCGAGGATCGTCAAAAAATCAACCAGGAAATTTCGCAAATCAAACAACATATTCAAGATTTAGGTAACACAAAAGTTGGGGAAAATTATATTTTCTCCGGTACGCATACTAGTAGCCCATTGTTTGATGAAAATGGTGAAATTCAAAATGGTCCTAACTTCACGGGATTGGGTAAGGGAATTGAGATTAATGTATTCGATGGAATCTCAATGCCTATTAATGTAACGGGCGCAGAAGTATTTGGAGAAGTAAATACCTTCATGAATGAGCTCGATATTCTTTTGAATAACGGAGCTACAGGTGAAGAAATTGGGAATACACTGGGTTTCGACAATGCTGCTGGAGGAGATCCTAAAATTTTAGGGCTTGATTCACTAAATGAAAAGGTATTAGTTAAGCGTGCGGAAGTCGGCGCAAAGCAAAACCGTGTTGAGCTAATGGAAAGCCGCCTGCAGATGCAGGAAGTAAACGTAACAAAGCAAATGTCTGAAAACGAAGATACAGATTACGCAAAAACGATTACAGAGATGGTAACAGCTGAAGCTATCCATCAAGCTGCCCTCTCTGTAGGCGCCAAAATTATTCAGCAAACTCTAGTAGATTTCATCCGTTAATGAAATCTACTAGAGTTCTGCGCCGAAAGCAAAGCGGCAGGCGCAAACATAATTAATTTAATAGTAGATTTCATCCGTTAATGAAATCTACTAGAGTTCTGCGCCGAAAGCAAAGCGGCAGGCGCAAACATAATTAATTTAATAGTAGATTTCATCCGTTAATGAAATCTACTAGAGTTCTGCGCCGAAAGCAAAGCGGCAGGCGCAAACATAATTAATTTAATAGTAGATTTCATCCGTTAATGAAATCTACTAGAGTTCTGAACTCGGAATATTGCGTAAAATAAAGAAAATACTTATAAACAAAGCGTTTGGATAATCTCCAAACGCTTTTATTGAAAAAGGGAGGAACAAGGATGCGATTCCCGCAAATTCAAATATCAAAAACTGATATTCAAATGGATTATTCAATTACGAAGCCTTTCCAACGAATTCAACAACCACAAGCAGACTTAAGTATATCCCAGCCAGCAGCAACAGTCGAAATCAATACGACTAATGCACGTCTCAATATTAATATGGATCAAATGTGGCGTGATTTAGGGATGAAACCGGTAGGGGAATTCATTAAAGAATATGCACAAATGGGACGCCAAGAAATGTTGAAGGGGATGTCTAGGAGAATGGGGGAAGGACGTCAAATGATGATGAGCGCCGGAAAAGAACAAGGACGTTCGACGATTCAAAATATCGCGAAGCAAAATCATGGTCCCGAACGGCCAGGTCCATATAATATTAAGTTTATTCCGTCCGTCGGCTCAGTAAAAGTAAACATTACACCAGGAACAACAGATATTAACATTCAGCGAAACGAACCGAAAATTGTCGTAAAGGTGAACAAGCCGCAAATGGACTTCACTTATGGGGAAGTCAGTGGGAAAATGATGGTAAGGCCGGCTGTACAAATTGATGTCGTCGGTTAAAAGGAGCGGAATACATGAACATTAAAACAAAATTCTTAGGCGAAGTTGAAATAGATCAGTCAGAAATACTTACATTTGAAAATGGTTTACCCGGCTTTCAAGAATATACGAAATTCATCCTTTTAGGCTTAGATGAAGATTTACCTATTGCATTATTACAGTCTACAGAAGATGAAAGAATCGGTTTTGTAGTAGGGTATCCATTTGCTTTTAAACAAGATTATGCATTTGTTTTAAGTGAAGAAGATAAAAAACAGTTACAGTTGAAAGAAGAGAATGAAGTAGCGACATATACAGTCATTACATTGAAAGACAACTTCTCGGATTCTACAATTAATCTACTTGCCCCAATTGTTATTAATATGAAACAAAGGCTAGGCAAACAAATTGTCCTACAGGATAGCGATAAGTATCCGCTGCGTTATGAAATCGCTATAGCTAAAGGAAGTGGGAAATAAATGTTAGTCTTATCACGTAAAAAAGGCGAAACGATTATGATTGGTGAACAAATTGAAGTGAAAGTTATTTCAGTTGAAGGGGACCAAGTAAAGCTTGGAATAGTAGCTCCAAAGTCTGTGAAAGTGCATCGCTCAGAAGTATATGAAGCTATTCAGCAGCAGAATAGAGAGGCGTTGGCTAGTTCGGTTGATGCATTGAAGCAGTTTAAGCTTAAGTAGTAATAGGGGGAAGTCTTGTTAAAGTTATTGGACAAGGGAAATTTTTATTAGATAGTATTTCGATTTTTCCTAAATAAATATAAAAAATCTATATAAAACTATTAAACATTTAAAACTAGATACGATATATATACTGTAAGGCAGAGCGCTAGCTAAAGCCAAGCTTTCCCACAAGGACGTGGGTCATAAAACATAAAAAATTCAAGGAGGAATTCCAAATGAGAATTCAACACAACATTTCAGCTTTAAACACACACCGTAACCTAGGCTTCAACAACGCTCAAGCTTCTAAAAACCTTGAGAAATTATCTTCTGGTTACAAAATCAACCGTGCTGGGGATGACGCTGCAGGTTTAGCAATCTCTGAAAAAATGCGTGGCCAAATCCGTGGTTTAGATATGGCAACGAAAAACGCACAAGATTCAGTATCTTTAATCCAAACTGCTGAGGGTGCATTAAACGAGACTCATGCTATTTTACAACGTATGCGTGAATTAGCAGTACAATCTTCAAACGATACAAACGTTTCTTCTGACCGTGCAGCCTTACAATTGGAGATTAACTCTTTATCTGAAGAAATCACTCGTATTTCTACAGACACTGAGTTCAATACACAAAAATTATTAACTGGTTCATTCGGTGGTTTTGGTACTGGTCAAAATTTCAATCCTAAATCTGCAACAACTAAAACTGGTGGTAAGATATTCCATATTGGTGCGAATTCAGGTCAATCAATTAAATTATCAATCGGTAATATGTCAGCAACAGCTTTAGGTGTTAATGCGTTAACTTCACCGCTAACAACTGAAGTAGGAAAAACTGCTTCTTATGGTGGTGGTATTAACATCACTTCTCAATCAGGTGCAGATAACTCAATTTCAGTAATCGATAAAGCACTTAGCCGTGTATCATTAACTCGTGCATCTTTAGGTGCGGTACAAAACCGTTTAGAGCACACAATCAACAACTTAGGTGCTACGTCTGAAAACTTAACAGCTGCTGAATCTCGTATCCGTGATACAGATATGGCAAAAGAAATGATGGGCTTCACGAAGAATAATATCTTAATGCAAGCTGCACAATCTATGTTAGCGCAAGCTAACCAACAGCCACAAGGCGTATTACAATTATTAGGTTAATAATAGTTGGATTCTAAAACCTCTAGCTTAGGCTAGGGGTTTTTTCTTGATAAAAAATTTTATAGAAGTAACTATAAGAAATAAGTAATTATTATTATTTGAGATGAAAATCTCCTATTCTAAATAATAAAGAGATAACGACGATAATAAAAAAGAGGTGAGCGAGTTGACTTATAATGTAGAAATATTAAAAGCAAAATCAGGAATTAATACTTTGAAAATAAATAATCAATATATACATAGTAGTTACGATCCCATCAAAGAAGCTGAACGTTTAGCACAACAGAAGTATGTTCCGCATCAAGCACATATTATCTTTGGTTATGGTTGCGGTTACTTAGTAAATGCAGTTGCGAGTTTTCGTAAGTATAATGAAATAATAATCGTTGTAGAACCTTTACTCGAGAGGAAAGAAATAATCGTAGAAGAGTTACCTTCGAATACAATTATCTTTGGAAAAGATGTTTTAGATAACTTTGAATTTTATTTGAGCGAGTTTACGGTAGATTACCGTATTGCTTATAATGTGATTTGTCTAACAAAGTACGATAACCTTTTTACGAAAGATTATAAGTTACTACTTTCAAAGGTGAAAGATGTTCAAATAAAAAATCAAATTAATGATATAACTTCAATTTACTTCTCTAAAGATTGGCAAAAGAACTTTTTAGAGAACATTTACCACTTGTCTAATGATTTAAGTCTAAATGAATTAAGAAATATATATTCAGCACCAGTTGTAATAGCCTCAGGTGGACCATCCTTGAATAAGCAGTTAAGTATTTTGAAAAAGTATAGAAATCAAATTATTTTAATTGCTGCGGGTTCAACTATTAATTCTTTACTGAAAGCTGAGATTGAACCGGATTATGTAGTTTCAATAGACGGTGGAATCCCGAATTATAATCATTTTAAAAGTTTAAAGTTAGAGAAGACTCAACTTATTTATACTATGCAAAATCATCCTGGTGTTCGAGAAGCTTTTCAAAGAGAGGGATTTGCGGTCGATTTAAAGGGTCACCCACTCTTTTCGAAATATATAAAAGAAAAGCTGAATGTGAATTTACCTTTATTTGAAGGTGGAGGAACTGTAGCGCATATTGCTTTTTCTGTGGCACAGTTTATTACTAGTGGACCAATTGCATTAATTGGTCAGGATCTAGCCTATACAAATAATGAATCCCATGCGGCTGCTAATGCAGGGAGTAGGGAATTAACAGAAGCCTATTTAGAAAAAAAGCGCGCTTTTAAGACAGAAGCATTCCATGGCGGTGAGGTTTGGACTACCCCTGTATTTTATTCAATGAAGCTTGAATTTGAGGATTTAATTAAAATTAAATATCCAGAAAATGAATTTTTTAATTGTACTGAAGGTGGACTAGTTTTACAAGGTTATAAGCAATTAAGTTTCTCTAAGTTTTGCGAAAAATTTGCTGGCACTCAAGTGAACGTAGTTGAAACAACCAATAAGAAATTAGTTAAGTATAATGCAAGTCAAATTTTATCTGGAGAATTAAGTATTTACGACAATTTAGATTCTCTTTTAGTCAATGCGATTCAATTATTAAAAGGAAATAAATCAAATCAGTTTTTTGAACAAAAAGTATTAAAAAAATTAGATGAAATTGATAAAAAACTGAATGAATATTTTAAACAACTTCCTATTGAAAGTTTATTGGCACCTATTACATTAAAAGTAATGGGCAATTATTTAGCTGAAATTGGTGAAACGAAGGAAGAGGAGTTTAATAGAGTTAAAAATCAATCATTGGATTTTTATAAAAATCTAAGAGAAGCTATTATATTCGCCAAAGAAAATACGAAGGAAATTTTAAATAAACATATGGAAAATGAGGGATAAAATAATGCAAAATGAAGTGACGGAATTAATTGAAAGTTTTAATGCCTACATATTAAAATTAGCACCTGGATGTGTTGCTATTGCAGAGCTATTAAGAAGTGATGAAATTCAAACTGCATTACAAACAATATTACAGTTTTCAGAAGGTATGTCTTGGTTAATCCAGTCTGTCGAGTTGTTGAAAGAAAATGATGTTTTCGTGAGTCTCGATATAAAAAAAATTCATGATTATTTAATAGAAGTGAATAATGGTTTAGAAATCCATGACTATGTATTAGTAGCGGATATGTTTGAATATGAAATTGCACCATTTTTTGAGCAAATTAAAATAATTGAAGGAAATCAGCATTAATGAAATGGAGAGTTTTTGATGCTAAAAATGGGGAAAAAACACTAACTTTAAATGATATTTCTATTTATAGTAAATACTCGCCCCGAAGAGATGCTTGGAAATGGGTGGATTCAGAGTTCGATGCTGATAAATCCACGTATCTACTTATTGGTTTAGGGCTAGGATATCATGCAGAGCGGTTAATTCAACTGGCTAATGGCAAGCCTGTTTATGTGTATTATTTCTCACAAGATGAATATAAACTATGTCCCATTTCTCAAGCTGTTTCAGAGATTTCTGAAGTAGATTTTTCGGATTGCCAAATTTTGATACCAAGTGTATGGATAAAGGCTTTGAAAAATCATTCCATTTTACCTTATTTGGAAGATATAAAAATAAATCAAGTATCCTATAAAAAATATGGATCTAAAATGGAATTGAATTTTTACGAGAATATTGCAAATTGTTCCGAAAAGCAAGATTACCCTGTCTACACTAAGAGGATAGCATGTTTAGTTGCTTCTGGACCATCATTGAATGACTCGATTCATTGGCTTAAAGAAATCCAATATCAGACGGATATATTTGTTGTAGGTTCAGCATTAAAACTAGTTCTAGCCCAAGATATTATGCCGGCAGGAGTAATTATTTCGGATGCTAAACAAAATATTTTAAATCAATTAATCGATACTGACTACAAAGGTCCATTGTTTTATTTGAGTACAGCAAATGAAAAAGCTGTCAAGATTCATAAAGGTCCAAAATATTTACTGTTACAATCTGGCTATCCTTTGGCTGAAAAAATGGCAGTTAAATATAATTTACCTTTGTTAGAAACAGGGGGGTCTGTTTCTACATTAAGTATTAGTCTCTTAGAATATTTTAGATTTGAAAAAATTATATTGTTTGGTCAAGATTTAGGGTTTAGTGGTAACCGGACACATGCAGATTTCTCCACATCCGGACGGACTATTACAAAGGATTTAAATGTCCAAAAAGTGATTGCAAATGATGGAAGTGAAATTTTTACTACACCTAATTTACAAACATATGCTAGGTGGATAGAACAAAAAGCGAAACGCATGAATTCAAAGCTATATACAACAGCTAAGAAAGGGACATTTCTTCCTTCTGTAGAATTAATCTTGCCATCAAACTTAAAAGAGGTTATAAAGTCATAATAATACTCTATAGAGATGTAGGTTTTTATTAATTTATATTAAATATTGTCGATATATAATTGAGATATATATAGGAGTATAATAAAAATAGTACATAAGAGACTTTTAAATCAGATAGGAGACTTCGTATTAATGGAAGTGTTAAAAGATAAAACTGTGTTAGTTACGGGCGGAACAGGATCGTTTGGTAAAAAGTTTACAAAGAGAGCATTAGAGCTAGGTGTAAAGAAAATTATCATTTTTAGTCGAGATGAATTAAAACAATATGAAATGAAGCAAGAATTCAACAATGACAAGCGCCTACGTTTCTTTATCGGCGATGTTCGTGACCAGGACCGTTTACATAGAGCATTTGATGGAGTGGACTTTGTGATACATGCGGCTGCTATGAAGCATGTGGATGCCTGTGAATATAATCCTTTTGAAGCAGTAAAAACGAATATAAATGGTGCACAAAACATAATTGAAGCAGCGATCGATAGCGGAGTAGAAAAGGTTATTGCGCTTTCAACGGACAAAGCATGTTCTCCAGTTAATTTATATGGTGCGACAAAGCTTGCATCAGATAAGTTATTTGTTGCTGCGAATTCATATGTAGGTGAGAAGGCTACTCGATTTGCTGTTGTTCGATATGGCAATGTAGTAGGAAGCCGTGGAAGTGTTGTACCTTTCTTTAAAAAAATTAAAGAAACAGGTGTTATACCAATTACAGATGAGCGTATGACACGTTTTTGGATTACTTTAGATTATGGTGTACAATTTGTACTAGAAAGTTTAGAGCGTATGCATGGTGGCGAGATTTTCGTACCAAAAATTCCAAGTATGAACATTATGGACTTAGCAAAAGCAATTGCTCCAGAGTGTAAAACTGAAATTGTTGGGATTCGTCCAGGTGAAAAGTTACATGAGGCGATGATTTTGGAAGATGATGCACGTCATACGTTAGAGTATAACTCGTATTATGTTATTCAGCCCGAGTTTCCGTTTTGGTCGAAGCAGTTTGCGGAAGGTGGGAAAGAGTTGCCTGAGGGGTTTGAGTATACTAGTGATAAGAATAAAGAGTGGCTAACAATACAACAATTAGTCGAAATGATTTAAAAATATAAAAACATTTAAAATTATTATTGAAGAAGATAATTTTGTAGATTCCTTAATAATTAGTATTAAATTGGAAGGTGGATATATTTGGAAATATTGATTTTTGGTACTAGTAAGGGTAAAGAATTAGTTGAAAGTCAGTTAAATCTTGAGACAGTCACTATCATTGGTTATTTAGACAATAAGAAAGAGATACAAAATTCAAGGATTGAAGATAAACTTGTGTTTAATCCTGAAGAAATAAAATATTTAAAATATGATGGGATTGTAATTAGTAGTTTAACTTATCAAAATGAAATGTTTGATCAGTTATTAGATTTAGGAGTACCTTTTGAGAAGATTATAATGCCACTTAGCAAAGAAAGTACTTCTTTAAGGAATTTGTCGACATTCTTATATATGAATAGTAAAAATAAGGACTTTTTGTATAAAGATACAGTTAAGCGAGAGATAAATAATTATTTAGTCTCTCAAAATATAAGTATGCGAAATGAAGAGTTAGATTTTTTTGATTTTCCAGATTATCGGCTGAAAACTGTTGATTTTGTTAGGCTTTCTACAATTGAGCTAATATCTAAAGAAATTTACCGAAACCAGGTTCCTGGAAGTATTGCGGAGCTAGGTGTCTATAAAGGAGACGTAACAAAGTTTTTAACGCAAATATTTAAAGAGAAGAAATTTTATTTGTTTGATACTTTTGAAGGTTTCAATCAGGACGATGTAAATATCGAAATAAATCAAAATTATTCTAACGCGAACCAGGGATGGTTTTCAGATACTAATGAAGAAATTGTTTTAAGTAAAGTATATAATTCAAATAATGTGAAAATAATCAAAGGATATTTCCCAGAATCAATACCCATGAACTTAGATGAGCGATTTGCATTCGTAAGTATAGATGTTGATTTGTATAAGCCCACTTTAGAGGGGTTAAAATATTTTTATGCTAACCTATCTAAAGGGGGTTACATTTTAGTTCACGATTATAATTTTGATTATTATAGTGGAGTAAAAGTTGCTGTTTCAGAGTTTTGTAAGGAGTATGGAATTACTCCTATCCCAGTAGCAGATTATTTTGGCAGTGTTATTATTTGTAAATAACTAATTTTTTGTAATGAAACAATCTCTAAAATTCAATCAGTAGTGTATTCTTTCTTGTTTCATGGTAGATAAATTAACAATACCGGTGAATGTTTAATGGATTACCCTCGGAAATGTAGCAAGTCGTTCGCGTACCGTTTTTTATTTAAAGGTTTTTTGAAGTTTGGTTTACTCATTCTGAGATTCAAAATATTATAAGTAGTAGGTGAAGTTCAGTTATGAAAAAAGTAATTACATATGGTACATTTGATTTAATACATTGGGGACATATAAGACTACTAGAGAGAGCGAAAGCAATTGGAGATCATTTAACTGTAGTTCTTTCGACTGATGAATTTAATCAATTGAAGCATAAGGAGTCTTATTATTCTTATGAGCATCGAAAATATATTTTAGAAGCTATTAAATATGTTGATAAAGTAATTCCGGAAGAATCATGGAATCAGAAGAAAAATGATGTTATAAATGAAAATATAGATATTTTTGTAATGGGTGATGATTGGAAGGGTCATTTTGATTTTTTAAAAGATTACTGTGAAGTAATGTACCTTGAAAGAACTCCTAATATTTCAACAACTAAAGTAAAGGTTGATTTAAAAGTATGAAGAAAAGAATAGGCATCATTTGCACAACAGTCTTTCATTACGTACATTTTTCAAGTATGGCAAAAGAATTAGAACAAGCGGGTTTTAAAATAGAGTACATTATTTATACTCCATATTATGTTAATGAGCGTGTGAATAGATTAAAAGAAGTATTTGACAGAGAAAATGTAACATATTGTGGGTTTGAGCAATTATTTGATAAAAGTGTACCGTTTGATGCATTGTTAGCTCCTTATTATATGCCGGGATTTCAATTGGTAGATAAAGAAATCTATAAAATACGATGTTTATATGGCTACTCTAAAGATGCTTGGAATTATGCAGAGTGGAACAAAGGTTTTGATTTAGTATTAAGTTATGGTCCTTATGCGACAAAACACCTGGAAGTTTATACTAATGTAACTGAAATTGGCCATCCTAGATTAATAGGTAATTATTTGACTCAATTGAAGGATATTACAGGTAAAATTTTGGATAAAAGATCATTGCAGGGGCATAAAACATTAGTTTATTGTCCTACGTGGGCAGATTTGTCATCCCTTGATATGTTTGTAAGTAATATTTCGTTACTTACAGAGAATTTTAATGTTATTGTTAAATTACATCATGGAAATGTGCTTTCAGATGAAGGGTCGAATTGGGATTCCTTAAAGGAAATCAAAAATCTTTATTTGTACGACGAATATACAAATCTATTCGACCTTTTACAATTTGCAGATATTGTATTGAGTGATTATAGTGGTTCTATTTTTGATGCAATGCTATTCAAAAAACCTATTGTGTTGTTAGATATAATTGATGAGGGGATTGTTAATACAGGGTCTGTTAATTTGAATAAGATGGCGAATATTTCTCTTTATAATAATACAGATGTTACAAAGAAAAGTTTAGATATTCAAGTGCGTGACATACTCCCACATGTGAAGAATTTTAATGAGCTAATTAATATTCTCGAACAGTCGATGCAAGAAGACATTCCTTACAGTCAGTTACTTAATGAATTATATAGTTATCAAGATGATTTTGCTAATAAAAGGGCAGCACTGGCAATTGATAATCTACTTAATAATGCAAAACAAAGTTGGGACGATGATAAGTCTTTTCACATTTTGGACGAGGACATGATTGTTGATTTTTTAAATGCCTATAAAGATAAGTTAAGTATTTGGGGAGCAGGGTTGTCGGGGCAAATTCTTGTAGCATGGTTAAGTGGGAGAGGTGTAAAAGTTAATAAATTTATGGATGCTGATAATAATAAGCAAGGAAAAAAATTTATGGATTATAAAATCATAGAGCCTGTCGTATGCAAAGGGACTATTATAACGGTAACTGGAAATGGGTTGAAAGCTATTAAATTATTATATAAAAAAGCAGGGTTTAGAGAAGGGGAAGATTTCATATCAATATTTAAGGAATAATTAAGGATGATAATTTAAATGAAAAAAATATTACTGTTTGGAGCAAGCTTAGGAGGGCAAAATTTTATAAAAAATCATGCGCAAGATTATGATTTTTTAGCAATTATTGATAATGATTCTTCAAAACAAGGGCTATCGTTGCATAATATTGAAATCGTGAGTCCGGAAGAAATCGGGAATTATATTTATGATAAGATTATCGTTGCAAGCATGTACGTTGACTCAATCTCAAAACAATTAGAAATCTTGGGTGTTCCAAGTAATAAAATAGAATTCGCTCCTAAAAGTTCAATGAAAATGGATAAATACCCCTTTGAAGATCCCCAAATTTTAGGAAAAGCAAATGATTTAATTTTAGAGATTTCTAGAAGTTTAATTAATATTCCCCATTTTTATACTTTTGGTACACTACTTGGTATTGCTAGAGATGGAGGATTGATTCCTTGGGATGATGATATTGATATTGCGATTTTTGTAAAGGATTTTAAAATCATCAAAAAAACAATTTTAAAAGATGTTTCTAATTTTGAAAAATTTTTTGATTTAAAAATATATACTAGAACGTATTCGAATGGTAAGCCAGCTTCACTAACAATAGATTGTTTATGTGACGGGCGCAAATTATTTATGGTTAATTTTGATTGTATGGATGTTGATGGGGAAATGGTAAAGCAGGAATTGAATGATACACCTAAAAGTTTTTTTGAAAGCTATGATAATTTAAATTTCCAAGGCTTTAATATCCGTGTTCCGAAAGACTATAAAAGCTATCTAGATTATACTTATGGTAATTGGCGTGTTGTCAGGAAAAATACGAGCTTTGCTGATAATACGATTTCCTTTAGGGAACCTCTATATAGTTGTATAGTCGAAATTATTTATGAAAGTAAGTGAAGGCATTGTTTGAAAAAAAAACTATTCTAATCACCGGCGCAACTCGCGGAATTGGCTATGCAACGGCAGTACAAGCAGCAAAAAACGACTGGACGATCATTATTAATGGTCGCAATGAAGAGCGTCTATTAGAAATAAAGGAAGAGCTTGAAGTAGAATACAAAGCTACAGTATATACACTGAGTTATGATGTATCGAATGTAGAAGCGATTAAAAGAGCGTTTTTATGGATAAATAAAAACATTAGTCAACTGGATTCAGTAGTGAATAATGCAGGTGTAATGAAAGATTCATTACTAGGTATGCTAAAGCCTGAACAGCTTCAAGATTCGTTATCTGTGAATACGAATTCCGCCATTTATCATATGCAATACGCTTCACGTTTAATGATTAAGCAAAAATCGGGTTCTATTATCAATGTTAGTTCAATTATTGGTCGTGTTGGCAATGCTGGTCAAACAGTCTACAGCGCTAGTAAAGCTGCTGTGATTGGCGCAACTTATTCTGCTGCGAAGGAATTAGCGCCTTATAATATTCGTGTCAATGCGTTAGCACCTGGATTTATTGAAACAGATTTAACAAATGGTTATTCCGATCACTTGAAACAAAATACACTTTCCCAAATAAAAATGGGGCGTGCAGGAACAGCGGAAGAAGTAGCAAATGTAATATTATTTTTAGCCTCTGATTTATCTTCTTATGTGACAGGGCAAGTGATTGGTGTAGATGGGGGTATGGTTGTATAGCCATACCTTTTCTTTTTACTAAATTTGATTATAATTAAATATAAATTGACGATAAACTTATATATAAGTTAGGCAGGGATAGCGATGAATAATGAACAAAAATTACGTGAAATTTTCGCGGAAAGCTTAAGTATTGAACTTTCACAAATTACAGAAGAACTAGCATATAATTCAATTCCAGAATGGGACTCAATCGCGCATATGGCATTAATTTCGGAAATTGATGATCATTTTGATACAATGCTTGATACAGATGATGTACTAGATATGAGTACATTCGCCAAGGCAAAAGAAATATTAACTAAATATGATGTAGAATTTTAATGTGGGGGGTGTGGTAACGTTTATCACACCTTTTTTTCTATGAGGGAGGCAAAGTTCATGCATTTTTTTGAACTGAACTGTGAAAAGTCAGCTATTATTACTAATGAAAAAAGCTATAGTTATAAGGAAATTGCTACTGTTGAATTTAATAGTAATAAAAAAGAAATTATTTTAATCTTATGTCAAAATACAATTGAAATTATGTCCTCCTATATTTCGGCTATGAACAGTAAACATACAGTTATGTTACTTTCCGCTGATATTAACGAGATGCTTTTACAAAACATCATTGAACAGTATAAACCGAAATGGATTGTCGGACGAGAAAGTTATGAATGCTATCAAATCGATAACGAGAAATTAGTACGAATAGAAAATGTAGAAGTAAACATTCATCCTGACCTTGCAATGCTTCTTAGCACATCCGGCACAACAGGCAGCCAAAAATTTGTGCGTTTATCTTTTGAAAACTTAAAAGCAAATGCAAAATCGATTATAGAGTATTTAAAAATCGACGAAAATGAACGTGCGATCATGAATTTACCTCTTTCTTATTCTTACGGCATGTCGATTGTGAATAGTCATTTACTTGCAGGGGCATCGATTCTTTTGACCAATGAAAGCGTGATGGAAAAATCATTTTGGGAGTTTGTAAAAAACAATAAGGCGACATCGATTGCAGGTGTACCGTTCACATATCAGATGCTACAGCGCATCGGTTTTACGAAATTGGATTTGCCACATTTAAAAGTAATGACACAGGCTGGTGGTCGATTAAACGAGAAGCTTGTGCGTCATTTTGGAGAGTATGCGTTAACAAATAACAAGCGCTTTTACGTTATGTACGGGCAAACAGAGGCGGCACCGCGTATTTCGTACATTCCTCATGATAAGGTGCTAGAAAAGACGGGCACAATCGGCATTGCAATTCCGGGTGGAAACCTCTCAATAGAAGACGATGAGCTCGTGTATCGCGGTCCGAATGTGATGATGGGTTACGCGGAAAGCTTACATGATTTAGCTAAAGGTAATGAGCTCGGTAGCGTTCTTCATACGGGTGATACCGCAATGGTTGATGAAGATGGTTACTTTACAATTACAGGTCGCCTAAAGCGTTTTATAAAATTATTCGGTTTACGCATTAATTTAGATGATGTGGAAAAAAAGCTTGAGGAGAAGTTCCACATTCCTTTAGCTTGCACGGGTTCTGACGATAAATTAATTGTAGTGATTGAGCAGAATGAATATTTAGAAGCAGTGAAGGCTGAGATAGAGTCACTTTATCAACTGCATAGAACGGCGTACAAGGTAAAGGTACTACCGATTCCTCATTTTGCAAATGGAAAAACAGATTACATGAAATTAAAGGAGCTATGTTTATGACGGTTCCATATCACTTAAAACAGAATGAAAAAGAACAGCGACTATTAGAAAAACTAAATGACTTAATAAGTTGGCATATGGATAACAGCCTTGAATATAAAGCAATAATTGAAAAAAGTGGTGTAATCTCAAAAGCAACTCGCCTCGAGGAAGTGCCATTTTTACCTGTACAGTTGTTTAAATTAATGGACTTAAAATCAGTTCAACAAACAGAAGTTGTCAAAGTCCTGACTTCAAGTGGTACAACGGGACAGGCAGTATCTAAAATTTATTTAGATAAAGAAACATCGGTTGCACAAACGAAAACACTTGTTGAAGTGATGAAGCCGATTTTAGGCGGCAAGCGTTTGCCGATGATTATTTTAGATACGAAATCAGTATTGAAAGACCGCAAGTCATTTAGCGCGCGTGGTGCAGGGATTTTGGGTTTTTCCAATTTCGGGCGCAAGCATTTTTATGCGTTGAATGATGATATGACACTTGATGTGGCCGGTCTACGAGCTTATTTAAATGAATATAAAGGGGAGCACATTTTATTATTCGGCTTTACGTTTATGATTTGGCAGTATATATACAAAGAAGCACGGGAAAAAGGTTTAAATATTGATTTTGGAGATAGTGTTCTCATTCATGGTGGAGGCTGGAAAAAGCTGAAGGACGAAGCGGTGGAGGCAGAAACGTTTAATCGTTTAATAAAAGAGCAACTAGGTATTCAAGAAGTCCACAATTATTACGGCATGGTGGAGCAAGTGGGTTCAATTTTTGTAGAGTGTAATCAAGGATACTTGCATGCACCGCAGTTTGCTGATGTCATTATTCGCAATCCGATTACGTTTGAGCCAGTTACAGTTGGTGAACAAGGCTTAATTCAAGTGTTAAGTGAGCTACCAAAAAGTTACCCTGGTCATTCGCTATTAACCGAAGATTTAGGGACAATTCATGGTATTGATAGTTGTGCTTGCGGCTGGAAAGGGAAATATTTCACCGTGGAAGGGCGTATTCCAAAGGCAGAGCTACGAGGCTGTAGTGATACGTTTCAAGGAGGTTTAAAGGAATGAAGTTATTTTGGCCAACCAGTGAAAGCTTTGAAGAAGCGCTAAGTAATTTGAAAAAAGCATCTTTAAATCACCCATTTGATGAGGAAGTCCTTGAATTTACTCAAAGTCTATCAAAAAGATTTGTGCGTATGCGCAATTTTCCGGAAGTTGTTGCTCTTGGATATTGGTTACGCAAAGCAAATGTGAAACAAATGCAAACTCAGTTTGAAGATGTGGTTGAGGGGAAATTTGTCCGAGCACGTGGTTTGAGTTTCCATATTGCTCCATCAAATGTTGATACAATTTTTGTTTATTCGTGGATGTTATCGTTATTAGCAGGTAATAAAAATGTTATTCGACTTTCTAGTAAAATGGAAGTAAATGAGGTATTGCGTGTTATTTTAGAGGAGATTCCAAACTTTGACAAAGTTGCAAAGCAAACAATGATTTGTACGTATGGTCATGAAGAAAACGCGACAACTGTTTTAAGTAAAGCTTGTCATACGCGAATTATTTGGGGTGGCGATGCGACGGTGAATGAGATTCGCAGCATACCATTAGCACCACTTGCAAATGAATTAGCATTCCCAAACCGTTTCTCATTAGCGGTTTTGAATGCAGAAAAAGTAAGTAAACTTAATGAACAAGCATTAGATGCCTTATTAGAGCAGTTTTACAATGACGTTTTTTGGTTTGATCAAATGGCTTGCTCTTCACCACGTTTAGTCGTGTGGGTCGGACAGTCGAGTAGGGCGTTTTGGCAAAAGTTAGAGCAAAAAATTATGGCGAAGCAATATGAATTGTTAGCGGCAACACAAGTACTAAAATATACGACAAGCTTGCACCTGGCAATAGAAAATTATGTAGGGAAAGTTGAGACTTCTACTTATTTTTCACGTGTGCAATTAGATGAGTTGCCTTCAAAAGTTCGGGAACAGCATTGCGGTGGTGGACTGTTTTATGAATATGAAGTAAGTACGCTAGCTGATTTGGCCCAAGTCATTAACGATAAAGATCAAACAATTGCCTATTTTGGCTTTGAAACGTCCGAGCTAGTACAATTCGTACAAGGCATTCCAACACGTGGTATTGACCGTATTGTACCGATTGGACAAGCACTTAATTTTGATGGAGTATGGGATGGGCAAAGCTTTTTGACATCATTTACGAGAGAGGTAGTAATCCTATGAGATGGATTCCGATAGAAGAAAAGCATTTGCAGCAAATTTTAGATTGGCGTACGAGTGAAGAGATAACTCGCTTTATGTATACCGATATTGAATATAGTTTAGAAAATCAAAAAAAATGGCTAGAAAAAATGAGAGTTGATGAAAACGGGCGTTATTTTTTAATGGAATATCGTGATGATTTAATTGGTTTTATTTCTCTTACAAATATTAATTGGGATTATAAGCATGCGACATGGAATTTCTATATTGGAAATATGAAATATGCCATGCTTGCAGGGTTTTTAGGGGCTTATATGTACAATTATGCATTTTATGAGCTTGGTCTAGAAAAGTTAAATGGTGAGGTAATGGATATTAATGAAGGTATACGTAAACTTCATATGAAGCAAGGTGCTCGTGAAGTTGGAGTATTTGAGCGACACATTTTGAAAAATGGTGTTTGGCATAATGTATATTTGTTTGAAATGACGAAAGATCGCTGGATTGATGTTGGGCAAAAATTCAAAAAGTATGTGCCAGAGGTGATGGAATGAACACAATCGTTATCATGCAAGCAAGAATGGGCTCAACTCGTTTACCAGGGAAAATTCTACAGCCATTAGGTGATGTTGACGTATTAACCTATAATATTGAGCGCTGTCGTGCTACTAAAGGTGTAAGTGAAGTAATCATTGCCACAAGTTCTCTCCCACAAGACGATACGATAGCAAAATGGTGTGAGAATCATCATGTCGCTTACTTCCGGGGCTCTGAAGATGATGTTTTAGATCGCTATGTACAATGTGCAAAAATATATAAGCCTGATTACGTGATGCGTGTGACATCAGATTGCCCATTTGTAGATTACGAAATGGCAAGTGAAATGGTTGCTTTAATGGATGCGGAACGAAAAGATATTATGTTACTTGAAGGTGAACTTCCAAGAGGGTTAGCAGTAGAGCTTGTTTCCTATGAAGCATTATTACGAATCCATGAAGCAGGAAAAGAGCCTCGCCATCGTGAGCATGTGACGTATTATGCATATGAATTTAAAGAGCAGTTTGATACGGTTACATTTAAAATACCAGGAAATCGCCAAGCACCTGAACTTAGAATCACGCTTGATACGGAAGAGGATTATGCACTTATTTCAGAAGTAGCCAAGCATTTTAATGATTCGCTAGTATCGAGTGTAGATGTGATTCAATTTTTACAACAGCATCCCGAAATTGCAAAAATAAACGCACATATCGAGCAGAAGCCGGTGATTTAAATGAATATTATTATTCGTACAGATGCCTCCATAGCAATTGGCAGTGGTCATGTCATGCGTTGCTTAACAGTTGCAAAGAAATTAAATGAAGCAGGTTGTCACGTGAAGTTTTGGATGGAGCCACTCGAAGGTAACTTAATAAACTTTGTTGCACAACAAGGTTTTGAAAATGTGACAGAGGCTGAAACTGCGGATCTCTATATTGTTGACCATTATCGACTTAATATAGACTGGGAGCGCATGATTCGTTCGTATACACAGAAGATTGTTGTCATAGATGATTTAGCGCGTGAGCATGATTGTGATTTACTTCTCGATCAAAATGTAGTGCCCAACTATGAAATGCGTTATGACGGGTTAGTGCCAGCGCATTGTATAAAGCTAGTCGGCCCAAGGTATTTAATAATGCGGGAAGAGTTTATTGAGGCGCGACTGAATGTGCGTAAACAACATAATGAAATTGAACGCTTACTCGTCTTTATGGGGGGGACTGACCCAACGAATGAAACGATGAAAATTTTGAGCGCATTTAATGGCAAACAGTTTCCGCATATTGATATCGTTGTAGGGAATGGCAATCGGATGAAGAGTCTAATTGAGGAGATTTGTCATAAAGAAGGCCACCATTATCATTGTCAAATCAATTATATGGCGCAGCTGATGCAGCTGGCGGATTTTGCAATCGGTGCTGGAGGTGCGACGATGTGGGAGCGTTGTTACTTAGGCCTCCCTTCAAGTGCGACAATTGTTGCCGATAATCAAATTAGTACCACTGAATACGCTGATTCACTTGGTGCTGTAAAAAATTTAGGGTGGCATGAGCAAGTTACCGTTGAAACATACGAAAATCTCATAAATAACTTAATGAATAATAGAATGTATACAGGCATGAGTGAAAAGGGATTTGAGATAACTGCAACAGAAATACCGAATTTATGGTTACACGAAATATTGGAGTTGAAAAAATGATAAAAATCGGACACAAGGAAATTGGCCGACATACGAAGCCGTTTATTATTGCGGAAATGTCAGGCAATCATAATCAGTCATTAGAGCGTGCATTACATTTAGTAGAATTGGCAGCTGGAGCAGGTGTCGATGCATTAAAATTGCAAACGTATACCCCTGATACAATTACATTAGAAGTTCATACAGGTGAATTTTTTATTCAAGATGATGCGAATCTATGGAAAGGCAATTCACTTTACAATCTATATAAAGAGGCGTATACACCTTGGGAATGGCATAAAGCTATTTTTGACAGAGCAAATGAGCTCGGTTTATTGGCCTTTAGTTCACCTTTCGATGAAACAGCAGTCGATTTCTTAGAAACTTTAAATGTACCTGCTTATAAAATTGCTTCGTTTGAGAATGTAGATTTACCGTTAATTCGCAAAGTCGCGAGTACAGGAAAGCCAACCATTATATCCACAGGAATGGCAACGGCTGCTGAGTTGGATGAAGCAGTGCGTGCATTTAAAGAAGAGGGTAATGAACAACTTATCTTATTAAAATGTACAAGCACATACCCAGCAACACCCATAAACTCTAATTTAGCGACAATTCCACATATGCGTGAATTATTTGGCACAGAAATTGGCCTATCAGATCATACGATGGGGGTTGGAGTATCAGTAGCTGCTGTTACACTTGGCGCAACCGTTATTGAGAAGCATTTTACAACTTCGAGAGCAGAAGGTGGTGTCGACTCGGCATTTTCAATGGAACCCCATGAATTAAAAATGCTCGTTGAAGAAACAGAGCGTGCATGGCAAAGTATCGGCAAAGCGAGTTATGGACCAACTGCGATTGAAAAAGATTCAACTAAATTCCGCCGTTCTTTATATATTGGGGAAGATTTGAAAGCAGGCGATATTTTAACGGTTGAAAACTTACGAAATGTACGTCCAGGCCTCGGTTTACCGACGAAATATTATGATTTAGTTTTAGGGAAAGCGATTAAGCAAGATGTAAAGAAAGGTACGCCGCTTAGCTGGGAGTTGTTATTATGAACAAATTTATTTCTTACGGCCGTCAAAGTATTGAAGAAGAGGATATCCAAGCAGTAATCGATACACTACGCTCGCCAAATTTAACACAAGGTCCAAAAATTTCCGAATTTGAACAAGCAATTGCTGACTATATCGGTGTTAAATATGCAGTAGCTTTTTGTAATGGAACTGCGGCTTTGCATGGAGCTTGCTATGCTGCCGGGATTGGTGAGGGAGATGAGGTCATTACTTCCCCAATTACCTTTGCTGCTAGTGCAAACTGTGTGCGTTATGTTGGTGGGACAGTTGTTTTTGCCGATATTGATGAAACAACCTATAACATTAGTCCAAATGAAATTCGCAAAAAATTAACAGATAAAACAAAAGCCATTATTCCAGTTGACTTTACAGGACAGCCAGTGGATATAGATGAGATTATGGCTATTGCTTGGGAACATAATTTAGTTGTGATCGAAGATGGCGCACATTCATTAGGAGCAACATATAAGGGGCGTAAAGTAGGTACGACTGCACATATGACAATGTTTAGCTTTCATCCAGTCAAGCCTATTACGACTGCTGAAGGTGGCATTATCGTAACAAATGATGAACATTTTTATAAGAAATTATTGAAATTCCGTAGCCATGGCATTGAACAAGTACCTTATTCACAAGAAAAAGGTGGCTGGTACTATGAAATGACCGATCTTGGCTATAATTATCGCATGACCGATTTACAGGCGGCACTAGGTGTTTCGCAAATGAAAAAACTTGATACGTTTATTGCTCGTCGTCAAGAAATTGCAAAATTATATACGGAAGCTTTACAGGATGTAGAAGGAATTATCCTGCCAAAGCAACTTAAGCTAACAGAATCAGGATGGCACTTGTATATGGTGCAGTTAGAAAATGCAGACCGTAAACAAGTATTTGATGCGATGCGAGCGGCAAATATTGGGGTGCATGTGCATTATATTCCCGTTTATTGGCATCCCTATTATGAAAAATTAGGTTATAAAAAGGGGCTTTGTCCTGTAGCAGAAGATTGGTATGAAAAAGCATTGACACTCCCAGTACATCCTGCTTTGAAGAATGAAGATATAGCTAGGATTATAGATGAATTGAAAAAAAGTATTTAACAACTTTAAGTTACAGGCTTACTTAGAACATTTGGGTAAGCCCTCTTAGCATACAAGCCAAAGAAAAATCAGAAATAATAAGCCTCATTTTCTGTAGAAATTATAAGAAAAGTTAATATTATTAAGGTTAAACCGATAAAAAATATACAATAAAAAGGCGCTTGTATTGATTTCAAGGAGGATGGAAAACATGCGAATTTCAGGAAATGCAAATGTAGATGTATCGACAATGTCAAAGACTATTGCTACTGCTCAAAATGTTGATAAATTTGCAAAGCAAGGAAGCGAAACGCCTATAACAACTGTAAATTCTACAACAGTGGAAAAAAGTATGATGGCATCTTTAGATAATAGTGAGGAAACGAAGCAAAAAGTGCAAGAGGCTGTTCATACAATGAATGAAATTTTAGAAACCAACCATAACGCTTCAAAGTTTGTCTATCATGAAGGATTGGACCGATACTATGTCTCAGTGGTAGATCGGGAAACAGAAGAAGTTGTAAAGGAAATTCCACCCCGAAAGTTGCTAGACGCATTTTATGAAATGCAAAAAATGGTCGGCATGATTGTGGATGAAAAAATATAGCGATATTTTTACGAGGACCTAAAATAATTTTTGGGTTCTTTTTAATTGGCAAAATGAGATATTGAGGTGAAGTTTTTTTGATTATTACCGATATTATAAATAATAATAGCTTGGTGTATTTCGAAGGGAGACGAAATTATGGTAATGCGTGTAGGTGGTCTTGCATCAGGAATGGATATTGATGCTCTAGTTGAAAAGTTAATGCAAGCAGAAAGAATTCCATTAAATAAAACTTTTCAGAAAAAACAAACGCTTGAATGGCAGCGCGATGCATATCGAAATGTTAACACGGTTACACAAAAATTAAATAAATTTTTAGAAGATAAAATGTTCTTGCAAAGTCAAATGATGAAGAAAACCGCAACTTCTTCGAATGATAACTTAGTGTCAGTGAATGCAACTGGCAATGCAATAGGAGCATTAAGTATTGAAAGTGTAACCCAATTAGCTTCTGCTTCTCAAAAAGTTGGAGTACAAACAGGGCACACGGGTAGTACAAAACTATCTGAATTAGGCTTAACTTCAAATTCAGTAGAATTAAGTGCGATAGATAAAGATGGGAATTTAGGAAAAGCAGTGAAAATTAGCTTTGATCCATCGAAAGATACCATCAATGATTTTGTAAAAAAAATCAATTCAAGTAATGCTGGGGTAACAGCTTTATTCGAAAATGGTCAGCTTTCTTTAACTGCTAATAATACAGGTAGTGAGAAAAGCGGAAAAGGTGAAATTATTTTTGGACAAGGGAAAGAAATTTTTAATGAGTTAGGTTTTGCCGATGAATCGCAGGTAACAGGGAACAAGGGACAGAATGCCATTTTCAAAGTGAATGGTATCTCAATGGAACGCTCTTCCAATAAAGTAACTGTTTCTGGCTATGAGATCACTTTAAAAGAAACGTTTAATGCAAAAGCTGGTGCAGCTGACCAAGTAGCTGTTACTCAAAAGGAATGGGATAATGCAAAAGCAGCTTTAGTAACCTTATTAGCTACACAGGATGCGGCAAAACAAACGTATGATGATTATAAAAGAGATAATTACGATCCAGAGTACGCCAAATTATTTGGAACAAATACTTTAACTACGGACCAACAAGCAAAATTTAACAGTTTGTCTAGTGCAGGTACAGTAGCAAGGCTAGAAAATACAGATTTAGCAGCATTAAGAAGTTTAAATATTAGCGAAGAGGAATTTGCAAATGCAACTGCGCTAAAAGACAAAATCACAAATTCCGGTCTTAATGATACTTCTAAAGCTAGATTAATAACTTTATCAAATACGGATTTAAAAGAGCTGAATAGCGCTGATGGAGAAGATTTATTAGCACGTGCTAAGCAAGTAGATTACGAAAATACGTATAAGTCGCTTGATAAAAAGTTTTTAACAAAACTGACTGCAGATGATTTAAATTTTCTGAATTCAATTAATGGAAAAACAAATGAAGAAATTGATGCTGCATTGGCAGACGAAAGTTTACCTAAAGAAGTTAAGGATAAGTTCAAGGGTTTAGATAAAGTAGATTTAAATAGACTAAGTGATTTGTCCATCGATAAAGATGGAAGTGGAAGTGATCTAAAAAAATTCCAAGATTTTTACCCAATCGATAAGCAAAATCAAGCGAATTTAACTGCTTCCCAAGCAGCTAATAGTGCATATGAGGCTGGTGTAAAACGTGAAGCCCAAGCGGAAATAGCATATAATAGTGCTGTTGCTGCCCAAGGAGCAACAGCGAATGACACATCTCCAAAAGTTGCATCTGTCGGGGTTACATCAACTTCTGATACGACTGCAATTAAAGATCGTATTAAGGAGTTTGTTACAACGTATAATGAAATGCTAGATACATTAAATGGTTTATTGAAAGAGAAGAAATACCGTGATTATGCACCGCTAACGACCGAACAACGTGAAGATATGTCTGAAAATGAACAGAAACTTTGGGATGAAAAATCGAAAAGTGGTTTATTACGAGGCGATTCCTTAATTCGTGAAAGTCTTTACAAAATACGTTCTCAATTTGTGAGTTCCATTAACGGCTTAGGTGATAAAACGATGGATGCTTTTGCCGAAATCGGTATTACGACTTCGGATAAGTTAACTGAAAGTGGTAAATTAGTAATTAACGAAAAGAAATTAGATGAAGCACTCAAAAAAGATCCGCAACAAGTGGTTGAAATGTTTACGAAAACAGGCGAAGTTAAAACGACATATGATCCTGTAAAGGGACGGAATGTCATAGAGGATTCTAGAGGACTTACTCAACGTTTACGTGATGAAATCTCGACTTTAACTAAAAATATCGAGAAAAAAGCTGGTAGAGAGGGTTCGACAGAGCAATCGTATAATATTGGGCGCAATATTGTTCAAGCTGATGATCGTATTACAAAATTACAGGCTAAACTAAAAGATATCGAAGCCCGCTACTGGAGACAATTCACGGCAATGGAAACGGCGATCAATAAAGCTAACCAGCAATCTTCAATGTTCACGCAAGGATAAAATTTTTCGGGTGGCCAAAAAATGGATAATACACAAAAGCTTTTACAAATCTCGGCAAAGTTGTTTCAACATTTGACAAATATGCCTGAAGAGGAAAAACGTGATGAATATATTGCTAAAATTAACAGTTTATTAGACGAACGTGGTATACTTATCGAACTAATACAACGTGAGCAATTTGTACTGGATTTGAAGAATAATAAATCGCATACTATGCTTGCTGAGTTAGATAAAGGTATCCGCGAGCGTTTGAATAATGTGATGAAAGCGGTGCAAGACGACTTAAAAGACCTGCAAAACGCCAAAAAGCATGAGCAGCAATATATAAATCCATATGCGAATGTTCAAGTAATGGATGGTCGCTACTATGATAAAAAAAAATAAAATAACTAGCTTCAAAAGGAGTGTTTTTGTTGACAGCACAAACAAATGCTTTCAATGCCTATAAACAAAATAGTGTTACAACTGCATCACCGGGGGAATTGACGCTAATGTTATATAACGGATGCTTGAAGTTTTTAAATAAAGCAAAGCAGTCAATCGACGAAAAGAAAATTGAAGAACGCAACCATTATATCCAACGATCTCAAGCAATTATCGGTGAATTAATGTCTACACTTAACATGGACATCGAAATTTCAAAACAAATGTTACCGCTATATGAATATATGAGTCATCGATTAACGGAGGCGAACATCAAAAATGACCCTGCCATCATCGAAGAAGTCGAAGGCCTAGTAATAGAATTCCGCGACACTTGGAAAGAAGTTATCAAAATTACACGCCAGCAGCAATATGGTACAGCTGGACAAGTTTAAAATAAAAGAAGCCGCTGTGAGAAGACTACATTCTTTTCACAGCAGCTTTTTCATATATATCTTTTCTCTCAAATTCGACTTCATTATTTATAAAATTTAATATAATCAAAATAGTATTGATTATATTGTACTATTTTGTATAATGTAAATAATTAGAAATTTGAACTTAGATATATTCACTACAAAATAAACGTACATAATCAATAGACCTACATAGATTTATAAACATCCACGACCATTAGCATCAATAAATTAATATTCGCCTTTTAGTAAGAAGAAAACGGTAATATTAAACCCCAAGATGCCACTACAACCCATGAATCCGAAAATTTTATCCGTTTTCCCCATACATAATAAATTGGTAAGTCATCTATCACAATTCTGTTCCATTGCGGTATTGTTTTTGGCTGGAAAAATTACATTACTTTTATTCATCAAAGAAAGCGGTTACCAAATTTAGTTAACCGACAAAGGGGGTGAGTGGGTATGTGAAATGGCAATATAAAAACCCCAAGTGAGCATCCTCCAAAGATATCACCTGAGGTTTGGAAGCCGGAGTATACCGACATATTGTTAGTATACTCCTTTTCATTAAAAATGATAACTATAAATTGGAAGGAGTATGGAAAATGTATAGAAATTCCTTGTATGATGCCTGTGTATTAAAGCCTAAATTTGACCAGTTCAATAATCTTTATACGCTTATGATTACTCCAAATGGCTATAAAAGAAACCCTTTAACACCGATGCAATTGCTCGATATGGAGCTGAAAGAACATGGTTCCAGCTTAAAAGGTGCAAAGGAAGCGGCAAAAGCGGTGCTTGACTCCAAATCTGTTAACCCGATCATGATTCCGAGGTCTCGGCTATCTCATTTTTGGTTTCCGACAGAGGCGATGCGTAATATCGAAGATTGTATGTACTTTGCATTGCATCATGTCGATGATATCAAGCCGCATTTGGAAAATCATTCAGTTGTCATTTTAACGAATAATGAAAGAATTAAAGTGCCTGTATCGTACAGTAAACTGAATAAGCAGTGGATGAAGGCAAAAGATTATTGTTCGACTACCTTAATAAAGCAGTTTTACAGGGATCCTGTATATTCAAAAGCCGAGAAATCAATTATGTTAGAGTGTGCAGAAATAAATGAACAATATGTAATCAATTAATAAGCATAGAGTTTTACGCAACGGAGCATCCCAATGTGTGAAACTCTTTTTATTTCTCAATTTTTTATCGAATGCACAATCTTTTATTGCAAGAGGAAAAAATTCCGGTTCATTTGTCATGAGTTTGAAGTCACAAATTCTTCGTAAAATAGCAATTAAGCACATAGACATTTAATCATGTAATGCATCATAATGTGGGTATATAAATCGTAGCACTGAATGGCTAGGGGGAACAGTTATGGCGTTTAAACGCACAGAAGGATTTCGTTTTACTTTTGGGGTCCCGATCGAAGCAAATTTTACCGAATTGATCAATGGGAAACAGGAACAATTAGAGGTGATAAAATACCCTTGTGAAATCATTGATGTGAGCCCACATGGCATGAAAATGTTTTCTTCTCGGGAAATTGGTGAAAATAATAATAACCTGGTGCAGTTGGAACTGGAATTCATTTTAGACGAAGTATTGATTAAGGCCATGGGAGACATCGTATGGAAGAAGAAATACGGCGATAAGTTTCAATATGGTTTGATCTTCGAAAATCAGCCAGGTATTGAAGAACTGATCGTCAGTGAATTGAAAGTACGCCGCAGAAAAGAAGTCGGACGTAATTAAATTGGTTGGTTACCATTGAATTTTATAACGATGCGATGTCTTTCTTATCAATATGTAGGACAACTTGTCGAAATATGAAAAAAGTTTCAAGTCGTAACAGGATTTTATTTATGTATGTAGAATTAGATTAGTAAGTGCAGTAATGAAGGAGGAGTTCACATGCTAAAGTTTAACATTCGTGGTGAAAATATTGAGGTAACTCCAGCGATTCGAGATTACGTGGAGAACAAAATTGAAAAGGTAGAACGCTATTTCAATGAAGATCTTAACGCGAACGCTAACGTCAATTTGAAGGTTTATAATGATAAACAAACAAAAGTAGAAGTGACGATTCCGATGAAAAATTTAACGCTGCGTGCCGAAGAGCGTCATAACGACATGTATGCGGCTGTTGACTTAATTGTCGACAAGCTAGAGCGTCAAATCCGTAAACATAAAACAAAAGTAAACCGTAAATTCCGTGATCGCGAAGGTACAGGTATCTACTTCGCCAATGTGGCATCCCAAATGGAAGCGAACGCAGAATCTTCAGAGGATGAATATACAATCGTTCGTACGAAGCAATTTGATTTGAAACCGATGGATCAGGAAGAGGCTGTTCTACAAATGAACATGCTTGGCCATGATTTCTATATCTTCACAGATGCCGAAACAGATGGCACAAACATCGTTTACAAACGGAAAGACGGTAAGTACGGTTTAATCGAAACAAACTAAATGATGGGCTTACAAGCGGATTGCCTGCAATAGGCAGTCCGTTTTTTGAGTTGGAATGTTCCTAAAATTACCATTATGCATCAGTCTATTTGCACCACCGGTATATATAATGCTAAAATATAATTTGAGACTATTTATTGGGAAGTGACCAATTCGATGGCAAACATATTAAATAAATTATTTGATTTCAATAAAAAAGAAGTAAAGCGTTTAGAAAAGATTGCAGATAAAGTAGAAGCATTGGCAGGGCAGTTTGAAAGCCTATCTGATGATGCATTAAAAGCGAAAACAGAAGAATTTAAAAACCGTTATCAAAACGGGGAAACAGTGGACGAATTGTTGCCTGAAGCATTTGCGACAATTCGTGAAGCGTCTCGCCGTGTTCTTGGCATGTTCCCGTTCCGCGTTCAGATTATGGGGGCGGCTGCATTAAATGAGGGTAATATCGCGGAGATGAAAACCGGTGAAGGTAAAACTTTAACGTCGACAATGTCCGTTTATTTAAATGCGCTTACTGGTAAAGGTGTTCACGTTGTAACGGTCAATGAATATTTAGCAAGCCGTGACGCGACTGAAATGGGAGAGTTATATAATTGGTTAGGCTTAACAGTCGGTCTGAACCTGAATAGCCTGTCAAAAGATGAGAAGCGAGAAGCTTATGCTGCGGATATTACATATTCGACGAACAATGAGCTTGGCTTTGACTATTTACGCGACAACATGGTGCTTTATAAAGAAGACCGTGTACAGCGTCCGCTTTATTATGCGGTAATCGATGAGGTTGACTCGATTTTAATCGATGAGGCGCGTACACCGTTAATCATTTCCGGACAAGCAGGGAAATCTGCACAGCTTTACGTACAGTCAAATGCATTTGCCCGTATGTTAAAGCAGGATGAAGACTACAACTACGAAGAATCAACAAAAGGTGTAACGTTGACAGAGCAAGGAATCGAAAAGGCGGAGCGTGCGTTTGGCATCGATAACTTATTCGATTTAACACATGTTCGTTTAAACCATGCGATCAACCAAAGCTTAAAAGCCCATGCATCAATGCATAAAGATGTCGACTATGTTGTGCAGGACGGGGAAGTTGTAATCGTTGACGGCTTTACTGGTCGTCTAATGAAAGGTCGTCGCTATTCGGATGGTCTTCACCAGGCGATTGAAGCGAAAGAAGGTCTTGAGATTCAAAATGAATCGATGACAATGGCGACCGTTACATTCCAAAACTATTTCCGTATGTACGAGAAACTGTCTGGTATGACAGGTACAGCGAAAACAGAGGAAGAGGAATTCCGCAACATCTACAATATGCAGGTTGTAGCGATTCCTACGAATAAGCCGATTGCGCGTGATGACCGTCCTGACCTTATCTTTGCAACGATGGAAGGCAAGTTCAAAGCGGTTGCAGAAGATATCGCAGAGCGTCACCGTGTAGGTCAACCAGTACTAGTTGGTACTGTTGCAATCGAAACATCGGAAATTATTTCAAAATATTTAACAAAATTTAAAATTCCGCATAATGTTCTAAACGCGAAAAACCATGAGCGTGAAGCGGAAATTATTTTAAATGCCGGTCAAAAAGGTGCCGTAACGATTGCGACAAACATGGCAGGTCGTGGTACGGACATTAAACCGGGTGAAGGTGTACTTGAAATCGGCGGGTTAGCGGTAATTGGTACAGAGCGTCATGAATCGCGCCGTATCGATAATCAGCTTCGTGGTCGTTCTGGTCGTCAAGGGAACCCGGGGGTAACGCAATTCTATCTTTCATTAGAAGATGAACTAATGCGTCGCTTCGGTTCAGATAAAATGAAGTCGATGATGACAAGACTTGGTATGGATGATACACAGCCGATTCAGTCAGGCATGGTTTCTAAAGCGGTAGAATCAGCACAAAAACGTGTTGAAGGGAACAACTTCGATGCGCGTAAACGTCTATTACAGTATGATGATGTACTTCGTCAGCAGCGTGAAGTGATTTACAAAGAGCGTGAAGAAGTATTGGATTCGGAAAATATGCGTGCGTTAGTGGAGTCGATGATTTCTCAGGCTATCGAAAATCAAGTAGCCCTTCATACTCAAGGTGAGAAGGAAAACTGGACACTGGATGCACTTGAAGACTATATCGCAGCAAATCTTTTAGATGAAGGCGATATTACGAAAGCGCAGCTTGAAAATAAATCACCGGAAGAAATGATCGCGTACATCTATGGAAAAGTGACCGAGCGCTACAATGAAAAAGAAGAAGCGATGACACCGGAACGTATGCGTGAATTTGAAAAGGTTATTTTACTACGTTCAATCGACTCGAAATGGATTGACCATATCGATGCAATGGACCAGTTACGTCAAGGGATTCACTTACGAGCTTACGGCCAAAATGACCCATTACGCGAATACCAGCAAGAAGGTTTCGCAATGTTTGAAGACATGGTCGCAGCGGTACGTGAAGATGTGGCGAAGTACGCATTAAAAGCGGAAATCCGCAGCAACCTGCAACGTGAAGAAGTAGCAAAAGGCCAAGCTGTTAACCCGAAAGAAGAGGGCGCAGCGAAACCGAAAAAACTACCAACACGCAAAGCCGAAAACATCGGACGCAACGACCCATGCCCATGCGGCAGCGGCAAGAAATACAAATCATGCCACGGCGTAGGACAATAAAAGCAATAAAAACGAGGTCATTGAAACTATGCTCAATGACCCGGTTTGTTTTATAAGGATTTATAATGAACTAGCGTAAATAAAGAAATGGTTTATTCAATTTACTCTAGTTGGTCGGAGTGGAAGGGTGGCGACTCCTGGGGGAATAGCGTGACGCCTGAGACTAGGAACAAAAGCTAAGAACGCCACGTCCTGTGGCAACGCTTTTGTGACCAACATCGTGTTGGCCTCACGCCCCCGGAAAGCGTCCACCCTGGAACGGAGACCAACGGGTGACGAAGGACGATTACTTGACGCTTCACTACGGAGGAAACTATATGATGGAATTAGCAGATGTGCGCAATGCACTCGAAAATACAGCTACAAAACTAGCGGACTTCAGGGGGTCTCTTTGACTTAGAAAACAAAGAGGCTCGTATCCAGGAACTAGATGAACTTATGCTTGAACCGGAATTCTGGAATGACCAGAATGGTGCACAGGCAATTATTAACGAAAGCAACGGTATTAAAGCAGTTGTCAACGAATACAAAGAATTAGTCGATACACAGGAAAACCTAGAAATGACGTTGGAGTTATTACGCGAAGAACCAGACGCAGAATTGCAGGAGGAACTAGGTAAAGAACTAGTCGAATTCCAGTCAAAAATGGAAGAGTTCGAACTGCAAATGCTGTTATCAGAACCATACGATAAAAACAATGCCATTCTGGAACTGCATCCAGGTGCAGGCGGTACAGAGTCGCAGGACTGGGGCTCGATGCTATTACGTATGTATACACGCTGGGCAGAGAAGCGCGGTTTTAAAGTTACGACAATCGACTATTTGCCTGGTGATGAAGCCGGCATTAAATCGGTGACACTTCAAATTTCTGGCCATAATGCGTACGGCTATTTGAAAGCGGAAAAAGGCGTACACCGTCTAGTACGTATTTCACCGTTCGATTCTTCAGGCCGCCGCCATACATCGTTCGTATCATGTGATGTGATGCCGGAGTTCAATGACGAGATCGAAATCGATGTGCGAACAGAAGATTTGAAAGTCGATACGTACCGTGCAACTGGTGCCGGTGGTCAGCATATTAACACGACCGACTCTGCTGTACGTATTACCCATCTTCCAACAGGTGTCGTTGTACAATGTCAGTCTGAACGTTCGCAAATTAAAAACCGTGATGCAGCAATGAAAATGCTGAAGTCTAAGCTGTATCAGCTGGAAATTGAAAAGCAGCAAGCACAGCTGGATGAAATTCGTGGAGAGCAGAAGGAAATCGGCTGGGGCTCACAAATTCGTTCATATGTGTTCCATCCATATTCTATGGTAAAAGATCACCGTACAAGTGCAGAAACAGGGAATGTAGGCGCTGTAATGGACGGCGATCTTGATATATTCATTACTGCCTATTTACGATCTAAAATTTCATATTAATATTATAAGCCATTCGGAACAATTTTTTAGTTGTTCCGAATGGCTTCGTTTTTTTTTTTAGGAAATTTTTAATATCGCATTGTGGATCGTCTTTAAATAGACCATAAGTAGAACCCGCTGTTTTTATTAGCCAATGCGGGTTCTAAAGTAGAAACTTCTTTGCCAAAAGTAGAACCTTTCCCATGAAATGTAGAACCTTTCATGCATAAAGTAGAACTCTTCGCATCAAAAGTAGAACCCGCTGCTTCTATTAGCCACTGCAGCTTCGAAATTAGCCCCTTTTTATCAGTGTGCCACTATTTTCCTAATCTGTTTCATCTAGTTGTTCGAGACGTAGATCAAACAAGTTTTTAGGACGCCCTTTTCCTGATGGGGTCGCTAAGGTTTCGATAATTACTGCATAGGAATATTCGGTCAATTTTTTCAATAGCCGGTTCGCTGTGCGTGTTGAAACCGATAAATGTACACTGACTTCTTCTGCTGTGAATGTATTTTTATCATAAGTCCGCATCATATCATATAGTTTTTCGAGCTGGAAAACTGAAATATTTGTTTCTTTGGCGATTTCTTCAAGGAAACTATGTGCCTGTTCCACAATAGTGGATACATTCGTGCCATCGAGTGGTCCGAGTAGTTTATCTTCTTTATTGATGCGATAGCTTTCTGTAAATGGTTTTTGGCAATAGCTTGACGCTTTTTCCGCCTGTGCTTGGGCAATGGCCAATGTTTTGCCGATACCCCAGCCGATTTTTACTTTAAATGGGACATGTTCATGTAAGAAGGAGGCCAATGAGCATTTTGTTTCATCATTCGTAATGCGTATGTAATCCGAAAAGTTCGTAATAATTTCATTGTGTAGTGATGAGCGATAAATAAGTAGTGAATAACCGAACGTGCGGTTAAAATCCAGAATGGCTTTATAGAGCGCTACTTGGCGGTATTCATTTTCCAAAAAATCATTTTCAACGAAATTAAATTGTAAATGCCCGCATACAACCTGACTTTTTGTTAAGCTATGCACTTCCACTTCTTTTAATAGTTTTTGTACGGCCGCTTCCATGCTTTTTAATGAAGGCGTCACTAAAATTGGGATGACATCATTATGTGAGAAATACGTATATAAATTTGTTAAACGTGTAAAGCAATATTTGATTTTCCCTTTTTCCAGCAATTCCAAGTGTCTTTTCGCTACGAGTTCATAGGCGTTCGGTTCACCAAAAACCTGAATGGATGTGCTTAAAGTGTAAGGGAAATCTTCTTCAGGCAACCATTCTTTCAGGCTTAAATAATTGTTTTCCTCGTATAAAAAGTCGATCAGCGCGTCTCTAAAACGAAAGCCTGGGTTTTCATATTGTACCTTTGTCAGAGTAAAATATAAATCTCGCTCTGTTATGTCAATAAACTGCGAGGGCATTGTTGCAAATTCTGCAGGGCAATATTTTTTGATATGTAAATAAGGAATTTGTCCGCTAAATAACACAGCCGTATATTTTGTATAATTTTCTCTGAAAACCTCGGTTAAATGGAGCAAATCTTCATAAAACACGATATCATATTCCACATTTTCGATTTGTAGCTGGTGGATGTTTTGTAGCCAGCTGTAAGAATAGTTTGTTGAAAAAACACAGATCTTCAACGCAAATCCTCCTTTTCTCTAAAAAAAATATTGTCATATTTATCAGTTTATTATAATCTTTTATTTAAGGACAGTGAAATAATTTGTCTTTAAATAAGGGGGCGAACTAATGGAGCAAGTAAAAACGACTAACAATGGGGCATTTAATAAATTTTTAAATGTGATTGAGCGGGCGGGTAATAAGTTACCACATCCTTTCATGCTATTCTTTTATTTAACACTAGTTTTAATCGCAGTATCGTTCGTGCTGGGTACGATGCAAGCAGCTGTTATGCATCCTACTACAGGGGAAGAAGTTGTTGTAAAAAGTCTGCTTTCTAAAGAAGGTATACGATACATATTAACTAATACTTTAACAAACTTTACCGGCTTTGCGCCATTAGGTTTAGTATTAGCGATGATGCTCGGAATCGGGCTTTCTGAAAAAGTCGGGCTGTTTTCTGCTGTGATGACAAAAGCGATTTCAAAGACACCGAAACGCATCGTATCATTTATGGTTGTGTTTATCGGTATTTTAGGAAATATTGCATCTGATGCAGCGTTTGTAGTTATTCCACCATTAGCGGCACTTGTGTTTTTAGCTTTAGGTCGCCATCCGTTAGCTGGTTTAGCGGCAGGTCTTGCAGGGGCGGGGATTGGTTTTACTGCCAACATTCTGGTTGCAGGAACAGATGCATTGCTTTCGGGTATTACTACGGAAGTTGTTAAAGGGCTTGACGATACACTTATTGTGACACCATTGGATAACTGGTTTTTCATGATTGCATCTACATTTTTATTAGCATTTTTAGGTGCGATTATTACAGATAAAATTGTTGAGCCGCGTCTTGGCACATATAAAGGTGATCAAATCGCAAAAAGCACGGATATTTCGGAGCTTGAAGGAAAAGGGTTGCGTAATGCAGGAATTGCGGCGCTATTATACATTGCATTTATCGTTGGATTAATACTCATGCCAAACTCGGCGCTATTGAACGATGACGGAACGATTTTACGTTCACCGTTTTTATCTGGGATTATACCAATCATTTTAGGGTTCTTTATTGTTGTTGGGATTACATTCGGTGTGACAACGAAAAAAATCCAGAAAGCTGCCGATGTACCGAATATTATGGCAGAAGCGATTAAAGATTTATCGAGCTATATCGTTTTGATTTTCATGATTGGTCAGTTTATCGGGTACTTTAACTGGTCTAACATTGCGACATGGATGGCTGTACATTTAGCGGACTTCCTGGCAGCAATCAATTTAACGAACATTTTTGCGATTATTCTGTTCGTGCTGTTAGTAGCTGTCTTAAGTTTATTTATTATTAGTGGTTCGGCTTTATGGTCGTTGGTTGCACCGATTTTCGTGCCGACGTTTCTAGTGCTGGGGTACCATCCGGCATTCATTCAGTTAGCGTATCGTATTGGGGAATCTTCGACGAACATGGTCACACCCTTAAACACTTACTTTGCGATCATTTTAGGATTTATGCAGGTGTATAATAAAAAGGCTGGAATTGGAACACTGATGTCATTAATGATTCCGTATACTATCATTTTCTTGATTTTCTGGATTTTGCTAATGATAATTTTCGTAATTTTCAATATACCGATTGGGCCGGGTATTTATTACAAATTATAAATGGAATGAGGGAAACAGATGATTGACATATCAAATTCATATTTACAAAGACTGATAGGCTGGCGTAGAGAGTTCCACCAATATCCGGAACCAGGGTGGCTGGAATTTAATACGACGAGCAACATTGCGGACTTGCTGCAAGAATGGGGATACGAACTGTATGTCGGTAAAGAGCTGAATGTGTCGGAACGGATGGGATTACCGAGCGAGGCGATGATCGAACGATTTTATGATGCAGCCAAAAATGCCGGTGCAAATGAAAAATGGCTGTCGAAAATGGAAGGCGGCTATACAGGTGTATTAGCAGTTCTGGAAACAGGCAAGCCTGGTCCGACCGTATGTTTCCGTGTCGACATTGATGCACTTCCTATTTTCGAATCAACGGAAGCAGATCATGTACCGAATAATTTAGCGTTTCGATCGCAAAATGACGGGTTCATGCATGCATGCGGCCATGATAGCCATATTGCGATTGGCTTAGGATTAGCGGAACAAATTATGCAGCATCGCGACCTGTTCAGCGGTACGATTAAAATTATTTTCCAGCCTGCTGAAGAAGGGGTGCGCGGGGCGGCTTCTATCGTTCAATCACCTTTGTTTGATAACATCGATTATTTCTTTGCGCTTCATATTGGAACAGGGGTAGAAGCCGGAAAGTTTATTGCAGGTTCGGCAGGATTTTTGGCTACATCAAAGTTTGATGCGACAATTACAGGCGTAGCAGCACATGCGGGAGGTGTTCCAGAAGAAGGAAGAAATGCATTGTTGGCAGCTGCCCAGGCAACAGTCGCGTTGCATAGTTTGCCGCCGCATAGCAAGGGAAGTCACCGAATCAATGTCGGCACATTGCATGCAGGTCTTGGCCGAAATGTTATTCCGTCAACGGCGCAGATGGAGCTGGAAGTGCGCGGCGAAACGACAGAGGTTAATGCGTTTTATGAAAATGCGGTCAAGCAGATTTTTGCTGGGATCGAAACAATGTATGGTGTTCGTGTCGCATTGAAAAAAGTAGGAGAAGCGATGAGCGTTCCTTCAAGTAAAGCGCTTAGTGCGATTTTAGCTGATGTGGCCAATGATCTACACATTCCGTATGAGCAATACAGCGACTTTAATTCAGGTTCTGAAGATGCCACATTTTTTATGGATCGCATTCAAAAAAATGGCGGTTTGGCAACCTATTCGATTATCGGTACAGATCTTGCGGCAGGGCATCACCACGAAAAATTTGATATTCGCGAAGAAGACATGCTTCCAGCGATAAAAATATGGCTCAATACATTATTAAAACTGTAATAGGAGATGACAAGATGAACAGTACCGTCCGGGAAAACAGAATTGAACAATTAGTTATGCAATACGAGCAGCAGATTATTGCACTGTCAAATTCGATTTGGGATATTGCGGAAACACGTTTTCAGGAGCAGAAGTCGGTAGAACTATTAACTGCATTTTTACGCCAGCACGGGTTCCAAGTGACAGAAAACATTGCAAACATGGATACGGCATTTGTTGCTACATATGGAACAGCTGGCCCTGTTATCGGAATTTTGGGGGAATTTGATGCGCTCCCGGGATTAAGCCAAATGTCGCAGAGTGCGACGCGTCAGGCGGTTATTGATGGCGGGAACGGACATGGCTGCGGACACAATTTATTAGGAACAGCAGGCATTGCGGCAGCACTTGCATTAAAAGATTTAATTGAGCGCGGTGAATTACAAGGGCAAATTCGCTATTACGGCTGTCCTGCTGAAGAAGGCGGCTCCGGGAAAACTTTCATGGTGCGTGAAGGTGTATTTAACGATGTTGATATTGCACTTACATGGCATCCGAATTCATTTGCAAGTATTTTCAGCTTCTCGTCGCTTGCAAACTATCAAGTATATTTTGAGTTTGAAGGCGTGGCCAGCCATGCTGCAAATGCGCCTGAATTAGGACGCAGTGCGCTTGACGCAGTAGAACTGATGAATGTTGGAGTAAACTACTTGCGTGAGCATGTTCCGTCAAATGTTCGCATGCATTATGCCGTAACAAATACGGGGGGCCTTTCGCCAAATGTCGTCCAGGCAAATGCGGAAGTGCTTTATTTAATCCGCGGAAAAGATATTCAGCAAGTGGATGACATTTATAAGCGCATTGTAAAAATTGCGGAGGGTGCGGCTTTAATGACTGAAACTAAATTAACAGTGAAGTTTGACAAAGCATGCTCGAATTATATTCCGAACGATCTATTGAACCGTCTCCTATTTAAAAACTTGCAGCAAGCAGGATTGCCGGCATACAACGGTTCTGAAATGGACTATGCGAAAGAAATGGTTGGTACGCTTACGCCGGATGAAATCGCAGCAGCCAAAAATGAAGTAACGACATTGGCCGGATCTCAATCTTTTGATTTAGAACAAGCATATGTAGATGGTGTATTTTTAAATGAAATTGTACCGTATGAAGTATCCAGCTATACAATGGCGGGTTCGACTGATGTAGCAGATGTAAGCTGGGTTGTACCGACAGGGCAATTTTTTGCTCCTTGCTTCGTATTCGGCACACCACTGCATACGTGGCAGCTTGTATCGCAAGGCAAAACGTCGCTTGCACATAAAGGGCTTTTATATGCAGCAAAAGTGCTGGCTTTAACAGCGGTGGATTTACTTGAAAATCCTGCGTTAATTGAAGAGGCGAAACGCGAGCTCTTGGCGGAAACGAAAGGTGCATACGTCAATCCGATTCCGGCGGGTATTCGTCCGAATGCTCATCAGAAATAAGATAAGTTATAAGTATTTTGTAACTGAAAATAGCCGTGCCCTAGTATTGAAAAGCTAAGGCGCGGCTTTTTTTAGTGAAATTTAAGCTAAGTAATAATTTTCCTCTTGTAAGATTGTAAAAAATATGTGAAAATACATATACGAACAAATGTTCTTGTCAATTGGAGGTATTCGTATGCTGCAAATTCCTTCTAAAACGATTCCGTATTATGAGGCAGGGATTTATTTGCCGTTGCTGTTAATTATTCTTGGAAAGGATTACTCAATAGTGGAGCAAAGTCCGTTCAAATTTAAAAATCCCTATTTGCAATTAATCGATGCTGTACGTATCAAAATAGAGCATGATTTAAAAGAAACGAAGGACTATTTTAAACTTCATCAGATGCGCTTAGTGAGAGGCAAGACGGATGATTTGTTTACCGAGTATCATTTTTACTTTGGAGGAATCATGGAGTGCAGAAGATATTCGAATATTCGCCTTCGTAATCAAAGTGAGTTACTTCTTGCTGAATATTTTAAAAAAAGCTGATGCTCTTATAAGATGGCATTGCGCTGTAAAAGCAGATATTTATAGTACATCGCAGCGCGTACATATTGCTGGTTGAATGATTTCATATTAATATCCAAACTAATCTCAGTATTATCCACAAAAGTTACGAGCGTCTTATCACCATCTTCACTAATATTAATAATAGAATTCAAGGATAACCAAATATTTTGAGGTGAAAACGGCGAAAATAGCGGGAATAAAATGCATGGATCCCCGAAATCATAGGCAACCATTATCGGCAATTTATGTTTATTTTCTCCGAAAAATCGTCTCGCCTGATATTTGCTGGCATCATAGGAACTTCCATGCAGACGACATGTATCGCGAATAATTTTTAGAGGTTTATACGGAGATGTAGATGGGCCGTACTTGTCCAAAATGGCAGTGTGAATTTTACCTCGATGCTGATAGGACCTTAAACAGAAGGTAGAGTTAGAAATAATGTAATTGGATTTTTGTGTTAAATTACTAATCATTTTGTATCCCCTATCTTTCCTACTTTTTTAATCGCTTAAATTTTCACTATACATCTAAACTACTGCATAAATTGCTAAAAATCAACATTATATTTAGAAAATTCTGTTATATGATAATTTTTCAGAATATATTGCAAATTAAATGACTTTTAATTTATAATGGTTAAAAGAGGTCGAGGTGATATCGATGGATAAATATTATTCGTATACAGACTTTTTAAAAGCGGTTAGTCAGCAGTCCACTGAACATCATGCAGAGAAGCTATTGAATGAAATTTATTTAGATTTATTTATTAGTCGGTTGCAGCGGATGCAACGTATTGAACAATTAAAGTTACTTATCGATACATCGTTAGATCAAAAGAACGAACAAGCATTTCACAGCTATACTACAGAGTTAAAAGAGTTATTGGAAACAGTTTCTTAAAGGCCATCCTATTCCAGGTGGCTTTTTTTTATGGGCAAGCAGCAGGTTTCTATTTTTTTTCTAATAAGTGATAGAAAGTTTCTAATAAAATAGTTCTAATAAATTGGTTAGTTTCTAATGAAAAGGATAATTCTTCTAGTAAGTGCTAGAGATTTTCGAATAGCCGGTACCAATCTTCAAATAAGTCACCGAACTTTTCTAATATCCGTCACCAAAATTCTATTAAATCCAGCTCACCTAAAAAAACACAAAACAACACTAAATTCGAATGTACGTTCGCAATTTTATCGTAAATTAAAAACGGGTATGTTAAAATAGAAGATAATATACGCGACAGAAAGGACAATCTGAATATGACAGAAACTTTTACAATCCAGTCCGCCTATCAGCCTGCCGGGGATCAGCCGGAAGCGATTAAACAGCTCATACAAGGGGTTAAAGAAGGCAAGCGTCACCAGACTTTACTTGGGGCGACAGGTACGGGTAAAACATTTACGATTTCCAATGTGATTAAAGAAGTGAATAAGCCGACGCTCGTGATGGCACACAATAAAACACTGGCCGGCCAATTATATAGTGAGTTTAAAGAATTTTTCCCGGACAATGCGGTTGAGTATTTCGTCAGCTATTATGACTATTTCCAGCCGGAAGCGTATGTACCGCAAACCGATACGTACATTGAAAAGGATTCAAGTATTAATGAAGAAATTGATAAATTGCGTCACTCGGCAACGACTGCGTTATTTGAACGGAAAGACGTCATTATTATCGCGTCCGTATCATGTATTTACGGTCTCGGTAATCCGGAAGAATATCGTGAAATGGTCGTTTCCATTCGTACAGGGATGGAAATAGAGCGCAATCAGCTATTGCGGAAACTAGTCGACATTCAATATGAACGTAATGATATTAACTTTACACGGGGTACGTTCCGTGTGCGCGGGGATGTTGTCGAAATTTTCCCGGCATCACGCGATGAACACTGTATCCGTATCGAGTTTTTCGGAGATGAAGTAGATCGGATCCGTGAAGTCGATGCACTGACAGGTGAAATTTTAGGGGACCGTCAGCACGTAGCGATTTTCCCGGCATCCCACTTCGTAACCCGCGAAGAGAAGATGAAAGTTGCCATTGAAAATATCGAAAAAGAGCTGGAGGAGCGCCTTGCCGTCTTACGTTCGGAAGACCGATTACTGGAAGCACAGCGTTTGGAGCAACGGACAAACTATGATTTGGAAATGATGAAGGAAATGGGCTTTTGCTCAGGTATCGAAAACTATTCGCGCCATCTAACATTGCGTGAAGCAGGGGCGACACCGTATACATTACTCGATTATTTCCCAGAAGATTTTTTGCTTGTTGTTGATGAAAGCCATGTTACATTACCGCAAGTACGTGGTATGTATAATGGAGACCAGGCTCGTAAAGGGGTACTGGTCGAACATGGTTTCCGTCTGCCGTCCGCACTGGATAACCGCCCGCTCATGTTTGACGAGTTTCAGTCTAAAGTAAGCCAGGCGATTTATGTGTCGGCAACTCCGGGCCCATATGAATTGGAGCATACACCGGACATGGTGGAGCAGATTATTCGTCCGACAGGGCTGCTTGATCCGACAATTGATATCCGTCCGATTGAAGGGCAGATTGATGATCTGATCGATGAAATCCATGAGCGTATCCGTCGTAATGAACGGACACTCGTCACAACATTAACGAAGAAAATGTCCGAAGATTTATCAAGCTATTTAAAAGAAATGGGCTTGAAAGTCGAATACTTACACTCGGAAATCAAAACACTGGAACGAATCGAAATTATCCGGGAGCTTCGCAAAGGGACATATGATGTGCTGATCGGCATTAACTTATTAAGGGAAGGTCTTGATATTCCTGAAGTATCACTTGTCGCGATTTTGGATGCGGACAAGGAAGGGTTCCTACGTTCGGAACGTTCACTCATTCAAACAATTGGACGTGCTGCGCGTAACTCGAACGGTCATGTCATTATGTATGCCGATAATATGACGGATTCAATGACAAAGGCGATCGGTGAAACGAAGCGCCGTCGTGAAATTCAAATGGCGTACAATGAAGAACATGGTATTACACCGAAAACAATTATTAAAAAGATTCCTGATATTATTCGCGCAACACAAGCTGCGGAAGAGGAAGAAACATATATTACAAAAGTGACAGGCGGCAAAAAGCTGACAAAAAAAGAGCTGGAGAAGCTTGTTGCGACATTGCAAGTTGAAATGAAAGAAGCCGCAAAAGCGCTGGACTTTGAACGCGCGGCTGAATTACGTGACATGATATTTGAATTGAAATCAGAAGGGTGAACAATGTGAAAAATACAGAAATTGTCGTACAAGGTGCACGAGCGCATAATTTAAAAAATATTGATGTCACAATTCCTCGCGATAAAATTGTCGTTGTGACAGGGCTTTCAGGTTCCGGTAAATCTTCATTGGCATTCGATACGATTTATGCGGAGGGGCAGCGTCGTTATGTTGAATCATTGTCTGCATATGCAAGACAATTTTTAGGTCAGATGGACAAGCCGGATGTCGATACAATTGAAGGGCTGTCACCGGCCATTTCGATTGACCAAAAGACGACGAGCCGTAACCCGCGCTCGACTGTCGGAACAGTAACGGAAATTTACGATTATTTGCGACTGCTTTTTGCGCGTATCGGAAAACCTTACTGCCCGACACATGGGATTGAAATTACATCACAGACGGTTGAACAAATGGTCGACCGCCTAATGGATTATCCGGATCGCACGAAAATGCAGCTGCTTGCTCCTGTTATTGAAGGGAAAAAAGGAACGCATGTAAAACTGCTTGAAGACTTGAAAAAACAAGGCTTTGTGCGTATCCGTGTAAACGGGGAACTGCGTGATCTCGATGACAATATCGAGCTGGATAAAAATAAAAAACACACGATTGAAGTAGTCGTAGACCGTGTTGTCGTAAAAGAGGGCAATGAAACGCGATTAAGTGATTCCCTCGAAGCAGCGCTTAGAATTGCGGATGGCCGAGTTCTAGTAGATGTTATCGATCATGAGGAGCTATTATTCAGTGAGCATCATGCATGTCCGCTTTGTGGCTTTTCGATTGGTGAACTTGAACCGCGCATGTTTTCATTCAACAGTCCATTTGGGGCTTGCCCTACATGTGACGGGTTGGGAAGTAAGGCAAAGGCCGATATTGACTTAGTCATTCACAACTGGGATTTAACGTTGCTTGAAAGTGCGATTGCACCATGGGAATCCGTATCATCCAACTATTACCCGCAGCTATTGGCATCGGTATGCAAGCACTACAATATTCCAATGGATGTGCCGGTGAAAGATATTCCCAAGGAAAAAATGGACAAAATTTTATACGGTTCAGGAAAAGAGAAAATTCTATTCGAATATACGAATGATTATGGCAGTATGCATAAGAAAAATATCGAATTTGAAGGCGTCATCGCGAATATCGAGCGCCGCTTTACAGATTCCTCATCGGATTATGTACGAGAATCGATGCAAAAATACATGACTGAACAGCCTTGTGCTACTTGTAAAGGGCATCGACTGAAAAAGGAAACCCTGGCAGTAAAAATTAAAGACCAGAACATTTCGGAAGCGACACGCCACTCCATTCAGGAAATGTATGAGTTCTTTAGTTCAGTAGAATTAACGGAAAAAGAACGCCAGATTGCGAATTTAATTATTCGTGAAGTTATTGAACGACTGAAGTTCTTATTGGACGTAGGTTTAAATTACTTAACACTTGCACGGTCTGCTGGAACATTATCCGGCGGGGAAGCACAGCGTATTCGACTGGCAACACAGATCGGTTCCCGCTTAACAGGTGTCCTTTATATTTTGGACGAGCCGTCAATCGGGCTGCATCAGCGTGATAATGACCGGTTAATTAATACACTTGTAAATATGCGTGACCTCGGTAATACATTAATTATTGTAGAGCATGATGAAGATACAATGATGGCAGCGGATCATTTAATCGATATCGGACCAGGTGCTGGTGTACACGGCGGTCAAGTTATCGCGCAAGGGACACCAAAGCAAGTAATGAAAAACAATGAGTCGATTACCGGCCAATATTTAAGTGGAAAGAAATTTATTCCGCTTCCGCTTGAACGCCGTAAATCAGATGGCCGGAAAATAAAAATTAAAGGCGCTTCTGAAAATAACTTGAAAAATGTCAGTGTCGATATTCCATTAGGTCAGTTCATCGCCGTTACAGGTGTGTCAGGTTCCGGTAAATCGACACTGATAAATGAGATCTTATATAAGTCACTTGCATCAAAATTGAACCGCGCAAAAGTGAAGCCAGGCAAGCATAAAACAATAGAAGGTTTAGAACAGCTGGAGAAAGTAATCGATGTGGACCAATCGCCAATCGGCCGTACTCCGCGTTCAAACCCGGCAACGTATATTGGCGTATTCGATGATATTCGTGATGTTTTTGCAATGACGAATGAAGCGAAAGTGCGTGGCTATAAAAAAGGGCGTTTTTCGTTCAACGTAAAAGGCGGACGTTGTGAAGCTTGCCGCGGGGATGGCATTATTAAAATCGAAATGCATTTCTTGCCGGATGTTTATGTGCCGTGTGAAGTTTGTCACGGGAAGCGATATAACCGTGAAACACTGGAAGTAAAATATAAAGATAAAAATATTTCGGATATTTTGGAGATGACGGTAGAAGATGCGTTGGAGTTTTTCGGGAACTTGCCAAAAATCCAGCGTAAACTGCAAACGATTGTCGATGTCGGTCTTGGCTATGTGAAGCTTGGTCAGCCGGCGACAACATTATCTGGCGGTGAAGCACAACGTGTAAAATTGGCGTCGGAATTGCATCGTCGTTCAACCGGCAAATCATTTTATATTTTGGATGAGCCAACGACCGGTTTGCATGCAGATGATATTTCCCGTTTATTGATTGTACTGCAGCGCTTAGTTGAGAACGGGGAGACCGTGCTTGTTATTGAGCATAATCTCGATGTTATCAAAACTGCCGACCATATTATTGATTTAGGTCCTGAAGGCGGCGAAGGTGGGGGTACAATTTTAGCGACAGGTACTCCGGAGAAAATAGCCGAAGTGGAAGAAAGCTATACTGGACGTTACTTAAAACCGATTCTGGAACGTGACCGTGAACGTATGGAATCAAGAATTAAAGAAGCGCAAAATAAATAGATTGAAAAACTAAGAGCGCAAACGAAACTTTTCGTCCTCCCTCCTCGTATAATAACTATATACGAAGCAGAGGGAGGAATTTTTTTATGCAAGAAGAACGTAAACGCATTTTGAAATTAGTTGAAAGCGGTACAATTACGGCAGAAGAGGCGATTGTATTACTGGAAAAATTGTCGTCGGAAAAGGAATCCACTCCATCACAAGCAGCACCAGTCGAACAACCGGTTTTTGAAGAAAAGTTTGAGGAAGCGCCGCATAAGGCAGAACCAATTTATGAAGAGCAAAAAGAAAAACGCAAAACAACAGGATTTGAAGATATTTTCGGCAAGTCATTTAACGATAAAGAATTCAATAAAAAAATGGACGAGTTTATGGGTGATATTAAGCAGGATTTATCGCAATTTAGCACACGCATGACAGGATTAGTCGGTGCGGCTTTATCAAAGTTTAAAGAGCTTGATATTGATACACCGTTCGGAGAAAAAGTGGAATTCACTAAAACGTATGCTTACCCTGTAGCTGATGTTAAAGGGGTAGAGCTGGAAATCGCCAATGGTAAAGTCGATATCGTACGTGCTACGGATGATTTAGTTACTGTAAATGTGACAGGGAAAACACCGTTAAAAGGTACTGAAGAAGAAACGATTGCACAGGCAACGGAAAACATGTCGAAGCTGACAAATGAAAAATTGTTTATCCAGTCAACAAATAAATTTGCGCAAGTGAAAGTACAAGTAGCTATTCCAGAAAAACATTATGATGTAGTCATTGCAAAATTATTAACAGGTAGCGTTTCAATCGAACACGTTGATGCAAAGCTGGTAAAAGCACGTACACATAACGGCGTAATCCGTCTGGAAAATGCAACATTTGATCATGCAGAACTGCAAACGAGCAATGGTGCAGTAGAAGCCCGACATATTAAAGGGAAAGATTTGGAAATCGGCACAGCGAATGGACGTATTTACGTTGATGGCGAATTAAATGAAGTCGAAGCTGAATCGATGAATGGACATGTTGTCATTACAACAACGAGTGCGGAAGCGCATAAAATCAAGGCACGTGCACTAGCAGGTTCAGTGGAAATTTATGTTCCGAAAACAGTCGCACTGGACGGCCAGGTTTACTCAAACTTCGGAAAAGCAGATATCGGTTTAAGTGATGTCCTTGTTACAGAAGAAGAGGAGCAATTCCTATCAAAATCAGTCCGTTTCACAAAAGAACTGGAAGGTGCGAAACTCCTGAAATTAGTAGGGGAATCTCGTACAGGTACAGTGTTGGTACGTTATACACTGCAATAGGCCGTAGTGTTTTAGATACAATTTACCAGGGTTCGGTAAACGCGAAGCCACATCAAACTACTTTATAAAATATCAGGCAGCCATCTTCTCACAAAGAATTTGGATGCCTTTTATTTTGTTTTCCGCCAAATCTCCAATTAAAAGTCACAAACTGCCTCATTCCACCATGGAAAAATAATCTTTCTAAAAAACCCCCTAAAAATAACATAATAACCCAAATGCTGAGAAGGGTTTTCAATGAAAACGTCGAATAATTAAAAATAGTGTAGAGTATTTTATTATATTAAGAACATTTCATACTTTAACAAATACATTACGAAAACCAAAAAATAAGTGTATTTCCATGAAAATTCTGCGACAATTGAATTTTTGTAATGTTGTCATGGCGGTGCAGAGAGCTTGAAAATGAGGCGGGGCTTACATTGAAAAGAAAATGTAATAAAATTTGAGCCTGAAGATGCTATAATGGGTAAGACTAAAATTTAAAATACTAGATATTGAGCTTAGGTGGTTTCGTGAATGATTGAAATGAATAATGTAGTGAAGAAGTATCCTAATGGGGTCGTCGCCGCAAACGGGATTACGGTTCATATAAAAAAGGGTGAATTTGTTTATATAGTTGGCCCGAGTGGAGCAGGTAAATCGACATTCATTAAGTTGATGTACCGTGAAGAAAAACCGACTTCCGGCGATGTCATCATTAATGGCATTAATTTGAGAACGCTAAAAAATAATCGCGTACCTCATTTACGCCGTCATCTTGGTGTTGTCTTCCAAGACTTTAAATTATTGCCGCGCTTAACTGTATATGAAAATGTAGCGTTCGCGATGGAAGTAATTGAAGAACAGCCAAGTGTCATCCGTAAACGGGTAATGGAAGTACTCGAACTGGTGGGATTAAAGCATAAAGTGCGAATGCTGCCGAATGAGCTGTCAGGTGGAGAACAGCAACGTGTCGCAATTGCCCGCTCGATTGTGAACCGTCCGAAAGTAATGATTGCGGACGAGCCTACAGGAAATTTAGACCCGGAAACTTCGTGGGAAATTATGAATATTTTTGAGGAAATCAATCGCCAGGGTACAACGATTTTAATGGCAACACATAACCGTGAAATTGTAAATACTGTGCGTAAAAGAGTTATTGCCATTGAAGGCGGAATGATCGTCCGTGATGAGTACGGAGGTGACTACGGCTATGAAAACTAGAACAATTGCCCGTCATTTCCGTGAGAGTTTTAAATCATTAGGCCGTAACAGCTGGATGACACTCGCTTCAATCAGTGCTGTAACGGTCACATTATTATTGGTCGGTGTATTTGCTGCGATTATGATGAATTTAAACAAAGTTGCTTCCGATTTGGAAAACGATGTTGAAATTCGTGTCATGATCGATATTATTCCAGAAGCGGAAGAAGCAAAACTGGCGGAAGAACAGCTTCTTGACGAGATTCATAATATGCCGGATGTCGAGGAAGTTACATATTCTTCAAAAGAACAAGAATTAAGTAAGTTAATCAAAGATTTTGGTGATGAATTAAGTTTATTCGAACAGAATAACCCGTTATACAATGTGCTGTACGTTAAAGCTGTCGATCCTTTGAAAACAGCTGATGTCGCAAAGCAGATTGATAGCTTAGACAATACTTTTGAAGTAAAATATGGCGAGGGTAAAGTAGAAAAACTATTTAACTTCTTAGAAATCGCTCGTAATGTTGGACTCGTATTAATTTTAGGACTGCTGTTTACAGCGATGTTCTTAATCTCTAATACAATTCGCATTACGATTATTGCACGTAAAGATGAAATAGAAATTATGAAGCTTGTAGGGGCTACAAATTCTTTCGTCCGCATTCCATTTGTATTGGAAGGAATGTGGCTTGGTTTGATTGGATCTATTATTCCAGTCGCAGCCGTTACAATTGCTTATTACAATATTTATGATTTATTGGCACCTCGATTAAAAGGGGAATTGTTCCAATTGTTAGAAGTAACGCCACTTATGTACCAGGTGAACGCATTAATTATTTTCATCGGGATGTTCATCGGTATATGGGGAAGTTTCATGTCAGTTCGTAAGTTTTTAAAAGTATAACTTCTTTCAGCGACTGTCACACATTGCCAAGGCAAAATTGACAATGACGAAAATAGTGGGAAGTGGCTCGTTTTTGAGACAAAAAGAGCCACTATTACCCATGCATTTAGGGGGAAAAGTTTTTGAAGAAGCTAACGACGCGTTCATTTAAAACCATTGCAGCAACACTTGCGCTAGTGCTATTTGTTCAAATACCGGCAGCATCTGCAGCAACATTAGATGAACTGAAAAAAGAGCGCAGTCAACTCGAAGCAGAAAAGAAATCTATAAATAAATCACTTGAACAAAAAACAAATGAGATTCAAACAAACCAAAACAGACAGCAAAAAATCATTTCACAACTGGAGCAACTTGGTGCAGAAATTAATGAAACAAACCATAAAATTGCCGTTGTCGAATTGGATATTGAAATTGCAAACGAAGAAATTTCTATTTTAGAAGATGAAATCGCAGAATTAAAAGAGAAGATTGAACAGCGGAATGAGCTATTGCGTGAACGTGCTCGCGCGATTCAGTCATCAGGTACAGTAAGTTACCTTGACGTATTGCTAGGAGCAAATAGTTTCGTAGACTTTATCGATCGTTTTTCTGCTGTAAGCACACTTATGGACGCTGACCGTCAAATTATGCGTGAGCAAAAAGAAGACCAGGAAAAGCTTGAAGTTCAAAAGCTGGAGCTTGTGAAGAAAAAAGAAAACCTTGAAGCGAATAAAGCGAAATTGAAAAGTTTGATGGCTTCATTAAATCAACAAAAGAAAGAAAAGAAAAAATTAGTAGCAGAGCTTGAAAAAGAAGAAGCGAAATTACGATCTGAGAAAACAGAACTTAAAGCTGAATATGATGATAAAGTAGAATTAAGTAAAGAGCTTGAAGAAAAGTTTCTTAAAGAACAGCGCCGATTAGCGGAAGTTGCCCGCCAAAAGGCATTGGAAGCTGCGGCTGCTAAAAAGAAAAAACAAAACAGCAGTAGCAACAGTGCTGTAAGTTCTGGAAACTTGCCGGTTGTTTCGGCAGGAAATTGGACAAGACCTGCAGCGGGCCGTTTTACGTCAGGGTTCGGCCGACGTGATATTGGACCAATCGGAAGTAAAAATCACTTAGGTATTGACATTGCCAACTCAATCGGTACACCTGTTGTTGCAGCAGCGGATGGTGTTGTTTCGTATGTTGGATCGATGAATGGTTACGGTAACGTTGTAATGGTTACTCACTCGATTGAAGGACAATTATTCACAACAACGTATGCCCATTTAAGCGGATTTAATACGAGTGTTGGTGCATCTGTTTCAAAAGGTCAGCAAATTGCACGACTTGGAAATTCAGGTAACTCAACAGGACCTCATTTACACTTTGAGATCCATGTCGGTGAATGGAACGGCAGTCGTTCAAATGCCGTAAACCCATTAAATTATATTTCACTGTAACATAGAGAAAAGACCAAACTTTAATTAAAGTTTGGTCTTTTTATGGGTGTATGAAGAAAGGTTGCGTGAGTTAACGTTATATAAATTATAGCAATTTTTCCCGCACTCTTTAGCCTGGTATAGGGCAATATCAGCTTTTTTCATTAAACTGGATTCAGTAAAATTCAGTTGACTAGATGCCGTTGCGATTCCCATGCTTGTTGTAACCGTTAAGGTATGACCGTTAAGTTTCCATGGCTGCCGGATAGCGTGGTTGATTCTTTCTGCAATTTCTATCGCATTGTTAGAGCTTTGAATGTTTGAGAGTAGAATAACAAATTCATCTCCGCCTAATCTTGCCACCATATCATGATCACGGATAGTTGATTTAATACGAGAACCAAATTCTTTAATAACCGCATCTCCTGTATCATGGCCATAAGTATCGTTAATCAGTTTAAAATGGTCAATATCTAAAAGTATTAGAGCAAGCGGTGTATTATTGGTTAGAAACTGTTCCTTTGCAAAGGCAAATTGTTCTTTAAAAAATAATCGATTTGGAAGATCTGTTAAACTATCGTGATAAGCAAAATATTTCAATTTGGATTCATATTCTCTTCTTAAGGTTATGTCTCTAGTGAGTACAACCAGATGCTGAAAAGTATTTTTATGGTTGAACACCGGATTTCCGATGGATTCACACCAAATCATAACTCCTTCAGCATTTTTTTGTCTAAATTGAATAGTAAAAGGTTCACCTGAGCTGATCGAATTACGGACAATTTCCACTAAACGTTCTTGATCATCTGTATGGACATTATGAAGAAAACTTTTCTTAAGATATTCTTCATGGTAGTAACCTAATATATTTTTGTAAGATGGGGAAACATATGTGATTTCTCCGTCTTTATTTACAAGTGTAATTAAGTTATATGCATTCTCTGCAATAATTCGAAAGCGTTTTTCACTTTCTTCGAGCTTGTTAATGCTTTGTAACTGTTCAGTAACATCTTTCAAAATTCCGTATAATCCAATAATTTTCTCATCAATGATAAGTGGGATGATTTTAAAAATGATGTTAACTTGCTCGCCATTTTTATTGTGAAAGATTAAATCTCCGCTTTGATTAGTTCCTTTAAGTGCTTCGTTTATCAGATTATCAAAGTTGCCTGAATCTTCTTTGTCTAATAACTCTTTAAGTGGTTTTCCAAATAACTCTTTTATTTTATACCCGGTAATATGTTCACTCGCTTCATTTCCATCAGTAATATAACCCATTTTATTTAAAATAAAAATGCCATCTGTGTTATGGAAAAATAATGAATGATAACGCTCATTACTTTCAGCCAGCCCACTTATCATTTCCATTGCATTTGAAAGCGCATTTCTTTCATGTGTAATATCTCGTACAACCGCTATGATTCGATTAACTGTACCTTTTTCATTAAAGAAGGGACTTAAATCGGTTTCAGCATAATACTTTTTACCATTCTCCTCGTAAACATCTTCATAAGTATAGCTTTTTTGACTTACAACAACTTTGCTGTATTGCTTATATAAAAATTTTGCTTTTTCCTTTGGTTCAATATCCATAATGCTTGAGCCAATAATCTGGTTAGACAAATTTAAACGCTCCATTGCAGCGGTATTAATGAACTGATAACGAAAATCATCGTTTACAACTTCAAGAATAAAGACCATATCTTTAATACCGTTCATTAAAACTTCTTTATAAAATTTCTCCATAAAAGTTCCCCTTGTTTTAACTGGACTAAAATTTATTTCTTCTGAAGTAAGTATGGGCATCTTCATAGATAAATTCAGTGTTTGGAATTTTTCCATTATTCCTAATTATTGTGCTTAATTTATTAATAATAGAAGCTAATCGATTTTCCGTCAATTGATTCACTTTAATGGGCACTCCGTAAGAATAGACTTCCGCAAACACTTCATTTATCCATCTTAACTCGCCATTTAATTCAAATTCTTCATCCAGAAGGGTGAAACTAATATGAAATTTCATATCCATATTGATGGGAAGTTTTAAATTTGATAATATGTTCAAACCGCCAAGGCTTATATTTCTAATTAAAATAGGCGTTTTACCTAATTGGACCGGTTTACCATTCAGCTCGACAATAGATAAGTTACCTGGTATAGGAAACGGGAATTCCAGTCGGGAAAACTTTCTTCGTTCTTCAATAATTTGCTTAGTATTTGATCTTTGCGGTTTTAAGTAGCCACTTACTAGAATTTTTTCAAATTGATCAATTTTAACAGGTTTTGAAAAAAGGTAACCTTGAATAATGTCACAATCAATTTGTTTCAGGAAATTTAATTGTTCAAGTTCTTCTACACCTTCAGCAACGATATTTAATTCCAATAATTTTCCTAAGTGTAAAGTAGCCGATATAATGGCATTATCAATTTCGTTTTTATAATTAATGTTTTGAATAAATAGTTTATCTATTTTGATTGTGTCCGGTTTAAATTGACGTATTGAAGCAAGCGAGGCATAGCCTGTACCAAAATCGTCAATGGCAATACGTATCCCCATTTCTTTTAGCCGTTGAATAATGGAGTAAGTTCCTATTTCGGAATTTACTATCGTATTTTCGGTAATTTCGAACTCAATAAATTGTGGCTCTATTTGATACTTCTCAATTTGAGCTTTAACAAAATCAAATAAATCGGTCTTCATAAATCGAATTGGTGGAATATTTATCGCAATCGGTTTAAGGGGCAATCCCTTTTCTTTCCACTCATATAAATATAGACAGACTTTTTCAATGACCCAATCGGTAATTGTATTAATCATATGGTTTTCTTCCGCAAGTGGAATAAATTCCCCCGGAGAAATCATACCCCACTCTTTATGATTCCAGCGTATTAATGCTTCAGCTCCATATAGTTTTCCGTGTTTCGGTTCAACTTGCGGCTGAAAGTACAATTCAAACTCTTCATTAATAATTGCTTTTCGCATGTCTCGATCTAAAACATATTTTTTAAAAGAAGAAATGTCCGCTAAATGAGAGGATAGTTGATAAGTGTTTCTGCCTTCTTTTTTGGCTTGATAGAGGGCTGTATGTGCATTTTCCAATAATACATTTTTCTCTTTACCTTCCTCAGGGAAAAAAGTAATGCCGATACTGGTAGAAATGTTTATTTCATAGCCTTGAATGATAAAAGGATCGCTAATTTTATTAATAATGTTTTTGGCTAACTGGTACACGTTGTCTTTGTCATCATAATTCTTATAAATCATTATGAAATCGTTACTGCTTAAACGTGCTAAATATCCGGCTTGTGGCATCAGTTTGCCAAAGTTATCGGCAATGAACTTCAATGCCTGGTCACCGATTGAATAGCCTAATGAATCGTTAATAATATTAAAGCGATCTAAATCTAGACAGAGAACTGCAAAACTTTCATCATATTTACACATATGATCCAATTGTTCAAAGAGTGATTTCTGATTGGGAAGTCCTGTTAGTGCATCGTAATTTGCTAAATAATCTAGTTGTGCTCTTAGTTCCATTTCTTGCGTAATATCCGTAATTAGTCCAAAAACATTTGAAATTTCCCCGTTTATATTGATCTCCGGGACAACTTCTTCCAAAAGCCATTTAATTTTTCCACTACCACTTATAAATTGATAAATAGTTTGTAAACTTTCTCCAGCCTCTACCTTTTTTATCGCACTATCTAGTTGGGAAACAGAATCTGGATGAACCATTTCATACCAAGTATCCGGATTATCGTACAATTTAGAGATAGGAATATCTAATATATTTTCCAATCCTTTAGAGGCAAATACAAAACTCCCGTCACTTGCATCGCGAACCCAAATACCCGAGGAAAGATTATTGAAGATTTTTTTGTAGTTTTCGTTTTGTTCAATAATTTGATTCTCCAGCTCAATTTGCTGAGTTACATCACGAATAACACCGATGATTTTATGAGGTTTCTGATTCTCAAACAACACTTCAGCATGAACTTTAATATACTTTATTTCTTTTGTCTTACCGTGATAAATTCTAAATTGATTTGTATAGTTTTTTCCAAATTTAATTGCTTCATTAATCTTTTTATAGGCATGTTCGTAATCTTCTGGATGAACCAACTTATAAGGATCGCTCATATGCATATATAAATCAGGTTCTAAACCAAAAATATAATAAAAGTTTTCTGAACAATACAAATGATCGTTTTCAATTAAATACTCCCAGCTTCCGATTTTTGCAATTTGCTGAGCATGTTTCAAATGGTTTTTATGTGATTCCAGTTGTTCTGTTAAAATAATTTGATCCGAAACATCGATAGCGCTTAAATAAACTCCCTCTACTACATGATCGATCGTTATAGGGATTAAAGTTAGGGCAAGCATTGATTTTTGATTGTTATTATTTATTGTTTCAATCATGCACTTTTCGGATTTGCCACTTAATGTTTGTTTGAAAACATCTGATAAAATTTTATATGAAGGTTCGGTTAAAACAGTTTGGAAATCTTTTAATGTATTTATTGTTTTTTTGAAAAAAAAAGTTACTCTTTTATTATCTGAAATGATTATTTCTGAACTATTCGAAAAGATAAAAATGAAGTCAGGATGATTATCTACAATGGATGAATAGTAATTTAATAGCTCATTATTTTCCGTTTTGATATTAGTAAAATTTTGGATAGACTCATTCTTAGAAAAAAGCTGTTTAAATTTATTTATTTTATTATCATTATTCATAAATTCCCCCCCTATAAATACTTGATTTAACGATACGACCTGTATACAAATAGTAGTTATAAAAATTCTGCGATTAAATGAGTTAATATGCCTGTTATTTGTTAAGTATATGTACATATAAAAAATTCAAAATTCAAATGTCTAATAGGTTTACGTTGAAAATAACGGGACTATTGTATTGAGACTATGTATTTAGAACAAAATGTGTATATTTTAAATACCCGTTTTTTATATTAAATAGTCACATTTGATAAATTAAATTTATATAGTTTTTTAAATAATTCATTAGATCATTAAATCAATGATGATTCAAAAGAAGTTTTTCCAGTTTGAATAATTACCTGAAAGTTATGATAATGTACTAGTAGGAAGAAATGGTGGGGTGAAGTTGATGAAAAAAAATATTGGAATCGGTATTATTTTAGTTCTGGTCATCACAATGCTTGGCACTTACATAAAAGCTGAAATCAATCAAAGTACTGCAATCAACGAAAATGCATTAGGGAAAGAAGTTGAACTGGGGGAAGAAGTGGGCCTTGAAAAAGGTCAGTTTGCACCGGATTTCACATTATATAATTTACAAGGCGAGCCGCTGACACTTTCGGAGCTGAGAGGGAAGCGGGTTGTACTGAACTTCTGGGCAACGTGGTGTCCGCCTTGTGAAGCGGAAATGCCGCATATGCAAAAGTACTACGAAAAATACCGTGAAGAAGACAATGTGGAAATTGTCGGTGTTAATATGACATATGCTAACGAAAAATTGGAGCGTGTGGATCAGTTTTTAAAAAGCTATGGTATTACCTTTCCTATCGTACTGGAACAAGCTGAAGCAGTCGCCTTTCAATATGAAATTTTGACAATGCCGACAACGTATATGATTGATTCTGCAGGGAAAATACAAAAGCAAATCATTGGTCCGCTGGATTTGGATACATTGCGGGAAAATGTAATACAACTCGATTAAACGGGGGAATGAGCAGGCCCGGCTTCTTAGTTATCATCATTTTGTGACGTATAAATTCGACTTTATAAGTATGAAACTTTCATTCGCTTCATAAATTTTATGGAACGGAGGAGAATTCGTGCGGAAAAGTCGGATTTTTTTATTAGTAGTTGTAATGATGTGTATCGGCATAATTGTTTATGGTGTTATGAAAATCAAGGCACAACCACAAGAGGAACAGGCGGATTTTGCGGTAGTCAATGAACTGCATGAGTTAATCACGAGTGAATCAGTTTATGATATCAACTCTGAAAAATTGGTGGAAGGTGCACTGCGAGGAATGGCCAATGCAATAAATGACCCCTACAGTACTTATTATTCGGAGCAAGAAGCAGCATTACATAAACAGACGCTCGCAAGTGAACGAATCGGCATTGGTGTTGAGTTGGCAGAAGCGAATGGCAAGATTATCGTAGTGGCCCCTATTAAAGCATCGCCTGCAGAAAAAGCAGGTATTCGACCATTGGATGAGATTATACAAATCAATGAAGTACGTCTTGACGGGAAAACTATGGGGGAAGTTCGTAAGCTGATGTACGGCAAGGAAGGGGAAGAAGTTGAGCTTGTCATTTACCGACCGGAACTGGACCAGCATTTAAAGTTGGTCATGAAAAGAGAACGTTTGAAAAATGATACGGTGGAAGCTGAAGTTCTCGAAGTAGAAGGGAGAAAACTAGGCTATATAACGATCAATCTTTTTGGCGAAAAAACAGCAGAAGAATGGAAAGAGGCTCTTGATGGAGTAATCAAGGAGGAAGTAGAAGGATTAATCATTGATGTGAGGGACAATCCAGGTGGCTATTTACATAGTGTTGCCCAAATGATGAGCATGTTCGAGCAAAAAGAGAAGATCTTTGCGTATATGCAAAATCATGACGGTGTAACAGAGCCACTGAAAACAAAGAAAGTGGAGCAGTTCCAGCCTTACGCAAATTGGTTGCGTGATACGCCTTTAACTCTTATCCAAAATGAAGGAAGCGCATCAGCCAGTGAAGTGTTTGCGGGTGCCCTGCAGGACTGGAAACGTTCGGTCATTATTGGGGTGACGAGCTTCGGTAAAGGGACGGTCCAACAAACATGGGATCTCCAAAACGGCGGAGAAGTAAAATTATCGACGAACAAATGGCTTACACCTTCTAAAAAATGGATCCATGATGTAGGGATTGAACCGGATGTCGAAGTGACACAGCATCCTCTTTACAGTGTAGAAACAAAAATACTGAAAGGACGCTATGAAGAGGGAGAATACAGTGAAGAAGTTGCCTACAGCCAGCGTATTTTAAGTGAACTGGGCTACGCTATCAGCCGGACAGATGGATTCTTTGATAAGGATACAGCTCAGGAAGTAGAAAGCTTCAGACATAAGCATGATATTGCAGAAGGAAGCTATATGGATGAAGTATTTTTCAATGAATTAACGAAAGAACTGCAAACATTCAAACAGTCGAAAGTAAACGACATGCAGCTGCAGATGGCGATTAGTTATATTATGCATCAGTTTGAGTGATAAATAGTGTAAAAGATATTGAAAGCTCGTTTCTATAAGAAATGGGCTTTTTTTAGTTGATTAACATTTTATTTAAATACGATCTGAAAAAATTCCATCTTATTTACCGCCTCCTTAGATCTCCGAATCTCCCACCATGGCTTTATTTCATTTCCGGTACAAATGGGACTACGCATTCCGTAAAGGATTTGGTACAATTATTCGTACGGTAGGTGAGAATATGGATGGAACAGTTTTGATTGAAATTTTAAAAGGGATTGGCCGATTTTTTATAAATCCTTTGTTTTATATCGCCATCATTTCCGCAGTTTATTTAGGATATCGCCGAGTGAAGCGCGAACGAAGGTATTTTAACCGACGGATACTAGGTGGCTGGTCCGAGCTGAAAAATATGCTTGCGATGGGTTTAATGCTGTCCGTTATTATTTCCTTATTTAGTCTCGTAATAGGCTTAACAGTATCACTCGAATTATTGACAATTGTATTTATAGTAAGTTTCGTAGGTTTGATCATTTATATGTATCAATTATTATCGCCGGCGATTGTTATGGCGGTTGCTTTTTGTGGAATCATTTGGATGCAATGGCAAGATTGGTCATATACAATCGGAACGATTGAATTGGCAGGGAGAAATGTTACGGACGATCTTGTTATGACCGTTCCGATTATGACAGGACTCTTGCTGATGGCAGAAGGAATTTTAATTCGCCGTTATGGTGCCCGTTTTGCTTCACCGATTGTTGAGAAAACAAAACGTGGATTAAATGGGATAGGCTATTTTAGTAAACAGCTTTGGATTTTACCTGTCTTTACTATTATTCCGGGTGAAGGCATTCAAAATTTTGCGCCTTATTGGCCACAATTTACGATCGGAGCAGAACAGTTTTCGATCATTGTTTTCCCGTTTATTATCGGATTCCAGCAGATGGTGCGCCAAAAGCTGCCTATGAATGTTTATCCTCAAATGGGACGTTCAATTATTATGATAGGGCAATTTGTGCTGATCGTCGGATTGGCCGCTTATCTCCTGCCGGTACTAGGTGCTGCAGCATTAGCATTAGGGGCAATTTCCCGTACAATTATCGGCATTCATTATAGTCGTTCTGAGGACCGCAACAGTTATGCCGTTGTACGCAGTGATAAAGGTGTTATGATTGCCGGTATTTTACCGGATTCCCCTGCAGAGAAAATGGGACTTGTTGCAGGTGAAATTATTAAGCGTGTAAATGGACAAGATGTTTTTACAGAAGAAGATTTGTATAAGGCATTGCAGATCAATGCTGCCCATTGTCGTTTGGAAGTGCTTGACCATTCAGGCGAAGTGCGTCTTGCACAGCATGTTGTCCATCGTGATGATAATCACAAAATCGGGTTATTAGTTGTTAGTTAATTTCAAAAGAATCTCGGTAATACGAGGTTCTTTTTTTTGGTTAAAACGGGTATAAACAAATTATGTTAAGATTAAATTGTACTAGACAGCGTTGTGTAACTTCAGGAATTTTTATCGTTTTTGGTAGGGGTGAGTGGTTATGTTAGATTGGCTGACAATCGATAATATAGAAACAATTGTAGAGAAATATAAGTTATTAGGCCCGTTTTTCGGGATTTTATTAACGTTTTTAGAATCATTTATACCGATATTGCCGTTGTTCGTAATAATCATTGCCAATGCTGCAGCATACGGGTTATTTTGGGGTTTTTTACTGTCCTGGCTTGGAACGGTGGCAGGGTCATACATGTTCTTCCTCATGATTCGCATGTTCGGAAAGTATCGTCTCTTCCATCGGATTAAAGAACAGAAACAAGTAAAAAAACTGATCAACTGGGTGGATATTAGAGGATTCACACCACTGTTTGTTCTACTATGCCTGCCGTTTACACCTGTTGTCGTTGTCAATACGGTTGCTGGTTTATCCAATATTAAAAAGAAATATTATTTTTTGACACTCCTTATTTCAAAACCTATTTTAATCTTTTTAATTAGCTATTTAGGCAGTGATCTGCGAGATATTTTAACCTCTCCTACAAAACTTATTATTTCAGCTGTCATTATTTTAATCATTTGGGGAATCGGCAAATTGATTGAAAACATCTTAAATAAGCGTGTGGAAAGAGATTTGCGAGAGATAGGTAAGTTACGTAAACATAAATAAAAAAATATAAGTCTTGGCTTTTTACAAATAGTGAAAAGGCAGGGCTTTTTTGTATGAATCCAATTAATGCGCGAACATGTATTCTTATATTATAATAGAAGAAAGAAATAGAAGTGAGGTGGGAATTGTGACGTTACGAGTTATATCAGGACGGGCAGGCACGGGAAAAACAACATTAATTCACCGTGAAATTGTCGATGATTTAAAAACAAATATATTTGGACATCCAATTTTTATATTAGTTCCTGACCAAATGTCGTTTACAACGGAATATGAGCTGACAACGAATTATGACATTGAAGGAATGATGCGTGCACAGGTTATGACATTCAAACGGCTTGCCTGGTTTGTGCTGCAAAATGAAGGCGGTATCGCCCACGAACGTATTGACGGCACAGGGTACCGCATGCTGTTGCGACGTATTTTGGAAGAACATCAGGAAGATTTCCTGCTATTTAAACGAGCGGCAGGCAAACCCGGTTTTACGAAAGAAGTGGAGCAGATTTTAAAGGAATTCAGTCAATATCATATCGATGTGGAAACAATCGACCCGCTGATCGAATCATTAAAATCAAACGGTGCAAGTGAAGTACTACTTCATAAATTGCATGATCTGAACATTATTTTAAAGCAGCTGCATGAGCGGATCGGGACGGAATATATTGATGGCGATGGCTATTTCCCGCTGCTAATTGAGCGTATTCCGAAAATGGAAAGCTTGCGCGATACCCACATTTATTTGGATGGGTTTGTTTCATTTAATGGACAGGAATTTGCCATTTTAAAAGAGCTTCTTATTTATGCAAAACGTGTCACAATTGTTCTCCCGATGGAAGACCCGCAAATGGATTTACTGGAAGGCTCCGTGTTTTACAGAGCTGCGATGACGTACGACAAAATAAAGAATGAGCTGCAAAAATTACGATTCGAAGGAGGAATTGATATTGAGGAGGAGCCGCGCGTTCATTTAGAAGTAAACTATCGTGCGACAAATCGGGACTTGCTGCATATTGAACATTGCTTCGACAAAATTACGGATACACCAGTCGAATCAACGGGACATACGAAAATATTGGAAGGTGTAAACCCGCGCGCAGAAGTGCAAGGTATTGCCCAGGAAATTAAACAGCTCGTTCTGGAAAAGGGGCTTCGCTATAAAGATATTGGGATAATGTACCGCCAGGCAGATGTATATGATGCGATTATTGGAACGACTTTTACCCAATATGAAATCCCGTTTTTCTCAAATGAGAAGCGGGCGATGCTTTATCATCCGCTTATCGAATTTAGTCGATCTGTGCTGGAGATTATTACGACAAACTGGAAATATGAGCCGGTTTTCAGAAGCATTAAAACCGATCTGTTTTTCCCTTATGGAGCCAATTTAGTCGCAATGCGAGACAGAGCGGATATTTTGGAAAACTTCGTCATCGCAAAAGGAATTGTCCATGACCGTTGGATGAAAGATGAAGTATGGCATTATCGCCGTTTTAAATCACTGGAAAAAGTCAATGCGGTTCAGACAGAAGACGAGCTGGAGCATGAACAGCTTTTAAAATCGGTACGTGACTTAATCCGGGAGCCGGTACTGGCATTGCAGAACCGGTTGAAGGGCAAAAAAACAGGCCGTGAAATTGTAGTGGCACTTTATGAGTTTATGGAGCAGCTTGATATTTATAAGAAGCTGCTAAAAATGCAGGAGCAGGAAGAGCAGGCCGATTCACTCCATCAGTCAATGGAGCATGAACAGGCTTGGAACGGCTGGATTCATATTTTGGAGCAGTTTGACCTTATGTTCGGCGATAAAGTTATGCCTTTGGAAGAAGTAGCGCAAATTTTGGATGAAGGCTTTGAAACACTTGAATTTGCAAGTGTGCCGCCGACATTGGATGAAGTGACCGTTTCGACTGTCGAGTTTGCGCGTTTTGATAATAAAAAGGCCATTTTCGTCATCGGTGTTAACGATGGGGTTTACCCGATGCGTATGGAAGCAGGAGGACTGCTTTCTGATGACGATCGTGAAACATTTGAGAAAATCGATGTGGAATTGGCACCGGGTATAAAAAGCAGGCTTTTGCAGGAAAGTTTCCTGTTTTACCGTGCGATTTCTTCATCGACACAATATTTATATATTACGTATGCAAATGCAGACGAGGAAAGTAAAAGTAAGCTTCCATCGCTTTATATTAACCGCCTGCACAGCATGTTTGAGATTAGGGAAAACCGTGGTACGCCAAATGAAAAAACAGTTCGCACACTGCCGCATCGGCAAATTGCAATGGACCCGCTTGATGAACTTCAAGAAGGCAATGTGCTCAATTATTTACAGCATCCGTCACCGGCAATCGGCTTCTTAATGACCCAGCTGAAGCAGGCACAGCACGAGCGACGTCCGCTTACCGATGAATGGGCGGCGTTAAAAGCATTTTATGAACGAGAACAGCGCTGGAAAGATGTGCTGAATGTGGTGGAAAAACCTTTATATACGACGAATGAAGCAGAACCGCTAACGGAAGACATAGCGACAGCATTGTATGGGGAAGACTTTTTGGCAAGTGTATCGCGTATTGAACGCTTTTACAGCTGTCCGTATTCACATTTTGTATCATATGGACTTAAACTGCACGAGCGTACGGAATTCAAACTGGAAACATTCGCGATGGGCGATCTGTTCCATGAGGCAATCCGGACGATTTTATCTGAGAAAGAGCCATCGATCCCGCTTACGACATATGTAGCGTGCTATAAAAAGGCGGATGAAACCATTTCAAAACTGGCGGATTATTTCTCGTACAGTATTTTAAAAAGCAGTCACCGCTTTGAATATATTAAAACGAAACTTGTAAAAATCGTGGCACGTACAATTTATGCACTTATTAATCAAAGCGAGCTGTCGAAATTTAAAGCGATTGCCCATGAAAAGCCGTTCGGGAAGCGTGACGACAAAAATACGGAACAGGATGACCGCAACCCGCTGGAAGCACTGAAAATCGATCTGGAACATAACCGGAAAATGTATGTGCGCGGGCAAATTGACCGAATTGATGCTTATAAAGATGCGGAAAATCTGTATTTGCGTGTTATTGATTATAAATCAAGCGGCCGCAAGCTTGATTTTACCGAAGTATATAACGGGATTTCGCTGCAGCTGTTGACGTATTTAGATGTAGCGATGAAAAATATTCCGATTATTGCACGTGAAGGGAAGTTCATTCAGGATTTATCGGAACTGGAGAATATTATTGTCCAGGCTGCCGGGATGTTCTATCTGCATGTGCACAATCCGCTAATTCCGACAGAAGATTATGAGCAGTATGATCATGTGGAAAGTATGCGTCAGGAGAAGTTCAAGTTAAGCGGCTATATGGTAAAAGATGTGGAAGTGGCGCAATTGATGGACAAGTCACTTGAACCGAGTAAAACATCCATTATCGTACCGGCAGCGTTTAAAAGCGGAGAGAATCCGGAATTCAACAGCCGTTCCTCAAAAGTGATCGAACAAGAACAGATGGAAAACTTGCAGGAATTTGTTCACTATAAATTCCGTCAGGCGGGCAATGAAATTTACCGCGGAAATACGGAAATTAAGCCGTATAGTTTAGGAAATCAAAAGGCTTGTACGTATTGCAGTTTTAAATCGGTTTGCCAGTTCGATCAGTCGGAAACAGGCAACAGCTTCAACGAAATAAAGAAACAGCCGGAACAGGAAGTATTTGAAAACATTAAAAAGGTGGTATGTGCAGATGACAATTCCAGCGAAGCCGAGTGATGTTCAATGGACAGATGTGCAGTGGAAAGCCATCTACGCATCCGGGCATGACATATTAGTATCGGCAGCGGCCGGTTCAGGAAAAACGGCGGTATTGATCGAGCGACTCATCCAAAAGATTTTAGCGCCTGAAGACAAGCGCATTGATGTAGATGAGCTGCTCGTCGTAACGTTTACAAATGCCTCGGCAGCGGAAATGCGCAACCGTATGGCAGAAGCGCTTGAAAAGGAACTTGCCCAAAATCCGAGCAACCAATTTCTGCGCCGTCAGCTAAGTTTATTGAACAAAGCGCAAATCTCCACGCTGCATTCATTCTGTTTATCGATTTGCCGTGAATATGCATACACGATTGATCTGGACCCGGGTTTCCGTCTGGCAAGTACAGAGGAAGCTTCGTTATTGCAGGATGATGTGCTGATGGATGTACTTGAAAAGGCATACCGGGGCGATATGGAAACTTTGTTCACGAAAGAGGAGCTTTACACTTTAGTTGACAGCTTTGCATCTGACCGCAGTGACCAGGCGATTGAACTGTTGCTGCAGGAAATGTATAAAGTGTCCCGTGTTCAGCCAAACCCGTATGAATGGCTGCGCGCATTGCCGGAGAAATACGATATTGATCCGGAAAGTCCGATTGATGAGTTGGTTATCGCAAAAGAAGTGCGCCCGTTTATTATTGGAAGCCTAAAAGAAATTGCAACACGGCTTGAAAAAGGCTTGCAAATCGTTTCCGTTACACCTGCTTTAGAGAAAAACAAGCCGTTGTTTGAAGCAGAATATACAGGGGTTAGGCATGTACTTGAAGCGATGGAGGAAGGCTCATGGGAACAGGCATATGAGCTGATTCCTGCAGTTGAGTTCGGACGGATCAAGCCGTTGACGAAAAAGGATACGGAAGAAGATAGGCAATCTTATGCGGTAGCGAAAAATCATCGTGATACGGCGAAAGAAATGCTGACGGATTTGAAGGAAACATTTTTTGCGCGTCATCCAAAGTTGTATGTTCAGGAAATGGCGGCGACTATGCCTATTTTGGAAACGCTCGTAAAACTGACGATTGAATACAGTGAAGCGTTTAAAAAGGCGAAGCAAGAGCGCGGTCTGCTTGATTTTTCGGATTTGGAGCATTATGCATTGGAAATTTTGACAGATGAAGAAAGCACGTCCAATCCACCGCAGCCATCCGATGTGGCATTGAATTTCCAGAAGCGTTTCAAAGAAGTGCTTGTTGATGAGTATCAGGATGTGAATTTTTTGCAGGAAACTATTTTGCAGCTTGTGAAAAACGGCGATGAGCAGGACGGGAATATGTTTATGGTCGGCGATGTGAAACAAAGCATCTACGCGTTCCGTCTTGCAGAACCTCGCCTTTTCCTTGATAAATATAAGCGATTTGAAGAGGACCCGTCCGGTACAGGAATGAAAATTGACCTGAATGCCAATTTCCGCAGTCGTTCGGAAGTGCTGGAAGGTACGAACTATGTATTTGAGCAAATAATGGACGAAGAAGTCGGCGAAATTGCGTACGATGAACAGGCAAAACTGAAGTTCGGGGCGAGCTATGATGAACAGCAAGTACCGATCGAATTAGTTTTACTGGAAGGTGATTCAAAAGCGCAAATGATTCCTGGTAGCGAAGACGGCTCAGAAGAAGAGAGCATCAGCTCGGCACAGCAGGAAGCGCGCTATATTATTCAGCGCATCCGTAATTTAGTCGATCATGGGGGACAAGTATACAATCCGAAAACAAAATCGATGCGTCCTGTCAATTACCGCGATATTGTAGTCTTGATGCGCTCGCGTACATGGTATACGACGTTTGCGGAGGAGTTCAAATTGGCCGGACTGCCGCTATACGCCGAAACGGACGGCGGTTATTTTGAATCGCTTGAAGTGATGATTATGATCAACACTTTAAAAGTTATCGACAACCCGTATCAGGATATTCCGCTCGCTTCTGTACTTCGTGCACCGTTTATCGGGTTAACGGAAAACGAACTGGCGAAAATCCGTTTAGTGAACGGGAAAGTCCCTTTTTATGAAGCATTAAAGCAGTATAAAGAAGAAGCAGCGGGTGACATGCCAATCGAAACAGAAGCTAAGCTCGACAAGTTCTTTACGATGCATCACAAATGGCGACAATTCTCCCGTCACGGGGCATTGGCCGATCTGGTATGGCAAGTGTATCTGGATACGAATTATTACGAAATGGTCGGCGCGATGACGAACGGCAAGCAGCGCCAGGCGAACTTACGGGCACTGCATGACCGTGCATTAAGCTATGAGAAATCATCATTCCGCGGATTATTCCGCTTCCTGCGATTTATCGACCGGATGAGTTCACGCGGAGACGATTTAGGAATTGCGAAATCGACGAGTGAAGCCGATGATGTCGTCACATTGCTCACAATCCATAAATCAAAAGGACTTGAATATCCTGTCGTATTCGTAGCAGGGATGAGCCGTACATTCAATACGAAAGATTTGGGCAGCCGCTATATTTTCGATCAGGATTTCGGTTTGGCGATTAAATCGGTCAATCCGGATTTAAATATTATTTCGACCTCCCTCCCGCATTTATATGTGAAAGAGAAAAAGCTGGCAAAAATGAAGGCGGAGGAAATGCGCGTTTTATATGTAGCGATGACCCGTGCGAAAGAGCGCCTCATTTTAGTCGGTTCGATTAAAGATTGGGAAAAGCAGAAGGAAGAATGGGCATTTTATCAGGAGCTGGAGGATACGGTGCTCCCTGCATACATTCGTTCAAAAGCGAACAGCTATTTAAGCTGGGTCGGTCCGGCTGTTGCACGTCATAATGATTTCCTGTTTGCCAATTACGGCTATTCGAAAGAAGCGGCAACAACAGAGAAATGGACGGTCCGCATCATTCCAAACCGTGACTACTTGCTTGCCAATGAAGCGGAAACGGTGGAGCATGAAGTGGTTGAACAGGCAGTGAATGAAGATTTAGTTCAGCTACTGGCGAAACGTTTCACGACACCATATCCATATGCAAATGCGGTTAAGAAGAAATCAAAAACGTCGGTATCAGAGCAAAAGCGTCTCGAAAGTTTGCAGCGGATGGAAGAAGAGCAGCTTTACAATATGGAAGCGAAGCGCTACGTAAAATCCGATGTCCCGAGCTTTATGCTGAAAGGGAAAAAAGAACGGAAGCTTTCGGCAACCGAAATCGGAACTGCTGTCCATGCCGTTATGCAGCATATTCCGCAGCAAGGATTTGCATCGATCGAGGAGACGAAAAGCTATATTCAATCGCTTGTAAATCGACAGCTTCTGCAGCAGATCGAAGCGGATGCGATATCAGCTGAAAAAGTATTCGCCTTTTTCGGAACAGAAGTCGGTGAGCGTTTTAAAAAAGCGAAACAAATTTTGCGAGAAGAACCGTTTACACTCAGTCTGAAGGATCAGGAAGGGGATGCCCAAATTATACAGGGGGTCATCGACTGCATTTTTGAAGATGAACATGGTAAATGGGTGCTTCTCGATTACAAAACCGACTATATCGAACAGTATTTATTAGGCGATTTTGAGAAAATTAAACAAAAGATGACAAAGTCGTACCAAATTCAATTAAACTATTATCAGCATGCTGTCCAATCGATTAAGCGAATTCAAATAAGTGAACGCGTTTTATATTTATACAGTATTGGACAAGAAGTGAAAATAGATTAGGGGGATGAATGGTGGATTTTCGCCCAGTAGGTACGAACGAACGGGTCGCAACACTTGATATTTTACGTGGAGTTAGTTTACTCGGCATTTTATTGGTTAATATGTTTGGCTTTTACTTGCCGATGCCGCATATAGCGGATTTGGGCAGCTGGTTTAATGAAGTTCAGGATATCGTACTGCAGCAGCTTTTGGATATTTATGTGCAAAGCAGTTTTTACCCGTTATTTTCTATGCTGTTCGGGTATGGATTAGCGATGCAATATGTAAAAGCAAATGAGACGGGTGCAGATTTTTATCGGTTTGCGCCGAAGCGTCTAATTTTATTATTTTGCATTGGAATGTTTCATGCGATTGTCATTTGGTGGGGCGATATTTTGGCCACGTACGCATTTTGCGGAGTATTTTTAATCGCGCTACTTCGTTTGAAGGCAAAATGGCTCCTGCTTGTGGCGGTTGGGGTGAATGCTTTGTATCACGGCTTTAATTTAAGTTTATATGTCGCGGCAGGTTTCTTTACGGCGTCAACGGATAGTTTCTCTGTCGATATTGAAGCAATTCAAAGTGCCTTAACAGCATACGGTATCGGGAACTGGACGGATGCATTTATGCAGCGTCTTGATGATTTATCGATTCAGATGAGTGTCATGATGTGGATTTCGTCATTATTTACGATATTACCTTATATGCTGTTTGGCGCGGCACTTGCAAAATGGCGTCTGATCGAGCGGGCAAAAGAAAAAATTACTGTTTGGATCATTTTGGCTGTAGCTGGTATTGGCGGTGGACTTTATATGAAGAGCTTGCCGATAGCAGGTGACCAAACTTTCGGCAATGAATACTTGCAAGTTTATATCGGTGGACCATTATTGGCAATTGGCTATATGGCAGTCATCACATTGCTGACACAATTACCGGCCATAGTAAAACTGCTGTCGCCAATTGCAAAGGCTGGCCGTATGTCTCTCACGCTCTACCTGATGCAATCTGTTATTTGTACGGTGCTGTTCTACAATTGGGGCTTTGGTTTATACGGGAAAGTGGATGTGCAAATGGGGATTTATATGGCGGTCGGAATTTTCGTCATCCAAGTACTATTTGCGGAAATCTATTTCTCAAAATATAAACAAGGACCGATTGAAGCATTGCTGAAAAGATTTACTTACGGTAAACCTGCAGAACGTAAAACGTGAACAAAGAATGCGGTATTATATAAAGTTTTATGCACCGAAAGCTTAGTTTTACGAATTAAGTCCCTTTTTGTCAGAAAAGTGAGGCAATTATTTATATTTTAATGTATGATGTAAAAAAACAGAAGGAGTGCTCCACGTTATGAAATTGTTATCATTTAAAGTAAACGAACAAGTAAAGTTTGGCCCAAAAGTGAAAAAAGAAGAGGCAGTTTGGGATGTAATCGAAATCCAAAAACAACTTAATGTACTAAAAGACTTTCCGAAAACAATTATTGACGGGATTGCACATGGCTACGAATTTGTTGAACAGGTTCGTAAATTAGTAGAAGCAGCTCAAAATCATGAAGATGGAGCTCAGTTTAAACTGGCTTATTCTGATATTGAATGGCTGTCGCCAGTTCCTCGTACACCGAAAAATATTTTATGTGTTGGTAAAAATTACAGTGATCATGCGCGTGAAATGGGTGCAGAGAAAGCACCGGAACATATCGTTGTTTTCACGAAGTCACCAACTGCAATTGCCCCGGATGAATCGACATTACCTGTGCATGCAGATGTGACAGATTCCCTTGATTATGAAGGGGAGTTAGCTGTCGTAATCGGCAAGCGCGGAAAAAATGTTCCGAAAGCAATGGCATTTGACTATGTGTTCGGTTATACAATTGCCAATGATCTGACAGCCCGTGACGCACAGGAGAAGCATAAACAGTTCTTCTTAGCCAAAAGTTTGGAAGGCAGCTGTCCAATGGGGCCGTATTTAGTAACGAAAGATGAAATTCCTGATCCGCATGCATTATCAATTGTGACAAAAGTAAATGGTGAAGTACGCCAAAATGGATCAACGAAAGATATGCTGTTCTCTGTTTCCGAAATTATTGAGACAGTTTCAAAATATGTAACGTTAGAGCCAGGCGATGTTATTTTAACAGGTACGCCGGCCGGAGTCGGAAAAGGGATGAACCCGCCGCAATTTTTAAAAGCAGGCGATGAAGTGAAAATCGCAATCGAAGGAATCGGAACTTTAGCAAACCGATTTGCTTAATATTTTCATAGCTGCGGATTGCTAGTTTCTGATATTAATAGGCAGTAGATTTCCGGTGTTAGGGGAAATCTACTGCCTTTTTTGCAGAAAAGTATAGCTTTTTTATGACAACTCATTGAACTTGGAAGATTCAATTGAATTTATATGGCTTCACATGGTAGGATATTGCCTGTAGAGAATAAATAGAAGAGGTGGAAAATTCGTGGATTTCTTAACTAGTACGACACATATGCACATTACGACTTGGGTAATTGCATTAGTATTATTTTTAATCGCAGCATTATCCGGCAAAAAGATGAAAGCAGTACACATGATCTTACGTTTGATGTATATTTTAGTAATCGTTACAGGGATGTCTTTATTCCTTGAATGGCGCGACAAAATTTCTGAAAGCGGCATGAACTATGATATGAAAGTGTTATTTGGTATTTTAGTAATCGGCTTTATGGAAATGGTATTAGTACGTAAAAACAAAGGCAAATCTGTCAATATGTTCTGGGTACTATTCGGTATCGTTCTATTAATTACATTATACTTAGGCTTAAGCATGGGTATCGGTGTAAACTTCTAATTAAAGAGTGAAGCGTGTAAAAAGTGGAGGTGGCTTTTTACACGCTTTTTTTATTTGAATTCTACATTCCCCTAAGAATTTCCATTAAAAGATACCGCGACGTCAATTCCTAATCATATCAAACAATCTATACACATTTCTGACACGTATTTGTTGAATTTCCTATAAATAACTATTTAAGCTAGCTACGTTTATACCTTTTTTGGTAAAATGACGATGGACTGTATATGAAAGAGAGGGAAATGAATGGGATTTAATAAATGGTTTCGTACATTAGCTGCAGGTGTGCTGCTTTCGACTTCATTGTCAGTTGCTGCTGTTGCAAATGCGAAAGAGCGTACGATTGCAGATGAAAGTATATATGATGTTTTAGTGGACCGTTTCTTTAATGGTACCGGTAAAAATGATGATGATACAGTAAATGCGCAAGACCCGACGATGTTTGCAGGCGGGGATTTTAATGGATTGCTGAAGAAAATCGATTATGTAGCAAATATGGGCTATACGATGCTGTCGATTGGCTCTATATTTGAAACTGAAAAATATGATGGTTCGATGCCAACGAGCTATACAATGTTTGACCACCGTTTTGGTACAGCAGACGAATTTAAAAAGATGGTCGAGGCGTATCAAAAACGCGAAATCAAAATGATGGTTGATTTCCCGATTTCCAATGTTAGTCCAAACCATGAACTTGCAGAAAAACAAGGATTTGTGGCATCTGAAAATGATGGGAAAATACAGTGGGACTTAACGAATGAAGAAGTACAGAATGAACTGATCAACAGTGCAGTACAATTTGTAAATACATATAAACTGGACGGGGTTCGTTTGACGAATATTGAACAAGCGGATACTGCTTTTTTAAATCGCTTTATCCAGCAGCTAAAAGCAGCAGGTGCCTATGTTATTGCGAATGCAGAAAGTGATGCAAATTTTGACGCGAAATTTTACAGTGATACTGCTGCCAACTTCACAAATGCATTTAAAAATGTTGATTTAAATACGACAGTACTGGAGCCGCATATCGAGGAAATGCTTTCAGGAACTCCGGTATTATCGATGACCGATACAATATGGTCGGATCGCTTCACATTGGCTGCAACAGAAGAAGGCATGTATCCGCCGACACGCAGTAAAATCTCGATTGCGAGCACGCTTTTACTTCCTGGTGTGCCGATCGTACAATATGGATCTGAAATTGCGATGAATGGGGAAGCGGGTGTTGAAGCACACCAGTACTACAATTTTAAAACAGACTCGGAATTAGCCGATTATGTCGGAAAGCTTCAGTCTTTACGAAATGATTCCGATACTTTGCGTAACGGGGAATTTAAATGGCTTGAAAATGAAGACGGCTATGTTGTATTTGAACGCAAATCCGATGAAGAAACATGGATTGTAGTCATTAATAATAGTAGTAAAACAAAACGTGTGCATATTCCGGTGGCTGAGCTAGGTGAAGGAAAAGAAGTTCGCGGAATGTTCAACAGTGAAATCATCCGTGAAAATAAAGACGGCAACTATGCGATTATTTTAGACCGTGAAATGGTTGAAGTGTACCAAGTGATTGAAGCGCGTGGCATTAACACTTCTTATATTGTTGCACTTGGATTGGTCGTTGTGTTATACACAGCATTTATGATTGTTATTATGAAGCGCGGAAAAAAACGCCGTGCAGAAAATTCAGCTCAATAAAGTGAAACTTCAATCAGTGGGGGTTTTTTTACCCCCACTGATAAAAAGGAACCCAAACTAAAACCGTCACATCCTGTGCCAACGCTTGCGTGACCAACATCGTGTTGGCCCGAACCAATCGGGCTTTTACGGGTAGTTGACCTCCTGCCTATCCTTTTCCCCTGCATAAGTCTAAAGGCAGTAGTCTACTACCCGTTAATGCGGGATAAAATGAAACAGCCTGGAGAAGCAGACAACATGCTTTTCCAGGCTGTTTATATTTTATTACAGTTTTAGTCGGTCCTGCAGAAATTTCCCGATGCCGTCTTCGTTGTTCGATAACGTAATTTCATTGGCGATTGATTTCAAATCGTCTATTCCGTTACTCATCGCAACGCCAACGCCTGCGTATTCAATCATTTCCAAGTCATTATCCTCATCGCCAAATGCAATGATGCGATCACGCGGAATGCCCATTTCTTTTGCAATATAGTCGATGCCTACTGCTTTACTTAACCCTTTATGGACAATTTCGATAATCGGGAATGGAGCTCCCCAACGACGATGCTCGATCAGTTCAGCGTGCACATCCTGTAAATGCTTGCGGATGATCGGTGTATTGACATCATCGGCTTGAATGAGTAAACTTGTCGGATTTTCCTTTAATGTATTTTTCAGATCGCCAGTTAAAATATTGGGATTACCCATATGCAGCAACTGAAGCACACCTTCATCTTCACGGTGAAGGTACACATCATCCAATACTTCGGCGATTAAGTTGTCGTATTCATATTTATGAACAGATTCTACAACATCATGGACTACACTTAAATCGACAGTTGTATGAATCGTTTTCCACATCGGATTTTTAGGGTGGTGGATGAGGGCTCCGTTGAAATTGACAATCGGAGTTGTTAAACTAAGCTCCTGATAATAAAGCTGACTCGCACGATACGGACGTCCTGTCGCAATCATCACCTGATGACCTGCTTCTTTTGCCTTCAACAAAGTTTCCTTTGTCAGCGCAGAAATTTTCTTCTCGTCCGTCAATAAAGTGCCGTCTAAATCTAATACAATTAAATGTTCGTTCATAAGAGTAAGCCTCCTTTAGCCTGGGTATAATTGTAACGTGCAAAAATAGCATTCGTCAAAGTTTTGAAACATCGACCAATTTTTGCTAATGTAAACAAAGAGGTGAGAAATTTGATAGTTGATAAAGAACAATGGAAGTCCATTCCATTACTGCATGTATATGATGAAACGATGGATGAGCAAACACCGGTCGTAATTTTTCTTCATGGTTTTTTAAGCGCAAAGGAACATAATTTACATTACGCTTATCAGTTTGTGCAACAAGGTGTACGCGTTATACTACCGGATGCATTAATGCATGGCGAGCGCTCGAACCAATTGACAGAAGATCAGATGAACTTTAACTTCTGGAAAATTGTATTAAAGTCAGTGGAAGAAGTACATACTATTTATGAAGAATTGAAGCTGAAAAACTTGGCAGGGAACAAGGTTGGGATTGCCGGGACTTCAATGGGCGGAATTGTCACTTCAGGCTGTTTAGCGATCTATCCATGGATTGAAACGGCAGGTATTTGTATGGGAACGACAAGCTATACGAAACTGGCCCTCCATCAAGTAGAGGATTTAAAGCAAAAAGGCGTAACATTTCCGCTATCTGAAGAACAGCAAAACGGCTTGCTTCAAATGCTCCAAAAATTCGATATGGAGCAGCATGAAGATTTATGGGCAAACAAACCGATTATTTTCTGGCATGGTGAGCGCGATACGGTCGTTCCTTATCATATGAGCCGAGATTATGTTGAACAACTAGAAAAAGAAAAAAAAGCAGAACATATTACTTATTTGGCAGAACGAAAAGCAGGGCATGCGGTTTCGAGAAACGGGATTTTGCAAGTCACGCAATTTATGGCGCAATGTTTGGCATAAATCTTGCGTTCTGCTATGATTAACATTAACACCATGGCGAAAGGGGAAGTTTAAAATGGCAATTGATCACGATATGAAAGAAAGTATGTTAGGTGCATTGGAAAACGTAATTGACCCTGAGTTAGGCATTGATATCGTCAACTTAGGCTTAGTATATGAAGTGGATTTAACAGACAAGGGCTTAGCAATCGTTACGATGACATTAACATCAATGGGTTGTCCGCTCGCACCGGTTATCGTTGACCAAGTAACAACGGCACTTAGCGAATTACCGGAAGTAAAAGAAGTAAAAGTCGATATCGTATGGCAACCGGCATGGTCTAAAGATAATATGTCACGCTATGCAAAGATGGCATTAGGCATTCGTTAATTAATAAATGAATAAATAAATTGAAATTCGGTCATTTTGCATATAGGCAAAGTGATCGTTTTTTATTAGAAAATTTGCGAAAGAAACAGGGCGTAATTATTTGTTGTTTGACCAAATTTGACTTATAATTAAAATAATCAAAAAAGGTCAAACTAAATGAAAGGGTGCATTCTATGCAATTTAACCAAACACAAGATAATCGTCCGCCCTTAGAACAATTTGGACGTAACTTAATTGAACAAGTAAAAAACGGTAAGATGGATCCGGTTATTGGACGAGACGAGGAAATCCGGAACGTCATTCGTATTCTTTCACGTAAAACAAAAAACAATCCGGTCCTCATCGGTGAGCCAGGTGTTGGTAAAACAGCGATTGTCGAAGGGCTGGCACAGCGAATCGTAAGACAGGATGTTCCTGAAGGATTAAAAGATGCGGAGCTTTATGAACTGGATATGAGTGCACTGATTGCCGGTGCATCATATCGCGGGCAGTTTGAAGAGCGGCTGAAATCGGTATTAAAGCAAGTGAAAGAATCAGAAGGGCGTATTATTTTATTCATCGATGAGATCCATACAATTGTCGGTGCAGGGAAAACAGACGGAGCAATGGATGCAGGAAATATGCTGAAACCAATGCTTGCACGCGGTGAACTGCACTGTATTGGAGCGACAACATTGGATGAATACCGGATGTATATCGAGAAAGATCCTGCATTGGAACGCCGCTTCCAGCAAGTAATGGTGCGAGAACCTTCTATTGAAGATACAGTATCCATTTTACGAGGAATAAAAGATCGTTTTGAAGAACATCACCGTGGTGTACGCATTCATGACCGCGCGATTATTGCAGCGGCCCAACTGGCAAACCGTTATATTACAGACCGCTTTTTACCGGATAAAGCAATTGATCTGGTTGATGAAGCATGTGCAATGATCCGCATCGAGATCGATTCAATGCCACAGGAACTGGATCAGTTAACGCGCCGCCTCACTCAGCTGAAAATTGAACAGCAGGCACTGAAAAAAGAAAAAGATGATGCGAGCAAAAAACGTCTTGAAATAATTACAGATGAAATTGATACATTGGAAGTATCGATAAAGTCAATGAAGGAACAGTGGGAACTCGAGAAAAACGGCTTACAAATTGTGCGGGATAAAAAAGATGAACTGAAAAGAATGGAAGCCGAGCGCGATGATTTATTTATTTCAGGCAGTAATTTAGCGCGGGCAAGTGAGCTTCAATACAGTAAAATACCTCAGCTTGAAAAGGAAATTGCCGAACTGGAACTACAGTTGAAACAGTCGGAAGGTAACCGGATGCTGCGTGAAGAAGTGACTGAAGAAGAAATCGCTAAAATTATTTCACGCTGGACAGGTATTCCGGTAACGAAACTTGTTGAAGGTGAACGCGAAAAACTGCTCCGTTTAAAAGATACACTGCATGAACGGGTAGTTGGTCAGGGCGATGCGGTAACGTATGTAACGGAAGCAGTTTGGCGTGCGCGTTCTGGTATTAAAGATCCAAATAAGCCAATCGGAAGCTTCTTGTTCCTCGGTCCAACCGGTGTCGGAAAAACGGAATTGGCAAAAGCGTTGGCCGCACAACTATTCGATTCAGAAGACCATTTCATCCGTATTGATATGAGCGAGTATATGGAGAAGCATTCTGTATCACGGTTAGTCGGAGCTCCTCCAGGCTATATTGGCTACGAAGAAGGTGGTCAGCTGACAGAAGCGGTACGCCGTAATCCATATTCCGTTGTACTGCTGGATGAAATCGAAAAGGCACATCCGGATGTCGCCAACATTTTACTGCAAGTACTCGATGATGGCCGCATCACCGATAGCCAAGGACGGATCGTCAACTTTACGAATACCGTCATTATCTTAACATCCAATATCGGTTCACAGTTTTTACTGGAAACATCAGAAGAATCGAAACAGCTTGTCCAAGCGGCATTACGCCAGCACTTTAAGCCTGAGCTGTTAAACCGGATGGATGATATAATTATGTTCCATGCATTATCGAATGAGCACTTCCATAAGATTGCCTGGAAATATGTAAAGCAGCTTCAAGATCGGGTAGCAGAACAGGAAATTACGCTTTCTGTTGACGGGGAAGTTGTAGACTGGATTGTGAAGCACGGAATTGACCCGCAGTTTGGTGCACGTCCGCTCAAACGTTTTGTCCAACGCCATTTGGAGACGATTGTTGCCCGTGAGCTGTTAAAAGGGGAAGTTACAGCAGGTGGAAGTTTATCGATTGCATTGGAAAATGAAGAGTTGGTTATAAAAAAATCAAATTAAGTGTGAAGACAGCTTGTGCGTAAATGCGTACAAGCTTTTTTATTTAGGGAGGATTAGAGTTCTAATATAAATGAAAAAGTTCCAATAAAAGCCGGAAGTTCTAATTAGAGGTACTACTGTTCAAATAAACGGGTCGACTTTTCTAATATTGAGTATATATCTTCTAATATTGTATGGAAATTTTCTAATAAAGTCAGCCCCCGAAAAAATAGACGTAAATAACAAGGGGCTGTCCAGTAGTTTTACCGGACAGCCCCTTGTTATCTATTAGTGATGCTCTGCTTCTGCTTCTGGAGTTGATTCGTTTGGAATGATTGCAGCGATAATAATAACTAATACGCTGAATACTAATGATACGATTACGCCATTCATGAAGTTAAAATCTACACTTAATACAGAACTTACTACATAGTTTAGCATTGAAACTAATAAGAATGACCAAAAGAACGTAATGATATATTGCATCAAATTCACCTCATTGAACTTATTTATAACGTTATTGTGAAATTACATCTTCAATATCATACCACAAGCATTCATGAAATTAAAAGGGCGAATCAAATTATTCTTCAAGTTGTCATAAATGCTTATTTTTATTGCTTTTTTTAGTAAGAATTAACACGGAAAAAAAGAAGATTAGCACAAAGATGTTTGTCTAAAAATGGAACGTTTTTGTACGTTCACGCTCAAAAATTTTAAATGGAAGAAACGAATGAAAACTTCCAACCACCATTTAATTTCATGACGATGTTTTACCAATTAGAATAGCCATTTTAATCGGGAGAAAAACAAGAATAATCCATAGTCCCTCTTTTTCCAGAAATTTTAATTGTGTTAAAAATAATTATGTTCTATAATTAGTACCAACTACTAATAATTAGTTATATTATTTGATCCAAGAGAAAACAAGGGGGCTATTATATGAATGCCGGTATTATAGGGATGGGGAAATATGTTCCGGAAAAAGCTATAGCAAATAAAGATTTTGAAAAAGTTTTAGATACATCAGATGAGTGGATTCGTTCTCGGACGGGTATTGAAAACCGTTTTATCGCTGAGAATGAAGAAACATCGGATTTAGCATATAAAGCAGCAGTGCAGGCTATTGAAAATGCAGGTATAACACCAGATCAAATCGGTCTAATCGTTGTTGCGACGGTTACACAGGATCAGAATTTCCCTAGTGTAGCGTGTCAAATTCAAGAACGACTTGAAATATCGGGATGTGGCGCAATGGATGTTTCCGCTGCATGCTCAGGATTTATTTATGGAACGGCTATTGCAAAACAATTTATTGAGAGCAATGATTATGAATATGTATTAGTAGTAGGTGTTGAAAAACTGTCGAAAATTGTGGATTGGGATGACCGTAACACAGCTGTCCTATTTGGGGATGGTGCAAGTGCGGCTGTTCTCGGCAAAGTTTCGGAAGGGCGCGGAATTCTTGCATTCGAACTTGGAGCTGACGGAACAGGCGGAAAGCATCTTTATCTAAATCCTGAAAATCATATTGCAATGAATGGTCGTGAAGTATTTAAATTTGCGGTTCGTCAAATGGGCGAATCAGCAGTAAATGTACTCGAAAAGGCAGGCCTGACGAAGGAAGATGTCGATTATTTAGTACCGCATCAGGCGAACATCCGCATTATGGAAGCCGCAAGAGAACGTCTTGACTTACCAGAGGAAAAAATGTCGAAAACAATCCAGAAATACGGCAATACATCTGCCGCTTCAATCGGTATTTCAATCGTTGAAGATTTGGAGTCAGGTAAAATCAAAGACGATGATATCGTTGTTTTAGTAGGCTTCGGCGGAGGCCTTACATGGGGAGCACTCGCATTAAAGTGGGGTAAATAAGAATGTAGATTGGGATGTGGGGGAAAGATGGAACGAATGCTAAAATCGTCATGGCCTGTCACAACGCATTCGTGACCACATCGTATTGGCCCCAAATCCGAAATAGAAATCAATCTTTAAATAGGAAAAGAACTTAACTTAGAAAAGGGTGTTAAATAATGGAGAAAAGAAGAGTTGTTGTTACAGGAATCGGTGCAGTAACGCCAGTAGGAAACAGTGCAGAACAAGCATGGGAAAATGTAATTGCAGGCAAGTCTGGTATTGGACCATTAACACGAGTAGATGTAAGCAAATTTCCAGTATCTGTAGCGGCTGAAGTAAAAGATTTTAATATAGAAGATTATATCGACCGAAAAGAAGCTCGGAAGATGGACCGTTTTACACATTATGCATTAGCAGCTTCAATGATGGCTGCAAAAGATGCCAACTTGACGATTACCGAAGAAATGGCACCTCGCGTAGGTGTTTGGATCGGTTCTGGAATCGGCGGAATGGAAACGCATGAACAGCAGTTTTTAACATTCCAGGAGCGCGGTGTTCGCCGTGTGAGTCCATTCTTCGTACCGATGATGATTCCGGATATGGCTTCTGGACAAGTATCGATTTATCTTGGCGCAAAAGGGGTAAACTCTTGTTCCGTAACGGCTTGTGCATCAGGAACTAACTCGATTGGTGACGCATTTAAAGTAATTGAACGTGGAGATGCGGATGTGATGATTACAGGTGGAGCAGAGGCGCCAATCGTAACAATGGCGGTAGCAGGCTTCTGTGCAAATACAGCGTTATCGTTAAATCCGGACACGGCTTCTGCATCACGTCCATTTGATAAAAACCGTGACGGCTTCGTTATTGGTGAAGGCGCAGGAATTTTAATTTTGGAAGAGTATGAACATGCAAAAGCACGCGGTGCGAAAATTTACGGTGAAGTTGTTGGATATGGTTCAACTGGGGATGCCCATCATATTACAGCACCGGCTCCAAACGGTGAAGGTGCAGCACGTGCGATGCAAATGGCAATCGATGATGCACAAGTATCGCCTGCCCGAGTTGGTTACATTAACGCACACGGTACGAGTACACCATATAACGACTTATTTGAAACACAGGCAGTTAAGACTGTTTTTGGTGACCATGCCTATAAATTGGCGATGAGCTCAACGAAAAGTATGACTGGCCATTTATTAGGTGCAGCAGGCGGTATTGAGGCTATCTTTACAGTACTTGCATTGAAGGAAGGTATTTTGCCGCCGACAATGAATTTACACGAGCCGGATCCGGAATGTGATTTGGATTATGTACCAAATGCAGCACGCAAAGCGGAAGTTGAATACGCGTTAAGCAATTCACTTGGCTTCGGTGGACATAATGCTTGTTTATTGTTTAAAAAAATTACAGATTAATAAATAACAAAAAACGAACGTGCTTCTTCTATCGCACGTTCGTTTTTCGTATAGTTGTACGAAGGATGGTGTTTTGTGACACGTTTCGTACTTTTTTTATTTTTTTATGGGCTCAGTGTCATGTCGATCAGTAATATGATTTTATACTTGAATTACCGCACGCTCGGTTATTCATGGCATGCTGTATTGATGTACATTGTACATGGAGCAGAGTTGTATATGCTGCTTGTTGCTATTGGCGGGATGATTAGCGTCGTTTACGGCCTAAGCCCATCGCGTTCTCCATTTTCTTAAGTGTTTTAGAGGCAATGGCATTCGCTTTTACTGCACCCTCATCCAAAATTTCATCAAGTTCCGGTGAGTCAATAAGTGCATAATAGCGTTCCTGAATTGGTGTTAAGTGGTCAATAACAGCCTGTGCTACTCCAGCTTTAAAATCACCATAGCCTTTGCCTTCATATTTTGCTTCTAAATCTGCAATTGCTGTTCCGGATAAGGCAGATTCAATAATAAGCAAGTTTGATACACCTGGTTTGTTTTCAATATCAAATTTAACGATACCCTCAGAATCCGTTACAGCAGATTTGATTTTCTTCTCGATTTCTTTTGCTGTATCAAGCAGGCGGATCGTCGCTTTTGTGTTCGTATCGGATTTTGACATTTTTTTCGTCGGCTCCTGCAATGACTTGATACGAGCGCCTTCTTTCGGCAATTGAATATCAGGAATTGTTAATACGTCATTGTAGCGCTTATTAAAACGCTCAGCTAAATCACGTGTTAATTCAATATGCTGCTTTTGGTCTTCGCCAACCGGTACGATGTCTGTATTGTAAAGAAGAATATCGGCAGCCATTAACGGCGGGTATGTTAATAGTGCAGCAGAAACAGACTCTTTACCTGTTGATTTGTCTTTGAACTGTGTCATACGCTCTAATTCACCGATTGAAGCGACACATTGCAGCATCCAGCCGGCTTGTGCGTGGGCAGGGACTTCTGACTGAATAAATAAGATCGATTTTTTCGGGTCAATGCCGCATGCAATATACATTGCAGCCAATGAGCGGATATTTTTACGCAGCTCCAGGCGATCCTGTGGCACAGTAATTGCATGCTGATCCACGATGCAATAAATGGCGTTGTTGTTTTCCTGTAGAGCAGGGAATTGTTTAATCGCTCCGATATAGTTCCCTAAAGTAATAGTTCCTGTTGGTTGTACACCTGAAAAGATTGTTTTCAATGGGTGTTCCTCCTTAAAATCAAATGAAAATAAAAAAACATCATGCGTCCTCTATTCGAAAATAGAAGGGACGAATGATGTTAAAATCCGCGGTACCACCCAGCTTGCCTTAATCGGCCACTTTGCTTCGTAACGTGAAGGCGACGAGCTGGACTACTAATAGAAATGTTCATCAAGCTAACTCGGAAGTCCATTCCATTTAACGAATGATCTGTTTGCACCAACCACAGACTCTCTAGGCATTCTTATTAAATGTACTACTCTTCGTCATCGTTTTTCATAATCTTGAAAGGATTATAACGTAACTAATGAAAAGAAAGCAATCGTTTTATTTTAAAGAAACAGGAATAAAACGAAGAAAAATGGAAATAGTAGTAAATAGATAATTAAATTATATGAAATGGCATCATATTATCTGATTTTTTCTCAATTACAATTTATTAAATGAGAAAAAACATCAAAAATCAGTACGTTTTATTTTACTATTTTACGGGTAAAATTTGTTATGGCACAAAATTATAAAAAGTGTGCTTATTAGAGAGAAATGCGTAATAAAATTTATTACGTAAGTTGAATTATTTGTTGACATTGTATATTCAAACATGGGTTATTCATGTATAATGGGAACAGAATCTTAAATTAAATTAATTCTAAATTGAGTTTTACTTATACATTTGTGCTTCTACATTAACAGGAAGCAACATCTAGCAATTGAATTGAAATCAATTAGAGAGGGAGTGAGCCAATGTTAGTAACATTATTTACTTCACCAAGTTGTACTTCATGTCGAAAAGCAAAAGCATGGTTAGAGGAACATGATATCCCATATACAGAACGCAACATTTTTTCCGAGCCACTTACAATTAGTGAAATCAAAGAGATTTTACGAATGACAGAAGATGGTACAGATGAAATTATCTCAACGCGTTCGAAAATTTTCCAAAAGTTGAATGTCGATGTTGAAACATTGCCGTTACAACGATTATATGAGCTTATTCAGGAATATCCGGGACTATTACGTCGTCCGATTATTTTAGATGAAAAACGTCTGCAAGTTGGTTATAACGAAGATGAAATTCGTCGATTCCTGCCTCGTAAAGTACGAGCATACCAGTTGCAAGAAGCCCAACGCATGGTTAACTAAATATACCGCTCATGATGTTACGGATGCATATTGTGCAATTGTAGCATCTTTTTTTTATTTTAGAACATATTAGAAAGAGACCTTAAGGACTTGATTTAAAGTATTTCGTGCAATACAATTTCAATTATTCAAATAATTTACGCTGAATAATGTTTTTCCTTTTCATTTTAATCCAATCCATCATACAATAGAGTTATAGATACTTCTAATATTTAAAAGTATCTAAGTTCCGATGCAATAGAACGCCATATTGTATGCCACTTGGAAATAAAGCGACGTTCTATACAATGACTGTGAAGGGGGTTGAGGTCTAATGGACATCGAACGCATTAATGAAAATACGCTAAAATTATTTATTACGTATAGTGATATCGAGGACCGCGGTTATACGCGCGAAGAAATATGGTACAATCGCGCAAAAGGTGAAGAGCTTTTCTGGGATATCATTGGTGAAATAAATACAGATGATTATTTCGATTTAGATGGTCCAATTTGGATTCATATTAACGCTTCAGAAAGTGGATTGGAAGTCGTTGTTACACGCGCATCTGTAGGTAATGACTCCGAAACTTCTTCGATGGCTGGCAACTTTGAAGATGACCTTCATATATCAGATCAATTAAATGAAATGGAAGAATCGATCTTCAATGCGATTGGCAAAGCAGCAAAAGAAGAAGAACAATCGCTTGAAAACGCCCGATTCCGATTTAAAGATATTGACGAACTAATACCTCTTGCAAAACGCGCAGCACCATTAGGAATAGAATCCGTGTTGTATAAATGGGAGGATTACTACTATTTATATGTAGATTTAAAAGATTTGGAAAGCCAGGAAGCGAGAAATATCATCGCTTTATGTACTGAATATTTAACGGCTTCCAAAATTACAGCGCACCGCCTTGAAGAGTATGCGGAGACAATCATTGCTGAAGACTGCTTCGAAACAATCATTACGTATTTTGAGTAGGAAAGCAGTTTACGAAAGCCACCTGATTTTAGGTGGCTTTTTTATGTTTGTAATGGGGTAATATAATTGTGAAAGTAGAAAATGTAGGGAGAAAATTATAACGTAGCTTGGAAAAAGTGAAAAACAATATGATAAAAGTAGAACTTTGTGAGGCAAAAGTGGAAAGTTCATAGATATGTAATAAAAGTAGAATTTCTTTGAAAAAGCCAGTTTCCAATAGTTATTATTTATAAGTTGAAATAGAATGAGCATTTCATTAAGATGGATAAAAAGGAGTGGAAGCAAATGCTGGTCGCAATGACCGAACAACAGCAATTATTTCATTTAACGTCGAAATTTTCCCTGAATGAACTGCAAAGATTAAAAAAACAGCAATCCTTTTTCTGCCCCCAATGTAAAGAACAGCTTTTATTAAAGGCTGGACAAATAAAAATTCCGCACTTTGCACATCAAAAAAATAGTGAATGCGATTCTTTGTTTTCGGAAGGGGAATCTGCTTCACATCTACTTGGGAAACAACAACTCTTCCACCAATTTTCGAACCTTCAGCTACGTCCCGTTCTTGAACCGTATTTACCGCAGCTTCAACAGCGACCGGATCTTCTCATCACATTTAAAAATCGTCAATATGCAATTGAATTTCAGTGCAGCCCCATCGCACATCCATCTTTTCAACAGCGAACAAGCGGCTATTTGCGTGCCGGAATAACTCCGATATGGATTTTGCACACGCCCGAAAAATTTAAATGTCCCGGTATCGTAAAAGTTTCAATCAATCAAACAAACGCTCAATTTATGCAACAGTATAAAACCCAGAAATTCCTCATCACCTATGATGTAAAAAGCAAAACCTTCTACTATATTAGTAATTTAATCCATCTTCATAAATTGCAGTATTTTGCAGTTGTTAAGCCGTTAGCCCTCAATCAACAACGTTTTCCGCTCTTAGTTCCTGAAAAAGTAACGAAACCCCAATTTCATTTGCTTCTGAAAAACTTCAGCATATTCCGTGAGCAATATATCCGCCCCCGTCTATTATTAAGCAAAAAAGGGGTTAACGATCAATTTTTCCGTTCTATCTATGAATTAAGGCTAACGATGACGGATTTGCCGATTTTTTTAGGGATTCCTGTGTGCAATACGCATGCTTTTAATCAATTTTGTATAGAATGGCAAGTAGGGTTTTTTCATTTTATGGAATACCATGCGCTCACTGCTAAAACGATGAATGAAAATGCAATTCCTTATTTTTTCAAATGGAATCAATTGGAGCTGACGGATGAGCGGAGAGCAGCGGTGGAACATTATTTAGCAATTTTAAGACATCTCAATATTGAGCAATTGGGTGATAATATTGCCGAGAAACAACTTTTTAATGTTCTGTACGACGAATTGGTTGCATTTGGATGTTGAAATTGTTTAAATAGATTTATAATTTCGAATTTCGGAATAGTAGGAGGCAAATAAATGGCAAAGCAAATTTTAACGCGTGAAGAAGTACCTGAGCAATTAACATGGGATTTAACAACAATTTTTGAATCCGATGAGGCTTGGGAAGCTGAGCTGAAAGAAGTAGAACAATTATCAAAAAAAGCTTCGGATTATAAAGGGAAAGTAGCGGATAGTGCGGAAAGCTTATACAATACATTGCAGTTCAGCGATGCATTATACGAACGTCTGAGCAAGTTATATGTATATTCTCATTTGAAGCATGATCAGGATACTACGAATAGTAAATACCAGGATCTTGATGGTCGTATTCGCTCTGTTCTTACAAATGCAGGAGCAGCGTGGTCATTTATTACGCCTGAAATTTTAGCATTGGATGAAGCGACATTAAACAGCTATGTGGAAAGCTATGAACCACTTTCGTTATATGAACAAAGTCTAAGAGAACTGAATTTGGGCCGTCCTCATATTTTATCTGCGGAAAAAGAAGAGCTGCTGGCACAATTTTCCGAAGTGACATCGACAGCTGGCAAAACATTCAGCGCTTTAAACAACGCAGATTTGGAATTCCCGAAAATTATAGGGGAAGATGGAGAAGAAGTACAAATTACACACGGTAATTATATTACAATGCTTGAAAGCGACAATCGCGAAGTACGTGAGGCAGCATTTAAAGCCGTTTACAAAACTTACGGCCAATATAAAAATACATTTGCGACAACTTTAGCCGGGAATGTAAAGGCGCATAATGCCAATGCAAAAGTTCGTAATTACAATTCAGCGCGCCATGCTGCACTTAGCAATAACTTCATTCCTGAAAAAGTGTATGACCAGCTTGTTTCAACAATCCATGACTATTTACCGGCATTACACCGTTATGTAGAGCTTCGAAAAAAAGTGCTTGGTGTCGATGAACTGCATATGTACGATCTATTTACACCGCTTGTTAAAGAAGTGAAAATGGAAGTAACATATGACGAAGCGAAGAAAACGATGGTAGAAAGCTTTGCTCCACTTGGTAAAGAATATCAGGAAATCGTCCAAAAAGGTCTGGAAAGCCGGTGGGTAGACGTGCTTGAAAATAAAGGGAAACGCAGCGGTGCTTATTCCTCTGGAACGTTCGGTACAAATCCGTATGTGTTAATGAACTGGCAAAATAATGTAAATAACCTTTATACATTGGCACATGAATTCGGCCACTCAATGCACAGTTATTATTCACGTGCGAACCAGCCGTATCAATATGCGGATTACTCAATTTTCGTTGCAGAAGTGGCTTCAACGTGTAACGAAGAATTATTATTTGATCACTTAATGAAAACATTGGATGATGATAAGCAAAAAATCTATTTATTAAATCAATGGTTAGACGGTTTCCGCGGTACAGTGTTCCGTCAAACAATGTTCGCAGAGTTTGAGCATATCATTCACGAATTAGATGCAAAAGGCGAATCAATCACATCGGAAAAATTAACATCGATTTATTACGATCTAAACAAACAATACTTTGGTGATGCAATGACAGTAGACGAGGAAATCGGTCTGGAATGGGCACGTATTCCACACTTCTACTACAACTATTACGTATATCAGTACGCAACAGGTCAATCAGCGGCAACAGCATTATCTAAACAAATTTTAGAAGAAGGCGAACCGGCAGTTGAGCGTTATATTAACAACTTCCTAAAAGCAGGCTGCTCGGACTTCCCGATCGAAGTATTAAAAGCTGCAGGTGTAGATATGGAATCTCCGGAACCGATCGCATTGGCATGTAAAGTATTTGAAGAGAAGTTAGAAGAGCTTGAAAAATTATTATTAAATAATTAATAGTTTGTGAAAACGCATCTGTTTAAGGTGCGTTTTTTGCTTGAATAAATGGAAATTTACTTTAAATCAGTGGGGGATGAAGAAAACTATTTAGGAGAAGCTGTCAGAAGTATAAATGTAAAGAATGGTGATATATCGGCGTTTGAGGCGGGGAATTAAACTCGAATTTATGATATTTTATTTTAAACCTCTTTTCTTCATATGGAAACGCTTACTATATGACGAATTTGTGAAATTGTGAAAGATTCATTGCAAGAAATATTATTCCATGATAGAGTAATACTCGTGAAATAAATCACATAACAAACATACACCCCTTTGTTTGAACGTGAACATTTCTCCCATCCCCTTTGTGAAAAAGAGGCGTCTTATTTCTCGAGAATAAGGCGCCTCTTTTGTTTTGTTTACCGATTTTTCGAGCTGTAGATGGAAGGGCAGGGGGAATTCTACAGGATGAGTAGGAAATTTCTCACTTCGGTAAATAGTTTCCCCATTTCAAAGGAAACTGTCTACTTCACACTCAAAACTTTCCACATTTCCATGAAAACATTCTACTTTCGTATAAAAAGATTCTACTTTTCCGATCCAAGAGTTGAATATAGTAGGAGCGTTCTACTTAATCAGGGAACAGTTCTACATTCAGCTTAAAACTTTCCACATTCCAGTGCAAACGTTCTACTTTCGTACCAAAAACTTCTACTTTATCAATTCAAACGGCGAATAAAAGCACGTCACTTCACTTCCTCAAAAAAGCGTCCTACATCCCTCATAACAGCCCCTTCACTATATCTAGCATGGTGTCATCTCATAACCGCATGAGCGGGCGCAGGAAAGGATTTATATCTGTATCTACCCTCACAACCATAAAAAAGAAGTGACTGTTCGTATCCCAACTCGGAACAACCTCCAGAAAACATTAAAAAAAACCAGCCTGCATGGATGCATAGCTGGTGAAAATATTGTATAAGTGCGTTTAATAAATTATTTAGTAGGTCGTACGTTCTTTTGCACGCCAAAGTGTAATTTCATCGGTCATGATGCGTTCTACTTTTTGCTGAAGCATACGTTTCTTTAATTCGCGTTCTGCCAGTTGTTCATTGATTGAGTAGATTTCGGCTACTTCAGCTGTTGTAAGGGTGCTGAATCGATCGAATAACTCGTCTAATGCGGGAACCGGTTGGCGAATTAATTCTTCTCCTAGCAATTCTGCTAAAATATGCTCGTAAACTTCATAATTATAAGAACCGCTTACTTTCAGGCCTTCATCTTCAATGCATTCATTGAAAAATACGATGCTTGGAATTTCTTCAACTTCCATTTCACGAGTTAAGTATAAATCGCATTGGAACGCACGAGCTGCTTCTTTTGAACCAAAGTCGGACACGAACTCATCCATATCGAGATTGACTTGCTGTGCGATTTCAATTAATGTCGCGTGTGAATTGATGTTGCGTGTATTAAGTGTTGCTACTTCTTGAACTTTGTTTAAATAGCGGAAACCTGCACGCTTTCCTTGAAGTTCGGCCGCTTTAATTGCAATTGAAGGTAATGCTGGATGTGTAATATCCAATTCCGCTCCGGAAACACAGCCTTTCATCCGGCTCGTCATGCTGTTTAAAGCAGCGAGTTCCGTACTAAGGACATATCGACATGTAAAGTAATGACCGTATTCTACTTGCAGTTTACGCATTGTCGTTTGTAGGGCTAATGCTTTTTCGCAAAGAGGGTCAATAAAAATATAAAGCTCAATCGGTTTATTACATGTAGATGGTGCTACAGGTTGCTGTAAAAGTTGGACATTATTCACTCAAATCCCTCCTCATCATTTGGGGCGTTGACCATATGGTGAGCAGTCATAACGAGACGCTTATAGTAAACTTCACGGAATTTACCGTCCAAGCCCACTTCGTCCATCGCCTCTGCCATACATTCAAGCCATGCCTGGGCACGATCGGGTGTAATTTTAAAATGCATATGTCTCGCACGCATCATCGGATGACCATGTTCTTCTGAGAAAAGGTTAGGTCCCCCAAGATACTGCGTTTGGAATTGTATTTGTTTACGAATTGTTTCCGTCAGATCTTCAGGGAAAATAGGAATTAATAAAGGATGCTTCGCCACTCGAGAGTAGAACGCGTTAATTAATTCAGAAAGCTTTTCAGCACCGAGTTCCTCATAAGGAATCGTATATTTTCGATTCATTAGTTATACTCCTTTGTGTCTTTCTTTGCCAGTATATGAAATATGAATGTCATGTAAGTAATGTAAATTTCATTTAGGCGATACAATCATTCTAGCAACGTAGGGCCATTTTAACAAATAAAGTGCCCTGCCAAAAAGTTTAAAGGGCATTTCACATCTATCATCAGTACCGCTGAATCATTGATTAATAGGTGTTTACACCGATTTTCCAACTAATCCAAATTAGAGCATTTCAGGAGCATAAACAATTAAATATCAAAATTGCTTTTGGCTTTCGTCTTCAAATTTTCACTGCAAGTTCACCGGTATTAATAAAAAATTTACACATTCATATAGTTCATTATTTTTTTGACATAGTTTTGAGTTTCCTGGAAAGGTGGGATACCCCCATATTTTTTTACATTTCCAGGACCCGCATTGTACGCAGCAAGCGCTGTTTCCACATTATTATCAAACTGGTCGAGCATTTGGCGTAAATATTTTGCACCACCCATAATATTTTGTGCAGGGTCAAAGCGGTCAGACACCCCTAAATAGCGCGCAGTTGCAGGCATGAGCTGCATTAACCCGGATGCACCGGCAGCGCTAGTAGCAGAAGCATTAAAGTTCGATTCCTGTTTGATAACGGAAGTAATCAGTTTTTCAGGTAAATTGTATTTCTTAGCGGCAGCAGTAATTTCTGCCTGATAAGTCTCAGCACCGGCAAAGAAGTTTGCTACATCGGTCTTTCTAGTAAAATCCGTCATATACTGTTCAATTGTGGATGTTTCATTATTTGCTGATAGGCTATTGAATGTACCCGGTAAATTCGTTAAGTTCGATGAATTATTCAACAAAAATGATGCGATATAGTTTTGAGCAGCCGAGTTTTGCTGCTGCGAATTAGAAGTTTGTTCGGAATCCGTTAACTGCTGGAAAGTGCTCACATCACCAAGTCCATTTAGCGAACTTGATAAAGATTGTCCATTTAAAATGTCGCTCATTAAGTCGGAAAATAGAGTCGACGTAGATGATGATAATACACTTGCGCTTGACTGATTGGATGTATTTAAATTCTGCATTGCCTGAAGTTCAAGCAATGTTTTCATTGATGAAATATCCATCACAGCACCTAGCCTTTCTGATTGTTTAAAGCCGTCATAAAGCGCACTATTTTCTTTTGCGCAGGCTGTGGCTCAATTTCATGATGTGCCAAAAATTCGGAGAAAATCTCTTTTCCGACTGCTTCATCATGTGTCTCATATTCTACCTCATAATCGTCGCAGTGCAAATAGAAAGAATGGTCAAACACGAGCAAACCGCCTTTGTATGGGATTTCTACCCGGTCGGTCGTCAATGTTCCGTAACAGTGCAGCTCGCCTACCGGAATATTAAATAGCGCCAGTCTTTCGTTTACAGAATACGGGGGCACTCCTTCACCGGCCAGCATACGATCTGCTTCCTCACTTGTTAAGTAATCTGTCGTTTCTAAATGCTGGTGCTTGGAAGCTTTCTCTTTTAACGTAAATTCAATCGCATCTTCCACGACACGAATTCGAAGAGCACTGTGAATTTGTTTTAAATCGTTTTCTTTTGTATCAAAGTAATGGTTAACCTGGCGAATAATTTGTTCGTTTTTTATGGAGAATGCTTCAAGAAGCTGTTCATACTGTGACTTTGTTAGTATATTCTTAAATTCTATTTCAATTTGCTGTGTCATTGTCATCGTCCTTTTTGTTAATAGTTTTCAATTAAATTCAACGGCTGAAAGAAGTCAAACGTTTCTGCACCAATCGAGTGTCCTATGGTAAAATGTGAAGGGTAGATGAATCATCAATTTTATCATCCGACAATTTCAGGTGATGAAAAGAAAAAGGAGATTAATTCATTGCGAAACGTATATATAATTGATCATGTTGAAGTAGTACATAAAGAAATCTATTTTATTTTAAATGAAAAGAAACAACTTAGCCAATTGCAATCAACAGGGCAAGTGATCGTCGATTCGGATAACGAGGCGTTTCTTTATATCATAGAAGAAAATGAGGCATACAGTTATATAAGCTTTTCAAAAAATGTATGGCCGCAACTATTACAAATGTTATTGGCAGAGCAGAAAGCATACTTGAAAGTGGAAGATGGTCTGCTGCCGCTTCAACAATTTGCTGATGAATTACAAGGATTGCTTTATAATATTGAAGGCAACAGCAACTATGGAGATCAATTTGTTGATAATATCGAAAAGGCATTTGCCGAATTCTTGAATAAATAGCAATAAACTTAAATATCACAAGAAAAACATCATTTCACGTGATTTAGGTGTGAAATGTGTATTTCTCGTCTACAAGAAGTATAATTGTTTGAAACAACGTGTTGATGAAATAGTGTGAAAGGTATGAACTATTTCTAGTTGGGGGGTTTTTTAAATTGGGGCAGTGGGAAGTATTTTTGAGTCCATATCGACAAGCTGTGGATGAACTTAAAATAAAATTAAAAGGGATGCGTTCGCAATTTGGTATTATGAGTGCCAATTCGCCAATTGAATTTGTTACAGGTCGTGTAAAACCACTTGCTAGTATATATGACAAATCGCTTGATAAAGGGATACCATTCGAACCGACTGCGCGTTTAGGAAATGAATTGCAAGATATCGCCGGTGTACGGATTATGTGTCAGTTCGTGGATGATATTGCAACAGTAACCGAGCTGATCCGTCAGCGTAATGATATGAAAGTGATCGAGGAAAAAGATTATATTACACACAGTAAACCGAGTGGCTATCGTTCACACCATATGATTATTGAGTATCCGGTAGAAACGATTCAAGGTCGCATCGTTGTTGTGGCAGAGATTCAAATTCGTACATTGGCGATGAACTTCTGGGCATCAATTGAGCATTCCATGAACTACAAGTATAAAGGGATTTTCCCTGAAGAGATAAAAAATCGATTGCAAAGCGCAGCCGAAGCAGCATTCCGATTAGATGAAGAAATGTCCTCAATTAGAAGTGAAATTCAAGAGGCACAGGCATATTTCAGTGAAGTGAAAGAAGCAACGAATACAGCTATCCATAAGTCAACTGACAAAGAGGAGCGTGACAAATAATGAAGTTTTCAATTCAATCACGCAGAGATGACCAATCAAACGAATTGATGGAGCTCGCAAAATCTTATTTAATTGATTTCGGTTTACAATTTGATGAACAAGAGCCGGAAATTGTTCTTTCGATTGGCGGCGATGGAACATTATTGCATGCTTTCCACCGCTATTTGCACCGTTTGGATAAAACAGCTTTTGTCGGAATCCATACCGGCCATTTAGGTTTTTATGCCGATTGGAAACCTTCAGAGCTAGAAAAGTTAGTATTGTCGATTGCCAAAAAGGAATACAATGTCGTTGAATACCCGTTATTGGAAGTGCAGGTTCATCGCCAGCATTCCGAATCCAGTACGTTTCTGGCGCTGAATGAAGCAACGATAAAATCGCCGGACGTAACGCTTGTAATGGATGTGGAGCTGAACGGCGAGCATTTTGAGCGCTTCCGTGGGGACGGTTTATGTATTTCGACACCGTCGGGCAGTACAGCATACAATAAAGCACTTGGCGGAGCGATTATTCATCCGACATTGCAGGCTTTGCAAATAACAGAAATGGCATCGATCAATAACCGTGTGTTCCGGACGGTAGGATCATCTTTAGTATTGCCGGCACATCATAACTGTGTACTAAAACCTGTACATGAGCAGCAATTTAATATGACAGTCGATCATATAAGCATGACGGAAACCGATGTAAAATCGATTACATTTAATGTGGCAAATGAAAAAGTGCGTTTTGCTCGTTTCAGACCATTCCCGTTTTGGGAACGTGTGCATGATTCATTTATCTCGAATGAATAGAATGAGGGTATATGGATAAACGATTTCAATTACAATTTATCAATACGGTCGATCAGGAGCTTTTGCGTGATGCAATTGCTCACTGGGGCATTTCAAAGCGTGCATTGACCGCCATTAAATTTGATGGTGGGGCACTTTTGGTTAACGGTGAAGAAAGAAATGTGCGGCATCGCTTGGCGGAAGGCGATGTTGTATCGATTATTTTCCCGGTAGAAGAAGCAAGTGAAGGACTGATTCCAGTACAAGGAGAATTAGCTGTTGTTTATGAAGATGAGGCAGTGCTTCTTATCGACAAACCGGCCTTCATGAGCTCGATCCCTTCTCGGGAACATCCGAATAATTCGCTTGCCAACCTTGTATATGGCTATTTTGAACAGCAGCAGCTTGCTTCTACTGTTCATATCGTGACAAGACTTGACCGCGATACATCCGGGTTGATGCTTATAGCAAAGCATCGTCATATACATCATTTAATGAGTGAACAGCAAAAAAAGGGACAAATTCATCGTGAATATGAAGCAGTTGCAGAAGGCATCATTGAGCAAGCACAGCAGTCCATTATCGCTCCGATTGGACGGAAGGATACGAGTATTATTGAACGTGAAGTACGTCCAGACGGACAATTTGCCCATACGGATGTTACTGTGCTGACTCGTAAAAATAATACGACACATATTCGCCTGAAGCTTCATACGGGAAGAACCCATCAAATACGTGTTCATATGGCTTATATTGGCCACCCATTAGTAGGGGATGAATTATATGGAGGCAATCATACATTAATTGACCGCCAGGCACTCCATTGCCGCTACATTGAATTTGAACATCCGTTAACGAAAGAAAGAGTGCACTTTAAAAGCAAGCTGCCGGAAGAGATTTCTACATTGATTAACTAATGCAAGATGCCAAGATTTCATTGGCATCTTTTATTTTTGGGGAAATTGGGAATATACTGTTGAGAAGGAATTTACGTAAGTCATTAGTCGATTTATTGAACGACGAAAAAAAATAATGATAAAACGTAATTAACCTTGACGAAATACGGTAATTAATCATAAAATAACTCGTTATGAAAAGTCGAAAGGAGGGGGGCAAGCATGATAGAGGAAAAAAATGATGAAGTCCAGTACGATGAAGCGTTTTTGCGAATGCTGCTTGATGAAGAAAATATCGAGTCATTCCGCGAACATTTCCTAGTACTCCATCCATATGATCAAGCACAGTTTTACGAAGAGGTGGGCCCGGACATACGGCAAATTATTTATCGTTACTTGTCTCCTCAAGAAATGGCAATCATTTTTGAAACAACTGAAATTGAGGACGATGAATATAAAACATACTTAGATGAGATGGATCCATCATATGGTGCGGCCATGTTCGGCTTCATGTATACCGATAATGCGGTAGATATCCTCAATGAATTGGATACCGAGCAACGGGAAAATTTCTTGGACATGATGGATGAAGAAACCGTCGATGAAATTAATGAGCTTTTAGGCTATGAAGAATATACAGCCGGGGCCATCATGACGACAGAATATGTATCGGTCGTTGAAAGCGCAACGGTTCGTGAGGCAATGCGAGTGCTGCGTCAGGAAGCCCAAACCGCCGAAACGATTTATTATATTTTTGTAGTGGACCAGGAACATCGACTGCTTGGTGTCATGTCGTTAAGGGAACTGATTGTCGCTGAAGGGGATTTATATATTCGTGACATTATGAGCGAACGTGTCGTCTCGGTCAAAGTAACGGATGACCAGGAAAATGTCGCGAACTTGATAAAGGACTACGACTTATTGGCAATTCCAGTTGTCAACGAGAGCCGTGAGCTTCAAGGGATTATTACGGTCGATGATATTATCGACGTTATTGAAGAAGAAGCAGAGGACGACTATTCCAAACTGGCCGGTATTGCAGATATGGATGATAATGATGCAGGTCCTTTACGCGCGGCAGGCAAGCGTTTGCCATGGCTCATTATTTTACTGTTTTTAGGAATGCTGACATCTGGACTTATGGGAATATTTGAAGCAACGCTTGATAAAGTAGCCTTGCTTGCAACATTTATTCCGCTCATTTCCGGTACATCCGGTAATAGTGGAACCCAGGCCTTGGCTGTAGCGGTACGAGGAATTGCAACTGGGGATATTGGCGGGAAAAGTAAATTCAGGCTGATCGTGCAGGAATTAAGTACAGGACTTATTATGGGGGTAGTTAGCGGTGCCATTGTTGTCGGAATCATTTTCTTCTGGAAAGGTACATTAATGATCGGTCTGCTTGTCGGGGCATCGATTTGCTGCTCGATTATCGTCGCGACACTGGCTGGATCGTTTATTCCGATTTTAATGCATAAGCTGGGTGTTGACCCTGCCGTTGCATCTGGCCCTTTTATTACAACGTTGAATGACGTCACAAGTATTATTATTTATCTTGGCCTTGCATCGACGTTTATTAGCCGGATTCTGTAAGGAACGATTTGAAAAGACTTTGCATATTGTATGAAAAAGGATGTGGAATGTGGAAATTCACCCATTACTTTTTATTGCAAGTCCGGTCTATATACAAGAAAAACGAGTTGAAGTTGAAGAAGAAAGTACATCAATTTATGTACGACCTACCACTGAAAAAATAGAAAATGCCCTTATTGCCCGACAGCTCCATTATTTTTCGAAGCCGATGAAAGAGCCAAGGGTATTGTTATTTATTTTGCAATCAGGTGAAAAAATACACGGGTCAATCGATAAAATAAGTGGTAGTCAAGTATTGTTGAATTGTCATGATACTAAACGCTGGATAAAAGCAAATGAGATTGTATTAATTCATCATACTTTATAAAAAGGAGGAGCCAAGTTAATGGCTCCTCTTTTTTAGTTTGTTTCATGAAAGAAAATACAGCATCCCGCGCTATGCGCGAGATGTGTTTTTTAACAAGAATTAGTCACAAATGCCAAGGTCCACATCATCGATACATTGAACAGCACAGAAGCAATCTAAATCAACTGTGATACAGCTATCTGAAGCCTCAAATTCTGTCACTTTACATACTTGACGGAAGTCAATAGCTGTTCCTTGATCGTTTAGTAAATCAACTGTACGCTCATTGTCATCTTGTGGTACAAGAACACGCAATGTTGCACAGCAGCCATCAAATACATCCTCAACACGGAAATAAATTGATACACAAGGACAATCATTTCCATCTGCTGTAGTGAATGTTGCAAAGAATGGAGAACCATCCTTGTTTAATAAAGTAAATACACGTGTGTCGACATTGTTACGTGCCGGGTTAACAATTCCACCAAGCGGCTCTAGGAAACAGTTTGTTGTACAGCGACTGCATTCATCTTGTACTGCCGCATTTTGAATTTCTAAAATCGCACGGACAACCTCGCAAACACAGCCACGTGATTGGTGATGTCCGCCAGCTCCACCTACATCATTATTACCTCTTCCACAACCCATAAATTTTTCACCTCCGGTTTACTTAACTCTTACTAATAATATGACCCAGGTTTTAAAAGAATCGGGCGAATGAACAGGTTTGGTGAAACTTCTATGGGCGTTGAATAATTCAAAATAAGGGAGGTTATACTTGGAGAAAAATGGACTAAAGGGGGGACTGTTATGTGGAAAGCATTTATGGCATTAAGTTTGGTTCTAGTTCTTGCAGGCTGCAATGACCGGGAGAAGGTTGTAACGTATGGAATGACAGACAATGAACAGAATCAGGAGGAAGTGGAAAAGCTTTTAAAAGAAGATGATGCAATTGAACAGGCGAATCTTTTAGTAATTGAAGATGAATTATTTGTCGCAATGCAATTAAAACCATTTGAAAAATGGAACCGCCAAAAAATTGAACAAGATTGGAAAAAGAAGTTGGAAGATAAATTTTCCGATAGTAAAGTCAATGTTTCCGCGGATTTTAAAATGTTTTGGGAATCGACTAAATTGATGGAAGAAAAAGACCAGAAAAAAATGCTGAAAGAATTGCATGCATTAAAAAGGCTTGCTAAGGAGGAAACGTAACTTGAAAGAGCAACAATACAATACGTTAAAAGATCAAATTACACCGAAAACGCCTCTTGCCATCAATTGTTTAAAAGCTTTTGCAGTTGGCGGTGTAATTTGTTGTGTAGGACAAGCAATTTCCTTTTTTTATATGATGTTTTTTGATTTTACGGAAAAAACTGTAGGTAACCCAACGGTGGCAACAATGGTGTTTATCGCCATGCTCCTGACAGGGTTCGGACAATATCGTAAACTAGGCCAATTTGCGGGAGCCGGAAGTGCAGTTCCGGTAACAGGGTTCGGTAATGCTGTTGTTTCTGCAGCAATTGAAGGGAAATCGGAAGGACTTGTATTAGGTGTCGGCAGTAACATGTTCAAGCTTGCCGGCTCGGTTATTTTATTTGGGGTCGTGTCGGCCTTTTTTGTAACCTTGATTAAATTAATACTAGTATCGGTAGGTGTCGCGGCGTGGTAATTGTTTTTAAATCAAAGCCATCCATTCTTTCCTCTGGTGTTGTAGTGGGACCTTTGGAAAAAAGAAGTGTATTCCAAACGTATTTTGACAAAATTTCGACCGACGAACGGTTGCAAAAAGCTTCGAACGAAAAAGGGAATGCTATGCTTATCTCTGAAGCATGTCAGACTATTTTAAAAAAATCGAACTTAAATAATTTGGATATTGATTATTTACTGGGCGGCGATTTAGTCAATCAAATGACACCTACAAACTTTGCAGCTCGGGAACTGGCTGTTTCGTTCATCGGTCTTTTTTCTGCCTGTGCAACATCTGTCTCTTCTATAGTTATCGCTTCATTATTGACAGAACTGGGTGCCAGTGATTTTTCTATTGCCGGTGCCTCAAGCCAGCATAACTCGGTCGAACGCCAGTTTCGCTATCCGGTTGATTATGGAGGTCAAAAGCCTGCAACTGCGCAGTGGACTGTAACAGCAGCAGGATTTGTATTAATTGGTAAGCATCAGCCGAAGCTACCGTATGTAGAAGCAGCAACAATCGGAAAAGTAATTGATTACGGAGCAACAGATCCATTTCACATGGGTGGAGCAATGGCACCGGCAGCATTTGATACGATTCAGGCACATTTAAAAAAGCGTTCGCAAACAATACAAGATTACGATGTCATAATGACAGGTGATTTAGGAAAAATCGGATTGAAAATTTTAATTGCGATGTTTGCACAAAGTGGTGTGAAAAAAGAAGATTTATCAAGATTCCGTGATGCCGGTGCAGAATTTTACGGTGAAGATACTGCATTTTTGGCAGGTGCGAGTGGTGCGGGTTGTTCTGCTGCAGTCTATAGCGGCTATATGGTGGAACAATTTAAAAGTGGTCGTTACAAGCGCGCATTATTAGTGGCGACAGGAGCCCTTTTATCGCCGCTTTCTTTTCAACAAGGTGAGTCAATTCCGTGCACAGCACATGCAATTGAAATCGGGATGGGGTGAGTACAATCGGCTTTACATTTTTAGTGGCATTTGTCGTTGGTGGTTTAATTTGTGTAATTGGTCAGTTATTAATGGATGTAGGAAAGCTGACACCTGGTCATACATTGTCCATTTTAGTTGTAGTAGGAGCAATTTTAGATGGGCTTAATTTATATGAAGCCTTAATAAACTTCGCCGGTGCCGGTGCGACAATTCCAATTACTTCATTTGGAAACTCATTGACACATGGAGCGATGGCAGAAGCTGAAAAGCACGGCTGGATTGGTCTCTTGACAGGTATGTTCGAGGTGACAAGCTCTGGAATTAGCGCTGCAATATTGTTTGGTTTTATCGCAGCATTAATATTTAAGCCTAAAGGAAAAGTAGATTAGACGAATACCCTCCTTTTTTTTGAGTGTTTGCATACACTACAAAATAGAAAGGGGGGTATAAGTATGTCTGGATATGGTTGGCAGCAGCAAGGTTGGCAACATGGTGGCTGTGATTATGGTTGTTCCCCAGGCTATGGCGGTAATAACAGTATGACATTCGTATTGATCGTTGTACTCTTTATTTTACTTATTATCGTTGGTAGCGCATTTATTTAAGGGAGGTAAGTAAACAGTATGGATCGTTCGTTTTTTAAAAAAGTGGAGCGCAAAACCGGTGTTGATTTCGATGAAATTATGACGCTTGCAAATGCATTAACGTATGCAGATTTCTCGGATGAAAAACAAGTCCGAAAAATCGTGAAAAAAGTAAGCCGTCTCGCAAATAAACCGATTACGAGTGAACTTGAAGATAAAATTGTCCAATCAATCATTCAAGACGGTAAATCTTTGGATTTTTCGAAAATCGAGAAAATGATGAGGTAAGTCGGAACTTAAAAAGTGGCGTAACAATACGAATAACATCCATCTTCTTCAGCGGAAAATGGATGTTTTTCTACTTTTATGAGATTAAAAGAATTAGATTTTCTTCTCCATAGCGCGATGCGGAATGCCAGCATCCATAAATTCCGGGGAAGTAACAGTGTATTCCAGTTTCTCATAGAAAGGAACTGCATAGCTTTGGGCATTCAATTTAAGTTTTTCAAAAGCTGCATTCTTTGCGTATTGTTCAACAGCTTCCATAATTAATGCGCCAAGTCGTTTACCGCGATAGTTGTTCAATACGCAAACACGTTCAACTTTTCCGACTTTCGGTTCGACTTCCCGAAGTCTTGCTGTAGCAATCGAATTTTCACCTTCATTTACCAAGAAATGAACGGCTGTCTCATCATATTCATCTAATTCCAAACTTAGTGGAACTCCTTGCTCTTTGACGAACACTTCTTTACGTAGCGCAAATGCATGTTCGCGATCTTCGTCAGTTGTAACTAGTTTTACTTCAAACACGTATTACTCAGCTCCAGTCAATTTGTATGTTTCATAAGTTGTCCATGAGCCGTCTTCCAATTGGTAAAGCAAGTGGAAACGATCGATCGAATCTTTTTCATCTACTCCAACCATACGCAATTGACCGTGAATATCATCATGCTCGGAAGCGCTCATTTTTTGTGCAATGGTAATATGCGGCACAAATACATGCTTTGGCGCACCAAAATTGATTTTTTCCTGAATCAATTTTTGAATATTTTCCAACTGTGGTGTTGGCTCAACTCGGAAGTAAATGGCATTCGTCGTCGGGTAAAATGAACTGATTCGAGAGGCGTGAATTTGTAAAGGTGCAAACCTTGATGCCACTTCCTGCAAATGCTTGGAGATTTCCCCGATTTCAGATTCATCCGCGTCAAACGCATCTTTGAGCGTAATATGAGGTGTGATTAAAGCATAATGCGGGTCATAGCGTTTGCGATAAGTGTTCGCTAAATCTTGTAATTTTTTAGATGGAAAAGCAACAATACCGTATTTCAAATTCATTACCCCCTAAAAATATTATAAATAATTTCATATAGCACCGTGCTAAATGAATGTGAGACGTCCTGTAAATGGCATAGATTTATACAACTATTAATGATAACAAAAATCTAGATACAGCCACACCAAGGCGTAATTGTTTTAATTATAACAGAAAAATTTGTGAATAAACATTTCCAACATACCGTATTATCCGAAAATTTCAATTAGTGCACGTTTTAGATCAGGTTTCCAATAAGTCCATGTATGATTTCCATTGAATTCTTCATAGAATGTATCAATACCATGTTGAACGAACAGTTGATGCAGCTCACGGTTCGGTGTTAAGAGATCTTTAACCGAACCATCCTTTAAAGCCACTTGATCTTCCTGGAGGCCGATAATATGGTACAACGAAAGAATATTGACATTTTTCGCATCCTTAACCACCTGTAATACAAGCTCATCTACATAAGGTGATTGTAAAATAGCTTTACCAAAAATATTAGGATAATGGAATGCAGTCATTAATGAAATGGTTGCAGCCATAGAATCACCTATTAATGCACGACCACCGCCGACTTGTGTAGTTGAAAATTCATCATCTAAATAAGGCACGAGCTCATGTGCCAAAAACCGCATATACGCTTCAAATTGATCTCCTGCTGGTATATATTTTCTCTTTCGATCTTCATAGTTTTTGTATGGCACACCAACAATAATTGTATTTTCAATTAAATAGCCATCGATCAGTTCATCTGCGAGACGCGGAATGCCCCCTAGCTGAAAATAATCTTTACCATCGGATGCGATTAAAATGTTATATTCATATAATGGAGAATAATTCGCTGGAATATAAATTAGTAGTTCTAACTCTTCGTTTAATGCATTGCTAAAAAAAGTAACATCTTTTACTGTGCCTCTCTCCAATGTTGTCACCCCTGTATTTTGATGTATCTAAAATTGTATCATATAGTAAAATAAAGGTGTAATATATAAAGAAAGCCATAAAGTGAAACTTGAATCACGGGTAGTTGACTTCCCGCATAAATGCAGGAGGCTTATTAACCGTTAATGCGGGAAAAATGAGTGCTTAAAATAAACAGAAGTGAGGATTTCTTATGCATAATAAAAATATTCGTGTACACTCAGACGAAGTAACAAAAGCTACCTATGACGCGTTGGAACGTCGTCATGTAACAATTGAAGATATTGCTGAAATCGTGTTTACGATGCAATCACCATATAATGAAGGTTTAACAATCGAACACTGTATTCAATCGGTTGTTCGTGTTTTAAATAAACGTGAAGTGCAACATGCTGTACTAGTCGGAATTGAGCTTGACGAACTGGCGGAAAAAAGATTACTGTCGGCACCGCTTCAAGCAATTATCGAGGCAGATGAAGGACTGTTTGGTGTTGATGAAACTTTGGCATTAGGCTCAGTTTTTACGTATGGAAGCATTGCCGTAACAACTTTCGGCCATTTGGATAAGCAAAAAATCGGGATTATTGAAAAGCTTGATACAAAAGCGGGCGAATCAGTAAATACATTTTTAGACGATCTAGTTGGGAGCATCGCAGCTTGTGCAGCTTCACGATTGGCACACCGTATGCGCGATTTAGAAGAAGAAGGCGGTACATTCGCAGATATTCCACCAGTAGAATTAGGACCAAATCCTAAGTCAAACACGGACATTTAGAAAGGGTTTAAATAGAATCGATGAAATTAAAAGATGTAAAAACGCTAATTACGAGCGGTACTATTATTATTGCAGTAGGTTTATACTTAGCATTTAGTGAACCTAAAAAAAATACGGAGCAAACAACTTCCCCTGCAATTACGGATCAAAATATAGAATACAAACTTACAACTGATGTTGCGATGGACAAAACAGGCAATCAGTTAATCGACGTGATATATTTGAATGCCAATGATGGCGATACATTCAATGTCGAAATGGATGGTAAAAAAGAGCGTGTACGTCTTCTTATGATTGACACACCTGAAATGAACTATAACAAAGGCGAACCTATGCCATACGCAGAAGAGGCAAAGGAACGTACGATTGAACTGCTGGAACAGGCGGAATCAGTTCAACTTTTGTTTGATAAAGGCCCTGAGACAGATAAATATGACCGGTTATTGGCATATGCTTTTGTAGACGGTGTTAGTTTACATGAAATTTTATTAAGTGAAGGTCTGGCAGCAGTGCGTTATGTCAATAAACCGAATGATACTCTGGAAGATGAGCTTTTGGAAATTCAGCAACAAGCTGAACAAGAAGAGCTGAACATTTGGGCTCAGGACAACTATTTACAGCGTGACGGTTTCCATCCGGAAGAAGTAAGCAAGTAATTCTGATGCAAATAAAAATTTGTTAATAATGAAGGCGGACTTGAAAATAACTTTTCAAGTCCGTTTTTTTTTGCGTTTTGCCTCATAAAGGAAGATTTTGTTTCCCGTTTAGCTCATGTTGAAGAAGCAGGTTGTATATAAATTAACTGGATTGGTATGATGGTATGGCAAGAATCTTTAGGATTTAAATTACTTATATCTTTCGGAAGTATATTTATTTTAAGGGGGAAGAATGATGACAAAAGTTTTAATGTTGCATGGTGTTAACCACAACATGTTCGGAAAACGTGATCCTGAACATTATGGAACGATCACTTTAGAGGAAATTAATCAAACGATTCAGGAACTGGCAAACGAGCTGAATGTTGAAGTGGAAACTTTCCAGACAAACCACGAAGGTGAATTTGTGGAGAAAATTCATGATGCGTTCCTTTCCGGCATTGATGCAATTGTTTTAAATGCTGGTGCCTGGACTCACTACAGTTACGCAATTCGAGATGCTTTAGATATTTTTACAGGTCCAACAGTTGAAATACATATGTCCAATATTCATGCACGTGAAAGTTTCCGTGAAAAATCTGTATTTGCGGATATAGTGACAGGTCAAATCTCTGGTTTTGGCAAAGAAAGCTATTTGCTGGGCATTCGTGCAGCAGTACAAGCAATAAAAAACAATTAATAGTAAAAATATTAAAATTGCCCTAAATACTTCGGATAAATTACTAAGCGATTTCTATTATGGAAATCGCTCGAATTTAATATTTATATTCCCTGCAGAGCATCCTTCCCGATGCATTCTAACGCATTGTATTTTTCATTGAAAATATATGGATTGTAATATTTTGAGACGTTGCAAATACGACAAATTCATGAAGTTTGCCATCAAAAGAAGCAAATTTATTATAAATGAGAATATTATCAATTGAGAAACAGGTAATTTTATGGCATGCTATATAGTGGTATTGAGAAATATTCTCTATTAGAAATTGAAATATATAGAAAAGGAGGAGAAATAGTGTGAGAAAAAGTTTCTTCATATTTTTTGCTGCTCTTTTTTTGGTAGCGTTTACTTTACCCAATAATTCATCCGCAGCGATTGCTGATGGTACATATGATGTTAGTTATCAAGTAAATAAACCCGGGAGCAATTCGGCATCTATGGCGAATGACTATTTTTTAAAGCCAGCCAAATTAATTGTAAACAACGGAAAAATGACAATGCAGCTTACGATTAAAAACAGTAGCTGGGTTACGCAGTTTAACCCTCCGGGCGGAGCGAAAGTAATCAGCTCAAATGAGTCGGCAGACCAGCGTACAGTGCAATTTCCTGTTACCAATGCAAATCTAGTGACAATAGCGATGAAAATCGACATTGATGATATCGATTACCATCATAGCTATAGTGTTGATTTTGTATTTAATAGCGGGGGGTTACCTGAAGCGAAAGTAGAGGAACCTAAAGAAACGGTAAAGCAGGAACCGGCAAAAACAGCTCCCGCACCTAAGGAAACACCGACAAAGTCGTCAGGAAGTAATACTACTTCTTCAAATACACCAGCACCATCTACTGAAAAGCAGAATACAGATTCATCCGATCAGCAAGCGACAACAGAAACAACAAAGACAGATGAGTCAACAAAATCAGATGAAGAAATTGCGTCTGAAACGAAGCAAGCTGAAGATTCTGAGGTAGTAGAAAATCCGGAGACGAGCGATGAATTACCGTTAATGGCGATTATTTTATTTTTCATAGCAGCCGTTGTATTCATCCGCACTAAGAAAACAAAAACTATATAGACAGATAGGGGAAATAAAGAATGGCAAACAAATCAAAGGCAACTAAAGCAGTATTAGCATCATTACTTGCTACATCAGCTATCGTACCTGCAATGGCAGTATCTGCAGACACAACTACAGGAACGAAGGCAGCAGAAGCGGCAACTACAACAGCATCAAAAACAATTGACTTCAAAGTTGAGGCGGATGATGCACTAAAACGTTTTATCCCAACTACAGGTAATTTAGTTGAGCGTAATGGTCAGCAATATATCAATATTGAATTATCAGACGCGGTACTAGCAATGGTAAATAGTGTGACAGTGGCAGGACAACCTGCATTGGCTGAATATAGCGGGAAAAAGCACATCAACATTCCAGTAACTGAAGATTATGTTCCTGTAGAAGCTACTTTAAATATGACAATTACTTTCGTTGGTAAAGATCCGGTTGATTATAAAGTTACGTTAACACCTGATGCAAAATCAATTAAAGAAGTAACGGAAACAACAAAGCCGGTTGAAGAAGAGAAAGTTTTCAAAGTAGGTAAAACATTTGAGTCGGTAGCAGACGGTACATATGAAATCGTTTGGGATGCATACAATGCAGAAAAAATCGGCAATTACAAAGCGATTTCAAATCACTTCTCACCTAAAGCGAAGTTAATCGTTAAAGATGGCAAATATTCAGTAGAAGTATCTGTTGCAGAAGCTTCAAAAGAAATGGTAGCAGGATTTAAAATTGCTGGTAAAGAAGCGACTGAAAAAGATGGCGTTTACACAGTAGAAATTCCATCAATAAGTGATTTACATGATGCAGGGGTTCACGTTGTTGTTCCTGCAGCAAAAATGGATAAATGGTATGACTTCGGTTTCGCAATCGAAACAGCGGACTTAGAATTACCTAAAGCTGAAACCAAACCTGCTGCTCCGGAAGAAAAAACAGAACCAGTTTATGTATATAAAGATGGAACAAACGAATTATCAATCATGCACGGCCGTTACCTTGAAGAGACAGTAACAGTTACAGCAACTGAAGGTGGCTATGATGTTGATGTAACATTCCCTGAAGGTCAATGGGTAAACGACTTCAAAGTGGAGGGTGCAACTGTTGCATTAAAATCGGAAGAAACAGTAGAGAATAATAAAGTACAAGTTTACACAATTTCTGTTACAGATCTTGCTAAAATTTACACAGCAACAATTGACCTTTCTGTAAACCAAGGTCCGGTTAAATATGACAGTGTTCATAAAGTTCAATTACAGTTCGGTGGTAAACAAACTGTTACTGTTCCATTTAAAGATATCGCAAACAACGGTAACAAAGATGCGATCATTAACCTTTACAACAAAGGAATTTTCATCGCTGCAGAAAAATTCAATCCAGGCAACAACTTGAAACGCTCTCAATTTGCGTTAATGTTAAATCGCGCATTAAAACTGGATGTACCGGCAAAAGCGAACTTCTCTGACATCGCAAAATACGATGATGAAACAAAAACTGCAATTAATGCATTAAACGGTTACGGTATTATTAACGGTAAAACAGCTACCACATTTGCACCTGGACAAGATATTACTCGTAAACAAGCAGCTTTAATGATTTACCGTCTATTAGAGAAAAATGGCTATAAAGCATCTGGCGAAGTAGCAAAATTCTCTGATATGCCGAAAGAAGCGGAAGCATCAAAAGCAATCTCTGAATTAAACAAATTAGGTATTATTTCTGGTTTTGAAGGGAAATTCAATCCGGAAAACAAATTAACACGCTCTCAAATGGCAAAAATCCTAAACAATACATTAACTGTTGTTGACGGTTTAAAGAAATAATTAATGATATGTAAATGGCTTATAACAAACAGCCATTGCTAATACTATTTTAGGTAGGGTTGTGTTAAAAGCTGAGCTTTTAATACAGCCCCAATCCTATTTTTAAGCAAGGACAGTTAATAGGTTACGCTTAAATTGAACTAAACTTCCATCTAGTTGGGGATGAAATTTTACTTCAGTTTAAACAGCTAGGAGGAAAATAAATGAAGAAGTGGTTAATCGGTCTCGCACTGAGCATGGCGATACTTGCGGGATGCGGAAATAGTGAACAGAAAGCAGCGTCATCCAATACCGCTGATGATAATAATGCGTCAGAACAGACCTCAGCAGTTGAAGAGGAGCATCGTATTATTGCCGGAACAGTTGTCATTGCACAAATTTTGGACCGGCTGGATCTTGATGCAGTCGCAATTCCGGATACGGTGAAGGATTTGCCGGCACGATTTGAGGATCTGCCGAATATCGGGAATGCGATGGATCCGGATGCGGAAATCATTAAATCGCTCAATCCTACGGAAGTGCTGTCCGCATCAACATTGGAATACGATTTAAAGGATAAATTTGAGCAATTGAAAATTCCGGTCGATTTTGTTGATTTAACAAGTATTGAATCGATGATGGGCGAAATTACAGCACTTGGTGAACGCTACAACCGTGTGGACGAGGCAAAGGCTTTAAATGATGAGCTACAGACTGAAATTGATGCGGTAGAGGTTGCAGCAAGTAATGAAGAAAAGCCCCGTGTACTCATTTTACTTGGAGTACCTGGCAGTTATTTAGTGGCAACGGAAAATTCCTATGCGGGAGATCTAGTACGTCTTGCAGGCGGTGAAAACGTCATGGCTGGTCAGGATGCAGAATACTTGCCTTCAAATACAGAACATTTATATTCATCAAACCCTGACGTTATTTTACGTTTATCGCACGGTATGCCGGATGAAGTTATTGAAATGTTCGATACGGAATTTGCCAAAAATGATGTTTGGAAACATTTTAATGCTGTGAAAAATGGACAAGTATATGATTTAGAAGAAGAATTATTTGGTACGACAGCAGCATTAAATGTACCGGAAGCGCTCAATGAACTAGTAGAAATATTTTATCCATAGCCCCTGCCTTATAGACTTAAGCAGGGAGAAGAGGATAGGCGGGACAAAAAAATCCCGTTCTCGTTATCAATAACAATGTTGGAAAAGCAAAGTTGAGGAAGGTTTTGCTTTTCATCATATAAAGGATGTTTTCTGTGACCAAAAAAATTTTCAGCTTTATCGCTGTCACTGTATTGCTTGTTATAACAATCATTTACGCAGCGACAACAGGCAGCATACAGATGTCATTTTTCGACTTTATAACGAATTTCTTCAATGCCGATAATGCGGATATGGCAGCGATTAAGGATTTGCGTTTTCCAAGGATCATCGTTGCGATATTTGCAGGAGCTGCACTATCGGTTGCCGGTGTTTTATTGCAGGCGATTATGCGAAATCCATTAGCGGATGCCGGCTTCATCGGAATATCCGCGGGAGCTGCATTTACAAAATTATTTATCGTAAGCTTCGTACCGACATTATTTTTCTTTACACCACTAGCAGCATTTATCGGAGGAGCGCTTGCATGTTTCTTCGTTTTTCTGCTTTCCTGGAAGTCAGGGCTGAATCCATTAAAGTTAATTTTGGTCGGGATTGCGATTAATGCCATGTTCTCAGGGCTTACAGAAGCGATGATCAGTTTTGGTGCATCGGCAACAGGTTCGATTACGTCAAATCTTTCCTTAAAAACTTGGGATGATGTATCGTTAATTGTTACATATGGCTCGATTGGTTTACTTCTTGCATTTATTTTATACGCTTCTTGCAATGTGCTCGTGTTATCCGATAAAACGGCAAAAAGTGTCGGTTTTAATGTAACAGCTGCACGCATTCTCATTTCGACGGTTGCCGTAATGCTAGCTGCTTCATCTGTAGTAGTGGCAGGGGTCATTTCATTTGTCGGAATTTTAGTGCCGCATATCGCACGCCGACTTGTCGGTTATGATCATAAAGTGTTAATTCCATTTACGGCACTACTGGGCGCATTTATTATATTATTGGCCGATACACTTGGACGTACAATGTTCAGCCCGATGGAAGTACCCGCATCAACGATTATGGCCATAATCGGAGGACCATTCCTCATATTCCTACTTAGAAAAGAGTGACAACCAATATGGAAATAAAACAAGTAGTCGTTTCCCATGACGGGACGACCCGTCATTTAAATGCAGTATCGACCGCTATTCCAAAAGGGAAAGTGACGACAATTATAGGACCGAATGGCTGCGGGAAATCCACATTGCTAAGTGTCATGTCACGAAACAACGAACCGCTTGAAGGTCAGGCAACGCTCGAAAATCGGGACTTGGTGGAATATAAGCCGAAAGAGTTTGCGAAGAAATTGGCGATTGTGTATCAGCAAAATGATATACCATCAGATTTGACGGTGGAGAAGCTTGTTATGTATGGACGGATGCCGCATACTTCATTATTCAGAAAGAGAGCGGAAGAAGATGAGGAGGCTGTTACATGGGCGCTTACTTGTACGAATCTGCTTCAAAAACGGCATAATGATTTATCGGCACTTTCCGGTGGCGAACGCCAGCGTGTATGGATCGCAATGGCGCTTGCACAAAAGTCGGAAATTCTTTGTCTGGACGAACCGACAACGTATTTGGATATATACTATCAGCTGGAACTGCTGGAGCTCGTAAAGCAGCTGAATGAACAGTACGGCTTGACGATTGTGATGGTGCTCCACGACATTAATCAGGCAATCCGTTACAGTGACCACATTATTTTGATGAAAGCCGGTAAAATTATTGCAGAAGGTGTACCACGCGATATTCTTACAAAAGAAGTAATCAAGGAAGTATACGGGGTCAATTCCGTGTTTCATGAAGATGAGCAGTTCGGATTATATATGATGCCGCTAAGTATTTAATATGCGGAAATTTGTTCAAATTGTAAGTGGCATCGTGATGATTATTTGCGCGGGGATTATAATCCGTTATTTTTTCAGCTATGAGAAAGTGGAAAAAGAGCTTGAAAATGCACAGCAAATTGTCGAACAAAGTGAGCTTGCCACAATTCAACAGCAAAACGATCGTATTATCGGCTGGCTCACACTGGAAAATACCCGTCTTGATAATCCTGTTTTACAAAGAGATAATAACGAATTTTACTTAACTCATAATTATTTGGACGAGAAAAGCCGGGGTGGGAGCATATTTGCCGATTTTCGCAATGAGGTAATGGAAGACCGTCATACAATTTTTTACGGGCATGTTTTACGCAATGGTACGATGTTCGGAGATTTGCCTAAATTTGGCGAGCAGGCATATGCAGAAGCCCATCCGGTTTTTTACTATGAAACTAACGACAAGCGCTATGCATTGCAAGTGTTTGCCGCCTATGAAACAACGATCGACTTTTATTATATCGAAACACAATTTACAGACTACACATATACGCAGTTTTTAGAGGAGATTCAGCAGCGTTCCGATATAAAACTGCCAGTTCATGCAACGGCTACAGATAAAATTGTTACATTGTCGACATGCACGACATCACAAAATGACAAAGAGCGTTTCGTCGTTCATGCAAAAGTAGTCGAACTAGAAAATAAGAGGTGAAGTATGATGAAAAACAGTAAAAAATTAATGACTGCTTTACTTGCTGTTTCTGTATTGGCAGCATGTGGGCAAAAAGAAGAACAAGTAGCAGAGCCTGTGGAACAGCAGGAAACAACGATAGATGTTAGTGCAGAAGCAGAGCAGTTTAAATCGCTTTTTACAGGGCAAATGGACAGCTTTGTAACAGATACCGAGCTTTTAGCGAGTGCTATTAAAGAAGGTAAACTGGAAGACGCACAGAAGCTGTATCCGTTAGTAACCCTGTATTATGAACGACTACAGCCGCTAACTCCGAGTTTCCAGGAGCTTGACGAAAAAATAAACGGCGACCTTGTTGAAGGGAAAGAAAAGGAAACGACAGGCTTTCAACGTATAGCATATGGATTATTTACTGAAAAGAAGACAGCAGGGTACGAAAAAATAGCGGATGAACTCGTTGCCGATGTGAAGACTCTTCAAGCCGATTTTGCGACAATTGATGTGTCGGAAAATAATGTACTTGCTTCAGGTGTGACTATGTTTCAGGATATGGCAAATAACCGCTTAACTTCACCGAGCATTGCAGGAAATGAAGTATATGCAGTGAAAGCACAGACAGAAGCTGCCGAAGATTTAACGGAAGTGTTTGTACCTCGTGTTTCAACTGAAAGTGCAGATGCTGCATCAAAAGCAATTACAGCATTAAACAAAATTGTAGCATACTACGAAGTAGGAAAAGAAGATTACGTAAACTATAATCTCTTTACGACAAAACAAGAACAGGAACTCATTACCGCAGTGACAGATGTCGAAAAGGCACTACAGCAAATGAATGATTCAATTAAATAATGGGATAAACAGGCATAAATAAAGCGGTTCAAATTTTACGACATGTAAAGTTTGAACCGCTTTTTATATAAAGGATTTTTTTAATCCAAATGCTCATGTTTTATATATTGAGTAGCTGATTGAGGAATGTCTTTATACGAATTTTCATTGAAAGCATCTAATGCCTCATCATCAAAAGTGACAGTTAAAATTTCCTTATTTGTATTTTTAACAGGCATAAACCACTTTAGTGTAATATTATTTATCTCTTCCACGTGCTGGATTTCGTTAAGTAAGTTATAACTATCTTTCAACAATGTAGTTTCACTAAGAAATTCTGATGCCTTTAGTGAGACGATAACATTTTGTTTCTCATCAACCGGTATAATTTCGATATTCAGCATTATATTTTCGACAAACTGTTTCAGCACGATTTCAGTCAACATCAGCATAGTGTGAGTTTTTAATTGCTCCTGAGTCATCGATGCCTTTGCTTCAATGATTGTTTCTTCCTGATCGGAATTCTTCATTTTTATAATATATTGTACTGAAACGGCGCAAACAAAAATAAGTAAGGCGATTAACATAGATTTCAGTAATTTATTTAAAATAAGGATAACCTCCTATGAACTTAGCGTAATAATCACTATTATATAGTCATTATGCCACAAAAAAATACTAAAAAGGACTGTCAATTGTGACAGTCCTTTTAAAAATTAAGTATTTTGTTCTTCATTAGGAATAGTAGCAACAAATTCGTCAAAGTATAAAAATGATTCATCCTCAAGTTGTTTAACTTTCTGTTCGTTTAATCCAATAGATAATGGCCCGGAAAAAATCTCGCCCCACCAAGTTTCAGTAATAATCATTTTATATAGCCTCCTTGTACGATTGTTTTACATTACTTATTATGTTCGATTATTTATTTAGTTATGAAATTCCCATATGCCTTTATTTATAAACATTTCTTTAAAAATTAAGACAATTTAATCATGATGCCTCCTTTTTTTAGCAGGATATTTTTTAAACTTTGTAGTAGTTATTACTATAGTTAATATGTGTGAACAGCTATAATTTATGCATACATTTATCTTCATTCAATAAAAATGATTATTTTCTTTAGCCGTTGATGAATGAAGCCGGATTTCTGTATAGGTCACGGATATTAACTATGGGAAGGATGAAAAAAATGAATTTTACTGCAAATGATGTTGAACAAATGATTGAGAATCAGCGCGCTTTTTATTTTACTGGCGCTACAAAAGATGTAGAATTTCGTAAAGAACAGCTCGTAAAATTAAAAGAAACAATAAAAAAATACGAAGATCAAGTTATAGAAGCTTTAGCATTGGATTTGAGAAAAAGTGAGTTTGAAGCATTCACTACTGAAATCGGTATTGTTTATGATAGTATTTCCTATTTTTTAAAAAATATAAATGGCTGGATGGAACCACAGCCTGTCAAAACTCCGCTTCATTTCCAGCCCGCAAAAAGCTATGTTGTACGTGAACCATATGGAGTGGCATTAATTATTGGACCATTCAACTATCCTTTCCAATTGATTATGGAGCCATTGATCGGGGCGATTATCGGAGGGAATACGGCGATCGTAAAGCCATCGGAATCTGCCGAAAATACAGCATTTATTGTGAAGAAAATCCTCGAAGAAGTATTCTCTCCTGAATATGTACGTGTTGTAGAAGGAGAAAAGGATGAAGTAACGGCATTAATCCATGCATCATTTGATTATATATTCTTTACGGGAAGTGTGGCGGTTGGAAAGGTTGTTGCAAAAGCAGCAGCAGAGCGTCTTACACCGATTGCATTGGAATTGGGCGGAAAGAGTCCAGCAATTGTCGACCAAACAGCAGGTTTGGATGTAGCTGCGAAGCGGATTGTTTGGGGGAAATTCAATAATACAGGCCAAACATGTGTGGCGCCTGATTATGTTCTTGTCCATACAAGCGTTGCGAAGAAATTTACGCGACTCCTTAAGAAAGCAATTAAAGAATTTTACGGTGATGATCCACAGCACAGTCAAGATTACGGGCGTATTATTAATGAACGCCAATTCGACCGTCTGCAGAAAATTTTAGATAATGAACGGGAAACTGTCACATTTGGTGGTCGCACAGACCGAGAGGATTTATATATGGAACCAACAGTGCTGGAAAATATTACGTGGGATCGACCTTCCATGGAAGATGAATTGTTTGGACCGATTTTACCAGTTATGACATATGAGAATTTACCAAAAGCGATTCATGAAATTCGTCAATTGCCGAAACCATTAAGTGCTTATTTGTTCTCGGAAAATGAAAAAGCCATCGCATACTTTTTAGAAGAGCTTCCGTTTGGCGGAGGCTGTATAAATGATGTTATTACACATGTCGGCAATACTCATTTACCGTTTGGCGGAGTAGGACCTTCAGGTGTGAAAGCATACCACGGAAAAGCAAGTTTCGAAAACTTCACACACCCGAAATCGATTATGCACCGTTCTAATAAACTGGCAAATAGCTTGCTATATCCTCCGTATAAACAAAAAGTAAAGCTTGTTCGAACAATTATGAAATAAAAAAGAAGGCTTTCCCGAAAGTGAAATCAGGAAAGCCTTCTTCTATTACTCTCTCATAATCGGAAATGTTAATAATATTTCAGTACCAACATGCTGCTTGCTTTTAATCTGGATCGATCCTTGATGATCTTGCACAATTTTATTGATAATCATCATGCCGAGCCCTGTTCCTTTTGTCTTAGTTGTATAGAAAGGTTCGAATATCCGATCCAGTACATGTGGAGGAATACCGCATCCAGTATCAATAATCTGGATATAGATTTCCTTCTCATCTTTACTTTTGCACACTTGCAATGTAATAGAACCATCTTCATTAATCGCTTCAATCGCATTTTTAAATAAATTAATAAATACTTGCTTCAGTTGATTTTTATTTCCTAATATTGTAATGTTCAAATGCTCATTAATAATTTTCAAGGAAATCGTTTTTGACTGGAACTCATATTGAAGAAACTGAACGACTTCCGATAAAGCTTCCGCCAAATTAATTGGGGCATACTGGTTTGCTTGAGGTTTAGATAGTACAAGAAACTCCGATAAAATTAATTCAATTCGCTCTGTTTCATTTTGAATGAGCTTCGTATATTCATAATAAGGTGAATCCGGATCTTCATTCATCATTTGAACATACCCGGAAATGACCGTCATCGGGTTGCGGATTTCATGAGCAACACCCGCGGCAAGCTCTCCAACAAGCTTCAGTTTTTCCGATTTTAATATCAGATTTTCATTTTCCTTAATATAGGAAATGTCCCGCGAAATGACAGACGATCCGATAATTTCACCATGCGGACTCAAAATAGGCGACAACGAAATTTGTGCATCGAAAAAAGTGCCGTCTTTTCTCATATCGGTCGTTTCATGCAGATGATATTTCTTTCCGGACATCAGATCTACTTTTCTTTGTTTTGATTCTTCCTCGTTTTCCGGTGGAATGAGTGGCAGAATACGACCGATTGCTTCCTCCTTGGTCCAGCCATACAATTTTTCGAATGCAGGATTTACGGCAATGACACGGTCCTCCAAATCAAAAACAGCGATTGCATCATTTGCCTGTTCAAAAAACAAGTTCAAATAGGCGTGTTTGGAGTTTAAATAATATTCGCGGTCAATCGCATTTTTCTCCAGCTTCATCCATATATGCTTAATAAAGAAACTTTGAGCAATACTAACAATACAAATGATAATCAAAAAACTGAAAACTAGAAAATGCTCCTGTGATCCAAATAATGTGAAAGAGAAAATTGATAATTTATATAACATAAAAATCTCCAAAATAATTAATAATATATTAATAGCTAAGATTACAGATGAACCGTAAATTGTCAAAATAGCGATAATATATAGAAATGCGTAAAAGGTAATAATGCTTACACTTTGAAAGTTAAAAAGAAATGCAAGTAAATGCCAACAGACGATTAAAATTATCTGAAGGGTTTTAGGCGACAATTTAACATAATAGAATGCAACGAGCAGAATACTACTTGCAACACAAACGATTAAAAAAGCGGGATGGTGATTGAAAAGTTGAAAAGTAATTACAACAGCAAATACGGTAGCAGAAAAAATATAGGTGATTATCATAAGCAAGTTTCGCTTATTCAGAATTTCATGTTGCTGCATAAAACACCTCGGATAAGTAATATTAACTATAATGATACAGTAATTCATGATGTCGATAAATGGCGAATTTTGATATGATAGATATATCGTATAAATAAATTAAATAAGTGAACAAAGTGGAGTCTTTATAATTTTAGTTCTTAAATTCTGTATATTGAGTCAATAATAAGAAAAATGAACTTTTGTATTATATGTCCAAAGTCCTTATATTGCAAACATGTTTATTTTATACGGAAACATTACAGTTAATGAAAAGCGTGGAAATTTCAATCTATGCACAGTATGATGATTAGTACATAGAAGAAAATTATCATTCGCAATTATATTGCAATTGTGGGGGAAAGAATTATGTATGCAGAAGAACTTTTAAGTACACTGATGCAAAAAAAAGTTGTAGGTCAATTACCGAAACTGATTACCGATATTGCGATTGACTCGCGCAGTGTACAGCCAAACAGTTTATTTATTTGTATAAAAGGTTTTACGGTGGACGGGCATGATTATGCTCAAAAGGCAGTTGATGCAGGTGCAACTGTAATCGTTACAGAACGTCTATTACAATTAGATGGAGAAGTTCCACAAGTAATTGTAAAAAATACGACACGTACACTTGGCATTTTAGCGGCAAAGTTTTTTGATTATCCATCGAAGGATATAATGATGATCGGAGTAACAGGTACAAACGGGAAAACAAGTGTATCTGGAATTATCCACAATATATTAATCGGACTTGGCGAAAAATCGGCATTGTCGGGAACAATCGGTTTCAATCTAAATGGAGTGCTATATGAATCGGCAAATACGACAAGTGATTCATTAAATACACAACAGATGATTTTCCGTGCGAAAAGCGAAGGCTGCCGAGCAATGGTGATGGAAGTTTCGTCACATGGTTTAGCATTAGGCCGTTTAGCCGGTGTTGACTATGATGTGGCGGTATTTACAAATTTAACGCATGACCATTTAGATTTCCACGGTACGATGGAAAACTACGGCAACACAAAAGGTTTGCTGTTTTCTCAGCTTGGACAAGACTTGGAGAAAAACAAGCATGTCGTTTTAAATGCTGATGATCCATGGTCTGAGCGCTATTCGGAAATGACACCATATCCAATTTGGACTTACGGATTGCATAATAAAGCGATTTTCCGTGCAGTAAACTGCCATTATGAAAATGGAATGACGCAATTTGATATGGAAACACCGGAGGGTACATTCCCGGTATCAATGCATTTACTAGGTGAATTTAATATTTACAATGTCCTCGCAGCAACAGCCGTTTTCTATGCTCGCGGCTTCCCGATTGATGTCATTATAGAACAAATTGAAATGCTACCGCCGGTGAAAGGGCGTATGGAGAAAGTAGATTCGGATTTACCGATTCAAATGTTCATCGACTATGCACATACACCGGATGCAATTGAAAAAGCGATCAATGCGGCAATGCCATATAAAAAACAGGAAAATAAATTAATTTTCCTTGTTGGTACAGGTGGCGGACGCGATAAAACGAAACGTCCGACAATGGCAGAAAAAGCATCTGTTGCTGATTATGTTGTCCTGACGACAGATGATCCGCGCTATGAGGAATTTGACAGTATTACGGGTGATTTGGCAAAAGGCATGAAACATAAAAATTATGCCTGTATCGGTGACCGTGCGGAAGCTGTTAGACATGCAGTAAGCGTAGCAAATCCTGGTGATATTATTATTTTCGCAGGTAAAGGTCATGAGGACTACCAAATTATCGAAAATACGAAATATCCGCATAGTGATGCGAAAATTGCGATTGAAGCTGGAAAGTTAAAATTTGTATAGATTATGCTATAATTTTTTCAAATCCACCGTGTTAACGTAATGGCGTTAGCGGTGGATTTTTTTGGAGGTGACAAAAATGATCCATTCATTTTTACTGAGTATGATTGCGTATTGCACTGTGAGCTTCCCGATTTATTGCATATTGCGAATGTTCTATATGAAAAATAAAACAAGAAATGCACGGCGCGAATTGGTGATGCTCGTATTCTTCTTTTACAGTGTCAGTATTTTTTCACAAACGATTATCCCAAACTTCCAAATCTCGAATGGACAGATCTATTTTGATACTTCGACCGCATATGTGCGCAGCAATTTCACCCCATTACAAACAATTATGCTGTATTATGACCAATTGAATGGACCATTGGCAAATATCGCATTTTATAATTTGGCAGGCAATATTGTCCTGTTTATTCCTTTTGGTTTCTTTATTCCACTGTTATGGAAAAAATTCAGAGGATGGCGCATCATGCATATCGTTGCATTCATCATCCCGTTATTTATTGAAGGAACACAATATTTTATTGGTCGTAGTATTGATGTCGATGATGTATTATTAAATGCAATTGCCATTGTGATCGGCTTTATGCTCTTCAAAATATTCCAGAGATTACGTAAAATGAGCACGCCAAAGTAAAAAAGGTTGTAACAAATGACTGTTGTCTTTTAAAATAAGAAAGTATGAATAAAGGAGACGAAATTAATGACTTTAGAACAAGATATATTATCGCGTCGTACATTCGCCATCATCAGTCACCCGGATGCTGGTAAAACGACGATTACAGAAAAACTACTATTATTCGGTGGAGCGATTCGTGACGCAGGAACAGTAAAAGGAAAGAAGTCAGGAAAGTTTGCGACATCTGACTGGATGGAAATCGAGAAACAACGTGGGATCTCGGTTACTTCTTCTGTTATGCAGTTCGATTATTCAGGCTGCCGTGTAAACATTCTGGATACACCTGGACACCAAGACTTCTCGGAAGATACGTACCGTACGTTAATGGCTGTAGACTCGGCTGTCATGGTAGTCGATGCGGCTAAAGGGATCGAGGCCCAAACATTAAAGCTATTCAAAGTTTGTAAAATGCGCGGTATTCCGATCTTTACATTTATCAACAAATTAGACCGTCAAGGGAAAGAGCCACTAGAGCTTATTGAAGAATTGGAAGAAGTACTTGGCATTAATGCATATCCAATGAACTGGCCGATCGGTATGGGGAAAGAGTTCCTTGGAATTTACGACCGTTACAACAAGCGTATTGAGCAGTTCCGTGTAGAAGAAGGTGACCGCTACTTACCGCTTGATGGAGAAGGGCATTTAGCTATAGATAACGATATGAAAAAAACATCGTACTATTCACAGGCTATCGACGATATCGAACTTCTAAATGAAGCTGGAAATGAGTATTCGGAAGATAAAATTGCACGTGGTGAATTGACACCGGTATTCTTCGGTTCGGCATTAACAAACTTCGGTGTTCAAACATTCCTTGATACGTATTTAAAATTTGCACCAATTCCTCAGCCTCGTATTACGGAAGATGAGCAATTTATCGATCCTGTAGACCATGGCGAGTTTTCTGGATTCATTTTCAAAATTCAAGCGAATATGAACCCGGCACACCGTGACCGTATTGCATTCGTGCGTATTGTATCTGGTAAATTTGAGCGCGGAATGAACATGACACTTTCACGTACAGGTAAGTCTTTCAAAGTGACACAGTCAACACAGTTCCTTGCAGATGATCGTGAAACAGTAAATGAAGCTGTTGCAGGTGACATTATCGGTCTTTATGATACAGGTACGTATCAAATTGGGGATACTGTAGTCGGAGGTAAGAAAACATTCAACTTTGAAAAATTACCTCAATTCACACCTGAAATTTTCATGAAAGTTTCGGCGAAAAACGTAATGAAAGGGAAGCAATTCCAAAAAGGCGTTCTGCAATTAGTACAAGAAGGCGCAATTCAGTATTTCAAAACAATGCATACTGAAGAAGTAATCCTTGGTGCGGTTGGTCAATTACAGTTTGAAGTATTCCAGCACCGAATGATTAATGAATACAATGTAGAAGTAATTATGCAGCCGATTGGCAGTAAGATTGCACGTTGGATTGAAAATGAAGAAGATGTGAAAGATTCAATGCATTCTCAACGTTCAATGCTTGTTAAAGACCGTTTCGATAATAAAGTATTCTTATTCGAAAACGAATTTGCGATGCGTTGGTTCTCTGAGAAAAACGAAAATATTCAATTATACAGCTTGTTATAATCTAATATTAAAGCCCCGGTGATTTTCTTTGAAAGAAAATTGCCGGGGTTTTTTTATTTTGAGACATACATTCATTCTCCCGCATCTATACGGTAAGACCGGTCAAATTTATACTTTCCGTCCTCATATGTCCGCTCAAGAAAATCAATCTTCCCATTATTGTGGTAAACAATGGCAGTCGAGCAGCGAGTGCCGTAATTAGGAATTTTTACAAATTGAGCGGATAAAGACCGTTCCAGATGGATACCTACACCAGTATTTGGCAATACTTCATCTTGTGCGATTTCGTCATTTGCCAATAGCGAAATTAAGGTGTTCATTTCGATTGCCTCGTTATCGACTGTATTTTCTAGTACAGTCTTTGCCGAATTTACTTTTGGCCATGGTGTATTGAAAGTAGCGTTACTTACACCGTGAACTCCGCTTTCTACAATGCGGTGTTCATCGTAAATATTATTGTAATGATGCATGGCTTCGCCGTCATAAAGCAACACATTGAAGCCGCCGTACAAATCTCTTTTTGAACGCAGTGACTGGATAAACGAGTCTGTCGGTTCCGTAGAAGTTAAAAATAACCGTACAATTTCTCCGCGTGACAATTGGCCGGTTTCAGGAAGGCGCGGATCACGGTAATTTGTGATAGCGGCAAAACGACCATTTTTCGACACGCCCATCCAGCTACCTAGCTGACGTAAATCTCGTCCGGCTAATATATCAGGGTCATCTTCCCAAAAATGGGCGGCTGCCGTCGGACGGTCATAAAATTCGTCACGATTTGCAACGATGATGAGCGGATATGATGGATGAACTTTATAGGAAAATGCAATTAGACACATAAATGAACCCCCGTAGCTTGAGTAGTAGGCAAAGACATCCAGCCCCAAAAATTCACTGGATCATACGATATAATGTGCTAAAACAGTGCCTACCTTGTATGATTTTTTGTAACATTTTGCTTTAGTAACCTAAGTTTTTGTCAAATGATAAAAGGGAAAAAGATAGCTCTACACGAATTTTAATTAATATATAGACAAATTGAAAGGACTTTCCACCGATGAATATAAGCAAGTTTTCTATAAAACGTCCGGTTTTTACAATTGTTTCAATGATTTTCGTGCTAATACTCGGCGCAGTTTCATTATTTAAAATACCCGTTACGTTAATACCCGATTTAAATCCGCCGATTGGAGTCGTTGTGACAAGCTATCCGGGAGCAAGTCCGATAGAAGTAAACGAAAAAGTGACAAAGCCGCTAGAATCCTCCCTGGCGACATTGCCGGGGATTAAACGAGTGCAGTCGACATCGCTGGAAAGCTCAAACTTGATTATATTGGAATTTGATTGGTCAACGAATATGGATGATGTTCAAACGGACATCTTACAGCGTATTGATCTTGTCCCACTTCCTGAAGATGCGGGAAGGCCGAGCTTTTTGAAGTTTGATCCTTCGCAATTTCCGATTATTCAATTAGCACTGTCGGCAGAAAGTGAAGAAGTCGATATTCGACAAATCGCCGAATCACTTGAGCAGGAATTGCAGCGGACTGAAGGGGTAGCAAGTGTAACCGTCTCCGGTGAAATAGTAGAAGAAGTACAGATTGAACTTGATGCGCAGAAGCTTGAGCAAAATAATTTAACGCAAAATGATATTATGCAAATTATCCGGGCGAGTAATATTTCAATGCCGGGTGCAGAGCTAAGTACAACAGAGAATCAGTTATTAACGACTCGAGTAGTCAGCTTGTTTACAAGTGCGGAAGAAATAGCGAATGTGGTGCTTTCAGTCAATCCATTAACAGGTGAAGCAATAAAAGTTCAGGATATAGCAAACGTAGAACGAAAAGAGCAGGAAACGAACACAATTACAAGGGCCAATGACCAGCAGGCTGTACTTATCTCGGTTTTGCAGGAGTCTGGAGCAAATACCGCAAATGTTTCCGAAACTTTCCAGAAGGAGCTTGGACAATTATTAGATGAGCCCCAATATGATGGAATCGAGGCGACCATTTTATTTGACCAGGGGGACTATGTACGATTGGCGATCGGCAATATTAGCTCCTCGCTTATTTTTGGCGGGCTGTTTGCAATGCTTGTGCTTTTCGTCTTTTTATCCGGAATAAAAAGTCCGCTTATTATTGGAATCGCGATTCCTTATTCGGTCATCGTAACGTTTGTTCTTATGTTTTTTGCGGACTTTTCCCTAAACATTATGACATTGGGAGCCCTTGCCCTTGGAATCGGGATGCTTGTGGATAATGCGATTGTCGTAATAGAAAATATTGAGCGCCATTTGGAGCTAGGAGAGAATCCGAAAGAAGCAGCGGTTAATGGAACAAAGGAAGTGGCTTTAGCAATTACCGCTTCTACTGTCACGACGATTGCGGTCTTTGTGCCGGTTATTTTTATAAGCGGGTTAATAGGACAAATATTTGTAGAGTTTGCGTTAACGATTTCATTTAGTTTGATTGCTTCGCTGTTTGTTGCATTAACAGTTGTTCCGATGCTGGCCAGCCGTTTCTTACGTACAAAACCTTCAACTGTAGTGAAGAAGCGCCAGGAATCTTGGCTGTATCGAAGTTATTCGAAAGCACTAAAATGGGGTTTAAAGAGACGTGCCCTTATTTTAACAATCACAACTGTCTTGGTAGGTATATCCGGATTTACATTATATAAAACAGGTACAGAGTTTTTACCGCCGACAGATGAAGGGTTTGTGTCCTTGTCCGTCGAGCTTCCAAACAGTGCAACAGTTGAGAAAACAGAACAAATTGTTTCGGAAATTGAGGAGATGGCGAAGGATTATGATGAAGTTGATGTAGTGGTCAGTTTAATTGGAGGAAATCAGCAATCTTTATCGCGAGGTACTAGTGAACAAAATGAAGGGGAAATTTCAGTCAAGCTCGTTGAATTAGCGGAACGAGACCGCTCCATTTTTGAATTTGTCGAGCAGTTTGAAAAACAAGTACAGCAGGAAATCGGAGAGCGTGCAGAAGTGACGTTTTCACTGTCGTCTTCTTCCGGATCAACACCGAATTCCTTAACATTCCGTGTGACAGACAGCAATGAGCCTCAGCTGAAAAAAACGGTCGCTTCCATCCAGCAACGTGTTGCAAAGATTGATTCGGTTATTGAGGTAACGACTGATTTGGATGAAGTGAAAGAGGAAATTCAAATTGAAGTAAATCGTGATGATGCACTTCAATATGGGCTAATGCCCGCACAAATCGCACAAACCGTCAATATGATGACACGAGGCGCATTTACAACGCAGATTATAGCCGAAGATGGTGAAGTACTTGGAGTATACACTGGTTTCGGAAAAGCGTACCGTGAAGATATAGAAGCACTTAAAACGATGAAACTTCGAACAAATGCCGGGGTGTATGTCGAACTGCAGCAGCTGGCATCGGTTGAAATTAAAGAAACGCAAACGGCTATTCGGAGATCGGATCAGGCATCGGCCGTTGCAGTATTTGTAAAATACAATACGTCCGAATCCCTTAGCGGTATTTCCCGAAAAGTGGATGAAGCGATTGAAAAAGGCGGCATTCCTGCAACATCGAAAATTGTTTTTGGCGGTGACCGTGAACTGTTCGATAGTGCAAAACAAGATATGATTTTGGCCATTCTGCTGGCGGTCATTCTTATTTATCTAGTAATGGGCGCTCAATTCGAATCATTTAAGCTGCCGTTTGTAATGATGTTCAGCGTTCCGCTAATGATTATCGGTGTAGCAGTTTCACTGTTTGTAACAAATACATTGCTCGGTGTCACAGCCATTATCGGAATCCTTATATTAGTAGGGATTGTCGTAAATAACGGCATTGTTCTAATAGATTATATTAATCAAAAACGACAGCTCGGATTAAATATATACGATGCCATTATTACTGGCGCACAGGATCGTATGAGACCGATTTTAATGACGGCTCTAACGACTATTTTAGGGTTGGTACCATTAGCGTTGGGAATTGGCGAAGGGACAGAAATGAATCAGCCAATGGCAGTTGTCGTTATTGGAGGGCTGATCAGTTCAACAATTCTAACGTTATTTATCGTACCGATCATCTACAGCTTGATTGAAAAAGAAGCAAAATAATAGATCAGTAAGAAGTATCTAAAGGTCATTATGTAAAATTTTGATGAATTCTAAAAGAATGGTTTGATTTTTCGTGACGTTATCGGTAAAATAGCAATATAATAATTGAATTGAATATCCAATTGACATTTGTCAAAGGGGAGTAGCTATAAGAGATTTAAGTAGCAGCCTTTCGTTTTAGATAAGCGCTATATTTAAATGTACTTACTTCACATTCGTCATTACATGGTTAGGAGCCATCGGGTGTGATAGCAATATTTGCTTAGCAAGACCTTTGCCTATATTACATAGGCAGAGGTCTTTTCTTTTTTGGCCAAAAAGGGTATTTTTTCAAATTTACATTATTAACGCCTAATTTATTGGGTACAAGTAAATAATAAGGAGGAGAAATTTCATGGAAGCAATTTTATTAGAATACGCATGGGTCTTACTTGTATTAGTATTCCTTGAAGGGCTGTTAGCTGCAGATAATGCAGTTGTAATGGCAGTAATGGTTAAACATTTACCTAAAGAACAACAGAAAAAGGCATTATTTTACGGATTATTCGGTGCGTTTGTATTCCGTTTCATCGCACTGTTCCTTATTACGTTCTTAGCGAAATATTGGGAAATTCAAGCGCTTGGCGCGGCTTATCTATTATTCATATCCATAAAACATCTATACGATAATCACTTTAAAAAGCAGGATGAGGAGTCGGAAATCAAAGAAGGTAAAGGCTCTGGTTTCTGGATGACAGTATTAAAGGTAGAGCTTGCGGATATTGCGTTTGCGATCGATTCAATGCTTGCTGCAGTGGCAATTGCTATGACATTACCGCATATTAGTGATTACGATGTTGGCGGAATTAATGCCGGTCCATTTGCTGTTATGTTCCTTGGTGGCTTTGTTGGGCTTGTCATTATGCGTTTCGCGGCCCAAATGTTTGTTAAGCTGTTAAACGACTATCCGACATTGGAAACAGCGGCCTTTTTAATTGTAGGTTGGGTAGGTGTCAAATTGGCTGTATTGGCATTAGGGCATGAGAACTTGGCCATTATTGACCCGCATTTCCCGCACTCGACAACTTGGAAAATCATTTTCTGGGTCGTGCTCCTGGGACTTGCAGTTGGCGGTTATTTAGTAAGTGTGTACAAAAACAAAAAAGCAAAAGCAGAATAATATATGGTTTAGGAGATACTTCAATTATTAGAAGTATCTTCTTTTCATTTTTCATGTTATTCATTATACTAGAAAAAATGTAATCAATTATCGGAGGCCATGATATGCCTTTTAAAAAGTTCGAAAAGCGGAAAATCACGCCTTTCCAAATTTTAATCACTTATTATTCAGTAGCCATTCTAATTTCATTTTTATTGCTGCGTCTTCCGGGCGTGCATTTGGAAGGCGTGCAAGTATCGTTTTTAGATAGTCTGTTTACCGCAGTTAGTGCGGTTAGTGTAACGGGCTTAACTACCGTTACTGTTGCAGAAACCTACAGTAGCTTTGGGCTTGCAATGATTTTGCTGATTCTGCAATTTGGTGCGATCGGGATAATGTCCATTGGTACGTTTTTATGGCTGCTGTTTGGGAAAAAAATCGGTATGCGTGAACGTCAGCTCATCATGATTGACAATAATCAGTATAATCTATCGGGTGTTGTTGCATTGATTCGTCAAATTGCCAAGCTGCTGTTTATGATTGAATTTACCGGTGCCTTTATATTAACAGTTCATTTTAAGCGTTATTTTGCAACATGGGAAGAAGCTGCGATCAATGGAGTGTTTGCGGCCATCTCTGCCACAACTAATGGAGGCTTTGATATTACTGGAATGAGTTTGCTGCCGTTTCACCACGACTATTTCATCCAATTTGTTTGCATGATCTTAATCTTCCTTGGAGCAATCGGTTTTCCTGTATTAATTGAAGTGAAGGCCTATTTAACGAAAAAGGATCCAGCATTTCGCTTTAGCCTATTTACAAAGGTTACGACATTCACGTATGTTGCCTTATTTGTTTTCGGTTCGGTTGTAATTTTTATTATTGAATCCTTCCAGTCGTTTAAAGGGATGCGATGGCATGAGGCGGCGTTTACGGCCATGTTTCAATCGGTTTCCACTAGATCGGCCGGTTTAACAACCTTTGACGTGACATCGTTTAATGAGGCGACACAGCTCTTTATGAGTGCGCTAATGTTTATCGGAGCATCACCAAGTTCTGTAGGGGGCGGAATCCGCACAACTACATTTGCGATTGTCATTTTGTTTTTAATCGCATTTTCCCGTGGGCATTCGGAAATTCAAATTTTTAACCGGGAAATTCATGTAATCGATGTATACCGCTCGTTTGCGGTACTGATTTTCGCGATTATTATGGTGCTCGGCGCTGCGATGGTATTGTTTATTACAGAAACGCAGGCAACGATGATGGAAGTCATATTTGAAATTACTTCAGCGTTCGGAACTTGCGGGATGTCGCTTGGTATAACAGGGGACTTAACCGCATTCGGAAAAATGGTCATTATGGTGCTCATGTTTGTAGGGCGTGTAGGACTCATTTCTTTCCTGTATTCAATAGGCGGATCCGCTCAGAAAAAGAAGTATCATTACCCGAAGGAACGGATCATTATTGGGTAAGTATTTTTGAACAATACGTAAAAACGTCCATTTCCTTTGAGGGAATGGGCGTTCTTTATTATTTATTAATTTATTTAAGAGCAGTTATTTTTCATGCAATGTGAGAATCATCAGTCTGTAAATAGTAAAAACTCCGATATATGCACCGGAAATTAAAAAGAGTTCATTTAAAAATAGACCATGGATTTTAGTCATAAATACAGCATCGTCAATAATGATCTGATAAATGGAAGTAGATGCAATACTGCCGAAAATGATGACAAAAATAACAGCGAGTATATTGAAAACAAGAGCTGACTTACTGATTTTCTTTCTTAGAAGGACCATAATAAGCGGAACAACAATGCTTGAAATAACTAAAAATATTTTCAAAAATAGCACTCCTTTCTTCTTATTTGAATTATGCCCTCTTTTTTGGGGTATAAAACGAGTAGGCTGACTGCAGCTCTGTTTAACCATATGGCGGAATAGATAATAGCCGATTGGTTAATTTATAAAATGGAGGTGATATATATGGAGAAAAAGAAAGGGAATGACCGACAAAACCTGAAAGAAGAGGTTGGACCAGAATTAAACCCTGATGATTTGGATCTTCGTGAAGACAATGATTTAACAGAAGAACAATCTAAAAATAGTCCGGAAAAAAAGCAAACGGATTCCAAATCGAACAAACAATAAGTTTTCAGTTCATAAAAAAACGCTGCACTCTTTATTAAGAGTTTGCAGCGTTTTTAAATTAATTGAATGTGCTGAAGTAAGGCTGTTGCCCATTGCGGAAGTATGTGAATAAATAGCCCGTTTTCTTTTGTGGAGCACCGACTTCGTAATCTTGCAAATCGATGTGGAGCGGAATAATTAAAGAATGCTTGAATAATTCGCGTTCAGTAATCTGCATAGCTTCAAATTCCTCGCCTACAAGAGAAGGGTTTTCTTTAATACGTGCATAGACATCTTTCATCTCTACTTCAGATAGACGATCATTCCACCAAAGTTTACGCGGCTGGAACTGCTGACCTTGCAGGAAGTCGTATTTCATCAAGCTTGTAATCACTTCTAAGTCGGCATGCTCGACCGTTTGAAGGAACTCAAGTAAACGGCGGAATAAATCTTCAAGCTGATGTCCGATACGTGACCAGCCTTTTGTTTCCCAGTATGTGCCGAAGCTTTGGAAGAAGTCGAATGGCGTTTCAAATACTTTTGTTACTAAATATTCAATTGTATTATCCATACGATGTGCATTCCAATACTTTTCCAGTACGTCTTCCGCATGTTTAATACGGACAATATCATCAAAAGTTAATACATTATTTGAGAAAATTTCATATGGTGAAATATCAACATATGTGTAGCCGTACTTTTCCGCTTCCAATCGTAAGCCTGTCCCGCGCAGCAGTTTCAGGAAGCCAAGTTGCAGCTCTTCTGGGCGCATCGCAAAAACATCATTAAATGTTTTACGGAATGATGCATAATCCTCTTCAGGCAATCCGGCAATTAAATCCAGATGCTGATCGATTTTGCCGCCTTCTTTTACCATCGTGACAGTACGAGTAAGCTTCTCGAAGTTTTGACGACGTTTTACAAGGTCGTTCGTTAAGTCATTAGTTGACTGGACACCGATTTCAAAACGGAACAGCCCTTTCGGAGCATTGTCATTTAAGAATTGGATGACTTCAGGACGCATAATGTCTGCCGTAATTTCGAATTGAAATACGACACCCGGCTGATGTTCATCAATTAAAAACTGGAACATTTCCATTGCATAACTACGACTAATATTAAACGTACGGTCTACGAATTTAATCGTTTTTGCCCCGTTATTCATTAAGTAGCGAATATCTTCTTTAATCTTCTCACGGTTGAAATAACGAACCCCTACTTCAATAGAAGATAAGCAGAATTGACAGCTAAATGGACAGCCACGGCTCGTTTCAATATATTGAATCCGTTTACCTAAGTGAGGTAAATCTTCTTCAAATCGGAAAGGGGAAGCGATTTCTCGCAAATCGATTTTAGGTGGCTGTGCTTGAATTTTTAATTTGCCTTCTTCCAAATAGCAAATGCCCGGCACTTTTTCGAGTGGAATCTCACCATTGAAATGGTGAAGCATTTCTTTAAACGAAACTTCACCTTCTCCCATAATAATGAAGTCAATTTCTTCATGTTTGCGAATCCATTCATGGACATCATAGGAAACTTCCGGACCACCTAATACAATTTTAACATTCGGCAAAACCGTTTTTAGCATACGGATTACTGCAATCGTCTCATTAATGTTCCAAATATAACAGCTGAATCCGACAACATCCGGTTTCTTTTGGAAAAGGTCGGATACGATGTTGAAAGCCGGGTCTTTAATTGTATATTCAGCAAGCTCACAGTCGAATTCAGGCAGTGCTGCTGCTTTTAAATAGCGAATCGCTAAATTAGTATGGATATATTTTGCGTTGAGTGTACTTAATATAATTTTCATATTTTTATTCTCCTCTTCATAAAGTCTATTGTAGCAGTGTAAACAGATACAAACAATATGGGAGAATATACCCATTTTATTCCAAATAGTAATATGAAATAATATACGGTAAGTATACAATTCTGAAAATTCTATAATATTTGAAATTGGGGGTAATAGGTGTAGTGGAAGGCCAATTGAATTATATGTTAGAAGAGCTTTTTCAGCAATCCAATGAACAAATCATTATATTGAACCGCCAAGGCAAAATTGAATTTATGAATAGTAAGGCAGAAGAAATATTGCAATCAGTTCACTTACCAAAGTGCTTTTGGGAAAGTGCGGATAAAATTAGTGGTGAGTGGGAGAGATTTATAATTTCTGTAAATGAAAAATCAACATCTACTGCTACTTTTACATTAATAAATATATACCATCAAAAAATACCGGTTCAAGTATGGGGTCATTATCTAGAAAATAAACAGCTAATCTTTACTCGAATACAAGTAAACCCTTCCAATGTCATTTCATTTGAAGAAAAGAGTAAAACACTAATGTTTCAAAATTTAATAGATGGAATGGCACAAGGTGTAATACTAACAATGTTGAATGGAAAGATTATATCAGGTAATTCTATGGCATTACATTTACTTGATCGAAAAGCAGCTCAAATAGAGAATAGAAGCTATGATTATCTATTTGAAGATTGCCAGTACGATTCCCAAGTCATTACTCAATATTATAAAAAGATTTCCAACAGGGAAATGGCCAGTATTTTTGTTATGAGAAAAACTGAAGATGGAAATACAGTCTATTTGAATTTTATTAGCAAAGTAGATGAAAATTTGGGAATATTAGTCACAACAATTATTGATCAAACAGAAGAGATGATGCTGCTGAAAAGAATTGAGCATCAGCAATCTTTATCGTTTATTGGTCAAAATTTTGCATCGATTGCCCATGAAATACGCAATCCTATGACATCGATTCAAGGTTTTATTCAAATGATTAAAAGCAGCTTAAATGAGCAGGAATATCCTTACTTTAAAATTCTTGAATCCGAATTGAAGCGTATGGATGATTTGCTTGGGGACCTTCTGAATATTTCTAAACCAAAGAAACAAGTATTTCAAATGGTTGATATGAAGGAAGTTGTCGATCAGTCTATTCAGCGTATGCAACCTCTAACAATGAAAACAAATGCGATGATTTTATATGAATATGATGAAAAAGTAGAATACCGGATAAATGGGGACTTTAATCGCCTGATGCAAATGATTATGAACTTGCTGAAAAATGCCATTGAAGCTATGGATACGAATAATTACATTGTCGTACGTTTACTTTACCGAGGCAAAAATACGCTTCAGCTTTCAGTTGAGGATAGTGGAAAAGGGATGAATGCGGTCGATATCGAAAACGCGTTAAATCCTTTTTACACGACAAAAGAAACAGGATCTGGACTGGGGTTAATGCTTGTACAATCGGTCATTAAAGAACATAATGGGACTCTTCACATTGAAAGTGAGCCAGGTGCAGGATCTAAGTTTTTAATTGATTTTGATTTGCGAAATGAAATTGAATATTTAAATTCTTCTCCTTCTTATTCAATGAGAGTGGCTAGAATGGCGGCAATTTCGAAGTGATTTTGACAAAACTTCCAATCCATCGCTATAATATGTACATCTTCAATAAGCAGATTTCGCAAACAATAGCTGAAATCTGAAGAATTCAGTGTAAGAGAACTCCTTCCGGCTGAGTACCTATCTCACGTTGGACAAGCTTCTTGCAGATGTCACAAATTATTAAAGGGAATTTAAAGAGGAAGTTAGCCTAAAAGTGTCGCATTACGGACAACAGCTGACAGTCCCATCCAGTGGGTCTCCTTAAATCCTACGCAATTATGCACAGCATAATTGATTATTTAAAATAGAGGATGGTTTTTATGGCTTCAGAGGAAGTAAAGCAATCGTTAAAATTATTTATCGTTTTATCAAGAGCGCACAAAGCGATAAGTGAAGCTACGAATCAATTTATACAAGCAAATGGTTTGAATCCTACAGAATTCGCGGTTTTAGAACTTTTATATCATAAAGGTCGTCAGCCCCTGCAGCAAATCGGGAACAAAATTTTATTAGCGAGCGGATCGATTACTTACGTAGTAGATAAGCTGGAAAAACGAAATTTTTTAGCACGTGTATCGTGTCCAACAGATCGTCGTGTCACTTATGCGGAAATTACTGATCTTGGTTCCGAGTTTATGGACAAGCTTTTTCCTGAGCATGAACAGAAAATTCATGAACTTTTAGGAGCATTATCGGTTGAAGAAAAAAAGACGGCAATTGAGTTATTAAAAAAATTAGGATTATCTATTAAAGATTTATCCTATTAAACAAGAAGAGGACGCTCCTAATTTACGGGCGTCCTTTTCGGTGATTATTGAATTGTTAAGCCCATTTGTAAAAAGGCGTCTGTTAAGTCCGCTTGGACATTATCGTAAATTGTTAACGTAACAAATAGGTTTTCACGTTCGATAACAACTTTTACAACCTTTTCATCCTCTAATAAAGCTTCATATCCAACAATATTTAAAATATCCTCACGCTCTGACAAAGTTGAAGCTAAATCCAGATCTTTCGTGCTTTCAGGTGCAATGGCAGAAATTGTTTCCTTTGCAGATTCCTTTAACTGATCAAAAGTTACATCTTCTTTTTTTACAACTTCAATCTGCATTGAAGTTGCTTCATCGGCATTATTTAATAAACTGTCGACACCTGGTTCTTCTGAAGTTAGTGTGTAGTTTTCTAAATGCTGAATTGTGTAATTCATTTCATCACTTGTTGAAGTTACTACTTTTTCTTCAAATGGCTGACCATTTGAAATGTATGTCAATGTAGTATTATCAGCTTTATCTTCTTGTTCAGCTTTTGTTTCCTCTGATGGCTCAGTAGCTTCTTCTTCTTTTTCAGAAGAAGAGTCATCTGATTCGCTTGTCTCGTTCGTCTCGTTTGTTTCTTGCTGTTCTTCGTTTTGCACTTGTTCTGTTTCGGTAGGTTCTTCTTTTGCTGCATTTGTTGTTGTAGGCTCGTCTGTATCCGTATTACAAGCTGCCAAAAATGCAGATAAAATAACTACGGCACCGACTTGATAAATTGTTTTCTTCATATGGATCCCCCTTTTACATGTTTAGACGGAATTTAGAAAGATAAGTTTCTGCTTTAATTGTATCAGAATAATGGTAAAACTAAAAATAATAGTAAAACAAAGACAATATGGGTAACGATAATTAACGGTAAACTTTTTTTCCATTCATATAACGCTCCCCAAAGAATACCAGCGATAATAGCTGCAAGAGCACCTGGAAGGAACCCGCTAATTGCTAGAGACAGTGAAAATAACATTGAAGTAATTACGACAGCCCAGAAAGGCGTTGTAAATTGTTTTAATTGCTGCTGAACATAGCCTCGCCAAAATATTTCTTCCCCTACGGCTACGATAAAAATGAGCATTAAGTAATGGAAAATATTTTGAGGACCATATACATCCAAAAACTTTGTTATATCCTTTGCTGCGCTTTTATCGAGATAAGGCATTAACATATAACCGAGTTTTACAATACCATACGTAATTGTCCCGTACCCAATACCGTAAATCAAATATTGCCATGTTGGGATACGGTCTTCAAATTTACCTGCCACTAAACTGATTGCAATTCCAACTAGTAATGTAAAGGCATATAAATACCAGAAAATCGATTTTTCATAAAATGTGAAAAACATCATGCTGAATATAAAAACTAATGCCAGAAGGAGTGTAATGATTTGTTTTCTGTTTTTCAATAGCTTCAACCTCCCATTACGTATCGTAACAAAAATTACCCTTTTTATCATCATATCAATGTTAAAAAGGGTAATTTGCATTAAATTATTCGTTATTAGCTAATATTTTATACCGTTTGTGATTAACAACTGTTTTTTCTTCCATTTCTAAATCATGAAAATTATCCATAATCGTTATATCCACGATAACAGAATTCTCATTCACCTTTTCAACGACTCCTTTTAAGCCGTCTTTAAACTCGATTATATTTCCAACTTCCGCAATTTTCATACACAGTCAGTCCCTTCATCGACTACTAATTAACAGTTTGCTTGAAATTATACTACAAAATTCAATTAGTTTGAATAATTTTATTAATTTACTAGGGTTTATTTGGAATATATTTTCGATTAAGAGTTTGATATATTGGAATTATACATATAAAAAATGGAAAGAGGCATCCATATGAAAGACTATAAAAATATTCTTGATCAGTTGCGTAACGGTGAATTACAATCTGTAAGTATAAAAAAAGAAGAATTTCTTCAGTTTCTAGAACACCTTATTAAAGATGAACAATTTAAAAACTTCCGTGGTGAGGCGAAACAAGGTGGGGATGTAGTTTATACATTTTCCGAGAATTCAAGAGCATAATAAGTGTCGAATTTTGAATATTGATTATTTTGTAAGAAGATTACAAAATGGGTATAATAATGGTAAATGACAAAAGAAGGAGGAAATAAATTGGGTAGACCTATCTCGAATGAGGCACTACTTTTGGAAATTGAAGAAAAGCGTAAACAAATGATTCAATCGGGTTTAGAGAATGGTTTACGAAGTGACAAAACGCTCCAGCTAAGCGTCCAAGTAGACAATCTAATGAATGCTTTTAATCAATCGAGAAGTGCACATCTGTTTTATAAACATTAAATTAAAAATATTTATAAATTTTATGTTTAAAACAGTGATGAGAAGGGAAGAGTAATTTTGAACACAGCAACATTCTCATTTCCCCCTTTAGAGTAGAAGCGGACCAACGCTACTGCTCTCTTTTTTTATATATGCACGAAAATCAAATTTATTCATTCGATTTCTTTAAATACTCCTAATAAAAATTCTCCTATTGACGAACACATCTTTGTATATAATTATCCTAATTAATAATATTAAATAGATTTTATTTTGAATTATTGAAATACACTGACATTGAAGTTCTCTCTGATTTTGTTAAAATAAAAGAAAATACTAAAGGGGCATACATATGGAATCAAAAAAAATAGGGTTTATCGGTACGGGAGTTATGGGAGCAAGCATTGTTATGCATTTGCTGAATGCCGGACATGATGTAACAATTTATACAAGAACAAAAAGCAAAGCTGCAGATCTTATTGCTGCAGGCGCGAAGTGGTCGGAAACACCGGCAGAAGCAAGTAAAGAGCAGGATATTATCTTTACGATGGTTGGCTATCCAAAAGATGTCGAAGAAGTTTATATTGGTGAGAACGGTATTTTCTCGGCAGCGAAAAAAGGTGCAATTGTCATCGATATGACGACGTCCGAACCGACACTTGCGAAAAAGCTTTATCACGAGGCAAGCGAACGTGGATTGCATAGCCTTGACGCACCTGTATCAGGAGGAGACATCGGCGCAAAAAATGGTACATTATCGCTCATGGTTGGCGGTGACCAAGATGTATTTGAAAAAATGCAGCCGATTTTCGAACTGTTTGGACAAAATATTATTTACCAAGGTGTTGCAGGCAGCGGGCAACATACGAAAATGTGTAATCAGATTGCAATCGCATCAGGCATGATTGGTGTTTGCGAGTCGATGGCATACGGTTTAAAAGCAGGATTAACGATGGAAGAAGTTCTACGTTCGATAACAGCAGGTGCAGCAGGGTCATGGTCGCTATCCAATCTTGCTCCACGTATGTTAAAGGGGAATCTAGAGCCAGGCTTTTACATTAAGCATATTATTAAAGATATGAAGATTGCGCTTGATGAAGCGGAGCGCATGAATCTCCAATTACCAGGCTTAACGTTGGCGAAATCTATGTACGATCAGTTACTTGCAGAAGGCTATGGGGACAATGGGACACAAGCATTAATCAAGTATTATGAATGAGTATAAAGGGCATAATAATAGATAGTAGTTAAATAGTTCTTATGATACAATGGGATTATTGTAAACGTGGCAGTTTGGAAGGAGAGACATGTAGTGGAAGATCATAAAGGGATTTTACTAGAAAGTGGAACAAATGAGCTTGAAATTGTTGAATTTGAGGTGGCGAATAATAAGTTCGGTATTAATGTAATTAAAGTAAAAGAGATTATTCAGCCAATACCAGTGACATTTATTCCACACGTACATCCACATGTTGAAGGCATAATTCAATTGCGTGGGGAAGTATTGCCGGTTGTAGATATGTTAAAAGTATTAGGCATACCTACAGAAAACCGAAACACACAGCAAAAATATATTGTGGCAGAATTTAATAAACAACGTGTTGTATTCCATGTGGATAACGTTACACAAATTCACCGTATTTCCTGGGATCAGATTGAAAAACCTTCGGATATGTATCAAGGTGGATCATCTCAGGTGATTGGCGTAATCAAGTCTCAAGATGAAATGATTTTACTACTGGACTTTGAACGAATCATGGTTGACATTAATCCTGAATCTAGTATTAGTGTGGATGCTGTTAAGAAACTTGGCAAGCGTGAACGCACTGAAAAGAAAGTCATTATTGCAGAAGATTCACCGTTATTGCGTAAACTGTTATTTGATACAATGAATGAAGCAGGCTATGTGAATACGGAGTTTTTCGAAAACGGCCGTGATGCATACGAATATTTGGAAGCGTTGGTGAAGGCAGATAAACAAATTGAAAACCATGTACAGCTAATTGTTACAGATATTGAAATGCCACAAATGGACGGACACCATTTAACTAAGAAAATTAAATCACATCCTGATCTGAAAAAGCTTCCGGTCATTATTTTCTCAAGTCTGATTACTGATGATTTACGCCATAAAGGCGAACAGGTAGGAGCGGAAGAGCAAATTTCGAAACCGGAAATTGCAGAGCTGATTTTACGCATGGATAAGTTAATTCTGTAAAAAGATTATCTAATAATTGATGCATTGTTTTAAAATGTATAGAATAATGAGAAAGCCGGATACTTGAAAAAGTTATTCCGGCTTTTTTGTAAACTCAAAAGGAAATCAATTGAAAATATTATATAGCAACTTTTCTTGAACACGCTAAAAAGAGGGTAGAAGAATACAAAGGTATTCAGAAGGAAGTGAAGCGTATTATGAAAAACATTAAGACAGCCATTATTGATATTGGTTCTAACACGATTCGACTTGTACTATACTCCTATAATAAAAACGAAGGGCTAAAGGAATTCGGAAATATTAAAACCGTAGCCCGCCTGCGCACATATTTATTGCCAAACGGAGAAATGTCCGAAGAGGGCATTCAGCTGTTGGCTGAGACGTTAAAATCATTCCGCTTAATATTAGCCGATTATCATGTAACAGACGTAAAAGCGGCAGCTACTGCTGCAGTACGTCAAGCGATCAATAATGATGTAATTATTAACCGTATGAAAGAAGAAACAGGTATTCTGATTGATATTTTAACGGAAGAAGAAGAAGCGTATTACGGATTTGTTGCCGTTGCCCATTCAATGGATACTCCATCAGCAGTGACGATTGATATTGGCGGTGGTTCGACTGAAATTACGTTATTCATCAATAAAAAGCTCCAAAAAACAATCAGCTTCCCATTTGGTACTGTTTCTTTAAAGCAAAAGTTTGTAAGCGGTACGATCATTAATAAGAGTGAGCGTGAGAAGCTTCGTGCATTTGTAATGGAACAATTCAGCTCATTGAAATGGATAGTTGATGTAGGATTACCGGTTATTGCAATCGGGGGAAGTGCACGTAATATTGCCCAAGTTCATCAGCAAAAAATAGGCTATCCACTGTCTGGTGTTCATCAATATGAAATGAATGTGAGCGACTTACAACAATTGCGCGACTATTTAACAGAATTTTCGTACGATAATTTAAGACAGCTAGATGGTCTTTCTTCAGACCGGGCCGATATTATTGTTCCGGCATTAGAAGTTTTTATGGCGCTCCTGTCTACTGTAAATTCAATTTCTTTCCAGGTCAGTAAAAAAGGGTTGCGGGAAGGGCTCATTATTAACCGTGTTTTGCAAGGGAATCCTCAAGCCTATGATAAATACAATGTTTTTGAAGAAAGTGGCCGGCAGCTTGCATTAGCCTATGGACGTACAGAAGAGGAAGTACAAACACTGGAATCATTGACAGAGCAATTATACCGAGGCTGTATTAATTTAAAGCTATTTGAATATAGTGAAGTAGATCTTCAGCTATTAAAGAAAGCCGCAAAAGTTTATGCAATCGGAGAATATATCGAGCTGGATTCATCCAGCCAGCATACATTTTATTTGATCTCCAATCAATCAATACCAGGCATGTCCCATATTAACCGGGTTAAACTGGCATTGCTGGCATCATATAAAAACCGTGATTACTTTTTGCGTTTTGCACGGCCGTTTGATTCCTGGATTTCAAAAGAAGAATTTAAAAAGCTGCGCGATTTTGGCGCAATTTTAAAATTTGTTTACGCCCTGAACATGACGAAGCGCAATGTCGTTAAAAACATCGCAATCCAAAAATTAAATAACCAATTTCACATAGAAGTACTGACTTCTGAGCGGGCAATAGCTGAGATGGCTCAGGCAGAAAAACAGAAAAAGCATATCGAGCGTGTTTTCAAAGGCGATGTAAAACTTAAGTTCAAGGAAGAAAGGCAGGGTTGATATGACAATGAATATGGAAAAGGATCCGTTTTTTGATCCGGAGCATGAGGACTTTGAAAATAGTCCGGATTTCAGCGTCGAGCTGCTTGAAGAAATTGCTAAGCCGCAGTATTACAACAACCGTGAACTAAGCTGGCTCGCATTTAATGAACGAGTATTGGAAGAAGCGGAAGATACTAATAACCCGTTGTTGGAACGGATGAAGTTTTTGGCAATATTCAGTTCCAATTTGGATGAATTTTTCATGGTCCGGGTTGCTGGTTTGCAAGACCAAATTCGTGCAGGCTATCATAAGCCCGAAAATAAGTCTGGTTTAACACCGAAAGAGCAGCTTGCTAAAATTGCTGAACGTACTCAAGCATTAGTAAGACGCCAAACGGAAGTGTACCGCCATTTAGTGCATGAACTTTTACCGAAAGAACATGTGCATATTCTTGATTTAACAATGCTGAATGAGCAGGAGAAAAGTTATATCAATGAATTTTTTGAAGAAACGATATTTCCTGTCCTAACACCTGTTGCGGTCGACGCCTACCGTCCGTTTCCTACATTGTTGGGACGTACACTCAACTTATTTGTCATGCTGGAAAACAGCAGTGAGGATTTGGAAAACAATATGGATAAAGTAGCAATTGTTCAAGTACCGTCCGTATTGAACCGTTTTATTAAAATACCATCAAATGGCAAGAAGACGTTGTTCGTATTATTGGAAGATGTTATTTCAAGCAATATCGACCGTTTATTTTTAGGTTATAAAGTGAAATCGACCCAAGCATTCCGGTTAACGCGAAATGCAGATTTGACCATCCATGAGGAAGGCGCACAGGACCTGTTAGTAGAAATCGAAAAGGAACTGAAAAAGCGCAAATGGGGTGTCGGTTCACGTTTGGAAGTACGTGACGGTGAGATGAATGATGATGTGCTGGATTATTTACTGGATGAATTTGAACTGGGAGAGTCCGATGTTTTCAAAATTGATGGACCGCTCGACTTAACGGCAATGTTCGGTTTTGTAAAAGAGATTTCGGTAGGACGGGAGCATCTGGAGTATGAAAGTTTTATTCCACAGCCTCCCCATGATTTACAGTCGGACGAAAATATTTTTGAAAAAGCGTTAACCCAAGATATATTCTTCCATCATCCATACGAATCATTTGGACCGATTGTTGATTTTATCGCAGAAGCAGCGGAAGATCCGAGCGTTTTGGCAATTAAGCAAACGCTGTACAGGGTAAGTGGCAATTCACCGATTATTCAAGCTTTAAAGCAGGCGGCGGAAAACGGTAAACAGGTGACAGTTTTAGTAGAGTTGAAAGCACGTTTTGATGAGGAAAATAATGTGCATTGGGCCAAACAGCTTGAACAAGCAGGATGCCTTGTCATTTATGGGATGAATAATTTAAAAACACATTCAAAAATTACACTTGTCGTACGTCGACGAAACGGAAAAATTGAACGCTTTGTTCATTTAGGGACGGGCAATTACAATGATGCTACCGCAAAAATCTATACGGATATGGGGATTATTACATCGCATAAGGAATTTGGTATTGATGCGACAAACTTCTTCAATTATTTAAGCGGTTATACCGACAAACCTGAATTCCATCATATTGTCGTTGCTCCTTTTGATATTCGTGATGAATTCCTTGATTTAATCGATAAGGAAATTGCATTACATAAAAAATATGGAAATGGGTTTATCCGAGCAAAAATGAATTCTTTAACTGACAAGGATTTAATGATGAAACTTTATGAGGCGTCGATTGCAGGTGTAAAAATCGAGCTGATTATTCGCGGCATTTGCTGTCTGCGTCCGGGCATCCCGGGAATTTCCAAAAATATAACCGTCTTGAGCATTGTTGGTCGTTTCCTTGAACACTCCCGGATTTTCTGGTTTCATCATAACGGGGAGGATAACCTATATTTATCTTCTGCAGACATGATGACCCGGAATATGATTAAACGTGTGGAAATACTGTTTCCAATCTATTCGCCGGAAATAAAATACCGGATTCAGCGCATTATGCTGCTCCAAATTAAAGATAATCAAAAAGTACGCATCCAGGATTCAAATGGAAAATACCACTATAAAGAAGGCCATCATAGTGATGTCCGGATTAACAGTCAGGAAATCTTTCTAGCCGAATCACTCGGTCCGATTATGGAAGAATAGTAGAAGAGATTAAGCTATGGACAAAATGTTCATAGCTTTTGATTTTGTCTGGGGCTGGGGATTTATTAGAACAATTATGAAGGTTATTAGAATAAAGAACCATGGTATTAGAAAATCAATCTCACTCCACTATAAAAAAAGAAAACCTCCTATATAACAGTAAAACATTACATAAAACAGAAAAATTTATATTTTAGTATTTATTTCCCCACTGTTATAGTAAACTCTATTTATGAATGACTGTTCATTTATAGGTAAAGGGGATGGATAAAATGTTACAAGGGAAGACGATTATAATTACGGGCGGCTCTAGCGGGATGGGGCTTGGAATGGCAAAGCACTTCGTGAAAGAAGGGGCAAATGTAGTGATCACCGGGCGTGACTTGGAGCGTTTAGCCAATGCAAAGAAGGAAATAGAAGAATTTGGTTCCACAATTGAAACATTTCAAATGGATGTTCGCGAACCGGAACATGCACAGGCAATGGTTGCATTTGCAGCTGAAAAATTTGGGCAAGTAGACGGCTTAGTGAACAATGCGGCAGGAAACTTTTTAGTGAATGCAGAAAAATTATCGCCGAACGGATGGAAGGCTGTTATTGATATTGTGTTGAACGGTACATTTTATTGTACTTCTGCTATTGGCCGTTATTGGATTGAAAATGGTATAAAGGGTTCAATTATCAATATGGTGGCTACATATGCCTGGGGTGCAGGAGCTGGCGTCATTCATTCGGCTGCGGCAAAAGCCGGGGTGCTCTCATTGACACGATCGCTTGCGGTTGAATGGGGGGGCCAATATGGGATTCGCGTAAACGCCATTGCACCTGGGCCAATTGAGCGTACAGGCGGGGCAGATAAACTATGGGAATCGGAAGAACAAGCGAAACGTACATTGAATTCTATACCATTAAAGCGTCTTGGCACGCCTGAGGAAATAGCCGATCTGGCGGTATTTATGCTATCGGATAAGGCAAGCTATTTAAACGGGGAATGCATTACTTTAGATGGCGGACAATGGCTGAATCAGCACCCGTTTTAACTTTTTTAAAAGATGTAATAAAAGAATAAATTCCAAATTATTGCTGCATACTATCGCTAACTGTTAAAAGGAGGCGATCACAATCGGAATATGGCTTTATCCAACGATTTTCGTTGTTATCATACTATGTTTTATAGGCTATTATTTAACGGTACGTGTTGGACATAATATAGAGGGCAGCGGTCAGGAACGTGATTCGGAAGTGCCTGAAGAAATTCAGGAGCATCCTTTCCTGCTCAACCCGATTATTTTATCGTATGCAGTTTTTGGCACATTTACTGGTATCATTATTTTTTATTATTGGGCAAGGGGTTACTGAAATTAATGCATAATGGGACGAATCTTCTCGTCTTATTATGCATTTTCTTTTGCAATCATAGGCGCCTTTCATAGTCATAAAAATGATCTGTATGGTATGATAGAGATTAGAGAAACTGTTTTGTCGAAAGACGGGGCAAAGAATAACGGCAGTAAGTTTTCAGTTTATCTTAGTATGGTGCTGCCCGTTATTAGCGGGATAAAGGAGTAGAATGTCATGATTTCAACGAACAACAGAGCTTTACTAGATATGCCTATAAAAGATTTTATTATTTCATCTGAGAAGGTCGCCCATGTACAAAGTGGAAATAACGCTGAACATGCATTATTAGTTTTAACAAAAACAGGGTATTCTTCTATTCCGGTTCTGGATGTAAAGTATCGTTTAAAAGGATTATTAAGTACCAAAATGATAACGGAGTCTATTTTAGGCTTAGAGCGAATTGAATATGATAGATTAGCAGACATTCGTGTGGATGAGGTCATGAATCAGGAAGTTGTGTATTTAAAAATTACGGATACATTCCAACGTGCACTCGATCTAGTAATTAACCACGCCTTTTTATGTGTAGTCGATGAAGAAGGTACATTTGTCGGTATTATGACGCGAAGAATTATTTTAAAACAATTAAAGAAATATATTTACCAGCAAAACGCTTAATATAAGTCGACAAAGTCCTAATAGGATTTTGTCGTTTTTTTAACCGTTTGTTCGGAAAGGAATGGTTGTCAGTGACAGCGACAGAAGCAGAGATTATTAAAGTGTTGGCAGAAGAGAGAAATATGCGAAAAGCGGCAGAGCGCCTTTTTTTAACGCAACCAGCACTGTCACAGCGACTTCAATCAATTGAAAAAGAATGGGGCGTACAAATATTTATTCGTTCCCAAAAAGGATTAACACCGACGCCTGCGGGAGAACTTGTCATTCAATATTCGAATGATTTGATTGTAAAGCGGGAGGAAATTTTTGAAACGATCCACTCGTTGAATACAAAAGTACACGGTACATTAAAAATTGCCTGTGCTTCGATTGTCGGTCAAAATTGGCTGCCAAAAGTTTTAAAAGACTATGTAACGAAATATCCGGATACGAAAATTTCGTTAATTACTGGATGGAGCTCTGAAATCATAAAAGCTCTTTATGACGGCGAAGCACATATTGGCATTGTCCGGGGACAGGCAGAATGGAAAGGTAAAAAAATCCATTTGTTCCGCGATACGATGTATTTAGTAGATAGGGAAATCGAGGATATGGAAGATATATTGACATCCGACCGCCCGTTTATCCAATTTAAAAGCGATTCGAATTATTACCAGGAAATTCAACAATGGTGGCAACGTCATTTCAACTACAATCCAAAACATCAAATCATTGTAGATCAGATTGAAACATGTAAGCAAATGGCTGTAAATGGTATCGGCTATGCAATTTTACCTTCAATTACGTTGAACGGTGAAGAAAATGTTCATAAAATCCCTTTAGTCAATAATGGAAATGATGACGGATTAACACGGGATACATGGCTGATCGGATATGAATCGACATTCGAATTACGCCAAGTGGAAGCTTTTGTCGATTTAGTACAAGACCATGCACGCTGTCTGTACGATTATTCAAGTGAAACCAACTAAAAAAATAGTTTTAATATTACTGAAAATTTAGTACAATTATTCATGTTAAAAAATCTAACACGCAGCGAGGTGTCATATGGAAAAATTAAATGCACAACAAATTATTGATTTTATTTCAGAAGCAAAAAAGGTAACACCAGTAAAGGTTTATGTAAAGGGAATTGGTGTTGCGGATTTATCATTTGGGACCGAAAGCAAAGTGTTTGGTGAGGGAAATAATGCGGTAGTGTTTGGCGAATGGTCTGAAATTGAAGCATCATTAAAAAAATATGCCGATCTTATCGAAGACTATGTAGTAGAAAGTGATCGTCGTAATTCAGGCGTACCGCTTTTAGATACGAAAAAAATAAATGCACGTATTGAACCAGGTGCAATTATCCGTGATCAAGTTACAATCGGTGACAATGCAGTAATTATGATGGGTGCCATTATTAATATTGGTGCAGAAATTGGTGCAAAATCAATGATTGATATGGGCGCGGTACTAGGTGGTCGTGCTACAGTAGGAGCAAACTGTCATATCGGTGCAGGAACTGTTCTTGCAGGGGTAGTAGAGCCACCGAGTGCGTTACCGGTTGTTGTAGAAGATGATGTTGTCATCGGCGCAAATGCCGTAGTATTGGAAGGTGTTCGCATCGGTAAAGGTGCAGTAGTAGCAGCCGGAGCAATCGTTATTAAAGACGTTGAACCATATACAGTCGTTGCAGGCGTACCAGCTCGTCAAATTAAAGTATTAGATGAAAAAACAAAGTCGAAAACAGAAATTATCGATTCACTGCGTAACTTATAAAAAGGCGGGAACGACATGAGGCATCTTATTGAAGTAAGAAGAGACCTACATAAAATTCCTGAAGTAGGCTTTAATGAATTTAAAACACAGAGCTATTTACTCCAATTTATTTCAAATCTGGATCAGCAGCATTTGCAAATAACGACTTGGAAAACAGGAATTGTTGTATTTATACAAGGGACAAGCCCGTCAAAGATGATTGGTTGGCGTACCGATATAGATGCACTCCCTGTACAAGAAGAGACGGGACTTCCGTTTGAATCGGAGTATGCCGGATTTATGCATGCTTGTGGTCATGATTGTCATATGTCTATTGCGCTTGGACTTGTAGAGGCGTTTTCAAAACAGCCACCTTTTCAAAATGTCGTTGTTTATTTCCAGCCTGCCGAGGAAGGTCCAGGCGGGGCAGAACCGATGCTGGAATGGCTAAAAGCAGAACAGCCCCATCTTGTTGCAGACGAACTCTATGCACTACATATCGCTCCGGAATATCCGGTAGGTACGATTGCAACGAGACCAGGGCTTCTGTTTGCCAATACTTCCGAGCTGTTTATTGATTTGAAAGGGATTGGCGGTCATGCAGCCTACCCTCATAAAACAAGGGATATGACGATTGCGGCGGCCAATTTAGTGATGCAGCTGCAAACAATTATTAGCCGGAATGTCGATCCAATGGATAGTGCAGTCATTACGATCGGAAAAATGACTTCTGGTACAGTTCAGAATGTCATTGCAGAGAATGCACGTCTTGAAGGAACAATTCGAACGTTGAATGCACAGGCAATGGCAGAAGTGAAACGTCGTATTGAAGCAATATGCAAAGGAATTGAAGCCGCATTTGAATGCTCTGTCGCTATTGATTACGGCTCAATGTATTATGAGGTAAATAATGATACGAATTGTGCCAATGCCTTGCTGGAGTTTGCTGAACAGTTTGAAGGGACAACCGCTTATGAATGTCCTGCCGCAATGACAGGTGAAGACTTCGGTTATTTCATCAAGGATTTGCCAGGTGCGATGTTCTGGACAGGAGCCAATTCAAACTATGGCCTCCACCATGCTAAAATGGCACCGGACGAATCACTCATTCCTCTAAATTGCCGCTTCGTCGAACAATTTATACGCCAGCTGAGCTAACATACAAAAAAGGCTATCCAATAAATTTTGGATAGCCTCTTTTTTAATTTTTTATGAAGTGGCTCTCATTAAATGAGGCGCTCTTTTGACTGTCCATAAATAGGCAAGCGTGAAACAGCCGACGAGCACAAAAGTTCCCAAAATATATGGAGAATTCGGGTTCCAATCGAACAGGACACCTGCAAGCGCTGGACCGAACATATTGCCGAGACTCATATAAGCATTGTTCATACCGGCAGCAAAGCCTTGCTCATTACCAGCAAGCTTTGAAATAAGTGTATTTACTGCAGGACGAATAAAAGTTGTGGCAATCGAGAACAGTGTAGCGACAACTAAAATGATGAAGAAGCCACTAATGTAAATAACGAGCAGCATCATTGCAGCCGCCAACAGTAAGTTGACTAAAATAACCTTCATTTCCCCGAAACGTTTAAATAATTTATTCACGACAAACATTTGCAGCACTACACCCGCAAACCCGCCGACTGTTAAAATAATGGCGATCTCTGATGGAGTATAACCAAATTTATGGTCTAAATAAAGCGTTAAAGTTGCTTGGAAATTGGAAATACCAAAACTGAACGTGAAGACAATGATTAAAAAGATGAAATAGGAGGTCTTCACAGATTTGACCATTTGCCTAACCAGTTTTTCACGTGGCGCAATTGTCTCTCGAACATTTTTAATATTAGGTAAATATATAGCGGACAAGATTGCAGCCATATATGCTACAGCTCCGGCTAAAAAGAAAGGGAATGTCAAATTTACTTCAGATAAGAATCCGCCTACACCCGGACCAACCATAAAGCCTAAAGACATTGCGGCACCGATCATACCCATCCCTTTGCCGCGCTCTTCAAATGTCGTAATATCGGCTACAAATGCCATAATTGGCGCCATAATAAATGCCGCGCCTGTCCCGCTTAAAAAACGTGCTAAAAATAATACCCATACTTCCGAAGCGAGACCGAATAAAATTTGTGAAGACCCATACACGATCAGTCCGCCAATAATAAACATTTTCCGACCATGACGGTCCGACAAATCTCCGGCAACCGGAGAGAACAGAAACTGTGCGAGAGCGAAGCCTGCAATTAAAAAGCCGAGTACTTGTCCACCGACACCGAACACTTGCAAATAGGCAGGCATAACAGGAACAATAATCCCGATACCGCCCATTGTAATGAACATATTAAACATTAATAAATAAAGCGCTAACTTATTGGATTTTTCTGTCATAGAATGCCAGCCTTCCTGTTTAGATATTTCGATAATAGAAATATATATTTATATTAAATATCATACTCTAAAAATTTCAAAATTGCATTTAATCATGTCGAATCTTCATAAAGAAATTGTTAGTAGGAAACATTTGTATGCAGCTGGTACAAGTCATGAACTATCCGGTATTTATACTAGCAAGTATACCCCCTACACATATTGTTTTTGTGTTGGGGTAATTTAAAAATCAGTAATTCATGAACGCTACTTCGATACTATAAAGGATTCACCACATGAGATGGCGGATAGGATGATTGAACAGGATTATCCACCATTAGAGAACCATCAATCGGCATTCTTGAATACTGGACTACTTCTCGCCAATGGCCTGCAACGTCAGCCGGCTTATAGATTCCGTTTGCAGGATCAATCGGTCCGTCATGCCATTTTTCCAGCAAGCCGCCCATTACAGTATGGGAGTTGAAATGCTTTCCATACTGTTTTACAAAACGGCCAATTACAGGTTCAATTGCCCAGCAATGTGAACAAATTGGATCTGTTACATAATAAAGATCCACTGATTTTTCCTGTTTGTTAAAATCAATTAGTTCCAATTCATTTTCCTCAGCCACACCACAAACCCCAGTTACTAAATCACAAATCATATTATTATTTTTCAATGTCTATTCCTCCTTTAAGTAATATCTTTGTTCTATAATTGAATTGTAAAATATGTTAAATACATTGAGTACCAATAGTTCAAGCAATGTGTCGTATATTCAACACATTCGAAAATCTGTTTAAAAAGTAGGAGGGATATTAATGAAGGAAGTAAAAGTAGACCCTAGAATACATCGTACACGTAAACTAATAATGGATGCTTTTATAGAACTTTCAAGTCAGAAGGAATTTAAGGATATAACGGTGAAGGATATTACAGCTGAGGCGATGATTAACCGTGCAACTTTCTATTATCATTTTGAAGATATTTACGATCTTTTGGATAAATCTTTATCGGAAGTATTACTAGTTAATTTGGACTGTGATACGTACAAAAACAGTGAATTAAATGAAGAAGTGGTAAGCGGTCTTTTCAAGGCTATTACGGATTTCCAAATGTCACTGTCTACTCGTTGTCATCGAGGCTATGAGGATACGATTGCTCGAATTATCAGGGAACAGCTTAAATCATTTTTTATCATATGCTCGTTAAACAGCAATCAAATGATGATGAGCAAACAATAAAGCTTACGGCAATCATGCTGAGATGGGTGATATATGGAGCCTCTGTAGAGTGGAAAAGAAGCATTGAAGAAGTCGAACCCGAAGCCTATATTAAATCAGTTTTACCGTTATCATGTCCGGAGTAAGCGGCATGTGAAAGGGGAGATATGGATGAATTACAAATTTTGGACTGTTGTCATGATACAAAAAGAAGATAAAGTATTGTTGCTCAACCGGCAGCATGATCATTTCAAAGGGTATATTCCACCGGGTGGTAAAGTGGATTTTCCTGAAGGCTTTGCTGAAGGTGCAATCCGGGAAGTAAAAGAAGAGACCGGGTTGGAGATTCAGTCATTAGTGTTTAAAGGAATCTCCCACTACACGAATCCGGAATTGCACGATCATTTTATTATTTATAATTATTGGACGGATGATTTTACGGGAGAAGTTTTAGACTCCTGCACAGAAGGAGAGCTGGAGTGGGTTAAGATTAGCGAGGCTAAATTTTACCCGATGCAGGAGGACATTCAAGTACGCTTCGATTTGTTCTTCGAGCCAGGAACATTTGAAATCCATACAATGTGGGATGAACAAAACAATCAAATCGACAAGCGTATCATACATAAGCTATAAAAAAACGTGGCCAAATTTGTTGGCCACGCTTTCGTAAAGTTAGGGGAATTATAGATTCTGGCTATTTTGGATAGCTTTTAAATAAAATGTTATCTGCGTCCAGGCTAAAGCGCCAGCCCCTCGGTCATTTCAATCCCGCCGTCGAAAGTGGTGAAACGTTTACTTTCTAGTCGGGCTCTTAATTGCCTGTCGGGGCTGAACGGGCGCTTTAGCACTTTTGTTCTTATTTCAAGCTCATTTTAAATTCAAGGAAGTATTCGTTGTATTTTCCTAGCCATTCAAGGCCAAGGTTTTCGTAAACTTCCAATGTTTCACGCTGGTCATGTGGCGGGTAGAAACGTTCATCATTAATAACTTCCTCATCCATCAGTTCCCAAGCGGCTTCATTTGGTGTTGAATAGCCGACATAGTCTGCATTTTGTGCAGCATTCTCAGGGTCAAGCATGAAGTTGATAAATTTATGGGCACCTTCAATGTTTTGTGAAGTTTTTGGGATAACCATATTATCAAACCATAAGTTAGAGCCTTCTTGCGGTACGGCAAACTCCAATTCTTCATTTTCCCACATCATATCTGCGGCCTGACCTGAGAAAGTTAATGCTACAGATGCTTCATTATTTATCATAAGCGGTGTAATTTCATCACCGATAATAGCTTTAATATTTGGTGAAAGCTCAATTAAGTGATCTGTCGCTTTACGCAATAAGTCATCATCTTTTACATTAAGTGACTCGCCGATTGAGTTCAGCCCCATTCCGATTACTTCACGTGAGCCATCGACCAGGAATACTTTACGTTTTAATGAAGGATCCCATAAGTCTTTCCAAGTTTCGAACGTTAAATGGTCATCGATTAAATTCGGATTATAGACAATGCCAACTGTTCCCCAGAAATAAGGGATGGAGTATTCATTACCAGGATCGAACGGCAAATCCAGAAAGTCTTCATTAATATTTTGCAGATTCGGAACTAAGTTATGATCAATCGGAATAAGCAGGTCATCTTCCTTCATTGATTCAATCGTATATTCGGAAGGAACAGCAATATCATAGGCAGAGCCGCCTTGCTGTACTTTCGTCAACATCGCTTCATTTGAATCAAATGTTTCATACGTCACTTTAATTCCAGTTTCTTCTTCAAACTTATCGATTAATTCCGGGTCGATATATTCACCCCAGTTATAAACCGTTAATGTATCTTTACTTCCTGCAGAACCAGCTGATTGCATACGGTCAACTGTAAAAAACAGCAGGGCACATACAATGACAATGGCAGTCGTTGCTTGAACTAATTCTCTCATCGTTGTCCCCCCGTTGCTACTGATTTTGAACGTTTGTTAATAAAGTAGTATCCGATAACGATTAATACCGTTACAGCAAATACTAACCCTGAAATAGCATTGATTGTTAATGAAATGCCGGCACGGGCCATTGAGTAAATTTCAACAGATAATGTACTGAAGCCATTTCCTGTTACGAAAAATGTAACCGCAAAGTCATCTAGTGAATACGTCAATGCCATGAAAAAACCGGCGAAAATTCCTGGTGAAATATACGGTAAAATAACACGTGTCAATACATCGCGTTTAGTTGCACCTAAGTCTCGTGCAGCATCAATCAGGGAAGTGTTCATTTCAAGCAATTTCGGTAAAACCATAAGTACAACGATCGGTACACTGAACGCAACATGCGAAACAAGTACTGAAGCGAACCCTAGTTTTACACCGATCATCGTAAATAAAATTAAGAAACTTGCACCGATTACAACATCAGGAGAAACAATCAAAACATTATTTAACGAAAGCAATGTATTACGCATCTTTTTATCTTTCAATGAAACAATACCGATTGCCCCGAGCGTTCCGATAATTGTTGCGATTAAACCGGATAAAAGGGCAACGAGTACTGTGTTTAGCAAAATGATAATTAATCTTGAATCTTCAAATACAGCCGCATAGTGCTCAAGTGTGAATGACTCGAAATTATTCATGTTGCCGCCACTGTTAAAGGAGTAGAAAATTAAATAAAATATTGGTGCGTAAAGGATCGCGAATACGAAAAGTAAATATACTTTCGACATAGCGGACAACTTTTTCATCAGACACGTCCTCCTTTAGATTTTTGTCTCGTAAACAGCATTGTGAGCACCATGAATAAAATTAAGAACACGGCAATTGTCGAACCCATACCCCAGTTTTGGGAAACAAGGAATTGCTGCTCAATCGCCGTACCTAAAGTAATAACCTGGTTGCCGGCGATTAAACGTGTAATCATGAACAGCGACAATGCCGGAATGAACGTTACTTGAATACCTGATTTTACGCCGTCGATTGTCAGCGGGAAAATGACACGTCGGAAAGTTGTCCATGCATTTGCCCCTAAGTCTCGTGATGCGTAAATAAGTGAGGGATTCATTTTGTCCAATGAGTTGAAAATCGGAATAATCATAAACGGAATGAAAATATAAACCGATACAAATACGAAACTGAAGTCCGTAAATAAAATTTGCTTTGGATCAAAACCAAATACTTCAATCATTGCATTGATCGGGCCGTATAAACCGAAAATACCGATAAATGCATATGTTTTTAACAGCAGGTTAATCCAAGAAGGGATAATAATCAGCATAAGCCATAGCTGTTTATGCTTCGTTTTAGTCAGTAAGTAAGCAGTAGGGTAGGCAAATAATAATGTAAACAATGTAATTAAAAATGCATACCAGAAACTGCTCAATGTCATTTTCAAATAAACCGGTGTAAAGAACTTCGCATAGTTGGCCAATGTAAAGTTTCCGTTTAAATCAAGAACAGAATAATAGACGATTAACGCAATTGGTGCGATAACGAATAGTATTATCCAAAATACGTAGGGGATTAAAGGACCTTTAGCTGTTTTATTCATGTTCTTCATCCCCATATGCTTCTAAACGTTTATCGAAATCTTCTTCTGTTTCGTTTAAACGCATTACGTGAATTGCTTCGGGATCAAAGTCCAATCCGATTTCCGCGCCAACTTCCGCTTTTTTCAATGAATGAACAAGCCATTCATTGCCGTCTTTATCATATGTTGATAATTCGTAGTGCACACCACGGAACAGCTGTGTATCTACTGTTACGATCAGCTTGCCGTTTCCAGGTGTGGTAATTTCCAAGTCTTCCGGACGAATAACAATATCGATTTTTTCATTCGGCTTCATCCCGCCATCGACACATTCAAACTCTTTTCCGGCAAATTTCACACGGTAATCTTCAATCATGATTCCGTCTACTATATTGGATTCACCGATAAAGTCCGCAACAAAACGGTTGATCGGCTCATCGTAAATATCAACAGGTGTACCGGATTGCTTAATTTCACCTTGTGAAAGGACAAAAATTTCATCACTCATTGCAAGCGCTTCTTCCTGGTCATGTGTAACAAATATAAATGTCTTACCAAGACGCTGCTGCAGTTCTCGAAGCTCGTACTGCATTTCTGTACGTAATTTTAAATCAAGTGCAGATAGAGGCTCATCAAGTAAAATTACGTCAGGATCATTGACGATCGCACGGGCAATCGCAACACGCTGACGCTGACCACCAGACATTTCCGAAATTTCACGGCTGCCGTAGCCTGCCAAGTTAACGAACTTCAATGCTTCCTGCACACGTTCTTTTACTTCGGCTTCTTTTACTTTTTTGATTCGTAAGCCGAATGCCACGTTTTCGAAAACATTCAAATGAGGGAAAAGTGCATAATCCTGGAATACTGTATTTACTTGGCGTTCATTTGCAGGAACATCATTGATACGTTTTCCGTTGAAGAAAACATCCCCCGTAGAGGCATCGGTAAACCCGGCAATTATACGTAAAATCGTTGTTTTCCCGCATCCTGATGGTCCGAGTAATGTATAGAACTTACCTCGTTCCAATTCAAAGTTAATATTTTTTAATACTACTGTTCCGTCATCATATGATTTTGTGACATTCTCAAAGCGAATAATCGTGTTATCCATTATGCATCCTCCTAATTTATAAATATGATTGTGTCGCGACTAGGAGCAATTTTGTTATGCCACTGTGCGCATTAAAAATTTGATGGTTGGAAGATGCTTCGTAATATACGGCATCACCTTCACTAGCGATATATTCTTCATTGCCAAGAACGACTCGAATTCGACCGTTTTGAACATAGATGAACGTTTCTGCCAGTGATGGCTCAAATGCTTTAAATTCTGCATCTTTTTGCAATGTAATGAAAACAGGCTCCATTTCCTTTTCGTTTGAAGTAGGAATAAGCCACTCGATTTCATATTTTTTATCTTGATCAATGAAGCATGTTTGTTCATCTTTTGCGAAAACAATTTTTTCATTTTTTTGCGTATCATCAAAAAAGTCTCGTGGCGAACACCCGAGAACTTCCAGTAAGTTAAACAATGTTTCGATGGAAGGGGAATTTAAGTCACGCTCCAACTGGGAAATATAACCTTTCGTTAAATCGGTACGTTCTCCGAGCTCTTCCTGGGTAAGCCCTTTTTTTATACGAAGGGCTTTAATTTTTGAACCAATTTGCATATAGTCACACCCCTTATATTTTTCGCTCAATAGTTTACTGTTTATAAACCCTGAGTAAGGAAGTTTACTTTTACATTACTTTAAGTTTACGAAAGCAATAATAATTATACATAATAAATATGTATTTTCAAGGGACTTGTCCAAATATATATTGATATATGTATTGGGGCATTTGAATGGTACCGAAAAAACCGTCATTACATATGTTACAACGAGGTGAATATAAATGAGGATTCGAACAATAATGCCATCATTAAGTGGCGCGACGAAAATATTAAATCGGGAGAATACTTACGAAGAAAATGCTAAAGCGACATTGGTTTATTTCTGGTCAATGAGCTGTTCGGAATGTGCACATTCCATCAAAAACTTGAAGGAATTGGAACGTATATTTGGGGATCGGTTAACGGTTCATGCGATTCATATGCCAAGAGAAGAATCGGATTATTCGGAAGCCCTTGTAAAAGAGAAAATAAAGCAATTGGAATTAATATACCCTGTTTACCTTGATAATGAACTAAAAATAAGCGACATGTTTGGAAACAAATTCGTACCTGCCTACTATATATTTGACCAACAGCAGCAATTACGCTTTTTTAAGGCGGGCTTTTTTGCATTAAAATTACTGCAACAGAAAATAGAACGTATAATTTAATGACAACAGCTGTTTTGATGCGTTAAACTAGTGGCAACTGGATGTTCGGAGGAGAAAAGAATGAAAAAAGAATTCGTAGTAATAGGGCTGGGACGTTTTGGAGGAAGTATCGTACGTGAACTCGTTAAACAGGGGGCCAATGTTATGGCGATCGATACAGATAGTGAACGTGTCGATGAATATGCCCGTATTGCAACACAGGCTGTAGTAGCGGATACGACAGAAGAGGAAACGATCAAATCACTAGGTTTATGGAATTTCGAACATGTCATTGTAGCGATTGGAGAAGATATCCAATCGAGTATTTTAACGACGCTTATTTTAAAAGAGCTTGGCGTTCCACAAATTACAGTAAAAGCGCAAAATGACTATCATGAAAAAGTATTGCTGAAAATCGGTGCGGATTTTGTCGTGCACCCTGAACGTGATATGGGTATCCGGATTGCCAATAATATGATGTCAAACAGTGTCCTTGATTACTTGGAGATTTCCGGTGAACATTCCATCATGGAAATTAAAGCTAACGAAAGTATTGCCGGCCAATCGTTAATCGAGCTGGATGTACGGGCAAAATACGGCTTGAACATCGTCGGCATTACACGCGGTGATGAGATCATGATTTCTCCAAATGCAACAGAACGCATTGAAGTAGGGGATGTCTTGCTTATAATCGGTGCGGATGTTGATATTAACCGATTTGTGAAGAAGGTTATTCAGCGGTAGGTTAGGATCTTTATAACAGAAATAATTTCTGATATAACTAAAAATCCATCATTTTGCGAAGGCAAAATGATGGATTTTTTATATTGAGGACTAGTCCTGTTTTATACTTCCATAATGATTGGTAAAATCATTGGACGACGTTTCGTTTTCTCATATAAATATGGGCCTAATACATCGGTAATTTCATTTTTTAAATCATTCCATTGTGTATCTTTTTCCTGAATCGTGCTGTTTAAGTGATGGTTCAGCATTTTTTGTGCTTCATTGATCATCATGCCCGATTCACGCATATACACAAATCCGCGAGAAATAATATCCGGACCAGAAACAATTTTGTTTTTAGCCATATCGACACTTACGACTACGATGACTAAACCTTCTTCTGAAAGAATTCGGCGGTCGCGTAATACGATATTGCCGATATCCCCGATTCCATTACCATCGATATACACATCGCCTGAAGGAATGCGTCCTGCAACATGTGCTTCATTTGCACTTAATGCAAGAACATCACCGTTTTCCATAACAAATGAGTTTTCCAATGGAACTTCACAAGCTTCAGCTAATTCAGTATGAATTTTCAGCATGCGATATTCACCATGAATCGGCATAAAGAATTTCGGTTTCATTAAACGAAGCATAAGCTTTTGTTCTTGTTGAGAACCGTGACCTGAAGTATGGATATTATTTAATGCGCCATGGATAACTTCTGCACCAGCGCGGAATAATAAGTTGATGATTTTGTTTACGCTCATCGTGTTACCAGGAACTGGAGAAGATGAGAATACAACTGTATCACCAGGCTGGATTTGAATTTGACGGTGTGTACCGTTAGCAATACGTGATAATGCAGCCATCGGTTCACCTTGAGAACCGGTACATAAAATCATCACTTCATTTGCAGGTAAACGGTTTAAGCTTTGTATATCGACAAATGTTTCTTTAGGTGCTGTAATATAGCCTAATTCACGGCCGATTGTAATCGCATTATCCATTGATCGACCGAACACAGCAATTTTACGGCCATATTTCAAGGCTGCATCTGTTGCCTGTTGTAAACGGTGGATATTTGAAGCGAATGTTGCAAAAATAATCCGTCCGTCAACTTTACGGAAAATTTCGTCAATGCTTTTCCCGACTGTACGCTCAGACATTGTAAAATCAGGCTTTTCGGCGTTTGTACTATCAGATAGTAAACAAAGAACGCCATCACGGCCGATTTCCGCCATTTTCGTCAAGTTAGCAGGCTCGCCTACTGGAGTAAAGTCAAACTTAAAGTCACCAGTATGCACAATATTACCCGGTGGTGTCTTTATGACAATACCATAAGCATCTGGGATACTATGTGTTGTTCGGAAGAAGCTAACAGCCGTTTTACGGAATTTAATGACATCATTCTCTTTAAATTCAATCAGTTTTGTTGTACGTAATAAGCCATGCTCTTCTAATTTGTTGCGAAGTAGACCTAGTGCAAGTTTCCCGCCGTATACAGGAATGTTAACTTGACGTAATAAATAAGGAATACCACCGATATGATCTTCGTGACCATGTGTTATAAATAAGCCTTTGATTTTGTCTACATTTCGAACTAAATACGTATAATCTGGAATTACATAGTCAATGCCAAGCAAATCGTCTTCAGGGAACTTAATACCTGCATCTATTAGTATGATTTCATCTTGGAATTGTACTGCATATGTGTTTTTGCCGATTTCGCCCAGTCCGCCGAGTGCGAATACAGCCGCTTGATCATTCTTAACGAATTTCATAACAATTAAGCGTTCTCCAGACGGAAATTCGGGCTATTTTGTTCATATTCTAAATAGTTGCCTTCTAGAAGTTGAACAAGTTCGATATTGTAGTTACGGTCTTTTAAATAGTGACGTACTTCACGTTCAGATGACGCCTCTAAATAAAGTGTTTTTGTGTTTTCGCGAACTGGAATCTCAGAAATGTTTTCTTGATAATAGACTTTGTAAATCATAGTTACTCTCCTTTAAGTACGAACATTATTACTGCACTTCTAACTTGTAGAAAAATGCATTTCCTTTATATTATCACGGGACTCCTTTAAAATAAAGAAAAGCCCTTCAAATTTCGTGAACAACAAAGTGGTCACGAATGAAAAAAATGGCACGTCCTGTAATCGGGCGTGCCACTCTAAATGAAGTGTTAGGCAATTAATTTTTTTCCGAGGATGCCATTTAATCGTTTTCGCCATTTCTTTTTGAGACGTTTTAACATAGGTCATCACTCCTTACACTCATTATACTAAATATTCAGATTTTTGTAAAGGGCCTTATTATAATTAAAGGAGCGTTATAAATTGAAGAAAATATTATTTTTTGATGTAGACGGTACTCTATACAATTCAGATAAAAAATTACCTGCTACAGCAAAGGAAGCGATATTCAAGGCACGTGAATACGGTCATGAAATTGCCATTGCAACTGGACGTGCGCCATTTATGATAAAAGATATACTGGAAGAGCTTGAAATCGATACATATGTGACATTTAACGGGCAATATGTGGTTTATCAAGGTGAAGTCGTTTATACAGATCAAATCGCCAACGAAATTTTAACAGAAATCCTAGAATTTGGCGCACAGCGAAATCATCCGTTAGTTTTCCTTAATGAAAAGGAAATGATCGCTTCAGAAAGCGACTATGAAAGTGTAGAAAGCAGTTTATCAACACTTCAGTATCCATATCCGCAAATCGATCCGCAATACTATTTGCATACGCCGGTTTATCAAACACTTGTATTTATAGAAGAAAAAGACCAGCCGATTTATGAACAGCAATTCCCGCAAGTACAATTTATCCGTTGGCATCCTTTCTCTTGTGATGTGCTTCCGGATGGTGGTTCAAAAGCAAACGGCATTCGAAAATTGCTGGAGCATATTAATTTTCCAGTAGAGGATGTAATTACATTTGGCGATGGATTAAATGACATTGAGATGCTGTCAGAGTTTGGCTATAGTGTAGCGATGGAAAATGGTCATGAAAGGGCAAAGGAAGTAGCTTCAATGATTACAGGGCATGTGGACAATGATGGATTGGCTGACGCGATGAAGAAATTAAAGTTAATATAGGCAGGTTAGGAAAAGCGTTGTGAAAAGATTTTTCACAGCGTTTTTTTGGTTTGTGAAATTGGAGTTGGATTTTATTAGAACAATATTAATGTTTCTTAGAAAATCTGATACCGATATTGGAAAGAATGGAAAGGATTTTAGAACATCGCGCGTCCATTTTAGAAAAATGGACAGTTAAATTAGAAAATCTCATTTTTATTAGAACAATTAAAAAGATAGTGAACATTTATGAATTTATAAGAACTATCACAAGCTAAAATGACTTTCTTCTATTGAAACTGATCAAAAAAACCCGTTTTCGCTACTAACGAAAATGGGTTCTGCTGAAGTTAATCTCTTCCGAATGGAATGCTGTTTTCTAATTGGACAAACGGGTCTTTTTCATCGATGCGATCGTAAAACATAACTCCATTTAAATGATCAAGCTCGTGCTGGAACGCGATTGCAGGAAGTCCTGTTAAACGCATTTTCTTTTCTTCTCCGTCCACTGTCATAAACTTCACAGTGATACGAGCATAGCGATAGACATAGCCAGGCACGGCACGATCTACAGATAAGCAGCCTTCACCACTTGTTATATAAGTCTGTTCAACAGAATGGCTTACAATTTTAGGGTTAACTGCGACAAAGCTGATCTGTTCGCCGTTATCGTCTTCCAAATGCAGTGCAAACATACGTTTTAAACTGTTTACCTGGTTTGCAGCTAAGCCGATGCCGCCGCGTAAATTATATTTTTCAGCAATTTCAGGATCTTGGCTATTAATTAAATATTGCAGCATATCATCTGCGAGTTTTCGATCTTCTGCAGATAACGGAAAAGTAACTTCCTCCGCGCGGGTACGTAAAGTAGGGTGTCCTTCACGGATAATATGTTCCATTAAAATCATGTGAAACTTCCTTTCAGTTCAAACTTATATGTGTAAGTATACACGACTCTCCGGAATCGAAGTAAGAAAAAACCTTCTCCAAAAGAAATTTATCATAAATTCAGATTTAACAATTCATTATAAGGGAATGAATAAATCGTGTGGTGTTATAAATTAAATAATAAAATTTATTGGGTGTTTTTTCTATTATAGTACAGAGGTGATTCCAGTATAATACAGGTAATGTAACTGTATTAGTTTCAACAAATGTGAGGAAAAATCTTTAATTAAGATGATAAACAATGATTGACCGATAGAATTTTATTCTTTATACTCGGTTTATAGAAACGTTGTACTAGTAAAAAACGAATTTTTTTTAATACAGTTCAAAGGGGATGTAAACAATGGCAGAAAAAATGAAGAATCAATTGGACCCAGCTGGAACGTTACAGGAAATTGAAAGTAAGTTTGAGATGTTCCAAATTTTAAACGAGCAGGGTGAAATAGTAAATGAAGCGGCAATGCCGGATTTAACGGACGAACAATTAGTAGAATTGATGGAACGTATGGTTTACGTACGTATTTTAGATCAACGTTCGATTTCGTTAAACCGTCAAGGACGTCTTGGTTTCTATGCACCGACTGCGGGTCAGGAAGCTTCACAACTTGCATCGCATTATGCTTTGGAAAAAGAAGACTGGATTTTACCGGGTTATCGTGATGTTCCGCAGATCGTTATGCACGGTTTACCGTTATGGAAGGCATTTTTATTCAGCCGCGGTCACTTCATTGGTAACCAAGTACCGGAAGGCGTTAATGTATTGGCACCACAAATTATTATCGGTGCACAATATATCCAAACTGCTGGTGTAGCACTTGGTTTACAAAAACGTGGTTCAAAAACAGTTGCGATTACTTATACAGGTGATGGTGGTTCATCACAAGGTGATTTCTACGAAGGAATTAACTTTGCAGGTGCATTCAAATCACCGGCGATTTTCATCGTACAAAACAACCAATATGCAATTTCAACACCCCGTGAATTACAGACATCTGCTAAAACAATTGCTCAAAAAGGTGTAGCGGCAGGTATTCCATGTATATTAGTGGACGGAATGGACCCATTAGCAGTATATGCAGCGACAAAGGATGCGCGTGACCGTGCTGTCCGTGGTGAAGGACCAACATTAATCGAAACAATGTGTTACCGTTATGGACCACATACGATGGCGGGAGATGACCCAACACGTTACCGTACAACGGATATCGACAATGAATGGGCTGCGAAGGATCCATTAGTACGCTTCCGCACATTCCTTGAAGGTAAAGGCTTATGGGATGAGCAAAAAGAAGAAGCAGTAATTGAGCGTGCTAAAGAAGAAATTAAAGATGCTATTAAACAAGCAGACCAAGCACCAAAACAAAAAGTTACGGAATTAATGGAAAATATGTACGCTGGAGAAATGCCGGCTAACTTAAAAGAACAGTATGCGATTTATAAAGAGAAGGAGTCGAAATAAGCCATGGCACAAATGACAATGATTCAAGCAATTACAGATGCATTACGTTGCGAATTAAAAAATGACGAGAACGTTTTAGTATTCGGTGAAGACGTTGGTGTAAACGGCGGGGTATTCCGTGCAACAGAAGGTCTTCAAAAAGAATTCGGCGTTGATCGTGTATTTGATACGCCACTTGCAGAATCAGGAATCGGTGGTTTAGCAATTGGTTTAGCGTTAACTGGATACCGTCCAGTACCTGAAATTCAATTTTTCGGCTTCGTATTTGAAGTAATGGATTCTATCAGTGGACAATTAGCTCGTATGAGATACCGTTCAGGCGGTACGTATAATGCACCAGTAACAATCCGTTCTCCATTTGGCGGTGGTGTTCATACGCCTGAAATGCACTCGGATTCATTAGAAGGGTTGATGGCTCAATCACCAGGATTAAAAGTAGTTATTCCATCAACGCCATATGATGCAAAAGGTTTAATGATTGCTTCGATTCGTGATGATAATCCGGTTATTTTCTTAGAGCATTTAAAACTTTACCGTTCATTCCGTGAAGAAGTTCCGGAAGAGTCATATACGATTGAATTGGGTAAAGCAGACGTGAAACGTGAAGGAAAAGATCTTTCTATCATTGCTTACGGCCTAATGGTTCACGAAAGTCTAAAAGCGGCAGAAGAATTGGAAAAAGAAGGCTACTCGGTAGAAGTAATTGATTTACGTACAATTCAGCCGTTAGATATCGAAACAATTATTGCATCTGTTGAAAAAACAGGTCGCGCAATTGTTGTACAGGAAGCGCAAAAGCAAGCAGGTATTGCGGCAAATGTAGTCGCAGAAATTACAGAACGTGCGATCCTATCATTGGAAGCACCAGTATTACGTGTTGCTGCACCAGATACAATCTATTCATTCCCACAAGCGGAAGGTGTATGGTTACCTACGTATAAAGATGTAATGGAAACTGCAAAGAAAGTCTTAACATTCTAAGAATTGAGGGTGAGATAAATGGCATTTACGTTTCGTTTACCAGATATCGGAGAAGGTATTCATGAAGGTGAAATCGTCAAATGGTTCGTTAAACCAGGCGATCAAGTAAAAGAAGACGATATTTTAGCAGAAGTTCAAAATGATAAAGCAGTCGTTGAAATTCCGTCACCAGTTGATGGTACAGTAGAAGAAATCTATGTAGAAGAAGGAACGGTTGCGATTGTCGGGGATGCCTTAATCCGCTTTGATGCACCAGGCTATGAAGATTTAAAATTAAAAGGTGATGACCACCACGAATCTAATGAATCAAACAAAACAGAAGCACAAGTACAGTCTACTGGTGAGGCTGGCCAAGATATGAAAAAAGAAGAAACTAAAACAGATAAAAATGCAGATGCTGCTCAGCCGGAAGCTCCTGCTGAAACAGAAAAAGCTGCATCGCCATCTGAAACAGAAACTTCTGGCAAACGCATTATCGCAATGCCTTCTGTTCGAAAGTATGCTCGTGAAAAAGGTGTCGAGATTCAGCAAGTTTCAGGCACAGGCAAAAACGGCCGTGTGTTAAAAGAAGATATTGAGAGCTTCCTAAACGGTGGTCAACAGTCGGCTTCTGAAACAGAAGAAGTAATAGAGACACAACAGCCACAAGCAGAAGAGAAACAAGCAGAAACTAAACAAGCTGCTCCTGTAGCACTTGAAGGCGAGTTCCCTGAAACACGCGAAAAAATGAGCGGTATCCGCAAAGCGATCGCAAAAGCGATGGTACATTCAAAACATACGGCTCCGCATGTAACGTTAATGGATGAAGTGGACGTGACAGAACTTGTTGCACACCGTAAGCAATTCAAAGATATTGCAGCAGAACAAGGTGTTAAATTAACGTATTTACCGTACGTTGTGAAAGCTTTAATCTCGACTTTACGTAAATATCCTGATTTCAACCGTTCGCTGGATGATGCGACACAAGAAATTATTCAAAAACATTACTATAATATTGGTATTGCTGCTGATACAGAAAAAGGTTTATTAGTTCCTGTAATTAAGCATGCTGATCGTAAGTCAGTATTTGGCTTATCTCAGGAAATTAATGAATTGGCTGTAAAAGCACGTGATGGTAAGCTAGCAACGCATGAAATGAAAGGTGCGTCAATGTCGATTACAAATATCGGTTCAGCTGGTGGGCAATGGTTCACACCGGTAATTAACCATCCTGAAGTGGCAATCTTAGGAATTGGACGTATTTCAGAGAAACCAGTAATAAAAAATGGTGAAATTGTAGCAGCACATGTGTTAGCATTATCATTGAGCTTTGATCATCGAATGATCGATGGAGCGACTGCACAAAACGCTTTAAATCATTTAAAACGTTTATTAAGTGAGCCGCAACTATTATTAATGGAGGCGTAAAAAAATGGTAGTAGGAGATTTTCCAATCGAACTAGATACTCTTGTAGTAGGTTCTGGCCCTGGTGGCTATGTAGCAGCAATTCGTGCAGCACAAACAGGTCAAAAAGTAACAATCGTTGAACGTGGAGCATTAGGTGGGGTATGTTTAAACGTAGGTTGTATCCCTTCAAAAGCTTTAATTTCTGTAGGTCACCGCTTTGAAAATGCCCAACATTCAGATGATATGGGTGTTACTGCATCTGAAGTGAAATTAGACTGGTCTAAAGCACAAGCATTTAAAGACGGCGTTGTTAAAAAATTAGTAGGCGGCGTTGAAGGCTTATTAAAAGGAAACAAAGTAGATATCGTAAAAGGTGAAGCATACTTCGTGGACGCAAACACTGTACGTGTTATCGACGGCGATAATGCTCAAACTTATACATTCAAAAATGCTATTTTAGCAACAGGATCTCGTCCTATCGAAATCCCAACATTTAAATTTACTAAGCGTGTAGTAAGCTCTACTGGTGCATTATCTTTCCCTGAAGTACCAGGTAAATTAGTTGTTATCGGTGGCGGTTACATCGGTACAGAGCTTGGTTCAGCTTATGCTAACTTAGGTTCTCAAGTAACAATTATCGAAGGCGGTAAAGATATTTTAGCTGGTTTCGAAAAGCAAATGACGCAAATCGTTAAAAAAGGTCTTAAGAAAAAGGGCGTTGAAGTTGTAGTAAACGCATCTGCTAAAGGCGTAGAAGAAAACGATAATGGCGTAGTTGTAACTTATGAAGTAGGCGGCGAAGAAAAAACTGTTGAAGCGGATTACGTATTAGTAACTGTAGGTCGTCGTCCAAATACGGATGAAATGGGCTTAGAAGAAGTAGGTATTAAATTCGCAGAACGCGGATTATTGGAAGTAGACAAACAAGGTCGTACTTCAGTATCGAACATCTATGCAATCGGTGATATCGTTGCAGGTCCACAACTTGCTCACAAAGCTTCTTATGAAGGTAAAGTTGCTGCAGAAGCAATCGCTGGTGAACCATCAGTAGTTGACTACTTAGCAATTCCAGCAGTATGCTTCACAGATCCAGAAATGGCAACTGTAGGTTACTCTGAAGAGCAAGCAAAAGCGGAAGGTTTAGAAGTGAAAGCTGCTAAATTCCCATTCGCTGCAAACGGTCGTGCATTAGCATTAAACGAAACAGAAGGTTTCGTGAAACTAGTAGCGCGTAAAGAAGACGGCTTATTAGTTGGTGCTCAAATCGTTGGTGTTGGCGCTTCTGATATGATCGCTGAAATGGCAACTGCTATTGAAGGCGGTATGACTGCAGAAGATATCGCATTAACTATTCACGCACACCCAACTTTAGGTGAAATTACAATGGAAGCTGCTGAAGTTTTACTAGGCAATCCAATCCATATTGTAACTAAATAATCATATAAAAATTTACACTGCCCATTTTTAAATGGGCAGTGTTTTTTTATGGTTATGAATAACAGGGGAGCATACAACAGAAAATCGCTTAATGATGGGAGCGAAAAATCGGCCGGAAGCTATCTTGTATAAATTTAAACAAGGTAGCTTTTCATATTACTTTAAATACAAAGTAATGACCCAAATTATAGTAGGAAAATAAAATAGACAGAAATTTCTTATGGACGTACAATAAAGTAAAACTTCAATCAGTGGGGCACCCCCGCTGATTAGAAGGAACACAAGCTAAAACCGTCACGTCCTGTGACAACGCTTGTGCGACCAACATTGTGTTGGTCCGAATCAACCGGGCTTTTACGGGTAGTTGATCTCCCGCCTATCCTTTTCGTCCTGTTTACGTTTAGGAGCGGAGAGTTACTACCTGTTAATGCAGGGGAAAACTGTGTAAAGGGGGGTAGCTGGTGGAGATTATTCGTACTATTGCTCAAATTGGTATTATCATTTTGTTTTATCTCACAGGAGAATTTATCGTTTCCGTTACCGGTATTATTATACCTGGAAGTATTATCGGGTTAGTTATATTATGGCTTGCTCTTTACTTTAAAATTTTAAATGTGAAATACATACAAAACGGTGCCAGTTTTATGCTAGCATTTTTAACATTGTTTTTTATTCCTTCAACAGTAGGAGTCATCAATTATCCTGAATTGCTTACGCTATCAGGAGGGCTTTTTGTTTTAGCTGTTATTATGAGTACAATTTTTGCGCTTGTCATTACCGGAAAAATAAGTAAACTCATAGAAAGAAAGGAATGCAAAATGAAGGAGGAGAAGAATATTGCTGCATCTACTGCTAATTCTATTCATCATAAGTAGCACTGTTCTTGTTTTTATATTACTGAACATACTGTACCTGAAATTTGGCCACCCATTATTATTGCCTATTTTAACGGCGACTTGTATTACAGTCATTATTTTACTAGTTTTTAATATTCCATATGAAACCTACATGGAAGGGGGTCAATGGATATCCAAAATGCTTGGTCCTGCGGTCGTAGCATTGGCATTTCCTTTATATAACCAGCGGGAGCTTATATTTAAATACAAATACTCGATTATTACGAGCATCATTGTCGCAATGCTCGCAGGTCTCATTAGCGTTGTAGCATTACTTTTACTTTTCGGGTCAAGCAAAGACTTTATCCTTACTTCTTTACCGAAATCATTAACAACACCTGTTGCAATGCAAGTAAGTGATATTGTTGGCGGGATACCGCCGCTGACTGCTGTAATGGTAATGGTAGCAGGGTTTACTGGTGCCATTTTAGGTCCGGTGCTATTTAAATTATTTAAAATTGATACGGCGATCAGTAGAGGAGTCGCTATGGGAAGTGCTTCTCATGGTGTCGGATTGACAAAATTAAAGGAGTATAGTGAAGAAGATTTATCCATTGGATCTCTGTCTATGGGGCTTAGTGCGGTTGTAGGGGCCTTCATTATTCCGCTTATTTCGATTTATTTATTTTAAAAAAGACAGACAGCATTTAGCTGTCTGTCTGAAATATTAATAAATCGCTTTCCGCTCTTTAATAACTCGAATATTTTGCAATGTACTGTCTTCAGGTCCTTGAACAGGAAGACCTGCTTCAATATTCATCTTAATAAAATCAATATTGCTTTGCGTAATTATTTCCCCGGGAATAAATATTGGAATGCCCGGTGGGTACACCATTATAAATTCTGCGCAAATATATCCTTCTGCCTGTGCAAGGGGAATACTTTCTGTTTGCGCATAAAATGCATCACGCGGTGTCATAGCAAGAGCAGGAATTTCAGGTATTTGAACATTTGTTTCAGTAATCGATGCTTCCGATTCGAAGTTTTTCGACATGCGTGTCAAAGCATTAACAAGTAAATTAATTTCTTTTTTCGAATCTCCAATTGTAACTAAGCATAAAATATTGTATAGATCGGACAACTCTACTTCCAAGTTAGCGTTTTGACGTAACCATTCTTCTGCAACATGTCCGGTAATGCCTAAATCTTTAACACAAATCAACAGCTTTAATGGATCCATACCAAATGTAGCCGAAGTTCCGAGTTTTTCACGTCCTACACAATGTAGATGCGGAATTGCATTAATGCGTTTACGGGCATCTTTTGCCAAACGGATTGCTTCATCCAATAAATCATATCCATGGACAGCAAGCTGACGACGTGCCGTATCTAAAGACGCCAGTAATGGATAGGAAGTCGATGTCGTTGTCAGCATAGAGAATACAGCCTGTACTCTTTTAGCTGTTACAAGGCCTTCTCTGACGTTTAAGACAGAGCTGCCTGTCATGGAGCCACCAAGCTTATGTGTGCTCGTAGCGGCCATATCTGCGCCGGCCTGCATTGCAGATAACGGCAACTCATCATGGAATTTAATATGAACGCCATGAGCTTCATCCACAATTACTGGAATATTACGTGCATGTACAATTTCGACAATGCGTTTTAAATCTGCTACAAAACCGAAATATGTCGGGTTGATGACAAGTACGGCTTTCGCATCTGGATATGTCGTCAATGCGCGCTCAACGGACTCTGGTGAAATACCATGAGAAATGCCGAGCTCACTGTCAACTTCCGGATGAATAAAAATAGGAATAGCACCTGCAAAAACAATTGCTGACATAATCGATTTATGTACATTCCGAGGTACTATAATTTTATCGCCTGGGCCAACGACAGTCATAATCATCGTCATAATGGCGCCACTAGTACCTTGCACGGAAAAAAATGTATGGTCAGCACCAAAGGCTTCAGCAGCAAGGTTTTGTGCTTGCATAATCACACCTTTAGGAGCGTGTAAATCATCTAGTGGAGCAATATTAATTAAATCAATTGATAAAACGTTGTCGCCTACAAATTCTCTGTAAGCTGGATCCATACCTTGTCCTTTTTTATGGCCTGGGATATGGAACTGGATAGGGTGTCTGTTGCGATGCTTAAGTAATGCATCAAACAAAGGAGTCTCTAACTGTGACAACGCAGGTACCACCTCACTATATAGTATTTTTTAAAAACAAATGAATTATAGCACCTATTAAAGTTGCTGACTATATAAATATTTTAATCAACTGAATTGACAGTTATTATTTTAGGAGGAATAGCAATGAAATGGCAAACAAAAGTAACCGATTTATTACAAATTCAATACCCGATTATACAGGGGGGATTAGCATACCTGGCCTACTCTGAGCTTGCTGCAGCGGTTTCAAATGCAGGCGCCTTAGGACAGATTACCGCAATGAGCTTGCCGTCACCGGAAGCGTTAAAAGAAGAAATAAAAAAAGTGAGAGAAATGACAGATCGACCGTTTGGAGTAAACTTTGCGATAGGAATGCATGGAAAAGGATACGAAAAGATGATCGAAGTTGCTGGTGAAATGGATGTACCTGTAGTAACAATTACTGGGGGAAATCCTACACCGATATTCGACATATTAAAAGATGCATCATGTAAAAAGCTTGTTCTCGTTGCAGCGAAACGACAAGCGCAGAAAGCAGAACAGCTGGGAGCGGATGCAGTAATGGTAGTTGGACAAGAAGGCGGCGGCCATTTAGGGCGAGATGATGTCGGAACAATGGTGCTCGTACCGCAAGTAGTCGATAGTGTATCGATTCCGGTTATCGCTTCAGGGGGAATTGGAGACGGACGAGGATGGATGGCAGCACATGCATTAGGGGCGGAAGGAATTGAAATGGGGACACGCTTTATTGCGACCAAAGAATGTGTACACGCTTCTTTAGCGTATAAACAGGTACTGATTGACAGTGAAGAAACAGATACGACGATTATTAAACGCTCGATCGGTGCACCTGCCCGAGTGATACGCAATGTATTTACAGATGAGATTTTAGAAGTGGAGCAAAAAACGCCTACATATGAAGCGCTGAAATCATATATTAGCGGTGAAGCGAACAAAAATTTCATTTATGGTGGCGATGCGACAAAAGGGTTTGGCTGGGCAGGTCAAGTAACGGGATTAATTCAAGATGTACCGTCAGCCGAAGAATTAATTCAGCGTATGGTTGTACAAGCGGAAAAAATCCGTTTAAAATGGGGTCAGTAATAATTAAAGGCAGGTAATAACTATGGAATATTCATACCCATTATCGACGGACTGGACAACAGATGAAATGGTCGATGTCGTACGCTTTTTTGAAGTGGTTGAAATGGCCTACGAAAAAGGGGCAAAGCGTGAACTAGTCATGTCACGCTACAAACGTTTTAAAGAGATTGTACCTTCCCAGTCGGAAGAAAAAACAATCTGCCGTGAATTCGAACAGGCAAGCTCTTATGTACCATACCGCGTCGTAAAGCTTGCAAAAGAATTAGCGGACGGGCAAATTGTAAGAATGTAATTAAAATGCTGTGACGGAAGTAGATATTCATCGGATAAGGTATAGCACTTATAAAAGAAACGGATTTTCTGCACAGCAAAAAGCAGCATTTTCCTCCACGAGGAAAATGCTGCTTTTAGTTTTAATTATAAGAATTTTTTAAATTATTTTTAAATTGTTGGAATGTTTAGCAGTCTTTTGTACATATTAATAATAAATGGTTGCAATTAACCTTTGATGATTTCATAAACAGGGAGAAGCTCATCAAAAGTTTGTTCAGCCAATTGTAAAAATTGTTCTGCAGACATTTTAATTGCCTCATCTGCAGGTATACGACGCCCAACAAGAAATTCTCCTTTTTTTACATCACGCAGGCGTATAAGGAGCTGTTCAAGCTTTTCGGTGCGCGCTTCTTTTAAAGAGATCGTATCTGGTTGCATATGATCGCCGGAAAGTACGTAATCATCGGATAAATCTTTAATTACTTGCATATTTTTCAATAAGCGCTGTGCCATTTCCTCTTTCTGCGGCGCTTCATAAATTACTGCAACAACGATGAAAAGGTGCGTACCCCATAACCCAATCTGGAAATGCGGCAAAGCTTTATAACCCCGCTTATAAGGAGCGAATGCAACCCAGGAATCTTTTGGCGGGTTTACTGTACGGCGGGCATGTTTCGCAACATGGCCGAAAAACTCTTCTCCTGTTTGTGCACTGAAATACCCTGTAAACGTTTCTGATAACTCATTAAACTTCGGTCGGATAATTGTTGTTAAAGCTTCCATACGCTCATCTAGACCGTCAATATCAAATACTTGGAAGTCTTCTTTAGTCCATTTAACAATACTCATTTTTATAATTCCTTTCGTTTTAATGTTTATTTTATTAATTTTTTGGGAAAAAATCTTGTAATAGAAACTTTATACCAATGGAAAATATCAAAGGCGAGGCTATAAGTCTTAAGGAATTAGTCATATTATCCAGTTTGGTTAAAGTCTGAAAAATTATGATAAGGAAGTGATTTATTATGAAACAGATGATTAAGATTATACGCAAAGTTGATATTGAAAAGCAATACGAAGAAATTTTAATGTTGGAAATGGATTATGAACTAGCAACACTCTATGCGGCGATGAATGACAAAAATCAGTCTGAAATTGATAAATCTAAAAAACGATTAACAGAAATTCAAGAGGAATTAAAAGGTCTACATGCATATGCGTAACAAAAAAACCTTTCCAAAATAAAAAATCACTTGCCGACGTAAGAAAGCAAGTGATTTTTTGTTATAATAAGGTTACTTTAAAAACGCTCAACATGTTTACATATATATAAACTAGCGATTGTTGTCGGAAGGTGGATGAACGATGGATATAAGAAAACTGGATGAATTTGCAAAAGAAATAATCTTTGAAGCAGGAAAAAATATTCGAGCAGCATTTTCCTATAATATTAAAATCGAAACAAAGTCGAATCCCAATGATTTAGTAACGAATATAGACCGGGAAACGGAATTATTTTTTATTGAAAAAATAAAGGCATTTAATCCGGACCATCGTATTTTAGGTGAAGAAGGAATGGGCGAAAAGGTTGAAAATTTGGAAGGTGTTGTGTGGATTATTGATCCAATTGACGGCACGATGAATTTTGTAAAGCAGCATCGTCATTTTATGATTACAATCGGTATTTATGTTGATGGTGTCGGAGTATTAGGTTACATATTTGATGTAATGCGGGAAGATTTATTTAATGCAATTGCAGGTGAAGGGGCATGGTATAATAATTCTCCGCTGCGCAAGCTGCAACCGGTGAAAATCGAAGAGGCGGTAATCGGCATCAATGCAAACTGGGTTACACCGAATAACCGCATTAATCATGAAAAAATTATCGAACTTGTTCGCACGGTGCGCGGTACACGTTCTTACGGTTCGGCTGCAATGGAAATTGCGTTTGTTGTGAGCGGAAAGCTGGATGCCTATATGTCCATGCGCCTTGCACCTTGGGATATTGGCGGGGGAGTCATCATTGCAAAAGAAGTAGGGGCAATTTCCACAAACTTAAAAGGCAAAGATTTCGATTATTTATCGAAAGATACATTCCTAATCGCAAACCCTTCTATTCATCAGTTAATTTTGGATAAATATATTGAAGTAAAAAAATAAAAAACTTCGGTGCATCGTTGCACCGAAGTTTTTATTGCTATAGTATACCTTGATCTCTGAATTTACGTTTTGTCTTAAATGCCATACCGAAAATTCCGCACATTACGATAACACCTAAAATAACACCGATCCAGCCGGTTGTTTCATATTTTGGACCTGTCATGAAAACAAGGGAAAATGCAAATCCAATACTAATCATTGAAAGAATCGCAGCTAATGCGTAAATAAACATCACAAATTTTGCTTTATTCATCGTTCATACCTCCATATACTTTTTATATGTGACAATAAATGTAATTAATTATTGTGAAAAGACATTTAATCTTTCATGTGCTATAATATCACAGTTAAACAATTGAAAAAAGAATATGGAGTGGAATAATGACAAATTTACGTCAAGATATTCGTAATATCGCAATTATTGCTCACGTTGACCATGGTAAAACAACGTTAGTAGACCAATTATTAAAACAATCAGGGACTTTCCGTTCAAACGAACGTGTTGAAGAACGTGCAATGGACTCTGGTGATATAGAACGTGAACGTGGAATTACGATTTTAGCTAAAAATACTGCAGTAAATTACAATGGAACTCGTATCAACATCCTTGATACGCCTGGACACGCAGACTTCGGTGGAGAAGTAGAACGTATCTTAAAAATGGTAGATGGCGTTTGTTTAGTTGTCGATGCGTATGAGGGTTGTATGCCGCAAACACGCTTTGTATTAAAGAAAGCGTTAGAGCAACGTTTAACACCAATCGTTGTAGTTAACAAAGTAGATAAAGATTCAGCTCGTCCACTAGAAGTAGTAGATGAAGTATTAGAATTATTAATCGAACTAGGTGCAGATGATGATCAACTAGACTTCCCGGTTGTTTATGCTTCTGGTGTAAACGGAACTGCATCTTTAGATCCAGACCCAGCAAACCAAGAAGAAGACATGAAATGCCTATTCGAGAAAATTATTGAAGCAATCCCAGCTCCAGTAGATAACTCGGACGAGCCTTTACAATTCCAAGTAGCATTACTTGATTATAATGACTTCGTTGGCCGTATTGGTATCGGTCGCGTATTCCGCGGTAAAATCTCTGTAGGTCAACAAGTTTCTCTTATGAAACTAGATGGCACAGTGAAGAACTTCCGTGTAACAAAAATCTTTGGTTTCTTCGGTTTAAAACGTGAAGAAATTGAAACAGCAGTTGCTGGTGATTTAATCGCAGTATCAGGAATGGAAGATATTAACGTTGGTGAGACAGTATGTCCAATCGAGCATCAAGAAGCATTAACACCATTACGCATCGATGAGCCAACATTACAAATGACATTCTTAGTAAACAACTCGCCATTCGCAGGTCGTGAAGGGAAATGGGTAACTTCTCGTAAAATCGAAGAGCGTTTACGTGCACAATTACAAACAGATGTATCTCTACGCGTAGAAGATACAGAATCTCCGGATGCTTGGACAGTTTCAGGTCGTGGTGAGCTTCACTTATCGATCTTAATCGAAAACATGCGTCGTGAAGGCTATGAACTACAAGTTTCTAAACCACAAGTAATCATCCGTGATATCGACGGCGTAAAATCTGAGCCGATCGAGCGCGTTCAAATCGACGTTCCTGAAGATTCAGTAGGGTCTATCATTGAATCAATCGGTACTCGTAAAGGTGAAATGCTTGATATGGTAAACAACGGTTCTGGACAAGTACGTTTAATCTTTAACGTACCAGCACGTGGTTTAATCGGTTATACAACTGAATTCATGTCGATCACAAAAGGTTTCGGTATTATTAACCATACATTTGATCACTATGCACCAGTAGTACCAGGTAAAGTAGGCGGACGTCACCAAGGCGTATTAGTTTCTATGGAAAATGGTAAATCAACAACTTACGGTATGATGGGTATTGAAGACCGTGGTACATTATTCATTGAGCCGGGTACAGAAGTATACGAAGGAATGGTAGTGGGTGAAAACAACCGTGACGGCGATATTACTGTAAACATTACAAAACAAAAACAAAAAACAAACATCCGTTCAGCGAATAAAGACCAAACGAATGTTATCAAAAAGCCTCGTATTTTAACGCTTGAAGAAGCATTGGAATATTTAGGTGATGATGAGTACCTGGAAGTAACTCCAGAATCAATTCGTTTACGTAAACAGATCCTTGATAAAGGTGAACGTGAACGTGTTGCTAAAAAGAAAAAGAACGCTGAGTTAGAAGCTTAATTGGCGTCATTAAGGAAAGGTTGAATGATGTTGAATATTATGGCTGTGTTTGGTAGCTATTTAAATTTAGTATTACTGGCAACTGTATCTACAAATGAAAGTGATTACGTGTTTAATCGTATGTCTGGAATTACAAGATATTTATACGAAAATTTACCGAGCTACGAAATAGCTGGCTATGCAACATTCGTTCTTGTATTCCTTATGTCGGCAATTGTATACAAACTTGGTTTTGCAAAAAAACTTTCGTTCGGCAGAAATGTCATCATCTATACTTTCCTGTTTTTAGGATGTATGGTGTTAACATTTTTAGCTCTCTTTTTACCGATGATTGAAGGTTTAATTGTAGCTGCGTTAATTCTGATCATTTATAAATCACGTTTATGGCGTGAAAAACGTGAAGAAGCGAAACAACTAAGTTAATAGAGAGGGGGGTGTGTTAATTTGGACACATTCCCTTCTTTTTTTAAGGCGGTTTGATTGAAAACGCTTTATTCGGAGCGTTATAATTCATAACTGGGGATAATAACTAAAATGGAGTAGTGGAAAATGAATCTTACTAAAAAGCAAATCTTTATCATTGTTGGATTAGCGCTAATTATTATATCTTGCGTTATTTTTATACCTGCAGTATTATCGGCGAAAAATGAAGATAATGCAGCAGCGGAACTAAGTGAAGTTTATAATGATCAATTTGTCGTTACAAAATCTACGGCACCTGCAATCGGTGATGATTTTGAAGTGACGGTCCAATCGGAAACATCAAAAACAGTGTATGATTTTGAAGTAAAAGACGGTAAATATTTTGGCGAATATTATGGTGAAAATGTAAACATGCAAGTGAATGAACTGATTCAACCGATCGTTGGAGAAGAAATATTAGTTATGTCGAATGTATTTCAGAAAGGCTTGGAAGAAGAGACAGCACTTGAAAATGTGAAAGCGGATAAAGCTACTGTGCACTTATTAGTGGACGCTGAAGTTTCAGAAGCAACAGCACAGCAAATTGCAGATGCTGTAAAAGCACAATTCGGCGAAATTCCAGTGACTGTTGAAGCATATGTTGTGGATGAAGAACGTGTTTTTGAAGGGGTAAAAACAGAAGTATTGAATTTCTTCCAGTTAAGCAAAATTAACGGAAAAAGCTTCGTCGACTTTAAATTCCACGAACAGTCTTTTGAATTTTAATAATTTCGTTTAATAAGGAAAAAACCATTTTTCTCTTTTTGAGAAAAATGGTTTTTTGGTTTTCCGGATCATATTTTAAAACTCTTCATCAAATTTCGATGATGTTCGGAAAAAGTGGAATTTTCCGGTTGCTATTCGTTTATGTGTGTTTTCGGAAATACGTTCCGAACATGTTGTGCACATAAACGTATGGATGGGACGATTACGTAATTTTTTCGCTAAAGGTAAATCGTTTGGTAGTTCATGTAGTGTATCGCAAATGACACATTTTACACGCATGACGAAATCCTCCTATTGAATACGAATCGCACGCACATTTTTTATTGGATTTTCTACATTTGAACCATCAGCAAATAAAACGTGTACTGGTCCATCTTCTAAAAGTGGCTTTCCATCTTGGCTGAATTTGAAGATGAAACTTTCAGCCTGCTCCAATGGAAATGCAAATTCCTCGTCTGTTGTACATTCAAAAACAACTTCATTTGCACCATCAGCAAGTTCGGCATTTTTCAAAAATGGTTTGATTTCCATTCCGAATGTGCCTGTCATCATGCCTTTACGGTCAAATTTTCGTTCAGTTTTCAATGTAGGCGGAAATACTGCACCTTCCATAATTTCACGCGACCAGTGTGCACCCATGTCACGTAAATATTTTTCGTTATTTTCTTCAACTTTTTCTGAAACAAAATATGTATTCAGATCCAGTTTACGATCATCAAAAATCCATACAGTAGGATCTAATGTTAGTTCAAATTTAACCGCGCCTTTAATTGGAATGATTGTTTCGGTCATTTGTAAGTCCCCCTTCACTAAGTTCCTTCATAATTATAACGCGATTCCTCATAGAAAGAAATATAATTGAATTGAATGCAAAACATACAAAGACACTTGCATTTTTGAATGTAAAAAGATACACTTTACTAAGATAGAATCGAAGAAATATCATAGATGGGGGCGTCCTCATGGATACGAAAGCACAAGCTTCCTTTCAGGAAAAAGCATTAGAGCTGTTAACTGCGGATGCAGATAAAATTGCTCGATTAATTCGCGTACAAATGGATAATCTGACAATGCCATCTTGTCCGTTATATGAAGAAGTTTTAGATACACAAATGTTTGGTTTATCACGTGAAATTGAATTTGCCGCGAAACTCGGGCTGATCGAACGTGAACAAGGTAAGCAAATTCTCGATTCGTTAGAGAAAGAGCTTTCTTTATTACATGATGCGTATACAGACAAATAAAAGAAAACTCAAACGCTACATTGCGGTTTGAGTTTTTTTTTCAAAGATGAGGTTTATAACATGAAACAATATTTTAAAAATTATTTTCGCAATTTTGATTATGGGTTGTTGTTCGTTTACATTTTGTTAATGTTATTTGGACTTGTCATGATCTACAGTTCGAGTATTTGGGTTTCTATTATGCAATATGATGCAAATCCGAACTTTTATTACAATCGGCAGCTCGTCAATATAATTTTAGCGTTAATTTTGTTTACGGTCGCTGTCATTACGCCATATAAAAGATTATCCAATAAGTCTATATTAGGTCTTTTGCTGGCAGTTATGTTTATACTAGAGTTATGGCTTTTAATAGCCGGCAATAGTGTTAATGGTTCAAGAAGTTGGATAAGCCTGTTCGGCATTATGAATTTCCAGCCGTCCGAATTTGCCAAACTCTTTATTATTATTTTCTTTGCGGGAACTTTTTACCGTAAAAGTGTGAACCGTGGTTCGATGCAGCTGTTAACATTTGATGATGTGTCGTATCCGCTGGGCATGTGGTTATTTATCGTACTTGTTGTCGGTTTTGAAACTGATTTGGGTGCACTTGTTATTATTGTAGCCATAGCACTTGTTGTTGTTATTACGAGCGGACTTAGAGGTAAGACGCTCGGCCGAATTTTTGGACTGCTCTCGGCTCTAGGGATTGTCGGAATGATCGGGATTTTAATCTTTAAATGGGACACGGTTTTTAACGCAAGCCGAAGAGGCCGTATTACTTCATTTATAGATCCTTTCAGTGATCCGCTTAATTCCGGTTATCATGTAGTCAACGGATATTATGCTATCGGAGCAGGGGGTTTGGAAGGTCGAGGGCTCGGGCAGTCGATTCAAAAGCTGGGGTATGTACCTGAACCACAAACCGATTTCATTATGGCGATCATTGCCGAAGAGTTAGGGATTTTTGGTGTATCAATTGTTATTCTTGGTTTAGGCTTTATTGTGATGCGCGGTTATTATATCGCGATGTCAACAAAAGATCCGCTTGCACGAATGTTAGCAGCGGGCATTTCTACATGGATAGGATTACAGACTTTTATTAATTTAGGTGGATTATCGGGACTTATCCCGTTAACCGGAGTAACGTTACCTTTTATTAGCTATGGCGGTACTTCTATATTATTGCTCTCAGTGGCAATGGGGATACTTATTAATGTATCCACACATCACAAATTGGAAAAAAGAAAGTAATTGGGGGTTAAGGAGAAATGAAGTCGATTCAAAAGATTTTAGTTGCAAACCGAGGCGAAATCGCCATCCGTATTTTACGCGCCTGTAATGAGTTACATATTAAAACAGTTGCAATTTATTCTCGTGAAGATAGCGGATCTTATCACCGCTATAAAGCTGACGAGGCATATATCGTAGGCGTGGGCAAAAAACCGATTGATGCTTATTTGGATATTGAAGGCATCATTAAGATTGCAAAAGAGGCCAACGTGGATGCGATTCATCCTGGTTACGGTTTTTTATCGGAAAATGTTGATTTCGCGCGCCGTTGTGAAGAAGAAGGTATTCAATTTATTGGACCGACTTCTAAGCATCTTGATATGTTTGGCGATAAAGTGAAAGCGCGTGAACAGGCAGTTTCTGCGGAAATTCCGGTTATTCCAGGTACAGACGGTCCTGTAGCAAACTTGCAGGAAGTAGAACAGTTCAGTGAAACTTACGGCTTCCCGATCATGATTAAAGCGGCTCTTGGCGGTGGCGGACGTGGAATGCGTTTAGTAAATTCCAAAGAAGAACTGCAATCAGCTTATGAGCGTGCAAAATCTGAAGCAAAAGCTGCATTCGGCTCGGACGAAGTATATGTGGAGAAGGCGATTATTAAGCCGAAGCATATTGAAGTACAAATTATCGGTGATACACACGGCAATATTGTGCATCTATATGAACGTGACTGTTCAATTCAACGACGTCATCAAAAGGTAGTGGAAATTGCACCGTCAAATTCTATTTCTGAGCAGCTCCGCAATGATATTTGTGATGCGGCTGTTAAGTTGATGAAAAATGTCGGCTATATTAATGCAGGTACTGTAGAATTTTTAGTTGCAGACAATCAGTTTTATTTCATTGAAGTAAATCCGCGTATTCAAGTTGAACACACGATTACAGAAATGATTACCGGCCTTGATATTGTGCATGCACAAATTAAAGTGGCAGAAGGGCTTGACCTTCATTCGAAAGAAGTAGGAATTCCTGCACAGGACAAAATTCCGTTGTTCGGATACGCGATTCAATCCCGAGTAACAACAGAAGACCCTGCGAATGACTTTATGCCGGATACAGGAAAACTGATGGTATACCGTTCAAGTGGCGGTTTTGGTGTTCGTCTGGACGCAGGAAATGGCTTCCAGGGCGCTGTTGTAACACCATACTATGATTCTTTGCTTGTAAAAATTTCGACATGGGGAATGACGTTTGAAGAAGCCGCGGCAAAAATGGACCGTAACTTACGTGAGTTCCGTATTCGTGGTGTAAAAACGAATATCCCGTTTTTAGGTAATGTTGTATTACATGAAAAATTCATAAAAGGCGAGTTTGATACGAGCTTTATCGATACGACACCGGAATTGTTTGAATTCCCGGAACGTAAAGACCGTGGAACAAAACTATTAAACTATATCGGAAATGTCACATTAAATGGATTCCCAGGTGTTGAAAAACGTACAAAGCCGATTTTTGTACAACCTGACAAGCCAAAAGTCGATATTCTTATTCCTTCTCCAGAAGGCACAAAGCAAATTCTTGATACGCGGGGTGCAGACGGACTTGTGAAATGGATTAAGGAGCAAGAAGATGTTTTACTGACAGACACGACATTCCGTGATGCCCATCAATCATTGCTTGCAACGCGTGTGCGTACACAGGATATGCTTGAGATTGCAGAGGAAACATCTCGTCTAATGCATGACTATTTCTCCCTTGAAATGTGGGGTGGGGCGACGTTTGATGTTGCATACCGTTTCTTAAGCGAAAATCCGTGGGACCGATTGGAAAAACTTAGAAAGAAAATTCCGAATGTTCTGTTTCAGATGTTGCTGCGCGGAGCGAATGCGGTAGGTTATACGAACTATCCGGATAATCTGATCCGTGAGTTCATTCAGGAATCCGCTTCTTCAGGTGTGGACGTTTTCCGAATTTTCGACTCGCTTAACTGGATTAAAGGAATGGAAGTAGCAATTGATGAAGTACGTAATAGCGGAAAAGTAGCGGAAGCGGCAATCTGTTACACAGGCGATATTTTAGATGATAGCCGAGCGAAATATACGGTTCAATACTACAAAGATATGGCACGTGAACTAGAGGCGACGGGTGCACATATTTTAGCGATTAAAGATATGGCGGGACTACTGAAACCACAAGCTGCATACCGACTTATTTCCGAGCTGAAAGATGCGACTAGTCTGCCAATCCACTTGCATACACATGATACGAGCGGAAACGGAATTTACTTATATGCGAAAGCAATTGAAGCGGGTGTTGATATTATCGATACAGCACTAGGTTCAATGGCTGGTTTAACATCACAGCCAAGCGCCAACTCATTGTACTATGCAATGAAAGGTTCAGAGCGTAATGTACGTGCAGATATCGATAGCCTGGAAAAATTGTCATACTACTGGGAAGATGTTCGCAAATATTATGTTGATTTCGAAAGTGGCATGAATGCACCACATTCTGAAATTTATGTACACGAAATGCCTGGCGGTCAATACAGTAACCTGCAGCAGCAAGCAAAAGCGGTCGGTTTAGGCGACCGTTGGGATGAAGTGAAGACAATGTATTCCCGTGTAAATCTAATGTTCGGTGATATTGTAAAAGTAACGCCGTCATCAAAGGTAGTAGGGGATATGGCATTATTCATGGTACAAAATGATCTAACGGAAGATAATATTGTTGAGCGTGGACAAACGATTGATTTCCCTGAATCCGTTATTGAATTTTTCCAAGGTTATTTAGGACAGCCGCATGGCGGATTCCCGGTAGAAATTCAGAAAGTTGTATTAAAGGATCGTACGCCTATTACAGTTCGTCCCGGAGAATTATTGCCGCCGGTTGATTTCGATCAGCTGACAGCAGAATTAACTGAAAAGTGTGGACGAGCACCATCTAAACAAGACGTACTGGCATATGCGCTTTACCCGAAAGTATTTGAGCAATATATTGATGCTGTGAATGCATTCGGCGATGTTTCTGTACTCGATACGCCGACATTCTTCTATGGATTGAAAATTGGCGAAGAAATTGAAGTAGAAATCGAAAAAGGAAAGACACTGATTGTAAAGCTAGTATCAATCGGTGAACCGCAGCATGACGGAACACGTATTATCTATTTTGAACTGAATGGCCAATCCCGTGAACTGGTAATTCAAGACTTAACGGTTGAAGTAGACGGCAGCATTGCACTGAAAGCCGACCCGTCCAACCCGAACCAAATCGGTGCAACAATGCCGGGTACTGTTCTAAAAGTCGTTGTTAATAAAGGAAGCACAGTAAAACGTGGCGAACATTTATTGATTACTGAAGCGATGAAAATGGAAACAACAGTCCAAGCGCCAAAAGACGGTATTGTAAAAGAAATTTATGCAAAAGCAGGAGACGCTATTTCAACAGGCGATTTGCTTATTGAATTAGAATAGGAAAAGTCTTTCTAGCTTAAAATGAAAAGCGCCGCATTTTTGAATTCAAAATTTGCGGCGCTTTATTTTATATTTACTAGACCGCCGTGAACTTTACAGTATTACAACGAAAGGGAGATTGAAGTTGCAATCTCCCTTTTCTAGTAACTATAAACCTATTTAATTTATTTTTGATCTTGAAACTAGCATGATCAAATAACATAATAAACCGAATAGAAGTGTAATTAATAACGAGTGCATTAATGAAACGAACAAATGAAGTTTTAACAGGACTACAAGCATACCGGCAATCACTTGTAAAATGACAAGCGAAAGAGCGATTGTCCAGCCCCAGAAAATAATCCGCTGATTCTTGTAGTTTCTGATAACATGGATAGCAATATAGGCAATCCAAATTACGAAGATCAACACTGCAAAACGGTGCCCCATCTGAACCCACTCATACATATTGTACGGCATCGTCATTGGCTGATCGTTACGGCAGAACGGCCAGTCCGGACAGACTAGACTAGCATCGGTATGACGTACAAGAGCCCCGGTATAAACAACTATATATGAATATAAAGTAACGCAAATAGTATGTATTTTTAATTTCCTGCTCATGTACAATTGATCGGCATCAAACTTTTTGTCGACTTCAAATACAATCAAGGTAAGCAGCAGTACAGCCGCAAATGAGATTAATGAAATCCCGAAATGTAACGCTAAAATAAAGTCACCTTGTCCCCATAAAACTTGGGCAGCCCCAATGAATGCCTGAAGAGCAAGGAAGAACAGTGCCAAAAACCCTAAAAGCTTAACTTCACGAATATGGCCTAGCGCGCGCCATGTCCAAATAACAAGAATGAGGATAAAAATGGATACAGACCCCGTTACAAGACGGTGAGAAAATTCAATTAATACTTCTGTTGTGATTTCTTTCGGTATTAATGAACCGTTGCAGTCCGGCCAGTTTCTTCCACAGCCCAAACCGCTATCGGTCTTTGTAACTAGTGCTCCACCTTGAAGGATGAGCAACATGCCAAGTGTAGACAAAACAGCAAACCATTTTAGAAATTTGTAATATTTTTGATGCATAAAATGAGCTCACCTACTTTAATTTTCGCTTCGCTACAAAGAGCGTCTCTAATTTTAGATGATAGCGAAAATATCTGAAAAATACAACCATATTCAGGATTCCATTGTAAACGCAACCATTTTTTCACAAATTGTTCATAAATTCTTCTCCTCGCATTCACAAATATTGCCAAAAAATACATTACTATATAGTTATTGATAGAGATTTCTGCATGTTTCGACAGGTTTGATGTGAAGTAGTTTGAAATTTCATGAAACGTCTAGAAATCCTATCCAAATTTAGATATAGTTATGGTAACGGAATATGCTTACAAATTTGAAAGGAGAAGTAAGTTATTGGACTCTTTTACCAAAACCCCGTCGAACTATAGATATTTTTAACACAATCATTCTTTAAGTTTTCTTGCACTTATAAAGATAGAAATCTGTACTTCACATTAATGAAGACTTAAAGAAGAAATGAAGTTTTCTAGATATTTTGCTTATTTTTCTAGCAAAATAGTATAAACTAGAATTTGGTAGTAAAATGGGGTATAAGTAAAAATGTCTCAGTAATTCTAAAATCCTACTAATTGCGTAAGCGGATTTTTGTAACCGATAGCAGTGACTGCTGTCAGCATGTGAGGACTTATAATTTTCTGAGCCAAATCATTTAAGTGAAACTTTACTCAAATATATTAGAATTTTTCCAATCGATCTGTTTTTGACTTACCTCGATTAGAAGAACAGGAGACTAATCAATATTTGAATATAAAGGGAAGCAGTGAGTAGTGGGCGGCTAAAAAATCGGGATTCTTTCCAGTACAGTCTTGCACTGTACAAGAATTCACATAGACATAACCGCAGTCATGGTTACACATGAAAATACAACAAAGAAAGAGGGGTTTATTAAGCTATGATGAAAGGGCTTAAAAAATGGCGTTTATTCTCGTTATTAACAGTAATGACAGTATTCCTTTCAGCATGTGGTGAAGAGTATATCTCGACGCTTCGTCCATCTGGTCAAGTTGGTAAAGAACAATTAAACATCTTATATTTATCCATAGCTATTATGGCATTAGTCGTTATTGTCGTATCGACAATTTATTTAGTTGCTTTCTTTAAATTCCGCCGTTCAAAAGTTGGCGAAGACCATATGCCGAAGCAAGTGGAAGGCAGCCATACTTTAGAGGTGATTTGGACAGTTATTCCAATTATTTTATTATTAGTCTTAGCTGTTCCAACGCTGCACTATACGTATAAATTTTCGAATGTTGCTGCAATGGACGAAGTAGACGAAAGCGGTAACAATACAGCACTTACAGTAAATGTTACGGCAAAGTTATACTGGTGGGAATTTGAATATCCAAACCAAGGAATTATTACAGCACAGGAACTGGTTGTTCCTACTGGGGAAAAAGTATATTTCAACTTAATCGCATCTGATGTAAAGCACTCATTCTGGATACCGGCTATTGGCGGAAAGATGGATACAAACGTTGATGGTATTAACAAATTCTATTTACAGTTTGATAGAGAATCAGCCGGTTTAAACGATGGCGAAGGCGTATTCTATGGTAAATGTGCGGAGTTATGTGGTCCTTCGCATGCATTAATGGATTTCAAAGTAAAAGCACTTGAGCCGGAAGCGTTCAACGCATGGGTTACAGCAATGCAGGCTACTGAAGGTACCACAGCAGATAAAGAGTCGTCTAATTTAGGTGAAGCGACATTTGCCAACTCTTGCTTAGGATGTCACGCAGTATCCGGAGTTGCGGGCAATGGATTAGGTCCTAACTTAACAACTTTCGGTGACCGTAACCGTGTTGCTGGTTTCATGGACCATACAGTAGAAAACACGGCAGACTGGATTTATGAACCTTCTAAATACAAACCAGGAAATACAATGCCGGATAAACTTGTGACAGAAGAAGAAGCACAAGCAATTGCTGACTATTTAATGTCATTATCAGTTGAAAAGTAATATTTACATTAGAGAGAAACATTGAAGGAGGTTAAAGGTGTGAGCTCTGTTACACAGAAAAAGGGCTTTGGAGCACATGTATGGGACTATTTGACAACGGTCGATCATAAAAAGATCGCAATCATGTATTTAGCAGCCGGTACTCTGTTCTTCGCAATTGCAGGATTTGAAGCATTACTGATGCGTATTCAATTAATGTTCCCTGAAAGTACATTCATTTCTGCAGGCCTATTTAACGAACTATTAACAATGCACGGCACAACGATGCTATTCTTAGCAGCAACACCAATAATATTTGCCTTTATGAATGCGGTCGTACCACTTCAAATTGGTGCACGTGATGTTGCATTTCCGTTCTTAAACTCATTAGGATTCTGGCTATTCTTTATTGGTGCAGTATTCCTACACCTATCATTCTTTTTAGGTGGAGCACCTGATGCAGGTTGGACTTCTTATGCATCATTATCTTTATATTCACCGGGCCATGGTATTGACTTCTATATTCTTGGTCTGCAAATCTCGGGTGCAGGTACGTTAATATCAGGTATTAACTTCATCGTAACAATCATTACGATGCGTGCACCGGGTATGACGTTCATGCGTATGCCTTTATTCACTTGGACGACTTTAGTAGCAAGTTCCCTAATTTTATTCGCATTCCCTCCACTTACTGGTGGATTGTTCTTAATGTTAGTTGACCGTATGTTTGGGGCAAACTTCTTTGATCATACAATGGGTGGTAATACAATTATTTGGGAGCACTTATTCTGGATTTTCGGTCACCCTGAAGTATACATCTTAGTACTGCCGGCATTCGGTTTATTCTCGGAAATTATTCCGGTTTTCGCTCGTAAACGTTTATTCGGATACTCATCAATGGTATTCGCTACAATTTTAATCGGTTTCTTAGGGTTCATGGTATGGGCCCACCACATGTTCACAGTTGGTTTAGGTGCTACTGCGAACGCAATTTTCGCTGTTGCTACAATGGCGATCGCTGTTCCGACAGGGATGAAAGTCTTCAACTGGATCCTTACAATTTGGGGCGGTTCGATTAAAGTAACAGTGCCGATGCTCTATGCACTTGGATTTATTCCTTCATTCGTTGCTGGTGGGGTTACAGGGGTAATGCAGGCAACTGCACCACTTGACTATCAGCTGCATGATTCTTACTTTATCGTTGCTCACTTCCACTACGTAATCGTAGGTGGTATCGTAACAGGTTTATTCGGATCAGCGCATTTCTACTGGCCAATTATGTTTAACCGTGCATTAAATCCTAAACTGGGAATGATTACTTTCTGGATGTTCTTTATCGGATTCCACTTAACGTTCTTCATCCAGCATTTCTTAGGATTAATGGGTATGCCACGTCGCGTATTTACTTACATGGAAGGTCAAGGTTGGGATTTATTCAACTTTATCTCGTCAATCGGTGCTATTATGATGGGAATCGGGGTAGTATTATTAGTAATCGATGCAATTTTATCGATTAAATCAGAACCGGTTAACCGTCGTGATTACTGGGGCGATGGTCGTTCACTTGAGTGGGCGCTTGAAACACCGTTGCCATTCTATAACTTTAAACAAACACCACTTATTCGTGGTTATGATCCTTATTGGATTGAGAAAGAAGAAGGCAACAAAGAAGGTATGGTTTATGCTGAACCATTAGGTGAAATCCATATGCCAAACAATTCAATTCTGCCGTTCATTATGTCAATCGGTATGATGATTGCCGCATTTGGTGCTTTATACAGCCCGTGGGGAGATCAAGTACAGGCTGGTACAGCTACAGGAACAACTCCTGCAATTTCTTTAGCATTGATTATTGGTGGTCTAGGATTAACAATTGCATGTATGATCGTTCGTTCGTTTAAAGATGATTTAGGATTCCACGTAACGGTTGCTGAAATTGAACAAGTAGAAGCGGATTTAGCTCACTACCGTGCAACAGGTAATAAAGGGGGTATCAAGTAATGGATATTAATCAGAAATTTACTCCACAAACTTGGCCGAAACACCCTGAACAAGCTACTATGGAAGGGAAAAACAAGTTAGTTGGACTTTGGATTTTCCTGGCATCGGATACAGTATTATTCGCGAGTGTATTTGCTACATATATCGCGCTTAAAGATAGCGGTCCGGCAGGGATGGAATTCGCGGCAAAGGATCTTTATGAATTACCGTTAGCGTTTGTAATGACAATGTTATTATTAACATCTTCATTAACTTCTGTATATGCGATGTACCATATGAGAAACTTTAACTATTCCGGTGTTCGTACTTGGATGGGGATTACAGTTTTATTAGGCTTAGGCTTCCTTGCATTGGAAATCTATGAATTCCAGCATTATGTACACATCGGGTTTGGTTATACACAATCGGCATTCTCTTCTGCGTTCTTTACGCTCGTAGGGATGCACGGTTTACACGTTATTATTGGTTTAGTCTGGATTACGGGATTAATCATCCGCAATAGTAGCCGTGGATTGAACTTATACAATGCACCGAAGTTCTTTGCAGCTTCACTTTACTGGCACTTCATTGACGTTGTATGGGTATTCATTTTCACAGTAGTCTATCTGATGGGAGTGGTTGGATAAAATGGGACACGAAACTCATGTAGAAGTACGTACTCAGGCACAATTCGAATATGACAGAGAACATGCCAAAGCGCATATGCGTAAACAAGTAGTAAACTTTGCGATCATGATTTTCCTGACTTTTATCGCATTTGCCGCTGTACTGGCTGACTTTGCTCCAACATTTATCATTCCGATTATTTTATTATTGGCTGGAGTACAAGTAGTACTGCAACTTTATGCTTTTATGCACTTGGAAGATCGCACAACACATATGGTTGGTGTAATTGAGTTCTTCATGTGGAGTGCAGCCTTCATCGCGTTCACGTTCTTCCTGGCGTTTACGACAATTATTTGGTGGGGTAATTAATTGCATAACAATCGACGTCCTTAGCAAATGCTGGGGACGTTTTTTGTTTTAAGGTATTTTTGCAAAGTGAGTTATATAGTCGCATAAAAATTTACGGCAATAAATTAAGGTGAAACGGGAGTAAAATGGAGTAGAGGGTTTCAGATTCCCGAGAGACAACAAATGTAAATTTGCGACTAAAGTAAAGCGACAGGAGCACCGAGCGGAAAATCCAATTTTATCGGGACGAGTACCGATGCCCGCAGATAGTTAAGCCCGCAATGGAAATCAACGGTCTTAATTAGATAGGAAGGTTGAATTAGCTTCATATAAATAATGTACGGTCTAACCTATATAGAAAATACATGTTTGATTCAAGCAATTGTCATAGTTCTTTCATTGATGTTGGTGAAATTGCCATTTATAATAAAGTGAAAGTACAATTAGTGGGGCTTTTCTTCATTTCCCATTAATTAGAAGAAGTACAAGCTAAAACCGTCTCGTACTGTGACAACGCTTGTGTGACCAATATCGTGTTGACCCGAACCAATTTGGCTTTTACTACCCGTTAATGCGGGATAACTACTGATGTTTAAAGGAGCATGGTCATATGCCAATAAGTATATTCGGATTTCAAGCATTATGGAGCCCATATTTATTCGGGTGTTTACTACTTGTAACGGCTTTCTATTTTTTACTGACTGTTTCATGGCGAGAAAAGTTTAACTTGAGTGAACCGTTAAAGAAGAGTGAAGCAGCTTATTTTGTACTAGGAATCATTTCTTTTTATATAATTAAAGGATCTCCAATTGATTTGCTTGGTCATATTATGTTTACGATGCATATGACGCAAATGGCATTCTTATTATTATTAGTGCCGATATTCTTTATTAAAGGAATTCCTTGGTGGGTTTGGAAAGTGGTTGTGGAAGCACCGGTTATGCGAACAATTTTTAAAATTTTTACAAAACCGCTCGTTTCTATTATCGTCTTTATTGGCTTATTTTCGGTATATCATTTACCATCTGTATTTGACACGATTAAATTAAATGAAATATACCACCTGGCTTATACAGCGATTTTGTTTACCTCTGCTATTTTTATGTACTGGCCATTATTGAATAATGTTGATGGACAGCATGAAATGAAGAATATGACGAAATTGGCGTATATTGCCTCGAATGCCGTGTTAATAACACCAGCCTGTGCGCTTATTATATTTGCTTCAAGCCCGATGTACGGTACATACAGTGATAGTGATATGTGGCTGAAGGCGATGGAATTATGTGTTCCTTCCTCTACACTATCAGGACTTACATTATCTGGTCCGGAGTTGTTCTCGAGTATGGATTTATTGAGCGACCAGCAAGTTGGCGGCGTATTGATGAAAATTATTCAGGAAATTATATTTGGCGTTATTTTATTTAAAATTTTCCGTAAGTGGTGGAATACAGAGCGCTCAAATCAGCAGGAAATTACAGATAATGCTTTAAAAGAGTTTCAAAATAGAACACAGTACTAATAAGATGTTAAAATGTGTACAAATGGAGCAATCAACCTAATAATGTTGTTCATATTGATAGATTAAGTAAGAATGGAGATTTGAAAATGAATTTACCTATATTACCCACAATAAGCACGACGTTTATTGTCCTTAGTGCAGTGCTCGTAGCAATTGGCTGGGTATTGATCGCAAAGAAAAATGTGGAAGCACATAGAAAAGTAATGTTAGCAGCTGGTGTTTCGGCATTGGCATTCTTTATCATTTATGTATCACGTACTGTGTTTATTGGTAATACGGCCTTCGGTGGACCGGATGAGCTGAAAATTTATTACACAATTTTTTTAGTTTTCCATATAACATTAGCGACAGTTGGGGCAGTATTCGGGCTGACAAGTATAATTTCAGGTCTTAAATCCAATCTGAAATTACACCGCAAAATTGGTGCGATTACAAGTATTATTTGGTTCTTCGTAGCGATTACCGGGGTTATTGTATATTCATTGCTTTATGTTATTTATGAAGGCGGCGAAACGACGTCTGTCTTTAAAGCAATTTTAGGATTTTAAATTTTAAGCTTCCTATACTTTGATATAGGGAGCTTTTTTGGCAAATAAAAAAGCTGGGTTGGGTTGCCAGCTTTTAAAGGGATTAAATACCGTATGCTGATAGCTCTCTGCGAACATCTGCCAGTACTTTTTCACACTCTTTTACAAGATGTCCCGGGAATACCTCATCTGTGTATTCAACACCGTGTGGATAATAGTATTTTCCAATTGCAGGTTTGTTGATATTTAAAGTTGCATTATGTGCACCTACATCACCTGATACTGCATTACAAAAAACACGTAAATAAAAACGACCTTCACGTACATCATAGCAGCGGTCAAATGTCATTCGGTCATAGTCCCATGCACCGTGGCACTCTAAACCGAATTTGCCCATTACTGTCGTTAAAACTTCTTGATCAACTTTAACATGTTCGAGTTGTGTGTTTTCAAAATACATTTCTTTATCCTCCCTTTGCCTATCGTACATAAGTTTACGGTCAATTCTAATAATAGAACAAAATGGTAATTGATGCAATGACAACATTGTGTCATAGTGTCCAAAATTGGTATAATTATACTACCTAAAATAATGGTGGAGGATTTTAATGAAAGTTTTATTTCGCATATTAATTATTGCAACTTGTATCGGGATTGTCGTTTATTATTCAAATGAAGAATCCTCTCAAACAGAATTATTGGAAGGCCCGCCGAGCATTACAAAACCGGTAGTCGAACCGGAACCTTCCATGCCGGATGAACAGTATCTTCCGCGACCAGCTACAGGTATTTCTACATTAATAGGAAAAACATCAAAGGAAGTATTGGAAACATACAGTACTCCGAAGCGAATCGATCCATCGGAATATGGGTATGAATGGTGGATTTATGATACAGACAATGGACTGTTAATGGTCAGTATGAAGGAAGATCGAGTAAATCAGATTTATACAAATAATAGTAAATTTGATATAGCACCGTTTGTAATCGGAGAGCCATTGGACGACATTTATCGTACGACAGTACTGGGACAGGAAATAACAGTTGAACTCGAGGAGAATATCTATATATTTGCAATGAATGAACAAGATTTGCATGATCGCATTCTAGTAAAATACGATAATCTGTATGCGCAATTATACATAGATCACGAAACGAATCAATTATACAGTGTCCGTTTTCTCGATGGGGAAACACTCGTATTACATAAGCCGTATGAAATGCAATTTATAGGGGAGCTCTTTGAAGCAAGTACACCTTCGAGCTATATGCAAATTGATATCAATTTGGCGAACCGAAGACAATTGACCGATTTGGCAAATTCCTTGCGTGTGCAATATGGATTGCCTGCTTTACTTCCTTCAGATACGCTCGCTTCCTTGGCGGATTATAATAGTGAACATATGTTTTTAGGAATGATGGATTCTCAAGTGACAGATGATGAATATAAAATTGAAGACCAGTTGAATGAAGTGCAGCAGGGGTATGAGCAGCACGGTGTCAATGTGGCAACAAATTATAAAGATACCATTGAGGTAATCCATGGCTGGATGAACTCGAAAGAACATCGAACATTGCTTACGGATGAGGAATTTACGCATATCGGTTCAGGAGCATTTATGAATTACTATACACAGCTGTATGTGAAACAAAAATAAAAATAAATTAAAAATTAAACGCTGCGATATGTAGCGTTTTTTTTTTGCCTTCATAAAGTATGGTAAGGAGTGAAACCGTGCAAATTGGAGAATTGATTAAAGATTGGCCGTGCACTATGAAGGGCTCCATTAGAGTGGAAATAAAACGAGTGGAAGACGATGCGAATCTTATTTTGCCTGGAGATGCTTTTATCGCCAGGAAGGGAAATAAGTCGAGTGGTATTTCGTATATTGATAGCGCTTTGGAGAAGGGCGCAGCAGCAATTGTAGTAGATGATGAAAATTACTTTAATGAAGCCGATTTACCTGTACCGATTATTTGGGTACCGAATTGTTTGAGTTTTATTGCTTATGCGAGTGCAAAAATTTATAATTTCCCCGCAGAAGCATTAACCGTGATTGGGGTAACAGGCACAAACGGCAAAACAACTGTTACGCATTTTATCGGACAAATTTTAAACCAGTTGGATAAGCGCACTATGGTAATCGGTACGAATGGTGTTTTTATCGACCAGGAAAAATGCTATCCGGAAATGGAAGCATTGACAACATTACAGGCGAAAAATATTCAATTTTTGTTCAAAGAAGCAATCCGTCTTGATGTACCTTACGTTGTTCTGGAAGCTTCGTCCATTGGTCTGGAAAAGCACCGTCTGGATCATTGTGATATTGATATCGGTATTTTCTTAAATGTGACAGAAGATCACATTGAAGACCATGGTAGTTTTGAACGTTACAAACTATCCAAACAGATTTTATCGACCTTGGCGAAAAAAAATATTATAAACAGTGATGACAGTGTTTGTCGTTCCATTGGTTTAGCGACAAAAGGCAAGCGTATTTTTTTCGGCAAGGGGAGCCATGTCGACTACTTTTTCCAAACGCTAGTTGACGGACCAGCATCAACGACTTGTTGTATTCAGCATAAAAAAGAGAAGCATATAGTGAACATCCCGTTAGTGGGTGACTATCAATGCAGCAACGTGCTTGCAGCGATAAGCTGTGTTGCACAGCTTGATTTTCCGTTAAGTGATATATGCAATACAATCGGAAATTTAGTATTGCCTGAAGGTCGGTTTGAGCATGTGAAAAACCAGTTAGGCTTATCGATCGTCGTCGATTATGCCCATACACCGGATGCGATGAAAATGATTTTGCAAACATTAAAAAAGCATACAAAGCGCCGGTTAATTGTAATGTTTAGCTGTGGTGGTAACCGAGACAAGGCAAAACGGCCGAAGATGGGAATGATCGCATCGATTTATGCGGATTATATTATTTTAACGACAGATAATGCGCGCAATGAAAGTCCGCAGCAGATTAATAAGCAGATTCGTGAAGGCTTTTCTTCTTCACAGGAGTATATTGAGTGTCTCAACCGAAAAGAAGCGATTGAGCATGCGCTTAATTATGCGGAAGAAGGCGATACAATCGTACTGCTAGGAAAGGGTCATGAAAAAACACAGCAAATTGGAGACAAACAAAAATACTTTTCCGATTTAGTATTTGTTCGGGAAATGGTAAGACAATTGGAAAAACGTCGGTTGAACAATCATTGATTTTCCCTTCAATTCTGTTATGATAAAGTGAGATTGGAGGAATAAACAATGCTCATGACTTCTGATTGGGTTTTTATTTTAGACGAGGTCGATGAATTAAATGCGATGATCCTTTCCTCTGAGCAAGCCGAAAACCTTCGTCTTGCGAAAAAGGCAGTCTACGAGGATGCGGAATTAAGCGCACAAATTATGGCCTTTCAACGGTTAAAAGACCAATATGAGGATGTACAACGCTTTGGCAAATATCATCCTGATTACAATATAATTATGAAAAAAATTCGAACAGAAAAGCGTCTGATCGATATGAATGAACAAATTGCGGCACTTAAAGTGGCGGAAAATGATTTTCAGGATTTACTTGATGAAATTAGCCTGCTCATTGGCCATTCCGTTTCGGAAGCTGTAAAAGTTCCGGTAAGCAATCCGTTTTTTGCAAGCAGTTCTTCTTGTGGCAGCGGATGCGGTACAGGCGGCGGTTGTTCGTGTTCAGCTTAATGTAATAAAAAAGCTCCCGAAATTTTGAACTGCACCCCATTTGTTAGACACATCTAACAAGGAGGTGCAGTTTTTCTATGACTAGAATGAGTCCAGAAGATAAACTAGCAGCGGTTCAACGATATGTAAATGGCAAGGAAAGCTCAAGAACGGTCGCTGCGGATTTTGGTATTTCACACCGGTATTTATTAACTTTAGTAAAACAATATCAAAATAACGGCGTAGAAGTGTTTGTCAGACGATATACAAATTATACAAAAGCGTTTAAACTAGACGTACTTAATTATATGACTGAACACGGTACGTCCTTACACGAAACGGCAGCGATTTTCAATATAGCAGCTAGTTCGTCGATACGGAATTGGAAAAACCAATTCGAAAGATTAGGAGAAGATGCCCTTCAGCCAAAGAAAAAGGGGCGTCTATCCATGAAAAAAGAATCGACTAAACAACCAAAACAAGCACCAGTAGAAGGTTCACCTGAAGCACTTCAAGCAGAGATCAACCGTCTACGCATGGAAAACGAGTATTTAAAAAAGTTGAATGCCTTAGTTCAAGCCAAGGAAAAATTACCAAAGAAGACAAAGTAAAGGTCATCTATGAATTAAGGCATAAATACTCGGTGAAGGCGCTTGTGGCATTCGCAGAAATCAAACGCAGCACGTATTATAATCTAGTGAAGAAGATGAATCGACCAGATCGAGACGCTGATTTAAAAGCCGATATTCAAGCGATTTACGACGAACACGAGGGTCGTTACGGCTACCGTCGTATTCGTGATGAGCTGGAGAATCGTGGGCAAAAAGTGAATCATAAAAAGGTTCAGCGCATCATGAAAGAGCTTGGATTAAAGTGTTTAGTACGCATGAAAAAATATAAATCGTATAAAGGGACGGTTGGTGAAATCGCCCCAAATATTTTAAATCGCAATTTCACTGCAGAAGCACCAAATGAAAAATGGGTAACGGATATAACGGAGTTTAAATTATTTGGCGAAAAGCTTTATTTATCGCCTGTTTTAGACTTGTTTAACGGAGAAATTATCACCTATACAATTGGCTCTAGACCTACCTATTCATTAGTTTCAGAGATGTTAGAAAAGGCGTTAGAACACTTACCAGAAGACCATCAGCTATTAATGCATTCCGATCAAGGTTGGCATTATCAAATGAAGCAATACCGCCACAAGCTCCAATCAAGAGGCATTGTACAAAGTATGTCGCGTAAAGGTAACTGTTACGATAATTCAGTCATGGAGAATTTCTTTGGCATCATGAAGTCGGAATTCCTCTACTTTAAGAAATTTGAAAGTGTAGAGCAATTTAAATTGGAACTTGATAAATATATAAATTATTACAACACGAAACGCATGAAGGCAAAATTAAAAATGAGTCCGGTGCAATACCGAACTCAATTTACCCAAGCTGCCTAAATGAAATAACCGTGTCTAACTTTTAGGGGTCACTTCAAATTTTCGGGAGCTTTTATTTGTTATTGCGTCTAGGCTAAAGCGCCAACTCCTCGCACCATTAAGCCCCTCCGTGCAAGGGTGGTAGAACGTTTACTTTTGCGTCGGGTCTTCCAATGGCTTGGGCTCACACGATGTGAGTCATTGGGGGCATGCCCCATGGATGTGGCGTTTTGCCCACTCGGAGTTATACGGGCGCTTTAGCCTTTTGATTATTGCGATACTTTTTGGATGAGTACTTCTGCGACATCCGGACGGTTTGTCACAATTCCCATTGCCCCTTGTCGGATGACACGGTTCATTGTTACGAGATCATCAATGTCGCTGTAAATTGTCGGTACATTAAGTTCCGATAAAAACTTAACAAAGCGCGGTGAATCATAATTGAAAACACCTTGTTTTAATGGAACGATGAACAAGTCTACTTTTGGGTGATACAAATGACCGAATTGACTTGTGAATGAAGTCATCGCCTTTTTAATGTCGCCTTCACCGGCACCAAGAGCGATGCGGTTTTGTGCATATAAGTTGAAGCGGTCGATTTGTTCGCTATACGGACTTGTAACGATTACTTGGTATTGAATATTCAATTCTTCGATTAAGCGCCATAGTTTAGAAGGCATTAAACTACCTTCATATGTGTCTGGGCTATCTTGAATGTTTACGATAAATAGTTTATCCGGATATGTTTCGATTAATTGGCGTAATGTCACGGCCAGTATATGCTGTTCTCTGTAAGGGAAAGCCCCTTCTAAATCTTCAAAGTTATAGCCGATATTGAGTTCTTTTAATTGTTCAAATGTAAAGTCTTTAATAAAGCCAGAGCCATTTGTTGTGCGGTCTACCGTTGCATCATGAAAAGCGATAATTTCTTCATCTTTTGAAAGGCGGACACTTACTGTAAAGCCATCCACACCGATTTCCGCTGCTCGTTCAAAAGCAAGTAACGAATGTTCAGGTGCCAGACCCGCGCCTCCATGTTGTGCGATAATAATTGGACGTTCAAATTGTAATGCTTCTTTTGATTCACGTTTTTGCGGCTTTGAAATTGCTTTTGTTCCTGCCCATGCCGCCGCACTAGCCGCCGCGATTGCTAAAGCTACTTTTGTTTTCTTACCCATTAAATTCGTCCTCCTCTAACCGTACATTGTTTCGTTGAAAGCTATGTGCAATAAATGAGTTTAAAAAGCTTAAAATAGTATGAAGTGTATATCTCACTCTACTATTTTTCATTATAACGGAAAAGAAGTGGAACTGTCTAAACTCTGTTGCTAACAATTTGCACATTTGGTATGCTTTTAGTGAAAAAGACGGCTTGAAACTGAAGGAATTTACAGGAATTTGTTGCATGATTTAGCTGAATATAAATTTTTTTATGAAGAAATGGGGAGTTTTCCATGAATGAAAGACAAGGTTTAATTATATACGTTCATCAATTAAAACATGCGAAGTCGTTAAGAAAGTATGGTCACGTAAATTTCATCTCCAGGAGATTAAAATATGTTGTGATTTATTGTAATCGAGACGAAATCGAAACATTGAAAAATAAAATACAACGCCTTCCATTTGTGAAAGACGTTGTTGAATCATACCGTCCATTTGTTAAAAATGAATTTGAAAATGCAAAGCCGGATAAAGCAAAAGAGTATGATTATAAAATAGGTTTATAATTTTTACTTATTGCATCGGTGGTATGTAACGATTTAATCTCAAAATACCAATTAAGTATTGATAATATTGATTTTTTTCCGAAAAAACAGATGAGTGTTTAATTTCAAGAATGTTTTCTTGCTGCTTAACATCTTGAATCGTTTGTTTAAATATCTCAATTCGCTTTGACAGTTTTTCCTCGCTATATGGAATCCCTTCGCGGCAAATATATATTGGCATAAATTTGCCTTCACCTGATGGTTTAAAAGCCACGGCTAATGAAGCGACTGAATTGCCATCTTGAGTTGCAGTGAAAATAAATGCGTTATGGAATCGATGCCCATTTGTTTTGACCAGTTCGCAAAGCTCATATATATCGCCATAGCCTTGACCGAGTTCGATAAACTGTTGAATCATTTTTTTAGCACATCCTTTCTTTATAATAGTAACATGATGCAGGAGGTCAGGCACTTGAAAATTGCCGTTAGTATTTTTTCATTTTTAACGATACTAATCGGAACTATACTTTTTATGCAGTTCCAAGTTTATTCGGATAAAGTGGACTCGACTGAAAAAGGCTATCGTTATTCTCAGGAAATTGAAATTGTGTACCGTGGCGAAAGCTTGGATATTCGCCAGCATTTCAAAAATTTGCCGAATGAAGAACTGACGATTGAATGGCCAAAATCTTCCATTAATCCTGATTGTTTTATAGAAAATGAACATAGCTGTGCACGTTTAAGTGAAGACACCAATAAGTTTAAAGCCGGAGAAACACGGGCACAATCGATTTCCTATGTCATTCCATTAAAGAACGGCTTACAGTCCCGTAAGCTTATGAAAAATGTCTTTGCTACATTAAAAAACGGTGATGTTCAGTTCTCAACGGTGCATATTTCCACTGAAAAAGAAGTAAAAGGGCAGTGGGTAACAGGTTTGCCGTTAATCGGTGAGCAAAAATTGTCACTCGTCAACTATTCGATGTTTAGTGGGGAAGGCCCAGTAAAAGATCTGTTTTGGCAAGATGGGGACTTTGCGCTGCAAGAAGAAGTGGGCGTTGTCTCCATTTATTCAAGAACTCCATTAAAAGCTGCATTTTATGAAAAGCTTGAAAAAGTCAACTTCTTAAGTGATGAACATCTTGCAATCATTAACGGCACTAATATAGATGGGATCGATGGATTCCGAATGCTTTTTGTGCCGAATGTAACAGTGGCGAAGGTGCAGCAAAAGGTCCTGATTACACAACTGGAAGCAGCCTATGATTTTGTTGACAGCCCGCATTGGCTGAAAGAATTAATGGCATCATTTTTGACGGATACTGTATTTGGTGGAGAGAAAACAAAAGAAGTCGCTGCAACAATTACCGCCCAATTAACGGAATCGCAACTGACGGAGTGGCGAGAACGATTACAGGCATTGGAAGGTAAAAAGATCAGTGGAGAACTGCTGGACAAGGAGCTATCTGAAGTATTGGGAGCTTCTACGAAATATATTTCAATGAACGCACAATCAGAAAAGTCCTATCCATTTTTATATAATGACCCGCGGAATCTTTACGTCAATTCGGAAAAGCAGTCTGCCGTTCAAGTTGTATTAAAAGATGGCGAAGTATTGTACGGGGCAGATATTCTGCTGGAATCGATCGGTTATGATGTAAGTATTGGAGAACATGGGTATTATGTAGTAAGTGAAACGCGTGAATTCAGATTCCCGCATGAACCTGGTTTTTATGTATTTAATCAGAGACGCTATGACACGGTATCATTACCGGTAAAACAAGTTGCGGGCCAATATTTCATTGAGGAATCGTGGTTGCAGCGTTTGTTTATAGTAGAAATTGAAAAGACGGAAGACCGAATTAATATTTCGGCTCCTTAAAAAAAATACGGACACGATTTAGTAGGAAAGTTTGGTGAAAATCATGCGCGTTGTTGCAGGAGACAGAAAAGGGATGCCTTTAAAGGCGATTACAGGAAATACAACACGACCGACAACAGATAAAGTAAAGGAATCCATTTTTAATATGATTGGCCCATTCTTTAATGGTGGTTTGGCGGTTGATTTATTTGCCGGGAGTGGCGGGCTAGGTATCGAAACACTAAGTCGCGGTGCAGATTATGCGCTGTTTATCGAAAAAGATGCCCGTGCTTTCCAAGTGCTCCAGGAAAATATAAAAAAATGCCGTTATGAGGATGTATCTGAACTTTTCCGGACAGATGCGACGCGTGCGGTGAAGGCTTTATTGAAAAGAGATATTGTCATTGACTATCTATTTTTGGATCCGCCCTATCACAAAAATGAATATTATGATTTAGTCGAAACACTAGTTGAAGGCGGGAAGCTGGCGCATGATGCAATCATTATGTGCGAACATTCAACGGAAGTCACATTGCCGGAAAATTACGGCCGCTTTAACCTAGCAAGACAAGAAGAATACGGCAGTACGATCATTTCTATTTATCGTCATGAAGAGGAAGAGGGAGAAATCGTTTGACAGAAAAAATCGCAGTAGTACCTGGAAGTTTTGATCCGATTACGAATGGTCATATTGATATCATTCGTCGGGCAGCCGATGTTTTTGACACAGTATATGTCGCAGTATTAAATAACTCAGCTAAAAAACCATTGTTTACAATTGAAGAGCGCACAGCCTTAATTAAAGAAGTGACAAAAGATTTACCGAATATTCGAATCGAAACTTCTTCGGGACTGCTGATCGATTATGCCCGTGAAAAGAAAGCGAAAGCCATTGTACGTGGTTTACGCGCAGTTTCCGACTTTGAATATGAAATGCAGATTACTTCGATGAACCGAGTACTTGATGAAAACATTGAAACATTTTTCATCATGTCAAAAAATCAGTATTCATTCTTAAGTTCAAGCATCGTTAAAGAAGTAGCCAAATACGGCGGAAAAGTAAGTGAACTCGTACCAGCTCTTGTGGAACAAGCGTTAAACGAAAAATTCGCTAAATAATAAAAGAGCTTCTGTGAAGGATAACGTCCCACACAGAAGCTCTTTTTGTATTCACAATGGAGCTGTATCCGCCAGAAATCAACGGACTTCATTAAAAAAACTTTATCTATAAAAACAACAGGAAAAATAATATTGGGATGACGATGCTGTAAACAACACGCGTGAAAATATACGGTCGAATCGCAATATTTGCTGAGCGGGCAATTACGATTACTTGCAGGTGAATGCTTAAACTTTGAGTTGTCAAAAATACGACAGTGAAAAATATAAGCATGTCGCCATATAGTTGCTGGTGTAGCAAATGTAACCCGTTCGTCACTTCAAGAAAGCTGGCAATTCCAATTTCTAAATAGGTAGGAATTGATTTGAAAACCACTTCGACACTATGTAGAAACACTTGGTAAATCGTCGTAAAAAAAATGATCGTTGTTGCCACAATCAATATTGTTGGGGCACTTTCCTTAATACTTGACGTAAATGGTGTCGGGTCTTTAGGTGCTCTATGCACTTCTTTTGAAAGCGGAGGAGAAAATTTATATACGGCAATCAGTAAAATGAATGAAAAGCTATGTAGTAAAATTAAATATTGCCAGCTGAATGTTGTGGAATTTAATAAATCGCTTCCGACAAAGCCGAATAAAAAAAGCGGGCTTGGACAATGGCAAATGCCGAGCAAATAGGCGGCTTGCTGCTTTGTGATCGAATTACGTTTCACGAGTTGCGTAATTGTAGCAGCACCTGTAGGATACCCCCCGATGGCACTAATTCCGTAAGTTTGCAAAAAAACGATAAAGGGTGAATTGTTATAAGAATGCGTCAATTTTAAAAGCCATGTCGTTAATACCAAATACGGCAGTAAATATGGAAATAAAGCTTCCATAAATAGCGATACACCAATGTCTGCACCTACATGTGTCATTTCCGGGAAAAATAATAATAAACTAATTAATGTAATACATAAAAGGATTGTCCAAATATTTTTCATCCTTTTCAATATTTTGTCATTCGCTCGTTCAAATGCTACACTAATTGTATGCAAAAGAAGTTTAAATTAGTATTTCAACTAATCGGCAAGTAATTTTTAAGGAACGAATTTTGACATAAAACCGTCCTATAATTTGTTGGTAGCTGACAAAAATTAGTCCTGATACAATTACGCCAATGCGAAATCGATTATTTATAGAGGAGTCTAAATAAATGGGGAATAAAGGGAAAATAGCATTTGGCCTGTTTCTAATTATATTAATGGGTTTATCTTTCTATAGGTTGGATTATTATATTACAAAACCGGGTGGTACATATAATGTAAGCGAATTTTTGGCGATTCAAAATGGTGACCAGGACGATGAAGGTTCATTTTATATGACGACCGTTGCAATGGGGCAGGCAACTCCGTTAACTTATGCAATGGCAGCCGTAGCGGATTATTATGATATTGTAAAGTTAACAGATGTACGCCAAGAGGAAGAAGATGACGAAGAGTATAATGTTCGTCAATTGAAATATATGACGGACTCCCAGTTTAATGCAACGTATGTAGCGTTCAATCGTGCAGGGCTTGAATATCAAGTGACGTACAAAGGACTCTATGTATTGAATGTACTTGCAGATGGTGCTGCAGACGGACATTTAAAGCCAGGAGATGAAATTGTGGAAGTAGATAATGAGCGTATTGATAGTTTGGAAACGTTTCTTACTCTCATTACGCCAAAAGTAAAGGGAGATAAAATTAATCTAGTTGTAAAACGGGATGGAAAACTTATTGACGAAACATTGGAGATTAAAGAAATACCAGGTTCTGAAGGGCGTATTGGTATCGGTATCACTTATTCAGAAAGTAAATCAATCAAAACCGATCCGAAAGTGACCGTCAAAACAGAAGATATTGGCGGACCGTCTGCCGGATTAATGTTTACATTAGAGCTGTTAAATCAGCTGATCGAGGAAGATTTAACAAAAGGCTATGAAATTGCAGGTACAGGTGAAATGCTGGAGGATGGAACGGTAGGCCGAATTGGCGGTATAGAGAAAAAAGTTGTTTCCGCGGATAAAGAAGGCGTGGATATTTTCTTTGCACCTGATGATGAAATAACAAAAGAAATGCTTGAGTATAACCCAAGCATTACTTCAAATTATGAGGTGGCAGCCCAAACAGCAAAAGCCATTGATTCCGACATGAAAGTCATTCCTGTTAAAACAATTGATGATGCTCTGAATTATTTAAATCAACTACAACCGAAAAATTAATAGCGAATAGGCGGAGTTTTATAATCTTCGTCTATTTTTTTATTTGAAAATTGCTGTATGCCTAATTGGTACATTTGAGTTGCGTGCAGATCAATGGCCAATATTGGATCACTGACAGCTGCAACCCGGCTGATGAGCGGCAGGGAAAGGGACTTTTTAATGCTTGAAATATATTGCTGTCCAGAAGATGTCATGCCCAATATCCGAATATATGTAGGGCTTGAATAGGCATGTAACTGTTCTTTCGTGACCCCAGTATAAATATGTGTCAGCATCCGCTGGAGTCTTGTCCATGTATAACGCTTCGATTTCAACGCATTCATAAACTCTTCGAAGTCCGAGCTCGTTCTTGCATATTTAATGAGTGAGTTTTCAAGCCCTTCTGATACGTCTGCATACTGTTTTAACTGCTGTGGGGTATGTCTTAAAATAGCATACTGCAAAAGTGGCCAAAAGCCTTCCCAACTTGCAAAACGGCCATGTTCTGCCTGCCAGTGTCCAAGTTGACCAATACTCGGCTCGGGTAAATATTGTGTAACCTGCTCGAGAGACTTACCGCTGAACAATGCCTGACGAATCCCGGTAGCACTGGCAATTTCGCTGTCTGTATCAATCGCATCGTGATATCCTGCAGCAATTCGCTGAATCGTAGCAGGTCTCATAACCGTCTGTAGCTTCTCAATTGCTTCGACGTAATGGAAGCCTAGTATATTATTTGGTTGCCCTAAATCAATGTATGCATTCGGGGAAAGTTGTTTAAGCTGTTCATATGCCGTAAAAAGAGCTTGCGGATAGCTTTTGCCTTGCTGAATTGTTTCTTTAATAATGGAGTTATAGAGTGTACGGTTGCTTTCTATTAAGTGATAAGTGTTGAGAAACGGCGTGATGCTTCCTTGTTCGCTCCCAAATGCTAATGTCGTACATTGCGTTGCTTCCAATAGTTGGACAGCACCTGAAGCAAAACCAGTTGCCTGAGCAGTGCTGAAAATATAAGGAAGTTCAATTACGATGTCAACTCCGCTTGCGAGTGCCATCTTTGTCCGGTGCCATTTGTCGACGAGTGCTGGCTCTCCTCGCTGTAAAAATTGACCGCTCATAACGGCAACCGCAACATCACTGTTCGTAGTGCGTTTTGCTTCGTTTACGTGATGCAGATGGCCATTGTGAAACGGATTATATTCAACAACTATACCGACGGCTTGCATAAACTTCCCCCTTACGCTAAAATAGTTTTTTGTTCGCATCAATACGTTCGAAATGAATGTATCTTTGCAATATGTTAGAATTAATTTGATTATAAGCACGTTTTGTAATAGTGACAAGAAATTATCTTGACATCTTTTTTTATGGGCTATATAATAAACAGTGTTGTCTCGAGGTGATTAACGAATGAAATGGTCAATTCATCAATTATCAAAGTTTCGAAAAGACGGAATGCCGATTGATACAGTTGTTCAGTTGGATGAAGTAAAAAATCGTAACACCGATATACGTAACGTTTCACCCGTTCATGTAAAAGGGCTTTGTACTTTTGGTGCATCGCAAATGACTTGTCAATTAACGATTAGCACTACATTAACGCTTCCATGTGCACGCACGTGGGAAGATGTTGAATATCCTGTGAACATCGAAACAGTAGAAGTTTTCAGCTGGGTCGATGAAGAAAATCGCGGGGATGTTGAGGGCGATATCCATTATGTTGATGGAGACGTTGTTGATATGAAACCAGTCCTTGAGGAATTAATTCTTCTTGAAGTGCCGATGCAAGTATTCAAAGAGAATACCGAAGGACAAGTGCAAGGCGGTAAAGGCTGGAACTATTCAACGGATGAAGATGTAGAAAAAGCTAAGGAAGTTGACGAACCAAAATTGGATCCAAGACTGGCTGCTTTAGCTAAGTATTTTGATCAAACAGATGAATAAATATCTGTAAGGAGGTGCCATCAATGGCTGTACCATTTAGAAGAACTTCTAAAACTGCAAAAAGAAAGCGTCGTACGCATTTCAAACTATCTGTACCTGGTATGGTAGCTTGCCCAAACTGTGGAGAAGCTAAACTATCTCACCGTGTTTGCAAAGCTTGCGGACAATACAAAGGTAAAGAAGTAGTAGCGAAATAATTCAGTATTTACGCTATATAAAGACTAGTTAAGAGACCATGGCTCTTAACTAGTCTTTTTTCTGTTTTTGCATAGAAGCATTGTCAAAACAATAGCGCTCAACTATTATTAGAATAGTTTGATATATCGAAATAATTACTAAAGGAGATGGGCAAGTGGATTACTTAATTCAGAATGAAGATGGGATTCTAACATTTACGATTAATCGCGAAGTAAAAAGAAATGCTATAAACTACGCGGTGATGGAAGGTTTAAAGGAAGTTATTACATACATAAAAGAACATAATGATGTGCGTTTCTTAGTTATTACAGGTGCCGGTGAAAAATCGTTTTGTTCGGGCGGGGACTTGTCGGAGTTTCATAGTTTGGAAACAGAAGAAGAAGCGTTTGGCATGCTGAGTAAAATGGGGAATATTTTATATGATTTAGCGACATTGCCTGTACCGACAATTGCTTTAATAAACGGAGCAGCTGTTGGAGGAGGTTGTGAAATTGCGACAGCTTGCGATTTCCGACTGATTTCCTCACATGCAAAAGCCGGCTTCATCCAAGGGACACTGGCGATTACGTCTGGATGGGGCGGAGGAACTTATTTGTTTGAGCGTGGCCTGCGCCATGACCGTGCATTAAAAATGCTAATAGACGCAAAACCGTATGATGCGCAAACGTTATATGAGATCGGTTGGGCGATGCGTGTGTATATTGAAGGGACGAAAGAGCAGGCTCTTGCAGAGTTTATTGAGCATATGGCGAAGATCCATCCTTCTGTCCACCAGGCATATAAAGAAATTGAATTAAGAAAATGGCGTGAGCGCAATATGTACGAGCGAGTGATGGAAGAAATCCGACTATGTGCAAAGCTGTGGGAATCCGAAGCTCACCATAAAGCAGTACAGAACTTCCTCGAGAAGAAAAAATAATCCGTAAACAGATTGCTTGGTTAATAATTTATATGAAGTCCGTTGATTGGAATGGAGGAAGATGGAGTGAATGCTAAAATTGTCACGTCCTTTGATAACGCATTCGTGACCAACATCGTGTTGGCCTCTGACCTGCAATGAAAATTAATCCCCTAGTTACGATGAAAACTATTTTTCTCGTAACTTTTTTTGTTTTTAAGTCTATTTTGTTCATCATGGCATATAGTAGTAAAAAATATGAGGTGGTGCAACTGTGGAGCAAAAAAGAAGGAAAGATCAATGGACAATTGCAGACGATGAAAAGTTAGCTGAAATTGTGATTCAAACAGTTCAAAACGGACGTACACAACTAGAAGCTTTTGAGCAGGCAGCACAGGAGTTAAACCGGACGAAGCAAGCTTGCGGCTTTCGCTGGAATAAAACATTGCGAGCGCAGTATGGACAGGTTTTGAACAGCGTCAGAAAGCGCCCGAAACAGTTGATGCGCAGTCACTTAAAGTTGGCGTTATCTAGTTTTGAAGAATTGACAGAAGCATATAACGAACTAGAAATGAAATATTCGGAATTGCAATCAGAGTATGACAAAATTACGAAGTGGTTACATCAAGGTGTAGCCTTAACAAAAGGAAAACCGAGTTAAAGAAAAACTAACTATAAATAGAAATAAAATAATTTTTCGAGAAAATAATTGTAATTAATTTTACGGCTACTTACAATAGAAGTAGAAACATAGCGCGAGTAGCGCAAATATCTTCTAACAAGGGGGCCTTTTGCATGGCAGAAGTAAAAGCACAGATGGCAGGTACAGTATTCGAGGTAAGTGTTAAAGAAGGGGACAGTGTGACAAAAGGGCAAACACTCATCATTTTGGAATCGATGAAAATGGAAATCCCGCATGAGGCAGAAGCAGATGGGACAGTAGCAAAAATTACTGTTGCTGAAGGAGATTTTGTTGAAGAGAATGATATTTTAGTAGAATTAGCTTAAGTGATGGAGGAAAGATAATGACACAGCCTACTTATAACGAACACTTACAGCAGAAAATAGAAGAAATATACGCAGGCGGGCAACCAAAATATCACGAAAAGTTAAAAGAAACGAATAAACTTTTTGTCCGGGATCGCTTGAAACAATTATTTGATGATGGAATTTATGAGGAAGATGCCCGTTTTGCAAATTGTGAAGCCGGAGATTTGCCTGCAGATGGCGTTGTAACAGCTATTGGGCAAATTGATGGGCAAACCGTTTGCGTTATGGCAAATGACTCTACTATCAAAGCTGGGTCATGGGGTTCGCGAACAGTTGAAAAAATAATCCGTATTCAAGAGACTGCGGAAAAGATGCAAGTACCAATGCTTTACTTAGTCGATTCTGCAGGGGCGCGCATTACAGATCAGCTGGAAATGTTCCCTGGGCGACGCGGGGCAGGCCGTATTTTCCATAATCAAGTACGTATGAGTGGAATGATTCCTCAAATATGTATTTTATTCGGTCCATCTGCTGCAGGAGGAGCCTATATTCCGGCCTTTTGTGACATCGTTATAATGGTGGACGGAAATGCTTCAATGTACTTAGGATCACCGAGAATGGCTGAAAAAGTAATCGGTGAAAAGGTTTCGCTCGAAGAAATGGGCGGAGCGCGTATGCACTGTACCGTTAGCGGATGTGGAGATGTATTAGCTGCAAACGAGGAAGAGGCAATCCGCGAAGCGAGACGTTATATCAGTTATTTCCCTGCAAACTTTGCGGAATTCCCGCCGATTGATGAAATGAAAGCACCGAAACGCGGGAGAACACTGGAAGAGATTATTCCGGAAAATCAAAATGCGCCATTTGATATGTATGAATGTATCGAACAGCTGATTGATGAAGACAGCTTCTTTGAAATTAAAAAGCTTTTTGCTTCTGAACTGATAACAGGGCTAGCCCGCATCGATGGGCAAGTAGTAGGGATTATCGCCAATCAGCCGAAAGTAAAAGGCGGCGTATTGTTTATCGATTCTGCCGACAAAGCAGCGAAGTTCATAACGCTTTGTGATGCATTCTCGATTCCGCTGTTATTTTTAGCGGATGTACCGGGCTTTATGATCGGTACAAAGGTTGAAAAGGCGGGCATTATACGACATGGGGCGAAATTTATATCGGCGATGAGTTCAGCGACAGTACCGAAAATTTCGGTTATCGTTCGTAAAGCATATGGAGCTGGACTTTATGCGATGTGCGGACCGGCGTTTGAACCAGATGCAGTCATTGCATTACCAACTGCCCAAATTGCGGTTATGGGTCCTGAAGCGGCTGTAAATGCTGTTTATTCAAATAAAATCGAAGCAATTGAAGATCCGAAAGAGCAAATACAGTTTGTGAAACAAAAAATTGAAGAGTACAAGGAAGAAATCGATTTATACAAATTGGCTTCCGAAATGGTAATTGATGATATTGTCGCACCAAATCAACTGCGACATACATTAATTCAACGCTTTAATTACTATAATTCGAAACAAATTGTCTTACCATATCGAAAACATCCGGTATATCCAGTATAATAAATTAAGCTAAAGGTCTGTCTTGAAGGCAGACCTTTTTAATTCGAAATAAATTTGAGGTATAATATAATGCGAATTGAAATCATTGGGGCAGGTGCAGTTGGTTTATTAGTAGCAAGCTATTTTGCTGAAATGAATATGGATGTGTACATTGTCGGGAAACCTGCGGAGAAAACTGTATTTAAGGACATCCAAATTGCTAGGACGAACTTGAATCAATCTGTTACGACCGTCAACGTTAAATATATTTCGGCACTTTCAAATGAAGCGGATTTAGTCATTTTAGCTGTAAAATATGGACAACTTCATGAAGTGTATGCAAGTATGGAGCGTGTAAAGGAATCTATTCCATTATTATTTTTGCAGAATGGTTTAGCACATTACGAGGAAGCACTTGCATTATGTAAATCCCATATTGCATTTAGTTCGATTCAATTCGGTGCTCTTAAACTGTCACAGTATCATGTCGCCCATAAAGGGGAAGGTGTGATGAAAGTTGCTGTAGCAAAAGGGGATCGCAGCAAGTTTGATTTCCTAAACGTACTTTCATCGTCCGGACTGCCGATTGTATTTGAACAAGATGCCGAAACGATGCTGATGGAGAAAGCGCTGCTGAATTGTTTTATCAATCCGTTAACTGCGATTTTGCAAGTAAAAAATGGGCAGCTAATTACACAGAGCTATACATTGCAATTATTGAATAATTTATATAAAGAACTCATGACGGCATTTCCGCAATTTAAAGAATCATTCCAATTTGAGCAAGTCGTTGCACTTTGTGAAAGGACAGCAGAAAATACATCGTCTATGCTGGCGGATCGACTCGCAAATCGCAGAACAGAAATTGATACTATAGCTGGAGCGATTTTGAAAAAAGCGGAACAAAATGAGAAAGAATTACCTGTGTTACAAACACTTTATCATCTAGTGAAAGCATTTGAGGAGAGCGGTGAACAACTGTGATATTATTTTTTCAATATTTGGTGGCAACAATTATTGTATGCCCGATTATTGCTTTTATCACTGTGCTGCTCATATGCCGTAAGCTTCGATTAAAAAAACATAAAGCGATTGGCTTGGCAGCGGATATTACAACATTTCTTTTGTTTTTTTCGATACCAATTGCGTTACAAGGACTATGGAATATTGGTATATTAATGCCGATGCTAATTATCGTACTCGTAATTGCGATTGTTTTTACATATGTTGATTGGCGAACGAAAAAAGAAATTGAAGTAAAGCCATTACTGAAAAAAGTTTGGCGCTTTTACTTTTTATTGTTCAGCATCACTTATTTTATAATTTGGATCGTTGGAATTACCCATTCAGTTATGATGTTTATGATGGTTGATTAGGTGGCTAAACTTTTCTTTTACTGTAAACTAGTATCCGGAGAAAAATAAAGCAACGCAGTGATAAAGGTAATTTTAAAATTGAGTAAAGAGAAGTAGAGGAGAATTTTCATGGAGCTAGAACAAATAAATTCACCAGTAACGAATAAGCTATTAGCGGACTATTGGTCGGAGAATGCCGATATCCATTCGTTTTTTGAATATAAATATAATGAGGGAGCTTTTGACCAACGATTTGCATATTTAAAAAATCGTACATATCGTTCGAAAGAGCTTGCTCAAATTATACGCAGTTATATGGAGCAGTATGGCATCTCGGAAAAAACGGCGCATCATTTAGATGAAATTGAGCAAGGTGCTGTAGTTGTAGTAGGTGGTCAGCAAGCTGGTTTGCTGACAGGTCCTCTCTATTCTGTTCATAAAGCGATTACGGTAATTCTGCTGGCGGAACAACAAAGAAAAATACTAAATGCACCGGTCGTACCAATGTTTTGGATAGCGGGTGAAGATCACGATATTGAAGAGATCAATCATACGTATACAATGGCAAACGGCGAAGTGAAAAAACGTGGTTACAGTGAACGTTCTAAGCTGAAGAAAATGGCTTCGACTACAGAATTGAATAAAGAAGCACTTCAGCAGTTTATTTTAAATGTATTTAAAGATTTTGGGGAAACACAACATACAACAGACTTACTGAATAATGTTTTGAATCATGCAGAAAATAGTGAAACTTTTACTGATTTCTTCTCGCTGCTGATGAATGATTTATTTAAAAAGCACGGCTTATTAATGCTGGATGCAACTTATGGGCCGTTCAGACAATATGAAAAAAACTACTTTGTCCAATTGATTGAAAAGAACGAATCGATCGCAACAGGTGTTGTAGCGCAGGAAAGAAAGCTTGCCGAGAAAGGCTATGCAATGCCGATTGAAGCTACGGAGCAAAATGCGAATTTATTTTACATTAAAGAAGGCGAGCGTTTTCTGCTGGAGCGCAGTGGCGGCCACTTTAAAAATGGGTCAGCCCATGCGAATTTTTCAAAAGAGGAATTAGTGGCTATTGCGAATGAGTCTCCTGAATGTTTAAGTAATAATGTCGTTACCCGACCATTAATGCAGGAAATGGCACTCCCGGTACTAGCATTTGTCGGAGGTCCCGGTGAACTTGCTTATTGGGCAACTCTAAAGCCTGCATTTGATACGCTGCAGCTGCAAATGCCGATATTTGCGCCAAGGCTCAGCATTACGCTTGTTACGCGTCAAGTTGATGCATTACTGGAACAAAAAGAGCTGTCTGTAACGGATGTGCTGACAGGTAAGGTCGATGAACATTTAGCACAATTTGTGGAAAGTGTGAAAGATGAACAAGTAACGCGCGCAATTGAGCAGATGCAAAAACAGATGGAAGAGCAGTATGAACAACTGACGAGCTATCTGCAGCATGGTAACTATCATGTAGAAGATTTATTGGAGAAGAATAAAAATTACCATGAACGTCAATTCCAATATTTACGCTCGAAACTGGAACAGCAAAATATAGAAAAGCATGAAGTTTCAATTCGCCAATACAAAACGATCCAGTCGCTATTATATCCAAATGATAGTTATCAGGAGCGCTTGTACAACCCTTATTTATTCCTAAATACCTATGGGGAAAAGCTGATTGATGATTTATTGGATTTGCCTATGAGTATTTCCGTGAAACACCAACTTATTACCTTATAAAGAACAAGAGTTATCTCATATGCAGATAACTCTTTTTTGTGTCTTTTAGCACCGAACGTATGTGTGAGAATATGCTCATTTACGTGATTTCATTTTATTGTTATGAGAAGCAAGGAATTTGGTGGTAGAAAGTGGGGGGATGTGGTACATTATTTATTAAAGTGGGGTGAGTAGCATGTTCATGGGAGAATATCAACATTCTATCGATGCAAAAGGCCGCATGATTGTCCCTGCAAAGTTTCGCGAATCACTTGGAGAACACTTTGTAATAACTCGCGGGCTAGATCAATGCATTTTTGGATATCCTATGGATGAATGGCGAAAACTCGAAGATAAATTAAAGGATTTACCGATGACCAAAAAAGATGCACGTGCATTTGCGCGATTCTTCTTTTCTGGGGCAACAGAAGTAGAAGTGGACAAGCAAGGCCGAATTAATATTCCATCAACACTGATTGGATACGCTAATCTTGAAAAAGAATGCGTGATATTAGGTGTATCGAGCAAAATTGAAATTTGGGCGAAAGAATCTTGGCAGCAATACTTCGAGCAATCGGCAGAATCATTTGATGAAATCGCAGAAAATCTGATTGGCTTTGATTTTTAAATTTCTTTAGTAGTAGATGAAAAAATTTAAAGCAATGGTCACTATTACAGAACCGACATGAACTCTTAATCCGGGCGTAATAGTACCGACACGTAATTGAATTAATATTAAGAGGTGCTTCAAACTATGTTCGATCATACAACCGTATTATTGAAAGAAACTGTTGATGGGTTGAACATCAATCCGGATGGTATTTATGTAGACTGCACATTAGGTGGTGCAGGCCATAGTGAGTACCTTGTACAACAATTATCAGAAAAAGGCCGTTTAATTTGCTTTGACCAGGATACAACGGCTATTGAAAACGCAAAAGTACGATTAGCCGAATATTTAGATCGCGTTATATTCGTACACTCAAATTTCCGCTATTTAAAAGAAGAATTACACAAACTGAACATTCATCAAATAGATGGGATTTTATATGATTTAGGTGTTTCATCACCACAACTTGATACACCGGAACGAGGATTTAGTTACCATCACGATGCACCGCTCGATATGCGGATGGATCAGACTGCAGAACTGAGCGCATATCATGTTGTGAATGAATGGTCATACGAAAATCTTGTTCGTATTTTCTTCCGTTACGGAGAAGAAAAATTTTCTAAACAAGTTGCGCGCAAAATTGAACAAGCCCGTGAAATTGCTCCTGTTGAAACGACGGGTCAATTAGTAGAGCTTATAAAAGATGGTATTCCAGCCCCAGCACGTCGCAAAGGTGGACATCCTGCAAAACGAATCTTCCAGGCTATTCGAATTGCTGTAAATGATGAATTAGGTGCAGCGGAAGATTCTTTAGTAGATGCAATCGATTTATTGAAAATTGGTGGTCGTATAAGTGTGATTACATTCCATTCATTAGAAGACCGCTTAACAAAAACACTATTTAAAGAGGCTTCATCATTGCCGGATTTACCTCCTGGATTACCGGTTATTCCAGAGCATATGAAACCAGTACTTAAACTAGTGTCGAGAAAACCGATTTTACCATCAGACGAGGAGTTAGCTGCGAATAATCGTTCACGTTCAGCAAAATTGCGCATCGCTGAAAAAATTAACGATAAAGGACGTGGGTAAAAAATGGCAGTAAGAGCAAGACAAACTTATATACAACAGCAGCCAGAACTACCTCAACATCAGCAGCAGGAACAAAGACTGCCGGTCCAGCCGAAAAAACGCAAACCTAAGTATTTTTCGGCACAGGAAAAGTTTTTGTTCCTAGTATTTGCAATCGTAGTAGCATCTTTCGCTATTTCCATATTACATACTCAAGGAGAAATCCAAACACTCAGTATGGAAATCCAAAAAATCGAACGCGACATAACTGAAGTCAATAACAATAATACAGATTTAAAAGTACAAGTAAGTGAACGCTCCACTCACCAACGTATTTGGGAAAAAGCGAAAGAACTCGGATTAACACTAAATGAGAAAAACGTGAAAGTAGTGCCGGGAGAATGAAAAAGAGAAGATTTCGTTACCAGATAGGAGCCTTTCTAATGTTTATATTCTTTGGAGGGCTCTTTTTACTATTATATTGGCGTTTTGCATCAATCCAGGCGACAGGAATGGTAAAAGGGCATGAATTGGAAGAAGAAGCATTATCAAGGTACGAAACTGGATATGTGTTATCGGCAGACCGTGGGAAGATTCTGGACCGCAATGAAAATGTGATTGCCGAAGATACATTAAGCTACCGTCTTGTAGCGGTAATTAAAGAATCGGCAACAGAAAATAAAAAAAATCCAAGGCATGTCGTCGATAAAGCAGAAACAGCAAAATTATTGGCGCAATACATTCCGATGGATGAAGAAAAAATCTATGAACGGCTAAACCCTTCCAAAGATTTATATCAAGTCGAGTTTGGACTGGCAGGGCGCGGCATCAGTCATGAAGTGAAAAAGAAGATTGAAGAGCTTGATCTGCCTGGCATTCTATTATACAGCGACAAAAAACGCTATTATCCGAACGGCGCCTTTGCCTCTCATCTTATAGGTTTTGCATTGCGTGAAACGGATGATGACGGAAATTCGTCGGTTGTCGGGAAAATGGGGCTTGAATATATTTATGACAAGCAATTAACAGGAAACGATGGTAAGTTAACCTACCAGCGAGATGCTCGTAACTATTTATTGCCAAGCAGCGATAAAGTCGTACAGGAAGCACAAGACGGGAACGATATTTATTTGACAATCGATAAAACGATTCAAAACTTCCTGGAAGAAGCAATGACGCGTGTCAACGATCAATATAAGCCGCAGTCTATGGTTGCTGTCGTAGCGAATCCGAAAACGGGGGAAATCTTGGCGATGTCACAACGACCAACGTTCAATCCTGACACGCGTGAAGGATTAGATGGCAACTGGCTGAATGATGTTGTGGAAAATACAATTGAACCGGGTTCCACATTTAAAACATTTACGGTTGCAGCCGCAATCGATTCAGGGAATTGGCATCCGAATGCCAAGTATCAGTCAGGGCAGTATAAAGTTTATAACGATACAATACGGGATCATAATAGATACGGTTGGGGTCCAATTTCCTATTTAGAAGGTATCCAACGCTCTTCAAATACGGCGATGACGAACTTGCTTGATGTTATGGGCTGGGAAACGTATGAAAGCTATTTAAAGGAGTTTGGTTTCGGTCAAAAAACAGGCATTGATTTACCGAATGAAGCGAGCGGCATTATTAACTCGCGCTATCCTTTGGAAAAGTATACGACGACATTCGGTCAAGGTTCGACTGTTACTCCGATTCAGTTAATTCAAGGGGTAACGGCCGTTGCAAATGACGGGAAAATGATGCAGCCATATGTAATCGATAAAATTGTTAATCCGAACACTGGTGAGATTTTAGTAGATTCAGAGCCTACTATAAAAGGTGAACCGATTTCGGCAGAGACAGCGCAGCAAACACGTGAGGTTCTAGCTTCTACTATATATGGAGAAGCCGGGAATGCGAAACGTTTCCAGATTGACGGCTATAAAGTAGCCGGAAAAACAGGAACTGCCCAAATGCCAAAAGCAAATGGTATTGGTTATGACTGGGGAAAAAATGAATTCCTATATTCATTTTTAGGAATGGCTCCAGCAGAAGATCCGCAGCTGGCTGTATTTATTTCAGTTGCAAAACCAAAACTAGGTGCAACCGAAATAGGTTCTGACCCAGTTTCACAAGTTTTCAATTCAGTTGTACAGAACAGTTTGAAGTACATGAATATCAATCCGTCGGACGTAGCAGAAGCGGAGACAACAAAGATTGACGATTATGTAGGCAAGCAGACAGATACTGTCATGACTCAACTGGAATCTGAAGGACTGGTCCCAGTAATAATTGGTCAAGACGGAGAAATTACAGAACAGTTCCCTGCAGCAGATGCATCATTAACAAGTGGTAGCATCGTTTTCTTAAAGACAGATGGAGAGATTACATTACCATCGTTTAGTGATTGGTCGTTACGTAATTTACTTGTCTATAAGTCACTATCCAAACTGCCGATTGAAATTGTCGGCGAAGGCTATGTTGAAAGCCAAAGTGTTTCCCAAGGGACGCCGATAACAGATAATTCACCGATCGTCGTCAAGCTAAAAACCCCTGAGGAGAAGTATTTGACCCCTCCGGCAGAGGATATGGAACTGGAAGAAGAGAAAGACGAAGAATTTACTGAAGAACTTCCACAAGATTAGAGAGATTTGAATACAAACTTCATCTTTAACATACGTTGTTTTAGGTGAGGTGTCATATTATGAAATGGGTAACTACAAAATCTAAAAAACGTTTAACATGGATCGCCATCGCACTTGTACTATACGGCGTGGCGATTTTTGTTAAATTAGTATCCGTTCAAATTATTCAGTATGATGAGCTTTCGACAAAGGCAAAAGAAAACTGGGACAGGGAAATTCCTTTTCATACACAGCGAGGCGAAATTACTGACCGAAACAATGAAGTAATTGTAACGAATAAACTTGCCCCGACTTTGTACTTCATGCCTTCACAAAACGAAGATAAAGAACAAGCAGCAGATGCCATTGCAAACGTGCTCAATAAAGATCGAGTCAAAATATTGGAAAGACTGCAGCAACGAGTATCCCTAGTAAAAATTGCTCCAGAAGCTAAAAACATCACTTATGAGCAAGCGGAAAAAATTCAGCAGCTCCAAATTCCGGGTTTATACAGTGGTGTCGATTATGTAAGATCTTATCCGCACGGTAATTTGCTCGCACGCTTTCTAGGGTTTACAGGTGCTGACAACCAAGGTTTGGCAGGAATCGAATACGAGTATGATGAATTATTAAAAAGTTCGGATGCAGCCATTCGGTTATTTACTGATGCAAAAGGGAATGCATTGGAGCATGTAGATGATGAATGGAAAGACGGAAAAGACGGTGCGACAATTCAGCTGACAATTGATTTAAGACTTCAGAAGATTGTCGAACGTGAATTATCGCAGGCAATGCTGGAATATGATGCAGATCAGGCATTGGCCATTGCCATGAATCCTAATAGTGGTGAAATACTGGCGCTTGCATCATTCCCGACATACGATCCAATGAAATTTTCGGAAGTAGAGCCAAGTATATATAACCGTAACCTTCCTGTATTTATGTCTTATGAACCGGGTTCCACATTTAAAATTATTACGCTCAGTGCCGCTATTGAAGAAGGTGTAGTCAACATGGAGGAAGAACATTTTCATGATCATGGCTATACAATGGTCGAGGGGGCACGATTGCGCTGTTGGAAACGAGAAGGACATAAAGACCAGACTTTTTACGAAGTTGTACAAAATTCATGTAACCCTGGATTTGTAGAGCTAGGGCAACGAGTTGGTTCAACAAAGTTGCTTGAGTATATTCACAAATTCGGATTCGGGAAAAAAACGGGCTCGAACATTGCCGGTGAATCATCAGGCATATTATTTTCAAAAGAAGCATTTGGTCCGGTAGAGCATGCTACGACCTCTTTTGGTCAGGGTGTTTCCGTTACGCCGATTCAGCAGATGCAGGCGGTCTCAGCAGCAATTAATGGCGGTACATTATATACGCCATATACGGTTTCGAAAATACTGGACTCCAAAACAAACGAAGTTATTATGGAGCAAGATCCGGAAGCAAAAGCGCAGGTCATCAGTGAAGAGACATCGGAAAAAGTGCGTCATGCATTGGAGCTTGTAGTTGCAAAAGGTTCTGGTCGCCAGGCATTTCGTGACGGCTTACGCATTGGGGGCAAAACAGGGACAGCGCAAAAGGTGGAAAACGGCCGCTATAAGGACGGAGACTATATTGTATCGTTCATCGGTTTTGCGCCGGCCAATGATCCGGAAATTATCGTGTATGTTGCGATTGACAATCCGAAAAGTTCGTTGCAATTCGGAAGTGTTATCGCTGCACCGATTGTAGGCCGTATTATCGAAGATGCAGCGCCGCTGTACAATATCGAAAAGCAAAAAGATCAAATAGAACGGGATTACGTTTGGGGCGATGAATTGACTGAGCGTACACCAAACTTTATTGGAATGACAAAAGAAGAAGTAATCCCTCACTTATATCCTTATAAAATCGAATGGCACGGAGAAGGCGAAAAAGTAATTCAGCAAGTCCCGTCAGCTGATAGTCTTATTCTCCAAAGTGGTAGTGTTCATTTATATTTAGGAAATTAAATTGGATTTCCATCTTTCAAAATGCAACTAAAACAACTATTATAGTGAAGGACGTTTTTTCACAATAATAACTAGAGGTCGTAATCGTTGAAAATCAAACGTTCCACCATATTCAGACAGAAGTTTTAAAGGAGATATATTATGACATTATCAACAACATTGACCATACTCTTTTCATCATTTTTAGTAACGGTCATTTTAGCGCCAGTAGGAATCCCTCTTTTACGCCGATTAAAATTCGGGCAAAGTATACGTGAAGAAGGCCCTCAATCACATATGAAAAAAGCGGGTACACCTACAATGGGTGGTTTAATTTTCTTGTTAGCCATTATTATTTCGACAATTATAGTCGCAATGATTTTCGACTTGTTTACAACACAAACGATTGTATTATTACTTGTTTTAGTTGGATTTGGCGTAATTGGCTTTTTAGATGATGGGCTGAAAGTTATTTTTAAACGTAATTTAGGATTGACTTCCCTTCAAAAATTAATTGGTCAAATTGCAATTGCGATTGCAGCATTCTTACTATTACGTTTAGGTTCATTTGATACATCTGTAGGAATTCCATACACAGATTTATCGATTGATTTAGGAATTCTATATGTTGGGTTTTTAATTTTCTGGCTAGTAGGTTTTTCAAATGCAGTCAATTTAACAGATGGTTTGGATGGACTCGTTTCAGGAACGGCTTCAATCGCATTTGCTGCATTCGGTGTCATTGCATTATTTAACGAGCAAGCCGATATTGCATTATTTGCATTTGCTGTAACTGGTGCATTACTTGGATTTTTGATTTTTAATGCAAATCCGGCAAAAGTGTTTATGGGAGATACAGGTTCCCTTGCGCTTGGCGGTGCATTGGCAATGATTTCGGTCCTGGTGAAACAAGAATTGCTGTTACTATTAATCGGTCTTGTATTTGTTATTGAAACATTATCCGTTATTTTACAAGTAGGAAGCTATAAACTGCGTAAAAAGCGTATATTCAAAATGAGTCCGATTCACCACCATTTTGAATTATCCGGCTGGTCAGAATGGAAAGTCGTACTAGTATTTTGGTCAACAGGTTGTATCGTAGCACTTATAGCAGTATTAGCGGAGGCGTTATTATGATGGAATATGAAGGATTACAAGCTAAAAAAGTACTCGTTTTAGGATTGGCGAAAAGTGGTGTTGCGGCTGCTGAGCTTTTGCATCGGTTAGGTGCATTTGTAACAGTCAATGATGCAAAGCCATTTGATGCAAATCCTGAAGCGCAGGAGCTTTTATCAAAAGGAATTACCGTAATTTGTGGACGACATCCAGAAGATTTGCTTGATGAAGGTTTTGAGCTTGTCGTAAAAAACCCCGGGATTCCATACACAAATCCGATCGTTGCCGATGCGATAACAAAAGGTCTGCCTGTTATTACAGAAATGGAACTTGCCTATTTAGTAAGTGAAGCGCCATTTATCGGTATTACCGGTTCGAATGGCAAAACAACAACGACAACTTTACTTTACGAAATGCTTAACGTAGGCCGTTTAAAACCATTAATCGCCGGGAATATTGGAACCGTTGCTTGTGGTGTTGCAGCAGAAGCAAAAGCAGATGAGGTTATTGTTACTGAGTTATCATCGTTTCAGTTAATGGGGACACGTGAATTCAGACCGCATATTGCAATTTTGACAAATCTGTATGAAGCACATTTAGATTACCACGGGACATTTGAAGAATATGCTGAAGCTAAATTTGGAGTCACACGCAATCAAACAGCTGAAGATTATTTCATTTATAATGCCGATCAGGAAGTTGTGGCGAAATATGCTCAAAAATCAAATGCTCAACTCATTCCATTTACGACAAAAGGTCAAGCAAAACAAGGTATCAGTGCAGATAAAGAAAACATTTATTGGCAAGGCGATGCAATCTTAAAACGTGATAATATTGTATTGCCGGGCGAGCATAATTTAGAAAATATTTTATGTGCTGTAGCAGCAGCCCTACTGCAGCAATGTCCTGTTGAAGCAATTGAAGAAGTTTTATCAACATTTGCAGGGGTACGTCACCGAACGCAGTTTGTCCGTGAATGGCAAGGACGTAAAATTTACAATGATTCAAAAGCAACAAATGTACTGGCAACGAAAAGTGCCTTGGCTGCATTTGAGCAACCGATTGTATTATTGGCCGGCGGATTAGATCGCGGGCATTCATTTGAGGAGCTTCGTAAAGAAATGACACGTGTAAAGGCAGTTGTCGCGTTCGGCGAGACTGCACTTCGCTTTATCGAATTTGCAAAATCATGTGGCATTACGAATATTGTGCGTGCAATTGATGTAGAAGATGCAGTGGGATACGGAGCAAAAATGTCTGAAGAAGGTGACATCATTTTACTGTCACCGGCATGTGCAAGCTGGGATCAACATGCGAGCTTTGAAATTCGGGGCGACTTATTTATTGATCGTGTTATGAAACTTTCATAAGAAAGGATAGTTACACTGTCGCAAAAAAATCAACAGTATTTTATGATCAGTGCGATTGTATTGTCGCTTATTGGCATACTCTTTATTTTTTCAGCAGGTACATATTGGGGGAATGTTCACTATGATGGACAAACCCCGTTTTACCTGAAGCAGTCAATCTATTTCATCGTTGCACTTATCATTTGTGCAGCCATTATGAACTGGGAGTTTTTACAGCAACCGAAAGTGTGGAAGATTTTTTATATCATCTCGCTTGGCTTGCTTGTTGCTGTTCTTATTCCGGGTATCGGGATTGTCCGAAATGGTTCGCAAAGTTGGATTGGAATCGGTCCTTTAACGATCCAACCGGCTGAAATTGCGAAAGTAACAACAATTATTTATATTAGTGCATTATTAACACAGCGGAAATCGTATGAGCGCATTGTTCAAGTGAAGCATTTTCTCATATTGATTCTTCCGGCAGCCTTAATTATGCTTCAGCCTGATTTTGGTGCTGTCTTTATTTTAGTTGTAGTTGTTTTAATTATACTTTTTATTGCACAATATCCGTTGCGTTTATATGTTGTCCTCATCACTTTAGGTATAGGAGGCCTTGCCGGGTTAATTATCGCAGCTCCATATCGCCTTAAACGGATCGAAGCGTTTATCAATCCTTGGGCAGACCCGTTAGGAAGCGGCTTCCAAGCTGTACAATCTTTATTTGCGATAGGTCCGGCAGGCTTGTTTGGACATGGATTATTAAAAAGTAGACAAAAGTATTTATACTTACCGGAACCGCAGAACGATTTTATTTTTGCGATTATTTTAGAGGAAATCGGACTTGTCGGTGGAATGGGACTGCTGCTTATTTTTGCGTGCTTTTTAATTCTTGGATATCGCTTGGCATTACAATGTAAGCATGTATTTCATTTTTATGCGATATGCGGACTTACAACGATGATTGCTGTACAGGCAGCTCTGAACATAGGGGTAGTTATTAATTTATTGCCTGTAACCGGTGTAACACTGCCATTTATAAGCTATGGCGGAACATCGCTTGTTGTTGTCTGGGTAACAGTAGCGCTTATTTTAAATTTTTCATATGAAAGAAGGAAGGAGTAGGGATAATGGAAAAAGTAATCGATATTACAGAACGAGTACCAGCCATGAAAAAACGCAGAAGACGCCGTACTAATTTTAAATTTTTAGGACTAGTGACGATTTTTCTTTTTATCATTATCATCCTTCTTTATTTTCAATTACCTTATAGTGATATAAAAAAAATTGATATTAAAGGGGCAGCCCTTAAGGAAGATACGTACTATATCGAACAGTCAAATTTAAAAATAGACGATTCGTTATGGGGCTTTAAAATTTCGGAAGTGGAGCAGGCAATTGCTAAACATGAATGGGTAAAATCCGTAAATGTCGAAAGAAAATTCCTGAATGAAGTTCAAATTACAATAGAGGAATGGCAAAAAGTAGCCTATATCTCACAAGACGGGGAATTTTACCCTATGCTTGATAATGGCATTGTCTTTGAAGAACCCAATGAAATTGTTCCTATCGATGCACCGATTTTCCGGGATTTCGAAAATGAGGCTCTTCGAAAAAAGCTGTTAAAGGAACTGGCGAATCTAAAACCGGAAGTACTGTCGCTCATTTCACAAATTAATGCAAATCCTACAGAGGCGGACCCGTATTCAATAACGCTTTTCATGAATGATGGCTATGAAGTACGCGCAGATGCGAATACTTTAGCAGAAAAGTTAAATTACTATCCATCGATTATTGCGCAAATTGAAAGCGAGGACGTTTCTGAAAAAGGGATTGTAGATATTGAAGTTGGTTCATATTACCGACCTTTTTCAGGAGAATATTCATTAATAAAAGAAGACACTGAAAAAGTTGAAGAAACTACAGATGAAACAGAAAATGCGGAAACTGATGAAGGGGGGCAACTGGAAGAACAAAATGAAGAAGAGCCAGAATGATAACAGCAGGCAGCCGAAGAAAAAATCTGCATTATTTTCAAAAAAGTATGGCGCTATATTAATTGTATGCGTGATTACAGGATTTATTATCGGTTTTTCCTATAATTTATCAAAGGACAAGCGTACATTAAGTTCTGCCTCTCCCCAGTTTGAGCAGGAAAATCAGTACATGGAAGATTTGATTGAAAAACAGGAAAGAAACAAAGAGCTTGCAGGTGAGTTGGCCCAATTAGAGGAGAAAATTCGAACATATGAAAAGCAGTTTTCTTCGAACGAAACGCAATATGAGCAGAATCGGCAAGATGCTGAGCAATTGCGACTATTATTAGGACTAACAGATGGAATGGGACAAGGGATCAAAATAACACTGCAAGACGGGGATTATAATCCAGATACTACCAACCCGAATGAGTATATTGTGCACGAAAGTCACATATTTAAAGTATTAAATGAATTAAAAATTGCAGGTGCCGAGGCAATTTCTATTAACGGACAACGTTTGAAACCGAATTCTTACATTGCCTGCAATGGTCCGGTCATTACAATTGATGGGCAACAGTACCCAGCACCATTTGTAATTGAGGCAGTTGGTAATCAGGATGTACTTATTTCTTCCTTAGAATTGGCAGGGGGAGTATTTGACCAATTATTAAATGAACAAATTGTCGTTACTTTGGAAACAGACGACCTAATAGAAATGCAAACAGTCAGCGATGAATAAGGCATAAAATCGGAGGGAAAATGATGACGAAAAAAATGTACCGTAATATTACAATTATCTCGTTCATCATCGGCTTTATGCTCGCAGTGCAGTACAACACAGTTCAAAATCCGACCGAAAGAACTACAGTCGATATTTGGGAAATTCGCCAGCAATTATTTGCGGAACAGGAGCAGCATTCCGAACTGCTGACCGCAATAAGCGAATTAACCGAAACTGTAAATAAATACGAGGATGCAGAGTTTGATAATCCGGAAGTACTATTGCAGCAAACTGTTGACCAACTTAAAGAACGTGCAGGAATTTTGCCGGTTGAAGGACCGGGGTTAACGTTATCAGTTGGCCCTTCACCTGAATTAGTGGGCTTAGGCTATGAAATAAAGCCTGTATCGCCTGAACTGTTAATTCGCCTTATAAATGATTTAAATCGATATAATGCCCGGGCAATTGAAGTGGATGGCAAACGTTTAAGCTACAATTCGGCCATTCGCGATATTAATGGGAAAACAACGATCAATAGTGAGCCGATTCAAAATACGAATATTGAAATAAACATCATTACACTTACGTATGAGCAAGCCGAGAAAATGAAAAATCATTTGCTGGCTTCTACGTTCCAGGATGAGTTTTATATTGATAATCTAGTATTGACGATTCATGAAGCAGAGCAGAAGATACAAATTGATTCAATTGCACCTGTACAAAGAATTAAGTATTTATCAGAAAAGTAGAAGGGGATGCGAATATGTGGTTACCACTTTTAGGTCTTATATTAGGTGTGGTATTAGGGATTTTAACAGATATTCAAATTCCATCTGTTTATGAAAACTATTTATCCATTGCTGTACTGGCGGCTCTCGATACAATGGTCGGCGGTATCCGTGCATTATTGCAGCAAGTTTACGATGATAAAGTATTTATTTCCGGGTTTTTCTTTAATATAATTTTAGCAGCAGGATTGGCTTTTCTCGGAGTTCATATAGGTGTCGATCTTTATTTAGCCGCTATTTTTGCATTCGGAGTTCGACTGTTTCAGAATATCGCAGTCATTCGTCGGTTATTATTGACAAAATATGAGAACAGAAGATTGAAAAAGGAGGAAAACTCTTAACAATCACGTTAAAATATCATTACAATTTATCGTTTTACTTAGACAATCAACGAAATTTACAATAGAATGAACTATAGGAGTAATCGAAGGAGGTGCAGTAAGTTGAATCATCAAGAAATTTATGTTTCTCTCGATATTGGATCATCTTCAATAAAGGTCCTGATCGGAGAAATGAACGGTGATCAATTGCACGTAATTGGTGTAGGTCATGTGAAATCAACAGGGATAAGAAAAGGTGCAATAGTTGATATAGATGCAACTGTACAGTCCATTAAAAAAGCTGTAGATCAAGCAGAGCGAATGACTGGTATTAATATAGAAGAAGTGGTGCTTGGAGTTCCTGCAAACCAGACAGCATTACAGCCTGTTAAAGGGGTTGTAGCGGTAAACGGTGAAGACCGGGAAATCACGGACGATGATTTAGCTAGAGTAATAGACTCTGCACAGGTAATGTCGATTCCACCAGAGCGAGAGTTAGTAAATTTGATTCCTAAACAATTTATCGTAGACAACCTAGATGAGATTAAAGACCCGCGGGGTATGATTGGCATTCGTTTAGAGATGGATGCGACAATGATTACGACATCCAAGACGCTTGTACATAATGTTTTAAGATGTGTAGAACGTGCAGGCTTGCAAATTCGCGAAATTTATCTACAACCATTAGCAGCAGGAAATTTTGCGCTGACGGAAGATGAGAAAAATCAAGGAACTGCTTATATCGATTTAGGCGGCGGATCGACAACTGTTGCGGTATTCCAAGACGGACTGCTGACAAATACAGCTGTTATCGCGGTAGGCGGAGATCATATTACGAAAGATCTATCGATTGTATTAAAAACACCGACAGAACAAGCCGAAAAAATCAAAAAGCAGTATGGACATGCCTTTTACGATGATGCTTCCGATGAACAAACGTTTGATGTTCCTGTTGTTGGTACTGATACAACGGATCAATACAGTCAACGTTTCATCTCAGAAATTATCGGAGTACGTTTAGAAGAGTTATTTGAATTAGTATTGGATGAATTAGCACGTATGGGGGTACAGGATTTACCGGGTGGTGTTGTCATTTCTGGCGGGGTAGCACAGCTTGAAGGAATTGCTCAACTGGCGCGACAAGTAATGTTAACGCGAGTTCGCATTTATACACCTGATTACATCGGTGTACGTGAACCGGCCTTTACAACGTCAGTAGGTTTAATTCGTTATGCACATGCAGAAGACGAATTTTACGGAAGAAGCGAGCCGGTACCAGCTTCTTCATATGCAGCACCTTATCCTACTCAACCAACTCCTTCTAAAAAACAATCAAATGTGCCGGAGAGAGTAGATAGCGCAAATAAAGTAAGTGTAATTGATCGCGCGAAAAACTTATTAAACAAATTTTTCGATTAATACGAAAATGAATGACGTGAACAATTAGGAGGAGAAGAGTATGTTAGAATTTGAAACGGATGTTGAACAATTAGCCGTTATTAAAGTAATCGGCGTTGGCGGAGGCGGTAACAATGCCGTAAACCGCATGATTGAACATGGTGTACAAGGTGTAGACTTTATCGCTGTAAATACAGATGCACAAGCTTTAAATCTGTCAAAAGCTGAATATAAACTACAAATTGGCGGTAAATTAACACGTGGACTAGGTGCAGGGGCAAACCCAGAAGTAGGAAAAAAAGCTGCTGAGGAAAGCCGCGAACAATTGGAAGAAGTATTACGTGGTGCCGATATGGTATTCGTAACTGCCGGTATGGGCGGTGGTACTGGTACGGGTGCAGCACCGGTAATCGCATCAATCGCACGTGATTTAGGTGCATTGACAGTAGGTGTTGTAACACGTCCGTTTACATTTGAAGGCCGTAAACGCCAAACTCAGGCAATCGGCGGTATTACTTCAATGAAAGAAGCAGTCGATACATTAATCGTAATTCCAAACGATAAATTACTGCAAATTGTTGATAAATCAACTCCAATGCTGGAAGCGTTCCGTGAAGCGGACAATGTATTACGTCAAGGTGTACAAGGTATTTCAGACTTAATCGCAACACCTGGTTTAATTAACCTGGACTTTGCCGATGTAAAAACAATTATGTCCGATAAAGGTTCGGCATTAATGGGTATCGGGATTGCTGCTGGTGAAAACCGTGCAGTAGAAGCCGCTAAGAAAGCAATTTCTTCTCCATTACTTGAAACATCAATCGATGGTGCAAAAGGTGTTATTATGAATATTACAGGCGGAACGAACTTAAGTTTATTTGAAGTTCAGGAAGCTGCCGATATTGTACAGCTCGCTTCAGATGAAGAAGTAAATATGATCTTCGGTTCTGTAATTAATGATAACCTAAACGATGAAATTATCGTAACGGTAATTGCAACAGGATTCTCTGATGACTTTATTATTCAAAAGCCGCAGCCTGTGCGTCCGTCAATCGGTGCTCGTCAACAAGCTGCAACAAGCACAACTCAACCGCAACAACAGCAGCCTGTACGCCAGCAAGATCCAGTGCAGCAAGAAGCGCCACGTCAAACACAACAAACAAACTATCAGCAAGACGATGCATTGGATATTCCGACATTTTTACGCAATCGTCGTAATCGCTAATAATACAAACTTTCATAGTATGAAAAACGATTATTTACATCTATATGTGAATAATCGTTTTTTTTAGTTTAAAAGATGTTATGAAAAGTAGCCTGCCTATGCATGTATAGGCAAGGAAAAGTAGAATAACAGATTCACACCATCACATTAAAACCTCCTCCTTTGCCCCTATGATTCTTTAACTTTCCTGCTACCAACTTTTTGTCGATTGGATTTGAATGTCGTAACAATATGTCATACGATTCTTCCAGATTTATGCAACAGTTAGACAAAATACTCTGAGGGGGTTTGATAATCTTATTTACAGGAGGACAATACATGTATGCAGAGTGGATTCTTTTAATGAATTTTTTAATGAATCTCGTACTACTAAAATTTACCGCAACCATAACATATACCATCATTCCAATTTGGAGATTACTATTAGGGGCCTTTTGTAGTGCGCTGATCGCTGTGTTATTTATGGGAAACATATTTATGTTGCTTGTAAGTTTCATCGTACTATTAGGCATTGCCTTTTCATTTAAATGGAAAATATTTTACGAGCAAGGGAAGTGGATTGTTGTCGCTACTTTGCTCGCAGGTGGATTAATAACAGCATTACAACCATTTTTGCTTGCATCTCCGTTTTTCGTTTATATTTTTTTATGTTTCGGCATAGTATGTATTAGTTTGACAGTGATGAAACAAGGCTGGTTTCAAAAATTGCAGAATGTTGCACAAAGTCGATATGTAACGACAAGCAAAGTAGAACTGTTCGAACAACAAATGGAGCTCGTAACATATATCGATACGGGAAATGAATGCACTGAACCTTTAAGTCAGGCACCGGTCCATTTTATTTCGTTTAAATCAGTTCAATCGATGTTGCCGGATGAATTTAGTGAATGCCTGCTCAAATGGAATGAGCAGGAGCCTTACTCACTGACAATGTTTTCAAAGGAAATACAGAAAAGAATACGTATTGTTCCTATTACAACGGTTCAAAAAGGCACATTACTCGTACCGGCCTTTCGTGCCACAATTGTCATTCAGAACAAGACGTATCCAAATCACTATGTTGTATTTACGAAAAATGATGCGCGCTTTCCGCAAAATGCACAAATGATTGCACATGTTTTTGTCCTAACGAATTCATAAGGGAGGATCGATATTGCTTAAAAAAATTCAATCGATAATTTTAAACATACTAAGCTACTTTAGAAGAAAAAAAGGGACATACTATATAGGGGGACATGATTCATTGCCTATTCCATTAACTAGAGAAGAAGAAGTTGTCGTAGTCGAAGCATTTATGAATGGTGACTTGCATGCCAGAGATATGTTAATTGAAAGAAATTTACGTTTAGTCGTTTATATTGCAAGACGTTTTGATAATACGAGCACGCCGATTGAGGATTTAATCAGCATCGGTTCCATTGGCCTTATTAAAGCGATTGAAACTTTTAATTTGGACAAAAACATTAAATTAGCGACGTATGCATCGCGCTGTATCGAAAATGAAATATTGATGCATTTACGAAAGACGAGCCGCATGAAAGGCGAAGTTTCCTTTGATGAACCGTTAAATGCGGATGCAGACGGAAATGAACTATTACTTTCAGACATATTAGGGACAGAAGAACATATTATAACACTTGATGTAGAACGTAAAATTGAGCGACAGCATATGTTTAATGCCATTAATCAGCTGACACCTCGTGAAAAATATATTATGGAATGTCGTTTTGGCCTAAACGGAAAAGAAGAAATGACGCAAAAGGAAGTAGCGGACCATTTAGGTATTTCACAATCTTATATTTCAAGATTGGAGAAAAAAATTATTATGGATTTACGTGAATTCTTGAACGAACCAATTGCATAAGATGGTTAAATTTGGCGCGCATAGCGATGACCATTTCGGACAAAATGATTGCAAAGACAAAAGACAATCTAGTTCGGAAGGTGAAGTTGGATGCGTACAAAAGTGGAATTATGTGGTGTGGATACATCTACATTACCAGTACTGAAGCCAGATGAAATGAAAGATTTATTTATACGATTACAGCAAGGAGAATGGATTGTTCGTGAGCAGCTAGTTTTTTGCAATTTACGATTAGTGCTCAGCATTGTCGGCCGTTATGCCTACCGTGGCGAACAGGCAGATGATTTATTCCAAGTAGGATGTATTGGTTTATTAAAAGCGATTGATAATTTTGATTTAAAGCATAATGTTCGATTTTCAACATATGCTGTACCGATGATTATGGGAGAGATCCGCCGACACCTGCGCGACCATCATGCACTTCGTGTGTCTCGTTCATTGCGCGATATTGCGTATAAAGCGATGAAAGCGAAGGAACAATTTATTGCGGAACATTTAACAGAACCCACAATCGAGCAATTGGCACAGGCAATTGAGATGAAAAAAGAAGATGTATTGTTTGCTCTTGATGCGATTCAAGACCCGATGTCACTGCAGGAACCGATTTACTCCGATGGTGGCGATGCAATCTTTATGATTGACCAAATTAAAGATAAAGTGACAGAAGAGCATTGGGTAGGCTCGATTTCACTGCAAGAAAGTATGAAAAAGCTAAATAGCAGACAAAAAATGATTATAGAAAAGCGCTTTTTCCTAGGAGAAACTCAAACGGAAATCGCCCAATCTTTAGGTATTTCACAAGCGCAAATATCAAGATTGGAAAAGAGTGCGGTAGAATTGATGAAGCGGGATTTCCGTTAAATAGATAGAAATTCTGAGGGACTGTCCAACACGTAGGGCTGTCCCTTTCATCATAATTTCACGATGTTTGAATACTTATAAAGAGGTAAAAATAAATTATTGATACAGAGAGGATGGAGGAATGCGATTTTCATCCGTTCAGGAGAAGGAAATCATTGAGGCAACAAGTGGAAAATTTATCGGTTATATTGTAGATGCGGAAGTGGACGAAAAAGAAGGTGCCATTACGGCATTTATAATTTCCCCGCCAAAAAAGTTTTACCATTTATTTCAAGGGGAAGAGTTAGTTAAGAAAATCCTCTTTAGTAATATACTCACAGTCGGAAAAGATGTCATCTTAGTGAAATCACCGGATGAATAGTTCACGCTATTCATTGAAAATTAAACTAGCACTTGATACAATGAGAGAAACTATTGTTGTAAAGTTGGGAAAAAAGTGACGAAAATCATAGAAAACTTAAAACAGATTCAACATCAAATAGAAATTGCAAAACAACGTGTCAATGCCGAACAGGCAGTCCAGATTATTGCTGTGACGAAAGAAGTAGATGTCAACCGGACAGAAGAGGCAATTGAAGCGGGTCTTGTCCATTTAGGAGAAAACCGTCCTGAAGGCTTATTAAATAAGCTGAATTCGATTGACTCAGCTGTTTCCTGGCATTATATAGGTTCATTACAGACAAGAAAAGTAAAGCAAGTAATTGATCAAATTGACTATTTACATTCTCTTGATCGATTAAGCCTGGCAGAAGAGATTGAAAAAAGAGCAACAAAACGAGTGAAATGTTTCTTGCAAGTAAATGTTTCCGGTGAAGAATCAAAACACGGCTTAACAAAAGAACAAGCGCTAGTTTTTGTAAAGCAGCTTGAGCAATTTTCAAAAATTGAAGTAGTAGGTTTAATGACAATGGCTCCTTTTACTGAAGATGAAACGATGATTAGACAAGTGTTTAAACAGTTAAAACAATTGCAACAAGAAGTGTCACAATTGAACATTCCAAATGTACCTTGTACTGAATTATCGATGGGCATGTCAAATGACTACGAAATTGCAGTTGAAGAAGGGGCAACATTTGTTAGAATTGGAACAGCTCTTGTTGGCTAAGGAGGATTAATATGAGCATTAAAAATATTTTTGACAAGTTCTTTTATTTAGAAGAAATAGAAGAAGATTATGCTCCTGCCCAATCGCAAACAGTGCAAAAACAAGCACCAAAAGCAGTTCAAAATGAACCACAGCAATTTTACCAGGATTATGGACAAAAGCAGCAACCACATCTCATTCAAAACCGAATGAAGAAGGAGCGTAAAATGCAACAGCAACCACCACGTAATGAAGTCGTGATGCAAAATCATAATAATGTTGTGAGTCTTCAAGCTGCGTCTTCATCGAAGAATTCAAAGTTAGTATTGTTAGAACCACGCGTGTATGCAGAGGCGCAGGATATCGCAGAACATTTAAAAAATAAACGTGCTACCGTTGTCAATTTACAGCGCATCGACCGAGATCAAGGGAAGCGAATAATCGATTTTCTTAGCGGAACAGTGTATGCTTTAGGTGGAGATATTCAGCGTATTGGAAATGATATTTTCTTGTGTACACCGGAAAATGTAGAAGTATCAGGAGAAATTTCTAATTTAACGTTCGAGTAATTAAATTTTGTGAGGTAAAAACATGATTCTATTTTCAATTGTACAAACAGCATTTCTAGTATATCGTTTTATGCTGATTGGGTACATACTAATGTCTTGGATTCCGGCACTGCAAGAATCGGCTGTTGGTCGTTTCCTTGAAACAGTTTGTGAACCGTATTTAGGATTCTTCCGCAAGTTTATTCCACCAATTGGTATGATTGATATTTCACCAATTGTCGGTTTATTCGCGTTAGTATTTATCGAGCGAGGCGTCTATAGCGTCCTAGCATTTTTCTTATAATCTGATTGAACTCCTGCCATGGTAGGAGTTTTCTTTATTTCCGGTTGTTTCGCGGTTATCGGAATGAAGCGGGGCCAACATTCAACTGGAAAAAGGTTCTGAAATGGCTGAATGCCCTATACATAAAATAAAAGTTTAATTTAATCAGAAAGTGGAAAAGTTAGTAACACAGTTTAAAAGAAAGTAGGAATTATGATGGAGCATTTGATCCAACATTTTCGTAAAGATGAACAACCTTTCATTGAGCAAGTTATTGGATGGCAGCGTGAAGTAGAAGATCGCTATGCTCCAAAATTGACTGATTTTTTAGATCCGAGACAGCGTTTTATCGTAGAGTCCATTGTTCAGCAATCAGATGATCTCCGTGTATTCACAGAAGGGGTATTTGAAGAAGCGGAACGTAAACGAATGCTGATTGCCCCTTCGTATTACGAGCCGGCAGAAACCGATTTTCAAATTGCTGTGTACTCACTGAATTACCCGACAAAATTTGTCCAGCTGCGCCATCCTGATGTTTTAGGTGCCTTATTATCAATCGGACTTGATCGCAGCAAGTTTGGGGATATTCGACTTGCCGATAATACGGTTCAATTTGCAATCGCATCGGAAATCGCGGATTACGTGCGTGCGCATTTAACGAGTATAGGCAAAGTGAAAGTAAGTGCTGAGCAAATGGATGCGACTACACCGTATATCCAAAACGAGGAGCAATGGGTCGAAAGCTCGCATACGGTTTCTTCCATGCGTCTTGATGTGGTTTTAGCAACAATCGTTAATATCTCCCGTCAAAAATCACAAAGCCTGATCAATGCCGGAAAAGTAAAAGTTAACTGGACTGTCAGGGAAGCTGTGGCTTTCGAATTGCAGGAAGGCGACATTATTTCAGCGCGAGGATATGGACGGTTAAAAGTCATCCTGACAGAAGGACGGACAAAAAAAGATAAGATTCGATTACAAGTAGGACGTTTAGAGCAAAAAGTATAATTTTCAACCGTTTTTTAGGAAAACATGATGTTATTCCCTAAAGAAACGTTTATAATACTTGTAAGAATGTACGTAAAAAAGGAGAGTAGAACGATATGCCATTATCACCTCTTGATATACATAATAAGGAGTTTACACGTGGGTTCCGTGGATATGCAGAAGACGAAGTAAATGAATTTTTAGATCAGATTATAAAAGATTATGAAATTGTTTTACGCGAGAAAAAAGAGCTCGAAGAAAAGATTAAGATGATGTCTGAACAAATGAATCATTACAATTCATTGGAAGACACATTGCAGAAATCAATTGTTGTTGCTCAAGAGGCAGCTGGCGAAGTTCGTCGTAATTCCGAAAAAGAAGCAAAGCTCATCGTTAAAGAAGCTGAAAAAAATGCGGATCGTATTGTAAATGACGCACTGGCAAAAGCGAGAAAAGTGACGATTGAGATTGACGAATTGAAAAAACAGTCGAAAGTATTCCGCAACAGATTTAAGATGTTAGTGGAAGCACAGCTTGATTTACTGAATACAGGCGATTGGGACCAATTACTGGAATATGACGTAGACTTAACGGAAATTCAGGAAAACAATCGTAAAGAACTCAATGAAGAGAACCAAAATGACGAAAATGCCGTGTATTAGTCCAACAGTACTTGACATTTTATACAGCCTTTTCATATACTGAAAAATAATGAATAGGATGCACTTGCATCAGGCTTTGACGGAGACAGTAAATTTAACATTGTGGTTTAGCGATTCGAGGATGGTGAGAGCTCGAACGAAGCAAGTTAAATCGAAAATCACTCTTGAGCTAAATAACTGAAATTCGAGTAAGTTATTTCGTAGCACACGACGTTACAGTGTCTAATGAGGCTAATATTATTTAGCGAATTTAGGGTGGTACCACGAGACTAATGCTCCTCGTCCCTTTTTATAGGGATGGAGGGGCTTTTTTGTTGTTTTGAAAAGCTACCAAATCCTTAAGAGCATTTAAAAATCATGATTCATTTAAGATACCATTCGGGTAAGCGTCAAACCCGGATTGGAAATCAACACTCGATAAAATCACTAGGAGGAATTTACAATGGTAGAGTATAAAGACACATTATTAATGCCGAAAACCGACTTCCCTATGCGCGGCGGTTTACCGACAAAAGAACCGCAAGTTCAGGCACAATGGGATGAAATGGATATTAACAAATTAGTGATGGAGCGTACAAAAGATCGTCCTCACTATTTACTGCATGATGGTCCTCCATATGCAAACGGAGACATCCATATCGGTCACGCATTAAACAAAGTTATCAAAGATATGATTAACCGCCAAAAATCAATGTCAGGTTTCCATGTTCCATATATTCCAGGTTGGGATACACACGGTTTACCGATTGAGCAGGCATTAACAAATAAAGGTGTTAAGCGTAAAGAAATGTCGGTTGCAGAATTCCGTGAACTATGTGAGAAATACGCTTATGAACAAATTGAAAACCAAAAAAGCCAATTCCGTCGCCTAGGTGTACGCGGTGACTGGGAAAATCCGTATATCACATTAAAGCCTGAATTCGAAGCACGCCAAATCGAAGTGTTCGGGAAAATGGCGGAGAAGGGCTATATTTATAAAGGCTTAAAACCAGTTTATTGGTCTCCATCTTCTGAGTCAGCATTGGCAGAAGCGGAAATCGAATATAAAGATGTTGAATCATATTCAATTTATGTAGCATTCGGCATTAAAGACAGCAAAGGCGTAGTACCTGCAGATGCTAAATTTGTCATCTGGACAACAACTCCTTGGACAATTCCGGCAAACTTAGGGATTTCGGTTAACCCTGAATTCACATATGTTGTCGTAGAAACAAACGGCAGCAAATATATTGTTGCAAAAGATTTACTGGAAAAATTATCAGCGACATTTGGCTGGGAAGATGTTCAAATCGTTCAGGAAGTACAAGGCGAACAGCTTGATATGATCGTTGCAGAACACCCAGTTTACAAACGTGATTCATTAGTGATGGTTGGCGACCACGTAACTGCTGATGCTGGTACGGGTTGTGTACACACAGCACCAGGTCACGGTGAAGACGACTATCAGATCGGTAAACGCTATGGACTGGACATTTTATCACCAGTAGATAACGGCGGCTGCTACACAAATGAAGCACCTGGCTTTGAAGGATTGTTCTATGAAAAAGCAAATCCGGTTGTCATTGAAAAATTAAAAGAAGAAAATGCATTATTGCATGTTTCTAAATTTACACACTCATACCCGCATGACTGGCGTACGAAAAAACCGGTAATTTACCGTGCAACACCACAATGGTTTGCATCTGTTGAAATGTTCCGTGGTGAATTATTAGATGCTGTAACAGCGACAGAATTTACACCAGCATGGGGCGAAACACGTCTTTACAATATGATTCGTGACCGCGGTGACTGGGTAATTTCCCGTCAGCGTGCATGGGGTGTACCAATTCCGATTTTCTATGCCGAAGATGAAACACCGATCATCACATCAGAAACAATCGCGCATATTTCGAAATTATTCCGTGAACACGGTTCGAATATTTGGTTCCAGCGTGAAGCAAAAGACTTGCTACCTGAAGGCTTCACACATGAAGGCAGCCCGAACGGCAAGTTTACAAAAGAAAACGACATTATGGACGTATGGTTCGACTCAGGATCATCTCACCAAGGTGTATTAGCAGAGCGCGGACTGAAATATCCTGCTGACCTTTATCTTGAAGGTTCGGACCAACACCGCGGCTGGTTCAACTCATCATTAATCACATCAGTGGCGATTAATGGGCATGCACCATATAAAGGGTTATTAACACATGGTTTCGTATTGGACGGCGAAGGACGCAAAATGTCTAAATCGCTTGGCAACACGATTGACCCGATCAAAGTGATGAACCAATACGGTGCCGACATTATTCGTATGTGGGTAGCATCGGTTGACTATACAGGGGATGTTCGTATTTCAATGGATATGTTGAAGCAGGTTTCTGAAACATACCGTAAAGTGCGTAATACATTGCGCTTCCTGCACGGAAATGTGACAGACTTTAACGAAACAACTGACCGTGTCGCTTACGAAGAGTTACGTGAAATGGATCAGTATATGTACATGCGCTTACAGGATGTTGTAAAAACAATCCGTGAAGCATATGACCGTTATGACTTCTCGACTGTTTACACAACTGTGAATAACTTCGTAGCAATCGAGCTATCTTCATTCTACTTGGATATCGCAAAAGATGTTGTCTATATCGAAGGAACTGACAATAAAAACCGTCGTGCAATGCAAACGGTTATGTATGATACATTAATGGCATTAGTTAAATTATTAACGCCAATTATTCCACATACGACTGAAGAGTTATGGAGCTACATCGAATTCGATGGCAAGCCACAATCAGTACAATTAACAGATTTCCCAGAAGTAGTAGAACAAGCAAACTTTGCAGACCTACGTACGAAATGGGTAAAAGTAATCGCAGTACGCAATGAAGTGTTAAAAGCATTGGAAGAAGCGCGTAATGCAAAAACAATCGGTAAATCACTGGAAGCGAAAATTTCGGTTTATGCAGACAGTGAAACAGTCGAGCTATTGAATGATGCAAACATCGATTTTGCACAGCTTTCAATTGTATCTCAATTCTCCATCGCAGGCAGTAAGGAAAATGCACCTGCAGAAGCATTAGTACTTGATAAAACAGCATTAGTTGTTGAAAAAGCAGACGGTGAAAAATGTGAACGTTGCTGGACAATTTCAGAAACAGTCGGCGCAAGCGAAAACCATCCAACACTATGTAAACGTTGTGCGGATGTTGTAGAAAACTATTACGTATAAAAATTCGGAACGCTATTGCCACTTTGGTAATGGCGTTCCTTTATACCTTTTTTATTTTTCCGAAAAATAAAACATTTAGGAGTTGTACATTTTGGAACAAATCGAACAAAAGCCATTAACTCCTGATACGTTTATGCAGGGGTTAAAAGATTGTATACCGACATTACTAGGATATATTAGCATCGGTCTAGCATTCGGTGTTGTAGGAATTGCATCAGGTATATCGGTATTGGAAGTATTTTTACTGTCGGTGCTTGTATATGCAGGTTCCGCCCAGTTTATATTTTGCGGATTGTATTTAGCCGGAGCTCCTGTAACAGCAGTCATAGTCACAATTTTTATCGTCAATTTACGGCACTTGCTGATGTCACTGACAATTGCACCGTACTTCACAAAGTATTCTACGCTGCGTAATATCGGGTTCGGGACATTGCTGACAGATGAAACATTTGGTGTTTCTGTCGTTGCTGCCGGAAAAGAAGGACGTCTTGGCGGGAAATGGATGGATGGTTTAAACATAACGGCCTATACAACTTGGATTGCAGCATGTACGATAGGCGGCATTATCGGGCAATGGCTGCCTGATCCGGAAAAATGGGGACTGGACTATGCTTTAGTGGCAATGTTTGTCGCGCTGCTTGTTCTGACGCTTGCGAGCATTCCAAAAGAAAAATTAATGCATTACATAAAACTGATTGTCATTATGGTCATCTGCATGTACGGGATGCTTTACTTTATGCCGGGGCATTTAGCTGTTCTGTTATCAACAATAATTGTTGCAACGATTGGGGTGGTATTGGAAAAATGACAACCTCGGTAGCGATGGTATTATTAATTTTAGGCTGTGCTTTAGTAACGTGGATTCCTAGAATATTGCCGTTTATATTAGTGAAAAATATGAAGATGCCAAAAATCGTCCTGCGATGGCTTGCCTACATACCGGTTTGTATATTGTCCGCCCTCGTAATTGAAGGTTTCTTCGAGAAAGAAGAAGCAATCGTTACGGTTCAATGGCTTAATGTGGTGGCGTTTATTCCGACATTATTTGTTGCTTTACTCACAAAAAGTTTATCAAAAACAGTAATTGCCGGAGTAGTGACAATGGCGGGAATGCGATTAATTGTCGGCTAAATTGAACAGACAGAAGCTCGTTTAGTTATTCGTGACTAAATAAGCTTTTTTTGTAGAACTTTTTAATTAATGAAATGTGTTTTATTTTCCTTTCTTGTCACTTTTCACGTATTAAAAATATCAGATGGTCTGGTATTTATGTTAAAATAGGAAAGATATATCGTAAACGGAGGATTTGCTGTGTATAAATATTACGGAATCGCAATAATTGCAGTCATTTTGGATCAATGGACAAAGTGGCTCATTGTTAAAAATATGGAATTAGGGGAACGCATCAGTGTATGGGATCCTTGGTTTGGCATCTTATCGCATCGTAACCGTGGTGCGGCATGGGGCATGTTAGAGGGACAGATGTGGTTGTTCTCAGTCGTAACAGTTGCTGTCATTATCGCAATTATTTATTTTAATCATACAGAAGCAAAGGGTAAGCCACTATTTCATGTAAGCTTAATGCTGTTATTAGGTGGTGCGGTCGGTAACTTTATTGACCGTTTATTCCGAGGAGAAGTAGTTGATTTTGTCGATGTTTTTATACCGGTAATCAATTATCATTTCCCGATCTTCAATATAGCGGACGCAGCTTTAACAATTGCTGTTGTAATGCTTTTCATTACGATCATACTAGAAGAAAAAAAGGATAAGAAAAAGGTGAAATAATGACAGTAGTCACATTAACAATAGAAGAATTTGCAGGAGAACGTATTGATAAGGCGCTTTCACAAATGGAAGAATCTTGGTCTCGTTCGCAAATTAGTAACTGGCTGGATGAAGAGCGCATTTTAGTAAACGGTGCAGCCGTAAAAGCAAAATATAAAGTAAAGCAAGGGGACGTTATTGAAGTAACGGTTCCTGAAGTAGAAGATCTGGAAATCGTTCCAGAAGATTTAAATTTGGAAATCGTTTACGAAGATGCCGACGTATTAGTTGTGAATAAACCGCGTGGAATGGTAGTTCACCCGGCACCAGGCCATACTTCAGGCACATTAGTAAATGGTTTAATGCATCATTGCAAAGACTTATCTGGCATTAACGGTGTAGCACGTCCAGGTATCGTACACCGTATTGATAAAGATACGTCCGGTTTATTGATGGTTGCAAAAAATGATGTTGCCCATGAAAGTCTTGTTAATCAGCTTGTTGAAAAGTCGGTAACACGTAAGTATACGGCATTAGTACATGGTCATATTGCGCATGAAAAAGGAACAATTGATGCACCGATCGGCCGTGACCAAAAGGACCGTCAAAAGCAGGCAGTTGTCGATAAAGGCAAGCATGCGGTAACACATTTCCAAGTAATCGAGCGTTTCGGTGAGTTTACTTTAGTAGAGTGCCGTCTTGAAACAGGCCGTACTCACCAAATTCGTGTGCACATGAACTATATAGGTTTCCCATTAGCGGGCGACCCGAAATACGGTCCAAGAAAAACAATCGATTTCGGTGGTCAAGTATTACATGCAGGTGTTTTAGGATTTATCCACCCTGTAACAAAAGAATATTTAGAGTTTGAATCACCACTACCGGAAGATTTCAAACAATTATTAGAAGAATTACGCGGGTAATCGCGGGCGGCCGTCTCCTTTTTGGGGGCGGTTTTTTTAGTTTGGGAAGCATTGCCCCGGCTTTTATTAGAACTTTTGAAACAGATATTAGAAATTATTGCGGCGATATTAGAAGATGTAGAGCTTTTATTAGAAAACGGCAGGAAATGGGTTCGATTTAAGGTGCTATTATCTGCATGTAGAGGCATACTTATTTGAACAATTGACCATTATATTAGAAGATCATACTTTTATTAGAAGATTTCAAAATATATTAGAACAATCACCACACTTATTAGAAAATCTCCGCCAATCAAAAAATCGAGAGAAAATTCAAACTTTTAAAACATTAATTTTCAGTTGTCTGACCTTCACTAAGATAGTTGACTTATTAAATAATCAAGCCTATACTGACAACAGTGAACTACAGAACTTGACGAGAGCAAGCAGGTAGTCACAGCATAATCAAATCAATCTGAATATTGTTCACCTTTAATGGCAGTCCAGAGAGGCTGAGAAGGGATAATGTGAAGCAACGGAATTTTTGTGCGCAAAAATACCCGTGTGCAGTTTTTCAACATGACTTTTCAAACCCTCTAGAACTTTCTAGAGGGTTTTTTGTTTGAAACTTACATTGATCATACCCTGTGAACACGGAAAAAACGAAAGGAACAAAAAACATGGAAAATTTTACAGTATTACTTGATGGACCATCGATGAACCGTGCGATTACGCGGATCGCACACGAAATTATTGAACGCAACAAAGGCATTGACGAAGTAATTTTAGTCGGGATCAAAACACGCGGTGCATATTTGGCAAGACGCCTTGCAGAAAGAATCGAGACGATCGAAGGGAAAGCGATTCGGACAGGAGAGCTTGATATCACATTGTACCGTGATGATTTAACACCTAAGCACGATCAGGCACAAGTTAAGCAAGTTGATATTGAGCACCAAGTAAAGGATCAGAAAGTCGTGCTGATCGATGATGTTCTTTATACAGGAAGAACAGTTCGTGCAGCATTGGATGCCATTATGGACTTAGGAAGACCTGCGCAAATCCAGCTTGGGGTTCTCGTTGACCGTGGACACCGCGAATTGCCGATACGTGCTGATTATGTTGGGAAAAATATCCCGACATCAAGCGTTGAACGTATTGTCGTTAATCTCGTAGAAACAGACAAAGAAGATATTGTAACAATTCATAAATTTGAGGATTAAGTGAATACAGGGAGAGAACATCATGACAAAAGCAGTATTGGATATTCATGAAAAACCTACAGTAGGGCAGCTGATTACATTTAGTTTCCAGCACATGTTTGCCATGTTCGGATCAACAATTTTAGTACCAAAATTAGTCGGGTTAAGCCCATCCATTGCGCTTTTAACAAGCGGAATTGCGACAATTATCTTTTTGATTATTACACAGTTTAAAGTACCGGCATACTTAGGTTCATCATTTGCCTTTATCTCTCCGATTATATTAGTAGCAGGCTTAACAGAAGCAGGTGTTTCCATCAATCCTGGAAATGCAATGATCGGTGCAATGATGGTCGGGGTTGTATACGCAATCGTATCATTATTAATTTGGAAAACAGGCTACAAATGGCTGATGAACATTTTACCGCCGATCGTCGTTGCACCGGTAATCATCGTAATCGGTTTAGGGTTATCAGGCACGGCAGTAGATATGGCGATGAATGTAGACGGCGAATACAGCGGTCTTCACTTCTCGGCAGCATTGGTAACATTAGCTACGGCGATTATTTTCAACGTATTCTTTAAAAATATTTTAAGCGCAATGCCGATTCTTATGGGAATTGTTGTCGGCTATATATATTCAGTCATCATTGGAATCGTTGACTTCACAGCAGTAAAAAATGCGAAGTTCTTCGCATTGCCGGACTTTTTAATCCCTGGTGTACACTACGAGTTCCAACTTACAGGAGCAATCTTTATCGGAATGGTGCCGATCGTCATTGTAACAATTTCAGAACATATCGGTCACCAGCTAGTATTAGGGAAAGTTGTAAACCGCAACTATATTAAAGAACCGGGCTTACATCGTTCGCTGTTAGGTGACGGTCTTGGAACATTTGCTTCAGCACTGATTGGTGGTCCGCCAAAAACAACATACGGCGAAAACATCGGGGTTCTTGCGATCACACGTGTATATTCAGTGTATGTAATTTTAGGGGCAGCAGTTGTTGCCATCGTCGTATCGTTCTCAGGTCAGCTAATGGCACTGATTGAAACGATTCCGACAGCAGTACTTGGCGGTATTTCGATCCTGTTATTCGGGATTATTGCAGCAAGTGGTTTACGTATGTTAGTGGAAAGCAAAGTGGACTTCGGAAATAACCGAAACATGGTCATTGCATCCGTAATACTGGTAGTCGGAATTGGTGGAGCAGCAATGCGCTTTACAGAAAGCTTTGCAATTGAAGGAATGGCATTAGCATCGATTATCGGTGTCATCTTGAATCTTGTATTGCCAGGTCGTGAAGTAACAGAAAAAGATATTTACGAAACAGAAGAATAAAAAAATATACCTTTTAAAGATTGTCCAGAGAGGCAAGGAAGGGTATGACATGCATGAAAGGATCATCAACAGGATGATGCTCTACCTTGTCACACCCTCCAAGCCTCGCTAATGATGATAGCGAGGCTTATTTATGACGAGATGTTGTATATTTAAACAAAAAGTAGATTAAATATTCATAATGTAATAAAATAATATCAAGCTAGCATTTGCGCCGGGGCGTAATTGATATAAGCGGAGGCACTCACATGAAAAACTTATTATCGATGGAACATTTGTCAAATGAAGAAATAATGATGATTTTAAATCGCGCACAGCATTTCGAAAATGGAGAAGAACCTGTGTTACAACGCGAATTTCATGTAGCAAACCTTTTCTTTGAGCCTAGTACACGTACAAAAACAAGCTTTGAAATGGCCGAGCGTCGACTAGGATGTACAGTTATTCCGTTTGATGCCGAGTTTTCGAGCACGACAAAGGGAGAAACGCTGTACGATACAGTCAAAACATTGGAAATGATCGGAATCGATGCAGTCATTATTCGGGATAAGGAAGATGAATATTACAACGAGCTTTTGGAAGGTATCGGGTGTGCGGTCATCAATGCAGGAGACGGTGCAGGCCAGCATCCTTCACAGTCACTGCTGGATTTATATACGATTCAAAAAGAGTTCGGACGATTTGAAGGTTTGAATATTACGATCGTCGGTGATATTTCACATAGCCGTGTTGCAAAATCAAATGCGACAGCACTTACTCGTTTAGGGGCAAACGTTCGATTCCTTTGTCCTCCAGCATGGGCAGGCAATTTCGAAGCGGCACACAGCTGGGATGAAGTACTGGAAGACAGCGATGTCATCATGCTGCTGCGTATCCAGCATGAACGTCACTCCGTAAGTAAAAACTTTTCAAAAGAAAGCTACCATGAAGAGTATGGCTTAACAATTGAACGTGAACAGCGGATGAAAGAGCGGGCGATCATTATGCACCCGGCACCGGTAAACCGCGATGTGGAAATTGCGGATGCTCTTGTTGAATGCAGTCGTTCCCGCATTTTTGAGCAAGTGCGAAACGGTGTATTTACACGAATGGCCATTTTAGAAACGATTTTGAAAGGAAGAGATCAATATGAAAACAGTTATACAAAATGTGAAGCTACTCAATGAGGAAGGCGAATTAGTAGTTTCTACTATTGTAATAGAGAACGGCAAAATCGCTTCAATTAATGGAGACATTCCGGCTGGTGCAACGGTTATTGACGGCAAAGGCCATTTTGCATCACCAGGTTTTGTCGATGTACATACACATCTGCGTGAGCCGGGCTTTGAGCATAAAGAAACAATCGCAACAGGTTCGGCTTCTGCGGCAAAAGGCGGCTTTACAACAATTTGTGCGATGCCAAATACGAAGCCGGTACCGGATTCAGTGGAAAATATGCAGCTTATTAACGGCTTGATCAAAGAAAGTGCAGTGATTCGCGTTTTACCATATGGTTCATTAACGAAAGACATTTCGGGTGAGGTTCGCACGAATATGCAAGAGTTAAAAGAACATGGCGCGGTCGCTTTCTCGGATGATGGAATTGGAATTCAGTTAGCTTCGACAATGTATGAGCAAATGCAGCAGGCAGCAAAACTGGATGCGGTTGTTGTTGCACACTGTGAAGATAATTCACTTATCTACGATGGGGTTATGCACGAAGGAAAACGCAATAAAGAACTTGGATTACCAGGGATTCCATCTATTTGCGAGTCAGTACAAATCGCACGAGATGTACTGCTGGCTGAAGCGGCTGGTGCACGTTACCATGTATGCCACGTATCGACGAAAGAATCCGTACGTGCTGTAAGAGATGCAAAAGCAGCAGGAATTAAAGTGACTGCGGAAGTTTGTCCACACCACTTATTATTAGAAGAAATGGATATCCCATCAGATGATGCGAACTGGAAGATGAACCCGCCATTACGTGCTGCAGACGATAAAGACTCACTGCATTCAGCATTGCTGGACGGTACGATCGACTGTATCGCGACAGACCATGCACCGCATACAGAAGAGGAAAAATGCTGCGGTATGGTAGGTGCTCCATTTGGAATTGTTGGTTTTGAGACAGCATTTCCATTATTGTATACAAATTTTGTAGCGACAGGGAAATGGACATTAAAGCAATTAGTCGATTGGATGAGTGTAAAAGCAGCCCAAATTTTCGATCTTCCATACGGAACATTGGAAGTAGGCGCTTCAGCGGATCTTGTACTAATCGATTTAGATAAGGAACAGGCAATCGATGCAGAAGGGTTTGTTTCTAAAGGACGCAATACACCATTTAACGGATGGACAGCAAAAGGATGGCCGGTAGTAACGATGTTTGAAGGCAATATTGTATATCAGGAGGCAGAATAATGAAGAAGCGTTTACTAATTTTAGAAGATGGCACTGTATTTACAGGTACTGCATTTGGAAGCGACAAAGCAAGTCAAGGAGAAGTTGTATTTACAACAGGGATGACAGGCTACCAGGAAACAATTTCTGACCCATCATTTTACGGGCAGATTGTTACATTAACATACCCGTTAGTCGGAAATTACGGTATCAACCGTGATGACTTTGAAGCAATCACTCCTGCAATCCGCGGTTTTGTAGTACGTGAGTTGGCAGAGCAGCCATCAAACTGGCGCTCGGATATGTCTTTAGGGGATTACTTGGCATCACAAAATATCCCTGGCATAGAAGGAATCGATACAAGAAAATTAACGCGCATTATTCGTACAAAAGGAGCTGTACGAGCGATTTTAACTGAAGCAGATGCCGAAGTGGATATCGCACAGATTGTCGCTCAATTACAGGAGACACCTTATATTACACACCATGTCCGCGAAGTTTCGCCAAAAGCGGCATACCCGTCACCAGGACGCGGAAAACGTGTTGTGCTGATCGACTTTGGAATGAAGCATGGAATTTTGCGCGAACTGAACAAGCGTGACTGTGATGTGCTGGTCGTACCATACAATACGACAGCCGAACAAATTTTAGCAATGCATCCGGATGGAATCATGCTTTCAAATGGTCCAGGGAACCCGGAAGATGTAACAGAAGGAATTGAGACAATTAAAGGACTAATCGGAAAAGTACCAATCTTCGGTATTTGTTTAGGGCACCAGCTGTTTTCACTAGCTTGTGGCGCGAAATCGTTTAAATTGCCATTCGGTCACCGAGGCGGAAATCACCCGGTAAAAAATCTGCGTACTGGCCGCACGGATTTAACGAGCCAAAACCATGGCTATGCAATTGATATCGAGTCATTAAAAGATACTGATCTAGAGTTAACGCATGTCGCTTTAAATGATGGAACTTGTGAAGGGGTGCGCCATAAAAAATATCCGATCTTCACTGTGCAGTATCACCCGGAAGCATCACCTGGTCCTGAAGATTCAAACTACCTATTTGACGAATTTATCGAAATGATGGAAATCGAAGCAGCAAAGGAGAATCAATATGCCTAAACGTACAGATATAAATACAATTTTAGTAATCGGCTCAGGTCCGATCGTAATCGGTCAAGCAGCGGAATTTGACTATGCAGGAACACAAGCATGTCTTTCATTAAAAGAAGAGGGCTATAAAGTAATCTTAATCAACTCGAACCCGGCGACAATTATGACAGATACTGAGATCGCAGACAAAGTATACATCGAGCCAATCAGCCTTGAATTTGTATCGCGTATTTTACGTAAAGAGCGTCCGGATGCCATTCTGTCCACATTAGGTGGTCAAACAGGATTAAATATGGCAATCGAGCTTGATGAGTCTGGCATTTTAGATGAACTCGGAATTGAAATTCTAGGTACGAAACTGGATGCGATTCATAAAGCTGAGGACCGTGACTTGTTCCGTAACTTAATGTATGAACTTGGTGCACCGGTTCCGGAATCGGACATTATCCATAACATGGAAGAAGCGAAAGCGTTCGTTGCAAAAATCGGCTACCCGGTAATCGTCCGTCCGGCATTCACACTAGGCGGTACAGGCGGAGGAATCTGCTACAACGATCAGGACTTGCAGGAAATTGTCACGTCTGGTTTAAAATATTCTCCTGTAACACAATGTTTACTGGAAAAATCAATCGCAGGCTTTAAAGAGATTGAATACGAAGTAATGCGTGACGCGGCGGATAATGCAATCGTAGTATGCAATATGGAAAACTTTGACCCAGTAGGTATCCATACAGGGGACTCGATCGTTGTAGCACCAACACAAACGTTATCGGATCGTGAAAACCAGATGCTGCGTAACATTTCACTCGATATTATTCGCGCATTGAAAATCGAAGGTGGCTGTAACGTTCAGCTGGCATTGGATCCTTACTCATTCCAGTACTATGTAATCGAAGTAAACCCGCGTGTATCGCGTTCATCTGCACTGGCGTCAAAAGCGACAGGCTATCCAATCGCGAAGCTTGCAGCAAAAATCGCTGTAGGACTTACACTGGATGAGATTAAAAACCCTGTTACAGGATCAACATTTGCTTGCTTCGAGCCGGCTCTTGATTACATTGTCGCGAAAATTCCACGTTGGCCATTTGATAAGTTTGAATCGGCAAAACGTAACCTTGGTACACAAATGAAAGCAACTGGGGAAGTAATGGCACTTGGTCGTACATTTGAAGAAGCGATATTAAAGGCTGTTCGTTCATTGGAAACTGGCCATGTGCATATTGAAATGAAAAATGCGGATGATTTAACAGATGCATGGATTGAAAAGCGTATTAAAAAAGCAGGGGATGAACGTCTATTCTTTATCGGTGAAGCAATGCGCCGTGGTGTGATAGTGGAAAAAATCCATGAATGGTCTGCAATTGATATGTTCTTCTTAACGAAGCTGAAGAAGATTGTAGACATGGAAACAACATTGGCAGAAAACATTGGCAATCAGGAAATTTTAAGAACTGCGAAACGTTTAGGCTTTGCGGATAAAAAAATTGCACAGCTTTGGGAAATGGAAGAGCAGGCGGTTTATGAATTCCGTAAAGAGCATGGAATTATTCCAGTATATAAAATGGTTGATACATGTGCGGCAGAATTCGAATCGAATACACCATACTTCTACGGCACATACGAGGATGAAAATGAGTCCATCCGTACTGACAAACCTTCTGTTGTAGTACTTGGCTCAGGTCCGATCCGTATCGGTCAAGGGGTAGAGTTCGACTATGCAACAGTTCACTCTGTATGGGCAATTCAAGAAGCAGGCTATGAAGCGATTATCATCAACTCAAATCCGGAAACGGTTTCGACTGACTTCTCGATTTCGGATAAATTATACTTCGAGCCATTAACAATTGAAGATGTGATGCACATTATCGATCTGGAGCAGCCAATCGGTGTAGTTGTACAGTTCGGTGGGCAAACAGCGATCAATTTAGCGGATAAGCTGGAAGCGAACGGTGTGAAAATTTTAGGAACAACACTTGAAGATATTGACCGTGCTGAAAATCGTAATAAATTCGAAGCGGCATTACAAGAATTGAATATTCCACAACCTCCTGGCGATACTGCAACATCAGCTGAAGGTGCGATGAAAATTGCGGAAGGTTTAGGTTTCCCTGTATTAGTTCGCCCATCATATGTGCTAGGTGGTCGTGCAATGGAAATCGTTTATAACATGGAAGAGCTTGCTCACTATATGACAAACGCGGTTGAAGCATCACCGGATCACCCTGTATTGGTCGACCGTTACTTAACAGGACAGGAAATTGAAGTCGATGCCATTTGTGACGGTGAAAATGTGTTAATTCCGGGAATCATGGAGCATATTGAACGCGCAGGAGTGCACTCAGGTGACTCAATAAGTGTATATCCACCACAAAAGTTAACAGATGCTCAGAAGGAAACATTAGTAAACTATACGACTCTTCTTGCAAAAGGACTTGGCATTGTCGGTTTAATGAATATCCAATATGTAATGAGCGAAGGCGAAATTTACGTAATCGAAGTAAATCCTCGCTCAAGCCGTACTGTACCGTTTTTAAGTAAAATTACAAACATTCCAATGGCAAATATCGCAACAAAAGCCATTCTTGGTCAATCGATTATTGAACAAGGCTACCCAACAGGACTGGCAAAAGAACAGCAAGGCGTTTTCGTAAAAGTACCGGTATTCTCATTCGCGAAATTACGACGTGTCGACATTACATTAGGACCTGAAATGAAATCAACAGGGGAAGTAATGGGGAAAGACGCAACATATGAAAAAGCGTTATATAAAGGTTTCGTAGCAGCAGGTATGGAAATTAAAACACATGGTACGATCCTGTTCACTGTATCGGATAAAGATAAACAGGAAGCAATCAGCCTGGCGAAACGCTTCTCAACAGTCGGCTACCGCATCGTAGCTACAGAAGGTACAGCGAAAACATTTGAAGCAAATGGTATTAAAACAGACATCGTTGAAAAAATCGGCGGTAAAGGCAAAACATTGATCGATATGATTCAAAACGGTGAAGCCCAATTAGTTGTCAATACATTAACAAAAGGGAAACAGCCGGCACGCGATGGCTTCCGTATTCGTCGTGAATCGGTTGAAAACGGCGTACCATGCCTAACTTCATTAGATACAGCAGAAGCAATGCTACGCGTAATTGAATCAATGACATTTACAGCAGAAGAAATGCCGAAAGCGGAGGTTGTACACTAAAATGATTCGTCAAGAGAAAATGACAGTTGTAGCACAAAAGCAAATTGCGACGAACATTTTCGAATTGACACTACAAGGACAACTGGTTCAGGACATGTCGCCTGGCCAGTTTGTTCATGTAAAGGTGTCAAATACATTCGAGCCCTTGTTGCGTCGACCAATCAGTATTGCCAATGTCGATAAAGAAAAAAATGAATTTACGATGATTTACCGTGCTGAAGGTCGTGGCACAAAATTTCTGGCAACAAACCGTGAAAATGAAATCGTAGATGTTTTAGGTCCGTTAGGGAATGGGTTTCCCGTTGAAGCGGCAAAACCCGGCCAAACAGCGCTTTTAGTCGGTGGGGGAATAGGTGTCCCGCCACTCCATGAGTTAGCGAAACAACTGAATGCGCGCGGCGTGAAAACGATTCATGTTCTAGGTTTTCAATCAGAGGATGTATGCTTCTACGAGGAACAGTTCAATGCTTTAGGCGATACGTACTATGCAACAGTAGACGGGACGAAGGGAACGAAAGGGTTTGTTACAACAGTATTTGATGAAGTAAAACCCGAGTTTGATCTGTTTTATTCATGTGGTCCATTGCCGATGCTTCGTGCTTTAGAAGGCTATTACTCTGAAAAAGAGGGGTACTTATCCTTTGAGGAACGAATGGGCTGCGGCATCGGTGCGTGCTTTGCATGTGTATGCGATACGACTGAAGGCTACGGAAAAGAATATGTAAAAGTGTGCTCGGATGGGCCAGTATTCCCGAAAGGAGTTGTGGCATTATGAGCCGTTTAAACTTACAATTGCCAGGTTTGGACTTGAAAAATCCAATTATGCCTGCGTCAGGCTGCTTTGGCTTTGGACGTGAGTATGCCCAGCTTTATAACTTGTCAAAGCTTGGTGCCATTATGATTAAAGCAACAACTGTGGAAACGCGTAAAGGAAATCCGACACCGCGTGTAGCTGAAACATCAGCTGGTATGCTAAATGCGATCGGTCTGCAAAATCCAGGGATTGAAAAGATAATGGCAGAAGAGCTGAAGTTTTTGGAAAGCTATGATGTCCCGGTTATTGCCAATGTTGCCGGAACAGAAGTTGCGGATTATGTGGAGGTAGCAGAGCGTATTTCAAAGGCATCTAACGTAAAGGCGTTAGAACTGAATATTTCTTGTCCGAATGTAAAATGCGGAGGGATACAGTTCGGGACGGATCCGGAAACAGCTAGGCAGTTAACTGCTGCTGTAAAGGCGGTTTCAAGTGTACCTGTATATGTAAAGCTATCTCCGAACGTGACAAATATCGTAGACATTGCCAAAGCGGTTGAAGCAGGCGGAGCGGACGGTATAACGATGATTAACACACTTGTGGGAATGCGTTTGGACGAGCGTACGGGCAAACCTGTCATTGCAAACGGGACAGGTGGTTTATCAGGTCCAGCCATTAAACCGGTAGCTATACGAATGGTGTATGACGTTTATAAAGCAGTGAACATTCCGATTATCGGCATGGGCGGGGTAACTTGCGCACAGGATGTAATCGATTTTATGTCAGCTGGTGCATCAGCTGTAGCAGTTGGTACAGCAAACTTTGTTGATCATTTCGTATGCCCGACAATTATTGATGAATTACCGGACTTGCTTGACACGTTGAATTTGAACCATATTTCAGAACTTATCGGAAGGAGCCACCGTTAATATGAATACAAAACCTATTATTGCTTTAGATTTTCCCGGTGAAAAAGAAGTTATGAGCTTTTTAGGGCAATTCGATGAGAGACTTTTCGTTAAAATCGGGATGGAACTGTATATGCAGGAAGGTCCCGATGTTGTGCGAAAAGTAAAAGAACAAGGACACGATATATTTTTAGATTTAAAGCTTCATGACATCCCGAACACTGTGAAATCAGCGATGAAGGGCTTAGCGGGGCTTGGTGTGGATTTAGTGAATGTCCATGCAGCAGGTGGACGCACGATGATGGAAGGTGCATTGGAAGGTTTGGATGCCGGTACACCAGCCGGGGCTAAAAGAGCAGCATTAATTGCCGTTACACAACTGACGTCTACGACAGAGCAGCAAATGCAAAATGAGCAAAAAATTGCCCTATCTTTAAAAGAATCCGTTTTACAATATGCACAGCTTACAAAACAAGCTGGTCTTCAGGGTGTAGTCTGTTCAGTTCATGAAGCACAGGCAATCCGTGAAGCATGCGGTGATGACTTTTTACGGGTGACACCGGGTATTCGTATGCTTGGTGGGGAATCACATGATCAGCAGCGTATTGCAACCCCTGATGGAGCTAAAAAGGATGGTTCGTCATTAATTGTTGTAGGTCGTGCTATTACTGGAGCTGTCAATCCGGTAAAAGCGTATCAAGAAGTTTGTAACTTATGGGAGGCTAACTAAAATGTCATTACAAAACGAAATTGCACATGCAATGCTAAAAGTAGGAGCGGTGGAATTAAATCCAACCGATTTATTTACATGGGCTTCAGGAATTCAGTCACCGATTTATTGCGATACACGTTTAACAATTTCAGATCCTGTTATTCGAAAACAGCTTGCCAATGGACTGTCCTCATTAATCAATGAGCATTTTTCTGACTGTGAAGTAGTGGCCGGTACTGCTACTGCGGGGATACCTCATGCTGCCTGGGTTGCGGATATTATGCAATTGCCAATGGTGTATGTGCGTTCAAAAGCAAAAGAGCACGGGCGCGGAAACCAGATTGAAGGAAAATATGCAAAAGGTCAAAAGGTCGTTGTAATTGAGGATATCATCTCAACAGGAGGTTCATCCATTACTGCTGTTGAAGCATTACGTAATGCAGGTTGTGAAGTGTTAGGGGTCGTATGTGTATATACATATAATCTGCCTAAAGCGGACCAAGTATTTAATGAAGCTGGCGTTAAATATGTTTCATTAACAAATTTCGATTACTTAATCGATGCGGCAAAAGAAGCAGCTGCTATTCAGGAAGCCGACATTCCATTCCTGAAAAATTGGCATCAAGACTTAAAAACAGGAAAATTAAAATAAAATAAAAATTTCAATCCGTGGGGGTATCAGCTCCCGCGGATTGTTTGTTAAACCAATCGGGCTACTACTGATAGTATGAATCCCCATTTATACAAGATAAAAAAATATTAAAAATATTCAAAAATGTGTGAAGTTATCAAAAATATACTTTACACGTTTTTGTTATAGTTATATAATTCCATTATGCAAATTATCAGTTTTTTTAATAATGAAGTTTAATGGATTTAAATTTTATTAAACTACATAAAAAAGTATTTCTAGATGTTTTTATGTAGAAAAGACATAATTATAATCATTAAGCGTTAATTTTTATAGTAAATTATCCGAAAATTTAAACTTAAAAGAATAGTTTGCTATTGATAAATTTAAAATGTTAAATTAGAATAGTTAGAAAGTTTAATAATTGACATGTAAATATATTTTATGGATAATTTACGAAGTAGTACAAAAAATTAACAAAATATTAATATTTTTAAAAGACTGAGTATTAGCAAGGTTTAAATTTTTTTGATAAGGGTATTTTAATCTATTTGGAAAAATTTAATATAGAGCGAGTTTAGCAGAGTCGATTGTATGTTTAAGGAGAAAGGAGCGGTTATTTAATGTCTACGAATGAATTATTAGAAATCCGAAATTTACGTACGAGTTTCCGAATTAAAGATACATACTACCCAGCTGTAGACAATGTTTCGTTAACGCTTCGCAAAAATGAGATTTTAGCAATTGTTGGTGAATCAGGTTGCGGGAAAAGTACTTTGGCAACATCAGTAGTCGGGTTGCACAATTCAGTAACTACAAAAGTTGAAGGGGAAATTCTTTATAACAATCAAAACTTAGTTAAATTGACAGATGAACAGTTTAATAAGTTAAGAGGAAATGACATCGGTTTCATTTTCCAGGATCCACTTTCTGCATTAAACCCATTAATGCGTATCGGAGAGCAAATTGAAGAAGGGTTAATTTATCATACAAAATTAACTAAAGAACAACGTGAAAAACGAGTTATTGAATTACTGGATCAAGTAGGGATCGCCAATATGCAACGCGTTGCACAACAATTCCCTCATCAGTTATCGGGCGGTATGCGTCAGCGTGTTATGATCGCGATCGCATTATCAGGAAAGCCTGCAATCATTATTGCGGACGAACCGACAACAGCACTTGATGTAACAATCCAAGCGCAAATTTTAGATTTATTGAAGTCTCTGCAAGATGAAATTCAATCAGGCATCATTTTAATTACACACGACTTAGGGGTTGTTGCTGAAGTAGCGGACCGAGTAGCTGTAATGTATGCCGGAGAAGTAATAGAGGAAGCACCTGTTGTGGAATTATTCAGAAATCCGAAGCACCCGTATACAAGGTCTTTGCTGAAATCAATTCCTCAAACAAACAGTGAGAATGAAAAATTAGAAATAATTCAAGGGATGGTTCCTTCTTTAATGAAGTTACCACGCCAAGGCTGCCGTTTCTCATCACGTATTCCTTGGGTTCCACAATCAGCACATGAAGCAGATCCACAGCTTCATGAAGTAGCTCCTGGCCATCTTGTACGCTGTACTTGCTGGAAAGATTTCCATTTTGAGGATGAGGAAGGGAGCGTAAATCAATGAGTTTCATGCAAGTAGAAGATTTAAAAGTTCACTACCCGATCCGAGGTGGATTTTTTAACACAGTAGTTGACCATGTTTACGCAGTAGATGGTGTAACGATGGAATTTGACCGCGGAAAAACTTACGGTCTTGTAGGTGAATCCGGCTCAGGTAAATCTACAACCGGTAAAGCGATTATCGGGTTGGAAAAAATTACATCAGGCCGTATTCTTTATGAAGGTGAAGATGTAACAAATGCACGCCGTAAACGTGATTCAGCATATAACCGTGATATCCAGATGATATTCCAGGATTCGCATTCCAGTATGAACCCGCGTAAACGTGTATTGGATATTTTAGCAGAGCCAATTCGTAATTTCCTGAAGTTGTCTCCGCAAGAAGAGCGAAAGCGCATTAATGAGCTACTCGCAATTGTAGGGATGTCAGAGGACGTACTACTTAAATATCCACACGAGTTTTCTGGTGGACAAAAGCAACGTTTAGGGATTGCCCGTGCAGTTGCATGTAACCCAAAAATGATTATCGCGGATGAGCCGGTTTCGGCACTTGATTTATCCGTACAGGCACAAGTTTTAAACTTTATGAAGGATATTCAGGAACAATATGGAATTAGTTATTTATTCATCTCTCACGATCTAGGTGTTGTTCGCCATATGTGTGACCATATTTCTATCATGTATAAAGGCAGATTCGTAGAAACAGGTAAGCGTGAAGATATTTACACAAATCCGCAGCATATTTATACAAATCGTCTGCTTTCAGCAATTCCTGATATTGAGCCTGAAACTCGAATTGAACGTAAGCTTGAGCGTCAGAAAGTTGAGGCAGCATATCGCCAGGAACAACATAAATATTACGATAAGGATGGAAAAGTATATCCTTTAAAATCGATTTCAGACTCACATAGAGTAGCAATGTCTGAAGATGAAAAGGAGCGTGTATAGTATGTGGAAAACGATAGTTCGCCGTGTATTAATAATGATTCCGCAGCTATTTATTTTAAGTCTCCTAATTTTCATATTAGCGAAACAAATGCCAGGGGATCCATTCACAGGATTAATTACTCCTGAAACAGATCCGAATGTTATTGAAGAATTACGTGTTAAAGCAGGTTTCTATGATCCGTGGTATGTACAGTACTATAACTGGATAACAAATGCAGCACAAGGTGACTTCGGTCAGAGTTATACATTTAAAAAGCCGGTTGCAGATATTATTGGAGACCGTGCAATGAACACATTATTACTTTCATTGCTTAGTGTAATTTTCCTTTATGTGCTGGCGATCCCTTTAGGAGTACTTGCTGGACGTTACCACGATTCATTCTTGGATAAATCTATTGTACTTTACAGTTTTATCTCTTATGCAATCCCTGCATTCGTACTATATTTAATCTTCGTTTTCATTTTCGGCTACCGACTGATGTGGTTCCCGACAAGTGGTACGGTGGAAATAGGGTTAGACCCGGGAACCTGGAGTTATTATTGGAGTAAGTTCTACCATTTATTGTTACCGGCAGCCAGCTATGCACTGCTAGGTACGACGGGTGTCATTCAATATTTACGTTCGGAAATTATTGATGCAAAAACAATGGATTATGTTAAAACAGCACGCAGTAAAGGGATACCGATGAAGAAAGTATATTCACGTCATATCTTCCGTAACTCATTGTTACCGATTGCAGCGTTCTTAGGATTCACGATTACCGGTTTACTCAGTGGATCGATTTTCATTGAAACTGTATTCGCTTATCCGGGAATGGGGAAATTGTTTGTCGAGTCCATTTCAAGTCGTGACTACAGTGTAATAACGGCATTAGTAATGTTATACGGCTTCTTAGCATTATTAGGTAGTCTATTATCCGATATTATCTTAAGTATAGTGGATCCGCGAATTCGCATAGACTAATCAATAAATTAATAATGACTAAGGAGAGGTGATTTTAATCATGGAAAACAAAAATGAACAGACAGTAGAAAAATTAGAATCTCAAAGCTCTCCACCAACTGGTATTCAAGTAGTATGGCGAGAGTTTAAAAAAGATAAATTAGCATTGTTCTCATTAATCGGAAGTATCCTGCTAATGATTGCGATCATGATCATGGCATTGTGGACTATTGATCAGACAGAAGTAATGAAAATCCAATTGTTGGAGCGCTTTACTGAACCAGGTGTCCGAGGTTTTATCCTTGGGGCCGATGAAGCTGGACGGGACATGTTTGGACAGCTGATCATTGGCGCGAAAAACTCAATCCTGATTGCGGTTGCGGTTACAATAATCGCAAATGTAGTCGGAATCGGTCTAGGTATTATTATGGGGTATTACGGTGGTTTCATCGATAATTTCTTCATGCGTATTATTGATTTCTTTATCACTCTACCAACTACTATGATCATCATCGTAGTCGTAACAATCATTCCATCATACGGAATATTGGATCTCATCTTAATTCTTGCAGCATTTCAGTGGATGTCGACGGCCAGACTTGTGCGATCCAAAGCACTTTCTGAAGCGCGGCGCGATTACATTAGTGCCTCCAAAACAATGGGTACAAGTGATTTCGCGATCATGTTTAAAGGATTATTGCCAAACTTAAGCTCGCTCTTAATTGTCGAAGTGACATTAAGCTTTGCGGGAAATGTAGGGATCGAAACAGGTCTTTCGTTCTTAGGTTTCGGTTTACCACCGTCAACACCAAGTTTAGGAACTTTAGTAAGTTATGCTATGAACCCGATAATTTTATCGAGTAAATGGTGGGTATGGTTGCCTGCATCAATATTGATCTTAGTAATGATGCTTGGTATAAATTACGTTGGTCAAGCGTTACGACGCTCTGCTGACGCAAAACAACGTTTAGGATAATAAGGGAGGAAAAACAGATGAAGAAAAAGAAGGGTTTAATGCTGTCATCAGTATTTGCTACGGCACTAGTATTAGCAGCATGTGGAGGCGATGACGAAACAACAACTGAAAAACCAGCTGAAAATACGGATGGTACAAAGACAGAAGAAAATACAAATGACGGCGGTTCTACTGCAGTATCTCCAACACTTCCATCAGAAGTTACAAATGATGGAGAAGCAATTCAAGGTGGTACGTTACAATATGCTTTAGTAACAGATTCTCCTTTCCAAGGTGTTTTCTCTTGGGAATTATATGAAGATGCTTATGATGCTGAAATTTTAGGCTTCATGTCAAATGTAATTTTCGATACAGATGGCGACTTCCTTGTAACTGATGAAGGGATTGCGAAGTTAGATGTCGATGCTGATAACAACAAAGTAACAATCACTATCCAGCCTGACGAAGTGAAATGGTCTGATGGAACGCCACTAACTGTTGAAGATATCATTTATCCATATGAAATTATCGGTCATCCGGATTATACAGGTATCCGTTATGATGATGACTTCAAAAACATCATCGGTGCTGCTGAATATAAGGCAGGTAAAGCAGATACAATCTCTGGTATCAAAAAGATCGATGATAAAACAGTTGAAATTTCTATGACTAAAGTTTCGCCGGCTATCTATTCTTTAGGTGACGGCTTATGGGGTTATGCAGCGCCGAAACATGTGCTGAAGGATATTCCAGTTAAGGACTTAATCTCTTCAGATGCGGTACGTAAATCTCCTGTAACTTTAGGACCATTTAAATTAGATAAATTAGTTGACGGTGAATCTGTTCAGTTCGTAGCGAACGAGCATTACTTCAAAGGTAAACCGAAATTAGACAAAGTCGTATTACAAGTTGTCCCTTCATCTTCTATCGGTGAAGCATTACGTACAGGTAAATATGATATGGCTTCTTCATACCCGACGAACCAGTATGATGGCGTAAAAGATCTTGAAAACTTAACAGTATTAGCTCGTCCGGAGCTGGCATACTCTTACCTTGGCTTCAAGCTTGGTAAATGGGATGCAAAAGGAGGAGAGGATAAGACCGGCTTAAACATTACGGATGAAAATGCAAAAATGAATGATGCTAACTTACGTAAGGCAATTGCTTATGCAATGGATATCGAGCAAGTTGGTGAACGTTTCTATCAAGGATTACGTTCACGTGCAACATCATTAATTCCGCCAGCGTTCGCTTCATTCCATGACAATTCTTTAGAAGGATTCAACTATGATCCGGAAAAAGCAAAAGAGTTATTAGATGAAGCTGGATACAAAGATGTTGACGGCGACGGCATCCGTGAAGATAAAAACGGTGAGAAATTTGAAATCCGCATGGCAGGTATGTCAGGTTCTGATACTGACGAAGCAATCGTTGAATACTACCGTCAAAACTGGAAAGATGTTGGTTTAGATGTACAGTTAACAACTGGCCGTTTAATCGAGTTCAACAGCTTCTACGACAAAGTAAAAGCGGATGATCCGGAAATCGATATGTTCATGGCAGCATGGGGTACTGGTACAAACCCATCTCCACTTGGTTTATACGGTGAAGGAGCTTCATTCAACTACAGCCGTTTCGTAACACCGGAATTACAAGCATTATTAGTTGATATCGACTCTAAAGAAGCGGTAGATCCAGAATACCGTGCGGATGCATTCCGTAAGTGGGAAGAGTATATGTTCGAACAAGCAACAACAATTCCGACATACTTCCGTACAGAAATCATTCCGGTTAACAAACGTGTGAAAAACTACAATGCTAACTATGCTAATGATACAATGGATGATTTACAATTACTTGAATTAACAGCTGACGCACCAATTAAATAATATCAGCAAAAAACCGCTTAGGGGTCACTTCAGAATTTTCTAAGCGGTTTTTTTATGTTAAAAGTTTTAAAATTGTACACTAATAAGTATTTATTTTTTTAATAAATTACTTTAAGTCATTTAATACGCAAGGCTGTTACGTCAAGAAGATTGGTGATAACAAATACAATCGCCCCTTCGTAGTCCGCAAATTCCACCAGGCAGTGGCGTTTTTGGGTTTATTTTTTTGCGCTGTGCCGAGTATACAGGTAAAATCAGCGACAACATTCGAGTTTGGGGCAACCGTTCTTTTTAAAGATTTCTTCCGAGTGAGCTGGATATTTTCCTTTAAACGAATTACAAAATCCTGTTTTGTTTTCGCATTGATGTGGTAACTTACATTTTACATGAAATCTCTCTTTTTTGTTGAATTTTATTGGTAAGAACTAGCTAATCAATAGACGTGGATTAATTACCTTTAATTGTTATTTATGTTATAATATAGGTGAGAGGGGGGATTATCATGAAGAAAGTTAAAGTATTAATTTTTGCATGTTTATTAGCAGTTGGATTTACAGCAAGTGTTAGTCCTATGTCAGCATCAGCTCATGGCTGTGGAAAAATGCCGTGTAAAGAACTTGAATGGTGGAATTAATTGGTGTTAAAGTAATTATGAATAAAAGTGGAGTCGCTGATTTCAAATGTGGTAACAGTGGAGTCGCTGATTTCAAATGTGGTAACAGAAGTTAGGGACAAACTAAAAAAATCAGTGATTAAAGATGCTGGGATAACCCCTGGCTTCTAACTGAAAAACCCCAGAAATTTTACGCATTGTAAAATTTCTGGGGTTTTGTTTTTGGGGTATAAAAATGGTTACTTCTTAAAGTACGGGAGATTTCACACGTATTGCGCGTATTGGAATTTTTGTTACGAAGTCCTAAGCGAAAGGTGGAGACATTTCGTTAATTGTGCCAATGGTTGCATACCACGACCATACTGAACATATGTAGATGTCATCGCAACAGAGCAAGGTATTGCCGATATACGCGGAATAACGCCAAAAGAGCGAGTAAAAGCAATTATTGAAAACTGTGTGCATCCTGACTTTAAAAAGGCTATTTGGGATTATTGTAACGGTGCAGTTGAAAAAACAGGCAACACACATACACCACATGATATAGAAAAATCATTGTGGTGGCATGTGTATTACCAAAAAAATAAAATGATGAAGCAATAATTATGAAAGCACACTTTGAAAATCTACTAGAGTGCGCTTTTAATGTTTATTTTTTTAACTGCATAACCACAGCTTCATCTGGTGTGACGAATAGTGTTTTTTGCTCGAAATAAATGACAAACCCTGGTTTTGCGCCATTCGGTTTTTTCACATGGCGAATTTCCGTATAGTCTACCGGCACCGACGAAGAGTCACGTGCTTTAGAGAAATAAGCACTTAATACGGCGGCTTCCGTCAATGTTTGCTCATCCGGGTTTTCCGAATGGATGACAACATGCGACCCCGGAATATCTTTCGTATGCAGCCATACTTCATTGCGTTTTCCAATCTTGAATGTCAAATAATCATTTTGCTTATTGTTTTTGCCTACCGAAATCGAAATACCTGAAGTAGATACAAATTTTTCAGGTTCGGGTTTTGTCGGTTTCTTTTTTCGTTTAGCCTGGCGAATTCGAAGTAGACCTTGTTCTGCCAATTCTTCTCGGATTTCTTCAATATCTTTAGTGGAGGCTTGCTGTACTTGCTGTGTTAGCATTTCCAAATAGTTGATATCTTCCGTTGCTTTTTGTTTCTGTTCTTCAATCATAACTAACGCAGTTTTTGCTTTATTGTACTTTGTGTAATAGCTTTGCGCATTTTCAATCGGTGTTTTTCTCGGGCTAATCGGTATTCTTACTGTTTCGGCGTTTTCACTGTAATAGTTTTCAACATCTACAAATTCTGCGCCTTTTTCGAAATTATAAAGATTGGCCATCAAAAGCTCACCGTAAAGTTGGAACTGCTCCAGATTTTGAGCACGTTCATAATCTTTTTGCAGCTTTTTTTGTTTCAGCTTTAATTTATTCAGTTCATTTTGCAGCCAGCGTTCAAGATCACCGGCTTGCTGTTTCACCCGATCACGTTTTGCACGGGCGAAAAATACACGGTCAAGCAGTTCACCAAGTGTTTCATAATTCGTAACAGCACCTGATAAGTGAGTTAGCGCTGTTGGCGAGAAATAGATTTTCCCTTCCTGCTCAACATAGGTCGGGTTTGCACTCGTAGCGATTTCGTTCATCAGCTGTCTGCAAGCAGTTACAGCATCATTTGTCGTGATGCGGTGCAGCAACTCGGTTGCATGCAGTGGCGAGAAACCGGCAAACTGTTCGACAATGTCTTTAGTAGTTGGTTCTTTTGAGAAAACCTCTTTCAACTCTACGTCGGATAAACTTGTCAGTGCAATTTTCTGTTGTTGTGGCGGTGCGATATATTGTTGACCTGGTAAAACAGTCCGGTAGCTGTTCATCGATGGCGGCAGATGTTTGATGCTATCAATAATGACATCATTCTGAGCATCGATTAACAGCAAGTTGCTATGACGCCCCATAATTTCGATGACGAGCTTACGTTTTACCGCATCGCCGATTTCATTTTTACTGTCGATTTCAAATGTGATCACCCGTTCAAAGCCGACCTGAACAACAGATGAAATAAAGCCCCCTTCAATATGTTTGCGTAACAGCATACAAAACATAGGCGGGTCTGCCGGATTTTCGATCGATTGATCTGTTATGTGAACGCGGGAATATGAAGGGTGGATAGAAAATAATAGTTTACTGTTTTGGCCAGCTGCACGAATTTGCAATACAACTTCAAGTGCATTCGGCTGATAAATTTTTGTAATACGTCCGGAAGTAAGGCTTTGTAGTTCCTTGCTCATTGAACGAGTAAATAGTCCATCAAATGCCATCTTTATGCCTCTTTCATTAAATAAGTCTTTTTGATTGTTTAATCATACCATTTTTTCGTTTAAACCTGTAGTTATCGTAAATTACTATAAAGAAGTAAATAAAGGGCCGTCTTTATATGGGGAGTTGATTTTCATTGCGGGTCGGACGCTTTCCGCGGGCACGGCCTGAGCCTATAGTCTCAGGCGTCGTGCTTTTCCCGCAGGAGTCGCCGCCCCTCCATTTCAATCAACCTTTTTAAATTTAGAGTCCTTATCTTATTTAAATCTTGATAATTAAAAAGTATTTCATTGCACCATAACTATGATAAAATATATATTTGGATAATAGACGTTAACGCAAAATTGATAGCACATATGCTATAATTGAAACAATTAAGTAAAGAAGGATGTGACGAACCTTGGTACGTAGTATGACCGGATTCGGCAGGGGGGTCACAACAACGAAACACTTTCAACTCACTGTTGAAATTCGTGCTGTGAATCATCGTTTTTTAGAAATTAATACAAAGTTTCCAAAAGAATGGATGGAATCTGAAGTAGTAGCAAAAAAAATGTTGTCGGATGCAGTTTCTCGTGGGAAAATAGATGTTATCATTTTTCTGAAGGAGCTCCATGACACTGAACAGACGATTCAAATCAATTGGTCACTGCTCAATGCTTTTCTCCAGGCAAAAAAGGAATTGTCACAAACGGTTCCGATGGAGGAAAAGTGGACAATGCAGGAAATTGTGAGTTTGGACCAAGTGTTGCAAGTTGAAAAAATTGAGTTCATGCAGGATGAGGTTATTGATGCTGTAAAAAATGCTTTGGCAGAAGCGATTCAAAACCTCATTGCGATGCGTGATCGTGAAGGGCAAGGATTGCAGCAAGTGATGCTGCAGTATAAAGCAGACCTGGAAGCGCAAATTGCTCAAATACGGCAATATGCACCGCTCGCAGTTGAAAAATATCGTGAACGTTTAATGAGCCGCCTAGAAGAAGTAGCAAGCGGTCAATCATTGGACGATCGTTTACTTTCAGAAGTTGCGATTTTTGCAGAGCGAATTGATATTACAGAAGAGCTGGACCGTTTAGAGAGCCATTTTAATCAGTTATCCGAAACTTTAACTGAAAACATTGCAATTGGACGCAAGCTTGATTTCATTATGCAGGAAATGAACCGGGAAATTAATACAATCGGTTCAAAAAATCAGTCTACCCAATGTTCAGCTGCAGTCGTGCAGTCGAAGACGATTTTAGAAAAAATGCGTGAACAAGTTCAAAATATTGAATGATATAAAGGAGTTACTTATGAAAAAACAACGTGGATTATTAATTGTTTTATCTGGTCCATCAGGTGTTGGTAAAGGGACAGTTCGCAAAGAGCTCTTTTCACAGCCGGATACGAATTACGAATATTCGATTTCAATGACAACACGTAATCCTCGCGAAGGAGAAGAAGATGGTGTAGACTATTTCTTTAGAACACGTGAGGAATTCGAAGCGTTAATCGAGCAAGGAGGCTTACTGGAACATGCAGAATTTGTAGGCAATTATTACGGTACGCCACTTGCATATGTACACGAAACGCTAGAAGCAGGACGCGATGTATTTTTGGAAATTGAAGTACAAGGAGCAGCACAAATTCGTGAAAAAGCACCAGATGCGTTGTTTATCTTTTTAGCACCACCAAGCATTTCCGTATTGGAACAACGTTTAGTTGGTCGTGGTACGGAAACAGAAGATGTAATCGCTCGTCGTATCGCTACTGCTCGTGAAGAAGTCGAAATGATGAGTTTATATGATTACGTTGTAGAAAACGACCAAGTTCAAAATGCATGTGATAAAATAAATGCTATCATAGTAGCAGAACACTGCCGTCGTGAACGTGTGGAAAAACGCTATTTGTCAATGTTGAGAGGAGAATGAAACCATGTTATATCCATCAGTAGATAATTTAAAAAAACAAATCGATTCTAAGTATTCTTTAGTAAGCTTAGCATCAAAACGCGCGCGCCAAATGCAAGAAGAGGGCGGCGAGCACTTAAACTCATACATTTCTTACAAGCCAGTAGGAAAAGCATTGGAAGAAGTAGCTGCCGGAAAGCTTCGCAAAGTTCAACAAGACGCTTCAACTGTTTACGAAGACGAAATCTAGTTGGTAATGTAAAAAGAATACTCCCTGAGTAGAAGCTCCCTAAGAATTTTTCTTTGGGAGCTTATCCTTTGAAAGGACGGTAAAATGATGAAAAAAAACAATATACTATTGTGTGTTTCGGGCGGGATTGCAGTATATAAAGCGGTTGCGTTAGTGAGTAAACTGTCTCAGGCAGGTTTTAACGTAAAAGTGATTATGACAGCATCTGCACAAAAGTTTGTTACCCCTTTAAGCTTCCAAGTGATGTCTAAAAACGACGTGTTTTTTGATACTTTTGATGAAAAAGATTCCAATGTCATTGCCCATATTGATTTGGCAGATTGGGCGGATTTAGTTATCGTAGCTCCTGCAACAGCCAATATGATTGCGAAAATGGCACATGGTATGGCGGATGATATGGTGACAACAACTTTACTTGCAACAACTGCACCAGTATGGGTGGCACCGGCGATGAATGTACATATGTATGAACATCCGGCCGTTTTACGGAATATTGCACAACTTCATGAAGATGGCATCCACTTTATCGAACCGTCTGAAGGATTTTTGGCATGCGGCTATGTAGGGAAAGGTCGTCTGGAAGAGCCGGAAAAAATTACGGCAATTGTAGAAAAGTACTTTCGTGAACAATCGGGAAGCGATGGACAATGAAATTTGCACAAGTAATCGTCGATGTTTCCGCGTATCCGGTTGACCGTCCTTTCGATTATTTAATACCGGAAGATTGGGAAGAGCTGGTTGACATAGGCTGTCGTGTCAAAGTGCCATTCGGACCGCGTAATGTACTTGGATTTGTCGTTGGCATTACAACCGAATCAGACGTACCGGCAGAAAAAATAAAGCCGATTTCGGAAATACTCGATTTGGAATCTATTTTAACTGAGGAAATGCTGAGTCTGGCAAAATGGCTGAAGCACCAAACAATCTGCTACGAAATTGAAGCATTGCAAGTAATGCTGCCTGGTGCGTTGCGGGCGAAGTATGAAAAATATGCCGTCTTACAAGGAGAAGTATCGCAATTACCGCAAATGCTGCAATCGTACTTTGAGAAAACTGGAAAAGTGAATTTAGTCCAATTAGAAAAGGAAAATTTATTAAATCCAGTAAAACGCGCAGTAAAAGCCGGTCTTCTCTATATTGAAAATGAAGTAAAACAAAAAGGCCAAGTAAAACAAGTGCGCAAAGTGCAAATATATTCCCGTGAACAAATAGAAGATGTTATCGGACAAATAGGGAAACGGGCACCGAAGCAGCTGGCATTAATGGAATGGATGCAGGAGCATGCGGGAGACGTCGTTTTACCGGAACAAATTTATGAAGCCGTTCAAGTGACAAACAATGTATTAAACAGTGTCATTGATAAAGGGGCAGCAGCGTATATACAAGAAGAAGTTTACCGCGATCCGTTTACAAAAGAAGTCGTGAAAACAGACTTCTTACAATTAACAGATGAGCAAGACGTGGCACTGAAAAAAATTACGGAAGCGATAGATGATAAGCGTCAAGAGACATTTCTTCTTCACGGCATTACGGGCAGCGGGAAAACAGAAGTGTATTTGCAGGCGATTCAGCGGACAATCGCAGAGGGAAAGGAAGCGATTGTACTCGTACCTGAAATATCCTTAACACCGCAAATGACAGAGCGATTCAAATCGCGTTTCGGTAATGAAGTAGCGGTTATGCATAGCGGATTATCGGTTGGTGAAAAATATGATGAATGGCGGAAAGTGCAGCAAGGGAAAGTTAAGGTAGTAGTAGGTGCACGATCAGCTATTTTTGCACCTTTTAAAAATCTCGGCCTGCTTATATTAGATGAAGAACATGAGTCAACATACAAGCAGGAAGATTCACCCCGCTATCATGCACGGGATGTCGCCATATGGCGCGGAAATTATTATAATTGCCCTGTTATTCTAGGGAGTGCGACACCTGCATTAGAATCGTTTGCACGTGCGAAAAAAGGTGTATATACATTGCTGTCATTGTCACAGCGGGCAAAAAATCAGGCATTGCCGTCTGTTCAGATTATCGATATGCGGGAACAGCTTCAGGCAGGAAACCGCTCGATGTTTTCTGAACCGCTAATGGAGGCATTACGTGACCGTCTAGATAAAAAAGAGCAGACTGTACTGTTTTTAAATCGCCGTGGCTATTCATCGTTTGTATTATGCCGGGATTGCGGGACAACGGTACAATGTCCGAACTGTGATATTTCGTTAACATATCACCGCTATCAGGAAAAGCTGAAATGCCATTATTGCGGTCACGACGAATATATTCCGGAAACATGTCCGGAATGCCTAAGTGAAAACATCCGCTATTTCGGTACCGGTACGCAAAAGGTGGAAGAAGAAATTTATAAGCTGTTTCCGGAAGCACGTGTCATGCGGATGGATGTCGACACGACTAAACAAAAAGGGGCACATGAAAAAATGCTCGATGCGTTCGGTCGAGGGGAAGCGGATATTCTGCTCGGTACGCAAATGATCGCAAAAGGGCTTGATTTCCCGAATATTACATTAGTCGGCGTATTGAGTGCCGATACATCGCTTCATTTACCGGACTACCGGGCTGCAGAAAAAACATTCCAGCTTATGACGCAAGTTAGTGGACGGGCAGGACGACATAATAAGCTTGGGGAAGTATACATCCAAACGTATACTCCGGAGCATTATGCGATCCAACTGTCTAAAGATCAGCATTATACACCGTTTTATGAACGTGAAATGCATGCAAGGCATATTGCTGGATATCCGCCTTATTATTATATTGCGCTTATTCAAGTTTCCCATGAAGACGTCATGTTTGCTGCAGAATATGCAGGACGTGTCGCGGAGTATTTGCGTTCCAATTTATCATTTAATGTTTCTGTTATTGGACCGACAACAGCCAGTATCGCTCGTCTCCAAAATAGATATCGTTATCAATGTTTGATAAAATATAAAGTAGAGCCAAATTTAATTCCGGTTCTTTTACAGCTTATAAAACTGTATCGATCGGAATGGATTAAAAAAGGCATTGTGCTAACAGTTGATTTAGATCCAACAATGATCTAATGCATATAGAAAGAGGTATTAAAATGGCAATTAAAGAAGTTGTGAAAAACCCAGCGAATGTATTATCAAAAAAAACGAGAGAAGTTGAAGTAATCGATGAAAATATCATTCAACTTTTAGATGATTTATATGACACGATGGTAGAAAATGATGGTGTAGGCATTGCTGCACCTCAAATTAATGTTGATTTACGTGTAGCAATCGTAGAATTAGGCGAAGATATTTTAGAAATGATCAACCCGATCGTAATTGAAACACGTGGTGAAGAAGAAGATGTAGAAGGCTGTTTAAGTTTCCCGGACTTGTTTGGAATGGTCAAGCGTCCAACTTACGTAAAAATCGAAGCATCTGACCGTGAAGGACGTATATATGAACTTGAAGCAGAAGACTTTGAAGCACGCTGTATTTTGCATGAAATTGATCATTTAGAAGGTATTTTATTTGATTCGAAAATGACGCGTGTATTAACAGAGGAAGAATTAGAAGAGCTATACGCGGACGCTGAGGAGGAATAATCGATGACAAAAATCGTATTTATGGGAACACCTGCCTTTTCAGCGCCAATTTTACGTATGCTTCATGAAGAAGGCTATCCCATCGCAGCAGTTGTGACACAGCCGGACCGTCCAGTTGGTCGTAAAAAAGTATTAACGCCTCCACCTGTGAAAGAGGAAGCATTACAACTAGGCTTACCGGTTATTCAGCCTGAAAAGCTGCGCGGTTCACAGGAGCTGGAAGAAATTTTGGCGTTAAATGCCGACCTTGTCGTAACAGCGGCATTTGGACAGATTTTGCCGAAAGAACTGCTGGATGCACCGCGATTAGGTTGCATTAATGTCCATGCGTCATTATTGCCTGCATATCGAGGCGGTGCACCAATTCATCAGGCAATTATTGATGGACAGGCAACGACAGGTGTAACAATTATGTATATGGCGGAAAAACTTGATGCCGGGGATATTATTTCGCAACGGGAAATTGCTATTGAAGATACAGACAATACGGGCACAATGTTTGATAAATTAAGTGCGGTTGGTCGTGAATTATTAAAAGAAACAATGCCATCGATTATCGATGGGACAAATGCCCGCATTCCACAGGATGAATCACTCGTAACATTTGCGCGCAATATTAGCCGCGAACAGGAGTTGATTGATTGGAATAATGAAGCGCGTGCATTGTATAATCAAGTGCGCGGATTACACCCTTGGCCTGTTGCTTATACGACATTTGAAGGGGCTAACTTTAAAGTCTGGGCGGCAAAGGTTGGGGAAACTTCAACAAACGCTGTACCGGGAGAAGTCGTGAAAATAGAAAAAGATCACTTTGAAGTAGCGACAGGAGATGGCGGTACATTAGCGCTGTATGATGTACAACCAGCAGGGAAGAAACGCATGACAGCAGAAGAGTTTTTACGTGGTACGGGCTCGAAATTACAGATTGGGGACCGTTTTGAATGAGTAAAAAGAAACAAGTGATTTGGGATGGTAATGTCCGTGATGCCGCTTTAACGATTTTATTGACGGTCGATAAAAGCCAGGCGTACAGCAATTTATTATTACACCAAACAATTGAGAAATATAAAATCGATGCAAAAGACCGTGGCCTGTTAACAGAGCTCACATATGGAACATTGCAGCATAAACTGACACTGGATTATTATCTGGAGCCATTTATTCGCGGTAAAGTGGATATTTGGGTGCGTTGGCTGTTACGTATGTCGCTCTATCAAATGCAGTACCTAACGCGTATCCCTGCGCACGCTGCCGTAAATGAAGCAGTGGAAATTGCAAAGCGGCGCGGCCATAAAGGGATTGCCTCAATGGTTAACGGTATTTTACGTTCGATTTTACGTGAAGGTGTTCGTTCGACCGATTTAATAGAAGATGCAAATGAGCGTCTGTCAGTCGAAACGAGTCATCCGCAGTGGCTTGTCGATCGCTGGGTGGAAAGCTACGGCTATGAAAAAACACGTGAAATGCTTCTTGAAAATAATATTGCACCACTGCAGACAGTACGTGTCAACACGACAAAAGCAACTGTCGAGCAAGTTTTGACAACACTTGAACTTGAAGGTGTAAAAGCACGCCGCAGTGAATATATACCCGAATGTCTGCATCTTGAAAACGGACAGGCTGCACGTACAGGAGCGTTCCGAAACGGGCTTATTACAATTCAGGATGAAAGCTCGATGCTGCCGGCAAAAGTGCTGAATCCGCAGCCGGGTATGAAAGTACTCGATATGTGTGCAGCACCAGGCGGAAAAACAACGCATCTTGCAGAAGTTATGAAAAATGAAGGCTCGATTTTAGCGACTGATCTACATCCGAAAAAATTGGATTTAATCGAGGAAAACGTTGCGCGTCTAGGATTGGATATTATCGAAACAGCCCCTCTTGACGGAAGAAAAGCAGCAAGCTTTTTACAAAAGGAAGGCTATGATGCGATTTTGGTCGATGCACCATGCTCAGGCTTGGGCGTAATGCGACGCAAGCCGGATATTAAATATACGAAGCGTGAAGAAGATTTAGAGAGCCTGCAAACAATCCAGCTTTCGATTTTAGATAATGCAGTACAGCTATTGAAAGAAGACGGACGACTAGTGTATTCAACGTGCACAGTAGACCGCAGTGAAAATGAAGGTACGGTACAAGCCTTCTTGAAAGAGCACCCTGAAATGAACTTGGTGCCAATCGAAAATTTACCAACACAACTAGAAGCGAAGCAACAGGACGGGATGCTGCAAGTATTCCCGCAAGATATAGGCAGTGACGGATTTTTCGTAGCTGCATTCGTAAAAAAAGGAGCGTCCAATTAACTAATGGAGCAAGAACAATTAAAACAACTTGATGAACGAATTCAGGATTTAGTGGAAGAAACAGCAGATAAGCCGGTACGTCGTGCGAAAAAAGAAAAGCCTCAGTTAAAACCTTCGATCTATTCATTACGTCTAGATGAAATGAAGGAATGGCTGACAGCAAATGGAGAAAAGGCTTTCCGTGCAGCGCAGATTTATGAATGGCTTTATGAAAAACGTGTCCAAACATTTGAAGAAATGTCCAACTTACCGAAAGCATTACGTGAAAAGCTGGAAGCCGAGTTTGCATTAACGACACTTTCAACAATTATTAAGCAGGAATCAAAAGACGGTACAATCAAGTTTTTATTCCAGCTGCAGGACGGCTATTCAATTGAAACAGTATTGATGCGTCATGATTACGGAAATTCAATTTGTGTAACAACACAAGTAGGCTGCCGTATCGGTTGTACATTCTGTGCATCTACATTAGGTGGCTTGAAGCGTCATTTAATGGCAGGAGAAATTGTTGAGCAGGTCGTAAAAGTACAACAACAGCTTGATGAAACAGAAGAGCGTGTATCATCAATCGTTATTATGGGTATCGGTGAGCCGTTTGATAACTACGATGCAATGATGAACTTCCTTAAAATTATGAACGATGACAAAGGATTAAATATCGGTGCCCGTCATATTACGGTTTCGACTTCTGGAATTGTACCGAAAATTTACGAATTTGCAGATGAAGGTATGCAAATAAACTTTGCGGTTTCTCTACACGCACCAAACCAAGAGGCACGTCAGAAATTAATGCCGATTGCAAAAGCATATAAATTAGAAGAATTGATGGAAGCAGTAAAATACTATACGAAGAAAACAGGACGTCGTGTCACATTTGAATACGGTTTAATGTCAGGGCAAAATGATACAGAAGAAGTAGCAATGGAACTGGCGAAGCTGATCAAAAATATTAAATGTCATGTCAACTTAATTCCGATTAACTACGTGCCGGAGCGTGATTATATTCGTACATCACGCAGTAAGATTTTTGCTTTTGAAAGAACGCTTAAGGAGCAGGGGATTAACGTAACAATCCGTCGTGAGCAAGGTGCAGATATTGCAGCTGCATGTGGCCAGTTACGTGCACAGGAACGATCACACGAAACAAAGTAGGTGGACTATAGTGAACTTTACAGTGGAAAGTGATATTGGGTTAAAGCGAAAAATAAATGAAGATCGGGCTGCGTTTTTTGAGCGCCCCGATCATTTTAAGCTTGCGATTTTAGCAGATGGTATGGGTGGTCATAATGCTGGTGATGTAGCGAGTGAAATGGTTATTACCGAAATGCATGCACTCTTTAAACAGGAAAATGCAGAAAGTTTTGCAACAAAACAGTTAAAGCTGGAATGGTTGCGTAATGCGGTGTCACATATTAATCAAAAAATATATCATTACTCATTAACACATGAAAATTGTCAAGGTATGGGAACGACAATGATTGCTGTGTTGCTTGACAAGAGTGATTGCACGATAAGCCATGTCGGCGATAGTCGTGTATACCATATTACAAACGAAACAGTAAAGTTAGTAACGAGAGATCATTCTTATGTAAATATTTTATTGGAAAATGGAGAAATTAGTGAAGAAGAGGCACAAAATCATCCTCAACGGAACTTTATTTTAAAAGCACTCGGTACAGAAATTTCGATTGAACCTGATTTTTATGAAATCACTCTATCAAATGAGGCCTTTTTACTCATTTGTTCCGACGGGTTAAGTAATAAACTGTCTACAGAGGAAATGGGTAAGATTATTACTACACAGGTTTCCATTCAGGAAAAAGGAAAAAAATTAGTCCAATTAGCAAATGAGCGTGGTGGAGAAGATAATATTTCCCTTATCTTAATGACAACGGTGCAGGAGGTGTAACAATGCTAGTAGGAAAACATATAAGTGGCCGTTATAAAATTTTAAAATTAATTGGCGGTGGCGGTATGTCAAATGTATATTTGGCACACGACATTATTTTAAGCCGTGACGTCGCAATTAAAATATTGCGTTATGATTTATCGAATGAAGAAGAATTGCACCGTCGTTTCCAGCGTGAAGCATTGTCTGCAACAAGTTTGACTAATCCTAATATCGTAAGCATCTATGATGTTGGTGAAGATGGGGATATGCACTATATTGTCATGGAATACATTAAAGGGAAAACATTAAAACAATACATACAAGAGTTTTCACCTTTATCTGCAGCTCGAAGTGTCCATATTATGAAGCAGCTAACATCGGCGATTGCCCATGCACATGAAAATGGCATAATCCATCGAGATATAAAGCCACAAAATATATTGATGGACGAAGAAGGCAATGTGAAAATTACTGATTTTGGGATTGCAACATCGCTTGGAGCAACAAGCTTCACTCAAACGAACTCAGTCATCGGAACTGTCCATTATTTGTCGCCGGAGCAGGCACGCGGCGGTGTAGCAACGATGAAGTCCGATATATATGCACTTGGGATTGTCTTTTATGAGCTTTTAACAGGAGAATTGCCATTTTCCGGGGAATCCGCTGTATCTATTGCGTTAAAGCATTTGCAGGCAGAAACACCTTCAGTCCGTGAATTCGATGCAAGCATTCCGCAAAGTGTGGAAAATATCGTATTAAAGGCAACAGCAAAAGATCAAAACCACCGCTACAGCAATGCAGAAGAGATGGAAGAAGATTTAAATACATGTTTATCATTACAACGGGTGAATGAACCTAAATTTATGCCGCCAGTAGATGACGGGGCGACAAAGCTGATCCCGATTATAAAAGATCCAAAGCCCGTTCCTGTCCCGGTTCAGGAACCATCTACAGGTATAACGGAACAAACAGTCCGGATTGATTCAAAACCGCCGGTAGAGGAAGAACCAAAGCTGTCAAAAACGCCTAAACAAAAAAAGAAAAAGAAAAAATGGCCGCTAATCGTTGGGCTATTAGTTCTTTTAACAATTGGTGCAGTAGTAGCTGCTGTTCTCCTGACTCCAAATAGGGTAGTCGTTGAAGATGTGACGGATATGACGGTTGAAGAAGCAATTCGAATTTTAGAAGAGCAAGGCTTCGTTATTGGAGAACAAGAAGAACGCAATAATGAAGAAATTGAATCCGGAAATGTCATTGAAACGAATCCGCAGGCAGGTAGGGAACGTGAAAAAGGCACTACGGTTGATTTAATCGTCAGCATCGGTAAAGAAATGACAAAGATGGAAGATTTCATTGGCAAACAGCGTGATGAAGTAATGGATGCGTTAGAAGAATTTAACGACTATGATTTCAAAGAGGAATATTCTTCTGATCGTCCAGCAGGCGAGATTATCGCTCAAACACCTGCAGCCGGAGAGGAAATTCACGTCAATGAGACGGATGTTGTATTAACAGTTAGCAGAGGACAAGAGCAAGTAACGGTGCGTGACTTGATGGCGTTTAACGAAGCAAACCGTTCAGAATATGAAAAGAGCTCAGGTTTTAAAGTAAATGTAACAGGTGAAGAATATTCCGATAAACCGGCCGGTGAAGTAATCAGCCAAACACCAAAAGCAGGCACAAAGCTTGAAAAAGGCGGTACAATCAATGTCGTCATTTCAAAAGGGCCAAAAGCAAAACAAGAAAAGTTCTATACAAATTCAATTGAAATTCCGTACGAGCCTTTTGAAGAAGGAATGGAACAAGAAGTCTCCATTTACATTCAGGACAAAACACGTACAATGGCAGAGCCTGTAGAAACGATAACAATTACTGAAGATACTTTATATACAATTAAGCTGGTCATTGTTGAAGGAGACAAAGCAGCCTACCAGATTGTACGGGATAACAATGTAATTGAAAATAAAACAATTACTTATGAAGAATTGGCGGAATAAGGAGGAATTGGATGGCGCAAGCCCAAATTCGAAAAGCATTAAGCGGTTATTATTATGTTGAAAAAGACGGCGATTTAATTCAATGTCGCGCTCGTGGGATTTTCCGTAATCGCGGAGAATCTCCACTTGTGGGCGATTTTGTGGAATATTCTTATGACGGCGAATCGGATGGTTCAATTGATAAAATTCTGGAACGCCACAATGAGCTCGTTCGACCACCGATAGCCAATGTGGATCAGGCCTTACTAGTGTTTTCCGCAAAAGAACCGGATTTTAATACAGTACTGCTCGACCGTTTTTTAGTCGTGCTCGAGTCATTCCATGTGCAGCCGATTATTATTCTGACGAAGATGGATCTATTGAATGATGCCGAACGTGCACATTTACAAACATATATCGACGACTATAAGGAAATCGGCTACGACATTATCGAAACTTATATTGATGATCCAACATTGCTCGAGAAAATCGAACCATACTTGCAGGAAAAAACATCAGTGCTTGCCGGACAGTCAGGTGTCGGGAAGTCTACATTGTTAAATACATTGCTTCCTGAACTGGATTTAAAAACAGGTATTATTTCAAAAAGTTTAGGGCGCGGGAAACATACAACACGTCATGTAGAGCTAATTGAAGTATGTGGCGGGCTATTGGCAGATACTCCAGGCTTCAGTTCTTTCGATTTTGAAATGATAGAAAAAGAAGAGCTGACATCTTGTTTACCAGAGTTCGAGAGGATTAGCGAGAATTGTAAGTTCCGTGGCTGCCTGCATATAAAGGAACCGAAATGTGCAGTAAAACAAGCGGTAGAAACCGGGGAAATCCGTTCGTACCGCTATGAGCATTATGAACAAATTTTACAAGAAATTATTGACCGAAAGCCGAGGTATTAGACATGATTAAAATTGCACCATCAATTTTAGCAGCAGACTTTGCAAAGCTGGGACAAGAGGTAAAAGAGGTAGAAGCAGCAGGAGCGGAATTGATTCATATCGATGTAATGGACGGCCATTTCGTACCGAATATTTCATTTGGTGCGATTGCATTAGAAGCAATTCGTCCTCTTTCTACATTACCGATGGACGTACATTTAATGATTGAAAATCCGGATCAGTATATTGAACAATTTGCGAAAGCAGGTGCAGACTACATTACAGTACATGTTGAAGCATGCCGCCATTTGCACCGTACGATTCAGTTAATTCGTTCACATGGTGTTAAACCGGGTGTTGTATTAAATCCGCATACGCCGATTGAAACGATTCAGCATATTTTGGAAGATGTGGATATGGTGCTGTTTATGACGGTTAACCCAGGCTTTGGCGGGCAAAAGTTCATTGAATCGGTTGTGCCAAAAGTGGAAGCATTATCGAAAATCATTAAAGAACGTGGCCTGAATATAGAAATTGAAATTGATGGCGGAATTAACGCTGAAACAATCGTACCTTGTGCAAAAGCAGGTGCAACGGTTTTTGTTGCTGGTTCAGCTATTTACAGTAAAGAAGATCGCGCACAAGCTTTACAGGAAATTAAACAAGCAGGATTAGCGGCAATTCAGTGATTGTAGCAATCTGCTCAGGCGGCCCCGTTCATGAGGTCGCCTTTTCTTTAACACCGGATATATGGATTGGAGTCGACCGGGGTGCATTATATTTAGTGGACAAAGATTTACTTCCCCACAGCATTGTCGGCGATTTTGATTCTATTACAGCGGAGGAATTTGCGCGGATTTCCGAAGTTGTAGACCATGTTGAACAGTTTCAGGCGGAAAAAGATGAGACGGATACAGACTTAGCCTTGCTGAAGGCACTTACATATGAGCCGCAGGAAGTCTTTTTGACGGGTGTTACAGGCGGGCGCTTGGATCATTACGAAGCGACTTTAAGATCTGTTTTTCTTATGCAGCAGCAGTATCCTCATATTACTTTTAAAATCATTAATTCTCATAATATCATTCAATTTTTACTGCCGGGTACACATACTTTGACAGAAGATCATTATACTTATGTATCTTTTTTTGCCTATGGAAAAACTCTTCAGAACGTTACGTTGCGTGGGGTTAAATATGAAACGACAGATGAAGTAATTGAGCAGGGGACAACACGTTTCACAAGCAATGAAATAAAAGGTACAGGGTCTATTTCATTTAAGGAAGGCATATGTTTAATGATAAAGAGTAAAGATTAAGGAGGAACAACGCTGAAAGTATATACATTCCAAATGCCTAAGTGGTTAAGCGGTGTGGCAAGAGGCTGCGTGAAGTTGTTTCGTAGAGATAAAAAAGAAAAATAAAGATCCTGGCTACAGCTCATAGTGATTATGGGCTGTATTTTTTCTGGCTTCATCGCAAAAAAATAGAGTACCAGCAATTGCTGATACTCTATACGCGATTATACGCGTTCGATTTTACCTGATTTTAAAGCACGAGCAGAAACCCATACACGTTTTGGCTTACCGTCAACTAAGATACGAACTTTTTGAAGGTTAGCACCCCAAGTACGTTTGTTAGCGTTCATAGCGTGTGAACGGTTGTTGCCTGTACGAGCTTTACGGCCAGTAATTACGCATTGTTTTGGCATTGTAAAATTCCTCCTTACAGCTGAATCTGAAATCTTTATTTCAGTTCGTTATTTCACATACCATAATAATTTAACATACAGAGGCAATGAGTGCAAGACATTTTGCATAACCTTTCAAGAAAAAAACCTTTACACCCCATTTTGCTTAATCGGGATTAAAACCTTCCTGTAAAAGGTAACGTACTATATAAACTAATTATTTGGGGGAAGCAGTTATGAAAAAATGTATGGTCATCATCAATCCTTCTTCAGGAAAAGAAAAGGCAAGTGAGTACGAAAAGAAAATTATCGGACAATTACATAATTATGAGGTTGTTGTGAAAGAGACAGCAGGGGAAATGGATGCAACTCGCTTCGCAAAAATGGCATGCGATGAAAAATATGATGCGGTCGTTTTAGTCGGCGGAGACGGTACATTAAATGAAGGAATCAATGGCATTGCAGAACAGCCTCACCGTCCTGTTGTAGGAATAGTCCCATTGGGTACAGTCAACGATTTTGCCCGTGCATTGGACATCTCACTTAATCCGGATGAGGCAATTGCGTTACTTGGCGGAAAAACAACGAAAGCTGATATCGGGAAAGTGAACGATCATTACTTCACGAATGTTATTGCGATCGGACTGTTGGCAGAAGCGGTCGGTGCTGTGACGGTGGAACAAAAAACGTCTCTAGGTTCGCTCGCTTATTTATTTGAAGGTGTGAAAGCGGCTATACAAAATGACTCTTATGAACTGGAAGTTAAGGCAGATGGACAAACATATAAAGAAAATATGATGCTCTTCATCTGTGTATTGACCGATTCAGTCGGAAGCTTCCGACAACTGAATGAAGATGCCGACAAATCAGACGGCCTCTTGCACGGGTTTATTATTAGAAGTACGAACACACTACAAGTGGTCGGCACAGCTAAAAACCTGCTGACAGGCAATTATGAGAACGACGACAATATTATTAAATTCAATGCCCGTGAAATGCATATTAAAGCGAATGAAGCACTTTCACTGAATGTTGACGGGGATTTAGTCAGTCAGCTTCCGGCTAAAATCTCCATTTTGCATAATCATATCGAATTTTTCGCGGTTAAATAGTGGGTCTCGACCAAAATAGGTGCTTATAAATAGTCGGTTGGCATAAAAGCACATGGAACGGAAGGCGGCGACTCCTGCGGGATAAGCGTGACGGCCGATACACCGCAAGAGCGTAGCGATGAGGGGGATTGGCCCACGCCCGCGGAAAGCGTCCGCCTGTAGTGGAATGTGCGGATAAGCGTTTATTTTGGTATTGAGCCAAAATAGTCAGTGATACGTTTCAATAATGCTTCTCTGTATAACAACCGGAAATTGTCGAATACTCTAATTAGATTGTGCTAAAAAATTATTATAGTATGATGTTGTTTTGTTATTGGAAGATTAAAACTAAAGAGAAGCTTAATAAAGAGAAATTCAAAAAAACGACTTCGGGCTAGACGTAGATGAACGTTTTCTTTTATAATCGACTTTTGTGTAGTACAATATAAATTAGTCAAATAGAGCCAAGGGGGCATTCACTATGTCAGTAGAATTAAATAACGAATTCGGTCATATTGATATATCCAATGATGTTATTGCTCAAATTGCTGGTGGAGCAGCGATTGAATGCTATGGCATTGTAGGCATGGCATCAAAACATCAAATTCGTGATGGTTTAACAGATATTTTACGAAAAGAGAATTTTGCAAAAGGTGTGCTCATTCGCCAAGAAGGTGATGACTTACATATTGATATGTACATTATTGTAAGCTATGGTACGAAAATTTCTGAGATCGCTTATCAAGTACAATCCAAAGTAAAATATACAGTAAATAAAACATTAGGTATGAGCGTTAAATCAGTTAATATTTTTGTTCAAGGCGTTCGTGTTGCGAATGTGTAAGAGGAGGAAATGAATCGAATGAAGTCTTTAGACGGAATTAAATTTGCTGAAATGGTACAAATGGGTGCACATCACCTATACCAAAACGCAGCTTATGTAGATTCGCTAAATGTATTCCCTGTGCCGGATGGTGATACAGGGACAAATATGAATTTATCAATGACATCTGGTGCAGATGAAACAGAAGCCAATGTAAGTGCACATATCGGTAAAACAGCTCAGGCTTTATCAAAAGGCTTACTAATGGGTGCACGCGGAAATTCAGGCGTAATTTTATCGCAGTTATTCCGCGGGTTCGGTAAAGCGATTGAAAAAGAAACTGAAATCGATGCGAAAGGCTTAGCGAATGCATTTCAGGCTGGTGTAGATACGGCCTATAAAGCCGTTATGAAACCAGTGGAAGGGACAATCTTAACGGTTGCTCGTGAAGCGGCAGCAAAAGGTGTGGAAGTTGCTGAAACAGAAGAAGATATGATTGTCTTGATGGAAGCGTTTATCGAGGAAGCAAAACAATCATTAAACCGCACGCCGGATCTTTTACCTGTATTAAAAGAAGTGGGCGTTGTTGATAGCGGCGGCCAAGGACTGCTATTCGTTTATGAAGGATTCCTTGCTTCTATGAAAGGCGAGCCATTACCGGAAAAAAATGAATCTTCACTGGACGATTTAATTAATGCAGAACATCACCGTGTACAAGACTTCATGGACACATCTGACATTGAATTTGGATACTGTACAGAAATCATGGTGCGTTTCGAGGAAGATAAGTCACCATTTGATGAAGAGCAGTTCCGCCAAGAATTGAATCCGATGGGCGACTCATTACTCGTAATCTCGGACGATGAAATTGCAAAAGTACATATACACTCGGAAACTCCAGGTGCCGTACTTGCAGCGGGTCAAAAATATGGTAGCTTAATTAAAATTAAAGTAGACAATATGCGTGAACAGCATTCTGCGATTGTCAACGATGCACCACAAGCACCTGCGAAACAGCAAAAAACAAAAGTACCATATGCGATTGTAACGATTGCAATGGGTGAAGGTGTATCCAATCTTCTACGCTCGATCGGTGCTTCTTATGTAATTGAAGGCGGACAGACGATGAACCCTTCTACAGAAGACATTGTAAAAGCAGTAAAAGAAATTGGTGCAGAGCGTGTACTAATTTTACCGAACAACAAAAATATCATTATGGCGGCAGAGCAAGCAACTGAACTTCTGGAAATTGAAGCAGCGGTTGTGCCGACAAAAACGATCCCTCAAGGAATGGCAGCTATTTTAGCATTCAATCCTGCTGAGTCGGTTGAAACGAATAAGGCAAACATGACACAAGGCTTTGCACATGTGAAGACTGGTCAAGTAACATTTGCAGTACGTGATACATCGATCGACGGTGTTGAAATCCGCAAAGATGATTATATGGCATTAGCTGAAGGTAAAATTATTTTATCGACTCCTGAAATGATGGATGCAGCGAAAAAAGTGCTTGAAGGATTAATGGATGAAGATTCAGAAATCATCACAATCATTTATGGTGAAGATGCGACAGCAGAACAAGCCGATGAATTACAAAACTTTATCGAAGAAAACTACCCGGATGCTGAAGTGGAAATTGTTGAAGGTAAGCAATCCCTGTATCCGTTCATTTTATCTGTAGAATAAAATCAATAGTGAAAGCAGTGTGTACATTCATGTATGCACTGCTTTCATTATGTTTAAGTGGAGAGACACGGGCGAATTTGAAGATAATTTAACGCAGTTTTTCCCGTTATTCGGTAATGGAGCCTGTTTAGTGAGAATTAAGGGTAATACTTCCGGCCACTTATCCACTGTGTAGCTTAATGTCAGCGTAAACTTATGGAGGTTAATCCTCAATTTGGTTATTGTTCTGTTTTTACAACAAGAAGTTTGTTAATTGCAGAGAAAATGAGTACACTAAGAGTAAATGAAAGTATGAAAGAATATGGGGGGATAACTTTATGAAATTTACATCAGTCTTTGATATTATTGGACCTGTTATGATTGGTCCATCCTCTTCACATACAGCAGGGGCAGCACGAATTGGACGTGTTGCACGCGACTTGTTTGGACGCCAGCCGAAATGGGCGAAAATTTATTTATACGGCTCCTTTGCCGAAACATACCGCGGCCATGGAACAGATGTGGCGATTGTCGGTGGATTACTAGATTACGATACGGATGATGAACGTATTAAAACTTCTTTTGCTGAAGCAGAAAAAGCAGGCTTGCAGTTTGAATTTATTCCGGAAACAGCTAATAAAGAGCATCCGAATACCGCACGCATTTTAATGGGTGATGACGAATCAGAAATGAGCGTTGAGGGCATTTCAATCGGCGGCGGTAAAATTGAAATTAGTGAAGTAAATGGATTTAAGCTGCGTCTGACAGGCGGGATGCCGGCAATTTTAGTTGTGCATGATGACCGTGCAGGCTGTATTGCAAACGTGGCCAACTGTTTAGCCATGCATCATGTCAATATTGGACATATGGAAGTATCGCGTATTGAACGTGGTTTAACCGCTTTAATGGTAATTGAAGTCGATCAAAACATTGATCAGCGTCTATTAGAGCAAATTTCATACATTCCACATATTACAAAAGTATCGAAAATTAATAACTAAGGGGTGACAAATATGGATGTTTTATTCCGCAGTGTTCGTGAGTTAGTGGAGTTAGCCGAAAGAGAAGGAAAACTTATTTCCGAATTGATGATCGAGCAGGAAATGTTAATTACAGGTCGCTCGCGCGAAGAAATTTTTACACAGATGGACCGCAATTTAACGATTATGGAAGAAGCAGTAGAGCGTGGTTTAAAAGGCGTACAGTCCGTAACAGGTTTAACTGGAGGCGATGCTGTACTCATTCAAAATTATATTAAAAAAGGCAATACATTAGCCGGAGACCTTTTACTTGATGCTGTCAGCAAAGCCGTTGCAACAAATGAAGTGAATGCGGCAATGGGTACAATTTGTGCGACTCCAACTGCAGGTTCAGCGGGAGTAGTTCCGGGGACATTATTTGCAGTTCAGAATAAATTAAATCCGACACGTGAACAAATGATTCGCTATTTATTCACTTCTGGCGCGTTTGGATTTATCGTTGCGAACAATGCTTCGATTTCAGGTGCAGAAGGTGGCTGTCAGGCGGAAGTCGGCAGTGCATCGGCAATGGCGGCGGCAGCGATTGTAGAAATGGCTGGCGGAACAGCGCAGCAAAGTTCGGAAGCATTTGCCATCACGCTGAAAAATATGCTCGGATTAGTATGTGACCCGGTTGCAGGCTTAGTGGAAGTACCTTGTGTGAAACGTAATGCAATGGGTGCATCGAACTCATTAGTCGCAGCAGATATGGCATTGGCAGGTGTGACAAGCCGCATTCCATGTGATGAGGTAATCGGCGCAATGTACCGAATCGGTCAGGCAATGAGCCCGAACTTAAAAGAAACAGCGCGTGGCGGTTTAGCTGCAACACCAACAGGCAAAGCCATTACCCATGCAATCTTTGAAGGCGGAGACCTGAAAAGCCTACTGAAATCGCGTGTAGGCAGTAACTAACTATCAGTTTAGAAACTGAAGAAATTGAATAAAGAATTATAAAAGCACTAAACAACTAAAAAATGAGCACAAATTTTTGTGTTCTTTTTTTAGTTTATGAGGGAACGTATGCACCCATTTTATGATATTGTTAAACTATAAAGTGAAACTTCAATCAGGGGGTACATACCCCACTGATTGGTAGTTAAACCAATCGGGCTTTTACGGGTAGTTAATTCCCGCCGATCACCTTCGCTCTGCTTCAGTCTAGAGGCGGGCATTTACTACCCGTTAATGCGGGATAAAAACTCGTAAAGGAAGGAAGTGTCGACAATGATTCATGAGCCAGTTTCACAATTAAAGGGAATCGGAAAAGAAACAGCCGAAAATTTAATGAAAATTGGCATCGAGACAATCCATGACTTGATTTGGACATTTCCATACCGCCATGAAGATTTTCGATTAAAAGATCTAACTGAAACACCGCATAATGAGCGTGTGACGATTGAAGCACGAATCGAAAGTGAACCGACCGTATTATTTTTAGGGAAAAATAAATCCCGTTTGCAATTTACGGCTCTTGCAGGAAGACATTTAATTAAAATTGTGTTTTTCAATCAAAATTATTTACGGCAAAAAATTTCAACTGGCGGCATCATTACGGTTACCGGAAAATGGGATCGCGGACGTCAAGTTATTGTCGGATCGTCCGTGACATTCGGACCGAAAACAGAACAAGTCGATTTTGAGCCTGTTTATAGTTTAAAAGGGAATATACAGCAAAAGCGCTTCCGTAAATATATGCGCCAGGCATTAGATACTGTGAAGGAACAACTGCCTGAAACATTGCCGAATTATCTGCGTGAAAGCTATCAGTTAGTTAATATTCAAGAAGCGCTTGAAGGTGTGCATTTCCCGCAAAATGCAGACCATGCAAAACAGGCGCGACGCCGCTTCGTATACGAAGAATTACTGCAATTCCAACTGCGTATTCAAGCATTGAGAAAAGCGAATAAGGAAAATGAAAAGGGAATTTCCGTTCGCTTTGATCTGGAGAAATTAAAGGAATTTATTGCGACTCTGCCGTATGAATTAACAGGTGCCCAAAAGCGGGTTGTCAATGAAATTTGCAAGGATTTACTGCTCCCGCAACGTATGAACCGCCTACTTCAAGGGGATGTTGGTTCTGGGAAGACGGTCGTTGCGGCAATCGGCCTATATGCAGCTGTAACGGCTGGGTATCAAGGGGCTTTAATGGCACCGACCGAAATTTTAGCAGAACAGCATGCGGAAAACTTACATATGTGGTTTGATCCGATTGGTGTCAAGATCGCTTTATTATCGGGCTCCACAAAAACAAAGGCGCGACGTGAATTGTTGGCACAGCTCGCAGCAGGAGAAATCGATATTCTCATTGGGACACATGCACTTATTCAGCCGGATGTTGAATTCAAGAAGCTAGGATTTGTCATAACGGATGAACAGCATCGTTTTGGTGTAGAACAACGTCGTGTACTGCGTGAAAAAGGCGAAAATCCGGATGTACTGTTCATGACCGCAACACCTATCCCGCGTACATTAGCCATTACAGCTTTTGGTGAGATGGATGTTTCGATTATTGATGAGTTGCCTGCCGGGCGTAAAGAGATTGAAACGCATTGGCTGAAAAAAGAACAGCTGAACAGTGTGCTGATGCGTATGACCCAAGAACTTGAAGCAGGCCGCCAAGCGTATGTCATTGCTCCGTTAATCGAAGAGTCCGATAAACTGGATGTGCAAAATGCAGTGGAAGCTTACGAACAATTGAAGGCCTATTTCGGCACCCGTTTTGAAATCGGCCTGATGCATGGTCGACTGCATTCGGACGAAAAAGATGCGGTCATGCGAGCATTTAGTGATGGGGAAATTCATGTACTTGTATCGACAACTGTTGTCGAAGTTGGGGTAAACGTACCAAACGCGACATTCATGACAATTTATGATGCCGAGCGTTTTGGTTTAGCGCAGCTTCACCAGCTACGTGGACGTGTTGGTCGTGGAGAACATCAATCCTATTGTGTGCTGATTGCCGATCCGAAAACAGATGAAGGAAAAGAACGTATGTTGAGTATGACCGAGACGAATGACGGTTTCCGCCTAGCTGAAAAAGATTTGGAACTGCGAGGATCAGGGGATTTCTTCGGGAAAAGACAAAGCGGGTTGCCGGAATTTAAATTGGCCGACCTTGTCCATGATTACCGGGCACTTGAAACGGCAAGACAGGATGCCGAGAAGATGCTTTATGATGAAGCATTCTGGCAAGATCAGGAATATGAATTTTTACGAGAAGATTTAACGGCTTCTGGAGTTATGCAAGGAGAACGAATCGATTAAACGGTTAGAACCTGTAATTGGTGGAAAACTATTTAGGCTACTTAATAATGCTGAAAAGAGGTTATAAGATGGGAAACATGTATCCGTATTTCGTGTTAAATGGACGAGCAAAAGAGGCAGTGGTGTTATATGCAGAACTGTTTAATGCCAAAAGTGTAACGATTTCAACATTTGGAGAATTACCGCCAAATCCTGAGCACCCTATTCCGCCAGAAGCAAAGGATTTGGTCATGAATGCACAAATTGAGCTGGAGGAAGGTCAAATGATGTTTTCCGATACGTATCCGGGCTCTCCGCAAGTGACGGTAGGGGACAATATCAGCATTGCCTATACGTCAAAAGACGAGCAGGAAATCCGATTTATTTTCGATGGTTTAAAAGAAGGCGGAAAGATCGTAATGGAGTTACAGGAGACCTTTTGGAGCAAGTGCTATGGACAAGTAACAGATAAGTTTGGTGTGCTGTGGCAGCTAAGCCTGGAGGCATAAGATTTTAGGAACGCAACAAAAAGTTGTTGCGTTCTTTTTTTTATACATGTATATTGATATTAGTACCAAGTGCTAATACTAATCTTTTAGAAAATTAAAGGTAGGTAACAAATACGATGAAGCGTTCCAAAAAAGAGCGACAGTCGTTATTGACTGAACAGATCGCAGACAATCCTTTCGTGACAGATGAACAATTAGCAGCTGAATTTAATGTGAGCGTTCAAACAATTCGATTGGATCGCATGGAACTCGCTATTCCGGAATTGCGTGAGCGTATTAAAGATGTTGCTGCTAAAAAATATGATGAAGTAAAATCGTTGCCACTTGATGAAGTCATCGGTGAAATTATTGATATAGAGCTGGATAATCGGGCAATTTCAATATTTGATGTTGGAGAAGAGCATGTTTTCCAGCGCAATGGCATAGCACGCGGTCACCATTTATTTGCACAGGCCAATTCTTTGGCGGTTGCAGTAATTGATGATGAGCTCGCCCTTACTGTAAAATCAAATGTAGCTTTCGTGAAGCCGGTTCGAGCAGGAAATCGTGTCGTAACGAAGGCAGTTGTAAAAGGGAAAAACCCGGATAAAAACCGTACGTTTATTGAAGTGACTTCTTCTGTTGATAATGAAATAGTTTTCAAGGGAGAGTTTGAAATGTATCGGATGAAAGGTGAAGAAACAACATGAAAATAGCAGTAGATGGTATGGGTGGAGATAACGCACCAAAGGCAATTGTTGAAGGTGTCTTCATGGCACTTGAAGATTTTCCGAAATTAACGATTGATTTATATGGCGATGAACAAAAAATGGCACCTTATTTAAAAAATCATGATCGCCTAACGGTTGTTCATTGTAGTGAAGTTGTAGAGGCAGAGGACGATCCGGCACGCGCAGTACGCCGCAAAAAGGATTCTTCAATGGCTCGTATGCTTGATGCAGTTGCTGAAGGAAAGGCAGACGCTTGTTTATCGGCAGGGAATACTGGTGCTTTAATGGCAGGCGGACTTTTCAAAGTAGGCCGTATTGATGGGGTAGCACGTCCTGCATTAGCAACAACACTACCGACGATGAATGGTGATGGCTTCCTTATGCTTGATTTAGGGGCGAATGCAGATGCAAAGCCTGAAAACTTATTACAGTACGCAATTATGGGTGATATTTATGTGAAGCAAGTACGCGGTCAAAAAGCACCTCGTATTGGTTTATTAAATATCGGAACTGAAGATAAAAAAGGTAATGAATTAACTAAAGCGGCATTCACATTGATGAAAGAAGCGGATTTTAACTTTGAAGGCAATGTGGAAGCACGCGAATTACTGAATGGGGTCGCTGATGTTGTCGTAACGGATGGGTTTACAGGCAATATGGTACTGAAAACAATTGAAGGTACGGCAGGCACGGTTTTCAAAATGTTGAAGGATGCGTTATTTGCCACGACAAAAACGAAAATTGCTGCTGCATTAGTAAAAAATGACCTAAAACAGTTAAAAGATAAAATGGATTATACAGAATACGGGGGCGCGGCTTTATTCGGCCTGAAAGCACCTGTTATTAAAGCGCATGGTTCTTCGAATGCACGTGCGGTTTACAGTGCAATTCGCCAAGCGACAATTATGGTAGAGCATAAAGTATGCGAAACAATTACCAAAAAAATTGAGCAATTGCCAAAGCCAGAATAAAGCTTTTTCACAAAGGGGATTATCAAATGACAAAAATTGCTTTTATTTTTCCAGGACAAGGTTCACAAACTGTAGGGATGGGTGCGGAGTTTGTTGCGAATGATGAAGTAAGCAAACAGTATTATGAACGAGCAAACGAAGTGTTGAACCTTCCATTGTCGGACTATATGTTAAACGGTCCACAAGAAACATTAACACTGACATACCATGCTCAGCCAGCTTTATTGACATCAGGGGTGATGATCGCAAATAAGCTGATTGAAGCTGGTATTGCACCGCAATATACTGCGGGGCATTCATTAGGAGAATACAGTGCATTTGTCATTTCAGGAGTAATTGATTTTGAAGATGCAGTTCAAACGGTTCATAGACGGGGTGTATTTATGGACGAGGCAGTACCTGCAGGTCAAGGAGCAATGGCAGCTATATTGGCGTTAGACGGAGTAGAACTAGACGCCATTTGCCAGCAAGTATCCGCTGAAGGAGAAGTCGTTCAAGTAGCGAACTTCAACTGTCCGGGCCAAATTGTGATTTCAGGGACGAAACAAGGTGTTGACGAAGCATGTAAAAGAGCGAAGGAAGCAGGAGCAAAACGAGCTTTACCTTTAGTCGTAAGCGGTCCTTTCCATAGTTCATTAATGCAAAAAGCGGCACATCATTTAAAAGATACGGTAGCAAAATTACCATTACAGGAACCAAAAATTCCGGTAGTGAGCAATGTAACTTCAGAGCTTTTAACAACGGTTGAAGCAATTAAAGAAGAAATGGTTGCCCAAGTAACAAGCTCTGTACAATGGCAGCAAAACATTGAAAAGCTTATTGCTGAAGGGGTAACGGTCTTTATCGAATGCGGACCTGGAAAAGTATTATCAGGCTTAGTGAAAAAAATCGACCGCAATGTACAAACATACTGTGTATATGATGAGGCGAGTTTGACACAAGTTGTTGAGGCATCAAAGGAGTGGAAACAATGGGTTTAACAGGGAAATGTGCTGTTGTAACAGGGGCATCTCGTGGCATTGGTCGCGCAATCGCATTACAATTGGCAAGTGAAGGTGCAAAAGTCGTTGTCAATTATAGCGGGAGCGAGCAAAAGGCACAGGAAGTTGTAGAAGAAATTAAAGCAAATGGCGGCGAAGCAATTGCCGTACAGGCGAATGTAGCAGATGCGGATTCTGTACAGAATTTAATGAAATCAGCGCTTGATACGTACGGTTCGATTGATATTCTAGTGAACAATGCGGGCATTACGCGTGACAATCTATTAATGCGTATGAAAGATGACGAATGGGATGATGTCATCAATACGAATTTAAAAGGTGTTTTCCTTTGTACAAAAGCTGTAACGCGTCAAATGATGAAACAGCGTGCAGGACGCATTATTAATATTTCTTCAATCGTTGGGGTTGCAGGGAATGCCGGACAGGCAAACTATGTAGCAGCAAAAGCTGGTGTGATCGGTCTGACGAAAACGACTGCGCAGGAACTTGCATCACGTAATATTTTAGTCAATGCCATCGCACCAGGTTTTATTACAACGGAAATGACAGAAGGCTTACCGGAAGATTTAAAAGAAGGTATGCTTAAACAAATCCCGTTGGCAAAACTTGGTCAACCGGAAGATATCGCAAAAGCTGTCGTATTTTTCGCATCAGACAGCGCTAACTACATTACAGGCCAAACCCTCCAAATAGACGGCGGCATGGTAATGGCTTAATATGATTGAAATATAAGTAATCTAGTTGATTCGAGTGAAGTGCCCGCGGAAAGCGTGCCCGGAACGGAAATCAACTGGGTTAGAATTTTTGAGGGGAGGTGACTGATTTGTCTACAGTATTTGAGCGTGTTTCAAAAGTAGTCGTTGACCGTTTAGGCGTCGACGAAAGCGAAGTGAAATTAGAAGCATCATTCCGTGAGGATTTAGGTGCAGATTCATTAGATGTTGTTGAGTTAGTAATGGAACTTGAAGATGAGTTCGATATGGAAATTTCTGATGAAGATGCAGAAAAAATTGCAACAGTTGGTAATGCAATTTCATACATCGAAAGCAAAATCAGCTAATTCATTTATAAAACACAGGGCTGTACGAAGTCACAACGACTTTTGTACAGCCTTTTTTGCGTCTGAAAATTGCGTTAAATAACAGTTTCTAGTTGACCGAACAATTAAAACGAAATTTGATAGGAATTTGACTGATACCCTTTGCACAATGCTATAGAACAAGGTAAACTAAACGATAGAAACTAGAAGGAAGGCAGAAAGTACATGACCTATAGAAAAAAAGGGAACAACCAGAAACCCGGTGTACTCCCTGAAAAAGTAAAATCACAATTTCAAGTTTTAGAAAACGAAATGAACATTCATTTCCAGAATAAAGATTTATTATATCAAGCATTTACACATTCATCTTATGTGAATGAGCATCGCCGCAAATTATTTACGGACAACGAGCGATTAGAATTTTTAGGGGACGCTGTATTAGAGTTATCTGTATCAAAATATTTATTTGAAAAATTTCCGAATATGAGCGAAGGGGAACTTACGAAATTACGTGCATCAATCGTTTGTGAGCCATCACTAGTTGTTTTTGCGAATGAACTAAACTTCGGACAATTCGTTTTATTAGGTAAAGGTGAAGAATTAACAGGTGGTCGCGAACGTCCGGCACTACTTGCTGACGTATTTGAATCATTTGTCGGAGCCCTTTATTTAGATCAAGGCCTAGAAGTAGTTGTCGCATTTTTAGAACGTGTCGTATTCCCTAAAGTTGAAGTCGGTGCTTTTTCGCATGTGATGGATTTTAAAAGTCAATTACAAGAAATTATTCAACAAACAAATAACGGCCTTTTAAATTATGAAATTGTTGATGAAAAAGGTCCAGCACATAATCGAACATTCGTTTCACGCGTATTGTTAAACAGCCGGGAGTTAGGTATTGGCCGTGGAAAATCAAAGAAAGAGGCTGAGCAGCAAGCAGCACAAAGTGCCATGCTGATGCTTAAGCAGTCGAAGCAAGAGGAGGAATAACATGTTCCTTAAAAGACTCGAAGTAGTAGGCTTTAAATCATTTGCCGAACGTATCGGGATTGATTTTGTACCTGGTGTTACAGCAGTTGTAGGACCAAATGGTAGTGGGAAAAGTAATGTAACAGATGCAATCCGGTGGGTATTAGGAGAGCAGTCTGCCAAAAGTCTGCGTGGAGCCAAAATGGAAGACGTTATTTTTGCAGGAAGTGAATCAAGAAGAGCACTGAACTTTGCGGAAGTTACACTCGTTTTAGATAATACAGATGAACAAGTAGCAATACCTTATACAGAAGTAAGTGTGACAAGACGTGTTTATCGCTCAGGCGAAAGTGAATATTTACTGAATAACCAGCAATGTCGTCTAAAAGATATTACAGACTTGTTCATGGATTCGGGGCTTGGGAAAGAAGCATTTTCCATTATTTCACAAGGACGAGTTGATGAAATTCTAAACAGCCGTCCAGATGACCGCCGCAGTATTTTTGAAGAGGCTGCGGGTGTTTTAAAATATAAGCAGCGCAAGAAAAAAGCGGAGCATAAGCTTGTTGAAACAGATGAAAATCTAAATCGGGTTCTCGATATTTTACATGAAATCGATCAGCGTCTGGAGCCATTGAAAATTCAGGCTTCCAGCGCGAAAGATTACGTGAGAATGACCGAAGAACTGAAAGATTTTGATATAGCATTAATGGTTCATGATATCCGTGCAAACGGCAAAGTATTGCAAGGCTATACTGAAGAGCAGCGAAAATTAACAGCAACCGAAAAAGAACATGCAACTGAAATTGCGACAGTGGAACAACAACTGCGCAAAATGCGTACGGAGTTGAAAGCGATTGACGAAGTGGTGGACAGTTCTCAAGAACAGCTTGTCGAGGCGAGCGCGGAAGTAGAACGATGGGAAGGCCGTAAAGCGCTATTTAACGAAAAGCGTTCAAATGCCGAAAAACAAATTCAGCAACTACGTGAAAGCTTAACGGAAGCATCCAATACTGTAAAAGAACTGCAAGAGGCTGAACGGGAAAAACGCGGGCAGTTTACGGAAAAGCAAAAAATCGTTAGCGAAATTCGTTCGACGCTAAAACAGGTCGAGCAAGCTTTAACACGCTCTGCTTCGGAAATCGAACAAGAAATTGAAGATGCGAAAAATACGTACATTAACTTGCTTAACGAAGAAGCGACAGTAAAAAATGAATTAAAGCATATCGATCAGCAGCTTTCGCAGGAACAGGCATCTGTTGAGCGAATGACAGGTCGTTCATCTGAAATTCAAAAAGAACTAACTGAAGCACTCATTGCGAAAGAAGTGACAGAACGTGCACTTGAACAGGCGGAACTGTCTGTGAAAGAGCAACTAAATCATTTTGATGTAATTCAGCATCAGTTAAAATCAGCGACTGCCGATTTAGATGAAAAGCAAGCATTATTGTATAAAGCTTATCAGCATCATCAGCAATTAAAAGCGCGTAAAGAGACATTGGCTGAACTTGAAGCTGATTTCTCAGGCTTCTTCCATGGTGTTAAGGAAGTCCTTTTAGCTCGGGATCGTAAAGAACTGCAAGGGATCGAAGGTGCAGTAGCCGAGCTAATTCAAGTCGAGGCAAAATACTCACAGGCGATAGAAACTGCTTTAGGTGCAGCTTCACAGCATATTGTGACTGAGAATGAACAACATGCTCAAAAAGCAATTGGCTGGTTGAAGCAAAAACGTGCAGGCCGTGCAACATTTTTACCGAAAACAGTAATGCGTTCACGGAAAATTCATGCACAGCAATTAAGCGATATTCAATCACACCCTGCTTATGTTGCATTGGCATATGAACTAGTAAATTATGCACAAGAAAATACAACAATTATTGAAAACCTTTTAGGTAATGTATTAGTTGCATCTTCTTTGGAAGGTGCAAGTCAAATTGCCCGTTTATGCGGATTTAAGTACCGCGTTGTTACCCTTGAAGGGGACATCGTGAATGCTGGTGGTTCTTTAACAGGTGGTGCCGTAAAGCAGCAAAGTTCATTGTTCTCGCGTAAAGCGGAACTCGACAAACTCGTAACGACGTTGGGAGAAATGGAGTCAACAATCCATTCTGCCGAGCAAACGGTAGCGACGAAGAAAGAACAGATTGCATCATTACGACACTCATTAGAAGAGATGAAGCTGCAAGGTGAAACATTGCGTGAGCAAGAGCAAATTCACCGTGCGAAGCTTATGGAACTTGATATGATTGTGAAGAACTTACAGACGACGGTAACGATTACGCAGTCGGAGCAAACTTCATTATCGACACGTAAAGAGTCGTTAAACGAACAGCAGTCAGTTGCACAATCACGATTGACAGAATTAAGTAAAGAATTACAGGAAATTCAGCAAACGGTTGATGAACTGACACTCGCTAAGGCACAGAGTGAAACACAAAAAGATGTATTGCGTGAACAGTTAGCTCAACAAAGATCTGAGCTTGCTGTTGCCCAAGAGCAATTGACGCAAGTACAGGCATCGATTGCAGGAATTGAACTGAATTTGTCTAAAGCGCAGGCAAATGTCGAAAAAATTTCCCGGGAAATCGACTGGATAGAATCTGAAGATGGCTTAAATGGTCCATCAGCAGAAGAATTAGCCCAAACAATTGTCGAATGGACGGAGAAAAAAGACGTACTGACAGAAATTATTCAAAAGAACCGTACACTGCGTTCTACTTTGCATGAGCAAGTTACGGAGAATGAAATTCACCTGCAGGAAATACAGCGAGTACACAAAAGCTATGTTGATGCATTGCGTGCACTCGAGCTGAAATGCAGCCGAATTGAATTTGAAATGAATAGTTTGCAAGAGCAATTACTTGAGCAATATGAATTAGACGTTTTATCTGCTCAAGAAGAAGCAATCAGCATTGAAGATGAAGAACAAGTTCGACGGAAAGTGAAGCTGCTGAAGCAATCGATCGAAGAACTTGGTCCAGTCAATTTAACTTCGATTGAGGAATACGAGCGTGTGCAGGAACGCTATACATTTTTAAGTGAACAACGAGAAGATTTAGTTGCTGCAAAAGATACGCTGCACAAAGCAATCGGCGAGATGGATGAAGAAATGACAGAACGCTTCAGTGAAACATTCAAGCAGATTCGCAAGCAATTCGTCATTTCGTTTAGAGAGCTGTTTGGTGGCGGTACTGCGGACCTGGTGCTGTTGGATCCTAATAACATGTTAGAGACGGGTATAGAAATTATTGCCCAGCCACCAGGGAAAAAACTGCAAAGCTTAAGTCTGCTTTCTGGCGGAGAACGTGCATTAACGGCTATTGCTTTATTGTTTGCGATTTTAAATACACGACCTGTACCATTCTGTATTTTGGATGAGGTTGAAGCAGCATTGGATGAATCGAATGTTGTGCGTTATAGTGAATATTTACGTAAATTTAGTGAGCATACTCAATTCATCGTCATTACACACCGTAAAGGCACGATGGAAGGGGCAGATGTTCTGTACGGTATTACAATGCAAGAGTCAGGTGTATCGAAACTTGTATCTGTAAAACTGGAAGAACATGCTGAATTAGTAGCGCAAGGGAGTGGCGGAAGATGAGTTTTTTTAAGCGACTGAAAGAAAAACTGGCAGGTAGCAGTGAACAAAAAGAACAGCAAGAACTACAAGATCAACAGGTAGATTTGTTACCGCTTGACGAACAAGTACAGGAAGAAAATCAATTAATCGAGACAGTGGAAGAAGAAATTTCTGTGATTGAACAAACTGTTGAAAAAGAGCAGGAAGAAACAGTTGAGCAGCCGGTAATTGAAGAGATACAGCCTGTTGAAGAAGAAATTTCTAATCAATCGGACGCAGAAGTTGAAGAACCTCAAAAGCAGTCTGCCTGGTCGATTACCCAGAAGTTTAAAGCGGGATTGGAAAAGACACGTAATTCTTTCACTTCTAAAGTAAACGATTTAGTTGCACGTTATCGTAAAGTGGATGAAGATTTCTTTGAAGAGCTGGAAGATGTACTGCTGCAAGCGGATGTCGGCTTTGAAACAGTGATGGAATTAATGGATAAATTACGTTTTGAAGTACAGCGTCAAAACATTAAAGATACGAACGGAATTCAGACGATCATTTCCGAAAAGCTTGTCGAAATTTATGAATCTGGTGAAGAAAATTTAACAGAATTAAATATTCAGCAGAGCGGAGATTTAACGGTTATTTTATTTGTTGGGGTTAATGGTGTCGGAAAGACTACGACAATCGGTAAATTGGCCCACCGTCTAAAATCGGAAGGGAAATCAGTGATGCTGGCAGCGGGTGATACTTTCCGTGCCGGTGCCATTGAGCAGCTGCAAGTATGGGGTGACCGTGTCGGTGTAGAAGTTATCGCGCAATCAGAAGGTTCCGACCCTGCAGCAGTAATGTATGATGCGATTCGTGCAGCGAAAAACCGCGGTGTTGATATTTTAATTTGTGATACAGCGGGCCGTCTGCAAAACAAAGTCAACTTAATGAACGAACTTGAAAAAGTACATCGTGTAATTTCTCGTGAAATTCCGGATGCACCACATGAAGTACTCCTTGCATTGGATGCGACAACAGGCCAAAATGCGCTTGTTCAGGCTCAAATGTTCAAAGAGGCAACAAATGTAACAGGTATCGTTTTAACTAAACTGGATGGTACGGCAAAAGGCGGTATCGTATTGGCTATTCGCAATAAACTGCATATCCCTGTAAAATTTGTAGGACTTGGTGAAAAAATGGATGATCTGCAGCCATTCGATGCAGAACGTTATGTATATGGTTTATTTGCCGAAGGACTGGAAAAAGAATTGGAAAAAGCAGAAGACTAACAATTATTTTCGCTTTATCATTATATTCAAAAAGCAATTCGTATAATTTTTACGAATTGCTTTTTTGATGAAAAAATAATTCAATCGACTGATTTTTTTTTTAACTCTGAATTGAGGGGTTGCTTTTCATGTTATATTTTGACATGATAAACTTTACCAAAACGTTTTAGTAAACATTTATTAACTAAAAGGAGATAAAAATGAAAAAAGTAACAATAGCCGACGTTGCTAAGGAAGCAAATGTTTCGGTCAGTACCGTTTCACAATTTATGAATCAGCGCTACGAGTATATGAGTGTTGAAACACGGGCAAAAATACAGTTAGCCGTTGAAAAACTGCGCTACAGGCCAAATATTTTAGCGCGAAGTCTGAAAAACAAAGGGACCCAAACAATTGGGATTATTGTCGCAAATATTATGTACACGTTTACTACACATATCGTCCATCATTTAGAGCGACACTTTCAGCAACACGGCTTCCAGGTCATTGTGTGCAATGCAAATGATAACCCGAAATTGGAACGTGAACATATTGATTTGCTGCTCGCAAAGCAGGTAGAAGGTTTTATTCTTTTCCCTACAGGCAATAACAAAGACTTGTATGACTATTTATATAACAGTAATATACCGGTTGTTTTTTTAGACCGTATGATTGCCGACGTGAAAATACCAAGTGTTCTATTGAATAATGAAAAAGCCATCGAGCTGGCAGTTGGAGAACTGATGAATAAAGGCTATGAAAATTTAGCTATTGTGGCAGGCTCGATTGAACAAAATATTACGCCTCGTCTCGAAAGGCTGGAAGGTTTCCGCCAGGCGATGAAAAAGAGGGGGGTAGCATATGGAGAGCATCAAGTAATCGCCACTTCAACGGAAAACCTGCCGGAAAAGTTCAAACAGTTACTTACTGAAGTCAGCCTCGATGGAATTATTGCCGGAAATGACCGTATGCTGCTTGCAATTTTACACTATTTGAAAGAATATGCTCCAGACATTTTGGGGAAGATCGGTATTGCTGTAATTGACGAAATGCCATTAGCTAAATTTATGTCTACAAAATTGACAACGATTGAACAGCCAACAGAAGAAATGGCAAAACAAGCGGTTCATTTGTTCCTGCAAATCAAAAAAAGCGGCTACACAGAGGAATTATTACCCGCATACCGGTTCGATCCGATTTTAGTATAGGATTTATAGCGATTGAGGAACTGTATTAAGAACAGGTCCTCTAAAACTATATGAAATATTTTTTGAGAATAATATTCTAAAAATTAAGAATTATCCTTGCAAATGTTCTGAAGATAATTTATTATTTTTTAATAAAACGTTTTACTAAATCGTTTTAGTTAAATGTAACCGCATACAAGGGGGAAAAATGATGAAAACAAAAGGGGTTTTAATGCTATTACTTGCATTAACAATATTTTTAACTGCTTGTAATTCTTCCGATGAAGCTCAAACAATCATTTTAGCCGAGAACCAGGTAGATGATTATCCTACTTCAGTCGGCGATTATGAATTTGCGAGATTAATAGAAGAAAAAACAGATGGACGTTACAAAGTGGAAGTTTACACAGGAGGTCAACTTGGTGACGAAAAGAGTGCCATCGAATTAATGCAGGTAGGGGCAATTGAACTGGCACGGGTTAATGGCAGTCCTTTAATGGAATTCTCGGATTCATTAGGCGTTTTATCGTTACCATACCTATTTTCAAATGATGAACATAAGTGGGAAGTATTGAATGGTGAAATCGGCGAGACATTATTAAATGGATTAAGCGAATCGAATTTACAAGGTTTGGCTTTTTACGATTCAGGCAACCGTCACTTCTATAATGCGGTTCGCGAGGTAAAGTCACCGGAAGATTTAGAAGGGCTAAAAATAAGAGTACAGCAATCAAGTTTAAATATTGACATGGTTGAGGCATTAGGAGCTTCTGCCACAGCAATGTCTTACGGTGAGGTATATTCGGCTATTCAAACAGGTGTTATTGATGGTGCTGAAAACAACTTCCCAAGTTATTACACGACGAATCATTTTGAAGTTGCTAAATACGTGACGATGGACGGACATTCTGGTGTACCTGAAGTTTTGACAGCTTCGAAAGCTTTCTGGAATACGCTATCTGATGAAGATAAGGAGATATTTAAGGAAGCGGCATTGGAATCACAAGTCGTGCAACGAGAAGCATGGGCAGAACTGGAAGAAAAATCTTTACTTGAAGCACGAAATGCCGGTAATACAGTTACAGTCATCGATGATGTGACACCTTGGCAAGAAGCAGTTGAACCAATCTACACAAAATACGGGGAGCAGTTTAAAGAGAATTTAGAGAAGATTCAATCATTGGTTAAGTAAACAAAGGGGAGGGCAATCGAGTGGCTACTATAAAAAAAGCAAAAAGTATTTTAGACCGCAGCCTAGATTATATTTTAGGAACGATGGTTATTGCGATGACATTAATCATCATCTATCAAATATTTACACGAAACTTTTTAGACTTCACACCGAGATGGACGGAAGAATTGGCGTTGCTTTTATTAATTTGGATCGCCTTTATTGGAATTGCAATCGGATTTAGAGACAACTTACATATTGGGGTAGGGGTATTTGTAGGTTTGATGCCAAAGAGCATTCAAAAGAAAATAGATCTCATCACTAAAGTATTGGTAGTTGCAATGAGTATCATTTTTATCTACTACGGTATCCGTTTTACATTTTTAATGCATGGCTCATTAATGGCCGGTACAAGATTGCCGCAAAGTATTTTATACAGTGCGATTCCTGTCAGTGGTTTTTTAACATTCATTTACGGGATTGAAATGTTCTTTAAAGATGCGATTCATGAAGATTTTGATGACGATGCCAAAGAAGCGATGGAGGCGGCTAAATAATGGGGATTGCGATTTTACTTGCAGTATTTGTAGTGTTATTAATTTTACGTGTACCAGTTGCATTATGTCTGGCTGTTTCGTCATTTGTCACTACGATTTATTTAGGGATTGATTTAGCAGCTATTGTACAGCGAATGGTAAGTGGATTGAACAGTTTTTCGCTTATTGCGATTCCATTTTTCATTTTAGCTGGTGAAATAATGAATGAAGGCGGTATTTCACGCCGTTTAATTAATTTAGCAAATGTTATTGTCGGTAAAGTTCGAGGCGGTTTAGCGATGGTAAACGTTTTATCATCAACGTTTTTTGGCGGTATTTCGGGTTCTGCAGTTGCGGACGTTTCATCTATTGGTTCTGTATTAATCCCAATGATGAAAAAGCAAAAATATGATGCGGAATATTCAGTTGCCGTTACTATTTCAAGTGCTGCACAAGGGGTTTTAATTCCACCAAGTCATAATATGATTATTTATTCTACTGCTGCCGGTGGTGTATCGGTTGGTGCATTGTTTATGGGAGGAATTATTCCGGGCATTGCGTTAGGCTTAATTTTAATGATCTTTGCATATGCCATTGCAGTTAAGCGTAATTATCCGAAAGGTGAACCGATTAAGCGTGAACAAGTACCGAAAATTGTACGCGAAGGTTTATTAGGATTGTTTACAGCAGTTATTATTATTGGCGGGATTTTATCCGGTATTTTCACAGCGACAGAATCTGCTGCAATCGGTGCATTATATGCGTTTATCATTTCATTTTTCGTTTATAAAGATGTGCCGATTTCGGCGATGGGGAACATTTTAAAACGTACTGTAAAAACATTGTCGATGGTATTGTTTTTAATTGCTGCTTCTTCAGCATTCGGCTGGCTGCTTGCATTTTTAAAAGTACCTGCAATGGTTACAGAAACGTTATTGGCTGTTTCACCGAACGATTTTGTTACATTATTAATTATTAATGTTATTTTACTAGTATTAGGTATGTTCATGGACATGGCACCGTTAATTCTGATTGCGACACCAATTTTATTGCCTGTAGCAATCGAAGCAGGTATGGATCCGGTTCAATTTGGTGTTGTATTAATTCTTAACTTAGCGATCGGTCTTGTAACACCGCCAGTTGGTACATGTCTGTTTGTCGGATGTGCGATAGGTAAAATACCAATTGAAAAAGCGACAAAGGGAATGCTTCCATTTTATGGAGCAATGATTGTTATACTACTATTAATAACGTTTGTTCCAGACATTACGTTAAAACTTCCGGAATTACTATTGAAGTAGGGGGACTAGAATATGACAAAAACATTTTTGGGTGATTCATTTTTATTGAACAATAAAGTAGCTGAGAAGCTGTATTTCGACTATGCAAAAGATTTACCGATTATCGATTATCACTGTCATTTAAGTCCTCAGGAAATTTATGAGGATAAGCAATTCAAAAATATAACAGAGGCTTGGTTATACGGTGACCATTATAAATGGCGTGCGATGCGGGCAAATGGGGTTCCGGAACACCTTGTAACGGGTGATGCGGATGATTATGAGCGCTTCGAAGCATGGGCAAAAACCGTTCCGTATACGATTGGAAACCCTTTATATCAGTGGACTCATTTAGAACTGCGCCGATTCTTTAATGAAGAAACATTATTAAATGAAAAAACAGCACGTGCTATTTGGGATAATGTAAATGAACAACTACCTCAAAAAACAGCACGCCAGTTGATTATAGACTCAAAAGTAGAAGTAATCTGCACAACTGATGATCCGATTGACTCGCTTGAATATCATATCGCGCTTCAAAAAGATGAGCAGTTTAACGTGAAAGTACTGCCAAGTTTCAGACCGGATAAAGCGTTGGAAATCAATAAGCCGACGTTTGCGGCTTGGATAGGATCATTATCGGAAGTAGTCGGTGAAACAATTGAGTCTTATGAACAATTGAAAGAAGCTCTTGCAAAACGTATTCAGTTTTTTGATGAAGTCGGCGGTAAAGTATCAGATCATGCATTGGATACGATATATTACGCAGAAGCGACAGAACAGGAAGTGAGTGCTATTTTTGAAAAGGGGCTTGCGGGTGGACAAGTATCGCTGGAAGATGAAGCGAAATACAAAACAGCATTGCTTATCTTTTTAGGAAAGCAATACGCTTCATATGATTGGGCAATGCAATATCATATTTCCGCACACCGCAACAACAATACACGTCAGTTTAATGAATTAGGACCGGATACAGGCTATGACAGCATTAATGATGGTCCAATCGCGGTACCGCTGACACGTTTACTGGATGCGCTTGCACTTGAAGATGCATTACCGAAAACGATTATTTATTCATTAAATCCGAAAGACTATTACGTTATTGCTAGTATAATCGGAAGCTTCCAGGAAAAAGTACCGGGGAAAATTCAATTCGGTACGGCTTGGTGGTTTAATGACCAAAAAGAAGGAATGCTTGATCAGATGAAAGCACTTGCGAGCATAGGGGTATTCAGCCGCTTTATCGGTATGCTGACGGATTCACGCAGTTTCCTGTCTTATACGCGCCACGAATATTTTAGACGCTTAGTATGTGATCTTATTGGCGAATGGGTTGAAAATGGAGAATTCCCTGAAGATTATGAGCTGCTTGGAACAGTTGTACAGGATATTTGCTATTACAATGCAAAAAATTACTTTAACTTTTAAATGGGGTGGATGAAGCATGCAACAGTTATCAAACGATGTGTATACTCGAAAAACAGCTGTCGTAGAGCGTATTGTCCAATTCGGCACGGGGAATTTTCTCCGTGCTTTTGTTGATTGGCTTATACATGAAGCGAATTTACAGCAGCAACACGATTTAGGAATTGTTATTGTCCAGTCAACATCAGGAAGTACGTCAGAAGTGATCAATGCGCAAGACGGCCTATACACACTTGTTACGCAAGGGATTCAAAATGGTAAGCAAGTCAACTATGAACAAGTGATTGAAAGTGTCTCGCGCAGTATTTCACTGCAAAGGCAATATGAAGAATATATGAAGCTTGCAGTTTCGGAAGACCTCCAATATGTTGTATCCAATACAACGGAAGCGGGAATTGTTTATGAAGAGCTCCCATTTGATCGACAGCCATCAACTAATTTTGTGGCGAATGTGACTCATTTTTTATGGAAACGCTATGAAACATTCGGCGGGGATCCGTCAAAAGGGTTGATTTTTCTGCCGTGTGAATTAATTGAACAGAACGGTACTACTTTAAAAAATGGAATTGTAAGCTATGCAAATGCATGGAACTTAGGGCAGAACTTCATTGATTGGGTTACAAGTGCCAATACATTTTGCAACACACTTGTTGACCGTATCGTACCGGGATTCCCGAAAAGCCAACATGAAGAATTAACGTTGAAGCTTGGGTATGATGATAAGTTACTTGTTTCGGCAGAACCGTATTATATTTGGGTAATAGAAAATGAAGAAGCGCTGCATTCTTTCCCGTTAATTAATAATAAATTTGAAGTAAAGCTAGTAGAAGACCTGAGTTATTACCGGGAGCGTAAAGTGAAAATGCTGAATGGTGCGCACTCCGCATTAACACCGCTTGCTATTTTATTGAATATTGATACAGTCGGGCAAGTGATGGAACACCAATCGTTAAGACCATTTGTTCAACGTTTACTTGTAGAAGAAGTGATTCCTACCATTAATGGCGACAAAGAACAGTTAATCACATATCAACAGGCGGTTTTAGAGCGCTTTGAAAATCCGTTTATTGCACATTACGTAAAAAGTATTGCACTCAATGCGATCGCCAAGTTTAAAACCAGAAATATTCCATTATTACTGGCGTATTATAAGCAATATGAAACACTTCCAAAACATCTAACAACAGCATTGGCTGCCTGGATTTACCTATATCAAACACCAGCAGTTTTCTCGCCGCAAGATGCTCCGGAAGCGATTGAGCAAATTACGGCAATGCCATTAGCGGCTGTATTGCGTAATGAAAATCTTTGGGGAATAGATTTAACAACGATTCCACAACTTGAACAATTTGTCGGGCAGGCAATTGCGGCATTTAAAGAACAACAAACAGCACAGTTTATTGCGGAATTGGAAGAGGAGGTACTAGGATTATGAAAGAAACGATTGTAATTCATCCATCTGATAATGTTGCGGTCGCTTTACGTGCGTTTGAAGCGGGAGAGCCATTTTCCATCGGCCAAGAGCAGATTAATCTATCACAGGAAGTTGCAAGAGGCCATAAAATTGCCACACGTAATATTCAAAAAGGGGAACATATTATAAAATACGGCTATCCGATTGGACATGCTACTGAAGATATTGCAAAAGGAACGGTTGTCCACACACATAATGTGAAAACAAATTTGCAGGACATTATTAACTATAATTACGACAAGAAAGATATTACATTAAACTACCAGCAGCGTAATTTAACATTTAAAGGGTACCGACGCAGCAACGGTGAAGTCGGTATACGGAATGAATTGTGGATTATTCCTTCAGTCGGATGTGTGAATGGTATTGCGGATATGATTATTCGGGAGTTTGAGCAACGTGTAGGAAGTATTGCGCCATTTGAATCGACACTCGTATTAAAGCATAATTTTGGCTGTTCACAATTAGGCGACGACCATGAAAATACACGTACTATTTTACTGGATGCAATTAATCATCCGAATGCTGCAGCAGTTCTGGTATTAGGACTTGGTTGCGAGAATAATACAATTGAAGAGATGAAGCAGGAGCTTGGCGTTTACGATACTTCCCGTGTGAAATTTGTCGTGTCGCAGCAAGTTGATGATGAAGTTGAAGCAAGTGTAGAAGCGCTCGTGGAACTTCATGAAGCAGTTCGCAATGACCGCCGAGAAGATATTCCGATTAGTGAATTGCGTATCGGACTAAAATGTGGCGGTTCAGACGGTTTATCGGGCATCACGGCGAATCCGCTTCTAGGCCGATTCTCCGATTTTTTAGTATCACAGGGCGGCACAACGGTGCTGACGGAAGTTCCGGAAATGTTCGGAGCGGAAACAATTTTAATGAACCGTGCACAAGATGAGGAAACATTTGAAAAAATTGTTTCGCTTATTAATGACTTTAAGCAATACTTCATCGACTACAATCAGCCGATTTATGAAAATCCTTCACCAGGCAATAAAGCGGGCGGGATTACGACGCTGGAAGACAAGTCGTTAGGTTGTACGCAAAAAGCGGGCAGTGCTGAGATTGTCGACGTTTTGAAATACGGAGAACGTTTAAAAAAACGCGGGCTGAATTTATTGAGTGCGCCGGGCAATGATCTTGTAGCATGTACAGCACTCGCATCTGCCGGCTGTCAATTAGTGCTGTTTACTACAGGTCGTGGTACGCCATTCGGCTCATTCGTACCTACGATGAAAATTTCCACAAACAGTGCAATTTATGAACAAAAAAAGCATTGGATTGATTTTAATGCAGGGCAAATACTAGAAGATGACGCTGACGAAGATGCGGTACTGGAAGAATTTATTCAATACATTATTGCTGTTGCAAGTGGTGAGCAATTAAATCATGAACGTATGAACTTTAAAGAAATGGCTATTTTTAAAACAGGTGTAACGCTCTAAAAGTACCTTCGCTTTATAGTAATCTTCCTATTATATAAGAAATGGCGATGCTCCCTTTTTTGTGAGGGAGTGTCGTCATTTTTTTAAATCGTTTATTAATGGAAAGAAAAAGGTTATCCACACGGACAAGGGGATTGCCTTGACAGTAACTGCCCACAAGATTATGATAAGATAGACAAATTATGATTGGAGAGATAAAAATGCTACTTGAAAAAACAACACGCATGAACTTTCTCTTCGACTTTTATCAAGCGTTATTAACTGATAAACAGCGCAGCTATATGGAACTGTATTACTTGGACGATCACTCGTTAGGAGAAATTGCCGAAAGTTATAATATTTCACGCCAGGCTGTTTACGATAACATTCGCCGTACTGAGGCGATGCTTGAAGAATATGAAGAAAAACTAAATTTATTCGAAAAGTTTCAACAACGTCAAATTGTGTTAAAACAATTGGCGGATGCAATTGAGGATGAGGCTTCTACGACAGAGGCGAAACTGGCATTGGTTGAACAACTGAAGGAATCGGATTAGGGGGCGAACGAGTTGGCTTTTGAAGGTTTAGCAGAGCGACTCCAAGGTACGATCCAAAAGATTAAAGGTAAAGGGAAAGTTACGGAACAAGACGTTAAAGAAATGATGCGTGAAGTCCGATTTGCCTTAATCGAAGCGGACGTAAACTTAAAGGTAGTAAAAGAATTCGTTAAAAAAGTTAGTGAGCGCGCAGTCGGTGTCGACGTCATGAAATCATTAACACCTGGTCAGCAAGTCATTAAAATTGTACAGGATGAATTGAAGAATTTAATGGGTGGCGAACAAAGTCCGATTAAATTCAGCAACCGTCCTCCGACTGTCATTATGATGGTTGGTTTACAAGGTGCAGGTAAAACCACGACTACGGGTAAGTTGGCGAATGTATTACGTAAAAAATATAATAAAAAACCATTACTAGTAGCAGCAGATATTTACCGTCCAGCCGCTGTTCAGCAATTGCAGACATTAGGGAAACAGTTATCTCTGCCAGTATTCTCACTAGGTACAGATGTTTCACCTGTTGAAATTGCACGTCAGGCAATCGAGCATGCAAAAGAAGAGCATTTGGACGTTGTATTAATCGATACAGCTGGTCGTCTTCATATTGATGAAGAGCTGATGCAGGAACTGAAAGATATTCGCGGTTTAAAAGAGCCGGACGAAGTATTTTTAGTTGTTGATGCAATGACAGGTCAAGATGCTGTAAATGTTGCACAAAGCTTTAATGAAACAGTCGGCATTACGGGCGTTGTCTTAACAAAATTAGACGGTGATACTCGTGGTGGTGCGGCACTGTCGATTCGCTCTGTTACAGAGAAACCGATTAAATTTGTCGGTATGGGCGAAAAGATGGATGCGCTGGAACCATTCCATCCAGAGCGTATGGCTTCACGTATTTTAGGGATGGGTGATGTACTGTCACTGATCGAAAAAGCACAGGCCAACGTTGATATGGAGAAGGCGAAAGAGCTGGAAGAAAAGTTCATGACACAGAGCTTTACGTTTGATGACTTTATCGAACAACTTCAAGCCGTGAAGAAAATGGGACCACTTGATGAATTATTGAAAATGATTCCAGGTGCAAACAAAATGAAGGGCCTTGACAATGTCAAAGTCGATGAAAAGCAGATGGGACGCATCGAAGCGATTATCTATTCGATGACACCAAATGAAAAGACAAACCCGGAAATCATTTCGGCGAGCCGCAAAAAGCGTATCGCTACAGGCTCAGGGACGTCAATTCAGGAAGTAAACCGCTTATTGAAGCAGTTTGAAGAAATGAAAAAAATGATGAAACAGATGACAGGTATGGCTCAAGGAAAAGGTAAAAAGAAGATGAAAATGCCTGGTTTTGATTCATTATTTAAATAAAAAATAAGGTGTTAAGAAAAAACACTTTACAAACCATCAAGACATTGCTAATATAATATCTTGTGTGAAACTTATTCGGAGGTGCTATTAAAATGGCAGTTAAAATTCGCTTAAAACGTATGGGAGCTAAAAAATCTCCTTTCTATCGTATCGTAGTTGCAGACGCTCGTTCACCACGTGACGGCCGTCAAATCGAAACAGTAGGTACTTACAACCCACTTACAGTTCCAGCTACAGTACAAATCGATGAAGAGAAAGCTCTTAAATGGTTAACTGATGGTGCAAAACCATCTGATACTGTACGTAACCTGTTCTCAGAACAAGGTATCATGGAAAAATTCCATAACGCTAAATACAGCAAATAATTCAATGATTAATTCGGAGGTGGCATTATGCAGCAGCTGATTGAAGCAATTGTGAAACCGTTAGTCGATTATCCGGAAGACGTTCGTATTGAGACGGACGAAACTTCAAATCGAGTTGTTTATAAGCTTTTTGTTCATCCAGAGGATCGAGGGAAAGTAATAGGCAAGCAAGGACGTGTTGCGAAGGCAATTCGTACGATTGTGTACTCAGCAGCGGGCGGCCACCAGAAGAAAAAGACGTATGTCGATATATTGGATTAGTAAAAGAAGGGTGGCATTTTGCTAACCCTTCTTTTTTTGTTATGATATTGTTGTTTTCCGTTACGGCGGACGCTTTCCACGGGCGTGGCCTTACACGAACGTCTCAGGCGTCACGCTATTCCCGTAGGAAGCATGCTTGTAGCGAAAGGCGTAGTCGCCGTCAGCTACACTCGCCGCCTTCACTCCAAACAACGGTGTATATAAAAGTTATGTGGTAACAAATTATTATAAAAGGTGGAATATACATGGAATGGTTTAATGTAGGGCGTATTGTAAATACACATGGTATTCGCGGAGAGCTGCGAATTTTATCGACAACGGACTTTGAAGAAGAACGTTTTGCGGTAGGTTCGAAACTAGCGGCGTTCAAAAAAGATGATAAAAAACCGACTTGGGTAACGATCAGTTCATCAAGACGCCATAAAAACTTTATATTGGTGACATTTGAAGGAATGGAAAACATTAATTTAGTGGAACCATTTAAAGAAGGTCTATTAAAAGTATCGATGGATCAATTAGCGGAAGATGAGCTTGAAGATAATGAATACTATCACTTTGAAATCAAAGATTGTGAAGTGTTTTCAGAAGAGGGCGAACTGATCGGCGTTGTTACCGATATTTTAGAAACGGGCGCGAACGATGTATGGGAAATTAAAGCGCAAAATGGTAAGAAGCATTACATTCCCTACATTGAGGATATCGTAAAAGATATTGATGTCGATGAAAAGAAAATCGTTATTCACGTAATGGAAGGTTTGTTGGAATGAAGATTAACGTATTAAGTTTATTTCCTGATATGTTCACAGGTGTGTTTGGGTCATCAATTTTAAAAAAGGCTCAGGAAAAAGGTGCTGTTGAACTGGCGGTAACCGATATCCGAGAGTACAGTGAAAACAAGCACAAACAAGTGGATGATTACCCATATGGCGGCGGAGCGGGAATGGTATTAAAGCCGGAACCGATGTTCAATGCGGTGGAAGCCATTACAGAAGGCCGCAAGCCACGTGTTATTCTTATGTGCCCACAAGGCGAGCGCTTCACGCAGAAGAAGGCAGAGGAGCTTGCAAAGGAAGAGGATTTAGTATTCCTTTGCGGGCATTATGAAGGATATGATGAGCGGATTCGGGAGCATCTAGTAACAGATGAGATTTCGATCGGCGACTTTGTTTTAACAGGCGGCGAGCTTCCTGCAATGACGGTGATCGATGCGGTTGTACGTTTGTTGCCGGGTGTACTTGGGCAGGAAGATTCACATATTCAGGATTCATTTTCAACAGGATTATTAGAACATCCTCATTATACGCGTCCAGCTGATTTTAGAGGGATGAAAGTGCCGGATATACTGTTATCAGGTAATCACGCGAAAATCGATGCGTGGCGTGAGGAACAGTCATTCAAGCGTACGTTAGAGCGCAGACCGGATTTATTGGAAGCTCTTGAATTAACGGACAAGCAAATGAAAATAATCGAAAAAATTAAGAATGAAATGTAAAGCAAAACTACTTGCAAGCCTAAAATAATTATGGTAAGATTCATTTTGTGCTTCAATGTAAGCACTGAATTACGGTGTTCCGCTGTGGCTTAAATTAGCGTGCATGAGCATCTGTCTAAGGAGAGAAAACAATGTCAAACATTATTACAGAGATCACTAAAGATCAATTACGTTCAGACTTACCTACATTCAAACCAGGTGACACAGTTAAGGTACACGTTAAAATCGTTGAGGGTACTCGTGAGCGTATCCAATTATTCGAAGGTGTAGTTATTAAACGTCGTGGTGGCGGAATTAGCGAAACTTTCACAGTACGTAAAATTTCTTACGGTGTTGGTGTAGAGCGTACTTTCCCAGTACACACTCCAAAAATCGCTAAGTTAGAAGTAGTACGTAAAGGTAAAGTACGTCGTGCTAAACTTTACTACCTACGTAACTTACGTGGTAAAGCTGCTCGTATTAAAGAAATTCGATAAGAACTTTTTAGAAGGGGGCTTGTATATACAAGTCCCTTTCTTTCTTTAAAAAAAATGTGTATTAACATGTGATTTTGACAATAAACTATAGATAATATGATGTAATAATTTAGATTAGATTTTTGCTTGATATACATATTTCGTATACAATAAATGTGATGAGCAAGGGGGATAGCTACGTGGAAAAAACTGAAAAAGAAAAAAATGAGCTTTGGGAATGGACGAAAGCTCTACTGATTGCGTTTGCGATTGCCGCATTTATTCGTTACTTTTTATTTACACCGATTGTAGTAGACGGGGATTCAATGATGCCTACCCTTGAAAATGGTGATCGCATGATCGTCAACAAATTCAGCTATAAAATCGGCGAGCCCGACCGTTTTGACATCGTCGTATTCCACGCACCTGAACAAAAGGACTATATTAAACGTGTCATTGGTCTTCCAGGGGACTTTGTAGAATACAAGGATGACCAATTATATATTAATGGTGAAGCGATCGATGAACCGTATTTGGACGCATATAAAGCTGAAATTAGCGAAGGCAACTTAACAGGCGACTTCTCGCTGAAAGATATCGATCCGTCGCTGGACGTAATTCCGGAAGGCTACGTATTCGTAATGGGCGATAACCGTCGCTTCAGTAAAGACAGCCGCCATATCGGAATCGTCGACCAGAAAGAAATTATCGGCAATACGAACATCATTTTCTGGCCGTTAAACGAAATTGAGATCGTTAAGTAATATTTATCGTTTTTTATCAATAGATGAGGATGACATAATTAAATGTCATAGCAGTTGATTGGAATGAAGGGGAGGCGAGTTGATTTCGCCTTCTCATTTATCAAGTCGTTGCTTCTGCGGTGGCCGCAATAAATTGCAGCCATCCTCGGCGCAAAGAATTAGAGACAAACAAGTTTGACTCTAATTCTTGCCCGCGGAAAGCGTCCGACCCGTAATGGAAATCAACCCCATATTTGATGATGGATCATTTTCAAAATAAATATTAAATATTGTCTAAAATGAGGGGGCAGTTTAAACTCCTCATTTTTTTGTTGAGAATAGAAGTATGTAATTTACAGGAGGTTATACATTATGACAATTCAATGGTTTCCAGGACATATGGCAAAGGCGCGCCGTCAAGTATCGGAAAGTCTAAAGCTTGTCGATATCGTTTTTGAGCTAGTCGATGCACGTTTACCATTATCTTCACGTAATCCGATGATCGATGAAGTCATCCATCAAAAACATCGTCTGCTCATTTTAAATAAACAAGATATGGCTGATGAGCAGGAAACACGCCGCTGGATTCAATATTTCGCCGACAGAGGCTTTAAAGCAGTAGCGATTAACTCATTGGAAGGTAAAGGCTTGCAGGCGGTCACAAAGGCCGCTCAGGAGATTTTAGCGGATAAATGGGAGCGCATGAAATCAAAAGGAATGAAGCCACGTGCCATCCGCGCAATGATCGTAGGTATTCCGAATGTCGGCAAATCAACTTTAATCAACCGTTTAGCGAAGAAAAACCTTGCGAAAACAGGAAATATGCCGGGTGTTACGAAAGCACAGCAATGGATTAAAGTCGGTAAGGAAATTGAACTTCTTGATACGCCGGGGATTTTATGGCCAAAGTTTGAAGATCAGGAAGTCGGCTACAAGCTTGCTTTAACTGGTGCGATTAAAGATACAATTACGAATATGGAAGATTTGGCTGTATACGGCTTACGTTTTTTAGAAAAGCACTATCCAACACGCATGGAAGAACGCTATAAAATTTCATCCGTATCCGAGGAACTTGTCGAAACATTTGATGCAATTGGAAAGTTGCGCCGTGTATTTGGACAAGGCGGAGAGATTGACTATGATCAAGTGTCCGTATTAGTTGTACGCGACATTCGTGAACAAAATCTTGGGAAACTGACATTTGACTTTGTTTCCGAGCAACTTGAAAAAGAGCAATTGGAAGAAGCGATTGCTCTGGAAAACGAAGAGCGCCGGAAAAAAACTGCTGCGCTAAATCGCCAGAAAAAGCAAGAAAGCAACGAATAAAGTGGAATAATAGACAGGCAAAACCTTTTTCATTTATTTGAGAAAGGTTTTTTCTTTTATAATAAGAAAAGTAGACGATATAACAGTAAGATTGATAGAAAGTAAAATTAGATAAAAAACCAAGTTAGTAATAGATTTGAGGACTTTATATGAAAACAATTAAAGAGATTACAGAAGCATTAAAAACAGCAGCACAAATCGAGCCATGGATGGATTATATAGTAAAGGATGAACGGGCAGGCGTCCAAAAAGCATGGATGCAATTTCAAAAGCGTCTGGAAAAGATAGAGGCACTCCAACAAGCACATAATGAAAAACTGCAATTTGACGCAAGTTATTTACCATATGAAGATGCCTATATCGCAGGCACAGACGAAGCAGGCCGCGGACCGCTCGCAGGACCTGTCGTAACCGCGGCTGTTATACTGCCGAATCATTGCCAGGAACTGCTTGGCGTAAACGATTCCAAACAATTATCAAAAGAAAAACGCAACCAGTTTGCTGAACGGATTAAAAAACATGCATTATATTATTCTGTTCATTTTCAAAGTGCCGAAGAAATTGACCGCCTCAACATATATGAAGCAACACGCCAGTCGATGTTAAAAAGTATTGAAACACTTGAAGTAACACCGAACTTCATATTGGCCGATGCGATGACACTTTCGACGTCGATTCCGCAAGCATCCATCATAAAGGGGGATGCACGTAGCCTGTCAATCGCAGCAGCATCTATATTAGCGAAAACGGCACGTGATGACTATATGGAAAAACTGGATCGTGAATATGCGCAATACGGTTTTGCGCAGCATGCTGGGTACGGAACAAAGCAGCACTTGGAAGCAATCGCCCAATATGGACCGACAGAACATCATCGAAAAACATTTGAACCGATCAAATCATTGCTTCAAAGAAAGGAGTAACGGCATGAACTTCTCATCGTTTAATGCAATCCAAACTAATACTTCGCAGCAAGTAACAGCAAATCAGCCATTATCGTTAAGGCAGGATCAAGTATTTCACGGGACGATCAAGCAGCTCTACCCAAATCAGATGGCAGAAGTCCAAGTAGGCAATCAAAAGCTCATGGCAAAGCTGGAAGTACCTTTAAAGCAAGGTGATGCACACTTTTTTCAAGTGACAGCGACAAATCCGCAAACAGAATTAAAAGTCGTAACTGGACCGATGTCACAATCAATGACAGCAGGTCAGCAAATGTCCCAGCTGCTTGAAACAATGAATTTGCCGAAATCGAATGAAATGCAGCAAGTACTTTCGCATTTTATGAAAGCTCAGTTACCCCTTGCGAAAGAACAGCTCATTGCCGCGGAAAGCTGGATGAAAAACTTGCCGGCAGGAGTAGATAAGAATAATGCACTTCACGCACTGCAGCGTATGGTGGAGCTGAAAATGCCTTTTACAAACACCGTATTTCAAGCATTGACTCAAGGAATCAAAACAGATGGCATGTCGGCAAATTTAGCAAATTTAGTGCAGCTTTTGGCAACTCAGGCTGGAGGAAATGAAGCAATTAAATCATCGCTCCTACAGAAAATTGACCAGCTGGCAAAACCGTTGAACAATGAAACAGGCGGTATCCTCCTTGCAAGAGCAACCCAAAATTTACTGGATAATAATTCACCGAGTGCATCGAAAATTCAATCGCTGACGGTATTGAAAGAAGCGGGAATTTTACCGCAAAATGCAACTTTGCAAAATTGGCAAACGGTAAATCAGCAAGGAAACCAACAGGCTGCTGCAACACCGCTATTAAAAGAGGCGGGCCTAATGCTGCAGCAGCTCGGCCAAACGAGCCCTGAACAAATAAAACCGATGTTAGAGCAAGTAAAAGCATGGATTAATAATGAAAGCTTAATATCTTCAGCACAAAAGCAGCAACTACAGCAATTACTGTCACGCTTTGAACAGCTCCCGGCTTCAAAGCCAGCTATGGAAGCATTGGTAAATCAACTGCGGCATCAACTGACAAACGCATACAGTGAAAGTCTGACAACGCGATTGTTTATGCAAAATGATCAAGGACTGTCCGCGAAGGATCAATTGCTTACGTTACTGAAACCGGATGCGAATTTACCGATTGCCGATCAGCTGTTGCGCAATTTAGTGAAAGTGACGGCTGATAGTCCGCAGCCGGTGATGCAAAGTGCCTTCACTCAAGCAGAAGGTCAAGTACAGGCTGCTGTTGATAGTCGTGCGATGGAACAGGCGATAAAAACTGTCTTAAAAGGACTTGGGGTCAGCTATGAAGCGGCGCTGGCAAATAAGGCAGGCGATATACAGGCAATTGCCCAGCAAATGAAGCCGCAATTATTAGCGCTTCTTCAAGATGTCCAAACACCTATCGCAATAAAAGATGCCGCAGAAATGGTGATGGCCAGACTAAATGGAATGCAGCTCAATTCAGGGGAAAACGGGCATCAGCATCAGCTTGTCATGCAAGTGCCGTTGGATTTTTTCGGCAAGAAAATGGATGCGACATTGCAATGGAATGGTCGTATGAAAGAAGATGGTAAAATTGATGCCAATTTTGCCCGTATTCTATTTTATTTAAATATGGAAACATTGCAGCAAACTGTAATCGATATGCAAGTACAAAACCGTGTTGTCACAATTAATATATATAATGATATGCCAAATTTAGATTCGTTGGCGACTTCGCTAAAAGGAACATTAAAGGCAGGATTGCTGGAAAAAGACTATACATTATCCGGACTGTTTATCAAACCTTTTGGAGAACAAACAGGAAAAACTGTCACAAAACTGTCAAATATGCAAGAAGACGAGCAAGGAGGGGTAGATATCCGCGTATGACCGAAAAAAAATATATCCGAAAAGAAGCGATCGCCCTTTCCTATGATCCGCAAAAAAGCAGTGGTCCGAAAATCGTCGCAAAAGGAAAAGGGAAAATTGCGGAAAATATATTAGAAAAAGCTGCGATGCATGAAGTACCTGTTTATGAAGATCCGAACTTGGTGGAGCTGTTGGGCCAGCTTGATTTGAACACCTCGATCCCGGAAGAACTATACCAAGCAGTTGCCGAAGTTTTTGCCTTTATTTATCATTTGGACGAAAAGCAGAAGTTAACTTTTAAAAATAAATAATCGGTATTTTTTTAATTTTATGCGGAGTATATCTTTCGGAAAATTAGAAAATATCTATACAAAGAATATTTTGACATAAAGTGAACTAAAAATTGCTTGTGTGACAAATATAGACATTGTCTGAATAATTGTATAAAATAGATTATGTTAGTAGAATAATTTCCAAATGTCCGATGGGAGGATGTATCATGAATATCCATGAGTATCAAGGGAAAGAGATATTAAGACAATACGGTGTAGCGGTTCCAAGAGGAAGTGTCGCGTTTTCACCGGACGAAGCAGTAAAAGCAGCAAAAGAGCTAGGTGCAAACGTAACGGTAGTAAAAGCACAAATTCATGCAGGGGGCCGCGGTAAAGCGGGAGGCGTGAAAATTGCTAAAAACCTGGATGAAGTTCGCTCTTTCTCTAAAGAATTATTAGGCAAAATTTTAGTAACTCACCAAACAGGTCCAGACGGTAAAGAAGTAAAGCGTCTTTATATAGAAGAAGGTTCGGACATTAAAAAAGAGTATTACTTAAGTTTAGTATTAGACCGTGCAACTTCTAGAGTAGTAATGATGGGTTCTGAAGAAGGCGGTATGGATATCGAAGAGGTAGCCGAGACTAATCCGGAAAAAATCTTTAAAGAAGTGATTGACCCGGTTACAGGTTTAAATGCTTTCCAGGCACGTCGTATGGCATTCAATATGAATATCCCTGCTAAGCTAGTAAATAAAGCAGTAGGGTTAATGCTTGGTATTTATAAAGCATTTATCGATAAAGATGCATCGACAGTAGAAATCAACCCGCTAGTTGTAACTGGTGATGACCAGGTAGTGGCGCTTGATGCAAAATTCAACTTTGATGCAAACGCTTTATATCGTCACAAAGATATCGTAGAATTACGCGATTTCGATGAAGAAGATCCAAAAGAAATTGAAGCATCTAAATACGATTTAAGTTATATTTCGTTAGACGGCAATATCGGCTGTATGGTAAATGGTGCAGGTCTTGCCATGGCGACGATGGATACGATTAGTTACTACGGCGGATCACCCGCAAACTTCCTTGACGTTGGGGGCGGTGCAACAGCTGAAAAAGTAACAGAAGCTTTTAAAATTATTTTATCAGACAAAAATGTAAAAGGAATTTTCGTAAACATTTTTGGTGGAATCATGAAGTGCGACATTATTGCAAGTGGTGTTATTACGGCTGCAAAAGAAGTCGGTTTAGAAGTTCCATTAGTAGTACGTTTAGAAGGGACTAACGTAGAGCTAGGTAAAAAATTGTTAAATGAATCCGGTTTGAACATTGTGGCAGCTGACTCAATGGCGGACGGCGCACAAAAAATCGTGAAATTAGTTGAAGCTGAAGGCGGGGTAAAGGCATGAGTGTGTTCATTAATCAAGAGACAAAAGTAATCGTACAAGGGATTACTGGGGAAACAGCCCTTTTCCATACAAAACAAATGCTTGAATACGGAACAAAAATCGTTGCAGGGGTAACACCAGGTAAAGGTGGCCTTGAAATCGAAGGTGTTCCTGTATTTAATACAGTACAAGAAGCAGTCGATGCGACAGGTGCAAATGTATCTGTTATTTACGTACCGGCACCATTTGCGGCTGATGCTATTATTGAAGCAGTTGATGCGGATTTGGATATGACGATTTGTATTACAGAACATATTCCGGTACTTGATATGGTTAAAGTAAAGCGCTATATGGAAGGCAAGAAAACACGTTTAGTTGGTCCAAACTGTCCAGGTGTTATTACTGCTGATGAGTGTAAAATCGGTATCATGCCAGGCTACATTCATACAAAAGGACATGTAGGTGTAGTTTCACGTTCTGGTACATTAACTTATGAAGCGGTACACCAGCTGTCTCAAGCAGGAATCGGTCAAACAACAGCTGTAGGAATCGGGGGCGACCCAGTAAATGGGACAAACTTTATCGACTGCTTAAAAGCATTCAACGAAGACCCGGAAACTTATGCGGTAGTCATGATTGGTGAAATCGGTGGTACAGCGGAAGAAGAAGCTGCAGAATGGATCCAGGAAAACATGAACAAACCGGTAGTAGGCTTTATCGGCGGCCAAACAGCTCCTCCAGGAAAGCGTATGGGTCACGCAGGTGCCATTATTTCCGGCGGTAAAGGAACAGCTGCAGAGAAAATCAAAGCAATGAATGCAGCGGGTATTGAAGTAGCTCCGACGCCTTCTGTAATCGGTGAAACACTGATTAAAGTAATCAAAGAAAAAGGCTTGTACGAAGCTTGTAAAACACATTAAAATGAAAGATGTAGCGGTCGCCTCGCTACATCTTTTTCGTATGTCTCAATATACGAGGTTCCAATGAACGGGTTATGAGCCCGAATTCATTGGCAATACTATGTTTTACCTCAATGCTTACCTCACACTTTAAAACTGCGGTCATCTGAATTTCTTCTATTAAAAAGGAGTGTTGAAATGACCAACCCAATAAAGGAACATTTATTGAAACTGCATTATATTCTTCCTCTCACTTGGAAAAAAGTCCTGAATTTAATGAAAATTACAGATGAATTCGACGAAATATTGCATATTTCGCCAAAATTTTTAGCGGTCCAGCTAAATATAAAAGAAGAAAAAGCCTCACAGCTTATAAAACATTATAAAGAGCTCATACCAAGGTCAATGGAAACTTATTATGGTCAACATAATATAACAGCCATTCCCTATACAAATCCTTTATATCCGGAACGCTTAAAACAGCTGTACGATGCACCTGCTGTTATATATGCAAAAGGTGATATTCAATTACTGAACAGACCGAAAGTGATTGCGGTCATTGGTTCAAGGGCAGCGACAAGCTATAGTGAGGATGTATTGAATTTCATTCTGCCTCCGTTAATTCGTGAGCAATATGTCATAGTGAGCGGTCTTGCAAAAGGAGCAGACCGACTTGCACATGAAGCAACAATCCGATATGGTGGGAAGACAATAGGTGTTTTAGGCCATGGCTTTTTCCATAGTTATCCCCCTCAAAATAAAGAGCTGAATGCATTTATGGGACGTGAGCATTTACTTTTAACAGAATATCCTCCCTATGTCGGTGTGCAAAAATGGCATTTCCCTGCACGAAACCGTATTATTAGCGGATTGAGCGAAGCGCTGGTCGTTACGGAAGCCGCACTGAAAAGCGGAACACTTATAACAACAGAGCTTGCTCTTGAACAAGGAAAAGATGTTTTTGCAGTGCCGGGAAATATTTTTAACGAGCAGTCACGGGGGACAAATAAATTAATAAAAGAAGGCGCAATTCCAGTGTGGGATGGCTTTCAAATCTTAGAGGAAATCCAATTGTTTTCAAAATCACGTTGAAAAAAAGTTGCAATATTAGCCAATCTGTTATACATTTTGCAACAGGAAAAGCTTTGACATACATGGACAGCTTCATGTGAGTGAATATAAGAAAAATAACTATACCTCTATAAGGAGGACAACAGATGGCAGATTATTTAGTAATTGTTGAATCACCTGCAAAGGCGAAAACAATTGAACGATATTTAGGAAAAAAATATAAAGTAAAAGCTTCGATTGGACATGTACGTGATTTACCACGTAGTCAAATGGGAATCGATACCGAAAATAACTATGATCCAAAATATATTACGATTCGCGGTAAAGGTCCGGTACTTCAGGAACTGAAAACAGCGGCAAAAAAAGTGAAAAAGATTTATCTCGCAGCCGATCCAGACCGTGAAGGGGAAGCAATTGCCTGGCATTTAGCCACTGCTTTAAACATTGATATTAATTCAGATTGCCGCGTTGTATTTAACGAGATTACGAAAGAAGCAATTTTAGAGAGCTTCAAGCACCCGCGTCCGATTAATATGGATTTAGTCGATGCACAGCAAGCACGTCGTATTTTAGACCGTCTAGTAGGCTACAATATTAGTCCAATCCTTTGGAAAAAGGTTAAGAAGGGCTTATCGGCAGGACGTGTACAATCTGTTTCATTGCGTTTGATTATTGACCGTGAAAATGAAATTAAAAAATTCGAGCCGGAAGAATACTGGTCAATCGATGCAAGCTTCGAAAAAAATAAAAAGCAATTCGATGCCTTTTATTACGGAAACGGCAAAGAAAAAATTAAATTAACAAATGAACAACAAGTAAAAGATATATTAAAAGGTGTAAAAGGCTCAGAGTTTGAAGTAATGAATGTTGTAAAAAAAGAACGGAAGCGCAATGCGTCACCGGCCTTCACGACTTCTTCACTTCAACAGGAAGCTGCACGTAAGTTGAACTTCCGCGCTAAGAAGACAATGATGCTTGCACAGCAGCTTTATGAAGGTATTGAGCTCAGCAAAAAAGAAGGTGCTGTCGGATTAATTACGTATATGCGTACCGACTCAACGCGTATTTCCGATACAGCGAAAACAGAAGCTAAGTCATATATCGAAACAAAATACGGTAAAGATTTCATTGCCGGAGAGCAAAAACAGGCGAAAGCGAAGGCAAATGCACAAGATGCCCATGAAGCGATCCGTCCAACGAGTGCGATGCGTACACCAGAGGAGCTTAAAGCTATTTTAAGCCGCGACCAGCTGCGATTATACCGTTTAATTTGGGAGCGCTTTATCGCAAGTCAAATGGCACCAGCTGTACTTGATACCGTGACAGTTGATTTGCAAAACAATGACGTATTATTCCGTGCGAACGGGTCTCAAGTGAAATTTGCCGGGTTTATGAAGCTTTATATTGAAGGCACAGACGATCAGGAAGAAGAAACAAATAAGCTTTTACCTGAAATGGAAATCGGCGATAAAGTAAAATCGCTTGAAATCGAACCGAAGCAGCACTTCACTCAGCCACCTCCTCGCTATTCAGAGGCGCGTCTAGTAAAGACATTGGAAGAGCTAGGTATAGGCCGTCCATCGACATATGCCCCAACACTGGATACTATCCAAAAGCGCGGTTATGTGCAACTTGATGCGAAGCGCTTTGTGCCGACTGAACTTGGAGAAATCGTTCATCAGGCAACATTGGAGTTTTTCCCGGAAATCATTAACATTGAATTCACCGCACAGATGGAGCATAATCTTGATGAAATCGAAGAAGGCATTACACAATGGGTAAATGTCATCGATGAATTTTACAAAGACTTTGAACCACGGGTAAAATATGCGGATGAAGTAATGGAAAAAATCGAAATTAAAGATGAGCCTGCTGGAGAAGACTGCGAAAAATGCGGTGCGCCAATGGTATTCAAGCTTGGACGTTACGGGAAATTTATGGCTTGTTCAAACTTCCCGGATTGCCGCAACACAAAAGCGATTGTAAAACCGATCGATGTTAAATGTCCTTCATGTGAGACAGGTGAAATTGTTGAGCGTAAATCCAAAACAAAGCGCATTTTTTACGGATGCAATCAGTATCCGGAATGTGACTTCGTATCATGGGATAAGCCGATTAGTAGACCTTGTCCGAAATGTAGTGCATTATTAGTAGAGAAGAAATTGAAAAAAGGTGTTCAAATTCAGTGTACAAACAGTGAATGTGATTATGAAGAAACACCGTCACAATAAAATGAAGAGGTAACAAAAATGACACAACAAGTAGTAAATGTAATTGGTGCAGGTTTAGCCGGTTCAGAAGCAGCTTGGCAAATTGCGAAGCGCGGTGTGAACGTACGTTTATATGAAATGCGCCCAGTAAAACAAACACCAGCACATCATACAGATAAATTCGCTGAGCTAGTATGTTCAAACTCATTACGTGCAAACGGACTGACAAATGCGGTTGGTGTAATCAAAGAGGAAATGCGTAAATTGGATTCTGTTATTATTGCAGCAGCAGACAATAGCTCTGTACCTGCCGGCGGTGCTTTAGCAGTAGACCGTCATGAATTTGCAGGTATCGTAACAGAAAAAGTGAAAAACCACCCGTTAATTGAGGTAATCAATGAAGAGGTAACTGAAATTCCGGAAGGTATTACAGTAATCGCAACAGGTCCATTAACTTCTGAAGCATTGGCGAAGCAAATTCAGGGCCTTACAGGGGAAGACTATTTGTACTTCTATGATGCGGCAGCACCGATCATCGAAAAAGATTCGATCAATATGGATAAAGTATACTTGAAATCACGCTATGATAAAGGTGAAGCGGCATACTTGAACTGTCCGATGACAAAAGAAGAATTCGATGCTTTCCGTGAAGCGCTTATTACTGCGGAATGTGCACCGTTAAAAGAATTCGAAAAAGAAAAGTATTTCGAAGGGTGTATGCCGATTGAAGTAATGGCAGCACGCGGCGAAAAGACAATGACATTCGGACCGATGAAACCGGTTGGTCTGGAAGATCCGAAAACGGATAAACGTCCATATGCTGTTGTTCAGTTACGACAAGATGATGCAGCGGGGACACTTTACAATTTAGTAGGCTTCCAAACACATTTAAAATGGCCGGAACAGAAGCGTGTCTTCTCGATGATTCCTGGTTTAGAGAACTTGGAAATTGTACGCTACGGCGTAATGCACCGTAATACGTTCATCAATTCACCAAAAGTGCTGACACAAACATATCAGTTGAAAGCACGTCCAAACCTTTTCTTTGCAGGTCAAATGACAGGTGTTGAAGGTTATGTAGAATCAGCCGGCAGTGGTCTGATTGCAGGAATAAATGCAGCACGTATGGCTTTAGGCCAAGAGTTGCTTTACTTCCCGCATGAAACAGCATTAGGTGCAATGGCTCGATACATTACACATACTGATGCGAAAAACTTCCAGCCGATGAACGTGAATTTCGGGATTTTCCCGGAACTTGGCGAGCGCATCAAATCAAAGCCGGAGCGTGCTGAACGCCATGCTAACCGCGCATTGGATTCGATTCAGAATTTTATTAATAATCAGGCAATTTAATTGCGAAAAGCCCTTAAAGACTGTTATACTTTAGGGGCTTTTAATTTTGCGGTGATTATTTAAAAATGGCCATAATAATAAGTATTGCTTGACATGATATTGCGATATTTGTCGAATAATACAAAGAAGTTGAATAACTCTAGCAAATTTTACTTGAAAAGTATTCACAATAGGTATAGTGTCAATATGTGTGTTTTTTTAGTAGGAAAATTAACATATTTATTCATACAACATCATTTCTCTTTTGTAATAACAGGGGGTATACACGATGGATGAAAATTTGCAAAACCAGCTTGACCAATTTATTCGCTACGTGCAACTAGAAAAAAACTTTTCCCTACATACTGTTCGCGAATATACTTCTGACTTAGAAGAATTTTTTGCATTTTTGCATGCTGAAGGTATACAAAAAATTACAGAAGTTGAGTATATCCACGCACGTCTATATGTAACAAAGCTTTATGATGAACAAAAAGCAAGAACTTCAATTTCCAGGAAAATCTCATCGATCCGTTCTTTTTTCCGTTTTTTAAATCGAGAACAGAATATTGATGATGCTCCGTTTCGTTCACTTTATCATCCGAAAAAGGAAGAGCGATTACCGAGCTTTTTTTATGAGGAAGAATTGAAGGAACTATTCGAGAAAAATGAAGGCGATGAGCCGATTCAAATTCGTAATATGGCACTGTTGGAACTTCTTTATGCGACTGGAATGCGTGTAAGCGAGTGTGTCAGTCTTGAACTGACAGATATCGATTTTCATTATAATATCGTCCGTGTAATGGGGAAAGGCCGAAAGGAGCGGATTATTCCGTTTGGTCAATATGCGCATGATGCACTTAAACTTTATATAGATCAAGTACGTCCGATATTAATGAAGAAGGAAAATCATCAGAAAGTTTTTGTCAATATGCGCGGTGGCGAACTTACTGCCCGTGGTGTGCGTTATATATTAAGTGAGATGATTGACAATGCCAGTATGCATACGAAAATTTATCCACATATGTTACGACACACATTTGCTACGCATTTATTGAATAATGGGGCAGATATGCGTACAGTCCAGGAACTGCTTGGGCACGCCAATTTATCTTCAACTCAAATTTATACTCATGTAACGAAGGAAGCTTTAAGAAAGACATATATGAATAGTCATCCGCGAGCATAGTTAAGGAGGAAATAAAGAATGGGTCAAATTCATGCGACAACGATTTTCGCTGTTCACCACAACGGTGAATGTGCAATGGCCGGGGATGGTCAAGTAACATTGGGAAATGCAGTTGTAATGAAGCATACGGCACGTAAGGTCAGACGTCTGTTTAATGGGAAAGTATTGGCAGGGTTCGCAGGTTCTGTTGCGGACGCTTTTACATTATTCGAAATGTTTGAGGCAAAACTGAATGAATATAATGGTAACCTGCAAAGGGCTGCAGTAGAAGTGGCAAAGCAATGGCGTGGGGATAAAATGCTCCGTCAATTGGAAGCGATGCTGCTTGTAATGGATAAATCAACATTGCTTCTTGTTTCAGGGACTGGTGAAGTAATTGAGCCGGACGATGGCATTTTAGCAATTGGTTCAGGTGGAAACTATGCATTGTCAGCTGGCAGAGCATTAAAAAAACATGCGGGCGATCATTTATCGGCAAAAGAAATCGCAGAGGCTGCGCTGACGACCGCTGCGGATATTTGTGTGTTTACAAACCATAATATTATCTTGGAGGTATTATAATGACTACGATCAATTTAACACCAAGACAAATTACGGAACAATTAAACCGTCATATTGTTGGCCAGGAAACAGCAAAACGTGCAGTTGCAGTTGCGCTGCGTAACCGGTACCGCCGCTCTTTATTAAGCGAAGAATTAAAAACAGAAGTAATCCCGAAAAATATTTTAATGATTGGACCTACTGGGGTAGGTAAAACAGAAATTGCACGCAGAATCGCAAAACTGACGAATGCTCCGTTTATTAAAGTGGAAGCGACAAAGTTTACGGAAGTTGGTTATGTTGGACGTGATGTCGAGTCAATGGTGCGCGATTTGGTGGAAGCTTCTCGTCGCCTTGTGAAGGACGAAATGTTCGAAAGAGTGAAGGATCAGGCAGAGCGCAATGCGAATGATGTGCTTGTGAAATTACTTGTACCTTCAAAAGTAAAAGAAAAGCTTACGCAAAATCCTTTTGAAATGCTATTCGGTCAAAAAGAGTCGTCTCAGGAAGAAACTGCAAACCAGGATGAACCGGAAATTCGTACACGACGCGCGCAAATTGCCCAAGATTTAAAAGACGGAAAATTAGAAGAGCAATGGGTAACAATAGAAGTAACGGAAAATGCCCCATCTCTTTTTGATGCAATGCCCGGTATGAATATGGATAATGCAAACGGTATGCAAGATATGCTTTCTAATTTAATGCCGAAAAAGACGAAAAAACGCAAAGTCCAAGTAAAGGATGCGCGTCGTTTATTAACACAAGAAGAAGCAAATAAGCTGATCGATACGGATGCGTTGTCCAGTGAAGCAATTCAACGTGCAGAACAGGCCGGCATTATTTTTATTGATGAAATCGATAAAATTGCAAGCAAAGGTTCCTCATCTGCGGAAGTATCCCGCGAAGGCGTTCAGCGTGACATATTACCGATTGTGGAAGGATCCACAGTTACGACAAAATACGGCACTGTAAAAACGGACTATATGCTCTTTATTGCAGCAGGTGCTTTCCATATATCAAAACCGAGCGATCTTATTCCTGAATTGCAAGGACGATTCCCGATTCGTGTTGAACTTGAAAAATTAACGAAGGATGATTTTGTTCGTATTTTGAAAGAGCCGGATCAATCGTTAATATTGCAATATAAAGCATTGCTTGAAACAGAAGGTGTTACGCTGAACTTTACGGACGAAGCGATTGAACGCATTGCGGAAATTGCAACAGAAGTAAATCAGGAGACAGATAACATCGGTGCACGCCGTCTGCACACAATTTTAGAACGACTGCTTGAGGAACTTTCCTATGAAGCATCGGAAATTGCACCTGCACATATCGACATTACACCGAACTATGTTAATCAAAAATTAGCGAATATAGTAAAAAACAAAGATTTATCGCAATTTATTCTTTAATTATAAGTTGAATTAGTATCTTTAAATTGTAAAAACCTTTAGAATATTAAGTGAATTAAAACGTTCCGTAGGAGGAAACAGAAATGAATTTATTAACAAAAACACGAAAAATCAATGCAATGTTACAAGCATCTGCTGGTAAACCAGTTAACTTTAAAGAGATGGCTAATACTTTAGGTGATATTATCGAAAGTAACGTATTCATCGTAAGCCGTAAAGGGAAGTTGCTTGGCATTTCAATACACCAACAAATCGAGAATGAGCGTATTAAGAAAATGTTCGAAGAGCGCCAATTCCCTGAAGAATATACACAAAACTTATTCAATATTACAGAAACTTCTTCAAATTTAGATATTAACAATGAGCACACTGCATTCCCAGTGGAAAATAAAGACCTATTTGCATCTGGTTTAACTACAATTGTACCGATTATCGGTGGCGGTGAGCGTTTAGGTACGTTAATGTTAGCGCGCATTAGTGATCAGTTTGAAGATGATGATCTTATTTTAGCTGAATACGGTGCTACAGTAGTAGGTATGGAGATTTTACGTGAAAAATCTGAAGAGATTGAAGAAGAAGCACGTTCTAAAGCAGTAGTTCAAATGGCGATCAATTCATTATCTTATTCTGAGCTTGAAGCAATCGAGCATATTTTCGAAGAATTAGATGGCAATGAAGGTTTACTAGTTGCTTCAAAAATCGCTGACCGCGTAGGTATTACACGTTCAGTTATCGTAAACGCATTACGGAAACTAGAATCTGCTGGTGTTATTGAATCACGTTCATTAGGTATGAAAGGAACATATATTAAAGTATTAAACGATAAGTTCCTGAACGCATTAGCTGAAATTAAAATGAAATAAGACATTTTCATTTACAGCAAGGAGGATTTCTCTCCTTGCTGTTTTTTTTTTAGGAAATGCAGAAAAATGTCGAATAAAAATACTCTAAACGAGAATTTTTTTGGATTTTAATGTATAATTAGGTATATGGTCGTTGTTGTTTGAAATAAATAAATATCTTTTATACCTAAATGGTGATAAAATTCATATGACAAACGATTTGTTACAAATTTATGAAATGTAATTATATAAATATTAATATAAAGGGATTTAATGTATGATGTTTAAGGAAATAAATAGTATTTCGATAAATTGAAAATTTCAATTTTAGACTAATATAATAATTTTCTGTTAGCGAAAGTGTATATGTAGGTCTAAATAGTGTGATGAAATGGATTGTCGAAAAATGTTCGGACTAATATATAGTTAATTGTTATATTTTTTATGTAAAAATAGTTCTTTAAGACTATTCGAAAGGGTCAAAAGTAGATAGACACTAAGGTTTAAACTAATTACAATTGTATTATTGAGTTTTTGTGTGCAAATTTTAGCGAAATATGAATGAGGTGAGAATTTTGGATTTATTTGGCGGGACAATAAGTAGCCTGGAAAAGGGACTTTCCTATGCAACTTTGAAAAATAAAGCAATAACACAAAATATAGCGAATGTTGATACACCGAATTATAAAACTAAAGAAATTAGCTTCAAAGACGTATTAAATGATGCAAAGCAAGCGACGATTCCTGCGTATCGTACAGATGCGAGGCATTATAATTTTAAAATTAATATTGGGAGCAGCGGTGTGTATTCGAATGAAAACTTCCGCAGCAGAGCAAATGGAAATGCTGTAAATATGGATGCTGAACAAGCGAAGCTGGCTGAAAATACAATTTATTATAATGCCCTTATAGATCGTGTCAGCAGTAAATTTTCAACATTGAATAATGTTGTAAAAGGAGGAAGATAAAAATGTCCATTTTTCATAGCATGAATACGACAGCTTCTGCATTAACGTCACAGCGATTACGAATGGATGTAATTTCCTCTAACGTTGCCAATGTCGATACAACGCGAGCGAAGCAGGTAAATGGTGAATGGGAGCCATATCGAAAAAAATCTGTCACATTAAAAGAGCAGCAAGGTCAATTTTCCAACTTTTTAAACTTGGCGATTGGAAAATCGGAAAAAGACGGTGTTGGTAACGGTGTTAAAGTAAGTTCTATTAAAGAAGATACAGAAACCCCTTTTAAATTAGTTTATGATCCATCACATCCCGATGCTAATGCAGAAGGATATGTTCAGATGTCGAATGTTGATGTATTAAAGGAAATGGTTGATCTCATTTCGGCAAGCCGTTCTTATGAAGCGAATATAACTGCTTTTAATGCCAACAAGAACATGTTAACAAAAGCATTAGAAATCGGGAAAGGATGATATTTAAATGGCAATTAACCCAATAACATTCATGCCTCCTACACAATCTGTGAATGAAGTAAATGTTCAGAATCAACTGACTCCTGCAAATGCGCAACAGCAATTTGCAGATACATTAAAAGAAGCGATTGCAAGTGTCACTGAACATCAAAAAACATCAGATACAATGACACAAAAATTAATTAACGGTGGAGATGTTGATTTATTTGAAGTGATGATTGCTGCACAAAAAGCAAGTGTTACTTTAAACACAACAATTGAAGTTCGTAATAAAGCTGTTGAAGCTTATCAAGAAATTATGCGTATGAGTGTGTAATGGTTTGAAAAACGACTGACGAATTGTTGGGCATTCACTTTAAGCGGAGGATTCATAATGAATGAACGACTTACAAAAATTAAAAGCGACTCAACCGGTTTCTGGAAAAGTCGCACTAAAAACCAAAAAGGTGCATTAATCGGTGCGTTAGCTGCAGTCATTGCAATTGCAGCGGTAATTACGTATTTCTCAACGCGTACGACAATGGCTCCGTTATTTCCGGAGATGTCACAGGCTGAAGTAGGGAGAATTACGGAAGTACTTACTTCACAAGGTGTAACGTACGAAGTGTCAAACGGCGGGACAGTAATATTAGTGCCGGAAAATCAAGTACAGGACTTACAAGTGTCATTAGCAGCCCAGGGTTATCCTGATTCTGGGGAAATTGACACGTCTTTTTTTACATCTAACGCGGGCTTTGGAATGACCGACAATGAATTTAACGTAATTAAGCAAGCGACGATCGAAACGGATCTGGCGAATTTAGTTCGTAAATTCGAAGGAGTCAAAGATGCAAGTGTCATGATAACTTTACCTGAAGAAGGTGTCTTCCTTAAAGATGCTAAAGGTGAGGCGCAGGCTGCAATTGTGATAGATACAGCACCTGGACATAAATTCTCGGACGATCAAATTAAAGGATTATTTAATTTAGTATCGATGAGTATTCCGAATTTACCTAAAGAAAATATCACGATTATGAATCAGTATTCTGAATATTATGATCTGGCTTCAGCGGAAAGCGGTGGCGACGGAATCGATTCAGTTACTGGACAAATGGAAGTGAAGAAAACGATTGAGCGTGATTTGCAGCGCCAAGTGCAGCAAATGCTCGGTACGTTAATCGGTCAGGATCAAGTCGTAGTAAATGTATCGGCGGACATTGACTTTAAAAAAGAAAATCGTGAAGAAAATTTAATCCGACCTGTTGATGAGGAAAATATGGAGGGTATTGAAATTAGTGCCCAACGTATTACAGAAACATACTCAGGCGGTGCTGCAGAAGCGGCAGAAGGTACTACTGAAGCCGGAAGTGTAACAGATAACTTTGTAGATTATGTTGAAGGAACAAACGGTGACGGCGATTATGAACGAGTAGAAGAGACGATTAACAATGATGTTAACCGTATTCGCCGTGAAATTCAGGAAAGTCCTTACAAAATTCGTAATTTAGGTATTCAAGTAATGGTAGATCCTCCAAATGCAGAAGAAGGGTTCGATCAAGGTGTTCGTACTGATATTGAACAAATTTTATCGACAATTGTCCGTACATCGATTGATCAGGAAGCTGCCGGTAACCTAACAGACGAAGATATTGCAAATCGTATTGTCGTGTCTGTACAGCAGTTCCAAGGAAATGATACAGCGGAAGATCAGCCGCAATCGGTTATTCCTTGGTGGGTATGGGTAATTGGCGGTATTTTAGTTGTTGCAATTATATTACTTGTAATTAATGTAATCCGTGCACGGCGACGTAAGCAAGATGAAGAAGAGCTGGAGATTTTAGAACAGCAACAGCAGGTAATTGAAATAGAAGATATTTCTGAAGAAAAAGAAACTGAAGCGACTGTACGCCGTAAGCAATTAGAGAAAATGGCCAAAGATAAGCCGGAAGATTTTGCGAAATTATTGCGTAGCTGGATTGCTGAAGATTAATAGGAGGTTCCGCTGTGTCCAAGAAAGAAAAAGACCTATCAGGAAAGCAAAAGGCTGCTTTACTGTTAATTTCTCTAGGACCGGAAGTTTCGGCTTCTGTATATAAGCATTTAAGTGAAGAGGAAATCGAACGTCTGACACTGGAAATCTCGAGTGTGAAAAGAGTGGAATCGACAGTTAAAGAAGAAATTATAGAAGAATTTCATCAAATTGCACTTGCGCAGGACTATATTACACAAGGCGGTATAGGATATGCGAAGACGGTACTGGAAAAAGCATTAGGTGCTGAACAGGCACAGGCGATATTAAATCGTTTAACTTCTTCATTACAAGTAAGACCATTTGATTTTGCTAGAAAAGCAGATCCGGCACAAATTTTTAATTTTATCCAAAATGAACATCCTCAAACAATTGCCCTTATTCTATCTTATTTAGAACCAGGGCAAGCAGGGGTTATTCTATCTTCGTTACCACAGGAAGTACAGGCGGATATTGCAAAGCGTATTGCAATTATGGAATCGACGTCTCCGGAAGTTATTAGTGAAATTGAATCGGTATTAGAGCGAAAACTATCATCTACTGTGACACAGGACTATACAGAAACAGGCGGCGTAGATGCAGTCGTGGAAGTATTGAATGGTGTGGACCGTCAAACAGAGAAAACGATTCTGGATGCACTTGAAATTCAAGATCCTGAACTTGCCGAAGAAATTAAAAAGCGCATGTTTGTATTTGAAGATATCGTTACACTCGATAATCGTTCAATTCAGCGTGTTATTCGTGACTGTGAAAACGAAGACTTATTATTATCGATGAAAGTCTCTTCAGAAGAGGTAAAAGAAATTATTTTCCGAAATATGTCTCAACGTATGGCAGATACATTCCGTGAAGAAATGGATATTATGGGACCTGTGCGATTACGAGATGTAGAAGAAGCGCAGTCTCGAATCGTAGCAGTTATCCGACGTTTAGAAGATGCAGGTGAAATTATAATTGCACGTGGCGGAGGAGATGATGTAATTGTCTAAAATCATCCGTTCAACAAATGCACAGCAACCCGAAGAGTCATCAATTGTAGAAATTAAACTTCAAAATTTCTTCGAGCCGATTCATTATGGGAAAACGGAAGATGAACGTATAGAGGAATTGTCACAACAAAAATCAATGGATATTGAAGCTGAACGCCAGCAAATGCTGGAACAGGCAAATTATGAAATCGAACAGCAAAAAGCCCAATTCGAGCAGTATCGATCAGAGCAGCTTGAGGCAATTGAAGCGTTAAAGCAATCATGGGAAGAAGAAAAAATCATTCTTCAACAGGAAGCTTATGACGGCGGTTTTGCACAAGGGTACGAGGATGGTGTACAAAAAGCAAATGCAGCGATGCAGCAGGCATTACAAGCGGCAAATGAGACGATGGCAAATGCACAAAAAATTGCAGCATCTTATATTGAGTCCCAGGAGTCCGTCCTTTTGGATATTGCATTAACAGCTGCAGAACGCATCATTCATACAGCACTTGACCGTGACGACGAAATGTTCGTTTCAATTGTACGACGGGGATTAAAAGAAGCACGGGAAATGAAAGAAATTAAATTATATGTTTCACCGAAATATCATCCGATTGTGACAGAACAGCTAAAGGAATTAGCGGAAATATTCCCGGTAAATGTTCCGTTTATGGTATTTGTCAATGAAGATTTACTAGATTCGGAAAGTTATATCGAAACAAATCATGGACGTATCGTTGTTTCGATTGACGAACAATTGCAGGAGCTCCGCAGACAGTTATACGAACTAATCGAAAGTAAGGAATGATAAGGATGAAAATGGCTCAATTAGTTGAACAAATTCCTAATCTTAATACATTTAAAAAGTATGGTAGAGTGACGAGAGTTGTCGGCTTGATGATTGAGTCCCAAGGTCCTGAAAGTTCCATCGGGGACGTTTGTAAAATTCACATCCAAACATCGAAAAACGGCCCGCAAGTAATGCTGGCAGAAGTTGTGGGGTTTAAAGATGAAATCGTGATTTTAATGCCATACTCTTCGCTGAAAGAAATTTCGATCGGCTGTCTTGTAGAGGGGACAGGCTCACCACTGGAAGTGAAGGTAGGCCCTGAGCTGATTGGGAAAGTACTTGATGCAATGGGCAACCCGTTTGACGGCCAACCATTGCCAAAAGGATTAACGACAGTCCCAACGGAAAAAGAGCCGCCAAATCCTTTAAACCGTCCTCCGATTAACGAACAGTTAGAGGTCGGAGTAAAGGCAATTGACGGAATGCTTACAGTTGGCAGCGGTCAGCGTGTAGGTATATTTGCAGGATCGGGCGTCGGAAAAAGTACATTGCTTGGGATGATTGCCCGAAACACGGAAGCGGATATAAATGTGATTGCTCTAGTAGGAGAACGTGGACGTGAAGTACGGGAGTTTATCGAACGGGATTTAGGTCCGGAAGGTTTACAACGGTCGGTTGTCGTAGCGGCTACTAGTGATCAGCCTGCACTAATGCGAATTAAAGCGGCATTTACCGCAACAGCTATTGCAGAATATTTCAGGGACCGCGGCAAGAACGTCATGTTAATGATGGATTCCGTAACCCGAGTTGCGATGGCGCAGCGTGAAATTGGACTAGCAATCGGTGAACCGCCTGCAACAAGAGGTTTTACACCTTCCGTTTTTGCAATTTTACCAACATTGTTGGAACGGTCAGGGACAAATATAAATGGGACAATTACCGCATTTTATACAGTGCTTGTAGACGGTGATGATATGAATGAACCAATTGCAGATGCTGTACGGGGGATTTTGGACGGTCATATTGTACTGGACCGGAATCTTGCCAACAAAGGACAGTATCCGGCGATTAATGTGTTAAAAAGCGTAAGCCGTTTAATGAACCATATTGCACAGCCTGAGCATGTTCGTGCAGCGAGCCGTTTGCGGGAATTATACTACAGCTATTCAAAATCAGAGGATCTGATTAATATCGGGGCATATAAGCGCGGGACATCGAAGGAAATTGATGAGGCGATTTTGTATGAGCCGCTCATTACAGAATTTTTAAAGCAAGGGTATAAAGATAAAATTTCGATCGAACAAACAGTCAATGAAATTATCGCTTTATCGAATGGTGGTGCCCGTTAATGATGAAATACAATTATCGTTTTGAAAAAATTCTTGTCGTTAAAGATCAGGAGAAAACGGAATCGGAACTGGCTTTTAAAGAATCGGTGCAAGTATTTGAGGAAATTGCTACAAAGCTGTATGACCTGTTAAAGAAAAAAGAAGATTTGATCGAGTATCAGCAGGAACGGTTAAAAATAGGATCTTCCATCGATGAAATCAATCATTACTCGAAATTTATCGATAGTATGGAAAAAACTATTGAAGACGCACAGCAAAAAGTAATGCAGGCACGGGCAAAAATGAATTGGCATGAACAAAAATTATTGGAAAAAAGTTTGGAAGTACGTAAATATGAAAAAATGCGTGAAAGAGATCATGAAAGATTCATAGAAGATCAACTTCATATAGAAGCAATTCAGTTAGATGAGCTTTCAACAATTGCGTATTACAAGAAGGAAATCAGGTGATTCCGTGGCAAAAAAAATTAAAAATACGATGGAGCAAGTGGAAGAAATAGAATTGGAAAGCCAATCTCCAGGTTTTTTCAAAAAGTTTTTCTACCTATTTTTAATCCCGTTTATGTTTCTCATCGCAATTTTATTGATTATTACATCTCTGACGGAATATAACGTGTTTAAAATGGCGGATGAAGCAATTGAAAAAATCCCGTTTATCAGCTCGGATGTAAAAGAGGGAGTAGTAGAAAACAGCTCATTAAATGAACAAAAGGTAGTAGAGCTGCAAGCGGAAATTCAAGAAAAGGAAGCGCAAATTTCCCAGCTACAATCACAAATTGACGCATCAGCGACTGAAAAAGAAGAGCTTTTAATTGAACAGGAACGTTTGCTGTTTGAAATTGAAAAACTGCAGCGCGATCAGGAAGAGTCGAAAAAAGAGTTCAAAGAAATTCTGTCTACTTTTGAAAAAATGTCTGCAAGAAAAGCAGCACCTATATTAGTTGAAATGAGTGACACGGAAAGCGTACGTATAATGTCAGAGATGAAACCCGATACATTATCAGCTATTTTCGCAAAAATGGCACCGGCAGATGCTGCCCGCTTTACAGAGCTTTTATCACAGCAATAGTCTTTGAGTGGAAGGAGGTGTAGTAAATGAATATAGCAATGTTACAAACAGTAAAAATGCCAAAGCAAGATATCCAGCCAAACACAGTAAAAACAGCAAAGCCGGATTCAAAAACATTTGGGAGTGTGTTTAATTCGATGATTTCAAAGTCGTCTGCTCCAACCGCTAAGCAAACTGGAGTATCAGAATCGCCGCTAGCTAAAAGTATTTCCGGGATTTTAGAAGAGGACTCACTGGAAGGACTACTTGAACAATTAGGTGTGAAGATGGATGAGTCGGGGCTATTCGCATTGGTAGGTGAAGAAAGTACACCGATTGCGATAGACGAACTAATGACTTTAGATAACTTAACGGAGCTTTTAGGAATGACAAAAACGGAGTTGGATGAAATTGTTCAAAAGTTATTAGGTGATACAAAACAAGAAATAACGGATATTTGGTCCCTGATCGAGCAATCTCCACAAATTCTAAGTGAAGTATTAGCAGCTATTGAAAAGCCTGAGCAAAATAAGGTTCAAGCGAAAGAATTGCAGCAAGTTGTACAAATTTTAAAGCTAGCTCAACTAGCCGGAAGTAAAGTCGATACGGTCTATCAACAGGAAATCCAATTAGCCAGTTTAAAAGATGCATTGCTGGTATTGGTGAATGAAGCTCAGAAATTAGCAGGAACAGAGCAGAGCACTACGAAAACTACGACTTTCCAACAAGTAGTACAGCAAGGTCAACAGACTGCCCAAAACCAACAGACGACCGTTAAAGTTGAAGCGGATACGCAAACAGCAGGGCATTTACAGCAGCAAGTGACACATTCAAAAACAGTGACCGTTACATTACCTGCTGAAAAGCCGGCACAGTCGGATGCATTAATAAAAGAAATTCAAAACTTGATCAATCGAAGCCAACTTTCAGGACAGCCAGGTAATATGAAATTATTCCTGAAACTGTTTCCAGAGAATCTCGGTCAAATACGAATTGAACTAGTTCAAAAAGACGGGGTCATGACTGCCCGATTATTGGCAACGACAGCAATGGGGAAAGAGTTGCTGGAAAATAACATTAACCAATTAAAAGCCGGTTTCGTTTCTCAAAATATTCAAATGGAAAGAATCGATGTTGCACAGTCTTTACAGGATGCCGATCGAAATGCGCGTGATCAAAACTTATTTAATAACTTCTTCCGTCAAAAAGACGGGGAAAAAGAGCAGGATAATAATGAAGATACGCTAGAAGAAGAAAATGTTTCGTTTAAAGATCTATTAAGCGAGGAGGTAGAATAAGTGGCAAATTCAATTTCAAATGATTATTATTTACCGGCGAATAATGCAAATTTCAAAGTAACAGATAAACAAGATAACGGGGCGCTCGGTAAAGATGCGTTTCTAAAAATATTAATTACACAACTGCAAAACCAGGATCCAACAAGCCCGATGGATGATAAGGAATTCATTGCACAGATGGCACAATTTTCTTCATTAGAGCAAATGCAGAATATGACAAAAGCGATGGAAAATTTACTGGAATCACAGCAACAGTCACAATTGATGAGTTATACAACATTTGTAGGCAAAGAAGTGAAATGGCATGAAATTACAGATAAAGTGGATGCAGACAACAAGCCAATTTACAACGAAGGAACAGGCTCCATTCAAGAACTGAAATTTGTTAATGGGGAGGCCGTGTTTGTACTGGCTGACGGCAAGGAAATTAAACCAGGCAATATTTCATCGATTCTTGGTGGTACGAGTACGACAGAGCCGACAGTTCCAGCCGGAAATCCATTAGCAGAAGCGAGCCAGCTGATCGGACAGACGGTACAATATACAAATGGTGACCAGGTCGTTGAAGCAATTATTGAAGCGATTAAAACAAATAATGTGAATATCGAATACATTTTAAATGATGGTTCTCGTTTAACAAAAGACCAATTTACAGTGAGTTCTCAAACAACCCAAAATGAAAATGTAACAGAATAAGAGGTGGGGCTGATGAACAGAGTCAATATTCAACATATCCCTTACCATCCACCGATAAAGCCGATAGCAAAGCAAAATACGGAGCAAGTTTCAAAGCAGTCCTTTATGGACCATTTAAAACAGGCGACCGGTGATGAATTAAAAATAAGCAAGCATGCTTCAGAACGGTTGAATGAACGAAATATTTCTATAACAGATCGTGAATGGCAACAAATCTCCGAAAAGGTATTTGAGGCAAAGAATAAAGGTGTGAAGCAGCCATTAGTCTTGTTAGATCAGGCTGCCTTAATTGTAAGTGCAAAAAATGCGACGGTTATTACCGCATTGGATCGTAATGAAGCGAAACAGCAACTATTTACCAATATTGATGGAACAATCCTTTTATAGGCCGGACCTTCAGAAGTAAGGAAGCCTACAGTCGTTGAATGATCGATACGACTGAACAAAAAAACAGATTTGAAAAACGAAGGGAGAACGACATTTCATGTTACGTTCAATGTATTCAGGTATTTCAGGCTTAAAAAACTTTCAGACAAAATTAGACGTGATTGGGAATAATATCGCGAATGTTAATACGTACGGCTACAAGAAAGAACGTACTATTTTTAAAGATTTAATTTCCCAAACACAGACAGGGGCATCTGGTCCATCTGCTACTCGCGGTGGTGTAAATGCTGTACAAGTGGGTTTAGGCTCTCAATTAGCTGCGATTGATACGATCCACAATCCAGGGTCAATGCAAACTACGGGTCGTACGCTAGACATGGCAATATCAGGTGATGGATTCTTTATGGTAGGAGATTCAGTTGTTGGTCCAGATGAACAGGGGTTAATTACTGAAAGTGGTTTTACTAATACACTTTATACCCGCGCCGGGAACTTTTATATGGATCGCAATGGCTATGTCGTAAATGGCGACGGTAAATATTTAGTGGGTTTACCAAATGCAGAGATTTATGATGAAGTTGATGAAGCAGCAATAAGCAATGCTGATGCAGATAAAGAAACAGCTGCGGGTACAATTGGTACGGATAACCTGTATGAAGAAGGGGCAATTACTATTGCAGATGAAATTGCGCCAATTAAGATTCCAACAAATGCGCAATCTATGTCTATTTCACAGGATGGTTCGATCTATTATGTGGACGTAAATGGTAAATTACAGTTTGCTGGTCAGACATTATTAGCAAAGTTCCCTAACGCATCGGGTCTAGAAAAAACAGGTTCTAACTATTTCCAAGTAACGGCTAACTCTGGAGACCCATTAGTACAAGTAGGTACACAAGCTGGTATCGGCTCAGTTAACTCAGGCTTCATGGAAATGTCCAACGTAGATCTTTCGGAAGAATTCACAGAGATGATAGTTGCGCAGCGCGGGTTCCAGGCGAACTCTCGTATTATTACAACTTCGGATGAAATTTTACAAGAGCTTGTTAACTTAAAACGATAGTTTAAATTTATTATAGAAGGGGGGCCGGGCCGGCTCTCAAGTGCAGGTCCGGCCCTATTTCAATGATTGAGGTGACTCGCCTTAATGGTAAAGCATTTACTTTAAATGCTTTATACATAGAAACAGTTGAAGCATTTCCGGACACCCAAATTACGCTGACGACTGGACGTAAATACATTGTGTTAGAGACTGAAGAACAGGTGCGGCAAAAAGTGAGGGCATTTTATCAGAATGTCCAAGTTTTATCTAACCCGCACCTTAGAGGTGAAGAAGATGAAGAATAATAAACTAGTAACAATTATGCTAATTATATTAGTGACGATTACATTATTCGGTGTTATTGTAGTTGTGTTATTGACACAGCTCGACAAAGAGAAGCCGAATGGTCCAACGATTGATGAAATCATCGAGTCATCGGTAGACATTCCTGAAATTACGACAAACTTGGCAGATGGAAGTTTTGTTCGAATTACATTAAAAATCCAGGCATCAGATAAAAAAGCTGGTGAAGAGTTGTTTAAGCGGGACTTCCAAGTAAAGAACATCGTGATTCAAGAACTTTCTGAAATGGAAGAGAAAGCTTTAGAAGGCAAGCAAGGAAAAATTGCATTCCAGGATGCAATTAAATCTCAAATCAATGAGTTAATGCAAGAAGGGGAAGTTACGCAAGTGTATATTACTTCATACGTACTTCAGTAATCATCAGTACTACACAATTTTAATTTTTTGAAATGGAGGTGGGCAAATGGCAGGAGATATAATGTCGCAATCCGAAATCGATGCGCTTTTATCGGCGATATCGACCGGAGAGATGTCTGCAGAAGACATAAAAAAAGAAGATGAGACAAGAAAAGTTAAAGTATATGACTTTAAGCGGGCTCTGCGCTTCTCAAAAGACCAAATCCGAAGTTTGACCCGTATACATGAAAACTTTGCGCGACTGTTGACAACATTCTTTTCAGCACAGTTAAGAAGCTATGTTCAAATAACAGTAGCATCCGTAGACCAAATTCCGTTTGAAGAATTTGTTCGTTCAATCCCAAACATGACATTGATCAATGTATTTGAGGTCCCGCCTTTAGATGGCAATATTTTAATGGAGATCAACCCGAACATTGCCTATTCGATGCTCGATCGATTGATGGGCGGAGCAGGGGGAAGTCATAGCAATGTTGACAATTTAACTGAAATTGAAACGAAAATCATGACAAATTTATTTGAACGTTCATTTGATAATTTACGTGAAGCATGGGAGAATGTTGCTGAAATCGATCCGATGCTTGTGGAACTGGAAGTAAACCCGCAGTTTTTACAAATGATTTCGCCAAATGAGACGGTAGTTGTCATTTCGTTTAATACAATTATCGGGGAAACGACAGGGATGATTAATATTTGTATCCCGCATGTTGTACTAGAGCCGATCGTTCCGAATTTATCTGTTCGCTACTGGATGCAGACAAATACGAAGGAAATTTCACCGGAACAAACAAAAATGCTTGAAAATCGTGTGAAACAAGCAAAATTACCGGTTATTGCAGAGTTAGGAACGGCAGACATTACAATTGAAGATTTCCTGACAATGGCTGTCGGTGATGTCATTCCGTTAAATCAAAAAATTGAAAATCCATTAACACTGAAAGTCGGCAGCTTACCGAAATTTACTGTTCAGCCAGGCAAATTGAATAATAAAATGGCTGTTCAAATTATCGACCCTTTGAAAGGAGGAGACGAAGATGAGTGATGAAATGCTCTCCCAAGAAGAAATTGAGGCTCTATTAAGGGGCGAAACGCTGGAGGATTTTTCTGCAAATACAGCAAATCCGGAAGAAGAAATTAAAGTTGAGGATCACTTAACTCCGATAGAAATTGATGCATTAGGTGAGGTAGGTAATATCTCATTCGGCAGTTCGGCAACTGCATTATCTTCATTACTAGGTCAAAAAGTAGATATTACAACACCTAGTATTACAATGATTAATCGTAACCGTTTAGAACAGGAATTCCCGCAACCATATGTTGCTGTACAAGTAGAGTATACAACTGGCCTTTCAGGAATGAATCTTCTTGTAATCAAACAATCGGATGCTGCAATTATTGCAGATTTAATGCTGGGTGGCGATGGTGTAAATCCAAGACCTGAATTAAGTGAAATCCAGTTAAGTGCAGTTCAAGAAGCAATGAATCAAATGATGGGTTCAGCTGCCACATCCATGTCAACAGTGTTTAACCAAAAGGTTGATATTTCACCGCCGACAATTGATCTACTGAACATTTCACAAAATGAAGGCACTGACACGATCCCTACAGATGAATTATTAGTGAAAATTTCCTTCAGATTGCGTATCGGTGAATTGATCGATTCGAATTTAATGCAATTACTACCTTTAAAGTTTAGTAAAAAGATAGTAAAGTCATTAATGGGAGAAACTGATGAGCCTCTTACTGCAACAACAACAGTGGAGCCTACACCAGTTCAGCCGACACAACAGCAGCCAATGCAGCAGGCACAACAACCGATGTTTGAACAACCGGTTCAGCAGCCAGTTTATGAGCAGCCAGTACAACAGCCGGTCTATCAGCAGCCAATGTATGAGCAACCGGTGCAGCAACAAGCGTATCAGCAACAGCAACCTGCATATGAACAGCCAGTTTACCAGCAGCCTGCTTATACAGCACTACCGGCAAATGTACAGCAAGCACAATTTGCAAGCTTTGAATCGCCAAGTATTTCACAGGCAGAAGCACGCAATTTAAATATGCTGCTTGATATTCCATTGCAAGTAACAGTTGAGCTGGGACGTACTAAACGTTCAGTAAAAGAAATACTCGAACTATCGAGCGGATCGATTATTGAATTAGATAAGCTAGCGGGTGAACCTGTAGATATACTAGTCAATAGTCGGTTAATTGCAAAAGGCGAAGTTGTAGTAATTGATGAGAACTTCGGTGTTCGCATCACAGATATTTTAAGTCAGGCAGATCGCTTGAACAATATTAGATAGTTTTAATTGGAGGAATTAGATTATGTCTAAAAGGATTTTAATTGTTGACGATGCAGCATTCATGCGCATGATGATCAAGGATATTTTAACGAAGAATGGTTATGAAGTAGTTGGAGAAGCAGCTGACGGAATTCAAGCGGTTGAAAAGTACAATGAATTGCGTCCGGATTTAGTAACAATGGATATTACAATGCCTGAAATGGATGGTATTGCAGCATTAAAAGAAATTAAAGGCACGGATCCAAGCGCGGTAGTTATTATGTGTTCAGCAATGGGCCAACAAGCTATGGTTATCGATGCGATTCAAGCTGGTGCAAAAGACTTTATCGTAAAGCCTTTCCAAGCAGATCGCGTAATCGAAGCGATTCAAAAAGCTTTAGGTTGATCTGATGAAAGCAAAAAAATCATTTCGATTTTGGATCGCTGTTGCAATTGTATTGATGACGGCATTATTTACACCAATCTCAAATGGGACTTTTGCGATGGTAAGTAACGTATACGAAAACTGTAATGAAAACCCTGAAGAATGTTCAGAAGAAAAAATTTCAGATGAGAGTACTCCGGATGCCGATGCAGAACAAACTGACTCGGCATCCGTTAGTATTGGATTTTGGGATTATCTTAAAGTTTTAATAGCACTTGTCTTCGTCATAGGGCTATTATTGTTCATTTTAAAGTATTTAAACAAGCGTAACTTCAACTATCAACAAAATGCCGTTATTAAAAATATCGGTGGCTTGTCTGTAGGACAGCAAAAGTCTGTACAATTATTACAAATTGGTAAACGAGTTTATGTAGTTGGTGTCGGCGATAACATTCAACTTCTGAAGGAAATTGAATCCGAAGAGGAAATCGACCATTTACTAAATCAAATTGAAACTAAGCAGAGCATGGTGAATACTTCACCATATATAGCTCAGTTAATTAATAAATTTTCACAAAAAAAGCGTCCTCAGGATATTTCGGAAGGCCCTAAATTCAATGATTTGTTCAATGAAAAAATCGGGAAAATCAAACAGCAACGTAGTGATGAACTTGAACGTTGGAAAGAACAGGAGCGTGATGATCGATGAACGACCTTCTTTCCGTGTTTTCTGAAAGTGATCCGGGAAATGTATCCACATCGGTTACGCTGTTATTCCTGTTAACTGTTCTATCTTTAGCGCCGAGTCTGTTAATATTAATGACTTCATTTGCGCGTATCGTCATCGTTCTGTCGTTTACTAGGACAGCCCTTGCCACGAACCAGATGCCGCCTAACCAGGTAATTATCGGGTTGGCATTATTTTTAACATTCTTTATTATGGCTCCGACATTCCAGCAAGTAAACGAGCAGGCATTACAGCCGCTTTTTGATGAAGAAATTAATTTGGAAGAGGCATATGAGCGAGCGACGATTCCGTTCAAACAATTTATGGCTCAGCATACAAGGCAAAAAGATTTAGAACTTTTTATCGAATATAATCAGGCAGAGTATCCGGATTCCATCGAGGAAATTCCGATGACGCTGTTAGTACCCGCATTTGCGTTAAGTGAAATTAAAACAGCTTTTCAAATGGGCTTTATGATTTTCATTCCGTTTTTAGTTATTGATATGGTAGTCGCAAGTACACTGATGTCAATGGGGATGATGATGCTGCCTCCAGTAATGATTTCACTGCCATTTAAAATCTTATTATTTGTACTCGTCGATGGTTGGTATTTAGTGATGAAATCTTTACTTCAAAGTTTTTAGGGGATGATATAAAGTGACACAGGAAATGGTCATTGCAATTGCAGAAAATGCAGTATACACGATATTGATAGTTTCGGGACCTTTATTATTAATCGCACTTGTCAGCGGTTTAATAGTGAGTATATTTCAGGCAACAACTTCCATTCAAGAACAAACATTGGCGTTCGTACCTAAAATCGTAGCGGTATTAGTGGCGATTATTTTTTTTGGTCCGTTTATGATCAGCAAAATGACGGACTATTTTCACGACATTTTAAATAACCTAGTTCGGTATATTGGGTGAGAAAATGACGGAATTACTACCGAATTTATCAATATTGCTATTAATTTTAGTACGTGTTTCTGCATTTTTCGTCTCCATCCCTTTATTTTCTTATCGTACAATACCACCGCAAGTGCGCATTATTTTGGCTGTCGCTTTAGCGTGGATGATGTATTATACGTTTAATATTGAGCCGTTTGAAATTAATGCTTTCTATTTGCTGCTCGTTTTAAAGGAGGCAATTATCGGGCTTATGCTGGGATTGGCCGCGATGATTATCGTTTCCGCTGTCCAAATAGCGGGCGGATTTATCGATTTCCAGATGGGGTTTGCAATGGCGAATATTATCGATCCGCAAACCGGTGCCCAGTCTCCGTTAATGGGGCAGTTTTTAAATTTTTTAATGCTTTTAGTATTGCTTTCAATAAATGGTCATCATCTTATTTTAGATGGTATTTTTTATAGTTATCAGTTTATGCCGATGGATCAGTTTTTCCCGAATTTCGGTGAAGAAGGGACCGCACTGTTTATTATAAAAATATTTGTATCTGTATTTGCCATAGCATTTCAAATGTCAGCTCCAATAGTTGCAACATTATTTTTAGTAACGTTAGCGTTAGGAATTACAGGGAAAACTGTACCGCAAATGAATATATTTGTAATCGGATTCCCGATTAAAATTGCAGTAGGGTTTCTAGTATTGATGGTGACAATGGGTGTATTAATAGGAGTTATGAAGGAGCTAATTGAATTTATGATTATTTCTTTACGTGACTTAATGGTTATTTTAGGTGGTGGCTAACATGGACAAAAAGCTATTGATCAACGTTGACCTTCAGTTTTTTGCAGGTGAAAAAACGGAAAAAGCAACACCGAAAAAGCGGCAGGATTCACGAAAAAAAGGACAAGTATTAAAAAGTCAGGATGTCACAGCCGCCGTACTACTGCTATTGTCATTTTTCTTTTTACTTTTCTTTGCACCATTCATGTACGAAGGTATGAAAGATTTTTTACTACAAGCACTTAACCGCAATATGTTAATTGAAACGCTGAACGCTGAAACCGTAATGGATATGTATGTTGAATCCATTAAAGAAATGGCAATTATCGTTCTGCCGATTATGGTCATTGCCATCATTGCAGGTATTGGAGCTAACTTTTTTCAGTTTGGCTTACTTTTTACAACAGAGACATTAAAAATAGATTTAAAAAAAATGGACCCTATTAAAGGGATCAAAAAGATTATTTCTGTACGAGCGATCGTCAATTTAATTAAATCATTATTGAAAGTAACGCTAATCGGGACCGTAACAACCGTTGTCATTATTATCTATTTGGAAGATGTATTATCGCTTGCTTTACATAGTCCGGCACAAATTTTGGCCACAGTAGCATACTTGTCGACAATCATGGGAATTGCCGCTTCAATTATGCTCGTATTCATTGCATTGTTTGACTATATTTATGAACGGTATGAATATGAAAAGCAATTGAAGATGTCAAAACAGGATGTTAAAGATGAGCATAAAAATGCAGAAGGGGACCCGCTGATCAAGTCGAAAATTAAACAGCGTCAACGGGAAATGGCAATGCGCAGAATGATGCAGGATGTACCGGCTGCAGATGTTGTCATTACAAACCCGACCCATTTTGCCATAGCATTAAAATACGATGAAGATATGATGGATGAGCCGAAAGTTGTAGCAAAAGGAACCGATTTTGTTGCACAGAAAATTAAACTTATTGCAAAAGAACATGATGTCATTATGGTGGAAAATCGTCCGCTTGCCCGTGCGATGTATGACCAGGTTGAAATCGGACAGGCTGTACCGGAAGAGTTTTTCAAAGCAGTTGCCGAAGTTCTTGCATATGTATACCGGATCAAACGCAAAATTTGACATAGATTTCAGGAGGGACAACAATGCAAATACGCGACATAGGGGTTTTAGCTGCAGTTATTATGGTTGTAGCGATGCTCATTATCCCTCTTCCACATTGGCTACTCAGTTTTTTAATTATTATTAATATTACATTTGCTCTTCTCGTTTTATTAACTTCGATGAATATGAAGGAAGCGCTCGATTTCTCGATTTTCCCGACTGTCATTCTATTATTAACGCTGTTCCGTCTGGCATTGTCTGTATCTACGACGCGTGCTATTTTAGCGGAAGGTGACGCAGGTAAAGTAGTAGAGACATTTGGTAATTTCGTAACAGGCGGTAATATTTTAGTAGGTTTAGTTATTTTCTTATTACTAGTTATTATCCAGTTCATCGTTATTACTAAAGGTTCGGAACGTGTTGCGGAAGTTGCTGCGCGTTTTACTTTGGATGCGATGCCTGGTAAGCAAATGAGTATTGATGCAGATTTAAACGCCGGAATGATTTCGGAAAAGGAAGCGCGCGAACGCCGTGAAAAGGTATCCGGAGAAGCGGACTTTTACGGAGCGATGGATGGTGCGACGAAATTCGTTAAGGGGGATGCGATCGCCTCAATCATTATGGTTGGTATTAACTTACTCTTCGGTATGATCATCGGTATGCTACAGATGGAGCTGAGCTTTAGTGAAGCTGCATCGAAATATTCGATGCTGACAGTCGGTGACGGACTTGTATCGCAAATTCCGGCATTATTAATTTCCACTGCAACAGGGATTGTTGTAACACGTGCCGCTTCAAAAGGAAATCTTGGTTCAGATATTACAGCTCAGTTATTTGCACAATCCAAGCTTCTGTATGTAGCTGCAGGTACAATCCTCCTGCTCGGGTTATTCACACCGATACCGGACTGGATTACAATTCCGATTGCAATCGCATTAGCGGCTGGCGCATTCTTAATGGATCGTAAAAAGGAAGAAACACCGGAAGAGATTATGGAACTCGAAGAGGAAGTTGCTTCGGATACGATGAAAAGTCCGGAAAATGTTATTAATTTATTAAATGTCGATCCGATAGAGTTCGAATTTGGCTACGGATTAATTCCGTTAGTGGATGCCGCGCAAGGCGGGGATTTACTGGACCGAGTAGTTATGATCCGTCGTCAGCTTGCATTGGAGCTAGGGATTGTTATACCAATTGTCCGTATCCGTGACAATATCCAGCTGCAGCCAAATGAGTACCGGATTAAAATAAAGGGAAATGAAATGGCAAGAGGTGAATTATTGCTGGATCATTATTTGGCAATGAGTCCAGGGGATGATAATTCGATCGATGGTATTGATACAATCGAGCCATCATTTGGATTGCCTGCTAAATGGATTACAGAAGCAGTAAAAGAAGATGCTGAAATGTTCGGCTATACAGTTGTCGATCCGCCAAGTGTTGTTTCGACACATTTAACCGAAATTATTCGGGTAAATGCGCACGATCTGCTTGGCCGTCAAGAGACGAAGCAACTGATCGATCATTTACGCGAAACCCATGCGATTTTAGTGGACGATTTAATTCCGACCCCATTATCAATAGGGGAAGTACAAAAAGTATTGGCAAAACTATTGCGTGAAAATGTTTCTATTCGAAATTTGCCGATCATTTTCGAAACATTGGCAGATTACGCAAAGCTTACTAGTGATCCCGATATTTTAACAGAGTATGTGAGACAGGCATTGGCTAGACAAATTACATCTCAATTTATTAACGGCCAACAAGCATTGAAAGTTATCACAGTATCTGCAAAAGTGGAAAAACTCGTAGCTGACAGCATTCAGCAAACAGACCACGGAAACTATTTAGCAATGGATCCGCAGCAGTCGCAATTCGTATTGGAAGCTATTGCAAAAGAAGTGGAGCGTGTTTCCTATACGGAACAGTCGCCAATTATTTTATGTTCGCCAGCTGTGCGACTGTATATAAGACAATTAACAGAACGTTATTTCCCGCAAGTACCGATTCTTTCATATAACGAATTGGATGCAGCCGTTGAAATTCAAAGTGTAGGGGTGGTGAATGTTGAATGAAGATGAAAAAATACAATGCACCTTCCATTGCTGAGGCAATGAAACAAATTCGCGCCGATTTAGGGGAAGATGCAGTTATTCTGAATTCGAAAGTCGTCGTGACGAAAAAATTTTTCGGATTAGTGAAAAATAAAAGCTATGAAGTCGTGGCAGGATATGACCAGTTTGAAAAGAAACCTTCATTGCCGTCTTTAGAAGACATTCCGACATTTGCGCCGCAATTGAAAGAGGAAGGGATCCGCGAAGCAGCTTCGTCTGTGGAACAGCATAAAAAAGTTCCGCAAGGCGATTCTGCCGGCTTGCCTGAAAACTTGATCAAAGAAATTGCCGATTTAAAATCGATGATGCAATCGATGCAACGTATGTCGGTACAATCTCAATATCCTGATGAACTCTTACCATTTATCGACTTTCTACGTGAGCAGGAACTTGGAGAGGAGCTTATCACAAGAATCAGTGATGAGCTTTTTATGTATTATAACGAGCATGGCAAGCAAATCACATGGAACGAGATGCAGGAAGTTGCCAAAGACTATTTAAGAAAAGAATTGTATGACTTGCCGATCAGCGGAATTTCGTATAAGAAAAAATACATTAATGTGTTAGGTCCAACAGGTGTTGGAAAAACGACAACGATTGCGAAAATGGCAGCACGCGCTGTCCTTGAAAAGAAAAAGAAAATCGGCTTTATTACGACAGACACGTATCGTATCGCAGCAATCGAACAATTGAAAACGTATGCTGCATTACTGCAGGCACCTGTTGAAGTTGTTTATAATGCAACAGATTATGCTGAGGCGATTAAAAAGTTTAATCATTTGGATTTAATTTTTATTGATACGGCCGGAAGAAACTATAAAGAAGCGAAATATGTAGATGATTTAAAATCATTACTACAATTTAGCGAACAAGTAGAATCTTACTTAGTTTTATCTTTAACGTCTAAGCAAAAAGACTTAGAAGCAATTATTGAACAATTTACGAACTTGCACATCGAAAAATTTATCTTTACGAAGCTTGATGAAACAAATTCTATTGGCACTATGTTTAATTTAATGATTAAATATAATAAAGGACTAGCTTATTATACAAATGGTCAAGAAGTACCGGAAGATATTGAACAACCAAATAGTGATAATTTACTAGAACTTTTCTTCAAGGAGAATTCGGATGAAAGATCAAGCTGAAAAACTGCGCCAGAAAATGCTGGAAAGTGAACATAAGCCTGGGCGATCAATTGCAGTTGTTAGTGGAAAAGGCGGAGTAGGAAAAAGTAATTTTACGACAAACTTCGCTACCCTTTTATCAAAAAAGGGGAAAAAGGTAGTCATTTTAGATATGGATATTGGCATGGGCAATGTACACATTCTCATAGGAAGCTCCGTAAAATACAGTTTAAAAGATTACCTCGATGGTCAAGTAGCACTTGAAGATGTTTTGTGCGAAACGAACGAGGGGGTAAGCTATATTTCCGGCGGTTCAGGTATGTCGTCGTTAATGGAATGGTCTCCTGATGTTTTTGCCCGTCTAATCACGGCTTTTGAAACATTGCAGAAAAATTATGATTTTGTCTTATTTGATATGGGAGCAGGTGTTGTTGAGTGGTCGCTCGATCTATTAACATCCATTGAAGAAATTATCGTTATTTCTACAGCTGAACCGACGTCCATTATGGATGCTTATTCTATGATGAAATTTATCCATCTAAAAGATCCGATGAAGAAATTTTATCTGTTAGGCAATCGTGCATTTACAGTTGAGGAAGGGCAAGATACGACACAGCGTTTAAAAACGGTGATGCAGCATTTTTTAGAGAAGGAAGTATCGATTTTAGGCTCATTGCCGGAAGATCCTGTTGTGCGTCAATCAGTACGTCAGCAAGCCTTATTTACAGTGCTGTATCCTGAAGCCCCAATTACAAAAACGATGGGGAAAATTGTTGAGCAATTTTTAACAACGCAGGCAGTAATGAAGGAAGTGCATGCAAAAAACGAGTCTATGAAATTTATATCAAAATTAAAAAGCATCTTTTCGAGAGGGCGTGAGTAAATGAGCAACTTACAGAAAACCAAACTGCTAGTTGTTGATGATTCCGCCTTTATGCGGAAGCTAATAAGCGATTTTTTTTCGGATCATCGGCAAATTGAAGTCATCGGGGCTGCACGTAATGGGAAAGACGCCATTAAAAAGATCGAGCAGCTTAAACCCGATGTCGTGACAATGGATGTGGAAATGCCGGAAATGAATGGGATGGAAGCGTTAAAAGAAATTATGCAAATGTATCCATTGCCTGTCATTATGCTCTCAAGTACGACAAAGCGCGGAGCAGAAAATACATTAATGGCAATGGAATACGGAGCAGTCGATTTTGTTGCGAAACCAAGCGGTTCCATTTCATTGGATTTACATAAAATTAAGGATGAAATTGTACGAAAAGTGGAAGAGGCATCTAAAGTTACGGTTTCAAAATTGAAAAAACCTTTCCGTAAATCGGCAGTCGCAAGTCAAGCGATCCGTCATCCTTTTAATAAGGAAGAATCTAAACTAAAAAGTTTGATAAAGCCAACCGACAACATCGATGTATCGATAAAAAAGACGGAGTGGAGCAAAACTTCGAAAAAAATTATTTTAATCGGGACTTCAACTGGTGGTCCTAGGGCCTTACAGGAAGTCATTACGAAAATTCCCGCAAATGTGGGTGCACCGATTTTAATCGTACAACATATGCCTGCCGGTTTTACAAAATCGTTGGCAGCAAGACTTGATCAGTTGAGTGAAATTCATGTGAAAGAAGCAGAACAAGGCGACCTGTTACAAAAGGGAACAGCCTATATTGCACCGGGTGGATACCATCTTAAATTAAGGAAAGTCGGATCATCACTTGCTGTCGTACTCGACAATCAGGAACCGCCAAGATCAGGCCATCGCCCGTCTGTAGACGTCATGTTTGAAAATGTCAGCCAATATTCGGAGTTCGATAAAATTGCCGTTATTATGACGGGAATGGGCTATGACGGATCAAAAGGACTAGTCTCGCTCAAAAAAACAGGGAATGTCACGGCTATTGCCGAGTCAGCAGAAACATGTATCGTATATGGAATGCCAAAAGCTGCTGTGGAAACGCAGCTTGTAGATGAAGTGGCGGATGTTGATGATATTGCCCAAACAATTATGAAATATATGCCTTAAAAAGGGGTGCCCTCTAAATGGAATTAAATCAATATTTGGAAATGTTTATTGAAGAAAGTAAAGAGCATTTACAAGCATGCAGTGAACACTTATTGGAATTGGAAAAAAATCCGGAAGATTTAACGATTGTCGGAGAGATTTTCCGTTCGGCACATACTTTAAAAGGTATGGCAGCAACAATGGGCTTTGAAGATTTAGCCGACTTAACACATAAAATGGAAAATATTTTAGATGCGATCCGCAACAGTAAAATTAAAGTGAACGCAGAAATTTTGGATGTCGTTTTCGAATCTGTGGATCATTTAGAAGAAATGGTATACAACATTGCAGATGGTGGTGACGGTAAACGCAATGTGCAAGCAACAGTGGAAAAGCTAAAGCGCATTGAAGCAGGTGAACCGGCAACTGCTGCTTCGGAAGAGCCAATTCCTGGTCAGGAAATTGCTGCTACAATGGTAGCCAATGAGCTTGAACAGCCAGCTGAAGCATTGGAATTAAAATTATCCTATGATGATTTTGAAAAAACGGTCATTCTGCAATCATCAGAACAAGAATTCAATGCATACGAAATTACAGTAGCTTTACGTGAAGACTGTTTATTAAAAGCAGCTCGTGTATTCATGGTCTTCGAAATACTAGAGAAAAACGGGGATGTCATTAAATCTTCACCGACAGTGGATAAATTGGAAGAGGAACAGTTTGATAGTGAATTCCACGTTGCCTTTATTTCGAAAGAGTCAGCTGAAGATTTGCAAAAAATGCTGATGAAAGTATCAGAAGTTGATCGTGTAGTAGTCAATAAAATAGATCGAAATGTATTTGTTACAAAAACTACGGCAATCGAAGTACCTGCAGAAGAAGTACAGCCACAGCTTGGAGTACAGGAAGCGATAACTATCGTATCTGAGGAACAGCCAAAAACAGCAGCCAAAAACAATACTAGTAAATCTGGGCATGCATCAAGTAAGACGATTCGCGTAAATATTGAACGTCTAGATATATTGATGAACTTGTTTGAAGAGCTTGCAATTGATCGCGGTCGTCTTTTATCGATCGCAGGTGATGTAAATCACGGTGAACTAAACGAGACAGTAGAACGTATGAGCCGTACAATGGGGGATCTGCAAAATATCGTCTTAACAATGCGCATGGTTCCTGTAGATACAGTATTTAACCGTTTCCCGAAAATGGTACGACAATTGTCGCGTGATTTAAACAAAAAAATCGAGCTTAATATTGTTGGTGCAGAAACAGAACTTGACCGTACAGTAATTGATGAAATTGGAGATCCGTTAGTTCACCTGATCCGTAACTCGGTCGATCATGGAATCGAAAGTCCGGAAGTACGCCGTGCAAAAGGCAAACCTGAAGAAGGAACGGTGGAACTTCGTGCTTATCATAGCGGGAACTATGTATTCATCGAGATTGAAGATGATGGAGCAGGGATTAACCGCGATAAAGTATTGGCAAAAGCGCTGTCTAAAGGAATTGTTACGCATGAACAATCATTAACAATGACAGACAAGCAGATCAACGAGTTAATTATGGCATCCGGTTTCTCAACCGCCGACGTCATTTCGGATGTTTCGGGCCGTGGTGTAGGTTTAGATGTTGTTAAAACAACGATTGAATCATTAGGCGGCAACATTTCGATTGAATCAACTCAAAATGTCGGCTCGATCTTCTCAATTCAATTACCGCTGACACTGTCAATTATTTCAGTCATGCTCGTAGAAATTGAAAAAGAAATTTATGCAATTCCGTTATCATCTATTATTGAAACATCGATTATCCGTCAGTCAGACATATTAAACGCACATAATCAAAAAGTAATCGATTTCCGTGGTAAAGTTGTACCGCTTGTATTCCTGGAAGAAATTTTTGAAGTACCGCGTGCCGAACAAAAAGATGATGGCTTCCATTCAGTCGTAATCGTCCGCAAAGGCGATAAATTAGCTGGTTTAGTGGTCGATTCATTTATCGGTCAGCAGGAAATTGTGTTGAAATCATTAGGTAACTACTTAACGAATATTTTTGCGATTTCAGGTGCAACGATATTAGGAAACGGAAAAGTGGCGTTAATTGTAGACTGTAACGCACTGATGAAGTAAAAGGATAAGAGGTGTAAAGTATGACGAATGCAACAGAGCAAAAAAACTTGAAAGTAATTGTCTTTCAATTAGCAGATAAAGAATATGCCATCCCTGTTTCGCACGTAAAGGGAATCGAAAAATTAATGCATATTACTCGTGTACCGAAAACAGAACGGTATGTAAAAGGTGTCATTAATCTTAGGGGTGTTGTAACACCTGTCATCGATTTACGTGAACGTTTTGACTTGCCGGTTTCTGGTAACGAAGAAACAACTCGAATTATTATTATTACATTGGAAACAATGGAAGTCGGTTTTATTGTCGATTCAGCAAATGATGTTTTGGACATTGATGCATCTTCCATTGAACAGCAGCCTGAAGTGGTCGGCTCATTAGAAGAAGATTTTATTGCAGGTGTCGCAAAATTGGATAATCGTTTATTAATTTTACTTCACTTAGATAAAGTATTAAATCCGATCGATTAATTTCAATGAATAATTTTCCGGGTGAGCCTCGCTTGCCTGGAATCTATTAAAGTAGGGATTGAAGATGAACTTTAGTGAAAAAATTACGTTGCTGCATTTAGATGTTTTAAAGGAAATCGGAAATATTGGTGCTGCACATGCGGCTACCGCATTATCGAATTTATTGGGAAAAAAGATCGATATGCGTGTACCCGACGTGAAAATGGCCTCGTTTAATGAAATGATGGAGCTTGCTGGCGGTTCGGAAAATGCTGTCGTCGGCATTTATCTTCGTATTGAAGGGGATGCACAAGGAAGCATGTTTTTCATTTTGCCGATTGAACAGGCAAACCGATTTATTCGTAGTCTCATTCATGACGAATCTTTTGATTTTCACACACCGCCATATTCGGAAATTGGCTTATCGGCAATGCAGGAAATGGGCAATATTTTATCCGGCTCTTATTTATCCGCTTTATCAGATTTTACAGGTCTTAAAATTTATCCGACGGTACCTGGATTAAGTGTCGATATGTTTGGCGCAATTATTAGTATCGGACTTATTGAACTATCACAAGTGAGTGATACGGTCATCGTCATTAACACATCTATATATGAAGAAGTCATGTCTGATGATGAAGCGGTAAAAGGACAGTTCTTCCTGTTACCTGAACCTGATTCATTTGAAGCGATTTTTAAAGCATTAGGAGTGCCCACGACATGATAGTTACCCATTCAAACGAAGTGATTAAAGTAGGCATTGCTCAAATGGATCTCGTGAAAGTTCCTAAAACGATTCGTACATCGGGATTGGGTTCTTGTGTAGGTGCAGTCATTTACGATGATTCCAAAAAAGTTGCCGGTATGGTCCATGTTATGCTGCCGGATTCCAGTTTAAATCGAACGGCAACAATGAATGTCGCAAAATTTGCCGATACGGGAATTGCCGCTTTAGTCGAACTTTTAAAACAAGAAGGCGCGCAACGCTTTAAGTTGAAGGCGAAAATTGCGGGCGGTGCACAAATGTTTCAATTTACAGCAGATAAAGATTCAATGAGAATTGGGCCCAGAAATGTGGAAGCTGTAAAAGCACAGTTAAAAGAACTGGGTATACCGCTTATCGCTGAAGATACGGGCGGCAACAGCGGTCGGACTATCGAGTTTAACCCTGAAACATGCATGCTTCAAGTTCGTACCGTCAATAAAGGAGTGAGTGAAATTTAATGTTTGGTTCAATTTTTTATAATTTTTGGGCAGCACTACTTTCATTCGCTGTTTATTTTATCGCTGCAATTCAAAATCCATATGCGATGCCGCTGCCGACGATTGGCGCAGCTTTGGTCGTTGCTGTCATTGCGTTTGGTTTAATGTTTCTTATTCGTTACTTCCTTGGATATGTATTTTATACACCGGAAGCACCTGTTTTGTCACAAACCGAAGAAGAACTTCCTGTAGTTGCGAAAGAGACGGAGAAAACCCAGACTGTTCCGCAAGGCGATCATACAACAATGGAAGTTGAAGAAGAGAATACGGAGGAAATTGCACAAGTCGTTCGTTCGATGCTTCAAAGCGATGAATCCCTTACACGGTAAAAGAGTCGTACATCCGGCTCTTTTTTATTTAGCAGAATATAAGGAAATACTGTGTCGAAATGCTGGATTAAATGTATATTAAAAGGCTTTTTGGTATAATAAACATAAATAATGTTACTTTTCAAATAAAGGGGTGGGTATGTTTGACAGAACAAAGGCATAGAGACGAACAATCATTATGGGTTCGTTGGACAAAGAACCGTGATCCCGAAGCAGGCGATTTATTAATAAAAAAGTTTAAACCACTCGTATCGTATCATGTACAGCGTATTGCTGTAGGGCTTCCGAAAAACATTTCCAGAGACGACCTGATGAGTCTTGGGATGATGGGGCTGTTTGATGCGTTAAATAAATTTGATATAAATCGAGATTTAAAGTTTGATACGTATGCCTCATTCCGTGTACGTGGCGCTATTCTCGATGGTTTACGTAAAGAGGACTGGCTCCCGAGATCAGCGCGTGAAAAAGCAAAAAAGCTTGAATCGCAAATCGAATCACTTGAGCAAAAGCTGATGCGCCATGCGACACCGGAAGAAGTTGCAGCACATATGAATTTGCCGGTCGAGGAAGTATACCAAACATTCCAAGAACATTTTTTCTCGAATGTGCTTTCGATCAATGAGCAGCTGGACCAGGAAGAATCGGAAGGCAAGTCCTTTGTTATCCGTGATGACAATACAAAAACACCCGAGCAGCAAACCGTTCATGTAGAGCTACTAGGCGATTTGGCTGAAAATATTAAAAAGCTGAATGAAAAAGAACAGCTTGTCATTAGTTTATTCTACTCGGAAGAATTAACATTAACCGAAATCGGTGAAATACTGGAACTGTCGACATCAAGAATTTCGCAAATCCACTCAAAAGCATTGTTTAAATTACGTAAATTATTGTCTTCGGAAATGATTAATACGTAAGGAGGCGGCGTTATGAGCTTAAAGGGCCTGGAATTGCAGATTGCGATTCCAAAAACATTTGAGGCAGGGAAAATGGTGGATCAGCGTCAACAGAATACAATCCTGCAGCAAATGCATGCAAACGAGGCATTGAACAGGGAATTGGAACGCAAACAATTATCTGTCAATGAAACAGAGCATCTGAACGCAGTCAAAGATGAGGAACAGGAAAAGACTTCCCAGAACGGGCAAGAGCCAATGCAGGAAAACAAGAAAAATAAGGAACAGCTAGATCAAAAAGTGCAGCATCCGTTTAAAGGGAATCTTTTTGATTTTAGTGGCTAGGAGCAGTCATCTATGATCGCAGTTATAATTACCTTATTTCTTATCCAGATGATTACGATTTTTGTAATTGTTCTTTTATATAGTAAGCTTTCTAAGTTTCAGAATTTAGAAAAGCGCCAAAATGAACTGATTAATGAAATGGACAATGCGATTAGCGTATATTTAATGGAGATGAAAGAAGAGAATGACCGGTTAATCAACGAATTGAAAAAAACGAATGTTGCTCAAAAGACCGCAACATCCCGTAAAGAAGAGCCTTCGCTGCCTTTAAAAGAACAGCCGGTAAAAGAACAGGAAATGGAACCGCGCAAATTCGTTCCGGCCAAGCAAGCAGCAAGTGCCTATCAAAAGCAAAAAACACAGCAGCATGTCGAAGAAAAAAACGATGCAGCATTAGTAAAAGCAGAACCACTTTCTGATGACAGTGACGTCCAGGAGCAAAATATGACGTTTGAGCAGCAAGTAATCCATCATTATCGCAATGGAAAAACAATTGAAGAAATTGCAAAAATGATGGAACGCGGGAAAACAGAAATAGAACTCCTCGTAAAGTTTCACGCGTAAAGTAGTTGCACTTGAAAGTCTATTATGATATATTTACAAACGGTGTTAACAATACACACGTATTTTGATGTAGTAAGTGGTGCTCGTAAGTCTACGGGTAGCTTGTTGCAGATGAAAAATACGGAGGAAAAAAACCAAACATATTAGGAGGAAACACTCATGTCAGTAATTTCAATGAAACAATTACTAGAAGCTGGTGTACATTTCGGTCACCAAACTCGCCGTTGGAACCCAAAAATGAAGAAATATATCTTCGTAGAGCGTAACGGTATCTACATTATCGATTTACAAAAAACGGTTAAAAAATTAGAAGAAGCATACGATTTTATGCGTCAAGTTGGTCAAGACGGTGGTAAAGTTTTATTCGTAGGTACGAAAAAACAAGCACAAGAAGCGATCAAAGAAGAAGCTGAACGTTCTGGTAACTACTACATCAACCAACGTTGGTTAGGTGGTACTTTAACAAACTTCGGTACTATTCAAAAACGTGTACAACGTATGAAAGATATCGAAAAAATGGAAGAAGATGGCACTTTCGCTGTACTTCCTAAAAAAGAAGTAATCCAACTTAAAAAAGAGCACGAGCGCTTAGTTAAATTCTTAGGCGGTATCCGTGATATGAAAGCTATTCCGGACGTAATGTTCGTTGTAGACCCTCGTAAAGAGCGTATCGCAGTTGCAGAAGCAATCAAATTAAACATCCCTCTAGTTGGTATCGTAGACACTAACTGTGATCCAGATGAAATTGATTACGTAATCCCTGCAAACGACGATGCTATCCGCGCGGTTAAATTATTAACTGCTAAAATGGCTGACGCTTTATTAGAAGCTAAACAAGGTGAAGAAGAAGCTCCTGCAGTAGAAGAAGCTACAGCTGAGTAATTCACTGTTAGAAAAGGTGATAAGTGGATGAACCCCTTATCACCTTTTTTTGAGAAATGAATTTGAAGATGTATGAATCGTTGAAAAATAGCGATTTATCGCTTAAAGTATGAAATAGTGTAAATAAATTTTTCATTATATTTAGGAGGAAACTCAACATGGCAAACATTACTGCACAATTAGTAAAAGAATTACGCGAAAAAACAGGCGCAGGTATGATGGACTGTAAAAAAGCATTAGTATCAACAGAAGGTGACATCGATGCTGCAATCGATTTCCTACGTGAAAAAGGTTTAGCTGCTGCTGGCAAAAAAGCTGACCGTATCGCTGCTGAAGGTACAACTTACATTTTAGAAAACGGTAATGAAGCGATTCTTTTAGAAGTAAACGCTGAAACAGACTTCGTTGCGAAAAACGACAAGTTCCAATTTTTAGTTTCTTCTTTAGCTGAGCAATTATTATCTGCTAAACCAGAATCAGTAGAAGCTGCTTTAGAATTAGAAAAAGACGGCGTGAAAATCGCTGACCAAATTTCTACAGCTACTGCTACAATCGGTGAAAAAATCTCATTACGTCGTTTCGAAATCAAAACAAAAACTGATGCAGATGCATTCGGTTCTTACTTACACATGGGCGGACGTATTGGTGTATTGGTAGTTCTTGAAGGTTCTACTGACGCTGCTGCTGCAAAAGATATCGCTATGCATATCGCTGCAATCAACCCAACTTACATTTCTCGTGACGAAGTTTCTGCTGACGAAGTTGAACGTGAGCGCAAAGTATTAACTGAGCAAGCGTTAAACGAAGGTAAACCAGAAAACATCGTAGCGAAAATGGTAGAAGGCCGTCTTGGTAAATACTTCGAAGACGTATGCTTATTAGACCAAGCTTTCGTTAAGAACTCAGATCAAAAAGTACGTGACTTCGTAAACTCATTAAATGCTACTGTAACAAGCTTCACTCGTTATGCTGTTGGTGAAGGTATCGAGAAACGTGAAGATAACTTCGCTGAAGAAGTAATGAGCCAAGTTAAAGGTAACTAATTAAATTACAACTTAAATTAACATTAATTTAAGCAAACAGTAGGGAGCACCATTTGCGTGTTCCCTATTTTTAAAGAAATCTATTTTTGAATGAAGCGAAGTACGATACATAAAAACACAATCGTATTTCCTTTTAAATAAATGAGTAACGGAGGTCTACTATGGGTGTGTCAGAGTACAAACGAGTAGTTATTAAACTTAGCGGGGAAGCATTAGCTGGAGAATTAGGCTTCGGTTTCTCACCGGATGTTATTAAATCGATCGCTGCAGAAATTAAAGAAGTTATCGACTTAGGTGTAGAGGTCGCATTAGTTGTCGGCGGAGGCAACATTTGGCGCGGGAAAATCGGCGCTGAAATGGGAATGGAACGTGCCAATGCAGATTATATGGGCATGTTAGGAACAGTGATGAATGCACTTGCATTACAAGACTCACTGGAAAATCTGGGTGTTCCTACACGTGTTCAATCATCGATCGTTATGACACAAGTGGCAGAGCCATATATTCGACGTAAAGCAGTTCGTCATTTGGAAAAAGCACGTGTCGTAATTTTTGCTGCGGGAACAGGTAACCCATACTTCTCGACAGATACGACAGCAGCTTTACGTGCCGCAGAAATTAATGCAGATGCAATTTTAATGGCGAAAAATAATGTGGATGGCGTTTATTCTGCAGATCCAAAATTAGATTCTGAAGCAGTTAAGTATGACACACTTACGTATTTAGACGTTATTCAACAAGGTTTACAAGTAATGGATTCTACAGCTTCGACATTATGTATGGATAATGATATTAAGCTTGTCGTTTTCAACTTATCAGAACCAGGTAATATTAAACGTGCCGCTTTAGGCGAAAAAATTGGAACAGTTGTTAGGAGAGATGCGTAATGACACAACAAGTATTAAATCAAGCAAAAGAAAAAATGACTAAATCAATTAATGCTTTCTCACGTGAATTAGCTTCAATTCGTGCAGGTGTAGCAAATGCTTCACTATTAGATCGTATCACGGTGGACTACTACGGTTCTCCAACGCCGATCAACCAAATGGCAGGTATTTCAGTACCGGAAGCACGCCTTTTAGTTATCCAGCCTTATGATAAATCAATCTTAGGCGAAATCGAAAAAGCAATTATGCGTTCAGATATCGGCATCACACCGACAAATGACGGAAATGTAATTCGTTTAGCTGTTCCGGCATTAACTGAAGAGCGTCGTAAAGAATTAGTGAAACAGGTGAAAAAAGAATCAGAAGACGCAAAAGTTGCTGTACGTAACGTGCGCCGTGATGCAAACGATGACCTGAAAAAACTGGAAAAGAACGGTGAAATCACAGAAGACGAACTACGCGGCTTCAACGATGACATCCAAAAACTAACAGACAACTCAATCGTTAAAATCGAAGAGTTAGTGAAAGAAAAAGAAAAAGAAATTTTAACAGTTTAATTTTAATTGCTTCGCGCTGGTGGATCACATTAGCGCGAAATCTTTTTCTGGCGATGTATGAACTTTACATGGATTAAAACGTCCTGCTAATAAGGACGTTTTTTTTACAATAATAGATAAATTTTAAGTTTGTTAGGGAAATATAGCTGTAGCAAAAAAACATGCACATGAACCCATTCCCCCTAATTGAAAGTATAAATTGTGGAAAAAATACATATGAAAGATTAAAAGAAGCACAATTATTCTTTAAGATACTAAAGAAGTTCATTATATAAAAAGGACAGGCTATCCCTTTTTTGATATGATAAAATGGGAAGCAGTCCGATCTGTGCAGTTGGGGGTATTAACTATGTTTAAAAAACTTTTTGGGAAAAATATAAATAAAGAACAGTCATTCGGTAGTGAAAATGTGGACTTAGTTAAGGGAGAGGATATCCCTACCCATATTGCAATTATTATGGACGGAAATGGACGTTGGGCGAAGAAGCGTTCAATGCCACGAGTTGCAGGGCATCATGAAGGAATGAAAAACGTTCGAAAAATAACACGTTGCGCTTGTGATTTAGGAGTAGAAGTATTGACGCTCTATGCGTTTTCAACGGAAAACTGGAAGCGTCCTAAATCAGAAGTAGAATTTTTAATGCGTTTACCAGAGCAATTTTTAAATTCCTTTTTACCGGAGCTGATGGAGCGAAATATTAAAGTAGAAATGATTGGTGTGATGGATTCATTGCCAGACTATACACAATCTGCTTTAAGAAAGGCGATGGAAGCGACTGCAGGGAATACAGGATTAGTATTAAATTTTGCGATGAATTACGGTGGACGTGCTGAGATTGTAATGGCAATGCAACAGCTTCTGAAAGAGGTAGAAGCAGGAAATTTTACAATTGATGAATTAAATGAACAACATATTTCCCAGTATGTAATGACGGCTCATTTACCTGAACCCGATTTATTAATTCGTACGAGTGGTGAAGTGCGCATAAGTAACTTTATGCTATGGCAGCTTGCCTATACGGAATTTTGGTTCACTGATACGCATTGGCCTGATTTTGACGAAGCATGTTTAAAAGAGGCAATCTCTGTGTATCAAAACCGTAACCGCCGTTATGGAGGGCTGAAAGGAGAAGGAACAAATTGAAACAACGCATCATTACCGGAGTAATTGCTGCAGCATTATTTATTCCATTCGTAATTTATGGAGGAACACCATTTGCGATTTTAATGAGTATCATCGCAGTCATTGGTTTCTATGAATTGCTGAAAATGAAAGGAATTTCAATTGCATCTGTTCCAGGTATTATTGGTACACTTGCATTATTAGTATTGGTTGTACCAAATGATTGGTCACTGAATATCGTTGAGTTTTTTCAATATGATTCAATATTGATGATCTTGTATGGAATCGCGATATTGTTATTGATTTATATTGTACTTGTAAAAAATAAAATGACGTTTGATGAAATCGGTTTTATATTGTTAGGGGCACTTTATGTCGGGCTTGGATTCCATTATTTTATCGAAACACGTTTTATTGGATTGGAATATGTCGTCTTTGTATTGTTAGTCGTATGGACTACAGATTCCGGTGCCTATTTTGTAGGACGTAAATTAGGGAAAAATAAATTATGGCCGGAAATTTCGCCGAAGAAAACAGTGGAAGGCTTTATTGGCGGGATTGTTATTGCAGTTATTTTCGCAATTGCCATGCAGCTCATCTATCCTTTTGCATCAAGCTGGCTTCAATTAATCGTTGTGACAATAATTGCATCGATCATTGGACAAATGGGTGATCTGGTCGAATCGGCTATTAAACGTCATTACGGTGTAAAAGATTCAGGCAATATTCTGCCTGGACACGGCGGCATATTGGACCGTTTTGACAGTATGCTGTTTGTCGTACCATTGCTGCATTTTTTACATTTCTTTTCCTAGGACATAGAAGGGACGTATCATTGTGAAAAAAATTAGTTTATTAGGTGCAACAGGTTCCATCGGATGGCAAACCTTTGATATTTTACTTGCGAATCCGAATGAATTTAAGCTTGTTGCATTTTCAGCCGGACAAAATATTGAAAAGTCCCGCGAAATTATAAAAAAACTTCAACCAGAATTAGTTTCGATGCAAACAGAGGAAGCGGCAGGCACTTTACAAAAAGAATTCCCGCATGTTTCCTTTACATATGGCGAAAAAGGATTGGTCGATGTAGCGACACATCCGGATTCGACAGTGCTTATCAATGCAGTATTAGGCAGCGTTGGACTGGAATCGACACTTGCTGCGATCCGTATGGGAAAAACGATTGCCATTGCTAACAAAGAAACACTTGTAACAGCAGGTCATCTTGTAATGGCTGAAGCGAAAAAATACAATGCTCCGATCTTACCGGTAGACAGTGAGCATTCAGCTGTTTTCCAATCGATGAACGGCGAAAACAAAAAGCGTATCGAGCGCATTATTTTAACGGCATCCGGTGGTTCATTCCGTGATAGAACAAGGGATGAACTAGTAGGTGTAACAGTAAAAGATGCTCTAAATCATCCGAACTGGTCAATGGGAGCCAAAATTACGATTGACTCAGCAACAATGATGAATAAAGGGCTTGAAGTTATTGAGGCACATGTACTGTTTGATATGCCATATGACAACATCGACGTATTGCTGCACCGTGAAAGCATCATTCACTCTATGGTGGAATATGAGGATACAAGTGTCATCGCACAATTAGGGACACCAGATATGCGTGTACCGATTCAATATGCACTTAGCTACCCGGACCGTTTATCGCTAGCAAATGGCCAACGTTTAAATTTGGCTCAAATTGGACAGCTTCATTTTAAGGAAGTGGATTTTGACCGTTTCCGCGCATTAAAGCTTGCTTATGATGCAGGACGTATGGGTGGGACAATCTTAACGGCAATGAACGCGGCAAACGAAGCAGCCGTTGCATTGTTTTTACAAGAAAAAATTACTTTTTTAGAAATTGAAGAATGTATTGAGCGTATTATGAATAGTCATAACAATATCGCTTTGCCAGATTTAGCAACTATTTTACATGTAGACAGTGAAACGAGAAAAACAGTCGCAAGCATGGTAAAATAGTAAGTGTGAAAAACGGACGTGAAGAAAGAAAAGGTGGACATCCCTTTTTGTACAAGCGGTGCCTTTTTTCAAGAGCTTGATTGCTAGAAAAGATTGAGCGAAATAATATTCGGCTCAGTTCCAATGAAGGTGGGAGATTATGCAAACAGTTATAGCCTTTATTTTAATTTTTGGCTCACTCGTTTTTTTCCATGAGCTAGGTCACTTCTTATTTGCAAAGAAAGCAGGCATTATGGTGCGTGAATTTGCGATTGGTATGGGACCGAAGATTTTTGGGATGACGAAAGGTGAAACAGTCTATACGCTACGATTATTACCGATTGGCGGTTATGTAAGAATGGCTGGCGAAGATACCGATACGGTAGAACTGCAGCCTGGTTACCGCGTAGCTTTAATAACGAACGAAGAAAATATTGTAGAAAAAATCATTCTCAACCAAAAAACACATTACCAAAACGTCATCTTTTTAGAAGTAGAGCGTGCGGATTTAGAACGTGAACTTTGGATTGAAGGTTATGATGAGGATGACCAGTTCATTCGCTACAATGTATCACGTACAGCAAGCGTCGTTGAAAATGGTACGGAACAGATGATTGCGCCGCTTGATCGCCAATTTAATTCAAAATCTGTTGGCGCTCGTGCGATGGCGATTTTCGCAGGTCCATTATTCAACTTTATTTTAGCATTTTTCATCTTCCTGATTATCGGGCTTATTCAAGGGATTCCTTCCGATGAACCGATCATTGCTGAAGTTGTGGACGATTCTGTTGCGAGCAGTGCCGGATTGGTCGATGGTGATAAAGTAGTCAAGGTGAACGGCCAGTCGATTTCAACTTGGGAAGAATTATCAGAACAAATTTTCAACAATCCGAACAAAGCCGTAACATTCGAAGTGGAACGTGCAACGGGAAATGAAGTGATTGAACTTACACCAAAAGCTGTGGAACAGGAAGGCGGCTCACCGTACGGTCAAATCGGTGTTATGCGTTCCATTGAAAAAAATCCATTACAAGCAGTAGTGTATGGTGTGGAAGAAACGTATAACATGATTATTACAATCGGAACACTTGTCGGCAAACTGGTTACCGGCCAATTCTCGATTGACGCATTATCTGGACCGGTAGGAATATATAAAACAACTGAAACGGTTGTAACGTTCGGTTTATATAATATTCTATACTTTGCGGCAATGCTGAGCGTCAACTTAGGGATTATGAACTTGTTACCATTACCAGCACTTGATGGTGGCCGTTTACTTTTCTTCGCTGTGGAAGCAGTAAGAGGAAAACCAATCGACCGTCAAAAAGAAGGTATGGTTCACTTCGTCGGAATACTCCTCCTGATGATCTTGATGGTCGTCGTAACATGGAACGATATCCAGCGATTCTTCTTCTAAAATTAATTAAGATGATTTAACTAACTGGCAAGCAAGTTGATTGGAATAATTTTGCTACAGGAGCACTGGGTGAGAGTAAAAGGAACAAAAGCTAAAAGCGCCACGTCCTGTGGCAACGCTTTTGTGACCAACATCGTGTTGGCCTCCGACCCGTAATGGAAATCAACCCCTTGTCAGATGCAGAATCTCTTTTAAACAAAATACGTTTTAAAATGGCAGCTTTGAGCGTTTTGTATGAATAATACTAGCGTTCAAAGCTAAATTTGATTAGTATTATAGAAGTAGCAATTTAAATAAAAAAGGTGGCACTATTTATGAAACAGACCAAAACGTTTATCCCGACTTTAAGGGAAAATCCATCCGATGCCGACGTGAAATCGCATCGTATGCTTATGCGTGCCGGATTTATCCGTCAGAATGCAGCAGGAGTATATTCATACTTACCATTAGCACGCAAAGTATTATCAAAAATCGAGCAGATCATCCGTGAAGAAATGGAAGCAATCAATTCGATCGAGCTATTAATGCCTGCATTGCAACCAGCAGAGCTATGGCAGGAATCAGGTCGCTGGGAAGCATACGGTCCAGAGCTTATGCGTTTAAAAGACCGTCATGACCGTGACTTTGCTCTAGGTGCTACTCATGAAGAAGTGATTACAACTTTAGTGCGTGATGAAATTAAATCATACAAAAAATTACCGTTAACACTTTATCAAATCCAAAGTAAATTCCGTGATGAAAAACGTCCACGCTTCGGCTTACTGCGCGGTCGCGAATTCATTATGAAAGATGCATACTCTTTCCACTCATCACGTGAATCACTTGATGCAACATACGATGATATGTACCAAGCCTATTCAAACATCTTCACGCGTCTTGGCCTGAACTTCCGTGCCGTAATTGCGGATGCAGGTTCGATCGGCGGTAAAGGCACACATGAATTCATGGTGCTATCTGAAATCGGGGAAGATACAATCGCTTATTCAGATACATCGGATTATGCGGCAAACATCGAAATGGCTGAAGTTGTTGTAGAATACACAGCACCGACAACATCGATGAAAGACATCGAAAAGATTGAAACACCAGATCAAAAAACAATTGAAGAAGTATCGGCATTTTTAAATGTGGAACCTTCAAATGTGATCAAATCACTAGTTTTTGATATTGATGGTGAGCTGGTTGTTGTTTTAGCGCGCGGTGACCACGAAATCAACGATATTAAACTGAAAAATGCATTAGGTGCTACATCTGTTGAATTGGCAGAAGACGCAGCTATTAAAGAATTACTAGGCTGTACACCAGGTTCAATCGGTCCTGTGAAATTACCGGTAAATGTAAAAGTTATTGCGGATAACGCAATCAAATCAATCCGTAACGGTGTTGCAGGTGCAAACGAAGATGGATTCCACTTATTGAATGTTAATCCTGAGCGCGACTTCGCGATCAGCTCTTATGAAGACATTCGTTTCATCCAACAAGGTGACCCATCTCCGGACGGTCAAGGTATCATTAAGTTTGCTGAAGGTATTGAAGTTGGACATATTTTCAAATTAGGTACAACTTATTCAGAAAAACTAAATGCAACATTCCTTGATGAGCAAGGTAAAGCACAACCATATATTATGGGATGCTACGGTATCGGGGTTTCTCGTATACTCGCTGCAGTTGCAGAACATTTCCAAGATGAAAACGGATTTGTATGGCCTGCACAATTAGCGCCATATGACTTGCAACTAGTGCCAGTCAATGCAAAAGACGAAGCACAAGTTCAATTAGCGGACGAGCTTTATGGTGTACTGAAATCATATCGCTACGAAGTGTTATATGATGATCGTCCAGAACGTGCCGGCGTAAAATTTGCGGATGCAGATCTAATCGGGCTACCTGTTCGTATTACAGTAGGTAAAAAAGCTTCAGAAGGTCTTGTAGAAGTGAAATTCCGTTCAACAGGCGAATCTGCAGAATGGGCGAAAGAAGAAGTCGTCGATCGCTTAAACGAATATTTCCGCCAAAACTAGTAACGATTAAGATAGAGAGAACGGGAAAGTACAATTTTTTATGTACTTTCTTTTCTTTTTCATTGGAAGTGAAGGGTCCATTTTTTTCTGATAGGGTTGGTTTAGATGAATAACGGTACTAATTCCGCTTATTTTAAATAAAGTGGAGCATTTTTTTCTACGCCCGTTGAATCCCTTCGCCTTACAATGGAAACAGCATGATGAAAGGGTGAAACAATTGTCAAAACAGGAAGGAAGACAAAAATTCCTACTATTGTTACAGCAGCTTGAATTGACTGATGATGTCTATATGTCCTTTTTTGAAAATGGAACACTCGAACGTGTAACGGTTCATAAAAAGAAACGTATTTGGGACTTTAAAATAAAAATAGAAAATATATTGCCTTACCAAGTGTATCAGTTACTGCGTATGCGGATGGTGGAGAAGTTTTCTCCTATAGCCAATGTGTTACTGACGATTGAATCATATAATCCGGTAGTCAATGAGCAGCATATTTTGGATTATTGGCAAGTAGTAGTTGAGCAATTGGATGAAATGTCGCCGCTCTTGCGCGCAAATTTATCGAAGCAAACACCGAAATGGACAGGTCATAAGCTTGTCGTGACATCGATGCTCGAAGTCGAGTACTTATCGTTAAAAGCGAAATATACAGATAAAATTGCCGAGTCGTACAAAACATTCGGTTTCTCTCATATCCCGCTTGAGTTCCAGCTTGTAGAGGAAAATGATGAATTTATCGCACAGCAAGAAGCGTTTTACCAACAGCGTCAGGAAGAGGAAGAGCGTCTGTCCAAACAGGCGATGGCCGATTTTGCAACGCGTGAAAAAGAGAAGGCGGCCAATCCTGGTGCTGTTTCCAATGGAGATACAGCGTTCCAGATTGGTGCACTCATTAAAAATCCGGATCCGGTTGAAATCCGTACAGTACTGGAAGAGGAACGCTCGATTGTACTGGAAGGGTTTATTTTTGCATGTGATATTAAAGAACTTCGAAGTGGTCGTTCTTTGCTTGAATTCAAAATTTCCGACTACACCGACTCACTAATGGTCAAAATGTTCTCAAACGGTGACGAGGATGTCGTGAAGATGAAGCAGATGAGCAAAGGGATGTGGGTGCGTGTACGCGGATCTATTCAGCTTGATACATTTGCCCGCGATTTAGTCATGATGGTAAAAGACATCAATGAAATCAAGCGTGAACCTAAAAAAGACCATGCTCCGGAAGGCGAAAAGCGTGTTGAACTTCACTTGCATACACCGATGAGTCAAATGGATGCGATGACATCTGTCGATAAACTAGTGGCACAAGCAGCCAAATGGGGACATCCTGCGATTGCGGTAACCGACCATGCTGTTGTTCAGGCATTCCCTGAAGCGTATGCTGCCGGAAAGAAAAACGGCATTAAAGTCATTTACGGCGTGGAAGCAAACTTAGTTGATGACGGAAAACCTATTGTTTACGATCCGGTTGATGTGGACCTTGAAGATGCAACGTACGTTGTATTTGACGTAGAGACGACCGGCTTTTCGAATGTGTATGACACGATTATCGAGCTGGCGGCCGTCAAAATAAAAAATGGTCAAGTTATTGATACATTTGAACGTTTCTCAAATCCGCACCGTAAACTGACGGCAAAAATTATCGAGCTGACACATATTACCGATGATATGCTTGTCAATGCACCAGAGCTGAGTGATGTCATTCGAGAATTCCATGACTTTATCGGCGATGGCGTCGTTGTTGCGCATAATGCAGCGTTTGACTTAGGTTTCTTATATGTTGCGTATAAAAATGCCGGCATTGAAGTTCGCCACCCGGGGATCGATACGGTCGAGCTTTCCCGTCTTGTAAACCCAGGGCAAAAATCGCATAACTTAAAAACATTAACGAAAAAATACAATATCGAACTAACCCAGCATCACCGGGCAATTTATGATACCGAAGCAACGGGAGAACTATTCTTGCATTTATTGAAACAGGCTGCCGATTTAGGCATTAAAAACCTGATTGAAATGAATGACCATGTCGGCGGTGAAGAAGGATATAAACAGTCACGTCCAAGTCACTGTACAATTTTGGCGGTAGATGATGCCGGACTGAAAAATCTGTTTAAGTTAATTTCGATTTCGCATACGGAAACATTTTACCGTGTACCACGTATTCGACGCTCCGATTTGCAGAAACTAAGACAAGGTTTAATCGTCGGCTCAGGCTGCTCGAATGGTGAGCTATTTGAAACAATGATGAATAAAACGCAGGAAGAAGCAGAGCGTATCGCAAAATTTTATGATTACTTGGAAGTAATGCCAAAACCGGTCTATTCTCCGTTAGTGGATGGTGGTACGGTCCATGATGAATGGGCATTGGAAGACATTATCCGCCGTATCGTCAAGCTTGGTAAAAAGCTGAACTTACCGGTTGTAGCTACAGGAAATGTTCATTATCTGCATGAAACTGATGCGAAGTTCCGTCAAATCCTTGTTGGGTCAATGGGTGGGGCAAACCCGTTAAATCGTAATCCGTTACCGAAAGTTCATTTCCGTACAACGGATGAAATGCTGAAGGAATTCGACTTTTTAGGCCCGGATTTGGCGAAGGAAATCGTTGTGACAAATACGCAGCTTGTTGCCGATATGATTGGCGATGTAAAACCGATCAAGGATGATTTATATACGCCGAAGATTGAAGGCTCGGATGATGAAGTAACGAATTTGACTTATGAAATGGCACATAGCATTTACGGCGAAAATTTACCGGAAATTGTTCAAGCGCGTATTGATAAGGAACTGAAATCGATTTTAGGGCACGGGTTCGGAGTAATTTACCTGATTTCCGCAAAACTCGTAAAAAAATCGCTCGCTGACGGGTACCTAGTAGGTTCACGTGGATCTGTAGGATCATCCCTCGTCGCGACATTTATGGAAATTACAGAAGTAAATCCGCTACCCCCGCATTATGTTTGTCCAAAGTGCAAGCATTCGGAGTTTATCGCAGATGGTTCGGTTGCATCAGGCTATGACTTACCGAACAAACAATGTCCGGAATGTGGTGCCCCGTTCAAAAAAGACGGCCAGGATATTCCGTTCGAAACATTCCTGGGATTCAAAGGTGACAAGGTACCTGATATTGACTTGAACTTCTCCGGTGAATATCAGCCACAGGCGCATAACTATACGAAAGTGCTGTTCGGTGAGGATTATGTATTCCGTGCCGGAACAATCGGTACGGTAGCTGAAAAGACGGCATATGGTTATGTAAAAGGATACGGAAGCGACAATGGCATCACTTACCGAAATGCGGAAGTGGACCGCCTTGTGCAAGGATGTACAGGGGTAAAACGTACAACCGGACAACACCCGGGGGGCATTATCGTTGTACCGGATTATATGGATATTTACGACTTCTCGCCAGTACAGTTCCCGGCGGATGCCCAGGATTCGGAATGGAAAACAACCCATTTCGACTTCCACTCGATTCACGATAATATTTTAAAGCTCGATATACTTGGACATGATGATCCGACCGTAATTCGTATGCTTCAGGATTTATCCGGAATCGATCCGAAAACAATACCGACAGATGATCCGATTGTTATGAAGATTTTCAGTTCAACGGAATCGCTCGGTGTAACGGAAAAGCAAATTGGAACGAAAACAGGAACGCTCGGAATTCCGGAGTTCGGGACAAAATTCGTACGCCAAATGCTTGAAGAAACGAAACCGTCAACATTCAGTGAACTTGTTCAGATTTCAGGACTGTCACACGGTACAGACGTATGGCTTGGAAATGCACAGGAACTAATTAAAGACGGCACTTGTGTATTAAAAGAAGTAATCGGCTGCCGTGACGATATTATGGTTTATTTAATTTATCAGGATTTGGAGCCGTCGTTCGCCTTTAAAATTATGGAGTCCGTTCGTAAAGGTAAAGGCTTAACAGATGAAATGGAAGCGGAAATGCGCGCGAAGAAAGTGCCGGAATGGTATATCGATTCTTGTAAAAAGATTAAGTACATGTTCCCGAAAGCCCACGCCGCAGCGTATGTATTAATGGCTGTGCGTATTGCATGGTTCAAGGTTCATCATCCGATTCTTTACTATGCAGCGTACTTCACTGTGCGTGCGTCGGACTTTGATTTGATTGCAATGACACAAGGTTCTGTCATGATTCGCAAAAAAATTGATGAGATCAACATGAAGGGTCTTGATGCAGCACCAAAAGAGAAAAGTTTACTGACGGTTATGGAACTGGCACTTGAAATGTGTGAACGCGGAATGAGCTTCAAAAAGGTTGATTTATACCGTTCACAGGCAAGTGAATTCATTATCGAAGGAAACTCATTGATTCCGCCATTTGATGCCATTCCAGGCCTTGGTACAAACGTGGCGAAACAAATTGTTGAAGCGCGTAAAAACGGAGAGTTTTTATCGAAGGAAGATTTACAGCAGCGCGGGCGTGTATCGAAGACATTAATTGAGTATATGGATGAGCTTGGATGTCTGGAAGGAATGCCGGATGCCAACCAGCTGTCATTATTCTAATGTTTGGATTGGCTAAAAGAGAGGATTTTGTATTTACGGATGCATATTCTCTTAATTGTTGTTAATTCTAAGTGTTAATAGGCAAAATTTGCATTAGGATAGCCTTTGTGCTATGCTAAATGTAATAATTTGTTGATAGTTCACCAGCAAAAGAGTGGGGTTTCCCGCTCTTTTCTGTTGTTTACACAACTATTTAATTTCGATGAGCAAGTGTTTTGATTATTTGTTCAATGGAATTGGACCTTTGGCGAATATCACAAATTTTAAAATGAAAAAAATGAAGTCCGTCTAAAACGTCGTATTTTACGGCAATGACAGGCTGACCCACGTCCTGTGGGCCTCAAAAGAAATCTGGGCGCAATTGCATGTAGATGTAAATGTCTCCATTTTTTTCAATGAAAACTCGTCTTTTGTTTAACCAATACTATGAAGATTTAAAACAAACAAAGACGTTAGGGAGGATACGATGAGCAAAGTTACGTCGATCATTGAAGAGCTAGTGACACCGATCGTGGAAGAGCTTGATTTGGAATTAGTTGATATCGAGTTCGTGAAAGAAGGACGCGACTGGTTCCTTCGTATTTATGTTGACACACCAGAAGGCGGCATTGATATTTTACAATGTGCACAAGTGAGTGAACGTTTAAGCGAGAAGTTGGATGAAAATGATCCAATCGAGCAAAACTATTACTTAGAGGTTTCTTCACCAGGAGCGGAACGTCCGTTAAAGAAACAACAGGACTTTGAAAAAGCAATCGGCAAATATATTTATGTAAAAACTTATGAACCAGTTAAGGATTTAAAAGAATTCTATGGTTATTTACGCGAATATACAGATGAATTTTTAGAAATCGAATTCCGTATTAAAACTCGTAAAGTTACAGTACAAATTGAAAAAGAAAAAATTGCGCAAGCGCGTCTTGCTATCGATTTTTCAGATAAGCAAATTTAGGAGTGAAAACAAAAATGAGTAGTGAATTACTAGATGCCCTAACTGCCCTTGAAGAGCAGAAAGGTATTTCAAGAGATGTATTAATTGAGGCGATTGAGGCGGCTTTAGTAACGGCGTACAAACGTAACTTCAACCAAGCGCAAAACGTTCGCGTGGATCTTAACCTAGAAACAGGTTCAATGGTTGTTTATTCTCGTAAAGACGTAGTAGAAGAAGTAGAAGACGATCGTCTGGAAATCGCATTGGAAGATGCGAAATTCATTAATGCAGCTTATGAAATTGGTGACGTCGTAGAAGAAGAAGTAACACCACGTAACTTCGGACGTATCGCGGCACAGACTGCTAAGCAAGTTGTTACGCAACGTGTTCGTGAAGCTGAGCGCGGTTTAATTTATGAAGAGTATGTAGACCGTGAAGATGACATCGTAACAGGTGTAATCGAGCGTCAAGATGCACGTAATATTTATGTGTCAATCGGTAAAGTGGAAGCGGCATTACCTGTTAACGAACAAATTCAAGGTGAAGTTTATAAGCCAACATCACGCATCCGTGTTTACATTACAAAAGTTGAGCGCACAACACGTGGTCCACAAGTAATCGTATCTCGTACACATCCTGGATTATTGCGCCGTCTGTTTGAAATGGAAGTTCCAGAAATTTATGATGGCACTGTTGAAATCAAATCAATCGCGCGTGAAGCGGGAGACCGTTCAAAAATCTCTGTATATGCACATAATGAAGAAGTAGATCCTGTAGGTTCATGTGTTGGAGCTAAAGGTGCACGTGTGCAAACAATTGTAAACGAATTAAACGGTGAGAAAATCGATATCGTAGAATGGTCAGAAGATCCGGTTGTATTCGTTGCAAACGCACTAAGCCCTTCAAAAGTTCTGGACGTTCAAGTAAATGAAGAAGAAAAGTCAACAACAGTTGTCGTACCGGATTACCAATTATCACTAGCGATTGGTAAGCGCGGACAAAATGCTCGTTTAGCAGCAAAATTAACGGGCTGGAAAATCGACATCAAGAGTGAAACAGATGCACGCGAATTAGGAATTTATCCTTCTGAAACGAGCACATTCGTTCCACGTGAAGATGCAGAAGAAGTACAATTTGATTTATATGGTGATGACGAAGAGTAAGCCATCATTTGGAATGATTTTGCAAGGAGGGTAAGCAATATGGTCGTTAATAAAAAAATTCCTTTACGCAAATGTGTTGCAACAGGCGAGATGCTTCCGAAAAAATCAATGATTCGGGTCGTTCGTTCAAAAGAGGGCGAAGTGACTGTTGATATTACAGGAAAAAAATCCGGTCGTGGAGCATATGTTTCTAAAACGGAAGATGCTGTTGAAATGGCGCGTAAAAAGAATATTTTAGATCGCCAGCTTGATGCAAAAGTGCCGGATGAGGTGTATGAAGAGTTGCTAACGCTAATCCGCCGGGAGTCGATTTTATGACAAACCAGGCATTGCTACAGCTATTAGGTTTAGCGGCACGTGCACGAAAAACAATATCCGGAGAAGAGCTTGTCGTAAAGGAAATCCGCAACGGCAATGCAAAACTTGTCTTTTTAGCTTCGGATGCTTCGGCAAATACGAGCAAAAAGATTCAGGATAAATGTACGTTTTATAAAGTTGAGTATTATGTTTTCGGAGATCGATATGATCTTGGACATGCTACCGGGAAGGAAGCCCGTGTAGCGATTGCTATTACAGATAGCGGATTTGCTAAAAAAATGTCTAGTCTACTCAACGAAAATTAATCGGGGGTGAGCAGATGAGCAAAGTAAGAGTTCATGAATATGCGAAAAAGGTAAATAAAACAAGTAAAGAAGTTATTGAGGTACTTGCAAAACATAATCTGCCGGTGAAAAATCACATGGCGGTCATTGATGAGCAGGCGGTCTCAAAACTAAATTCTGTCTTTAAGCAAGCAGTGGAACCAACGAAAGATTCTCCTGCAAAGACACCTGCCAAAGCTTTAAATGTAACACCAAAACGCGGTGAACAAGGGCAGAAGAAAGCGCAGCAAGGTCAAAAGCAGGATCGTCCACAATCTGCTTCAAATAACCAACAACCGAACAAAGCTTCAAACGCCCAAGGGCAACCAAAATCGCAACAAGGCGAAAAAATAAGAAATGAAAAAGGTAACCAAAATCGAAATATGACACAAAATAACAATAATAACCGCAAAGGCGGATCTAACCCAAATAACAGTAATAATAAAGGCGGTAACACGCAAAATAAAGGCGGCTATCAACAACGTAGAAAACCAGGTATCAATGGTGGTAAACGTCGTACGCATCGCCCTGCACCACAACCAATGGTGCAAAAGGAATTACCGGAAAAAATTACTTTCTATGAAAGTTTATCAGTTGCAGAACTTGCAAAAAAATTACACCGTGAGCCATCGGAAATTATTAAAAAATTATTCATGCTTGGCGTAATGGCAACAATTAACCAAGAGCTTGATAAGGATGCAATTGAGCTAATCTGTGCAGACTACGGGGTAGAAGTAGAAGAAGAAATCCGTATCGACAAAACAGATTTAGATACGTACTTCGATGATTCAATCGTGGAAGTTGACGAGAATGCATTAGAAGAGCGCCCACCAGTTGTAACAATCATGGGACACGTTGACCACGGTAAAACATCATTGCTTGACTCAATCCGTAAAACGAAAGTTACAGCGGGTGAAGCAGGCGGTATTACTCAGCATATCGGTGCATACCAAGTAGAAGTTAACGGGAAGAAAATTTCATTCCTTGATACTCCTGGACACGCGGCATTCACAACAATGCGTGCGCGCGGTGCATCAATTACAGATATCGCAATTATCGTAGTTGCAGCAGATGACGGTGTAATGCCTCAAACAGTTGAAGCGATCAACCACGCAAAAGCTGCAGAAGTACCAATTATCGTGGCAATCAACAAAATGGATAAACCATCTGCCAATCCTGACCGTGTACAACAAGAATTAACTGAGCACGGATTAGTTCCTGAAGCATGGGGTGGAGATACAATCTTCGTACCAATTTCAGCACTAAAAGGTGAAGGTATTGACCAGCTACTGGAAATGATTTTATTAGTTTCTGAAGTAGGCGAATTAAAAGCGAACCCGACTCGTTCAGCAATCGGTACAGTAATTGAAGCACAGCTTGATAAAGGCCGTGGTGCAGTTGCAACACTTTTAGTTCAAGATGGTACATTACGTGTTGGTGATCCAATCGTAGTCGGTCATGCATATGGTCGTGTACGTGCAATGGTAAACGATCTTGGCCGTCGTATTAAAACAGCTGGCCCTTCTATGCCGATTGAAATTACAGGCTTAAACGAAGTACCACAAGCGGGCGACCGTTTCGTAGTATTCGCAGACGAAAAAACAGCTCGTCAAGTTGGTGAGTCTCGTTCAATGACAGCTATCCAAGCGTCACGTTCAGAAAAACAACGTGTTACACTTGATAACTTATTCGAACAAATGAGCCAAGGCGAAATGAAAGAGCTAAACTTAATCGTCAAAGCAGACGTACAAGGTACAGTGGAAGCAATGGCTTCTTCATTAATGAAAATTGATGTTGAAGGCGTTAACGTTAAAATCATCCACACTGGTGCGGGTGCGATTACAGAATCGGATATCTCACTTGCTGCTGCATCAAATGCAATCGTTATCGGATTCAATGTTCGCCCTGATACAAATGCAAAACGTGCTGCTGATGAAGAAGGCGTAGATATTCGTCTACACCGTATCATCTATAAAGTAATCGAAGAAATCGAACACGCGATGAAAGGGATGCTTGATCCAGAGTTCGAAGAGAAAATCGTTGGTCAAGCGGAAGTTCGTCAAACAATTAAAGTATCTAAAGTGGGTACAATCGCAGGTTCATACGTTATCGAAGGTAAAATCGTTCGCGATGCCGGTGTACGTGTTATCCGCGAAAACGTTGTTGTGTTCGAAGGTGAACTTGATTCACTAAAACGCTTCAAAGATGATGCAAAAGAAGTTGCCAAAGGATATGAGTGTGGTATTACGATTAAAAACTACAACGACATTAAAGAAGGCGACATTATCGAAGCCTTCGTAATGGAAGAAATCGTTCGTAAATAATGATTGTATACGCAGAAGTTGAATTCATGATTCAGACTGCCCACTCATTAAAAGAAAAGCGCGCCGTCCTTCAGCGGATGGTGACACGCACGAAACAAAAATTCAACGTTTCCGTTGCTGAAATCGACCATCAGGATGTATGGCAGCGTACAAAGCTTGCGCTTGTCGCAGTGGCTTCTTCCAAAGAAGCTGCTGAACGCGAGCTTATGCGGGCTGTCCATTACCTGCAGTCAAATCCGCAATGGGAACAGCTGGATTTCTATCGTGAATATTTATAAGGTCCACTTATCGTGGCAAACTGTACTATTAATTACGCAATTTAAATGAGGTGACATTTATGTCTCTACGTTCTAATCGAGTTGCTGAGCAAATGAAAAAAGAAATTACTGAAATCATTGCGCGCAAAATTAAAGATCCGCGTGTAGGCTTCGTTACGGTTACAGATGTAGCAGTAACAGGAGACTTACAGCAAGCAACTGTTTATATTACATCGTTAGGCAATGACCGCGAACGTGCGGAAACATTGCAAGCGCTGGAAAAAGCATCCGGTTTTATCCGTTCGGAAGTTGGTTCACGTATCCGCTTACGCCGTACACCTGAACTTGCATTCGAATTCGATACAGCAATCGAATACGGAAACAAAATCGATGCATTACTACGTGGCCTACACGAAGATAAATAAAACTAAGAAGTCTGCACTGCATAACTATGCGGGCAGACTTTTTTGCATTTTTAGCACGGAAGTTTTTTGGGAATTTGAATACAGAAGTTTTGTTAAAGGAGTAAACTCTATGTTAGGTTGGAGTGACGCGTAGCGAAGGGGGGCGACTCCCAGGGGATTAAGCGTGCGCGGAAAATCCACTTTATCGCTGCCGCCATAAGAGGCAGCGATAAAGTTAGTTGGAGCCACGCCCCCAGGAAAGCGTCCCCCCGTAGCGAAGCAAAACGGATGATGTGAAAAGTACCGACTATAGAACGAACTTAAAGTAAAGAATCAATTATATATGAAATCCTCATTTCGAACAAAGGAGCAAAAAAATGAACGGTATTTTGCCATTATGGAAAGAGCGCGGCATGACAAGTCATGACTGTGTATTTAAATTACGAAAAATATTGAAGACGAAAAAAGTAGGCCATACCGGCACACTTGATCCGGGTGTAGAAGGCGTCCTGCCAATCTGTATCGGCCAGGCAACACGCATCGCCGAATATTTAACAGATACCGGCAAAACGTATGAAGCAGTCGTATCGATCGGACGCACGACAACAACAGAAGATGCGGAAGGCGAAACGGTAGAACAAAATACAGATCTCAAATCATTTACACGTGAAGAAATTTTAAACGCACTTCAAACGCTGACTGGTGAAATCGAACAAACGCCTCCGATGTTTTCCGCTGTAAAAGTGAACGGGAAAAAGCTTTACGAGTACGCAAGAGCTGGTCAGACAGTCGAGCGCCCAACACGTAAAATCAAGATTTACGAGCTGGAATTATTGAATGATGCACAAATGTTCGAAGGGGAAGAAGTGAAATTCTCGATTCGCATCAAATGTTCTAAAGGGACCTATATTCGTACATTAGCCGTACAAATTGGTGAAGCATTAGGCTACCCGGCGCATATGCATGAACTTGTAAGAACAGCGTCAGGCACATTCACGAAAGATAATTGCTTTACATTGGCCGAAATCGCGGAAATGATGGCAGCTGGGGAGCAGGAGAAGTTTCTGTTGCCGGTTGAATATGCATTATCCGACTATCCATACATTGAAATTACGGAAGACATTGAAAAGCAAATTTTCAATGGGCAAGTTCTCCCAATGCATACTTTATTAACGGAACATGATAAAATTGTATATGGTGTAGAGGGACGAGCATTTGCGGTTTACATCGCCCATCCGACAAAGAGCGGGCAAATGAAGCCGGATAAGATGTTTCCCGAAATTAATTAGGAGGCACGAGATGAACGTTATTCATTTGAAATACCCCCATCAATTAGCACAGGAAATAGAAAAAGAGGCGTACTCATTAGCAATCGGATTTTTTGATGGGGTACATAAAGGACATCAGGCGGTCATTGAAGCGGCAAAGCAAAAAGCCGAGCAGCTTAATATTAAAAGTGCCGTGATGACTTTTGATCCACATCCATCGATTGTATTAGGTAGACGTAATGAGAAAGTATTTTACATTACGCCTCTATCACAAAAATTAGATACTTTAAAAAAATTAAATATCGATACAGTATTTGTTGTAAACTTTACATCTGATTTTGCAAAGCTTACACCTGAAGAATTCATTAAGTATTTTATCGTTGATTTAAATGTTCAGCATGTAACTGCCGGTTTTGATTTCTCATTTGGCTCATACGGCAAAGGCAATATGGAGCTGATGGAGCAACTGTCTAACGGCCAGTATGGTGTAACAGCAATCGAAAAGCAGCAGGATGTAGTTGAAAAAATCAGTTCCACACGCATTCGCAAAGCATTGCAGGACGGAGAAATGGAGCAGGCTCGTAATCTATTAGGCCGCGCATTTGAAGTGCCGGGAATCGTCGTGCACGGAGATAAACGCGGACGGACAATGGGCTTTCCGACAGCAAACGTCCAGGCGATGGAAGGCTGCTATATACCGGCAACAGGTGTGTATGCAGTGAAAATTTTAGTGCAAAATAAATGGTATGACGGGGTTTGTAATGTAGGCTATAAACCGACATTCAACAACCCGGATGAAAAGCAGCTGTCGATTGAAGTGCATATTTTAAATTTCAATAAAAATATTTACGGTGAAGAGGTCGTTGTCGGCTGGTATAAACGCATTCGCAGCGAACGGAAATTTAACGGCATCGAAGCTCTAATTGAGCAAATTGAATTAGATAAGCAGCAAGCGATCGCCTATTTTGAACAACTACGCTAAATAGTTGCGCATCTATAAACAATTATGGTACTATTCACTAGTACGAAATTCTCGTATGAACCTTAGCTCGGCTTTTCGCAACTCCAGCGACTGCTGTGCTATTGGGGATATCTTATTTATCAGGAGGTCATTTAAAATGGCAATTACACAACAACGTAAAAACGAAATTATCGCTGAGTACCGCGTACACGAAACAGACACTGGTTCTCCAGAAGTACAAATCGCTGTATTAACTGCTGAAATCAACGCTTTAAACGCTCACTTAGCTACTCACAAGAAAGATTTCCACTCTCAACGTGGTCTTCTTAAAATGGTAGGTAAACGTCGTCATTTATTAAAATATTTACGTGAAAACGACGTAGCTCGTTACCGTGAATTAATTACTAAACTTGGATTACGTCGCTAATACGTCGTTAATCTGACAATAAAAAGCGGGATTTTTCCCGCTTTTTATTATGTTTGAAAAGATTTAGCTTTCCGAATCAATGGTGCGATGTTTAACTTCTTTGAGCAGGTGTCAACACGCCTGTTGAAAGAAGTTAAACCATTGCTGGAGAGCCAAAGATATTTTATTAAATTTATCAATATTTTAATCAAAAAATTTAGCATAGAAAACGCTTTTTTGATACACTAACTATGGTACATAATATGATACGTAGAGTGTTTCAATAAGAAAGGGGTTCATTTAATGAACGAAAAAAAGGTCTTTTCGTATGAATGGGCAGGCCGTCCACTTGTAGTAGAAGTAGGACAGCTAGCAAAACAAGCAAATGGTGCTGCAATGATCCGCTACGGCGAAACAGCAGTTTTAGCTACTGCGACAATGTCAAAACAGCCAAAAGCATTAGATTTCTTCCCGTTAACAGTTAACTTTGAAGAACGTCTTTATGCAGCAGGTAAAATCCCAGGTGGTTTCATTAAACGTGAAGGACGTCCATCAGAAGCAGCAGTATTAACTTCTCGCTTAATCGACCGTCCGATCCGTCCAATGTTCCCGGATGGTTTCCGTAATGAAGTACAATCAATTTTAATGGTTATGTCAAATGATTCAGACTGCCCTGCAGATGTAGCGGCAATGTTTGGTTCTTCATTATCATTAGCAATTTCTGATATCCCATTCGACGGACCGATTGCAGGTGTACATGTGGGATATATCGACGGTGAATTCGTTGTGAACCCGACTATAGAACAATCTGCAAAATCGACTGTTCACTTAACAGTAGCAGGTAACAAAGACGCGATTAACATGGTAGAAGCAGGTGCTTTAGAAGTAACTGAAGAAATCATGCTTGAAGCGATTATGTTCGGTCATGAAGAAATTAAAAAGTTAATTGCTTTCCAAGAGCAAATTGTTGCTGAAGTTGGAAAAGAAAAACTGGAAGTAACATTATATGAATTAGATGCAGACTTAACAGCAGCGATCAAAGCTGAATGTGAAGCTGATATGAATACAGCGATCCAAACAGTGGACAAGCAATTACGCCAAGAAAATATTACAGCAGTAAAAACTCGTGTTATCGAATCTTATGAAGCGCAGGAAGCTGACGAAGATACGATGAAACAAGTGAATGCTATTTTAGATAAAATGGTAAAAGACGAAGTGCGTCGTCTAATTACAGAAGATAAAGTACGTCCGGATGGTCGTAAGCAAGATGAAATCCGTGCACTTTCTTCTGAAGTAGATCTATTACCACGTGCACACGGTTCAGCATTATTCACACGTGGACAAACGCAAGCATTATCAATTTGTACTTTAGGTGCTTTAGGTGACGTTCAAATTATTGACGGCTTAGGTATTGAAGAATCAAAACGCTGGATGCACCACTACAACTTCCCACAATTCTCAGTTGGGGAAACAGGTCGTTACGGTAGCCCAGGCCGTCGTGAAATCGGTCACGGTGCATTAGGTGAGCGTGCGATTTTAGCGGTAATGCCAACTGAAGAGGAATTCCCGTATGCAATTCGTTGCGTATCGGAAGTATTGGAATCAAACGGTTCTACTTCTCAAGCATCAATTTGTGCATCAACAATGGCTCTTATGGCTGCAGGTGTACCAATTAAAGCACCGGTTGCAGGTATTGCAATGGGTCTTGTTAAAAAAGGCGAGCACTATACTGTATTATCAGATATCCAAGGTATGGAAGACCACCTTGGCGACATGGACTTTAAAGTGGCAGGTACAGCTAAAGGTGTAACAGCACTTCAAATGGACATTAAAATCGATGGTCTGTCTCGTGATATTTTAGAAGAAGCATTAACTCAAGCGAAAATCGGCCGTATGCACATTTTAGAGCATATGATGTCAACGATTTCAGAGTCTCGCACTTCATTATCACAATACGCACCAAAAATCGTTTCAATCAAAATTAATCCTGACAAAATCCGCGACGTAATCGGACCGGGTGGTAAAGTAATCAATAAAATTATTGATGAAACAGGCGTTAAAATTGATACAGAACAAGATGGTACAATTTACATCGCTTCAGCTGATGAAGCAATGATTAACCGTGCTAAAGAAATGATCGAATCAATCGTACGCGAAGCTAAAGTAGGCGAGTACTACATGGCAACAGTAAAACGCATTGAAAAATTCGGCGCATTCTGTGAAATCTTCCCAGGTAAAGACGGCTTACTGCACATTTCTGAAATTCAGGAAGAACGTACGAAAGAAGTAGAAGACGTATTAAAACTAGGCGATGAATTACTTGTGAAATGTATCGAGATCGATAAACAAGGTCGCGTAAACTTATCACGTAAAGTAGTTATCAAAGAAGAAAAAGAGCGCGCAGAACAAGGGAAATAATTGAAACAAGCGTATCAAAACAAGATAAAAAGGGAGGTTGTACACTATTGTACAGCCTCTTTTTTAAATAACTTATGGAACGAATGCTAAGAGCGTCACATTGTATGACAACGTATTCTTGTTCAAATATCCTGTGGAACTTCAAATTGGAATACTACAGATTTTTAGTCATACTTATAATTTATTAGCCGAAATAAAGGAGAAATTTATGGTACAAGTAATTACAGCAAAAAATGGCGTGCGCATTGTCACAGAGCAAATGCCGCATGTCCGGTCATTATCGGTCGGCATTTGGGTCAATGCAGGCTCACGCTACGAAACAAAAGAAGAAAATGGGATTACCCATTTTATCGAGCATATGCTTTTCAAAGGAACGAAAAACCGTACAGCCCGTCAAATTGCGGAAGAGTTTGACCGCATCGGAGGAGAGATTAATGCCTTCACATCGAAGGAACATACATGCTATTACGCAAAAGTGCTCGACCATCATGGGGAGCTAGCAATCGAGATTCTGGCCGATATGTTCTTTAACTCTTTATTTGCAAAAGAAGAAATTGAACGTGAACGCCAAGTTGTCCTTGAAGAAATCTATATGAGCGAAGACGATCCGGCAGATGATGTCCATGAAAAATTATGGGGTGTCATGTTCCCGGATGATGCGCTGGGCCGTCCGATTTTAGGGACACCGGAAACGCTGGCAACATTTGATGAAAAGATGATCCGCACTTATATGGCGAAACATTACGGCCCTCAAAATGTTGTTATTTCGATTGCAGGGAATATTGAAGAGAGTTTACTGGAAAAAGTGGAAGCATTATTCGGAAACTATGAAGCAAGTGAAGAATCAGTAGTTTCCAAACCGTCTTACCCGACATTTACACCAGGGGAAGTTGAAAAATTGCGCGATACCGAACAGGCGCATATTGCAATTTCATTCCCGGCGATTGCGGTAAAAGATCCGAAAATGTACAGCTTTATTGCGTTGAATAATATTATCGGCGGCAACATGAGTTCACGTCTGTTCCAGGAAGTGCGTGAAGAGCGCGGATTGGCGTATTCTGTGTTCAGCTACCAGTCGAGCTATGAAGATGTAGGGACGTTTACGATTTATGCATCGGCATCGAAACAAAATCTGGATGCATTAAAGCAGCAGATCGACCAGACGTTATTTGACCTTGTGGCAGGAGGGGTAACGGAAACCGAGCTTGAAAATGCGAAGGAGCAGTTAAAAGGCGGCTTTGTTTTAGGGCTTGAAGGAACGGAAGACTTTATGAACCGTAATGGAGTCAATGAACTGATCCACCAAAATCACCGTTCAGTCGATGAAGTACTGGCTAAAATCGATGCGATTTCGATGGAAACGATCGATGAGTTAATTACACAAATTTTATTATCCGAACCGGCAATTGCGATTATCGGACCGGAAAACGAATAACAAAAGGACAGCGCGTGCTAGCAGTTAGCATACGCTGTCCTTTTAAAATTCGGCCGCCTGAAATTTTGTTGTAGCCGACTTGAAATATTGATAATAGATAATAAAACCAATAATCGGAACAATCGGTGCACCCATTAGTACAATATCCATAATACTAAATATAAGCACAATCACTAAATGAACAAACGTAAAGAGAAAAAAGTAGCCAATTACTGTACCAAACGAAACGCTTTTCGAACCCTTTGTCGGATTGTTTAAATAGTTTTTCAGCATTGATCCGATGGAAGCGATTCCGGCAGCAAAAGCAATTGAAAGAAAGGAAAATTCAAAGCCTCCGATTTGATTATTCAAATATAAATAAGTTTGATAAATTCCGATAGGAACTGCAATGATAAGCAAGAGCAGCAAACTGAAGATAAACAAGCTTTTTACAAAGTCTTTTGGATCAATCGGCATTACACGTAATCGTTTCATAAAATGGTTCTCGAGTATATAGCTCGTTCCTAATGACGGTGAGAGCATAAATAAATAGAAAGTCAGAAAACCTAAATTAATTTCTTTGCTAATTACCCACTGAATTGCGATCATTCCTATAATAAATAAAAAAACAGTGATAAATAGTTTTCTCGATAGATAAAAATGAATTTTAAGTAGTGCTATCAAACGACATCCCTCCTGTTTTCAAGAAAGTAAGTGATGCTTGCTGCGATGATGAGCAGGATCAATAAACTCACAAATAAAATGAAACTTTGATAAGTAGATAATCCTCCAAGAAATACGAATAATTGTGATAATCCTAATGGAATAAGAAATATAAAGAAGTTCGTAAATCGCCCAAACTTGCTTCGGCGAAACAGCAGGAAAAAAGCGATAATAAAAAAGCTGATGCCAAAGCTTACTAATAGCTGTCTGACGGAAGGCAAAACAAGCTGCTTTTCCAACAATGTTTGAATAGCGGTGGTTGCTGCAATTGTATAAAGGATATAGTACAGTGTGTAACGTCCTAAAAAAGAGAGATCCAAATAGAAAAACGTCTTTCTGGAAATCGGAAACAAACTTGTCATGACGAGCTGGCTCTCCCGTTGATCCAAATAAACGGCACATAGCGCTGTGATACTGATGGACATTATAAAGTACGCCGCGAATTCGTCACCCACAAATAATAAAGGGAGAGCGACAATCGATGCCACAAGTGGTGTAAACAAAATCCATGCAGACAATTGCTGACCGTAAAAACGAAAAAGCATCTGTTTCATTTTTTCCGCCCCTTTATGAAAAACAGCATCAGATCATCAATCGTCGGTTTTTGCAGTTCAATAACGGGATTTACGAATTCACGCATAACCAAGTACTCAATCCCAAATACATAATCCCGTTTGCCGATAATCGAATGGTTCGGTATAATTTTCGCTTCTTCATGCGATCCTTTCCAAATTCCGTACCCGTACAGCAGGTCATCTTTATTTTCACTGAACAAAATTTCGCCATCATGGATAAATGTTATCGTATCTGCGATTTTCTCTAAATCCGTCGTAATATGCGAAGAAAAGAGAATGGCATGATCTTCTTGTTCCATAAAGTTTTGTAGCATACCAAGCACTTCATCGCGTACAATCGGATCAAGACCGCTCGTTGGTTCATCCAGCAGCAAAAGTTTTGGCCTATGTCCCAATGCAAGTGAAAGGGCGAGCTTCATTTTCGCTCCTTTAGACATCGTTTTGATTTTGTCATACTTCGGCACATCCAGCTGCTCCAGCAATCGATAAAAATAAGGACGGTCCCAAGTAGGATAAACATTTCCGTACAGGACGTCGAGCTCCTTTGGTGTAAAACTTTCCGGTACATGGAGTTCATCAAATACAACTCCGATTAGCGCCTTGGACTCCACTTCATGTTCAATATGATCTTTTCCGAATAAAAGGATGTCTCCATCAATTTTTTTCAGCAAATTTAATATCAGCTTGATCGTCGTTGATTTTCCGGCACCGTTTTGCCCGATAAAGCCTGCAATCGTTCCGCTCTCAACCGTGAACGAAATATTATTTAAACGGAATTTTTTAAATTGCTTCGAAACATTTTTTACTTCAATTGCGTTCATCATCATTCCTCCAATAGTAAATCGAGTAAGTCATGCAGTTCCTCTTTCGGCACATTGGCAGTTTTCGCGATGGATACCGCTTTCGTGAAATGCATTTCAATTTGGCGGATCAGCTCTTCCCGCAGGAAATCCTGATTGCGTTCCGATACATAGCTCCCTTTACCGGCAATCGTGACGATAAAGCCATCCCGTTCCAAATCTGCATACGCCCGCTTCGTTGTCATAACACTGATTTTCAGTTCTTTCGCCAATGCCCTTATAGAAGGCAGGGAATCACCTGTTAATAGTGTGCCTGTCAAAATGGCCTGTTTTAACTGGTCGGTAATTTGCTCATAAATAGGTTTTTCGCTGTTATTGCTCAATTTGATAATCAATCGTTTCACCTCGCATGTTCAAACTGTGTATGTACAGTATATACAGATATGGCATATTTTGTCTACCTGAAATTCAAGAAACAAAATTTTTACGCATTTGAATTTTAAACTATATTATTTACCATTATTATTTTTCCGAACGAGTGCCGTGTGACTCGTTGCCCGCGAATAGGTCCTTCAAACTTAAATGATGAACCATTTCACTTCTGCCAAAGTTGATGCATATAGTAATGTAGGCTCTTACAAGAGGAGGGATACAATGCTTTTATCAGAGCTCGCTGAAAAAGAACTGATCGAAATGGAAAACGGTGTTCGATATGGATTTTTAGCTGAGACGGAATGTATTTTTGATGCCAAAACTGGAAAGATTGCCGGATTTGAAATGCCGGCGCAAATGGTAAAAATGCCATTCCAAAAGAAAAAGGCAGGGATGGTAAAATATATTCCTTGGACTGAAATTATTTTAATTGGGGAAGACCGGGTATTATTTCAAAAAACAACATCGACATTAAAGCATGCCAATGATGACTGAACGCTGGCTTGTGATCGGTACAGATGAGCGGATGAAGTTTTTGGCGAAGCAATTATCGACAAATGATCGCACGGTGTATTACAAAAATACGACTGTTTGGGATGAAGCACTGAACAAAGTGGCGTTGGAGCTGCACCCGACAGAAATTGTGTTGCCGATCCACCCTTTATCGATGCAAGTGGAGGAGCTTTTAGGTATTCGTCAGGCACGATTTTTTGCGGGAAAATTGACAGATCAATGGAAACAAATTCTTGGAAACAAGCAAGTGCATTACTATTTGGAAGATGAAACATTCATTTGGAAAAATGCTGCACTTACTGCAGAAGGCTTTTTAGCGCATTTGTATAAAGAAAAGGTAAATGTACAGTATAAAACAATTATGATTACAGGGTTTGGACGTGTAGCAAAAATGCTTGCCCTGATTTTAACACGTCTCAATGCAAAGGTCATCATCGCCGTACGTTCGGAAACGCAAAAAGCCGAGGCCCTTGCATATGGCTATCAAGGTATTGAATTAAATGAGAAAAACAGTATGGAAGCGGATTTTCTGATTAATACGATTCCGACAAAATGGCTGACAAAGGATTTTGAATCATGGATGATCCGTCCGATTTATGATGTCGCATCAAGCCCGGGATGTTTGAACGATATCAAATTATCTCAATATGAGCTGCTACCTGCATTACCTGGGAAATACTTTCCGCAAGCTGCAGCAAACTTATTATACGAAACGATACTAGAATTACGAAAGGAGGAAGCAAATGCTTGAGGGAAAACGCATTGGTTTAGGAATTACCGCATCACATTGTACGTATGAAGATGTCGTACCGAAAATTACCCAATTTCGTGAAGCCGGTGCAACCGTTGTACCGATTATAACGCCTTCTGTATTACATGCTGCTACACGATTTGGAACGGGTGAAGAATGGATTGAGAAAATCGAAGCACTCGCGGGAGAAAAGGTCGTCAGTTCCATTGCGGAAGCGGAGCCGTTTGGACCGAGTAATCCGTTAGACTGTATGGTAATCGCACCGATGACAGGGAATTCGATCAGTAAGTTTGCGAATGCCGCAACAGACAGTGCCGTACTGATGGCAGCAAAGGCGACACTTCGAAATGGTTCACCTGTAGTACTTGGTATTTCAACGAATGATGCGCTTGGGTTAAACGGAATGAATTTAATGAAATTAATGAATGCAAAAAACATTTTCTTCATTCCATTCGGTCAGGACGATCCAATAAAAAAACCGACGTCGCTCATAGCGGATTTCACAAAAATGCTCGATACTGTAGCATATACGCTCGCTCATAAAAAACAGATACAGCCAATATTTATACAATATTTTAAATAATCAAATTATCTCGCACAATTCTAATAATATATGATACAATATCCAACATTATATACATACCGATATTTTTAGGAGAGATGAGACATGACAAAGAAATTGAATGTTGCCGTAGTTGGGGCAACAGGAGCTGTAGGTTCAAAAATGATGGAGAAGCTGATTGAGCGCAAATTTCCAATTGCATCTATCAAGTTTTTAGCTTCTGCTCGTTCAGCGGGAAAACAAATTGAATTCAATGGTGAAAACTATACGATAGAAGAAGCGAAACCGGAAAGCTTTGAAGGGATCGATCTTGCATTATTTTCAGCAGGCGGAGCTGTATCTGAAGTGCTGGCACCTGAAGCAGCAAAGCGTGGAGCGATTGTTATTGATAACACAAGCCATTTCCGTATGGATCCAGAGGTACCGCTTGTTGTACCGGAAGTAAATCGCCATGCATTAAAAACGATTCCAAAAGGGATTATCGCAAATCCAAACTGTTCGACAATTCAAATGGTTGCAGCATTACAGCCGATCCGTGAAAAGTTTGGTTTAACAAAAGTTGTTGTATCGACATATCAAGCGGTATCCGGTTCTGGTGTGGCAGCAATTGAAGAGCTGCGTGAACAAAGTGCACAGTGGGATGCAGGGAAAAATGTTGAAGCGAAGGTTTTACCGGTTAAATCAGATAAAAAAAATTATCCTATCGCACGTAATGTCATTCCGCAAATTGATAAATTTACGGACAATGGCTTTACATATGAAGAAATGAAAATGATCAACGAAACGAAAAAAATTATGGAAGCACCTGAGCTGAAAGTTGCTGCAACATGTGTACGTGTTCCGGTTGTTTCAGGCCACTCAGAATCGGTTTATATCGAACTGGAGCAAGAAGCAACAGTACAGCAAATTTTTGACGCATTAACTGGAGCACCGGGCATTGTTCTGCAAGATGATATTCGCGAACAGCTTTACCCGATGCCGATTTTTGCGGAAAATGAAGAACCGACATATGTTGGACGTATTCGCCAAGATTTAGACAACAAAAAAGGATTCCACTTATGGATTGTGTCAGATAATTTATTAAAAGGGGCTGCACTCAACTCTATTCAAATTGCAGAAGCTATGCTAGAGGATCACTTACTATAAGGGGAGGATTATTAGTTATGGATTTCGGACGTATTGGTACAGCGATGATTACGCCGTTTAAAAAGGACGGTACGATTAATTATCCTGAGTTAGAACGAATTATTGATCATTTAATTGAAAATGGTACAGATTCAATTATTGCTTGTGGAACAACTTCGGAAAACCCGACAATGTCAACTGAGGAAAAAATCGAGGTCGTGCGCTTTACAGTCGAAAAAGTTGCAGGACGCATACCTGTTATTGCCGGTACAGGGGATAACGAAACAGCCTACTCGATTATGATGACTCATAAAGCAGAAGAAAATGGGGCAAACGGAATCATGCTCGTAACTCCATATTATAATAAGCCAAACCAGCGCGGCATGTATGCCCACTTTAAAACGATCGCAAAAGAAACGAAGCTTCCTGTCATGCTGTATAATGTACCTGGTCGTACAGGTGCCAATATTTCAGCGGAAACAACGATTGCGATCAGCAAAGACGTACCGAATATTACATGCATTAAAGAAGCAAGCGGTAACCTGGATCAAATGGGTGACATCATTGAAAATGTCGATCCGGATTTCTATGTATATTCAGGGGATGACGGATTAACATTGCCACTGCTTGCAATCGGCGGACGCGGCATTATTTCTGTCGCTTCTCATATAGTAGGGAAAGATATGCAGCAAATGGTTCGCGCATTTGAAGAAGGCCGTCATCAGGAGGCTTCACAAATTCACCGTGCATTACTGCCGCTCGTTCGTGCCTTATTTGCACAACCGAATCCATCACCAATTAAATACGCGATGACAAAATTAGGCTTTGATACACTTGATGTACGGATGCCGATGATGGAAATGCTGCCGGAAGAAAAGGCGGCATTTGATGAAATTTGGGATACGTACCAGGAAAAAGCAAAAAGTTTCCGCGCATTACAAGTGAACTAACACTTACACAGTCACTCCTTCCGATGTGAAGCGGGTGACTGTTTTTTTATTTTTAGTCAGTTTGAGGATTATAGCGGCTGAACTGAGGATTAATGTTCAGCAATTGAGGATTATAGGACGAGGCTTGAGGATTATAGGCTATCAACTGAGGATTATCCAGATAAAACTGAGGATTAAAATTTCGACATTCTGTAAAACGGTTGTGATTTTAATTTACCCGCAGTTCCATAAAAAAAGAAAATCACTTTTTTATTTGTACTAACGTCATTCTCACCGTATAATGAACTTTAAGTGGTTGCTGTTCGGAACAATTTAGGAGGAAATAAAGTGACAAAATCAAAAAATGAACTAATCCGTGTCATTCCATTAGGTGGAGTAGGCGAAATCGGAAAATCAATGTATGTAATAGAAATCGATGAAGAGCTTTTCGTAGTAGACAGTGGGCTCATGTTCCCAGAAGACGAAATGCTTGGAATTGATATCGTCATTCCAGATATCACGTATTTAGAGGAAAATAAAGAGCGCGTAAAAGGTATTTTCCTTACACATGGACATGAAGATGCAATTGGATCAATTGCGTATGTATTAAAGAAAATTAAAGCACCGGTATACGGTTCAAAGTTAACGATCGCATTGGCGAAGGAGCATTTAAAAGAATTGCCTGCACCTTACCAAGTGAAATTCTTTGAAGTATCGAGCAATAGTCGCATGAACTTCAATTCTACTTATGTGACATTCTTCCATACAACACATAGTATTCCAGATTCATTAGGTATCGTGTTCCATACTTCTGAAGGCGCGATCGTTCACACGGGCGAATTCAAATTTGACCAATCGGCAACAGGCAAGTTCAAGCCGGATTTGGCAAAAATGGCGATGCTCGGTGAAGAAGGCGTATTCATGCTTTTATCAGAATCAATGGAAGCAGAACGCCCAGGCTATACAACAAGTGAAGCAGTGATTGCGGAAGAATTGCAAAAAACGTTCCATTCGGCACCGGGTCGAATTATCGTAGCATTATATGCATCAAACTTTATTCGTATTCAGCAAGTGTTCAGACAAGCTGCCGCATCGTACCGTAAAGTCGCGGTAGTCGGGAAATCATTAGAGAAAATGGTCGATATCGGTGTAAACCTTGGCTATTTGGAAATCGATGAGTCAACACTTGTACCAGTAAACGAAATTCATAAATATCATGATGACGAAATTATTATTATGGCAACGGGCAACAAAGGTGAACCACTTGATGCACTAGATAAAATTGTGCGTAAACACCACCGTGACATTAAAATTAGAAATACAGATACAGTTTTAATTACATTTACACCATCACCAAGCATGGAAGTGCAAATGTATAACACAATGAACCAATTGGCTAAAGCTGGCGCACATGTCATGACTTCAAACAAAAAAGTCCATGTTTCCGGCCACGGCAGTGCGGAAGATTTAAAATTGATGCTGAACTTTATGAAGCCAAAATACTTTATCCCGGTACAAGGGGAGTACCGCATGTTAATTGCGCACTCAAAACTTGCACAACAAGTGGGCTTGCAGAAATCACAAATCTTCATCGCAGATAAAGGCGATATTGTCGAGTACAAAAACGGCAAAATGCGCATGACAGGACGTGTACAGGCGGGGAATGTATTAATCGACGGAATCGGTGTAGGCGATGTAGGTAATATCGTTTTACGCGACCGTAAACTGCTTTCTCAAGATGGTATTTTCATTGTCGTTGTGACACTGAACCGTGCACAGAAAAAAATTGCTTCAGGTCCCGAAATTTTATCGCGCGGATTCGTTTATGTACGCGAATCTGAGCAGTTAATGGAGGAAGCTTCTGAAATCGCACGCGAAGTGATCGAGAAGTATGTCGGCAAAGAAACGTTCGAATGGACAAACATTAAGCAAGAAATTCGCGACACATTAAATCAGTATTTATTCCAAAAAACAAAACGTCGTCCAATGATCATTCCGATCATTATGGAGTACTAATTTGAGGGAGAGGCAACTATAGTTGCACCTTTATCTAATAATCAAAAAGGGTTTTCTTACTTTAAGCGTGAGAAAGCCCTTTTTCTACTAAATTTCCGGAGTGGAGATGTACCTTGTTACTAGTATTAGAGAATGCTGGATAAATGCGGTAAAAACTATCCGAAAAAAACTGATTTTTCGGTACATAGCAGTAAAAATTATTCTATTCAGCACAAACTAAGTTAATTGATTAAATATAACGCCTCACCATAACCCGGAAGCCTATACAGCAACTTTGGCGTCTAACATTAAGGAACAATTTTAAGTAGGTGAACAAAGATTGGATAAAAAGAAAAGTACTAAAACAAAAGCAAAAGCAAAAGTAAAGCCGACGCTAAAGCCAAAAACGAAAGAGGAGCTCCATCCGCTCGCATATGAAATTATCGGATTGCTGCTCATCGCATTAGCCATTATCGAATTTCTTGAGTTCGGACTCGTTGGAAGAATGCTCCATTCTATCGCCATGTTTTTCTTCGGCAATTTGCATTTTATCATCCCATTACTCTGCTTTTTAGTTGCAGGGATGTTAATGGTCAAACGCCGGGGTGTCGCATTTAATACCCGTGTCGTATACGGTGTGCTGTTTGTCGGGGCAAGCTTGACGATTTTCAGTCATAGCTTGTTATTCGAGCAAATGCATGCAACGAACACACTGTTGTCAAATTCCGTATTAAAAGAAACGTGGAGAATACTTATTAGCACAGATGGAATCGCAAACCGCAGCAATGCGCTTGGCGGCGGTATGATCGGCGGATTATTATTCAGCCTGTTCCATGTATTATTCGACGCATCCGGAGCAAAAATTGCCGCATTTGTATTATTGGCAATCGGGATAATTTTAATTACCGGGAAAGCGCTCGTGCCAATATTAGTGGAGAAAGTCCCTGCACTTAAGGGAAAGTTCAAAAGAACGAAACGCAGCACAAGAAGTAAGCCGAAACCGGAAGTTAAAGAGAAGCAGCGTCGTTCTAAAACTGAACCAATTATGGATGAGGAAGCGGCTGATTTGGAAGACCTGATTATTACGACAGCAACGCCAACACATCATGAGCCGATTATTTCGAATTTTGTGGAGCAAGTAAAGCAGGAACAGCAAAAAGGAACTGAAATCGAAGTAGAAGAAAAAATAAGTGAACCGATTATGGCAGTAACATCCGAAACGGACCAAACATACATTTTGCCGTCCATGCAGCAACTAAACCCGCCTCCGGAACATGATCAAAGCGGTGAATATTCGGTCATTCAAACAAATGCAAAGAAACTGGAACAAACATTTTTAAGTTTCGGTGTAAAAGCGAAAGTGACACAAGTTCATTTAGGTCCAGCAGTTACAAAATATGAAGTAATGCCGGACACAGGTGTAAAAGTAAGTAAAATTGTCAGCCTTCAAGATGACTTGGCACTTGCCCTTGCAGCAAAAGATATTCGTATTGAAGCACCGATTCCAGGGAAATCGGCTGTCGGAATCGAAGTGCCGAACAGTGAAGTGGCAGTTGTAACATTACGTGAAGTGCTTGAAGCAAATGAGCAGGTGAAAGTCGGGGCCAAATTGCTAGTAAGTTTGGGTCGCGATGTAACAGGCCAGGCGATTGCGGCAGAATTAAACAAAATGCCACACTTATTAGTAGCCGGTTCAACAGGGAGCGGTAAAAGTGTATGTATCAATGGCATTATCGTGTCATTATTGATGCGCGCAAAACCAAGTGAAGTAAAAATGATGATGATCGATCCGAAAATGGTGGAGCTAAGTGTGTATAACGGCATTCCGCATTTATTGGCGCCAGTTGTAACAGATCCGCGTAAAGCGGCACAGGCATTACAGAAAGTCGTGTCGGAAATGGAACGACGCTATGATCTGTTTTCACACTCCGGTACAAGGAATATTGAAGGATATAACGAATTTATCGATATAAGCAATGAAGGTGCAATGGAAAAACAGCCGAAGCTTCCGTATATTGTCGTAATTGTCGACGAGTTGGCGGACTTAATGATGGTTGCCTCGAGTGAAGTGGAAGATGCGATTACACGACTTGCCCAAATGGCGCGTGCAGCAGGGATTCACCTCATTATCGCAACACAAAGACCGTCTGTTGATGTTATCACCGGCATCATCAAAGCGAATATTCCTTCACGTATTGCATTTGCCGTGTCGTCGGCTGTCGATTCCCGCACTATTTTGGATATGGGCGGCGCCGAAAGATTACTTGGCCGCGGTGATATGCTGTATTTACCGGCAGGGGCATCCAAACCAGTCCGTGTTCAAGGTGCATTTGTAAGTGATCATGAAGTGGAAAGAATTATTAACAGTGTCATTGAGCAGCAAAAAGCTCAATATGAGGAGGCGATGATTCCGACCGATGAACCGATTGTTGACGTGATGGACGAAACGGACGATCTGTATGACGAAGCCGTACAGCTCGTACTGGAAATGCAAACAGCTTCCGTATCTTTACTGCAGCGCAGATTTAGAATCGGGTATTCACGAGCAGCCCGAATTGTCGATCAAATGGAGCAGCGCGGGGTTGTCGGACCACCAGAAGGAAGTAAACCACGTCAAGTACTAGGAAATCGATTTTAACTAGTAAAACCTTGACATTGTCGCACTTTTCTGAATATATTCTTTTCTATAAGTTTTGAAATAATTTCGCTAATTTTTCACATTAACGTGACACATTTAAAGAAATATGTTTTCTTTTTTCGTTTAAAGTGTTATATTATTCACGAATTAGTAGGAATGTTGTACATCAGATGTCTGATCTCTATGTTATGGTGGTGATACTAATTGACAATTAAAGCAGATCATCGTCATTTATACTTACAAGTTATTGATCGTTTGAAGTCAGATATAGATAAAGGGACCTATCGTGAGAACGAAAAATTACCCTCAGAGTTCGAACTTTCAAAAACATTAGGTGTAAGTCGTGCAACGCTTCGTGAAGCACTGCGACTTTTGGAAGAAGAAAACGTTATAATCCGTCGTCATGGTGTTGGTACATTCGTCAATCCAAAGCCGGTCTTTACGTCAGGCATTGAGCATTTATCAAGTGTATCTTCTATGATTGAAAACGCTGGTATGAATCCAGGCACAATCTTCATCAGTGCGAAGGAAGAAAAAGCCACGGAAGATGATGTGGAACGTTTCCAAGCTGACATTGATGACAATGTTATCACGATTGAACGTGTAAGAACGGCAGACAATGAACCGGTCGTCTACTGTGTAGATAAAGTACCGGCAAATTTACTGCCAAATGAATTTATAAGTAATCAAAGCGTTTCGATTTTTTCGGCTTTAGAGCAAACCGGATCTATCCGTGTCGCATATGCAGTGACATATATTGATCCTGTAGGCTTCCACGATGAAGTATCACCGATATTGAAATGTGGGCCGGAAACAGCATTGCTTGTATTAAAGCAACTTCACTATGATGAAAATGATCGTGTTGTTCTTTATTCAAAAAATTATTTCAGAGCTGACAAATTCAGCTTCCATGTAGTACGTAAACGGGTGTAGAACAATAATTTCTATTATTTAATTCCTGCTAATATCAATTACCTTTGAGGGGGACTCATTAATGAAAAAGCGTAAATTTGGTTTATTAATTTCTTCTGTAGTAGCAACTGGTGCAATTTTGGCGGCATGCGGAACTGACGAAGAGTCAACTGATTCAAAAGACACTTCAAACAATGATTCTACATCTGGTTCTGAAACAAGCACTGACGCAGGTTCTGGCGATTTCTCAATCGCAATGGTTACAGACGTTGGTGGCGTAGACGACAAATCATTCAACCAATCAGCTTGGGAAGGTGTTCAACAATTCGGTGCTGACAACGGCCTATCTAAAGGTGACGGTGGTTTCGACTACTTACAATCTCAATCAGATGCTGACTACAACACAAACTTAAACAACTTATTACGTCGTGACTTCGATTTAGTATTCGGTGTTGGTTTCATGATGGGTGATGCAATTGAAGAGATCGCTAATGACAATCCAGATGCACAGTTAGCATTAATCGATGCTGAAGTAGCAGCTGACAACGTAGCAAACATCCTGTTCAAAGAGCAAGAAGGTGCTTTCTTAGCTGGTGTTGTTGCAGCTTCAATGTCTGAATCAGGCAAAATCGGTTTCGTAGGTGGCGTTGATATCCCAGTAATTAACCGCTTCCACGCTGGTTTCATCGAGGGTGCAAAAGCTGTTAACCCGGATATCGAAATCCAAGTAAACTACACAGGCGTTTTCGATGATGCATCTAAAGGTAAAATCGCTGCGAACTCAATGTACTCTTCTGGCGTAGATATTATTTTCCACGCTGCTGGTGGTACTGGTAACGGTGTATTCTCGGAAGCTAAAGAGCGTAAAGCAAAAGATCCGGATGCGAACGTATGGGTAATCGGTGTTGACGCTGACCAATACGCAGAAGGTCAAGTTGATGACTCTACAAACATCACTCTAACTTCTATGTTAAAAGGTGTTGACAACGCAGTAGTGGATATCGCTACAAAAGCGAAAAACGGTGAGTTCCCAGGCGGTGAAACAACTGTTTACGGTTTAGCTGAAGACGGTGTTGGCTTAGCAGATTCTCGTGGTGCGATTCCTCAAGAAGTGTTAGATAAAGTAGAAGAATATAAAGAGAAGATTGCTTCTGGCGAAATTAAAGTTTCAGAAGAAAAACCTAAAGATAAATAATAATTCTTAATGGTAGTCATCATAGGGGAATTATTCCCCTATGATGATTTTCTAATTTACAGGTCTGTTTTAAATATTCAGTAAATTGGAAATGTAAGCGTTCTATTTTCATAGAATTGTAGGAAAAGGGACGTATTTAGAGTAGGAATTCGTCTTAAAAAATTAATAGATGAAAGATTTTCCCAAAAATCTTTCATGTGTTAATTTTATAAAAATACTTTTAAAGATAAATAGCCTAAGGGAGTGAGTCTAGTGGAATACGTGATTGAAATGCTAGGGATCCGCAAAGAGTTCGGTAATTTCGTAGCAAACAACAATATCACCCTCCAATTAAAAAAAGGCGAAATTCATGCACTACTAGGGGAAAACGGTGCAGGTAAATCGACTTTAATGAATGTACTTTTCGGTCTATATCAACCAGAAGCCGGAGAAATTAAAGTACGCGGAGAATCAGTAAAAATTACAGATCCGAATAAAGCAAATGATTTAGGAATCGGAATGGTGCACCAGCACTTTATGCTTGTGGAAAACTTTACGGTTACGGAAAATATCATTTTAGGTAGCGAACCAACGAAACTGGGAGCTATCAACATTAAAGATGCTGCAAAAGATATCGCTGCATTATCGAAGAAATACAACTTGGATGTGGATCCATATGCGAAAATTGAAGATATTTCTGTCGGAATGCAACAGCGTGTGGAAATTTTAAAAACGTTATACCGCGGTGCAGAAATCCTTATTTTTGACGAGCCGACTGCATCATTAACACCGCAAGAGATTACGGAATTAATGGCGATTTTAAAACTTCTGATCAAAGAAGGCAAGTCGATTATCATCATTACGCATAAGCTGAAAGAAATTATGGAAGTATCTGACCGTGTAACAATTATCCGTAAAGGTGAAGGTGTTGGAACGGTAGTAACAGCTGAAACGAATCCGGATCAGCTTGCGGAATTAATGGTAGGGCGACAAGTAGAATTCAAAACAGAAAAAGGGGAAGCAAACCCTACTGAAGAAATCTTCAAAGTCGAAAACCTTGTTGTAACGGATTACCGAGATGTTGAAAAAGTAAAAGGTCTGAATTTATCAATTCGTCGTGGTGAAATCGTTGGTATTGCAGGGATTGACGGAAATGGTCAATCAGAATTAATTGAAGCAATTACAGGACTGCGCAAAATTAAGAGCGGTAAAGTAACATTAGGCGGCAAAGATATTACAGGCTTAAAACCGCGTGAAATTACGGAAACTGGTGTAGGACATATTCCTCAGGACCGTCACAAACACGGGCTTGTCCTGGATTTCCCTATTGGGCACAATATCGCACTACAAACTTACTACAAATCGCCAATTTCAAAAGGCGTTATTATGGACTATAAGAAAATTAATGAAAAAGCGCGCAAAATCATTGAAGAGTATGATGTTCGTTCAGGTCAGGGAGAAATGACGCCAGCACGTGCGCTTTCAGGCGGTAACCAGCAAAAGGCGATTATCGGACGTGAAGTCGACCGTGATCCGGATCTGTTGATTGCAGCACTTCCTACTCGTGGATTGGACGTAGGGGCAATTGAATTTATTCACTCTCGTTTAATCGAGCAACGTGATAAAGGTAAAGCCGTATTATTGATTTCGTTTGAATTAGATGAAGTTATGAACGTTTCTGACCGCATTGCCGTAATTTATGATGGGACAATCGTTGATACGGTTTATCCGAAAGAAACATCTGAACAAGAGCTGGGCTTATTAATGGCCGGTGAAAAACGTAAAGCAAAGGCAGTTAAGGAGGGGAACGAATAATGTCAAATCGAGTTGTGAATCTGCTCGTTCCACTCATCTCGGTAGTTTTAGGATTACTCGTTGGCGGTATCATCATGGTTGTCAGCGGCTATGATGCAATCGATGGTTATACAGCACTATGGAATGGTATTTTCGGAGATTCTTATTCTATCGGTAATACGATCCGTCAAATTACACCGTATATTTTAGCAGGTCTTGCGGTAGCATTTGCCTTCCGTACGGGATTATTCAACATCGGTGTTGAAGGTCAGCTATTAATGGGTTGGCTTGCAGCGGCATATGTCGGTTATGCAATTGATGGATTACCACGTATTATCCACTTGCCATTAGCATTACTAGCGGCTGCGGCAGCTGGTGCATTCTGGGCATTTATCGTAGGTTTCCTGAAAGCAAAACTTCAAGTACACGAAGTAATTGCTTCGATCATGTTAAACTACACAGCATTATACTTAACAAATGCTGCGATTAAATCATTATCAGACGGCGGATTCAAAACGCCAACGGTATTAGAGTCAGCGACATTACGTAATCAGTGGTTACGTGAAATTACGGACAATTCAAGTCTTCACTTAGGGATTATCGTGGCACTGATCATGGTAGTCGTAATGTGGTTTATTTTAGAAAAAACAACTCGAGGTTATGAGTTGAAAGCAGTAGGGTTCAATAAAAACGCTGCTGAATATGCAGGTATGAACGTAAACCGCAATATCATTTTAGCAATGACAATTTCCGGTGTATTCGCCGGTCTTGGCGGTGCGATGGAAGCGTTAGGAACGTACCAAAATGCTTCGATTAAAGCAGCAGCTTCAGGTATCGGATTCGACGGGATCGCCGTAGCATTACTAGGTGCGAACAATCCGATCGGTGTATTCTTCGGGGCTTCATTATTCGGTTCCCTGAAATACGGTTCATTAAACATGCCGAACGAAGCCGGTATTCCGGAAGAAATCGTATCGATCATTATTGCAGTAATTATTTTATTCGTAGCTTCAGGCTATATTTTACGTGTTGGTTTACAGAAATTCGGAAAGAAAAAGGAGGGCAAGTAACATGAGCTTTTTAGAAGTGTTATACTTTATCGTCCCTTCTGCCCTTTTATACGCAACACCGCTTATTTTAACAGGTATCGGGGCTCTATTCTCGGAGCGTGCAGGGGTAATCGGTCTTGGTGTTGAAGGGTTAATGATTGTCGGTGCATTTACAGGTATTTATATCAACTTAGAATACTATGATGACTTTGGTAGAAACGTAATTTGGCTTGCATTACTTGCTTCATTATTAGCAGGAGCAATTTTCTCGCTAATCATTGCAATCGCAGCAGTAACATTCCGTGCAGACCAAACTGTAACGGGTGTTGCACTAAACATGCTTGCTGCAGCAATTACAGTTTTCTTAGTAAAACTGATTTACGGTAAAGGTCAAACAGATATGGTTCAAGCACCATTACAACGTTTTGAAATACCGTATTTATCCGATATACCGTTTTTAGGACCATTGCTGTTCCATAACGTATATTCAACAACTATTATCGCGTTCATCGTGGCAATCGGTGCGTGGTTCGTGCTTTACAAAATGCCATTCGGTTTACGTATCCGCGCAGTTGGGGAACACCCGATGGCAGCAGATACAATGGGTATTAACGTAGCGAAAATGCGCTACATCGGCGTTATGATTTCCGGTGCGTTAGCAGGTGTCGGTGGTGCATCATTAGCCATGACATCATCTAGTGATTTCTCTGCATCAACAGTAGCCGGACAAGGATTCATCGCCATCGCCGCTATGATCTTCGGTAAATGGCATCCAATCGGAACATTAGGTGCCGCACTATTCTTCGGCTTGGCACAAACATTAAGTATCGGTGGAGGGAACATCCCATACATTCAGGAGATCCCACCAGTAATCCTGCAAGTCCTACCATACGTCCTGACAATCCTGGCATTAGCAGGCTTCGTAGGAAAAGCAGTAGCACCAAAAGCATCAGGCGTCCCATACATCAAAGGAAAACGCTAATTATAAAAACAACCGTCTGTACAAATTGGATTTGTACAGGCGGTTTTTTGTGTTGATTGAGTGGGGCGGGGAGATTTATTAGCCGAGTTGTAGGGGAAAGTAGAACATCTTGAAGTGAAAGTAGAAAGATCTCCGGCTAATGTAGAAACTATTCAAAGATAAGTAGAACGAATCGCCGGTAAAGTAGAAAGCGTGGAATTTATTAGCCAAGTTACGGGAGAAAGTAGAAAGTTCTACTGCTAATGTAGAAACTATTCAAAGAAGAACGAATCGCTGGTAAATTAGAAAGCGTGGAATTTATTAGCCACGTTACGGGAGAAAGTATTAGCCAAGTTGCGTTTAAGCGTGAACTTTGAATTTAAAGGGAATAAAATTCACCGTACCTTGATTCAAATTGAATAAGAAGCCCGAACCTTATATAAAACCATAGTTGTGCGGAGTGGAGGGGCCGACTCCTTGGGGGTTAAGCGTGCGCGGAAAATCCACTTGATGTATGCCGCCGTAGAGGCATACATCAAGTTAGTTGGAGCCACGCCCCCAAAAGAATAAAGGAACGAATGCTAAGGGCGTCACATCGTGTGACAACGCATTCGTGACCAACATCGTGTTGGCCTCCCGTAACGCAGCACAACGACCCCCATTAAGAAACGCAGAAAGCGTAAAGAAATTTTATTTGAAAAAAGAAATATTTTTAATTTTAACTGTTCATACTTTTTATTCATAAATGTCACGAATTAGGGAACACTTAGTACGGATAATAACTTTGCACAAATCAAGGCAACACATGTATAGTAGAGAAGAAGCATTTATATTTATATTCACGAGGTAGTCAGGAGGAGTTTTTTTGTTTTTAACAACAGAAATTGCGAAAGGTGTTTCGCTTCATATACGACAAACCGCCCAATTTAAAACGGTGAACTTTTCGATCAAATGGAGAGCACCATTAAATGAAGAAACAGCGGCACAGCGTACAGTATTATCGAATGTTCTGCAGCACAGCAACGAAAAATTTCCAACATCGGCAAGTTACCGCAGCTATTTAGATGACCTGTTCGGCACAGTATTGTATTTTGACACAGCAAAGCGCGGTCAGGAACATACAGTACTATTAAATGTCGAAACAGTAAATGACCAATATTTATCGCATGGCAATGTATTAAATGAAGTAATCGACCTGATCCAGGAAGCGATCTTCAAACCGAACTACGAAAACGGCGTATTTAAAGAATCAATTGTCAACCGTGAAAAAGAAATGGTCATCCAACGTATCCAATCAATTTTCGATGACAAGTCACGCTACGCACAAAAACGTTTAACAGAAATTATCCGTCCAAACAGTGCAGCATCATTTTCTGCAAACGGTAATATTGAAGCCGTAAAAGCAATTACACCACAATCATTGACAAAAACATATGAAGATATGCTAGCAAATGATGTCATTGATATTTACGTTGTCGGTGATATTAATGTAGAAGAAATGGCAGAAAAGTTAAAAGCAGCATTCGCATTTGCTGAACGTAATGCGCTACCAAAAACACAAGAAGAAACAACTCCAGCAAACATTGAACCGTACACGAAAGAAACGCAGGAAATGAAACAAGGGAAACTGCATATCGGCTACTCGACACCAGTACGATTTGGCGATGAAGATTTCCCAATCATGCAAATTTTCAACGGTATTTTTGGCGGATATGCCCACTCAAAACTGTTTATGAATGTCCGTGAAAAAGAAAGTTTAGCTTATTATGCATCAAGCTCTTATTCTTCACAATACGGGTTACTGTTTGTGGTGTCAGGTATTGAGCCGGCAAATGAAGAAAAGGCACGCAAATTAATTGCCGAACAGTTAAAAGTGATGCAAAACGGTGAAATTACCGATTTGGAATTGGCGCAAACGAAAGCGATGCTCATTAACCAGTTAAAAGAAGCATTGGATTCACCTCGTGGCCAAATCGAAATTTTTGACCAATACAAAGTATTAGACGAACCGTTTACTATGGATACGTGGACTGCACGCTGGCAATCTGTGTCAAAAGAAGATGTGCAAAAAGTGGCACAGGATATTAAATTAGAAGCAACGTATTTCTTATGCGGTAAGGGGGAGTAATCCATGGAAACAATTGAATTCCAGCAATTAGATGAAACATTATATTACAAGCAGCTAAACAATGGATTAGACGTATACATTTTGCCGAAAAAAGGCTTTTCAAAAACATTTGTGACATTCACAACGAAGTATGGTTCGATTGACCGTACATTCGTACCAATCGGAGAAACAGAGCCGATTACTGTTCCTGATGGGATTGCACATTTTTTAGAGCATAAAATGTTCGAAAAAGAAGACGGGGATGTATTCCAACAGTTCAGTGAAGTAGGCGCGCAGGCGAATGCGTTCACATCATTCACCCGCACAGCGTACCTGTTCTCTGCAACGGACCATATTTATAAAAGTACGGAAACATTACTGAATTTCGTACAGGAGCCGTACTTCACGGAAGAAACGGTAAATAAAGAAAAAGGCATCATCGGGCAGGAAATTACAATGTACGATGATCAGCCGGATTGGCGTTTATATTTTGGTGCGATTGAAAATATGTACCACAACCACCCGGTGAAAATTGATATTGCCGGCACGATCGATTCAATTGACGGAATTACAGCCGAGCATCTGTATACGTGCTACAATACGTTCTACCACCCATCAAACATGCTATTGTTCGTAATCGGTGCAGTAGACCCTGTTGAAATGATGGCATTTATTGAAAACAACCAAAACAAAAAGACGTTCCAGGAGCCGACTGATTTGAAGCGTCTGTTTGATGAAGAACCATCAAATGTGGCGGAAAAAGAGCGCGTGCTTCATATGGATGTTCAAAAGCCAAAAGTGTATGTCGGATTAAAGGCGAAGCAGGTTGATTTAAGCGGCGAAGAAATGCTGAAGCATGAACTTGCTGTACAAATCGGCGTTGAATGCTTATTTGGCCGCGCTTCATCGTTCTATACAGATGTGTATGAAAACGGCTTAATTGACGAGTCATACGGCTATGATTTCTCATTGGAAAACGGCTATGGATTTGCACTGATCGGCTCGGATTCAGAGCAGCCGGAACAGCTTGCCAAATTGATTAAAGAAAAGCTGGCAGAAACAGAGCAAGGAAACTTATTCACTTCTGAAGATGTAGAACGTATTAAACGTAAAAAAATCGGTTTCTTCCTGCGTGCACTAAATTCCATCGAATTTATCGCCAACCAGTTTACACGTTACAAGTTCAACGACATGAACTTGTTTGATGTTGTACCGGTGCTTGAAACAATTACAGTCGAAGATATCGAAAAAGCATTCGCAACGATTCAAGGCGAAGAACAGCAAACGGTGTTTACGATCATGCCGGTTAGCGGGCGCGATCGAAAATGAAGAAGTTTGCATTAGTTTGCGGTGCTTCAGGTACGATTGGGCAAGCAATTTGCCAGCAGTTAGCACAGGATGGCTGGTCACTCTATCTGCATTATCATACTGGGCATACTGTCATTGACAGTATGCTTCAAGTGTTTACCGAGAACTTTCGGGATCAGGAGTTTATCCCGGTAAAAGCAGATTTCAGCAGTGACACCGGGGCGGAGCAAATTGCCGCCCAAATTTATTCATTGCAGGCGATCGTTTTTGCGAACGGCCATGCATTTTATGATTTACTGGAAAACACACCAGCCGAGGAAATGACGAAACTTTGGCACGTCCATGTACAAAATCCGATGCGGACGACGGCACTGCTCGCAGGCAAATTACGAGCGAACAAAGTCAGCTATGTGCTTGTAATTGGTTCGATCTGGGGAGACGTCGGAGCAGCAGGCGAAGTTGCCTACTCAGCTGTAAAAGGCGCACAGCACAGCTTCGTGAAAGCATACTCTCAGGAAGCGGCGTTTAGCGGCATTCGAGTTAACGCGATTGCACCTGGAATTATTAATACGAAGATGAACGCAAAGTTCGATGCCGAGGAACGCGAAGTGATCGAAAGCCAAATTCCTTTGCAATCATTTGGCGAAGCGCTCGATATTGCCAATATGGCGGCTTTTTATTTGAGCGGACGCGCTGATTATGTAACAGGACAAATAATTCGAGTTAATGGTGGCTGGTACATATAATTTCCCGATATCCGCACATACTATTTGTGCGAGAGGAGGGAAAGCAAATGGGAATTTTACAAAACTGGGAACAGTGGACAAGCTTCTTAGGTAAACAAGTATCCGATGCAAAAGAAAGCGGCATGCCTAATAAAATGATTGAGAAAGCCGCAGTTCAGATTGGCGAGTATCTTGCGAAAAACGTTGACCCACAAAATGAGCAAGAGCGCGTGTTATCTGACTTATGGTCTGTTGCCGAAAAGGACGAAAAGCAAGCGATTGCAAGCTGTATTATGAAGCTCGTTCAAAATAAAGCAACACACTAATTAGTTTTACGAAAAAATGTCACTCGCTGCATTAGTGAGCGGCATTTTTTTATGTATACGAAAGTGGCGAATGAGCTCTGAATTGGCGATTAAATATGGAATTGACGATTAAATACTCATGATTGTCGATTAATCACTATAAAATGGCGAATAAGCCCGTTGCGTTGACGATTAAATGGTCAAAACTGACGAATATCTCTATAGAAGTGGTGAATAAATTAACCTACATAAAAAGTGGCGATTATTCCATAGATATTGACGAATAACTTAATGAGAAAGTCTAATAAATTCCCCTTCTTATAAACAAAAATTCCTTGCATCATTTTCTAATAGTACCAATCTCCAACTGTAAATGCACGATTGTCCAACATTGATACTTCTAGAACGCGTTTTTCAAAAATTATTTCAAGAAAACTAACAAAAACGTGGCTTTCTAACTTTTCAATAGGTAGAAAATCCGCTATGATGGAACTTGTAAGAAATAAATACGTTTCTATTATGAGGGGACAGATACAAAATGGGCGAATGGTATTTTGAATATGAAATTCAAGTGAATCGACCAGGTTTATTAGGAGATATTGCATCGCTGTTAGGAATGCTTCGCGTTAATATTGTCTCGATTAACGGTGTGGATGAGGAGCATCGAGGAATGCTGTTATCTACAGAGAACGAAGAATCTATCCAGCGTTTTATTTCAATCGTCTCAACAATGGAAAATATAAATGTTACAAGATTTCGTGAGCCAAAACTGCGTGATCGATTGGCTGTTCGGCATGGGCATTATATACCGAAAGATGCGGATGAAAAAAATACATTCCGGTTCGTACGTGACGAATTAGGAATTTTAGTTGATTTTATGGCCGAATTATTTAAAAAGGAAGGGCATAAATTAATTGGGATCCGTGGAATGCCGCGTGTAGGAAAAACAGAATCAATCGTTGCTGCAAGTGTGTGCGCGAATAAAAAATGGATTTTCATTTCTTCTACTATGATTAAACAAACCGTCCGGAATACGTTAATGGGCGATGAGTTTAATGGGAATAATATTTTTATATTGGACGGTGCCGTAACACGTCGCTCGACGGATGAACGCCACCAGCAGTTAGTTCGGGAAATCATGGGTATGCCGACGATTAAAGTCATTGAGCATCCAGATCTGTTCGTACAGCATTCATCATATAAAATAGAAGATTTTGACTATATTATCGAATTGCGCCATGAGCCGGATGAAGAAATAACATATGAAATTATCGAAAAGAATAATATGTTATCGAGTACAGACCATTTTGGCGGGTTTGATTTTTAGTAAATAAGAGGGCTTAGTGCCAACTTTATTTGAATATATTAAAAGTAGGTGTTTTTTTTGACGGAACTAGGAGCTCGCTTGAAGGAAGCGAGATTAGCTAGAGGTTATAGTTTAGATGATTTACAAAATATCACTAAAATCCAAAAACGTTATCTAATAGGAATCGAAGAAGGCAACTATACAATTATGCCTGGTTCTTTCTATGTACGTGCCTTCATCAAGCAGTATGCCGAAGCAGTCGGACTGGATGCGGATGAAGTATTAACTGAGTATCGAAAAGATATTCCGGAAATGCAAAAAGAAGAGGTCGCCCAATCATTCACACAAAGTCCGAGTCGCCGCAATATGAAAGCGACATCGAGCAATAAGATGATGGAAGCAATGCCGAAATTGATCGTCGCATTGTTTGCGATTGTCATTATTATTGTAATTACAACTCTATACATCCAAAAAACGGGCAGTGTGCCAGATGTAGTAGAAGAAGACAATAAACCGATCGAATACGAACAAAATCCAAATTCAACACCAACAAAACCTGTTGAAGACAACGAAGAAAACACAGAAGTAGATGCTGAAGAAACCGTTGAACCTGAAGAACCTGTCACAGAAGAGCCGGTAGCAGCGCAAACAGTCAGTGAAGGTGTTGTACAAGGCGAAGATTCAACATTTGAAGTATCAGGAACAGACAGTTTGAAGATTCGTGTTGAAGTAGCAGGTGATACATGGGTTGGTATTCGTAATGAAAACCGCCAAGAGCAAGTAAATGCACGTGTCTATAAAGCTGGAGAAGTAGTAGAACATGATTCAACGGCAAACGGTTATGCACGTATTCGCTTAGGAAACTCAAAAGTGGCAAAAGTTTACGTAAATGATGTAGAATTAGCTTACGCACAAGATATGGTTTCTCAAAACGTGATTTTAAAATTAGTGAATGAAGGACAAGGAGAGTAGTCATCTAAATAGATGGCTCTTTTCTTTAGACGAAAGGTGTTAGCAAATGAACATTCCAAATAAGATTACAGTCTCGCGCATTTTATTGATCCCACTATTTGTGATTGTAATGATGTTTGATTTTGGTTGGGGCAATATGACGCTGTTTGGCGCGGAAATGCAAGTGAACTACTTTGTGGGGGCACTGATATTTATTTTCGCTTCGGCAACGGACTGGGTAGATGGCTACTATGCCCGCAAATATAATTTAGTGACGAACTTAGGAAAGTTTCTGGACCCGCTTGCAGACAAGCTGCTCGTTTCTGCTGCCTTTATTTTATTGGTGGAAATCGACCTGGCACCTGCATGGATTGTCATTATCATTATTTCGCGTGAATTCGCGGTAACGGGACTTCGACTGATTTTAGCAGGACAAGGGGAAGTCGTAGCGGCAAACCAGCTTGGTAAAATTAAAACTTGGGCCCAAATCGTGGCGATTTCTGCATTAATTTTACACAATACGATTTTTACATTAGTTGGCATACCTTTTGATATGATTATGCTTTATGTAGCATTATTCTTTACAGTATGGTCTGGATGGGATTATTTCTATTTAAACCGTCGTGCATTATTGGATTCAAAATAAATAAAATTTCTAAAACTAGGTTAGAATTTCTTTTAGGATAGGTAATAGTAATAAGTATCCATAAAAGATAGAACAAGACTCGTGAATGCGAGGAATGTTTTTCTAATCTAGTTTTTCTTTATTTTTACAGCAGTTGCCAACACAACTGCTGTAAGAAAAGCCTCTGGCAGATGTCACAGATTTTCTAAAGGTACTTTTGAGTATACGCTAGAGCGTATTCTCAAAAAATCTGGACTCAATTACGCCAAGGCGAAATTGATCTATAGGGGGTTTTAGGAATGAATGCAGAAATTATAGCGGTAGGATCGGAATTATTATTAGGGCAAATCGCCAACACGAATGCGAAATTTATTTCGAGCCAGCTTTCGGAACTTGGCATTAATGTTTATTATCATACAGTTGTGGGAGATAACGAGGCGCGGCTTTTGGAGGCAATCAAAATTGCGGAACAGCGAGCGGACATTATTATCTTCTCAGGTGGTTTAGGTCCGACGAAGGATGATTTAACGAAGGAAGCGATTGCGAAACATTTGAATCGTACATTAGTGTTTGATGAAACGGCGCTGTTTGCAATTGAAGAGTTCTTCTCGAAGCAAAGACGACCAATGACGGAAAACAACCGGAAACAGGCGCTTGTACTGGATGGCTGTGATGTTTTGCTGAACCAGCACGGGATGGCACCGGGAATGTTTTTAGAGGAAAATGACCGTATTTATATTTTACTGCCGGGTCCACCAAAAGAACTCGAGCCGATGTTCCAATATGAAACGAAGCCAAAATTGGCGGCACTTCTACATGACGGCGGGGTAATTTTATCGCATGTACTTCGTTTTTACGGTATCGGCGAAGCAGACCTGGAAACCCGCATACAGAACATTTTGGATGAACAGACGAATCCAACCGTTGCCCCACTTGCTTCAGATGGTGAAGTAACTTTGCGCATTACCGCAAAAGCTCAAAATGAACCACAGGCTTTCCGTCTAATTGAATTGAAGAAACGTGAAATTCTCGATATTGTCGGAGAATACTATTACGGGGTAAATGATGAATCATTAGGCTTCAAGCTTGTGCAAATGCTTCTTGAAAATGAATTGACTGTTTCCGCTGCCGAAAGTTTAACGGCCGGTCTGTTCCAGTCGGAGCTGGCAGAAGTTCCGGGTGTCGGATCCGCATTAATCGGCGGTGTCGTAACGTATACGAAAGAAGCGAAAATCAAGCACCTCGGTATTTCCGGTGAACTGCTTGATGAATACGGAATCGTCAGCAGTGAATGTGCTACGGCAATGGCGACACAAGTCCGTGAAAAGTTCGGTACAGATATCGGTGTCGGACTGACGGGTGCAGCAGGACCGGGGGATCATGACGGACAGCCTGCGGGATCTATCTGGGTTGGTATTAAAATTGGTGACACAGAGCCATTAACGTATCGACTGCAATTAACCGGTTCAAGAAATACAAACCGGATCCGCGCGGTGAAGTTTACGTTCAGCTATTTAATGAGAGAATTAGCGAATCAAGGTTACAAAAAGCTGATTTAGTTGTCAGTTTCTTTTGAAAAATACGGTTTGGTTATTGATATAAAGGCATTTAGAAACATTCAAAGGAAAAGCGAAAATATGTTCGCTTTTTTCTTGAATGTTATCTCATTAGCAAGTATAATAGAGACATAAGTTAAATAAAGCTTTTTCTTAAGGAGGAAATAGTTTGAGCGATCGTAAAGCAGCATTAGATATGGCGTTAAAACAAATAGAAAAACAATTCGGTAAAGGTTCTGTTATGAAGTTGGGTGAGAACTCGAACAACAAAATCGATACTACTTCATCAGGCTCTATCGCAATTGATGCAGCACTAGGTATAGGCGGTTACCCGCGCGGACGTATTGTAGAAGTTTACGGACCAGAATCATCTGGTAAAACAACAGTTACATTACATGCCATCGCAGAAATACAGGCTAACGGCGGTACAGCAGCATTTATCGATGCTGAGCACGCACTTGACCCAGTATACGCACAAAAATTAGGCGTTAACATTGACGAATTATTATTATCACAGCCGGATACAGGTGAACAAGCACTTGAAATCGCGGAAGCATTAGTACGTTCTGGCGCGATCGATATTATCGTAATCGACTCTGTAGCAGCATTAGTGCCAAAAGCAGAGATCGAAGGCGAAATGGGTGACTCGCACATGGGTCTCCAAGCACGTTTAATGTCACAGGCATTACGTAAATTATCAGGTGTTATTAACAAATCGAATACGCTTGCTATTTTCATCAACCAAGTTCGTGAAAAAATCGGTGTTATGTTCGGTAACCCGGAAACAACAACAGGTGGACGTGCCCTTAAATTCTACTCTTCTATCCGTTTAGAAGTACGTCGCGGTGAAGCGATTAAGCAAGGTACGGAAATTATCGGTAACAAAACAAAAATCAAAGTCGTAAAAAATAAAGTAGCACCACCATTCCGTACAGCGGAAGTTGATATTATGTACGGTGAAGGGATTTCAAAAGAAGGCGAAATCGTCGACATCGGTGCAGAACTGGACATCATCCAGAAGAGCGGTTCTTGGTATTCTTACAACAGCGAACGAATTGGCCAAGGTCGTGAAAATGTAAAACAATTCTTCAAAGAAAACCCTGCGATCAAAGAAGAAGTAACAGAAAAAATCCGTCAACATTTCGGTATCGGCGAACTAGGCTACACAATCGGCGCCAACGATACAACTGACGAAGAAGAACTGGATGAACTAGAATTATTCGAAGACGAAAAAGAATAATGTTACAGACCCAAGCGAAGTAGTTTGCTTGGGTTTTTGTTTGTTTTTGTACGGGAAGGCAGTTACGGAATAGACGGAAATGAGCGTTCTACTTCTGGGGTCCCTGATTCTACATTTGGGGTGAAACGTTCCATATATCGTGCGGGGGATTCTACTTTAAGTGTAGAGCTTTCCACTTTAAGCTGAATAGATCTACTTTCCCTGGGAAGCCGGCAGATAAAGGAGGAGTGTTCTACTTACAGAGTCACTTGTTCTACATAAGGGGAGAAATGTTCTACATATCTTGAGGGAATTTCCACTAAACCCAGAGCATTCCACATTAAGCCGGAAAAATCCTCCATTCCACCTTGACAGTTCCACTTTCCGACCGAAATCTTCTACTTTCGCAGCCCAACCCCAAAAAATATAAAAAACCCCTTAAACCATGGCTATTCTTGACATACCTTATTTTGAACTATACAATTAAAATGTATAATTTCTAAATTTTGAAATGAATAGGCGGTATGTTTGAACAATTCAGATATATTTAGCCGACTAAGAGAACATCAGACATATATAGGCATAGGAGGGAAACGATATTATGGAAATGATACTCCCTGCTTTGCTAGGATTCGCTGTCGGTGTCGCTGTTATCTATTTCTACATGAAAAACGTGAATGAATCAAAAGTGACTGGTGCAAAGCATGTTGCCGAACAAATCGTGGAAGACGCGAAACGTGAAGCAGATGCACTTAAAAAGGAAGCACTGCTTGAAGCAAAGGATGAAACTCACAAATTTCGAACTGAAGCGGAAAATGACATTCGTGACCGTCGTGGAGAGCTTCAGAAACAAGAGAACCGTTTATTGCAAAGAGAAGAAAACCTTGACCGCAAAGATGATACTCTGAACAAAAGAGAGATAAGCTTAGAGCGTAAGGAAGAAGCTCTGGCTAGCAGACAACAGCATATTGAACAGATGGAAAGCAAAGTAGAACAACTTGTTGCAAGTCAAAAGACTGAGCTTGAGCGCATTGCAGCTCTGACGCGCGAAGAAGCGAAAGAGGTTATCTTGAAGGAAGTTGAAAACGAACTTTCTACAGATATCGCTGTAATGACAAAAGAATCGGAATTGCGTGCAAAAGAAGAATCGGACAAAAAGGCTCGAGAAATTTTATCACTTGCATTACAACGCTTTGCAGCTGACCATGTTGCAGAAACAACTGTGTCCGTTGTAAATCTGCCGAATGATGAGATGAAAGGCCGTATCATTGGTCGTGAAGGCCGTAACATCCGTACATTAGAAACACTTACAGGTATCGATTTAATTATTGATGATACACCTGAAGCTGTTATTTTATCCGGCTTTGATCCGATCCGCCGTGAAACAGCTCGTCTTGCATTGGAAAAACTAGTTCAAGATGGTCGTATTCACCCGGCACGAATTGAAGAAATGGTTGAAAAATCTCGCCGTGAAGTGGATGAGCAGATCCGCGAAACAGGGGAGCAAACAACATTTGAAGTAGGTATTCATAATCTGCATCCGGATTTAATGAAAATTCTTGGTCGTATGAAATACCGTACAAGCTATGGTCAAAATGTATTGAAACACTCAATCGAAGTAGCCCACTTAGCAGGATTACTTGCTGCTGAACTAGGCGAAGATGTGACATTAGCGCGTCGTGCAGGTTTACTGCATGATATCGGTAAAGCAATTGACCATGAAGTTGAAGGAAGCCACGTGGAAATCGGTGTGGAACTGGCAACGAAGTATAAAGAACACCCAGTTGTTATTAACTCAATTGCTTCCCACCACGGTGACACAGAAGCAACTTCAGTTATTGCAGTACTTGTAGCAGCAGCAGATGCATTATCAGCAGCTCGCCCAGGTGCCCGCAGTGAAACATTAGAAAACTATATTCGCCGCCTTGAAAAGCTGGAAGAAATTTCGGAAAGCTATGACGGTGTTGAAAAATCATTCGCGATTCAAGCAGGTCGTGAAATACGTATCATCGTACAACCTGAAAAAATCGATGATCTGGCATCACATCGTTTAGCGCGAGATATCCGCAAACGCATTGAAGAAGAACTCGATTATCCAGGTCACATCAAAGTGACAGTTATTCGTGAAACACGTTCTGTGGAGTATGCGAAGTAATAATAATAGTATTTTATATTTTTTAAAAACCCCCATTTCGTAGAAACTAATCTATGAAATGGGGGTTTTTTATTATAAACATTTTAATTTCTCATTTCCACTTTGAATTGCCTATATGTAAACACTATGTGTTAATGTATCAGGTGAAATTACCGATTTAACTTTGGAGTGTTATAATTTAAAGCTAAATTTTATGTAGAGAATGAAAAGATATTTTAGATGACAATATTCTAAATACTATTTTACATTTTATAGAAGAAAAACTTGAATAGTAGGTATATATTAGATGTTTCGAGACTATACTATTAAAAAGATATTTATAGAGTCAATTTTAATGCACTAAGACCGTTAAGAGTTAACGAACCATAGAAATAACTATTCAAATACAACTTCCTTAACTTTCCCACTCTATTATTCACAGCAAAATTCCACTAATTTACTTTAATTAAAACCAATTAGTAATGTGAAAAAATAATAGAAGGAGCTGTGATACGTTTATGCAAATCCCTTTACATGCAAAGCGCTATGCATTCACACAAGTCGTAAAGCTATCCCCAATTGCCGCAAGTAAATTATTATATTGGAACAGATTCAAAACCCGTTTAAACTTGGAAAACCCAAAAACCTTTAATGAAAAATTAATGTGGCTCAAACTATTTGAAGATGTTGAATTTAAAAGAAGATTTACTGACAAAGTGAAAGCTCGCGAATATATGATCACAGTCGGCTACAACTATTTACTGCCGCCGCTGATCGGTATTTTTGATGAAGTAGAAGATATTATTTTCGAGCAACTGCCGAGAAAATTTGTGCTGAAATGTTCTCACGGAGATGGCATGACAATTGTTTGTGAGAATAAACGGGAAATGGATTATCGGGAAACAAGGCGGCAATTAGCGGAAATGATGGAAACGGATTATTCGCTGAAATATGCGGAACCTCACTATGCATCGATACTGCCTAGAATAATAATCGAGCGTTTTATCGAACCGACAACTGGCAATGATACACAAGAATACAACATTCATTGTTTCCATGGGGTGCCGAAGATTATTGAATCTACTTTCCACCGCTTTACACCGAAAGAGCAAACGCTCATGTTAACACCAGATTGGTTCAATACGAATTATGTAAAGAAAAAGTATCCGTTTGATGAAGGAAAAGTAAAGCCCGAGCAATTGGACGAACTGCTCGCCATTGCGAAAAAGCTTAGTAAGCCGTTTACGTATGTGCGGATAGATTTAAAGGTAGTAGACGAGAAAGTTTACTTTAACAACTTTACGTTCACACCGGACGCTTGTTTAAATAACCAAATTCAAGAAGATGACTGTCTGAAGCTTGGGCAATGGCTTGATTTGGATATAGAAAAATCAAGGCATCCAGTTTCTGTAGCCCGTTCCAAATATTAATCACTTTTACTGTTTAGGAGGATTTCCATGATACCGATTGTGTCTATTATTGTGGCAACACATAATGTTGAATATTCGATAAGAGAATGTCTGAAAAGCCTGCAGCAGCAAACATTGCAAGGAATCGAAGTGCTTATTATGAATAATGGTTCTTCTAAAGGAACGGCTCTTATTTGTGAAGAATTCGTTAGTATAGATGAACGTTTTATTTTATTTAATGCGCAAAATCTTACGTTAAGTGAAGCACGTAATTACGGAATTCAGGAAGCTACAGGTAAATATATTGCCTTTGTTGATGGACATGATTTTGTGGAGAGTACGATGTATGAGAAGCTTGTGCAGCGAGCTGAGCAGAAACATGCAGATCTCGTACTGTGCGGCTATACGAAATACTGGCCGGAAACGGAACGCAAAAAACTAGTGAAAGTAAATGAAGCGCTTTTAACCAAACCGAACCCTGTTAATTACTATCTTACAAAGCACAATGAAGCGTATATCGTGCCTTGGAATAAACTGTTTTTACGTTCTATCATTATGGGGGAGCGATTATATTTTGATAATCATCCGTTTTTTGAAGATGTCGGTTTTATTGCGCAGTACTTATCGTTTGCGAAAAAGATAGCCATTGTAAATGAACCGCAGTATAACTTTGTGCAATATGAGGATATGCTGATGAAAAATTATAGCCCGTCGATTGCCCATTCACATGCACAAACATATGCACAAATGAAGCAGTTCTTTGATAAAAGGCAATATCGTAATGTAATTGAGGGATTAAATTTACGTCTATATATTCACCGTTATCATCATGTATTGTTAACGACGTCCAATACACGCCAAGTAAAATCACTGGAACGTCAAATTATCCGGGAAAGCAAAAATTTTTCCCAGCTTCCTTGGAATCTGCGCATTATGAAACCGTTAGTGAAAATGAGGGTGTATCCGGCATTTTTCCGGTTGGTTCATAAAGTAAGGGCTTAAATAGAGGGAGAGAATTCGTTACACTACAAGTAAAATTCGAAGCTGGATAAGGAGGAATATTTGTGATATTAGTCGTTGGTGGCGCGGGCTTTGTTGGGAGCCATGTCGTAAATTTATTACTGGAAAAAGGGCCGGTCGTTGTGTATGATAATTTATCCACGGGACATCGCGGAGCAGTCGATGAGCGGGCTATTTTTATTGAAGGCGATCTATCGGACCAAAAACGGTTAACGCAAATATTTACATTGTTTCCGGTTCAATCTGTACTCCATTTTGTAGCATCGGACTCAGTCAACGAGGCAATGGGGAATCCTGAATATTACTATGAAAATAATGTCGGCGGTACGTTAGCGTTATTGAAAGTCATGCGGGCGTGCAGAGTGAAAAATATCTTGCTCTCTTCAGCCGTTATGGCATGTTCAGGAGGAAATGATTTACAAGGACATAAATGTATGATTGAACAGATGTTGGAAGTTTATACAAAAGCTTATGATATGAATGGGATCGTTCTCCGTTACTGTAAGAGCACTGGTTTACAGGCTGCGGTTAGTGAAAAACCGGAATCTGCGATTGATGGGTCAGGCAACCGTGGCTTTAATAATGTGAGCGATGTAGCAAATTCGCATGTTAGGGCACTTGAAGCGTTGGAGAGGGAGAAGCCATCATTTAGGATGTATGATTTGTCTGAGGTTAGTTCAAAAAACATGCAACCGGAGCATAGATGGCAGGCTGAACAAAATGTACATGAAATGATTGAAGACGCCTGGAATTGGCATGAAAACTCAAAATGTTAGCTTCTTACTCTGTTACAATTCATTTTGTAGCAGTTTTTTTGCGTACAATGTACAAAAAGTGATAAAATGATTAGATGTTGAAGAAGAGAAAGAGTGGTTTTATAAAATGAAAGTATTATTTATTGGCGATATCGTCGGTTCAATTGGTCGCGATGCGGTAGAGCAGTATTTGCCTCGATTAAAGAAAAAATATAACCTTGATGTTGTTATTGCAAACGGGGAAAACGCTGCAGCAGGGCGCGGCATTACTCGTGCGATATATAATGATTTACTGCAAATGGGTGTCGATGTCATTACAATGGGCAATCATACATGGGACAACAAAGACATTTTTGATTTTATAGATGATGCGGATTACTTAGTGCGTCCGGCAAACTTTTCGAAAGATGCACCTGGACGCGGTATGACACAAGTATCGAAAAACGGTGTGACGATTTCAGTTATTAATCTGCACGGACGCGTATTTTTACCGCCGCATGAAGATCCGTTTGCGATGGCAGTCGAAATGGTTGAAGAAGCGAAAAAAACGTCGCCAATCGTATTTGTTGATTTCCATGCTGAAGCAACGAGCGAAAAAATCGCATTAAGCTGGCATCTGGACGGTAAAGCATCGGTCGTTGTCGGAACACATACGCATGTTCAAACAGCGGACAACCGTATTTACCCGGGTGGTACAGCATATATAACTGACGTCGGTATGACAGGTCCATATGATGAAGTGTTAGGTATGGGAAAAGACAATGTTATTTATAAGTTCCTAACAAACATGCCGGCACGCTATGAAGTACCGAAAAAAGGTCGCGCTGTATTAAGTGCCTTCTTTGTAGAAATTGACGACAAAACAGGAAAAGCAATTCGCCAGGAACGTGTAATGATCAATGAAGATAATCCGTTTCAAGCTTAATTGAATATAAATCTAGAACACCTATTACTAAACAAGAAAGGCAGTTGCCTTAGGATTTAGTTATAGGTGTTTTATTCAATTTTCTAAGGAGAGAAAATTTTAGAGGCTTACTGTGAACTACGAGGATTATATTAGAATAGATACTCGGGAATTAAAATACTTTGTAAAAGAACAGATACTTTTTGGCATCCACCATAGAAGATAAAGGGGATTATAGTTGCGACTCTTATTCGTTTATTTTGGAGAATTGACAAGTCATGTTCAGAAAATGAGATAACTAATATGAATAGTTTCAAAGCTTGATGAATATGTTTAAACTACTATATCAATAGTTTAGTACACTAACAAACAGAAAGAAGGGGGCATGTGATGAAAGAGCGATGGAAATCAGGTATTATCGTCGCTATTATTTTTTGTATCGTATCGCTTGTCATCTCGCTCAATGTATAAAATAATAGTACCCCCCCTTACGCTATAAAATTACAGGAGAGTAGAACTTTGTCAAGAACAAGGTCTACTCTCTTTTTTGAAGAAAATGAACAAAATCCATGTTTGCGAAAACAATTGTTCAATAAAAGAGAATGAAAATTAATATCACATCAGCATTATCGATTCGCCTCCATTATTAACCGTGACTGGCAAGCAAATCCTGGCAGGAAATATAAGTGTAAATAACTGTAAAAAATTGAGTGATTATTATAAAGATTATAAAGATTACCGTTACGCTGAATAATTTCTTACAGTAGTTGTAAAAAACGGATTCTAATTGCTTCATAAAGCGCATACAATGACGTACAGGCAATAAAAATTGCCTAAAAAGATAAAGCAGTACTAGATGAGGAGGAAATAGCTGTGGATTCATTAAAAGTATCATCTCGTTCTAATCCTAATTCTGTTGCAGGAGCACTCGTTGCGGTTATACGAGAGCAAGGGTTTGCTGAAATGCAGGCGGTAGGTGCAGGTGCGTTAAACCAGGCAATTAAAGCAGTAGCAATCGCTCGAGGGTTTGTAGCCCCAAGCGGCACAGATTTAATTTGTGCGCCAGCTTTCGCGGACATCATCATTGCAGGAGAAGATCGTACGGCATTAAAACTACTCGTTGAAAAAAGAACTCGTTAATTCATGAAGACCCATACACTCGCATAGCACCCAAACTGGGCTAAGCGGGTGTATTTTTGTTTGCGGGGTATATTTAAATAGAAGGGATTTAGATTGGTGGGAGTTTTAATCGTCAATTTTATTTTATATTCGCCACTTTTGCGAGAAAATAAAATTTCTCACTCCATAATCTGAAACCGTGTCTCAGTTATTTTAGAACGCAACCATCTTCCATAACCAATCGTCCTCCAATAAAAGATTTCCCATATAAATTTTAGGGAATAGAAATCTTGTTTTAATTCAAAACAATTGTGTACAGAACTTTCCGTCAAAGGTCTGATTTTTTGACTCGATATGACATTTGCAATAGAAGAGACGAAAACTTCATGTTAAACTAATGTAGGAAAAAACTATAAAATGGCTGTGCAATACGACAGCTGCTCGATAAAGCATCTTAGAGGCTTTATTCATTTATATAATACAGAAACTTTAAGGAGATGTTGATATGTTACATCAGCTTTCATGGAAAGTCGGTGGGCAGCAAGGTGAAGGGATTGAGAGTACAGGTGAAATTTTCTCAATGGCAATGAATCGTCTAGGGTATTTCCTATACGGTTACCGTCATTTCTCTTCTCGTATTAAAGGTGGCCATACGAATAATAAAATTACGGTTCGTCCGACAGAAGTACGCGCAATTGCGGACGACTTAGATATACTAGTGGCGTTTGACCAGGAAACGATCGACGTGAACTATAAAGAATTAACACCAGGCAGTATCATTTTAGCGGATGCAAAATTCGATCCGAAAAATCCGGAAGACAGTGTCGCGCCATTATATGCGGTGCCGTTCACGGAAATTGCGGCTGAACTTGGTACGTCACTAATGAAAAACATGGTTGCGATTGGTGCAACAGCAGCACTTTTAAACTTGGATGAATCGGTTTTCCAAAGTGTTGTAAATGAAATTTTCGGACGTAAAGGTGAAGAAGTCGTTGCGAAAAACATTGAAGCGATTGAACGTGGTCGTCAGGCGATTTCAGAGCAAATCGGTGACCGTGTAGGCTCGTGGGAAATTGCGCCTGCAGACGGAAAACGCCGTATGTTCATGATCGGTAACGATGCAGCGGCATTAGGTGCATTGGCAGCCGGCTCTCGTTTCATGGCGGCATATCCGATTACACCGGCATCTGAAATTATGGAATACATGATTAAAAAGCTTCCATTAGTAGGTGGAGCTGTTATTCAGACAGAAGATGAGATTGCTGCAGCAACAATGGCAATCGGTGCAAACTATGGCGGTGTGCGTGCATTCACAGCATCAGCTGGTCCTGGTCTTTCATTAATGATGGAGGCAATCGGTCTTTCAGGTATGACGGAGCAGCCACTTGTAATTTTCGATACACAGCGCGGTGGTCCATCAACAGGTTTACCGACAAAGCAGGAGCAATCGGATTTAATGGCGATGCTTTATGGTACACACGGTGAAATCCCGAAAGTAGTTATTGCGCCTTCTACAATGGAAGAGGCGTTTTACGATACAATCCAGGCGTTTAACATTGCCGAAGAGCTGCAATTACCGGTAATCGTTATGACAGACTTGCAGTTATCATTAGGTAAGCAGTCAGTTGATCCTTTTGATTACAGCAAAATTGAAATTCGTCGCGGTAAAATTGTTGAAGCGATTGAAGACGAAGAAACGAAAGATTACTTCAAGCGTTATGAAAATACAGAAGATGGCGTTTCACCACGTGTCCTGCCAGGTACAAAAGGCGGTATTCACCACGTAACGGGTGTAGAACACGATGAAACAGGTAAACCATCTGAAGCAACGGGCAACCGTCGCACGCAAATGGATAAGCGTATGCGTAAATTACAGCATGTCCGCTTTGAAAATCCGGTATACGTGAACGCGCCACACGATGATGCAGACGTATTACTTGTAGGCTTCAACTCAACGCGCGGAGCAATAGAAGAAGTTCAGGAAAAGCTGAACTCTGAAGGCGTAAAAGTGAACCACGCACATATTAAGCTGATTCATCCATTCCCTGCAGAAGAGATGAGTGCCTTAATGGATAATGCGAAAAAAGTGATTGTCGTTGAAAACAATGCGACAGGTCAGCTAGCAAATGTTATGAAAATGAATATCGGTGGTCACGCGAAGACTAAATCGATTTTAAAATACGATGGTACACCATTCTTACCACGTGAATTAACAAACTTAGTGAAGGAGGAAATTTAATCATGGCAACATTTAAAGATTTCCGAAATTCCGTAAAACCTAACTGGTGTCCAGGCTGCGGTGACTTCTCCGTACAGGCGGCGATTCAACGTGCAGCAGCAAACGTAGGCTATGAACCGAACGAAACGGCCGTTATTTCAGGAATCGGCTGTTCAGGCCGTATTTCAGGCTATATTAACTCATATGGTTTCCATGGTATCCACGGTCGTGCATTACCGATCGCACAAGGCCTTAAAATGGCAAACAAAGATCTGAAAGTTATCGCTTCAGGCGGTGACGGTGACGGATTTGCGATCGGTATGGGTCACACAATCCATGCGATCCGCCGCAACATCGACATTACGTATGTAGTAATGGATAACCAAATTTACGGATTAACAAAAGGACAAACGTCTCCACGTTCAGCTGCTGGTTTCATTACGAAATCAACACCAGGCGGAGCAATCGAGCCATCATTAAAACCATTGGAAGTTGCATTAACAGCAGGTGCGACATTTGTGGCACAAGGCTTCTCAACGGATATTAAAGAACTGACAGCAATGATCGAAGCCGGCCTGAACCATAAAGGCTTCTCGTTCATTAACGTATTCTCGCCATGTGTAACATACAACAAAGTGAACACATACGACTGGTTCAAAGAGAATTTAACAAAGCTTGCGGACATCGAAGGCTATGATTCATCTAACCGCGAAGAGGCGATGCAAACAGTAATGCGCCATGAAGGTCTAGTAACAGGTATTATTTATCAGGATACTGAAACAACTTCGTATCAGGAAAAAATCAAAGGCTATTCAGAGCTGCCATTAACAGATATCGATATTAGCTTATCAGAAGAACAATTTGATCAGCTGACTAAGGAATTTATGTAAATAATGATTTTAGGGCTATATAGGCCGGATTTTCCGGCTTGTATGGTTTTTTTGTTTTGGGCGGGAAATGGCGAATAATTTTTAGAGAGTGGCGAATAAAAATTTTATTTGTCTAATATCTAATGAATTGGCGATTATCCGGGGGAAGTGTCGAATAAGAAAAGTGATGTGACGATAATCTGGTTCCAGTTGGCGAATATGTTAGCAGGAGTGGCGAATATAGACACTAAAGTGACTAATAAATATTCCAGCATGGTGCTGCATGCTTGTTTTAACGTGATTTGCCGAATAAATCGATTCCTCTTTCTAATATAGAGAGATTAGTGGCGAATAAAATCTAATGTAAAATCAAAGTGGCGCATAAGAATAAAGGAGTGACTATTCTCGCATTTATTTGGCTAATAAAAATCCTGTTTAACTACCGCACCATACTTTTACAACAATTTAACATATTTACATATATCCATTTACATAGTCCCTTTATACTAAACCAAAATACATAGGTAAATGAGGTAGTGTAACGTGCGCTTTCGTAATGCAATTAAATTTAAAGACCGGCTTGCAGTATTAATGATCATATGTATCTGTTCAAATATCATTTTAACCGTATTCAGTATGGACTATTTACGGAAAATGGAAAGGGAAGCGCAGGCATTATATGAGGAAAAACTCATGACACTTCATACGATACAGAATATTGAACAGCAGTATCTCCAAACTAATGAAATCCCGTTGCAATCCATGGGGCAATTAGCTGCTTTCGATTCCAAAATGGAGTTTTATATGAAGCAGCTGGCGAGCAACCCCTCCGCCGCACTATTTGAGGAAATCGATGTATACGTAATCGAGCGGGCATCCGCACAATTAGCTAGTCATGAAAACGATATAAAATTCGGCTACAGTCTTCTAGTATCAATATCTATCATTTTAATGCTGCTTGTGCTGTTTTTTGGTATTCAGGCGATTCGTTCAATCAATAAACCAACCCGTGAACTGAAACAGCTATTTAAACTCGTGCAGCAAGGGGATTTAACGAAGTATGCAACATATTCGGCACGCGATGAGCTAGGGGAAACAACGAAATACTACAATTTAATGATTGGTGATATGAAGGAGCTTTTAAAAACAGTCCGGAAAAATACAGAATCGGCGACTGAAGCGAATAACGAGCTTCAAACAAATGCCGAGCAAATTACAACTGGGGCAGTACGTATTGCCGCAAACTCCGATGACATGACCGGTTCACTGCAATATGCAGCAACCCGATTAGCAAATAACGCAGCATCGGTACAGCAGGTGGCTGCAGGGATCGACGAAATTACCGAACGCATGCATTATGTGGACCGTTATATAAAAGAAACGATTGCACAGGCTGAAGACGGTGAAGCGATCGTTGTGCAAAACCTAGTGCAAATGCATGATGTGGAGCGGGCGATGCAAACAGCGAACAATACGATTACCCAACTGAATGAACAGACTCAGCATATTTCACGGGCGGTCACGATGATTCACTCGATTGCCGATCAGACAAATCTGCTTGCGCTAAATGCCTCCATCGAAGCAGCAAGAGCAGGGGAACATGGGCGAGGCTTTGCTGTTGTGGCCCAGGAAGTGCGTAAACTTGCGGAACAATCGCAGGAGTTCACAAAATCCATTGCAATAATTGTCATGAAAATTCAGCAAGGGACACTGGAAGCGACAAATAATATGGAAGATGCGATGAGAAGTGTTCATACGGGAGTTACTACAACCGAACATAGCGCGGCCAAGTTCAGAGAAATTACAATGCAAGTACAACAAATCGGTCCGCAAATGGAGCATGTTTCTACTATTATGAATGAAATTTCAAGTCATACTCATGATGTCGCTCAAAGCTCGATGGAGTTAAGCAACCGCTCCGAGGAAAATCTCGTGTCGATGCACCTTATTCAGGAGCAAATTGACATCCAGAAAAATTCAACATCAGAAATTTATGAAGAAATTCAAAGCATTGCAAAAAATATGCGTTCGTTAACACATGCGGTCAAACGGTTTCAAATCTGATTACGCTGATTTTGACAGTTTTTGTCGAAACCATTTTAAATTTTGTTATAGTACTGTAATATTTATAAGTAAATTACAGTAAAAGATAAAAATACGATATATATTGTAATTATTTTCAGAAAACTGATGAAATTTATCATGAAAACTGGTATCTTTAATCAAGAAGTCATATTAATGATTGATATGTAAATTTATCCCATAATACAATACACCTAAAGTCATTGATTTAATATTAAGAATATTTTTAAAAATGTAGCTTTTAATAAATTCTTGACTGTAGTAGAATATTGGTATAAAAATACGTATTTAATTGGTTAATACGAAATTATATAGAGAGAACAGTTAGTAGAAAATACTTGTATCGTACCATTTCATTTCAATGCAGACTTCATTTTTCTGAATGTTTGTAAAAGGGCAGAGTGTTATGTTCAACGTGGCAAATACTTAATAATTGCTGTGATCAATTAGATTTGTCATTAGATAAATATATTAATTAAGGGGATGTATTTTTTATGAACAGTCAAATTCAACTAATCGTACCGAAGTGGTTTGTCCAGGATGAGCTACATATTATCGAAACTATTGTTAGCAAAACGTCGGCGGATACAGGTATTGTCATTGCCGGAGAAAACTTTGATGCAACAAAGCGATGCCAACCAACTGTACGCCTTTATATGATCCAACTATTGGATGATCAATATGAAATAACAAAAGAATTGGATGCCTTCCAGTTCGATACTGCTGAAGAAGCTGAACAATTTTGCGCAAAGCTGCCTGAAATGACAGCGATTGATTTGGTTATGTTAATGAATAAGGAAGAGCCTGTATTTTCTATTTTATAGATTAATCCAGCTTTGTTGAATGAATCTTCATTTAGCAAAGCTTTTTTTGTTGTTCTTTTTCCGAGGGTCCGTATTTGTATTTTAGTGGAGAAAGGCTACAATAAAGGAGAACAACTAGAATAAGGAAGTGATTTAAATGGCTAGAGGTGTATATATTCACATTCCTTTTTGTCATCAAATTTGTAATTACTGCGATTTTAATAAAGTATTTTTTAAAAATCAGCCAGTTGATGAATATATTGAAGCGCTTGGACGGGAAATGGAGATGACGGTTGCCGGGATGCCGGAAGCGTTCACGAATATCGAAACGATTTTCCTTGGTGGCGGTACCCCGACTGCCCTGTCTGCTGAGCAAATCGAAAAATTATTGTCGATCATTACGAAACATATTCCGATGTCATCCGTAAAAGAGTTTAGTAGTGAAGCAAATCCGGATGAGCTGACAATCGATAAATTGCAGGCACTTTATAATGGAGGCGTCACTCGTTTAAGTATGGGGGTCCAATCATTCGACCAGTCACAGCTAAAAAAAATTGGCCGTACCCACTCGAATGAACATGTATATGAAACAATCCAAAACGCAAAAAATGTTGGATTTAAAAATATAAGCATTGATTTAATGTATGGTCTGCCTGGTCAGACGATGGAGCAATGGCAGGATACGCTTGAAAAGGCATTGGCACTGAAGCTGCCTCATTATTCGGCCTACTCGCTTATCGTAGAGCCTAAAACAATCTTTTATATCCAGTATGCGAAAGGGAAACTCCATTTGCCGACAGAAGATCTTGAAGCGGATATGTACGGTGTTTTGATGGACACGATGGAAGCACATGGACTCCGGCAGTACGAAATCAGTAATTTTGCGAATGAAGGCTATGAGTCAACACATAATAAAATCTATTGGGATAATGACGAATACGCAGGATTTGGCGCTGGTGCTCACGGTTACTTGGAAGGAATACGCTATTCCAATGTCGCACCGATCAAAAAATATATTGAAACAGTGATGGCAGGAGAGCGTCCTTTATTGCATGAACATGAAGTGACAGGTGATGAGAAGCTGGAAGAGCAGATGTTTTTAGGATTAAGAAAATCTGCCGGCGTGACACATGATGAGTTTGAAATGAAATTCGGTCAGCAAATGGTTTCTATATATAAGGAAATAATCGATCAATTACAGGAAGAGCAACTGATTGAAATTGACTCTGAAGGAATCCGTTTAACAAGAAAAGGCCGTTTTATCGGAAATGAAGTTTTTCAGCGGTTTTTAATAGGGGAATAATCTTTTTGCAACGGTACATGAAAAAAGTTGAAAAAAACGGACGAATTCATTGACATCAATTTAGAGATTTGCTAATTTATAAATATATTAGCACTCCTCTTTATTGAGTGCTAACAGAGGTGAGAAAGATGTTAACAAATCGGCAGTTACAACTATTGCAAGTAATCGTAGACGAATTTGTGATGTCAGCACAGCCTGTTGGTTCGCGTCAACTATCCAAAAAAGAAGGTATTACGTATAGTGCTGCTACAATACGTAATGAAATGGCAGATTTGGAGGAGTTAGGTTTTTTAGAAAAAACGCATACTTCTTCAGGAAGGGTCCCTTCTGAAAAAGGGTATCGCTTTTATGTCGACCATTTACTTCAGCCTCAAATCATCACGAGTGGCGAAGTAGCGCAAATCCAGTCACTCTTTAAAAAGCAGATTGTTGAAGCAGAACAAACTATAAAAGAATCCGCAAATATATTATCGGAGTTGACGACATACACGACGATTTTACTCGGTCCGGATGTTCAAAAACATCGTGTCAAGAAATTCCAGATTGTACCGTTAACAGAACAAACAGCGGTGGCTATTATCATCACAGATAACGGTCATGTAGAAAATCGCACAATAACGTTACCACCGGGTTTTAACCCGCATGATATTGAAAAAATGGTTAATATTTTGAATGACCGCCTAGTCGGTGTACCGTTATATGAACTTCCGATAAAGCTTCAAACTGAGGCAATTTCGGTATTAAAATCTCATATTCATGCATCCGATTCGATTATCCGGTCATTGTTATCCATTACTTCAAACCATCACGAAAATAAAGTTTATTACGGTGGTAAATCCAACATGTTGAATCAGCCGGAGTTCCATGACTTAGAAAAAATGCGAATGCTGATGGATCTGATCGACAAGGAAAGCCAAGTTCAAACTTTATTCAATGAACAGAAAAATGGTATTCAAATCCGAATAGGTTCAGAAAACAATCATTTAGCGATGGAAAACTGCAGTGTCATCACCGCTTCCTTCCTTGTAGGGGAAGAACAGCAGGGGGCGATCGCCATTATCGGTCCGACGCGCATGGATTACCGGCGTGTTGTTACATTATTGGATGTCATGACAAACAGTCTGTCCAGAGCGTTTTTCGATAAAAAACAGTAACACCATTGATTCAGCGGGCATAACGTTTTACTGACCCGCTGAATTCATAAATGATTGCTACTCGAGGAGGAAAAGAAGTGTCAAAAACAAAAAACAATGAAGAATTGCAGCAAGAAGAAACTACGGAAGAAGTAGTGGAAACAGCTGAAACTACTGAAACAGAAGAAAATGCAGTAGATGAAAAGGATCAGAAAATCGCTGAACTTGAAGCGAAACTTGCTGAAGAGGATGCGCGTTACCTGCGTTTACGTGCCGACTATGATAACTTAACTCGTCGCAACCGTTTAGATCGTGAAGCGGCTGAGAAATACCGTGCACAAAGCTTATTAACTGAACTTTTACCGGTGCTGGACAATTTAGACCGCGCACTGCAAGTAGAAGTGACGACAGAAGAAGCGGCCTCATTATACAAAGGTGTACAAATGGTATATGACCAGTTACTTGCTGCAACGCAAAAAGAAGGTCTTACAATCATTCCTGCAGAAGGTGAAAGCTTTGATCCAAACTTCCACCAAGCTGTAATGCAAGAGCAGGACAGCGAAAAGGAAACAGGCATCATTTTACGTGAACTGCAAAAAGGGTATCAGTTAAAGGACCGTGTACTGCGGCCGTCAATGGTATCTGTAAACGAGTAATTTAGTGCTTTTCGGTGCTATTTATATATTAAATAATTTTAATGATTATGACTAAACACATTTTGTTTTTTACTATTAGGAGGAAATTAAATTATGAGTAAAATTATCGGTATTGACTTAGGAACAACAAACTCTTGTGTATCTGTATTAGAAGGCGGAGAACCAAAAGTAATTCCAAACCCGGAAGGTAACCGTACATCTCCATCTGTAGTAGCATTCAAAAATGGAGAAAAGCAAGTTGGTGAAGTAGCAAAACGCCAAGCTGTAACAAACCCTAACACAATTATTTCAATCAAATCAAAAATGGGTACGAACGAAAAAGTTAAAGTGGAAGATACAGAGTATACTCCACAAGAAGTATCTGCAATGATTTTACAATACTTAAAAGGCTATGCTGAAGACTACTTAGGCGAAAAAGTAACAAAAGCTGTTATTACAGTTCCTGCTTACTTCAACGATGCTCAACGTCAAGCAACGAAAGACGCTGGTAAAATTGCTGGTTTAGAAGTAGAGCGTATCATCAACGAACCAACAGCTGCTGCATTAGCTTACGGTTTAGATCAACAAGACGTTGACCAAAAAATTCTAGTATTCGACTTAGGTGGCGGTACATTCGACGTATCGATCCTTGAATTAGCTGACGGCGTATTCGAAGTATTAGCAACAGCAGGTGACAACAAACTTGGTGGTGACGACTTCGACGACAAAATCATCGCTTATTTAGTAGAAGAGTTCAAAAAAGAAAATTCAGTAGACTTATCAAAAGACAAAATGGCAATGCAACGTTTAAAAGATGCAGCTGAAAAAGCGAAAAAAGACTTATCAGGTGTAACTTCTACTCAAATTTCATTACCATTCATCACAGCAGGTGCTGATGGCCCGCTTCACTTGGAAATGTCATTATCACGTGCGAAATTCGATGATTTAACAAAAGACTTAGTTGAGCGTACAATCGTTCCAACTCGTCAAGCATTATCAGATGCAGGTCTTTCTGCTTCAGAATTAGATAAAGTAATCTTAGTTGGTGGTTCTACTCGTATTCCTGCAGTAGTAGAAGCAATCAAAAAAGCAACTGGTCATGAGCCGCACAAAGGTGTAAACCCAGACGAAGTAGTAGCAATGGGTGCTGCTGTACAAGGTGGCGTATTAGCTGGTGACGTACAAGGCGTATTATTATTAGACGTAACACCATTATCATTAGGTATCGAAACAATGGGCGGTGTTATGACGAAACTGATCGATCGTAACACAACTATCCCAACATCTAAATCTCAAGTGTTCTCAACAGCTGCAGACAACCAGCCAGCAGTAGACATTCACGTATTACAAGGTGAACGTTCAATGGCTGCAGATAACAAAACACTTGGTCGCTTCCAATTATCTGATATTCCACCAGCACCACGTGGTATTCCACAAATCGAAGTAACATTCGATATTGATGCAAACGGTATCGTATCAGTTAAAGCGAAAGACATAGGTACACAAAAAGAACAAACAATCGTGATCCAATCTGATTCAGGTTTATCAGAAGAAGAAATCGAGCGTATGGTTAAAGATGCAGAAGCAAACGCTGAAGCGGATGCAAAACGTAAAGAAGAAGCAGATCTTCGCAACGAAGCAGACCAATTAGTATTCCAAGTGGATAAAACAATCACAGACTTAGGCGAGCAAATCACAGAAGACGAAAAGAAATCTGTTGAAGATGCACGTGATGAGTTAAAAGCAGCTTTAGAAAAAGGCGAGCTTGAAGGAATCAAAGCTTCTAAAGAAAAATTAGAAGGCGTATTACAACCATTAGTAATGAAAGTTTACGAGCAAGCGGCAGCAGCAGCTCAAGCACAAGGCGGCGCTGAAGGCTTCGAAGGCGCAGCAGACGCTGGTCAAAAAGACGACGGTATCGTAGACGCTGACTTTGAAGAAGTAAAAGACGACAAAGACAATAAATAATTCTTTCTGTTTTTCACATAAAAGCCAAAGACCGCTTGCGGCTTTGGCTTTTAAGTTTGTCATGGTTAGGTAGGCGTTTGCTTATTTAAAATAGTATCGCCCATGGTTTGCGGGAAGCGCAAATTTTATTAGCGCATTTTCGTAAGAAAGTAGAACTTAATAAAGCAAAAGTAGAAAGTTCAGCGACTAATGTGGAAGTTATTCAAGTAAAAGTAGAAAGTTCAGCGACTAATGTGGAAGTTATTCAAGTAAAAGTAGAAAGTTCAGCATTAATGTGGATGCGATTCATGGAAAAGTAGAAGTGCTCGCCTATAATGTAGAACTCTTCGAAATGAGGGGTAATAAATTTCACCAAACCTTGACTCAAATTAAATAAGAAGTCAAACCCTCATACTAACCGGTAGTTGTGCGAAGTGGAGGGGCCGACTCCTTGGGGATTAAGTGTGCCTCGATACGAAAATTAGTTAGAATGCGAAATTTAATACTAAACGGGAAGTGCTTGGAATGGAGGGGAGGCGACTCCTGCGGGAACAGCACGACGCCTGAGACTACAGGCTCAGGCCGTGCCCGCGGAAAGCGTCCGACCCGGAATGGAAAGCACTGAACAATATTAAAAAACTTACACTTTATATTGATATAGTGTACGAGTATTTGTGCCCTGTAACGCAGCACAACGAGCAACGGACTTTATGAACAAACCGAAACATTATTTAATTTCACATAAGATGTACCAAAGCAAAAGCTATACATCAATTTTTCAACATGTTAAAATAGACGTTATGTAAAAAGAGCGGAGAGTGAACAATGAGTAAGCGCGATTACTATGAAGTACTTGGCCTGAGCAAAGGTGCAAGCAAAGATGAAATAAAAAAAGCGTATCGTAAATTATCAAAACAGTATCACCCGGATTTAAACAAAGATGAAGGTGCAGACGAAAAGTTCAAAGAAGTCGCAGAAGCATATGAAGTGCTGTCAGACGACCAAAAACGTGCACGCTATGACCAGTTCGGCCATGAAGATCCAAATGCTGGCTTTGGTGGCGGCGGCTTCGGAGGCGGCGCTGGATTCGGCGGTTTCGAGGACATTTTCAGTTCGTTCTTCGGAGGCGGCCGACGCCAAGATCCAAACGCCCCACGTAAAGGCGATGATCTTCAGTTCCGTATGAACATTTCTTTCGAAGAAGCAGTATTCGGAAAAGAAACAGAAATTGAAATTCCGAAAGAAGAAACATGTGATACATGTCACGGTTCTGGTGCAAAACCAGGTACGCAGCCACAAACATGTTCACAATGTAATGGTGCTGGTCAAATTAACCAGGCAGTCGACACACCGTTTGGCCGTATGGTAAACAAACGTTCTTGTCCATCATGTCGTGGTCAAGGTAAAATCATTGTGGAAAAATGTTCACCATGTCGCGGTACTGGTACAATTACGAAAAAGAAAAAAATCAAAATCACAATTCCGGCAGGTGTTGATGATGGCCAACAATTACGTGTAGCTGGTCAAGGTGAAGCAGGATTCAACAATGGTCCGGCAGGCGATTTATACATTATTTTCAATGTTCGTAAGCACGAGTATTTCGAACGTGACGGCGATGATATTTTATATGAATTAAAATTAACATTCCCGCAAGCAGCGTTAGGTGATGAAATCGAAGTACCGACAATTCACGGGAAAGTGAAGCTGAAAATTCCTGCAGGCACACAATCCGGTGCACAATTCCGCCTGAAAGATAAAGGCGTAAAAAATGTACACGGCTATGGCATGGGGAACCAGTATGTCATCGTAAACGTTGTAACACCGACGAAATTAACAGAAAAACAAAAACAATTGTTACGTGAATTTGCAGAAATTAGTGGAGATATTCCGGAAGAACACGGAAGCTCCCTGTTCGACAAAATTAAGAAAAAAATTAAAGGTGACTAAGGAGTGTATTGCAAGTGAAATGGACAGAACTTTCGATTTTAACAACGCATGAAGCTGTTGATGCAGTGACGAACATTTTACACGAAGCTGGCGCAAGCGGTGTAGTTATTGAAGATTCAAAGGAATTGGACAAAGAGAGAATCGATAAATTTGGTGAAATTTATGCACTGAATCCTGAAGATTTTCCGAAAACAGGTGTCATTGTAAAAGCATATTTATCAGCTTCAAGTTTTTTAGCGGAAACAATCGAAGAAATTAAGCTTGCAATCGCAAACCTTGTAAACTTTGATATTAATATTGGTGAAAATGTATTAACGCTTTGTGAAGTTGATGAAGAAGATTGGTCAACGGCGTGGAAGCAGTACTACCATCCGGTGAAAATTTCGGAACGCTTCACAATTGTACCGACTTGGGAAGACTACAAACCAGTATCAACGGATGAGCTGATCATTGAGCTGGATCCGGGAATGGCGTTCGGAACAGGAACACACCCTACAACAGTTATGTGTTTACAGGCACTTGAAAAAGTTGTACAACATGACCACACAGTTGTCGATGTTGGTACAGGATCTGGCGTCCTGTCAATTGGTGCTGCCATGCTTGGAGCGAAAAGCGTTCATGCATTGGACTTAGATGAAGTGGCAGTAAATGCAGCGCGTGAAAACGTTGAATTGAATAAAATGAGTGATATTGTTGAAGTATTCCACGGCAATCTTTTGGACACAGTAAAAGAACCGGCAGATATTGTTGTAGCGAATATTTTAGCGGAAATCATTATGTCATTTACAGATGATGCATTTTCAATTGTAAAACCAGGCGGTATTTATGTTACATCGGGTATTATCGGAGCGAAAAAAGATGATGTAAAAGCAGCTCTTGAAAAAGCCGGATTTGTCATTGAAGAAGTATTAATGATGGAAGATTGGGTAGCGATTATTTCACGTCGTCCTTAATTAAATCGTTTAATCGAAAATCGAACATTTTGCACATTAGCAAAATGTTCGATTTTTACGTTATCAACAAGGAGTGAAGACAATGCAAAGATATTTTGTAGATACAGTGGATAATGATATGGACCAATTTATCATTTCTGGAGAAAACGCGCGCCATATTTCAAAAGTAATGCGTATGACGGTAGGAGAAGAAATTATTGTTGTGCATGACAATGTAGCGTATGTTTGTGAAATTACCGAGCTGGACCAGGATGTACATGCGAAAAAAACAGGTACGACAATCCCTTCGCCGGAAATGCCGGTTAAAGTTGATATTGCATGTGGCCTGCCAAAAGGCGAAAAACTGGAACTGATTTCACAAAAAGCGACAGAGCTCGGTATGCACGCATTAATTCCGTTTGCTGCGGAACGTTCAATTGTAAAATGGGATGATAAAAAAGCGAAGAAAAATCAGGAACGCCTTCAAAAAATCGCTCAGGAAGCGGCTGAGCAATCGCATCGTACATATGTCCCGAATGTTGTACAACCAATCAGTTTCAAACAGCTTGTACAAACATTCTCTAACTATGACGCTGTATATATTGCGGATGAAGAAGATGCGAAGTTGGCGACACGTACAACATTTAAACAAAAGCTGCAATCGTTAAATACTGCTAAAACGCCGCGTATCTTATGCATTTTCGGCCCTGAAGGCGGGATTTCACGCAATGAATCGGCGGTCTTGATTGAAACCGGTGCACAGACAATGTCACTTGGGCCGCGTATTTTACGCGCAGAGACGGCACCATTGTATGCGTTGGCTGCGATTTCTTATGAATTTGAATGATTGAATGCGTTTTAAATAACAGACCGAAAGAAAGCAGAAAGCCTTAATTTCTCAAGCAAAGAGATATTAAGGCTTTTTGTTTTGAAAATATCTCAAATTAAATGTATTTTTCCTTGTATAACGTAAATTAAATATGTATAATGTTTGTATAACATAAAACAGAGTCTATGGACAGAATTTTATTGTAAACAGCTTTAAATATGAAATTTCATTAATATTAACGGTGAAAAGAATAAATTACACATCTCAACATTATACAAATTATTCTGTGCGAATAAAGCATTGTATAATATCGAATCGAAACAGGGAGGAACTATAAATGAAAAAAATTGCAGTGGTAGGGGCAGGACCCGGCGGATTAGCGGTCGCCATGTTATTGGCGCATAAAGGTTATGAAGTAACGATTTATGAAAAGCAGGCTTATGTAGGCGGGCGCACAAGCGAAATTAAGCTTGGTGATTATAAATTTGATATGGGTCCGACATTTTTAAATATGTTGTACATTGCAGAAGAAATTTTTGAATTAACAGGTCGCGATATTCACGACTATGTGGATTTGATTGATTTGAATCCGATGTATCAATTAATCTACCATAACAAAAAGATTAATATGACACGTGATGCAGATGAGATGATTCGTCAAATCAATGAGCTTTTCCCTGGAAATGAAGGGAGCTATGAGCGCTATATGGAACAGACGCAAAAGAAACTCGAAGTACTTGCCCCTGTGCTGCAGGCTCAGATGAATAAGCTGACAGATTTGTTCAATCCGAAAGTAATGAAAGCATTTAAAGAATTGGAAGTAGGAAATTCTCTTGTTGACACACTGTCTAAGTTTTATAACGAAGAGGAATTACAGCTCGCTTTTACATTCCAGGCCAAATACTTAGGGATGTCTCCATGGGAAAGTCCAGGCGCGTTTTCGATTCTTTCGTATATTGAGCATGCTTACGGCGTTTATCACATTAAAGGCGGCATCAATAAGCTGACGGAAGCAATGGGAAGAGTTGTGCTGGAATCGGGCGGGAAAATCCTTCTCAATAACGGCGTAAAAAAATTGAAAACAAACGGTAGAAAAGTGACGGGTTTACTGCTGGAAGATGGTCAGGAAATCGAAGCGGATGAAGTAATCATTAACGGAGATTTTGCACATGCGATGACAAATCTTGTTGGGCCGGGACTATTAAAAAAATATACACCGGAAAAACTTGAGAAAAAACAATACTCCTGTTCAACGTTCATGCTGTATTTAGGGGTTAATAAACGATTTGATTTACCGCACCATACAATTTGGTTTGCGAAAGATTACCGGAAAAATGTAGAGGAAATTACAAAAACAAAACTAATGTCCGAAGATCCGTCAATTTACATTCAAAATGCCGTAGTAACGGATGAAACGGTTGCACCGAAAGGGAAATCGACATTATACATTTTAGTACCGGTACCGAATAATATGAGCGGAATTGACTGGTCGGAAAAGGCAGGTCCTTTCCGGGATATGGTTTTAAATATGGTAGCGGATAAACTTGGCGTTAAAGATATTTGGGAATATATCGAAGAAGAGCGAATGATTACACCTGCTGACTGGGAACGCGATATTCATGTTTATAAAGGGGCGACGTTCAACTTAGGTCACCAATTATCGCAAATGCTTGTATTCCGTCCGCGCAATAAATTTGAAGAGCTGCATCATTGCTGGTTGGTCGGTGGTGGTACACATCCGGGCAGTGGCTTGCCGATTATTCTGGAATCAGCCCGGATTACAGCAAACGGCATTTTACAGCAGGATAAACAGACGTTGCTTCCTGTTAAACCACTGCCGAAAGTGGAACTGTACAGAAAGAAACAATCTCAATTACAGCATCGGCCTGCAGCCATTCAAACAAATGCTTAGAAATTGATCTCATTGTATGAAACTTTTATTTGAATGGAAACGTATAATAACTATTCAATTAAAGGAGGCAATATAATGTTCAAAAAAATAGCATCGGATGCATTAGGTCTATCAGATATCGGGGTAGTTATTTCAAGACAGGACTTTGACAAAACAGATTCGGATGATTTTATTTTTAATGAAGTCGATGAAAAAATTTACTTCCTGATCAAAACAAAAGCGGATGAGTATTGCTTCACAAACTACGCATTAATTCATGTAGACGGGGCAAATGCGATCAGTAAGAAACGTATGCTGCGTCGCTATGACTACGAACATTTTGCGATTGAAGAAGTACTGCTGGAAACAGCCGGTACAATCGATCTGGATGTTGAAATCAAATTTGTCATCGGAAATGTGCCGTTAAGTATTGATATTCATAAAAAACACTTAACGGAAATTAAAGATTTATACAAAGCGCTTCATGCCATTTCACTTGAACAAAAAGCAAATACATTCAGCATGGATGCTGCAAAACAAAGCTTGAACTTAGCGGCATCTGCAATCGGCCGCGCGGGTAATGAGGGTATTTCACCAGCTGATGCATTTAAGGAAATCACAGCATTTTCACATAGCTGGCTGCTGGAGCAAAAGAAATTGTTTGTTAGAAAAGATTTTGGCGATGTTTTCGAGAAATATATTAATAACTAATAGATTGTAGATGACACTCATAATCTGAAATAGATTATGAGTGTTTTTCATATCAATTATTTCCGTTTTCGGACCGTGTTTTAGGGGAATGGAAACAATAAAGTAATTCTTTCCCTTTTTAATTAAAATAATGATAGGTGGCGCTGATGAAAAAAATATTACTCGTACTAGGATTGCTACTGCTCATTACAGTTCCGCTAGCGATTTATTTTATCAATGATAAATCCATTTCGGAAAGTGATGAGGCAGATGGGGAATCTTCAACATCAAAGCATATAATTGCAACATCCGTTGAACCGGTCTATGAGCAGAATATTGCCTATAATGCCCGGGTGCTAAGCAATCGATATGAGGTGCTGCAAAACGGTAAATGGCAGGAAATGACCATAAAAGGGGTAAATATCGGTATGGCTAAGCCTGGTCTTTTCCCGGGAGAAGCAGGAATCACAAAAAAAGATTATACTAGATGGCTCGAATCAATTGGTAACATGCACGTGAATGCAATCCGTGTTTATACGATCCACCCGCCGGCATTTTATGAAGCGTTGTTGGAGTACAATGAGTCGCACGAACAGCCAATCTACTTGTTCCATGGGGTATGGCTGGAAGAAGAGCCGGTAATCGAGAGGCTGGATGTATATGGTGAACCGACGGAAAAGTTTCAAAAGGAAATAAATGATATTATCGACATTCTGCACGGCAATGCAGAAATTGAGCATCAGCCTGGCCATGCTTTTGGGAATTATACTGCGAATGTCGCTCCATATGTAATTGGCTGGATGATCGGCATCGAGTGGTACCCGGAAGCAGTTAAATCGGTTAATGAGAAATATAAAGGCAAGGCACAATATGATGGTAAATATTTTTCGACAAAGGATGCTGCTCCATTTGAAATCTGGCTTGCAGAGCAGATGGAATATGCGGCCCAGTACGAAATGGATGAATACAAATGGATGAGGCCGTTCAGCTTTACGAACTGGGTAACGACCGATTTATTGAACCACCCGTACGAACCGAGTGAAGAGGAAGATATGGTGTCCGTAAATCCGAATGTCATTTATGAGAAAAACGAGTTGCAGCATGTTGGTCAATTTGCAAACTACCATGTTTATCCGTATTATCCGGATTTTTTGAATTTCACGCCTGAATATTTACAATATAAGGACCATCGCGGTGAACCGAATAGCTATGCAGCATATTTAAATGATTTGAAAAAGGCGCACCGTCTGCCGATATTAATTTCCGAATTCGGAATTCCGGCTTCCCGCGGGTTGACACATAAAAATCCGTTTGGCTGGAATCAGGGTTTTGTGACCGAGCACCAGCAGGGGGAATATTTAGTGAGCCTCTATGAAGATATTCTGCAAGAAGGTATGCTTGGCGGTATAGTATTCTCCTGGCAGGATGAATGGTTTAAGCGGACATGGAATACGATGGATCTCGATAATCCGGACCAAAGGCCATTTTGGTCAAATGCACAAACGAATGAACAGCAGTTCGGACTGCTCAGCTTTGATACGTTGAAAATAAAAGTAGATGGGGATATATCGGACTGGTCAGGGAAAAAGCCGATGTATGAAACGAAACAGACCGCCATGTATATGGATTCTGATGAACGCTATTTGTATATACGGATGGATGTGGAAAATGCACAATTCTCAAATGACAATTATCCGATAATATATTTTAATACAGTAAAAGGGCAAGGGAATTCAACATATAAGGACTACCCGTTATTGAATAAAGCTGATTTCGTACTGACGATTAAAGATGAGGAAAATAGCAGAATCGAAGTGGATGCCTACTATGATCTGTTCCAGAAACTGTATGGCGACCGATTGAAGCTCGTACCGTTTGAAGGGATGACCGAAAAAAACAGCGGGCAATTTAACCCGATTGAGTATGCGATAAATAAACAGCTCACGATTCCAATTCTCGAAAAAACCTATCCATTCGAAAAATACGAAACAGGGAAACTGCGAAAAGGAAACGGCAACCCGGAAAGTCCGGATTATGATTCACTTGCCGATTATGAAATCAACGAAGCCGATGGGGTAATTGAAATTCGCATTCCTTGGCTATTGCTGAATTTTACGGATCCGAGCCGTCTGGAAATTTGGTCGGATATATATGCAGATGAGGAAATGACAAGAGAAATTACCGGAGGGATTGAAGTGGGTGCATTATTCATCGAAAATAGTGCCGTGAAAAACCGTATACCGGAAAATAAATCCGACCTGAAAACCTATACATGGGAAGGCTGGACACTACCCGAGTATAAGGAACGTTTAAAGGAATCGTATTATATTTTGCAGGAAAAATTTTCAGAGATACAATGAGCCATTGCAAATGTCCACTGTTTTCCGATTGAATATGGATTGCAGTGGGGCGAGGCATCTGTATAAACAGGGGTGAAATAAAAAATGGAAGAAAATAGGAACTATTTAAGTGATAGCATAGAGAATTTTCAGAGTTTGAAGGATCTTTATGATTTGCAGCTAGCTTATATTAAGAAAAAGGGGATTCATTTTACTTTTGTTTTCGTAAAATATTCAGATGAAATCTCAGTAAGCTATGAAGAATTCTATCAGTTAGTAAAAGAAAATTTACGTAAGTCGGATTTTGTTTTTGCGCATCGGTCAAAACAATTTATCATTCTTGTTCTGTCAATCAGCAAAGCTATGGAAACCAAATCATTTCTAGGACGGCTTCAATCTGCCATATTACCTTTCAAAATGCCGCTTGTCGCCGTAATTGCAGAAATTGCGAATTCTTTGCATCCGCTTGAAGAAATACTGGAAGTTGGTGAGGCAGAGGTGATGAGCCTGGAATTTTCAGAGGCACAAATAGTGGCGATTCCTCATTTTATGGAAAAAGAGCGGATTAAGATGAAAGTCAGCATCATCGAAAATGATCATATTACACAATCTATTTTTTCGAATCTGTTTCACAACCTGGAAACAGCTGAACAGGATTTGGATGTACGGGTGTTTAATGACGGGCTTGAATTTGTAGAATCCGACTGGTATCGAAGTGAGCATCATCACATCATCGTGCTGAATGATATATTACCTAGAAAAAATGGCTTTGAGGTTTTGCATTATTTGCGCGGTTTACCTAATGAACAAAAATATTTGATTTTATTTATATCCACTCGTAATTCTGAAGAATCCCAGCTTTACTGCTTTGAAAATGGTGCTGATGCTTACTTTGTCCGTCCCTTTAACTTGAAAATATTTGAGATTCGCATCAAAAATCATTTGAGAAGGTCGCGCTAATATGGTTGATCGTCAATTTTTAATCGGGGCGGTCATTGTCGGCATTATCATGCTGATTGTTATTTTCTGTATATTTATGTATTTAGTATATAAAGGGATGGAAAGAGATCGGATCAATGAAAAGATGAATGCATATTTCGAACAATATAAAACGGAATGGTATAACTATCTTGTTTATAATGAACCGCTGGATCACCGGCCGGAAAATAATATTACAATGAAGGCAATTGATCATTTATTTGTTTCATATTTGACAACTCTCAACAATGAAATGATTCATATGAAAGTTTCCGAATACGCTTCATTAAATATGCAGAATTTTTATATCGAGCAAATAAAAAGCCGTGATCGTTCGGTCCGTTTGAATGTTTTGCAGCGTACGTTATTGCTGGAACTGGATTTTTTAGTACCGATCATTGAGCAGCATTTAAAAAATAAACGCGATTATGAGATGGAAGAATATTTACTAATGTTGCGGGTAGTCGCAAAATATAATCATAATCTGTTTTATGCACATGTTTATCAACCGAAATTACCATTGAATGACTATGAATATAAACTTTTGTTATCGACGGTTGATGAAGAGTATATCGACTATTTCACAAACCATTTTGATTCCTTGCCAATCGTGCTGAAACTTGCTCTTCTTGATTATCTGAGTTTAAGCACAAATGTAAGTAATGATTCTCTGTCTTTCTATGAGCGATTGTTAACATCGGATAATCAGGAGTTAAGAATCCGGGTTCTAAAAGCGATTGCCTCATTCGGAATGGTTTCGGATCTGCAACTGTATGAGCGCTTTGTCTCTTCTGCCAGCTGGGAAGAGAGGCTGATGATGGCGAAAATTTTGCGGTTTGTAAAAGAGGAGAAATCCTATCAAGCTCTTGAGCTATTGATAGCCGACTCGAATTGGCAAGTACGAAAACAGGCGGCCTTATCTTTATTGAATATGCCAAAGGGACAAGTAATATTGCAGCAAATAATCGACAGTAAAAAAGATTTGTATGCGGCGGATATAGCAAGGGAAGTCATGAAGTTAGGGTGATGATAAATGAATTCAGAAACAATATTTTATTGGTTTAACGAAGTGTTCAGTTCATTAATCTTTATATATATGTTATTTGTAATTGTGGTCTATTCATTAATGTTGATCTTTGCCTTTTTTCAGCTGAGGAAAGACAGGAATCTGGATAAACATTTGGAAGGTAAAGTAAATTTGAATGCCGTTTACTCGAAGCCTGTATCAATCATTGTTCCTGCATATAATGAGGAAATTGGTATTATCAGTACGGTTCAATCATTATTGACGCTTGAATACCCGCAATACGAAATCGTAATTGTCAACGATGGTTCGAAAGATTCGACATTGCAGACAGTGATTGACGTTTTTCAGATGGAGCCAGTTTTCCGGACGGTGCAGAATCAGCTGCCGTCAGCGAAAATCAGGGGCATTTATCATTCAAAACTCCATTATAATATTGTTTTAGTAGACAAGGAAAATGGAGGGAAGGCGGATGCTTTAAACGCAGGCATTAATGTATCGCGATTTCCTTATTTTTGCTCAATTGACGGTGATTCGATTTTATCTACTAAATCATTGCTGCAAGTGATGAAGCCAATTGTCTCGTCTAACGGGAAAGTCATTGCTGCAGGAGGAAGTGTACGTATAGCAAACGGTTCAGAAATCGAGTACGGCAGTGTATTGAAATCGGTTGTACCGAATAATCCGATTGTTGTCATGCAGATTATTGAATATTTACGTGCCTTTTATATGGGAAGAATTGCACTGAGCCGTTTTAATTTATTATTAATTATATCGGGTGCATTTAGTGTCTTTTCGAAAGAATATACAATAAAAGTCGGTGGCTACAATAAGAATACGATTGGCGAAGATATGGAACTGGTCGTCCGACTGCATAACTATTTATTAAAGAATAAAATAAAAAAATCCATTGAATTTATTCCCGACCCGGTATGTTGGACAGAAGCACCGGATAATTTTAAGGATTTAAAAACGCAGCGTAGACGATGGCATCAAGGGCTGTTAAGTAGCCTCATGCTGAACCGAGGGATGTTGCTCAATCCGAAATATAAACAAATCGGTCTTATATCTGTCCCCTATTTTGTTTTTATAGAATTAATCGGTCCGATTGTTGAACTACTCGGATATATGTATGTCATTTTATCATTTGTCATCGGGAATATATATTTGGAATCAGCTCTTACTTTGTTTGTCCTGTTTTTAATTTACAGTACAGTTATTTCTATGTTTTCTATTTTACTGGAAGCATGGAGTATGGGCACTTATCCGCGTATACGTGATTCCGTGAAACTATTACTGTACTCCTTATCGGAAGTGTTCTGGTTCCGTCCGCTAATGGTTGTTTTCCGCCTACAGGGGTTCTGGTACTTTATAAGGGGCAAAAATGACTGGGGAAGCTTGACGCGTTCCGGGTTGCAGAAGAAAACTAATGATACATTATAATATAGACTGAGTCGATAGGCGGAGATCTTCCGTCTATTAGTCTGTCTTCTTCTTTATATTCAGAAGAAGAATCGGAGTTTGTCCGTACTTAAAATTTGGAAAGCTAATATTCTGGATTACATAAAGAGTTGCCACTCCAAACTTCAAAATATCTTCATAATTCAACAAAAAATGGGGTAAATTCCATATATAAATGTAGTATTGGGGACAGGAGAAAAAATTGGATGTATAAACATAACGGAAAAAGGTGATATATTAGTAATTAACGTGGAAAACAGATTGAGAGGGTCGCAATTATAATGAAAATTGAAGAAATTTTAACAGGGATCTTAATTATCTGTAGTGTAATGCTTTTTATTCTATTATGTATTTATTTTTATATGATTTATCGAAAGAACTTAAAGGAACGCTCTTTCAATAAAATAAATAATTATATCCAGCAAAATGATCGAGATTGGTATAATTATTTAGTTTTAAACAGGCCACTTCGGAATCATTCAACTACAAAGAATGAGCTGGCGGCAATTGATACTATTTTTGTTTCATATATTACAACGATGGATAAAGACGAGATCCTGGAGAGAGCTTCGGCATATGCTGCGTTAAATATGAAAAACTATTATACAAAGCAATTGACGAGTCGTGATGAAGCTGACCGTCTTCATGCTTTGCAGCGTACATTGATTCTGGATCTGGAATTTTTAGTGCCGTTAATCGAACGCCGACTAAAAGAAAATCGTATCGGGTTTATGGAAGAATATTTGTTAATGTTAAAGGTTGCAGCGAAATATAATAGAAATTTATTTTTGGCGCATATGTACAAGCCTAGATTGACTTTTTATGAGAATGAGTACCATCAGTTGCTATCGACTATTAAAGATAGTTATTGTGACTACTTTAGAGACTGTTTTGAAGAATTGCCAATTCAGCTGAAATTAGCTTTCCTGGAGTATTCGTGCATAAATAGGAATCTGAATCCTTCATACCTTTCATTATTTGAACAGTTACTGACATCCGAATGTGCGGGAATCCGTCTTCGTGCATTAAGAGCAATTTCATCGTATGGCATAATTTCGCATGTGAAGCATTACGAAATCTTTGTCCATTCAACACATTGGGAAGAGCGTCTAGTGGTGGCCGAAATTTTGCGTTTTGTCACAGAGGACGATTCGTATACTTATCTGAAAAAGTTAATGCTTGACCCTAACAGCAATGTCCGAAAACAGGCTATTTTATCGCTAATGGATTTACCGGATGGACAGGCGATACTGCAACAGGTTTCCGAAAGTGAAGAACATATCCCATCTACACAGGTGTCAGGGGAGGAAAGCCAGTATTTTAACAAGTAGTTAAAAAAATAGGCTTTGTATAGCGTTTTGTGCTATTATAAAACACGTTGATATTTTTCTTCATTTAAGGAATGAAGATCGTGCTACCGGTCGACTTAAAAGAGGGAAATCGCCGGAGTAAAATAGATAAGTGCTAACCTTGAAAGGATGATATAAATTATGAGTTACGAACGTACGAAAACCGTATCTCTACATACATTAGGGTGTAAAGTAAACCACTATGAAACAGAAGCAATTTGGCAGCTATTTAAAGAGCAGGGATATGAGCGTACTGAGTTCGATCGTCAGGCGGACGTTTATGTTATTAATACTTGTACAGTAACGAACACAGGCGATAAAAAATCACGCCAAGTGATTCGCCGTGCTATCCGTCAAAACCCGGATGCGGTTATTTGTGTAACAGGGTGTTATGCACAAACATCACCGGCTGAAATTATGGCAATTCCAGGGGTCGATATCGTTGTTGGTACTCAGGACCGCGAGAAAATGCTTGGATATATCGATCAATACCTTAACGAGCGCCAGCCGATCAATGCGGTACGTAACATTATGAAAAATCGTGTGTATGAGGAATTGGATGTCCCGGCGTTTACAGACCGTACTCGTGCCTCGCTGAAAATCCAGGAAGGCTGCAATAACTTCTGTACGTTCTGTATCATTCCTTGGGCGCGCGGCTTAATGCGTTCACGTGATCCGGAAGAAGTTATTCGTCAGGCTCAGCAGCTTGTTGATGCGGGTTATTTGGAAATCGTCCTAACAGGTATCCACACAGGCGGATACGGACAAGACTTCAAAGACTATAACTTAGCGCAGCTGTTACGTGACTTGGAAGCACAGGTTAAAGGCTTGAAACGTTTACGTATTTCTTCAATCGAAGCATCTCAATTAACAGATGAAGTGATTGAAGTACTGCAAAACTCTGAAATTGTCGTAAACCACTTGCACATTCCGATTCAATCGGGTTCCGATACGGTTTTAAAACGTATGCGCCGTAAATATACGATGGAATTTTTCGCAGAGCGTCTGGAAAAGCTGAAAATTGCTTTACCTGACTTGGCGGTTACTTCTGACGTAATCGTAGGTTTCCCGGGTGAAACGGAAGAAGAGTTTATGGAAACATACAACTTTATCCGCGACCACAAATTCTCTGAGCTCCATGTATTCCCGTACTCTCAACGTACAGGTACACCTGCAGCGAGAATGGAAGATCAAATTGATGAAGAAATTAAAAATGAACGCGTTCACCGTTTGATTGCACTGAATGATCAGCTTGCAAAAGAATATGCTTCTCGCTTTGAAGGGGAAGTACTGGAAGTTATTCCGGAAGAACGCTTTAAAGATGGCGACAATGAAAACTTATATGTCGGCTATACAACGAACTATTTAAAAGTAATTTTCGAAGGCACTGAAGAAATGGTCGGCCAACTTGTAAAAGTTAAAATTACTAAAGCTGGCTACCCGTACAACGAAGGACAATTCGTTCGCGTATTGGAAGGCCAGGCAATTTAAATATTGTGTTTCGACATAATTAAATAATTTTATTAAAGAAGAGAGATTGCACTGCGCAATTTCTCTTTTTGTGTTAGATGACGTTACTTGCTGTGAAAAGGTTAATTACTTGTTCGTAGTGAAGGCGGAGAGTGCAACTGCCGGCTTCGCTTTTCATTGCAGAGCGAAGAAGAAGCGGAGAAGTAATTCAAAGCTTCCTAGGCGATAAGCACGAAGCCTGAGAAAAGGAACAAAAGCTAAGAACGCCACGTCCTGTGGCAACGCTTTTGTGACCAACTTCGTGTTGGCCTCGTGCCCCTGGAAAGCGTCCGCCGTAACGGAGAGCAACGGTTAAGAAGCAGGCGTTAAATTAGCCAACTCTTTTTTATTTCCATAAAATAGAGAAAACATAGTGTGCAAGTTTTCATAATCGGGCGAAACAACATGTACTTTTATGCAGCATATTAATTTACAAAAAGTTAGTCGTAAACTAATGGAAGTTTAAGTATATTATGAGGAAGACAAGCCAACACTATTATTCGGAAACATTGTGTTTATCCCGATTACAAGCAAAGAAGGTGAGCAATTTATATGAAGAAAATATGGATGTTTGCTGCAATTCTATTTATTTTATATGGTTGCACGGAGAAAAAAGAAGAACCAACAGTAGAAAGTGAATCGGCTATGGTGGAAGTCAACATCCCTACAGAATTAGCAAGACATTACGGCTCGCTTAATATTGAGTACAAAGCATCGGATGTTTATAAAACAATTCAGCCAAATGGTGTCGTTTCTTTGGAAATGAACAAGCAACAGCTAACTAAAATTGCGCAACAAACAGAACAATTCCTGGAGCAGTACAAAGAAACGAGTGAGAAAAGTACAGAAGATGGAATTGCACATATCAATGCAAATGAAAACTATTCGAATTGGGAAATTGTATTATCGGACGATTCTCTTTTAGGGCAAGAAGCGTTTGATTTGGCACAGGAGCATTTAATTAAAAATATTTTAACATACCAGTTAGTTCATCGTCATAATCCTGAGTTAAATATTCAGTATGTCACAGATGCCGGTGAACCTTTGGACAGAAAAATTATTCGTACAAAATTCGCCTATTCAGACGAATAATTTAAGTTGTCTGATAATTTGCGTCAATTAAAATACATGCTAAACTATAGATGTACGGACAACTAATGTTTAGTAAAAGGAGTAATGAGAAATGCCTCAAAATTATGCAGTAATGATTGATCATACTTTATTAAAAGCTGAATCTACAAAAGATCAAGTAGAAAAAATTTGTGCAGAAGCGAAGCAATACGGATTTGCCTCAGTATGTGTAAACCCTACATGGGTGAAATTCAGTGCAGAGCAATTAGCTGGTACAGACGTAAAAGTATGTACAGTAATCGGCTTCCCGTTAGGTGCTACAACATCTGCAGTAAAAGCATTCGAAACAAAAGACGCGATTGCTAACGGTGCTGGCGAAATTGATATGGTTATTAATATTGGTGCTCTAAAAGACGGTAATTACGATTTAGTTCGTGATGACATCAAAGCAGTAGTAGATGCTGCAAATGGTACATTAGTAAAAGTAATTATTGAAACTTGCCTATTAACGGATGAAGAAAAAGTAAAAGCTTGTGAACTTTCTGTTGAAGCAGGTGCAGATTTCGTTAAAACTTCTACTGGATTTTCAACAGGAGGAGCGACAGCGGAAGATATCGCATTAATGCGTAAAACAGTAGGTCCTGATCTTGGCGTAAAAGCTTCTGGCGGTGTTCGTAGCTTAGAAGATATGCAACTTATGATCGAAAATGGCGCTACTCGAATTGGTGCTTCATCAGGTGTTGCTATCATGAATGGTCTAAAATCAGATTCTAATTACTAATTCGATAGTTTTTGTTGACTCTTTTTTAATGATACGCTATACTACTTTAGTACACATTAACTAACAGTTAATGCATGTATGACGTGTGTTCGGAGGGAGGGAAAGAGAGATGTCAAAAACTGTCGTTCGCAAAAACGAATCGCTTGAAGATGCTCTTCGTCGCTTCAAACGTACTGTATCAAAATCAGGTACAATTCAGGAAGTTAGAAAGCGCGAGTTCTACGAAAAACCTAGCGTTAAACGTAAAAAGAAATCAGAAGCTGCACGTAAACGTAAGTGGTAATTTTCCCTATAAAAACCCTACGTTCATAACACGCAATTTTCAGATTTAACTGAGCAGACAAATGATATACCCCGCAGTTATTTATATAACTGCGGGGTATTTGTATTTATTCTCAAAATCAACCATAATATAGAAGAGAAAGAAAGCGTTTTAGAGAAAGTTTTAATATTCTTCAACTAGTACCGTATAATTGGTATATGTTAGCAAATAATAGTGAAGTAAGTTTTTAAAGGTTTTTAAAAAAATTTGAAACTTTTCTTCATCTCATCCGTAGAATTAATTGTACATAACTTAGCTAAAGGGGTGATAAAATTGAGACGAACGAAAGGGATTAGTTGGATTTTTCTGATGGTCATGTCATTCGTATTAATGTTTCCTTCTTTAACAGCATTTGCAGATGGTAAAGTGTATGAAATATCCATCAATAATGAAATTGAAAAAGGTTTGGTGGAGCATCTAAAGCGTGGATTCGATGAAGCGAAAAGCAATAATGCAGAAGCGATTATTCTAAATATGCATACACCGGGCGGATTTGTTACTGCGGCTTCTGAAATCGGCAGACTAATGGATGAAATTGATATCCCGATTATTGCGTTCATTAATTCGGATGCACTTTCTGCTGGTGCATACATCGCCTTACATGCAGATGAAATTTATATGACACCAAACGCAACAATGGGTGCTGCGGCGGTCATCGATTCTTCCGGTAACACAGCAGGAGAAAAGGCGGAAAGTGACTGGCTTGCTAAAATGACATCTGCTGCAGAAAACTCCGGCAGGGTTTCTAAATATGCGCGGGCAATGGTCAGAAATGATTATGATCTGCCTGAACTAAGAGCCCCGAAAGGAAAGCTCCTAACACTAACTGCGAAAGATGCGGAAAAAGTTAAGTACTCGGAAGGCACTGTTGCTTCGATAACGGATCTGCTAAAAAAAACCAACCTTGATAGCAGCGAAGTAATAAAAATTGAGCAAACATTTGCTGAAAAGCTGGCACGTTTTATTACAAATCCGATTATCGTTCCTATTTTACTGTCGATTGCAAGTATCGGATTAGTTGTTGAGCTGTATTCACCAGGCTTTGGTATTGCAGGGACAATGGGGCTTGCTTCGTTAGGTATGTTCTTCTTTGGACATACGATTGCAGGTTTTGCCGGATATGAAACAGTCATCATTTTTGTAATCGGACTTATTTTACTCATTGCCGAGCTATTTGTACCAGGTGGTATTGTTGGTATTATCGGTGGCGCATTAATGATAGGAAGTTTGCTTTTTGCAGGGGAAAGCTTTGTTCATATGGCTTATTCGATTTTAATCGCAATGATAATTGCAGGTATAGGAATGGTGATACTTATGAAATTCTTCGGGAAAAAGTTGCATATGTTCAACCGTCTCGTGCTGAGAGATGCAACGACGACGGAAGAAGGATATGTTTCAAACAAAAACCGAATTGAATTAATAGGCAAAACAGGGCAGGCTATTACGCCGTTGCGACCATCGGGGACCGTTGTTGTTGATCAGGAACGTCTGGATGTTGTAACACAAGGCAGCTATATTGATGCTGGTAAAACAGTTGAAGTAGTGAAAGTAGAAGGCTCTCGTATTGTCGTAAGAGAATTTATTGGAAGAGGTGGAGAATAAGTATGAGTATGTTGGCAGATGCAGGAACAATTACATTAATCGTCGGATTAGTAATTGCATTTATTGTCCTGGCAGTATTTTTCACATTTGTTCCGGTTGCACTATGGATTAGTGCACTAGCAGCAGGTGTAAGAGTAAGTATTTTCACATTAGTCGGAATGCGTTTACGTCGAGTAATTCCGTCACGTATCGTGAATCCGTTAATTAAGGCTCATAAAGCCGGTTTAGAAGTATCAATTAACCAATTGGAATCACACTATTTAGCAGGTGGTAACGTAGACCGCGTTGTCAACGCGTTAATCGCGGCACACCGAGCGAATATTGAGTTAACATTTGAACGTGCAGCAGCAATCGATTTAGCTGGCCGTGACGTATTAGAAGCGGTACAAATGTCGGTTAACCCGAAAGTTATCGAAACACCATTTATTGCCGGTGTTGCGATGAACGGGATTGAAGTGAAAGCAAAAGCGCGGATTACAGTACGTGCAAACCTGGACCGCTTAGTCGGTGGTGCTGGTGAAGAAACAATCGTTGCCCGTGTTGGTGAAGGTATCGTATCGACACTAGGTTCTAGTGAATCACATTCAAAAGTACTGGAAAACCCGGATTTAATTTCTCAAACGGTTTTATCTAAAGGTTTAGACTCTGGTACAGCATTCGAAATTCTATCGATCGATATTGCGGACGTTGATATCGGTAAAAACATCGGTGCCGAGCTTCAAATCGAGCAAGCACAGGCAGATAAAAACATCGCTCAGGCAAAAGCCGAAGAGCGCCGTGCAATGGCCGTAGCAAGCGAGCAAGAGATGATTGCAAAAGTACAGGAAATGAAAGCGAAAGTAGTAGAAGCAGAGGCAGAAGTTCCAATGGCTCTTGCAGAAGCGCTACGTTCTGGCAACTTCGGTATTATGGATTACATGAACTATAAAAATATTCAAGCGGACACATCAATGCGTGATTCGATCTCAAAAGTTTCGAATGACGACAACAACAAAGATCCGAAAAACAAATAATCGAGGAAAGGAGTGAGCACTAAATGGAAGGACTTATCATTATGGTGATTGTCTTTATTGTCAGTTCTTTATTGGGCAAAGGTAAAGAACAACAGCAAAAAAAAGAATCAAAACAGATGCCGCCATTTAGCAGTCAACCTGCTCCTCGAAAACAGGAAGTTGAGCGCCGAACAGAGCAAAGACGTCCAAAAACATTGGAGGACTTTGCGAATGAAGTATTCGGCCAGCTGAATGAAAAAGCAAAACCTTTAAGTCAAAAAATAGAACGAGAGCTTCCTAAACAAGTAGAAAAACCTGTAGAAGCAGCCCGCTCTATTGTGGAACCAGTAACTGACAAGATCAATAATGCTCGTTCTTTAAAGGAGCGTCCAATTGTTGCGATGGCCAAAAAAGAAGCAGAAGCCTTCCAAGTCGTGCCATCGAGCAAACGTGATTTAATGCAGGCCATTATTATGACAGAAGTTCTGGGCCCACCTAAAGCAAGAAGAAAATAATACGAGACTACCTATTTCAACGTAACGTGGGAATAGGTAGTTTTTTTACATAAGATTAATGTAGTGGTGAAATATAATGGAAGTCAACGGACTTTATGAAACAAGCAACTAAATTTTTGCGGAAACGGGTATATCTATTATGAGAGGGGGAAACAGACATGAAAAAAAGATGGATGTCATTGTTTATACTTATTTTAGTGCTTGCTGCATGCGGTAAGGAAGTGGAAGAAACAGATTCGGAGGCGGATGAAACCGCTACTGTATACGAGAGCGAGGAGCCATTGACACATAATATGGAAGGTGTCACTTTAAAGCTCGACTATAAAATTCAAAAGGTTTCTGCAGAGCCGGGAGAATTAATGCTTGAAATTAACGGCAATATTGAAAATGAGTACAGCCAAATCGTTTATTACACGCCGGATTTTACAATTCAAACAGCAGAGCAGGAAGATATAGAGCAGCTGTCGTCTTCTGTTGAGAACGAACAAATTATGGTGAACCCTCAAATGGAAACGACTTTTAATGTGACTTATTTGATTCCTCAGAATGTATATGATGAAAATAAATCACTGAATTTACAAGTTCCAGCTGTATTTAAGGAGCCGGAAAGCGAAAGTTCCGGTGATGCTTTAGGTGACTTTGCAAACTGGGAAATTCCGATAAAGTGAAACTTCAATCAGTGGGGGCTTTAGCTCCCAATTGATTGAAAGGAACACAAGCTAAAACTGTCACGTCGTGTGACAACGCTTGTGTGACCAACATCGTGTTGGCCCTAACCAATCGGGTTTTTACGGGTAGTAGTTGATCACCTATGCTTTATGCCAAAGATGGTAGTCTTGCCTATAGCGCAGCACAATTGATAAATTATTACCCGTTAAAGCGGGATTAAATAATCTATACATGCCTTCTTTTTTCTAAGCATATAGTGACGTAAAAAGGAGGCTTTTATTGAAAAATTTATTTCCTAAAAACAATAAATTGCAAATCACCTCTTTTATGGATATCCGCTATGATGGTTCCTATACGATAGGTGATGTAACCCCGACTGAGTATAACTGTACGACGAAAGATTTTACGATGTACGTTCATGCAGGGGAAGTGGAAGTCCAGCATTTATTCGAAGAAGGTTTTTTAATTCAGTGTAAAAATCTGCAGAAGCTTACGATTGAGCGGAATGCAAAATGAGTAAATCCTATAAAAAGCTAATAACGATCAAACTAAAGCAATCTAAAGAAGCAAGCACTTTTATTATGCTAATGAAAGAGCATAAAATCCGAGTTTTTCATTTAACTTTTAAACAGAGCGAAATAACTTTCCAAGTTGCGCATAGTAATTTGTCTTTACTGCGCAAACTAAGAAAAAAAGCGAAAGTAAAAATTACAATCCGTTACAGCGAGCCGGAGAGAATTCTGCAAAAAGATATGGTTACGGCGATTGGCATCATCATGTTAATCATCCTGCCGATTATATTATCCCGGTTTGTATGGCAAGTCGAAGTTGATGCCGCCACGATCGAACTGGAAGATGAAGTGGCACTCTATTTGCAAAAGGAAATGGGTGTGAAGTTTCCTGTACCGAAAAAAACGTTTTTATCCGATAATGAAATCCGACAGACGATGATGAAGGAGTTTCGGGAGTTTTCATGGGTACATATTATGAAAAATGGAAGTAAAATTACGATTAATCCGCAATTGGCGCCAAAGATTGAGCCGGTTCCAAAAGTGAACAAGAACCAGCATTTAGTTGCGAACAACAGTGGTGTCGTCACTCATTTCCAAATTGAGCGCGGTGTTCGTCAAGTTGAGCAAAATATGACGGTATACAAGGGAGATATTCTCGTTTCCGGTGTGCTGCAGCATGGTGAAAAAGAAATCGTTATTGGTGCTGAAGGCGAAGTGTTTGTTGATTACTGGCTTGAAACATCGTTTTCCGTTCCTAAAACAATCGAAATGGAAGTATTGGATGACCATGGCTGGAAATATGACGTGAACTGGGAGAAAATCGGGACAGCGATAGAACAGATGTCTATTGAACCGTTGAAGTCTATTGTGACGTATAAGCCTTATCGAATGTTTCATAAAAAAAAGGAAAAGATAAGTGAAAAGGATGTAGAAACAATTATCTTGCCATTATTGCATGAAAAGATGATTTCTTCATTACCGCTTGAAACCGCCATTAAAGCAGAAAAACTTTTGCACGTCAACAGTGATGATGATACAGTTAAGGGGAAAGTCTTGTATTTAATTAATGAAAATATCGCACAACCACATCCAATTCACCAAGGAGAATGAGTATGTCAGAAAAATATGTTGAGCTCCAAATCGACAATCCGAATGAAGCTGTAATGCTATTAGGAATGTCAGATGCAAATATAACATTGATTGAAGAAACTTATAGCGTACAAATTATTACGCGTGGGGAAGTCATACAAATTGCAGGCGATGATTTAGAAAAGAAAAATCAAGCATATGCAGTTTTAGAAGCGTTATTGAAAGTTATTCGGAAAAATATTAATATCGATCAGCGTGATGTATCAACAGCAATTGAAATGGCCAGTAAAGGCACAATTGAATATTATGCGGAGTTATATGATGAAGAAATTGCGCGTAATACAAAAGGCAAGCCGATACGTGCAAAAACAATCGGACAGCGCGAATATATCCGGGCAATCCGTCATAAGGACCTGATTTTCGGAATTGGACCAGCCGGAACCGGTAAAACGTATTTAGCGGTTGTGATGGCTACACAGGCATTAAAGAATGGTCATGTAAAACGTATAATTTTAACACGTCCTGCCGTTGAAGCAGGGGAGTCATTAGGGTTTTTACCGGGGGATTTGAAGGAAAAAGTCGATCCGTATTTACGTCCGCTTTATGACGCTTTACATGATATTTATGGACAGGAACAGACGCAGCGCCTAATTGAGCGCGGGACGATTGAAATCGCGCCGTTAGCGTATATGCGTGGCCGTACATTGGATGATGCGTTCGTCATTTTAGACGAAGCCCAAAATACAACGCATCAGCAAATGAAAATGTTCTTAACGCGTTTAGGATTTGGCTCGAAAATGGTCATTACAGGAGATAAAACACAAATTGATTTACCTAAAAACACGGAATCCGGTCTGATTATTGCAGAGCGTACATTACGCTATGTAAAAGACATCCACTTCCAAATACTAGAGCAAGGTGACGTAGTCCGTCACCCATTAGTAGCGAGAGTAATACAGGCTTACACGGAGCAGGAATTATAAAGGTTAGTTATCCTCTGTGCCGAAAGCAAAGCGTCAGGCACAGGGCGATGTTGTCCGTCACCCGTTAGTAGCGAGAGTGATCAAGGCTTACACAGAGCAGGAGTTATAAAAAAGGAACTTTCAACTTTTATTGTAAGGTTGAAAGTTTTTTTATTGGGAAAAATAGCATGAAACTTATTGGAAAAATTTACGTATATAAACTAAAAGGAGGAATTGATGTCATCGTTAATCGGTAGAAAGACATTTATCCCGCATTAACGGATAGTAATTTATCTGCTTCGTTCGATTGTTCGGCAGCAGAAATAAGACTCGCATCTTTGTCATAAAGCATAGGTAGGTGATCAACTACCCGTAAAAGCCCGATTGGTTTGGGCCAACACAATGTTGGTCACACAAGCGTTGTCACAGGACGTGACGTTTTTAGCTCGTGTTCCTCTTAATCAGTGGGGATGAAAAAGCCCGCCACTGATTGAAGTTAAACTTTATTTGAAAAACATACGTACTTTTCGTAACACCAAACATATAAATTTGATAAAATGTACATAGAAACAAAGGGAGGTGTATGATCATAGAAAGATTTAACAAGCTCATCCAACTAATCAGCTTTCGTGCACTGTTAATCATCGTACTTGCGGCTACTGCACTTCTGCAGTTTTTCCTGATGATTGATAATGTTCGTGGCGTTACATATGATATCCAGCTAACTGAATTATCACCGGAAACCATTCGTTCATCTAAGACAGTGGAAGATACGGTAAAGACAGAAATAGAAAGGGAAAATGCGGAGAAAGCCGTAGAACCTGTATACATATATAAAGATGAGGTACCCAGTCAGCGTGCAACTTTTGTGACAACCATTTTTGATATTGCATTGGAAGTGAAGAAAGATATTGCAAAGGCAGAGGAAGAAATACCTCAAGATGAACAAATAAAAATGCTGCGTTCAGCGTTAAAAGATATTGTTGAAAACCAGCAAAATCTGATTTTATCTGATGCACAGTTGGTGAATGTATTAAGTGCATCACAAGCAAATCTTGAATCTGCACGTGATGCATTAGCGACACTGGTCGAAGTGAACTTAAATTATCCGCTTCGTAAGGATAGCTTGCTGCCATACCGAAATGAACTGGAAAGTAAGATTCGTCAGCAGCCTTCAATTTCTGAAGGGTTAATGAGTTTGGCGATCGTCATTGGTCGTGCAGCGATCGTTGAAACTGAAGTACTCGATGATGAAAAAACGGAGATTGCCAAACAGCAGGCAAAGGAAGCGGTTGAGCCTACACGTATTTTGCAAGGACAGATCATTGTCCAGGAAGGCGAAGTCATTACACGCGAAATTTACCGCCAGCTTGAATTGTTAGGGATGCTGGACAGTGAGGAATCGATTAAACCGATTGCCGGGTTAATCATTTTGATTTTACTGCAAATGTCTTTCCTTTTCGTCCTTTTTGATCGCTCGGAAAAAGACATTGCTTCAAAACGCAATGAAGTGCTCGTTACAATTATTGTGTATGCGATTGCTTTAATTATGATGAAACTGATTGCACTCATTTCAACGAATTTCGATCTGATGATTGCCTTCATTTTCCCGTCAGCGTTAGCGACAATGCTTGTCCGTGTGCTGGCCAATGACCGCACCGCAAGTTTTGTGACAATCATTACGGCTGCATCTGCAGGGATCATCTTTCATGAAGGATTATCCGGTATTTTACAGATGGATACAGCGCTTTACATTTTATTTGGCGGATTCGCATCGATTATTTTCATGCGCAGCCTGGAAAAACGGACAGACATTTTGCAGGCGGTTGGTATTGTAACGCTTGTTAACATTGTATTTATTGCATTTTATATTTTAATGGGACAGTCAGGTTACGGAATGAAGGAAGTTGCATTTTACGTTGCTGCAGCCATTATTTCGGGATTATTATCCGGTGCTTTAATGATGGGGCTGCTACCGTATTTCGAATCGGCTTTCGGACTTTTATCTGTCGTGCGACTGATTGAATTATCGAATCCGAATCACCCGCTGTTGAAGAAAATTTTGACGGAGACACCTGGTACGTATCACCATAGTATAATGGTTGCGAATCTGGCTGAAGCGGCATGTGAAGCAATCGGGGCTGATGGCTTGCTGGCAAGAGTCGGTTGCTATTATCATGATGTAGGGAAAACGCGAAGACCATTATTTTTTATTGAAAACCAAATGGGGACAAACCCTCATGATACGATGGCACCCGAAAGTAGTGCGGAAATAATTATTGCGCATACTACTGATGGGGCTGAGCTCTTGCGCAAGCATAAAATGCCTCAGGAAATCATAGATATTTGTCTACAGCATCATGGGACAAGCACATTGAAATTCTTTTTGTTTAAGGCTAAGGAAGAAGGGAAAGAATTGGACGAAAGTGTATTCCGATACCCTGGTCCAAAGCCACAGACGAAAGAGGCCGCTATTATCAGTATTGCGGACAGTGTGGAAGCGGCAGTTCGTTCGATGCAGCAGCCGAATGCAGAGAAAATACAAAAGCTTGTGCAATCGATTATTCAGGATCGTGTACAGGATGACCAGTTTGATGAATGTGATATTTCGCTAAAAGAACTGAAAAAGATAGAAGACGTATTATGTGAAACATTGAATGGAACGTTCCACTCGCGTATTGAATATCCAAAGGAATAGTAGGAGGGAACAAAATGTTATTAATTGATTTTTTAGATGAAACAAATGAAGTACAAGAATCCCATTTAGAATTAGTGGAAAAATTACTCCAGCTTGCAGCGGAGCAGGAAGGTATCGAGGATGGCTCGGAAGTGTCGGTTACGTTTGTGACAAATGAAGCGATCCATGAAATTAACCGTGAATACCGTGATAAAGACCAACCTACTGATGTTATTTCTTTTGCATTGGAAGAAATGGGTGAAGGGGAACTGCAAATTATCGGTGAAGGGATTCCACGCATTTTAGGAGATATTATCATCTCGACAGACCGTACACGAGAACAGGCAGCCGAATATGGCCATACGTTTGAACGTGAGCTTGGCTTCTTGGCTGTCCATGGCTTTTTACACCTGCTTGGTTATGATCATATGACACCTGAAGATGAAAAAGTCATGTTCGGAAAGCAAGATGAGATTTTACAGTCATACGGCCTAGGTCGTGATATGAATGAACGTCCGTAAATTTTTTCGTTCATTTCGTTATGCGATGGAAGGACTAGTTACGGCTGTACTTGAACAGAATTTCAGATTTCACTTAGTGAGTGCCATCGTTGTCATGATGGCAGGCTTCTTGACAGGGCTGTCGATCGTCGAATGGTGTATCATCATTTTAGTCATAGCTTTTGTCATAGGAACCGAGTTAATCAACACGGCAATCGAGCGTGTAGTAGACTTGGCATCACCGGAAATTCATCCGCTCGCCAAGCAGGCTAAGGATGTTGCGGCAGGTGCCGTACTTGTTTTTGCGCTCGCAAGTGTTATAATCGGACTACTCATATTTTTACCAAAATGGTTTTAAAAATAATGTTTTGGGGGAACCAAAGATGAACATGGAACAATTAATGGAACAATCTAAAATTGCACGTGAATTTGCTTATGTACCTTACTCGAAATTTAAAGTAGGTGCGGCTTTATTAGCTGAGGATGGTACAGTGTACAATGGCTGCAATATCGAGAATGCAGGTTACAGCATGACAAACTGCGCGGAACGTACGGCGTTTTTCAAAGCAGTGTCAGAAGGCAATATGAAGTTTAAAGCGCTGGCGGTCGTAGCAGACACACCGGGTCCATGTTCCCCATGCGGAGCTTGTCGACAAGTAATGAGTGAATTTTGTGCTCCGGATATGCCCGTCTACTTAACAAATATGAATGGTGACGTTCAACAAACAACAGTAGGTGAGCTGATCCCGGGTGCATTTAATACGGAGGATATGAAAAATGCAGGAAAATAAAGGGTACAAATCGGGCTTCGTCTCGATTGTAGGTCGTCCTAATGTGGGCAAATCAACATTTTTAAACCGAGTGATCGGCCAGAAAATTGCGATTATGTCTGACAAACCACAAACGACACGTAATAAAGTACAAGGTGTTTTAACACAACAAAATTCTCAAACGATTTTCATCGATACACCGGGGATTCATAAGCCGAAACATAAATTAGGCGAATTTATGCTGAAAACTTCACGCAACGCTTTACGTGAAGTCGATGTAATCATGTTTATGGTTAACGCTGAACAAGCCATCGGAAAAGGTGACGAGTTCATCATTGAGTTGTTGCAAGGCAATCAAACACCGGTATTTTTAATCATCAATAAAATCGATTTAGTACATCCGGATGAACTGGTAAAAATCATTGATTCGTATAAAGATAAGTTCGACTTTGCGGAAATTATTCCAATTTCAGCATTACAAGGCAACAACGTAGAAAACTTATTAACAACAATCGAAAAGTATTTACCTGAAGGCCCTCAATATTATCCGGCAGATCAAGTAACGGACCACCCGGAACGCTTCATTATTTCTGAATTAATCCGTGAAAAAGTATTGCACTTAACACGTGAAGAAATTCCTCATTCAATTGCGGTTGTAATTGAGCGAATTAAGCCACATGAAGAAAAAGAGAACATGATTCATGTACAGGCGACTATCATGGTAGAGCGCGATTCACAAAAAGGAATTGTGATCGGTAAACGCGGCGCCCTTTTAAAAGAAGTCGGCTCTCGTGCCCGCCAGGATATTGAAATGCTATTAGGCTCAAAAGTATACTTAGAGCTTTGGGTAAAAGTTCAAAAAGATTGGCGTAACAAGCAAACGCATTTACGCGATTTCGGATTTAGAGAAGACGAATATTAAGATGTAGTGAAACACCCATTTTCTTAAGGAAAATGGGTGTTTTTTGATATTCTACTTTTCGTGCGTATCGTTCCACATTACGGTGAAAAGGTTCTACTTCCAAGCTTAAACCTTCTACGTTCATCACTAAACATTCTCCATTCCCCGTCAACGTGGCAAATAAATTCTCCCACTTGAGAACAACATTATTCTTGATTATAGTAAATGTTCTGCTACCATTTAGTAAGGGAATATTTAACAGAAGTTAGAAGGTGATAATATTGAATAATTTAAATAAATTTTTACTGGCACTTTGGGCGATATCGCTCGCTTTATTATTTATTGTCATTGCGACCGTTGATCAGGATCAAACAATTTTGGTTGCAGAAGGCCAAATGAATATTGAAGAGCCAAACCCATCACAAATAAAGACAGAGAAAGATATAAATGAAAAAAACGGACCCATTAGTGAACCAAAGCAACAAGTCATTAAAGAATCGATTCGTCTTGCAATGACGGGGGATATTTTGCTGCATTTAAGACTTGCAAAATATGATGATTATACTTCATCTTTTGCAGCGGTTATGACGAAGATGCAAAGCTATGATTTTCTTATCGCCAATCAGGAATCTCCACCTGTCGGTAACGAATTTCCATTAAGCGGCTATCCACTATTTTCAAGTCCAGCCCATATTATTCGGGATATCCAACATGCAGGAGTTGATTTAGTGACGATTGCCAATAACCATATAGTTGATCAAGGGGAAAAGGGTATGCGTACGGTTTTTAATAATCTGGAAGACTATCACATGCCATATGTGGGAGCTTATATAAATGAAGAGGACAAGTCTGCACAACGGATCATGGAAATCGGATCGATAAAAATTGGACTGCTTGCCTATACGTATGGCACAAATGGACTTTATTTACCGAAGGAATCGCCGTTTCTCATTAATTATTTCGATGAAGCAAAAATAAAAGCGGATATCGAAGAATTAAAACAATCGGTCGATGTAGTAGCTGTATCGATGCATTGGGGATCTGAATATGTTTATGAAGCGAATGACAATCAAAAACATTATGCCGATATACTAAATGAAGCGGGAGTCGATATTATTTTCGGGACCCATCCGCATGTACTGCAGCCATATGACAAGCTGATCAATGAAAAGGGACAGGAGACGCATATTTTTTATTCGCTCGGTAATTTCTTTTCGACAATTATAACGATACCGAACACGATGATTGGCGGAATTGCAAGCCTTGAAATTACAAAGGAAGGCGACCGGATTACTATAGATGAACCTGAGCTTTATGTCACTTCTGTATTAAAAGATGCAGACGGAATTTATCGGGTCTATCCATTAAAAGATGTGGAACAGCGCTCTGTAAAAAATCTTCAATGGGTAAAGAAAATCATGGGACAATCTGTAACCGTTTATTAAACTTTTCTAGCAATAGTGCGGTATAATAGAGTTACGAATGAAATAGAAGGATGTGCAACAGATGCTACATAAATGGGAAGGCATCGTTTTAAAGGCGCGTGCTTATGGTGAATCCAATAAAATCGTGACACTTATGACCCGTGAAGCTGGTAAAGTCGCGTGTATGGCACGTGGAGCGAAAAAACCAACGAGTCGTTTAGCAGGTGTAACACAAACATTTATGCATGGCTCGTTTTTAGTCCAGCGAACATCAGGCATGGGGACATTGCAACAAGGGGAACATTTCAATTCGATGCGTCATATTCAAACAGATATTATGGCGACAGCCTATGCAAGCTACATCGTGGAAATTGTGGATCGCCTCGTTGAAGAAGGCAGACCTGAACCTTATGCTTTCGATATATTAATTCAGGCATTGAATGCAATTGAAGAAGGGTATGATCCTGAAGCAATCACTTTGTTTGTGGATTGGAAAATGCTACCGTTTGCAGGTATCCAGCCGATTTTGCATGCCTGTGCAGGTTGCGGGGCTGTTGATGGGGAATTTGCATTTTCATTTACACAAGGCGGATTTATATGTCATCGATGCTTCCATTTGGACCCGTATATTATACGGTTATCACCAACGCAGCTCAAGCTGATTCGCATGTTTTATACGGTGCCGATTGAGCAAGTCGGCAAGCTGGAATTAAAACCGCAAACGAAGCAATTTATTAAAAAAATTGTGACGACAATTTATGAAGAGCAAACAGGGATCCGTCTGAAATCACGCAACTTCATCGAACAACTGGAGCGTACACCGTTACTGCAGCGTGAAAAGAAGGAAGAAGAATAAAATTATTGCCTAGGAAATAAAGCGAGTCGAAATTCCGTAGAATTGCGCAGACTCGCTTTCGGGAGGGAAAATATTGCGCGAATTTGAAAATGAACAACTAACCGTTTTTCAAAGTGTGTTATATCAAACGACATCAGCGGTAATTAAAACAAAAGAGGCTTTAATTGTTACCGACCCTAACTGGCTGCCGAACGAAATTGCCGAAATAAATGCCTATATAGAGTCGATTATTGAAGGTCGGAAATTATATATTATTTATACGCATAGTGATTATGATCATATTATTGCAGCAGGTGCTTTTCCGCATGCGACAACAATTGCCAGTGAAGCTTTTGTTAATCGAATAAATAAAGAAGAAATATTGGAGCAAATCCGTCAGTTTGATGCTCAGTACTATATCGAAAGAGATTATCCTATTATTTATCCTCATATAGACATTGTTATAAAAGAAGATGGTCAAGCACTTGATCTGCATGATATAATGTGTAGCTTTTACTTGTCCCCAGGGCATACGGCAGATGGTTTATTTACAGTTGTGGAGCCGTTCGGTATTTTATTGGCGGGGGATTATTTATCGAATGTCGAGTTTCCTTTTGTCGAGGATTATGAAGCCTATTTAGCAACACTCCAAAAGGTGCAAAATATTATATCAGATAAAGAAATTGAAGTTGTCGTGCCAGGACATGGGACAACGACGAATCACCTTGATGAAATTCAAAAACGAATTGACGAGTCATTATTATATTTAAATAATTTAGCAAACGATAGTATTGATGAATCACAATTGCAAAAGCTGTATCCGTTTTATAAAGGTTTACAAGAAATGCACGAATTAAATAAAAAAGCTGTAAACAAATAAAAAAAGCCAAAGAAATTAAGTGATAATACTTAAATCTTTGGCTATTTTTGTGCAAATCTAGCTGTTTGCCAGTTCATTCATCCGTTCCAGCACTCTTCGCTTGCGATATAGCATCATGCCTGCCTCGGCAATATCTTCAATCATCGATTTATTAATAAAAGCACCGAAAACCATGCCCGCTACAGGAATCATTTGAAAGAGCTTTTTCATACCGAAGTTATCGCGGTACGTAAAGAAGACTTCCTGCCAGCCTTGTAACTGCGAAACCATATTTTCTGCAGCGTTCGGTTTTTCATAATGTTGTGCCAGTTCATTTAATATCGCTTCTTTGCCAACAACATCGGAAGACGCAAATTGCAGACATTTCACGATGAAAATACGCTCAGCTTTTTCATTTGGATCATAGCCATGGATCATTGCGATTTCTTGTAATGTTTTTAGCGCAATTCCTAGAATGACAGGGATATCGAGTGCCAATGTAAACACACCGCCAAAGCCGGTAGATGCTCCTTGTACGGTTGCAACCTTTGCACGGTTTTTCTGTAGTTTTTCACTCAGTTCCACCATATCTTCTATTGGCATTTGTCCAATATCCTCCAATGTGGAAACCGAATGCAGCGTATGTTTTTGAATATGACGCATCAGTGATTTTTCGCTTACTAAATATTTTCCACCTGTTTGGACATAGCTTACCAGTTCATCGACCAAGACGGAAATTTTCTCTTGAATGAATTTCGGTGTTAATTTATCGAGTATTTTAAAAGGGATGCGGCCAATTTTCTCCCAAAACCATAAACCGCTTTGATCTTTTTCCCAAAGTTGGATTGCTAATAAGTGATTTTCTAGCTGTTGTTGAGTTTCCATGAATCGCCCTCCCAATGGACATGTTCCTTATTTTACGTTCCATAATGAAAAAGGTTTCAGCAAGTTACTCGAATTGTGTCAGCAATGGGATGATATCTTCTTTTAACCGTTCATAAAATTCTTCCTCAAGCTTTAAGTGTTGATGATGGCGCATGTGTTCAAAAAGAGTGAACATATGCTCGATTTTTTCTTTGGAAAAGCGGAAGTGATGATTAAAGTGGTTACGCTTATTATCGTCGCTTAAATGCATATAACCCCGGATAATTGTAAACAGTTGATTGTATTTTTTATTTGCCAGTTCATAAGCTTCGCGGCTTAAACGACCAAGTGCATTGCCGGGATCGTCAAACTTTCTGTAAAATAACTGTGCTTCACGATAAATTTCAAGTTTCATATTCGCCGTGTAGAGGATGTGGTGCTGTGCGCGGTGTTCCGGGCATTCAAATTGGAGTATTGCTTTTACGAGATGTGAAATTTTATCAAACGTGTCTAAAGGTGTTTCGGTTTTGTCCTTTACCTGAAAAAACATAAAATCCCCCTCCAATCATTGCTTTTTTAGATTATAACTTGTTTTTGTATAAACTGTCTAAATGTTCAAAAAATAACAAAGATATTTAGAAAGTGCTAAATTCTCGCTAACGCTAAAATTTTCTGCATAAAACAATGATATTGTACAAAAGTTTTGACAATTCAGAAAAATATAAATTATAATATCGTTATTAGAAAGTTGTTACACAATATGCGTAATTGGAGGTAAAGTTATGAATCTACCGAATATACAATTTACAGAAGAACAAAAGCAATTTAGACAGGAAGTCCGTAGTTTTTTAAAACAACATATTGAGAAGGGGACATTTGAAACACGCTGTGACTCATGGCTAAGTGGTTCTAATCCTTCTTTTTCAAAACTGGTGGCAGAGCAAGGTTGGATCGGGATGACATGGCCGAAGCAATACGGCGGCAGTGAGCGCAGTACAATTGATCGCTATATTTTAACGGAAGAATTTTTGGCATTTGGCGCGCCGGTAGCTGCACACTGGTTTGCGGATCGTCAGACAGGACCATTGCTATTACGATTTGGTACGGATTATCAGAAGGAATTTTTCTTGCCGAAAATTGTGAAAGGAGAATGCTTTTTCGCTATCGGGCTAAGTGAGCCGAACAGTGGTTCTGATTTGGCGTCTGTTGCAACGCGTGCAGAAAAAGTGGATGGCGGCTGGATTGTAAATGGCGCAAAAACTTGGTCCAGTAATGCCCATGATGCACATTACATGGTAACGCTCATCCGTACAGAACCATTAGGAGAAAAAAAGCATGAAGGTCTTTCACAATTCATCCTCGATTTAAAAGGTGAAGGTGTGACAATTGCACCAATTCGTTATTTAACTGGTGAACCGCATTTTAACGATGTCTATCTGGATAATGTATTTGTTCCGGACGAGATGGTAGTGGGAACGCTTGGTAACGGGTGGAAGCAAGGTTTGGCAGAGCTCGCATTTGAACGCAGCGGTCCTGAGCGAATTTTAAGTACATTTCCGCTACTAAATGAGGTAATTGAACAACTGAAGATTAAGAGAAATCTGGTTGGTCTGGAAGAAGCGGCGAAGCTCGTAGCAGAACTGTGGTCATTACGTAACTTATCGATCGGGGTTGCAAAAGTATTGGAAGAAGGCGGAGAAGTTGCCATACCGGCAGCGCTCGTAAAAAGTATCGGCACGAAGTTCGAACAGAAAATTCCTGAGATCATTCGTCTGTTGCTTGATGTTTATCCAAACTTGCAAAGTGACAATAAGGTTGAGCGATATTTGGCTGAATCCATTTTACATGCCCCTGGATTTACGATTCGTGGTGGAACATCAGAAGTTATGTATGGAATTTTAGCGAAGGGGGTTATTGCACAATGAGCGAAATTAAAGAGATGGTCGTTGAAGTAGTTGAAAAAATTTTTAAGGATAAAGTTGAAAAAGAAACGGTAGATCTTTTGGAAAAAAACAAGTGGGCTGAGGATGTATGGCAGCTGCTGCTTGAAAATGAACTGCATCATGTAGCGGTAAGCGAAGATGATGGTGGGGCCGGGGGGGATGTTGAGGATTTATTTGCACTGTATTTCCTTGTAGGAAAATATGCGGCACCTGTTCCGTTTATTGAACACACGTTAGCCAATTTTTTCTTACAGCAAGTGGACTTGAAAAGAATTGGACAGTTAACTACGTACAGCATTACAAACCCGCTGAAGTTAAAGGATAATGCTTTAACCGGTACTTTAAAGCATGTCGGGTGGGCACAGTATGCCGAAAAAATTGTGACGGTTGCACAGGAAGGTTCACAGCAATTTATCGTTGTTGCCAATTTACAGGATGCACTGCTGAAAAATAGCACAAACTTGGCAGCCGAACCACGTTCAGAAGTTGTATTCGAAAATTTGAAAGCGCTTAATAAACTGCCGATAACCTCAAAGCAATATGACGCATTTAGAAAATTAGCTACAGCGGCATCTGTCAGCAAAATGAGCGGAGCATTAACAACGGCATTCCAGCTAAGTATTCAATTTAGTAAAGAACGGGAACAGTTCGGTCGACCAATTCACCGATTCCAGCTTGTGCAGCAGCATTTGGCGAATATGGCGGGAGAACAGACGCTTATGACAGTGGCCGTCAATAATATCCTGACATTATTAGCTGACGGTCGAGAAGAAAACGAAGTAGCGTATGCGCGATTGCGGATGGATGATGCGAGTCGTACAGTGGCAACTTCTGCTCACCAGGTACATGCCGCAATCGGTGTGACACATGAACATCGCCTCCATCATTATACACGCCGCTTATGGGCTTGGCGTGACGAGGAATTTACCGCTCGTTACTGGAAAAAACAGTTGGCGCAGCAACTGCTGGAAACAAAACTCGACTTGTGGGAAAGCATTACAGATCAAGTAGAAACGCATGTACATGCATAAGGAGGAAAAATAATGGCGGATTTATTATTTGAAGTGAAGAATCATATTGCAACAATTACACTGAATCGTCCCGAAAGTTTAAATGCATTTAGCGAAGAAATGATTCTTTCTTGGATCAAAGCATTAGAGGAAGTGCGTGACAATGATGACATCCGGGCTGTTATTTTAAAAGGGAACGGCAAAGCATTTTGCGCAGGCGGCGATATAAAAGCAATGGTGGCAGGGCAGGGCTTTTACCATAGTGAAGAAGATATTACTTCAACAGCACTGGCCCGCAAAAATTCTTTATGGAAAAAAGTGCAGCGCGTACCTTTATTGCTTGAAGAAATCGATAAGCCGGTCATTGCGCAGATGCACGGCTTTGCAATGGGTGCAGGACTTGATATGGCATTGATGTGCGATATCCGTATTGCTGCACAATCTGCAAAGTTTTCGGAAAGTTATATTAATGTAGGGATTGTTCCTGGTGATGGCGGCGCTTACTTTTTACCTCGGCTCGTCGGTATCGATAAGGCACTTGACATGCTCTGGACTGCGCGTGTCCTAACGGCAGAGGAAGCGAAAGAAGTGCGTCTTATTACATTTGTTGTAAATGATGAGGAACTGGAAAGCTTTACACAAAGTTATGCAGAAAAATTGGCGAATGGGCCAATTGAAACGATCAAAATTATAAAACGTGCTGTTTATCAAAGCCAATCAATGAGCTTGCGTTCGTCACTTGACTATATTTCATCAAAAATGGGCTTAGTAACAGAATTGCCATCATACGAAGAAGGGGTCAAAGCAATAGTGGAAAAACGAAAAGCCGTTTTCAAATAATACATGTGCAAATGGGGGACGCGGATGAAGAAAATATTTCTCGCAATAGTTTCAATCGCTGCTATGTTGCTGGTAGGTTGTCAAAGTAATGTTGAGCGTTATGGGGAGCCGCTTATTTTTACAACAGGTACAACAACAGGTGTTTTCTATTCACTTGGAGCTGGAATTTCGACAATGTGGACAAACGAACTGGAAAAGCGTGTTGCTTCACAAGCATCGAATGGAAGTATAGAAAACTTAAATTTAATGCGTAAAGGTGAAGCAAATATTTCATTTACGACAGTGAATATTGCCTATGAAGCATACAACGGTGTTGGAAGCTTCGAAGGCAAGCAGTATGAAGACGTTCGAATATTAGGAAACCTATATCCAAATATTAGTCATATTATTGTGAAAGATGATGAGAAGTACAATTCGATTGAAGATCTAAAAGGAACAAGCTTCGTATTCGGAGCTGCGGGAAGTGCGACTGAAGTAGAATCCCGCCTTGTCCTTGAAGCACATGGTATTGGTGAAAATGATATTAAAGCAAACTATGTCGGCTTTACTGAAGCGACAGATTTAATGCGAAATGGTCAAGTGGAAGGGGTCAATATTTATACAGGTGTACCGGCAGCTGCTGCGACAGAGCTGATTTCAACGGTAGATTCAAAAGTATTAAGTTTTTCTGACAGCGCCATTGACCATTTAGTTGATGAATATCCTTGGAACTTTGCCTATACGATCGAGCCAAACACTTATGATAAACAGCCGGAAGCGATTCAAACTGTCGGTCAGTACAGCACGATTGTAATTGACGAAAGCGTTAATGAAGAAACCGTCTATCAGTTAACGAAAGAGCTGTGGGAAAACTTGAGCTCACTGCAGAAATCATACAGTATTGTAAAGCAGTTCAGTCCGGAAAGTGCGGTTGCGGGAACGGCGGATATACCGTTGCATCCTGGAGCGGAGCGCTACTATCGTGAAATTGGTGTAATCGATTAAAAGTAAAGTACAAGGAGGGGACGGTATGACAGAAAAAGTACTTGAAAAAGATGAAATTCAACAATTAATGGATCTCGAAGATAAGAATATTAATTCACGTAATTATGTTGGTATATTTGGAAAAATTGTAATCGGTGTTGCAATTATCTGGTCAATATTCCAAATATATATGAGCAGTATCGGTGTAATGGAAGCGACGAAATTTCGTGCATGGCATTTAGGGTTTTTACTCTTATTCAGCTTTATTTATTATCCTGCTACAAAGAAAAGTGTAGGTACGAGAAGGCTGCCTACTTGGTTTGACAGTGTGTGTATTACACTATCAATTTCCGTAACGCTATATTTCGTTATTATATATGATATTTTAGTCCGTGACCGTGCAGGTGAAAATACGATTCTTGATCTATGGGTCGGCGGATTTGCCATCGTATTGTTATTTGAGGCAGCACGTCGTGTTGTCGGCAATGCGCTCACATTAATAGCACTGTTTTTCCTTGCTTACAATTTCTTTGGTGCCTATATACCGGGAATTTTGGGGCATTACGGATTTAGCCTTGAGCGAATCATCAATATTATGTTCTGGGGAGGGCAAGGTATTTTCGGAACGGCTCTAGGTGTATCGGCAACGTATATTTTCATATTCGTACTGTTCGGCGCGTTCTTGAAAAATAGCGGTTTTTCAGATTTCATCAATGACTTGGCACTGACAATCGCTGGACGTACAGCTGGCGGACCTGCAAAAGTAGCAGTTTTTGCAAGTGCATTAATGGCGACAATCAGCGGGAGTGCTGTTAGTAATGTTGTAACAACGGGTACGGTTACCATCCCAATGATGAAAAAGGCAGGGTACTCGAAAAAATTTGCCGGTGCTGTAGAGGCGGTTGCTTCGACAGGCGGATTAATTGCACCACCGGTAATGGGGGCAGCAGCCTTTATTATGGCTGAGTATTTAGGTGTAGCGTACTCTGTTGTTATGCTGGCAGCAGTCGTGCCAGCAATACTTTATTATTTAACATTGTTTATGATCGTGCATTTTGAAGCGAAAAAAATGGGGTTATCGGGTATTTCTAAAGAAAATATTCCGGTAGCAATGCAAGTTCTGAAAAATGGCGGGCACTTATTAATTCCTTTATTCATTTTACTGTTTATGCTGTTTGCAGGTTATTCGCCGTTATATGCGGCAATCTTTGCCCTATTTTCAATCGTGCCGACAGCTGCCATTCGCAAACATACACGTATGAACTTGAAAACGGTTATCGATTCTGTTGTTGAAGGGGTCAAAGGAGCGATTAGCGTAGGGATTGCCTGTGCAATCGTTGGAATAGTTATTGCGACGATCACGCTAACAAGCATCGGTTTGATCATAGGTAACAACGTATTAAGTTTTGCTGGTGACAGTGTCATGCTGGCAGCTATTTTAACAGCGGTAATCAGTATCGTATTAGGAATGGGGATTCCTGCAACAGCGGCATATATTATTGTTGCAACAATTTCTGTGCCGATCCTAACACAATTGGGTGTACCTGCGATTGCTGCCCATATGTTTGCCTTCTACTTTGCTGCTTTATCAAGCATTACTCCTCCTGTAGCATTGGCACCTTATGCCGCAGCAGGTATCGCAGGTGAATCACCGAATAAAGTATCGTTTGAATCGGTTCGTCTCGGGTTGATTGGTTTTATTGTTCCGTTCTTTTTCATCTTTAATCCAGCGCTCCTTCTAACGGGCGGGACAATCGGAGAATATATTTTTGCGGCGATTACGGCTTGTATTGGCGGGGTATCAATTGCAGCAGGCATTAAAGGCTATTTATTCCGACACACTTATTTCATCGAACGTCTTGCCTTCTTCGGTGCAGGTATTGCGTTAATGGATACTACGTTAATTTATAATCTTATCGCGTTAGTAGTAATTGCCGTTGCAGTTGCGACACAAATCGTATTGAAGCAGCCTGAACGGAGCATAGAACCGTCGTTAATAAAAGAGTAGAAGAATTGAGGTGATGGGGATGCGCCCATTAGATAATGTTAAAATATTGGACTTATCACGTGTGTATGCTGCACCGGCAGGAACGATGATTTTAGCGGATTTAGGTGCTGAAGTCATCCGGATCGAGCATCCTGCGGGATCGGATAGTATGCGTGGCTGGGGACCTTTTATAAATGATGAAAGTACGTATTATATTTGTGCGAATCGTAATAAAAAATCAATTACATTAAATTTAAAAGACCAGTCCGATAAAGAAGTACTGCTAGATTTAGTAAAAGAAGCGGATGTCATTATCGATAATTTTAAAGCGGGCGATATGAAAAAAATGGGACTCGATTATGAGGAGCTAAAGCAAATTAATCCACGGATTATTCAATGCTCGGTGACCGGATTTGGTCAGACAGGTCCGCTTGCTGCAGAACCGGGATTTGACCCCGTTATTCAGGCGATGAGCGGTTTAATGGATGTAACGGGACATCCTGATGGAGAAGCGACAAAAGTAGGAGTGCCAATTGCGGATATTTTGACATCCCACTATGTCGTAATCGGAATATTGTCTGCACTAAGGATGCGTGACATGACAGGCAAAGGCCAATTTATAGATCTGGCACTTCTTGATGTGCAGATGAGTTCCCTTGCAAATGTTGCAAGCGCGTATTTAAATACCGGTTTCAAGTCGAGCCGTCTTGGCAACCAGCATAATAATGTAGCGCCGTATCAAGTGTTTGAATGTTCGGATGGGCCGCTCATGTTCTGTGTCGGTACGGAAGATCAGTTCAAAAAGTTTTGCGAAATGATTAATTGCCATAGCTGGGTGACAGATGAGCGCTTTAAAACGAATTCGTTGCGCAAACAAAATGAAGTTGTGTTAGCAGGCTATATTTCCGAAATAACAAAAACGAAAACACGTGATGAATGGATCGTGCTCTTGCAAAAGTATAAAATTCCTGGGGGACGTGTGAATACTGTAGAAGAAGCGTTTCAGCAGCCGCAAGTAATCGCGCGAAATTTAGTAGGCGAAATCGAACATCCATCATACGGGACAGTGAAATTTGTAAAAAATCCTTTACAGCATTCAGAGCTTAATATTTCCTATGATTACGGGCCACCTCAGTTAGGGGAGCATACGGAAAACCTGTTAAAAATTAATAAAAACTAGTTGTAAGGTAAATGTCGGGTGAGATTTGCAGATTATCCAATGAGTAATGTTGTTTGGTTTCTACTGTCGGAAAAGATAGGTGAAAAGTTTTATGACTTTTAACATAGCCCCTTCTTTTTTAAATTGACTAGTTTTGCTACTATTAGGAAAAGGGGGGCTTTTGGATGGAACAACAGAAATTTGAAAAAATGTATTTAATGCAAACCGTGCAAAAAACAATTGTAATATTGCGTGCTTTCACGAAAGAACAGCCAAAGCTTTCTTTAACTGAATTAAATAAAAAGACAGGAATCGGCCTATCAAGCTTGCAACGTTTTGTTGCTACATTAGTATATGAAGGTTTTTTAATAAGGGATGACCGGACAAAGCAGTATCAGCTTGGTTTATCGCTAATTCACTTAGGGAAGCTTGTTGAGGAAGAATCAAGTATCATTACGATTGCCCAGCCAATTCTTCAGCAGTTGAACAAAGTGACGAAAGAAAGTATTTCGATGAGTATTATTGACGGCAATGAGCGCCGCTGTATTATGAATATCGAAAGTTCGTATGCTTTGTCGGCACGTAATCATGTCGGGGATACATCACCGCTCTACGCGGGGGCCTCTGCAAAATCATTGCTTGCTTTTTTGCCGCAGGAAGAAATTGATCAATATTTGGATGAAGTGATGATGGAACATGTAACGGAAAATACGGTTGTCGATCGTGACCGGCTGCTGGAGCAATTGCAGGAAATTCGGAATCAGCAATATGTTTTTACCCGGGCTGAGCGCATTATTGGAGCCTGTTCGTTCAGTACAGCGATTATTTCAAACGGGAGGCCGGTTGCATCGATTGCGATTATTATACCGGAAGCACGCTTTGATGAAGAGGAGTTTGAGGAATTACGTGAACTTATTTTACGTGCAAAATTCGATATTGAAAAACAGCTGAATAAATAAAACAATCCAACCGGGTGAAAAATCGGTTGGATTGTTTTTGTTAGAAAAAAACACTTTCTGCTCAAATTGAACAGAAAGTGCCTTATAAAATTAGAATTGTAAATGTTTTTCGATATAAGCTTTAACTTCAGCGATCGGCATACGGATTTGTTCCATTGAATCACGGTGACGTACTGTTACTTGACCATCTTCTTTTGAATCGAAATCGTATGTGATACAGAATGGTGTACCAATTTCGTCTTGACGGCGGTAACGTTTACCGATCGATTGCGACTCATCGAAATCAACAGGGAATGCTTTACGTAATTCAGCCCAAACGTCGCCAGCTTCTTCTGATAATTTTTTAGAAAGTGGCAATACCGCTGCTTTGAATGGAGCTAGAGCGGGGTGGAAGCGTAATACTGTACGTGTATCGTCGCCTTCTAATTGCTCTTCTTCATAAGCATCGCATAAGAATGCCAATGTTACACGGTCTGCACCTAATGATGGCTCGATGCAGTATGGTACATAGCGCTCATTTGTAACAGGATCGATATAAGTGAAATCTTCACCTGAATGTTCCATATGCTGCTTTAAGTCGTAATCTGTACGGTCTGCGATACCCCATAGTTCACCCCAGCCGAATGGGAAGCGGAATTCGATATCTGTTGTCGCATTTGAATAGTGTGAAAGCTCATCATCTTCATGGTCACGTAAACGCATTGAATCTTCTTTCATACCTAATGCAAGAAGCCAGTTTTTGCAGAACTCTTTCCAATATGAGTGCCACTCAAGGTCTTCACCTGGTTTACAGAAGAATTCAAGTTCCATTTGTTCGAATTCACGTGTACGGAATGTAAAGTTACCAGGTGTGATTTCGTTACGGAAAGATTTACCGATTTGTGCGATACCGAATGGTGTCTTTTTACGCATTGAACGCTGAACATTTTTAAAGTTTACGAAAATACCTTGTGCAGTTTCTGGGCGCAGGTAAATCTCATTTGAAGAAGATTCAGTTACACCTTGGTGCGTTTTGAACATTAAGTTGAATTGGCGGATATCTGTGAAATCGATTTTTCCGCAGTCCGGACAAGCTACTTCAAGCTCTTCCATTTTTTCTTTCATTTGATCGAAAGTCATACCGTCAACGATAATTTCTTTGCCTGTTTTTGTTAAAGAAGCATCTTCAATCAATTTATCAGCACGGTGACGCGCTTTACATGCTTTACAGTCGATCATCGGGTCATTAAAGTTACCTACGTGACCAGATGCAACCCATGCTTTTGGATTCATCAAAATTGCAGCATCCAAACCTACGTTGTGTTCAGATTCCTGAACGAATTTTAGCCACCAAGCTTTTTTTACGTTGTTTTTAAGTTCTACACCAAGTGGACCGTAATCCCAAGTGTTTGCTAAACCACCGTAAATATCAGATCCCGGAAATACGAATCCGCGGTGTTTTGCTAATGATACAATTGTCTCCATTGATTTTTCTGCCATGAAAAAAACCTCCTATATTTAATCAATTATGCCTCGGCATAATTGCGTCCAGATTTTTTAGACCCACAGGACGTGGGCCAGTCAACCGTTGTCACAGGATGTGACGAATTTAGGCTGACTTTTTTTTTCATCTAAAAAATCTGTGACATCTGCCAGAGGCTTATCTTCATTCAGCGGGTGGACACCCGCTGAATGAAGATAAAAGAAAGCACCCGTCTCCGGGCACAAAAGCTCTGCCCGGGGACGAGTGCATCAAGACGATGTACCCGCGGTTCCACCCCGCTTGTTTTTAAATAAATAAAAACCTCTTTTATAAAAATAGCTCAGGGGCGCCGTTTCTCAATTCATTGTAGGCTTGCACTATCCCTACTCGCTTATGTTAGAATTGATACTTATTAATCCCTTCATCGCTTTCATATTAATATTCATAAACAACAAGTGAGTTGTTCGCTAATATTGTAGCATGGGTTTGTTTTCTTCGCAATATAGAAGGAAATAGTATATAATAATTAAGGATAAAGTATAACATTATTTGAAGCGGGTGAGTCCAATCGAACTCAATAAACGTCAAGATGTAATCTTGCAAATTGTAAAAGAAAATGGCCCTATTACGGGCGAACATATCGCTGAGCGCCTTGGATTAACGCGCGCTACATTGAGACCTGATCTAGCTATACTAACGATGGCTGGATTTTTAGATGCGCGCCCACGTGTCGGCTACTTCTATGCAGGTAAAAAAACAACGGCTGCCTTTACGGAATCAATGCTGAATTTAAAAGTAAAAGATTTTCAGTCGATCCCGGTAGTTGTTCCGGATGATATGACAGTCTATGATGCGATTATCCATATGTTTTCCGAGGATGTCGGAACGCTTTTTGTTATTGATCAAGATGAAATATTACAAGGTGTGCTGTCTCGAAAAGATTTACTTCGTTCGAGTATAGGAACACAGGATTTAAATAAAATGCCTGTGCATATAATTATGACGAGAATGCCGAACATCGCCTATTGTGTTAATTCAGATTCTTTAATCGTGGCGGCCAAAAAGTTAATAGAACGAGAGATCGATTCCATGCCGGTTGTTGAAGAAACTGAGCGGGGATTGGTCATTACCGGACGGTTAACGAAGACGAATATTACACGTGCGTTTATTTCGTTAGCTGAAACGCATGATTTATAGGTGATCTTATGAAAAAATTGACTATATTTGTTGTATCTGATTCGGTCGGTGAAACTGGAGAAGCTGCCGTTAAAGCGGTAGTAAGCCAGTTTCGGCCAAATTTTGAAAAAGTAAGGATTCGAAAGTTTCCGCATATTGCTAATGTGGATGTGTTGGAGAAAATTGTCCAGATTGCGATCGCAAATGAGGCAACGATTGTTTTTACGCTTGTTGAAAAGCAGATGAGACAAGCACTTCAAAAAATCGCAAGTGAATATAAGGTTCATGCAATCGACTTATTGGGATCGATGCTTGACTTGATCGAAACTTCATTTGATGAAATGCCGTTGCAAAAGCCGGGACTTGTTCATCAATTGGATGATGATTATTTCAAAAAGATTGAAGCAATCGAATTTGCTGTTAAATATGATGACGGGCAGGACCCGCGCGGAATTTTGCTGGCGGATATTGTTTTAGTCGGTGTATCAAGAACGTCTAAAACCCCGTTATCGCAATATTTAGCTCATAAACGGTATAAAGTGGCGAATGTGCCGCTCGTTCCGGAAGTGGACCCCCCGGCGGAATTAATGCAAATCGATCCGAAAAAATGTTTTGGATTAGTCATTACACCGGAAAAGCTTAACAATATTCGAAAAGAGCGTCTCATAACGTTAGGATTAACTGAAAATGCATTTTATGCACAACATACTAGAATTGAGCAGGAAATTAGCTATTTTTATAGTATTGTTGATAAAATAGGTTGTCGAACAATAGATGTTACAAATCGTGCTGTCGAAGAAACAGCACACAAAATAATTGATATGCTAGAGCTTGATTGTAGATAGCAACCATAGCCGCCTCTTCAAAAAGGAAGAGGAGGTTTTTTTGGTGGAATAATATTTGAGATTTTTAAGAAACTAAGTGAACTATACTTTTGTTCCAGAATAATCTTGCATATTTTGTTGAATTTCGACATTTTTAGTTATATTCTGATTATTTTTTTGAAATTATATAGCAACTATAGTCTTTTTGTTTTATAATAATAAAATTGTGGTAAAATAATTATTATAGGGTAATTACAAATTTGTATAAGAAATTTTGTCGTATTTTAGAGGATATTTGTAATTTATCTCGAATACTGTAGATGGTGATAATGTGGCTGGAAAAATACCCGAACATGTGATTGAACAAATTCGCTCGCAGTCCGATATAGTCGATGTCATTAGCGATTATATGCAGTTAACGAAAAGAGGGCGCAACTATTTTGGATTATGTCCATTCCATGGTGAGCAAACACCCTCTTTTTCCGTATCCAGCGATAAACAGATATTTCACTGTTTTGGCTGTGGGGCAGGAGGAAACGCCATTACTTTTGTAATGGATATGGAACATCTGTCGTTTCCGGATGCACTCATTAAACTAAGTCAACGTGCGGGAATCCCGCTTGAAATGGAATTGTCGACTGATCAATCGATGTCGAATTCACCCATTTCAAAAAAAGAGCAGCAAATGCGAGAGGCTCATACGTTTGCAGTGGAGTTTTATCATCATATTTTAATGAATACAGAAGATGGCGAACCTGCATTAAATTATTTGCTTGAAAGAGGATTTACACGTGAGCAAATCGAAACACATCAGATAGGATGGGCGTTGCCGAATTGGGACACGCTGTCAATCTTACTGGAGCGCAAAGGATATGATCCTGAAGAAATGGCCGAAAGCGGTCTGATCATTCGTAAAGAAAGTGATGACAGCTACTTTGACCGTTTCCGCGGACGGATTATGTTTCCGATCCGAGATGAAAATGGGAAAACGATTGCATTTTCAGGCAGGATTTTAAATTCCGGTGGCGAAGATGCTAAGTACTTAAATAGTCCTGAAACGCCGATCTTCCATAAAAGTCAAGTACTTTATAATTTGGATAAGGCGCGGGCATCTATCCGTAAATCAAGACAAGTAATTTTAATGGAAGGCTTTATTGATGTTTTAGCAGCAAACCAAGCAGGTATATACAATGCTGTAGCAACGATGGGTACGTCTCTTACGCCCCAGCATATTACAAAGCTCAAACGCTTAGTTCAGCAAATTACGATTTGCTATGATGGTGATAATGCTGGTTTTGAGGCCGCCAAACGAGCTGCACAAATGCTTCATCAAGAACAGATTAAAGTTGAGGTCGCTGTTTTACCAGATAAACTTGATCCGGACGAATACATTCGTACACACGGACAAGAGGCATTTAAAAATCAAATAATAGAAAAGCCGCACGCTTATATTGCATTTATGATGATGCATGCGAAACGCGGCAAAAATTTTCAATTTGAAAATGACACACTTCAATACATTCAAGAAGTTCTGGAAACATTAAAAAATAATACTTCTCCAACTGAACGTGATTTATACATTCGTCAATTGGCAAATGAAACAAATATTTCCCAAGAGGCGATCAGTACCCAATTAAGAAAAATGGTAGCGGATAATGTAAAAGAGCAGAAACGCGATCAGAAAATGGTGGAAGAACCAACTGCTTTGCTTCAGAGGGAGCGTAAAAAAGACGCAACAGACCGTGCGGAAAGTATACTTTTAGCGCATATGTTGCATGATGTAAATATTGTGAATAAAGTTCTCAGAGAGGGAAATAACGAACCTTTCATCCATGAGGAATATTTATCCGTATTTGTTCGTTTAATTGGTTTTTACGAAGAATATGAAATGGCTGATTTCCATCGATTCGTCGAAGTGTTGGATGATCATGATTTACGAAAAATCGTGATGGATGCTGCGTTACTTGAACGTGACCCTGATAATGGTGAAGCGGAAATAATTGATTGTTTAAAGCAAATCGAAAAACGCCGATTAGAACTAAAGATTGAACAATTAAAGCACGATCAAAAAGAAGCAGAAAAAATGCATGAGCATAGACGAGCACTTGAGATTGCCCAAAAGATAATTGAATTAAATAGAAAGATAAAAATGGGCGTTTAACGCGATTTGTTTTTAGAAGGAGGAAGGTTTATGGCGGACAAGTCAAAACATTCAAAAGATACGGTAGTAAACGGGGTTTCATTAGAGCAGGTAAAAAAGCAACTTTTAGCTAAAGCAAAACAGGTTGGCGAAATGTCAATGAAGGAAATCTCTGAAACATTAGCATTTTTTGAACTGGAGAATGAAGAGATTTTCAACTTTGCCGATGAAATCGAAAAAAATGATATAACAGTTGAAGGAAAAGAAGAATTTGAAGAAGAAGCGCTATCTAAGCAAGAATCAAGCGAAGAAGCTTTCGACTTGAATGATTTAAGTGTTCCTCCTGGCGTTAAAATTAATGACCCGGTACGTATGTATTTAAAAGAAATCGGACGTGTGGATTTACTTTCTGCTGATCAGGAAATCCGTCTAGCGGAACGTATCGAACAAGGTGACGAAGAAGCACGTAAACGTCTGGCCGAAGCAAATTTACGTCTTGTAGTTTCGATTGCAAAACGCTATGTAGGCCGTGGAATGCTGTTCCTGGACCTTATTCAGGAAGGTAATATGGGTCTGATTAAAGCGGTTGAAAAATTTGACCACCGTAAAGGGTTCAAGTTCTCGACTTATGCAACTTGGTGGATTCGTCAGGCGATTACACGTGCGATTGCCGACCAGGCACGTACAATCCGTATTCCGGTACACATGGTTGAAACAATCAACAAATTAATCCGTGTACAACGTCAGCTTCTTCAGGATTTAGGCCGTGAACCTTCTCCAGAGGAAATTGGTGAGGAAATGGATTTAACACCTGAAAAAGTTCGTGAAATTCTTAAAATTGCCCAAGAGCCTGTATCGTTGGAAACACCAATTGGGGAAGAAGACGATTCACATTTAGGTGATTTCATTGAAGACTCGGAAGCACAATCTCCTTCTGATCATGCAGCATATGAGTTATTGAAGGAGCAGTTAGAAGACGTGCTGGATACATTAACAGACCGTGAAGAAAACGTATTGCGTTTACGATTCGGTTTAGATGATGGCCGTACGCGCACTTTAGAAGAAGTAGGTAAAGTGTTTGGCGTTACACGTGAACGTATTCGTCAAATCGAGGCGAAAGCATTACGTAAACTGCGTCATCCATCTCGCTCAAAACGCTTAAAAGATTTCTTAGAATAAGCTAAACAGGGAAAAGATGAAGGAGTATTTTACTCTTCATCTTTTTTTGTGTAACTATAGCAGGTAATTACTATTTTCCAAGAATAATGGTGTTGCTTTTTACCGTTGTTGTTCATTCAGGAATTATTTACAATATGATAGAGCATATAAATACAGATTTGGAGCGAAACGATGTCAAATCCTAAAAAACAAATTATTATGAATGAAATTACGTTCTGGAAACAAAACAAAATGTTACCGGAACATTATTGCGATTTTTTGATGACCCTTTATTCGGAGGGAAAACATCAAGAAGAGATTGCAGGAAAATCAAAAAATGCCGTCATAAATGTCGAAAAACGCAGAAATCGCAATGTATCCTTGTTCTTCCCGATTAGTGCAATTGTTATTTTGCTGCTGCTGTTTACAATGCAGTTCGAATGGGTTGTCATTGCAGTTGCCGCTTTATTCGCAGCAGGTTCTCTGATCGGGGCTATCTATTTTGCAAAAAGAAATCATCTAATGGCAGTGATGCTGCAGCTGGCGACCGCTTTATCCATTTTAGGTGTTACTTTGAAAGTAAGTACAACGTATTTCGCCGGCAACAATGAAATACTTTATATCATCCTTACTGTAAACTGTCTATTTTGGCTGTTAAGCGGCATCATGCTGAAGATTATTTATTTTACGATTTCAGGCATTCTTGGGTTAATTGCCATCATTAGTGCATGGGTTTATTTTCTATAGAAAACTAAAAATAATACATATACCTTATACTATTCTTTGAAGCTATGCGGAAGTCTCGGAACTTTTATGCATAGCTTTTTTATGTTTATTTTACAAAATACTCTGTAAAATGCATATATTTTCTGTAAAAATACATATTTTTAGATTACAATAGAATTGAAATGAAATAGGCTGAGAGGATGAATGGTATGCATTTTGATTTAACAACAGAGCAGGCGATGTTACAAAAGATGATACGTGAGTTTTCGGATGAAGTAGTGGCACCAGGAGCAGTCGAGCGTGATAAAACAAAAGCCTTCCCATTAGAAATTTTTAAAGAACTTTCCAATATGGGAATTATGGGTCTGCCGTTTCCTGAACAATATGGCGGAGCGGGTGCAGATACAATCAGCTTTGCGATCGTTACCGAAGAGTTGAGCCGTACATGTGCTTCGACAGGTATTACATATTCGGCTCATATTTCATTAGGCGGTGCGCCACTCTATTTATTCGGTACGGAAGTGCAGAAGGAAAAATACTTAACACCGATTTGTGCGGGGGAATCATTCGGTGCATTCGGTTTAACAGAGCCTAATGCAGGTTCTGATGCAGGTGGTACAGAAACTACCGCTGTGTTGGAAAATGGAGAATTTGTCATTAACGGGTCTAAAGTTTTTATTACAAATGCAAGTTATGCCAAACATTTAGCGTTAACAGCAATTACAGAACGGGATGGAAACAAAAAAGAAATTAGCGCCATTATTGTCCCTACTGATGCAAAAGGATTTACGATCAAGTCGGAATACGAAAAGATGGGCTTGAATGCTTCGAATACAACAGAATTGATTTTAGAAAATGTCCAGGTGCCGGAAGAGAACTTGCTTGGGGTCCGAGGAAATGGTTTTAAACAGTTTTTAACGACGTTGGACGGCGGGCGGATCGGTATTGCGGCAATGGCTGTTGGAATCGCACAGGGCGCATTAAATAAAGCGGTTCAATATGCAAAAGAACGCAAGCAATTCGGAAAGGCGCTGGCGGAATTTCAGGCAACGCAGTTTAAATTGGCTGATATGGAGGTAAAAATACAATTAGCGCGGACATTTGTATATAAAGCGGCATGGCTGAAAGATCAGGGACGTTCATTCGGAAAAGAGGCTGCTATCGCAAAATACTATGCTTCTGAGATGGCGATGGAAGTTTGCGATGAAGCAATTCAAATTCATGGCGGTTACGGCTATATGAAAGAGTATGAAGTAGAGCGCTTCTTACGTGATGCAAAGCTTTTGGAAATCGGTGAAGGAACGTCTGAAGTACAGAAAATGGTAATTGCAAGACATATATTATGATAGAAATTGAAAATTGGTAAAATTGTTACAAAGCTAGTAAAACTTGTTCGTAAAGTCTTTCAGTTTTCTATAGAATCAAGTACAATTAAATTGTTTACTAGGCAAAAGTCTAGCTTGAAATAGAATATTTAATGAGGGAGGGGAACGCAATGAGAAACAATCCACTTATTCCTTACGTACTTATCATGGCATTCGGTATCGGACTAATTTTCTTCATGTCATTTGAGGGTGCAGCAGATAAAAACAGTGCGGACGGCGAACATTCAGGGGAAACTGCTGAATTAAATGGTGAAGATATTGCTCAAAAGAACTGTATTTCGTGCCACGGTGGTGATTTAACTGGTGGTGGAGGTCCTTCAATCGTTGGATTAGATGCTGAGCATATAAAAGATTACGCATTAAATGGTTCGGAAAACGGCGCTATGCCACCAATTCTTAAAAATGAAGCGGAAGCAGATGCTGTAGCTGAATATATTTCAGGTTTATAATGAGTAGCCAAGTGTAGAAATGGGGTGATCCTGTTCTGCACTTTTTTGTATTCTGGAAAGAGACGTTTATGTAAAAGTTCTATATAATAGGGGTAGTTTGTGATATAGAAAAGAGGATATATAAATATGAACGCACAAAAACTTTCAAAACGACTTGAAACGGTCGCTTCATTTGTCCCGACAGGAGCAATTGTAGCAGATATCGGAAGTGACCATGCCTATTTACCGTGTTATTTAGTGCATAAAGGAATTGCTGCGCGTGCAGTAGCGGGCGAGGTTGTAAAAGGCCCTTATGAATCAGCCGTAAAACAAGTTCGCACTGAAGGCTTAACAGATAAAATTACAGTACGCATGGCAGATGGACTGGCTGCTGTTGAGGAAGCGGATGAAATTACAGCTGTTACGATTGCAGGGATGGGCGGACCATTAATTGTGTCCATTTTAGAAAAGCATCCAGAAGTTTTAAAAACGGTAACTCGTTTAATTTTACAGCCGAATATTCATGCAAAAGCGATCCGTGAATGGGCAATGGCAAATGGCTGGGCAATCCAGGATGAGGTCATTTTAGAAGAGGACGGTAAAATTTATGAGGTCCTTGTATTACAGCGCGGGGAAATGAAATTAAACGAAGCGCAAACCCTGCTTGGGCCAAAGCTGGTGGAAACGAAAGTACCTGTTTTCATTGAAAAATGGTCACGTGAAATCTTAAATTGGCAGCGTGTTCAACAAGCGATTTCAGAAGCGGAAAAAACACCTGAAAATCAGGAAAAGTATGAACAACTTACACATTACATTAAAATGGTACAGGAGGCGATTGCGTGAAATCCGTAAATGGCAACGAGATTATCCAACTATTTGAATCATGGTCACCTAAAAAATATGCATGCATGCCGAATGACCCGATCGGATTGGCCATTGGTACGTTAAATAAGCCAGTTACAAAAGTGCTTGTCACACTGGACGTGACAAACGAAGTCATTGATGAGGCGATCGACAACGGCTGTGAGCTTATTATTGCACACCATCCGCCGATCTTCATGAAGCTTTCGAACTTGCGTACAGATAATCCAAAAGGGGCACTGTATGAAAAATGCCTGAAAAATGATATTGCAGTATATGCAGCGCACACGAATCTCGACGTAGCACCGGGTGGAGTCAATGATTTACTGGCAGATGCACTAAAACTGGAAGAGCGTAAAATTCTGGAGGTTACCTTCGAAGAAAAAATGATGAAGCTAGCAGTATTCGTTCCAGTCGATGATTCAGATGCTTTGCGTGAGGTACTTGCTAAAGCCGGAGCAGGTCGTTTAGGCCACTATGAGGCGTGCAGCTATACATTGCAAGGTAAAGGCCGTTTCCGTGCCACAGAAGGAGCAGATCCGGCTGTAGGGGAGATCGGTGAGCTTCACATCGAGGAAGAGGAAAAGGTGGAAGTCGTGTTCCCGCAAACGATGAAAAATAAAATACTAAAGGCTATGCTAAACAACCATCCGTATGAAGAGCCTGCATATGATCTGTTTACAATGGATGTTGACACGAATGAACAAGGACTTGGCCGAATCGGTAAGTTAAAAGAGCCGATGACATTACGGGAATTTGCGGAGTTCGTGAAAGTGCAGCTGGACGTGCCTTGTCTGCGTGCGGTTGGACCTTTGGATCGTATTGTCCAGAAGGTTGCAGTTGTCGGAGGAGACGGCAATAAATATATTCGCACTGCAAAATATGCAGGAGCGGATGTATTTGTAACAGGAGATATCGGCTTCCATATGGCACAGGATGCAGAAGTGGATGGCTTAAGCATTATTGATCCGGGTCATCATGTTGAAAAGGTCATGATTAAAGGCGTTGCAGAAAAAATGACTTCTTTATGTGCGGATCAAAAATTACCAGTTAAATTTATCCAGTCAAAAATCAATACAGAACCGTTCCAGTTCATTTAATATGAAAATCAAAAAGCCCATTTTTCTCGAGTGAGAGAAAAATGGGCTTTTACTTAAGAGTTTTCGTCTTATTATTGAAATTTCTAGTTACGTACAGGAATCGCCTTTGCAGCCATTTCCTCGTCAAAGTCATCTTCGGATTTTGCCACTACGACACATGCCACACCATTACCAATAATGTTAGTTACTGCACGAGCTTCAGACATGAAGCGGTCAACCCCGATTAATAATGCAATTCCTTCAAGTGGTACCATCGGGAATGCTGCTAATGTTGCAGCTAATGTAATGAACCCTGAACCTGTTACACCGGCAGCCCCTTTTGAAGTAATCATTAATACCCCAAGAAGTGTGATAATTTCTAACCAAGATAGATCAACACCATATGCCTGTGCGATGAATAATGCGGCCATCGATAAGTAAATAGAAGTTCCGTCCAAGTTAAAGGAATACCCTGTAGGTACAACTAATCCTACTACTTGCTTTCCGCAACCGTAGTTTTCTAACTTTCGCATCATCGCTGGTAAAGCCGATTCGGAAGAAGATGTACCGATTACGATAAAAATTTCTTCTTTAATATAGGCAATGAAGCGGAAAATGTTGAAGTTAAAGTATTTCGCAATTAAGCCTAGCACGACTACAACAAACAGGAACATTGTAATATATACTGCGGCCATTAAAAGACCAAGGGATTTTAAAGAACCTAAACCGAAATTACCAATTGTGTAAGCCATAGCACCGAACGCACCGATAGGCGAGAATTTCATTACAATCCCAACAATTTTGAAGAAAATTTCAGATACTTGTTCAAAAAATGTTATGACAGGACGCGTTTTTTCACCTAAAGATGCTGTAGCAATACCGAATAGTACAGCAGCAAATAAAGTAGGAAGTAAAGCACCTTCAGCTAATGCACCGACAAAGTTTTCAGGAATAATATCGTAAATGAACCCGCTTAAACCAGCTTCACTATTTTCTTCAGCAGCAGTTGTATATTTCGAAATATCCGTTTCTCCAGCTTTAGATGTATCGATTCCAGCACCTGCATTTATGACAACAGCTACCATAATACCAATTGCAAGAGCGATTGTTGATACAATTTCGAAGTAAAGTAATGCCTTACCACCGATTTTACCAACCTTTTTCATATCGCCCATGCCACCAATACCAATAACAACCGTTAAGAAGATAATTGGAGCGATTAACATTTTAATTAATTTAATAAATAAGTCAGCTAAAATTTTAAGGCTTGCGCCGAACTCTGGCCAAAATGCACCGACGATAACGCCAAGAATGATGGCGATAATTACTTGGACTGTTAGATTTTTTAGTAATTTCAATTTTGCTTCCCCCTCTGATTTATCTTTGGTAACGTTTACATTTGCAATAATAACGTAGGATTATTCGGAATATTTATTTTGTTGATAAAAAACATATCGTTCATTTTGGTCTATTTTTACTGCAATGATATGAAACCTTGATATAGCAAGGGGTTGCTTTGTTATAATACTGTTGTAATGATTGAAGTTTTTGTACTATAACAAAAAGAAAAACTACTTATTTTCATAAGTAGTCGAATATTGTTTATTTTGTTCAATTGTTATTATCTTGAATTTCTTTACGAAGCTGTGTTAAGAAATCCTTATTACTTAATTTTTCATAGGAGTTATAGATGGGCTGTAATGCTTCCATCCATTGTTTACGTTGCTGATCTGAAATAGTGTAAAACTGAACATTCTCGTCTTCTTTAAGCTGCTGGTAGTTTTCTGCATTCAAAGCGACTGCTTGATCATGCTGCCAGCGCTGCATTTCATCAAGTGAATCTTGAATTATTTTTTGATGGCCATCAGAAAGCGAGTTCCAAAAATCGGCGTTCATCATTACACTGTAGGCAAGTATGCCGTGATTCGATAAGGTAATATTCGGTTGCATTGAATAATAGCCCTTTGAATATAAATTTGAAAGTGTATTTTCCTGGGCAATTATTTCGTTATTTTGAATCGCAATGTATAAATCATTGAAAGTTTTTAAAATCGGCTTTGCTTTTAATAATAAATACTGTTCTTTTAGTATATCACTTGGCATGATACGGATTTTGAGATCTTTAAACTGATCAACCTCAAGGAGCGGTATTGTATTGGAAGCCATCTGTTTAAAGCCGTTATGCCAGAATGTCAAACCATGTACATTAATGCTGTCCAGCTCTTGCAGTAAGGAATCACTAAGATCGCCGTGCAGTATTTCATATACTTGTTCGTCATTTTCAAAAATAAACGGCAGGTCAAGAACTTGCCATGTTGGAAGTGCTTCCGTGATTTTTGAAATCGTAGGTGCAATCATTTGAATATCACCTTTTTGTAAGGCGGCTAATTCGTTTTCGTCATTGTATAAAATGCCGTTAGGATAAGTTTGCACAATGATTTCGCCATCTGATTTTTCTTTAACTAGTTCGGCAAACTTATTAACTGCAAGCCCTTTTGGTGTATTTTCAGCTACAACGTGACTAAAGTTAATTACAATTTGGTCATCAAGCCCAACTTGCTCGTCGTCGTAAGGAAAGTCTTTTGTATTCCAAACGTCGAAACGGGTTGAGATAGTAATGATTAACAGTAAAGCAGCAACGATAGCGGTTATAATATAAAGGCGCAATAGGATTCCCTCATTTACAATGAAATTTTTTGAATGTTGTAGAAAATCTCCACACACTTCGAAGTTTGTTATATTATATAGCAAAAAAGGAGGGACAAAATGAAAATTAAACAATTAACAATGAACGGAAAAATTGTACTGCTTACCTTTTTCATTATTGCTTTCTCCTTTTTCGTAGCAGGAATATTATTATTAAGCAATCTAACACGGGAACATGAAGAAACGGTAGGTAGCCGTGCTATGTTAATTGCCCGGACCATTTCGGATTTGCCGGAAATTCAAAAGCAGCTTGAAGAGCAGGATTTACAATTAGCACAAACGAAGATTACCCAAATTGTTCACGATATCAAAATTATTAATAAAGCGGAATATATCGTTGTCATGAATATGGATCGTATAAAATTATCGCATCCATCTCCGAACCAACTAGGTAAAAAAAGTAACTCATCGGATATGCATGCTGCATTTAATGAAAATTATTATATTTCTAAAGCAATTGGAGAACAAGGCAAGACAATTCGGGCATTTGTACCCATATTAAACGAGCAAAAAAAACAGGTTGGGGTTGTTGTCGTAGGATTTGCACTGCCAACATTTTGGAATATTCTTGCTGAAAATACAAACGAAATTATTTTGGCTGTGTTGTTGTCATTCCTTTTTAGTATTTGGGGTGCACATTTATTAGGGCGGCATATAAAGCGTCAAATGTTCGGACTGGAACCTATTGAAATTGCCAAAGTGTATGTCGAGCGGACTGAAACGTTTAATGCAATGCATGAAGGAATTATTGCAGTAGATAACAATATGGTGATTACGATTTTCAATCAAAAGGCAGGCCGTATTTTAGGTGTAGGTGGTAATCCTGAAAAATATATTGGAAAGAATATTTTTGATGTACTGCCTGATACAAGGTTACCAGAAATTGTCGAGAGTGGGCTTGCTGTATATAACCAAGAAATTTACGTGAATAATCACAGTATTTTAAGTAATCGTATCCCGATTTTTGTAAAAGGAAAAACAGTCGGTGCGGTAGCCGTTTTTAAGGATTTAACGGAGTTTAAACAACTTGCCGAAGAATTAACAGGCGTCAAAGCATTTGTACAAGCTTTACGTATTCAAACACATGAGTATAAAAATAAGCTACATACAATCGCAGGACTTTTGCAGCTTGGTCATAATAAGCAGGCGCTAGATTACTTATCTCAGGTGAAAATGCAGCATGAGCAAGTGACGAAATTTTTGAATGAGCGTATTTATAATGAAAATATATCAGGCCTATTGCTTAGTAAAATAAGTCGGGGAAATGAACTCGGAATTGAAGTGACGATTGATGAGGAGAGCCAGCTGACAAGGTTTCCGGAACTGTTGGATCATCATGATTTTGTATTGTTATTCGGTAATTTAATCGAGAATGCTTTTGATGCGCTTACGGTGGTAGAACGAAGTCATAAAGAAGTATTAATTTCCATTGATGATAACGATGGTATACTGGCAATTATGGTTACAGATAATGGTATCGGAATTTCAGAAGAAAATTTGGAACAGATTTTCGAAAGCGGATTTTCAACAAAGGACAATGAAAACAGGGGCATTGGTTTATATTTGGTAAATGAGATTGTGAAAAAAGGGAATGGCACAATTGAAATATCGAGTGAAGTAAATAAAGGCACTACATTCATCCTGACATTCGAGTATTAAGAAAGGGGCTTTCTAGTGAAGACCATTCAAGTATTATTAGTAGAAGATGATCCTATGGTGCGTGAAGTAAATCGTCAATTTATCGAACGGGTGGAAGGATTTAAAGTTATCGATATGGCATCAAACGGAATCAAAGGAATTGAAAAAATATTAGATCTAATGCCGGATTTAGTTGTAATGGATATATTTATGCCGGAGCAAGATGGAATTGAAACATTGCGCCAAATTCGTCAGCAAAATATAAATGTAGATTGTATTTCGGTAACAGCGGCAAATGATGTTCAAACAATTCAGCAAATATTGCATTTAGGTGTTTTTGATTATATTATGAAGCCATTTACATTTGAACGGATCGAGCAAACGTTAATTCATTATCGTCAATTTAAAGAAAAAATGCATGCTGCTGGAGATGTAACCCAGGCAGAGTTAGATGAAATAATCGGTCAAGTGAAAGTCCAAAAGGAAGGTCAAAACCCACCCCATACGATGGCTCAAGAGCTTCCTAAAGGCTTTAATCGCGCCACAATGGATAAAGTATTGGTCTTTCTAAAACAGTCTTCAGGCGGTGCCTCAGCAGATGATGTTGCAACAGGCATCGGTGTAGCTCGTGTAACAGCAAGGCGCTATTTAGATTTTATGGAGAAAAATCATTTGATTCGAGTAGATATCCAATATGGCAGTGTCGGGAGACCGATCAATCAATATTTTATTAAGGAATAGGTAAGCCCGTAATTTATTAAAAAAAAATCATCATTCCCCTAGTGGAAATGATGATTTTTTCGGTTAGTAAGGCATAATTTTTTCAACAGGTTTAGGTGCTTTAATTTTCGGTAAAATTTTATCCAATGTTACGGAACGTACGATTTCATGTGTTGCAGGATCGTTTTTATCAAACTTTTCCAGGAATGAAATGACTTCCTTAACGATAGGTGTCGGTGTTGAAGCACCTGCAGTTACTGCTACAGTTTCAACGTTTTCAAGCCATTCAATTTGCAGCTCTGAAATATCAGAGATGCGGTAAGATGGTGTTCCGGCAATTTCTACCGATACTTGTGTTAAACGGTTCGAGTTGTTCGATTTTGGATCGCCGACTACGATTAATAAGTCGGAAGCACCGGCCTGTTCAGCAACGGCTTCTTGACGAACTTGTGTCGCAAGGCAAATTTCTTTATGCACTTCAACATGCGGGAATTTTTCTTTTAAACTATCCATCAGGAAAGCAACATCCCATTGACTCATCGTCGTTTGGTTTGTTACGAGAATCTTTTCGTTTTCAAAAGAAAGGTTATCGATATCTTTCATCGATTGAACTAAGTGAACGTGATCCGGTGCAACACCGATTGCGCCTTCTGGTTCAGGATGTCCCTTTTTACCGATATAAATAATATCGTAGCCCTCTGCTGTTTTTTCGCGGATTAAGTCATGTGTTACCGTAACATCCGGGCAAGTCGCATCAATTGATACGAGTCCTTTACGTTTTGCGATTTCACGAATTTCAGGCGATACACCGTGTGCTGTGAAAATCACTGTGCCTTGCTCTACCTGTTCGATTATTTCTTTGCGGTTTTCGCCATCAAGCGTAATGATGCCATCTTGTTCAAAAGCATCTGTAACATGTTTATTGTGTACAATCATACCTAAAATGTAGATTGGTCTTGGTAATGTCGGATCAAGTGCGGCATTGCGTGCAATGACCATAGCGTCTACTACCCCATAGCAGTATCCACGCGGATTAATTTTTACAACTTTCATTTATACGTAACTCCTTTCAAAGCCCTGTAATTTCATTATATAGGACGTGTATGCTTTATTCAAAGTTCGCTTACTGAAATCTCCATTAAATTCGAAGGAAATGACAGTATATATCGAAACGAGAGCGCAAGTACAGAATTTTGCGAACGTTTGCTATAATAATAGAAATAAATAAAACGTAAAGTGGGGAAATGGGATGGCGTTTTCTTTTTTTAGGAGGAATAAAACGGTAGCGTTAAAAAATCAGGTGGAGTTTTGCATAACAAATTTATCGCTCGGCGCAGCGGATGTATATGATGTGCTGCTGGAGCGCGAAGATATAGAAATAACGGAATCCGGCTGTACATCAAACTGTGAGATTTGTGAATGTCATTTATTTGCGATTGTAAATGGTGAACTTATTAAAGCGGAAAATACGGATAAACTATTACAATTTGTTGAAAATGAGCTGGAAGAAAATTCTGTCTTGTTTTAAAAAGACTTTCCGGGGAAAAACATTACATACGTTGAAAAAGAGTTTTACGTGAACGGAACAATTGAAAACTTTTCAATAAAACTTTATAACAAAATTTCAATAGAGGAGTGTTTCTTTCATGACAAACGTTGAAAATAAACAAGTTGACGGTACACCCGCACAAACTCAGCCATCACAACCCGGAATCGAAAGTAAAATGAATCCATTACCAACACAGCCTTATGAATATACGGGAAGCGATAAGTTAAAAGGAAAAGTAGCAATTATTACAGGTGGCGATTCAGGAATATCCTGTTGATTCATTTTTAGATATTACGGTCGAACAATGGGACAAGACATTCCGTACAAATATGGATGGTATTTTCTATTTATGCAAGGAAGCCGTTCCGCATTTGGGACAAGGAGATTCCATTATATGTACAACATCTGTCAATGCCTACCGGGGCCATTCGATTTTAATTGATTATACATCAACGAAAGGGGCCATTGTAGGCTTTGTCAGAAGTTTAGCTCAAAACGTAGCCGATCAGGGTATCCGTATGAATATGGTCGCACCAGGACCGATTTGGACACCGTTAATTCCTTCTACATTCGATGCGGATCAAGTAGCAGAATTCGGTACAGAAACACCTTTAAAACGTCCAGGTCAGCCAAGTGAGCTTGCTGGGGCATATGTGCTGCTAGCATCCCAAGACGGAACATATATTACCGGCCAATGCATCCATGTGAATGGCGGCAGCATTATGATTTCATAAAAGACAGTTAAGGAATGAATTGATCTGATCGGTAAGCATACACGGTCAACAAATAGAAAGCTACTCCATTTGCATAAGAGACGATTCGTATTAGAGATGACGAATCTGTACTCATTTGCATGGGGTAGCTTTTTATGGTGTTATTATTCAAAAGGCGGCTGAAATATTTTCGGCAATGATGGTTTTGTTGTAATTCTCTCTTCAACTGGCTCTTGTTCTCGCCGGTTGCCTCGTGGATTCATTCTTTCTCTCATTCTTTCTCTTGGTCGTTCTTGTTCTTGCGGCATCGAAACAGTAGAAGACTCTAGCGGGTCCGATGTATCTTTAAATCCTTTGTATAAACGCCATAAAGCAGGCAGATTTTTAAACATTGGGGCTGCCTGCTGAATATAAGGCGTGAATTTTTGGGCATTATTAAATAAAGAGTTTGCTCCTGATAAAAATCCTTCAAGTTTTGGTACACCTGCAGCACCTTGCACAGGTGCTTGGGGCGGAACTGGCATTTGGTTCATAAACTGGCCAGCACCAGAAAACGAACCTGCTCCAGGAAACGTGCCTGCCCCTGGTGCCGGACCTCTCATCATGTATGGTGCATACATTGGAAAGCGTGGTGGAACCGGCATTTGATTCATCATTGCTTGAGGTTGAAAATAATAAGGTGGGCGCATATTAAACTCCTTTCTAAAAATCGACTTGATATTACAATTTTCTTTCATAAATTCGTCCCAACTGTTTGACGTTGAAACTATTTACCGTTATGATATGCAGATGGTCACTTAAATGTACGAATTATAGTACAATAGGAAAGATGTAAGGAGGTACGTGAATGTCAAAATATACTGATTATCAATTCAAGCCATTTTTGCAGGACGCCATTGCAAAGCTTGGATTTACAGAACCGACACCCATTCAAAAAGAAATGATTCCACTCGTATTAAAAGGAAAGAGTGCAATCGGACAAGCTCATACAGGTACAGGGAAAACACATAGTTTTTTATTGCCAATCGTGGAGCGAATCGTAGTAGAAAAACAAGAAGTACAGGCGGTTATTACTTCGCCGACGCGTGAGCTGGCACAACAGATTTTTGATGCATTAAATCAGCTAGTTGAAGGAACAGAAATTTCACCTAAATTATTTATCGGTGGTACGGACAAACAACGTACAATCGACCGTTTAAAAACACAGCCGCAAATCGTTGTAGGTACACCTGGTCGTATTAAAGATTTAGTTAAAGAAAATGCATTGCTCGTTCACACTGCACCGATTTTAGTTGTCGATGAGGCAGATCTGGCATTTGACATGGGCTTCATTGAAGATATTGACGGCTTTGCATCGCATATGCCTGAAAAACTTGAAATGTTCGTGTTCTCAGCGACAATTCCAGAAAAATTAAAACCATTCTTAAAGAAATACATGGATTCACCAGTCCATATTCATATGAATGATAAACGTCCGGTAGCGGAAGGCATTGATTTTGTATTAGTACCTGTTCGTTCGAAAGCGCGCAATACACGTTTACTTGAAGTGATTAAGGGAATCAATCCATTCCTTGCTGTTATTTTCTGTAACACACGTAAAAATGCAGAAGCTGTAGCGAGCTTTTTAGCAGAACAAGGTATCCGTGCAGGACAAATCCACGGTGATTTAAGTCCTCGTGACCGTAAAAAAATGATGAAGCAAGTACGTGATCTTGAGTTCCAATATATCGTAGCAACAGATTTAGCTGCGCGTGGTATTGATATTCAAGGAATTTCGCATGTCATCAACTACGAAATCCCGGAAGATCTAGAGTTCTTCATTCACCGTGTCGGTCGTACAGCACGTGCCGGCTCAAAAGGAACAGCGATTACGCTATACCAGCCGGAAGATGAGGATGCAGTTGTACGCATCGAAAAAATGGGAATTCCATTTGTGCAAAAAGATATTAAAAATGGCGAATGGTCGGATTTAAAAGACCGTCACCAGCGTGCTAACCGTAAAGGTGAGCGTAAAGAAGATGAGATCGATGTTAAAGCCAAAGCCCTAGTACGTAAGCCGAAGAAAGTAAAACCAGGCTATAAACGTAATATGAAGTGGGAAATGGAAAAAGTGAAAAAACGCGAACGCCGTATTAAAGCGCGCCGCAACAATAGATAATTTTGCAAAGGGCTGCTTAGAATGATTTTTCTATGCAGCCTGTTTATTCGTTAAATGGAGGAAAGTAGAATGTTATTAGGTTCACATGTTTCAATGAGCGGAAAAAAAATGCTGCTAGGTGCCAGTGAAGAAGCATTAAGCTATGGTGCCAATACTTTTATGATCTATACAGGCGCACCTCAAAATACGCGCAGAAAGCCGATTGAAGAGCTGAATATTATGAAGGGCCTTCTTCATATGAAAGAAAACGGCCTTTCGAACATTGTTGTTCATGCACCTTATATTATTAATTTAGGGAATACGACAAAGCCGGAAACTTTTGAGCTTGGCGTAAACTTTTTGCAGGAAGAAATTAAACGTACCGCTGCATTGGAAGCAACACAAATCGTGCTGCATCCGGGTGCCCATGTCGGTGCTGGCGTTGATGCGGGTATTGAGCGCATTGTAGAAGGTCTAAATGAAGTGCTGACACAGGATTACCCTGTACAGATTGCACTCGAAACAATGGCGGGCAAAGGAACTGAAATCGGTCGTACATTTGAAGAGTTGGCCCGTATTATCGATGGCGTGACAAACAATGAGCGCCTGTCGATTTGTATGGACACTTGCCATATTCATGATGCGGGCTACGATGTTGCGGGTGACTTTGACGGTGTGTTAAATGAATTCGACAAAATTATCGGATTGGACCGTTTAAAAGTACTGCATATTAATGATTCGAAAAATGTGTGCGGCGCCGCAAAAGACCGTCATGAAAATATCGGTTTTGGTGAAATCGGTTTTGATGCGATGCACTATATTGTCCATCATCCACAGTTAATGCATTTACCGAAAATATTGGAAACACCATTTGTCGGTCCGGATGCTAAAAACAAAAAAGCGCCGTATTCACACGAAATTGCGATGCTTCGCAATAGTGAATTCCAACCAGCATTAATTGATGCAATGCGCGAATAATAAGAATAAGAAAAACATACTTGGCACAAATTTGATGCAAAGTATGTTTTTTTGCGTTTTTTATGACATAATTTGTTATAATAAGTTAACAGTAAATTAGCAATATTCAAAAGGAGGAACCAATTGATGAAAAAAATATTTCAGCTCGTCATTTTATTTGCGCTATTCTTTTCATTGCCTATTCAAAGTTTCGCATCGGTCAATGGTGCGGTTACAACGCATTTAGGGAAAAGTAATGCAGCGGTGACGATACGTGATGCGGAGAGCGGGAAAATCGTTTATTCGCAAAACGGGGACAAGCTGATGCGACCGGCTTCGAATATGAAATTAGTGTCAGGTGCTACCGCATTGTCGATTTTAGGTGAGGACTATCGTTTTAAAACGAATCTATATATTGACGGCATTATTGTCAACGATACGTTAAATGGAAATGTGTACATAAAGGGCAGTGGCGATCCGACACTAAAAAAAGATGATTTTTTGGAGTTTGCCAAAGTATTGAAGCGCAATGGCATACGTACAATCAATGGTCACTTGATTGGTGATGATACCGCATTTTCCGGCAGTACATTACCACCGGGTGTCTTGAAATCGGATGAGACGTATTACTTCGGAGCACGTACTTCTGCAATCACAATGTCACAAAACAATGACTTTGATGCTAGTTCAGTTATCATTACTGCAAAGCCTGGTAAAGTCGGGGCCAAACCGAGCTATTCGATTGAGCCCAATTTAAGCGGTATGGTCATTTCAAATCAGGCGAAAACAGTGAGTAAAGGAAGCCGAAATACGATAGCAATCAAGCGTGCCTACAACACGAACCGCATCATTATTTCAGGGAATCTTCCACAAGGGAACAGCAAGAAGGAATGGGTAACATTGCAGGACCCGTCGAAAAATACAATGCAGGCAATTAAACAGACGCTGCAAGGGACAGGTTTAAAATTTGTGAAGAGTTCGAAAGTGGAATTAGGGAAAGTTCCGAAAAAGGCTACGTTGCTCTATACAAATGAATCACGTACGTTAGCAGCCATTTTCCCGGCATTTATGAAGCTGAGCAATAACAGTATTGCCGATATTCTTGTAAAAGCAATGGGCAAGCAGCAGCTAGGGGAAGGCAGTACAAATAAAGGTATCACGTTACTGAAGAAATACAGTGCATCATTGAATATTCCTGTGAACAACTGGCGTTTTGCAGATGGCTCAGGACTGTCCAATTCAAACCGTGTAACATCGAACGGTCTTTCACAGCTACTTTACAAAGTTCAAAAAGAACCGTATTTCGATACATTTTTTGATTCATTGCCAGTCGCCGGCAATAAAGAGCGCATGGTAGGCGGAACATTAAAAAGTCGTTTAACAAGCAGTGCGTTACAAAATAGAATTTATGCGAAAACGGGCTATATCCCGAATGTATATACTTTATCAGGATATATGAAAGGCCAAAGCGGCAAACAATATATTTTCTCAATTTTACTGGAAAACAAATCGAGTGGCACTGTATATATTGACCGTACAATGGCAGCACTTGTAAAAAACTTATAGAGGAGCAAAACAGATGGAGAAATTACTATTAACAGGATTTGAACCATTTTTATCAAATCCGATCAACCCTACAATGGAAGTCGTGCAGGCACTAAACGGAAAATCTATCGGTCAGTTTGAAATTGTTGGCCATGTATTATCTGTGGACTTTGCAAAAGCACCGGAACAGTTTATGGCACTGGTCGAAGAAGTAAAGCCGACGATTATCGTTTCATTAGGATTAGCAGCAGGGCTCACGAAAATATCTCCGGAACGAGTTGCATTGAATGTAAAAGATGGGGAAAAGGACAATGCGGGAAATGCATTTGAAGATGCACCGATTAAAGAAGACGGGCATGTTGCGTATTTGTCGACATTGCCGATCCGCAAAATTGTCAACCGCTTAAATTCTGCAGGTTATCCGACAGCAATATCGAATTCAGCAGGAACGTATTTATGCAATAATATTATGTATGAAGGCTTGTACTATGCTGCAAAGAATGAAAAGATTCGAGCTACAGGATTTATCCACATCCCTGCATCATTCGAGCTGGCGATTGAGCACGGTCGAATTCCCGGCTGGTCAATGCGTGATTTGACAGCTGCCATTGAACTGGCACTTGAAGTATGTGCTGAAAACGTAGTGCTGGCACGGTAAGTATTATAAATTAAATCAAATATCCGGTTATCAAGAAAAGCAATTATATATTGCTTTTCTTTTTATATTTTTTGAAACTTTTTCTTAATTTTTCCGTCAGTACGTTGCTAAACAAATGAAAAGGAGCGATTAACGTTGAAAAAGACAATATTTACATTACTGATCATATTGTTTGTCGTAATGATATTAAAAAATCCGGTTCAAGCAGCAGAACAGAAATCTTTTGGGGATGTAACATATAAAATTGTTACACTTGAAAATGGTAAACAAGAGGTACATATTACAGGATTGACGACACATAAAAACCGCATTGTTGTTCCGGAAAAGATTGAAGGGTTGCCCGTTGTTGAGTTAGTCGATCGTGCATTGTATATGGATCGCTCGGATTATGCTTCTGATGGGACATATTCTGAATGGGATATACCGGGCTATAAGGATCTCTTTATTACTGAAATTGAATTACCGAAAACGCTTAAAAGAATAGGCAAAGAAGCACTTGCCAATCACTTGATCGAAAAGATTTCTCTTCCGGATGGACTGGAAGAGATTGGGCAAATGGCTTTTTCTGGTAATAGCCTGACGACTATTACTATCCCGGCGTCTGTGAAAAAAATAGGCGGGGATATTGTTAGCGGTAACAGAATCAAAACGTATTCATTGCCGCCATCATTTAAAAAATCTGAAAGTAAAAAATCCGGGAACTTTCTTTACGAAAAATTTTCGCATAACGGCAAAACAGAAATTCGAATTACAGGGCATACATTAAAAAAAGCCCAAACAAAAATAACTGTTCCAAATCAAATAAACGGATTACCCGTGACAGAAATTGGAGATTATGCATTTGCTTATCATAGTAGCTTACTCGGACATGATATAGACTATTCAAAACCTTTCATTAAAGAAGTAATACTTCCTGAAACGATCCGTGTAATTGGAGACTATGCGCTGTCAGGCGTCTATTATAATAATATTAATCGTGATTTTTCATTACCGCGCGATTTAGAAGTAATTGGAAATTATGCATTTAAGGGTAACTACATTACGAATAAGGGCAATAATTTAAAACTGCCGGCAAATTTGAAAAGTATTGGAGACGGAGCTTTTCAGTGGAATAGACTGGTGGCTGTTACTATACCGTCTACGGTTACATCAATTGGAAAGTATGCATTTGAATACAATAGGTTAACGGACGTAACGATTGGCAGCAATGTAAAAAATATTTCAGCAGGGGCTTTTAGTGGTAATGAAATTTCTAGTCTAATATTACCGAAACAGTTGAATTCAATTGGAGCCGAGGCTTTTGCTCATAATAAATTACGAAAATTAATGTTGCCATCTACTGTCAAATCAATTGGGGATTTTGCATTTACGTATAATGTATTGGAAGATGTCTCTCTGTCAACTCACCTGCAGACAATTGGCGATGGTGCATTTATACAAAATAAGCTGACCGTCTTAAAAGTGCCGGGTGAAGTTAAAAATCTGCCATTCAATGTAATTGCAGATAATCCACTTCAGGCGGTTATATTGCAAGGATCTTCGACGAAAATTTCATCGTATACGGCCTCAAGAAGAGGTTTTGATACTACTTACTATAATGTGATGGAAAAGCTGGATAAATTGTACTTGGATAAAAACTTTAAAGAAGATTGGTCAAATTGGGATACGGTCATTTCCAATCCTGCAACGTTATATGTAACATGGAAGGGACAAGAACCGGTTGTTTATGAAGGTGAAACTGGTGAACCGATTAAAGAGGAGCCAACGGGCGAACATCCTGTAACGGATCAACCAGTTCCATCCAATCGTTCGTTTCCAGATACAGAAACTCACTGGGCAAAAGATACAATTGCCGATTTTGTGGCAAAGGGAATTATATCCGGTTATCCCGACGGTACATTCCGTCCGAATGATCTGATGCAACGCAAACATGTCGCAAGTATTTTAGTGAAGGTGTATGAATTAAAATCAGCACTAGCACCTGTTGAGTTTAAAGATGTAACTTCGAATCATCCAAACCATACGGCTATTTCCAAATTGCAGCAAGCGGGGGTCATTCATGGATCAGACGGTTTATTTCGACCAAATGATACCCTGACACGCGGCCAAATGGCAAAAATTTTAGTGCTAGCATCCAACTTTACGCCAGGCGGGCAAAAAACATTCCCTGACGTTCCACGTACTTACTGGGCGCATGACTATATTGCCGCACTTGCAGATCTTAATATTGTGGGGGGAAGTAACGGTCAGTTTAATCCGAACGGTGCTGTTACACGCAGTCAATTTGTAGGGATGCTGGATAAGGCATTGAAAGTAATGGAAAAATAGTAAGAAAAAAATCAGCCGTATTATGGCTGATTTTTGTTTTAGATATAGATAATTGAACGGCAAACTCTTCTAAATTATAAACCGACTAGCTTCATCAATTTTTTATAGCGTCTATCCCCAAGCAGCTTATGGATTTTTTGTAAAACCTCTTTTGGAACGCCGGTAAGAGCCCAGCTGATATTGGCATGCTTCAGAATCTTCTGCAGCTTCTGAACTTCCTCAATGCTCAACTCAAGTCCCTGCTGTTTGGCGAAATCCTGCAGTTGCCTGTCATTCATTCCTTTTAAGTTATCAAGCCATTGTAGCATTTGAATTGTCTTCATCCTTTCAAGTTTAATCCCTTTACATGAACATAAAACTGCATTATACTAACTTGATGTAAATCGTAATGATTTTGAATTAGAAAGAAGCGAACGAAATGAAAAAACCATTGATTGAATTGAAGGATGTTTCCTTTCAATATGAATACACACAAGCATTGAAAAATATTTCGCTACGTGTCAATGAAGGCGACTTTTTGGCGTTAATCGGTCAAAACGGTTCCGGAAAATCGACACTTTTGAAATTAATTTTAGGACTGTTAAAGCCCATGTCAGGGGAAATTAAATTATTTGGCGAACAAGCAAACCATTTTAAACACCGCGAATGGATTGGCTATGTTTCGCAAAAATCCAATGCCTTTAACTCGGGGTTTCCTGCAACGGTCGAAGAAGTCGTGAAAAGCGGTTTATCGCAAAAGGTCGGGCTCTTTAAACGCTATCCAAAAGATGCGGATTTTCTAGTAAAAGGTGCTTTAAAAGATGTCGGCATGGAGAAATTTCTAAAACGGAATATTGGTCAGCTTTCCGGAGGGCAACAGCAGCGTGTATTCATCGCACGTGCATTAGTGTCCGATCCGAAGCTTCTTATTTTGGATGAACCGACAGTCGGAATTGACCGTGAAAATGTGCAGGCATTCTATGATATGCTCGCACATTTGAATAAGCATCACAATATGACAATGATTTTAGTTACACATGATGTGGACACGGTTTCGGATCGAGTCAGTCATGTCGCATGCTTAAACCAGTCGATCCATTTCCACGGATACAAAAATGATTTTGATACGATTTCGGAAGAACAGATTGCTAGCTGGAACGGCCACTCTGTTCGAAAGATTCATTAAGAGGAGCAGGCCGTTATGATAGAAGCTATATTAAACTATGAATTTTTACAGAATGCCTTTTTCTCAGGGCTTATTATTGGAGTAATAGCACCATTGCTTGGTGTATTTATCGTAGTAAGACGTTTATCGCTTATTGCAGATGCACTGTCGCATGTTACACTGGCGGGGATTGCGGGAAGCTTGTATTTGAGCCAATCGTTTGCAGCGCTGGCATTGCTGAACCCGATTTATCTAGGGATTGTCGCATCTGTAAGTGGTTCGATTTTAATCGAACGATTACGCAGACTGTATAAACATTATGAAGAACTTGCGATTCCGATTATAATGTCTGGCGGTATCGGTGTGAGTGCCATTTTTATTTCACTTGCAAGCGGATTTAATGCGGATTTAATGAGTTATTTATTCGGCTCTGTATCTGCTGTGTCTCGTCAGGATTTATATGTTGTACTGGCAATTGCAGTCGTCGTTGTTTTATTTTTAATTCTGTTTTTTAAAGAGCTTTTTGTATTGTCGTTCGATGAGGAATATGCGAAAGCGAGCGGTTTACCCGCGAAATGGATTCATTTAATCTTTATGATTGTTGTCGCACTCGTAATCGCAGCAAGTATGCGTATTGTCGGAATTCTGCTTGTTTCAAGCTTAATGACATTACCGGTAGCTGCAGCGATGCGGTTGGCTCGCGGCTTTAAAGAAGCGATCATTTTAGCGATTGTATTTGGAGAGCTGGCAGTAGTAATCGGACTTGTTTCTGCATTTTATCTGAACTTGGCACCGGGTGGAACAATTGTTGTCACATCGATTTTGATCTTACTATTAGTAATTTTATTAAAAAAACTTGTTTTGAAATTCACGATTAAAACGGAAGGGGAAGAAGTACTGTGAATGCAGCGCGCGCGTGGGAAATATTAAAGGATAATGGCTATAAAAAGACGGATAAACGAGAGTTGATTTTGGGTATGTTTGCAGCTACAGACAAATATTTGACTGCCCGTGATTTGTTATCAGTATTGAAAAAAGATTTCCCTGGGATGAGTTTCGATACAATTTACCGTAACTTGGCCACTTTTGTGGAGCTTGATATTTTAGAAGAAACAGAATTAAACGGTGAGCGTAATTTCCGTATGCATTGTGAGTCGGATCACCATCACCACCACTTTATTTGCCGTGATTGCGGGAATGTAAAGGAGCTGTCTGTTTGCCCGATGGAAATGCTCGGTGAAAAACTGCCGGGTTATGCTGTTGAGGCTCATAAATTTGAGATTTACGGGAAATGTCCGGAATGTCTGTAGGTAGCTGTAAAAAATATTTATTGCATAATTTTTTTTATATGCTAAAGTGATTAAGACAAATTGAATAAATTTGCAGGAAAAAGATGCATTATGCATAAATGGGAATTCGGTGCAAATCCGAAGCTATATCCGTAACTGTAAGCGTTGACGAAAATAAGTGTGATACCACTGCTAATATAGCGGGAAGGTACTTATGAGTAAAGTGAGACGCAGAGCCAGGAGACCGATCTTTTTCTTATCGTAACATCCCTCTTCGGAATTAAAGAGAATGTACGGCAGTCACTGATCGAATGAGCATTGTTTTACACTCTTTTATTGATTTTTGAAGCCATCCATTTTCTTGGGTGGCTTTTTTTCGTTCACTCGTTAATTTCGGTGTGGTACTACTTGAAGTGAGGAGAATTTTATGAAAAAGGATATCCGTTTTTCCTGTTATCCGTTTATGCGGGAAAAATCTAGCTGCGTCGATTATGAAATCCGCACCGATTCTTTGACGACGCGAATCGGTACAATCTTTCCAACGTTAGTTAATGATGCATCCGGTCAAGTCGTCTTGGAAGATCTAAGGAAGATTCAACCGTTAGCCTATCATGCCAATGGTTCGGTCCGCGGTAAATTGGCCATTACATCAGAGGATATACAATGGCTAAGCGATCGATACGATTTTTATGTAGATGAAGTCGGGGAAACGATTCAGCAATTTGTACTGCCCCAAGGAATTGAAAGTGCCGCGAGACTGCATATTTGCCGGAGTGAGGCGAAAAAGTCTTACAGAGCATTACATAAAGTAAGCGAAGAAAGAGAAGTGGATGAAATTCTGTTTGATTTTCTCGGACTGCTGGCCAATGTATTTTTTGTCATGGCGGTCTATATGAATCAGCAGCATCAACAGGAGGAAATTCCATTTATCTCAAAATCCTATCCAACGAAAAAGAAAAAAGGAGTTACAACAAATGAAATTTAATAACAAATGGGTCGTTGCTTTAGCGGCAACATTATTACTGGCAGCATGTGGATCAGATGAGGAAAAAACAGAAAAGGACATTAATAATGCATCCAAAAATGATGGCGCTTCCTATACAGTTGTAGATGACCGTGGTGTTGAAGTGACATTCGATGAAGTACCGGAAACGATTATTTCCCTACAGCCAAGCAATACAGAAATTTTGTTTGAACTGGGCGTCGGAGAACAAATTATCGGTGCAACAGAATTTGATACATATCCGGAAGCCGCACAAGAAATTGAACGTGTTTCGACTTCTACAGTCATTAATGCAGAACGAATTGTTGAATTAGATCCGGATGTCGTGATTGCTTACACAATCGGAGAGGAAACACAAATTACCCAATTGGAAGATGCGGGTTTAAAAGTATTTGTAATTGCCTCTGCGGCGACATTTGATGATGTTTACTCGGATATTATCCAGCTATCTGAAGTAATGGGTGTCGAAGATAGAGGGGAGAAAGTTGTAGCCGACATTAAGGCGCAAATCGAAACAGTACAGGAAAAAACAGCGAATGTCGATACGAAGAAAAAAGCCTATTATGAAGTGTCGCCAGCTCCGGATCTTTGGACTACCGGAAGCAGTACGTTCCAGCAGGAAATAATGGATCACGCAAATGTTGAAAATATATTTGCTGATCAGACGAGCTGGATCAGTGTGACAGAAGAAGATGTTATTACTCGTAACCCTGAAATTATTATTACACCTGCAACGTATATGGAAAATGCAGTTGAGGAAATTCTTGGACGTACAGGCTGGGATAAAATACAGGCAGTCACAGACCAGGCAGTTTATTTAGTGGATGGGGACATTATGTCACGTCCTGGACCACGTATTGGTGAAGCGGTAGAAATTATGGCACAATCAATATACCCGGAACTGTTTAAATAAGTATAGAATAGAAGGACATGCCTTAGTTTAGGCATGTTCTTTTTACATGTAAGGATGAGGAGGGAGACGATTGATCTTTATAACGGGTGGTGTACGTAGCGGGAAAAGTGCTTTTGCAGAGAAATACGCAAGGCAATTAGGTGAGACAAAGACGCTCTACTATATCGCGACAGGAGTATCTTTTGATGATGAAATGAAAAAACGGATTATCCGCCATCAGCAGGACCGTGAAAATCAGAATGCCAACTGGAACACAGTGGAAATGCAAGTTGAAGTTCCTGTAGCAATCGGACAACTTTCTAACGAGGCAGTTGTGCTTTTTGAATGTGTGACAACATGGCTTTCGAATGTACTGTATACATATGAACAAAAAAATGAAAATAGAGAATATATTGATAATTGCATCAAATCGATGCAAAAGCAATTGCTAACTTGGCGGAAGCAAGGTGCTACAATAATAGTTGTATCTAATGAAGTGCTGGATGAACTACCTTCACAATATGAGGAAGTAAATTTATATCGTAAATTGTTGGGAGAGCTTCATCAATGGATTGTCCAAAACAGTGATGAAACATATGAAGTACAATTTCAGCTTGTACAGCAGTGGAAATAAGGAGGAAACAAGTTGAAAAATAGTTGGAGCGGTTTTTTATTAGCTGGGCAGTTTTTTTCGGCAGTGCCGATTAAAAAACAATTGGATATGAATGCCAAGTCTGTTACATGGATGTATGGATTTTTGCCAATTGTCGGATTGCTGATTGGAGCCATAATTAGTAGTGGCGTATTTATACTATCTCGCTATAGTGAGATTTCAGATCTGCTATTGGCGATTTTGATTGTTATCGGGTTGATCATCCTGACAGGGGGTCTGCATTTAGACGGATGGATCGATATGAGCGATGCGTTCTTTTCTTATGGAAAAAAGGAGAAACGGCTAGAGGTATTGGATGATCCGCGAACAGGCGCTTTTGGGGTTATTAGTGTTTTTTGTTTACTCGTATTAAAAATCGGCGTTATTTATGAAATGCTATTGCATGGTCAATTGGCGATTGTGCCGTTTTTAATCTTCATTCCCTTTATAGCGAGAATGGGGATGCTGCTATATTTTGTGACGATGCAGCCTGCAAAGGAAAAGGGACTTGCTGCCTATTTTAAAGGGATCGTCCTTCAAAATAAGCTTGCTGTTCTAATCGGCGTGCAAAGTATCCTGGCATTTGTATGCTGGTTTTATATTGGCGTTTCCAGCTTGTTTATTTTAGTAGTCGTGATGCTGATTACCGTAATTATTTACCGGAATTGGTCAAAGAAACATTTTGGCGGTGTAACAGGTGATTTACTCGGTGCACTCGGTGAAGGGTTGGAGGTTGTGCTATGGCTAACGATATTACTGTGCATTTAATAAGGCACGAAAAAACGATAGCAAATGTGGAGCGTAAATATATTGGCTGGACAGATGAGCCGATACTTAAAAAAGTGGAAGCAGAGATCGATCTAAAGCCTGCTATTATTTATGGGAGCGATTTGCGGAGATGCCGTGAAACTGCACAATGTTATTTTCCGAATGCCGAATATATCGCTTCATGGGATTTGCGTGAACTGCATTTTGGGGATTTTGAAATGTGTACCTATGAACAATTACAGCATAATGAAACATACCGGGCTTGGATTGATGATCCGTTTGAAAATCCGATTCCGAACGGAGAAACGTTTACCCGATTCAATCAGCGCGTATTGGATGGCTTCCATAGGATTATAAATGAAAAGAAAGAATATATGTTCATCGTACACGGAGGAGTAATTCGATTGTTACTTGCCATATACGGAATGAAGGAACAAACCTTTCAGCAAACAGTGGCCAATCATCGTACGATTTATACACTTGGCTGGGATTCGGTAGATGAACTTATAGGAGGTGCGAGATGTACGTTATACTCGGAGGCGCACATAACGGTAAACGAAAATATGCAGAAAAACTGATTTCACAGTTACCGGCAAAAGAACTGGTTGTTTGTGAAGGACACTTGCCAAAAGTAGAAAATATAAATGAAGACGAGCGCTACATAATAAGTAATTTTGAACAATTGATTTTACCGTATCTTCATGAACCGGAAGAAAAGGCTGCCCAGCAGATTTTTGAAAAGATGTTACAAATTGAAGAGCGGGCAGAACTGTTTTGTATTTGTACAGATACAAGCCGTGGTGTTGTACCGCTTGAAAAAGAAGCACGGCAATTAAGAGATACGTGCGGCCGGCTTTACCAGAAGCTTTGTAATGAAGCCCAGACAGTTATTCGTGTATGGTATGGCATCCCACAAATTTTAAAAGGAGATTCTCATGGACAAAACTAAATTACGTTTAATTATTTTAACAGCATTAATTGCGGCAATTTGCGTGATTGGAAGTTTTATTAAAGTGCCGGTAGGAATAGTCGGGACAGCTGCACTCGATTCTGCCCCGGCTCTTATTAGCGCAATCTTTCTACCGCCAGTTTTTGCAGGGGCGGCTGGAGCACTTGGTCATATCGCAACAGGTCTTACATCCGGTTTTCCGCTAGGCATTTTACATCTTTTAATTGCAGCGGAGATGTTTATTATAGTTGCGATATTTGCGATTATGCATCAAAAAGGCCTTCATGTATTTAAATGGATATTTGTAATTATCGCAAATGGTGTTATTGCACCGCTTCCGTTTTATTTTATTATTTCTCCGGCATTTTACATCGGCTCAATTGCCTCATTAACAATTGCGACAGCTGTGAACTGTCTTATCGCGATACTCGTCATGCCTGTATTGAAAACGGTCGTGCAGCGAGTAGGGGTTAATGTATGAGAAATGCGATAGAAGTTAACGGGTTAGTCGTATCGATTGATAATTCGGGTTGTATCGGCACAAAAGAGCACGATATTGTACACGCCCCAAATGAAATTACCGCTTATTTTACAGCTCGTACCGCTATTTTAGAGCAACTTTGCGCGGGTGCCGTCCCGGTTCAGTTATTAATGGCCAATTTTTCGGGCGATGACGTCTGGACGGAATATGAGCAAGGTTTTAAAAAGGCATTTTCCGAAATGGGGCAGGAGATGCCTCCTTTAATGGGCTCGAGTGAAACGAATTTCCAGTCGCTTCAGTCAGCTGTCTCTCTCACGTTGCTAGGGAAAAAGCGATTCGAACGAAATACGAACCATTGCGAGTTCTATGTTGTCGGCGAACCGCTTGTCGGAAATGATGTAATAGAAAATCCACATAAAATAGCCCAGTTAAATGAGTTGTATGAAGGGCTGGTCAACGGAATAATCCAAGCAATATGGCCAACAGGTTCTAAAGGAATTGGGACAGAAATAATACGTTTTGCCGGAGAAAATTATACAGCAGATGTCGATTTAACTGCTTCAGCAGGTCCATCATGTGCGGTATTAGTTGCTGTGAAAAAGGAGTATGTAGAAATGTTCAAAACTAAAATGACAGCACCTGTTAGAGAACTTGTAAAAGTTAAAGAATGATTGTTGAGAAATTTGCTCGAAAACTAATGGAACTGCTAGAAAAAAATATTTTTTGCCGGAAATTAAAAAATACTAAATTTTCTAAAAATAAAGTGGTATGATAGAGTGTATCAACTTAAATTAGTTAAGGAGCATGAAATTATGACAACATACCAAATTACAACTGAGTTATCAACAAATAAAAAACAAAAAACACCTGCAGAACAGCTTGGTTTTGGTAAGATTTTTACTGACCATATGTTTGTTATGGATTATGAAGATGGAAAAGGATGGCATAATGCGACAATTACACCATATGCTCCGATTACAATAAGTCCTGCTGCGATGGTATTCCACTATGGACAAGCGGTATTTGAAGGTTTAAAAGCATATATGACAGAAGATGGTGAAGTCCAGTTATTCCGTGCGGACCGAAACTTCCAACGATTAAATTCTTCCAATGCACGCATTTGCATTCCACCGATTGACGAGGATTTTGCATTAGAAGCTTTAAAAGAATTAATCCGAGTAGATCGCGAATGGGTTCCGACAGCTCCAGGTACATCTCTTTATATTCGACCATTTATTATTGCGACAGAGAGCTATTTAGGTGTAAATCCTGCGAAAAGCTATAAATTTATGATTATTATGTCACCGGTCGGCTCTTATTATAAAGAAGGCATTAACCCGGTCAAAATTTTAGTAGAACAGCAATTCGTGCGTGCCGTAGTTGGCGGTACCGGTGAAGCGAAAACTGCCGGCAACTATGCTTCGAGCTTAAAAGGTTCGGAAATTGCTGCGCAGCAAGGCTATTCTCAAACATTATGGCTGGACGGCAAGGAAAATAAATACGTAGAAGAAGTCGGCAGTATGAACATCTTCTTTAAAATTTCAGGAAAAGTTATTACACCTGCATTAAACGGCAGTATTCTACCAGGGATTACTCGCGATTCAATGATTGAAGTATTAAAATCCAAAAATATTCCGATTGAAGAGCGTGCAATTGCTTTTGAAGAGGTGGTAGAAGCAGCTAAAAACGGCACATTGGAAGAGGCATTCGGTACAGGAACTGCAGCTGTAATTTCGCCAGTAGGGGAGCTGAAATGGCTGGATGAAGTTATTTCTGTCAACAACGGCCAAATCGGCGAAGTAACGCAAATGCTTTATGATACATTAACAGGCATCCAATACGGTAAAGTTGAAGATACATTCGGCTGGACGGTTAAAATTTAATAAAAAGAAATACAGCATTTTCCGTAATGGAAGAATGCTGTATTTTTTATTGTCCTAACTATTTTTCAAGGACTTCTTCAACTCGTGAAAAGTCTTCGCGAGGAAGTATTGCCGATTTTTCAAATGTATTTTTTCCGACATATGTTTCAATTAATTCTTTAACATCAATACCGGAAGAGGCTTTTAATGTTTCTTGTAAGCCGGCCATTAAATCAGTCGCATAACCCGTCACTTTACCAGCACCGCCGTTTGCACCGCCACCTGTATCAACAACTGTAATCTTGTCGATATTTGAAAGTGGGCTGGCAACTTGTTTTGCGTATTCCGGTAACATTTTAACAATCATATCAAGGACAGCCGCTTGACCGTATTGTTCAAACGCTTCTGCAATTTTCTCTTTAGCTTCTGCTTCTGCAAGACCGCGTAGACGGATAATTTCTGCCTCAGCCGTACCTTGAGCACGCTCTGCATCTGCTTTCGCAAGACCATCTAAACGAATGCGCTCTGCTTCAGCTTGTGCCTGTGCTTCAATACGGTATTTCTCCGCATCTGCCTGCGCAAGCTCTTTACGTTTTTGTGCTTCTGCGTTTTGTTCAATTGCATAACGGTCCGCATCTGCCTTTTTCTTTACTTCTGAATCATATTGCTTTTCACGACGCAGAATTTCTTTTTCTTCTAATTCAATTTGCTTTTGACGTTCAATGATGCGTACTTGCATTTCCTGTTCAGTTACTTCCTGTTTGGCACGTGCAGATTCCAATTCGTACGCCTGGTCGGCACGGGCTTTTGCGATGTCCTGCTCACGGCGGTATTCAGCCACTTTTAACTGATTATTTTTCTCGGCTTCCGCAATTTCAGTAGCACGCTCTAATTCAGCCTGTTGCGCTTCCTGAGCTGCTTGAGCACGTTTAATACGTGTTTCTTTGTCTGCTTCAGCAGTTGCAATATCTGCATCACGTTTTACTTGAGCGATTCGAGGCTTACCTAGAGAATCCAAATAGCCGTTTTTATCGCGAACATCTTTAATTGTAAATGATACAATGATCAAGCCCATTTTCGCTAAATCCTGGGATGCGACACGTTGTACTTCCTGCGAGAACTTATCGCGGTTTTTATAAATTTCTTCAACTGTCATCGATCCTAAAATCGAACGTAAATGACCTTCCAGTACTTCGCGCGCTTCACTTTCGCGTTCCTGTTTATCTTTTCCTAAAAATTGCTCGGCAGCAGTTGCAATTTCCGAAATTGAACCACCGATTTTGATGATTGCTGTACCATCAGCCATAACAGGAACACCTTGCTCTGTATAAACTTCCGGAGTTGTTACTTCCAGTTTGCTTGAAAGTAGACTAAGTGGTTTTGCCTGCTGAAAAACCGGGAATACAAATGTACCACCACCGCGAATAATTTTAATGCGGTTTCCTGAATCATCGGTATGTACATTTTTGCTTCCTAAATAACTACCTGTTACGATTAATGCTTCATCCGGACCGGCTGTGCGGTATTTCATAATATAGACGGCTACAAGAGCGACAATTAGAAATACGACTACCCCGACTGTTAATAAAATTCCAGATATACCTTCCAAACCTGACATAAAAATTCCTCCCTTTTTCTAAAATTGAAGTTCTTCTTTCTCATAAATCGCGACCATTGCTGTACCATCACGCATCTCAATAATTAAAACTTGCGTGTCATATGGAATCTCTACCTGATGAAAACTTGCTGCACGCTTTGATATAATGCCGTTTGCCGTTTCGATCACCATTTCCCCAAAACCTTCAAGAGGAACAGGCACAATCACTTTTCCGACCTGACCTTCAAGCGATTCTTCTGTATAGGCAAGCGACACTTCCGCTGAACGTAAAGGAACGAGCAGGAAAAAATAGAGAAGTGCTGTCAATAAACTCGCAATTATAAAAGCGATGATGAATGTGATGAAACTTGTTAAGCCGGTAAACTGCTCCAGCAAATAGCCCGCAGCCGAAGTGAACGTAATAAACGAAAGAATTACAGCTGGGTCAAAAAATGGTGTTCCATCGATGGACACATCCGCAACATCTGCAAAAAATAAGTAAAGAACAGTGCAACACCCAATAACGATTAAGATGATTAAATAAATGGTTTCAATGGAATAACCAAACAAGTTGCCACCTCCTTAATGCTATTTAATAAATTTACGGATGAAATGGTAAAAAGTTTCAAAAAAATTATTATTTTCCGAGAAATATAAATTGTATGCCAATTCCGTGATTGACATACATCATGCGTAGAGGGGGAGCTTATTTCATTTGAAAATTATTTTTGACCTGAATAGTAAGCGGACTGTTTTGTTCTATGTATTCCATCATTAAATCGGGAATGAATTTATCTGCTTCACGTACAGGCTGTTTTTTAAACATCTGCATTTGATGTGCACCTGTTGCGCGGTAGCTATTGACGGCTACTTCGAAAATCTCATTATGCTGAATAGGTTTTCCTTCAAAAGTTAGCTTCGTGACACGTTGACCTGTTTGTTGATGCAGATCAATTGCGTAATCAACACCACCCCACAAATCATAAATATATGGCTGCGGCTCCGGATAGTACACGGCCATACGAAAATCGATTTCCCCTTTATAATTTAGCGCAAAGACAGCTGCACTTTGTTCAATCGCCCGCCGGATTTCAGCTCCGGACATTTTGATGACGAGCAGTCGGTTAGATCGGGGAAGATTGTGTAAAACATGTTCACGGGTTATTTTTTCCGAAAAGCCGCCTTGAGTATGGTAGGGCAGTTCGATGACCGAAATTTGGGCACCCGTGTAATGGAGCTGCATATCATGAAGCAATTGTGTATATGCGGTCATTTTAATGCGGGGCGTAAAAAAGTCCGCATAAGTCAGCACTTCATCCGTTGTCCCGATTTGTTGTTTTTTCCACGCATAAAATTCGGGGAAAGACTGCATTTTTAATTTGGGATCCACTTGGAAGATAGATGGTTCAAAAGAAAATGTACCGTGTTCCACAGTGACATCAATTTGTGCAAAGCAATGTGCATTTGCCCCGGGTTGCACGACAGCGACACCGTTTTGCACTGCGGCAATTTCCAAATGCTGATGCCCGGTAATGAATATGTCAATGCCTTCAATTTCATGTAGCATACGATAGCCTTCATTTTCACCTTGTTCCAGATCTATTAGGTGACCGCTATGAATATCTCGTTCAAAACCACCGTGATAGCTTAAAATGACTAGCTGTGCCTGTTTAACATCTCGAACGTACTTTACAGTGTTTTTTGCACTTTCAAATGCGTTTTGGAAGTGCAGATGCTTTGTCGATTCACATTCATCCCAAATTTTTGTGAAATGTGTCACGACTCCTATGACAGCAATACGCAGCCCGTTTATTTCTTTAATAAAATATGGTTCGGCAAACCCTGGAATATTGGCGGCGATCCAAGGGAAATTGGAGGCGTTGCGGATCGCTTGGATTTTCTCGGGAGAATAGTTGAATTCATGATTGCCGAAAACAGCAACATCATAGCCAAGTGTGTTCGCAAGTTCAATTTGCGGGTGTTGTTTTTGAACAATATAATCGTAATAATAGCTTAAATGACTACCCTGCAAAAAATCGCCATTATCGATTAACAAAGCGGGCTGTCTAGCGGAAATCATTTGAGTAAGCTGTGAAAAGCGTTCGGCATGTCCATGAACATCGCTCGTCGCAATAATAGTAAATTTCATTGATAAAAACTTCCTTTAATATTTCATTTTCCTTATTATAGCGCGAATTATTGCGCAACTGTTTTGAAAATGATTAAATAAATAGATGAAGCAGTTTACGTTAAATATTAGGAGTTGGTAATCATGATTACAGTAACGAACCGTATCCAAGTAAAAAAAGGCTTTGCCGAAAAAATGGCCCCAAAATTTGTACAACCAGGACCATTACAAGAATTTGAAGGTTTCCAAAAAGTAGAAGTATTAGTTTCAACGCAATTTGAAGAATATGACGAGATGAGCGTTGTCATGTACTGGGACTCAGAAGAAAGCTTTGCTGTATGGCGTGAAAGTGATGCATTCAAACAATCACACAAACGTCCATCTGAAGGTCAAGGCGAAGGTCACCAAGGTGAATCACCAATGCTAGGTTCACAAATCGTGATCGCTGAAGTAGCAGGCACAATCTCAAAATAATGTTAAGGGGTGTCCTAATGTTTTGTTAGGACACCTTTATGCTATACATACTGTTGATTGATCTACATATAGCTTATGCTTTAACAAATTGTGAATGAAAAACAGAAGGGTGTTTTTAATGTCGAACATGGTGCAGTACTTTTATGACGGACAGTTTTTGAAATGCTATGAAGAAGCGAAACGCATACGCCTATTACAAGGCGGAGAAAATGATCAGGCAACGCAATTTTTAAAAATCTTTGAAAAATACGAGTATGAAAAATTCCCAAAGCAGACAGCACAGATTGCGCAAAGTGTCGAACGTGCGAATGAAAGCTATCCGGAAAATGATGAGGTTGAACAACTGCGTGCATTAAACGATGAACAGCAGTTTTCAAAAAAAGTGAAACAGCTTGAACACGATGCACGGACAGCGGATGCTGAACGGAAAGCGCAGTCGTTTTATGTACAGGGACATCTTTTTTTAATGGCGCACCATTATGATGAAAGTGTTCACTGCTTTATGGAAGCGGTGAAGCATCATCCGAATAAGGCATTGTTATACGGGATAGCAGGGCAGACGATGAACCGCTTTAACTGGTCACCGTTTGATGTGATGGTCTATATTGAGCGGGCGATCGATCTGGATGCGGAAAACGCAAGATGGTACTGGAATAAAGCGCTCGTTTTAACACAGCTTTACAAAGATTTGAATGCCGAGCCGTTTTTGGAAAATGCTTTAATTGCAATTGAAAAAGCAATCGAGACCTGCCGCGAGGATCAAGTATCGCTGCGTTCAGGCATTGATTCAACTTTGGAAAATTTGAAAGAATATCTTTTCAATTAACGAAGCTCGGTAGATGGAGGAAAAAGCATGAAGTTTTTATCTTGGAAAGGTATTTCGATATACTTAACGATCATTCTATTTTTACTTATTTTTATTCAGATTCTGGACTGGAATAAAGGGAAAGACAAAGAGGGTCAATATGCGGTAGAGCTGGAAAAAGCGTATACGGATCTAGTTGATTTCCAAACTTATATTTTGAACGATGAAGTGCAGATCGATGATAACAAACATGTGCTGACGATGTACGAAAAAAACTTTCAATATCAGCTAAGCATGTTCATTGATATTTTCGGCAATAAAAAAGTGGATGATGCGAACCTATTTGACTCCTATAAACAAATCGATGAGGCATTGGCAGCTTTTTATGAAGCGGAAAGCGCGGAACAGCAAGGGCAGGCACATGAGCAATTGCTCGATGCAAAACAATCGCTGTTTACAATATTGCATGATTTGAAATAATATGGGGGCTCACGAACGCTTTGGTGGAAGCGGGGCGTGGGCTTTTTTATGGATGGAGTGGCTGCGGGCGGAAAAGTTCTAATAAATCAAAACAAACGTACTCCCTAGCCACCCTATAACCATTTAATGACGGCTTCTTCGGCCGAAAACACAGATCTTCTTTTATCACTGCTAGAAGTTCTAATAACTCTCTAAAATCTTCTAATAAATCGAAAAAAGTTCTAAATAAATCAAAGCACGGCGCACGCCCTAGCCATCCTAAAACCCTAAAAGCACAGGTACTTTGGCCAATAACGCCACTACATAACCCCCAACCCCAAAAAAGCCGTCCCAAAGTTTCTATCAACTCCAGGACAGCCTCAGCCACTTACATTCATTACTTTTTCTTCTTTTTATCCTTCACAAATGTAAACACGATTAACCCAATCTGGATCACAACGATCGCAATAAAAATGTAAAAGTTTTTCGAGGAGCTGGATAAATTCAACTCATCCGCCAAAATCCCTGAAATCGACTGCAATTGTGCACTTAATAATATAATCAGCGCACCAATAAATAACATGATCTTAGAATTAATGCTAAAGCGCAGCAGTACAATAATGAACAAAGCTGAGAAAATCAGCAACAGGGTGAAGAGGGGATCTAATAATGTAAGTGTTCCGTCTTTTGCAAAGTTTTCGTACGTAAATGTCATAAAAAAATCTCCTTATTTTACTAAGCCATTTTGAAATGCATAGACGACAGCCTGTGTGCGGTCCTGCACTTCGAGTTTACTTAAAATGTTGCTGACATGGGTTTTCACTGTTTTTAATGCGATAAACAGTTCTTCTGCTATTTCCTGATTGGCAAGGCCACGAGCCATACATAACAGTACTTCCATTTCCCGGTCTGTTAAATGGTTGTGCAGGGCAGGGGCTGTTCCGCGCATACGGGCCATTACCCGCGTCGTTGCTTCCGGCTCAAGAACGGTTTCCCCGGCCATCGTTTTCCGGATCGCATCGGCAATCTGTTTGGCATTGCTTGTTTTCAGTATATAGCTGACAGCACCTGCTTCAAGTGCCGGGTATAATTTATCGTCATCGATGAAGCTTGTGACAATCATTACTTTTGCTTGCGGCCATTGTGCCAGAATTTCGGCAGTCGCTTCAGCACCCGTTTTAATCGGCATTACATTATCCATCAGCACAATATCCGGCTTTAGCGCCAATACTTTTTCAATTGCTTCCTCGCCGTTTGTCGCTTCACCGATGACTTCGATATCGGGTTGTGCCGATAAATATGCAGCAACCCCGATTCGGACCATTTCGTGATCATCTACTATGACAACTTTAATCATTTATTTGTTCCTCCTTTTTGAGCGGAACTTTTACTTCAACTATCGTTCCTTCATCCGGTACAGAGACAATTTTATACGTGCAGCCAATCTCGACAGCGCGTTCGGCAATATTGCGCAGACCGTAAGAAGTCGTTTTATCTCCCTCCAAATTAAATCCGAGGCCGTTATCCTGAATGCGCAAAATCGCCAGCTGGTCGCGTGCAATTAATAACAGTTCGACTTCCGTTGCTTTTGCATGCCGTAATGTATTTGATAAAGCTTCCTGAGCAATACGGAATAAATGATCTTCCTCTGCTTTGGATAATCCGATTTCTTCGATTTGGTAATCAATATTGAAATACACTTTTTCCTGTAATTCTACAATCAGATCTTCTAAACCTTCCGCCAAGCTTTTATTGTGCAGGGCAACAGGTCGCAAGTGAAGGAGTAGTGCGCGCATTTCAAGCTGTGCCTGCTGAACGATTTTCTCCACCTGTTTAAGCTGTTTTTGTGCAATATCATCTTGACGCTGTTCTGTAAGCGCAGAGAGTAGCATAGATGCCGCAAATAACTGCTGGGATACAGAATCATGCAGTTCGCGAGCAAGCCGCTGACGTTCTGCAAGAAGCCGCTCCTGGACGATGGCGTCATTTGTTTCTACTTTTTCATTGGAAAGACGCTGCAATGATGTCCGCTGTGTTTCGATTAATTCATTCGTCTCACGCAATGCCTTTTTTAATGAGCCATTTGCTTTTTTGAACTTTTGGGCAAAATCAGGCTCCGCTACTTTTTTCACGATGCGTGTCATCTGATTTTCTTTCATTTTCAGTGCAATTGATATCCATAATGAAATAAAGAAGCTCGTCGTTGTTGCGATAATGGCGATCACGGCGACAATCGGAATTGAGTAATCATCGTTTTCCCATAAAAAACGCCAAGTCTCTTCCTCAGGCTGGCCGAGCAGGAATACGAAAATATTCATAGCAAATGTCGCAAAAACCATCATGAGAATAAAAAAGCGTATAATAAATGCAATCATCCGCGTTGCACCTCCACATCGCCAATCCAAGATGTCACATAAACGACAAGGACACGTTTTGCATCCATTTCTCCATCTTTAAAAAGGAGCTGTTCATTAATACACTGCTTTGGAGCATAATGCAGGTATGTTGCTTCACCATATAAAGTGGAGTAATGAAGCTGAATCGTCACTTCATAAGGCACAATGACCCGTACTTTTCCAAGAGATTGATGGATTACGATAATCGATTTTCCGTTTGGTAAAATGGTTTCGGTTGTATCGATCGTAATATCACCGATAAAGCGTTGAATATGAACATCTTTCCAATGATAGCTTTCTGTCGGAGCACCTGTTGTTCCGATCAATTGATTCTGATTTGATGTATTGGCAAAGTGGCTTTTGATTTCCATCACTTGCTCTTTTTTCGTTAAGTATTGGTATAAAAGAAAGACAAGCACACCAATGATTAAAAGGCGCAGTGTCCAAATATTAATAATAGCAAAGAATAATAGAACGAGTCCCGTCCATAATAAGTAACGCTTCTTCTTTTTAAAGCTGAAAAATAGAAACAGTGCACCCAAAATCAGCAAAAACACGGTGCCATTATTGAAAAGTGTCAATTCGATCAATACGACAAGAGCCATACTAATCGCGATAATTGCAAGCTGATCAGATGTAATTTTCGGCATAGTGCCTCCCCCTATAACGTGCAAAATGGAGAAAGCATGGTGCCTTCTCCTTTTACGCATTATATCATTATTTTGGTTGTTCTATGAGCTTTTGTTCTTTTTCAAGCTGTGCCAATCGAGCTTCAAAAGAGGTTACTTCATATTTACGCTCAATATTTTGAGATAATTCATCAATATAAGTTGATAGTTCATCAAAATTACCCGCATTGTCCGAAGTTAGAACTTTATCCATCTGGTGGTTGGCACGCACGACATTTTCTTTGCCCATCAGTTGAAGTTGGCGCACTTTCATGTCTTTGATTTTATGTTTCATCGTTTCGAATTTGCGTTCCAGTGCAAAGTATTCTGTATTCGCAGCATCAATGCTTGAAAGAAGGGCATGTTTTCTAGCAGTATAAGCCGTTACTTCTTCCTGTGCAAACGCAATCAGTTCAACTTCTTCAGTTGACTGAGCCAATAAAAGCTGTTTTTCACGCTTCTCAAGCATTTCGATTGTTTGTGAAAGTTGGATTTCCAGCTCATTTTTTAGCTGAGCTTGACGTGCAAGCAGTTTTCCTGTTTCTTCAGTTTGTTTTTCTGCTTCACGAATATAATGGTTCAGCATTTTAATCGGGTTTTTATCGACCTTTTTGTCAAACATATCATGTAAATCCGCCTGTATTGAATATTTAAACTTTGTAAATAAATTTCTCATTGTAATCGCTCCTATTTGTTTAAATTTGCCCATTCGCGTTCAAAGTTTGTAAATGGATCATCTTCCTCTTTTTTGCCTGGTAAAAATTCAATCTTTTCGTTTTTACGTGCTTTGTAAAGATAAAACAATACACCGATTGCGGCTAAACCGATAAAGCCTGGGATGTTTGATAAGGCACTTACTAAACCGGCTAAAGCGACAACTAGGCTCATTACTTTTCCGAAAGTAGATTTACTTTCTGTGTAATAGTGCAGACCTGCTGCCAGAAGTGCTCCTGAGATTAATAAGCCGGCTACTGGTGCGAGCAGGCAAAGTGCGATGATCGCTGTGATAAAAGCCGCTGAATATAAGAAAAACTTTTTCATTATGTGTTCCTCCTTGTCGTTGATATGTTCATGTTACCGTGAATTTAAAAAACCGATAACGACCTGTTACCGTATTTTCATCTAGGTCTCGAGACTGAGCCGGACTCAGACAGTTATTTGCATGACTTAACTTCTGCCAGGAGAGTTAAAATATATAGAAACGTAATAACTTTTATTGTATAATGCTTGTTGGAGAGTTTTTCTCGGTACATAAGTAGTGGAGGAGGTTGGACAAAATGGCTTTATGGTTAGGAATTACACTTATCGTCGTAGCTTTAATCGGGGGCGTGGCAATTGGGTTCTACGCAGCTCGTCAATATATGATGAAGTATTTAAAAGAAAACCCGCCAATTAATGAACAAATGATTCGCGTGATGATGGCACAAATGGGACGTAAACCGTCTGAAAAACAAGTGCGTCAAATGATGGCACAAATGAACAAATTCCAAGATAAATAATGAAAAGTTGGACTACCTTTCGCATTCTATTGAGTGAAGAAGGTAGTTTTTATTTGCTGTAAAAAAATTCAGAATATTTCGTTGAAAAGCACAATAATCTAGTCTATCCTTATATAGATTGTAAGTATTGGAGGGAAGAAAAAATGGCAACAGAGAAAACGAATGTAGAGAGCTTTGATTTGGACCATACGATAGTGGTCGCACCGTATGTACGTTTAGCGGGCACAAAAGAAGGGGCGAAGGGCGATGTCGTGACAAAATACGATATCCGCTTTAAGCAGCCGAATAAAGAGCATATGGAAATGCCGGCACTTCACTCACTGGAACATTTAATGGCAGACCGTATCCGCAATCATAGTGACGCGGTTGTCGATATCTCGCCAATGGGCTGTCAAACAGGCTTTTATGTCTCCTTTATGAACTATGATGACTACGAAGGCGTGTTGGCGATTTTAGAAAAGACCGTTCAGGATGTGTTGGCGGCGACTTCTGTTCCTGCATGCAATGAAGTCCAATGCGGTTGGGCGGCAAGTCATAGTTTAGAAGGTGCGCAACAGTTGGCAAAAGAATTTTTAGCCAAGCGCGGTGAATGGCATATCGTTTTTAATGATTAATAGGAAATATGTAGTGCCCCCATTTTTTGGGGGCTTTTTTGTTCCCGCCTCCAAACCAAAAAGCACTTCCTGTTCATTGAAACGAACAGAAAGTGCTTATTTCTTTTATATTAAAGAATCCGTTGTATTGCGGTATACCGGTACATAGTCATGCAGGAACTTGGCTACCGTTTGCTCATAGTCACCCTGGTTATCGTTGAATGATTTCGCGTGCTCGCCTTTTTCAAACAGTTTCAGCATTTTAGGTTCGGGTTTTTGTTCGAACAGTTCTTCGGTCATTGAGGAAGGAATGAAATCATCCGGTGTACTGTGAATAAAGAGGACCGGCTTTTGAATATGTTTTACAGCATCAATCGGCATTACTTCTTTTACGGAATAGCCATCGCGGATTCGCATGAAAAAGTCGGCGAAGGGGAGGGTATATTTCGAATCGATCGGTACAACACTTTCAAAAATTCGTTTTAGAAGCTCAGGGAAGTTTGAGAAAGCACAGTCGGAAACATAGAAATCCGCATTATCTGATAAAGTGCCTGCATAGAGCAGTGTCGTTGCCGCGCCCATTGATTCACCGTGAATACCGAGCAGAGCATCTTCCCCGGTAATATTTCGGATCGTCTCAACTACCGCCTGTAAATCGTATTTTTCATAATGGCCGTAACTTGTTGTTTTCCCTTGAGATTCTCCGTGACGGCGATGATCGTATACAAATGCATTAAAACCAAGCCGTTCAAACATTCGGGCATAGCGCATCGAGTTAATTTTATTTTCAGTGACGCCATGACAGATGATGACTGTATTTTTCGTTTCCAAAGGTTTTAAATAGATGCCGCTTATTTTATAGCCATTTGGAGAATCGATCAATAAAATTTCTTTCGGACAGCCTTCATACCATGCTTCATCAAATCGTTTTGCCGTAATTTCGCGTTCGCGGATGAAAGCATCGTCCTTTTTCTTTATATACATAATGTGATTTGTCATCACGACACCAGTGATCGTTGTAGCAGCTGCCAGCAGCGTTGTTACAATACTGCCAGATAAAAACAGTGTACGTTTTTTCATGAAAATCACTCCTTAATTAATTTAATATTCGATGAGTTATTGGGATAAATCAACTAATATGTATCTATTTATTATTGGAAACTTTTGTGTGAAAAATGCGAAATATTTGATAAAATCTTTGTAGCAAGTAATTAATTTCAGCGGATGACAAACCCGCTGAAATAAATTATGGCTCCAGGCGGATGTCAAAGATTCGGCAATGAGTTCTTTGCGCAAGCGCAAAGCCGAATCCTGACGCAATTACGCCAAGGCGTAATTGATTATATTTGCTCACAAACGGACCATTCACAATAAAGGGGGATATATTCATGACAGAAGTTGTAATAGTAAGTGCAGTACGTACGCCAATTGGTGTTTTTCAGGGGGCATTAAAAGATATTTCGGCTCCGACTTTAGGGAGTATCGTAATAAAAGAATCATTGAATCGTGTTCAATTAGATCCATCAACAGTTGATGAAGTTATTATGGGGAATGTTCTTGCAGCAGGTTTGGGTCAAAACCCGGCAAGACAGGCAAGTATCCAAGCTGGTTTACCATACACAGTCCCAGCGATGACAATTAATAAAGTATGTGGTTCAGGCTTAAAGGCCGTTCATTTAGCAGCACAGGCAATCATTGCCGGGGATGCGGAAGTTGTTGTCGCTGGAGGCTTTGAAAATATGAGTCAAGCACCATATATTATGCGAAATGCAAGAGAAGGTTTCCGCATGGGAGATCAAAAAATAATCGATACATTAATTCAGGATGGCTTATGGTGTGCATTTAATGATTACCATATGGGGATAACTGCTGAAAATCTATGTGATCAATATAACATTTCACGTCAGGAACAGGATGAATTTGCAGCACGTTCACAAGCCCGTGCATCTGAAGCAATTTCTGCAAATAAATTCGCTGAAGAAATTGTCCCTGTAGAAATTCCTCAACGTAAAGGGGAGCCGGTTATTTTTTCACAAGATGAATATGTAAAACATGGAACAACAGCAGAAAAATTGAACGGATTACGTCCTACTTTCAAGAAAGACGGTTCGGTTACTGCAGGGAATGCTTCCGGTATTAATGACGGAGCTGCAGCAGTTGTCGTTATGTCAAAGCAACGTGCTTTTGAATTAGGCCTTACACCACTTGCTACGATCGTCGCAAATGCAAGCGCAGGGGTTGATCCTTCAGTGATGGGGATCGGACCGGTAACTGCAGTGAAAAAAGCTTTGTCGAAAGCGAATGTAACATTGGATGATATGGACTTAATTGAAGCGAATGAAGCATTTGCCGCTCAGGCGATTGCAGTTGATCGCGAATTGGCGTTCAATCATGATAAACTAAATGTAAATGGCGGGGCAATTGCACTTGGTCACCCAATCGGGGCAAGCGGAACACGCATATTGGTTACTTTATTACATGAAATGCAAAAACAGGATGCAAAATTAGGTCTTGCAACATTATGTATTGGTGGCGGGCAAGGTGTTGCAACAATTGTACAACGCTAAAATTAAATGTAGGTGAAAATGATGGCAAAAAAGAAACAGCAAAGAACGACGAATGAATTCGAGCTTCCAAAAGATAAGGCGGCAACATTGGCCGATCAGTTAGGCGGCGATGTATTGGCCAAGCTGAAAGCAGCGAAGCAGGAAATGGTGGCTGACGAAAAGGCGAAAGAAGAAGAGCGTCTGGCGAAAGCGGCATTCGAACGCAAACAACACGAAAAAAATATGAGCTTTGAAGAACTTTTAAATCAGTACGGCGATAAAGGTTCGAAATTTTAACGGTTATCCCAAACGGATCATAAAGAAGCTTACTAAATATAAAAAGATAGCACACTATTTTTGTGTGCTATCTTTTTTAAATACAACAATAATAAGTTTTGCAATCACTAACAATGTCAACGCGCCACATGCATCGAGCACGACATCTTCTACGAGGCCGCTGCGACCCGGAATCATACTTTGGCGGTATTCATCTAGGCTTGCGATTATTATTGCTGTAACAAAGGCAAGAACTATTGGAAAGTGCCATTTCAGTTTCCGGTATAAAGTATAGAATATTACCGCTAATAAACCGTATCCGAAGAAATGGGTTGCTTTCCGGATCAGAAACTCAAGAAATTGAAAATAGCCTCGTGTTTCGACCGATATAATTTTTCCCCAATAAGGAATTTCAAACTGACTTAACCATGCTTCAAAAGGTTTGTCTTTTAAAAGATCTTTTAACGCCGGAACAATTGTTTGCTGTTCATAGCTCATATTGGACATTACCATGACAACGATTACCCCGATGATGACGAGAACAATCCATTTTTTCATCTATGCTCAGTGTAACGGTCGGTTTTTGTCCAGCTGTCGATCTCCGAAATATTTGGCATTGATTGCGCTTTTTCATAAGCATCCAGGTTTTGCTGCAGTTGCGTAACTGTACGCGCTCCAATAACTGTAGAAGCAACCGTTGGATATTGTAAATTGAAAGCGAGGGCAGCTGCATGTACATCACCGAATTGCTGTTCAATTTTTTGCAGCATATCTTTTGCTGCCGCTTCATCATAGCTCATAAAAGACTTTAAGCGTGTGCGCCATGCATTTGTCAACAAGCCTTTTGCAATCGATCCGCGTGTGACGACAGAAGCACCTGTCTGTTGAATCGGGTCGAAAAATTCGCTTGCACGTTCATCAAAAATATTAAACTGCATCATATTGCTGATTGCATCACTGTTTTGCAGAAATGGCATGAAAACATTCGGTCGGATGGAAGAAATGCCATATTCGCGAATAAGTCCTTCTTTTTTCAAACTTTCAAATGTGTCGGTAATTTCTTCCCAATTATCTTCGGTCGTACCGCCATGTAACTGGTAAAGATCCAAGTAATCTGTCTGTAGTCGTTGCAGGCTGTCACGTACCGCTTTATTAATATAATTTGCGGATGTATCCCAGCTCCAACCTTCCTTGCCTTCTTCCCAACGATTTCCTACTTTAGATGCCAGGTAAATATTGTGGCGGTGAGGCTTCAGTGCCGCACCAACAACTTTTTCGTTTTCTCCCTGATTATACAGATCGGCGGTATCAAAGTAATTAATGCCCGCATCAATTGCAGCATGAATGACCTCTTCTGCTTCTGTTGGATTTGGAGGTAATGACATACAGCCTAAACTAATTTCAGAAATATGAAGATTGCTTGTACCTAATTGTCGTTTTTTCATATTAATTCCTCCCTGGTTCAATATTTTAGAAAAGCTCTTACTAATGGTACAATGAATATAAGCAAGAGAACAAGTGGAGGCATGGTCATGAAAAAATTTGAAGAAAAAACAATCCAATCACAACCCATCTATTCCGGGAAGGTTATTTCATTAAAAGTAGACGATGTATCGCTTCCGAATGGTGAAACAGGGAAGCGTGAAATTATTAATCATCCAGGAGCAGTTGCAGTTATTGCCATCACAGAAAACAATAAAATTTTACTTGTTGAGCAGTACCGTAAAGCACTTGAACGTTCCGTTGTGGAAATTCCTGCCGGTAAGCTGGAAAAAGGCGAGGAGCCAATTGTAACGGCCCGCCGCGAATTGGAGGAGGAGACAGGGTATACGTCTGATCATTTCGAATTTATTCAGGCTTTCGCTACTTCACCGGGATTTGCGGATGAAATTATTCATATTTACGTAGCAGAAAAGTTAAAAAAATTAGACATTCCTGCTGAATTAGACGAAGATGAATTTGTGGAGTTAATGGAAGTATCACTGGAAGAAGCAGAAGCGATGGTTGCGGACGGCCGTATTTACGATGCCAAAACGGCTTTTGCGATTTTATGGCTGAAATTAAAAATGAAATTAAATCAATAATTGTTTACGCATAAGGACAATTTATGTGCATAAGTTGTATGGACAAGGAGGCGTCCAAATGCGTAAATATCTATATATTCAATATACTTCGATGATCGTCGTATGTTTCATTTGTGGTGTGGTTTGTTATCAGTTATTCGATATTGGACAAGTGCAGCAAATTATTAAATATAGTGATCGTAGACTGCTCCAAATGGAAAAACCTGAATTGCTTTGGAGTGTAGTTCCTTTCATAGTTGCCTTAAGTATTGTATTATTCTTTTCGACACATAAATATTTGCCGCGTATAGGCCTTATCTTTATTGCAATAAAAGTAACGTTTTTAGGCTTTAGCTCGGTGTATTTACTTGTACAGCATGAATCTATTAAACTCTATGCATTTTGGTGGTTTCCATTTCAGTTAATATATTGTGTACTTTTAATTATGCTCTATCAAATAACTACTAAAACTACGAGTAGACGAGCCTTGAAAACGGTAATGCCATGGAATAAGATCATTTTCCTGATAGTCGTAATGATAATTGTTTTTGCAGTCGAAAATTTAGCAATTACTTATTTATTTAAATAATCATTGTCTTGTAATGAGATTTACTCATTTGGTATAATGAAAAGAGTTTAGGAGGGCGTCACATATGGAGAGCCGAATTGATCGAATTAAAAAGCAACTGCATAGTGCGAGCTATAAGCTGACGCCACAGCGAGAAGCAACAGTAGCGGTTTTACTGGAGCATGAGGAAGATCATTTAAGTGCTGAAGATGTTTACTTATTAGTAAAAGAAAAGGCACCAGAGATTGGACTAGCTACTGTATACCGTACATTGGAGCTTTTAACAGAGCTGAAAATTGTCGATAAAATTAATTTTGGTGATGGGGTGTCCCGTTATGATTTACGTCAAGAGGGCGCGAAGCATTTCCATCATCATCTAGTTTGTATCGAATGTGGCGCAGTAGATGAAATTCAAGAAGATTTACTAGAAGATGTAGAAGAAATTGTGGAGAAACGTTGGAACTTTATAATCAAAGATCACCGTCTGACATTCCATGGCATCTGCTGGCGTTGTCATGATGATAACGACAACTCTGGAGACAGCAATGCATAATCTATAATCAAAAAAGGGGCAGCATATTTTGCTGTTCTTTTTTTGGTGGCTATTTTGCTTTTGCCGCACAAAAAAACTCTATTTCCCTCAGTTGAGGGAAATAGAGTTTTATTATTTTTATTTATTTTCCCGGATGATGGGCAACAATTAAAATCTTACCTGCATCCAGATCATTCTTTGCAGTTGCATGTTCATTTTCACCTACACCGATATCAGAAAGCTGATGGTGCAGATCTTCCGGAGTACTTTGGAAGAAGTTTTTAATTGATGCCAAGAAGCCTTTTTCATTTTCCGTTGTTCCTGGAGTTTTGCTTGCATCAACATCGAAAAAGTCGGCTATATCTTCCGCACGTTTATTGCTGTTTGCGAAAACATGAATATGATCGCGATCATAGCCCTCTGTAATAAATGATTCGATTACTGATTTTGCTTGTACACCGTTTTCTACTGATTTGATAATTGCCATATATATACACTCTCCTTTGTATGAATACTTATATTATTCCCGAACTCTTAAAATTAAAACGTTAAGAGATTCATACAGTCGTAATTCAGTTTTCGGAAGAACGTGCATACAGACGGAATTATCTTGTTTAAACGGCTACTGTTCTATGAGATCATGCATTTTTTTAATTTCTAAAAATTGCAGCTGATGGCCATCAATTTCATGGATTTTAAATGCAAAGTTTTCGAAAATAAATGTATCTTCAATATTCAGGTCTGGCATGTTTGTGAAGTACCAGCCCCCGATTGTATCAACATTCGGGTCTTCAATATCAAGAAACAGCAGTTTAGAAACATCTTCAAGCAATACTTTAGAATAGACTAAATAATGGTCTTCACCGATTTTACGAATATCTGAAACTTCATCATCATCAAACTCATCGCGAATTTCACCGACAAGTTCTTCCAAAATATCTTCAACGGTAATCATACCGCTCGTTCCGCCATATTCATCAAGTAAGATCGCAATGTGAATACGCTTTTTCTGCATAATCTGAAGCAAACTTTGAATTGGTGTTGTTTCAATTGTGCGAACGACCGGATTAATATAGTCTTCCAATTTAAATGTCGCCGGATTAATCCGATTATTCATACCGAGTGTTAAAAAGTCTTTAATGTTTAAAAAACCTAATATATTGTCGCGGTCCCCTTCGTAAACCGGGTAGCGTGTATAGCGTTCCTCTGAAACTTGTGTTAAAACTTCTTCGAACGTTGCAGTTACATCAAAGCCGACAATATCTGTACGGGGAACCATAATTTCACGTGCGATTTTATCATCGAATTCAAATACATTGTTTACATATTTTAATTCATTTACATTGATCTCGCCTGATTTATAGCTCTCCGATAGAAGCAGACGCAATTCCTCTTCCGTATGAGAGAGTTCATGTTCGCTCGCTGGTCGCATCCCGAACAATTTTAATAATAAACGTGCTGAACCATTTAAAAGCCAGATTAACGGGAACATAAGTTTATAGAATAATTGTATAGGCTTTGCGAATGCCAGTGTAATAGCTTCTGCTTTTTGGATGGCAATCGTTTTAGGTGCAAGTTCACCTACTACTACGTGGAAGAATGTCGCTAAAAAGAATGCGCCACCTAATGTAAACCAATGAATATATTCTGTGCCAATTCCAATCGATTCAAAGAATGGGTGAAGTATAAACTCAAATGTGGATTCACCGACCATACCGATTCCTAGCGCTGTTACCGTAATACCTAATTGACATGCCGATAAATATTCATCAAGGTGGGATGTTACATTTTTAGCTGAAATGGAACCGGCTTTACCCTCAGCTACAAGTTGGTCTATACGAGATTGACGTACTTTTACGATCGCAAATTCCGTTGCAACGAAGAAGGCCGTAAAAGCGATTAAAACCGCGAAAATAATTAAGTTAATGATTGTGGTCAAACGAGCGTTCTACTCACGAAGTAGAACGTTCACCTCCTAGTTATTTAAAATTAATAATAGTGATTGCATGAGTGCAACACTTTCAGGCGAAACTTTTTTACGGAGTTTCTGCCGCTCTTTGTCATCTAAATGTTCCATTAATACCGTTACATCATGTTCAAGCTTGCGCATTTGCAGCCGAATATCCTGAACATCGATTTCTTCGGGTTCTTCTTTTGAAGGGCCAAGTGAGCGGTGAATTTCTTCGAGGCACTTGCCTAGCTTCTTCTGCTCTTCAATCCAGTGTATACGTTCAATCATCTCTTTATCATAGTAGCGATAATTGGATGCCGAACGTTCAACTTTTAGAAGGCCCAAATTCGTATAATAATCAATAGTTCGTTTTGTCATGCCAGTTGCTGCAGCAAGCTCTCCGATTTTTAGTTTGTCGATCCCAAATTATCACCTCAATCTGTCACGTTTTACTTTCAAGAATACCCTATATAGTACATTTTGTAAATGGGATGCTATCATACTGGAATGCCGGCTGTATTGAAAAAATGAATGAATGAAGGATAAAACGTCACTTCAATTGTACGAAAATGGTAATATAAATGTATAGAATGCAAGAGGGGCGATTAATATGCAAGCTTTAAAAGATTCAATAGAAGATTATCTACATTTTATTAAAGTCGAACGTCAGCTATCTGATAATACATTACAATCCTATAAGCGTGATTTAGTCGCATATGCCCGTCACATCCATCATGAACAGCAGATCATGGAATTTGATAAAGTTATGCGTGAACATATTTTGCTTTATTTGGACAGCTTACGGTCTGTGGGAAAATCATCGAAGACGATATCGAGACAAATTTCATCAATCCGTTCTTTTCATCAGTTTTTATTGAGGGAAAAAGTGACGAATCAAGATCCTACCGTTCATTTGGAAATGCCTAAAAAAGAACTGTCTTTACCGAAAGTATTATCTATAGAAGAAATTGATGCACTTTTGACAGCACCGTCCGTCGAAAAACCACAGGGCACTCGGGATATTGCCATTTTGGAAATGATGTATGGTTCCGGAATGCGTATCAGTGAACTGATTGAACTGAACTTGGAGGATGTCCATATGACAATGGGATTCGTTCGTATATTTGGTAAAGGCGGAAAAGAACGTATTATACCGCTTGGGCGAAGTGCGATTTCTGCATGTGTAAATTATTTGGAGCAGGCGAGACCTCAGCTTTTAGGCGATGCATCTAAAACTGATGCGTTTTTCATTACGCAGAGAGGGAAAAGATTCACGAGACAAGGCTGCTGGAAAATTATTAAGGAACATGCGGCAGCAGCAGGCATTTCCAAAGAAATTACACCGCATGTTCTGCGCCACTCCTTTGCGACACATCTTATTGAAAATGGTGCCGATTTGCGTGCAGTACAGGAGCTTTTAGGCCATGCTGATATATCAACGACACAAATTTATACACATGTAAGTAAAACCCGTTTATCGGAAGTATATAAACAATTCCATCCGCGTGCTTAAAAACGGCATAATCGCGTAAGACTAATGGGGAGCTTAACTTTTTTCTATTAGAAATAAATCTTTTGAAATCGGATGTCTGACCTTTACTTTGTTTAGACGTTTTATGTAAAATAGAATGGAAGAAGAGGAGTTGAAAGCATTATGCAACCGTTTAAGAAAGTACATGTAATTGTAATGGATTCTGTTGGTATCGGTGAAGCACCGGATGCCGATAAATTTGGCGATGCTGGCTCAAATACATTAGGACATATCGCAGAAGAAATGAATGGCTTAAATATGCCGAATATGGAGAAATTGGGTTTATCGAATATTCGTGAACTTAAGGGCATTAATAAAACTGAAAAACCTGCTGCATTTTACGGCATGATGCAAGAAGCATCTGTTGGTAAAGATACAATGACAGGGCACTGGGAGATCATGGGTCTGAACATCGATACTCCGTTTAAAGTATATCCGGAAGGCTTTCCCGCGGAACTGATTTCTAAGTTGGAAGAAGCAACTGGCCGCAAAGTACTTTGTAATTTACCTTACAGTGGAACCGCTGTCATTGACGATTACGGTCCGGAACATATGGAAACAGGTGCAATTATTGTGTATACATCGGCAGACCCGGTAATGCAAATTGCAGCACATGAAGAAGTTATTCCAGTAGAAGAACTTTATAAAATTTGTGAAATTGCACGTGAATTAACATTGGATGCTGAATTTTTAGTAGGTCGTGTAATTGCCCGTCCGTTCGTTGGAGAACCAGGCAATTTTACACGTACATCAAACCGTCATGACTATGCATTGACGCCATTTGGACGCACGACAATGGCTGAAATGAAGGACTCGAATCTTGATGTCATTGCGATCGGTAAAATTTCGGACATCTTTAATGGTGACGGGGTAACGGAAGCGATTCGTACGAAAGACAACACGGATGGCATGGACAAAATGGCGGAAGTAGTTCGCCGTGATTTCCATGGTATTAGCTTCCTGAACTTAGTGGACTTTGACGCGAACTTTGGACACCGACGTGATCCGATCGGCTATGGTCAAGCATTGGAAGAATTTGACCGTCGTTTACCGGAAGTTCTGGAAGCGTTATCAGCAGATGATCTGCTGATTATTACGGCAGACCACGGAAACGACCCGACATTCCCTGGTACAGACCATACACGTGAATATGTACCGTTAATTGTTTACTCACCGCGCTTTACAGCAGGAACAGAACTGCAGTTACGTGAGACATTTGCGGATATTGCAGCAACAATTGCAGATAATTTTAATATTGCAGCACCGCAGTTCGGAAAAAGCTTTTTATCAGAGCTGAAATAAGGGGGATTTTCCACATGAGAATGGTAGATATTATTGAAAAGAAACGTAACGGCGAAGAATTGACAACAGCTGAAATTCGTTTCTTTGTAGAAGGATATACAGATGGCACGATCCCTGATTATCAGGCAAGTGCGTTATGTATGGCAATTTACTTTCAGGATATGACAGATCGCGAGCGCGCGGATTTAACAATGGCAATGGTGGAGTCAGGTGATCAAATCGACCTTTCTTCAATTGCAGGCGTAAAAGTAGACAAACACTCAACAGGCGGAGTTGGCGATACAACGACATTGCCATTAGCTGCAATGGTAGCTGCTGTCGGTGTTCCGGTAGCAAAAATGAGTGGCCGTGGTTTAGGTCACACTGGCGGTACGATCGACAAGCTTGAAGCGATTGAAGGTTTCCACGTTGAATTAACAAGTGAAGAGTTTTCAAAACAAGTAAATGAAATCGGCATGGCTGTTATCGGTCAATCAGGCAACTTAACACCAGCGGATAAAAAGCTGTATGCGCTACGTGATGTTACAGGAACGGTATCAAGCATTCCGCTAATTGCCGGTTCAATCATGTCGAAGAAAATTGCTGCAGGTGCAGACGCAATTGTACTTGATGTTAAAACAGGTGACGGCGCCTTTATGAAAACGGTTGAAGATTCAATTAAACTTGCTGAAGCTATGGTGAAAATCGGAAATAACGTTGGCCGTAAAACAATGGCAATTATTTCGGATATGAGTCAGCCTTTAGGGTATGCAATCGGAAATGCTCTTGAAGTTCAGGAAGCGATCGATACATTAAAAGGCAATGGTCCGGCTGATTTAAATGAACTTTGCTATACATTAGGGTCTCAAATGGTGGTTGTTGGCGGCAAAGCAAAAACAATCGAAGAAGCTCGAAAAATGCTGGAGGAAGTTGTAGCCAACGGGGCAGCATTGGAAGTACTGAAAAAATTCATCGCTGCACAAGGCGGAGATGCTTCAGTCGTTGATGACCCATCTCGTTTACCTCAGGCTAAATTCAAATTTGATGTACCGGCAAAACAGGCGGGCTATGTCTCAAAAATTGAAGCGGACGATATTGGAACAGCTGCAATGCTTCTTGGTGCAGGTCGTGCAACGAAGGAATCTGAAATTGACTTAGCGGTAGGGCTTGTCCTTCATAAAAAAGTAGGCGATCAAGTCGAAGTAGGCGAATCGCTTATGACAATCCATGCTAATACAGAAAATGTCGACGTAGTATTAGAAAAGATTTATGCACATGTATACATTTCTGCAGAAAAAGTCAAATCCCCAAAATTAATCGAAGCAATTATTACGCAATAATAAAATTAGAAGTCTTTCACAATTCGGAATGGGTTGCGGAAGACTTTTTTGGTGCTTTAAATATTTTGCAAATATGTTAAACTAAGAAGTATATTACTGCTTAAAGTAATAAAAATTCTGTTTAATGAATATTTATAAGAAGAAGGGATACTATGAAAGTTAAGTGGTCGGGAAGGTTTGAAGGTTATTCATTCGCCCATTTCAAAAAGGATTTGTTATCTGGGACGATTGTCGGGATTATTGCTGTACCGTTGGCGATGAGTTTTGCCATTGCCTCTGGAGTCAAACCGGAATACGGAATTTACACAGCAATTATCGCAGGTATTTTAATTTCCTTATTAGGAGGTTCAAAATTCCAAATTGGCGGTCCGACAGGTGCTTTCGTTCCGATTTTGCTTGGAGTTGTGCTCGTTTATGGGTATGAAAACTTGCTCATCGCAGGTTTAATGGCGGGAGTTATGCTGCTGCTGATGGGAATTTTCAGGCTGGGGTCACTGATCAAATTTATTCCGAGACCCGTTACAGTCGGCTTTACAGCAGGAATTGCGGTCATTATTTTTACCGGACAAGTCGGAAATTTTCTAGGGTTAACAAATATGGAGCAGCATGAGAAATTTCATATGAATGTTCTTGAAATTGCTTCCAATATTGAAACAGTTAATTTTTATAGTTTACTCGTTGCAATTATAAGCTTCGCATTAATACTTATGGCACCAAAAGTTTTACCGAAAGTGCCGGGTGCGCTTATTGGCATTATTGTATCGTCCGTTGTGACGGTTCTTTTTTTACAGGGGCATGTTGCCACAATTGGCTCCACATATGGTGCAATACCGAATACACTTCCTCAGTTCCACATACCGGAAATAACATTTGAACGTATATACATGCTCATCGGTCCAGCGTTTGTCATTGCGATGCTCGGCGGGATTGAATCACTGCTATCGGCGGTTGTTGCAGACGGCATGACGAACAGCAAACATAACAGTAACCGGGAACTGATCGGGCAAGGGGTGGCCAATATTGTGACACCGTTTTTTGGAGGAATCCCTGCTACCGGGGCAATTGCACGAACGGCTACTAATATTAAATCCGGTGCTGTTTCGCCAATGTCAGGGGTAATCCATGGTATCTTCGTTTTAATTACGCTATTATTACTGGCGCCATTAGCGGTACATATTCCACTTGCGAGTTTAGCGCCTGTACTCATGATGGTCGCATGGAATATGAGCGAACGTCACCATTTCGCACACATTCTAAAATTGAAATCCGGAGATTCGCTTGTTCTATGTATAACATTTTTACTGACAGTATTTATGAGCTTAACGGTTGCTGTAATGGCTGGACTCATTTTAGCGGTGATCCTATTTGCGAAAAGCATGAGCGATAGCCTTACTGTTTCCAAAGTGCTGCCGAATTTGGAGAAGGAGAACGGAAAGTTGCAGCATCAGATCGTATCGGATTTTCATGATTGTCCGCAAATCAGTATTTATACAATAGAAGGTCCTCTATTTTTTGGCGCTGCTGAAAAGTTTGAACAGACAATGCTGAATACAATACAGGAACGTCCGAAAGTGTTTATCCTTCGTATGCGAAAGGTGCCGTATATCGATTCGACAGGGGAAGAATATTTCCGTAATATCCTTCAAAATATAAACTCTTATGGTGGTAAAGTTTTCGTAACAAATGTTCAGCCTGGATTAGAGCAAATGCTAAAGCGAAGCGGGTTGCATGATTTAATGGAAGCGGAACATTTTTATAATACGACAAGTGACGCAATATCAGCGGCATGCCGGTATATCGAGGTAAATAAATGTGTTGGATGCACACATTATGCGTTTAAAGAATGCCAATTGCTATCAAAGGGCATCCCGCTATCGGAGCATGAAGTGCAGGCCCAGAATAAATTGACCGAAGCAACAATATAACATGTATAAATTTCTGAAAAAGAACAAAGAAAAAGAGACTGAATGGAAAGGTAAAACTTTCTATTCAGTCTCTTTTTTCATGTTAAGGATGATTAAAAATAGACCGTGTTACCTATACTGATTTTAGTTGTCGCAGGAGCACTAGTTTTAACGAATGAACACTAGTTTTGTCAGCTAGATAGGATTATTCCTGTACTTGCCGAATTTCATGCAAGAAGGAGGCGATGTAGGTGAACTTTAATTTAACGATGTATCCAAATGATGTATTGATTGTCCAACTATTTGGCGAACTGGATCATCATGAGACAGAAAAAGTGAGAACACATATATCGAAAGCTATTTTACAAGGAAATGTAAAATTACTCGTTTGGAATTTAGAGCATTTGCATTTTATGGACAGTTCCGGAATTGGATTAGTGCTTGGCAGAATGCGAGAACTCCGAGCTGTCGATGGACAAACAATTTTGTTAAATCCGTCAAAAACGATGCAGAAAATATTCCAGTATTCCGGTCTAGGAAATCTAATACAATTTGCATCTGAACAGCAAGTTATTTCACACAGCGAGGGGGATTGTCAATGGATAACGAAATGACGCTAACTTTTTTGGCGCGCAGTGAAAATGAAGGGTTGGCACGTATTGCCGTTACAAGCTTTATGGCACAACTCGATCCGACAATTGAAGAGCTATCGGAATGTAAAACAATCGTATCAGAAGCTGTATCGAATGCCATTATTCATGGTTATGCCGATAATCCGCATGGCATTATTACGGTTTATGCGGTTCGTTACGGTTCGGAAGTAAGTGTGACAATTAAAGATGAAGGTTGCGGAATTGAAGATATCGAACAAGCACGTGAACCATTATTTACAACGAAGCCGGAGCTTGAACGTTCCGGAATGGGCTTTACAATTATGGAAAGTTTTTCGGATTTCCTGCAAGTAGAATCCGTACTAGGAAAAGGCACAGTCGTAACATTCACAAAACAAATTTTGCCAATAGGGACACTCGTGACATAACGAAATAAGGGGATGGGGAACATCGAGCAGTCATCTGAAACGTTATTAACGCAAGCTTATATGCGTGAACTAATCGCAAAATCACAACAAGGCGATCAAGTTGCGAGAAAAACGATGATTGAAGGAAATACTAGACTTGTTTGGTCTATCGTTCAACGCTTCGCATCAAGGGGTGTTGAACTGGAAGATTTGTTTCAAATTGGCTGTATTGGCTTAATGAAATCGGTTGATAAATTCGACTTGTCCTATGAAGTGAAATTTTCCACATATGCAGTGCCGATGATTATTGGGGAGATTCAACGTTTTTTAAGAGATGACGGTATGGTAAAGGTAAGTCGTTCTATCCGGGAATTGAATTACAAAATTCGCCATGCGACTGATGACTATTTAAAAACGAATGAAAAACCTCCATCTGTTGCACAATTGGCTGAAATATTGCAAGTTTCACAAGAAGATATTTTATTGGCAACTGATGCGATGCGTGATCCGGCAAGTTTGCATGATCAGCTCTTTGAAAATGATGGAGATTCCATTACATTAATGGATCAGATGCGGGACGATAAGTCTGAGCTTGCATTTGACTACGTTCCATTAAAAGACATGTTGAAGAGACTAGGGAAACGGGAACAATCGATCATTTATTTCCGCTATTATCTGGATTTAACCCAGACGGAAATTGCCGATCGTCTCGGTATCTCACAAGTACAAGTATCACGATTGGAAAAGAAAATACTAGCCCAGTTGAAATCATGGATGGATCAGTCTACATTAAGCAGATAAGTTAAGTGACCCGCAATTACTCCATGGTGTATTAGACTAAATATGAATAAGCGGTGAAAAAATGACAAATCAGCTTTTTACATCAATGAAAATTGCAGAAGGCTTCTTCAATTCAAAATTTGAGCCAGAGAAGAACTTTGATTTATGTATTAAAGAAATCACGATAAAAAATTTACCGACATTAACGGTATATGTGAGCGGTCTCATTAATGGAGACAGTTTGACGGAAATATTGTCTGATTTACAGCGGGACAATGATGATGAAGAAATACTGGATGAACAGGACTATTTTCACGCCCACTTCAATTTCTTCGGGGTAGATTTAGCGTCGTCGATTGATGACTTTATGCTCGGAGTTTTAAGTGGGCGAGTAGGGTTTGTTACGAAAAGCGGTTACTGCTATTTGGCGGAATTCCGAAATTATCCGGGACGTAATCCGGAAGAACCAGACAATGAAAAAGTTATTCGTGGTTCAAGAGACGGTTTTGCCGAAAATATTATATTGAATACGGCATTGATCCGTCGACGTATTCGGAGTGAAAAGCTGCGATTCCATATGCATCATGTAACGACCTATAGCCAAACTGATATCGTTCTTTCGTATATGGACGATCTAGTAAATGAGAATCATTTGAAATGGATTATTGAACGGCTTCAGCAAATTAAACATGATGGGTTAACGATGAGCGACAAATCGTTGGAGGAATGGCTGTTTAAGCAAAAATATCACCCTTTGCCGTTTGTGCGTTATACGGAGCGGCCTGATATTGTAGCTGCCCACATTTTAGAGGGGCATATTGCGATTATGGTCGATACATCGCCTTCTGTAATGCTTATCCCTGTCACCATGTTCCATTTGCTGCAGCATGCGGAAGAATATCGCCAGGCGCCGTTAGTCGGTACGATGATGCGGTTTCTTCGTTTTGGAGCGGTTATTTTAAGCTTTCTTTTACTTCCTTACTGGTATTTACTCGTTACACATCCCGAGTTACTCCCCGATAAGTTAGCATTTATCGGGATAAATGAAAAAGGTGAAATTCCCATATTCCTGCAAATATTAATTGCGGATATCGGGATTGAATATTTGCGAATTGCAGCGATTCATACACCGACACCGTTATCGACCGCAATGGGATTAATCGCCGGTATTATCATCGGACAAATTGCGATCGACGTTGGACTATTTTCAAGTGAAATTGTATTATATACTGCGATTACCGCAATTTTTACATTTGCGATTCCGAACTACGAATTGAGTATTTCGGTGAAAGTGTTCCGTTTGGTTCTATTAAGCGCTACAGCGTTATTCGGTATTAACGGATTCTTTATTGGGGCGTTCCTGATTTTCACTTATTTATGTTCATTAAAACCGATGAATGTGCCGTATTTATGGCCGCTTGTGCCATTTTTCCCGAAGGCATTCGCTCGTGTTGTTATTCGAACACCAATGTCGGAAGATGCACCAAGGCCATTTATCGTGAACGCAAAAAAGCGAAAACGTGTATAAACATGAATTGCATCACTTTGACACCTATGTTAAAGTTCTCATATGATATTTTGTGATTTTTGAGAATATTAGCGAGGATTAGCTAAGTCAGGGGAGAATACGATGCATTTATATGGAACACAGCAAATTAATGAACTCGGTCATTTAACAATTGGCGGGGTAGATACAATTGAATTGGCAAAACAATACGGGACACCGTTATTCGTTTATGATACAGCGTTAATTCGTAAACGTTCACGCGGCTTTATCGATACATTTGAACAATTAGGTGTAAAAGCGCAAGTTGCTTATGCATCTAAAGCATTCGCCTGTGTTGCGGCATATCAGTTAGCTGCGCAGGAAAATCTGTCGCTGGATGTTGTATCAGGCGGAGAACTTTATACAGCGATTAAAGCTGGATTCCCGGCAGATCGCATTCATTTCCATGGCAATAATAAATCGGTTGCCGAACTTGAATTGGCGTTTGGAACGGGAATCGGTTGTATTGTAGTCGATAACTTTTACGAAATATCGTTAATTAAAGAAATCGCACAGCAGAAAAATCAGCAAATGAAAATTTTATTACGTGTGACACCAGGTGTTGAAGCACATACACATGATTTTATTACAACAGGTCAAGCAGATTCTAAATTTGGCTTTGACTTAAATAATGGACAAGCTGATGAGGCGTTTAAGCAAGTAGTAAACGATGAACATATCGAACTATTAGGTTTACATTGCCACATCGGCTCTCAAATTTTTGAAACAGAAGGCTTTAGTTTGGCAGCGGGCAAAGTAATGCAAAAAATGGGTGCATGGAAAGAACAGCACGGTTTTGTTGCACAAGTACTGAATCTTGGCGGTGGCTTCGGAATCCGTTATACAGAAGAGGACAAGCCATTAGAACCTCATGAATATGTTGCGGATATGATTCGAACAGTGCAGGATGTAAGTAAAAAACTTAATTTAGCAATGCCGGAAATTTGGATTGAGCCAGGCCGTTCTTTAGTTGGAGATGCAGGTACATCACTGTACACAATCGGTTCTCAGAAAACAGTACCAAATGTGCGTGAATATATTGCTGTTGATGGCGGGATGAGCGATAATATCCGTCCAGCACTTTACGATGCAAAATATGAAGCGATTATTGCCAATAAAGCAAATGATCCAAAAACAAGTACATACACTGTTGCAGGTAAGCTATGTGAGTCAGGTGATAAGTTAATTATTGATGCGTCATTACAAAATGCACATACCGGTGATATTTTAGCGATGTTCTGTACAGGGGCATACGGTTATTCAATGGCATCAAACTATAACCGTGTTCCAAGACCGGCAGTTGTATTCGTTGAAAACGGAGAGCACCAATTAGCGATTAAGCGTGAAAGCTATGAAGATTTAGTGACAAATGATTTGCCGTTAACATTTACAAAGGGTGAATAGCCGTTGAAATTATCCAAGCAAGCTAAATGGGGTTTCGGTCTATTAATAGGAATTGTGATTTGGTCGCTCTTGTTCATTTACATTATTAGTCCGCTAATTTACAAATTTTCAAACTGAACGTTGGAAAATTGTGTTATTGCATTTCGGTCGATCTTTTGATAGGATGTGCAATGGTAGAATTGAGGGAATGTAAAATGTTAGTTCGATATAAAAAAGCACTTGAAAAAATTGCAATGGGATTAATTTCGTTAATGCCACAAGAAAAAGACATTAAACGCTTAATGGAAACCATTCAACAATATGAACAAAATGAAAAATGGACACTCTTCTTATGGAAAAATGGCGAAGAATATGTAGGGACTATAGGGATTGTAGAAGAAAATGATGCTGCAGTCGTTCAACATATTACAGTCATCCCGTCGTATCGCGGTGAAGGTGTCGCATTAGAAATGTTACATGAACTGCGGAATATGGGATATGAACATATTCAAGCGAATGAAGATACAAGTGCATTTGTCCAAAAATGTATACCTATATTAAAAGAAGTCGACTAATTTACTGTCGACTTCTTTTTTTAAATTCTCTAGCTTCCAGTATTTCTGACCGGTCCCGAAGCATATGTTTATTGAAAATAAAGTGTGAATCCATTAGAGGAATCGACTTTATTCTTTCGTGTACCAATTCTTGCAACTCTCGATTTGTAATAGGCAGTTCAAAGTGTGCGAATGGTTCATTTTCCTGCATTTTTCGTAGCTGATTTTTCATCAGGAGAAGCAGTTGTCTTACATCGATATACTCGAAAAACTCACAATTGTAATTTAGCTCAAAGTTAACAATGGCTTTCTCCATTATGCGTGCAGCACCAGTACCATTTGCCCGGCGAAAGTGGTACATACCTGTCGCAAGCTGGACATAGCCTACTAACGGATGAAGCTTTACTCTTGGTGCGATTTCCTTCCAATATTCTTCTAAAACTTCATGGCATTCAAAATAGTCCTTATTGCCATTAAAATAAGCGCAATAATCGATAAATAGTGGATGAAACAAAGGATGCATTGTTGTCCCCTTTCCTCTATACTAATTAGATAGGTTCTGCTATATTTTTTTGTTGAATTTTGACGAATAAACTAACTAGCAAAACGTAAAATTAATCATAGCGTGAATTAGATGCTAATGATAATTTCCGAATAACGATAGGTGGTATTTTATGTCTTACGAAGTGAAACTAGACGCCTTTAGCGGGCCACTAGATTTATTATTGCATTTAATTCATCGTTTGGAAATTGATATATATGATATTCCAATGGCGGAATTAACGGAACAGTATATTGATCACATCCATGCGATGCAAACATTGGAATTGAATGAAGCAAGCGAATATTTAGTAATGGCAGCAACATTATTGGCGATTAAAAGCCGTATGCTCATTCCGATTAATGAAAACGAAATCGATGCAGAGGAGCTCGAAATAGATGAGGTTGATCCACGGGAAGAGCTTGTTGCACGTTTAATCGAATATAAAAAGTATAAAGAAGCAGCTGTCCAACTTCAGGAATTGGAAACAGAACGTGGGCAAGTTTTCACGAAAGCTCCGGCAGACTTGTCAGAATTTATGCCGGAAGAACAATTAGCGCTATTTGATCAAAATGTAAATGTTTACGATATGTTAAGTGCGTTTCAAAAACTAATGCGTCGTAAACAATTAAAAAAACCATTGTCAACGCGCATCGCAAGACAGGAAATTTCAGTGAAGGAACAAATGCGTTCCGTTGTAAACATTCTAAAAAATGCAGGCGGCAGAGTTATGTTCTCGCAATTGTTTGAAGCAGAGGATAAGCCAATGCTTGTATTGACGTTTTTAACATTACTGGAATTAATGAAGCGCCAAGTGATTTTTGTCGAACAGCAAAATAACTTCGATGATTTATCTGTATTATTGACAAAAGAGGAGATCAATGATGAATTCGAACAACTTACTGAGCCGAATTGAGGCACTATTATTCGTAGCTGGTGATGAAGGTATGACCGTTAAACAACTTGCACAATATATAGAAGTAGAACCAATGGATATTGAAGCGGGATTAAGCGAACTCCTGTCTCATTACAATGAGGAGGAAATGCGGGGAATTACATTAAAACAGCTTGCCGGTACATATCAGTTAACAACAAAACTGGAAGTGACCGACACATTGAAAAAATTAATTGAAAACCCGACAAACCAAGTATTAACCGCAGCTTCATTAGAGGTTCTGGCAATTATAGCGTATAAGCAGCCGATCACGCGCGCGGAAGTGGAAGATCTGCGAGGGGTGAAAAGCGAACGCCCGATTGCGACACTCGTTTCAAGGGCGCTTGTACAGGAAGTTGGCAGGGCGGAAGGAACAGGACGGGCAATCTTATATGGAACGACAAAAGAGTTCCTAAATTATTTTGGCTTAAAAAATATTAAAGAATTGCCACCTTTACCGGAAGAAGTCGATCAAGAAGATGATCAGCCGACTGACTTATTTTTAACGAAGTTCCAGGAAACATTTAACCAAAATTAAAGGAGTGGCCTGTTGAAAAAGTGGTTTGTTTCTATTGTTGTATTGTTCGTATTTTTGAGTAGTTCGTCACAAATTCAGGCGGCGTATAATAGCTATGTTGTTATCGATGCGGAAAATGGGCGGACATTAATGGGTGTGAATGAACATGCAGGCCTGCCGATCGCCAGCCTGACAAAAATCTGGACGGCCCTGGTTGTTTTGGAAAATAGTGCGCTTACCGATGAAGTTGTTATTTCAAGAGAAGCCTCGCTTGTTGAAGGCTCATCAATTTATTTACTTGAAAACGAGACGTATACGATTGATTACTTGCTTCATGGTTTAATGATGCAATCAGGAAATGATGCAGCTGTAGCACTGGCGGAACATGTTGGAGGATCTGTAGAAGGTTTTGTTCAGCTTATGAACGAGAAGGCAGAGCTTTATCAATTGAATGAAACAACTTTTACAAATCCTACAGGGCTGCATAATGAAGCCCATCTATCCTCTGCCTACGATACGGCAAAAATGCTGCAAATTGCGATGATGAATCCCCAATTCAGAAAAATTGCCTCAACACAAAATTTTTCGGATGGCAGGCAGTGGAGAAATAAGCACCGACTTATGCACGAGAAGATAGGAGCCATTGCAGGGAAAACAGGCTATACAAAAGTGGCTGGACGAACATTGGCAACTTATTTTGAACGGGAACAAAAATCATTTGTTGTCGTTACTATTAATGAAGGAAATGATTGGAATATCCACCGGAACTTGGCGGATTTTATCGACAACAATTTTGAACAACAAACGATCGTGAAAAAAGGAAAATATAATGCGAACGGATTGGCAATCGAGTTAGATGAACCTTTCCAAATGCTGCTTCATAAGAAAGAACGGCCGAATTTTGAGCATATTGTTAAAGTTTCACGGCTGAAAGGCTCGGATCGTGGGGTTTGGCTTTTATACGCAGATGAAGCGCTCGTATCATCAAAGCTCGTTACAGTAAAATAATAAATTCAGGATTGAATTTTAGCGCCTGGCGGATGTCATGGATTCGAAAAGGAGTTCTAAAAAGGAAGTCAGCATAAAAACGTCACAATATGCGACAACAGCTGACTGCCTTACATCCTGTGGGTCTCAAAGCCGAATCCAGACGCAATTACGCCAAGGCGTAATTGATTAAGTTCTGAAAGTATGACATAATTTTTATTCGTTAAGGATTTATTTTCGCTCGTATTTGTGGATTACAGCAATAATATTTAAGAATTAACAGAGCAGTAGATGAAAAGTGCAGGGACGAATGCTGAAGAAGTATGCGTCTTTGCAGTTTATCAATCAATGAGGTGAACTTATGGAAAGATTACAAAAAGTGATTGCCTATGCAGGCGTTGCATCACGACGTAAAGCAGAGCAATTAATCGTAGAAGGTAAAGTAAAAGTAAATGGAGTCGTAGTTAAAGAGCTTGGTACAAAAGTATCCAACTCGGACACGATTGAAGTAGAAGGCGTAAAACTTGAAAAAGAAGATAAAGTATATTTCCTGCTATATAAACCACGCGGCTATATTTCAGCAGTAACTGATGATAAAGGGCGAAAAACAGTAACTGATATTTTTAAAAAGCATGTTCACCAGCGTATTTTCCCGGTAGGGCGTTTAGATTATGATACGACTGGGTTATTGCTTTTAACGAATGACGGAGAGTTTTCAAACTTAATGACACATCCGAAATTCAAAATCGACAAAACATATATTGCACGTGTTAAAGGAATCCCAACAAAACAAGGTTTAATGAAGCTTCAAAGCGGAATTAAGCTGGAAGACGGAAAAACGGCTCCAGCAAAAGTAAGCATGACAAGCTTTGATGAGAAAGCTGGGAAAGCGATTTGTGAGATTACAATCCATGAAGGCCGAAATCGTCAAGTCCGCCGTATGTTTGAAGCAATCGGTACACCTGTCGTGAAATTAAAACGCGAGCGCTTTGCATTTTTAGATTTAACAGGACTTAGCCCGGGCGAATACCGTCAGCTGACAAAACATGAAGTAAAACTCCTACGTGTATTAGCTGAAACAGGAAAAATTGATTATAACAATTAATAGTTTAAGATATTCATAAATCATTCTGAAAGAAAAGAATTTAAATTTTGTAATAATTTGCTATAATAGGCAACAGTAGTTGCTGAAGTGGAAGGGGGTTTTATGTTTGGAAAAAAAGAAACAACGTTCTGTGACGCGCGGCATCATTTTAACCATTTTAGCAATCGCAATCGGATATACAGTTTACGCTGCCGTAACGAAAGATAAAATTAATATTGTACAAGCCGGGGCACAGGCGCCTGATTTTGAAGTAGTAGATTTGCATGGAGAAAAGCATAGATTGAAAGACTACGAGGGAAAGGGTGTCGTACTGAATTTCTGGGGTACATGGTGTGAGCCGTGTGAACGCGAATTCCCTGCAATGACTCGTCAATATGCGGAATTTAAGGGCCAGGATGTACAAATTATTGCCGTTAACTTCGCACAGTCTGAATTCGAAGTGAAAAAATATGTGGCGAATATGGGGATGACGTTCCCGGTTGCGATCGATAAAACGAAAAGTGTTTTCACTGCCTATAATATTGGACCCCTGCCTACATCCATTTTCATTAAACCCGACGGTACAATAGACCGTATTATTACTGGAGAAATGACCGAAGGAGAAATTGTGCAATATATGGAGTCAATAAAGCCGGAATAGGAGTTTTTACGCAATGAATAAACTACTTTGTGAATGCGGGCATGAAAATCCTGAAGGTACAACACTCTGCCAAAAATGCGGTTCTCCATTATCCGCAGAGGAAAAAAGCAAAAAAATTGCAGATATGCGGTACGAAGGGACAGCCATACGTTCAAAAACTTATAACAAGTCAATTATTGATAAGGTTTGGAATTTTTTCTCAAGTGTGAAAGTCGGAATAACGCTCATTATTATCAATTTAATAGCAGCATCAATTGGTACAATCCTGCCTCAGGAGTTTTACATAAGCGTAGCGACAGACGCGGAGAAGGAAAAGTACTATTCAGATGTTTATGGATGGTTCGGTGAAATATACTACGCGTTAGGTTTATCGGATCTTTATTCATCCCTATGGTTCCAATTACTTGTATTAATGTTAGGTGTGTCCATTATTATTGCAAGTATAGATAGAGGTATTCCATTACATAAATCTTTAAAAAATCAACGAGTAAAACGACATACAAACTTTATGAAGCGTCAGCGAATTATTGGTGAAGGAAAACCAACTGAAACGCCTGAACAAACGCTCCAGCTCGTTGAACAATCTTTAAAAAATTTAAAATACAATGTCCGACGTGAAGATGATTCCATTTTAGCGGAACGCGGGCGTTTTTCCCGCTATGGTGCCTACATAAACCATGTTGGATTAATAGTCTTTCTAATTGGGGTCATGCTCCATTTAGTACCGGGCATGTACGTGGATGAATCGATGTGGCTCCGTGAAGGCGAGACACGTGCTGTACCGGGTATGGACGGATACTTCCTGAAAAATGACAAATTTATTTTGGAAACATACGACAATGTTCCTCAGGGTGAGCAGATCAAACAAGGGGTCAATGTAGTCGCGAAAAATTACCAGACAGACGTGACATTGTATAAACAGAAAGAAAACAGTGTGCCGGGACAGGCGGAAAACCTGGAAGAAGTAAAGAAATACGGAATTCAGGTAAACCATCCGCTCAAGCATGAGGGCTATGCATTTTATCAGATGGATTTCCGTTTAAATGAGATTAAAACAATGGTGTTTGATTTGACGAATAAAGAAACGGAAGAATCGCTTGGTCAAATTAGCATTGATTTAACAAACCCGCAGGAAGTGTATACGCTCGAAAATGGCGCACAAGTCGAATTAATGGGTTTTTATCCGGACTTTTCAGGTTTTAAAGATGGTGTACCGCAAACTGCGACCCAAACACCGAATAATCCGGCATTTATTTTTAAAATGATTACTCCTGAAACACCTGAAGGAGAGACAAGCTTTGTTGCAATCCAGCAAACACTGGAGCCTGAAGGTGACAATATTTATAAAATGAAGTTTTCGAATGTGGAAACACGCCATATGTCAGGTTTAACGATCCGTTATGATCGGACAATCCCCATATTAATCGTAGGGGGTATTATCTTTATGATTGGTGTTGCAATCGGTTCCTACTGGAATCATCGCCGTATATGGATTGAACAGATGGCGGATGGAACAATACGTCTGGCAGCACATACGAATAAAAACTGGTTTAGTATGAAAAAAGACTTAGATGCATTAACGAAGCATGCTCATTTACCGCAATACGTAGATCAACAGGAAATAGAAAACAATGAACATGTTGAAACAGAAAAGGATGGTAAAACCTTATGAGTTTAATCGATTTAAGCGGTTATTTACTGTATGCTGCATTCATTTCTTACTTAGTTGGTACATTTTTATTTGCAGGCGCAATCAAAGTGAAGAATGACACGGCAGCAGCACGGGCAGATAAATACGGCAAAATTGCCCTTATTGTTACTATCATCGGCTTTGTTGCACAGTTAGGTTATTTCATTACGCGCTGGATGTATACAGGACATGCACCGGTTAGTAATATGTTTGAATTTACGACAGCATTCGGTATGTTTATCGTACTATCGTTTATCGTCATTTACTTTACGTATAAAGTTGCGGCATTAGGTGTTGTTTCTTTGCCAATTGCATTATTGATAATTGCCTATGCCTCTATGTTCCCGTCAGAAGTAAGCCCTTTAGTACCTTCACTGCAAAGTCATTGGCTGACAATTCATGTTACGACTGCAGCATTAGGGCAATCGATTTTTGGGATTAGTGCGGTAGCCGGACTTATATACTTGCTGAGAAATGTGAATATGGACGAGCGCACAAAAGAAAGTTTTTGGCTGGAAACAGTCATGTTCTGCTGTGTACTAGTTGTGGGGTTTGTAGCGGCAACGGTTACATTCAACGCGATGGGTTATGAAGCGAAGTACGAATACGTTGATACATTGGATAAAGTCAATACATCTACGTATTTGATGCCGGCAATTTTCGGGATGAATGAATTTGTGGAACTGTCTGAAGATCGTATGACACCAATATTTGAGTTGCCGGCATTGATCGATGCACGGAAACTTACAACTGTTTTCTGGTCTGTTCTATTCGGTACAATCATTTATATACTGATTCGACTGATCTTTAGAAGGAAGATAGCGAAAATGTTCCAGCCATTAGTGAAACGGGTGAACTCGACGCTGATGGACGAAATCGCCTACCGTTCAATCTTGATTGCTTTTCCGATCTTTACATTAGGCGCACTTATTTTTGCGATGATATGGGCACAGGAAGCATGGGGCCGATTTTGGGGCTGGGATCCAAAAGAAGTATGGGCACTTATTACATGGCTGTTTTATGCAGCATTTTTACATCTTCGCCTGTCAAAAGGTTGGGAAGGAAGAAAGAGTGCCTGGCTTACGGTAATTGGTTTCCTTATTATTTTATTCAATTTAGTCGTAGTTAATTTAGTTATTGCTGGATTACACTCTTATGCATAATGTGACAACAATTTGCTTTTTACACTATTATTATAGCAATTTTGATAGTTTCCAATTCTATGCAAAATAATTAATAAACTGTCATAAAGTTAGAAAAGTTCAATCAGAATGATTGGGCTTTTCTTTTCAATCGTTCACTAAAAAGGTACAATAGAGAAGAGAAATAGAGTTTTTGAAAGGGGCAACACCAGTGTCTGAAAATATTTCTGTGTTGATTGTGGATGACGAGGATCGAATTCGTCGTTTGTTAAAAATGTATTTAGAGCGTGAGGGCTATACAGTAGAAGAAGCGGAAAATGGAGAACAAGCACTTTTTATGGCACTTGAAAAAGATTATCATTGTATTTTGTTGGATATTATGATGCCTGAAAAAGATGGTTTGGAAGTTTGTGCTGAACTGCGCGAAAAGAAAACAACGCCTATTATATTGTTGACGGCAAAAGGTGAAGAAGCAAACCGTGTACAAGGTTTTGAGCTTGGTGCGGATGATTATATTGTGAAACCATTTAGTCCGCGAGAAGTCGTATTGCGTGTAAAAGCAATATTACGACGTTCAGCAGTATTTTCACCTGTTTCAAATGCTTCATCGTCTAAAGATTTAGTGGTGTTCCCGCATTTAACGATCGACCATGATGCACATCGTGTGACAGCAGATGGAACGGAAGTAAATTTAACACCGAAAGAATACGAATTATTATACTTTTTGGCGAAGTCACCGGATAAAGTATTCGACCGCGAGCAATTATTAAAAGAAGTTTGGCATTATGATTTCTTTGGTGACCTGCGTACAGTTGATACACATGTTAAGCGCCTGCGTGAAAAGCTGAACCGTGTCTCTGAAAATGCAGCACAAATGATCGTTACGGTTTGGGGAGTAGGCTATAAATTCGAGGTCGTAAATGATTAGAATAGCAACAAGTATTGTCGGGAAGCTATGGGCAACCATTTTGCTTCTCGTTTCATTTGTCCTGTTTATATTCACGATTTTCATGTTGGAATTTCTTGAAAACTATCATAACGAGCAGTCAGAGGCTTCATTAAGGCAAACAGCCGCAGCCATTGCGAGTATTATCGATGAGGAAGAGATCGATGATAAGCAGTTTGCGATCATTTCGGAGTTGTTGACGGAAACGACAAACGTACTTATCGCCAAAAGTTCAGATGAAATATTGTATGCAAGACAAGAAGGCATCAATAAAGAAGAAATTCAGCAAAAAATTATAAGCAGTAGAGCATTTGAAGAAGTATATGCATCATCAGAGCCGATAGTAAAGGAACTGACGCTGCCTTCGAATCGGGAAGAAGCGAGCAACTCCAATTATATTGTATTAGGTTTCCCGCTGAAAAGTGTTGAGGATTTACATGGAGCCGTCTTTATTTACAAAAATCCCGATGCTTTACACCAGACGAGTAATGAAACGACGAAAATTGTTGTATTAGCTGCGGCTATTGCATTTATATTGACGACAATTTTTGCATTTTTCCTTTCTTCTAAAATAACGCTTCCATTGCGTAAAATGAGAGAGCATGCATTTGAATTGGCAAAGGGGCGTTTTGATTCGAAAATTGAAACAAAGCAAAATGATGAAATTGGTCAGCTTGCCGTTGCGTTCAACCAGATGGGTCGTCAATTGAAGCATCATTTAGAAGTAATCAACCAAGAAAAAGAACAATTATCGAGCATTTTAACATCGATGACTGATTCCGTTATTACATTTAATCGCGATAAAACGATTTTATTGAGCAATCCTCCTGCAGAGCGGCTACTGCAAAAATGGTTCGTCAAAAAAGGATTGGACAGTTCAAAGCCGATACCGGATGAACTTTATCAAATGCTTGATCATGTATTGAATTTTGAGGATCAGCTGGATGAAGAGTTTGAAATTGGAAAATCATATTACAGTATAACGATTAGTCCTCTTTACAGCAGGGAATCCATACGCGGTGCAGTCGCTGTTATACGTGATAAAACCGAAGAAACGAAACTGGAAAAACTGAAATCGGATTTCATCGCCAATGTTTCACATGAGCTGCGGACACCAATCGCGATGCTCCAAGGCTATTCTGAGGCGATTATTGATGGGGTTGTGACAACAGAGGAAGAACGTATTGATATGATTCGGGTAATATACGATGAATCACAGCGTATGAGTCGTCTCGTAACAGATTTACTTGACTTGGCGCGGATGGAATCGGGACATATGAGTCTGTATAAGGAAGACGTGCCATTAGTTGCGGTTGTTGAACGAATGACACATAAGTTTGACCAAACAGCGAAAGAAAAGCATGTGCAACTGCAGATTGAAACTGATTTTTCGGATGAAACGTTTATTTCGATTGATGAGGATCGTATCGAACAAGTATTAACAAACTTGATTGACAATGCGATTCGTCATACACCAGCAGACGGATCGGTAACTGTTTCAATTGCAAATGAGCAAAACTATGCAAAAATTCAAGTTAGGGATACAGGGCAGGGCATTCCTCAAGATGATTTGCCATATGTATTCGAACGGTTCTACAAAGCAGATAAAGCACGTACACGTTCGAAAGGCGGAACGGGCTTAGGCTTGGCCATTACGAAAAACATTGTGGAAGCACATAACGGCAGAATCTCTGTTGATAGTGTGGAACAACAAGGAACAACCTTTACATTTTACTTGCCATTATCTTGATATAATGGGGTAATGGAATTATGAGTTTGAAAAAGTTTATCATTTTGAATCGTTCAAAGTGATAAACTTTTCTTTTTAATGAACCAGTTCGTCCGTAACGGATGATTATTGTAACTTTTTTGTTTCGAATACGACAAATTACGTGAATGGAGGTGGGATGGGTGCAGCAATCCATTTTCCATCGATTATACGATACGTATCATCAGGATGTTTTTAATTTCTTATTTTACTTAGTGAAAAACCGTACCGCAGCTGAGGATCTTGCCCACGAAGTATACGTTCGTGTATTAAAATCATACGACCGTTTCGAAGGGAAAAGCTCGGAAAAAACTTGGCTGTTCTCTATAGCAAAAAATGTGGCGATCGACTACTTCAGAAAAAAACAAGTTCGAGATAAGCATGCATTTACAGCTTTTGATTGGGAGACAGAGCAACTTGTAAGCCCAGTCCCTTCACCTGAACAATTTACCGAATTAAATGATCAGCTCCATCAATTACTCGTTGCATTGGAGGAATGTTCAGGTGATCAGAAAATGGTTATTATAATGCGGTTTATTCAAGAACTTTCAATTCAGGAAACAGCGGAAATATTAGGATGGACGACCGGTAAAGTTAAAACGACACAGCACCGTGCTTTAAGGAATCTGCGGCTGCTATTGGAAGCGCAAGAAAGAAGGGAGGCGAATCCATTATGAAAAAGGAGCATTGGGATGAAAAAGAGATTGAACTTTTTCTGAAAAAAGCACCGAAAGTAACTGATCATCGTTCAAAAGATGAGGTATTTAATCGTTTAATGGATGAAGGAGCATTTAATGAAGATCCGCCTACCATACAGCAAAGCAATCAAAAAGGCATACGTTGGGCACCATTATTCGTTTCGATTGCATCAATATTTATTATAGTTTTAATCAGTGCGCAATTTATAGGCAATAATGAGTCGGTTACTATGCAGAATGAAGCATTCGATCTTGCCACTCCAGAATCGGAAGAAAGTATGACAATGAGTGCGAAGGAAGATGCATCTACACAAAATGAGCGCTCCATGATTAATAGTTTCTCGACGGAAGCTCAACCTGAGCAAACATTAGTTTATGAAAACGAGCTAGAGGACAACACATTATTTGCAATTGGTCTTGCAGGGGATGATGCAGAGAGTGTACCAGTGAGCGTATTAATTCCAAATGAAATTGTTGCCGAAAAAACAGGTACAGAAAACCCGACGAAGCTGGAACTTTATAACACATTCAGTCCGCTGCTTGACGAACAGTCACTAGGCTTTAATGAATACCATCCTTACAAAGGAGAATTGCGTGAGGAAGGGAACAGGCTTGTTCATACGCTGCCGGAAAATCACCAATATGATGCGGGAACAGCTTCCTTATCAAATTATCTCGGCTCCCTTGTCGATACTTTTAGTGATGCATATATGGAAGTAGAAATAGAAAATACGGCCGGAAAACCAATTTACTTTGACCATGTAGGTGATGTAAATGAGCCGTTTTTATTAAATGATGAGAACGCTCAATATAATTATTTTATGTATCAGATGCGGAATGGGGCGGTATATTTAAGTCCGAATTTCCGAATGAGCTTTAAAGATGTGCAAGAAGCAATTAAAAATATGACGGTGGAAGCGAATGATATATACAGAACGGTTATACTGCCGGGCGTTTATTTAAAAGTTGAAGACGCTGAGTCCATCGTTACAATTACATTTGAAGAACCTTTAAACTTGGAGAATTTTGAACCTGCTCAAGCAATGCGCATGATTGAAGGATTAATAATGACAGCGGCAAGTTTTGATAAACAGGTTAAATTTGAAAATATCGTACAGGAACAATGGGGCGGTTTTGACTTCACAAAACCAGTAGAGAAGCCGGTTGCGGCAAACCGTATCAATTATGAATTTCAATAATTCAAATAATTTTACTAGGAATTGTAAGCAATGGGCTTTACAATTCCTTTTTTTTATATATAATAATAGTTATAGCAAGGTAATTGCTACATAATTTCATATTGATTCATCTTCGGGGCAGGGTGTAACTCCCGACCGGCGGTAATAAAAGTTATAACCTCTGACCATTTACTTGGAGGAAGTTATGTCGAACTTTTCGAGCCCGCGAGCCACTTTTTGTGTGCAGGATTTGGTGCAATTCCAAAGCCGACAGTATAGTCTGGATGGGAGAAGGTGAAGGTACGGTCGTCATTTTTTGAAAATGCCGTGCTTTGCAGTACTTATTTCTAATTCCTTATTTGTTAACGGAATATTTTTCGTATACAAAAAAATAGGAATAGCTGCAATTGCATATATAGACCCTTTATTTAAGTGTGCCTATTTCTCCCTTATGCTCTAGCTTAGCATAAGGGTTTTTTCATGAAATGAGTTGATACGTCCTTTCTTCTTGCGAGATGGAATCAGCAAAGAGGAGAGATTTATATGCAAAAAAGAAGTTTAAAGTTACGATCATTCGTAACAATTGCAATGCTGAGTGGGGTTTCATTTGTACTAATGTTATTAAACTTCCCGCTACCATGGTTCCCGGTTTTCTTACAAATTGATTTCAGTGATGTGCCAGCATTGATTGCGGCAATTACGATGGGACCTGTTGCAGGTATCTTAGTTGAACTTGTTAAAAATGTGCTTGACTGGATTTACACAGGGGCTCCTGAAGGAATTCCGGTAGGTCATATGGCTAACTTCGCTACAGGTGTATTATTCATTTTACCAGCTTACTATATTTATAAAAAATTCCCTTCTGCAAAAGGGTTAATGACAGGCTTAGTTGTCTCTACAGTTGTAATGTCACTTGGAATGGCGGCATTAAACTACGTGGCGTTCTTACCGCTGTATACGTACTTACTAGGCTTCGAATATAATATGTACGAAACGATCGTGTTAGGTATTTTACCGTTTAATATTGTTAAAGGGATTATGATGTTTGTGGTCGTGACGATGCTTTACCGTACAATGCGTGTATGGATTGAAAATCAGCGCAGACAATATTTAGCTTAATTAAATGATAAATTATGGAGTGATGTCGAAAAGTGTTATCTTTATGACATCGCTCCTTTTATATTCACTATTACTATTGTCATTCTGTTATAGTGCTGATATGATATTGTACATTGTTAAGAAAATTTAGACGTTTCATTAAAACACCATGAAATGACATCTTAGGAGAGAATATGATGGACAAGAAAATACCATTTTCAACCTATGCAGTTATCGGAACGATGCTGTTTGGGATGTTTTTTGGAGCAGGAAATTTAATATTTCCGATTCAAATGGGGCAATTGGCAGGGACGAACTATTGGTTTGCGCTTATTGGCTTTTTAGTTACGGCAATTGGATTGCCGTTTTTAGGTATTCTGGCAATCGGATTGTCGGGAAGTAATGGATTGCGTGATTTGGCAAGTAAAGTACATCCGATGTTTGGGTTGTTTTTTGCGTTGGCTTTATACTTAACGATCGGGCCGTTTTTTGCAATTCCGCGTACGGCAACAGTACCGTTTGTCGTTGGATTTGAACCGTTTATCGATCCTTCGCAGGCGACATTATGGCTTGCGGTATTCAGTTTTATTTTCTTCGCGGTAGTTTTTTATTTTTCATTAAATCCGGCGAGAATAATGGACATTATCGGGAAGTACTTAACGCCGGCATTTTTAATCTTTTTATTTGTATTAATCGGAATTAGTCTGTTTTCCCCAATGGGGAAATTCGTTGAGCCTGCTGGAACCTATATTAACGAGGCGTTTATGACAGGTTTTAAGGAAGGATATAATACGATGGATGCGCTTGCTTCGCTTGCGTTCGGTATTGTTGTTATCAATGCGATAAAGCGGACAGGTATTACAGATAAGAAAGAAATTGCAAAAGCGACTTGGAAATCAGGTATTTTCGCAATGGCATTAATGATGCTAATTTACGGCCTGATTGCTTATATGGGAGCATCAAGTGTGACGGCAATTGGTACATTTGATAATGGCGGGCAAATTTTTGCTGCGGTTGCCGATCATTACTTCGGCTCATATGGCGCGATTTTGTTAGCGATTATTATTGTACTTGCTTGCTTAAAAACAAGTATAGGTCTAATCACTTCATGCAGTGAGTTTTTCCATGAAGTTTTTCCGAAAATCAGCTATAAAACATTTGTAGTCATGTTATGTATTGTTTCTTTTATCATTGCGAATTTTGGGTTAACAAATATTATTACATATGCAATTCCAGTGCTGATGTTCCTTTACCCTCTTGCTATTGTGTTAATTATACTGGCACTTTTAGGACCGCTATTTCACTACAAAAAGCCTGTATTTGCAGGGTCGATTTTACTCGTCTTCTTTATTAGTATAATTGATGGGTACAATGCGTTGATCGGAAGTGTGCCGGCATTTGAAGTGAGTTTGCTATCTTCTATTTCTACGATTTACGCGGATTATTTACCGCTTTATTCCATCGGTTTAGGGTGGATTGTTCCGGCTATAGTTGGAGCAGTAATCGGTTTATGCTTTCCGAACCGTAACAATGAAATAAATATGAATTAAAAAAAGGGTGTGTAAAAGGAATTTTCTCCTTTTACATACCCATTTTCAGTATTAGTGAATATTTTGCTTTTTGAAGCTTCCACCTTTAACTTCGACCACTTCGTATACTGTTACAAAGGCGTTCGGATCGATTTCTCGAATAATTACCTTTATTTTACTTTCTTCCATTCGGTTGATTACACACGTAATTTCTTGGAATTCCTGATGGGAGTAAGCACCGTATACTGTGCTGAAAGTTGCGCTTCGTCCTAAACGATCTCGAATTGTTTCGACCATTTTAACCGGCTCTTTTGTAATGATTTTATATGTTTTAGAACCACTAAGTCCTTCTTCCACAATTAAGATAACTTTTGATGCGATATAATAAGCAATTGCTGATAACAAAGCACCTTTAAAGCCGAATACAAATGATACGATGATGAAAACGAAAAAGTTTAAAAATAGAATGAGATCACTTGTACTAAAAGGCAGTTTTCTCGATAGTAATACTGCAAGCATGTCTATCCCATCAAGAGCACCCCCATTACGAAGTGCTAACCCCATACCAATACCTAAAATGATCCCACCTACAACTGTAATAAGCAATGCATCGCCAGTAATAATAGTTGGTACATGGTGCATAAGCGAAGTGCCAATTGCTAATGATGCAATACCGATAACGGAGTTGATTGCGAAGGTTTTTCCGATCTGTTTATATCCTAAATAAATAAACGGGATGTTTAGAAAGGCGATCAGCAGGCCTAATGATACAGGTGTTAACTGAGAAATGACGATACTAATCCCCGTGATTCCACCATCTGATACGTTATTTGGTATTAATACTGCTTCTAATCCGTAAGCGGCAATTAAACCGCCAATAATAACAATGATTTTTTGTCCGATTGACTTTGCGATGTATTGCTTCGTCATAAAATTCCCCCTCAACTTGCATGATAATAATTATACATGAATTTTGGCTGGATGACTTTTCAACGAGTAAATTAACCAATTTTTTTGCAAAAAAAATAAATAAGTAATGTAGTAATTTCTTGGTAATGAAATTTTAAGTCTTTTAATTATGAATTATGTCTGGAAAGATAACATGGATTAAAAAACCATTTAAGGGAATGTTCGAATTATGCGATAAAATCGTTCTAAAAAACGTATGTTAGTTTTTATAACATTGGATTGACAATGGATGTTACATTAGTTTAAAGTAAATGGTAAGAAGAGGGAGGCGAGATAATGAGTCGAGAGTTTCGAAGAGCGATGCCGTTACTACCGATTAGCATGGTTATGCAATTGACGGAATTAACGGCTAGACAAATTCGTTATTATGAAGAACATGAATTAATCGTCCCTGCCAGATCAGAAGGGAATCGAAGGATGTTTTCTCTTGATGATATTGATGCATTGCTGGAAATAAGAGAGCTACTCGACCAGGGCATTAATATGGCGGGTGTCAAAAAGGTATTTGCAATGAGATCGAAAGAGTATGTAAAGAAACCTGACGTAGTACGCGTGACAGATACAGAATTGCGGACTATATTGCGTGAAGAAATGCTGCAAGCTCAGCGCATGCAAAAGCCATCTCTACGTCAAGGCGATTTATCGCGTTTCTTTCAATATAAAACTGAGTAGGACCAACTAAAAAGGAGAGTGTTGATGTATGGCAAATGTAATGGTGAATGGAACAAGCAAAGCGACGAAAGAAAGCATTAAAAAAATTGTGGCTGATAAAAATGTAAAGTTTATTCGTCTGCAATTTACTGATATTTTAGGAACAATCAAAAACGTTGAAATTCCGGTAAGTCAGTTAGATAAAGCTCTGGATAACAAAATGATGTTTGACGGTTCTTCAATTGAAGGTTTCGTACGTATTGAAGAATCTGACATGTATTTGCGTCCGGATTTAGATACTTTCATGATTTTCCCATGGACTGCAGAAAAAGGGAAAGTTGCCCGATTAATTTGTGATATCGCACGTCCGGACGGCTCTCCTTTTGAAGGGGATCCACGATCAAACTTAAAAAGAATGTTAAAAGAAATGGAAGACCTAGGTTTTACAAGCTTTAACTTAGGACCTGAACCGGAATTCTTCTTATTTAAATTAGATGAAAAAGGCAATCCAACATTAGAATTAAATGATGATGGTGGCTACTTCGACTTGGCACCGACAGATTTAGGGGAAAACTGCCGCCGCGATATCGTATTGGAACTTGAGGAGATGGGCTTTGAAATTGAAGCGTCACACCATGAAGTAGCTCCGGGTCAACACGAAATTGACTTCAAATATGCCAACGCGGTGGAAGCGTGCGATAACATTCAAACGTTCAAATTAGTAGTAAAAACAATTGCACGTAAACATGGCTTACATGCGACATTTATGCCTAAACCTTTATTCGGTGTGAACGGTTCAGGAATGCACTTCAACTTATCATTATTCCAAGGAAGCAAAAATGCGTTTTGGGATGAAGGGGAAGACTTACAGTTATCAAAAACAGCGAAACATTTCTTAGCCGGTGTATTAAAGCACGTTCAAGGATTTACAGCGGTGACGAATCCGACTGTCAACTCATATAAACGTTTAGTACCAGGCTATGAAGCACCTTGTTATGTGGCATGGTCACCTAAAAACCGTTCACCATTAGTACGTATTCCGGAATCTCGCGGTCTATCAACTCGTATTGAATTACGCTCAGTTGACCCATCTGCAAACCCGTACTTAGCAATGGCTGTTATTTTGGCAGCAGGATTGGATGGCGTGAAAAATGAAATCGAGCCACCAGCACCGGTAGACCGTAACATTTACGTGATGAATGCTGAAGAACGTGCAGCTTATGGTATTGCAAGTTTACCAGGTTCATTGGATGCAGCATTAGCTACTTTAGCGAAAGATGAAGTAATCATTGATGCGTTAGGTGAACATATTTATGCAAACTTCAAAGAAGCAAAAGAAGTGGAGTTTGATATGTTCCGCACATCTGTACACCAGTGGGAACGCGACCAATATATGAAGATGTACTAAGAGGAAAGCGTTGGGGCTGTAGGCTCCAACGCTTTTATGTTTATAGTTGCCCACAAGCTGATTTTTGATTGCCCACATTTTGCCCACAAACTTTTTTATTGCCCCAATTTTCCCATGTATTCATCGAAATTATGAAGGGTATTTTCTGCATGTTTATTCGATATATGCGCATAAGTATTAATTGTGGTAGTAGCAGATTCATGACCTAATCTGTCAGCAATCGATTTCATATCCCATCCAGCTTCAATAAGCATTGCCACATGTGTATGACGGGTAGAGTGAATCGGAATTGGCTCAAGTTCTAAATGTTCCTGAGAAGATTTAAAAGCATTCCACAGAGTGGATTTTGAAATGGGGTTTCCATCATCACGAGCGAATACAAGATTTAATTCATGATTGTAAAGGCTACCGACAAGCATCTTCTGTTCGGTACGATACTTTACAAATGTTTTGAGCTTTTGCATATATTTTGGACGCATTTTGATGATGCGGGTAGAGGAATAAGTTTTCGGATCACCGAGGAGATCGTCACCTTCTTCGGGTTGGAAATCTAAGGTTTGATCTACACGCAAAGTATTTTCGCGCCAATCAATATCGTCTAAACGTAGTGCTGCACATTCACCTTTACGCATTCCAGTTTCAAAAAGTGTCTCAAAAAATAAACCTAATGTATAATCACGACGATAAAGGTATTCTAAAATTTGAGGGACGAGACTAGGCTCTATGAATTTTAGTTTTTTCACGGGCAGTTTTTTTATAACAACATTCTCACATGGATTTTTAGCGATATATCCATTTAACACAGCACGTTTCATACATTGGTAAATTGCGTTATGAACACGACGAGCTGTAGAATGTGCTAATCCACCTTCAATGATGTTATCTATAAATTTTTGATATGCCATTGGACGAATTTCCTGTAGGTGCATATCTCCAAAAGCAGGGCCAGCATGATCACGTATTGCATTACGATATGTTTTGTAAGTGTTGGGCTTCAATTTGTCTTTTACATAGTTCTCAAGCCACATCTCTCCAAATATTTTAAAGAGCATACTACCACCATGATATTCGTTGTTTTTTAATTCGACTTCTCTTTGCATAGCTGCTTTTCTAGCTTCAGGTTTTGAATGAAAGCCACCCCCGGTATACTCTGTCCATTCATCATTAAATCCTTTTACACGAATACGATAGGTCCAATATTTGCCACGTTTTCGAAATGAGGCCATAAAATCATCTCCTTTACAAATTAACCTTATATGTAATTCACTCTTTAGAGAATCGTTTCGGATAATCCAATTTGGCATACAATTTATGTTGAGTTAAGTAATGCTGCAGTCGTTTCAATGCAAATTCATATTCCACATTGAATAGTTTTTGTACTTCATAGACCGTCATAATATCAAAATCATAAATAGGTAAACGATCAAGCATGAAAGTAGGGATAGCTGCATGCGACATAAAAATGTTTGCTTTAGCTTCCTGGTACTCCCGAAAACTCGGAGGAATCTTACTTTGATTGCCAACATGGAATAGAACATGGGCAAGCTCATGGCAAAACTCTTGCCATTGTTGCTGAGGGGACAGGCTTTCCTTTAATAATATAAATCCTTTATTGTCTGTAAAAAGCGCTTGGCTAGCATCTGGCCAGTAAAACACATAAATGCCTAGTTTTAAGTATTCTTGAGGATAAAAATGAGGACGAACTTCGAATGTTATTAAATGTATCAAATGAGATTTTTAAAACGTATAAAAGAATTAGAAACTTACGTGAATTTCATAAGCTTTAAAATATGTCTAATAATCCTTCTAAATTCTATGAAATAAGCTCACTTGAGTGTTGAAATATATATTTTTTTGTTGATACCTCATTCATATTATGACTTTATAAATAGGGTTTTTACTATGATTTAGACTCTACCCAATTTTGTAATATTATGAAGGATGTATCAAATTGGAAGACTGAACGAAGTACGATAATTGTTGAATTAAAATAGAGTTAGGATAAGGTTTTAATTTAATTCAATTAAATAAACCAACTGCTTTACTAATGAAAATTAATTAACCAGTTGGTTTTATATTTTTTATAACTCAAATTACAAGGTTTTTATCATATATTACGGGATGCAAATATTCAATTAAAGCGCCTAGGTTGTGGAATAAGTATCAGCTTAAGTTAGCTAGTTTAATGAAATTCTGAACCTTTTACCAATCTGGTCCATCATCAGAATCACTCACTTTAAGAGTAAAAGCTTTGGGATTTAGATTGTTTTCTTTAACTAATTCATAGAAGATTGATTTTATATCTCCTTGCTCTATTTCTGTAGCTTCTTTGTTGAATAAGATAATTTTCATCTGAATATCTTCTTTCGAATAAGCAGCAATTAAAAGACGGTATATATAACCTTTTTCCGATAATTCATTATGCACATGATTCACGATTCCATTATCTCCATATAGGAAATTCTCCATTTCCTCAGAACTTACTGTAGGTGGAACTTCAGATGCTGTTCCTTTGGACGAAGAGTTTTTGATAAATAAGAAGGTTCCTACAATTAAAATTACTACGGCTCCGACTAAAGCAATTCTATCCTTTTTCAGTTTATACACTTCCTTTTTTAATCTAAGGATAGGATATGACTGAATAAAAGGAAATAAACTTACTTGATCTTTACAAATGAAAATAGACGCACTCCTTTTTAAAGAAAAGCGCCCGATTGTTGCACAACTCGAATATAATCTACGCCTCCTATTAATTACAATTGTACTTTGACTAAAGTACCCTTCACTAGAGAAGAATATTTATAAATTTAGCACTTGAAAAGGGATAAACTGTAAAACAAATGAATTTTTATGGTAACATTTATAGGTAAGGGGGTTCTAAATGAATAACTTAAGTAGTGAGAAATTGATTCAAGAAGAAATTAGAGCTGTAAAAAAACAGACACTTAAAGTATTGGGTTTTGGTTTCTTAGTTATATTATTTTTTTTAATTTATTGGATCTATTTTGAAGAGAGCTTATTAGTTGAAAGTAAGTCCCCTGATGATGATAAAGAAGTAATTATTAATAAAGTCGGTAATTGGATAACAGACTCCGGTACAATTAAAATTTACTTTAAGGAAAATGGAAGGACTAGAAATACTAAAAAAATTGAGCTTGATATTTTTAGAGAAGTTTATTGAAGAATCTGGCCCTTTTCATGAAGAAAGACGCTCGCCTTATTCAAGGAAAGCGCCCAGATTGTTGAATAAGGGATCGTCATATTCGTGTGGTTTCCTACCTTAAATACAAAGAAGTTCCCAAATACGATTTTTTGGGGACTAAATTGGATTATAATTAAAAGTAAAATTTTCTCATATATCAAGGGGCATAAGAGATGAAATTTATTGAGTTTGGCATAGGGAACACTTGGCTTATACGTACTGAAACGGAATTAGAAGATGGTACAGAATATGAAGAAAAAGGTATCAAAGGACCAATACATTTGCAATCAATCTATATTAGAATTTGGATAAAGAAAAACGTTTTAATAGTTGACTTAAAAGAAGGTATAAAATTGAAAAAGAAAGATCGTAATAAATTTAAATTTATTTTTGGGATAACTAGTAGTACATAATTCTATTCAGATACAATTAATGTTACCAAACGTCGTTTTCGTAGCTTTTATTAAAGTGTATTCGTAATTTATGGTCGAATAAAAATGGAAAGTGAGGGAATTTTTTAATGATTACAGAATTAAATAGCTTAGAATTTTTCAAGTGTAAAGAACTGTTATATGAGCATGGTCAATTAGAAGCAAATGCAATAATTGAAGGAATTAATCCAGGTAGAGTATTTGTAGATGATGTTGATTCGCCAACATCTGGCCTTATTTGGCTAGGTAATAATGATGGTTTTATCTTTATTGGAGATGAAAAAAACGAAGCATTCACGAATTAAATGCTTTTATTGACCAATTCATTATACCCGAGGCACTAAAGTTAGGATTACATTGGTTTGAAGTTGTTGGTAATCATCCAAAATGGAATAAAGCAATTGAAAAATTGTTGAGTAATCGTGAATTAGGTAGCTGGAATCAACGTGTATATACGCTGCAAAAAGCTGATTATACATATAACAAGGAACTCACAATTGGAAAAGAGTATAGAGCTGAGAAAATAACAAAACAGCTTTATGAAAATAAAGACAATGCAATAAAAAATATCGAATTTTTACATTCAAAAATTTTAGAGTTCTGGTCTTCTTCTGAAAAATTCTTTGATCATGGAATTGGTTACTGTATCAATTATAAAAATGAAATTGTAAGTATTTGTGTTTCGTACTTTGTCGTTAGAGATGTGCATTGTGTAAGTATTGAAACCTTAGAACTTCATCAAGGAAAGAAGCTAGGTCAAAAAATAGCAAAGTCTTATGTAGAAGAATGCTTACATTATAATCTCATTCCGTATTGGGACTGTATGGAATCAAACAAGCCCTCTATTGCTGTAGCTGAAAATTTAGGATTTACAATGACATTTAACTACATAGGATATGAATTTTCTTTTAAGTAAATTTAAATTTTCTAAATAGAAAAACGTTCCCAATTTTGGGCCTAAGTAAAATCGGTAAACATTGTTGTAGAGCGTTTACCGATTTTTTATTGGAACATTATTTATAAGAGATTTTATGCAAGTCAATAAATGTAACTAAAGTAGCTTTTATACTTGGTGGGCATGATCTTTAATTTGCATAAAAACTTGTATGGTAAATCACTTATCGTTATAAATCTGCATCATTTCAGCACTCTCCAGAAAAAATGTTGCTCCACAATATGGCCATTTAACGGAAAAACGCATTCTTCTTATTGAAGAATCGCGCCCAGATTGTGGAATAAGGGGACGTCAAATTCATGTGGTATACTACCTTACATAAAAAGAAGCACCAAATACGATTTTGATTACGGGACTAGACTGTAATTATGTTACCAAATGCTACCAATAAATGAAAAGGTGGAATTATTTATGGATGAAAAACGGAAGGAAGAACTGAGGATTAGAGAAAATAAATTAATGATGAGACAAGCGGGCTTTATAGTATTAATGATAATAGTTTTTATACCATACTTTAAATTCTGTGCATACTTGTCAAATTTCTTTCTTTTCAATTATTTTATGTTCAATCTTACAATGTTACTAGGTATTCCATTATCATACTTTGTTGCAAAATATATAGTTCGACTAATAGAAAAATAATATGAATAAAGTCAACCTTTTTATAAAACCAAACTAAAATTTGCTGTATAAAAACCCATTTAATTAATCTTTTTTCAAAATGGATTTTTATTCATTTCGAAACACTAATACATCTCAATACAAAATAACATTCCCAAATTAAAGTTTGAAGGCACATAAAAAAGGCGCGAAAAGTTGTTAAATCAACGTTTCGCGCCCTTTTGTCATTAGGTTATGCAGCATTTTATACAGATGATGCAAACCCTAGATGGAACGGTGTTTATACTTGCTATTGAATTAATCAGCACCTTTTGTTATTCAACAATTTGGCCCGTTTGTGGAATAAGCGATTGCTTTTCGTACTTACTTTCCTTTCTTTTTCATGGCTTTTCTCAAAAATAATCCGAGACAAAAGGTGACCAAACGATGTTTGATGTGCGTTAGAGAATATTACAGCAGCGTTTTACTTAAATAAGAATTGTTATATCTAAACTGGACAAAATAAACCTAAATAAAATTTAGGGTGATGAAGTTGAAAGAAGTTTTCCCTCTTTTCTTATATTTATTAGGTTTCTTAATTTTGGAAATAAATGATGATGGACATGTTTCGGGGAATACAAATGATACTCCTCCACCTTTTGAGGAAATACTTCTTGAAATAGGGTACAAATCGGTAGATGTTGCAGTAGTCGATTTTGAACAACATTTTAATCAAGAACTTAAATTGCCACTTAGAGTACCACCAATTAGCTTTACGCATTACCTTGGCAGGTTTAATGATTTAGAAGGCGAAGTAAATGATACTCTTGAAGTTAAATTTATAAGTGAACATTTTCCTAATAATCACTTTAAGATTGATGTACGACCTCTTCAATACAAAATCCCATTTGAAAAGTATAAATCTAAAGTCTTTAAACTAAAAAATGGAAATGATGCAATCTATATTGAAAATCAAAGATTTCCAGTTAATTTTTTAGTCTTTGAAACAGTTCATTGGCAATATGCATTTGGTATTGATAGAAATGTCTCTGATGTAGTAACTCCTGAAATACTCGTTCAGATAGCGGATTCAATTGATTTCTAAAAAACCTTAGTTTATAAAGCCTACAAAATAAACCTTATAAATGTTCCCAAATGCAAGTTTGGAGTTAAAAGAAAAATCGATAAACGTTGTTATAGCAGCGTTTATCGATTTTTTTATTAGTTATTTTCAGAGAAGTATGGATTTGAAATAAAGTTGTACTGTTTATAAAATAGTCGTACCGTTTTGAAAAAAGTTTAACCATTTATAAAAAAGATGAACCGGAATTACCTATCTCTGTAAATAAGGGATTTCGGTTTTTCTTTTAGATAAAGAATTTGTTAAGTGATAATAAAGTTTATTCCATTATAGGGCCATATTGTGAAGCAATGTTTATCTTGGGGGAGTGTTAGAGAAGATCCAAATTTATACCGATAAAAGAATGGCTATACAAGTTTATATGCAAATTAAAGATCATGACCAGCCAGTATATAAGCTGCTTTATAAGTTTCATTGACTTGAATAAAAGCTCATTTAAACAATGTTCCAATATATTTTTAAAAGTACTTTTACTTTAAATACATATATTCTATGTATAAAGTATTGAAATAAGTGGAACTTAGATATATCTTGACAAGATATCTTTCGGCTATCTGGTGTACCAAAATGACAAAGATGTAGCATTGCTACAGGATATCTTTAACCATAGTGCACCATATATCACGCTTAAATATATTGGGGTAAACCAAGACGCTATTCAAGAAGCATATGAAGCGCTTAATAATTTGAGGATATAGTTTAGATGGGTTTTAAATATGTCAATTAAAATAAGGATCGATAATTTAAAATATAGTTTGATTAATATCTTCCCTCAAGGACTATCTTGAGGAAAGATATTTTTAATTGGGGAATTCTGTTATTATTATGATTGTAAAAAATGTCCTAGTGATGAGTGTTATTACTATCGGCGACTTAATTAACCTATATTTAGGTTAATTAAAAACAATGATAATTTTAGTGGGAGTGATAATTTGAAATTATTTTTAGCAAGTTTAGTTATTGTTGTATTAATAGGAATTTTACTAAATACAATTATAAAATTTACTCAGTATAAGCGGTACTCATTTTCAACAATCGTGGGCGAATCAAATAATACTAAATCATTATTCGATAGAAGCTTAGATGAAAATCTGGAGAATTTCATTTACTTAGACACATATATTAAGTGGAAATACTGGGTATACATAATGTCGTTTACCTTTATATCTTTACCTTTGGATTATAGTTATAATTTCCCTATTCAAATTGTAGTAGGGATTATATGTATTTTGGCAGTCGGAGATTATATACATAACGCAAATAGATTTGAAATTTACAATAATTTTATAACAAAGGTTATGTTTTATATCATGAACTTAATGATTTTATTTATTTATATCTTACAATTTAATTTAGCATTTCTAGAGAGTGAATATAGCTTAAAGTTATTATTAGTAATAACAACTATATCAATTTTTTATTCATTTTTGTTTATTAAGAATGTTATAGATGTAATGTCATCTTATTTTTTCCAATTTATTAATTGTATTGTTATATTGTTATTTTTTAATTTCGTTGTAATAGGATTTAATTATGGCTTATTTTATTTGGAAAATAACCATATTTTTGGATATTATGAATCTAACGAGGCCCAAAAAATATATGAAAACTTTTCTGGCAGTAATGACCCAATAAAATGGGAGTATATTTCAATTGTTATATATCAAGGAATAGAACCTTTTTTTAATTTTCCTCAAAGAATACAAGGGGAAGATGGAATGTTAATCTTTATTCCCTTAATAGAACACTTTATAGGAAATGTATTCAATTTATTAATAATTGGTTTTTTTGTCTCTTATTCTGTAACAAATTTATTTGAACGGAGAAAAAAACAGTTAACCAAATAAAGAACTTTCTACATATTCTTCTCATTTAGAAATAGTTACGATTGTACCTCTATTTGAATAAGAATAAAACCCCAATTTAATACGATAATATGTAAAGCCCCTTGTTTGTGATAGGGGGCTTTTATTTTGTTGTTTTTAGGAAGTGAGGAACATTTCAAAACGCTTTCATACTTTAGTGTGCGAATAACATTTACTCAATGTGAACTTGTAAAGCTCAAAAGTAAAATGTACCTTAAAGAATTGGTATATCTGAATTTACAGAGTGCAGTAGAGGTTAACAGAATATAAGATATGTTAATGTGAGTATGATGATAGAATAAAAATAAAAGGTGGTGAAAGTATGAAAAAAAGAATGTTAGAAAATAAAATTTTTGAGAAAAGTGACAAAGCTCTTTTAAAGTTTTTAGAAAAGAATTTTAGTGCGCAAAAGGTATCGGATATAGAATTGAAAAAGAAGTTAATTACATATGAAAGTTTAGATGAGTATTATAAAAAAGTAATAAATGCTAGATTGAACGCAATGGATGAGAGACATGATTTGACAACGATTTTTGTGGGATTGGTCGCTATAACAATAGGATTCTTAAGTGCATATGGTATTTTTATTAAATTGATAATGTTGCACGAATTATATGCAACAATAACAATACTGCTTTCATATGTAATAGCACTTTTCATTTTTGCTATTAACTTAGGAATGGCGAAAGGAAATAGAGCGAAGGTTAAGTACCTCCAAAGTTTGTTCAAAAAAGATTGAAGTAATAACATAAACATGGCAGATTTTTGGCAGGAAGTTGGCAGGGTTTTTCAAAATGAATGTGCTATTATGTTAGTATGCAAAATTCATCAAACAACATAACGACAGGCGATGTGGCTCAGGCTGCGTCGTTTTTTTATTGTAATTATTATTCTAAAAAAATAAAAGTGGGTCCTTCTGGCGATATTTGAAAAGTCTGCGGGTCTCGCGAACCCCAGAAACGATCTAGATATATGCCGGAAAATAACGTTCCTTCCACCCGGCTAGCAAAAATAAAGTTATATTTGAGAAATGAGGTGTGCAAATGTCGAGTACTGGAAAAACAAAATTAGATGATAGAACCATAGTAAACACAAAAGCACTCGCCAAAATGTTCAATATGACGGAGCGAAATGTTCGCTATTTAGTTGAAGAAGGAATTATCGCTCGTGTAAATCATGGACGTTACGATCTAATCGATACTGTAAGCAGATACATCACATTTTTAAAAATGTCCAACGATGGATTAGATGAGTCGAAGGTTCAGGAATCTCTTGAATACGAAAAATGGCTGCATGAAAAAGCTAAGCGTGAAAAAGCAGAAATTGAGTTATCACATTTAAAGAAAGAAATGCACAAAGCAGATGAGGTAGAGAAAGTTCTAAATCATATGCTTACCTCGTTTCGTTCTAAGATGCTTTCGCTCCCTTCAAAAACTGCTTTGCTTTTAGCTAGTAAAGATGATCCAAAAGAAATTGAAGCACTTCTTGAACGCGATATATATGAAGCATTAGCTGAACTAGCTGATTACGAGCCTTCCTTATTCTTTGAAGAGGATGACGTTGAAGATTTAGATATGGATATGGTAGGTGAGGACGATGGTACAGAAACAGACGTTGAACCTGTTTCGTAAAGTTGCTGGGGTTGTTGCTCCTCCACCAAAATTAACCGTTTCACAATGGGCAGATTCTCATCGTGTACTTTCAAAAGATTCATCAGCAGAGCCAGGGAAATGGAATACAGATCGTGCACCATATAAACGAGAAATTATGGACTCAATCAGTGACCCTGATACAGATGAAATTGTTGTTATGTCTTCTGCTCAGGTTGGTAAATCAGAGCTTATAAATAACATCATTGGTTACTACATTGATTATGATCCTTCTCCAATGCTTTTAATGCAGCCAACGTTGGAAATGGCTGAAGCATATTCGAAAGACCGAATTGCACCAATGATACGTGATACACCGACATTAACTAAAAAGGTAAATAGTCCGAAAACAAAGGATGGCAATAATACGTTGCTACAAAAGAAATTTGCCGGCGGTCATTTAACATTAGTTGGTGCCAATTCTCCAGCGAGTTTAGCATCACGTCCAGTAAGGATTGTATTAGCGGATGAAGTTGACAGGTTCCCATCCTCTGCAGGTACCAAAGGAGACCCATTATCTCTAGCACAGAAGCGAACGAAGACCTTTTGGAACTACAAATGGATTAGGGTTTCTACACCTACAATTAAGGGGGCATCTCGTATTGAAATGGAGTATGAGGAGAGTACGAAAGAGCAGTGGAGCGTCTCATGTCCAAGTTGTGGTAAATTACAGCCTTATAGTTGGCCACAAATACGGTTTGATGCAGTTGCTATGGAATGTGTTCATTGTAAAGAACAGCATGCAGAAGTCGAGTGGAAATCACGTCCAGGACAATGGATTGCTAGAAATCCCGAAGCAACGAAGCGCGGCTTTCATTTAAACGCTTTAGCCTCACCTTGGGAAAAGTGGTCAAGAATCATCGAGGAATTTAAGTCTGCTAAGCGTAAAGGTACAGAGAATTTAAAAACCTGGGTGAATACTACTTTAGGTGAATCGTGGGAGGACAAAACAAATGACCAAGACCATGAGAAATTAATTTCTCGCCGTATTCACTATAACTGTGACATTCCAAAAGAAGCATTAGTATTAACAGCTGGTGTCGATGTTCAAGATGACAGCTTAGAGGTTGAAGTTGTTGGATGGGCAATTAATGATGTTTCTTAGGGTATTAACTATAAAATTTTCTATGGTACTGCCCCCATACAAGACATATAAGGAAGACCATTGTTATAGCAAAGGTCTTCTTTTCAAATTGATGTAAACTTCTCTAAGATAATCGTTCGCTATTTTTAAAAATAATTAAAAAAGAGTAGCAATTGTTGCTACTCTTTCAATACAAAATACTTATTTAAATTATTTAACTCAATCACTGTAATATGTTATATACTCTTGATCATGGCCTACAGTAATATGAGGTATATTATTTTCCTCAAAGTAACTATAAAAACTATCTAACTCAATGTCCTCTTCAAAGGTAACATTTCTAGAAGCAATAACAAAAGGAATAACATTTGCTCTCTCATAAAATTCAAATACAAATTGCAACTCATCATCATTAATATATCCTAATATGCCCTCACTCTTTGGAAAAGAATACTTATCATCAACAATGTTCTTAATTTCAACGAAATTCGAATAAATCTCCAAAAGAAACTCTTTGTAATATTCCGGGATTATTGTATATATTACTTTCTTTTTTGGCAAAAGTTGTTCAATAATTTTTTGGAAAGCTTCTTTCGAACAATTCTCTTCTACTTCAGTATTATAATGCTTCATAGGTTTCACTCCTACTTAATTGTTTCCCATTTCGGATCAGTTGGATAGATTAGATTACATGATGTTCTTTAATATTTGGAGTTATATGATAATGCAAGACATCATCTACTGTGCGTTTACTACCTTCTTTAAACGGTAGTGACCCCTTAAAGTTAGAGTTTTTATTATGCAACTAATTGGCTGGCATGTTTTCGGTAATTTACCGGACTCATGCCGGCCAGTTTTTGTTTAATACGAACATTATTATAATAATGGATATACTCATTTATTTTCTTTTGTAATGCTTCATAAGAGATGATTTGTTCTCCATAATACATTTCCTGTTTTAGTAAGCTAAAGAAGTTCTCCATGGCCGCATTGTCGGCGCATGTTGCTTTACGAGACATGCTTTGAAAAATCCTGTTCTGTCTTAATGTTCTCACCCATGTATTATGTTGATAGTGCCATCCATGATCGGAATGAATTGTTGTCCTATATACTGCACGCTTTTGAATAATTGGAAGTGCTTGTCTAAGTGAATCTAACACAAAATCTAGGCTCGGCCGTTTTGACATACTAAACCCAATAATCTCTCCATTATATAAATCCATGATCGGACTTAAATATAATTTTCCATCATCTGTACATTTAAATTCAGTTACATCAGTCACCAATTTTTGAAGGGCATATGACGTTCTGAATCTACGATTCAAAAGGTTTTTAGCGACTTCCCCAACTGTTCCTTTATATGATTTATAGCGTGATTTACGTACGAATTTCACACATTTTAACCCTAGGTTTTTCATAATTCGTTGTACCTTTTTATGATTAATTGTATGTCCTTGCACTCTTAATTCCGCATGAATTCGGCGGTAGCCATATCGACCTTCATGTTTTTCGAAAGTCTCTAAAATCAAGACTTTCCACTCTAAATCTGGATCTTCTTGCCTCATCAGTTTGATATGATAATGATACGTTGCTTCAGGAATATCCACTTGTTTTAAAATATCTTTTAATCGAAATCCTTCTTGTTTAAGTTCGAATGCGATGGCTGCTTGTGCTTTTCGAGGAAGGCATCTGGATTCTCTGGAAAAGCCTTCAACTTTTTTAAATACGCCACCTCTAAACGAAGCAGTTCATTTTCGCGTTCTAGCTGCTCCTCACGTGACATTGTTTTTTCTTGGTTATTCGCTGTTGACTTTTGTTTTTTAGACATAGACGGGCGCCCCTTTAATTTTCTTTGCAGGCCCTCTATCCCTTCTTTTAAAAACCGATGATACCAACTGGCAACTAAAGTTGGATCATTCAAGTTAAAGTGAATTGCAGTATCTTGATGGGAAGCACCTGTTCGTTTCATAAAGTTTAATACATCTAATTTAAATTGAACAGAATAAAACTGCATCGTTTTCTTAACTAATAAGCCGTTATATCCAAACTCTTTATAAGCACGTACCCATTTCCTTAACGGTGTAGCACCGACTTCATATTTCTTCGCGATCGCTCGATACCCTAGTGAGCCACTTAAATATTCTTGAACCACCATCAATTTAAATTCTTCATTAAATTTAGTCATAAAAAATCACCCCAAAGGTTAGTTTTTCACTCTAACTTTTGGGGTGCAGAACCTTTGGGAACATAATTACAGTCTAGTCCCGTAATCAGAATCGTATTTGGTGCTTCTTTTTATGTAAGGTAGTATACCACATGAATATGAAGACCCCTTATTCTCCACAATCGGGCGCTTTTCTTGAATAAGAAAAGAATTTCTATATATATTTAAGAAAATTTATGTAATGATAAATCCAATATCAGTAACAAATATGGGGTATTTATCATATTAATTATTGGAGACTGAGTATTGACATTAATTTGGTAATATATTATATTACATTTTAATTTCAATTTTAAAAAGCAATGAAGAGGATATGAATCGTTCTAGTGAAGGTCAAAAGAGAGGGAAATCACCGGCTGAAAGTTTCCTGATTGGATAATTCGTTTTACTCCCTTGGAGCTGTGCTAGGAAACTAGTAACGTGTACAGGCGTTATCTGTATCAATGAGCTACTGTAAGTATTTCAGACAGTAGGAATTTGGGTGGAACCACGGGTATGCAAGCATATATTCGTCCCTTTGCGGATGAATATATGCTTTTTTATTTACCAAATTATGAAAAGGAGAGGTAGTATGTCAAATCAAGAAGTAACAATTCAATTTCCAAATGGCGAGCAAAAACGCTTTGCCAAAGGTGTTACGCTAACCGAAATTGCCAAGTCAATTAGTCCGAGCTTAGCGAAAAAATCAATTGTGGGAAGTGTAAATACTACGACAACCGATTTGACACGACCAATTCACGTGGACGCTGAAATTTCGCTGTATGATGCTTCATCAAAGGAAGGCTTAGGGGTACTTCGTCACTCAACAGCACATTTGTTAGCCCAAGCTGTGAAACGTTTATATCCAGATGCAAAATACGGCATTGGACCTGTTATTGAAAGTGGTTTTTATTATGATATCGAAATGAGTCATACACTCGTGCCGGAGGATTTACAAGTAATTGAGCGTGAGATGAAAAAAATTGTGAGTGAAAATCATTCAGTAATTCGTAGAGAAATATCGAGAGAAGAAGCAATGGTTATTTTTGCACGTGATCATCTAAAGTTGGAACTGCTTGAAGCGATTCCCGAAGATGAAGTGATCACAATTTATGAGCAAGGAGAGTTTGTTGATTTATGTAGAGGGCCACACGTGCCATCGACAAATAGTTTGCAGCACTTTAAGTTGATGAATATTGCAGGTGCGTATTGGCGTGGCGATAACAATAATCAAATGTTGCAACGCATTTATGGGGTAGCCTTTGCAACGAAAGAGGATATGGAGGATTATTTCGTATTCCTTGAAGAAGCTGATAATCGTAATCACCGTAAGCTTGGAAAAGAATTAGAATTATTTATGTTTTCAGAAGAGGCACCAGGGATGCCGTTTTATTTAGCGAATGGTCAAATTATTCGCAATGAACTAGAGAGTTTTTTACGCAATTTGCAAGCAACTTACGATTACAAAGAAGTACGTACACCATTAATGATGAATCAACGTCTTTGGGAACAATCAGGACACTGGCAGCACTACAAAGAAAATATGTACTTCACACAAGTGGATGAGCAAAAGTTCGCTTTAAAACCGATGAACTGTCCTGGACATATGCTGATTTATAATAATGATTTACATTCATATCGAGATTTACCGATTCGTATGGCAGAGTTTGGTCAAGTGCATCGACATGAATTTAGTGGTGCATTAAATGGGCTACTGCGCGTACGAACATTCTGTCAGGATGATGCACATATTTTCGTCACACCGAAACAAATAGAAGACGAAATTGCACTCGCATTACAGATTATTGATCACGTATATAAAGTATTCGGTTTTGAATATGAAGTGGAGTTATCCACACGTCCTGAAGATTATATGGGAGAACTTGACTTATGGAATCAAGCTGAAAAAGCACTTGAAAATGTTTTAAACCGACTCGGCATTCCATATAAAATTAATGAGGGAGACGGTGCATTTTACGGACCGAAGATCGATATTCATATTCGAGATGCCATCAAACGTAGCCATCAATGTGCAACGGTACAGTTAGATTTTCAACTACCAGAGAAGTTTGATTTAACATATGTGAATGAAGACAATGAGAAAGTGCGTCCAGTTGTCATTCATCGAGCTGTATTCGGTTCTATAGATCGCTTCTTAGGCATTTTAATCGAACATTTTGGCGGTGCATTCCCATTATGGATAGCACCACAACAAGTAAAGGTGATTGGTGTGTCTGACACTCATACTGCATATGTAGAAAAAGTTACAGCACATTTGCGTCAAGCAAATATTCGAGTAGCTATTGATAAACGTAACGAAAAGCTAGGTCGAAAAATTCGAGATGCTCAAATGCAAAAAATACCGTATATCCTTGTATTAGGTGATCAAGAACAACAAAATGAAACTGTCACTGTAAGAGCGTATAAACAGGATGGATTGAATACAATATCTATTGATGTTTTTATTGAACAGATTCAAAAAGAACTACGCGATAAAAAATTACCTCTGTAAATTTTAATGTTTTAGAATAGTCCTTACTCACATAGAAATAAAAAGGCACAAACGTATTCGTTTCGTTTAGTGCCTTAACTTTAAATTCGATTATAACGTTAATTATAGGAGTTATAATTGAAAAACAATCTTCAACAAAACCAGCTAATAGTTGTCAATAATTTATATTAAAAATAATAAAAATATCATGTTATACTAAATTTGCGCATACCAAATAACCGTCCAAATATCTCATTTGGAAAGTACAGGTGTGTTTGGTTAAATTGTTATATCAAGCTAAGTCTTGGAAAGAAGTTTTACTTTTTAAAAGTGCATAAATCCAATGTAAGAGTTTGTTTGCACAAGCTATTACAGCTACTTTAAACGGTTTTCCTTCTTCACGTTTTTTATCATAGAACGCCCGTAATTTCTTATTCCGGGGCAGGATTTCATCCGTTGTTTTCTGTTTTCGACAGTCACGAATCGCACATTTAACAGCCATATACAAAGCTTGCCGGAGTCTGCTGGATCCTCTTTTGGTTATTCGGTTATAAGTACCTTTGAATGTGCCAGATTCAAAGACACTTGGATCAAGACCGGCAAATGCGACTAGTTTTTTAGGATGATTATACCTTTCAATTTCCCGAATTTCAGATACAATCGTGGCAGCGATTTTTTCTCCGATACCGGGAATTGTTCGTATAATCTTCGATTCTTCAATACTTTTTGCTAAAGCATCTATCTCATTTTCACGTAGGGATAGATGTTTTTTGTATTCAAAGAGCATATTAATATACATATCTAAGCTTAGGGAAAGACTAGAATATAAAGCCTTCTGAAAAGGGTTTTGAGCTGCTGCAGTCATTAGCTTGTCGGCTTGTCGATTTGCCCAGTGTAGAGAACGAGAATTACAGAATTCTTTTATTTTAGTTGTTAATACTTCATTAGTGGCTTTCCATATGTCTTCTGAAGTAGGAAATGCCTGTAGTATTTTTAAAGATACATCCGAATATAAGTCTCCAAAAACATTACTATATTCAGGGAAAACTTGATCTAAAACTGTCTGGAATTGTAGTTTAGTTTGTACAAACATGCCTGTAATATTATCGTGCTGTCTCGTAAGATGACGTAAGTTCGCAAGTTGGATACCACGCTTTTTATAAGGCTCTAAATCCTCCTTATAATAAAGCTCGCAGAGATGATTGTATCAATGATATCTGTTTTTACCTTTCGTAAACTAGAACTCTTTGCTTTATAAGAAATGAGTGGGTTTACGATAATGATTAAATAGCCTAGATCATGTTTTACTTTGAAACTTTTCTTGTAGGGCCTCTTTCTTTCCAAGTATGCTTGAACCTGACTTTCACCTTTAGCTACATCCAGACCGATGACTGGATTCATTATAATTCCTCCTTCAAAATGATAATTGCCGGTTACCCCTAAATCCTCTTTGTAGTGTCATAGCTTCGCTTATTATACGAGATCAATGTCCCAACCAGCCTCAAACATGTTTTTACAAGTAGTGGGCGAACTGTTTTGCGGACGGGTTCTTAGCCCCACGGGCGCGAACGTTCTACCCCGGCTACCGTTATCATATATCGATATAAAAAATGGTCAACCAGAAATCTGGCTGACCTAATAATACGATAGGGCGCGATTCTTCAATAAAAAGATCGCGTTTTTCCATTATAGGGCCATATTATTGAATAAAACTAAACATAATATTTGGATATATATGTTAGAATATAGGGGGCTTGTTGTTCAAAAAGGAGAGGTTTGAGTTGAAGAAAATGATTTGGTTAATTGGCACAATTTTAGCTATAAGTATATCCGGATATGCTTTTGTACAGTATTTTATCTTAGGTGCAAATAAGTCAGGGTTTGTGATGTCAAAAATAAGATTCGGAGAAGTGTTAAATCATCTATGGTATATAATGGTGTACATCCATGCATTAACAAGTCTGATAGCGTTAGCAATTGGTCCCTTTCTCCTTTCCCGTAAAATAAGAAATAAAAATCGAGAAAGACATAAACAAATAGGAAAAGTTTATTACTTTTGTATATTATTTGGCGGTCTTACTGGTCTTTACTTAGCTTTTGAAGCAACAGGTGGAATTATGTCTACTTTAGGTTTTGGTATTTTATCTATTTTTTGGATCGTAACAGCAGGGGTTGCTCTCTTTAAAATTAGACAACGGCAAGTACAATCTCATCGTAAGTGGATGATTCGAAACTATTCGTTAACTTTTGCAGCGGTAACTTTGAGGATTTGGTTACTAATTTTCATTCTTATAGCCGGCATTGAAAACTATGAAACAAGTTATATAATTATATCGTGGTTATGTTGGGTACCAAACCTTCTCATAGCGGAGTTTTATGTAAACAAATCTGATAAAATTTTCAGTAAAAAAATCGATTTTCAAGAAGTAGGTAATAAACAATAATCTGACTAGATGGCCAAACTTGCTGTGGTTTAGTTCTATTTACAAATTTCCTTTCTTCCACAATCGGGCGCTTTTCGGTAGTGACCCCTTAAAGTTAGAGTTTTTATTATGCAGCTAATTGGCTGGCATGTTTTCGGTAATTTACTGGACTCATGCCGGCCAATTTTTGTTTTTACGCACATGATTATAATAATTGATATACTCTTTTATTTTCTTTTGTAATGTTTCGTAAGAGATTAATTGTTCTCCATAATACATTTCCTGTTTTAATAAGCTAAAGAAGTTCTCCATGGCCGCATTGTCTGCGCATGTTGCTTTACGAGACATGCTTTGAAAAATCCTGTTCTGCCTTAATGTTCTCACCCATGTATTATGTGATAATGCCATCCTTGATCTGAGTGAATAGTTGACCGATATTCAGCACGCTTTTGAATGATTGGAAGTACTTGTTTAAGTGATTCTAAAACAAAATCTAGGCTTGGTCGTTTTGACATACTAAACCCAATAATTTCACCATTATATAAGTCCATTATTGGACTTAGCACCTGTTCGTTTCATATAGCTTAATACATCTAATTTAAATTGAACAGAATAAAACCGCTTCGTTTTCTTAACAGATACTTGATAAGAAAAGTGCTTTATTCAATTATAGGGATTGTTTAGTAACGCTTTAACAAAAAAGGCGATTAGTTTTAATGGGCTTGACCTTGGAGTGTACTCCAATGATAGGATGTTCTTAGGAGGGATGTAGTGGTGTACATTAAAGAGTTTGCTTCAAAGTATAAGCTAACGACTGATACTATCCGTTATTATGAAAAAGAAGGTATGATTTTACCTAATCGACGAAATAATGGCTATCGATTTTATGATGAAACATGTGAAAGAAATATTAAATTTATAATTGTTCTCAAACAATTAAATTTTTCATTGCATGAAATTAAAATGTTATTACTGTTAGACAATAGAGTACCTTCTAATGAATGTAATGGAGAATCAGTAACATTATTTCAAAGTAAAATCTCTTATCTAGAAAGCAGAATTGAATATTTCAAGACAGCTGTTCAAGCATTACAAACAGTATCGGGTTTAATGGAAGAAAGGAAATATATCGAAAATAAAGAGAAAATGGAGCTTTTAGTAGAAGAAATGTATCAAAAATTGGAAGGAGGAATTAACGAATATGTCCCTTCGTAAATATATATATTTCGAGTACGCAATCGGATTTATTATCTGTCTTTTACTTTACATACAACTAGAGTATTCAATACTGCTATTTATTTTACTTCTATTAGTCCCTGATATAACAATGTTAGGTTATCTCATTAACACTAAAATAGGGTCTATTTTTTATAATCTCGGGCATAGTTTAATTTTCCCATTCATTCTTTTCATAGTAGCGTTTCTAACAAATTCCTCCAGCTTGCTGATGATTGTCATTATATGGCTTGCTCATATTTATATGGACCGATCAATAGGCTATGGACTAAAGTATAACGATGCTTTTAAAAACACACATCTACAGAAAATCGATTGATTACTTTGTAGAGCTGCATACGAATAACCCCGCACTGGGCATTTTTGCGGACAGCGTTTATATGAGCCACAGTGTCGTACTCAACCAAGGCGATTTAATTATACTTTATACAGATGGTGTCACAGAGTGTAAAAACGAAAATACTCCAGATGGTACAACTTTACTGCGGGAAGCGGTTATGAAGAGTGATTATTCTCAAGCTGCCGAACCCCTTGCTCAACAAGTATTTGAGGAAATGAATCAACTCAGACCATGGAAAGTGCATGATGACCAAACGATTATTATATTGAAGGCTTGATTGAAGTATTAACAGTTAAAGAACTGGAATAGGCTTGGCACCCTTATTGGCTGGCGTGTGTAGTAGATTATGAAGTGCATTTATTGCCAGCTAAACTATATAGCTACATGTTTTATAGCGACCAATATGTGAAAAAGTACTAAGAGGAAAGCGTTGGGGCTATATGCTCCAACGTTTTTTTCCGTTATACAATGTTTAAGATCGTATTTCATCCGAATGTTGTAGAGTTTTTTTCTCCTTTTCTCTCTAAAATGAGGTAAGGAGGGGATGTAAATGAAACAATGGACAGAAACATTGCATGTAGCACAATTTCGCATCGCACGGCCAACTGATCAAATAGAACAGATTGAACGTTTTTATTGTGAAGGTCTTGGACTTAAAAAACTTGGCGGCTTTAAAGGGCATCGTGGATACACTGGTATTATGATTGGCTTACCGGATGCATCATATCATCTGGAATTTACTGAACATATTGACGGAAGTCCATGTCCTGCACCAACGGAAGATAATTTGCTCGTATTTTATATGCCTGATGTCGAACAAATTCAAGCAGTAAAGTCTCGACTTGCTAGTATGGGATACCCCGAGGTTCCTCCTGAAAATCCATATTGGGATGAAAAAGGTGTGACGATTGCGGACCCGGATGGCTGGCGTATAGTATTGATGAACACAGAGGGTATTTAATATCTGATAAACAATATATATAGGTACAAAAGCTGCTCTATCATTACGAAGCGAGGACGTGATAACTAAAAATGCATTAAAAAGAAAGCGTTGGGGCTGTATGCTCCAACGCTTTTCATTAATAAAACATAAATATGGCAGGTCCATGTTACGAACCTGAACAACATTATTTATGTATTCTCTCTATTTTATGCAGCAGTATCCGAATACTTATTAAGTAATTCATCTAATTCTTGGCTGCAATATACTACTTCAGGGTGTGTGAATCCTAGATCATTTGCTTTTTTGTACATGTCTTTTCTTTTAGATTCAATTCTTATTCTCAATCTTAGCCTAAATATTTTTTTGAAAAATAAAAATCTCATTGCTAAATTTATATTCCTTTCTGAAGTATTACGATGTTTTATTATTTTCGTGTTAAATATAACAGCGCTAATTCATCGTAACTTATTAAAAAATAATAAAGTGTCGAATCGTGGTAGAAATATAAAGTTCATAAATTTGTAAAAAATAGGTGTATTATACAAAAATAATTTCATCTCATATTGACTTCAATTATGAAACGAAATAGGTGAAATAAGGTGTTGATTTAGAGGGGATGTTTTCCTGTTTTTTGAAAATTTACCTTTTAGTTTGTAAATTATTAATTGATAGATTATTCTAATAAAGTACCCGATAAATCGAAATTTAGGTTTGTAACCGTTTTCAATGTCGATATATAGAAGGGGGAGGGGATTATATATGTTGCAGGCATTAAAAGTTGGATTACTAATCGAACGCTCGAACCGAAAAAATATTATTGCGTTACTCGCAGTGATCGTCATTGTGTTCGGATGTATGTTTTTTATTAAGGCGCAGTCAATAGGGGATCAGCTCAATGAAAAAAAGGGCGACTACTACAGTTCGCGTGCTGTATTATCCAAGTTCCAAGTTCAGGATGCCTCAAGGGACGGGGATGGCAGTGATTTATTTAAAAATCTGACACAGCAGAAAAGTGCTGTCGCTTTACAAATTGCCTCATTAACTGTAGAAAATTATCCGATGTATTATGAGGCTTCCTATCGTATTGCTGAGTTGCGGCAACAAGCTTTTGATATGGAAGATTACGAAAAAGTGAAGGATTTGCTGCCTACCAAGTTTCAAAATTCATTGAATTACTTATATTTTAAAACGATGTACGAATCGGGCAAAAATACGATTAGCGATATATCTCATTACATACCGTTTTTGTTGTATTTCTTTAGTTTAGTAGGTGTTGGCTGGTACATATTTATGAGTTTTTATACGAGTTCGATTTTATTGGATGATTTTGAGCATTCAAGCATTATTAAAGGTTACCCGGTCCGATTTGACCAATATGTGATATCCAAATGTATCATCGCCTTTTTGTATGTTGTCGCATTTATTGTGCTCATCTTTATCAGTGCGGCACCATTGTTATTCAATGGGTTAGGAGATAGTTCCGAAAAAGTGGCTGTTTATTTAGGGGAGCCGGCATTAATTTCAAGTGTGCAATATATTGTGCTGTGTATTGTCTACATGCTCGTCATATCGATTTTTGTTATGCTCTTATCGATTATTTTAAATGTACTGCTGAAAAATATGTATTTGACATTGTTTGTACATTTTATTCTATTCTTTTTACCTATTATTTTCCCTTCAATTATTAGTGTGCTTCCGTACAATCCGTTCCATTTCATGAACTTCAATGAAATTTTAAATGGAATGCCGTTGGATTTAGTGCGTCCTGTGGATGTAACGATGAATATCGGGTTACTGGTTATGAGTATTAGTATTTTAATCATGTTATTCGTCATTAAAACATTCTTCTCTACAGGAAAAATTAAAAGGGCCTAGGGGGGAAAGAAATGTACGGATATTTTAAATTTGAACTGAAACAGTTTTTTACGAATAAGAAAAACTTGGCGATCTATTTTCTCTTGGCATTTGCTGCAATATTTTATGCGTTTAAGATTGCACCTGCCTATGATCCGATTGAAAAGGTCGATCGGGAGGAAATTGAAGCCCGCTATTTAACGCGTCAGGAATTTATTGATGATTTGAGTAAGAGGGATTTAAGGGAAATACATCCGACATCAGTTAGAGCATATTATGATTTTGCTGATATCAACCCGCTGGATAAGGCAAGAATGGAAGCCCTTGATGCAAATGATCTGAAAAAGTATGCGGAAGTAACAAGCGCCTGGTATGTTCAAATGAACTATTTGACTTTTTATAATGAACACCTTTTCTATAATGACCGGTATTATGTGGCAGATAGGGAATTTGCAAATGTTGAAGGTGCTTTAAATGCGATGGATCAACATTACCGGTACGGTGCTTTTAATGAGGCGAATTACGAGTTGTCGATTGGTGTTTTTGAACAGCGTACGGCATTGCAGACGTTTGAGCGACTTCTGAAAGGACCGCTTCCTTTAATATTAATTATTTGTACCTTATTACTGGCAATCGATATTGTGACGAAGGATCGTCGTCACCCTTCTGTGCTGAAAGGTTTTCCGATTGCTGACTGGAAGAAGCTGCTCGTGAAAATAGGAGTTGCTTTTATCGGCAGTACCACTTTATTCGTTCCTTTACTTATTGGTTTTATGATAATCGGAGCTCAATCAGGTTTCGGCCATCTTAAACTGCCATCACCCGAGTATGCTTTTAATTTCTTGCAATGGGGGAATGAGGGTTTAGCAAATATGATGACATTGGGCATGTTTTTGGGCCGCTCTTTATCGTTGCTGATTTTATGGTTCATTGTCATTATCAATGTTGTTATTTTAAGCAGTGTACTGTTCCGACAAGAAATGGTGAATTTGGCAGTCGGACTATTAGTCATTTTTGGCGAAAAGTTTTATATGAACCGCGGTATCGGGTATTTTTGGGAAGTGGAAAAAGTTCCTACAACGTATATCCATGTCGGAAAAGTTGTGTCTAGTTATCAGAACTATTATTTAGGAAGTGAGAATGTAGATTATCAATACGGTCTGCTGTTATTAACAATATGCGCGGGCGGACTATTAGTGATTACGCTGCTCATTTCACTTATTAAACGTTTCAAGCTTATAAAATAGGGGGGATAACGAATGATTGCTATTGAAAATATTACCGTTCAGTTTGCGGATAAAAAAGTACTAAACGATATTTCGATTAAGTTTGAACAAGGCGAAATGATCGGTCTAGTGGCACCGAACGGAACCGGGAAATCCACTTTGATGAATGTCATTATGAACTATTCGCCGCCAACAAGCGGTAAAGTATCGTTTAATGGTAATCTTAGCTATTCGAGTAAATCAAACGAGGTAAAAATTCACGAGTTTGTGTCGATGATGCCGGATCAAAGTGATTTATATAACCATTTAAGCGGCCGTGCCCATTTAAAAATGTTCGCAACGATGTGGAAGTCCGATCCGAAACTGATCGACGAAACAATTGAAGCGCTGAATATGGGCCATTATGTAAACAAAAAAACGGGTACTTATTCACTCGGTATGCGTCAGCGTCTTTGTTTTGCAATGCAAATTGTAGCGAATACAGACATTATGATGATGGATGAAGTAATGAACGGGCTCGACCCAAATAATATTGAAATTATTTCGAAGATTTTAATGAAGAAAAAGGCCGAGGGAAAAATGATCATTATCGCTTCGCACTTGCTCGATAATCTGGAAAAGTATGCCGACCGGATTTTCCTGTTCAATGGAGGCAAACTGGTCGATACGAATGAAATTATTGAAGGGTTCAGCCAGGCGAAAATCAAAACAGTACGGGTAAAAAATATGGACGAATCCGTCAAAGCGCTGCTAAAGGAGAAATATCCGCTAATTGAGCAGCAAACACTCGTGACGGATATGACACTGCTGCATCTTCCTAGTTCGGAACCAATGCTGTTAAGCGAGCTAACTGAATTTTTGGTGGATAACAATGTAATGGATTTTGCATTTGGTAAAGTGACATTGAATGATTTATATGCCCTTTACTATCATGAAGTTGTATAGAAAACTAACGAAAACGCCATTCTTTTTTAGGGAATGGCGTTTTTATCGTATGAATAAGGGGATTTTGTATCAAAGTAAAGTGTATTTGATACTTTTATTAATGCAATGGATGGTGCAGATGCAATGGTGGAGGGATGAGCCAGCCTTTTGATTTGTTTAAGCGTAATAGCTTAGCTCCAAGCTGTGCCTTTGCTGTATGGAATTGACCATACATCATTCCGATATCTTCTCGCATTGTCATACCCATAGCCTGACTGCAAGCAACTAAACCGGCAGCGACATCCACAGATAATGCTGCACTTATTTCAGGATCATTGAATCTTGCTCCTGGCGGGATATTTTCGATTCGTGCTTCAGGACGTTCTGGTGGTGCAGGAGGGAGTCCAACTCCATTTAATTTAAGGATTTTTTCTAATTGCTTAACTTCTTCTCTTGCAAATTGGATAAAGTCTTCAATTATTTTTTTCAAGTCGTGGTCACCGGCATGATTATAAAAAGTCTGATACCCGGCAATCATACTGTAACCTGCAGCCAAACTTGACCAAATGTTGAAAACTTCTCCATAATGTAACGGTTCATCTTTTGGGTTACCCGTTAAAATTCCCATCATTACACTTCCTTTCAAAATTAGGTGGATTTCATACAACGGTAGTATGAGCAATTAAAGTGTTTTCATTCATTAATAAATGAAAAAAATATTACATGTCACCTGATTATGGATGGAGAAGCAAAAAATTCAACAATAGACGGAAAAGTTCGGCTTGTTTATACATGACAAAAAAATAAGACGCTTGCTACTGAATAGAATAGCAAGCGTCTTATTTGAAATGATTTTTATGTATAAAGTGGTAAGTCAATCAGTAACGTAGTGTTGAAGTAAACAGGATTTACTTCAACTCGTTAATGAAATAAAGCTAATTTTATAAATCAGTTAGTAGGACCTTGAACTCTTTTGTAAATTTCTTTTTCGATATCTTCTTTTGGCTTTTTAAGCGCGATTTCCAAGACATCTAATATAATAGTTGAGAGTTGCTGTAAAATTTGGGAGTCTTGAGATGTAATTTTTTTCTCGTCTTTTTGTAATTCCAAATCTTTTCGTAGAAGTGTATTCATTAGCTGGGCAGCTTCTAGATGATTATTCGCACTTAAAATTTCTGCGTGATTTCTTTGACGGTTTGTACTGCGGTCATTCCATTCGCTTGGTTCATTCGAAAAACAATCCATAATTTGAACAGCTTCATCATAGCTCAATATTTTTTCAAGCTGTGAGTTTTTACTCTCAACTGGATGATATAGTGTTACTCCCGGTCTTATTTTTGATTGCATAACATAGTAAAGCATAGGTTCTCCTGTGAAGTTTTGTTCTATAATACCATCAATTTGGCAAATACCATGGGATTTATAAAACGTTAAGTCACCAATTTTATACATATATACGCCTCCGGACAAAGTTATACTTTTAATAATAAAGTAATTTACCATTTAAGTCAACTAAGTTGACTTAAATACCCTATTAGTATTATGAACTTGAATTAATATATTAGCTTTAGTATGATGCTTGAGACTATTTAAGAATTATGTTGATAGAAAGAAGGGGGAGAAGCAATGATTGACTTTATAGAATTATTGTATCGCCAACATAAACAGTTACGCCAAAAGGCAGAAATTATGTGGAATGAAAATAATGACCTTCATATAACGAGTTCGGAATGGTTTGTACTGAAAAACATATATGAGGGCTATGTAACGGTACCCGAATTAGTAAAACAGTTAGACATTTCAAAGCAAGGGGTTCATAAATTTGTGACTTCCTTACAAGAAAAAGAATTAATTACCACCGAATTAATAAAAGGTTCAAAAGTACAAAAGATGGCTCATTTGACCGAAAAGGGGATCGTTATTTTTAATGAAAGCAAAAAGATGGAGCTTGAAATAGAAAAGATGGTAAGGAATACGATCGGGGATAAAGAATATGAACTGCTGCTGGAAATGCTCAAAAAGCCGCTTCTTAAAGTTTAAATCCAATAATTTCGAAATGAAGTCAACTGAAAAACCGCACGAAAGAATATTTCCTTCATGCGGTTACTTTAGTATGTTATAAATCTGATTTAAAAGAACCTTCAAATACAATTTCGTTTAACGGACGTCGACCTGATGGTGTTTCACGTGACTGTAATTCAGGAGACAGCATTTCTTTGTCTCCTTTGTAGCCAATTGCTATTGCTAAATGCACATCAAACGTATCCGGAATGTTAAATGCCTCTTTTGCCACTTCTTTATAAATACCGCTCATTGGATGTGTGATTAAACCTTCCTTAGCTGCCTGAAGTGACAGGAAGCCCCATGCTGTCCCAGCATCAAACTCATGCGAACCTTTGGTATTTTCAGAAACGACTAATACTAAAACAGGTGCACGTTTTGCCCATACTAAGTTACCTTCCATTAAGACGGGATGGAACTTTGCTAAATCCGCTTCTGTTTTCGCTACGATAAAACGCCAAGGTTGGTTGTTGCCTGCTGAAGGGGCCCATCGCGCTGCTTCAAATAGACGGTTTAATACGTCTTCGGCAACAGGTGTGTCTGCATAGGCACGTGGTGACCAACGATTTAAAAATACTTCGGAAATGTCGTGCTCCGCTGTTCGGAATTCTTTTGCTTGTAATACCATGAAAAAATCCTCCTTGTTCTATGTAATACATCTCCTATAATAACCAACGCTAAATTATAATTGCAAACAAAACGCTTACAAAAAGTAAGTAAATAATTTTTAGTTATCTAATGTGAATAATTAGCAAAAATATGCGTCTATCCATAAATAATTGATGAAGCAGATAAAATTGAGTTTATAGTAGACGAATCCGATTTTTTGCTGTATACTAAGGTCAATGAGATAGTTATAAGACATTAAATTCACCTATTACAAAAAGTATTTCGTGGTTTAGTTGGTACTTTTTGTAATATGTGAATTTTTTTCTTTTTGAAGAATTGCGATCTTATTAAATTTAATTAATTGGAGGTCATTTAAATGACACAAGGTACAGTAAAATGGTTTAACTCAGAAAAAGGTTTCGGTTTCATCGAAGTTGAAGGCGGTTCTGATGTATTCGCTCACTTCTCAGCTATTCAAGGCGAAGGTTTCAAAACTCTTGAAGAAGGTCAAAAAGTTGAGTTTTCAGTAGAAGACGGTCAACGTGGACCACAAGCTACAAACATCGTAAAACTTTAATTTTAAAGATATAACGATATAGGGGGATCCTTTCATTAGGATCCCTCTTTTTTTGAGTATATTTTAGACAAAAAATAAACTTAAATCAGCAAAACTATACAAGCTCATTTTGCCAAAAGAAATTAAAGTTTCTTCTACTTCTTTACTGATTTCAACTACTGTGTTATTGATTTCATCAACTGCTTCATCAATTTCTTCTGATGGAGGATGATTATTGTCAATCTTACCAATAATTATATTTTTCCATTGGGGAATTTTTTTCATAACCATCACCTCCTAATAAGGAGTATAAGATTTAACGCTATGTGAGTTTCAAGAAATTTATTTTCATACGAGAAATGTTATTTTGGAAAAAATAAGGAGATGGAATTAACCTTTACAGAAGACTTCGAACAAATTGGGCAGTAAAGAGATAATGAATTTTGGCTATACTGTCTTAAATAACATTCTGGAGGCACTCAATTGATGTTACTTAAAGTGTTAGGTATATACATACATTGTTATTTTTGGTCTAATAGTGTTAGGGATTTTTATATCAAGTGATTTCAATTTCTAAGGAATTATTTGAACAGATTATTGCTATACGATTACCTTATGTATAAGAGCACGTATTGTTACCACAAATTAAAATGAGAGGCTATAGTATTCGATCTATGACAACTGTAAAAAATTTTAGCTGAGAGCACCTGGATAAATGCCAGTGCTCTTTTTTATATTCAGAATAAGATGATTATACAAAAAAGGTTTCATAGTGAGATGGAATAATTGATTGACTACTACTTTAAGTTGTGAAGAATTCGAAAGACCTGCTCGATTACTAAAAAAGGCAAGGGAAATTCCCGAAATGACGAATTTGTCTATGTGGTGGTAAAATTAAACCTACGATTGAATAGGGCTTTAAGTAGTGCGTATTGCAATTCCTCCGGAGGTACGTGCTATTGAGAGTTAATGAGTTTTGGTTTGTACGCCCACTTAGTTTTATTACTGTCTATAGGAGGTGGTAAATAATATGGATTGGTTAGATAAGGCTGCAGAAAACTACGCAAAAATTAAAAAGGCTCAAGAAAATCAGAAACAAATAATAAAAAAATATCCAATAAAGGTAAGAGAATTATGGGCTTCCTTTAAACAGATGCACGAAACTATTGGTAGTAAATTTGGTAATTCTACTATTTTTACGAGCAACCCCTTTCATATGGAATCAGTAATTGGTGATGTTTCAATAAGAGGGAGAGCAAAGCAAGCCAGTAAGGCAGTCGGATACTTCGGTTCAGTTATAATTACTATCGAATATATTAACTCTAATAGTACTGGGAATGTACACTTCGAAGAGTTGTTATTAGGTAATGTAAATGGAGAACCTACTTGGGTTTATCGAGGTATTGTAGGTGGAGAAATGAGTGACATAACGTTTAATCAGTCGGATATTGAAAAAGTATTTAAAAGTGCATTATCTATTTATTTATGAAAATAAAATGTGCTTAATTTGAATGCCATTGATATTAACAAGAGAAATTTCTTCCGTTTTGTTTTATGATAGAGTGGGAGATGATAGTATGAATTGGGATTTTGAAGTATTAACAGATAAAGATATTTCGGAAGTGAAACGATTAGTGAATGAATATTCTATATTTGTAGGTGATCAACGCATTGGAATTAAAATTTACATTGAGGAAAATGGTTTATATCAAATGAAAACCAGCCATTTTTATCAGGGGAAGAATAATTCAGGTGCGTATATAACTACTGCGGCTATTTTTAAAACAGAACAAGAAGCTTTAAACAGAGCTAAAAATCAATTGCTTGCTTTCTACGATGGGCAGGGAATGTGGCATCAAAACGATGATTATTTTATATAGTGGAGGTGATTTATAGATAGTATATGTTATACAACACACGCAAGCTTATTTAAGAGCACATCCGAATGTGAAGAAGGAAACGACAGCAAAGGTGAATCCTAGCAGATTGCTAACAAATGCTAACCTTGGCGCCTATATAGACTTATCGAATCATAGATTTACCTATTAGTATAACATATGGTATAATTTACTGTATTGTATTATTGATTTAGAGGTGAATTAGATTGAGTTATGAAGTAGCTGTTGCTTATGGGAACGATGGATTAATAAAACAAACTGTATATAGTGTTGACGAAGTCGTAGTAGAAGATGAGGTCTACTTCTTTTACGATACAGAGGGGGAAGTGCTTTTTAGCGCACCTCTATTAAGTGTAGTTTACGTAAAAAGTATTTAGTCTTAAGTCACTTAATTGAGTGGCTTTTTCTTTTTGCCGTACAAATGCCTATATGATAAGTACGGCTTTTATAATACCGAGAATAAATTAGCCCTTCTATGCGATTGGTTGTGCTTGGAACACGTTATATGCTTATGGGAATGAAGGGATTGCAGTAAAATCAAAAACAGCAAAAAATTTATAAACGCACGGTTAATATTTGTTTCATTAGTTAAGTAAATAACTAATAAAGGAAAAACGAAGAAACTGCATAATTTTATATTTAGTATTTACTAGTTCTAAAAAGGTGTTATACTCAGATTAGCTTTTTCAAGGAGGTATCTATATGGACGCATTATTTTGTAATGCTTGCTCTAGACTAAATACTTTACAGGCTAAAGAGGTCAAATAAATATAAATGTAGTAAGAATAGAAGAATGATCTCTTTAGGCCAAAAATGTTATAAAACGCCTAATAAAAAGGAGAGATTTCAAATGAAAAACCAAATAATTCAACCATTTTTAACGGTCGCAAACTATCATTTGCTTGAGCAACAAATGAATAAAATTTTACAAACACTTGCAACTACAAAAGATAAGGACGTCATACTTGCTGTACGTGGCATAGTTGATAGCGAAATCACTGAGAAATTAGTACTTTCTTCTGACGAAACTCAGCTAATTAAACAACTTTTAAATATTAAAGATCGTGCACAGGGTGAAGAATATTTAGAACAATTAAAAAAATATGTAATCCCGTTCAAAGCAATTACAGCTAGCACACTAAAAAACCTATTTAAGAAAGAAAAAAAGCTAAAACTACCAAAGCTTGAAGAAATAGATTTTCAGCAGATTTGTTTCTTTGCTTGGGATGATCTAGGAACACATCGAAGATATATTGTGATTGAACAAAACGAACAGTTACAAGCAATCAAAGGTACTTTCACTAACAACACCATTAAAGGAATATGTACAATTTGCAACCGACATACAGATGTTGGCCTTTTCACTACCACTACAAAAGGGAAAGTAGTTGGGACATTCACGAACCATAGTAAGTACATCTGTGCAGATAGCCAAAAATGCAATCAACATGTAACTGATATAGAAAAAATACTAGTATTCATGGAGCATATCAACTAATATTAGTGATTCGTTTTAAATATTTCAATAAATGGACAGAGATTTGGAAAATTAATATTTTCCAAATCTTTTTTATGGAATTTGTCAACCTCATTAAAAATCGAAAACTGTACTTTTTGGATAGGTGCAAAAATATGTATGGAGATATCGAAAGGGAGTTTTAAGCCAGTTTTTTGCATCTTTACAGGTTTACTACATCGGAAAACACAGCATCAATACGAAGTGATTCCATTTGCCGGGCTATTGCTGCATCATTAACTGTATAAGTTCTAACAATCATTCCTTTGTTAATTGCTTGCTGAACAATGGAGCGCATCCCGTAGTAATAGGGGATATGTATCGCATCAGCGCCTAGCTTCTTTACATATTCCTCTATGTTTACAATAAGCGAAGCGAATAGCAGCGCGGTTTTCACATTTGGCATGATTTGCTGGAAACGCGCAATGCTTTCATGATTGAATGAAGAAATAATGACACGATTTTCTAAATTAAATGCATGAATTTCATTTGCAATGAGCGCTTCAATCCCGGGGTATTCAAAAATTTCCGACTTAATCTCGATATTGATTTGGAAAGGGGTTGATATAAAAATAGCCAAAGTTTCCGCCAATGTAGGTATTTTTTGACCTGCAAACTCCGAAGCAAACCAGGAGCCATAATCGAATGCTCGCAGCTCTTCCAGTGTCATATCCTTCACATAGCCTTTACCTGTAGATGTACGGTCAATTGATTCATCATGAATAACGACTAACTGGTTGTCCTTTGTTAAATGGACATCAAATTCAACTCCCCAAATATCCATCTTTGCAGCTTCCTGAAAAGCTATCATCGTATTTTCAGGGTAGTTGGCACTGTAACCACGGTGAGCGAGAATCTTCATTTAATTCACTTCTCCTATTTTTCGCAAGCAATCCCGTCTTTATCGCGATCACTTTTCGCATTTAATTTGTAAAGCTCGGCTGATACGAAAGGTTTATATTTTGTTTTGCCGCCTTTGTTCGTTGTTTTCGCATCTTTCGCAACTTCGCCCTTATATACCTTATTTAATTCTGTGCAGTTTTTATAAGCGACTGCTTTTGTAACTGCCTCTGCTGATATTGCCGTAAACGAGAAACCGTTTATTAAAACAGCTCCCATTAATAATCCCGATAAACACTTTTTCACTGGAAAACTCTCCATAAACAGTATTTACCAGTATTTTATCATATAAAAAAGCGAATTCACAAGGGAGGTAGTGAATTCGCTTTAGACTAACCCATAATATTATAACCGCTATCGATATAAATCGTTTCGCCTGTCACGCCACGGGATAGGTGGCTTAACATCACAATTGTCATGTCAGCTACTTCTTCCTGATTTGTGTTGCGTTTTAACGGAGAAGTTTCTTCGATTTTATGCAGGATCTGATTGAAGCTTGGAACACCTTTTGCTGCCAATGTACGGATGGCACCGGCAGAAATGGCATTTACACGAATATTATCCGCACCGACATCTGCTGCCAAATAGCGCATTGAAGCTTCCAATGCTGCTTTCGCAACGCCCATTACATTATAGCCGTCAAGAACACGCTGTGCACCTAAATAAGACATCGTTACGATAGAACCGCCTTCAGTCATATAAGGTTTTGCAGCTTTTGTTACAGCAATCAGCGAATAGGCACTCGTATCTTGTGCAAAGGCATAGCCATCACGTGTTGTTTCGACGAATCGGTTGTGCAAGTCTTCGGCATGTGCGAAGGCAACAGAGTGGATAATGCCATGAATTACTTTAAATTGTTCACCGATTTGATTGAATGCTTTTTCAATGCTTTCGTCGCTGTTTACGTCACATTCAATAACTGTTGCATTGTGGTCTTCGTAATTTGTTAAAAGCTTTTCGATTTTTCCTTTTGAACGTTCTTTACGATATGTGAAAATAACATTTGCTCCGACATCAAATAGTCGTTTTGCGATGCCCCAAGCTATACTGCGCTCATTGGCAACACCCATTACGACAATATTTTTCCCTTTTAATTGCAATAAATCCATAACGACACCCCTAAAATGATTAGTTAATATTAGTACCTACTACTAATATTAACTATAACATCTCGATTATAGATGCGCAATGAGAAAAAAGAGCAAAATAAAAAACGACCCTTTAAAAAGATCGTTTCGTATGTTTGTATACTATTCGAATTTTAATGAGTCGCCGTCGAATGTTTCATCCGCAACTTTAATAGAGTCTGTTGGGCAGCCTTCAAATGCATCTTGCATATCTTCTAGTAGATCTTCTGGAACTTCAGCAGTACCCATGTTATCATCTAAAATAACGAAAGCGATTCCTTCATCATCATAATCATAAATATCCGGTGCAGCAGCGCCACAAGCGCCACAAGCGATACAAGTATCTTTATCTACGATAGTATATTTTGGCATTGTTACCTCTCCTTTATCCGTTCGTTTCCATAAAGCTCTTACTTATTCTAATGGTGTTTTCGGCACTTTTCAACCTAATACTACGAAAATGAGGGATTTGATATGCTAATCCAACAAATTCTTTTAAAAATTTTACATACTTTTCAACAGGAACGTACTGTTTCCGCCGCCTATCATTTATTGAAAGGGAAGCGGTCAGGGCAGACAATTCATGATGTGGGACTCTTTAATTTATATTCCTACTTTGGGCTGCTTCCAAAACTAGCTCGTCATAAATTTGATGAGCAAATTGATCTCATGTTTGCCAAGAGTATTATTATAATAGAGGAAAACGGTTTTTATACAATGACCGAACAAGGAAAACAACTTGTCTCACAACCTGTGCCTCTTTCTTTTGATGGCTGGCATTACCGTGGCAATGAACATCTGTTTTTCGGCAGGCTTTCGCTTATTATTCAAAGTCTGTCACATCAGCTCCATCATAAAAAGGCGTTTATACCGATTGAAAGAAACGAACAGATACAGCAATGGGTACGTCAATTTTTAGTACGTCATCATTATCAGAACGGCTTGCTGCAACAAGCAATTTACACAGAAATGACGGCAAGTTTGTCCGAAATTGCAGTCGAAGAAAACATGAAAGATATACTCATGTATCGATTAACCGGCTATAATGAACCGGGATTTACGTGGCAGCAACTTGCATTTGGCTATAATATGCAGGAAATGGATGTTCAACTGCACTACATAAGCGCACTGCATACTTGGTTGAATGAATTGTACCGTGAAAAAACAAAATACCCGATATTAAATGAAATGATGCAATATATACGTGTGGAAGTAGTGTTGACTGCTTCGGCTAACTCAACCGCCCAGTTATACAGAGAGGGGAGAACATTGGAAGAAATCAGTCATATTCGTCGATTGAAAATGAGTACGATTGAAGATCATATTGTCGAACTTGCTATGAATGAACCAAACTTTTCGATTGAGCCATTTGTAACAAGTGAAGAACAGAAACAAATTCTGGATGCAGTCGAAGATTATGATACGAAACGATTAAAAACATTGAAGGAATTAATGCCGCAGCTAAGCTATTTCCAACTTCGGCTAACGTTGGCGAAAGGAGCGACCCCTACATGAACTTACAAAGTGCCTTAAAGCAATATTTCGGATATGATGCATTCCGGCCAGGGCAAGAAGAGATCATTAAAAATATAATGGTTGGCAAAGATGTTGTGGCCATTTTACCGACCGGCATGGGAAAATCACTGTGCTACCAGCTACCGGGCTATTTATTTCAAAAGCCGGTTCTCATAGTGTCACCGCTTTTATCGCTCATGCAAGACCAGGTCGATCAGTTAAAACAAATGGGGGAAAAACGGGTTGTGGCATTAAATTCCTTTTTAACTCCAGACCAGAAAAGATATGCACTTCACTATTTGGAAGAGTACCGTTTTATTTTCGTATCTCCAGAAATGCTGTTGCAACCTCAAGTAAAGGCGAGAATCCAGGGAATGGAACTTTCGTTAATTGTTGCGGATGAAGCACATTGTATTTCACAGTGGGGATTTGATTTTCGCCCGGACTATTTACGGATTGGCGAAATATTATCGGAATCGAAGCGTCCGCCTATACTTGCGTTATCAGCGACGGCAACAGATACGGTTTTGGCGGATATCCAATCCTATTTAAAAATGAATTCACCTTTTCACTATATGCACGCTGTAAACAGGGAAAATATTCATCTAGTGAAAAAGCTGTTCTCAGAACGTGAGGAAAAGATTGAATGGATTGTTGAGCATGTTAAAGATACAGCCGGCCCGGGGATAATTTATACGCAATCCCGGGCAAAAGCAGAGGCGATCAGTCTACAGCTTCTACAGCAAAATATTTCGGCGGCTGCTTATCATGCCGGGAAGGAAGCGCAGGACCGCCAGTTTATACAGCAGCAATTTTTAGCCGGTCAGCTTGAATGGATTGTTGCGACAAATGCATTTGGTATGGGTGTCCATAAAGAGAACGTCCGTCAAGTCATTCATGAAACAATGCCTGCAACTTTGTCGAATTATATGCAGGAAATTGGGCGGGCGGGTCGCGATAGCAAGAAAGCGGTTGCCTTTTTGTTATATTGTGATGGTGATGAACAATTTGCAAAATTTATCGCGTCAGAAGATCTGCCTAAAAATATACATGTGGACCGCTTCACAGAAATGATAGCTGCCGGGGAACAGCCGCAGTCATTACTTTTAAACGGAGAAATGTCAGAGGTGGTTTTCCGTGTTTTAAGTTATTGGCTGGCACGCGAATCAGCCGAGGAAGTAAAGAACCGGATGCGGAATTTACAGATTAAGAAATTTGAAGAAGTTCAGCTTGTATTAAAGCTTATAGAAGGTGCAGAATGTATGCGAAAGCAAGTCGTTCAGTACTTTGGTCAGCAATTAAAGAAGCAGCAGGAAAATTGTTGTTCCAACTGTGGAATCGACCTGTCTCAACTTGTTGAAGAGAGAGATATTTCAAAAACTATGATTAAAATGACAAATTGGCAACACCGTCTCAAGAAAATATTGTTAATAAACTCTTAATCTACTATCGAACCGTTTACTTTTATGTAGAAATTGGTCATAATAAAGTTATAATTTTTAGTAGTTGGAGGGGTGCAGGCCATGACAAAAGAAGATTACCGGGAGAAGGTAGAGGAGCATCGTCAAGAGATTGACCTACATAACGAGTCAGGTACAAAAATGTCACGTGTTAGCCGACATCGAAAGAAAAACGGAAAAAAACAAACAAACCCAATTATGACGGCTTTAACAGTTGTCTTAATTTTTATTCCATTAGTTATTTTAGCTTATGTGTGGCTGATCTATGAACCGAACACATCTGCAAGTGAAAACGTAAATGTGGATAAGAAGGACGACTTAGTAGTGGAGATTCAAAAACAAGATCCGAAAACACAGCCATCTGCTACTAATGATGACGAAGAAAAAGAAGAAACAAATGATGACAATACGGGCGAAGTGGATGAGGCTAAAGCTAAAGCAGAAAAAGAAAAAATAGCTGCTGAAGAAGCGAAAAAGACGGAAGCACGAATCGCAAAAGAAAAAGCTGAAAAAGAAGCAGCGGAAATAAAAAAGGCGGAAGAAGCACAGAAGGTAGCAGCAGCTAAAGCTAAAGAGCAGGAAGCGAAGAAAAAAGCTGCTCAGGAAGCGGCTAAAGCACAGCAAAAAACACATACTGTACAATCGACTGACAATTTATACCGCATTGCATTAAAGTACTACGGTAATGGTAGTCCTGAATATGTTAATAAAATAAAAGCTGCCAACAATTTATCATCCGACAGTATTTCAACAGGTCAAGTTTTAGTAATTGTTCCATAATTTTTTCTATCTTGTATAACGACTAGTAAAAAGACGAACCGTTCCGGCTCTCGTCTTTTTCTTTATGAAAGAAATTTATTATTTTAGCAAACTTAATAACACTACGTTAAATTAGTGGTTATTAATACATTAAATCAGGCTATTGTATAATTAGTCTTTTTTGAATTGGAGGACCGTGTATGGTCATAATAAGTATTATCGGAATTGCCTGTATTTCAGTGGCTCTCTATATGTATAAAGAAGCGCATGAAAATAATATCCGGTCACATGAAGTGAAAGCAAATGGCGTTAGTGAAAAAATCCACCTATATTTTATATCGGATACACATGCGCGCAAAATTAATGAGGCGATGATTGATTCGATTGATCAAAATATACAGGCTGTCCTCATAGGAGGAGATTTTGTCGATCGTCGGACTTCTGAAGAAACAGTGCTCCATAATATACGTATGCTAAAAAAACTTGGCCCTACCTATTTTATATGGGGGAATAATGATATCGAATTCGGTGAACAAAAGCTGCGTAAACTACTGGAAGACCATCAAATTCAAATTATAGAGAATGGGTCAATCAGACTCGAAAACAAAAATAATTTGTCTGTGAGCGCGGTTTCATATCGTCCCGGGGAACAGAACATTCAGCGTGCAATCGAGCAATGTGAAGAAAAGAGCACAGTTTTCATTGCGCATAATCCGGAGTTGTTCGGCAAAGTACATAAGCAGTTTCAGCCACTGCTCAGTATTGGAGCACATTTACATGGCGGGCAAATCCGCCTTGGAAAATTTGGACTGCAGCCACACGGATATTTTAAAAAAATCAAAAACCGCTATGAACTTGTCAGTAACGGGTATGGTACGACTCTTGTCCCATTGCGCCTCTGCGCTAAGCCAGAAAGTCATATTATTACAATTAAATTTGAGTAAGATGACTTGAAATGAGGAAATAGGATTTATAGGAATTGGAATAAGGAGATGTTAGTATGCAAAAGGTAGAAGCAATCATTGTTGGTGGAGGTCCTTGTGGATTAGCTGCAGCGATTGAACTACAAAATATCGGATTGTCGCCAATCATTATCGAAAAAGGTAATATTGTCAATGCGATTTATAATTATCCGACACATCAGACTTTTTTTAGTACGAGTGAAAAGCTGGCAATCGGTGATGTGCCATTTATTATTGAGCAACGAAAACCGAAACGCAATCAGGCGCTTGTCTATTATCGAGAAGTGGTGAAGGCAAAAAAACTTCTAGTAAATCGATTTGAAACTGTAATAAGTGTTAAAAAGACGGACGGTTTATTTCATGTGCAGACAGATAAAGTCAGCTATGAAACACCGTATGTCGTCATTGCAACAGGTTATTACGATCATCCGAACTATTTGAATGTACCGGGGGAAAGCTTGCCGAAAGTCCAACATTATTTTAAAGAAGGACACCCGTTTTTCGATTTGAATGTGCTTGTAATCGGCGGAAAAAACTCTGCAATCGATGCAGCATTGGAGCTCAATAAGGCAGGCGCACATGTGACAGTCATCTATCGGGGCAATGATTATTCCCCAAGCATAAAGCCTTGGGTATTGCCGGAATTCTTAGGTCTTGTCCGAGAAGGCGAAATTACAATGCACTTTAATACAGAAGTAAAAGAAATCCAAGAAAACGAAGTCATTGTCGAAATTGAGGGACAACAACAAACAATCGCCAATGATGTCGTATTTGCAATGACCGGTTATCACCCTGATCATCGCTTCATCCGTGAAATGGGCGTTGAGATTGATGAACAAACAGGAAGACCGACATTTGATCCTGAAACAATGGAAACAAATGTAGAAAATTTATTTATTGCCGGTGTCATTGCAGCAGGAAATAATGCTAATGAAATCTTTATAGAAAACGGCCGCTTTCATGGGAACATGATCGCTCAAAAAATTGCTCGTCAAACTACATAAGGGGTGAATGTTGTGAAGAAAAAAGTAGTGCTAATTACGACAGGTGGAACGATTGCGAGTACACGCAATAAGAAAAATAAACTGGAGTCCGGCAAGCTTGATGGTCAAGCCATTTTATCAATGTGTCAGCTTGAAAATGAGATGGATATTGAATTGATCGATTTATATCAGATTCCATCGATGCATATGACATTCGAAAATTTAAATTTACTGAATCAAACGGTCAAAAATGTATTTAAAGATCAAACGGTGAGCGGAATTGTCATTACACATGGTACGGACAGTTTAGAGGAGACGGCCTACTTTTTAGAGCTGACAATTCATGACGAACGTCCTGTTATTGTAACAGGTTCACAAAAATCACCTGGCGATATTGGAACAGACGTTTATTCCAATCTGCGTAACTCCTTATTGGTTGCTTCAAATGAAGAGGCAAAAAATATAGGGGTGTGCGTTGTTTTTAATGAAAAAATCATTCATTCCAAATACGTAAAAAAAATGCACTCTTCAAGCATTAACGGCTTTGGTTCAATCGGCTATGGGATGCTGGGCTTTATCGATAATGATGAGGTTATCATTTATCAGAAGCCAACCCATAAAGAAGTATACGAAACAAAAGAAAACTATCCCGCTGTTGAAATTGTATTTGCCTATTTAGGAGCAAGCTCTATTATTTTGGATGCCCTCTACGAAGCGAATGTTGAAGGTGTGGTGCTAGTCGGTGCCGGCCGAGGACAAGTTGCCCCGAAAATGATGGGTGCGATTGAAAAGCTCTGTCAAAAAGGAACGAAAGTTGTATTAACGACTTCGACTGAAGAGGGACGTGTTTTCCCGACATATGATTATTACAGTAGCGCGAATTACTTGAAAGATACCGGTGTCATTATGGGCGGGGACTTTGATCCGAAGAAAGCGCGCCTGAAGCTCCTGTTGATGATTGCAAACGGTAATACCGATTTTGATACATTTATGCATTAATCATAAAAACTCGGCAGGAAATTAGCCGAGTTTTTATATTTTCTAGACAAATATTGGGTATGCTACACTGTTGTGAAAAAAATAGTGCTATACTAATTAAGAGTCGAGAATCGAAAGGAGCCGGCATGATGTTTATACTTTTATCAGCAGCGATTGCGCCGGGTTTAGCCCTTTTAAGCTACTTTTATTTACGCAATGAGATGGATACCGAGCCACGGCGTACACTAATGCATTCTTTCATATATGGTGGGGTTATTACATTCCCTGTTTTATTTATACAGTTCGTAATTAAAGAAGAACAGACATTTTCGAATCCTTTTTTTATCAATGCCGTATTTACCAGTTCGATAGAAGAATTCGTAAAATGGCTCATTATTTTAGCAGTAATTTTACGTCATATTGAGTTTGACGATCCGTATGACGGTATTTTGTATGGAGCAGCTGTTTCATTAGGCTTTGCTACTGTGGAAAACGTCCTCTATTTATTATCATTCGGAATTGATCAAGCTTTTATGCGTGCGTTATTGCCGGTATCGAGTCATGCACTGTTCGGTGTAGTAATGGGTTACTATTACGGAAGAGGGAAGTTTTCAAGTGACGAAATACAGAAGAAATACATCGCGCTTGCCCTCTTTGCCCCTGTAGGACTTCATATTATGTATAATTCAATTTTATTGTTAGAAGAATACTTTATGTATGCGATGCTGCCGTTTATGCTGTTTTTATGGACGTTTGCATTGCGCAAAGTAAAGCAGGCACACGAACATCTAATTGAGCACTTATCCCGCAGCAATCATTTATAAAAGGTTTGTTACAAATATTTTTGTAGCAAACCTTTTTCTATGTAAAAAACGGTTTAGCAAACTCAAAATAAGTGAAGAAAATATTTTCTATACACATAAAAAAGCAATTTTACAATGTATAAACTTTTCGATTTTCTCCATCCTACTGAAAAAGGAGTGGAAATGGCAGTGAAAAAAATCGTCTTGTTCGTATTCATTATATCAAGTAGTTTTGTAAGTCATACATTTGCATTTTCAGGTCAGGATGTGCAGCGAGGTGCATTTGGTGACGATGTAATTGAGCTACAGGCACGATTACAATATTTAAGTTTCTATAATGGGAAAATTGACGGGAAATTCGGTTACGGAACGTATTGGGCACTTCGTAATTTCCAGGAGCAATACGGACTTCCTGTAGACGGGATTGCCGGAAGAGCGACGAAGGAAAAGCTCGAAAATAATTCGGATTTCGATAAAGCATGGGTTCATAAACAAATCAATGCAGGGAACAGCTTCACGTACTATGGCGGAATAGCGTTAGAAAATCAGGTGAAAAAAGGCGGGAATGGCGGTAAAAGTGCAAATGATACAACCTCCATGCAGCTCCCTCCAGGCTACACAGATCAGGACTTGCAAATTTTAGCGAATGCAGTATATGGGGAAGCACGAGGCGAGCCGTATGAAGGCCAAGTTGCTGTTGCAGCCGTAATTTTAAACCGTCTGGAATCCCCGGAATTTCCGGATACGATTTCTGAAATTATTTTCCAACCGTTAGCTTTCACAGCTGTTGCGGACGGCCAGATTTGGCTTACACCAAATGAACGTGCCAAACAGGCTGTATTAGATGCGATTAACGGCTGGGACCCATCCGAGAATGCTTTGTATTATTTTAATCCTGTTACAGCGACAAGTGATTGGATTTGGTCTAGACCTCAAATCAAACAAATTGGTGAGCATATTTTCTGCTTATAGGCGGGGGTAAAACATGAAAAAATTTGCATATTTATTAGGTTTATTTGTCGTCATACTAGCCTTTGTTTCCTTTGATCTTTTTACGCAAAATAAGGATTTGGAGCGAGCTGTTTATGCTACCCAATCAAGGGACCTTTCGGCAGCCACTGAAAAATTATCGGTTTTGCACACAACGGTAGAACAATCTTTACTTTTTCAGGACGAAAAAGCTTTAAATAATGAATTGGATTCCATTTGGCGGATGAGCAGTGATTTAAGAAAAACTGTCGCGAATTTACCGATCCAGGCTGAAGTACAAAATGAATGGATGCGTTATTTAGGAAAAATCGGCGATAACGCAAAACAAGCGGCCGCTACAGGAGACTACGAAAACTGGCGCAATAAAATGGGAACGGTAGCTTCCAATTTACATGCATTCGCAGAGGAATGGAATATTGCGACTGTTGCATTTTATGAAAACGATGGCAATTTAAAAAAATGGTCAACGAATCATACGACCAATCTTAAAGATTCGCCATTTATGAACGTATCGAAACAATTAAAAACATATAACGAAACCGATTTTCCATTAACGGCGAGTGAATCGGACTATGAGAAAAAGCGGGAATTACAGCATTTAAAAGATAAAAAAATTACGAAGAACGAAGCCATACAAAAATTTAAAAACTTTTTCCCGAATATCGATGATTCGATTGTAACGGTTACGAAAAGCAGTGATGATGCACCATATCCGTTCTATCATATACAATTTATCCATGGTTCAAAAATCGGTTATGCCGACATAACAGAAAATGGCGGTCATCTTCTTTCGTTCCTGCTAGAACGGCCGGTTAAAAAGGATGCGCGTTCACATGAAGAGATTTTGAACACTGCAAAAAGCTTTATGAATAAAGTGGGATATACTGATGTGAAGCTATCAGAATCACGAGAAAATCACGAAGCATGGCATCTCGTGTTTACGAGAGTGTATGGAGATGATGAAGCTTTAATTTACCCGGATAGTATTCAAGTGAAAATTGCGAAGGATAATGCGGAGATTTTAGGTGTCAACGCAATGGAATATATTCAGGAAGAAAAAATTAAAGAGCAAAGCGAAGTGCCGATCGATTGGGATGAATTTTTTGCTGATCATGTAGGTGTTGAACAAGTACAAAAAATTTATACGGGCAATGGAAATCTGGAACTTCGTAAATGTTATGAAGTTATTGCAAGGCTCGACAATAAGACTCAGGATACGTATCGTGTTGTAATTGATGCGGAAACACATGAAGTAATTAAAAACGAAAAAGTGTTTTAGTGCCATGTATCAGGTGTAAGGTCCAGCAAAATTAATTGTAAAAATATAGCTATATTTACATTCCCATGAGATAATAAAGCATTAATAATTTCTTATGGGGAGAGGCAAATGGAACTAAAAATTGGAACACAACTAACGCTGGAGCCAACCTTTACGGAAAGAGTCGAAAAATTTAAATGTCGTGTTGTAGATCGACAAGACAATATGATTTTTATCGATTATCCAATTAATACGGCAACTAAAAAAATCGCATTTTTAATAGATGGCGCACAATTCCGTGCAACATTCAGTACGGAAAAAAAAGAAAGTTTCAGCTTTAATACTGAAGTTTTAGGACGTAAAGGCGGCAATGTTCAGATGATACTGCTTGCGTGTCCAGCTGATGAAGAATTTATTAAAATCCAGCGACGCGAATATGTTCGTGTGGAAACACCTGTAGATATTGCCATAGAACATGACGGACAGAAATTTCAGTTTGCAGCTGAAGATATTAGCGGTGGGGGAACATTGATTCATATCAAGTCACACGTCAATTTTACTGACGGCAATACAGTTAAGGCTTTCGTCGTCCTGCCTTTTTTAAATGGTGAAATTCGCTATGTCGAAACAGATGCGAGAGTCGTGAACATATTCGAACGTAATGAAATGACGATGGCATCTTTGAATTTCACGGATACGGATGATTATGATAAGCAGCAAATTGTCCGATTCTGCTTCGAACGACAAGTAATGATCCGCAAAAAAGAAATGAATGAACTATAAGAGAGAGGTCTAAAAAGTATCTTACTTTTTAGACCTTTTTAAATAACTGAAACGAATGTGATGGAAGACTATCCGGATTGTATGGAGGGGCAGTATTTTTCGAAAAAATATAGCGTAAAGAAGGTAAAAATTTTTTCGGTTATGATACAATAGCAACGGAAAGTAGGGAGTTAATTATGATGAAAAAAATTCAAATTGCAATTGATGGTCCTGCAGGTGCGGGGAAAAGTACCATTGCAAAAATTGTAGCCGAAGCACTCCGATTTACATATATCGACACAGGTGCAATGTATCGGGCAGTGACGTATAAAGCGATGAAAGAAAACATACAATTACATGACTCAGAAGCGATTGAAAAAATGCTGCAGCAAACGGCGATTACATTAAAACCGTCGGAGCAGGGACAACTCGTTTTTGTGGATGGACAAGATGTGTCACAGGCTATACGTTCAAATGAAGTTACGGCAAATGTTTCAGAAGTTGCTGCACATGCGAATATTCGTGAAATTCTCGTAGCGATGCAGCAAAAACTGGCTGCAGACGGCGGGGTTGTCATGGATGGACGTGATATTGCAACACATGTACTAAAAGATGCAGAGCTTAAAATTTACATGTCTGCAACAGTTGAAGAACGTGCACATAGACGCTTCCTGGATAATGAACGCCGCGGTATTCCTTCAACAATCGAATCATTACAGAAGGAAATTGCACTGCGGGACAAGCTTGATAGTGAACGTGAAGCTTCACCGCTCATCCAAGCAGAAGATGCTTTATTTTTAGATACAACGCATTTATCAATTGATGAAGCAGCGCAGGAAATTTTGAAATTAGCGCAGCAAAAAATGTAGTAAACGCTATTAACAAATGAAGCTAACGTAGGAAATTTCTGAAAATAAAGGGTTATTTTTTGTCTTTGTTGAACTTATCGAATAAAATAAAAGTGGAATACGCGAAGGAGGGCTACATATGTCTGAGGAAATGAATTTAGGGTCAAACCAAAAATTTCAAGAAGGAGATATTGTGAAAGGTGTTGCTGAACAGGTTGAAGAGAAGTCAGTAACGGTTTCGATCGAGGGGGCACCTTTCGACGGGATTATACCTATTAGCGAACTTTCAAGCTTACACATTGAAAAAGCTTCTGATATAGTTTCAGTTGGCGATCAGCTAGAGCTTATGATTACGAAAGTTGAAGAAGAGAATTTTGTATTATCAAAACGCAAAGTAGATGCACTGCACGCGTGGGATGAATTAAAAGCAAAATTCGAATCTGGTGAAGTATTCGAAGCAGAAGTGAAAGATGTTGTGAAAGGCGGACTTGTCGTCGATTTAGGCGTGCGCGGTTTCGTTCCGGCTTCACTCGTTGAAGATTATTTTGTTGAAGATTTTGAGGATTACAAAGGCAAAACATTACGTTTAAAAATTACAGAGTTAGATAAAGAAAAAGGCCGACTTATTTTATCTCATCGTGCAGTATTAGATGAAGAAAAAGCGTCGAAAAAGCAACAAGTGATTCAAAACATCCATCAGGGTGATATGCTGGAAGGTACAGTTCAGCGCTTGGCGAAATTTGGTGCGTTCATTGATTTGGGCGGCATCGATGGATTAGTCCACATTTCACAAGTAGCGCATGAACATGTTGAAGATATTTCAACGGTATTACAGGAAGGACAATCTGTTACTGTAAAAGTGCTTTCAGTCGATATTCCGAATGAGCGTGTTTCATTGTCAATCAAAGATACGCTGCCTGGTCCGTGGACAGACATTGAAGAAAAGGCTTCTAAAGGCGCAATCTTAACGGGTACTGTAAAACGTCTTGTTACATTCGGCGCGTTTGTAGAAGTATTCCCAGGTGTAGAAGGCCTTGTCCACATTTCTCAAATTTCCCACAAGCATATTACGACACCGCATGAAGTCTTAAAAGACGGCCAAGAGGTAGAAGTAAAAGTACTTGAGGTAAATGAAGCGGAAAAACGCCTTGCACTAAGCATTAAAGCATTGCAGGAAGATTCATCCAGCGACGAGGACTTCGATTACGAGCTGCCTGAAGAAAATAAAGGTTTCTCATTCAGCGATGTTATCGGTGATCAGCTAAAAGGATTCAAAAAATAATAATACGAAAACCGCCCATGTAAGAATTGCTTACATGGGCGGTTTTTTGCTTTTGTGACGTTGGTGTCTTTCGAGCGCGTGATTTTATTTGAACAATTTTGTAGTTTATTAGAAATAAGATAGTGAGAATTTAGAAGAACTGCAAGCAATATTTGAACAAATGGCATTCATTTTAGCACTTTTGGGAAATATATTAGAAAACTGCCTACTTATTAGAACAAATAAAATTATATTAGATAATCTCCAACTATTTTAGAAAATCACAGCGTGCGAAAAATTTGACGATAAATCGAAATCGATTTTGAATGTTGTGAAAAAATGATATAATAGTCAAATTCGTGTATAATACGGAAAGACAAGAGTTTGGAAGGATGAAGTACAGATGACAAAACCAGTAATCGCCATCGTAGGACGTCCGAACGTAGGTAAATCGACAATTTTTAACCGAATTGTTGGAGAACGTGTATCGATCGTGGAAGATATCCCAGGTGTAACACGTGACCGTATTTATAGTTCGGCTGATTGGCTAGCACATGAATTTAATATTATCGACACTGGTGGTATTGAAATTGGGGACGAGCCGTTTTTAGAACAGATTCGCCAACAAGCGGAAATTGCAATTGATGAGGCGGACGTTATTATTTTCATGACTAATGGACGTGAAGGTGTTACAGCGGCAGATGAGCAAGTAGCAAAAATTTTATATAAAACAAAAAAACCGGTTGTCTTGGCAATTAATAAAATCGATAACCCGGATATGCGTCATATGATTTATGATTTCTATTCATTAGGTTTCGGTGAGCCTTGGCCGATTTCAGGTTCACACGGTTTAGGTTTGGGGGATTTATTGGATGAGTGTGCCAAACATTTTCCGCAGCCGGATGAAGAACAATATGATGATGATACGATTAAATTCTCTTTAATCGGACGTCCGAATGTTGGTAAATCTTCACTAGTGAATGCCTTTTTAGGTCAGGACCGAGTTATTGTAAGTGAAATTCAAGGGACGACTCGTGATGCAATTGACTCTCCGTACTCTTATGATGGACAAGATTATGTCATCATTGATACTGCGGGTATGCGTAAAAAAGGGAAAGTATATGAATCAACAGAAAAGTATTCGGTACTCCGTGCACTGCGCGCAATTGAACGCTCAGACGTTGTTTTAGTCGTTCTGAATGCTGATGAAGGCATCCAGGAGCAGGATAAAAAAATCGCTGGCTATGCACATGAAGCCGGTAAAGCAGTCATTATTGTTGTAAACAAATGGGATGCGATTGAAAAAGACGAGAAAACGATGAATATCTTTACAGAGCAAATTCGTGAGCATTTCCTGTTTTTAGATTACGCACCAATCATTTTCGTATCAGCAAAAACGAAACAGCGTGTCCACAATATTTTACCGATTATCAAGCGTGTTAGTGAAAACCACGCAATGCGTATTCAATCATCAATTTTAAATGAAGTAATTGAAGATTCGATCGCACGTAATCCGGCACCAACAGATAAAGGGCGTCGTTTACGTATTTACTACGCTACACAAGTGGCGATTAAACCGCCGACATTTGTTGTATTCGTAAATGAACCGGAAATGATGCACTTCTCATACGAGCGCTTTTTAGAAAACCGTATTCGAGAGACTTTCGACTTTGAAGGAACTCCAATACGCCTAATTACACGTGCTCGTGACTAAATCAATAAAAAGAGCGCTAGTTTATGCAAATGAACTAGCGTTTTTGTTCATAATAGGGTTTGACTTGAAGGATAAATTTTCAACAGACTTTAAGTGAAATTGGGGGTTTTTTAATGGAAAATGTAGTAGTTTTAGGAGCAGGTTCCTGGGGAACGGCACTGGCCATTGTTTTAGCGGAAAATGGTCATAATACGCTAATTTGGTCGCATCGCGGAGATCAGGCAGCTGAAATTAATGAACAGCATACAAATAAAAAATATTTGCCGAATACGATTTTGCCAAGTAACTTAAAGGCGACTTCAAATTTAGAAGAGGCTGCAAAACACGGTTCTACTATTGTTATGGCAGTACCGACAAAAGGAATTCGGGAAGTTTGCGGCAAGATTTCGGACTATTTAACTGAGAGAGCATTATTTGTCCATGTTTCTAAAGGGATTGAACCGGATACATTAATGCGTATTTCAGAGCTGATGAAGGAAAGTCTTGCTGATGATGCAGTAAGTGATATCGTAGTTTTATCAGGTCCTTCACACGCGGAAGAAGTCGTTTTAAAACATCCGACAACCGTAACGGCTGCTTGCGAAAACTTAGAGGCTGCGGAAAAAGTGCAGGATTTATTTATGAATCAGTATTTACGTGTCTACACGAATGATGATGTAATTGGCGTTGAAATTGGCGGTGCACTTAAAAACGTCATCGCGCTGGCTGCAGGGATGACGGATGGTCTGGATTTCGGTGATAACGCAAAGGCTGCCTTGATAACACGCGGTCTAGCTGAAATTACGCGGCTCGGTGTAAAAATGGGTGGGAATCCATTTACGTTTGCCGGACTGACAGGTATGGGTGATTTAATCGTTACATGTACGAGTGTCCATTCCCGAAACTGGCGCGCCGGCAATATGCTCGGCAAAGGAATGAAGCTTGAACAAGTATTGGATGAGATGGGAATGGTTGTCGAAGGTGTACGTACGACAAAGGCTACATACCAGCTCTCGAAAAAATACGATGTTTCGATGCCGATAACATCAGCGTTGTATGATGTGCTGTTTAATAATATGGAACCGAGAGCATTAGTCGAATCATTAATGCTGCGTACGAAAAAAAGCGAAATTGATGAGATGAGCTGAACTAGTATGTTTTGCTGGATTTCCAATTAATTTAATAATTTGTCACAAATAAGGAGGGATACTTGTATGCCTCCTGTTTTTTTTTACCTGAAAAGGCTATAATTATTAGCGGTATCAACAATAAATAGAAAGGCGGTTTTAATAGTGCAACTTACTTTGCAGCTCATAAATCCACTATCAAATTTACTCTTAAATTCTGCACGTGGCCCATTAGCGAGCATGCATGCGTTAGATGTTATGTGGATTTCTTTTTATTCGATTGGTTTACTGTTAGTATCAATTCTCATTATTACAGCAGTCCGTAAGTGGGTACATAATATGTTTTTGTCATTTATATTGAAATTATTAGCTTATGTCATGTTTTTTATCGGCACATTGTTAATGGTTCTTGTCGTACTTACATGGCCGAACTAATATAGGGGGAAATACATAACATGAAATCATCAAAATGGTTTGTTCTTTTATCGTTGGTCATTCTAGCGCTGACCGGCTGCGGATCACCAACAAATTTTGACCAGTCCAGTTTAAGGCCGGATGTCGATATGCTTGCCGGTGTACAGCGTGCGGTCAATGAATATCGTGAAGATACAGGGGTCCTTCCGATTAAAACACGTGACCAGGATACAGATATCTTCATTAAATACTTAATCGATTTTGAAAAGCTTGTCCCGAAATATATCGGCTCACCGCCGGCAAATTCCTATGAGAAGGGCGGAATTTTCCAATACATTATTTGGGATCCGGAAGAAAATCCAACTGTAAAGCTCGTCGATTTACGAACACCGGAACGTATTCGCGAAATTAATATCCGCTTTAAAGGAACAACATATCCGCAATTTAAAGATAAAATAGTTGAGCACGTTTACACGATAAATTTTGAGAATATTGGCTATAAGGAAGATTTAACTGTACAAAGTCCTTATTCGAACAATCAGTTGCCGATTGTCGTATCTGCTGAAGGGGATTTGTATGTCGATTATTCAATCGATTTATTTACGTATATGAAAGACAATAATATTACAGCGGAACCGGGTGATGACATTCGAGAAATTTTGGTGGAGAACTTCCCGGTTGTTCCTGCTTACTCATTGCCGTATACGGTAGATGAGAACAATGAGCCTGTCATTATGTATGATCCAACCAAAAAAGAAAATTAAATTAAAAAAGGTGTGCAGAAAGATAAATCTTTCTGCACACCTTTTTCATATTTAAAAATGTCAGTACATATAGTGTTTTGATAATGAATACTTCTAAATGGAGAAGATTACGGTATATAAAGGAGGCAATACAATTAGCGAGCATATTTTTCAGCAATTGGCAGAACGTACGAATGGTGATCTTTATATCGGCGTTGTAGGACCTGTTAGAGTAGGTAAATCCACGTTTGTTAAGAAGGTAATGGAAGGCGTGATTTTACCTAATATCGAAAATGCCGAGGACCGTATGCGGGCGATGGATGAACTTCCACAAAGCTCACCTGGACCTACAATTATGACGGCTGAGCCAAAGTTTGTCCCAGCACAGGGAACTACGGTTGCCTTTGGGGAAAGTGCAATACCGTTTCGGGTTAGATTAGTAGATTGTGTAGGCTATGTAATTGATGGTGCAAAAGGCTATGAGGATGAGTCAGGACCGAAGTTTGTGCAAACACCTTGGCATAATGAAGCGATAGCGTTTCAGGAGGCTGCTAAAATCGGTACCGACAAAGTTATTCGCGACCATGCCAATATCGGAATCGTTGTAACAACAGACGGAACAGTAAATGGCATGTCGCGAGCAGCGGTAGAAAAAGCGGAGCAGCAAATTATTGACCAGCTTACAGAGATTGGAAAGCCTTTCGTCATTGTGCTCAATAGTACGACACCGCATTCAGCTGAAACACTGCATTTACAAAATGCCCTGGCACAAAAATATGATGTTCCTGTTATTCCAACGGCCATTCAACATATGCAGCTGAATGATGTGATGCTTATTTTGCAAGAAGCGTTATTTGAATTTAATGTGAATGAAATTCAAGTGGAAAAACCGGATTGGTTGGATGTTTTAGATGATACTCACCATTTAAATGAAACATTGGCATTTGCGACGGCGCAATTGCAAGATGATGCAATGAAAATCCGTGATGTGGAAGCAGCAAGTCAACTGCTTCGCGAAATAGATTTTGTAGAAAGTTGCACCGTTGAAAATATTGATGCTGGACAGGGGATTGCGACATTACGTGTCAACATTCACAACGATTACTATAAGGAAACATGTACCGAGTTTCTTGAAAAACCAGTCGATACCAAAAAAGAGTGGCTCTTATTTATTAAGGAGGCTTCAGAGGCAAAAGCGGCGCAGCGAAGATTCCGTGATGCGATTGAACAAGCGAAGGAACACGGCTATGGTGTCACACTGCCTGCGATGGATGAATTTGATCCGAGCGAGCCGGAGCTGATCGAGCAAAACAATTTCTATGGTGTGCGTATGAAGGCGAAAGCCCCTTCTTATCATATTATCCGAATTGATATGGAAGCTGAATTCTCGCCATTGATCGGATCTGAATTCCACAGTCAGCACTTGCTGAAAGACTTGCAGCATGCGTATGAATTTGACCGTCAAGCATTATGGCAAACGCAATTGTTTGGGACACCGCTTCATGAAGTGCTGACGGAAAGTATCCGTTTCAAAATGAAAAGTGTTCCGTCACACGCGAAAAACAGAATGCGCCTCATGCTGGAAAGATTAATAAACGAAGGCGAAAGAGGTTTAATCACGTTCATTATCTAATATACTAATTGAATAGGAAGTACCTACGATTACAGGGCCGTTCACTTTTATAGGTGAATTGTCCTGTAATTTTAGGTTTTTTTCAAAAAATGTTGAAATATATACAAAACATGAAGGAATTCAGTTGCGTCGCGGTTTTCTGTATGTTAATCTTTTTACAGGATTTAGATTCATGACCCTTTGAGAGGAGGTGAATGGTGTGAATAAAACAGAATTAGTAAACTCTGTTGCTGAAGCTGCAGGTCTTTCTAAAAAAGACGCTTCTAAAGCAGTTGAAGCTGTATTTGATACAATTCAAGATGCTCTTGCAAAGGGTGACAAAGTACAATTAATCGGTTTTGGTAACTTTGAAGTTCGTGAGCGTGCAGCACGTAAAGGTCGTAACCCACAAACGGGTAAGGAAATCGAAATTGCTGCTTCTAAAGTACCTGCTTTCAAGCCAGGTAAAGCACTTAAGGACGCTGTAAAATAATTCAGTTTCTCGAGGTACATAGAGCAGCTCTCAGTCTAACTGAGAGCTGCTCTTTTTTACGTCTAGGCTCAAGCGCCAGCTCCTCGCACCATTAGGTCCCTCGTGCAAAAGTGGTGAAGCGTTTACTTTTGCGTCGGGCGCTTTAGCGCTTTTGTTCATTTCAGTTGTTTTTACCTAACTATGCTAAAAATAGTATAACTGTTTTGAACTTATGAGCTTTATGTGCTACGATTCAAGAGTGCATTTAACCTTTTTTGCTAAGGTATTATCAACTAGCGAAAAATTTAATATAGAATAAAAATTAATTAGATATAGATTTATACATAATAAACGTTTTGGTTTGTAGGAGGAATTTGTTTCATGTCAAATGTCGATTTAAAAAAGATAGAAGAAGCAGTAAAGATGATTTTGGAAGCAGTTGGGGAAGATGTTGAACGTGAAGGATTACTGGATACACCAAAACGTGTTTCAAAAATGTATGCGGAAATGTTCAGCGGCTTACAAGAAGATCCGCGTGATTATTTCAGTACGGTATTCCATGAAGATCACGAAGAACTAGTTTTAGTGAAAGATATTCCATTTTATTCAATGTGTGAACATCACTTAGTACCTTTTTACGGAACAGCCCATATCGCCTACATACCTAAAGACGGAAAAGTTGCCGGATTAAGCAAACTTGGGCGCTGCCTCGAATCAGTAGCGCGCCGGCCACAACTTCAGGAACGCATTACATCAACTGTAGCGAATACAATTATGGAAATGCTGAATCCTAAAGGAGTATATGTTGTCGTGGAGGCGGAACATATGTGTATGACGATGCGCGGATTAAAAAAACCGGGTTCTAAAACAGTTACAGCTGTTGCTCGAGGTATTTATGAACAGGATGATGTAAAGCGCAATGAAGTGAATACATTCATCCAAATGAAATAATAATAACAATTATGGTATTATAGACAAAGAAATTAACACGTGGGGAGATTGTATAATGGGACAATCAGAGTATATTATTATCGAAGCAGAAGAAGATGGTGTACATGTTATTGGTTTAACACGCGGGACAGATACAAAATTCCACCATTCAGAAAAGCTGGATGCTGGTGAAGTTATGATCGCCCAATTTACTGAACATACATCGGCCATGAAAATTCGCGGAAAAGCTAAAATTCACTCTGCACATGGTACGGTACAAAGTAAAAAGTAGCATATCGTAATTCTCACATAAATATAAAATCGTACTTATGCTTTATAACATTGAAATGGAGTAATTTCTATGAATGCAACATCTATTACACAATCGGTTCAGACGCTAAAATCTAATATTCTTCAGCATGTTCATCATAGAGCATTACTTCAAAATGTTGGACAACCGACATTAGAGGAAGAACAGCTGTTTTTCATTCAGCTCCCTTTTTTAAATGGCGCTCTTATGACTGACGAACATCAAATAAGTGCGGTCACAGTCGGGATTGTACACGCTTCACTGACAGAGCACGAAAAAGTGAAGGAAGTGGAAGCGACGAGTAAAGAACAGCAGCTGCTTGTCCTTTCCGGTGATTATTATAGTGGTCGGTATTATCAGTTACTCGCACAAACAGGCAATATTTTCTTAATCCATAAGTTATCGGAAGGAATCGTAAAGCGCTGTGAGCATCAAATCCGTATTTACGAAGACCAAAAACGGTCACTTGAACAGTGGATTGAGAGTTTAATGACGATTGAAAGTGAATTGATTGCCCAATATTATGATGTATACGGTTTCACATCCTATACAGAACTGATGCAGCAAACGTTAACATATATTCGTTTGAAAAAAGAGCTGGATTTATTGAAAAAGGGGCAGCCAAGTTTTTTAAATATGGCGTTTGCAGCTGATTTGACTATGATGGATTCAATTATTGAAGCCTTCCAAGATCATTTACATGACATGGAGCGACAATTGAAAGAACACTTGACGAATATTGATTTAACAGATGAATTAAAACATTCCATTGAGCAATACATCACTTTTTAGTGAATTTAGAAAGGTCTTGAAAAAAATGGCGAAATCGAAAGAACAACATGTTCATGAAGTGTTTGAAAGCATTTCAGAGAGCTACGATAAAATGAACTCGGTCATTAGTTTCCAAATGCATGTTGGATGGCGTGAAGATACGATGAAGCGTATGGCAGTAAAAAAAGGTTCGAAATGCCTTGACGTATGCTGCGGTACAGCTGATTGGACTATCGCTTTATCGAAGGCAGTCGGTGAAGAAGGGGAAGTAAAAGGGCTTGATTTCAGTGAAAATATGCTGAAAGTCGGTAAGCAGAAAACCGAAAATATCCCGAATATTGAACTGATTCACGGAAATGCAATGGAACTACCATTTGAAGATAATACATTTGATTATGTAACAATTGGCTTTGGCTTACGAAATGTACCGGATTATATGAAAGTTTTGCGTGAAATGAATCGTGTCGTTAAACCAGGCGGAATGGTTGTATGTCTGGAAACTTCTCAATCCGAAATACCGGTATATCGCCAACTTTTCCGTTTTTACTTTAATCATATTATGCCGCTGTTCGGAAAGATTTTTGCGAAAAGCTATAAAGAATATTCTTGGCTGCAAAAGTCCGCGAATGATTTTCCTGGCATGAAAAAGTTAGCGCAAATGTTCCGGGAAGCCGGATATGAGAATGTCACATATAAACCATATAGCGGCGGGGCAGCAGCTATGCACATGGGTTTTAAGAAGAAATAAAAGTGGGAGTAGGTTTTGACGCGTGGAAAAGATGAAAATCAAAATGCTATATGCCGATATTAAATCAGATATAGAAGTCATCGAAAACGAATTGGAACAAGCGTTGAATTCATCTTCACACTTATTGAATGATGCCTCAGTCCATCTACTGCAAGCTGGTGGAAAACGTATTCGACCAGTATTTACGTTACTAAGTGCCAAGTTTGGTGACTATAATATTGACCGAATGAAAAACATTGCCGTCCCCCTAGAGTTAATTCATATGGGTTCATTGGTGCATGATGATGTAATTGACAATTCGGATATGCGCCGTGGCCGGGAGACGGTGAAAGCACAGTGGAACAATCGTGTGGCGATGTATACAGGTAATTTTATATTTGCACGTGCATTACAATATGTAACAAGCATAGAAAATCCAAGAGCCCATCAAATATTAGCAAAAACAATGGTTGAGCTAGTAAATGGTGAAGTCATTCAAATTGAGGATAAGTTTCGTTTAGATCAAAGTTTGAAAGATTACTTCCGACGTATTAAACGTAAAACAGCTTTACTGATTGAATCGAGTTGTGAACTTGGAGCAGTCGTAAGTGGTGCCGATGAAAAAACAGCAAGGCATTTAAAGCGCTACGGTTATTTTGTAGGGATGAGCTTTCAAATAGTAGATGATATATTAGATTTTACAGCGACAGACAAACAGCTCGGGAAACCGGCTGGCAGTGATTTAATGAACGGGAATGTCACATTGCCGATATTGTTGATGAAAGACGATCCGCAGCTTGCCCCTTATTTGACGAAAGTGGCAGAAGCAGGATTAACGGAAGAAGAGCGCCAAAGTATGCTGGCACTAGTTCGGAATTCGGAAGCAATAAAAGAAGCAACCCATATTAGTAATTTATATTTAAAAAAGGCTTTAAAAGAGATCGAGGCATTGCCGAAGCACCCAATGAAGAAAAAATTGCGTGATATTGCGCTGTTTATGGGTAAGAGAAAATCTTGAAAATTTAGCCAAATGATAGAATTATCATAAGATAAGGATGCAGAATTTAATGTTAAGGCAAGTTGATTGGAATGTAGGGGAGGTGACTCCAGCGGGAATAGCGTGACGCCTGAGACTACAGGCTCAGGCCACGCCAGCGGAAAGCGTCCGACCCGCAATGGAAATCAACTCTATGTTATGAGACGTGTCAATTTATGGGCAAATCTAATATTTGTTGCAGTATGAGTAGGATTTTGGTAATATTTATCGGTAGGTGTAAAACCTTTTACTCAAATTTAAGGAGTGTTTATAATGGCAATCGAAAAAACATTTTTAATGGTTAAACCAGATGGCGTAGAACGTCAAGTAATCGGAGATATCGTTGACCGTTTTGAACGTCGCGGTTTCGTAATGCGCGGAGCAAAATTAATGGTACCAACTCGTGATTTAGCTGAAAAACACTATGCAGAGCACGCTGAGCGTCCTTTCTTCGGTGAATTAGTAGACTTCATCACTTCAGGCCCAGTATTCGGTATGGTTTGGGAAGGCGAAAACGTTATCCAATTATCTCGTATCATGATGGGTGCTACAAAGCCAGAAGAATCAGCACCTGGTACAATCCGCGGTGACTACGCTGTAACTTTATCACACAACGTAATCCACGGCTCTGACTCTTTAGCTTCTGCTGAGCGTGAAATCGGTTTATGGTTCCCAGAAGGAATCGCTGAATAATTATACTTACAGAAAAGCTATCACTTTTAAGGGGTAGCTTTTTTTATATGGAACAGGAAAAACACGGACTATTAATGGTATAATAAATCGGAATAATGAAACTATTTTTGGAATACATACGTATAAAAACTACTGATTGAAATTAGGGGGATGTATATGTGGGTTTTGGCCGTTATTTCAGTTATGGCAGTAGGGGCGATTGCAGTAATCACCGATGCACGCAATGAAAGTAAACGGATCGAAGTAAATAAATTAACGAAAGAAATTGAGCTGGAACAATTACGTCTTGAAAATTATGATAAAGAAACAGAAAAAATGCGACTGGAATTGGAACATTCAAAACAAATATTGTTGGAGCATAATCAAAAGTAATTATTCTACTAATTTAACTATTCATAAGGGGTGACATCCATGTTCTGGGCAATGATTACAATAATCGCTGTAGTAGGGATTTTAACAGATACGTATACGAAAAATAAAAACATTGAACTAAAACGCCTTGATAAAGAAATCAAGCTTGAGAAACTAAGACTCGAAACTTATGATAAAGAAACAGCGAAGATGCAGCTTGAATTGGAACAGACAAAGCAATTATTGCTTGAAACACAATTAACAGATAGATCAGACAAGTAAAATAATAATTAGAGGAGCGTAATGAAACGTATGGAAGATATTATTATTTTGTGCATTATTTTTGGTTCAGGTGCTACGATCGCATTAACCGCAATACTGACAGCACACAGAAGATCGAGTATGAAACTGCAAATCAGAATGTTGGAGAAAGAGACCGAGCTAGAACAGATTCGCTTGCAGAGCTACCATTCCGAGACGGAAAAGATGAAGCTTGAACTTGAACAATCGAAACAACTTTTGCTGGAAAGACACATTGATTAACGTTTATGGACGAAATCTGTTTCGGGTTCTGGAATTTTCAGCTATAATAGGCATACGTTAGATGAGGGGAAAGATGAATAATGTCAGATTATGTACAATTTATTGATGGCATTAAGCGCAAAACGGGCATTGATTTAGCTCTATATAAAGAAGCGCAAATGAAACGTCGGTTAACATCATTATATGAAAAAAAGGGATATCGGAACTTTGTGGATTTTTATAGTGCATTGGAGAAAGACCGCGAACTGATGAATGAATTTTTGGATCGCATGACGATAAACGTATCTGAGTTTTACCGGAACGGAAAACGGTGGGAAGTATTACAAAATAAAATTTTCCCTTTACTGCTTCAATCTAACAAACGCCCGAAAATATGGAGTGCGGCTTGTTCAACTGGAGAAGAGCCATACAGTTTAGCAATGGTATTGTCCCATCATTTACCTTTATCTCAAGTAAATATACTGGCAACGGATTTGGATGAAAATGTTCTCCAAAAAGCGAAGTTGGGCCTATACCCGGAACGGTCTCTTGCAGAAGTGCCAAATCCAGTTCAGTCAAAGTACTTCGTTCAAGAAGGCCAATTTTACAAAGTAAAAGATGAGATTAAGCGCACGGTAAATTTTAAAAAACATAATTTACTTAGGGATCCTTATGAATCGAATTTTGATCTGATTGTTTGCCGGAATGTTATGATCTATTTTACCGAAGAAGCGAAGGATCAGATCTATTCAAACTTCAGTAAAGCATTGCGTCCAGGCGGCATTTTGTTTGTTGGATCAACTGAGCAGATATTTAATCCTGCAAAATATGATTTTGAAGTCGAAGATACATTTTTTTACCGTAAAAAATAATAGTACAATATTAGATGCTCTGTAGAACGTAGAAGCTTAAGTTGAGATATACTTTAAAAAGCTATATATGAATGCGCTTTTCGGATAATAGAGCGAAAAGCGCATTTTTGTTTCTTTTTACTGATAAATGTGTCGTTTTCTAGTTGGAACGTTCAGAATATTCTAAAATAGCTCTTCGTATGGCGGAAACAGTACTGTTATTTAATTTGAAATATGTTATAGTGAAAAATACATACTTTAGCGAGTTGAAGGGAGAAAGTGTTTAATGCGTTATTTAACAGCAGGTGAGTCACACGGACCACAATTAACAACAATTATCGAGGGGTTGCCTTCTTTACTTCCAGTAACAGCAGAAAAAATAAATTATGATTTAAAACGTCGTCAAGGTGGTCACGGTCGTGGTCGTCGCATGCAAATCGAAACAGATACAGTGGAAATTGTATCAGGAGTTCGTCACGGAAAAACCTTAGGCTCACCAGTCGCATTAGTCGTTACAAATGATGACTGGAAGCATTGGACAAAAATTATGGGTGCGGCAGAGTTGCCGGAAGATATCGATCCATCTGAAATTAAACGTCAAATCTCACGTCCACGTCCAGGTCATGCCGATTTAGTCGGAGGGATGAAATACGGTCACCGTGATTTGCGTAACGTTCTGGAGCGTTCAAGTGCACGTGAAACGACAGTGCGTGTGGCAGTTGGTTCTGTTGCAAAAGCATTGTTAAACGAACTTGGAATTTCGATTGTTTCTCATGTTACGGAAATCGTAGGGATTAAAGCAGACAGTAGTTTGTTGGAAGGTAAAACAGTAGATGAAATCCGTGCAATCATTGAAAACGATCCGTGTTACTGTATCGATCCTGAAGCTTCAGCAAAAATGGTTACAGCAATTGATGAAGCAAAGCAAGCTGGGGACTCAATCGGGGGTATCGTAGAAGTCATCGTAGAAGGTTTGCCAGCGGGTATCGGATCTTATGTGCATTATGACCGCAAATTGGATGCGAAACTGGCATCTGCAATGCTGAGCATCAATGCATTTAAAGGCGTTGAGTTTGGTATCGGTTTTGAAATGGCGCGTAAAAAAGGTTCAGAAGTCCATGATGAAATTTTATGGGATGAAGAAAAGGGCTATACGCGCGCAACAAATCGTTTAGGCGGTTTGGAAGGTGGCATGACGACAGGAATGCCGATTGTCGTTCGCGGTGTGATGAAGCCAATTCCAACACTATATAAGCCGTTACAAAGTGTTGACATTGAAACAAAGGAGCCGTTTAAAGCAAGTGTGGAGCGTTCTGACAGCTGTGCAGTACCTGCAGCATCAATCGTTGCCGAACATGTTATTGCCTGGGAAATTGCAAACGCAATTGTTGAGCAGTTCCATAGTGATCAATTGCCACAATTAAAGGCGCAGTTAGATGAAATGCGTCAGTACACGAAGGAGTATTAATATGGAGATTTCGGTTCGAACTCCTTCACACTCGTATGCTGTAACGATTGGGAAAGGTATATTACTTGATGCATTAACAGCACAGAATGATTTGCTTACAAAAGCAGATAAAATCATCGTATTGACAGATGAAAATGTTTGGACAGCACAGCATAGCTATTTTGAAGCGAACTTCCCATATACTTTCGAAGTACATGTTATGCCGGCAGGGGAAAAGTGTAAAAGCTTTGAAAACTATAATGACGTGCAAACATATTTACTTAAGCAAAAGTGTACAAGAAAATCGCTCATTATTGCATTTGGCGGTGGTGCAGTCGGTGATTTGGCCGGATTTGTTGCAGCCACTTATATGCGAGGCATTTCGTTCATTCAAGTGCCGACAACAATTTTGGCGCATGATTCAGCTGTTGGCGGAAAGACTGCCATCAATCACGAACTAGGAAAAAATATGATCGGTGCTTTTTACCAGCCGGAAGCCGTAATTTTCGATACAGCATTTTTACATAGTTTATCCGAAAAAGAAGTGCGTTCAGGGATGGCAGAAGTGATTAAGCATGCTTTAATTTCCGATGCACAATGGGTGGAAGAGCTGCTCGAAGGAGATCATGTAACGGAACTACCGGACGATCTGTTGGCGAATTATTTGGCGCATGGCATTCAAGTAAAAGCAACGATTGTTGAGCAGGATGAAACAGAACAGTCCGTCAGAAAGTATCTTAACTTAGGCCATACATACGGGCATGCGATTGAAGCAGCTGCAGGCTATGGACGTGTAGCACATGGTGAAGCTGTGATGATTGGCCTTATTTATTCACTTCTATTAAGCGAAAAATACGGTAAAGTCAATCACCAGTTTACAAAGCGCTTTTTACATTTTGCAATGGAAAACGGCTATCCGTTTGAAGCGGTTCATGAGTTTACATTTGATCAACTGATTGAATATTTACTTAAAGATAAAAAAGCCGACTACGGACAATTGCAGTTCGTGCTGCTTGAAACAATCGGACAACCATTTGTCCAAAAAGTTGAACTTGAACAATGCAGAGAAATTGATCGTCAACTAAGAGCATTATTAGCGGAGGTGTAGCAATGATTCGTGGAATTCGCGGTGCAATTACGATTGCTGAAGATATAGCCGAGTACGTATGGGGAGAAACGGCAAGACTAGTGAAAGAAGTTGCGAAACAAAATAAAATTGAACCGGAAGATATTGCCTCTGTGACTATTTCTACAACACCGGATATTCATTCCGCCTTTCCTGCCAAGTCGGTACGGTCGATGCCAGGGTGGCAGTATGTGCCGATTATGTGCATGCATGAGATGGATGTGCCTGGTGCACTGCCATTATGTATCCGCGTATTACTACATGTAAATACGGATACACCACAGAATGAAATCCAACATGTATATTTAGAAGATGCGGTAAAATTAAGACCAGATTTAGTGAAATAATTGCGAGTTAGAGGAGACGTTGAGGATGAAGTGGAAACAACAGTTATTTGGAATGAAAGCTTACCAACCGGGAAAACCAATTGAAGAAGTTAAGAAGCTTTTCGGATTAGATGAAGTCGTGAAGCTTGCTTCAAATGAAAATCCCTTTGGCAGCTCCCCAAAAGTAAAACAATTTTTACAAAAAGATGAATCCAATCATGCAATATATCCGGACGGTTATGCTCAAAGCTTACGAACATCATTGGCGAATTTCTATGGCGTTGCCGAAAATGAACTCATTTTAGGGAATGGTTCGGATGATTTAATCGCAATCATTACCCGTGCATTATTATATCCAGGTGTAAACACAGTCATGGCAGATTTGTCATTTTCTCAATACTGGCATAATGCAGAGATTGAAGGAGCAGAAGTGCGTAAAGTACCATTGAAAAATGGTGTCCATGATTTAGAAGCAATGCTGGAGACAATTGATGAAAATACATCGGTTGTTTGGGTATGTAATCCGAACAATCCGACAGGTACGATCGTATCGGATGAAACATTGAGTGCTTTCTTGGCTAAAGTGCCTAAGGATGTTTTCATTGTATTGGACGAAGCATATGTGGAATACATTAACGATGCCTCTTATAAAGATACGTTGCATTATTTCCGTGACTACCCGAACTTAATTTTATTGCGTACATTCTCAAAAGCGTATGGACTGGCTTCTTTCCGTGTCGGCTACGGAATTGCCCAAGCAGACGTTATTGCGAAGCTTGACCCGGTACGTGCACCGTTCAACAATACAATTCTAAGCCAACAAGTTGCGCAGGTCGCGCTACAGGACCAGGAATACATTGCCAGCTGCCGTGAAGCAAATGAAATCGGCAAGAAGCAATTTGTAGAATTTTGTGAGCAGCACGGTTTAAATTATTTCCCTTCGCAAACGAACTTTGTCATGTTTGAAGTGAAAGCTCCAAGTAATGTTGTATTTGAAGAAATGATGAAGCGCGGATTTATTATCCGAAGCGGAGCGGCATTAGGATTGGAAGGTTATATTCGGGTGACGATCGGTACAGAAGCTCAAAATGCGAGATTTTTACAACTACTTGCAGAAGTCTTAAATGAGCAAGGAGTACTTGCATGACACGAAATGTCTTCGTAATCGGACTAGGGTTAATTGGTGGATCTGTAGCGATGGCTTTGCAGAAGGCACCACATACAAAAGTGTTCGGCTATGATGCTCATGAACAAACGCGACAATTAGCGGACACATTACAAGTCGTTCATGAAGTAGTTAAAAATCCTGCTGAGTTTGCAAAAGAGGCGGACGTAATTATTTTTGGTACACCGGTAAATGTCACACTCGACTTTATGGAACAGTTAAAGTCCTGGGAATTAAAACGCAATGTCATTATTACAGATACAGGCAGTACAAAAGCGAAAATAATGGAAAAAGCATTAGAGCTGAGGCAACTGGGTATTACTTTTATCGGCGGTCACCCAATGGCGGGTTCCCATAAAAGCGGTATTACAGCAGCAAAGCCATACTTACTGGAAAATGCCTACTATATGCTGACACCCCATGAAGGGGAAGAACTTGAAAAACTAGCTGCACTGGACGATCTGCTGAAATTTACACTCGGGAAAATGGTCGTGGTCGATGCAAAGGTACACGATCATATGACAGCTGTTGTAAGCCATTTCCCTCATATTATCGCGGCATCTTTAGTACATCAGCTGAATAGTGAAAAACAGACATATCCAATGACCTCTTCGTTAGCTGCCGGCGGATTCCGTGATATTACACGAATTGCTTCCTCAAACCCTGCTTTATGGCGTGATATTACTATGCAAAACAAGCAGGAATTAGTCGGACAGCTAGATAATTGGCTTACAGAAATGCAACGGGTCCGTGATCTATTGGCTGAAGGTGATGCGAAGGCAATCGAGAACTACTTCAGTGAAGCGCGTGATGTCCGGGACAGTTTGCCGGTTGCAAACGGTGCCCTGTATATGCCTTATGATCTTTATGTCGATATACCGGATTATCCAGGGGTCATTTCAGAAGTAACAGGATTATTGGCTGAAAATAATATAAGTATTACAAATATACGTATCGTTGAAACACGTGTTGATGTATTCGGTATTTTGGTCATTAGTTTCCAGACAAACGAAGACCGTGAACGTGCCGCACAATGCATTGCACACAAGGCAAAGTTTGATACTTATATTTCATAAAGACAAATGGGATTTTCTTAAAAGGGGGGTTCATAAATGAGTACAACATTGCAATACAGTCAACCTTCATTACAGGGAGATATTACGGTACCAGGTGACAAATCGGTATCGCATCGCTCGGTGATGTTCGGCTCCATTGCCAAAGGAAAAACAACTGTCAGCGGCTTCTTATTAGGTGAAGACTGTCTGCGTACAATTGACTGCTTCCAAAAGCTTGGGGTAGACATTGAAGTTGACGGGACAGATGTAACAATAAACAGTCCAGGAATCGACGGTTGGACCGAACCGAAAGAAGTGCTTTACACAGGAAATTCGGGTACGACAACGCGTTTAATGCTAGGGCTATTATCCGGCACGAAACTACATACAATCATGACAGGAGACGCATCGATTGGTAAGCGTCCAATGCGTCGTGTTGCAGATCCTTTACGTTTAATGGGTGCCAAAATAGCCGGTCGAGATAATGGACAATATACGCCACTCGCGATTCAAGGTGGACCGTTAAAGGCGATCGACTACAAAATGCCTGTAGCAAGTGCCCAAGTGAAATCAGCTATTCTACTTGCCGGTATACGTGCGGAAGGTACAACAGTTGTGCGTGAGGAAGAGATTTCACGTGATCATACAGAACGTATGCTGCGACAGTTCGGGGCAACGGTAACTGTTGAAGATGGTGTCGTGTCATTGGAAGGCGGCCAAACACTGACAGGAACACATATAAATGTACCAGGTGATATATCCTCGGCTGCATTTTTCCTTGTTGCTGGTGCCATTGCGAAAAACAGCAAAATTGTTCTTAAAAACGTGGGTGTCAACGAGACGCGTGACGGCATTTTGGAAGTGCTTCAAAACATGGGTGCGAAAATGTCGGTTGCAATCGATGACGAGAATGCGGCAGAACCAACTGCAACTATTACGATTGAAACTTCCGATCTAAAAGGAACGACAGTGGAGGGCGCTATTATTCCTCGCCTAATCGATGAAATTCCGATTATTGCGCTGCTTGCGACACAGGCAGCTGGTAAAACGGTCATTAAAGATGCGGAAGAACTTAAAGTGAAAGAAACAAACCGTATCGATGCGGTTGTAAATGAGTTAAAGAAGCTAGGTGCAAAAATTGAAGCAACAGATGACGGTATGGTTATCGAAGGTCCGACATCTTTACATGGTGGAAGCTTGAAAACATATGGCGATCACCGTATTGGAATGATGGGTGCGATCGCTGCTCTTGTTGCAGATGGGGAAGTGGAATTGGATGATGCGGATTGCATCGCTGTTTCCTACCCAACTTTTTTTGATCATGTTAATAGTATAATGAAATAATGATTTATGGGGATGTAAAAAGAATTTACTTTTACATCTCTTTTTTACTTTGCCAAATGAATTTTATAAAACATCCGAATTCTTTTTCTTGTGATGCATTGCTTCGTCATGTAGCATAATATTGAGAACAAAAGAAAAAGGTGAAATACACATGGAACTATTACTACAAGCGATTCAAGAAGGAAATTTAGAGGAGATTAACCGACTTCTTGAATCTTTTTTAATGGATGCTGAACCCGCAGCACAATATGAAGTAGCTGAAGCACTTATGCATTACGGATTTTTAAATGAAGCAGACCGTGTATTTGAACATCTGCAATTTTTATTTCCTGAGGAAGCGCAAATTTCAATCGATCGTGCAAGCGTATTAATTGAGCTAGGTGAAGAGGATAATGCCCTTGATTTATTAATGGGGATTGCCGATGATGCACCGGAATATCCTCAAGCATTGTTGGTATTGGCGGACTATTATCAAATGCAAGGGTTATTTGAAGTGGCGGAACAACGAATTAATGATGCGTTGCAAATTTTACCGCATGAGCCTTTACTGCAATTTGCAAAAGCAGAATTATTATTTGAAACAGGACGTTTTACAGAGGCTGTTCGAATTTATGAAGAGCTTTATGCAATCGATAAAAAGTTTGCTGGTATAATTTTAGCCCAACGTTTGGCGGAAGTTTACCGTGCAGGTGCAGGCTATGAAACTGCCCTGGATTATTATATGGAAGCACTTGAAGAAGAAGTTACAGCTGACTTGCTGTTTGGCTCGGCCTATGCAGCTTTCCAGACGGAAAAATATGAACTAGCTATAAAACAGTTGGAAGATTTAAAAGAGTTGGACCCTGATTATTTCTCAGCTTATTTACTGCTGGCTGAAAGTTATGCAATGCTCGAGGATAATGAGCGTGCTTTAAAAGTTATTAAAGAAGGTCTTAAACGAGACGAATACGATAAATCCCTCTATTTATTTGCTGGGAAAATGGCGATGAAAAATGGCCAGCAACAGGAAGCGATAGAATTTTTGAGTGAGGCCATTGCCTTGGATCCGGAATATATGGAAGCGATTTTAGTATTGATGTCTGTTTATAATACGGAACAACGCTTTGAAGAAATTATTTCCTTATATGAACAATTACATCAAAATGAATTCGAATGGGTCGCATTATATCCATTTGTAGCCAATGCTTATAATGAAGAAGAACTGTTCGAAAAAGCATACGAAATTTACAAAGAGGCATATAATGAATTTAACGATGATGTTGAGTTTTTAGAGAAATATTTCCTGTTTTTAGTTGAGGACGGCAAGCGTGATGAAGCAAAACAAATTGCCGAGCGACTTGTCCAATTACAGCCTTCTGAACAACAATGGACTGATTTATTAGAACGCTTTGAGTAAAGGGAGGATTGCATGTTGACATATTCCGTACCACTGAATGACAAAAAGTTGTTTATCAGGTGGTTTTTAAAAAATTTCCAGTTAAAAAGACGTGAAGGTGTATGGATTTTAAATTACTTATTAAGTAATGACGACTTGTTGCAAAACGTTCATTTCGTTGATGAAGCACATTATTGCCCGCGTTCCATTGTAATGTCGACAATTGAGACAACAAGTATCCCATTCCGATTTTATAAAGAAAATATTATGACATCCGATGCTGAAAAAGCATTTCATGATTTACGAATCAATGCACATGAAGCAATTTACTTTCAGCTGAACTTCCCGAGCGTACCGCCTGATCCTCTGTATTTGGCGGTACTGGAGGAAAACCCTTATGTACCTGCTGATATCTTTATTAGTGAAAAAGACCGTCTAGCAGCAGAGCGTTTGTTGGAAAATAGTGTAGTAGAATTCCAGGAACAGCAACTGTTAAAAGAAATAGATGAAGCGCTGGACAGTGGAGATAAAGATCGTTTTTTCGAGTTATCTAATTTATTGCAAGCATTAAAGTATACGAAGTAATTTTGAACTTTATTAAAAAAATTACTTCTTTCCTATTTTCAGAAGTTTAAAGGTACTAGGAGGAAAGAATATGAACTTTATTGTAAAAGATGTAGAACAGTTCCAGGCACAAAAGCAGTTTATAGATACGGCAATTGTCCCGCTCGTGCAATTGGATTTTTCGGATCAAGGAATAAAGCAGAGCAGTTCTGCTTCAGAATATTTAATGACGTTGACCAATTTCATAGAACAGCAGTTTAAAGGTCGTCTTTTATTATTGCCCCCCCTTTCATATACGATGGGAACCAAGTCAGATAATATGCCAGCAACAATGGAAAAAGAATTGAAGGAAGCAGGTTTTAAAGCAGTGGTCTTTATTACCTGTGACCATTCATGGACTGAATATAAAGAATATTTAAACATTATTTGGCTTCCGGCTATCCCACTTGAGTCCATGGACCAGGGTGTAAAACAGAGAATTTTGGAAGACCAGTTAAAACAAGTCATCCCAACTTTTACGAAAATTTGGGTTTAACGAGCATATATGTGCGACAATTGTTTCATTAAATGTTCACAAACTACACTTTTGGAAATGAATGCTATATTGACCAACTTATTCAGTTGATATATCATAGATATGTCCTAGTTATTTACTATTTTTAAAAGTATATGTCCGTTGGACTGACCTTTTAGTAAGAGGGGGGAAAAGGATGAGTAGGAATCGAGTTACAAGACGTCAATTTTTAACTTATACAATTACTGGTGTAGGTGGATTTATGGCGGCAGGAATGTTAATGCCAATGGTACGTTTTGCTATTGACCCAATTCTTCAGTCAAAAGAAGATGGTGAATTTGTACAAACAAGCAAAAAAATTGCCGAAATTACAGAAGTTCCAGTCAAAGTGGACTTCTCGTATGAACAGACGGATGGTTGGTACAAATCAGAAGTAGCAGATGCTGCTTGGGTTTACAAAGAAGGTGACGAAATCATCGCAATCTCACCTGTATGTAAGCATTTAGGGTGTACTGTAAACTGGGAAGGTAATCCAGAACACGCAAATCAATTCTTCTGTGCATGTCATGCGGGACGTTATGAAAAAACAGGTGTAAACGTAAAAGGTACACCGCCTCTTGGACCACTGGATATGTATGAAGTGTCAGAAAATGATGGTTTCTTAATGCTTGGGAAAAAAATCGCTAACACACACAGTAACTAAATAAGTTAGGGGGTACGACACAGTGCTAAATAAAATTTATGATTGGGTCGATGAACGTTTAGATATTACTCCTATTTGGCGTGATATTGCCGACCATGAAGTGCCAGAGCACGTTAACCCTGCCCATCACTTTTCAGCATTCGTTTACTGTTTCGGGGGATTAACATTCTTTATCACAGTAATCCAAATTCTATCAGGTATGTTCTTAACTATGTATTATGTACCAGATGTAGAGAATGCTTGGAAATCAGTTTACTATTTACAAAACGAAGTAGCATTCGGTGAAATCGTTCGTGGTATGCACCATTGGGGGGCATCTTTAGTAATTGTTATGATGTTCTTACATACACTTCGTGTATTCTTCACAGGTTCATATAAAAAACCGCGTGAATTAAACTGGTTAGTTGGTGTAGGTATCTTTGCCATTATGTTAGGTTTAGGTTTCACAGGTTATTTATTACCATGGGATATGAAAGCTTTATTCGCGACTAAAGTAGGTATCGAAATTGCTGCATCTGTTCCGTTTTTAGGTGAAACAATAAAAATATTATTAGCTGGGGATTCTACGATTATCGGGGCGCAAACTTTAACTCGTTTCTTTGCTATTCATGTATTCTTCTTACCAGCAGCATTATTTGCTTTATTGGCAGTTCACTTTATCATGATCCGCCGCCAAGGTATTTCAGGACCTCTATGATCCGAAACTAATTGTACTATTTTTTAAGGAGGGGACACTATGCAACGCGGAAAAGGTATGAAGTTCGTAGGTGATTCACGTGTAAAAGCGAGTAACCGTATGCCGAACGTGCCAAAAGATTATTCCGAGTATCCAGGGAAAACAGAAGCTTTCTGGCCTGACTTCTTATTAAAAGAATGGATGGTTGGTGCAGTTTTCTTAATCGGTTATTTATTATTAACTGTCGCACATCCTTCACCACTTGAAGGCCCGGCAGATCCAACAAATGCATCGTATATACCGTTACCGGACTGGTACTTCCTATCAATGTACCAACTATTAAAATACTCTTATGCATCTGGTCCATATAACGTTATTGGCGCGATGGTTATTCCAGGTATTGCATTTGGTTCATTAGCGTTGGTACCATTTTTAGATAGAACACCTGAACGTCGACCATTTAAACGACCATTACCGACAGCATTTATGTTGTTGGCAATAGCAGCACTTATTTATACAACATGGGAATCTGTTCAGGCTACTGACTGGGAAGCAGTTCATGCTCAAGGTGAAATTACGGATAAACATTTAGGATTACTTCCGGATGTTGAAGTAGATGAAACGTCCGAAGGTTATGAAATCTATCAGGCCCAAGCTTCATGTATCGGCTGTCATGGTGGAGACTTAGCTGGGGTATCCGGACCAATGCTTCTTGGCAATGAGTTATCAGCTGAAGAAGTTCAAGAAGTAATTGTGAATGGACGAGGCGGTATGCCTGCTGGAGCATTTACAGGTACTGAGGAAGAACTTCAAGTTTTAGCTGAATTTATCGCAGGATTAAAAGAAGCTGAATAATTTTTTACACTGGAGAGTCAGAATATTGACTCTCTTTTTAATTTTCGTTTATTTGTAGTTTCTAACGAAAGCTTGCGTAACAATTAAGAACATATATAATTAAAGACGTACAATATTTGGTTAAGTTGCACACAATACATAATACGGAATAATGAAGAATGAGGAAGAAAAAGGTGAACAAATGAGAGTATATATGATGCAATTATGGTACGTATTAAACCATCGTGCCTTTTTAACATTACTGCTTATTATTAACTTGCTTGGTACCGTTTACGGCTATTACTGGTATCGAGGGCAGTTGGCGGTAACAGAACCGATTTACTATATATTCGTACCGGATTCGCCCACTGCAAGCTTATTTTTCTGTTTTGCCATTATTGGTTGGCTGATCGGCAGAAACTTTAGATTAATGGAAGTGCTTGCCTTTATCACGTTAATTAAATATGGATTATGGGCAGTAGCGATGAATCTTCTAACATTTGCAGAGAATGGACAGTTGGGAGCGGACGGGTGGATGCTCGTTGCTTCACATTTTTTAATGGCAGTACAGGCTGTTCTGTATTTACCGAATTACCGATTTAAAATGTGGCACGTGATGGTTGCGGCTATTTGGACATTGCATAACGATATAATCGACTATTTGTTTGGCCAAATGCCATTTTACAGAGTTATTTACCAGTATCCAAGCGAGATTGGCTACTTCACTTTTTGGCTTTCGATGGCATGCATAATATTTGCTTTTCTTGAAAGTCGTAAGCGTGAATATTTGCAACGAGACTAGAAAGCCTTTAAAATTAAAGCATAGAAAGAGATAGAAAGGGAGTTCGATAATAGTGTTGTATATTATTTACTTTATCATCATTTTGCTGTTACCGTTATATGCGCAGATGAAGGTAAAGAGTACTTACAAAAAGTTTGCAAAAGTTCCAGCTGAAAAAGGAATGACAGGTGCTCAAGTAGCACGTTATATTTTAGATCAACATGGTTTAACAGATGTTCGTGTAGTACCGACTCAAGGTTATTTAGCTGACCACTATAATCCTGCAACTAAAACGGTTGCCTTGTCTGAAGACAACTACTATAATTCTTCAATCGCTGGTACAGCTGTAGCAGCGCACGAAGTTGGTCATGCGATGCAGCATGCGGATGCTTATTCGTTCTTAACATTACGTTCGAAATTAGTGCCGGTAGCTAATATTTCATCGAATATGTCTTGGATTTTTGTATTGATCGGTATTTTAGCTTCATCTTCAGGTTTCCTGTTGCTAGGTATTGCTTTATTATTAGCAGGTGTTGTATTCCAAGTTGTAACATTACCGGTAGAATTTGATGCATCCAAGCGTGCGATGAATGAAGTCGTATCTTTAGGTATTATCAACAATACTGAAGAACGTTCAGCACGCAAAGTTTTAAATGCAGCGGCAATGACATACGTGGCAGCAGCAGCTGTAGCAATAATGGAACTATTACGTTTAATCCTGATTTACACAGGCATGACTTCGGAAGATTAATATTTGATGTAATAGAAATTAAAAAAGGTCATTTTCTCATTTGGGAAAATGACCTTTTTGTTTTGAACATTATTCAAGCATTTAACGACCTTACTATGTTTTGTCCGCTTTGGTTAAACGGATTTCTGTAAGAAAGAGCAAAACGAATGAAAAACTTATTTAGTCTAATGGAGAGGCTGTTTTTTATCGTCCAGTGTGAAGCCTTCTCCAGTTACATCGCGGACATCCATGACGGATACGAATGCATGTGGATCGATGCCGTGGACAATATTTTTTAGACGGACGAGTTCGTTTCGGCCGATAACACAGTATAAAACATCACGATGCTCTTTCGTGAAATGACCATGACCGTCAAAAACGGTTACCCCGCGGTCCATGTTATTCGTAATTAAGTTTGCGATCTCATCGGACTTCACTGAAATAATAAATGCACCTTTTGCTGAATAGGCGCCTTCCTGCACTAAATCGATGACACGGCCGCCAACATAAACGGCTACTAATGTATACATCATCGAACGGGCATCCAAAAACGTCATCCAGGAAAGGATAATGACAAAGAAATCAAAGCCGAACATCGTTTTACCCATACTCCAACCAAGATATTTATTTGCAAGTCGGGCTAAAATATCGACCCCGCCGGTTGTCCCACCGAATCGGAACACAATCCCTAAACCGATCCCGACAAATACCCCTGCAAATAATGATACAAGGAATAGATCATCCTGTAAGTTCATATCGACTTCGTAAATTTGGAAGATTTTTAAGAATACCGATACGCTGAGTGTACCGATGATCGTGTAGATAAATGATTTTTTCCCTAGTAAACGCCATCCTAGAATAAACATTGGAATATTTAATAACAAATTCATTAATGCTGGGTCCCAATTTAGTGTAAAATATAAAATAAGTGTAATACCACTAAATCCACCTTCACCCAGTTGGTTTTGCATATTGAAGTGAACAAAACCGAAACTGAATATTGCGGAACCGATAAGAATTCCGATAATATTCTGTATTTTTATTCCTTGCATAGTAAACCTCCTAAAATCGGTTGAGTAAGAATATATGTGTTGGAGCAGAAAAAAGGTTACATTGTTTATTATGTTTGATTTTGTCGTATTTGACAACAATATGGATGAACGCAAGAATGTCGCATCTTTTACTCAAATTAATTAAACAAGAATAAAAAGCAACTAACAGTAAAAAGGAGTTTTTTTAGTATGACAATCAGAGTAGCAATTGCCGGTGCACGAGGCAAAATGGGAACAGAAGCAGTACATACAATTATGAATAATGATGGAATGGAGCTTGTATCAGCACTTGATTATAAAGAAGTCGGTACATCACTAGCCTTGCTTGAAGAGTTTCCGAATCATTATGAAGTTCCGATTTATACAAATTTTGTTGAGCTTGTACGTGAGACAAAGCCGGATGTACTATTAGATTTAACAAATCCGCTTTGTGTTTATGAACGAACAAAACAGGCATTAATACATAACATACGTCCAGTTGTTGGGACAACCGGTTTTACCGACGAACAACTTGAAGAACTGCAGCAAATGGCAACAGAAAAACAATTAGGCTGTATTATTGCGCCAAACTTCGCGATTGGTGCAATATTAATGATGAAGTTTGCCAAGGATGCCGCAAAATATTTCCCAGATGTGGAAATTATCGAAATGCATCATGATCAAAAGCTTGATGCGCCATCTGGTACCGGTATTAAAACAGCACAAATGATCAGTGAAGTCCGAAAAGCGAAAGTGCAAGGGCATCCGGAAGAAAAAGAAACACACACTGGTGCAAGAGGCGCAAACTTTGACGGCATGCATATCCATTCAGTAAGACTTCCAGGTTTAGTTGCACATCAGCAAGTACTGTTTGGCAGCACAGGTGAATTATTAACGATTCGTCATGATTCATTAAATCGTGGAAGCTTTATGAGCGGTGTTACATTTAGTATTGAAGAAGTAATGAAAACCAATACATTAATCTACGGATTAGAGAACATCATTTAGAAATGGGTTGATAATTATGAAAATGGCATTAATAGCACACGATCGGAAAAAAGATAATTTAATTCAGTTTGCGATTGCGTATCGCGATATTTTAAAAGAGCATGATCTATATGCGACAGGCACTACGGGTACAATGATTGAAGCGGAAACAGGACTTTCAATTACGAAGTTTCGCTCCGGTCCGTTAGGGGGAGATCAGCAAATAGGTGCGATGATTGCCAATAATGATATGGATATGGTATTTTTCTTCCGTGATCCATTGACTGCACAGCCTCATGAGCCGGATGTCATGGCATTAGTGCGGTTATGCGACTTGTATCATATACCGCTTGCGACAAATATGGGGACAGCGGAAATTTTATTAAAAGGGCTTCAGGAAGGTTTTGTTGACTGGCGCATTTTAGAAGAGCGTAGAAAATAAAAAGCCGGTCAATTTTACTTTATAAATGTGTTTCATCATTTTAAAAAAAGTTAAAATCGTATTGTTGAAAGGATGGGGAGCCGAATGAAAAAATTAAAAATTGGTATAACATGTTACCCGACAGTGGGAGGTTCGGGTGTAATTGCAACAGAGTTAGGCAAAATGTTGGCAGAACGAGGACATGAAATTCACTTTATTACTTCAAGTGTACCATTTCGACTTAATAAAATTTATTCAAACGTTTTTTTCCACGAGGTGGAAGTGAATAATTATTCGGTATTTCAATACCCACCATACGATATTGCATTAGCAAGTAAAATGGCTGATGTTATTAAAGAGGAAAAACTTGATTTATTACATGTTCATTATGCGATTCCTCATGCGGTTTGTGCGGTTTTGGCCCGCCATATGAGCGGCGAGAACTTTGGCATTGTCACTACACTTCACGGAACAGATATTTCCGTTTTAGGCGAAGATTCTACGCTGGCGCAGGCAATCAAGTATGGCATTGATTGTTCCGATGCAGTAACGACTGTTTCGGAATCGTTAAAGCAGCAGACATATGCTTTGATCGATACGAAAAAACCGATTGAAACTATTTATAATTTCGTTGATGAGGACGTATTTAAGCCTGTGGATCCCGGCAATTTAAAAGAGCAATTTGGTATTTTGCCGCATGAAAAAGTAATTATCCATGTCTCGAATTTCCGTAAAATAAAAAATCTGCCGGACGTGGTCGATTCATTCCTGAAGATCCGTGAGCGTATGCCGGCCAAATTATTATTAGTCGGGGATGGACCGGAAAAGCATCGTGTCACAGATATTGTTAAAGATTCTCCTTATACGGATGATGTATTGTTTTTAGGTAAGCAGGAAAACATTACAGAACTTTTTGCGATTAGTGATTTAAAGTTATTGCTTTCAGAAAAAGAATCGTTCGGGCTTGTATTATTGGAAGCTATGGCATGCGGTGTACCGGGTATCGGTACAGCAATCGGCGGGATTCCTGAAGTGATCGATCATGGGGGGAACGGCTATTTGGTTCCACTTGGAGATACGCAAGCTGTCGCGGATTATGCGGTCGAACTGCTGCAGGATGAAGAAAAACATCAAGCTTTCAAAGAAGCTGCACTCCAATCGGTACGCGAACAGTTCCATGAATCAAAAATGGTTGAACAATATGAACGTATATATGAAAGTGTGGTCGAAAAAAAAAATGATTCCGCAACAATGGCAAGCGGCAAAGGAAGTCATTAAAAAGATTGAATATGCCGGTTTTGAAGCTTTTATTGTAGGAGGAGCGGTGCGGGATTATTATTTGCAAAAAGAAAATAATGATGTCGACATCGCAACGAGTGCATTACCTGGAGAAATTCAAACAATCTTTTCCAAAACAATTGATGTAGGAATCGATCACGGGACGGTCATTGTACTGGACTGCGGGGAACCGATCGAAGTAACAACATACCGGACAGAGTCTACTTACAGTGACCATCGTCGTCCAGATACAGTCGAATTCGTTCGAAATTTACAAGAAGATTTAAAACGCCGGGATTTTACAATGAATGCGATGGCCCTAAGTCAAACGGGAGAGTACATCGACTATTACAATGGCCGCCAACATATCGACAGCAAAGTTATTTGTGCTGTAGGGGAGCCGGATCAGCGTTTTGAAGAAGATGCTCTCCGAATGCTGCGGGCTGTCCGATTTGCTGCACAGCTTCACTTCTCAATTGAGGAAAATACTTTCGAAGCAATCAGGCAAAAAGCAGTATCGATTGAATATGTTGCAATCGAGCGCATTCAAGTAGAACTTTCAAAGATTTTTATTTCTGCTCATGCTGCATTCGGCGTTGAATATATGGAAAAAACGACATTGAGTAATTTTCTATATGGCGAATTTACTTCTTCAAATTGGGATGGGTTTTATTCGGAAGACCGACAAGTTGGATGGGCATATTTCTGTTTAGTAAATGGCTGCGATTTGACGCTCCTTACGAAGTATCGCTGCTCGAATAAGGATAAGCTCTTCGTAAAAACGGTGTTGGATGCCTATGAAAGCCTACTCAGTGGGATGAGCCTTGTTGATTTAATGCGCTTTGATACAATGATTCTTAAAACAGCCTACCAATTTACTATTAGGCAAAATCATAAACTTGAATCAAGCTATGAAGAATTAGTGGCACGAAAAAACACATTGCCGATTCAGCATGTGAATGAGCTTGCAATTACAGGAAAAGACTTGTTGGAATGGTCCCCGAAAAAACGCGGCAGCTGGATTAAACAGACACTAGATGCAGCAGTAGAAGCGGTATTAAAGGGGAAAGTACAAAATGATAAACAACAATTAAAGGAATGGTTTTATGCATTTCACGATGAAGGATGAAATTTTGAAACGGTTTTTGACTGCGGATGGAGAACCGATTTCCGGCCAAGTGCTGGCGGATGAACTCAACGTCTCCCGAACAGCAATATGGAAGCATATGCAAACATTGAAGCAGGAAGGCTATGAGTTTGAAACAGTAAAAAAACGTGGGTATAAACTGTTATCTGTACCGGATAAAGTGGATATGGGTCAATTACAGCAATTTTTGACAACGGAACGCTATGGCCGACAAGTTCATTATTATGAAACGGTTGAGTCGACACAGATTGTTGCGCATGAACTTGTCCGAGTTGGTGCACTGGATGGCACCGTTGTTATCGCTGAGCATCAAACGGCAGGGCGAGGGCGTATGATGCGTGAATGGGAATCGACAGAAGGACAGGGGATTTGGATGACTGTCATCATACGCCCGGATGTTGCCCCGCACCAGGCCCCTCAATTTACTTTAGTTACTGCTGTGGCCATTGTTGAAGCGATGAAGTCGAGTTTTAAAAATTTCACACCTGAAATCAAATGGCCGAATGATATTTTAATCAACGGCAAAAAAACAACGGGAATTTTGACTGAAATGGTAGCTGAGGCTGATCGCATCCAGGCATTGCTGATTGGTATTGGGATTAATGTCAATCAGCAGAAGAGTGATTTTCCTGATCAGCTGCAATCTATTGCAACTTCGATTGCTATTGAAGAAGGAGAGCCGATTGAGCGTGTGCATTTCGTCGCCAATGTGCTTGAATCATTGGAGAAGTACAGTGACGAATACGTAAAAAACGGCTTCGGTCAAATTAAACAACTATGGGAACAGTCTTCGGGGACGATCGGAAAACAAGTGAAAGCAACAACACTCCGTGAAGTCGTTGAAGGGGAAGCTGTCAGTATAACTGAGAGCGGTGTCCTGGAAATTCGTCAAGCGAATGGGGAAATTATTGGCATTTACTCTGCTGATATTGAACTTTTATCGTAAAGGTCTCGTTAAAAAGTTTTTACAGTAATTATTTATTCTGTACGTTTTCTTCCAAACTTGTTATAGTAGCTCTAGGACAGTATCTTAATAGAACTGTACCTGCAAATGCTAGTCCACATTAATAAAATCTGCTTTGATCTACACAAGACAGAGACGGAAGAAAACGCGCATAAATTAATCCATTTTATACTTGTAATTCGATTCTATTTCCACTTAAAGTATGAAATGTGTTGAATTTACGTATGGTACTACCCTTCTGTCTAATTTTAGATAGAAGGGTATTTTTGTTTTCTTTCCACTTAAGGAGGAAGAATATGAAAACAACTGCACAGTTTTTAAAAATGAAAGAGCAAGGCGAAAAAATTGTCATGATAACCGCTTATGATTATCCGGCAGCAAAATTTTCTGAAGCGGCAGGTGTTGATATGATACTTGTCGGGGATTCCCTCGGGATGGTCGTACTGGGCTATGAATCGACAATGCGTGTAACGGTGGAAGATATGATTCACCATAGTAAAGCGGTTCGACGAGGTGCACCGGATACGTTTATCGTCGTCGATATGCCATTTGGTTCTTATCACGGGGATGTGAACGAAACATTGAAAACCGCTGTGAAAATGATGCAGGAAACGAATGCAAACGCTGTAAAGGTAGAAGGGGCAGATGATATTGTTCCTGTGATTAAGAAGTTAACCGATGCTGGTATCCCGGTAGTGGCACATTTAGGATTGCTGCCACAATCGGCAGGAGTACTTGGAGGTTATAAAGTTCAAGGAAAAACAGCCGAGCAAGCGGAAAAATTAATAAAAGATGCCCTACTTGTTGAACAGGCAGGTGCATGTGCCGTCGTGCTGGAATGTATTCCACATCAGTTGACGGAAGTTGTCTCGCATAACTTAACGATTCCGACGATTGGCATCGGTGCTGGTGTAAAAGCGGATGGGCAAGTGCTCGTATACCATGACTTATTACAATATGGAAAGCATCATATACCAAAATTTGTTGAAGCATTCGCACAAGTCGGTGAAGAGGTAGAGAAAGGGATTACGAATTTTACAAACGCTGTAAAATTAGGTACATTCCCGACATTACATCAAAGTTTCACAATGAAAGAGACGGAGCTAATCGAGCTCTACGGAGGCGTAAAATAATGTACGTATTAACAACAATAGCCGAGTTGCGAGAAGTAGTTCAGATGGCAAAATACAACCGGCAGTCAATCGGACTGGTACCGACAATGGGCTATTTACATGAAGGACATTTAACATTGGCTGCAAATGCACGCAGCGAAAATGAACTTGTTATCATGAGTATATTCGTCAACCCAACGCAATTTGGTCCAAATGAAGATTTCGAATCATACCCAAGAGATTTACCACGTGATACAGAATTGGCAAAATCGGTAGGGGTAGATTATATATTTGCACCTTCAGTAGAGGAAATGTATCCGCACAATGGAGGGATTTCTATTCGTGCAGGGGGGCAGGCGCATATTTTATGCGGGGCGAGCCGACCTGGTCATTTTGATGGGGTTTTGCAAGTCGTGGCGAAGCTCTTTAATTTAGTGCTGCCGGACCGTGCATATTTCGGACAAAAGGATGCCCAGCAAGTGGCAATCATTCAAACTATGGTACGCGATTACAATTTCCCGGTGACAATCCGTGTTGTTCCGGTTGTACGCGAAGAGGATGGTTTGGCAAAATCTAGCCGCAATATTTGTCTGTCTGCTGAAGAACGTTCACAGGCACCAGCAATTCAGCAAGGGCTCCAACTGGCGAAAAGAGAGCTGTTGGAATTCGGAAATGTGGAATCGGCAATTGCACTCGCAAAAAAAATCATCCATGATAATACGGATGGCCACGTTGATTATTTGATGATTTTATCTTACCCGGATTTACAGGAAATCGATGATCGGACAGAGCAAATCGTTGTTGCAGCTGCCGTTAAAATTGGTAAAACACGTCTAATCGATAATTTAATTTTTTCATTAAAAGGGGAAGTAATCCATGTTTAGAATGATGATGAACAGTAAAATCCACCGTGCCCAAGTGACAGAGGCAGATTTGAATTATGTTGGATCCATTACAATAGATGAAGATATTTTGGATGCGGTTGGAATGCTGCCGAATGAAAAAGTCCATATTGTCAATAACAACAACGGAGCACGCTTTGAGACGTATATTATCGCCGGGGAGCGCGGTTCAGGAGTTATTTGCGTAAATGGAGCAGCGGCACGCCTTGTTCAAAAAGGTGATATTGTCATCATTATTGCTTACGTGTATGTGGATAATAAAGAAGTTGCCGAACATACTCCGACTGTTGCGATTATTGGGGAAAACAATACAATTAAAGAAATAATCGCATACGAACCGGAAGCAACAATTATGTAAAAAAAGATGAAAAGCTGTCATGAAGGATTATTCCTATTTGACAGCTTTTTTTATATTACATTTTTGGTTACTAAAGGATATTTTTGTAATTTTTATATCATCTCCTTGTAATCTTTTTGAAATATTAAATGTGTAGACTTGGATTTAGCTTTATTTTACAAAATAGACAAAAGATACAGGGGGAAATAATTAATATGTTTCAAAATAAACTATTATTTAGCTTTGCCTTCTTTGTGGTCACTACCTTATTCTTCGCAAGCGCGGCATTTGCAGCGACGCATACTGTGAAGAAAGGTGAAGAATTGGATGAAATCGCAGATCGTTATGACACATCAGTATATACATTGCTTGAATTAAATGAAGTTAACGACATAGAAGAAGTAACGGAAGGCTTCGTACTGAAATTACCGGATCATATTAAGAATAAGAAAGTACCGGTTGAAAAAAAGGAGAAAAAGGAAACAATTGATGACTTTGAAGTTGTCAAAACTTTAACTGTTGAAGCAAGCGCTTTTACAGCATACTGTAAAGGGTGTTCGGGAAAAACGGCTTCCGGAATCGATTTAAAGAAAAATCCGGATATTAAACTGATTGCGGTTGATCCGAAGATTATTCCGCTTGGAACGAAAGTATGGGTGGAAGGTTACGGAATTGCGGTTGCCGGTGATACAGGCGGTTCGATTAAGGGAAACCGGATTGATGTTTTTGTTAAAACAAAAAAAATCGCGATCAATTGGGGACGTAAAAATGTAGAAATTAAAGTATTAAAATAACAAATAAATGGGCGGCGAATGCGATGGGCATTTCGCTGCTTTTTTATTTGATTGAATAGTAAGAATTAAAAGAAAATTGGCGCCCGATTTGTTGCATTCACCTTATTGTAATGCTAATGTGAAAAATGAGGTGGTATATATGGAAAAATTTGATTTAGCTGTCATTGGTGCAGGACCTGGAGGATATGTAGCGGCAATCCATGCAGCAAAAAGCGGGTTGAAAGTAGCGCTTGTCGAAAAAGATAAAGTTGGTGGTGCCTGCTATAATGTCGGCTGTATACCTTCAAAAATTATGCTTGAGCATAGTAAGCTGGTGCAGGAAATTCGGCGAGGAACTGATTGGGGTGTGACAGTACCGACGATTAATATTGATTTTCCAAAGTTAATGCAGCGAAAAGATCAAGTGGTTGATGAACTGTTATCAAATATTGAAGCATTTATTGAAAATGCACAGATTACAATGTTTCGGGGGAAGGCGACAGTAACCGCAGAACGAAAAGTGATCATCGGTAATAAGGCATTTACAGCAGATCATGTCATTTTAGCAACAGGCAGCCGTCCGTTCGTCCCGCCATTTAAAGGGCTTGAAAACGCAAATTATTATACAACGGATACATTTTTTTCGATCCAGGAGCTGCCGAAACAATTAACGATTATTGGAGGCGGGGTAATTGCAATTGAAATGGCATTTGCTTTAGCGCCAATGGGAACAAAAGTAACCGTATTAAACCATAGTAAAGATATTCTGCAAACAGAAGAACCGGATGCACGACCGATTATTAAAGAGAAAATGAAACAACTGGGAATCGAACTTGTGACAGATTTTACGTTCGAAGAAATCCATGCGGACCATGTACAAACTTCAATCGGCAATTTCCCGTTTGAAAATTTACTGTTTGCGACAGGGCGTCGTCCGAACACTGAAATTGCGGAAGTGCTGGAAATGCAGATGGATGGCCGTTTAATCAAAGTAAATAATCACTATGAAACGAGTATTCCCGGCATTTATGCGATAGGTGATTTAGTCGGCGGTTTCCAGCTTGCCCACTCTGCAAGTGCAGAAGGTGTACACGCAGTCGATTATATTTTAGGAAAGCACCCAAAAGTGATCAATCAGCAGGAAATTCCGCGATGTGTATATACACATCCTGAAATTGCGACATTTGGCATGCTGGAACACGAAGCACCTGCAGACAGTATTGTAACGAAAATGTATTTACCTACGAACCCTAAAGCATTGCTTGAAGGGAATACACAGGGCTTTATGAAGTTTGTAGCGAGTCCTGAAGGCGATATTTACGGGGCGTGTGTCGTTGGTGACGGCGCGACGGAAATGATTAACTCTATGCTGGCGGCAAAAGTATTAGGAGGGTCAGTAAAAGATTTGGCAAGGCTAATTTTCCCGCATCCGACAGTCAGCGAGCACGTTGGCGATGCGGCACGTTCTGTTTTCGGAAAAGCGATTCATGCAAAATAACTTGTTGCTACGGTGCAGATGAGATGCTCCGTAGCTTTTTTCAATCCAATTTCTTTTTTATTGTGCTGAATTCTACTATACTTGTTGTATACAATTCCAACATGAGGTGACATATGGAAAATCAGTCAATGGAGCTTGTAGAAAAAGAAGTGGAAAGCACATTATATCAATGTATTGATTTTAATATAGAAGAAAACTATATTGCGATGGGACAAGAGTTTGCTAAAGTGCTAGCACTACTGCAGGAACATGGTTTTATTAGTCCGGCTTTAAAAGTGATTACAGATCCGGAACAATGTCTGACGGAAACGCGTATATTGCTCGAAAGTCTGCAGGAAGCACAAAGAAGGCATGCTTCACGGAGAAAACTGCTAACACATCGGCACATTTTAAATGTATGGCTGAGAAAAAATCAGTATTTTCAGCGAGAAGTTTTACCAGGTTTTTTCTAATCTATCTCTTTGTTGGTGAATAAAAAATATTCAGATAATGATAAAATGTTATTGCTTTTTCTTTTTTTATTGTTTAAAATAAAGCTAATCTTATACGAAGCAGGGCATGGTGGAGTCAGTCAAATCTGGCATCCTCATGCCTTTTTGTATGGAAAAGGGGGATATTATGTTTATATTTCAAATTGTTATCGTACTATTGGCTACTAAACTGGCAGGACATCTATCAGTACGTTTAGGCCAGCCTTCAGTACTCGGGAAAATTCTAATCGGTATTATTATCGGTCCTGCAATGCTTGGCTGGATTACTGACAATGAAATTATGCAAACATTCAGTCAAATAGGGGTAATTTTGTTAATGTTTTTAGCCGGTTTGGAAACCGATCTGGAAGATTTAAATGCAAATATGAAAGGGGCAATTTTCGTCGCAATTGGCGGTGTCATTTTACCGATTGCAATGAGTTATCCGTTAGCATTGGCGTTTGGTCTTACACAAGGTCAGGCGATTTTCATCGGTCTAACATTAGCCGCTACATCAGTTAGTATTTCGGTTCAGACATTAAGTGAAATCGGTTGGCTAAAAAGTAAGGAAGGTTCTACTTTGCTAGGGGCTGCTGTACTGGATGATATTATCGTCGTTGTGTTAATCGCAATTGCAATGAGTTTCCTTGTAGGGGATGATGTTTCGATTCCAGCATTAATCGGCGGAAAAGTATTCTTCTTTGTTTTACTCGCTGTTGTAATGATATGGGTGATTCCGACATTCTTAAAACTGTTTAGCCGCCTGAAAGTAACGGAGGCCCTGTTAAGCGGAGCACTTGTTGCATGTTTTGCTTTAGCTTACATAGGTGAACATTATTTTGGTATTGCTACAATAATCGGAGCGTTCTTTATCGGTATTGCGATTGGACGTACTCCATTTAAAGATACAGTCGAACATAAAGTAGAACCGATTGCAAATGGGTTATTTGTGCCATTCTTCTTCGTAAGTATCGGATTGTCCGTTACATTTGCGGGTATTACTGAAAATATTTGGTTCTTAGTTATCTTCTCGATCGTGGCAATTTTATCTAAGCTTATCGGTTCTGGTCTTGGTGCAAAATTGGCAGGCTTCAGCTGGAAATCTTCAACAGGTATCGGTGCAGGGATGATTTCTCGTGGTGAAGTTGCACTGATCCTTGCGGGTATGGGTTTATCAAGTGGACTACTGCCGGCGGAAGATTATACACCAATGGTAATCGTAATTATTATTACAACGCTAGTTACTCCACCAATGCTAAAGGGAATATTTGGAAATCGTTCAAATTTAATTGATTAATCTAGTTGAATGATTCCTTAAATTGTTGTATTCTATGTTTTAGGTGCCAAAACCTCGGTGAAGATTTAGTCTTCACAACAAAAGCCTCCGCCAACAGCACGGATTTGCTGGGAAGCTTTTGAATTGTGCAGGGAGATGAGCCCCTGCACACCTATACATAGTAAATTAACCTAGTGTTGTCCTTGAGGCGGCACTAGGTTTTTTTGTCGCCAAATAGTGTAAAGGTGCGCTTGAATTTTATTAGAAGATTTGGAAGTATATTAGAAAACTTGCGTTGGATATTCGAAGAACTGGAAAGGATATTAGAACAAATGGGACTTATATTAGAACAGTTAGCGGTTATATTAGAAAATCGCCATTTTAAATTTTATTAGATGATTTTAAAATATATTAGAACTTTAAGAAAGCATACATACCGGCTATGACTCTAGATTTGTGAGCGCAGCATTCCACCGCTATGTTTGGGCAGTTCTATCCAATTACATGACCTCATCACCTCCAATATGATAAAATGCCGTTATATTACTTGAACTGTGAGTTGAAGAAAAATGAAGGAAAGTCAGAAATATGCGATTGTCGACATTGAAACAACAGGACATTCACCTGCAAGCGGCGACCGCATGATTCAAATCGCCATTGTTATTATGCAAGGTTGGGAAATCGTTAAAAAATATTCTACATTTATTAATCCGGGAAAACCGATTCCGTTGTTTATACAGGATTTAACTAATATTACAAACGAAGATGTAAAAGATGCGCTGCCATTTGAAGCGTATGCGGATTATATTTATGAGCTGCTGGAAGGGGCCGTATTCGTAGCCCATAATACCGATTTTGACTTGAACTTCTTACAGGCGGAGTTTAACCGTGCCGGCATATCGAAATGGCACGGAAAGAAAATCGACACGGTTGAACTGACAAAAATTTTGTTCCCGATGTCGTTAAGCTACAAATTAGCGGATTTAGCGAATGATTTTCATATCGAGCTGCAAAGTGCACACCGCGCGGATGATGATGCACTCGCGACAGCGTACCTGCTTAAACATTGTTGGGAAGAGCTGTTAACAATGCCGCTCGTTACTTTGGAACAATTGCATAAACGTTCTTTCCGTTTGAGAACAGACTTGTCCCAGCTATTTTTTGATGCGCTTGTCATAAAACGCAATAAAGCATTAACGGATGAAGGACATGTCTTTTACCGTAAAATCGCCATTCGCAAAATGGCACCGACGCCAAAAAATGATGGGGATGAACTGCTTTACCCGCAAACGACAGATGAAAAAATGGCCTTATTATTAAAAGGGATTCCCGATTTTGAAGAGCGCCCGCAGCAGTTTCAGATGATGGACAGCATTTGGCATGCATTCAACGCCAATGCGGAACATGTCATTGAGGCATCAACGGGAATCGGAAAAACGATGGGTTATTTAGTGCCATCGATTTATTTTGCTAAGAAAACGAATCAGAAAATAGGAATTAGTACTTATACTTCCCATTTGCTGGATCAGCTTATGCAAAATGACATTCCGATATTGGAAAAGGCGCTTGGCCAGCCGATTAAAATGGCTTTGTTAAAAGGGATGAATCATTATATCGACGTCGAAAAGTTCGAGAAAGAGCTAAGGACACAGGATGTTTCCTATGATCAGACATTTACAGTACTGCAAACACTTATCTGGCTTGCGAAAACGGAGACGGGTGATTTAAGTGAACTGAATGTATCAGGCGGTGGCCAGCTGCTCATTGATAAATTCCGAAAGACCGTATTGCCGAAAACGACAATGCCACTTTATGATTTTTATTCACGTGCAATTCAAAATAGTCGCCAGGCAGACATTATTGTGACAAACCATGCGATGCTGTTAAGTGATCTCGTACGCAATGAACAGATTTTTAATTCAGTAGGCGGCTGGGTAATCGATGAGGCCCATCAGTTTATACAAGCTGCAATCAATCAGCACGAAAAAATATTCAGTTATATGAATTGGAAATATTTATTTGGACAAATTGGTATACAGGAAGATGAACAGCTGTTTTATAAGATCCGTCGGGTAGCAATTAAAAAACAGCTATTGAATTATCAAACACTCGATCAGCTGGAAAAGCGCTATATTCAGATGGTCAATGCATTTGATACGGCAATGGCGGCATTGCTTCGAGGGGTTAAGGAAGCGCAGCATCACCAGAAAAAGCAACTTCAGAAAATCGAGGTCTTCATTTCTGAATTGCAATTAGGTCGTGAAGTTTTATTAAAAGTTTCGCTTACTGTGCAGCATTGGGTGGATGAGGCGACCGAGCTTATCCGGAAGTTCACTTCAAGTGTGGAAGAGCTTGCGCCGGAGCATGAATATTTAATTGAGCAATGGCAGTATATCGTCAATGAGTTTACGATAAAACTGGCAGAGTGGGATGATGTATTTTTAAGTCAAAATCCTGACTATTCATGCTGGCTGGAATTGGACCAGCGCAGTGTTCCAGGTAGTATCCAGCTCTATAAAAAACCGATTGAAGTGACATCAACGATCAGGAAACTTTTTGACCCGATCCGTGAAAAGAGCGGCATTGTCTGGACATCCGGAACGTTAACAGTACCAAGTAATGAGCGTTTTATTACGAACCAACTTGGGATCAATCCGACGATTCCTATTGAAAAGCTGCATGCGGACCCGAGTTATTATGACGGGGCAGAAGTGTATATTGTCAATGACATGCCTGATATTCAGGCCGTTTCACAGTCCGAGTATATCGAAGAGGTCGCACATGCCGTTACAAATACAGTGCGCATGACGAATGGAAGATGCTTTGTTTTATTCACGTCACAGGACATGCTGCGTAAAACAGTCAACCTTATACAGGAAAGTGAATTGTTAAGCGACTATATGATTTTTGCGCAAGGTGTGACATCCGGAAGCCGTATGCGATTGTTAAAATCTTTTCAAAAATTTAATCATTCCGTATTATTCGGAACGAACAGTTTCTGGGAAGGGGTCGATGTACCGGGAGACGGTCTGTCTGCGGTCATCGTTGTGCGGCTGCCGTTTTCTTCACCGGAAGAGCCTGCGTTTAAAGCGCGGGCCAATTATATAACACAGCAAGGACGCAATTCCTTTACAGAACTTGCGTTGCCGGATGCCATTATCCGGTTCAAGCAAGGGTTCGGCCGATTAATTCGTTCCAGCCATGATAAAGGGGTATTTATCGTTTTGGATCGCCGGATTGAAACGAAATCATACGGACAGCAGTTTATCGAGTCATTACCGCCAATTTCTATACAAAAACTGCCTCTACACAGTATGGTGCAAAGCTTGGGAAATTGGTATAATGAAAAACGATGAGGAAGGAAAGCAGGTTGACAAAAATGAAACAAAATTTTAAACAACATACAAATGCATCGGATTGTAAGGTGCAGTTATGAAAAACTGGATTATCTTTTCGGTTGTCTTTATTTTATCTTTGTCGCTTGTAATTTCAGTATTCGTATTTTGGAAGGCCAATGCACCGTTTAGTGAAATAGAACAAAAGGCGGAAAGTTTTGTGCTAGATACGAAAGCACTTGCTGTTGTTGATGATTCCTATGTTTACAATGGGAATAAGCCATATGTCACTGTTTTCGGAGTGGATGAGTATGGGAAGGAAAAGGCAGTCTTTGTCCCGATGAGTTTAGATGAGAATTCAATGCAGGAAGTATTTTTAGCAGATGGCATCACTGAAGATCAGGCGTTGTCTGCTTTTCAGGAAGATACAGCTGCGAAAGAGATTCTTCATATGAAGTTAGGATTTGAGGAGCCGGGTCCAGTATGGGAAATTACCTATAAAAGTGAATCCGGCAGCTTGAATTATGTCTATCTTCTATTTGAAGACGGGCAATGGTGGAAACGCATATTGAATTTGTAGAGGAGAGAACAACATGAAACAATTGTTGGCAAATCGTGTAAAGACTTTAACACCATCTTCAACTTTAGCAATTACAGCTAAAGCGAAAGAGTTAAAGGAGCAAGGTATTGATGTAATTGGTTTAGGTGCAGGGGAGCCGGACTTTAATACACCGGACAATATTTTAAATGCAGCAAAACAATCGATGGATGCTGGTCTGACAAAATATACGCCGGCTGGAGGTTTACCTGCTCTAAAGAAAGCAATTATTGATAAATTGGCTCGTGACAATAATCTTACATACAAAGCAAATGAGATAATCGTTGGTGTCGGAGCAAAACACGTTCTGTATACATTGTTCCAAGTTATTTTAAATGAGGGCGATGAAGTAATTATCCCAATTCCTTTCTGGGTATCTTACCCTGAACAAGTGAAGCTTGCTGGCGGTGTTCCTGTATATGTGGAAGGAACACAGGAACAGAACTTTAAAATTACAGCACAGCAACTACGTGATGCCATTACAGAGAAAACAAAAGCGGTGATTATTAACTCGCCTTCCAATCCTTCTGGTATGATTTATTCGAAGGAAGAATTGGCCGAGCTTGCACAAGTTGCAGAAGAGAAGGATATTTTAATCGTTTCAGATGAAATTTATGAAAAGCTTGTTTACAATGGAATAGAGCATTATTCAATTGCGGAAGTTTCAGACGCAGTGAAAGCACGTACAATTGTAGTTAACGGTGTTGCAAAATCTCACTCTATGACAGGATGGCGCATTGGCTATGCAGCTGGTGATGCGACAATCATTAAAGCGATGACAGATTTAGCATCTCACTCTACTTCAAATGCAACAACAACAGCACAATATGCAACGATTGAAGCATATAACGGCTCGCAGGATACAGTAGAAGAGATGAGACAAGCGTTTGAATCACGTTTAGAAGCGATTTTCCCGAAATTAGCAGCAATTCCGGGCGTAAAAGTATTAAAGCCACAAGGTGCTTTCTACTTATTGCCGGATGTTTCGGAAACAGCAGAGAAAACAGGCTATACTTCAGTGGATGATTTTGTATCGGCACTATTAACAGAAGCAAATGTTGCGGTCATTCCAGGTTCAGGATTTGGTGCACCAGCGACAATACGTTTATCGTATGCGACATCTTTAGAATTATTAGAAGAAGCAGTTCGCCGAATCGATGCCTTTGTTAAAGCAAAATGGCAAGATTAAGCGTCCTTGCAACATAAGCTTTGGAGGACTTTATGAAAAAAATTATGATTAAAGATATGCCAAATCATATTGGCGAAACAGTAAAAATTGGTACATGGTTAGCTAACAAACGTTCTAGCGGTAAATTAGCTTTCCTTCAGTTACGTGATGGCTCAGGCTTTGCGCAAGGAGTAGTCGTGAAAGCGGAAGTGGGCGAAGAACTATTCGCGGTAGCTAAGGGCATGACACAGGAAACATCGATGTATGTTATTGGTGAAGTTAAAGCGGACGAGCGTTCTACTTTCGGTGCTGAGTTAAATGTTACAGGTATCGAAGTAATCAGTACTGCTAAAGACTACCCAATTACACCAAAAGAGCATGGTACAGAATTTTTAATGGATAACCGTCACTTATGGTTACGTTCTCGTAAACAACATGCAATCATGAAAGTACGTAATGAAATTATTCGTGCAACATATGAATTTTTCAATGAAAATGGCTTTACAAAAATGGATCCGCCAATCTTAACAGGTTCTTCACCTGAAGGTACGTCAGAGCTGTTCCATACAAAATATTTCGATGAAGATGCATTCCTATCTCAGTCAGGTCAGCTTTACATGGAAGCTGCTGCAATGGCATTAGGAAAAGTATTCTCGTTTGGTCCTACATTCCGAGCAGAAAAATCTAAAACACGTCGTCACTTAATCGAATTCTGGATGATCGAGCCTGAAATGGCATTTGTTGAGCATGATGAAAGCTTGGAAGTACAAGAACAATACGTATCACATATCGTACAATCTGTTCTGAAAAACTGTAAGCTTGATTTAGAGCGTCTAGGCCGTGATACATCAAAACTTGAAAACGTGAAAGCACCATTCCCACGTATTTCTTATGATGAAGCAATCAAATTATTACATGAGCAAGGCTTTGATGATATTCAATGGGGCGATGACTTCGGTGCACCACACGAAACAGCAATTGCCAACCATTTCGACAAACCAGTATTTATCACATGTTACCCGATCGGTATTAAACCGTTCTACATGCAGCCACACCCAGAGCGCGATGATGTCGTTTTATGTGCAGACTTAATCGCTCCTGAAGGCTATGGTGAGATTATCGGTGGTTCTGAACGTATTTATGATTATGAATTAATGAAATCTCGTTTAGAACAACATAACTTATCGATGGATGCATATGCATGGTATTTAGATTTATGTAAACAAGGTGCAGTACCTCACTCAGGCTTCGGCTTAGGGTTAGAGCGTACAGTTGCATGGATTTCCGGAACAGAACATATCCGTGAATCCATCCCATTCCCACGTTTATTAAACCGTTTATATCCATAATTTATGGTCATTCATCAAACGTTGATTGGAATGAAGGGGAGGCGACTCCTAGGGGACAAGCACGTTGCCTGTGACCAACATCCTGTTGGCCTCGTGCCCCTGGAAAGCGTCCGACCCGTAATGGAAATCAACCTTATATTACGATGAGGAACTTAATTTATACAACGAGAAAACGTCCGGAATTTTGCCGGGCGTTTTGTCGTTACGAGCGCACAAAGGGGGATTCAACTATGTCTAAGAATTTTAATCGAATCCGCGTTTGGACGGAGCAATTACAAATTACAATTCCACAATTATTCTTTAAACACTATAGCGAACTGAACATACAAGATGACGAAGCATTAATTATGCTACATTTATTAACGTTCGAACAGGAAGGAATCGACTTTCCGACACCAAATGATCTAATGCAGCGCACAAATTTTCAATTGACGGCTATTTCTCAAATAATACAACGCTTAATGCAAAAAGGATTTGTCGAAATTTCTCAAAGCACTGATGACTCTGGACGCCTTGCAGAGAAATATTCAATTTATCCGTTATGGGAAAGACTGCTGGATCTCCTGCAATCAAAAGCCCTACAACAGGTTTCAACTGCAAACAAATTGGACGAGGCGAAAATTTTTCAGCTGTTTGAACAAGAGCTGGGACGCCTGCTTTCCCCAATGGAAATTGAAACAATCGGTATGTGGATGGACTTGGATCAGCATAGTCCTGAAATTATAAAAGCTGCATTAAAAGAAGCGGTACTTGCCGATAAAGTGAATTTACGCTACATTGACCGTATTTTGATCGAGTGGAAGAAGCGCAACATAAAAACACTCGCACAAATTGAAAAACATAGTGAGCAATACCGGAAAAATACGATTGCCGCAGCACCGATTCAACCGGTACATCAGCAAGAAACAGTTCAGAAAACAGAAAAAGTTTCTTTCTATAATTGGTTAGAGGAGCGAGAATAGGAGGACACCAAAACTTTTATGTTAACAAAAGCAAAATGGAATCACTTTTTAGATGAGATGGATCGCATGTATCCGGATGCACATTGTGAATTAGTACATGACAATCCGTTTGAGTTGACGATTGCGACATTATTATCTGCGCAATGTACGGATGTCCTCGTCAATAAAGTGACGAAACAATTATTTCAAAAATATAAAACACCACAGGATTATTTAAATGTTTCGCTTGAGGAACTGCAAAATGATATTCGTTCAATCGGACTTTACCGAAACAAAGCGAAAAATATTCAATTATTATGTGCACGTCTGTTAAATGAATATGGTGGTGAAGTTCCGGCATCTCGTGAAGAGCTAGTCACATTGCCAGGTGTCGGCCGTAAAACAGCAAATGTCGTTTTATCAGTTGCATTTGATATTCCTGCGATGGCTGTCGATACGCATGTAGAGCGTGTCTCGAAGCGACTAGGACTTTGCCGGTGGAAAGACAGTGTGTTGGAAGTAGAAGAAACAATCATGAAAAAAACGCCGATTGAACGATGGAGCCGTGCACACCATCAAATTATATTCTTTGGTCGTTATCATTGTAAATCTCAAAATCCTGGCTGCGGGTCATGTCCGTTATTGGATGACTGTCGGGAAGGGCAGAAACGTTTGAAAAAAGGTTTGGTAAAAATATGATGATTTCAGTTCAACAAGAGACAATTTCAAAAGAAGTGGTGGACGCTTGGTACGGTGAATGGGAGACAATGCGTGAAACGATTCATGCAGCCCATGAAAGACGGGACGGATCAGCACAGCAATTCATGGTAGAAGGAATCGAACATTTTGAACAGTTTATTGTCAGCGGTTCTATTACAGATACACCGTTTTCAGTGCAAAGTGAGTATGAGCTAATGCCAATCAACGGGATGGAACGTTTGAAGTTCATAAAAGCACGTCCAGGGCAATATGCAGGCTATCGTCAATTGGACGAGCTTTATAAGGAAACGAAAAAGCGCTGTGCAAGACTGAGAATGAAAAAATAAAATAGCCAAACAATCACCGCTTATCAAATTGAATAGAAAAGAAAAAACATCAATTTTTCCCTTAGTGAGAAAAATTGATGTTTTTTAGTTTAATCTTCTTCTGAGTCTTCAGGCCTTGTTTCGCCGCCCGAAGTCGGTGGGGTTGGCTGGTTCGGTGCTGATGGATCAGGGTCGGACTCATCCGGCTCTACAGTATTGCCGTTACCATTTCCATTCCCGTTATTTCCATTACCATTGCCGTTTCCATTGTTTCCATTCCCGTTCCCGTTGTTGCCATTGCCATTTCCGTTATTCCCATTGTTGTTCCCGTTACCAGGCTGTTCCGGTTGTTCTGCTTCGTTTGGATCTTCAATGGAGTCATTCGGATCTTCAGGCTCTGTTATCGCATCTCCTTCGACGAATAATGCAACGCTTGCAGGATCACTTCGTAAATCACCCGAAATAGCTGTAACTGTAAATGTATATTCTTTACCTCGTTCGATGTTAGGTACTTGAATTGCGGTTGCACTTGTCGTAGAAATGACCGTTGCCGGACCGCCATCAACTTTCATCGAGACTTCGAATGTAACAGGATCTGTATCTTCACCGGAACCGTCAAGTGAAGAGTGTGACCATGAAACATCTGCCAGTTGTGCTGCTTCATTGTATGACGCTTGCAAACTAGTAGGTGAATCTAGATTTTGAGGAACAAATTCCTCAGTATACTCAGTTGGCTCCGTTCCTTTAACAAATAGCTCTGTTGCTTTTTGTGTAGCTGGTGTATATTCATTCGCCAGTTTTAATGGATTCGATCCGACTACGATCGAAGCCGATACGACACTGCTTGGCTGTTTAAATGATGACGACGGGTTATGCTGATTTAAATCCGTCATGATCGATTTGAACAATGTTTGAGGCATCCAGCGCTCTTCCCATGTTGTAATGGCATCTTTACGCTGTGAATAACCGCCCCAAATAGCAATCGAGTAGTTTGTTGTATAGCCGGTAAACCATGAATCCGGTACTGAGCCACTCTTTAAATTGAACTTTTCAAATTCATCTGATCCATAGTTAGTTGTACCGGTTTTACCTGCGATATCAACGCCTGCTACAGCTGCCCGTGGCGCAGAGGCATTGCGTTTGTTACTAACTACATCACGTAAAATATCCGTTACCATATAAGCAGTATAATCACTCATCGCTTTTTTAGATTCCGGTTTAAACGATTTCGAAGTTTTACCGTCACGGAAAACAATTTTAGTAATGGCATGCGGACTATTATAAGTACCGTTGTTGCCGAATGCTGCATATGAAGCAGCCATTTGGACAGGAGAAATATTGACGCGTCCTCCACCAAGTGCTTCAGATTCTGTTAATCCGCTTGATTCAATACCTAAGTTTCCTAAAAACTCTTTAGCGCGGTCCGGACCAACTTCACGGAAAGTTTTCACAGCCGGAATATTCCGTGATGTATAAAGCGCTTCACGCACTGTCATCGTACCTAAATAGCGGCCGTCCCAGTTTCCGATAACTTGATCTGAACCAGAATACGTAATTTTTTCATCGACCGTAGTTTGACCAGTCGACCATTTTAAATATTCAATGGCAGGACCATAATCAATTAAAGGTTTTAAAGTCGAACCAGGCTGGCGTGTTGTCATATCGTAGGCGAAGTTATAGTTAAATTCACCTGTATAGTTTCGTCCGCCGCCAATCGCACGAATTTCACCTGTTGGTGTATCGATAACCGCAACACCGGCCTGAATTTCTTCAGTAGGGAAGTTGCTGTCATTGTTCATTAAATCTTCTACAATAGTCTGTGCTTTCGGATCTAGCGTTGTATAAACTTTGATCCCTTCGGAAGTCAGTTCGCTATCACCATTCTTTTCGAGTTCAGCTAAAACGACATCCAAAAAGGCAGGATATTTCGTTGTACTGTTTGCTACACGCTCTTCTTCAGGAATTAGTCCGCCTGTAATAGGTTCCTTTTTCGCTTTTTCCGCTTCAGCTTCGGTAATTTTCCCGTGCTGAACCATTAAGCCTAAAACGATATTACGACGTTTTTTTGCACGGTCCGGCTTTTTGTATGGATTATAATTGTTCGGACTTTGCGGCATTCCTGCTAATTGAGCATATTCAGCCAATGATAATTCACTTAATTCTTTTCCGTAAAATTCTTTTGCTGCTGTACCAAAGCCATGGATTCTACCTGACATAAGGATTTTATTAAAGTACATTTCGAAAATTTCTTCTTTACTATATTGACGTTCCAGCTTAATTGCTAGCCAAGCTTCCTGCGCTTTACGCTCCAGCTTTTTCTCATTAGTAAAGAATGAGTTTTTTACAACTTGCTGTGTAATTGTACTCGCACCTTGTGCACCAAATCCATCACGGAAGTTGGCAAGTACGGCACCGCCAAGACGCCACAGGTCAACACCGAAGTGATCAAAGAATCGAGCATCTTCTGTTGCGATAATTGCGTCAATCATTTGCTGTGGTATATCTTCATATTTTACGTAATTTCGTTTTTCTGCACCGATTGTTGCAAAAAGTTCTCCATTTATATCATAAAACTCCGATGAGATCGGATCCTTTAATGCATCCTCATCCAGTTCAGGTGCTTTGCTTACATAGTAGCCAAATAATGCAGCACCACTTAAGAAACCAATTACCCCAATTAAAACGATTGCTAAAACAATGCGCTTAATCCATTTCCCTGCAGAAGTTTTCGGCTTTCTGGATTTTTTGTTTTTTTGTTGACGTTCGCGCTTAATTTGTTCGCGTGTTTTTCTATTTTCCGTCACGATGTTTCTCCTCACTTTCACAAACATTATTGTTTGCGATTAACTTTTTTACCGCCTGCAAATAGTCGAGCCTTGGCAAATAGCCTTCGGAAATTTCGATGGCATCCTGCTCAAAAACAGCGATTGGTATAGATTTTCTTCCCCCTTCATCCCTTGCTGAAAACCATTTTGCCACAACATGATACGAAATGACAAAATTACGGTTTAACGTGCTGAATCGTACAATGAAAAACGCAACTCCTCGTTGTTTTGTCACGGAATGCATATGATCCATTTGGTGTGGGTGGATGTTTTTTAATGGGAAGGATGTTTTACTATCCGTTTCTTTCGCTTCAAAGTCAATGTAATATCCATTCCATACGCCATTATAATCCGTCGTTGAAGGTGTGCGGAAATAAGCCTCTTTAATAACAGCAGCACTTCTAGCCGGATAATCTACTTTGACGATTTGTATAGGAACAGGTTTCTTGTGTATATTTGCCATATTCCTTTGCAAATAAAACATATTTGTTTCATTTAGGTCATCTTCTAAGCTTTTTCCACGGTTACTGTAATTGACGGCTCGTTTATTTTTTGCTTTAGCAACCGATTGAGATTTAGCGGATTCCTTTTTTTTCTCAATCTTTGGCGCACTTTCATAGAGTTTACCGTTTGGATAACGAATCACCATGGAATCACCTTCTTTCCTGGAACAAATAATACTTTAATAGTGTATCACAAACAATGTACCCGTTAATAACTTTGTAAAAGCTATGCAAAATATAACTTCTTTTAGCGAATGGACACTATTTTTGCCACATGACAAGGATTCCGTGGAAAAAGAAAGAATCATTGTGAAAAGGGGGCATTATATGTCGAAATTATCACGCTTAATCGAACAAGTTGAAATGGCACAAACATTATTATCATTGCAAATGGAACGCGAGCAATTAAGGATGAAAGTGGAGCATTTAACCAATCTACTTACTGTTTATCAAAAAGTTAGCTTAGCAGAAACAAAGAGTCAAGTAAAGAATGCCTGTTCGCATATGAGTAGTACAAACGAAGAGAATTTGATACACTTAAGAACAAATATACTTTAGCCTGAATGGGCAAAGATTAATAAAAAAGTAGCTGTTGTAGCGAACTAAGATAATTTACCCTACAACGTTAATACAGATGAAATTACTCGAGGTGCTCTTTATGCAATTAATAGATGAAACATACCAATTAATAAAAGAATGTGATGCGTGTTTACACCGTTTTCAGGAAATGCGACGTTTAGACAAGGAGCCAGATTTCTTTAATGAGGTCAAGCCACATGTCGATGAAGTCCATACACGTATTCACGAATGGCAGCAGCATGCGACAAGTTGGATAAAAAGCCAGCACCCAAAAAATTTATACGTACAACAAATTGACCACGCAGCCGATGCGATGGAGCAATTTGTTGTACAGTCTTTCTTTAAAGGAACGAGCAAAAAACGGTTTATTCAATCGATCCAATCTGCCCAATACACATTGAAGCTACTCGCAGCAAAGATTGAGGAAGGTGAAGACGATGCTTAGCAAGAAAAGAACCATTTCGCAGCTTGTCGACGAGTGGCAATATGATGAGGAAATGAAGCAAAATATTGTCGCCATGCATACGATTGATGAAAAGCAGGCTCAGTACGCAGATTTTCCGTCTAATTTACACCCATCGATCATGAAAGCATTGCATGGACGCGGTATTGAGCAGCTTTATATCCATCAGCGCCAAGCATTCGACTATGCACAACAGAAAAAGCATTTTACTGCGATTACACCGACTGCTTCGGGAAAATCGTATTGCTACCATCTGCCGGTTTTACAGCAAATTTTAGAAGATCGCTCAAGTCGCGCTATTTATTTGTTTCCTACTAAGGCGCTTGCACAGGACCAGAAATCAGATCTTAATGAATTGATTGAAATGATGGATGAAGATATTTTGAGTTACACATATGATGGAGATACTGCACCAGGCATTCGCCAAAAAATCCGGAAAGCCGGGCATATCGTCATGACAAATCCCGATATGCTGCATTCAGGCATTTTGCCGCACCATACGAAATGGGTATCCCTTTTTGAAAACTTGAAGTATATCGTCATTGATGAGTTACATACGTATAAAGGCGTGTTCGGTTCACATGTCGCGCATGTTATAAGAAGACTTCAGCGTATTTGCGAATTTTATGGAAGCAATCCGATTTTTATTTGTACGAGTGCCACAATCAAAAACCCTAAAGAACTAGCAGAAAGCCTGACAAATAGTAAGCATGAGCTGATCGAGCAATCAGGTGCGCCTGTTGGGAAGAAGACATTTATTTTTTACAACCCGCCGATCGTCCACCCGACATTTGGTGTAAGACGGAGCGCCGTGCTCGAAGTACGGGATATTTCGAAGCGCTTGTTTGAAGCGGGCATTCAAACGATTATTTTTGCGAAATCAAGAGTACGTGTTGAGATGCTCGTGACGTATTTAAAGTCATTAACAGCGAAAAAAATTATGGACGAATCGATTCAAGGCTATCGTGGCGGTTATTTGCCGAGTGAACGGCGAGAAATCGAAAAAGGCTTACGAACAGGATCGATACAGATGGTCGTCAGTACGAATGCACTTGAATTGGGTGTTGATATCGGCCAACTACAGGCATGTATTATGACCGGCTACCCAGGGAATATCGCGAGTGCGTGGCAGCAAGCAGGCAGGGCAGGAAGACGTCAGGATGAGGCACTCATTGTGTATGTTGCACAATCGACGGCATTGGATCAGTATGTTGTCCAAAATCCTAGTTATCTATTAGGAAGTTCACCAGAAGAAGCGCGTATTAATCCGGAAAACCTGTTAATTTTAATGGAACATTTAAAATGCGCAGCGTTTGAACTGCCATTTTCGATGGAAGATACGTATGGGGAATATGAAGTTCAGGAACTATTAGCCTATTTAGAAGAAGAGGGTGTGCTTGTCCGAACAAGCACGAAATGGCATTGGATGAGCGACAGATTCCCGGCGCATGAAATTTCATTGCGCTCAGCTGCACAGGAAAATGTTGTCATTATTGATATTTCAACACCTGCCAATACGAAAGTAATCGGTGAAATGGATACTTACAGTGCGATGACTCTTTTACATGAAGAAGCCATCTATTTGCATCAAGGTATTCAGTTCCAGGTCGAAAAGCTCGATTGGGAAGAGAAAAAAGCATTCGTTCGGGAAGTGGATGTCGACTACTTTACAGATGCGAATTTGGCTGTCGAGCTGAAAGTGTTAAGTGAAGATAAATCGGCACCATTTAAAAACTCGACAGTTAGTTACGGAGATGTAAGTATTTTAGCTATTCCGACAATCTTTAAGAAAATCCGCTTTAATACACATGATAATATTGGATCTGGTCCGATTTCTATTCCTCCAATGGAAATGCATACAAATGCGACATGGATGAGCTTTGAGTTGCCGAATAACTGGACAGAAGAACAACTGACCGATGCGCTGACAGGGGCTGCCTATGCAATGGGAAGCTTTATCCCGTTATTCATCCACTGTGACCGGTCGGATGTGTCGGTTGTCCCCCAAGTAAAAGCGGTTCATAATGAAAAACCGACATTGTTTATTTATGACAGTTATCCGGGTGGTATCGGTTTGAGTGAACGTGTGTACGATGTATTACTGTCGCTGCTTGAAAGAACAGCACAGCATGTAGAGAACTGTCCATGTCAGCAAGGATGCCCTTCATGTATTGGTGCGCAGGATAGTTTAGGTGAAAACAAAAAACAAGTTATGAAAGTGTTAAATATTTTAATTAACGAAATGATGTGAGAACATGTCGTACGAAAATAAGCTATTGCAAATGAAAAAATTGCTAGGCAAAAAAACGGAGCAAAAAAAAGAAAAACCAAAATTCATTAAACCTGAACCGCCTTTATATAGCGAACAATGGCAACAGGCAGGGCTTGAACTGGTAGAAAATGAATTCGGCATACTTTTTAAACGGGAAGTGCATTATCCATTTGATTATCAGCACGGCGACTACAAACTTGGGGTATTGATTCCTTCCTTAAAGCGCTGGAAGTCCCAAGCCGAAGATCATCCGTTTGCCATTAGCGGTGATGAAACGATCGTGTTTTTTGATACAGAAACAACCGGTTTAAAAGGCGCGGGTACCCATATTTTTTTACTCGGTTTTTTGGAAGCGGATGCTGAAGGTTTTACGCTTACACAGTACGTATTGGCGGACCCTTCGAATGAAGCGGCCCTTCTTTTTGAATCAAAGCTATGGCAGCGAAATGTAACGATTGTTTCCTATAACGGAAAAAGTTTCGACTGGCCGCAGCTTCAAGTGCGCTGGACATTGAACCAGCAATTTTTGCCGCCGCTGAAATCACAGCGGCAAATTGATTTGCTGCATAGTACGAAACGACTTTGGAAAGATGATTTATCACGCATGAAGCTTACCCAAGTAGAACAGGATAAGCTTGGCTTTTCCCGAATCGGGGATATACCAGGTCATTTAGCACCGATTATATATTTTGATGCGGTTAAGAGCGGAAATGCGGAAACGCTGATGAAAGTACTGTTGCATAATGAATGGGATTTACTGTCGCTGATCACATTGTATATTCATTCAACGAATTTATTGTTCGATGATATATCAACGGAATCCGCGACAACATATACGAATATCGGAAAATGGTTTGGCGATTTGAAAAAGCGGCAAACAAGTACGGAAATACTGCAGGCAGTGACGGCACATTTCGAAACAAAAGATACTGGTTATGCACATTTTTATTTAGGTTATGAATTAAAGCGAATGGGAGAAACGGATTTAGCAATCCAATCATTCCAAACAGCGCTACCGGCTATTCCTGTCAGAAAACAGCTGCAGGCATACGAACAATTGGCCATGCTATATGAACATAAAGTAAAGGACTTCGAGCAGGCATACATTTATACGGAAATAGGAAATAATTTACTTCCTGAAATACCGTTTCAAAAAGAAACACAGCTTCAAAATCAGCAAAAAAATTGGCAGAAAAGACTTAGTCGTTTAGATAATAGAAGAAATAAAAATTTTTTCGACAAATAATCAAAAATTTTTCGACATCTAGAAGATATGTAGTCGTCCCATTTGTCTGACCTATGCTATAATAAATCAAAGAAGTAGCGTGATGGAAGGACGAGGAATGATGGATATTAAATTAACAGCTGATCATATATTGGAAAAAGAATTTAAAAAGAGCATGAAAGGTTATAACATTGACGAAGTGGATCAATTTTTGGATCTGATTCGTGAAGATTATGACACATTTACTGCAAAGATTGCTTCCTTGGAAGAGGAGAACGAGCGCTTAAAGCAAGAGCTGGCAAACTCAAGCCGCAAATCGGCGGTTGCTCCTGCTCCAACAGCAAATAGTACAAACTTCGATATTTTAAAGCGACTTTCAAACTTGGAGAAGCATGTTTTCGGGAGTAAGCTTTACGAATAGTTAGACTATTCATGGGAATATTGTTTTTTTTCTATTATTGCAGTATACTTTATTCATACATCAATATTCGAGTAATCGCTGCGACTTTAAGGTCGTAGAGGAAAGTCCATGCTCACACGGTGCTGCGATGCCCGTAGTGTTCGTGCTTACTGAAAAAATAAGGTAAGGCAAGAGAATTTCTCTTGACGGCGGAAGGAACTCCTAAGTCTTTTAGATATGGACGAAACTTCCTGAAAGTGCCACAGTGACGGAGCTTATAGTGAAAACTATGAGGTGGAACGAGGTAAACCCCATGAGTGAGAAACCCAAATTATGGTAGGGGCACTCTCCTGAAGGAATTGAACGGATGGAGGGACGGTCAGTTTGGCCGTAGATAGATGATTACTACCTAGTCGTACGAGGCGCAAGCTGCTTGAGTACTTAGGAACAAAACATGGCTTATTGATTATTGATGCTTTTTTGAACATATAAAAGGGCTCTCCATTCTTTTGTGGAGAGCCTTTCTTAGTAGAAAAAATTATTTTAAATATAAAAATAAAGGTTCATGACGGGGAATTAGGGAATTAAATCAATAAAACAACACCTGCTTCTGTCGGAGTGAATATATAAAAACTGTTCTTTATATAAGGGTGATATGTCTTGAGCGAATTGAAGTCTAATAAATCCATCATGCAAGAACTGGCATTATCCCAGTTTCCAAAAGAATTAATCGAAAGAGTTTTTGAGAATATTGCGGAAGGTATTATGATTACCGATCGATATAGAAGAATTTTATCGATTAATGTTGCTTTTGAGTTTGTAACAGGCTTTAAATTAGAAGAGGTACAAGGGAATAAACCGTCTATTTTGCAGTCTGGCGTGCATGACAGAGCTTTTTATATTGATATGTGGAAAAAAATTGGCAAGGCAGGCATGTGGCAAGGTGAAATTTGGAATAGACGCAAGACGGGTGAATTATACCCCGAATGGCTGACAATACTAGCAATTAAAGATGAAGCAGGTAAAATTACAAATTACTGCGGCATTTTTACAGATTTGTCTGAACGTAAAATCGTGGAAGACGAACTTGAAAAAAGGGCTCTTCATGATTCATTAACAGAAGTGTGCAATCGTTTTGCCTATATTGAACGTATGAATGCACTTCTGGAAGTGACAGAGAACAAGGTAATGCCGATACAGCATGCCGTTCTTTTTATGGATTTAGACCGTTTTAAGCAAGTGAATGATCTGCTCGGACATGCCATTGGTGATCAGTTATTGGTTGAAGTATCAAAACGTGTAAAAACTTTAGTGAGAAACAAGGATATTATAGCGCGCTTTGGTGGGGATGAATTTGTGATTACATTAGCAAATATCCAACATCCAAGAGAAGCTGCAAAATTTGCTGAGCAGGTGCTCCAGGTTTTTGAAGTGCCGATTAAAGTTTATGATCAGGATGTCTATATATCAGCAAGTATGGGAATCAGTATTTACCCGGCGGACGGAATGACAACAGAACAACTATTGAATCGTGCCGATCGTGCCATGTCATTTTCGAAAGATAATGGGCGTAATTGCTACTCGTTCTACTTTGACGAGTTGGAAACTGACTCGAATCGAGTGCTGACACTTGATAGTGAGCTCCGTAAAGCGATTGAAAACATGGAATTTACGCTTGCATACCAGCCTAAAATTAGTACCGAAAATAACGAAATTGTCGGAATCGAAGCATTAGTACGTTGGAACAGTGAGAAACTTGGCTTTGTATCACCTGCTGAATTTGTCGAACATGCCGAAGAATCAGGTTTAATTATCCCACTGAGCGAGATGATTTTCGACCTTGCATGTGAAGGCTATCATCAGCTTGTTTCTGCAGGGTATACGAATGTACCGATCGCAGTAAATGTTTCGAGCATTCACTTCCAGCAGCAAAGCTTCCTAGATTCGGTTCAAAAAATTTTAGAGCGGAATAATGCTTCTGCACAAAGTTTTGAAATTGAATTGACAGAGCGGACAGTAATGAACAGTGCGCAGGAAACAGTGAGTAAACTAGTAAAACTGAGGCAATTAGGTTTTAAGCTTTCGATCGACGACTTCGGGACAGGGTATTCTTCATTAAGTTACTTAGTGCGATTCCCGCTCGATGTGCTCAAAATTGACCGCAGCTTCATTCAGCATATTTGCTCGCTTGATGATAAGCAGGCAATTGTCGATGCGATTATTCAAATGGCGCATCGCCTGCAAATGAAAGTAGTAGCTGAAGGTGTGGAAACAAGCCAGCAAGTCGATTTGCTTAAATCGATGGGCTGTGATTATATTCAAGGGTATTACTACAGTAAACCTTTGCCTATGGAAGAATTAATCGACTTCATCCAATTTTGGGAAGTCGAGCATCAAGGAAGGATTTAAACGCATGACAAAATTTAATTTAGTAGCAACAGCTGCGATGGGCCTAGAGGCAATTGTAGCAGAAGAAGTACGTGATCTAGGATACGAAACACGTGTCGATAACGGCAAAGTATATTTTGAAGGCGATGAGATGGCGATTGCCCGTACGAATCTATGGTTGCGTGTTGCGGACCGTGTGAAAATCGTCGTTGCACAATTCCCGGCTAAAACATTTGACCAGCTATTTGAAGGCGTAAAAGCAATTCAATGGGAAAAATACTTACCGGTGGATGCAAATTTCCCTGTATCAGGTAAATCGGTCAAATCGACATTATTCAGTGTACCGGATTGTCAGGCAATCACGAAAAAAGCAATTGTTGAACGAATGAAACTTGCATACAAACGTTTAGGATTTTTAGATGAGTCCGGCGCAATATTTAAAATCGAAATTTCGATTTTAAAAGATATGGCAACATTAACGATCGATACATCGGGTGTAGGCTTGCATAAACGCGGATACCGCACGACACAAGGTGAAGCACCATTAAAAGAAACACTTGCAGCTGCATTAGTGAAAATTTCAAAATGGTCACCAAGCCGCCCGTTCATAGATCCTTTCTGTGGTTCTGGAACGATTGCATTAGAAGCGGCAATGATTGGCCAAAATATCGCACCGGGCTATAACCGTGAATTTATTTCGGAATCATGGCCATGGATGAAGCAGGATATTTGGGATAAAGCGCGTGACGAAGCAGATTCTTTAGCAAATTATGATCAGGAATTAACAATCATCGGTACGGATATCGACCACAAAATGGTTGCTATCGCGCAAGAAAATGCACTTGAAGCAGGCTTTGGCGATCTATTGACATTCAAGCAAATGCAGGCGACGGACTTCACAACGAAGCTGACAGACGGGGTTATTGTTACAAACCCGCCATATGGTGAACGCATTGGTGAAGTAGAAGAAATCGAGAAAATGCTTCGCCAGTTTGGACAAGTAATGCAAAACTACCCGACATGGTCAGTGTACATGCTATCATCAATGGAAGACTTAGAAGTATATTACGGAAAAAAAGCGACGAAAAAGCGTAAATTATTCAACGGATTCATTCGCACAGACTTTTACCAGTATTGGGGTCAAAAATCTAAGCGCGAAAATTAATAATGAAGAGCGTGTCCGAGAAGACAGTCCGGAGAACGCTCTTTTTGTTGCATATTATTAGTCTTTTTTGTGTAAAACATTGTATAATGAAAAGTACGGAATTTTTTATAATAAATTGTAAATTGTTAGTATTTGCGGAAGGAATTGTATATATTCCTTCCGCCTCATATTGAGGGGGAACATCCATTTGAGAAAATCTTTACCTTTTGAACTTTCAAGAGAAAAAACTTTCTTTGATTCGTTAGGTGATTGGCTCGGTGACGTATTATATGATGAGCTACCAGAACGAGGATTTGAATGCCGTGACGAACAAATTTTCATGGCTTACCAAATAGAGCAAGCTTTAAAAGAAAAGAACGTGTTATTTGCGGAAGCTGGTGTAGGAACAGGAAAAACGATCGCCTACTTATTACCGGCTGTATCCTATGCACGTTATACAGGAAAACCGGCACTTATTGCCTGTGCAGATGAAACTTTAATCGACCAGCTCGTAAAAGAGGGCGGCGATATTCATAAACTTCGTGATGTATTAGGTCTGGATATTGATGTCCGCCTTGCAAAATCACGTGACCAATATTTATGTTTAAAACGTTTTGAAGAAGCGGAAAAAACGGAAACAGAAGAGTGGATTGATGATATTGCATTTTCAATTCCGGATGGGGTATATGCACAGGGCAGTATGATTGCCGTGCAGCCTTATGGGGAGCGCTCTGATTATCCGTTAGTGACGGATGAAGACTGGGAGAAAGTAAACTACAATTCAATCATGCAATGTGCGGTTTGTGATTTACGTAATCGTTGCGGCCAAACATTACACCGTGCACATTACCGTAAATCGACGGACCTTATCATTTGTTCGCAAGACTTTTTAATGGAGCATTTGGCGACAAAAGAATCACGTGAACGTGAAGGGCAATTACCGCTATTACCGGAAGTTTCAATGATGGTTCTTGATGAAGGACATTTACTTGAATATGCAGCCCAAAAAGCATTAACATACAAAGTTCAGGCTTATACAATTGTAGAGTTATTGGAACGATTAATGGTAGACGGTGTCCGTGAACGTACATTATACGCAATGGAACATTTACAAGATCACCATGAACTGTTTTTTGACCAGTTGCGTGAAGATGTAATTCAATCAGAAGAAGACCGTAAACGTATTGTAAAATCAGAGCGACTGATTCAATTAGGCGAGCGCGTCATTGCATATGTCGACCAGCTGCTGGAAGAATTCGTTTTCGAATCGGAACTCTACATGATACCTGAATATGAGCTGAATATGGCGGAAGAGTTTTTAGAGCATTATGTTGCGGCAATTCGTATTTTTGTTGCACAAGGCGATGCTGTTGATTGGCTGGAGGATACAGATGGAGAAGAGACGCTCGTAATTATGCCACGCCTGATTACAGATGTTCTTTCCGAAACATTATTCTCGAAAAAAATGCCAATCGTGTTCTCATCGGCTACACTTTCGGTGAATAAGGATTTCAGCTATATCGCATCAAGCTTAGGCATTGAACAATACCAAAGCTTTAGTGTACCATCACCGTTTGATTACGAAGAAGTGATGAAAATTTATTTACATGAACTTTCGCAATCCGAAAAAACTGCAAAAGTAGAGCAGCTTTTGAAAGATGGTAAACAAACGTTAATTTTATTTAAATCAAAACAGGCAATGAATCTCTTTAAATCAAATGTAGGTTTAATGGAACGCTTGAATATCGCATTTGAAGGCGACCGTGAGCTTTCGGCGATTGTCCGTGAGTTCCAAAATGGTGAAGTGAAGACATTATGTTCGTATCACTTATGGGAAGGCTTGGATTTACCGGAAGAAGCGTTAACGCGCGTCATTATTTTCGACTTGCCATTCCCGCCGCATGACCCATTGTTTGATGCAAAACGTTCATTTGCGCAAAATCCGTTCGAAGAAGTTGAGTTACCATTCATGCAGCTTCGTCTTCAACAAGGAATGGGCCGTTTAATTCGTACATCGAACGATCATGGTGACATTCATATTTTATTAAATAATGAAGAAGCAAGCGTGAAATCACACTTCACAGATATTTTAGCAGTAGATCCTCAATAATGTTCAACCTCAACCCCGTTCGCATGTTTCGAGCGGGGTTTTTGTTTTGGATTTGCTTGGGTGGGGGCCGGATTTTCTAATAAGGAGTAGTGATGTTCTAAAATAATGAAAAATTGTGTAATAAAATCCTGATGCTCTAATAAGTGATTCATTTCTTCTAAAATGGAGTTGAGAATATCCGTAAATTTCTTCAAATAAAAAAAACCTTTCATTGAAATGATCAATAAAAGGCAATAATAATTTACTCGTCTTCTTCATTATCAATTGTATATAAAATAATTAAATCCCCGATACCTTCTAATGTAGCTGGTATTTTGAAAGCTTGCTTAAAGCCGTATAGCTTCGTTTGTCCAACCATCACGGTAGGTGGCGTAATATCAAGCTCCAAATCATGTTGGACCACGTATGTACATAAATTACCGGCAATCATATTCCCGAGTTCGCCTGTAAATGACTCAAGCATAGCACCTTCTAAAGGCATTCCGAACATTGCAGAGCCGATTGCACTAAAACTTTCCGGTGTGCCATCGATGATAATGCGTCCTTTAATATCACCAACTAATCCTATAAGCACACCCATCTCACGTTGTTCATACGGTTCATTTATGATGGAAGGAGATTTTACATCTATGATCATAGGTAGTATAGTTTTTAGTGAATGGATTGTCCCGTTTAAAATAGTTTGAATATGCGTCGAATTACTCAATAATAATTTCTCCTTCCTAGACTTTTAATTCATATTAACATGTTACTTCGGTATATGTATAGAAGAAAATTAAAAGAGATTATATTGACAGAAAATTTAGGAGCATATATAATGAAAATGATAATTATTATCAGTAAATAGGGCGGTGTTTAAAATGTTGTATGCTTTTATTGGGGCAACAGTGATCGTTTATGTGGCACTTGGAAACCATGTGTTAAAAAATGTAGCGAATTAGGATTTATAATATTGAAAATTATTCATCGCATTGTCACATTGACAATGCGATTTTTATGTAATAGAGTAGAAATTTCATGAAATATGTTCCAAAATAGGAAGTATAAATATTTGATAAGTGAGGTCATCGCATTGGTCAACGTTGTAAAGAAAAATAATATTTCGATCAAGGGTAAGGGAGAGCAAGTTTTATTATTTGCGCATGGGTTTGGCTGTGATCAAACTTTATGGCAAAGTTTAATTTCTTATTTTGAGGAATCGTACAAAATTATTCTTTTTGATTATGTAGGTGCTGGTAACTCCGATATAACGGCATATGATAGTGTGAAATATAATAGCTTAGATGGTTATGTACAGGACGTCATCGACATTATTGAGGCAAACAATCTTAAAAATATTATTTTTATTGGTCACTCTGTAAGTTCGATGATCGGTATGCTCGCTGCTATAAAAATGCCGCAATACTTTTCAAAGCTTATTATGATAGGCCCTTCCCCTTATTATTTGAATGATGGAGATTATAAAGGGGGATTTGATCGAAGTGAAATTGATGAACTGCTTGTAACAATGGAAATGAATTTTGAAGGTTGGGCAAGCTATATGGCCCCAATTGCAATGGATCAATCAAGTGATTCACCATTAACAAAGAGACTTGAAGAATCCTTTGTATCAACGAATTCAAGTATTGCGAGACAGTTTGCAGAAGTCACTTTCTTTAGTGATTCACGATATCGATTAGGGGAGACGCAAATTCCTACATTAATCCTGCAATGCGCGAATGATAGTATTGTACCGATTGAAGTAGGCTATTACTTAAGCGCTCATATTCCGAACAATGAATTGGTAATATTAGATACTAGGGGTCATTATCCACATTTAAGCGACCCGAAATTAACAGCAGAAATTATATTAAACTACTTAAAATAAGAAGAGGGGCGTATGCATCGATGGATAGACGTCTAGCTCAATTGCCTTGTGGATATATTATTACAAACGAGCAATATACGATTATTGATGTAAATGAAACATTTTTGCAATGGACAAATTACAGGCTTGATGAGTTATATGGACAACATCTTGAAAAGTTGTTTTCATCCAGTAGTAAATTAATTTTCTATTCGTATTTTTATCCCAATATGGCAATGTATCAATTTGTAGATGAACTTTTTATTAACATACAGAATGCTGCTGGACAAACGATGCCATGTTTAGTCAATGCAAAACAAGTAAATAAGGAAGGTGAGAATTTTGTTGATATTGTCATGATGCCAATGAACAAGCGAATTGAATATGAGCGTGAAGTTCGACAAGCGAAACTATTATTGGAAGAAGCATATAACGAAAAAACAATCGCCCATGAGCATTTGCAGCGTATTAATAAAAAAATTGAAGAGAAACAGCAGCAATTAATTCAGATGAACGAAGAACTACAGTATATTTCCATAACAGACAACTTAACCGGAATTGGCAATCGCCGTTTTTTCCAGCAAAAGCTTCTAATCCATATCGAGCAGTTTGATAAACATGGAATTCCATTTTCTTTGCTCGTAATGGATATTGACCATTTCAAACAGGTGAATGATCAATATGGTCATGCAATAGGAGATTTGGTTTTAGCACAATTAGGAGTTTTATTGAAAACAGCTGCTCGTGACCAGGACATTCCCGCACGATGTGGGGGAGAAGAATTTATTTTACTGTTAGGCCAAACAGATGAAGAGAAAGCGTTTGAAATTGCCCAACAGTTGATTAAACAGTTTGAGAAAACAATATGGCCATCAGTTGGCCGGTTAACGGTAAGTATCGGCTGTACAACATTTAAAAAGGGTGATACTGAGAGCTCTGTTTTTGAACATGCAGATGATGCACTCTATGAATCAAAGCGAAATGGACGAAACCAGGCAACACAGTATGAAGCAATGAAAAGGATGTAGCTTTCTTTTTTGAGTGTTAGAATAACAAATACATATAATAAAAGGCTAATTAATTACTTCATTAGCCTTTTAAATGTCGATGAAGTTTTCGTACAATTACATTTTCTTAATAGCTAAAGCCAATGTTCAATACAAGTAATCGTTTGGTTGATCGTGTCCAGACGGATTTTTTTGCCGATCGCCATAGGGAACATCGGGTGAGTATGGGCACAGTCGACATCGGCAAGAATAGGAATGTTTTTTCCATCCAGCTGTTCCAATAACAGATCAAGCGGCTGCTTGCCTGTCCCTTCATCATCAAAGAGCTCATGTTTTCCTAGGATAATACCGCCAACTTTGTCGAAAATCCCATGCAGTTTCAACATCGCAAAATTCTTTTCCGCAGTTGCCGCACCCTTTAATGAATCCTCAATCAGTAAAATATCATACGTATTAATAACAGGAAAATATGGTGTTCCTATGAAGCCATACATTGTATTATTATTGCCGCCAATTAAACGCCCCTCAACTACACCTTCATGAATACCGATCCATTTATTTGAATAGAGTGTTTTTGGCTTTTCATAATTTAGCCAGTTAATCATTTCATCTGACCAAACATGTGGCATTGGAATCGAGTACGGAACGCTTGGTTGACAAAAATAGCGGTCAAAATAATTGTATGTTTCATGTACAAGCGGCTCAAATTCTCCGAACGAAGGGATGAGTGCCGGCCCGTAAAATGTAGGAATATTCGTTTTGGCAAAAAGAGCCAATAAAATTGCAGTAGTATCAGAGTAGCCAATCACAATTTTCGGATCATTTTTAAACGCATCGTAATCTATATAGGGGAGCAAGCTATTAGAATTCGTACCTCCGATTGAGGACATGATCATTTTAATTGATGGATCTCTCAGTAGCTGATTAAATTCTTCAGCACGTTCCTTTGGCGTCCCTGACCGATAGCCATCTTGTTTACCTGTAAGAGTTCCCTCGATAATGTGAAACCCTTTTTTCTCCAAAAATTCTTTACCGCGAATGTACCGCAATTTTGCGGTAGCAGTTGCCGGTACAGAAGGTGAGAAAATGCCGATCTTATCTCCTCGTTGCAATGGATGAAACATATAATCACCTATCTTTGCTAATTTATAGTTTTGGATATATGTTAAAATTATACAATATATTCGAGCAGAAAAAAGGAAATAATAAATGTAGAGTATATGATAGAAAATGAGGAGGTGAGCAGCTAGTTAAGTCAACTAGTGTCCAATGAACAAATTACAAAAAATTTATGAACAGGCAAAGCAAATGACACCAAGTGGTCAGGTCGCCTCGTATATACCAGCGCTTGCTGCCGCAAATAGTGATTTGTTTGCGGTAAGTTTACTAAGCGCAGAACAGGAAATCGAATTAGGTGATTGTACAGAAACTTTTACGCTTCAAAGTGTCGTGAAAGTAATCAGTTTTATAGTTGCTGCAAATCATCACGGTATTGAGGAGATTATGCATTATGTTGATATGGAGCCGACAGGAGACTCATTTAACTCTATTGTTCGATTGGAAAGCCATAATAATAAGCCATTTAATCCGATGATCAATGCGGGAGCGATAACGATTGCTTCGTTACTTCCGGGTGAGACAATGTTCGAAAAAGTAAAATCTGTAACGACTTATTTAGAACAGATGATTGGAAAGAAAGTGCATATTAATAATGAAATCTATTTTTCGGAATACCAGTCAGCTGATTATAACCGGGCAATCGCCTATATATTACAGGCGAATGGTTTCCTGAAATCCGATGTTGAGGAAGCTCTTCAAGTCTATTTACAGCTCTGCTCGATTTCAGTAGATGTGTCGGATTTAGCGAAAATGGCATTTTATTTTGCGACTAATGGAAAAGAAAGTGAAGCTTGCTGCAATAAAGAGGTAATTAATATTGCAAAAGCTTTAATGCTCACATGCGGAATGTACAATGCATCCGGAAAATTTGCAGCGTTTGTAGGGTTGCCGGCAAAGAGCGGTGTATCCGGTGCTATCATTGCCGTTGTACGTAATGGTGAAATAGAACAACTGCAAGGTCCGATTGGAATCGGTATTTATGGACCAGCAATTGATCAAGTCGGCAATAGTGTAGCGGGTATCGATTTTTTGATGCACCTGTCAAAGGAATATGATTTGTTTTGTTTATAATAGGAAAAGGATCATTCCCTCAAAAAAATGAAGGAATGATCCTTTTTTAGTTTAACGATAAGGGAGAAGCTCAATAACTTTCGTTGCCGTGTTTTTTACGAATGTAGCGTCATGCTCTACAAATAACAAAGTCGGTTTAAATTGAGTGATCATTTTTTCAATCTGTTGTTGGTTAAAAACATCCAAATAATTCAGCGGTTCATCCCAAATATAAAATTCTGCTTCGAGCCCGAGCGACTTTGAAAATTCGACTTTCTTTTGCTGACCCATGCTCATCTTTTCGATTGGTACCTGAAAAACATCACGGTTAAATCCGAAAATACGTAAATTGTTCAAAAATAATGTGTAGTCGATTTGCTGCTCAAAGGCAAAGTCTTTTACCATCCCCCGATTTTCCTCATAATTTTGGCGGATAACACTTGTACTCAACCCTTGTGGCATAATCATTTCACCGTCTACAGAACCAGGAAATGTACCTTGTAAATATTGAACAAGGGATGTTTTACCACTGCCGTTCGGTCCGACAATGGCAACTTGCTCTCCTTGGAAAATTTCAAATGAAATGGGTTGGAACAGAGGTTGATCACTGTAGCTCAATGTAAGGTTTTTCACCCGAAGCACAGGATTCCGATGCTTAAATTGACAGTTAATCTTCAAATCGCTTATTGTTTCAATATTTTTCAGCAGCTTCGTTTTATCCTCGATTTTTTCCTGTGTGCGTTTTTCAATTGCTTTTGCTCGTTTATTCATACGCTTAGCAATGGCATTCCCGAACGGATCATTACCTGAAGGCTTTTCACGTTGAGCAGCCCAGTCAGACTTTTCACGAGTCGTTTTTTGCAGGCGGTTGATTTCAGCGTTTAATGAGCGATTTTGCTCGAGTTCAAACTCGTCTTGTAGCTTCTTCTGCTGTTCATAGATTGAAAAGTTCCCTTTGTATAGGCTAAGCTGGCTTTTTTCAATCGCCAATATATGCGTAACCACTTCATCGATAAATTGTCGGTCATGACTGACGACGATAAAGCCTTTTTTCTTTTTCAAATAGTTTGCAACAATGGACCGGCCATTCATATCGAGATGATTCGTCGGTTCGTCGAGCAGCAGAAAACGGTTTTCCTCACAGAAGACGGCAGCAAGCATGACTTTTGTTTGTTCGCCGCCTGACAATTGTTCAAAGGGCATCCATAGCAACGATTGATCAAGCGACAAAAGCTGGCATTCCCGTTCGAGCTTCCATAACTCAACTGGCATTACTTCATCAATCGCATAATACGTACTAACTTTTGAATCGCGAATAGCAAGGGGGAAATAATGGAATTCTTCATCACTTGTTACTGTTCCGCTGTATGGTAATTTGTTTTGTAGTAAATGAAGCAAAGTTGTTTTTCCACGACCATTACGACCTATCAGACCAAGCTTCCAAGTATTATCGATCGTTATATTAATGTTTTTAAATAATGGTTCTTCGAGTAAATCATAGCTAAATGATACGTTTTTCATTTCTATTGGCATATATGCATACCTCCAAATTTTGATTTGAAAGTATACGCATTCACAAAGAATATTTATATATAAAAAATCCTTCTGAAAAAGTCAGAAGGATTAGTAATCATACGTAAATAAGCCTTTAAGTTTTCGCTAAAGGAGTATAAATGGGCAGACTAATCCTATTTTATGTGAAAATGCGTATACATTTTTACGTGTAAAATAGAATTATTTATCCATCAGCCATTCATCTTCCTTTCCAGTAAATTACTAGTAGTATGCCATAGATCGTTTGGGAATTCAACCCTCTTATTCATGGGGCAATCAAATCCAAAAGAGAATCCATTTTTACTTTGCAGAAAATTATAAAGTGGGAATAACTCGTATTAGTAAACGAAAAATAAAAAAGTTTACAAATATGATAACGTATATTATAAATGTTATAGAGGTGATATTTTTGGAAATTCAAAATATTTCAACGGAAGCACTTATAAAAGGTTTTGAAATGAAACAGGAATGTTATCAATGTTTGTTTTGTAAACAGTCCTATCATTTAGATGAAGTCTTTCCGTATGACAATCGTTTTCTGACAGCGGAAGGCATGATTAAAAAACATATTGAGCTGGCACATACTTCACCATTTCACGCATTGCTTGCTTTAGATAAAAAAGTGAGCGGGTTGTCAGATGTTCAAATTGAAATGATGCAGCATTTTTTCGAAGGCAAAACCGACCAGGAAATTGTAAGTGATAGCAATGTTTCGAGTGTATCAACAGTTCGTCAGCATCGCTTTAAACTTCGTGAAAAGGAAAAACAGGCGAAAATTTTTGTTGCCCTCATGCAGCTAATGAAAAACCCTGAACATTATCAAATCCATAAAGGGGCGAGACAAGTGGACGAACGTTATAGTATCGAACAGAACGAACGGGAAAAAGTACTGACTACCTATTTTAAAAACGGGTTGGACGCGGGGATCGAAACCATTCCAAGTAAGGAAAAGAAAAAACTCATTATCCTTCAGCATATTTTAAAGCGTTTTGAAGAAGGTAAGCACTACCATGAAAAAGATGTAAATGAAATTTTAAAGAATGTTCATGATGATTTTGTATCACTGCGCCGTCATCTGATTGAGTATGGCTTTATGGAGCGGAGTGACGATGGTTCGGAGTACTGGGTGAAAAAATAGGGGGGCTTTCTATGAAGGTAGAGCTGACACGATATCGTGTAAAAGCGGGGAAAACTTCTGTAGTAAAAGAATGGATGGATTTTTTAAATAATCATATGGAAGATGTACTCGTAACACTTGAGGGAGAAAAAATGTATGTGGAAACGATTTTTCACGAACATTTCAATGGTGAAGAATATTTATACTGGTATTCGGTGCAAGGAGATGGTGGGGTGGATGTAGATGATTCCACCCATTGGATTGATAAAAAGCATCTGGAATACTGGGATGAATGCATCGATGAAAGTTTTGATTCTATTGATTTGAAAACAGAAGTCGTAATGATTCCTGAAAAAGTTCGAGCTAGTATGAATTGCTATTGAAGCGATGTTCCGTAATATCAGGAAAATGAATTTTCTTAAAATGGAATTTTATTTTATGGATTTTTAATAAAATGCATTCATTTTCGTCCTTTAAACGAGAAAACCAACAAAAATTTTACGATTATCTTAATTTCAATCAAAATACTTGTATTATAGTAGTATTATATTATATTATATCCCTATTGATAAACTTGGTTTTAATAATAGGAGGAATTATTTTGTTGCAAATGGCAATTACGGGTATCCTTTGTGGTGCTCTTTTAGGTTTTGTGATGCAACGCGGACGTTTCTGTTTAACAGGAGGTTTCCGAGATATGTACATCGCAAAAGATAATCGTATGTTTTATGCTTTACTAGTAGCCATTGCAGTTCAAGCGGTAGGTGTATTCCTACTAATTGAGGCAGGGGCGTTTGAATATACAGCAGGTCAGTTCCCATTATGGGCAACGATTGCAGGCGCATTTATTTTTGGTATTGGGATTATTTTTGCAGGTGGCTGTGCTACAGGTACTTGGTATCGTGCGGGTGAAGGCTTAATCGGAAGCTGGATCGCATTGGCATTTTACATGTTAATGGCAGCTGTTATGAAATCAGGTCCATTAGCACAATTTACAGTTGATGCACGTACACCAGTAGTAGGTACGGATTCAATTGCCGATACATTTGGCATTAATGTCTGGTTTTTAGTCATTCCGTTTGTCGCATTGGTGGCGTTCATTGTTTACCGTGAATTACGCAAACCACGTGTGAAAATTCCAGGCTTGAAACCTAAGAAAACAGGCTTGGCACATATTTTATTCGAAAAACGCTGGAATCCATATGTGACAGCAATTTTAATTGGTTTGATTGCAACATTGGCTTGGCCGTTAAGTGCTGCATCAGGACGTATTTTCGGTTTAGGGATTACAACACCTTCAGCAAACATTCTGCAGTTTTTAGTAACTGGGGACTTAGACATCATTAACTGGGGTGTATTCCTTGTAATGGGTATTTTATTCGGTTCTTACTTCGCTGCTAAAATGAGCGGTGAATTCCGATTACGTACACCAGATACAAAAACAGTTGTACGAAGCTCTGCCGGCGGTGTTTTAATGGGGTTCGGCGCAAGTCTTGCAGGCGGCTGTTCAATCGGGAACGGTCTTGTAATGACATCAATGATGACTTGGTCAGGCTGGGTTGCTTTACTATTCATGATTTTGGGTACTTGGACAGCATCGTACTTCGTATTTGTGCGTCCATCAAAAAAACGTGCAGCAGCGCGTGCTTAAGGAGAGAATTTACATGAAAAAAACATTGGAAGTATTAGGTATGGTTTGTCCGTTTCCGTTAATCGAAGCAAAAGAAGCAATTAAAGAGTTAAACACAGGCGATGAGCTGGAAGTACAATTCGATTGTACTCAAGGTACAGAATCAATTCCACGCTGGGCAGCAGAAGATGGCCATGAAGTAACGAACTACGAGCAATTAGGCGAAGCTTCTTGGACAATTACAATCAAGAAAAAATAATTTCTGAGTTACAGGCAGCATCTCGATTTATGAGGTGCTGTTTTTTATTTGGGTGATAGGCTAAGTAAGGTGTGCATATTACCCGACACTGTATATTGTGAAACTCCATTTATTATGAAGCAATTAAGGCAAATTAAGATTCAAAGCAAATTTAAGCTATGACAGGGCTTTTTTAGAAGAACAGGAAAAAATTTATTAGAAAATTGGCTTTTTAGAACAATTAAAATTATAATAGAAGATTTCCGATTATATTAGAAAATTTCCCAACGACACAGCCCTTCATCTCTTAATAAAAGACAGAAGGGACTAATGTATAGCCCCTTACAATGAATTAGCAGACAATGACAACTGATAATTTGTCAGCGCTGGTTTCAATAAATCAAGAAACGCTTTAAAAGCAGGTGATTGCTGACGTTCCTTCTGATAGATCAGCAACGTTTCTCTTTCCAGAATAGGGTGCTGAATTATATGAGCCTGCAATTTGTCGGACGCATGTAAGTCAAACAATGTTTTTGCTACTATCGTTCCGCCAAGACCTTGCTCTACAAACTGAAAAATAGCGGGAATGCTTGAAGTCTCAAACTTCGGCTCAACCGTTATCTTGTCCGATTTTGCTGCTGCATTTAATATCCGCCGGCAAAGATGCGCATTTGGAAACAAAACTAGTGGTTCATTTAAAATATGGCGCAATTTCACGGGCTCCTCAAGATGAGTAGCAGTGTCTTTGCTTTCTACATAACAGAACTTTTCAGTATATAAAGGAATCTCAACAAACTGTTCATCGTAGTTTTCGATCAGTGGTGAAAACGAAAAACCGAAATCGATAGTATTATTCTTTAATAACGAATGAATATCTTCACCGGAAGTAACCGTTACTTGTATATGAGGATATTTGTGCATGAACTTTAATACTAAATCTGACACAATATTAGTCAGTTCTCCAGGCAACGCACCTACACGAAGAACCCCTTTTTCAAGTGAAGCCAATTGTTGCATTTGCATTTTAGTAGTATGCAATGTTTGAAATATCGTTTGTGCTTGGCGATAAAGGATCTGACCAGCTTCTGTAAGGGTGATTTTCTTGCCGATCCGGTTAAACAAAGGGGTATTCACTTCATTTTCGAGCACTTTTATTTGCTGGCTTAAAGTTGGCTGTGCAATATTAAGCCGTTCCGCCGCTCGAGTAAATTGCATCTCCTCACATAACATTAAAAAGTATTCTAACTGTCGTAATTCCATAGAAAACGCCTCACTTTTATAGTTATAAACTATTATATGTACTGTTTATATAATTAATATCTATTGTAAGGTAGAACCATATAAATAGAAAGGGGGGTTAATTTCCCTTTTCGACTTGCAGCTGCTTGAATAGAAATTCCCTTTTATTCATAACGTGAATATGGAGGTGAATTTTTTGAAGTGGATTTCAACTATTTCCAAAAAAAGATTAAGGTTAATTTTTTCTGCCTTTATTCTTTTCGGAGTTATTGTCTTTATAAGGCTGTTTTATGTGCAAATTATTCAGCATGATAAACTAACGGAACTTGCAAAAACGAATTGGGATCGGGAAATTCCGTTTACTTCAGAGCGCGGAGAAATATCGGATCGAAACGGTAAACTTATTGTTACGAATGAATTAGCGCCAACGCTTTATTTCATGCCTACACAGAATGATAATATTGAAGAAGCTGCAAACCAGATTGCGGAGGTGCTTAATTTGGATGCAAATAAGTTATACGAAAAAATGAATTCAAAAAGTTATCTAGTCAAACTTGCACCGGAAGCGAAAAATATTTCATACGAACAAGCCGTTAAAATTCAAGAATTGAAAATTGACGGACTGTATAGTGGTGTAGACTATGACAGGAGTTATCCGTACGGGAATTTGTTATCACGACTAATCGGATTTACGGGATATGATTCGCAGGGTCTTGCAGGAATTGAATATCAATATGATAAACTTTTGACTTCAAAAGATGCAGCAATCAAGTTGTTTACTGATGCAAAAGGGAAGGCATTACCTCATGTGAATGATGAATGGCGGGAAGGGAAGCAAGGAGCAACGGTAGGCTTAACGATTGATGTGGAAGTTCAAAAAGTTATTGAACGAGAACTGTCTCAAGCTATGACAAAATATAATGCTGAACAAGCATTGGCCATTGCGATGAATCCTAAAACAGGCGAGATTTTAGCTCTTTCTTCATATCCTACATATGATCCTTCAAAGTTTGAAGAAGTAGAATCATCTATTTATAACCGGAACTTGCCTGTATGGATGACATATGAGCCGGGATCAACCTTTAAGATTATTACACTGAGTGCTGCCGTTGAAGAAAATGTAGTGGATTTAGAAAAAGATACTTTTTTTGATAAAGGTTATACAATGGTGGAAGGTGTAAGACTTCGTTGTTGGAAACGTGATGGTCATGGAGAGGAAACGTTTTTACAAGTAGTGGAAAATTCCTGTAACCCAGGGTTTATCGAATTAGGGCAGCGAGTAGGTGCTGACAAATTAATGAAGTACATTAAAAACTTTGGGTTCGGTCAAACAACTGGTTCTAATATTGCCGGAGAAGCGTCAGGTATTTTATTTTCCGAAGAGGCATTTGGACCGGTCGAACATGCCACCACTTCTTTTGGGCAAGGTATATCTGTGACGCCTATTCAACAAGTTCAAGCAGTTTCTGCAGCTGTAAATGGTGGTAAACTCTTTACGCCCTATGTTGTTTCAAAAGTATACAACCCGGAAAGTGGAGAAGTGGTTATAGAAAATAAGCCGATCTTAAAACGCAATGTGGTTAGTGAGGAAACTTCTAAGATAGTAAGAGACGCGCTGGAATCTGTTGTAGCAAATGGGTCAGGGCGGGCTGCTTATCGGGATGGACTTCGCATTGGTGGGAAAACGGGTACTGCTCAAAAAGTAGAAAACGGACGCTATAAAGATGGGGACTATATTGTATCATTTATAGGTTTTGCACCGGCAAATGATCCTGAAGTTGTCGTATATGTAGCTGTTGACAGTCCAAAAGGGGAATTGGTATTCGGCAGTACAATCGTAGCACCGATTGTTGGACAGATTATTGAAGATATTGCACCTATTTTGGGGATAGAAAAAGATCGTGAAGGCCAATTAGAAAAGCAATATCGATGGGGTGACAAAATAACGGAGCGCGTACCTGATTTAGTAGGTGTATCTGTTAATGAAATTATGGAGTTAGAATATCCTTATCAAATTAAAGTACACGGGGAAGGTGAGACAGTAAAAGCGCAGTTACCGGAGCCGGAAAGTGTATTAGAGCTAGATGGCACTATTCATCTTTATTTAGAAAAATAAATTGAAGTTTTGAAGAACAACCATTTCCTCAATGAGCAAATGGTTGTTTTTGTGAAACTTTTTAATGTGCTATCATCTCATGTGCAATCTCATGGCCATCCATATGTGATGGGTAGTAGGTTGGCCAATTCGTTATTTCTTTTAATAAAGCTTCACGATCATCCCCCCAATAGATGTGGTAATGCCCTGATTTTTGAGGTGCAATAATATGGTCGCTAAACTGAACATAAGCCGGGACGCCTGTTTCTTCGCCAACATGTTTGAAAATAAACCGGACCCCACGATTTCCTTTTTCATAAGTTAAGATTTCATAGCCATCATATGCGTATTCTCCTTTATGGGCGTGACCATGATCATAAAATGTAATAAAACGATCTTCAATGACAATACGGTCCGTAGTTGTCTTATAGCCAGTTTCATAATAAGTTTTAAAGTCCTCAAATGTTTGGCTGTCATCATGGGAAGCCTTATGTTCAAATACTTCATCCAATGTGCCATCTTGCAAATGAGGGTAGACCGATTGCCAGTCGCCGCTCCAATCGCTTAATGGTCGATCCTGTATTTCTTCGTCTTCAAAATAACCGTTATAAACTTTTTCCTGTTCCTCATTAAGTTCATGTTGATGATCATGCTCATGAGCCTTTTCTTCTGTCACATCATCCGCAGTTGCATGGACCTCTTCTTTAGCATTTTCAGTACAACCAACGAGAATAAAGCTAAATGCTAACATACTTAACCAATTTAATTTCCTTTTCATATCTTACCTCCTAAATAGTAACTGTTACGATTTATAATATTATATAGTTGAGCCTTGCTTGTCAACATAAATCGTAATTATTACTATTTGAGAAGTTAGTTCCATCTAAAAAACTTCCCATGTCCATCAATATTTTCTAGTATTTTGACATTTTTAGTTATACCAGCATTAATGAAATCCACATGTAAATCCTTATCCTCCATATTGTTGTAGACATGATAAATGCTTTGAATATGGCTTAGTTGCTGGAGCAGTGACAATAATTCTGATTTTAATGTAACGGAAAACTGATTTGCGACATGTGTGTGGAAAATAATAATCTGACTACAATTAAGTTCATGAGTATCAAATAGAGGAGGAAGAAGTTTTCTGAAATCTCCTGTCAGTAAAAACTTTGAATATTGCGGGTGAATCGCCCTTGCTTTCTCTAAATTTTCTTTCCGAATAATTTGTTCAGGCCAAATTAGACTTTTCAGCCACAAAAATTCATCCGAATCCTGTAAATCGATAATATTTAAATCAATTCCAATGCGGTGTAAAATGTTCAAGCTTTTCACAGAAGTTATGGGAGTGCCGTAGTTTTTTGCAATAAGAGTTAGAGGGCTATTTTCATTGCCAAATGAAATCGGCGGTTCTTGTTCGATTTCATATCGATACCCATCTAAATTAAGTAAAAGTCCTGCACTTGTTCCGATTTCCAATAATGATAATGGTAGTTTCGCTTCTTCGGCAATTTCCGAGAAAATCGGGTAAAGATAGCTGGCACGTTGGACTTCATTTGTTTGAACAGATTTTGTCTGAAACAACTGCAACAGTTCATCCGAATGTTGTGTACAGAAACCGATAAGTAATTGAAAGCTTTCTTCCAGATTTACTTCATTAGGATTTTCAAATATTCGTTTTAATTGGTTTTCCTTTTGGGCCGATAAATACTGCACAGACCCAAAAAATAAATTAGGCTTTGGCTGTGTCTCTGGAATATGCATAATGAGATTTAAGAGTTGCTCATTTGTCATGATCCTTTCACACCAATATTCATAAAGCGGGCTATTGTTTTTTGCTTCATCGCTGGCGAAACGTCTGAAAGCGGTGACTAGTTTTTCCATTTAAAACACCTCATTTCGTATCGTGCTTACAGTGTATAATAGACTTATAATTAACTGAATTAATAAATTTTAATGTGTTTGATTAATAATACTAATAAGAGGATGGTCACTATGGATATAAAATGGCTGAAATCATTTATTGCGGTTGTTGAAGAAGGGAGCTTTCGAGCAGCTGCAGAAAAACTGTATATTTCCCAGCCCAGTATCACTGTACATATGAAGCTATTGGAGGAACATTTATTGGTTCAATTGTTTCACCGTGAGCATACAAAGGTTATGGTATCTGCAATTGGCGAAAAATACTATCCAATGGCCAAAAAACTTGTGGCTCAAATAGAAGCGAGTACAAAAGAAATTCACCTGGAATCACTACATCCGGCTGTTCCATTAATAATTTCAGTTTCACCTGCTTTGCTTTATACCAATCTATTAGAGCGAATACATGATTTTATTGAAATACATCAACACTACAATTTAGAAATTGTACTGGAAGATCAGATGCAGTTGGAGAGCGCAATAAAAGAGCAGCGAATAGATGTAGCATTAGGTTTACACAAATTCATTTCTAAAGAATTTCATTCGGAGCGTATTGACCGTTCTCCGTTAAAACTGGTGTATTCTTCTAAATTACAGCTTGTGGAAAAGCAGTTGGATTTACAGCTTAAAGCGCTTTTTAATGAGCATCCGTTTTATATAGGTTATTTAAATGAACATACCCCGGTAATTGAATGGTTAAATAATGAGTACGATATTAAGAAATTCAACAAAATAAAGGATGTTATTTTTGCTATAAAATTGATTAAGGAAGGTTTAGGTATTGGGCTATTGCCTGAAATTTTGATTGCAGAGGAAGTTGAAGCGGATTTATTAAGGGTTGTGGATATAGGTCCGATCGGGACTATTTATCCAGTTGATATTTATATGAGCCACTTAAGAAATTCTACTAAAATTATTCCTTTGACGAGTTTTATTCGAGAAAGTTTGATAGATAATTGAGAAAAGGGGAGCATAGTTTTCTTTTTTATGAATTTATATTTATAGGTGAAGCAAAAAAAATATTGCTTCACTTATTTATTCAAATAAAGACAATGTTGTACGAAGGTCATTTTCATAATATACCCCAATGTAGATCTCTGTATATTTCATGTTTTTTCTATTCAATCTATTAAATAAAACGTCCATTTGCTGCTCCAATCTTTTTATTTTCTCATTATACTGATATTATGTTGAATAACGATCAAATTTTATAAATCTTTATACTACAATCATGAAAATGCTATTAAATGCGCATAATAACCTGGTTATTCCGAAATAGCAATTTCATAAGATAAAAGTGAATCTTTTATGGGAAAATGCGGAAAACAATAATTTTAATAAAATACTAGCCGATTTTCTTGACTGGTCATGGTACTATAGAAATATGGCGAATTTAAGGCGAAAAGATATAAATTGATATAAAGGGGTAGTAATATGAAGATGTTTGACGAGAAAATTCAGGGATTGTTACAGCAATCGGCATTACAATACATAATTTATAAAGAAAATGAAGATACAGAGCGAATTGAAAAGCTTCATTTATTTGCACGCAAGCTTATACAAAAGGAATTTGTTATCGGTTTTGCCGGTCACTTTTCTGCAGGTAAATCAAGTATGATCAATGCACTGTCGGGGGAAAACATTTTAGCGACAAGCCCAATCCCGACAAGTGCGAACATTGTTAAGGTGCATAAATCGGATGAAGATTTTGCAATTCTATATTTGAACAACGAAAAGCCGGTAAAATTTGAAGCTGGCTATGATATTAAACAAGTAAAAGAATTGAGCAAAAACGGTGAATTGGTATCACAAATTGAAATCGGACATAGTACATCAAGCTTACCTGAAGGGGTAACGGTGATGGATACACCGGGTGTTGACTCAACGGACGATGCGCATGCGATGAGTACCGAATCTGCGTTGCATATTGCCGATATGGTGTTTTACACAATGGACTACAACCATGTTCAGTCAGAGTTGAACTTCCAATTTACAAAGCAATTAATGAAATACAATCCGAATGTGTATTTGATCGTCAATCAAATTGACAAGCACCGTGAAGCAGAACTGTCATTTGAAGAGTTTAAGCAATCAGTTCATAACTCATTTGCGGCATGGGGTGTTTATCCAAAAAATATTTTCTTCACATCATTGCGTGAAAAAGAGCTTCCGGACAACGATTTTGAACAAGTGAAAAAAATCGTTATGGATTCGATGAACGACTGGCAAGAACAATTGATTTCAACTGCAGAAAATACATTGACGAAGCTTCAGCATGAGCATGAAGCATATTTAGAAGAAGAGAAGCAAGATCGCTTCAATACGTACGCTGAACTCGTTTCTGAAGATGACTGGCAGCACCGTGATGATATATTAGAGCAATATGAAAAACTGACGCGTCAAACAGAACTATTCTCGTTTGATGTGTTTGATAAGCAGTTCGATGAAAAACGTAAAGACTTGCTTGCAAATGCTGCGATTATGCCGGCGGATGTTCGTGATAAACTACGTGCCTATTTAGAAAGTCAGCAAGAGGACTTTAAAGTTGGCGGACTGTTTACTGCGAAAAAGAAAACAGCAGAAGAGAAAACGCGACGTCAGGAAGAAGCATATGCAAGCTTTAACCATGTTGTCCAATCGCAAATTACCGGTCATATAAAAGCATTGATGAAGCAAGCGTTAAAAGATGTCGGTGCATTGAATGATGAACGTGCCGCAACCATTGACAAGAAGGAATTTAATTTCCCGTTCTCGATTATTGAAGATCAAGTGCAAAAAAGCGCGGTAATAACGGGAGATGCGGTATTAAACTTTGCGAATCGTGTTTCAGATGCGACAAAACGTTACTTTATACAAACAACGGATGCATGGAAGCTAGAGCAAAAAGATACATTGGAACAGGTTGCGCGTGAAGCGGCAGCACCTGTTAAGCTTAAAATTAATGCAATGTCCGAAAAAGTGCATGCGCTTCAGCATTTACTGCAAATCGAGAAATTCCAAGCTTTCAGCAACACATTAATGAAACAAGTTTCCAATGAAATTCGCGCGGAATCCAAAATTTATTTGGAAAACTGGAAGCGTGAACATGAGCAGGCATTGAAAGATATTCGTCCATTTGATGAATCGATGCTGCAGTTAAAGGATCAAGAAACAGAAATTGCTGCTGAACAAACGCAGGAAAAAGTGAGTTCAGGTTTGAATGTTGATAAAGTAACTGAAAAAGCATTGAAGACGGCGCATATTATTAAAGATGTTCAAGGCTTCAAAGAAGTGTCCAGCTTCTTGACGAAAAAAGTGGAACGTCTGCAAAAACGCGACTTTACGATTGCCTTATTCGGTGCATTCAGTGCGGGTAAATCAAGTTTTTCAAATGCATTGATGGGTGAGCGCGTATTACCGGTATCACCAAACCCTACGACAGCAGCGATCAATAAAATCCGTCCTGTCTCACCGGAACATCCGCATGAAACAGCCGATGTTCACCTGAAAAATGAAGCGCAGCTACTTGAAGATATTCAAGGTTCGTATGCAGCGATTGGCCTTCAAGTATCATCACTAAAAGAAGCGTATGATCGTGCTGAGGAAGGGCTGGCTGTTCCATTAACAGATGAGCGCCTCAATGTTCATAAATCATTTATCCGTGCGTATTCGGAAGGTTATGAAACATTCATCACAAAATTGGGAACGACATTACGTGTTAACCGCCATGATTTTGAAAAATACGTAGCACAGGAAAACCGTTCTTGTTTCGTGGACAATATCGATTTCTATTTTGATTCACCACTAACGCGTATGGGTGTAACATTAGTAGATACTCCGGGTGCCGATTCGATCAACGCACGTCATACGGGTGTAGCGTTCGATTATATTCGAAATGCCGATGCCATTCTTTTCATTACGTACTTCAACCATGCATTTGCAAAAGCGGACCGTGAGTTCTTAATCCAGCTAGGACGTGTAAAAGATGCGTTTGAACTGGATAAAATGTTCTTTATCGTAAATGCGATTGACTTGGCTTCTACAATGGAAGAAGAGGAAGAAGTAAAAGGCTATGTTCGTTCAGAGCTACAACGCTTCGGTATCCGTTTCCCAAGACTGTACGGAGTATCGAGTTTACTGGCCTTAAAAGAAAAGCAGGATCAGCTTGAACATCAGTCAGGTATGGCACCATTTGAAGATGCGTTCCATCACTTCCTGAATGATGAACTGATGGGAATTGCGGTACAGGCACTGCAAGAAGAAGTGGATAAAACAGAAGCACGTCTGAATGATTTAATTACACAAACTGAAGAAAACCTGAAACGTAAAGATGAGCGTCTTGAAGAATTGGCTCATTTGGAAAAGCTAGTGCGCTCCAAGTTCCAGTCAACTCAGACAGCCATGCTTGAAAGTGAAACAAAGCAAGAACTGGATGAACTGTTATACTATGTACTGCAACGTGTGTATTACCGCTATCCGGACTTCTACCGTGAAAGCTATAATCCGTCCACATTCGCGCAAATGCCTGCACAGCAAGCATTGCAAACAGCATTAAAAGAAGTATTGCAGGCGTTAAGCTTTGACTTCGCTCAGGAATTGCGTGTAACGAATTTCCGTTTAGCACAATTTGTAGAGAAGAAAATGAAGGAACTGTTTAAAGATGAGTCACGTGAATTAAAAGAACTGAACCCAAGCTTTGCATTTTTAAGCTATGAATCAAAAGAGCCGGAGATTTTAGATTTTACAGGTCCATTTACAGATTCGGCACCGTATGAAGGGGTAAAATCCCACTTTAAAAATGTGAAGGCATTCTTTGAAAAGAATGAAAAAGAGCAATTGCGTGATGCATTGGAGCAATTAACAAAACCAAATGCACAAAACTATCTGGATGCGGAAAAAGCCAAAATTATGGAGTGGGCGGGTAGCTATATCGCCATTGAAGCAGAAGGATTGCGCCAGTATATGCTTGAACAGGCAGTCGAGCAGATTGAAACAGAACGTTTATTACTTCAAGAAGAAAGTCGCTTAGCTGTTTGGAAAGATATTTACGCGCAACTACAAGCGTAAGGAGGATCTTTTTAATGACGAATATTTTTGTGACCGCAAATCGAATGGAAAGAACTGGTCGTTTGATCGATACAAGATTTGATATGAACAATTTAGAGTCAGGCAGAAAGATGTATGAAGAGGGCCACATTGAAGGGGCGGTATACTGGGATTTAAATACCGATCTGTCGGATTTAACAAAAGAAGAGGGCAGACATCCGCTTCCGGAAAAGAAGCAGCTTCAGGCTTTGTTTGAAAAGCATGGTTTAAATTACAATGATGCCATCTATATTTATGATCAAGGTGCTGCTGCTTTCGCAACTCGTGCATGGTGGATTTTGCATTATGCAGGCTTCAAGCATGCCTATGTTGTAAATGGCGGTTTTGAGGCACTTAAGGAAGCTGGTTTCCCTATAACGACAGAAGTACCTGTATTTAAGGAAAGCAAGCTTGATTTACAGTGGAATGATGATATTTTAATAAAACGTCAGGATATTATGCATATTATTGAAGGTAAGCGAAAAGCGACAATAATTGATGCCCGCGCACCGGAACGTTACCGTGGTGAAACAGAGCCGTTTGATAAAGTGGCAGGACATATACCGACAGCTAAAAACTATGATTGGGAAAAGTTGCGTAATGGCTCAGAACTGGTTATTACGTCTTCTCTTCTCGAGCAAGTTCCAAAAGATGAGGAAGTAGTTGTCTATTGCGGATCAGGAGTAACTGCTACACCGGTATATACAGTATTAAAGGAAGCAGGCTATCAAAATATAAAAATCTATATGGCCGGCTACAGTGATTGGGTAAATCATCACTCTGTCGAAAAATAGATTGGAACTGCTGAATAGGCCGTTATGTAAATTAATTTTACATAGCGGCTTTTTGTTGTACGAAAGAATGGGTCCAATTTCCAATATTTATGATAAAGTGGTATTGTAGAAAAATAACGGTCAAAGGAGTGAGAAATATGTTATTTAAGAAAAAAACTGAGCTGAGTGAAAAGAACGGAGTAAAAATGATTAATGGGTCTGTTCAATTTCAAGCCGTTTATTTAAATGTTCATTGCTTTGAAGTGGACGGTATACTAATTGATACAGGTTCTGCCTCACTTCTTAAGCAGTTTATGCCTTTTTTTGAACAGATGGACGTTGATCAGATTATGTTGACCCATTATCATGAAGATCACTCAGGAGGCGCGCATTTTTTGCAGAAAACATATAACTTGCCGATATTTATGCACCCGCTCAACATTGAAGAATGTGCTAAAAAGGCAAGCTATCCTTTATATCGCAAACTGTTCTGGGGGGCAAGGCTGCCGTTTCTTGCAAAGCCTGTCGGAGATGCTTTTTCATCAAGAACAGCTGATTGGAAAGTGATTGAAACTCCAGGACATACAGAAGACCATGTAGCCTATTTAAATGAATCGACAGGTCAACTTTTTACAGGTGATCTGTATGTGACACCGAAAACAAAAGTCGTCTTGCGTGAAGAAAGTATTCCTCAAATTATTCGATCGCTGGAGAGAGTATTAACGTATGATTTTCTTGAAATATATTGTAATCATGCGGGATATATAGAAAACGGTAGAGATGCTTTAATGCGAAAACTTAATTATTTAAAAGAGCTAAGTTATAAAATAGAAATGATGAACGAAGAGGGTTTGACAACTGATGAGATTACAGCGCAGCTTTTCAGTAAAAAGTATCCGATTACAAAACTGTCTTTAGGTGAATGGGATGCGGCACATATCGTATCTTCTGTCCTAAACAAGTAAATAATATATTTCCGTCTAGTAAGTAGGAACTTACTAGATTTTTTTTATTTAACATTGAAGCAGAAAAAATAACTATTACGAAACTTAAAATTTACATTAGCTTTACAATTAACATTACTTAATAATGGGTATGGAAGAAGAAAAGTTAATTTTTGTAGGAAATGCTGACAAAAAGGTTAATTAAAAGCATGAAATCAACAAATATCTGTTAATTTCAGAATATTTCATCAAAAAACGGCTAAAATTAACAGGATATGTTCATAAAGCTATGTTTCACAATTGTAAAGCTTTTGTAAATAACATAAATTAATGTTGAAGATATTGAAAAATCGGTGTTATGATAACCTAGGTTTTAATTTACAAACTTCATTTTAGGAGGATTTTATTCGATGTTTAACTCTAAAAAGCCAGATCCATTTTTTGAAGGATTATTAAATATTGCAAAAAATGTACAACAAGGTGCCAACTATGCAAAAGAATCGACAATTACTACAGTATCAGAACTAAAACAAATTCAAATTAAAATGAAGTCCTTTGAAACAGCGGGAGACAAGCTGATCCATGAATTAATCGTGAAATTAAACGATTCGTTTATGACACCAATTGAACGTGAAGATATCTTATCATTAGCCATTAAACTGGACGATATTCTGGATGGCATTGAAAATACAATTGCCCACTTCGAAATGTACTCTTTCACAGAAGTAAATCAGTACATGCGTGACTTTGTAGATTATATTGCTAAATCATCTGATGAAGCAGTAAAAGCAATGGAGTTATTGAATAAAAAAGATTTAATCGGAATGCGTCAACATGCTATTCTGATCAAAGATTATGAGCGCGAGTGTGATGAAATTTTCCGTAAATCCATTACTGAACTATTCCAGACTGAGAAAGATCCAATTCGCTTAATCATCTTTAAAGATTTATATGAGCAGTTAGAAGAAATTGCGGACTACTGCCAAAATGTAGCGAATACAATTGAATCAATTATTATGCGAAATGCATAATGAAAAAGGAGTAAATTATGGATACGTTATTAATCATTACCGTACTCGTTGTCATCTTTGCGCTGGCATTCGACTTTATTAACGGTTTCCATGATACAGCGAATGCGATCGCCACATCTGTATCGACGCGTGCATTAAAACCTCGAGTAGCTGTTCTGTTAGCGGCAGTGATGAACTTCGTAGGTGCGATGACGTTTGTAGGCGTAGCAAAAGCTGTAGCATCTGGAATTGTAGATCCGTTCTCTTTAAACGCATTTGAAGGGGATACAACAGGATCTGTAGTAATTTTAGCGGCATTATGTTCTGCCATCACATGGAACTTATTAACTTGGTATTTCGGTATTCCATCAAGTTCTTCACATACATTAATCGGATCAATTGCTGGTGCAGCAGTTGCATCAGCAGGTATGAATATTTTAAACTATGAAGGTTTCTTTAAAATTTTACAGGCGTTAATTATTTCGCCGATTTTAGCTTTAACTCTAGGTTTTATCGTAATGAAATTATTCAAGTTTATTTTCCACCGCTCACCATTGTATGGAACAACGAAAGCGTTCCGTTTGACGCAAATCGGTACAGCGGCATTACAATCGTTTACACATGGTACGAACGATGCCCAAAAAGCGATGGGTATTATTACAATGGCTTTAATCGCAGCAAACTGGCAATCAACTGATGAAGTACAGGATTGGGTACGTTTTGCCTGTGCGTTGGCGATGGGTCTTGGGACATCAGTCGGCGGATATAAAATCATTAAAACAGTCGGCGGTAAAATTATGAAAATCCGTCCGGTCAACGGGGTAGCGGCTGACTTAACTTCAGCTTCAATCATTTTTGGGGCAACAGTCATCGCATTACCGGTTTCGACAACACATGTAATTTCTTCTGCAATTATGGGTGTTGGTGCAGCACAACGTGTGAAAGGTGTTAAATGGGGAATGGCTCGTAAAATTGTAATTACGTGGTTTATCACATTGCCAATTTCCGCATTAATGGCCGGATTATTCTACTTCTTAATTAGCCTTATTTTCTAATTTTAAAACGGCGCTCAATAATTAATATTGAGCAGCCGTTTTTTGTTGTTGAAGTTGGGGGCAGGGGATTTTCTAATAAAGTTACGGGTTGTTCTAATAAAACTTGAGAAGTTCTAATATATCGCGGGTTTTCTAATAAAGTGTATGTTTGTTCTAATATGAGCGCTCGATCTTCAAATAAACTATATGAAAGTTCTAAAATAGCATGCAACTCTTCTAATATCAGTCATAATATACACTGCGCCGCACTCACCACATAAAACGTAACACGAGTTCTACACTCCCCCAGATCAATTCAAATAAGTCTGGAACAGCTCATGCACATTTTCTACCGGAATAAATAATCCAACTTTCCCATGCCCTTCACGAGTTCCTGTTGCAAACACAACACCGATTACGTGTCCGTTTTCATTAATGACCGGGCTACCGCTATTTCCGCGATAAACAGGTGCATCCATCATAATGATATCCGGCTGAATGTCAGCGGCAGTAGTATAGCCGATAATCGTTCCTTTGTTGGCAATACCGCTAAATGCAAGGGGATTTCCGATTAAATAGACGGGTTCATTTTTACGGAATTCGCTCGCCCGGGCAAGTGGCAGGAACGGCAAGTTTTCCGCATCCACTTTTAACAGTGCCAAATCATAATCTTCATATGATTCCACAACCTCAGCTTTATAAAGCGTATCATCCGGAAAAACAACAGTAATCGTCAACGCATCCTCAATTACATGATCATTTGTTATTATGTAGCCATTTTCTGATACTGCAAATCCTGTCCCTTTTCCTGAGTCGGTATTAATTGTGACAACAGATTGTTTATATGTTTGAATATTTTCCTGATTGGATAGTTGTGTCGATACTTTTAAAAATTCGATGGCAGGAATGGAATACACATTGAAAATTACGGCAAACGTGCTAAAAGCTAATGTTAATGCCATTAGCCACACTACTATTCGAACAAATGGTTTTTGCTTTTTCATTTTTTTCGGCTGTGGGTTTGAACGTTCTTCATGCTCTTTTGCAAGCGCCTTTTCCTGTTCTTCCAAAACAAGTTCCAAAAATTCTTCTTCTGTCAGTTCCTCAGTATTCGTTTTGTCTGTCATTGTGTTCCCTCCGATAAGTATAAGTGTAACAAAAGTACACGAAATTTGAGACAAAAAGTGCCAGTTTAAAAAATTTTTTTAGAAGTTTGTGAATTGTTTCATATTACTAAATTGAAAATACTTCGTGCAATTCATCACATACTTCAGCTTGATAAAGCGGGGTTTTAAAAATGACAGCCCTTACATTTATTATCTAAAAATAATAGATTGTGTTTAAAATCACAAAAGGTGCAAGCGGTAGATAAATGCTATAAACATTGTTGTATCAATGTTTAAAGCTTATTTTAAGTGATTGAAATGTTTTTTTAAAGCTATCGTTGACAAAGTAAAAGTTAACGGTTAACATTCGTAATTACAAAGGAATTGAAAAATTAGAAGGGGATGGTAATTATGGATTTAATGAAAAAGTCGCTTGAAATGCACGAACACTTTGGCGGGAAAATGGAAATTCGTGCAAAGGTTCCGGTACAGGATAAATATGATTTAAGTTTAGCTTACTCTCCGGGTGTTGCTGCCCCTTGTCTTGCAATTGAACAGAATCCTTCAACAGTTTATGACTATACGATGAAAGGGAATTTAGTAGCGGTTATTACAGACGGCACCGCGGTTTTAGGGTTGGGGGATATCGGTCCTGAAGCTGCCTTACCGGTAATGGAAGGGAAAGCACTATTATTAAAGCGCTTTGCCAATGTCGATGCAGTGCCGGTATGCTTAAACACTAAAGACGTAGATGAAATTGTCAACATCGTAAAAGCAATTTCACCGACCTATGGGGCAATCAATTTGGAAGATATTTCAGCACCGCGCTGTTTTGAAATTGAAGACCGACTGCGTGCTGAATGTTCAATCCCGGTATTTCATGATGACCAACATGGAACGGCAATAGTCGTTGGGGCAGGTTTAATCAATGCAGTGAAACTGGTGAAAAAAGATGTCACGAAAATGAAGGTTGTCATTAACGGAGCTGGGGCAGCAGGTATTGCAATTCTCCGTATTTTAATTCAAATGGGTTACACAAATGTCGTAATGTGTGACACGAAAGGCATTATTTATGAAGGACGTCCTGAAGGGATGAACCCGGTTAAAGAACAGGTTGCTCATTTATCGAATCCGGAGCAATTACGCGGTACTTTAGATGATGCATTAGTAGGGGCAGATGTGTTTATCGGGGTGTCAGCAGCAAATATTTTAACGGAAAAGCATATTAAATCGATGGCTATAGATCCGATTGTCTTTGCTTTGGCAAATCCGGATCCTGAAATAACGCCGGAAAACGCAAAGAAGTGGGGCGTAAAAATTATCGGTACCGGCCGTTCTGACAATAAGAACCAAGTGAATAATATGCTTGCCTTCCCGGGGATTTTCCGTGGTGCACTTGATGTAAGAGCGACAGATATCAACGAATCGATGAAGCTGGCGGCGGTTGAAGCTATTGCATCGCTTGTAACAGAAGAAGAGCTTAATGAAGACTTTATTATTCCAAGCTCGATGGATGAACGTGTTGCAGGTGTAGTTGCGAAAGCGGTTGGATCCGCTGCCATCGAATCAGGGGTATCTGAGTTGTTCCAGCAAGTAGATCTAATTAACACTTCGGTAGCCATTTAAAAAGGATGTGACTGAAAGTAAATTCAGCACATCCTCTAAAATAGTGAAGACGACCAATCAGTGGGAATCAAAAACCTCCACTGATTGCAGTGTCACTTAAACCGTTTGAAGCTCTGCAGTAAGTTGCTCCAATTGTGTAATTAAATCACCGATAAATGCGATTGTGTCACGTAATGGCTGTTCAGTCGTAATGTCGACACCTGCCATTTGTGCAAGTTCAACAGGTGATTTCGTGCCACCTGCTTTTAATACATCGATCCATTGTTCAACTGCTGCTTCGTCACCGTTTAAAATACGTTGTGAAACTTGTGTTGAAATAGTTAAACCTGCAGAGTACGTATATGGATATAGGCCCATATAGTAATGTGGTTGACGCATCCAAGTTAATTCTGCACCTTCAGTTACTTCAACTGCATCTCCCCAGAATTGCTCAAGCACTTCACGTTTTAATTCATTCAGTTTCGGTGCGTTGACGCTTCCGCCTGCATCGATAATTTCATATACTTTGCGCTGGTAAGCTGCCTCAAGTAAATGTGTTACGAAATTATGGTAGTAAGTACGGCTAATGATAGTTGAGATGACCCAACGTTTAAAGCGCGCATCCGTAGAATTTTTTAATAAATGGTTTGCCATAAGCATTTCATTCATTGTTGATGGTGCTTCAATGAAGTAAAGTGATGGTCTTGCATTGAAAATGTTTTGTGCATCATTTGCCAAATAGAAATGACCTGCATGACCGAGTTCATGAGCTAAAACGAATACTTCATTCATGCGGCTCGTCCAGGAAATTAATACATATGGGTGTACACCATATGGGCTTGAACAGAATGCGCCAGTTGATTTTCCGGCATTTTGTGCAAAATCAATCCATCGCTCATCAAAAGAACGATCAATCATATTCGTATAATGCTCGCCCATAATTGATAAACCGTCTTTCATATATTGACGAGATTCTTCCACCGTGATAGTTGGTTCATATGATGGATCTAACGAAATTTTAAGGTCCGCAAACGTCATTTTGTCCAACTGATGTGTTTTTTGCAACAGTTTTGCATAGCGACGCATATGTGGTGCAAGTTCATTCATAATTAAATCAATTTGGCGGTTATACATTGAGCGGTCCACTTGCTGTGATTCTAATAATGAATCAAAGATATTGTCGTAGCCGCGAAGGTCTGCATCAGTTTTTTCAATCGCCAAGTGTGAATTATATGTTTTGGCAGTCGTATGCTGATAATCACGTAGCTTTTTTGAAAAGGCTGCAAATGCAGTACGACGTTTATTCGTGTCCGTTTCAAGCTCCCAATCGCCTTCAAACAGATTGTAGCTAAGCGGGAATGATTCACCATCTACTTCAAAGTTAGGGAACTGCATATCTACCAATTTTGTAGTATTGTACAGTTCATATGGCGCGTTAAATGTTGCACCGAATGCTGCTAGAGCTTTTTCCGCCTCAGGATGTAATTGATGCGGTTTTTGTACAAGCAGTTTATCAATAAAATTAGCGTATTCCGGTTTAGCATTTTGTGCTTCTTTTAAAACAGCTTCGTCCAATGCAAGTAAATCACTTTTTACAAAGGATAGCTTTGTTGCGAGTTTTGCAGCAAATGAACCAAAGCTTGCGGCACGCATCTGATTTTCAGTGCTCGTTTGGTCAACGCTATGTGAAAGGCTCGCATATGTGCCGATTACAACCATTTTCTCCTGAATCTTTTCAGTTGCTTCAATTGCATTGATCGCGCCTTGTACATCAGTAATTGTCCCCGCAAGCCCCTCTGCAGTTTCCTCTACAAGTTGACTTAATCCTTCTATTGCCGCTGTGTAGGCTTGTTCTGTAGCAAATAAATCTTCCAAATTCCAAGTTTCTTCAACCGGTACATCACTACGATTCAACATTGACATAAGTAGCCTCCTAATATTACGATATTCGAAATAAATAATACCATATTTCTGAAAATTTAGGAAGTAGTGAAAATTTGGTTGATAAATATTTTTAATATTATTTAGAAGACATATAGTAAAATAGAGAAACGATGGAAATAGGGAAAGAGTGTGATGATATGCAAGAAGTGAAGGATTGTAGTCTAATACTTGAAGGCGGGACATTTCGAACAGTTTTTACAGCTGGAGTTTTGGATGCTTTAATGGAAGAACAAATAAAGATGCCGTATATCGCGGCGATTTCAGCAGGTGCCATCAACGCGGTATCCTATATGTCAAATCAGCCTGAACGAACGATGCGTGTTTTAACGACATACCGAAATGATCCGCGCTATATGGGAATGCGGAATTTTTTTAAGGAAAAAAGCCTGTTCGGACTGGATTTTGCCTATAATATTGTACCAAATCAGCTGGATTTATTTGATTGGGATGCGTATTACAACTACCCGGGTGAAGTGGAGTTCGGGTTAACGAATGCATATACCGGAAAAGTGGAGTATAAAAGTGCGCATACTATGACAAAAACATGTGATATTTTGCAGGCAACATGTGCAATTCCTATACTGTTCCCTGAGATTAAAATTGACAATGTTCCATATTATGACGGGGGACTATCCGATTCGATCCCAATAAAACGTGCGATTGAAAAAGGATATAATAAGCATTTACTGATTTTAACGAGGGAACCGGGCTATATAAAAAGTGCTTCAAAAACGAATCAGTGGGCAACGAAGCTTTTTCAAAAACGCTATCCAAGACTCGCGGCTGCGATGAGACATCGTGCGGATATGTATAATGAAACAATACAATATATTGCTCAAAAAGAGATAGATCAGGAAGCGTTTATTTTTAAACCGGACAGCAAGATAAAAAGCTTTGAAAGCAAAGTCGATCAAATGAAAGCCAATTATGAGGTCGGCTATGAACAGGCACAAAAGCAAATGGCTGAGTTGAAGGCGTTTTTGGGGATTATTTAAAGGTAAAGCATAATACTGCGATAGTTTTATATAGAATATACTTGCAAAAACGAGTGGAAATATATTAAAATAAAGCTAAGAACATTAAATTAAATAAAAAGTGCAAGACAAGGTGGAGCCATAGTCAACTATGGCACCGCCTTGTCTTTTTTGCATTGAAAGGGGAAATTTATGTTTATTTTACAAATTGTGATAGTTTTATTTGCTACAAAACTCGCCGGACATCTTGCTGCGAGAATTGGGCAACCATCTGTACTTGGAAAAATAATCGTAGGTATTATTCTAGGTCCTGCGCTTCTTGGTTGGGTTCACGATACTGAACTTTTAACCGTATTCAGTCAAATAGGTGTTTTACTGTTAATGTTTTTAGCGGGTCTTGAAACCGACCTACAGGAAATGAATAGAAACAAAAAAGCGGCAATCTATGTTGCTTTAGGTGGTATTCTCCTGCCCATCATTTTAGGTTATGCCGGGTCGCAATATTACGGGTTATCTGTAGGAGAATCCATTTTTATTGGATTATTACTTTCTGCTACATCTGTCAGTATTTCGGTACAGGCATTAAGGGAGCTTGGTTGGCTAAATAGTAAAGAAGGGTCAACATTACTTGGAGCTGCGGTATTGGATGATATTGTAGTAGTTATTTTAATCGCGATTGCGATGAGCTTCTTTGCAGGTTCAGATACGAATATCGGAGTATTAATCGGTAAGAAAGTGTTATTCTTCGCTATACTGATTGTGCTTGCTAAATGGTTTATCCCACACTTCATAAGAATATTTAAGAAATTAAGAGTTACTGAATCAATATTGAGTGCTGGCTTGATTATTTGTTTTGGCTTATCATATTTTGCGGAATTCCTAGGTATCGCAGGTATTATCGGTGCTTTCTTTGCGGGGATTGCGATTGCACAAACAGAATATAAAGACGAAATTGAACATAAGGTTGAGCCAATTGCATACGGGATTTTTGTTCCATTCTTCTTTGTCAGTATCGGATTAGCCGTTTCATTCGATGGAATTGGTGATCAAATCGGGTTTATTATCGTGTTTTCAATAATTGCGGTTGTATCCAAATTCATTGGTTCAGGGTTAGGTGCGAAATTAGCTGGTTTCAATACGAAATCATCGATGGGCGTCGGTGCTGGAATGGTTTCCCGAGGCGAGGTTGCACTAATATTAGCAGCAATGGGACTTGAAGGAGGACTTCTCCCGGGTAATTATTATACGTCGATCATTATCGTAATTATCGTAACAACAATCGTGACACCACCTCTGTTAAAAGCAATTTTCGGGAAGAGAATAGTCGTTTAAATTTATGAATTAGATTAGAAAAGATAGGCGCATGCATTTTCATGAGCCTATCTTTTATTACGCTTTTTTTACTTTAATCCGATGGTAAAGAGACATTAAGAATTTAGTTAACGTTACAAAGACGGTCGCGCCAATCACAGCAGCGGCTACAATTTGAAGTGCTTTTAAATCAGAATCCATTATTGCATAAAACGCGGCAACAACTGCAGCAGCGGGCAGCAGCTTTGTAAGTAGAACAAGCCCCTTTTTATTTTCGGCCTTCCATTGGTTTCCGTATGAAGTCAGTGCAGTCCACAGTAACGGAATTGTAAGTACTGTCAGTAAAAGCGATAAACTAAAGAAGGGCGTGTGTATACTGCCAGTTGATTTTAGTGAAATCATCCAAGAAATAGTTGTACCAGGAACAAGTGCCATCATCGCAAGTTTTAGTGGTTTTGTTTGGTTTTTATACTTTTCAATTGTTGTATTGCGGTCCGCGTATATGGGCTTCGTATTGGGTGCGGCTCGAAAAAGATGAATATCACCTGAGGAATGCACAAGTGGCCAGCCTGTTTCCTTAAAAAGTTCAAAGTATTCTTCTGCATCATTATCCAGTGTACGATAATCGATACTGTAAATATAATCGGTACCTTCATCTTGCTCGAGCGTATAGCCTAAAAATGAAAATTTACGGACATGCCAACCTTCAGAAGAAAGTTTACTCAGTTTCTCCATATCTTTTTGTTCTGAAAAGGCTAATCCGCCAGACATCATATACTTCGTTCTACTCATGTTTCTTCCTCCAATCCTCTTTCAGCTAACTGAATCATCAGCTTTCGAATTTTTAGATCTTCTGCTAAAACATTTCTGCCTTTTTGCGTCAGTAAGTACACTTTGCGCCTTGAATCGGAATCGTCGTATAAATAAATCCATTCGTTTTGTAAAAGTTTTTTTATAATCGTATACATGGAAGCTGGGCCGATTGAAATAATACCGTTTGATGTTTTTTCAATTAAGTTCATAATAGCGTATCCGTGTTGAGGTGTTGTTAATGCTGCCATAATATGAAACATGGAATCGGTCAATTGATCATTATTTTTCACTATGTCACCTCCTGATGTATCAATAAGTGATATATATAAACAATATATCACTTTATGATGTAAGTGTAAAAAGAATTATCAATCAATTCAACAAGGAATATAAGACGTGGAAAAATAAAAACCTGCTCGTTTTAAAAACCGAGCAGGCGGACATTTTTAATTATTGCTTATCTTCGTAATCGTAATATTCAACCAGCCAAATAAAATCGTAATGACCGGACTTAACAGACAAAAGAAAGCGAATGGTAAATAATCAGTGACAGAAACATTCAAAGTCGAGGCAATGAACAGACCACACACACTCCATGGAACAAGCGGGTTAATAACAGTACCAGCATCCTCAATCGTTCGGGCCAAATTTTTCGGATGTAGCTGCAGTGCTTTGAATTTTTCTTTAAACGCTTCACCTGTTAATAACAGCGATAAATACTGTTCACCGATTGTTACGTTAATACCGATTGCGGTGAACGCAGTTCCTGTAATAACCGAACCGACCGATTTCAACTGGTTTTGAAGTGCCTGTAATAATGTTTGGATAATGCCGAGTGTAAAGAGCAATCCGCCCATAGACAGGGACAGTACAATCAAAATAATCGTAAACAGCATACTGTTCATTCCGCCTCGTGACAGTAATGAATCGATTGCTTCGACTCCGGTCTCCATTGAATAGCCGTTATACAAAATTCCAAACAGTTCGTTCAATGGAATCGTGCTGTGGAAATACGATAGCACGATGCCTGAAATAGCACTAATTGCCAGTGTAGCAAGGCTCGGCAATTTAAAAATCGTGCAGACAATCAGGACGATGAGTGGAATAACCGCATACCAATGAATTAAATTTGTTGCAAGCAGTGTTTCTTTAAAGCTTGTAATAAGCTCCGTGTCCATATTCTTACTGCTTGGAGAAATCCACGCATAGACAATCAGTGAAATGATAAATGCGGGTATTGTAGTGTACATCATATTTCTAATATGTGTAAATAATTCGATACCGGCAACGGTCGCAGCCAAGTTTGTCGTATCGGACAACGGGGACATTTTATCCCCAAAAAAGGCTCCAGAAACAATTGCACCTGCTGTAATTGCAAGTGAAGCATCTATAGAACTTGCAACCCCTAGCATCGCAACACCAACTGTTGCAACGGTAGTAAGCGAACTGCCGATTGCTGTGCCGATAATGCTTGTAATAATGAAGACAACAGCATAAAAAAAGCTTGCAGAAATAATGGATAGGCCTATATACAGTAATGTAGGGATTGTACCGTTGATTAACCAGCTACTAATTAATACACCGATTAACAGGAAAATGTAAACTGCGCCGATACTTGTTGAAACAGAAGCAATCATACTTTGTTCCATGATGCGGTAGGGTACTTTCCGCAGTACACCATACATGATCAGGACAATAATAGCTATGAAAATCGGAATATGTGGCACACTGCCGAGTTTCATAATGCTATAGGAGATGAGTGCGATAATAAATAAAATTAAAATAAGAGCTTCAAAAAAATGTGGTTTTACATGTTGTTTTGCATTCATGATGACTAGACCTCGCTATATAGTTTCGCGCTTCAACGCGTTGAAGTACAAAAGTAAGTGTAGCATTTTATTTAGAAAAAGGGAAGGGGGTAAAAATAAAAGGAACATACCGATAGTCCGGAATGTCCCTTTAGTGCCTGATGAAAGGCATTAAAATAATTGAAATTATTCAGCAAGCATAATCTTCTCTAATTGTAATGGTTCAATATATGTATCGCCTTTATATGCACGCATATTACCGCCGGAAATTTCATCAATGAGTATAATTTCACCTGTTTTTGCATCGCGGCCAAATTCCAATTTAATATCATAAAGCGTTAATCCTTTTTTCTCTAATTCTGCTGCAACAAACTTGGAAATTTCGATTGTGCGCTGTTTCAAAATGGCATATTCATCATGAGTTAAAATACCAAGCATCGAAAGTGCATCTTCTGAAATAGGAGGATCCAGGCGTTCATCGTCCTTAATAGTTACTTCTACAAATGAATCCAAATCCTGACCTTCTGTTGCATAAGCACCATAGCGGCGTAAAAAAGAACCGACTGCTTTAAATCGGCAAACAACTTCCAAACCTTTCCCGAAAACAGTTGCTGGTTTAACCGTCATTGTCGCTTCTTCAAAATTGGCCTCAACATAATGTGTCGGTACATTTAATTCGTTTAATTTAGAATAAAAGAAAGAAGTTAGTTTCAACCCGGCAAGGCCTGCACCATCAATTGTTAAACCAACTGTGTTTGCGCCTGGATCAAAAACCCCGTTTTCTCCAGTTACGTCATCTTTAAATTTCAGTAAATATAGTTCGTTTTCAAGTATAAATACATCTTTTGTTTTACCTGTATACATTAATTCCATATGAGATACCTCCAAAAGTAATTTCAAATTTATTATAACACGAATGATTTTATAGGAATAACATAAAAACGTTCGTATTTTGAAGAAAGACGTCTAACCTTTAACGTAGTATGCCCTTTACTACCATTACAATGGAAACATTTGTTATACTAATATTAGACAAGGAGTGATTTAGATGCTAAAAACGTATAAAAATATTGTTGTGGCAATAGACTTTTCGGAAAAAGCAAAAGTTGCTTTTGAACGCGGTATGAACGTTGCTCGATTGACGGATGCGACATTGAATTTAGTGAGTGTTATTGATACACATTCATTCGGATCAGTGGAAGCATATGATTTAAAGTATGCAAAAGCTCTAAAGGAAAAAACTCTCGATCAGTTAAGGGAATACAAGGTTATAGCAGAACAGGCCGGCGTTAAAAATGTAGAAGTATCCGTTGAAGAAGGGTCGCCGAAAGCGGTATTGACGAATTTGACAGAAGTTGATTTAATCATTATCGGAGCAACTGGTTTAAACCGTGCGGAACGCTTCTTACTCGGCTCTGTATCGGAGAATGTAGTTCGCAGCGCCAATTGTGATGTTCTCGTAGTACGTTAAAAAATAAACCCGCAATGCTCCTTTTTCAAAGGAAATTGCGGGTTTTGTTAATTAATATACGCCTTCTACAAGCATACCGTTCGCTACTTTAATGAAGCCAGCAATGTTTGAGCCGACAACTAAATTGCCTTCATAGCCATATTTTTTCGCTGCATCCGAACTTTCTTTGAAAATTGATTTCATAATACCGTGAAGTTTTTCATCAACTTCTTGGAAAGACCAGTAGTTACGGCTGGAATTTTGAGCCATTTCAAGTGCAGATACGGCAACACCGCCTGCATTTGCTGCTTTACCAGGACCAAATAATACATCGCTTGCTAAAAACTCATTGATAGCATCTAAATTCGATGGCATATTTGCCCCTTCTGCAACAACTTTTACGCCATTAGCAATTAAAGTACGGGCCTGTTCACCATTAATTTCATTTTGAGTTGCACATGGAAGAGCGATATCACATGGAATTGTCCAGATACCGTCACAGCCTTCTGTATAAAGAGCATTTGGACGATAATTTACATATTCTTTAATACGCTTCCCTTCAACTTCTTTTAACTGTTTAACAATTTTTAAATCAATGCCTTCCGGATCGTAAATGTAACCTGCAGAATCGGAGCAGGCAACTACTTTTGCTCCAAAATGCTGAGCTTTTTCAATTGCATAAATTGCTACATTACCAGATCCTGAAACGACAACCGTTTTTTCGTTAATTGAAAGTTTTGCGTCACGCAACATTTCTTCAACAAAGTATACTAAACCGTATCCTGTTGCTTCTGTACGCGCTAATGAACCGCCGTAGCCAGGTTTTTTACCTGTTAATACACCTGCTTCATATGCACCGCGGATTCGCTTATATTGACCCCATAAAAAGCCGACTTCACGCGAACCTACACCAATATCTCCGGCCGGAACATCGACATCCGGACCGACATAACGGTATAATTCTGTCATGAATGCTTGGCAGAAGCGCATAATTTCTGCATTTGATTTACCTTTTGGATTAAAGTCGGAACCGCCTTTACCGCCGCCGATCGGTTGACCAGTTAAAGCGTTTTTGAAAATTTGTTCAAAGGCTAAAAATTTCATAATTGATTCGTTTACAGTAGGATGGAAACGTAAACCACCTTTATATGGCCCGATAACGTTATTATATTGAACACGGTACCCACGGTTTACTTGTACTTGGTTTTGATCATCTTGCCAAGCTACACGGAAAGAGATGATTCTATCCGGCTCAACGATACGTTCTAAAATATTATGTTGAATGTATTCAGGATGTTGTTCGAATACAGGCACTAAAGAAAGGAAAATTTCTTCCGCTGCTTGTAAGAATTCTAACTGATGTGCGTTCTTAGTTTTTAATTTTTCAAACACTCCATCAACATATTGCTGTGCGTTGCTCGTTGTTGTCATTGTCATGTTAATACCCCCAAATGGATTAATACGTATACATTAGTATGAATTATCTAACAATTCAATTATATTTTATGTAACATCACTGTGTGAAATCGATGTTAAAAAAGGGAAAACGTTTTCAAGTATTATATCAATATAATAATTCGGAGTTGCTTTTGGAAAGGATGATGAACTATTTTACAACTATTAATTGATGCAGATGCATGCCCGGTTGTTGATTTAGCGCTGTTTATTTCATCTCGTTATGAGATAAGACCAATCTTGTTCTGCGATACATCACATCGAATCGAACGAGATGGTGCAAAAACAATTATTGTCGACAAGGGACCAGATTCAGTTGATTTTAAGCTTCTAAGTGTCTTAAAGCGAGGAGATATTGTCATAACAGGTGATTATGGCCTTGCCGCAATGTGTATAGCAAAAGGTGGAATAGTGGTTAATCATAACGGAAAAGAACTGACGTCTGACAATATAGATCAACTGTTGGCTTTTCGATTTGAAAGTGCGAAAATAAGACGTGCAGGGGGGCGTACGAAAGGTCCCAAAAAGCGTACGGAAGAAAATAATTTGGCTTTTGAAACGAAATTTCGACAAATTTGTGAACGTGCGATTTATGAGGAGGAGGAATCATAAATGAATCAGCAAATCTTAAATTTAGACGAATTAAAAGAGCGCTTTCCGTTAATTGAAAAGCTGCAATCCGAACAATATGTATATTGGGAAAATGAAAATGTAGCTAAAGAAAGGCAAGTATCTGACCAAGTGACACCTGATATGATTCAAGACGCAGAAAATAGATTGAAGCGTTTTTCTTCTTATATAAAGGTCGCATTTCCAATCACGAAATTTTCGGACGGCATTATTGAATCGGAATTAAGAGAAATTGCTGCGATGAAAAAACTCATAGAAGGACGTCGCGGTTTTAATATTCCCGGCAAATTAATGCTTAAATGTGATCATGCATTACCGATCGCCGGTTCGATTAAAGCACGTGGCGGTATATACGAAGTGTTAAGCCATGCGGAAAAGCTGGCAATTGATGCAGGTTTGATAACAGAACAAGAGGATTACGCAAAATTCCATAGTGAAGAATTCCGGAAGTTTTTTAGCAAGTATAAAATAGCTGTCGGGTCAACGGGGAATTTGGGCCTGAGTATCGGTATCATTAGCGCACAGCTCGGTTTCCAGGTGACTGTGCATATGTCGATTGAGGCAAAAGCGTGGAAAAAAGAACTGCTGCGTGAAAAAGGGGTGGAAGTAATCGAATATGAATCCGATTATACTTCTGCCGTGGAAAACGGCCGCCAAGTAGCAGAACAAGATCCTGCTTGCCATTTCGTTGATGATGAAAATTCAATCGATCTGTTTTTAGGGTACTCGGTAGCGGGATTTCGCCTGAAAGACCAGCTTCAGCAAATGAAAATTAAAGTCGATTCGAATCATCCGTTATTTGTTTATCTGCCTTGCGGGGTTGGAGGAGCGCCCGGAGGAATCGCCTACTCTTTAAAACAAATTTACGACGAACATATTCATATTTTCTTTGCGGAACCATTTGCATCACCATGTATGCTTCTAGGTTTGATGACAGGTATGCATGACAAAATCAGTGTGAATGATATTGGTTTATCCAACAAGACAGAGGCTGACGGATTGGCGGTAGGGCGTCCCTCACGATTTGTCGGAACATTGATGGAATCCGTAATAAGCGGATGTTATACTGTGGATGACAGCTTTTTATTTAGAAGTTTAAAAGGTATGTTTGAGACGGAAAACATTTTTATGGAACCTTCAGCACATGCTGGTGTGTATGGTCCGATTGAATTAATGATGCAGGGGACTTCGTACATTGAAAAACATGGGCTTACAGATAAAATGGAAAACGCCACACATATTATTTGGTCAACAGGCGGCGATTTAGTGCCTGAAGAATTACGACAGCAGTATTTACAATCAGAGATATAGAAGGGAAGTCGCTTGTGTTAATTGTAGTAGTCATCATCGCATTTTTTGGAGCAGGTTTACTCGATTTAAACTTACGCAAAAAATATAACATCCCAAAAAACGAGAAATTTATGGATCAGTATGTGGGGATTTGGCATTTCGTCTTGGAAGTCATCCTTTGTTTCATGTTTTTATCGTATGTAACTATTAATCTATTTGACCAAAAAACATTATATTCTGTATTGTTTGCGTTCATTATGATCCTATTTATAATCCGTGGACTATTGGAGTTTTGGTTTAGAAGAGAAAAGCGTCGTCATATAATTTCATTTACTTATGTAGTGCTTTGTGCAATTTGCAGTATCGCAATTGCCATTATTATGTAAGAAGGAAGTGTGTTGGGGGGTATCCCTCAACACACTTCTTTTTAGTCTACTTGGATTTCTTCTACAGTTGCTTCAACTTCTGAGCGGGACATTTTTTCTCGTCCTTCTCTCATCGCCTGTAATGTTTTATGTGCCAATGCTAAAGGCAATCTGCAGAACAGTTTGATCGAACGCTTATCTAAATCCTTCATGTATAGGTCGGCCTTAGCCAAGTTTTCCTCTGCATAAGCAAAAAGTTCTGCCCGCGTCCAGCCATCCGGTACGAAGCTAACACCGCGCTCATCCAAATCTTCCTGCTCATTCCGTAAAATGTTTACTGCCTGTAAGCCGCGACCATAGCCAATTGCCAGCTCACGGTCTGTTTTCGTACCGGCGCTCCATTCCCAAAGCTCCGAAAGCATGACACCGACCAAACCAGCCACATAGTATGTATAGTCGTCCAAGTCTTCTTTCGTATGCACCTGCCAGTTTTCGAGTGCCCATTTTGCCATCCCTTCTGCCATTTCGCTCGTTGCAGATGTGACAATCGGGAATGCTCCTTGAGGACAAACTTCCAGCCAATCAGCAAGGCGCAGTGTCACTTCAGGCATTTTATCCTTTACAGGAGCCAGTGCATCAAGGTAAGCCTCACTATCAAAGGCAGGAGCTTTCAATAATTCCGCCACTTTTAATAATGTCGCATTTTTCATTTCATTGGAAACATCTTCATGATCTTCAATTTCATCAATTGCCCGCATTGCTAAATATGCAGCAGCAACCGTTAATTTTAATTCTTTATCTAAAAAAGTAATGGGGATATAAAATGTACGGCTCGTCTCTTTTAAAACGCGCATCGCATCTTTTTGTAAAGCTTTATTTGACATAAGGAAAACTTCCTCCATTCTAAATTGCATCCATCTCTTATCGTAACGCAAATTTGTTAAAAGGGAAAATAAAAGTTCCGGCTTTTGTGGATGAGGCAAGGATGAAAATTAGATAGCGAGCGGAGAAATAGAGCAACGGGTATCAGAAGTAGAACAATTAGCGAAAAGTAGAAAGTTTAAATGCCATAGTAGAAACACCTTTCCCAAAGGAAAACACCACTAAAAAACACACGCATTTTCAGTATGTACATATTAATTGAAATATGGTAATATTAGAACAATTCAAATGGACGGAGGTGAACAGAATGAAGAAGTTAGCGATCGAGACAGGTGTAAAAGTGGATACAGCTATGTATTTTGCACGTGTCATTACTTTTAAATTTGGGTCTAACGGGATAGGTGTGTCCTTTTTTAGACAATTTAAAAATAATGCGTAGCTAATTAACTTCATTCTTTTCACCAATACTGAAAAGGCTGCTCTTGTTAATGAGCAGTCTTTTTGTTTTTTTAGCTGCGCCAGTGGAGGCGTAGAAATATGCAGTTGAAAGCAGAAAACATAACGAAAATTATCGGTGGCAACACTATTTTTAAGGAACTTTCCTTTGAGGTGAATGCCGGGGAACGTATCGCAATTGTCGGTCGAAACGGCAGCGGGAAAACGACATTATTTAAAGTGCTGGCAAGTATTGAACAGCCGGATGAAGGGCGGATCATAAAATCGAAAGGTCAAACAATCGGTTACTTGCATCAAATTCCTCAATACACGGATATATCAGTTTTTGATGTATTATCAAAAGCATTTGCTGAATTACATGATATTAAAGATCGTCTGTCTCAGTTGGAATTGAGTATGGCAACTGATTTATCCGAGAAGATTCTCAATCAATATGGAGAGCTGCAGGAGCACTATTTAGCAAAGGGTGGCTACGAAATTGAAGCGAAAATTGCATCGATGGCCAATGGACTTGCGATTACAAAACTATTGGAACAACCTTTTCATGCGCTCAGCGGCGGGGAAAAAACAAAGGTAATGCTTGCTCAAATATTACTGCAGCAGCCGGATATTTTGCTGTTGGATGAACCGACAAATCACTTGGATCTTGCTGCAACACAATGGCTTGAAGACTATTTGCAATACTTTAAAGGTACCGTTGTTGTAATTTCGCATGACCGGATGTTTTTAAATAAAATTGTTCAGTATGTGGCAGAAATTGAAGACGGGCAACTATGGATGAGTAAGGGTAACTATGATCAGTACATTAAAAATAAAGAAGCAAAAATAGCGCAGCAGTTTGCGGCATATGAAGAACAGCAAAAAAAGATTCAGAAGATGAAAGAGGCAATTCGCCGATTACGACAATGGGCGAATGAGGCATCTCCTCCGAATCCCGATCTATACCGCAAAGCGAAAGTAATGGAGAAGATGCTGGCTCGAATGGAAGTTGTCAAAAAGCCAAAAACCGAGCGTCAAATAAGTTTACAGCTTAATGCTGAAGACCGGACAGGAAAAGAAGTATTTATGCTGAAAAACATTTCCCACGGTTTTGAACAGGACTTTTTATTTATGGATGTTCAGTTAACTGTACATTTTCAAGATCGGATAGCGATAGTTGGGAATAACGGAACGGGAAAATCCACGTTATTAAAAATTCTACTAGGGGAAATGACGCCGGTTGATGGGGACGCAAAACAGGGCAGCAATTTAAAGATTGGTTACCTTGCACAACAGTTTGATCAATTTAACGGCAAGCAGCGTCTTATTGATGCATTCCGGGAGCACGTATCATTGACGGAATACGATGCGCGGCATATGCTCGCCAAATTTTTATTTTACGGTCATGATGTATTTAAAAAAGTGGATCAACTAAGCGGCGGGGAAAAAATGAGGCTTCGACTAGCTCAATTAATGGTTCAAAAATGCAATGTTCTCGTGTTGGATGAACCGACGAACCATCTTGATATTGAGTCGAGAGAAGCGCTTGAAGAAGCATTGGAGAACTTTGAAGGAACTATTCTCGCGATTAGCCATGACCGCTATTTTCTGCAAAAACTATTTAAGAGAACGGCATGGCTTGAAAATCAGCAGCTTATCATACATGAAGGTCCATTTGGATGGGCACAGTCGAAACAAAAGGAGTTAGGCAAATGAATCAAATCGAAGCATATTGGAAGCATTTTTGCGATTCGGAAGGTAAACAAAATATTTATTATAAAGAAGCATTTCAATTTGGTGAAAAAGCAGATTGGCTTGCGGGACTTGTAGTGGATGGCGTTAAAGAAGCAACTTGTTCAAGCTTTCCGTTGTATGAACTTGAAGGAGAAAGTTTGCCGGAAGTGGGGGATTACCAGATTGTTTTAAACAGTCTTGATGAACCCGTTGCGATTATCCAATCCTATTCTATTGAAATTTACCCATTCAATAAAGTACCGGTTGATTTTGCGTTGGCAGAAGGAGAAGGTACTTATGAGGAATGGAAGGAAGCGCATGTCGCGTTTTTTAGCAGAGAACTTTCCAAAAATGGTCTGGAATTTACCGAAGAAATGCAGACAGTTTGTGACCGCTTTAAAAAAGTTTTTCCTAAATAAAGATTAGAAAGCTGCAATATAATAGCTAGACTTATACAAAATGGAGGAATTTGCTTACGCAATCCTCCATTTTTTCACTGTTTTCGTTCAATATCAAGACATCTTGGCAACAATTGCTATCGAAAATCGTTACATAATAGTTGCATAGGTTAATGTTTTTTTGATATATTGATTCTTGTTTTTCTAAATAAAAAAGGAAAACGTCTTGAATAGAAAGAGTGATTACAAGGTGAAAAACTTAGTAAAAAATAAAAGCTTATTAAACAATTTTCCAGGGATTTTCGTTCTTGCTGTTTTAATGCTATGGGCGAAAACGTATATTACACAAGTGACGCAATTCAAGTTGGGTGTGGAGGGACCACTTCAACAGTTTCTTTTATTAATTAATCCATTAGGTTCTGCGGTACTATTTTTATCAGTTGCTTTTCTGTTTAAAGGAAAAAGAAGACTGACTGCATTGATCATCATCTATACATTGATGACATTTCTTTTATTTGCAAATGCTGTATATTATCGTTTCTTCAGCGATTTTATTACGCTTCCAACGATTTCCCAAACACAAAACTTTGGGGATTTAGGCGGCAGTGTTTTAACATTATTAAAACCTACTGATTTATTATTTTTTGTGGATATTTTCGTATTGATATATATTCGTTTTTCAAAGAAAATTAATTTCCAATCCGGCAAAGTCGGATTTAAAATGCCAGCAGCTGTTATAGCAGCAGCAATTGTATTATCAATTGTCAACTTGCAATTAGCGGAAGCTGACCGCCCGGATTTATTGAGCCGTGGCTTTGACCGCAGTTATATCGTGAAATATTTAGGTATGTACAATTATACAATTTATGATTCTGTTAAAACGTTTGAAGCATCTTCAGAACGTGCTTCAGCAGACAGCAGTGATATTGCGGAAATTATTAACTTTACAAATTCATTTTCAGCCCAGCCAAACGAGAAGTACTTTGGTAAAGCAAAAGATATGAATGTGATTTATTTGCATCTGGAATCCATGCAATCATTTTTAATCGATTATGAGCTTGAAGGCGAAGAAGTAACACCGTTTTTAAATTCATTAGTTAAAAATGAAAACACAATGTATTTCGATAACTTTTATCATCAAACAGCGCAGGGGAAAACTTCTGATGCTGAATTTATGTTAGAGAATTCATTATTCGGTTTGCCACAAGGTTCAGCCTTTATAACGAAAGGTCAAAATACGTTTGAAGCCGCACCATCGTTATTAAAAGACTATGGCTATACGTCAGCAGTGTTCCACGGAAATAACGGCAGCTTCTGGAACCGAAATATTATTTACAACCAATTTGGCTATGACGAATTTTTTGACGAAGCTTCGTATGATACTTCTGATTCGAAAAATATGGCAGAGTACGGTTTAATGGATAAACCATTTTTCGAGCAGTCGGAAAGCTTGCTGGAAACATTGCCGCAACCATTCTATACAAAATTCATTACGGTTGCCCATCACTTCCCATATAAGATTGACCAGGATTTAGCGACGATCGGTAAGGCGACAACAGGTGATGCGAGTGTCGATAATTATTTCCAGACAGCTCGATATGCCGACGAAGCGATTGAACAGTTCTTTTCATATTTAAAAGAATCCGGTCTTTATGAAAATACAATGATTGTGATGTACGGAGACCATTACGGAATTTCTGATAACCACAATAAAGCGATGGAACAAATTATTGGTGAAGAAGTTACACCTGTTGTAAATGCAGATTTACAGCGTGTGCCGTTATTTATTCATGTACCGGGAATGGAAGGCGGCGTTAACCATACGTACGGTGGCCAAATAGACCTCCTTCCGACAGTACTGCATTTACTTGGTGTTGAAACGAAAAACAATATCCATTTTGGGACAGACCTGCTTTCTGAGGAGCATAGCGAAATCGTTCCGTTTAGAAACGGTAACTTTGTCAGCCCGACGATCTATTCATTGGATGGCAAATACTATGATCAGAAAACTGGCGAAGAGCTTGATGAATCAAAAGTGGAAACAGCAGATAAATTAAAAGCGTTGGTAGAAGAAAAACTTCATTATTCCGATAAAGTTGTAAATGGAGATTTATTGCGCTTCCATTCCAAAGACGGAAGCATAAAAGAGTAAGTAGAACAGTTTAAAAATGGATATATTTTCTCAGGCATCAGGCATCATCTAATTTGATTATTTCAAATGGATGATGCCTTTTTATTATGGCTTGAAAAATAATTAACAAGGATCCAGATGAAGAAAATACTTTTCAAAATACACCGAAATAGTCAAGGAACTCTTTCTCTTTCATAATAAATTTCTAACAGGTATGGAAATCGGTTTATATATACAACCGTGCATTTATCCTGTTGATTATCTTCTGAAGTGATGTATTAATTTATACTGATATTTTTAATGAAAACGTAGATTGCTATTAAAGCAATAACAATTAAAGTAGTGAGGGTGAATTTTACTATTTAAAAGTACTAATTTGGTGAGAATATTTTCACTGCATTATCTATATAAATTATGAGACAGATAAATAACTGCTTAATAAGTTGTAATCTTTTTGTATAAGCAACATATAGTGTTTTTTGGGAAAGCGAAGTGTTTTAGAGTTTTTAGTAGGCGATCTAAATGATTCGCCAACACCCAATTTATTAAGGGGGAATGAGTGAATGAGAGAAGCCGTAATCGTCGCTGCAACACGAACACCAGTAGGCAGAAGAAATGGTGTATTAGCAGAAGTACGGGCAGATGATTTAGCTGCAGATGTACTGGAGGATGTAGTAAAACGCGCGGGAATAGAAAAGGCCCTTGTGGAGGATGTTATTTTTGGCTGTGTTACCCAAACATTGGAGCAAGGTGGAAATATCGCACGTATTGCTGCATTGATGGCAGGCTTTCCGATCGAAGTGCCCGGTGTAACGATTGACCGGCAGTGCGGCTCGAGTTTACAGGCAGTTCATTTTGCGGCACAAGCGATTATAGCAGGCGACATGGATATTGTTATCGCAGGTGGTATTGAAAGCATGAGCCGTGTACCGATGGCAGCAAATATGGAGGGCACGCGCGAAAGTGACCGTATTAAAAAATACGAGTTGATTCACCAAGGGTTATCCGCAGAGCGTATTGCTGAACAATGGCAGCTAACAGAGCAGGAAGTTAATGAATATTCTGTGCTGAGCCAGCAACGCGCCATTCAGGCAATTGAAGCAGGCTATTTTGATGATGAGATTGTAGCAATCGGTGATGTAGATACAGATGAAGGCCCAAGACCGGGAACAACCGTCGAAGTTCTGCAAGGCTTACGAAAGCTGTTTAAAGAAGACGGATTTATTTCTGCAGGAACTTCATCACAAATGAGCGATGGTGCATCAGCAGTACTCATTATGTCGAGTGAAAAAGCGCAGGAACTTGGTTTGAAACCTATGGCGAAAATCATCGCGCGTACTGTCGTAGGTTCTGACCCGACACTTATGCTGACAGGTCCAATTGAAGCGACAAAACGTGTTCTTGAAAAGGCAAATTTAACGATTGATGATATGGATACGTATGAAGTGAATGAAGCCTTTGCACCTGTACCGATTGTTTGGGCAAAAGAGCTTGGCGCGGATTTGGAAAAACTGAATCCTGACGGTGGTGCGATTGCGTTAGGTCATCCGCTTGGCGCAACGGGAACAAAATTATTAACTACGATGATTTACCGCATGGAGCGTAATAACCAGCGCTATGGCTTGCTTGCGATTTGTGAAGGAATGGGCATGGCTAATGCAACAATTATTGAGAGACTTTAAATAGAACTCTATTCATATTTTATAAAATTACGAAAAGATGTAATCGCTTTCAATTTGTAAGATGTTGAAAATATGACGAAGAGAGAGTGAAATAAATGAATAAAACATTGGCGAAATCTAGAAAAGGGTCCCGTACGTTATTTAATAATGATCATATTATGTTCCGGGAATCTCTAAGAAAATTTGTGGAAAAAGAGATTGAACCTTATTTTACACAATGGGAGCATGACCGCATCGTTCCGCGTGAACTATGGACAAAGTTAGGCAGCCAAGGATTTTTATGTCCGAGTGTAGAGGAAAAGTACGGCGGAATGGGCCTGGACTTTATTTTTAATATTGTTTTATCTGAAGAATTATCAAAAGTCGGTGGGGTTTAAGTGGCATTGGACTGCATAGTAATGTCGTAACGCCGTATATCACTTCATTTGGAACAGAAGAACAGAAGCTGAAGTATCTTCCGAAGTTTGTAAGCGGTGAATGGATTTCAGCCATTGCAATGACAGAACCGGGTGCTGGTTCTGATTTACAGATAATGACGACAACTGCAATTAAAGATGGCTCCGACTACATTGTGAACGGCCAAAAAACCTTCATTACGAACGGAATTCTTTCCGATGTCATCATCATCGCATGTAAAACAGATCCAAAAGCGGTACCTGCACATAACGGGGTAAGCTTACTGATTGTTGAAAGAGGAATGGAAGGTTTCTCCCGCGGCAGAAAATTAGACAAGGTTGGCATGCATAGCCAGGATACAGCAGAACTTATTTTTGAAAATGTACGAGTACCTGCTGAAAATCTTCTTGGTGAAGAAGGAAAAGGTTTCTTGTATTTAATGCAAAAATTGCAGCAAGAACGTCTTCTTACAGCAGTAGGGGCTATTACCGCTGCAAAAGATATGCTCGACTTAACGCTACAATATGTAAAAGAGAGGGAAGCGTTTGGTAAACCGATTGGTAAATTCCAAAATACACAATTTACACTGGCTGAAATAGCGACACAAGTAAAAATCGGCCAAACATTTGTGGATGATTTGATCATACGTCATATAGAAGGACAGGATATTGTGACGGAAGTATCAATGGCCAAATGGTGGATAACAGATATGGCGCGGAAAATTTCGGTTGAATGTATGCAATTGCATGGCGGCTATGGTTATATGGAAGAATAGAAGATTGCGAGACGTTTCCGCGATATTGCAGTTACACCAATTTTTTCCGGTTCCAATGAAATTATGAAAGTCATTATTGCCAAAAATTTAGGATTGTAATGAATCCGAAATTACTCATCAAGTTAAAGCACATGATTCGTACTATGAATTTCGGCTGGTTGTATAAAGGGGACATGGCGTACCGCGATGAAGAAGGCTATCACTTTATCGTTGACTGAAATAAATACATTATCATTCGGGGCGGATTTAATATTTACCCAAGGGAAATAGAGGAACTGCTGTATCAGCATCCGGCTATCGTAGAATGCTCTGTGATCGGCAGACCGGATCCGGTTTTTGGTGAAAAGACGGTTGCGTATGTCGTAACGAAAGACGTCGAACTTACAGATATCCGAGACTACTGCAAAGTAAAACTTGCCGAATACAAAGTACCGGATTATGTAAGTTTTATCGAAGAAATTCCGAAGTCGGGAACAGGTAAGATTTTAAAGACAGCACTGAAAAACTTGGATAAGAATGCACTGCCTAAATAAGAAGCGGTCGGTTGGTCGGAGTTCTTAAACTTCAGTACATGAACTAGAACTCAGATCATGCCGGTATGGACGGGTCGCGAATTGCTTATCCAAAAATGGCAAATAGGTTAAAGATTGAACACGAATAAGGAGAGATTAATAATGAATTTTGACCAAAAGGCAATTATCGTTACGGGTGGAGGATCAGGGTTAGGTGAAGCGACTGCACGAAAGATTGCAGCTGCTGGAGGCTATCCGATCATTTTGGACTTAAATGAAGAAAAGGGTCAAGCGGTTGCTGATGAAATAAATGGCCTATTTTATAAAACGAATGTTGTGAAGGAAGAAGACGTACAGGCAGCGATTAACGGTGCTGTAGAAAAGTACGGTTCGATCCAAGGTGTTGTAAACTGTGCCGGTCTTGGTACTTCGACACGTGTAGTAGGCAGAAAAGGTATATTTCCATTAGATGAATTTAACTTTATTATTCAAGTTAATTTAGTCGGTACATTTAATGTCATCCGTTTAGCGGCAGCTGCCATAACGACAAATGAACCGAATGAACACGGGGAACGCGGGGTTATTGTAAATACAGCTTCTGTAGCGGCATTCGATGGGCAAATCGGTCAGGCTGCCTATTCTGCATCTAAAAGTGGAATTGTAGGGATGACATTGCCGATCGCAAGGGATCTGGCAAGCTATGGCATCCGAGTTATGACGATTGCACCGGGGATTTTCGATACACCTTTAATGAACAGTGCACCTCAAGCGCTTAAGGAAGCGTTAGGAAAACAAATTCCATTCCCATCCCGTTTAGGTGAAGCGGATGAATATGCGCATTTAGTAAAGGCCATTTTTGAAAATCCAATGTTAAACGGTGAAACGATTCGGCTCGATGGTGCGATTCGCATGGCCCCACGATAAAGAGGATAACGGATGAACCTTGAAACAATGACGATAGAAAAGTTAGATTACGGAATACACGTTGTAACACTTAATAACCCGCCAGCCAATACATTAAATGCGGGAATTCAACAGGACTCATTGCAACTGATTGAAGTAGTCGAGAAACATCAGGCAATCCGGGCCATAGGGAGCCTGTTAAAGAAATCATAGGGAAGGGTGACTTCCTGAAACAGGGGAATAGATTGAAATATGTAAATAAAATTAAGTTTTATTACGTTCATATTAAAAAAACTTAACTTTTATAAGAGTAATTACTGTTCTTTTTTTGAAAAATATTTTAAGATATAAACGAATTACAAGATTGTTGAGCAGGTGAACTATGAAAAACTTAAAACTTAGCGTTTTCCTTCTAACTGTTCCACTTTTACTGGCAGGCTGTGAAAGTGTTGAAAACAAAGAAGGCTTCTTCTATTCAACATTTGTACGTCCGATGGATTGGACGTTAAACACATTTGGTGAATTATTTAACGGCAGTTATGGTTTAGCTATTATTGCTATTATTTTAATTATTCGTCTCGTACTAATGCCGTTTATGCTTAAAACTTACCGCAGTCAAGCTACAATGAAAGTGAAAATGGATTTAGTCCGTCCGCAAATGGAGGATATCCAGACACGTTTAAAAGCAGCAAAAACTCCGGAAGAAAGAATGACGGTTCAGCAGGAAATGATGTCGCTCTACAAAGAACATAATATTAATCCGTTAAATATGGGCTGCCTACCAGCGCTTATACAAATGCCGATTATTATGGGCTTATACTATGCTATTTTGTATTCGACTGAAATTAAAACACATTCATTCCTATGGTTTGACCTTGGCTCTACAGATATTTGGATGACTGCCATTGCAGGTGTCGTTTATTTTGTACAAGCAAAAGTATCGCTTCAAACCGTACCAGAAGCTCAGAAGAATCAAATGAAACTGATGATTTACGTATCACCTATTATGATTGTCATTATTTCATTGTCTTCGATGGCTGCACTCCCACTGTACTGGGCAGTCGGAGGGTTATTCTTAATTGTTCAAACCTTTATTGGACGCAAATTTTTCTCAAACATCCCTGAAACTAAGGGAAATGAATAAATGTAAGTTATGCCGCTGCTAAAGGCTTACTGAACTAAAACTACTGAGACGATGATTTCAGTAGTTTTTTTATGCTTTCCCTCATGGTAGAGCAATTTTCTAATAAACTAGCGGATTGTTCTAATATATTTTAAAAAGTTCTAATAAAATCCTTATCTTCTAATATATTTGTCAATTGTTCGAATAAGTGGTTGAGATCTTCTATCACAAGCATCTTCTAATAAACGTATCAATTATTATAATATCGGTTATAAGAGGTTTAGGAACCCCCGTTTAGTAAAGGAAAATTTGAGTTACCTTCATTTATTTCCAATGATTTTCTAAAATAAAATCGCTATTGTCTAATATTCGTCTCAGATTATCTAATAATCACAGGAATTATATTGACAATAGTCACCTTTAATGGATATAATTCAATAAATTTAAAATTCGATGAAAAAGACAGTAATTTACAGATGTTTTGGAAAGCGAGCTGGGGATTGGTGTGAGCCTGGTGCAAAATATGTAAATGAAGCGCACTTTGGAGAAGCGGTCTGAACATGAGTAGGATCTGCCGGGGAATCACCTCGTTAAAAATGGAAAGTGGTCACAATTTGTGGCAACTAGAGTGGTACCACGGGAATTCGAAGCTCTCGTCTCTATTTTTAGAGACGGGGGCTTTTTATATTGGGAGGGGATAACATGTATAAAAAAATTGCATCAATTATTCAAGAGGCTTTGCCACAAAAAATAATAACAAATGATGAAATTGAACAACTACTGGAAAAGCCAAAGTATCAGCATTTAGGGGATGTAGCTTTTCCATGCTTTATGCTTGCTAAAACATTAAAGAAATCACCGAACGTTATCGCTAAGGAAATATGCGAAAGGATTAAAAGTGAGCTCATACAGGAAGTACAAGTTGTTGGAGGCTATAAAAATATATTTTTAAATAAGCTGCAAGTGACGAGAGACGTCATTACCCAAATAATGGTAGCTCCAGAGTCATACGGACAACAAGAAACACAGCAAAAGAACATAGTAATCGATTATTCATCACCGAATATTGCAAAGCCATTCTCCATGGGACATCTTCGATCTACTGTAATTGGCAATGCTCTTGCAAATATTGCAGAAAAAAACGGATACAGTGTCGTTCGGATAAATCATCTTGGCGACTGGGGTACTCAGTTTGGTAAATTAATTGTCGCATTCCAATTGTGGGGAGATAAAGAACGAGTTGAACAAGCACCTATTGAAGAGCTTTTAAAGCTATATGTGAAGTTCCATGATGAAGCAGAATCAAATGAAAAACTAAATGAGGAAGCGAGATCAGCTTTTAAAGCGATCGAAGATAAGGAGCCTCAGGCAATGGAATTATGGACTTGGTTTAAAAGTGCCTCTTTACAAGAATTTAAGCAGATTTATGATCAGCTTCATATCGAGTTTGATACGTATGAGGGGGAAGCCTTTTATAATGACAAAATGCAGTATGTTGTTGATGAATTAAATAAGAAGCAATTACTTGCCGAGTCGGATGGCGCAAACGTTGTTGAGCTTGAAGACATGCCACCTTGTTTAATAACAAAACAGGACGGTGCAACATTATATGCAACCCGTGATTTAGCCGCAGCATTTTATAGAAAGGCGCATTATGAACCATCCCAAGTTTTCTATGTAGTAGGGAATGAACAAACACTGCATTTCAAACAAGTGTTTCAAGTAATTTCGAAAATGGGTTATTCTTGGTCGGAAAATCTGAAGCATGTATCATTCGGAATGATGTTGAAAGACGGAAAAAAGATGTCGACTCGTAAAGGTAGAGTCATTTTATTGAAGGACGTATTAAAAGAAGCAGTGGAAACAGCAACCAGAAATATAGAGGAAAAAAATCCAACGTTAAATAATAAACAAACTGTTGCTGAGCAAGTAGGAATTGGCGCGGTAATATTTAATGATTTAAAAAACTTCCGTTTAAACGATATCGAATTTTCTTTAACTCAAATGTTGAATTTTGAAGGCGAAACAGGTCCATATGTACAATACACTCATGCCCGTATCCATTCAATTTTAGAAAAGGCAAAATATAAAGCCAATAAGGAAATACCCGTAAAAGTATTAGAAGATTCGGCTTGGGCTGTGATTCAGCTGTTGCAACAATATCCACAAGTGGTTACAGACAGTTTCAAACAAGTGGATCCTTCCTTAATTGCGAAATATGTATTGCAATTAGCACGGATGTTCAACAAATATTATGCAAATACAAAGATATTAGTAGAAGATGAGTTGCGGGAAAACCGTTTGCAGTTATGTTTTACAGTAGCAACCGTATTAAAGGATGGTTTGAAGTTACTAGGAATCCAATCACCGGAAAGTATGTAATTAGAAAAAGGCTAGTTGGAGACCATTATTCAAAACAAAAGGATGCGCTAAGGAAATCCTTTTGTTTGTTTATGGTCGATGCAAATTCAATATTTTTAACTGATAACTTTACATTCTTTTAGTACTTTACCTTCATTGATCCATATTTCAACCATGTGGTTAAAGAAATCTGGCATTGCTAAAGATACACCATGTCCGACTTCAGGTAAAATAACACCATTACAATTTGAATTGGCTTTTACAATATCTTTTGCAGATTTTTTCATAATAGCTTTTTCCTTTTCACCTACTGTAACCAATATTTTTGCGGATGCCTTTCTAAAGTCTTCAGGTATTGTAAAGGACATGTTTTCTTCAAGTACTCTAGCAAGGGTGTCTAACTTTATTTGACAACTTTCTTCATAATATTTCTTAAAATTGTCTTTACTTATATACATTGACTTTGCTTGAAGTTTAGAGAACGATTTCTTTTTTATTAATGGAAACGTTAATCTAAGGGCAGGTTTTATTAATTTTTTAATATGAGAAAGGGGTCTGACAGCAGCACTATTTATAATTGCAACATCAACTAATTCTGGTTTTAAGCTTAATAATTTGATAGTTACTTGTGCACCTAAAGAAAAACCAATTAGAATTATTTTCTTACCACCGGCTTTTGCTTCTATTAATTTAATTATCTCTTCTGCACTTCTTTTTATAGAAAAGTGAATTTCATTATTGTTTAACCCATGTTCAGGCAGGTTTGGAACTATGCAATGATAATGAGTAAAATATTGAATTTGTCTATCCCACATCCAATTGCTTACTCCGCCGCCGTGTAAAAAAATTATGAGAGAAGCACTTTTATTACCGTATTCTTGATAATGTAATGACAATTAGTTCAACCCTTTTCTTTATAACAATTTATTTCTTACTATTTAATAATTCTTCCAATGTTTTATAAAAACCTTCACATTAGTGTTATTCAAAGTAATTTATCAATATTACTAAAGAAAAATAGTTAAAATATTGAATCGCCATTGTATCCCCTCATTAACTATGCGAAAATTTATTAGAATATTGGAAAAATAGGGAGTGGGACTATGTGGGAACAGCAGCTAATTGAAACAACGCGAGGAATATTCGAAGTTTTTACAAAAGGCGAGGGGAAACCGCTCTGTGTGACGCATTTATACAGTGAATATAATGCAAATGGAAATCGGTTTGCGGAAATGTTTGTCCCGTATTATAAAGTGCATTTAGTGAATTTGCGTGGCTGTGGAAAATCAACGGATGATGTTTCTTTTTTTAATTATGGCATGCAGGATAGCGTAGAAGATCTGGAGGCAATCCGTAAAGCATTGGATTATGTTGCATGGGGGTTTGCAGGACATTCAACAGGGGGGATGCTAGCATTAAACTATGCAATTTTACACCCGGCAAGTGTGGAATTTATTGTAGCGGGCGGTCTTTGTGCTTCTGCAGAATACATGCATCATCCTGCAAGCATTTACTGCAAGGAAAATCCTAACAATAAAAGGATTCTTGAGATTTTAGCGATGCTGGGTGATCCATTATCAACAATCGAACAAAGAAGAGCTGGCTCTAAGGAATGGGCGCTTATGTCGTTATATAAAGAACAAAGCTATGACAATATGATAAGCCGTCCAAATAGCGGGAAAACCGTTTCGAAAAGATTGGATTATTTTTCATATAAAGAACTGCCAGACTTCGATTTGCGACCGCAATTACCAACAGTGAAAACGAAAGCTTATATATATGGCGGTTTATACGATGCGCAATGTCCATATGAATTTGCAGTGGAAGCAGCAGATTTATTGGCGAATGCCACATTGACGACCTTTGCTGAAAGTAATCACCACCCGCTTATTGAGGAAGAAGAAAAGTTCACGGAATTTGTGCGGAATCTATCTCAAGTTCATTCTATACAAAACTGAAATAGGAGTCGTTGACGAACGACTATTTATAATTGCTGAAATATGATTTAGTGAAAAGGGAGAATTATATGAAAGAAATACTATTAGAAAATGAAATCATCAAATTAAGACCAGTCCAATTAAGTGATATCGAAGCAATCACATATGCCGCGAATGATGATGGGATTTGGGAGCATATGTCGGTGACGTTGCTTTCAAAAGAAGCGGTGCAAAACTATATCGAAAATGCGATTAAAGAGCGTGAAAAAGGTATTTCGTATATGTTTGCAATCATCGATAAAAAAACAGATAAAATTGTAGGCTGTACATCTTTTCTTGATATTTCATTTCCCCATAAACGGCTGGAGATAGGGGCGACTTGGTATAATCCGAGTGTTTGGCGTTCTGCGATTAATACAAATTGCAAGTTTCTATTGTTCCAATATTGTTTTGAAGTACTTAAATTAAATCGTATTCAAATTAAAACAGGGCACGAAAACTACCGTTCACAAAAAGCCATTGAACGTATTGGCGCAGTGAAAGAAGGAGTTTTGCGTAATCATATGATTCGAAAAGAAGGAATCATTCGTCATACCGTTATGTATAGTGTCATTTTGGAAGATTGGGAAAAACTTAAAGCTATGTTCATCGAACGTTTATTAGATTATTGAAAATTTGTAGGTGAATTTATGGCATTGATAAGAATTTATAAGAAAATCACATTTTTTCAAGCCTTTTAACACGAATTGTGTGGAATAAACGAACATTATCGTGTCATATCCTATATTTTCATATACAATGAGAGAGGTTAATCTTTAATAGGAAGATCATATCCTGTTAAATTTAGATAGATTCGGTGTAGGTGAAAAATTTGGGACGAACGAAAACATATATAAGTATAGATATAGAAGCCGCCCTTATACGCGGTAAGCAGTATATTATTGAAATTGGTGCGGTTAAATGGTTACCGGATGGTACGACAGAAACGTTTACTCAGCTAATTCAGCCATATAAATTCAAAAAGCTGAATGCGCATATTCAAAAGCTGACAGGTATCACTACAGAACAGCTAATTGATGCGCCTTCTTTTAAAGAAGCTTTTAATAAGTTTAAACACTGGTGTAAGCAGGATTATGTATTTTTGACATTTGGTGAATTTGATCGGAAAGTGCTTGAAGAAGAGCTGTCGCGTAATTACATAAAAAATGATTGCTTATATCCGATGATCGATTTTCAGCAAAAATATATGATTGCTAATGGTTTAAAAGAGCAACCTTCATTAGGAGGGTTAATGGCGCAGCTTGGATTGGAAAACGAAACACAGCACCGTGCTTTAGCCGATGCGGCAAGTCTGCTCTCAATCTTTGTTAAGGTTGATGGAGACCAGCTCATTGAACAGCAGCAAACGAATGATTTTATTTTATTACTGACTAATTTTCGAATGCTGGAAACGACATACGAACTTGTCATTTCTGCAACGAATTGCAAAATCGAGGATGATCGGATAACGATTGAATCAATGAAAACTTTTCGTGATGAGCTTCCTTTTACTGTTCAAATGATAGAACGTCAAGGGGAAGATGGGGAAACAACGACAATGGAAAAGATTTCGATTAAACCGAATGCGCAGGCGAAACAGTTCTTGCAGCAAATTTCCGAGAATATGAACGGTAAAATTTTAATTTCACGAACGGCATTACGTTCAATGTCAAAAATATTGAAATTACATCAAGTAACTTTACCGAAAACTGAAGTAATGACATTAGTAAATTTATTGAAAAAAGAAGAGATTATTGCAAGATTTAATTTGGATGATGAACCAACCAATACATATGAGGCAAGGGTTCTGCGTTTGCTTAATAAGTATGAGCAAATGTTTGTTACTGAGTTTTATAAACGTGCATTAATCGAGAAAAATATAATACAAGTATAATAAATTCTCCATTTTTAGGAGAATTTTTTCTTTAATGCCGACTCCTATTACGTTATGATAGGGGGGGACGAATCACTCGTGGGATAATAAAGGAGATTAATTTATGTCAGCATGGATTGGAATTGATACAGGGGGTACGTTAACAAAGCTTGCCTATTTAGATGAACATCAGGAGCTTAAATTAACGGTCTTTCCATCTAACGAAATGCATTTAGTAAAAGAATGGTTGGAAACTCATCCTCAAGTTGAAGAAATCGGCTTAACTGGAGGACGCACAGAGCAATTGCTGGACGTCTTGAAAACAATGAAGTCGATTGAATATATTGTTGAATTTGAAGCAACTTTAAAAGGTGTGCGCTATTTGCTGGAGAAAGAAGGCCACACAATTGATCAAAGTATTATTACTAATATCGGTACAGGCACATCGATTCACTATATGGATGGCTATATACATGCCAGAGTTGGCGGTACAGGAGTTGGAGGAGGTACTTTAATCGGACTTTCGACAATCATGACCGGAATTTCAGATTTTGATGAAATTAAAGCAAACGCTTTCAAAGGGAAGCGAGAAGGCATTGATTTGCTTGTAAAAGATATTTATCAAGGTATGGATACGCCGATTGACGGTAATTTAACTGCAAGTAATTTTGGGAAGGTCGGTATTACCGATCAACGTGAATTTGAACAAAATAATGTACTTGCAACAACACAAGGGCTAATCGGTGAAGTAATATCCACATTAAGTATCCAGCTTGCCGTACAATATGAGACGGAGCATATCGTTTATATCGGCTCAACGCTAATCGACAATGAACAGCTTGTAAAAGTGATTGAACATTATACTATATTGAAAAAACATAAACCTATTTTCTTGAAGGATTGCGGATTTTCCGGTGCGATTGGTGCATTGTTAAATATTCGTGAGCACAGCAGAAGATAAAGGGAAGCATTTAGGCTAGCAACATAGTTTAAATGCTTCTTTTTTGCCGTTTTTATCTCAATTACTTTACACAGAATTTTAATAGGCGTAAAATAGTGAAAGTAAATTATTTAGTTAGGTAAATAAGGAGAGATTGCGATGAATCCGTTATTTCATATACTTTTTCAGCAAAATCGTTATTTAGTAAAACAGTTAAATGATGTTTTAAAACAACATGGACTATTCAGCTCACAATGGACGGTTCTTTTTTTATTGCATCAAAACGGGCCGATGACACTTACAGCAATATGGAAATACCTAGATGTGGAAGCGCCGACTGTTACGCGAACCGTCACTCGTCTGGAGACACTTGGTTGGGTGGAAAGGGTTCAAGGAGCGGATAAACGGGAAAAAATGATTGATTTAACGACCAAAGCAATGGAACAATTTCCTCAAATTGAAGCATCTGTCGTTTCGTTCGAGCGAAAAATGGCTGAGCATCTAACAGAGGAAGAACAGGCGCTCCTTATTCAATTACTAAAAAAGATGGAAGGTTAGAATAAATGGAGCTTCAAGAACAAACAAATAAAATTTTTACGAAACGATTTATAAGTCTATTCTTTACGAATATGTCGATATTTCTTGTGTTTTACGGATTAATTACAACATTGCCATTATATGCAATCGGTGAATTAGGGAAATCGGATGACGATTCGGGATTGCTCGTAACTGTATTTTTAATTTCGGCGATTATTGTTCGTCCTTTCAGTGGAAAACTGTTGGATCTTTTTGGCAAGAAGCGTTTGCTAATTATCAGTCTTATACTATATTTTGCATGCACGGTATTATACTTATTTTTTAAACCATTTCTGCTTTTACTGGCGCTTCGTTTTTTCCAGGGAATATGGTTTAGTATTGCAACAACAGCATCAGGCTCTTTAGCTGCCGATATTGTACCAAAAAGACGTAAGGGAGCAGGATTGGGCTATTTTGCAATGTCCACAAATTTAGCTGTTGTATTCGGTCCTTTTATCGGTTTGCTCATTATTCAATATTCAGGATTTGATGTGTTGTTTATCGCCTTATCTGTCTTTGTGGCGATAGGCAGTTTGCTGGCATTAACTATTCAGACGAATGATTTGTCAAAACCAGTCGTGGCAGACCGCAGCTTTAAATTTTCATTTAATGATTTATTTGAACGAAGTGCATTGCCGCTTGCCGCACTCGCTAGCTTAGTCGCGTTTTCTTATGCGAGTGTTTTATCGTTCTTATCGCTTTATGCGGAACAGAAAGATTTACTGAGTGTTGCCAGCTATTTCTTTGCGGTATTTGCTGTTGCGATGATTTCAATTCGTCCATTCACAGGGAAAATCTATGATACAATGGGCGCGAAATTTGTTATTATTCCGTCGTTCTTTATTTTTGCATTAGGTTTGATTATTCTTGGCAATGCAGATCAGGAAATTCCGTTCTTATTATCGGCAATCTTCATCGGTGCAGGTTACGGTACGTTAACAACAAGTTTCCAGTCACTATGTATTCAAGCAACGACAATCCAGCGCAGCGGCTACGCTACGGCCACTTATTTTACGCTGTTTGACATAGGGATTGCTATTGGTTCGTATTTATTAGGGATGGTAGCTGTGAATCTTGGCTATGAATATGTGTATTACATTGCGGCATTCATAATAGTTGTCGTATTCGCATTGTATATGCTGTTGCTCAATCGTCAAAAACATAAAACAGAACAATAAGAAAAACGATTCATCATTCCATTAGTGGGATAGATGGATCGTTTTTTGCCACAATTAGTTTTAGGAGTTTTCGGTTAGAAGATGGATCAAATAGGGATTGTGGAAAGAAAATTATATTTACCGCTTCCGAACTTTCCAGTGAAGTGCATGTATCTAAGTATTTTTTAAAATTGCTCCACGGGCAAGAACATCCGCTGCTTTGTTTTCTTTATCGGGAATCCACTTTATGAAAAATAGGTCAAATTGTTCGATTAAAGCGAGTGCCTGCTCTAAATAAGGTTTGAATTCCTCGTTTTTCACATATGCTTTGTCGATTGAGCTTACGACAATTTTTGAATCAGAGCGCATTGAAACAAACGTTGAACCGATTTTCAAAGCTTCTTCCAAACCACGTAAAAGGGCAATAAATTCGGCCTGATGATTGTTTGTAATGCCGATTGGTTCACTGATTTTTACATGCTGTCCTTCACCTTTTATAAATATTCCAATCCCGCTAGGTCCGGGATTGCCGGCACTGGCGCCATCTATATAGACTTCTAACATAATTTCGCTCCTTTTATGTTCTGTTCGTTTAAGTATAACAAATACATGTAAGTTGGAGAAAATAAAAAAATAGCGTACAATAGTAAAACAAATTATCGGGAGGTACATGACTTGAATAAAGTAGATGTTATGAAAGATATTGATGAATTAATGGATATGTACTGCGCTGATTGTCTAGTCATTCAGGACCTTCGCAAAGAACGCGGTAAACATGGTGCACACCGTTTCTGCATTGAATCTTGTACAGTAGGGGAACAGCTTCAGTTTCTTGGTAAAGAAATAATGAAAGTTTCCGAAAAAAAATAATTTTAGAACATTCATCTTACTATTGAATAATAATGTTTTTTTGATATAATGATTAAGTATTTCTTATTTACCTAGTATAAATCTCTGGTACAGATTTATTTCTAACTGGTAAATGACTTCAGCGGAGTGGTTACCGTTGAAAAATTTCTTCATTTTTATAACCTTTCTATTGCTGAAAAGGGAGAGACAACTTGTAATGTGTAGCGCATAACTACTATATTACAAGTTGTTTTTTATTGTCTTATTTAGAATCAGCGCAAATAAAAAAGCTATTTTCGACGTCTCGAAAGTAGCTTTTTTGCTTTTATTAACTATTAACAAGTTGCTTTTCATTATAGAAAGCATTTAATTCTTGATAATATTTATTTAAAGAGGATGGGGAAACACTGAAGCTTTCGCCGATTTCTTTTACAGTGAATTTTTGATCGAATAAATCGTTATCCTGACCGAATCTTACTGCACCGGCAGCAATAGCGCCTGCCTTACGTGCTGTAGGCTGTTTTTCGACTAAGTAGTCTTCAACCATTGCTACGAAGCTCTCGTTATTGATCGCTTTTTCCGCCATAAATGCTTTTAACTGTTCTACGACTTCCTGCTCGAAAGGTGTAAACTCTTCGCCTTCATAGCCATTTTCAACTAGGCCTTCCCATAATAATAAATGGTTTTCTTTTGTGAATTGCTCAACAGGTAAACGGCTTGCTTTGTAAGCTTCTGTAAACTGTTCAAAAGAAATCGCATGTTCTTTATGGAAGAAGATTAGTGTAGAGACAGCTAATACGTGGTTTTCCTTGTTTGAACCATCAGGTAATAAAAAGGCGAACACACGCATTCCTAGAGGGATTGATTTGTGGCTTTCACGCTGAATATGATATGTTGTGCCAGTTAATGCAGAGATAGCTGTAAAGTAATTATCTTTCACATCTTCAACAGTTCCGATGAAGAAAATCGGCTGTTCCCATGATTTCAATAATTCGATCATAGATGGGCGAAGCACTTTTTTAGCTGTTTTTGCTAAAAAGTTCTGCCAAATATCAGGTCGTTGATGGAAGAAATATTCGTCCAAAGCAACGGCTTCCACTAATTCCTTGTGTAGTTTCTTTTCTAATTTCGGTGCCCAATTTCGAACCAATTCCATAAATTCACGGATATCTTTTCGTTCTGGGTAATTACTATAGAAAGTTTGTAATACGTTTTCAATCTCTTCCTGGAAAACGTTTTGTGAAGTTACTTGATTTTTTCCTTCACAACATTTTTTGTATTTTTTTCCACTACCGCATAGACATGGGTCATTACGTCCAATCATTGTAACACTTCCTTTAATACAACTTTTAAATACTAATGTCGCAGTATTGCTACTAATAATAATAACGTCAGATTGTTATTATGAAAACTGATTATGTTTTTAGAACTATCAGAAAAAATTGTTGCATTTTACATTATATTAAACTTTACTTAAAAATAGAACAATAATAGAGTTAATTCTATCAATAATCTAAAAAAAAAGAGACATGGCACGCTCGATGCGATGTCTCTTCCTATTATAACGTAGTTTCAGAGTGAGTAGGTGCTGGGATTTTTTTCATTGCTATAAATTGTTCGAGTTGAGCAACAGTATTCCCGATTAAAATAAATGCGCCACCAATCACAAGTTGTGCAGTTAATCCTTCCCCTAGGAAAAGCATCGCGAATATGGCTGCAAAAATAGGTTCAAGAGAAAAAATCAGTCCTGTATGTGTAGGGGAAGTGTATTGTTGTACAACAGCTTGCGCGATAAAGCAAAACGCGGTACAAATAATACCTAATCCAAGTACAGCTATCCAACTAGAAGAATTGGATGGGAACATTGGAGATTCGAACATCATGGTGAACACTGCTCCAAACAAGCCGGCAATACCTAACTGATAAACTCCATAAGAAATGGATTCAACATTTTTAGTAAACTTACTATTTAATATTAAATAGATTGAATAGCAAACTGCTGCGGTCGCAACTAAAAGATCTCCAGTCTGGAACGTCATAGAGTCTTTCATTGTTAAAACGGTAATTCCAATCATTGTAGCAACAACGGCGAAGCTTACTGCTCGTGAAGGAAGCCTTTTTTCAATAAAGCTCGTCATGATTGGTACTAATACAACTGTTAAACTAAGTATAAAGCCTGCATTACCAGCTGAAGTCGTTTTAAGACCTAACAGAGATAAGGCAAAAATCGTAAACAATAAGAAGCCTTGAACCGATGCATATAAAATCGTTTTGATATTCACACGCAACATCTTCGGTAGAAAGATTAGCCCTGCAATGATAAATGCGATTAAGCATCGAAGTGCTACAACATTAAAAGCTTCCAGACTTTCCAGGCCCATGACCATAAACGTATAGGATAGCCCCCAAAACATTGTAACAATCACCATTAAAATATTTGCTTTACCTTGTAAACTCAAAGATGTCACCACATTTCTAAAAAGTAAGTTTTAAATAATAAGTAAAAATATGTAATGTAATAAAAATTTAACTATAAGATTAATAGATTTAAAATGCGTTATCATCTACAAATCCGATCTGTTATAAAACAGTATAAACAGGAAGTTGTGATTAGTAAAACGAATGTTTATAATGAATGATATGAAAATAATTCATGTTTAAAATTGAGTAGTGGAGTGAATTATCATGAGTTTAGTGAAGTATGAGATTTTAAATAAAGTGGCGGAAGTACATAGCTTTACAAAAGCGGCGTCGGTTTTAGGACTTACACAATCAGCCGTAAGTCATGCAGTTTCAAGTTTGGAAAAGGAATTTGGATTTAATTTAATTCATCGTAACCGTACAGGAGTAACATTGACAGAAGACGGTACAAAAATGCTTTATGAAATGCGCAAAGTATTATTGGCGGAAGAACATCTGCAACAGACCGCGTCGAATATTTTAGGGGTAAGCCAGGGGACAGTGCGAATTGGGCTAATATCGACGATTTCTACACATTGGATGCCGAACATCATACATATTATGGATTCAGAATATCCGGGCATTCGCATTGAATTGCGTGAAGGGGATTACTATGAAATTGAACAGTGGCTATTACAAGGTGAAGTCGACTGTGGATTTTTAAACCGGACAAGCTCTAAACAGTTCGAATTTATACCGCTAAAAAGGGATCCTCTGTTATGTATTGTGTCGTCGCATAGTCCGCTATATGATAGAGCAGAGATCGATTTATTTGAAATTGAAGAAACGCCGATTATAATGCCTTCTTATAAAGGGACAAATGATGTTATGACAACATTTGAAAAATATGGTGTATTTCCGAATATACGTTTTGAACTTTATGACGAAAAGGCCATCGTATCAATGGTGGAACATAATCTAGGCATTAGCATACTGCCTGAAATGGCGATTTCGATGCTGCCGGATACTGTTAAAGCACTGCCTCTTGTACAGGACAGTTACCGAATCCTCGGGCTGTCGACAAAGCAGAAGCTTTCACCGGCATCGCAAAAATTTGTGGAAATATTAAAACAGTGGCTGGAAAACGAAGAACAGTAAAAGGGGAAACAACTATGCTAACAGGAAAAAAAGTTTTAATAACGAGTGGCGGAACATTCGAAAAATGGGATAATGTTCGCGGCCATACGAATTTATCAAAAGGAACGATGGGGTGCTATTTAGCGGAAGCAGCACTTGAAAAAGGTGCAAACGTCATTTATATGCATGGTGTATTTACACAGCTGCCGGAACATCAAAACGAGATGCAGCTCATAAAATTTGAAGGAATCGAGGATTTAGGCGACAAGTTAAAAACAATTCTTGAGTGCGAGCAAATCGATTATGTCATTATGGCTGTGGCCGGCTCTGACTGGCTTATTGACAAAGTGTTCGATCAGCAAGGTAATGAATTGACTGAAAAAGGGAAAATGCCATCTGATGAACCTCCAATTATCCATTTTAAAAAAGCGCCGAAAATATTGGCGCAAATTAAAAACTGGTCGCCGGAAACGACATTAATCGGCTTTAAACTGGAAGCAACAGAAGATGAATCGTTTTTATTGAAAAGAGCTTCTGCAAGAATGGAGACTGCAAACGCGGATTATATGGTCGCAAATAGCTCCAAATCTTTGTACGGTGCAATGGAGGCCCATTATATTATTCATAAATCCGGGGAGACAGTTAAAATCGACGGAAAAATGGCAGCTGCAACTGCATTAATTAATGTCATATCTTAAATAAAGTTTGCTCATTTTTCAATTGCCTGTATATGTTATAATTTAGAATATTTAATCTATTTAATATTGAAAAGAGGTTGAAGCATGTACCAGTTCGATCATCTCGTCCATTTTGTCCCATATCCAGAACAGACATTGTTAAAACTCCAAGAAGAAGGTCTCCACGTTGTCCCGGGAGGAAGTCATGAAGCGTGGGGTACATATAATACACTAAGCTATTTTGATTTGGCTTATATTGAATTGATCGGCATTGAAAATGAGGAAAAGTTTCAGGAAGCAGCCAAAAAGAAGTATTCATTACATGCGAGCTATAAAGAAAATCGCCGACGTGACGGATTGACGCGTTTTGCGGTTCGTACAACGACAATCGAAGAAGATGCGAAGTTATTCGCAAAAGCCGGTTTGGAAGTAGTTGGACCGGAACGCTATTCCAGAAAACGGGAAGATGGATCTGAAGTAAGCTGGCAACTGCTTTATATTGGTCACCCGAAATCGAAAATTGAATTCCCTTTTTTCATTCAATGGGATGAAGCAGATACAATTCGGCGTAAAGAACTAACGGACCGTGGTATTATAGCAAAACATCCTTTAGGGGATTTAACGCTCCAAGCTGTCCATTTTGTTGTTCCGAATTTTGATGCCGTGGAACAAGTTGCCCAATTATGTGGTGCGACCATTTTAAAAAAGGAAAATCAGGAAGAGAATGTTGAGTATTCGATTATTCTGCTCGATGAAGTGAAGCTTATATTTGTCAAGCCAGTCGGTGAAGGAGTCGCTTGGAATTATATGCTCGAACATGGCTATGGCATAAAAAAGGTTGTCATTTCAGGTGCGACGGAGCAAAAGCAATTTACAATCGATGGCGCACAATACGAAGTAAATAAAAAATAAAAAAAGGCTGTAAACGACTAAAACATTTCGTTTACAGCTTTGTCTATTTTTTTATAACATTCGCTGCCTGCGGACCCCGGATGCCATCGACTAAATCGAATTCAACCACTTGTCCTTCATCCAGTGAACGAAATCCTTCCTCTTGTATGCCAGTAAAGTGTACAAAAACATCTTCACCATTCGTAGATTCTATAAATCCATAACCTTTTTCATTATCAAACCATTTTACAGTGCCTTGGTGCATCCGCTTTCTCCTCCGATACTGTCAAAATCAATTGATGAAACATAAAGATTCCAGAATATTACGAATAAACTATATACTATACGTATGATAACTGTCAATAATTTGTCGATTTAACTCACTTTTTATATTTATTAATTCAGATAAAACAGACTATAATAAAGTGATTACATATAAGAAAGCAGGGCGAAGCATGACAACTACTACGAAGAAACCATTAACAGATATTGAAATAGCCAATCAAGCGACAATGAAGCCGATTTTGGAAATTGCTGAGAATGCAAACATTCCGTTAGATGCGGTTGAACAATACGGTCGCTATAAAGCAAAAATTGATACAAGTAAAATTAGTGGTGAAGCAACGGCAAACGTGGTGCTTGTAACAGCGATTAGCCCTACACCAGCAGGAGAAGGAAAATCAACGGTAACAATCGGTTTGGCGGATGCATTGCATCAATTGGATAAGCGAGTAATGGTCGCTTTACGGGAGCCTTCATTAGGACCGGTAATGGGTGTAAAAGGCGGCGCTACTGGCGGCGGATATGCACAAGTATTGCCGATGGAGCAAATCAATTTGCATTTCAATGGCGATTTCCATGCGATCACGACTGCAAACAATGCATTATCTGCATTGATTGACAATCATATCCATCAAGGAAATGCATTGAATATTGATCCGAGACGAATTGTCTGGAAACGTGTACTGGACTTAAATGACCGTGCATTGCGTCATGTAACAGTTGGTTTAGGTGGCCCGATGCAAGGTGTGCCTCGTGAGGACGGATTCGATATTACAGTCGCTTCTGAAATTATGGCCATTTTCTGTTTAGCAACAGGCATGAAAGATTTGAAACAGCGTTTGGCTCGGATTGTAATTGGTTATACGTACGATCGAAAACCGGTAACTGTTGGTGACTTACAAGTAGAAGGAGCACTCGCTCTTATTTTAAAGGAAGCGATGAATCCTAACTTGGTTCAAACAATTGAAGGTACACCCGCGTTAATTCATGGCGGTCCGTTTGCCAATATTGCCCATGGGTGCAACTCGATTACTGCAACTCAAACAGCCCGTAAACTTGCGGATATCGTTGTAACAGAAGCAGGGTTCGGTTCTGATTTAGGTGCGGAGAAGTTTTTAAATATTAAAGCACGCGAAGCAGGATTTAAACCGAGCGCTGTCGTTATTGTTGCGACAATCCGCGCACTGAAAATGCATGGCGGTGTAGCAAAAGCTAACTTAGTGGAAGAAAATGTGGAAGCCTTAAAACAAGGGATTTCCAATTTAGCTCAGCATGTAGCCAATGTCCGGAACTTTGGACTGGAGCCGGTAATTGCTTTGAACCGATTTATTACGGATACGGAACAGGAACTGAAAGCTGTTTTACAATGGGCGGAAGCGAATGAAGTTCGGATTGCCCGTACGAATGTATGGGAAGAAGGCGGTAAAGGCGGTATTGAGCTTGCTGAAAAAGTTCTCGAAGTAATTGAACAGCCAAATACTTTCCAACATATATATGATCTGCAAGAAACAGTGGAACAAAAATTAACGAAGATTGTACAGCAGGTGTATGGCGGTGCAGGTGTACAATTAACGGATGCTGCGAGAAAACAGTTAGCAGTCATCGAAAAAAATGGTTGGGACACTTTACCGATTTGTATGGCGAAGACACAATATTCATTATCAGATCAACCAAGCTTAGTAGGCCGACCAACCGATTTCGTTGTGACAATTCGTGAAATTCTTCCGAAGTTAGGTGCGGGATTCCTCGTATGCTTAACAGGAGATATTATGACGATGCCAGGCTTGCCAAAACAGCCGGCAGCACTAAATATGGATGTGGCCGAAGACGGAAGTGCACTCGGATTATTTTAATATGAACAATATTTAGCGACCGACAATATTTTTGTCTGAGGACAAAAACGCCGGAGCGATTAATAAAAGTAAAAGAAACGTATTCGTTTGATAATTCATTCGAATACGTTTCTTTTATTTGCATTGAAAACTTTGTTGAAATTTACGTTCGTACATTAAAACATGATTTGTAGAAGGTTAGTAGCAATCATAAAAGTTGCACTTAGTCCGTATGCAACCGATCCAATTAAAATTGGTGAAATAACAATTAGACCTTTACGTTGGCTATCGTTCATATTTGGTGCTACAGCTTGCATCATTCTTTGCATAATTAACACTCCTTTTTTCTGTTTTATGTGTTCTTATTGCTATTATATGATGCGAATTTGTAAAATACAAGCATTTAGTTCACATTTTAGACAAAAATTATCTTTGAATAATTACTGATACTTGATTTTTTGAATGAAAGTTGCTATATGAAGGGGGTTGCCATAAGAGTTTGAAAGACCGAATCTTTTAGCAATAATTATGTCAAATAACTGAAGTCTTCTTGCTTCTCATGGTAATATGATTATGTAAACTCTAACAAGAAAATGGTGAAGGTAACATGTCTGAAATAATCGTACGATGTGAACAATTAGTAAAAGAAATTTATGAAACGATGGATGCAAGCCATGATTTTCAACATATTGAGCGTGTCTATCAAAACGCTATGACAATACTTAAGTCCGAGCCTTTAGCAGATGAAAAAATCGTAAGTTTAGCTGTGCTGCTGCATGATGTCAGTGACGAAAAATATGCTGCGGATAAACAGCAGGAGCAACGGATTTTGGATGAACTTGATTTAACGGAAGAGGAAAAACAGCATATCCGAACAGTCATTGCAGAGGTTTCATTTAATGGGGGCAACGAACGGAATATTACAACAGTAGAATCAAAAATCGTTCGGGATGCAGACCGTTTGGATGCTATTGGTGCGGTAGGGATTGCGCGTACGTTCGCTTACGGTGGTGCGAAGGGGCGCAAGCTGTATGATGATGCAGAAGAAGTGCGTTTAAATATGACGAAAGAACAATATCGTAGTCAATCCACAGCATCTGTTACGCACTTTTATGAGAAGCTTTTATTATTGAAGGATTTAATGGTAACGGCGAAAGGACGCGAAATGGCTGAAGAACGTCATGCCTTTATGGTACAATTTTTAGAGCAGTTAAAAAAAGAAAGAGACGGGATTTCATGAGTCATTTAATCGTATCAAATTTAACAAAAACAGTAGGCGATAAAACGCTATTTCAAAATATCGAATTTACCATTAATGAAGGCGAACGTGCAGGCTTAATCGGGATAAACGGAACAGGAAAATCAACTTTATTATCGATTATCGCAAAAAAACAAGATGCGGATACAGTGGAATTTGACCATCCGAATAAGTACCGCATTGCCTATTTGGAACAAGATCCGCAGTTTCAGCAAAATTTAACGGTTTTACAAGCGGTATTTAGCGGAGATTCACCGATATTACAGTTAAACCGTGCCTATGAAGAGGCGGTTGCGGCATTGTCTCAAAATCCGCAATCTGAAAAGCTGCAAAATGAACTATTTCGTTTACAGCAGCAAATGGATACGGAAAACGCCTGGGACGTCAATGCATTGACAAAGCAAGCATTAACGAAGCTTGGAATCGATATGTTTGACCAGCAAGTAACAAGCCTTTCTGGTGGTCAGCAAAAACGTGTTGCATTGGCAAAAGTATTAATCGAACCGGCAGACTTGTATTTACTGGACGAGCCAACGAACCATTTGGATGTTACATCGACAGAATGGCTGCAAGAAATGGTGTCACGCCTAAAAGGGGCGGTTATCTTTATTACCCATGACCGTTATTTCCTCGATGAAACCGCGACACATATATATGAATTGGCAGATAAAACGTTGTACCGCCATACAGGATCTTATGGTGATTTTCTTGAAGCACGGGCAATTCGTGAAGAAATGAATGCTGCATCACAGGCCAAATTACGAAATCGTTATCGCTCAGAACTAAAATGGATTCGTCGCGGGGCAAAAGCGCGAACAACAAAGCAAAAGGCACGTATTCAGCGTTTCGAAACATTGGATGAATCTATCGATCGTTCGAATGACCAGTCTGATCTAGAACTGGGTCTGGCAACAACGCGTTTAGGAAAAAAAGTGTTGGAATCAGATGGAATTTCCAAAGCTTACGGAGACCGGATTATTATTCAGGATTTTGAATTTTTACTTCAGCACGGGGACCGTATTGGCATAATCGGAGCAAATGGGTATGGGAAATCAACACTCCTTAACATGCTTGCAGGTGAAATTGAACCGGATAAAGGCGAGGTAATTGTCGGATCAACAGTTAAACGTCTTCATTTCAAGCAGGCACTGCCAGCAATGAATGAAAATGCACGAATGATCGATTATATTCGTGAAGCTTCAAATGATATTACCGATTCTGACGGGGTTCGTTACTCTGCATCGCAAATGCTCGAACGTTTTTTATTCCCGCTTAATACACACGGTACACCGATCAGCAAGTTATCGGGCGGGGAACGCAAAAGACTTCACTTGCTTCGCCTATTGATGGAACAGCCAAACGTTTTGCTTTTAGATGAGCCGACGAATGATTTGGATATCGAAACATTAGGTGTTCTTGAAGATTTTATCGAAAACTTCCCTGGTGTTGTTATTACAATCAGTCACGATCGCTTCTTCTTGGATCGTATTGCGAAAAAGCTATGGATTTTGGACGGAAAAGGCGGCGTATCGGAAAGCTTGGATGTCTATACCGATTATTTAGCAAAACGCGAGTCGGAGCTGCAACAGGAAGCGAAAGAAATGAAGCAGGAAAAGCCGAAAGTTGAAAAGCAGAAATCAGAAAAGAAAAAGCTATCCTTTAAAGAGCAGAAAGAATGGGAAACTATTGCTGATACAATTGCTCAAGTTGAAGAAAAAATTATGACGGCAGAAGACGAAATTTCAACAGCTGGTTCGGACTTTACAAAACTTCAGCAACTGACATCCGATTTAGAAAATCTAAATCAGGAATATGAACAATTAATCGAGCGCTGGAGCTATTTAGACGAAATTGCAAATGGATAGGAGCACAACAATGAAAATTTTATCAATTGAACCCACACCAAGTCCAAATTCAATGAAAGTAATTATCGATCAGGATTTACCATTTGGTAAAAGTTTTAATTATACGAAAGACAATATTGGTGAAGCTTCACCTGAACTGCAAGCGATCTTTGCGGTAGAAGGGGTAAAGGGCATTTATCATGTATCGAATTTCCTGGCAATTGAACGAAACGCAAAATTTGCGTGGGAAAATATTTTGGCGGATATTCGCCGCGCAATTGGCGGAGAGGCAACTGAAAGCACGGAATATGAGATGAATGAGCATTATGGGGAAGTAAATGTTCATGTTCAAATGTACAAAGCGATTCCATTACAGATCAAAGCATTCGACGGTGAAGGGGAAGTGCGAATAAGCGCAGGTGACCGTTTCACAACAGCTTTTAAACGTCTGCAATTCAGTGTAACTGACGAAAATTATATTTTTGAACGAAAATGGGTCGACTTCGGTGTTCGCTATGGCGATAAAGAACAAGTTGTACAAGAAGTGCTAAAAGAGGTGGATGCACTATATCCGCAAGATCGTGTTGAAACAATTGTTCAATCGGCAAATGAACAAGTTGTCACAGCAGCTAAAGATCGTAAAGAAGTGACGTTAGAGCAATATGAGCAAGTTGAAGATTGGCAACAACGCTTCCAGTTGTTAGATCAATTACCGGATCCGGAAGTGAAAGATATTCCGTTGTTCGAAAAAGCGCTGGAAGACGAGCAAATGTCTATCCGTCGACTTGCAACCGTATATTTAGGGATGATTGAAGATGTCGCGGTTGTACCTGCTTTAACGAAGGCATTGAATGATAAAAGTGCAGCCGTTCGCCGTACAGCGGGTGACTGTATGAGTGATTTAGGGTTACCTGAGTTTGAGCCGGCGATGATCGCTGCATTAGGTGACAAAAATAAACTTGTCCGCTGGCGTGCGGCAATGTACTTGTATGAAGTAGGTACGGAGCAGGCAATTGACGTATTAAGAACAGCGAGCGAAGATAAAGAATTCGAAGTAAAGCTGCAGGCAAAAATGGCACTTGCACGTATTGAAGGCGGTGAAGAGGCAAAAGGTTCTGTGTGGAAACAAATGACAGAAAGCCGTAAAGCTTAAAATTTATGCTGCTAACGAAAATAATCGTTAGCAGTTTTTTTATATTAAATAAACATGATTAAATTATTTTTTTATCGGATGGTATAATTTGAGAAAATGGTATATATTTAGGAGTATAATAAAGAAAGGTGGGTCCATAATGGAGGAGCTATTGTTGAAAAATCCTTGCTCATTAAGTGATGAGCGTAAAGAGGCACTGTTAGATTTACTTTACTCCGAACATTGTAATGACTCCATACTATTAAAAAGTGATGATTTATATTTGTTTTTTCATGATATTTGGTCACTTTTTGAAATTGGGGAAAAGTACGAAAGCGAAATTGTAGAAGAAGATATTAGGCTGAAAGAATGGCGAATTTTCATATTGGAATTTTTCTCAGCTCGAAATTTAGAAAAATTGCACTTTGAGTACTTAACGAATCCCTCTGTAAAAAAATTTTTTGTAGCACTATACATATGGAAAAAAATTAAAAAAGATTATTTTTATGTTATGCGTAAAGTTTTAAAAATCGAAAAATTAAAAACTGACTATGAAAAGGAATTTGCTGATAGTCAAGATACTAGAGATATTTATCATGAAATCTATTTAAAAATACAAAGCTACTGGTATATGAATTTATTTAAATTCAATTCCATTTATGACAGGATTCTCGAAGAAGTACTAGAAGAAACGAGAGCGGTTGAACTGCTTTTCGGGGACAGGATATGGGAAACAATCAGCAATGTTAATTTAAGAAAATTTATGAGTTATATCGAATCAAGGCACTTTTCCGAAGTTTTATATTGGAAATCCAAATTTCAGACAGAACAATTTTTAAAAATTGGTCTCGATCCGAACAGTACATATGTATTTTGTGTTCAAAAAGATATATCGATGAAACGTAGCCTTACGTTACAAAATGGATTGGCATTGGCTGTTTCGGAATTTTCACAAAAACATGAACACAATTTTGTTTTTTTATCATTCATAAAAGCAATCGATCAGGAAATGATTACACATAAAGAGACGATAGATTTTAATCATTACTTCGAGCTGGATAAATCATTCGGACTTAAAACGGAACCGATTAATTATAAAGGCGTTATCAATTATGCCTTTACGATGTTAAAGTTAGAATTATCTCATAGCAATAGCGGTAAAATCTATTTACTCTGCAATGAATTACTATTTAACGATTTTCCTAATGAAGAAGATTGGATATCAGCCGTTACGCATTACAAAAAGTTGAAAAAGATTGAAATTGTCGTAATCTATATGGGCGATAATACGAAACTCCAGAAAATATGGTTCGCAGATAAAATACTGATACCAAAACAGCTGGCTCAGTTTAAATAGAAAAAATAAACTCTAAATAGTGCGGATTCATACCGCTCTTATTTAGAGTTTATTTCGTTTTATATAGTTTATTGTGAACTACTTGTTTTTAGCTTTTTCCCAGTTTGTTCAGGAGCGAAAACGGTGTACAAAATACTTCCGAAAATCAGGACGATTCCGAGAACCTGCAATAAACTTGGTCGGAATGAAAGCAATACAGCATCCAATAATATCGCTACTACGGGATCGACAAATACGAGTACCGAAACGATGACAGTAGGAAGATCTCGAACACTGTCAAAAAATAAATAGTAGACAAACCCTGTATGAATTAAGCCTGTACCAATTATGTATAGCCAGTTTGTATTCGTTAAACCTTCAAATGCTGCAAAATCGCAAAATGGGAGCAACATTAAGATACCTACTATTGTTTGGATAAACGTAAGAGCATAGGATGACATACCGTGAATCGTTTTACTCGTAAACATTGTCAGCGCATAGCAAAAAGCCGAAAGAAGCGCCCATATAAATCCTGAATTCATAAATTGCGAGACGCTTGTAAAGCTCTCAATACCGATAATGAGAATACTACCGAAAAAGCAAATAACGGTTGCACAAATGGCACCTATCCCCATTTTCTCCGCCAAAAATACCGAACCTAAAATTAATACAAAAATCGGGGCCAAATTGTAAATTGAAATGGCGATAGAAATCGACATAACTTCGAACGCTTTAAATAAAAACACCCAGTTTAATACAAGAAATATACCGCATATAACCGTTTTCATTACTTCGCTTTTGTTCCAAACTTCAGTTTTATGACCGCCTGTAAAAAACCATAATCCGCCTAAAAAGATTGTCGCACAAATACAGCGAACAAAAACGAGCTCTACTGCAGGCAAGCCGGTTTGCGTAGTAAAGAAACCGATAGAGCCGAAAATAGCCATGGAAAGAGTAAGTTTAAGCATTGAGCGTGCATTCATATGGTGAACCTGCTTTCTTTATCCCGCAGTAACGGGTAGTAATTTATCTGCCTTGAAAGCAAAGCGGCAGAGGCAAAACTCCCGCATTCAGACTGTAGCAGGGCGTATAGGGTAGGCGGGAGATTAACTATCCGTAAAAGCCCGATTGGTTTCACTTTATAGAAGGTGAGTACTATTTGCGAATTTGACCGTTGCCGTGAATATAGTATTTTGTTGATGTTAATGCTGGTAAACCCATCGGACCGCGAGCATGAAGCTTTTGAGTTGAAATACCGATTTCTGCACCATATCCGAACTCAAAGCCATCCGTAAAGCGTGTCGATGCATTATGATACACTGCTGCCGCATCAACTGAATTTAAGAAGATTTCAGCGTTTTGCATATTGTCGGTAATAATAGCTTCCGAATGATTTGTTCCGAAATGATTAATGTGATGTACCGCTTCCAATACATCTTCGACTACTTTTACGCTTAATGTCAGAGCCAGAAATTCTTCAGCGTAATGCTCTTTTGTGGCCTCAATTGCTTCTGACAATACAGTACAAATATTTTCATCTCCATAGATTTTTATTCCAAGTTCATCCTGTAAGTAATGCAAAACTTCTGTACCATGATTTTTGAAAAATTCCTGATGAATTAATAAACTCTCCGCTGCATTGCATACAGATAAACGCTGTGTTTTCGCATTCTTTACAATGGATTTTGCCATCTCAAAATTAGCGAATTCGTCCAAATAAATATGGCAATTTCCGGCACCGGTTTCAAGTACAGGAACCGTCGATTCACGTACGACTAAATCAATCAGTTTTTTCCCTCCGCGCGGAATTAGCACATCCAAGTAATCAGTCAACGTAAATAAAGTTTTCGCTGTTTCACGGCTCGTATCTTCGATAAGCAAAACGGAATCTTTCGGGTAGTCGACAGCTTCCAATGCGCGGTGAATCGATGCAACGAGTGCAATATTTGAATATTTTGCAGATGAGCTGCCACGTAAAAGTACTGCATTACCGGTTTTAATTGAAAGAGTTGCTGCATCAATCGTAACATTCGGGCGTGCTTCATAGATCATGCCAATTACTCCTAAAGGTACACGCTTTTTAGTAATTTGAAGGCCATTTTCTTTCGTAATTTGTTCGACTACTTCACCGACAGGATCCTCTAATTCAATTAGCTGCATGATTGCATCGCTCATCGCTTGAATGCGGTTTTCATTCAGTAAAATGCGGTCCAGTGTCGCTTGATCTAGTCCGTTCGTTTTTCCATCAGTAATATCTTTGTCGTTCTCTGTAAGTAATATGTCCATATCGGCAAGAAGTTGGTGTGCAATACTTCTTAATGCTTCATTCTTTTCTTCTGTCGATTTGATATTCGTTAAATAGCTTGCCTTTTTTGCACGCTTGCCTTTTTCAACAACTTCATTTGCAATTGTTTTTGTCATAATAATAACCTCCTTAAATTTTGACCCATTGATTACGATGAATAACTTCAATCGGGTAATGCATGAGCTCTGTCGTCCGTTTACCCATCGCATGCTCCAATTCAGCTGAAGAATAAAGAATTTCTCCACGACCGATACATGTATGTCTGTCAAAAACTTCTACAACATCGCCTTTTTCAAATTGTCCTTCATAGGCATATACACCGGCTGGCAGTAAACTTTTTCCTCCATACTGCAATGCTCGGACCGCACCCTCGTCAATAAAAATCTTTCCGGAAGATTTTGAGAGCTGGACCCACTGTTTATTTGTAGGAACATACTTTTCATTGCGTTCAAAATACGTACCGTCACCGTTGTTTACAAGGATTTCAGTTAGTTTTGTATGGCCTGAGCCTGTGCCGATAAAAACTTCAACACCTGTATTAATCGCATAATTGGCTGCAGCCAGCTTGGACTGCATGCCGCCTGTACCGACTTTTGAACCTGATCCTGTAGCAAAGAGAAGCATTTCTTCTGTAATTTTTTCTATGCGATCAATTCGAATGGCATCTGCGTTTGTTAATGGGTTTGCCGTATAAAGCCCGTTGACATCCGTTAAAATAATTAACTGATCTGCATGAACAAGACCACTTACTAAAGCGGAAAGCATGTCATTATCGCCAAAAGTCAATTCAGCAACAGATACAGTATCATTTTCATTTATAATCGGGATTATTGAACGCTCCAATAACTCTGTTAATGTTTCATAAGCATTTCTGTAACGTTGCTTATCGTTAAAATCAGAGCGAGTTAGTAAGATTTGGGCGGACGTCTCATTATAAGTGGCAAATTCATCTGCATACGCTTGTATTAATATGCTTTGACCAACTGCAGCGGCCGCTTGTTTTCCTTTTAGCGTAATCGGTCGAGAAGGGTAGCCGAGCTTTTTGAAACCTGCTGCTACTGCGCCTGAAGAGACTAAAATAACTTCATTACCTGCTTGTTTCAATGTAGCAATGGCAGAAACATGATCATGAAATTTTTCATGATCAAGCTCCCCTTTATTATTCGTTAATGAACTGCTTCCGATTTTTACTACAACACGTTTTCTTTCCACCCAAAATCCTCCTCGATAAAAATATTGAATTATCCCGCCATACGATGTTGGTCACACAAGTGTTGTTACAGGATGTAACGGTTTTAACTTGTGTTTTTCCAATAGTAAGGAATGTAAAAAAACTATTGATAGACTTTAATACATAAAAAAGCACATTTCATTCCTATTGTTTAGGACGAAATGTGCTGTTTCCGTGGTACCACCTAAATTGAATGCCAATACTTGCATTCCACTTCATTTCATAACGCTGAGACTGCGCCTATTTTTGTAGGAGCTGTTGAAGTAGGTTCGGCAGGTTTTGCTATGCCATTCTTTCAGCCTGTGGAATGTGCTCTCTTGTATAGCCAATTGCTACGTACTCGTCTTCAATATGCCTTTATATTTTCTAATAGCATGCATGATAGCACGTTTTTTGTCAATATCGTTAAGTCTGATTTATTTGAAAACTATGCGAAAAACTCCTTTTTGGACCAATTTACCGCATAAAAGTGTGAATTTTACGACTATTTTCTATGCAAATTTAATTTTTCATGATAAATCCGTACTTTGTTTCTTTTTCAGCTATTTTTTAAATTTGTAGTACCTAGGAATAATTAGTTGTGCACAGCTTAAAGGATTTGGAATAATGCAGGATGTAGAACAGATTATTTTTGACAATGAAACATTAATAAAAAAAGTCATCTATAAACTGAAAATTTATCGAGATTTAGATGAATACATGCAAGTAGGGAGGATCGCTTTATGGAAGGCATTGCAGAATTTCGATGATACTAAAGGGGATTTTGCGATGTTTGCTTACATGACCGTAAAATATGCTATCATTCGAGCACTATCCAAAGCGAATCACGTCTCCGAGCATGAACTAGCGGTGGAAGAAAACATAATTATTGTTAATTCGCAGCAACACAACTTTGTTACATCAAGTTTGGAATGGCCGGAATGGTTTGAGGAATTAAATAAAGATGAGCAATTTCTGTTGATCGCGTTGTATGAAAAAGAGCTTTCGATAAAGGAGATTGCTGACAAGTATAAGCTGAGTTATGAAACATTAAAGAAAAGACGTCAACGATTATTTTCTAAGTTAAGGGGTTTGTTAATATAGTTCAAAGTTTTTGGGTTACAAAAAAAGTGGAAGCTTATTAAGTTTCCACTTTATAATATCTTATTGAATTGTATTCAAAAACTCTGTTCGCTGCTCTTCGGATTGCTGTTCGCCATTAACAAGCATTGCCCCTATACGGTAATCTGTTTGTCCTTTTTCAACAACATACTGTAAATTAACAGGCTGTACTTTGTTATCAATTTTGCATTTACCTTTAAATTCCACGACATGCTCCATCATTTTTGTTTGGAAATATTCCCAGCGGCTTTCTTCACAATAGTTTTTGAGGGCTTCTTCTATTGTAATATCGCTATTTTCCATGACGGGTGTAGCATGAACATATGTAATGTAGTCATTATCTGTTACGGCTTTTTGTGGACCGAAAAAGTAAAAGAATACACCAATTACCCCGATTGGTATGATCCAAAATATCGTCCGCTTTCTTTTCTCCATGAAATAAATCCCCCTTTTTGTATCATTAGTATAACATTGGAATGTTAATATTTTCTACATTGGGATAATAATTATCTCGAAAGAGGGGTACTGTTAACATGCAGCTCGCGGAAGCAATTACGGTCAGTCTAATATGAATATAAGTAAATTTGCTAGTTAACCCAAGGATTTTCGCGAACTTTATAGAATATTAATAATTAAGTTAAAAATGTGATGGCTATAATAAATACTCTTCATAAATGAAAGGAGTACACAAATGAAAATGAGACAAATAATTGCGATGGGCGGCGGGGGCTTCTCAATGGAACCTGATAACCCGTTATTGGATCGTTATATTTTAAAACAGACGGAATCGGAAAAACCGAAAATCTGTTTCCTTCCTACAGCTAGTGGAGATTCTGAACAATACATATCCAGGTTCTATAATTTTTTTAATAAACAAAATTGCGACCCATCACATTTATCTCTCTATAACCCTCCATCTCGGGATTTGGAAAATTTTATTTTAGAGAAAGACATTTTATATGTTGGTGGGGGAAACACGAAAAACCTTTTAGCTTTGTGGAAGGATTGGGGATTAGACAGTATTTTAAGGAAAGCTTGGGAGGAGGGGGTTATTCTAGCCGGGTTAAGTGCAGGGGCTATCTGTTGGTTTGAACAGGGGGTGACAGATTCCTTTGGGGATGGACTTGAACCAATAACCTGTTTGGGATTGTTAAAGGGGAGTAATTGTCCGCATTACGATGGAGAAACGGAAAGAAGGCCTGCATATCATAAACTGATTGAGTCCAATAAAATACAATCAGGAATTGCTGTTGAGGATGGTGTTGCAATTCATTTTAAAGGGCAGGAAATCCATAAAATTGTAAGTTCCAGACCTGATGCTAAGGCGTACAGTGTATTTTTGGAAAAGGGCATAATTGAGAGGGAGCTCCCTGCAGAATATTTGGGTACTTAATGTAGACCAGTCAATAAAATTTCGGAAAAGTGAGTTGTTAAAAATGTTTTTCGTACAAATGTCCGGATTCCCGGAGTCCGGCAAGTCGACGCTTTCTCGACAAATTGCAAAGAATACAGGGGCTGTCATAATAGATCATGACATTGTAAAATCTTCGTTATTAACGTCATTTGAGGAAATTTCAATAGAGAATAAACTTGTTAGTAAGGTTGCCTATAATGTTGATTGGTCTTTAGTGGAATTTCATTTATCACAAGGGCAAAATGTCGTTTTAGATAGTCCTTGTCTTTATCAGGAAATGGTGTCTCGAGGCATAAGTTTATCATAAAAGTATAATGCCAATTACAAATACGTAGAGTGTTATCTGAATGATTTTCAGGAAATTAATAATAGATTAAAAAGTCGAAATAGAATGGTTAGTCAAATTGAAGCGGCCAGCTCAGAAGAAACATTTAAATTTACCATTGAAAACAGTAAGAAACCAAATGAAGGTTCATATATCGTTATAGATACTAAAGAACCTTTAGAGAGATACATAGATCAGGTGATTAGTTATATCAAGGAGTAAGCCATACTGAAATCTGCACATTATGGAGGTGTTGTATTGAAACTCGTTAGTCCGAAAGTAGGAATTTTAATTTTGTTTAGTGTTACTCTTTTATCTGCCTGCATACAAAAAGATTATGTGTTTTTTGGTGAAAGTGAAAATTGGAGAGTCCAATATACAGTGACAGATGATAGTGAATGCAATTCTACGAAAGGCTATATAAAATACCTAGGTAACGATCCGATGCCGGAGCAATTGGAGTTTAGTGTTGATAATATAGAAGGGGCTTCCATTTCTTTAGATGAAAATGGCATGTTTTTTCTGCCTTATGGCTGTTCGAATGCAACGGAAGGATCAGAGCTCAAAACGATAATAAAATGGGATAATCATTCCGAAACAATCCAATTGCCTTTAAAATAATATGATAATAGATGCTTTTTCAAGGAGAAAAATAGCGTTTTTTCAAATTGTATTTGAGTAGGAGGCACTGATTTGAGACAATCAACACATTTAATTGGTGTAGTACTGTTGGGGTTATCCATCTTAACAGCTGCTTTTATATTAAGTAATACATCTTCGAACACAACTAATATTAATGAAAGTTCAGAAAGTGCCATTAGTTCAATACCTGATTTAATGACAATAACCCAGCTTGCTGAATATCTTCAAATAAGCGAACAATCAATTGAAATTATTATATCGCATGATGATTGGCAAAGGGAAGGATTAAGCAGCTATGATACTTATCAGTTTATCCCGTACCTTTTGCTCGATAACCAGAAAAGATTCATTAAAACTGAAATAGATGCATGGTTAAAATACAGGAATGATAACAAGTTAAATTATGATTAATGAAAAGAAAAATCACCCCGAAGTTAAATGTTCGACGCTAACTTTCGGGGTGTTATCTTTTGAAGGGAGTTGATTACTTTGTATTTGTAAACTTGAAGCTTGCCTTTCGTTCCTTCTCATCCCAAATGAGGTGGGCGTTGAAGATTTTACCGCCTTTTTTAAATCCTTTAATCAATTCTGTTTCACCGGCAGCTAATAATTTCTTGAGATTCGTTTGCGTAATTGTTTTTCCTAGTATTTTTTTGGAAACCGAGAATTTACAGCTGGCTTTTTTGTAATTCGAACAGCCGTAAAAAGTACCGTGATCGACAATGGATCCATCACAAAGAATGCATTTCCCGACAACTGTTTTTTCTTTCTTATACTTTTTAGTATAGGGATTGTTTTCGGTTATTTTCTCCACATCATTTTGATTGAATGCCCATTCTTTTTCCCGCTCACCGGCATCTACGATCAATTTATCTGCCAGTTTTTTTACCTGTTCCATAAATACTTGTGGAGAAGCATTCCCTTCACCAATTTCAGAAAGGCGTTGCTCCCATTTAGCTGTCATTGATGCGGACGTTAAAATGCTTTCACCTAGTGCCTCAATGAGCAGCATTCCTTTCGTCGTTGCAAACACTTGGTTTTTCCTCACTTCGATATAATTTCGATCTTTCAGTGTCCCGATAATTCCGGCGCGTGTAGCTTCCGTGCCTAATCCTTCTGTTTTCGATAAAACTTTTTCCAGTTCCGCATCTTCCAAATGTTTGCCTGCAGTTTTCATGACTGTAATTAAATTACCTTCCGAATAGCGGTTAGGTGGTTGGGTTTCACCTTTCTTTACATTCGCTTTTACAACTGTCCCTTGCTCATTTTCCTGAAGAAGGGGGAGCAGTTCATCTTTGTCAGCACTATCTTTTGAATGATGAATCACTTTGCGCCAACCTTCCTCCAGCAGCACTTTTCCTTTGGAAATGAATTCCGCGCGCTTATCGACAAGTGAGTGAATTGTTGTATAGGAGAATACGGCATTATTATAATGGGCCGCAATTACTTGCCTTGCGACTAAATCATAAATTTTGGCTTCCTCGGCACTGAGCTTTGCCATATTCGGGACTTGCTCAGTAATAATAATGGCATGGTGGTCCGTTACCTTTTTTTCATTTACAAATCTTCTGTTGTTCATAAGTGAAGTTGAAGGCGGCGGTAACAGATTTTTATATTGCTCCAATTTGCTTAACTGTCCAAGAATCGCCGGTAAAGTTTTCGCTTCCTCGTTCGTCAAAAATTGTGAATCCGATCTTGGATAGGAAACGACACCTTTCAAATAAAGCTTCTGCAAAATATCGAGCGTCATTTGCGGTGAAAATTTAAAAGCTTTGTTGGCTGTTGCCTGTAGTGCAGAAAGATTGAACAAAAGGGGTGGTGCATATTCCTTCTTTTCTTTTTTGATATTTGTAATTTCCACATTTTTATTGAGGCAAAAGTTGGCTGCAGCAATTGCCTGGCGTTCTTCGAGAAGCCTTGATACGTTGTTTTTATGCCATTTTGCTTTTAATATTTTGCCGTTAAAATTGAATTCTGTTTCTACTTCCCAAAACGGTTCAGGTTTAAAGTTCGCAATTTCATGCTCCCGTTTTACGATGAGCGCTAATGTCGGTGTTTGTACTCTTCCAATGGAGAAAACATCTTTTACACCATTACGTTTAAGGAGCACCGTGTACAATCTGGATGTATTAATACCAATTAGCCAATCTGCACAAGAGCGGCTTAATGCTTCAAAATAAATATTCCTCGTTTTTTCTTCCGGCAATAAGTTTGCAAATCCGTTTTTCACCGCATTTTCCGTTAAAGAGGATATCCATAATCGTTTCATCGGTTTATTCACACCGCATACTTTTAAAATAGTACGTATAATGAGTTCGCCTTCGCGCCCAGCATCTCCGCCAATAATAACTTCCCGAATATCGGGCCTTTTCACGAGTGTTTTTATAATATTGAACTGCTTATATTTTGTTTTTGTTACTTTATATTCGAAACGATCTGGAATAATCGGCAATGCTTCCAACTTCCATTTCTTCCAGGAAGCGTTGTATTCTTCCGGAGCCTTCAATTCACAAAGGTGACCGATCGCCCATGTAATGAGAGCACCTTCCGGAAAGTATGTGTTTGGCTTAACTTCAAAATAACCAGCCTTTTTAGTGAATGAAAATGGAGCAGCCAATTTTGCTGCCTGATCTGGTTTTTCTGCAATTACTATTTTCATATATCCTTCTCCTACTAATAATAATTACAACTCCTATTGTAATAATTATAGATTAATTTACAGCCGAATGGGGGAACAAAACATTTATTCATTACTATGGATTGTCGGGAAGGTTGTTTAATTATTTTGTCACTTCATTTGCCTAACGCGCTACAATTATTTTTTTATTGTAAAAATGCTATAAAATTGAACAAATAAATATCATTTTTTATAAAAATCTCATATAATATATTGACAAAATGACGAATTATTCGTATTTTGACTAAATAGATTAATGAATTTACTGAATAGTCTTGACTGAAATAGGATAAATTTGTACACTGTGTAAAGTCAAATGTTTTTTCGGTGAGTACAAATATCAATTTTGAGAGTAAGGATATGATGAGATGATAGTATGTAAATTTGGCGGCACATCTGTCGCGAGTGCAGAACAAATCAAAAAAGTAGCAAGCATTGTGAAGTCTAATCCTGAAAGAAAGATTGTCGCTGTTTCTGCGCCTGGTAAGCGTTCAAGTGATGATATTAAAGTGACGGATTTATTAATAGATTTAGCAAACACCGTGATTAATAAAGGCGATGTTGAATCAAAAATTAAGGCTGTAGTAAATCGTTACCGAAATATCGCTGAAGATCTTGGTTTAGACAATACAATTTCAGATATTATTGAACAGGATATACGCGGGCGTGTGACAGAAAATTGGTCAGACAAAGACTTATTCTTAGATAATATAAAAGCTAGCGGTGAAGATAACAACGCAAAACTTATTGCGTGTTATTTTAATGCAATTGGCATGCCGGCAAAATATGTAAGTCCAAAAGATAAGTTAATTTTAAATGACTTCCCGGAACGTACGTATGCACTTCCAGAAGCATACGAAAACTTAAGTGTATTGAAAAATACAGAGGAGATTATTATTTTCCCTGGATTCTTCGGTTATACAAAAGCAGGCGTATTACGTACATTTGACCGTGGTGGATCGGATATTACAGGTTCAATTTTAGCGTCTGCCGTTGGGGCAAAGCTGTATGAGAACTTTACGGATGTGGACTGTGTGTTCGCTGCAAATCCTAAAGTCGTTAATGATCCAGTCGATATTAAAGAAATTACGTATCGCGAAATGCGTGAATTATCGTATGCCGGTTTTTCCGTATTCCATGATGAAGCACTAATGCCGGTTTATAAACAAGGTATTCCGGTCAATATTAAAAACACAAATAACCCTTCTGCATCCGGGACGTTAATTTTACCAACTCGTCCGGCAACAAATCGTCCGGTTACAGGGATCTCGGCGGATAGTGGTTTTTCAATTCTATATGTATCAAAATATTTAATGAATCGAGAAGTTGGCTTTGGCCGCAAGCTTCTTCAAATTATTGAAGAAGAAAACATTTCTTATGAGCACACACCATCTGGTTTAGACGATATTTCAGTAATTATGCGTTCAAGCCAGCTGACACCTGAAATTGAAGAGCGTATCGTAAAACGTGTAAAGACAGAATTATGTGCAGATGACGTTCAATTCAGCCATAACTTTTCAATGATTGTCATCGTAGGAGAAGGCATGCGCCATAATACTGGCCTGGCAGCACGTGCTGCAACTGCTATTTCTGCAACAGGTGCGAATATTGAAATGATTAATCAAGGTTCATCGGAAGTTAGTCTTGTGTTTGGTGTTCGTTCGGAATTTGAAGATCAAATCTTAAAGGGACTTTATGAAGAGTTTTTTGCAACAATTACTTCGTTTTAGATAATATTTAGTCGAATCCATGTTGGGTTCGGCTTTTTTCTTTGGAATTTTGGGTAATGTAATAAAAAAGCCATAGAATAGAGGGATAAGTACATAAATATAAGGGGGAGACAATATGAAAATAGAAATTTTTTCCGATTTCGCTTGTCCGTTTTGTTATATCGCGAAAACGAAATTATTCCAAGCAATTAACCAGTTAAATATAGGCGAGGAAACGGAAGTCGTTTATAGGGCATTTGAACTAAATCCTGCAGCTTCAAAGTCGGAAGCGATATCTTATGTCGACACAATCTTTAAAAAGAAAAACAATGATCTTCGTAAAACGGAAGAATTTATGGAAGCGTTGGAGATGCATGCAAAGGAAGCAGGAGTCAAATTCAACTTGGATAAGGTAGTGCTGGCCAATACAAAAAATGCTCATCGTTTATCTAAGCTCGCAAAGCTGTATGAAAAAGAACTGGAATTTGTAGATAGTGTTATGGAACATTTTTTTTCAGAAGGTCTTAATTTAAATGACACGGAGGCACTGTTAGGCATTTGCGAACAGATTGGCATTGACCGGAACATGGCACAGAAAATAATAAACGAACAACAATTCACTGAAGAGTTATTGCTGGATCGATATGATGCACAGCAGCTGCAAATATCGAGTGTACCTTTTTTCGTTTTTGAAGATCATTACGGAATCAGAGGGGTGGAGCCAATAGAAGTATTTACAGCTACATTGCTTCAAACGAAGGAATATATAAAGAAAAACCAAAAATAGAGATAGAATTTACTAGTCGGAGGAAGTCTTGTGGATAGAATTAAACGAGTTATTAAACTGATTTTCAGAAATCTATATTATTATCGAGTCGATTATATACGGACGTTTGCGATATTACGGATTGTGCAGGCATTTATTCTATTGCCGCTCATTTGGCTGATAACAGCGATTGTCATGGATATCACAGGGGTGCAGGTAATTACGCAAGACAGTATCCTTTATTTACTGACACATCCGTTTGCTTTATTTGGAATAGGGATCATTCTATTTATCGGAATAGTATTCATCTATTATGAATTAGGATTTTTAATACTACTTGCATACTATCAGCAGCGTGCCATTCCATATACATGGAAAGAGCTCTTAAAACGATTAAATCAGAAGGTTGTCTATTTTATCAGCTTGCAGACCGTACTGATTGTCATATACCTACTATTATTAATACCGCTTATTTCATCTTTATTACCAGTTTCACTGATCCAAAATATAAATGTACCAAGCTTTATTATAGATGAACTTTTAAACTCTCGTAATGGCACGATTTTATATGTTGTGCTAATAATTATATTGAGTTTTATAGGCTTACGCTTTATTTTTACTTGGCCATTTTTTACGGTTTACCAAGAGGTTACAATATTTAAAGCATTAAAGATGAGCTGGCAGTTTTCGAAAAGAAAACTAATTGAGACGGTCGGAATGATCGGGCTTATAGTTATCGTCAATTTAACGCTTTTATTGTTCGCGTTATTTATAATATTGACACCGCTATTTATCATTGAAAGTTTTAAACCGAGCTGGGGACTTGTAACCGCAAGCTTTACGTTGACACTTGCACAGGGCGTTATCATCCTGTTTTTTACAATATTGCAAGTTTTCTTTACTCAGTTACTTGTGATGGTAGCATTTCAGTTAACACGCCATAAGCCGTTAATTGTTCAGGAAGAACCATTTAGAGAAACGATTCGTCAATGGACCTTTATTATTGTCGTCTTCGCGTTTTTCCTTGTAAGCGGTTTTAATTTGATCAATTTGGAAAAAACGATTTACGAGCCAGATACCAAAATTGTATCCCATCGAGGATTTATGGATGGTGGTGTGGAAAACACAGTGAAGGCGATTGGGGCGGCAAAAGAAGCGGAAGCGGATTTAGTGGAAATCGATATTCAGCAAACGAAGGATGGGGAGTTCGTTGTTTATCATGATAAAACTTTATCACGTTTGGCAGGCGAAGATGATATTGTCTATGATTTAACGCTGAATGAATTAGTCACAACAACTGTTTTGGCAGATGGGTTCAGCGACACGATCGCTTCATTTGAGGAAGTGCTTGAAATGAGTCGTGATTTAAATATAAAATTGCTTATTGAGCTGAAAACACATGGTTTTGAAACAGAAGACTTTCTACAGCGCTTTGTTGATCAGCTTGATGAATATGATGCCTTGGATTATCATTATGTTCAATCACCTGATTTACCGACAATGGAATTGCTGGAAGAACTGGAACCCCGGATTCATACCGGTCATGTGTACTCTATCGCATACGGTAAGTTACCAGAATCAAATGCCGACTTTATTTCAGTAGAGCAGTCTTTTGCGACAAAAAATATTCAGTATCAGGTTGAAAAGCGCGGGATGGAGTTGTTCGTCTGGACGATTAATGATGAGTCGGATATGCAGAAATTTTATGAGAAAAATGTAAATGGCGTCATTACCGACCATCCGGATGAGGCACTTTCTAAACGTGAAAAATTTGACAAAAAGCAAAATTTTTTACAACGGATACTCAATAAAATTAAGATTATTTATTAAGGGGAAATCAATGCAGACTTATACGTACGAAGTATTAGGGGATATAAAATCCACGGAACAACAGCCAGTTTACAATGAAGCGGGGGAGCAAATTCTAAAAGTTCAGCGTATTTATGATAACGGTTTGAAAAAACTGCTGGATGGTTATTTCGATCACCGCTATTTTTTGAAATACGCAGTGCTTCGTAATGATGGACAATCATTGTTCGAAGTGAAAAAGATTTTCAGACGCGGGAAAGTGTGGTTTGAAGGGAAAGATCTTGCTGTAAAAGAAAAATATATCATTAATTATGAAAACTGGCGTATAGGCGTTCCCGAACTTTTTATTTCCAGCGACAAATTTAAAATGAAAATTGATAAAGAAATGGAAGACTGGTCCAACTTTATTATAAATGACGTGGTTATCGCAAGGTGGCTTGCTGTTTATAATGAACAGTCAGATATGTTTTCGGTTAAGCTGGTTGTTTGGGATGAAGCACCGATACAGGACCCGGCGTTTTACATTGCCATTGCGCAGGCGACACTATTTATAGGGGTATAGGAGAGTAAAAAGATGAATGTTGTGTTTGTATTAACAGAAACGGCTGAAGAAGTATTGCAAATGGTCAGTAACGATGTTGCGGGACTGCTCGCTGCTGTAAAAGGCGAAAGTGTTTCGTTCCCGTTTGGCAGCTATCAGTATGACAGCCACACATTGGATCATTATTTACTGGAAAATGGTACATATCAGCAAGAGCTTGTCATTTATTTAAAGCCAGAGCAGAAAAATAATGAAACGATTTTGCCATTACCAAAAATGCAGGATTAACGTAGCTAATTTGCATCAATTATATACACGTTCCACCTAAATAAAGGAAATTAAATTCACTTGTCGAATGTAATTGTTGAATACATGTTGGCAGGTGAATTTTTTTGCGGCAGCTAAATCTATTTAATCTGGAATTTGAACAGCATCAGCCGAAGTTTCAATTGATGGATAGTGTAAAGGTAATTTTAATCGATGAACAATTGGATAGTGAAACCTATCATTATCGCAAATTTTATGAAGCCCATATTATCAATAAAGTAGGGGAAATAACAAACATTCATATATGTACAGCTGGAATCATTACCTATGAAGTGGATATATACGGAACAAAATATTATTTGCTAGAAGAGGAACTTACTTAAATAATGAATATGCGAACGGAAAAATACCGAGTACTTAAAGTGGTACTCGGTATTTTCTATTTATTCTTCCTTTCAAGTTTTATACCGATAATACGGATGACGATGCCGATTAGGATAAATATCCATCCGATGCCGATAAATACATAATTCAATGTTTGGTTAGTGTTAGGTAGGATGCCAAACAAACCTAAACAAACGACTATAATGCCGGAAAATGATACAAGCATTCCTGCTGTTACAATATTCACGAACTTCACCTCTGAAAGATTCTATCATGACTCACTATTTAACACAATCTCCCCATCAATCATTGGATAAAAAGGAATAATTTAATTAAATAGCCAATATATTGAAACTATTGCCGATAATAAGGCGTATAATAAGGAGAACATAAAAGGAGGAATTGAAATGAAAAAATGGACAACCGCTTTAGGCATGTCGATTGTTTCTCTAGGATTGCTTGCCAGTCCTGCTCTTGCAGAGGCTTCTGTTAACCCGAAAGAAGAAAGGGTACCCATCTATGTGGCGATGACGGATGAAAGTGTAACAAAAGAACAGCTGATTCAAATTTTAAAGACGAAATTACCGGAGATGTTTGCTACATACTCTGACAGTGATTTCCAGATGACATCGATGAGTTATCATTATGCCGATGATTTGACAACGCGCTACGAGTTAACATTCCAGAAAAAAGTTAATAAACAAATGGAAGGCGGTAATGTCTCCTTCAGATCGGACAATCTTGAAATAGAGCATTTATATTTCACTCCTGCCAATTTGAAGGATGCTTTATTCCCTGGAAAAATAACGGAAGAACAAGGACGTAAAATTGCGGAGGATTTCGTTAAAAAGGTTGCTTCATCATCCAATTACGTATTATCCAATGAAACACCAAGTTACTTTAGCGGCTTAATTACGGAACCGATTACGTATAACTACAGCTTCACTTCAACTGAAAAAAATATCCCGATCCAGGATCAGTCGATTGTAGTGAGTGTACTTGGCGATGGCAAAATCCAGTATTTCACACAGATGAGTCCGAATCAAAAACGTATGTCGTTTGAAGAGACGACAAATGTAGTTTCAAAAGAAGCCGCTTTAGAAAAGATGAAGGATCAATTGAATTTAACATTGCAATACTCGATTGATTATTTGTCAACATCTTCTAAACCTTCAGTAAAACTTGTATACTTGCCAGCGCCAAATGTAATTGGACTGCATGCAACATCGAACAAATGGGCAACAACTACGGGCAAGGAGGACTCTTTAAGTGGCAAGGCAGCACTACAACCGCTTGCTCCTAAGCAATTAAAAGCACCATCACCAATTACAATTGACGACGCAAAGGAAATTGCAAAACAGTTAGTAGAAAGCCAGGGGAACACAACTAAATTCACGATCGATCATGCTTATGAACATGAAATGAATGACCAAGCCGTAATCAGTGTTTCTTATTCGTACCGTTACCGTAACGGTTCATTCGGTTCATCGATCGAATTCAATAAAAATACAGGGGAACTCATCTCTTACTCTGACTTCTATAATCCAATGCCGTTTGAAGATGATGAAACGGAAAACACAGTACCAAGACTGGATAAAGATAAAGTCCTTGCAGCAGCGGAAAAATATGTGAAGGAACTTGCTCCTACATCTGTACATGAATATGCAAAGGCAAATACAGATCCGGTTTATGATAAAGAATCGAAAGTGCACTATGTAAATTTCCCGCGAATTAAAAATGGACTGATTGTAAATGGTGACAGTCTATCGGTGACAATTGACGATGAAGGGAAATTAAAATCATTCTACCGCTATCCATTAGATATTGAGGAATGGCCAGATGCTGCTGCTTCAGTTTCAAGCGAAGAGGCGAAGAAACTATTTGCTGATGCATTGGATGTTAAGCTAGTTTACCATAGACTGCAAAACGAAGATGGGCAATACGAGCTCGTTTATGTGCCGACAGTTAATGGACAAGAGTACTACCAGATCGATGCCAACAGTGGCGAGATTGTCAGTCCATATGCACGAACTGAAAAAGCGAAAGTCACTCATCCGACTGCCGAAAAGGAACTGAACTATTTAATCCAGGCTGGCGCAATTGAAGTGAAGGATCCAAAAACTTTCAATGCGGATACGGCCATTTCGCAAGGGCAGGCGCTACAAACAATTATAAAATCCATCACTTATTTCTATGAAGATTATTATGCATATCGCCAGGAGCAGCCACCAGTGTCGTTCGAAGATATCAATCCGGATCACCCATACTATAATGTAGTGGAAACCGCAACTCGTTTAGGCATTTTAAATCCGCTTGAAGACGAATTGAACATTGACCAAAAAGTAACGAATGAGCAATTAGCCGTTTGGTACATCCGTGCACTTGGACTTGAACAAGCAGCAAAGCATCGGGATATTTATCAGTTAACGATTAAAGATGCGGCTGATGTCGATCCGGAAAAAATCGGATATGTTGCGATTTCCCATGTGTTAGGACTTCAAGGTGCGGAACAATCGATGTTCTTACCGAAAAAGGAAGTAACATATGCACAGCTGGCGAAATCTATTATTGAACTTGCTTACGAAATTGCAGAAAAGCGCAATAGTGGTTCGTATTACTACTAAGCCCTATAATAATTTTAAACTCGTGAAGTTTTTAAAGACTTCACGGGTTTTTTTATGGAAACGAAAACCCCCTGCTATGCGGGGGGTTCTAAAAAGCTTTTAGCTATGGACAAAAAAAATACTCCAGTCGTACAATAAAATCAGGTCTGGTCAACCGATTACGTACGAAAGGAGCTCCAATATTGGATAATAAAAGTTTAGCACATACAACATGGAATTGTAAGTATCACATTGTGTTTGCGCCAAAATACAGAAGAAGAATAATCTACGGAAAAATAAAAGCGGACATCGGTAAAATATTACGTCAACTGTGTGAAAGAAAAGGCGTAGAAATCATTGAAGCTACAGCTTGTCCTGATCATATACATATGTTAGTGAGTATTCCACCGAAGCTTAGTGTATCTGCGTTTGTAGGGTATCTCAAAGGGAAAAGCAGTTTAATGATATTCGATCGACATGCAAATTTGAAATATAAATATGGAAACCGAAAATTTTGGTGTCGAGGATATTATGTGGATACAGTAGGGCGAAACCGAAAAGTCATTCAGGAATATATAAAAAATCAATTGCAGGAAGATATCCTAGAGGATCAAATGACGATGAAAGAATTCATTGACCCATTCACAGGGGAAGAATTAAATCGAAGAAAAAAATAAGTACACCGCTTTAGCGGTAGTCGGAAAAGTAGTGCGGTTGGCAGACCTTTCAGAGCGTCTTTAGACGTGGGCCAGTACCCCAGCGTTTCACGCGCAGAGAAAACCACCAGTTCAACTGGTGGTTTTTATTATATTTTTTTCAAAAAATAAGGAATATATGTTCTCTTTTGTGCAATAGTTAGTGGTTTAACTGTACCGACTTGTGATAAAATAATTTAAAGTGCTAAACTGAAAAAAATCGCGATAATTTTTTTGAAACGTTGTAAGATAGTACAAGTAACGAATCAATAATGGAAGTTGGGAAAAGAATGCAAAAAAATAAATATCGAATTCATAGTAATGTTCTTTTTGAAATTGCGCAAAGCCGTTCATTCACAGAAAAGGATAATATCGATGAACGCTTTGATGAAGAGGGAAAAATTAAATTGTTAAGTGACCGTGCTGGAGCGGACTTATCACTTTCTATTGTAAAAACTGAAGATGGGATCGCTTATTCAGTTAAATGGGACGACTCTGAAGAAGTTTTCAAAGGTTGGAACATGGCATGGGAAGAATTTATTTGGTGCTTAGGTGTTGTCAACAAACCACTTGAAGATGCGGCAAAAAAAGCAGCTGAAGAAGCAAAACGTCGTGCAGCTGAAGAAGCATTGCTAGCAGAAGAAAATACAGAGCTTGATGAAGCTGTAGCAGAAGAAGCTTCAACTGAAGAGGCATCAACTGAAGAATCATCTAAATAATCGAAAAAACGCCTTCACAAAAAAATTGCGGAAGGCGTTTTTTCGATTATACCGTGCAACTGTAAGAGCTAATGGTTTCTGACAGCAAAAAAACATCCAGCTCCTCTTTCGGAGTAACTGGATGTTTCAGCATGCCTATTTATCTGAACTAACAATCGCATAGCGTTCCCATTTACGACTGCGCCAGCGGAAAATAACGAGGACTGCACGGATCCATTCATCACATGCAATAGCTAACCATACACCGACAAGACCTAAATCCAGAACGAAGACGAATAAATAACCTAGCGATAAACCGATGACAATCATAGAAACAAATCCAATACGGACAGGGTAAGCGGCATCCCCTGAAGCACGCAATGAGTTAATGATTGTAATGTTGATCGTACGTCCTGTCTCCAGGAAAATACTTAATAACAGTACACTTGCCCCGATTTTAATAATTTCTTCGTTATCAGTAAAGAGGCCCATGAACGGTTCTCTAAAGAGGATGATGATGACGACCATTGACAATGTAAAAATTAACGCAGATTTCACACCAAACCATACTTTATTATAGGCAAGTTCTTTCTCGCCTGCCCCGACATACCGGCCGACCAAAATAGCAGTTGCCATCCCGATAGCCATTGCGAAAAGATAAGTAAACATCGAGATATTCACGGCATACTGACGGGCAGACAATGCCTCAGCTCCAATAAATGTTACATAATAGAGAAGGACGATTTGATTTGTCTGGTAGAGCACCTGCTCAAGCGCAGATGGAATCCCGATTTTTAAGATTTTGGAAATATAGTTTTTCGACAATCTATAATAATCTGCCCATTCGATACGAACTTCTAATGCCTGGTATAAAAGCCAGAAAAATACAGCCGCGGCGAGCACACGACTAATAACAGAAGATATCGCTGCACCTTCCACACCAAGTTCCGGCATTCCGAATTTACCAAAGATTAAAATATAGTTTAAAACAACGTGCACAATATTCATTGCAAGCGACACATACATCGTTTGTTTCGTCCAGCCCTGCACACGAATAATTGAAGACATGGAAGTAATTAAAGCCTGAACGAATATAAAACCTCCGACTATGACTAAATAGCTTTGCGCTGCTTCCAATACAGCACCTTGCAGATTCATCATCTTCATTAAAACATCGGAAAACAAAATAAATAACCCGCTGATAACTAAACCGACGAGTAGATTGAGTGTTACCGATAATGCTGCGATTTGTGATGCTTCTGCAATTAGGCGAGACCCTAAATATTGAGAAACAACAATTGATGCACCTGTACCGATTACCCCCAATAATAAAATTGCTATTTGTATATATTGATTGGCTGTTCCTACGCCTGCTACTGCATCATCCGATACAGCACTTAACATAAATGTATCCGCTAACCCCATCAGCATAAATAGGAACAACTCTAAAAATAATGGCCAAGTTAACTTAAATAAACTTAATTCCTTCGTGCTTTTTTCCAATCAGTTCACTCTTTCTATTGTTTAAATCAAAACAAAAAATATATTAGCATAAATTGTTACTGTAGGATAGTTTTTTTCTCATAGGTTTAAAAAGGGTAAAAAGTCATGAGAAAATTGTAAAAAAATAGGGCGTATCGAGTTGAAATATTAAATTAATTCAGATATTTGTAATATGTTCTCGACATAATTCGACTTTTTGTTATCGAATTGTAATATAGGCGGCATGAAGCTGTCATCTTAATGAAATGTTGAAAGGTTATGCTAGTTCATGTTGAATCAAAAAGATTTTTCACGACACTTTTTCTGGAGGGAAATATTCAAGTATGATCAAGAAAGTAGTAGCATTAATTGCGGTTATGATCGCAAGCACATTTATTTTTGTAGGAACGTCAGAGGCAGCTTCACATACAATTAAAAAAGGCGAGAATTTAACAATGCTTGCGAAGAAATATGATACATCAGTAAAAGAACTCATGGCATTGAATGATTTAAAGACAACAAAAGTACAAATTAAACAAGTCCTTAAATTACCAAGCCATATTAAAAATAAACCTGCTGTAAAGAAATCAGCTATAAAGAAAACAACAACAAAAAAATCTGCTACACATCCATCTAATGTAAAAAATACGATTAAAATGTCAGCAACAGCCTACACTGCTAATTGCAAAGGCTGTTCCGGTATTACGAAAACCGGGTTGAACTTACGTAAAAACCCTAGTTTGAAGGTTATTGCAGTTGACCCGAAAATCATTCCACTTGGCTCTAAAGTTTGGGTGGAAGGCTATGGAATTGCAGTTGCAGGTGATATTGGCAGTGCCATTAAAGGAAAAAAAATCGATCTCTTTATGAGTAAAAAATCGACAGCTAAAAATTGGGGACGAAAAACAGTCACAGTTAAAATTTTAAAATCATAAAACAAAGCTTATTGCGATGAAATCATTACTTCCCGCAATAGGTTTTTTTCATTTTAAGTTATAATAATAAAAGATTTTGCGGAAGGAATGGATTAGAAATGTTTTTTTATGAGACAACTTGCCGATATTGCCGGAAGCCATTCAAATTAATGGAAGGCACTAAAAAATATCAGCAATTTAAGGTAAATCGACAGGCGAGCATAAGTTGTGATGATTGTGAACGACGGATTGAAGCAGATTCAAGAAAGTATTTGTTTAATCGTGATTAGGGAGTACCCATCATTTTTCTTATTTGCCGAAGTTCGCGAATTAATTTATCAATTTCATTTTGCATTTGCTTAAAATCAGATTCATTACCGTTACCATTGGATGGTTGCTGTCCGTTTTGTTCCTCAACCAGCTTTAACGCAATACCGGCAGAAATCATAGAAAGTACATCGCCGATTGTCGTAACGGCAGTACCTGCGTAGGCAAGCCTGGCGGCGATTACTTCCAAAGAAGGTGTAGCATCCATATCCTTTTTCAATTGTATTCCTCCTATTCTTAGGCAGATCCCTTACCTTATGTATATACGCTTGAAAGGTTTTCATTACAGGTTTCACTGTGTTTTGTAACGATATAAAAGGAGTTGGTTAGTCATGGATGGCAAAAAGGTAGAAATTGAATGTAGAAATTGTCATGAACAAATGACAATAGATTTTTCAACAGATAGTTTTTCATCGCAATTACAAATATTTAACGGGAAAAAACAACAAAAAAGAACATTTATTAAAGAGTGTCCGAATTGCCATACAGTCAACTCTGTCACGAGCGATAAAAAAGAGGAGTGGGGCAATCGGAAAGGACCGAATATTAAGCTGTATATGTTTTCCGGATTTTTTGGTTGCTTAGGATTTATCGTTGCTGGTCTCCTTTTACTTTATTTTGCGTTTCAAGGATTCAGTTTTGTGGTAGATTGGTTATTTAATTAAGGAAATAATAAACTTTCGTGCTATAATAAATAGCTTGTGGAGGTGTAGTTAATGTCAAAAAAGTGGACAATTCATTCGATTCGCGAATATGTAGAAAAGAATACAGATACAAAATTATTATCAACAGATTTTAAAGGTTTTTCACAAAAATTAGATTTCCAATGTGCTTGTGGGAACACATTCCAAAAACCTTGGAAAAAGTTCAAAGAAAACAAGCAGCAAAAATGTGAAGTGTGCCAGCCACCGAAAGAATCACGCTAATAGAATAATCGATTTGTATGGAACGTCAAAACGCTGTCTAGTTCATTGCTAGACAGCGTTTTAAATAAAAAGAGCTAACATAGAATATTAGCTCTAATTCGAGAGAAAACATATTATTCAGTTATTGGTTCTGTTTCTAACTTCACCTTTTTCAGTTCAGGATGAGCCATTTCTAATATTGAAGGGCGAAGTAATAATAGAACGATACCAATTAAAATCAGCCCGCTTACGATTAAAATATATTGTGCGGGAATGAATTCATATAAAACTCCAAAAACTAGTGTCCCGACAGGCATAGCACTCATCGCCATCATTTCGATTATCCCAAAAACACGGCCCCGGTACTCTTCTTCAATTGAAGTTTGCATCAACACGCCAAGAGGGGTATTTGTAATAACGCCCAATGCTCCGAATAAAAACATGATGATTAAATAATAGACGAAATTCATCATTGCAGAAAATGTTATCATGAGCGGCAGTGCCGATAAAATGACAACAACAGAAGAGCCGAACACGGATCGTTTAACTGTAAGTAAAGGAAATTTGACGTTTGCTCTTGATGCAAAATAAACAGATGTAACTAAAACCCCGATTGCACCACCAGCCTCTGTAAAACCGATGTATTCTGGATCTAACTTCAAAATCGTCAATAAAATATAATCACCGCCAACATTGATTGCTGTGAAAAATAAGTTTATCCAAAGCGCAGTCCATAAAATTGCTTTTATAATCGGTTTTGAATTGACATAGCGAAAGCCGGCTTTGAAGCTTTCAAACATCGATTCTTTTTCAGCATTCTCATTTACTGTTTCTTTCTTATAAAGAACAAAATTCATCGTAGATTCCAACATAAGTGTTATTACAGAAGCGCAGATGAAGATTATGAGGAACATTTCCATCGATACAAAACCAAATAACATCCCGCCGAAAATCGGTCCGCCAATCCCTGAAATAGAATAGGACAACTGATTAAAGCTCATTGCCTTTTGAAGTCGAGCTTCGTCGACAAGATTGGCAATCGAAGCTGAAAATGCCACACCTGAAAATGTACTGAAAATACTATTGAACACTGTTGCGATATATATTGCGATTAAAGATAATCCAAATTCATGCGTGTAAAGCAATAAGCCGCTTACTGTCAGGATAACTCCGGCTTGCCCGCTGAGTACAAGCCACTTTCTTGGTAAACGATCCCCTAAGAGACCTGCAATCGGTGACATAATTGTTCGCGGCAAGTAGCTTAAAATAATATTTGTCGCAAAGCTAAGCGAAGAGCCTGTCATCGATAAAATATACATACTGATTCCAAAGCTGTAAACATGTGATCCAAGCGCACCAATCATTTTGCTTATTAGAAACGTGTATAAATGATACGTTGCTTTTTTTAATTTTTGCTGTTCATTCATAAACAAAACCCCTTTGTTTAATATAATTAAACTTATTATATGGCGGGTTTTTTTAAAATGCAATACAAATGTTTAATTAAATTAAATGATTTTAGAGTATTAATTTGGCGTTTAATTAAAATGTTTAATCAGGTTAAAATATTCGCCTTTTATATGATTTTTGGTAAACTGTATTTAATGAGGTGACGACGTGTTAAATATTGGTGCCAAAATAAAAGAACTAAGAAAAGAGCGTAAAATGACGCTTGCCCAAGTAGCGGGGGACCGAATTACAAAAGGGATGCTCAGTCTGATTGAAAACGGGAAGGCACAGCCATCTATGGAAAGCCTTCAGCATATTGCAAAACAGCTCGATATCGATGTATCTGAGCTCATGCAAACCGAAAATCATCAGCAAATGAAAGATTTATACCGGGATGTTGAAATAAAACGTTTCGCTCTTAATAAGGAGCATGATGATAAAAAAATAAACGAAAAAGTTCTCGAACTGTACCATCTCATCCATCCATTTTATGAAAACGGCAGTCTTAAAGGGGCAACTTTTGAGGAAGTACGCATTTACGAAGTGTATTTAACAATGCGCTACTTTGCGAAAATGGATTTATCTGAAAAACCTTTTGCCAAGTTAATCAAAATGTATGAGCAAGTGCATGGCTACTCAAAAATTTTGAAGATTTATGCCCGCATGGGGAACATTAAGTTTCTGGAAAATGATTATGTGGAAGGGCTTCGCTATTTACATGAAGGGGAAAAGTACATCGAGAAATACGGTGATTTGATAGACGACCTTGAAAAACTCGATTTATACTATAACATTACGGTTTCATATGCAGCGCTGAATGATGATCAGCAAATGGAGAATTACTTGGAAAGAGCATTAAAATTAGCAAAAGAAAAGAAAATCGTTTATCGGTTAAATGATTTTTACCGCTTTTTGTTTTTCATTCACTGTTCAAAAGAAGAAGGGGAAAAGGCTGCATATTATTTAAAGAAAATCCGAGCATTTGCAGAAATTATGGAAGACCCGAATGAAACACTCATGGAGCAGCTTGTAACGCTTCTTTATACAAATCAAATCGAAAAAGATTACGAGAAAACGGTTGTGACCCGATTTGAAAATAATTTTGTTTTAGAAGGCTTTTCATACAACGCAGATATTTTCTTTAGTGGCCAATATGGCTATGCCTACTACATGCTTGAGCGTTATGAAGAAGCATTGCAAACTTTAAAAGATATCGAAATAATAGAATACAATCAGCACCCGCTTGATTTGTCAATGATGTATATGGCGTTTGCTGTAAGGGCATTATGCTATTTCAAACGAGGGGACAAAGAAAACGCAAAGCGTGATATTTTATATGCTATGGATGGTGTGAAAGATTTGAAAGTCACAAGAGAAATCCAGTTCATTATCGATGCATATGAGGGAATAATGAAATAATACAAGGACACGGATAATCATTAAGATTTCCGTGTTTTTCTTCGTTATTAATTTAAATTACTCCACTTGTTTCAAAATATATTCCACACCATATTCATCTACAAGAACATGTTCTTTAAACTTCATAAATTCCATTGAAAAGCCCTCAATTAAAATAGTGTATATATCATTTTTTGTTGTAATTTTTACGTCATCGTATTCTTCAAATACAGTATCACCAGCTTTTTTCCCCTGATCGATTAAGAAATCAGTCATGATGGATTCACTGTTTTCTATACTATAAGGGAGCCGCCCTGTAATAAGCATGTGATGATCGTATAAGTAAATTTGATATTCATTGTTCGCAAAAGAGTATCCATGTAAGTCCTTCGCTCCCACCTTTAACTCGGAATGATAGCCGTTCATCCCTTCTGAACAACCTGCTAAGCTTAAAGATAGTAACAAAATAAGACTAGTGAAGAATAAATATTTTTTCATAGAGATCACCCGTTTATGTGTATTAACTAATTTACGATTTATTATGGAAAAAGTTTCAAATTTTGTTTTAAGCAGCAATTTTCAACGTTACTGAGTTCTATTCATTTAATTAAACGAATAAATTAGTAGGGTGAGTTTAATTTTTGAGACATGGAGGAATGAAGATGATCAAACGAGTAAATCCAGAATTTTTAGCCGGTTTAGAATCATTTACTGACTTTGATTTTAAAGTAGAACACTTGGAAGCAATGCGTGAAGGTATGGCACAAGCAGTACAGCCTTTAACGAGCACTGAAACAGTGGATATTATTAATAAAACAATTACTGGCATTGATGATAATGAAATTCGCGTACGTATTTATAAACCAGCCCATCAAGACCAAGAATTACCGGTTTTACTTTGGATCCATGGCGGGGGGTATGTATTGGGCAGCATTGAAGATAATGATCATCTTTGTGTACAAGTTGTAGAAACTGCTAACTGTGTCGTCGTTTCCGTTGATTACCGTTTAGCACCGGAATATCCGTATCCTGCACCGCTTGAAGATTGCTACAGTGCACTTGCATGGATTGCAGATAATGCAGAAGAACTGCAAGTCGATAAAAACCGTATTGGCGTAGCTGGGGCAAGTGCCGGTGGTGGTTTGACAGCTGGTTTAACATTGCTAGCGCGTGACCGTGAGTATCCTTCAATTTGTTTCCAAATGCCGCTTTACCCGATGATTAATGACGGCAATGATACACCTTCTGCGAACGAAATTACGGAAGGCATGATATGGAACCAAAAAACGAATGATTTTGGCTGGAAATGCTATTTAGGCGATTTGCACGGGCATGATGAAGTACCGATTTATGCTGCACCGGCAAGAGCGGAGGATTATCGTAATCTTCCATATACGTATACATGTGTAGGTCAATTGGATCCTTTCCGTGACGAAACAATTACGTATGTATCTAAACTGGCACAGGCAGGTGTTGATGTGGAATTCCATTTATATCCTGGCGCATACCATGGATTTGAATCATTGAATCCTCAGTCAGAACTTGCTCGCAAAGTGATTAAAGAATATGTGAATGCGATTAAAGTAGGCTTTGACCGCGTGAAAGCAAGTGCTGATCAAGTGGAAGAAGTAAAATAAATTGATTTAGGAAATGCTCGGTTCTAAATTGAACCGAGCATTTTTATTTTGAACAGTGTAATTGAATTTAAAGATACACTTTCAACGAGAGCGGATTATAATTCCGTTTTTCATACAGGTATACAGGTCGATTATCAGAGCGGCTAATTGCTGAATCCCGAGATGGATTTTGTTTTCATCTACTTGTGAAATACTTAGGCGAATTGCTTTCTGTCTGTTTTCGCTTAAGAACATTCTCGAAACATTATCTACATAAATATGTTTTTCATGCAGCATGTATATCAATTTATCGACATCAATACCGGAATTCAGGAAGATAGTGAGATAAAAACCGCTTGTGGACTTTGTAAATTGTACATAGGAGGGGAAATACAATGAACAAGCCTCTAATAATAGATTCATTTTAGTTGAATATAATTTTTTCACTTTTTCTAAATGGTATTGAAACATCTGCACTGAATTTACTGTGCACAAAGGAAGAAATCATTTTTTCAGGGAGAACCACTGTTGCGATTCGGAGACCCGGCAAAAATAATTTGGAAAAACTCTTAACATAAATGATTCTTTCATTAGGTTCATATGCAAACAAAGGATCGGACTTTAAATCTGTATCAAGTTCTGCCAAGAAATCATCTTCTACGATATATACATCGTATTTTTCTGCTAGAGCAACGATTTTTTTCTTTTCCGCATTAGTGTAATGATGTCCTAATGGATTGTGGCATCTTGGAATGATGTAAAAGAATTTAATGTTAGCGGTGTGAAATAACTTCTCCAGTTTTTCAAAATCGATACCTTCCATTGTCACTTCTATTCCGAAAGTTGTAATTCCGTTTACCTGTAAGGCATCAATCATCCCAAAATATGTAGGCTGCTCAATTAATACATTCTTTTTCCCGTTTGGAAACGGCATGGCTGAAAGAATATGGAGTGCCTGCTGTGAACCGGATGTAATGACAAGTCGCTCGGGTTTCGCAAATACTTGTAAATGTTGCAAATACTTCGCAAGCTCCTTACGTAAAGAAAAAAGACCCTGTTGATTACTATAAGTAAATAATTGTTCTTTATAATGATCGATTGCCTGGTTAATGCAATGTTGGAAATCTTCATACGGCATTATCCTTTTATCCGGACCAGCCGATAAGAAATCAATATCACTTTTCTTATCGTTAAATGTTCGAAAATCGTCTGATTGAAGGTAACTTACTTCCTGTCTTTAAGTTCTCATCCACAATTTGTTGTTTGACCCATTCCAAAATGCCAATATATTTAGTTGTCATCTAGTTCTCCTTTGCTATCTGTCCTATGACAGACGGGAAATTCTCTTATTTTAAAAAGAGCCAATCTCCAATACAATCTGTTTAATAGCTTAATTGCATTAACTAATTATGGAATATTTTTTTACGACTTTGAAGGGGGAATGAAATGGAGATCAGTATGAAAAAAGGGATGCTATTAGGTTTTATTGGTATCGTTTGTTTCAGTTTTACATTACCGGCTACAAGCATTGCTGTCCCTTATTTTGGTGAGACAATTGTCGGGTTGGGTAGGACAGTTATTGCAGCAATTATTGTCGGGACAGTATTTATTGTGAAAAAACAAACAATACCAAGTAAAGAACAATCTAAAAGTTTACTAATCGTCGCTGTTGGAGCTGTACTGGCTTTTCCGTTATTAACAACTTATGCGATGAAGTCATTGCCTGTTTCACATGGTGCAATTGAATTGGCTTTACTCTGGCTTTGCGATGTGGCGAGGAGGTGAAAGACCTTCGAAACGCTATTGGATTGCGAGTGCAACCGGGGCAATATCAGTCATTATTTATGCTATCTAATTAGGGGTAGGACAGTTGCATAAAGGAGACTTTGCGCTGATCGCAGCGGTCATTTTACTTGGATTAAGTTATGCGGAAGGCGGCAAACTTTCAAAAGAACTTGGTAGCTGGCAAGTAATTGCTTGGGCTATTTTAATTGGTGCACCATTTTTTATTATCCCTGTAGGGCTTGGCTTATCTGACAGTATGCTGCAGGCACCTATCGAAGCTTGGATCAGTTTGTTCTATTTAGGGATAGTCAGTCAGTTTTTAGCTTATGTAGCATGGTATGGTGGTATGTCTTTAGGAGGTATAGCGAGGGTAGGGCAGATTCAATACTTGCAGCCTTTTTTTATGATCGGTTTTTCTGTATTATTTTTAGGAGAATCGATCACTTGGATCACAATTGGTTTAGCTATGATCGTTGTGCTTTGCGTAATAGAAGGGAAAAATACTGACAGTAGATCAAGCTTGGAACAGAAATAGAGGGATAGGCAAAATTTATAGAGCATCTAAAGAATGATTTCCTTGTTGGATTTCATTCTTTAATATGTGATGAGAAAGGGTAAAAACGATTTTTGTTGAAGTTAATCACATAGCTCTATCTGTACATATGTTTGTGATAAATGTTTAAGCATGGTATAAGTGTAAATGAATTTTAAACTGGGAATCCAAACGTTATAAGGATGTGAACGTATGTCAAAAATCGTTATTATAGAAGATACGGAAACGATAAGAGAAGAATTGAAAACCTTTTTAATCACATATGGATTTGAGGCAATTGCACCGGCAAACTTTGAAAATATTATTCAGGAAACGCTAAACGAAGCACCGGACCTTATTTTGCTGGACATTAACTTACCCATATATGATGGTTACTATATTTGCAGAGAAATAAGAAAGCAATCGGATGTGCCGATTATCGTTGTGACGAGCAGGGATAACGAGATGGATGAACTGATGAGTATGAATTTAGGTGCGGATGATTTTATTACAAAGCCGTATAACACTCAAATTCTTTTGGCTCGAATTGAAACCATTTTAAGAAGAGTCCAAGGGTCGAGTATGCGGGATACTCTTGTTTATAATGACTTAAAGCTCAATTTATCCAACGGTTCTGTTACTTATAAAGGGGAGAAGGCAGAGCTCACTAAAAATGAAATCAAAATACTTTCCTGTCTTTATAAAAACAAAGGGAAAATCGTATCAAGGGACGATCTCATGGATTTTATGTGGAATGCAGATGTCTTTGTAGATGATAATAACTTATCGGTCAATGTCACGAGATTAAGAAAAAAACTGGAAGCGTTAGGTATGGAGAAAAATATCGAAACAAGACGCGGATTAGGATATATACTTCCATGACACTAAAGGAATTTGTTAAAGACAGAACAGTTTTCCTTCTCATTAATTTTATCTTATTTATCATGATTGGCGGCATTATGATACTTGTCGGGATGAACGTCCAAACAGTTTTTCTTATTTTCTGTATTTGGTTTTTCCCTCTCATCATCTATGTATTGATCGAATATTTTAAGCAGAAAACTTTTTATAACGAATTAACTTGCATTATTGACAATTTAGATCAGAAATACCTGCTGCCGGAAGTTATGAAAGAACCTGAAACTATGGAAGAAAAGGCATTGTATGAGGTATTGCGTCAGGCAAACAAAGATATGCATGAGCATGTAAAGAGTTACCGGGATCGGGAAAATGAGTACAGAGAATATATTGAAACATGGATCCATGAAATTAAAACACCCATTGCCTCAACACGGCTGATCATTGAAAATAATCAAAATAACGTTACCCGAAATATAAAAGAGGAAGTAAAGAAGATTGAAGAATATATTGAGCAGGTTCTCTATTATTCAAGAAGTAGCAATGTGAGCAAGGATTATCTCATAAAAGAGGTTTCTTTAGTTGACCTTGTAAGAAGTGTTATAAAGAGAAATTCAAGGGACTTTATTAGTAAAGGGATTTCAATTGATCTTGAAAAAGTTGAAGGGACCGTTTTCAGTGATGTAAAATGGCTGGAGTTTATTTTAAATCAGCTGATCGGAAATGCAATTAAGTATATTCGTGAACGTGATGGAAAGGTAATTATCCATACGGTCAGAAATGAAAATAATATCGTCCTTACGATTGAGGATAACGGTATAGGGATTACTGAAAAGGATTTATATCGGGTTTTTGAAAAGGGGTTTACCGGGGAAAATGGACGGAAATTCGGAAAGTCAACCGGTATCGGGCTTTATCTATGTAAAAAACTCGCAGATCAGCTTGGCCTAGGTCTTACAATTACGTCAAAAATGGGCGAAGGAACAAAGGCGAGTATTATTTTCCCTTTAGGCGGTGTGAACTTCATGCAGTAATTCAACATAGAATAGCGGATTTATAGAGATTGTACATTACAATAGCTATAAATCCGTTTTTCAATTTTTAGGGAATCATTATCGCATTGTAAATCCCTTAAACTAAAATTTTATTTGCGTCTAGGCTAAAGCGCCAACTCCTTGGCCATTTCGGCCCCTCGTGCAAAAGTGATGGTACGTTTACTTTTGCGTCGGGACCTCCAATGGCTGGCGGAGTTAATCGGGCGCTTTAGCGCTTTTGTTTATAATCTTGCAAAAATGTCATTCTAATAAAATATAAACCAATATGTCTTCCCAATACCAATTGATAAGATACAGTTAGAAATCAATTAGGGGGAATAAAAATGAAAAAAGCAATTCCAATAGTATTAGGAATCTTTCTGTTAGGTCTTGGGATTTTCCTGGTGTATGAATATGCGACAGAACCAAAAATTGTAGAGGGCGTCATGGCAAAAACGATCGATGAAAAGGGCAAACCTTCTGATATAACAAATACGTTTACACCAGGTGAAAAAATATATTTTTCCGCAAAGAGAAATCGATTCTGGATTAATGAAGCAGAAGTTGTTTGGTATAAAGGTGAAATTAAAAAAGCGAATCGATTTTTCGTGGAGGAAGAAGTAACTGTAAACGATGCGAAATATTTTACTACCGAGCTATCTGTTCCGGAAGGTCTTGAAGAGGGACATTACGGCGTCACGATATATGTAAAAGGGAAAAAAATTATGGAAACACATGCCGAATTTGATGTAAAAAAATAGATGTACCTTGGAGGAAAAGTATGCAACCGATATTAAGTGTAGAAAAAATTGAAAAATATTACGGAAACAAAGGCAATATTACAAAAGCGATTGATAATATTAGCTTTAAAGTAAATGAAGGTGAATTTTTAGGGATCATGGGTCCTTCAGGTAGCGGAAAGACAACGCTCCTAAATTGTATTTCGACAATTGATCATGTTACAACTGGCAAAATTATTATCAATAATCAAGACATTACGATGTTAAAGAAGAAAGGGCTTGAAGCATTCAGACGTGACGAGTTAGGTTTTATCTTTCAGGATTTTAATCTGCTGGATACGCTGACAGCTTATGAAAACATCGCTTTGGCGCTGACAATTCAAAAAAGAGGGGCAATGGAAGTCGATCAACTCATTAAAGCCGTTGCGGAAAAGCTTGATATTTCCGGAATCCTTAACAAGTTCCCATTTCAACTGTCAGGGGGGCAAAAACAAAGGGTCGCATGTGCAAGAGCGATTGTAACTGAGCCTTCTCTCATCCTAGCTGATGAACCAACGGGTGCACTTGATTCAAAATCATCACGATTACTGTTGGATTCCTTTGAAAAACTGAATAAAGAATACCAGTCAACAATTTTGATGGTTACCCATGACTCGTTTACTGCAAGTTATGCCAATAGAATATTGTTTATAAAAGATGGTCGTATCTTTAATGAGCTCGTGCGGGGTAATGATACGAGAAAGGAATTCTTCAATAAAATCATTGAAGTTGTGACTTTACTTGGAGGCGATGTCGGCAATGTTCTCTAAAATCGCATTCAATAATGTTAAAAGAAGCTTTAAAGATTATTCAATCTATTTTCTCACATTGACTTTAGGAGTATGTATATTCTACAGTTTCAACTCTCTTGACTCGCAGCAAGCTATTCAGGAAATGAACAAAAATAGTGTTTTTCGTGAATCATTAGAATTACTTATGTCTGGAACATCAGTGTTTGTATCAGTTGTTCTTGGAGGTTTGATTGTATATGCCAATAATTTTTTGATCAAAAAACGGAAAAGAGAACTTGGCTTATATATGACATTAGGTATGTCAAAAGGGAAAATCTCGAGAATTTTAATTGTCGAAACTCTCCTGATCGGTGTAGTTTCTTTAATTGCTGGAATTGGACTAGGAATCATTGTATCGCAGGGCCTGTCGGTGCTGACGGCAAACATCTTGTCTATGGATCTTGATAAATATAAGTTTGTTTTCTCACTTGGCGCCATGATCAAATCGATTATTTATTTTGGAATCATCTATTTACTTGTCATGATTTTCAACCAGTATACGATTTCCAAATACAAACTGATCGATATGTTGAATGCTTCAAAGCGTAATGAAGAAGTTAAGCTGAAAAATTCTTTTGTATCAGTGCTAACCTTTATTTTATCATTAGCATTTCTAGTATTTGCCTATATAAGAATTCTTAAAACAGGTTTAAATGCTGAAGATTCAGAGCTGATAATTACCGTATTAATAGGCGTATTCGGAACGCTTTTATTCTTTTTCAGCCTTTCGAGCTTCTTTATCCATATTGTGAAAAAGAACAAAAAATACTATTTGAAAGATATAAATATTTTTGTATTAAGACAAATAAACAATAAGATCACTACGAACTTCCTTTCTATGACAATTATCTGTCTAATGCTTTTTTTAACAATCTCACTCATTTTTACTGCTTTTGATTTAAAAGGAACGATTGATAATAATTCAGAAAAAAACTTGCCTTTTGATGCTTCGGCTTTTCTCGTAGCTGACCAAGACGAAGAGGATCCTGCTGTGAATGATATCGAAGTCTATTTAAACAATATTGATTTTACATTTGAACAATATGAAAAACACGTCTTTTTTGATGAATACCTTCTTGATTTAAAGATCGAGGACCTGTTATCAAAGTATTTAAGCGACGAGGAACAGATTGCTATACAGGAAAATTACTTGTATGGTCCGGTATCTGCAATAAAAATATCGGATTATAATGCAATTCTTGATCTGAAGGGGCAAGAGGCTGTTGATCTGAAAGACGATGAGGTACTTGTTGTCTCAAGCTATGGCGAGATACTTCAAGCTTTGCCTGAGTATATGAAAAATGAAGAAAATATTGTAATTGAGGACAAAGCATATACAATAAAAAATGATGTGGCTATTGAAGAAAATATAAGAATTAACAAGGGCAGTAAATTCTTTTATCTTATCATTCCTGATAATTTTACAGGAAACCTTCAACTAGAGTTCACAAGTTTTAACGTATTATATGAAGATCGCTACTTTGAAAAATCAGAAGAGAAGTTTTCTAACTTGTTTAATGATCTTGAAGAAAATAAATATAGAAATATAAATCCGGCATTGGTCATCGGAAGTACAATAGATCAATTTAAAGAGCGAGAAAATGGTTCAGCGGCATTATTTCTATTCCTTGGCCTGTTTTTAGGGCTCATCTTTATTATATCGAGCGCGGCTGTTATGGCATTGCAGCAGTTATCTGACGCAAGTGACAGCTTGGAACGCTATATATCACTGAAGAAAATCGGTGTCACGGATAAAATGATAAACGGGGCTATATTAAAACAATGTCTCATCTATTTTATACTCCCTTTAGGTCTGGCTGTCATTCATTCCATTGTCGGAATCAAGGCGGTCAGTGGAATGTTCCATTTCAACTATGAAAGCATACTAATCAGTTCAGTGATCCTTGTTATCATTTATGTCGGGTATTTCTATGCAACATATGTCGGTGTGAAGAACATAGTTAAAGGCAGTAAATAGGTAACAAAATGATTATAAATAAAAGAAGAACGAATTCCCATATAAAGGGAATTCGTTCGTTTCATATTGTTCATACCGGTTAAGAATTAATATCTTGAATAATTTTTTCCAAGAATTCACCCATTCGTTTTACAGTTGACTCTGAAAAGTCAAAATCAACTCCGGTTTCTTTATAAATTGCTGCAATGGATTGATTGTAATCGGCACTTGCACCTTTTTTATAAAATTCGACAGCTTGCTGAGGATTCTTTTGATAATTTTCAAGTAATTGGAGAGCACCGAGCATTGACATCGAGTATTCAATATCATAGAAAGGATATTGAATAAAGTGCAGCGTACCGATCCAGCTCATGCCAATTTCTTCTTCAAAACCAGTAGTATCGACTGGGTTCAAGCCGTAACGTTTTGAAATTTCATAGAACTTTTCATCACGTTCCTCCGCAGTATGCTGTGGATTTGTATACATCCAGTGCTGGAAAAGGTCTCCTGACAATGGACCGAATAACATCGTAAATGCCCGTCTCAGCTCTTCACGTTGTGCGCTTTTGAATTCCTCTTCTTCGGGATAAAATAGATCAAACTTATCCAATAATAACAATTCCATTCCGTGTGAATACAATTCAGCTACTTCAGCCCGCCACTGGAATTCTTCAATAGGGCCTTGTTCCGAAGCTTGGAGGTAACCATTCACCGCATGGCCCATTTCGTGAATTAATGCAATGAGCGAGAAAAAGGAAGGACTAAAGTTTGCAAAAACGAATGTATCCCCGGATACAGGTAAAGGGACACAGAAGCCACCCGGACTTTTACCTTTACGGTCTCCAAGATCAAGCAATTCATTTGCTCTCATGTACTCCAAACGATCTGAAAAATACGGGTCGGTCTTTCCTAACATTTCAGCTACACCGTCCAAAAGTGCGGATGTTTCAGCGTAAGGCGGACTTTTCAGCAGTTTTGCGGTGTTATCCCATGGGCGATATGTATCGACACCAAGTTTAGACTTAAAAACATCTGCAAGCCTGTTCCAAGCCGGAATAATATGCTTTTCAACATTTTCATGAAAGTCATAACAATCCCCGATACTGTACTCACGGTTTTTTGCGACAAAAATATAATCACGGTAATTATCAAAGCCCGCATTGATTGCGATTTGGTGGCGTAGCTGAACGAGCTCATCCATAAGAGCATCCGTTTCAGGTTTAATTTGACGGTAGGCAGCTCTAATTAAACGATAAGCTTTTTCCCGAACGCTTCTGTCCAAATTATCTAGCTGTGATTCGATAAACGGGAAAGGTTTTTCTTCTCCGTCCCATTCAACTGTCAGTCCGCCCATAATTTCACTATACTTTGTGCTTAGTTCTTGTTCCTGTACAAACAGCGGGATATTTTCTTCTCTAAACAAATTCGCTTTTGATTCTCTAAAACGTCGCATTAAGCCGTAACGCTTTTCATCTAATTCATTGAAATAAGGTGATTCACAGCATTTTTCATTTAGTTTTGCCTCGTATTTCATTAACAGAGGCTGAATGACTTGCTGATCGTGAAGGTAAGTTGATTTAATAGCAGGATCTTCTGTATTTCGGTAGAAGTCGACCAGGTGGCCTGTCAACGCTTCTTCAATTTCAAAGCGTAACTTCTTTTCATCCTCAATCCAATTCTCCAGATCAGTTATAGATTCAATTGAAACATCAAGTAAACGTTGAACCTGGGCTTCAATTCCTTCGACATCTTTCAAATCAGTTAATTCCTTATAATAGTTAATACTTTTCGCTTGAGACATAAATAGTTCTCCCTTTACCTTCAGATTATTTTGACTAATGAATTAATTATATTATAGTTTGCTACCGATTCATTCTATTTTTTGAAAAATATGCGCAATAAAATTGATTCTATAAATAAGTGCTTGCTTATATAGCATCCTACTTATAATATAAGTAAATTCTTATATAGTGATGGAGGCAGGGAAAAGTGGAAATCGAGTTGATGGAAAAACAGTTAAAAGCGGTTGCTGATATAAATCGTTTGAAAATACTTTCGTGCTTGAAAAAGGGTGAAGTTTGCGTTTGTGATTTCACAGATGTTTTGAATATTTCCCAGCCTGCTGTCAGCCAACATTTACGAAAGTTAAAAGAGGCGGGCATTATTGCCGAGCGGAAAGTCGGTACGTGGAAGCATTATCGCATTCATGAACAACAAACCAAATTGATGCATAATATTCTTGCCACAATTGAAGAGCAGCCGACTTGTGATTGTAAAATTGGCGGGACATGTATGGAGGAATAAATTTTGAGTTTATTTGTTATAGCGGCTCTTATTTTTATTGTACGCTCATTTTAGTAATTTGGCAGCCTCACTGGCGATTGCGGAACCATCGACAAGCGGAACAATACGGGAAGCCCTTGTTTATGCCAAAATCATTGGTTCTGAGTTGGGTCCAAAGATTACACCGATTGGATCACTTGCAACATTAGTTTGGTTATATGTATTGTCACAAAGAGGTGTGAAAATTCCTTTGGGTACTTACTATAAAACAGGAATTGTTTTGACGGTCCCAATTTTGTTCTTCACATTAATCGGACTTTACATAACATTATTACTTTATTAAAAGGGGTTATTGAGATGACGAAGAAAATTCTATATTTCTTAAGTACGGGAAACTCATGTCGTTCACAAATGGCTGATGGCTGGGCGAAGATGCTTTTACCGGAAGAATGGGAAGTCTATTCTGCGCGAATTGAAACACATGGTGTTAACTCAAATGCTATTAAAGCAATGAATGAGGTCGGGATCAATATATCTCATTTTACATCGGACTTAATTGACGAAGAAATCCTAAACAATGCTACGTTAGTTGTAACATTTTGCGGGGATGCGGCAGATAAATGTCCGGTCACTCCACCGGCTGTACGCCGTGAGCATTGGGGGTTTGAAGATCCCGCGAAAGCAATAGGATCAGCGGATGAAAAATGGCTTGTTTTCCAGCATGTTCGTGATGCCATTGGAGCACGTATTGAGCAGTTTGTAAATGAAGAAATAAAAGGATAACATGTTCTCGATGGAAATCAATCGGATAAAGGAGTTTTTGTCATGTTTTCAAGAGATCAACTGGAAAAGAACCAAGTAACAATATATATCATAACTATATTATTGTCAGGATTTATAGGATTGAATTTTTCGCAGTTCCAAAGTCAACTGGAAAATTTAATCCCGATTTTCCTTGGAATCTTAATGTACAGTATGTTTGTTCTAATTCCTTTTGCTGCTTTGAAAGAATCTTTTTCAAACCTGCGCTTCTTTTGCGCACTCTGTATAGTCAATTTTATTATAGTACCGATTGTCGTATGGGGGCTTACGTTCTTTATTTCAGATTATCCGCCGCTATTATTAGGTATTTATCTAGTTTTACTTAGCCCATGCATTGATTACGTCATTGTATTTACAGCGCTTGGCAAGGGGAATGAAAAAGCGATGCTCAGTGCAACACCTTTTTTATTTGTTGCACAAATGCTGTTACTGCCTTTTTATTTATGGCTGTTTATCGGCGAACAGGCGGCAAATGTAGTAGAGGTCGCTCCATTTGTTGAAGCGTTTGTCTCGTTTATTGTCATACCATTAGTTTTTGCGCTAATCGTACAGTTTTTATCAAAAGAGGGCAGTCGTGTTTATGAAGTGTCTTCCTGGCTTCCGGTACCATTTATGGCTTTAACTCTTTTTGTAATAGTTGCTTCACAAATTGGCAAATTGGCGGGTTCATTTGAATGGATTTTAAAAGTGATACCCATTTACATAGCATTTATGATCATTATGCCTTTTACCTCAAAGTTGGTCGGGAAATGGCTGAAGCTCGATATCCGGACAGGTCGTGCACTAATCTTTAGCGGATCAACACGTAATTCACTTGTTGTATTACCGTTTGCACTTGCAATGCCTGAAGAAATCCGTTCGCTCGTTGTGGCGATTATTGTAACCCAGACAATTGTTGAGATTATAGGGGAACTTATGTATATTCGCATTATTCCGCAATTTGTCTTGCGTGATAAATAGAGGATAAGCTCTTTACTGGCTATTGCTCCTAGGCTGCTTTACAATTTTGAAAAGAAGGACCAAACTGCGCGTTTTGTGTAGTATAATCTTCATTACTATGTATTTTAAATAGAAAAGGAGAGTTTTAACATGAAAATCGAGGACTGGTTAAATAAAGAAACATCAACAATCGCAAATAAGTTAATCGACTATAACAAAAAACATATTGAAGTTGAAAAATCGATTGGATTCACTGGCCGTGATCAAATCCATCATATATTGGATAGTTTTTATGAGGTTTTCTTCCCGACGATTTACAATCAAGGTGTTGTCGATGAAACACGTACACTGATGAAACTGAATAATAACCTTCGTCAGTCAGCATTGGATTTGCGTGATATTATCGAAAAAGTATTAGTCTACCAAAACTTTGATAATTGTGATGGCCAATGCCGAGAAAAAGCGGATCATGTTGTGATGAGCCTAATGGACCGTTTCCCGGATATCCGTGAAACGATTCAAACAGATATCCAGGCTGCTTATAACGGAGATCCGGCTGCCACATCAACAGAAGAAATCATGTTAAGCTACCCGTCGATCCGTGCTGTATTTATCCACCGTATCGCACATGAACTATATAAAATGGATGTAACAATCGTTCCACGTATCATGTCTGAATATGCACACCAGTTAACAGGAATCGATATTCATCCAGGGGCGAAGATTGGCCATTCTTTTTTCATTGACCATGGTACAGGTGTCGTTGTTGGAGAAACGTGCACAATCGGCAACAATGTTAAAATCTATCAAGGTGTGACATTAGGTGCTTTAAGTTTCCCGCTTGATGAAAACGGAAACCCGATTAAAGGTGTAAAACGTCATCCGAATATTGAGGATAATGTTGTCATCTACGCCGGTGCTACAATTTTAGGCGGGAAAACGACAATTGGCCATGACACAGTGCTTGGCAGTAATATTTGGCTGACATATTCGGTTCCGCCATATTCACGTGTCTATAATTCGCAGCCATCACCGAATATTAGCAATAGTAAAGAAGTTGTTATTGAATACGAAATTTAATGGGAAAATATAAGTCTAGCTAATGGATGGGGCATATTTGGGAAAATAACTTCATCCCGTTTTTAGAAAGTTCTATATCGTGGATAGCCGATTTTATGGCTATAGAAGACAATAAGCAGGTGTAGCCATTTAAAAGGATACACCTGCTTATTTCATTACTTAATATATATATTGCTTACAAGCACGTCCTGAAGCAGCTTTGTTGGAATTTCAACAGTGACGAGTCCCATATATCCTGGAGCTATTTCATATTCATCAAACGACATCACAAGTTTACCAGCTTCGGTAATATAGAAGTTTTGGTCAGGCGTAATGCCTTCAAACACACCGAATGATTCATCATGAAACTCTGTTCCACCAATCCAATACATGTCAGACCCTTCTGTTTCAATCATTCTATTGCGCAGTTCTTCCTCTACATAGCGATTAATAATTTCGATGTAGCGATCATCTTTAAACAGACTTGGTAATGTAATAACTGTTTCAGCATTTTTATCAATCGTCGTATACTTCATAACAGTAGAAGATGATGCAACAATGACTTCTACATACCGTCCAAATGACAATATTTCATCTGTATCCGTTTCAATAACATAGCCGCTATTTAGTGACATATTTCCAGCTTCCATTTCCTCTATATCTGCCTTAAATTGCTCATAAAGTGTTTTACCTTCCTCGGCGTATTCTTCATTCAATGCCTCGATGTCAGCAGATGAACCCGAAATTTGAGGTACTTGAATTTCTGCAGTATAAGCATCTTTTTCCATTTCATATTTAGTAAATGTAAGTACTTGTACGACTTGACCGATAACTGGTACATCCGCCAAGCTTTTTGCCATTGCTGGATTTGTATTCAGGCCTACTGTAAATAGTACTACCGCCGCAGCAACTGATGTTAAAAAAATGGGCAGTTTACGTTTGTTCTTCTTAGGAGGATACTGCAGATTCTTTTCGATTAACGATTCTAGCTCCTTTGGAATTGGTATATTGTTATATTGTTCTTTTAAATTTTTTAACTTGTCATTCATTGCTCGGATTCTCCTCCGTCTCTAGCTCAATTTTTAATAGCTTTAATGCTTTATAAAGCCTGGATTTCGCGGTGCTTAGAGGAATCGCCAAAATATGCGCGACGTCTTCGATTTTCAAATCCTCAAAATAACGCAGCACGACTACCTCACGCAACTGCAGAGGTAAATGATGCAAAGCCTGCTGTAAATCAAGATTGCAATATGTATCTTGCTCTGATAATTGCAGTAAAGAATCGTCTCCAATGAGCTCGATCCGCTTTTGTTTGCGCAGTAAATCAATTGCCGTCCGCACTAAAATCGTATAAAACCAGCTTTTCAATTGATCCCGATTTGTCAGTCTTTCAAGTGCGAGCCAACCTTTTTGAATGCTGTCCTGCACCACATCGAGCGCATCCTGCTCGTTTTTTGTATAGCTATACGCGAGTCTATATAGCGAATTTTGCTGGGTACGGATAAATGTAATAAATGCATCTTCTAATTCTTCCATCATTCCTTGAAGCTCCTTTTTTACTCTGTCGACAATTATAAGACGACGGTATGTGGTTGGAAAGTTTAAAAAGAGTGAAATTTTTTATATAAAAAAGCATTCTAGCCGAGATAAGTGATAACAATCATTAAAACACAAATTAAATTTATTAAAAAAATTAAATAAATCCTCTTGACGTTGAGTAAAACCTTTGTTATATTTATCTCAAGTTCGAGATATTTAATTTCGAAATTTTATTTTGAGGATATATCTTGAAATCGAGATAAATTGGAGGAGAATATAAAATGTCAACATTTACAGTCGATCAAACACACTCAACAATTGGTTTTGAAGTTAAACACATGATGGTATCAAAAGTTAAAGGTCAATTCATTAACTATACGGCAAACGTGGAAGCGGCAGACTTAACGGATTTAACTACTGCATCAATCAACTTTGAACTGGATGTAGCAAGTATTAATACGAACAACGAAGATCGCGATAACCACTTGAAATCATCAGACTTCTTCAGCGCAGAAGAGTTTGGAAAAATCAAGTTTACCGCAACAAACATTGAAAAAGATGGCGATGACTATAAAGTGACTGGTGACTTAACGATTAAAGACGTTACAAAACCGGTAACATTTGATGTTGAATACGGTGGTAAAGGTACGAACCCATGGGGCGTAGAAGTATATGGTTTTGAAGCAGAAACAAAAATCAACCGTGAAGATTTCGGTTTAACATGGAATGCTGCTTTAGAAACAGGCGGCGTACTAGTAGGGAAAGATATCAAAATTAAAGTAGAGTTAGAATTAAACCCTGCTGCGTAAGTATTCATAAGGATAAATTGTCAGCAAAACGGCAATAATGATTTACGTTACTGATAAGAATGCATAAAAGTACAAAATTAAAATTTGAGGCAGAAACTTCAGTTATTTATCCATACTTATACAAATATATAAAAGCCTCAAAGTTTTAATTGATATCTTGAATTCAAGGTAATTGAAGGAGTGTAAGAAATGGGATTCATCAGTAAACTATTCGGAAATAAGAAAATGGAGGAAATTAAAGTGGAAAAATTAAACATCGGTATTATTTTAGGATCAACTCGTGAAGGTCGTGTAAGCCCTCAAGTCGGTGCATGGGTAAAAGAAATCGCAGATAAACGTGGCGATGCAAATTATACAATCATTGATATTGCTGATTTCAAATTACCATTACTAGGAGAACCGGGTGGAGATGCGTCAGGTGCTGCAGGCTGGTCTGAAGCAATCGCAAAACAAGACGGATTTGTATTCATTGTTCAAGAATATAACCATTCTATAACAGGCGCACTTAAAAATGCCTTAGACTACCTACGTGATGAGTGGAACAATAAAGCAGCGGGTATCGTATCTTACGGTTCTGTTGGCGGAGCACGTGCAGCTGAACATTTACGCGGTATTTTAGGTGAATTACTTGTCGCGGATGTGCGTGTACACCCAGCTTTATCATTATTCACTGATTTCGAAAACGGTACAACTTTCAAGCCTAAAGATGTGCAGGCAGATTCAGTAAACCAAATGCTGGACCAAGTAATTCCATGGTCAAAAGCTTTAAAAACAATTCGTTAATTAATTTATCAGTTCTAGCACATGTTATTGCATGTGCTAGATTTATTACATAAAAATTGGACAGAGTGTTTTAACAAATGGAATGTTGTGTTCAGTTTTTACGAATGGAGGAAATGAATATGAAAAAACATACAACGGGAATTCATCACATTACAGCAATCGTCGGTCATCCTCAGGAAAATGTCGATTTCTATGCGGGTGTTCTTGGATTACGTCTTGTAAAGAAAACAGTCAATTTTGATGACCCTGAAACATATCATTTATATTTCGGAAATGAAGGCGGGGAGCCAGGGACAATTATTACATTCTTTCCTTGGCCTGCAGCATATAAAGGCAGAATCGGCGATGGTCAAGTTGGTGTGACGACATACGTTGTACCAGTGGGAGCAATGGATTTCTGGAAAGAACGCTTAACAAAGTTCAATATACTGTATAATGAAGAAACAAGATTTGGAGAAAGCTATTTACAATTTGATGATCCGCATGGTTTGCATCTCGAAATTGTCGCACGTGATGGGGGTTCTCAAAATGGCTGGACGTTTGGTGGAATAACAGCTGATGTAGCAATTAAAGGCTTTGGCGGTGCAATTTTATATTCATCACAGCCGGAAGAAACCGTCAATACATTAGTAGACGTGATGGGACTAGTTGAGATTGCCCGTGAAGGAGACTATGTAAGATTAAAAGCAACAGCATCAATCGGCAATATTGTAGATGTAAAAATGACAGTCGGCAATCGTGGAGCAATGGGTGTCGGAACGGTACATCATATTGCATGGCGTGCAGACGACGATCAAGATCATAAAGAATGGCAACAATACGTGATGGATAAAGGTCAGCATGTAACGGACATAAAAGACCGTCATTACTTCAATGCCATTTACTTCCGTGAGTCAGGAGAGATTTTATTTGAAATCGCGACAGATCCACCAGGATTTGCGCATGATGAGTCGTCGGAAACAATGGGCGAGCAGCTAAAATTGCCGGTACAATATGAAGATTACCGTGACCGTTTGGAAAATTCGCTGTTCCCGATTAAAGTTAGAGCGTTAGATTAGTAGTGTGATAATGAAAAGGGGTTACTCAGTTTTACTTGAGTAACCCCTTTTATAATTAAAGCAATTTCGCCATGTATAGTTCATTTACATATTGTCCGTCAATCAGTAAAGAATTTCTTTTCACGCCTTCAACTTCAAACCCCATTTTCTTATAAAGATGGACAGCTTGTTCATTATACTCAATGACCGTTAACTCCAGGCGGTGGAGCTGCGACTTTTTTGCCCATTGAATCATATAGTCAAACAAAGCGGTACCAATTCCTTTACCGCGACTTTTACTATAAACACCGACAGCAATTTGTGCCCTGTGGGAAGTGCGGGATAACGTTTCCGCTTTCAATAGGAGATATCCTAAAATTTCATCCTCATGCTCTGCGATAAAGAAACCGGATATATGTGTCTGATTTATGGAATTTATTAATTTGCTTAAAGAAGCGGGCGCCATGTTTCTTTCATCCGGTGCAAAGAGCATTAATCCTGATTGTTCCGCATCTTTCATCACTGCGAGTATTTGTGATGTATCACTTTCGTTCGCTTTTCTGATTATACTTTTTTTGCCGATTTGGTTCATCCAATTCACCTCATTCTTATTGTAATAAAATTATATCATTTCCAGAATATTTAAATTAAACTAAAATTAAGATAGCGATAAACTTTAAAGGGGTCTGAAAATGAAACTATTAAAAGACGGGTTTGTAGTAAATATGGAAACAGGTGAGTTTACTAGGCAGGATGTTTATATTGAAAATAATAAAATAGTAAAAGTTGCGCCTAATCTTCAAATGGATAATGTTGAAGTAATGGATTGTACGAATAAATGGCTAATTCCAGGATTGATTGATATGCATGTCCATATAAAAAAACACTTTGCCAATTACTTTACTGCAGCAGGTATTACAACGGTTCGGAATACTGCAGGAAGCATTATTGAACTTAAACCATTTATCGATGCGAATGGAAGTGAATTGGAGCCGCGCGTTATTTCTGCAGATCGTATGATTGACGGTCCCCCAGGCTTATGGGGAGATGATACTGCCTATAACATCAATGTCGACAATGCAGAACTTGCAAAACAGGAAGTGGACAGGCAAGTAGAGCTTGGGGCACATTTTATTAAAGTTTACGGCTGGCTTGATCCTGAATATATGAAAGTAGTTGTTGATGAAGCACGTAAACACAATCTGGAAGTAAGCAGTGATTTAATTCATTCCAAAAAAGTGGATGCACTTCATGCAGCGCATATAGGGATTGATTGGCTGGAACATTGTTCTGGTATTATTCAAGCAATGTACCCACAGTGGGCGATGGATTCTCCTAAAGAAATCTGGGATACAATTCCGTGGGAGCAGCCCGATGAAGAATTAATAGAAAGTGTATGTAGACAATTGTTGATAAAGGATATTAAGCTTTGTCCAACAATAGTATTATATGACCAAATGCAATTAGCAGATCAATATTGGACAACGAAACATGAAGTTGTTCATCATATTGAAAACAGTGAGTACTTATTTAAGTATTGGCAACAAGCTGCACAGGCAAAGCAAGGACAGAATACGTTAGGTATTCAAACGAAAACAATTCAAAAAATTGCCTATACCTATTATAAAATGGGCGGCACTGTCGTGACTGGTACAGATACCCCTGCAGGAATCTTTACATATCCGGGCTTTGCATTACATCGGGAGCTTCAGTTGTTTGTTGATGCTGGATTTACACCATTGGAAGCCCTTCAGCAAGCTACAATTAATGCAGCGAAAGCTTTAAAAGTAGCGGATTTAGGAGATATAAAAGAAGGTTTTACTGCGGATATATTAGTACTGAATGAAAATCCTCTTAGCGATATTGAAAATACAATGAAAATCGATCGGATAGTAAAGGACGGGAACCTGTATTCGATTCCTGGGCTGCTTGAAAATATTCCGACTGAGCAAGAGATGAACGATTATATGAAAGAAGTGATTAAAACTTTCGAAGAACAAGGATTAAATGCAGGAAATTAGGTTTATTCAATATGTTAAGAGGGGAACTTCTATTATCGAATATGTTGTGATGTATTTGGAGAGATTAGATGTAAGTAATTACACGTAAAGGGGCTCTGAATTGACATGAGAAATAACAACGACATAGAAGTTTCACGCCGGAACATGTGGTCAGGAATCTTGTTTGGCGTCGGTTTGATTGCCTTTATTGATGAAACCGTATTTCACCAGCTGTTAAGATGGCATCATTTTTACGACAAATCGACTACAGATATCGGTTTAATCTCGGATGGTATTTTTCATGCCTTCAGCTGGTTTGCTACGATAGCAGGGTTATTTTTATTTGCTGATCTGCGTCGGAGAAATGGTCTGATCTTGCAACGATGGCTTGGCGGCGTATTATTAGGGGTTGGTGTATTCCAATTGTATGACGGCATCATTCAACATAAATGGATGCGAATTCACCAAATTCGATACGTGGACAATGTCATTGTGTACGATATTGTGTGGAATGTCGGTGCTCTGATTATTTTACTCATCGGTATTTATCTATTATTCCGCACATCAAAAAACAGTACTTTAAAAGAGAAGACTGCAAATGAATAGCCTACACTTGCTGCATAGTCATGGACATAGTGCTATGAATCATTCAGTACCTGGAATAAACCTTCAATTATTGCTCGGGGTCGTTTTCATATTTTTATTGGCAGCATATATTATCGCAGTCAACAAAACGAATCAGCGCTATAAAAAATGGCCCATTTTCCGTACAATTTGCTGGACAATGGGTATGGTTATTGCACTCGCTGCAGTTGTCGGTCCGTTGGCAAACAGTGCGCATTCAAACTTTACGGCACATATGGTAAGCCACTTATTATTAAGTATGGTCGCACCAATTTTTATGGCAATTGCCAAGCCGATGACCTTGCTGCTCAGATCAGCAAACACAACATTAGCACGTAAGCTGACGTCCATTTTAAAAAGTCGCTTGTTAAAATTCGTTTCGCATCCGATTACTGCCGCTGTTTTAAATGTTGGCGGACTTTGGCTGCTATATACAACAGATTTGTTCGCTTACATGCATGACAATGCATTTGTCGCCTTATTTGTACATTTACATTTTTTCATTGCAGGCTATGTATTTACGATTTCAATTATTTATTTCGATCCGATCTACCATCAATATTCCTACCGTTTCCGGGCGGCAGTTTTAATCATTGCAATCGCTGGTCATGACATATTATCGAAGTATATGTATGCGAATCCGCCAGCAGGAATTACACAGCAAGAGGCGGAAATGGGAAGTATGGTCATGTACTATGCAGGGGACTGGATTGAAGTCGCCCTTATTATTATTTTCTGCTGGCAATGGTACAAATCAGTAAAGCCAGGCAGAAATGTTGCAGTGGAGTTCAATAAGAAGGAACAGGTTGCTCTACATGGAAAGTAAGGTAGTTGTTACGGCTAATCAACAATAGCATTAAAAATTTCTTCCAAATAAAAAAAGCGTCGCAAATCTGCGGCGCTTTTTCATTTGGAACATGTCAGCCCTCTTTTTTGTGAGCATTCGAAGGTGGCTGTTTTTTTGGTCGGATGTAGAGACCTAATTTCTTCCTCTCAGCCATTAATGATTTATAGAGCGAGAGTATCATCAGCAAAATAATAAACGAGAATGGGAAGGCGACTATTATCGCAGCATTCTGCAGTGCGGTCAGACCACCGGAGAACAATAAACTCGCCGCAATCGCAGCCTGTAAAATTCCCCAAATCAACTTAATTCTGAATGATGGATTCATCGAGCCAAATGTTGTTTGCATTCCTAGTACGAATGTAGCGGAATCGGCTGAAGTGATGAAGAATACTGCGACAAGTAAGAGCGCGATAATCGATAAAATAAAGCCGAATGGCATCTGATCAAATACACCGAATAAAAGCTGCTCTGTCGGTAAATCAACAAGCCCTTCATCTTTTGTTAAATATGTTTCAATCGCCGTCGTTCCAAACGTAGCAAACCAGAAAATACTAACAAGTGTTGGTGCTAAAATAACACCCATTAAAAATTCACGGATTGTTCGTCCTTTTGAAATTCGCGCAATGAAAATGCCGACAAATGGAGACCAGGACATCCACCATGCCCAATAGAAAATCGTCCAACCGTTAATCCAATCACGGCTGCCCGCATCACCCGGTTCCATACGTAAACTCATTTGTACGAAGTTTTGTAAATAACTGCCGAGTCCTGAAGTAAAGTCGTTCATGATGGCAACAGTAGGACCAATAAATAAAGTTAATATTAATAAGGCAGCTGCCAAATAGAGGTTCCAATTACTTAATAATTGGATTCCTTTATCAAGACCGGTTGAAGCGGAAATGATAAACAAGACCGTAACAATAACAATGATGATTAATTGAACAGTAAAGTTAATTGGAAGGTCAAATAAATAGGAAAGACCGCCATTTATTTGCTGTGCACCTAAACCAAGTGTTGTTGCAACACCGATTACTGTAGCGAAGACCGCGATAATATCAATTGTATATCCAATAGGACCCTTTGTTTTTTCACCGAAAAGAGGAAAAAGTGTGGAACTTATTAAACCGGGTGCACCTTTACGGAAATTGGAGTAGGCGAGTGCTAATGCTACTACACCATAAATGGCCCAAGCGGAAATTCCCCAATGGAAGAATGTGTATCGAAATGAATCTTTCAATGCTTGCTGGGAACCTTCAGGAGCCTGTGGGGAACTAATAGCAAAATGTGATAACGGCTCCGCTGCCCCCCAGAAAACTAAACCAATCCCCATTCCCGCACTAAATAGCATCGCAAACCACGATGCATTGCTGTAGTCCGGCCGGTCATTCGGCTTACCAAGACGTATGGCTCCAACAGGACTCAATATGAGGAAAATACAAAATGCAATAATAATTGCAACGACTAATAAATAATACCAGCCAAAATTATAAGTAAGTAAATTTTGAATGTTCTTGGTGACATTTTCTAAAGTTTGTGGAGCGATTACACCAACTAGTACAGCCAGCATTACTAAAGTAAATGAGCTCCAAAAAACAATGCCTACTTTTTTCATTTTATAACCTCCGTTCAGTGCCATATAAATGTATTACCCAGTTTGAAAAAAATAAACAAGTTTTATTAATTTTTTAGCCTAAAAATAGGGTGTGACTAGTTCAAATGGGATTTTAATAATTAAATCCGTTATTAAATAGTTATAAAAAATATTGCGTCGCTTTCTCTTTATATTACCCAAATTTCCCGACTTTAACTAAAGTGAATAACTCTTTTATAAATTTCCTATACTGTGACAAAAAGGGGGGAGTTGTGTTGACACAAACAATAGAAGTAAAGCAGGAAATTAAACGACTTAATAAGCAATTCCTCCATTCATCGGATTTCATAGTAAAAGAAATAGATTGGAATCAAGATGAAAAAGTGATTATATGCTATTATTCTTCGCTTGTAAATAAAAATGAAGTAGATAGAAACCTTTTTTTTCTAAAACAAATAAGCAAAACATCAGTTAAATCAAAAGAAAATAATAAACAGGAAAATTCCGATGAACAAAAAGGAGAACATAGCGAGTCAAATATTAACAGCGGAAATTTAATCTCAGAAAAATCAGAAAATGAAAATAAGTTTGTTCATGATGATTCTGTAACAATTACTACAGAGCAATATGATGAAAAAAAACTAATTAATTATGTTTGTGATGGAGAAACCATTATTATCTTGCTGCAATCAAGAAAAATGATTAGACTTAGTAGTCCTGAATTTGTACATGGTACACCAGACGAACCAGAAAATGAACAAATTTTGCGCGGATCACATGAAGGATTCGTTGAAAGTTTTGATGCAAACATATCGCTTATACGAAAACGTATAAGAAATAATAAGCTCGTTGTAAAAAAAATCATACTTGGAAAGAATACAAGGTCGGTTATTTACTATTATTATGTCGATGATTTAGTTGATAAAGAAGCGTTAAAAACCGTAGAAAATCGCTTAAATGCAATCGAAATTGACCAGCTTTATAGTATAGGACAACTAAATGATAATTTAGATGACCAAGTGTGGTCCCCATTTCCTCAACTTCTTAGTACCGAGCGACCAGATCGTGTTACTGCAAATATTTTGGAAGGCAAAATCGCCATCATGACAGATTTATCACCGACTGCACTAATCGGTCCAGTGACTTTTTTTTCATTTTATCAAACACCGGATGATTATAATTCGCGAGTGTTTGTAGGGACATTTTATCGGTTACTGCGGGGCTTTAGTCTTTTATCTGCTATTTTTTTGCCTGCATTTTATATTGCAATAATTAGTTTTCATTTTGAAGTGTTACCGCTAGAACTGGCAAATAAAATAAAGACGGATATTAATCAAATCCCTTATCGACCGTTAATAGAAGCAATGATAATGGAATTAACAATTGAATTGATTCGAGAGGCGAGTGTCCGTTTGCCGAAATCAATTGGACAGACTATTGGTATTGTAGGGGGGCTTGTCATTGGAGATGCGATTGTAAGTGCGGGACTGGTATCGAATTTAATGGTTATCGTCGTAGCATTTACAGCCATTTCAAGCTTTGTGGTCCCTTCCGTTGAGCTTAATTCAACAATTCGGTTGCTTCGCTTTCCGTTTATGTTCCTGGCTTCATTGTTCGGTTTTTATGGGATTGTTATAGGCACATTTATATTGGTGGTTCATTTATTAAATTTAAGTTCATTAAAACGACCATACTTATCGCCAATCGTTCCATTTGACCCAAAAGGATTTCTTAAGTTATTTTTCCGAAAACCTTATTACAAAGCGAAGAAGCAAGCAACAAGTTTTTCACCACAAAAGGATGACAAAGCATGACGATTAAATTGTCGAAAATACAGTTGTTTCTATTGATGTTCGTTATGCAAACGGGTTTTGTGTACACCTCTTTTCAAACTTCGATTATTGAGCATGGCAAGCGCGATGCAACGATTCAATTTATCTTAATTGCTCTTATCTTTTTTTTACAATTATTGTTTTTTGAACGGATGCATAAATACTTCTTTTTAAATAGTTTTACAAAAACACTCTACCTTTTATATTGGCTATTTTATATTGTTGCCTTCGTTATATATATAACGTATGTTTTAACGACATGGGCATTTCCAAATACACCAACGAGTGTAATAATATTCGTCTTTTTATCAGTATGCTTTTATGCAAGTATCAGTAGACCTGAAACAGCAGTCAATATTGGAGTCGTTTTGTTACCAATGCTCTTTCTATTTATAATTTTTATGATGGTTGCGATTCCGGATTTGTATGCAACGAATTTGCTGCCGCTATTTTATGATCGAGGGGGAACATGGTGGATGGGGTTTTTGTACTCCACCAGTGCATTTGGCGGGGCCGAAATGTATGTAATGCTTCGCAAGTATTTATTAAAAAATGAAAAGGTTAGCAAGAAAATACTGACATTATACTTTTTAGTTTTGACAGGATTCTACCTATTGTCCCTTACATTTACTTTGATGTTTTTTTCACTAGAGGAAATTAAGCGTATACCAGAACCAATTTTGTATATTCTGCACTCGGTAGAGGTTACATTTGTGAAAAGGCTTGATTTGTTCTTTGTTTATATTTGGCTTTCTTGGTCGTTGGTCACAATCGTAAATTATGTACTTGTAATGCGGCTGGTATATTTTGAAAAAAAACGTAAAGCCCCCATTTTACAACAGTTTATTTTTTTTGCGCTTATAGGTTTTACCGCTAATTTTCTTATTCGTTTCTCTGTATTAGATTTTATTAAGGATAACATTGTTTATATCAATTTTATATTTACGTTTCTGTTTCCAATTGTAATTATAATCGTAAATAAACTAAGGGGGCGAACTATATCCGAGTCCCATACATCATCTTAATATTTGCATCATTATTACTCGCTGGTTGCTGGGATGAAAGGCTCTATAAAAATTCATCAGTAGTATCTCTGACAGGATTCGAAGGTGAGATTGGCGATTTGACCGCATATTATGCCTATCCCGAAGCGACCACAGCTGAGATGAAAACTGTTTTGATTACTGGAAAGGGATTAACAACTCGAGATGTGAGAATGGACGCTGAGCTAAAAGTTGAGCAAACACTCGATTTATCTGGACTGGCGACAATTCTAATTTCAGAGGAGACAGCTAAAGGTAAATTGTATGAGTATTTAGATTCCTTTTTTCGTGATGCAAACAGTCCAATTTCTTCAAAAGTTGCAATTGTTCAAGGAGATTTAAAGCCATTTCTTGAAATAAGTGAGCAAAAGCAAACAACTGCAGGTGAATATTATGACCGACTTATTACTAGTCTGGAAGAGAATTCAATAGTTATTCCATATACTCTGCAAACAGCCGGTTCAATACTATTTGAAGATGCGCAGGATTTGGCTTTGCCGTATTTTAAAATGGATGAAGAAAATCGGCCGGTTGTCGACGGAATCGCACTTTTTTCTGAAGACTCTTTCACGGGTAATACATTGAGTACCAAGCAAGGCGTTTTACTGAATATCCTAAATAATTCGCTCGGTTTTGCTACCCGGATTTCTTATTTATATAACGATAGTCCAATAACCATTCGACAAATTAATAAATCCAAAAGAGATATAACCGTTTCCGGAAACAAAATAGAAATTACCGAAAAAATTGAAGTTGCCGTTTCGGAGTTTCCGCAAGATCAATTAAATGATGATCGTGTGAGAAAAGAACTTGAAAAATTCCTTACTGAAAAAATGGAGGAAGAAATGAATGAAGTAATGAAAAAACTGCAGGAAGCTAAATGTGATGCACTTGGACTTGGTAGACATGTCCGAGCTTTTCATCCGGATTTATTCATAAAAGATTGGAGCGACCATTTTTCTACGTTGGATATAAAAATCAATGTAAAGGTTGAGATTATGAAAACGGGTATATTAAAGTAATTGACAACAGAAGTCATAACTAAAATTTTTGAAGGATGGTGGTATTTTGAATAAAAATATGAATTACGGTGATGATTATAAATTTATTCCTGCTACATCTGTACAAAGTGGTGTGAGCCAGGAAGTATTGCCAGACTTGTATGCCCATACAAGTCAAATTGCAAACATTGTTTTTTACAGCATTCCTGGCAGCAACGACTTTGTTTTAATAGACGCTGGGATGCCGAAGAGTGCAGAAGAAATTATTTCTGTAGCGGAAAAAAGATTTGGCGAAAATGCAAAAGCGAAAGCTATTATATTGACACATGGACATTTTGATCATGTAGGCGCAATTATTGAACTTGTAGAACACTGGCAAGTACCGGTTTTCGCTCACAAGTTGGAGCTGCCGTATTTAACAGGTTTAGAAAATTATCCGGAGCCGGACCCAACTGTTGATAGCGGGTTAGTTGCTAAAATGTCTCCAATGTTCCCGAATGAAGCGATTGACTTAGGGGAATCTGTCCAGGAGCTTCCACCAGACGGAACCGTACCTTTCATGGAAGGATTTAAGTGGATTCATACACCGGGTCATACACCTGGACATGTTTCATTGTACAGAGAGCGTGATGGGGCACTTATTGCGGGTGATGCTTTTGTGACTGTCAAGCAGGAATCATTATATAAAGTATTTACCCAGGAAAAAGAAGTGAATGGACCACCAAAGTATTTGACGCCGGACTGGGCCGCCGCTTTTGATTCGGTAAAAAAGCTGGCAGCATTAAATCCTTCTGTAGCGGTTACAGGACATGGGGTTCCCATGAGCGGATCAGAGTTAACAGAGGGACTGCGTAGACTGGTCAATGATTTTGATCAAATAGCATTGCCAAATAATAAGAAATAATAAGTATGAAAAATCATCCGTTTACTCAGCTAATGAGCAAATGGATGATTTTTTGAAGTGTATAGATAGAGTGGGTCTGATGTAAATGCTCAAGCAGAAATTAATTATTCAAATCATATAACCCTGGGCTATGCTCATTTGGCATGTCCGGCATTAACGGCACCGGGAAACCTACTGGCGGGGGTGTTACCTGATATGTTCCACCATTACGGCTTGGGGATTGTCCTTGAAGAATTTCACCAATTCTTGTCGGGTCCAGACGGAAGTTAAATTGACAGTTATGATAACCCATATCAACAAATTTACGACATTCAGGATATTTGTTTATATCATAATTCGGTACCGGAAATAGTTTGCCCCAGTTTACACCTAATGTTTCGAGTGCTTTTGCGAAAGCGTTTTGATGGGCATTATCACGAACAATCAAAAATGCTAGCGTTTCACGGAACGTTTGGTTTGAGCTCATTTCATAAATTCGAGTTTTTTGCAGTACACCTGTAGATTCCAATACGAGGTTATTCAGTAAATCGGCGATGAGGTTGCCGTGTGAGTAAACCCATGATCCGTTCCATGGATTTCCTGCTGCGTCTACAGGCAATGATGCTTGTGCACCCATAATAAAATGGTGGGGATTTGCATGGCGGACCGCTTCATCCAATGGGGATTGGTCCATCCCATTATTACCGGGAGCAGATGACTCTCCGGAATCGTTCAATAGTTGATTGATGGTATTTTGAACAAGCTCAACGTGGGCAATTTCTTCTAAGAAAATACCGCGCAGCAAGTCTCTAAATTGAGTATCTTTACCTCGAAAATTTGAACTTTGGAAGAAAAATTGCATCATTGTGCGCATCTCCCCATAATGTCCGCCTAAGATTTCCTGTAAAACTCGGGCGGCTGCCGGATCTGGTTTGTCCGGTTTTATAATATTGATCAGTTCTTCTTTGTAGTAGTACATAGTTTCCCTCACTTCTTTTTGGTATTTCATAAAGAATGCATTTTTCACATCCTTTAGAAAGTATTATGTTCAATTAAAAAGAAGACATGCCAATTTTTTTATTAATTAAAGTTAGAAGTTACTAACTTTTAAGAATAAAACTTTTAAGATTATAAGGACTACTTTTCGGAGAATAGGGTAGAAAAGTAACAGAGATGGTTGAGTGTAACTAATCTTGTGAAACTTGCTATTTTTGGAATGAGGAGGATGTAAATTGGAGAAAAACAATAAAAAAGTCGAGCAATTGAAACAGTTTACTACGAAAGATGAAGGTCAGCCGCTAACAACGAATCATGGATTAAAGTTAACGAACGACGAGCATTCATTAACGATAGGTGAACGTGGCCCAACAATAATGGAGGACTTTCATTTTCGTGAAAAAATGACCCACTTTGACCATGAACGTATTCCGGAACGAGTTGTACATGCACGAGGTTCAGGGGCTCATGGGATATTTGAAAGTTATGGTGATGCATCAGATATAACGATGGCTCATTTTTTAGGAGAGAAAGGTCGCCAAACACCTGTCTTTGTTCGATTTTCAACAGTAGCAGGATCACGAGGTTCAGCTGAAACAGTTCGAGATGTACGAGGATTTGCTACGAAGTTTTATACGGAAGAAGGAAATTATGATTTAGTAGGAAACAATATCCCAATTTTCTTCATTCAAGATGCCATTAAATTCCCGGATTTAATCCATGCCGTAAAACCGGAACCACATAATGAAATTCCTCAAGCGCAAAGTGCCCATGATACATTTTGGGATTTTGTCGTAAGCAATGAAGAGACCGCACATATGACAATGTGGAAAATGTCTGACCGAGCAATTCCAAGAAGTTTCCGCATGATGGAAGGGTTTGGTGTGAATACTTTCCGTTTTGTTAACGCCAAAGGGGAAGCCCACTTCGTAAAATTCCATTGGAAACCTGTATACGGTGCTCATTCTTTAGTATGGGATGAAGCTCAAAAAATTGCTGGTAAAGATCCGGACTTTAATCGCCGTGACCTTTTCGATAATATAGAAGCCGGAAATTATCCGGAATATGAACTTGCTGTTCAGTTAATTCCACAAGAAGATGAATTCAAATTTGATTTTGATATTTTAGATCCGACAAAAATTTGGCCGGAAGAATTGATTCCGCTTCGCAAACTCGGAAAAATGACATTAAATCGAAATACGGATAACTTCTTTGCAGAAACGGAACAAATAGCATTCCATGTAGGACATGTTGTACCGGGAATCGATTTTTCAAACGATCCTTTATTACAAGGACGCTTATTCTCTTACACAGATACACAACTGATTCGATTAGGCGGACCAAATTTCCATGAGTTGCCGATCAATCGTCCTGTTTGCCCATTCCATAATAATCAACGAGACGGCTATGGACGTATGACGATCAATAAAGGCCGTGTTGCATACGGGAAAAACAGTTTACAAAATAATACACCGCATGTTGTGACGCAAAAAGAAGGCGGCTATGCTCATTACCAGGAAAAAATCGAAGGACGCAAAGTACGTGCTCGAAGCTTATCGTTTGAAGATCATTATAGCCAAGCGCGTCAATTCTGGTTAAGTCAAACGGATGTAGAAAAACAGCATATTATAAATGCTTTCAGTTTTGAACTGGGGAAAGTAGAAACAATCGAAATCCGCAAAGCAGCAGTCGATATGTTTGCTCGTGTCGACCGTGCAATGGCTGAGCAAATTGCACAAAATATCGGTGTTACACCACCAGATGAATCAATCCAGCAAGTTGCAGATCAACAGCCATCCGATGCTGTGAGTATCTTAAAAAATCAGGTACCATTCTTAAAATCGAAAAAAGTCGGTATTATTGTAGATACAAACAGCAATTTGGAAGAACTGATTACTCCTTTGGAAAACGAAGGCGTTACAGTTGAGTTGATTAGCGATAAGCAAGGAAGAATAGGTGAGCGTGAAATTGATCACACGCTGGAAACTGCGTCTCCTGTACTTTATGATGGTCTAATTATTGCTGCAACTTTCGATAGTGTTGTGCCTAAACGAAAAGTACAACGATTTGCTGATGAAATTTTCAACCATTATAAAGCATTAGGGTATGCTTCAGCTGAAATTTTAGATAAAGACTATGCTAATGCACCTGGTGTCGTAGCAGGTATTTCAGAATTTGTGGGTGCATTGAAAAAAGGACGCCACTTTGACCGAACAGATGCAACTGGTTGAATTCTTCTTTTAAAGTTTAATAATTACAAACTCCAAAATACATTTTTCTCCTTTTGAGAAAAATGTTTTTTTATTGAACTATATTTCAATCTATATCTCTATTTTCCTACTCAATTAATAAAAAATGAATATTTGGAATAATAAAATATCGTAATAATAGTGTGCTATAATATAAAAATTGTAGTTAATTTAATATGGTGAGGAGGGATATTTAGGGAGAAATCTGAAAAAGGCTATAATAAATGAAGAATTCAAAATGGAGAACTTAGCCTTAGTAATTATTTTAAGAAAATACATATTGATCGAAGGATTAAAAGGGGAGTTAGACGTGTGAAAAATATATTGAAAATTGGAAGCGCATTTATTGGCGTGATTGTAGGTGCAGGATTTGCTTCAGGGCAAGAAATACTGCAATACTTTACGAGCTTTGGAATACTCGGGATATTTGGAGCCATTTTATCAACGGTACTATTTTCAGGCATTGGTATGCTTTTAGTATGGCTTGGCAGTTATACAAAAACGACATCACATAAAGATGTTATCTACAGAATTAGCGGGCGATATCTTGGAACTGTAATTGATTTTATTCTTATTTTCACGTTGTTTGGCGTAGGTGTCGTTATGCTAGCTGGTGCAGGTTCAAACTTAAATCAACAGTTTGGGTTACCGGTCTTTGTAGGTACGACTCTTATGACAATACTCGTATTATTAACAGGGTTTTTGAAAGTAAATCGGGTCGTTTCCATTATAGGTAGCATTACGCCGATTCTCATTGTTTTTGTTATATTTATTGCGATTTACAGTTTTTTAACGATGACTGGTACTTTTACATCGTTGAACGACGCAGCGCAAGCAACACCGACTACTTTACCAAACTGGTTTATTTCCAGTATTAATTATGTTTCATTTAACATTGCAGTTGGAGCTTCGATGTCGATTGTAATGGGCGGAGCTGAAAAAAATCCAAAAACAGCAGCGTTAGGCGGATTAGTTGGAGGACTTGTTTTAGGAATACTTATTCTATTAATTCATTTAGCTATTTTCACGAAAATCGAAGAAGTTGGCTCATTGGACATGCCAATGCTAGGAATTGTAAGTAATTTATCGCCAACACTAGGTATTATCATGTCATTAGTTATATTTGGCATGATTTATAATACAGCGGTTGGAATGTTCTTTTCTTTCTCAGCACGTTTTGCGGAATCGGGGACACAGAAATTTAAAACATTCTTTACGATTACAATGATTGTTGGCTATTTGGCAAGTTATGTAGGCTTTACTGGTCTAGTTAGTTATTTTTATCCTCTAATCGGTTATTTGGGAATCATCCTTATTCTTGCTTTAGTGGCTGCGCCATTTATTATTAAGAGACAAAAAGCACGATAATTTTAGATGAATGAATAAGGCATTATAAAGTAAAGCTACCATTTTCTTTTTTAGGAAATGGTAGCTTTTTTGCTGTATCTTAACTAGTAGTTTTTTTCTGTATGTAGTAATCAATATGTAAAAACTTCATACCAAACAGTGTCATTTGATGGGTTGCGATAAGGGTTCCTTGTTGTTCCTCAATCACAAAATACTCATGTAACGGCAGTCTGAATATATAAGAACCGATTGCCAAATACGTACCGGCATCGCCTTGTCCATCACTTGTTAAGTAAAGTGCGCGATCTTTTACAGATAGCTGCAGTATACCGTGCATTGAAGAGAAGGGCAGAGGCAAAGCAATATTCATATAGGTCTTGGAAGCATCATGATGCTTCGAGTAAATCGCATTAAATACCGGCTCACCATTGATGGACCTTTGCCAAACGCGCGGTTTTTCTCGGCCGTCATTTTGCGGATCAACTTGCCAAATTTCACCGTCCATCACAATCGTTTTTGAAGAGAACGGTAAATTCAATTGTCCCATTTTCCTGCTAATGAACTGATACACAAAAGCAAAAGGTTTAAACCATGTAGTCCATTGAACAGACGCTTTTAATTTAAATTGTGTAGTACGTTCATAAAACTCACTAACTAATTCAGGAATCTCTTCTTTATTAACATAAGACGCCATATCATCGACCAATCCACTTGCCGGTTTGTTTGTTGGTGAAAATCGCCCGCGAATTTTACTTAGTGGGAATGTATAGTTGTGATGCCTTGACGGTGGCAGCAATAAGCTCCATGCGATCACTACAGAGATACCAAATCCTATACAATTTAAAAGACCATGGAAGTCCAGCATATCCGGAATATCTACAAGATTCATTCCTGATAAATTGCTGTATGCGTATAAAAACGACCAAATAATTGTAAAGCATAATGTCAGAAATGCCAGGCGAATGAAGAAACGCTGCACACGCGGCAATGGCCATTTCATTACAAAAAAGCTAATGCTGAAAATGGCGAGTACATATAAGCTAACCGAAATGATTTCAACGATTCTTGAAAAAGTGATCCCGACTGCCACCAGCATTGGTCCTGCTGCGATGACCGCACAGCAAAACTTGAAATAACGGGTCATATGAAGACGCCCGATCAAACCGACTGTAATGCATAGTAGAAAGGCGGAATAATGAAAATGAATAGCGGTAAGCCATGTAATAATCGGACTGAACCCTGTATTCAGTTGCAGATGGAATGCCAAAAACCACAGTCCACCCATCATAATATAAATTAGACCAATATCTATCATCATTTCAGCTGTATTGACAAAGCCTCTTCTTAAAAAACGGTTAATCCCATGGAAGGCAACAATTAGCGTACTTAGTAAATAAGTTAGTACACAAAGCAGGATGAGGAAATCGTTTTGTGTAAAATACAGTATTGTAACTGCAAACTGACCGGTTGCAATAATGAATCTTTGCCAATTTTTCAGCAAAACTAACTGTTCCAGCATGACTGGTACAAAGATAAGTTGAGCTAGCGACAAATAATAATACATAGATGTTGGTTCGTTAAATAATAGAAGCCAAGCCATGCAAACAAGGCCAAAGATTGTTAAAGGTCTACTGAGCACATGGCGTAAATTGACCAGCATACATCATCATCCTTCCAATGAAATCATTATAAATGGAGACATGAACCGTATACACATCCAGAACATCATTATAACCTTCCGTTACAACAACTCGGCCTGTCAGTTTCTTTGGCAAGCCAACTTCTTTCTGACCGATTACGGCACGCTGATCTGCGGAACGTATCATTAAGGAACCGTCCTTTGTAACATCCATTTTTAATTCGGAGTAGAACAATGCCGGATCACCTAAATAATCTTTTACGATTTGCCGTTCCAAATCGACTGTCATCGTCGCATTGAACTTGCGTGTTGCCAGTGGAAAATGGAATGTACGCTCCCAATAGACTTCGGCTTCCTTTTCATTGTTCATTCTTGCGGTATTCGTTATTGTAAAAGGGATTTCCTCGCCGTACTCAGGAAAAAGGAAGTTTGTTTTCGTAAAAAATTGATACATCGGTCGTAAAAAACGTGGTCCGGAATGAATGACTTGCATTGTTCCTTGTGCATGAAATGGCTGGCCAAATGGAAGGCGGTATCTTTCCTGCAGTTTTGGATGCAGCCTGTGAAAGTCTTTGACCAGCAATGTTTCGTAAATCATATTAAACACCTCTTTTTCGTTTGCAGAATCTTGCTGTCGGTAATTCCTTTGTCAGCAGTAGAGCAATAATTGAAGCAATCCATAAACCAATGTTAAATGTAACGACATTAAATGGGGCGGTTGCAACTGAAGGTGCAGCAATAATTGCGCTTAATGTCAGCAATGGGAAAAATAAAATTTGTGCCTTTATCAGCAGCGGTTGCAATTTCGGTATCAAAAAAAGTATTCCGATGATTATTTCCAAAATACCTACCCAAATAATGACCGATGATGCTTGACCAAACGTTAGCGGTGACAATTTCATTAGCATATCAATTTCAAGCGGATGCTTTATCAACACTTTCGGAATGAGACCTTGGTAGAACCATGTAAAACTGAACAGGAAGCAGAGTAAATAATAGCTGAAAAATCGCCGGTATTGGGTAGCCGGTTTTTCTCCGATTTCAATCCATCTTGCCAGTACATTAAAACTAAGTGCAGTTGCCCAACCGATAACAGGGCGGAACAGCAGATCGAATAATTGTCCTATTCGACCGAACCGGGCGTCGTAATCATACTGGGTCAGAAAGGTTACATGGTCGCCATTCGGAATATACTGCCAATAGCCGCGACCTTCCTTGATCGGGGAAATCAGTTGCGGTGTCCCGAAATGGAGAGATGAGGTTTTAACACCACTTGCTTTCTCATGTGTTCCTTTACTTTCACCCCAACCTGCTACTGACAGGCCTGGCATTATTTTAGTTGTATATGTAAAAGTTTGAGGCGCGTCCTCATGCTGTTTTTCATTGTAGGTGATGGATGTAAAACGTAAATCCCATTGTTCATGCAGATCGGGCTGCTGTGTATAATGCCATACTTCTTCAATCGAGCTGTCTATTACGGTTTCCACATAAATCGGCTTTTTCTTCAAGACATTCAGCTCCTCTATCAAAATTTAAAAAATGTATTCTACTCATTCATCATACCTTAATATTTCTTCTGTGATTAGTCAGAATTTAAAGTGAATGAATTTGCAGAATAAATGTTAATCTCTTACATTATCAAGTATTATAAGAATGGATAGATCAAGTAACCGATTTTAAGGGAGGAAGTAATGGACTTTATTTTAGATAATAAGTGGTTTTTCCTTATTACAGCAGAAGTTGTTTTCTGGGTATGTGCGATTGCTTTTTTGCTCTTGCGCTACTGGTTTCAGCTGAAAAAGCTGAGTTTATTCGTTTTTGTAATTTTTATTGTGAATGATTTATGGATTGCACTTTTGGCTTATCTCGATTATCAGCGAACAGGTGAATTTTCGATTTATCAAATTATCATCGTCATCATTATTGTATACGCGATGACATTCGGAAAATCTGACTTTAAAAAACTCGATGCCTTTATTAAAAGGTGGGTGGCTAAAAGACGCGGAGAGCCGATGGATGAATCACTCCAACCTGTTAAACTGTATGGTAAGGCTTATGCATTACAAGAATGGAAGCAATTTGCGGGGCATTTCGTAGTTTTTGTCCTGGTTCACATCGGATTTGTTATTGCAGTCGGGTTTTCAGATAGTTTGCAGCTAACGCCCCTTAAAGATTTATTCGGAATGTGGTTCGATGGTGAGAACAGTAAATTCCCTTTTGACAATGAAGGAATCAATAAATTCAGTCAGGTATGGCTGCTTATTCTTGCCATTGATTTTGTAATTACATTATCGTATACATTATTTCCGAAAAAGAATTCATAAACGTGATAATTTAAATTCTCTGAACCAAACATATTGAATAGAAACAATATGTTTGGTTCTTTTTAATAAGAAACCATTCTTTAGTAAAGGAGCTATATAAAATGAGTGAAATCAATCGGTCTTCAAAAGCAGAAAATGTCCTATTTTTGATTAATAGTCAAACTAAGCTAGGCGACTTACGCAAAATTGCCAAAGATATAAAAAAAGATCATGAATTGGCAATGGTATTGTGGTCAACTGAGGCGTATTTGCCAAGATTATTGGCAATTTTAATTATGGATAAAAAACTTCTTTCACAAGAGGTGCTAAATAAACTTGATCAAGATATGCAGACACACCCTTTTGATGAGCGAAATAATTTAATGGATTGGTTAATGGCAAATCAGCTCATGAAAGGCAAGAAAACAATTTCATTGATGGAGTCATGGGAAAACAGCGGATCTGCTCTTCAAAGGCGAGCTTTCTGGTATTATCAGGCACGACTAAGATGGACGGGACAAACACCGCCTGATAATACAGCAGAATTGCTTTATAAAATAGAAGCGAATATTAGCAAAGAAGAACCGGAAGTTCAATGGGCTATGAATCTTACGGCAGGCTGGATCGGTGTATACGATGAAAAGTATCGTGCACGTTGTATTGAACTTGGTAAGAATATAGGTCTTTACAAAGACGAGAAAGTAGCAAAAGGCTGTACGCCCAGCTATTTACCGGAGTTTATTGCGATGGAAGTTAACAAAAGACTATAACGAGGTCTAATTAAGGAAGGGGACTTAACTTGAGAAAACTATTATCGTTAATGTTAGTTTCAGCAATAATATTTGTGGCTTGTAGCTCATCGGAATTGAATATTACGGAAGTGAAAAAAATTCCTCCAAAAGTACAAGAGAGTATTGATGCCGATTACACATTGCAGCTGGTTAATGACAGTAAAAGCGATGTGAAGTATATTATATTTCAATCTGCCGGATCAGTAACAGCTGAACTTGAAGAGAGAGAAAACATATTAGATGTAAAATTGGATACCGAAAACGAAGATAATAGCGAGTTAAAACAATATGTCTATAAAATTACTCGTGGTGATGCAAAATATGACACAATTAATGTAAAAATAAACGGCCAAGATACACCTATAGGTAATTCCACAGGTTTTTAAAAAGACGGTTAGGTTTGATGGAGGAAATTTTGAAGAAATTATTAGTAGTGTTTGTTATACTAATTTCATTTTTTATTGTAAGGGGATTTAATAGTAATCCTCTTCATCAAATTAGAGCGGATTACTTCGATATCGGTTTTGGACAGAGCTTGTATGAGGGCTATAACAAAGTAGATAAAAAAACGGTCCAGTCACTTGTGAAGGCTTACAATCAAATTGAAGATAGTGGACAGACAAACGAGGAAATTGATTATGATAAGGCGGTAACGGTCCATTTTATTTATAATGACCAAATATCAGGGGCTTTTGTGATCGATGATAAGGGGATTTTCCATCTGGGAGATAGTTCTGGAAATTATCAAATCCATGCAAATAATGATATTTATGAAAAAGCTTTAGAGATATATAAAGAAGTAAAGGAAAAACATTAAATTTTCGTGTTAGAGCCTTTATAAATCAAAACTATAACTATGAAATAAAAATCCCTTTTGAGTTTAAGCAATCAAAAGGGATTTTCTATATAAATTTTTTTAATAGAGGGGTTAAGTGGCAATATTATTGCTTAAAAATTTCAGTCAAAGCTCTGCCATCTGTATTACCAAAGTCCAAATCTAAAATATGCGCAATTGTCGGACCGATATCAATGACACAAGCTTCACCAATGTCAGAACCGGCTATAACACCATTGCCGGAAATAATCAGGTTGCTCGTATAATGGGGTTTGTTTGGGGAGTAGCCGTGTGTCGCATACTTTTTGCCGAGTGCATGTAAGTCTACAACAGCCTCCTGTAAATGGTCGTCTTCAAACGCATAGCCTTCTTTCGCTTCAATCATATAGCGGAACTGACTAGCTACATGAAACTCCTGCAATTCCTGAGTATATATAATGGCTTCGATTCCGTAAGATTCTTTCCGTACAGCATCCTGTAAAATGGTAAGGGCTATTTGTTCTGCTTCCGCATCACCTGGCTGTACATGTAAATAAGCGGCTCCACCTGCACCTTGAACATATGCGCGCCATTGCCATTTTCCGTTTTCCTCATAAATAAGACCTTCTTCGTATAAAATCCGATTCAAATACACTTTGTACTGAACATCAAGCTGACTATGGTCTCCGACGATCATAAAAGTCGTTTCTGCATAAATATCCGCATCTTTTGTCGCCTGGACGAGTTCTCCAATCCGGCGATCCATCCGTTCAATGACTTCTTCAATATGAGGTCCTTTTGTTCCATGTAAATGCTTCGTATCATCGAGGTCAATTAAGTGCATTAAAAGTAGGTTCGGCTTTTTCTTTTTAATCGTATCTACTGCACATAGAGTTGTGAAGTCATCTAAATAAGGCTGCTGAATCCCTTGCCGAACTTTTCCGTACTTCATTTCCATCTGCATCGTAAACAATTTACTGCCGCTTTTCAATATTTTTAATGCCTGGTTTTCATTTTTGACCGCTTTTATTTCAGGGATATTAAAGTTAATATCGGCTTTTCCTGATACGGGCCATAAAAGACCGGCTGTTGTGAGTCCTTTTTTTCTTGCTGCTTCATATACAGTCGGAGCTTGGATATCACTGCGGAACCAGTGCCAGTTTTGATCGTTTTCAGGCACGAACGGCTGGAACGGATTATTATGGAAAACCCCATGCCGGTTTGGATAGACACCTGTCACATACGAACTGTGTATGACATAGGTGAGGGTAGGGTACACACTTTTTAATAAATTTGTGGATGCCCCTCGTTCAATCAGTTTTGCTAAATTCGGTTTCGATGCAGCACTTTCCCAATTATCTTTAGAAAAGGCATCATACGAAACGACAATTACATAATTACTTATTTTCTGCATTAGATCACCCTGCTAATTTAGTTTGTTTATGCGCATCTTTTGGCAGCATTAAAAAGACAATGAGCCCGATTATGAATAGAGGGATAATTGATAAAATACTATATCTGGCATCACCGGTCATTGTTGTTGTAAGCGCCATTAAAAAAGGACCGATAATCGCAGCAAATTTACCGAAAATATTATAGAACCCGAAAAATTCATTGGAGCGTTCTTTCGGAATAATTTTTCCGTAATAGGAACGGCTGAGTGCCTGAATCCCGCCTTGAGCAGACCCAATCATAATGCCTAAAATAAAAATATGCCACATTTCCGAAATGAAAAATGCTGCGATACAGGCAATGACATAAGTTGTAATCCCGACAATAATTAAAGCCCGTGTAGAATATTTTTTTGCCAGTGATCCATAAAGCAGGGCAAAAGGAAACGCTACAATTTGAATAACGAGTAGAATGGCCAAAAGCATAAAGGTATTTAGCCCGTCGGAGCCTAAAACACTTGTCGCGTACGGAACAACCATTTTTATAATTGTATCTACACCATCGATATAGCAGAAATAAGCGATTAAAAACATGAATACTATTTTATAGTCTTTAATATTTAAAAAGGTTTGACCTAATCGTTTGAAACTATTGCCGATCGGATTTGGTTCGGGTTCTATATAGTGACGCTGTTTGACGTCTTTAATCATCGGAATCGTCAGTAATCCCCACCATAGCGCGGTAATACAAAATCCGATTTGATAACCGATCGCTGCATCCATCCCCATAATTAAGATGACGACTAAACTAATCCCAAATGGAATGACACTTGAAATATAGCCGAAAGCAAAGCCGGAAGATGATACTTTATCCATTTTCTCATCTGTCGTTACATCGACTAAGAAAGAATCATAGAAAATATTGGCGCCGGCAAAACCGATACATGAAAGAATGTACATGATGATTAAGAGCTGCCATTGCCCACTATCCGGTGAAATAAATGTAAAGGAAAGAGTAGAAATAATTCCGACGAACGCAAAAAATGTGAAGAAACGTTTTTTCTTGTCCTTATAATCAGCAAAGGCTCCTAAAATAGGACTAAGAACGGCGACAAGTATACTTGCGAGTGAATTGAAATAGCCTAAATCCATGTTGTTCACACCTTGAAACATCCCAAAGACAATAGGGAAAAGGGCGGTAGTGATTGCAATGGAATAAGCAGAATTCCCGCAGTCGTATAAAATCCAGGACTTTTCTTCTTTTGTCAGCTTCACTTACATAAAACCTCCCAACCTACTATTTTCAGTCATTATACCATTATCTTGAAATTGATAAGTAAAACCATACAGAAATTTCATATTAAAGAAATATTCTTTACGCAAACTCTGTATAATGGAAGTTATCTCTAAAAATTTACAGGAGGCGAGCTATGACAAGGATTTTTAACTATTTTCATCCACTTGTATGGATTATATTAAGTGGGACAGTTTTTGTACGGACTGCGAGCTTTATGGCAATCCCGTTTTTAGCTTTATATTTACATAATGAACTTCAAGCTTCGCCTTTATTAATCGGGGTTACAATTGGGATTGCCCCTCTATTTTCAACATTCGGCGGATTAATCGGCGGCTATTTAACCGATCGTTTCGGTCGAAAAGCGGTTATTATTATTACGGTCTTAATATGGAGCCTTACATTCGCTGGGTTTGCGTTAGCTTCTTCAGCTGTTTACTTTGTCGTGTTAAATGCGCTGAATGGGCTATGCCGTTCATTTTTTGAACCGGGTACTCAAGCGCTGATGATTGATTTTACGGAAGATGCAAAAAAAAGACGGTTATTTTCCGTACGCTACACGGCCATTAATATTGCGGCTGTTATGGGTCCATTACTCGGTGTATGGGTCGCTAGCTTATCAAGCCCAGCGACACCGTTTATGATTACCGGCATAATGTATGCGTTGTATGGCATATTTTTACTCGTCGTGTTAAATCGCTATGAAATGAAGCAAAAAAGACTTAGTTCAAAACAGCAAATCCGAACAGTACTACAAGCGGTTATCCATGACCAAAAACTGTTGCTGTTTATCGCGGGAGGTATATTGATTACAGTCGGTTATTCCCAGTTCAACTCGACACTTCCGCAATTCATTAACATGAATGTGGAGGATGGGGTGAAGCTCTTTTCCTATGTGATCGTCGCAAATTCCATTACAGTACTGGCTTTTCAGCTGCCTTTAACTGTTTTCAGTGAAAAAATTTCAATTTACAGTTCGCTGAAAATCGGCGTCGTCATTTTTGCGGTTGGATTATTTCTGTTTGGTGTTTCCGATAGTTCTTGGATGTTCATTGCGAGTATGATTGTGTTTTCGGTCGGTGAGATTTTCTGTTTCCCGATGATGAATGCAGTTATTGAGGAGATTGCACCTGAGGATCAGAAAGGGACGTATCTTGGTGCATCACAGTTTAAAAATATAGGAGGGTTTATCGGACCCATTATCGGTGGCTGGCTGTTAACGGTTTATATAGATTATATGTTTGCGATTATTTCATTAATCATGCTTTGCAGTATTTTTATATATAACCGCGCTCAAAAGCTGACTTGAAATGTTGGATTATCGGTAAGTAATAAAACAAAAGGGCTACTCATAAAGTGAAGCAGGTTCCTATAATGAAAAAACTTGATTAATAGAACTTCGTTAAGTACAATGAACAATTTGAATACGTAAGAAGTTCGCGGTAAATTCCGTTAGAAGACTTTACAACAAAGAGGTGACAACATGAAAGGTCGAACACATTTAACAATCGGTTTAGGAATCGGGGCAGTGGCATCTGTGAGTCAAGCACCTGAAATGATCCCGGTCATTTTAGCTGTATCCGCTGTGGCTTCGCTTGCTCCAGATCTGGACGGAAACAATCTGTTGAATAAACATGTAACGAAAACGGCGAAACAAATAAAAAAGGGTGGACAAATGGCCGGCGGAATCATAATGATTCTGTCCTTGGCAGCCTACATGAATCTTTTGCCTTTTTTGGATGGTGAATGGTTTACCCAACAGAATAAACTGCTGTTTTTAGCATTGGGCGCCATTATTATCGCATTGTCCATGAGAAGTCAGGAAACGTTGAAAAACATTTTAATGACGATTTTAAGTTTATTCCTTCTGTATTATGCGATTACAGATGAGCTGTGGTGGCTCGTACTGTTTGCAGTATACATAGGTGCAGCTGGATGGTTCCCGCATCGGGGGTTAACACATACAATTTGGGCAGTGGTCTTTTGGGCATACATGTCCCAGCTGCTGGAAGTAAGTACGGGCGCGGAAAATTTAGCGATTATATCAACTATGGCTTATTTATCTCATATTTTAGGCGATATGATGACGAAAAAAGGGGTTAAATTCCTTGCCCCGCTTACGAATAAAGTATTTAAAATAAGAATATAGATTTTAGGAGAGGTCTTTCATCAGTTTCAATAAACTGTCGGGAGATCTTTTCTTTTTTAGTTAATTATTATTCAACTGCATCGAAATCTGCCATAAGCTATAATAAATTAAGTTATTATAATTTTTTTTGCCCAATACGGATGTTAGAGGAAGGTGAAATATCATTGAAATGCATCGCAGAAATTCATCGCAGAAATTCATTATTGCTTCTATTAATAAGTATTTTTTATTTTACACAAATTATAATTAATATTTTCATTGAAGGAATAGCGAGTATATTTCCTCCAGCAATCTTTTTTGGAGTATTTGGGCTCATCATAATATTGCTGATTCAAAAAAAAGTGAACGAAAAATTTACAATGTATGTAATGATCGGCAGTATGTATATTTATTTTTATTACCTGCTTAACGAATCACCGTATTTAGTAAATTATTTCTTCATGTGGCTCGCACTTCCGTTAAGTGCCATTTATCAACAGATAAAAGCCGTTTTGATGGCAGGGGTCGCGTCGATTATTCTTACATTCTATTCATTTTTTTACCTTCACGATGAAATTTTTCCGAACGTCATAAAGGAAGACTTTATTTATTTAGTACTGTTTGGAATATTTATTACCATTTTCCTCATTGTTTTCATTCTTAAAGTGAGGGAGGCCAACGACAAGTTACAGGACTTAGCTTACCACGATCCTTTAACCGGAGCCGCAAACCGTTTAATGCTTAAGGAAAAGTTTGATTTGATGAAGCATGAAAATGTCGACTCAGTTGCATTATTGTTCCTTGATATGAACGGCTTCAAAAAAATAAATGATACATATGGCCATGAAGTTGGGGATCAATTATTGCAGATTATTGTTTTAAGGATAGATGGGGTATTGAGAGAGACGGACTTACTTTGCCGGTTAGGTGGAGATGAATTTGTCATATTAACGGCTAATATTAATCAGCCGATAGTAAAAAAAATTACTGAAAGAATAAAATCTGTACTTGAGAAACCAATGATTTTAGATCAACATATAATTAATGTCTCGGCAAGTATTGGATCGTACTATTCGACGGGAGTTTTAGATGCAAATTTAGACAAGATGATTAAAGAAGCCGATCGAGCGATGTATAAAGAGAAAGAATTTAAAGATTTGCTGGACGATACAACCAACTAATACTAAATCAAAAGCCGTTCAAATTTGAACGGCTTTATTTTGGGTCTGCTTCTTAGCCGTCGATCTCCGTAACGGAGGACGCTAGGACACGTTGCCAATACGAAATAGCGTTGCCAAAGATGGATAATCTAAGATACTTCTCTGATTCCGCTACGCTCTGCAACGATAGGCGAATCCAGCAATTGCACTCGACGCCTTCACTCCAAACAACTAATTTCATTCCTCATTTTAAAACTAAATTAATTTGAGTAATTTGCGACTTCTGCCTTTAAAATAGATAGCAAATCGATCTCGTCTAAAACTTCCAACATATTCATCCCTTTATTTTGCCAATATAATCCGCAATGACCCAAATTATTTAAACAAATACCTTTACGTATATAACATATGGACAGATTAATAAAAAGTTTTTCTATTTTACATAGTTCGATTGAGTTTTCTAATTGTTTTAAAGCCAAATTATAATCCCGATTTTTTAGATATAACAAAGATAGATTAATTAAAAAGTTTATTTTTATACGGTTTATATTTTGGAAGTTTTTATATTTTTCAATATGCCGAAAAGCGAATTTTTTCATTTCGACAGCTGTTTCAATTGGAAAAATATAAAGTATAGAATTTAGTAAAAAGATATCGGACAAGTACAAATTGTCTCTGCGGGATAATTCCGTCCAAATGGGCTCGGCAAGTAATTTCGCATTATGAATGTTGTTAGTGTTGGCTAATATTGTTAAACTTTTTATAATGATAAATATTTTATTAATAAGTTTATCCTCCGGAAATTCCTTTAAGTATGAAATACAACTCCTCTGTAATTGCAATAAATTTTCCGAATTATTATATGATTGATTATAAAAATTGTTAATAATTTCATCCCTTAAAGGCATGGTATAACCATTATCAATATATCTAAATTCTTCATATGAAGTTTCTATTCGTACTAGAAATTCACTTAAGGTTGAATGTTTAATATCTTTATTTTCCCCTAGTTCAAATTTGGAGAAATTACCTTGTGTACAAATATTGCTGGATACATATTTCTGTGAAAATCCTTTGCCAACTCTAATTTTTTTTAATGTTTTCCCGTAATTATTCATAATACCCTCCAAATATTCATTTACTAATATTATAAGTTGGGAGAGTGTAATTTATGTAAAATAAGTAAAAAAGGGGGGTGAGAAAATGATTGAATTAATTATTATCGCTCTGGATTTATGGATAGTAGGAATTGGTGGAGGATAAAAAGATATTTTCACAGTAACAGTAACATTTGGTGAAAAAAATTGGTGGCACCAGTCGTAATAAGATTCCAACTCCTAAGTCTGGTGCTCCTCTTTAATAGTCTAATGTATCGTATATTTTGGAGATTACAATCGTTAAAAGTAATTTTAATATCCCTATAACTTTATTTTTTGGTTGTATTATTCTTTAGAAATTCCCCTATATATAGTAAGGGATAAGCATTCTATTCGATCTTTTTAATTAAAAACGAACAGAGGTTCATGTTTTATGACTAAAAAGATAAGGGGTATGACGAATGAAGATTTTAAATCCTGATGTCGTGAATAGTAATGTGTTTAAAAGGTTTTTAGAGATTGAAGAATATAACAAACTGTATAATGCGTACTTACAGGAGCCAACAAGTACTAATGCGGATTCTTTAAATGAACAATTTAAATATTTTGAAAAACTGATTATACGGATCGCCTATATAAAAAAAGCAATTATATATGAATCCAGAAAATTTGATTCAAAGGTAAGAGAGTACAATAAAAAATATGAATTAAATTTGGATGCACCTATTAATGAAAGCCTGGCAATGGTAGACACAGTACAAGATGAAAATTCTTTTATACAATTTGAAAGCATTTTTGAGAATGACTTAGAGAGCTTGTTGAGTGATGAAATGTTAATAACTTTGCTAAAACGTTTAAATACTAAGCAAAAACAAGTTTTGTATTATCGGTATGTAAACGAGTTAACTGAGAAGGAAATTGCGAAGATTTACAATGTATCACAACAAGCTATTTCTAAGATGATTCATAAATCAATAAATATATTAAGAGAAGGGAGGGAGGGGAATGATTGAGGGCCAACTTTTTCAAATATTAGGGAATTTCGGATTTCCAATTACCATTGCGATTTATTTATTAATGAGATTCGAAGGCAAAATTGATTCATTGCGAAATTCAATTGACTTATTATCGAACGACCTCACTAAGACAAACCATGAAAGGAATAAAAAATAGAGGGGAGGTTAACTATGGTCGAGCAATTTGATCCAAATGAAATTATTCAAGTATTAAATAGAATTGAACCTATCATTTCTTATTCTTCACAGCAAACGAGAATGGAAAATCGGGATGACCTTAAGCAGCACCTTTATGAAGTTACCATTAAAACTTTAAAAAATACGGTTTTTGTACAACCAAAAGGATTGTTTAAATGAATAGAATAGTTGGCGAGGCATTTTGATATCTAAGGAGTTAGTTGCATCTTTGGATTATTAAAATGCCTTTTTAATTTATGTTGGCTTGGATGTTGTAAAGAAACCCCCTGGTATTACAAAATTGTTAAAATGCCTGATACATAATAAATAAGTTGTTTTGCCGGATAATCTCTACTATTTGGAAGCTTTTCTAACTATAAAATTTTTATCGGTAATAATAGGGAGAAAAATGTCTTTATTGTTCAGACAATTTTTACTGTTTCGTGATATATGTAAAATAAATTCAACAAGTTATCCAGTAAAGGAAATTACATGAAATATCCTAGAGTACAAATATGAAAGCGTAATCATTTTATTAAAATAACTTGATTTTGGCTGAATAAATTATTTCGCATGTTGCAAAATTCGAAAAATTCGTAACAGAGGCATCAACTCTTTTAATCAGAGTAAAACAATATCGTAATATAATTTTGTTGTATTCTAGATAGGCAGTAGATGGTGCTGCCAAAAAATTGAGGAATCATTTTACTCGGTTCAATCAGAGGTGAAACGATCAATACCGGGATCAGAGAAAATTTCATCCTATCAGTACAAAGTGCAAAATACGAATTAGGAGCGATTAAGTAATGAATAAAAAACAAATGGACTCTAAAACAGCAAATAAAAATTTTTCTAAGAAAGTAGCGCCACTAGTAATGTCAACATCATTTATAGCTGCATCATTTTTAGCGGCTGGTGCACCTATTTCTGCAGCGGAATTGGATGCAAAGGATGTTAATCCGGAAATTATTGAACACGCAAAAAATCATGGTCAGAAAGTGTCTGAATTTGCAAAGAGTCTACCAGGTTCCCCTGAAAAAGGGAAGCTTGTCAGCCAAGTTGCCCAGCAAAAAACCGAAACTACGGATGAATTAGAAGATAACGATAATATCAATGATACTACGAATGATGTTGTTGAAGATGGTGTAGCAGAAGTGCCGGAGTCATCGGCGACTGAAGATGATGTAACAGTAGATGCCCCAGCAGTTGATGATGATCGAGCTGAAGATGTAACGGAAGAACCGGAAGCACCAGTACCTGATGATGATCAGGCCGAGGAAGGTGAAACTGAAGAATCAGAAACACCGGTATCAGAAGAGGACCCAGCGGAAGATGTAACAGAAGACACTACAGCGCCAGTAACGGATGATGATCAGGCTTATAATTAAATGCACTAAAATGCAATAAATAATTCATGAGAATAGATGTAAATTTATAAAAAGGTGTACGGGTTTGGCTAAAATGCCTAATTTCTTCATAACTCAACAACTAAGTGGCAAATTTTGAAGCGACATCATATGTTGTTGCAATATATAATGATCTACTACGGATACCATACGAAGCGTATCCTCATAACATACCTGGCATACATATAGTTCCGCATAGCTACAATGTTTAAGGTACGAGTGTTCTTCAACAGTTGAGCAAAAAGTTCTGGTTCAGTAAGCTTACTCCCAAATTCTTTTCTGCTTTATTGATAAGGATAGCCGTAGTCCCGCTGAAGTGCGGTGATGCCATCGATGTACCAGGTCAGCTTGGCGTAACCTCCAGATAAAAATGTTGATAATAATATTTACTCCTCGAAATCATATCTACTTCTGCATTGCTATTTGTAGAAGATGCTGGATAAAGATTGATTTTTATAATTAAGTTCAAGAGGATTTAGCTGCTTTAACGCAATAACGCTGTCAGCAGTTGATACATTAAGAAACAGTGAGGAGGATTGTCCAACTGTCTTTTCTTATAACTATACCTTTAATTTCTTTAATAAAATTGACTCGATTTTGTCTGCAGCTAATGGTTTACTAAAGAGATACCCTTGTCCAAAATGACAGTTTAAGTTGATCAGTTCCTTAAGTTGCTCATCTGTTTCAATCCCTTCTGCAACCACTTTCAGTTGCAGGTTATTGCCGATATCGATAATCGTTTTTACCAATAGGTTATTTTTTCTATTACATAATAAACCCCTGATAAATGATTGATCAATTTTCAGAGTATCGACCGGTAATAAATTAATAAAATTGAGTGATGAGTAGCCAGTACCAAAATCATCTATAGAAATACCAACCCCCATATTTTTGAGAGAAGTTAATTGAGGAATAATAAGATCAAAATCCGCAATTAAACTTTCTGTAATCTCAATTTCAAAATGTTGAGGTACAATATTATGGGTTGTTAAACATTTCTCAATATAATCGACCAGCTCATTTTCTTTAAATTGCCTTTGTGAAACATTAACAGATACTTTAACTAAAGGATATCCGCTAGATTGCCATTGATTCATTTGATAAAGAACTTCATTAATAACCCAATTTCCAATGTCACTAATTAAGCCTGTTTCTTCAGCAATTGGAATAAATTCAACAGGTGAAACTATTCCTAGCAGTGGATTGTTCCATCTAGCAAGGGCCTCTAACCCTATTAAGGATGAATCAGCTAAATAACATTTAGGTTGATAATTAATAAAGAATTCACCATTAGAAATCGCTCTTCTTAATTCATTTTCGATTAATAAATTTCTTTCAAGCTGTTTTCTAATATCCTCATTAAAAAACTTATAAGTATTTTTACCTTCCATTTTGGCATGATACATTGCAATATCGGCCAACTCAATTAATTTTTCATAGTTATTTCCATGTTCAGATTTGCTACTTATTCCTATACTACAAGTTATGGATACTTCTTTTTCAAAAAATGAATATGGTTTTTTTAAGATGTTTATAATCTCAATAGCTAGGGATTCGGTATAACCATACTCACCATTTCGTACAATAACAATAAACTCATCTCCTCCAAGATGGTAAATTTTAATATGTTCATTTTGTATACCTAATAGCCTTTCAGCAACACTGATTAATAATTTGTCACCATAGTTATGACCAAGTGTATCATTCACTATTTTGAAACGATCTAAGTCGATAAATAGTATGCAAGTCTCGATTGACTCATTTTTAGTATTATCTAAATCTGATAATAGCTTCCTTCGATTAGGCAACTTTGTTAAATCATTATGTTCCGCTATATGTTCTAAATAATTGAGGTATTGCTGTTGTTCCGTTATATCGCGTATTACACATATCACTTTCTTGGATCCCTCAATATTAGAAATGAGCAGCTCTTGGGGAAATATTGATCCGTCCTTCCTTACCCCTTTTGCCTCTCCTTGCCATTTTCCATATTTACGTAACTGGGTAATGGCTTCATTCTTTAGTTGTTCAACCGTTTCTGGAGGGTAGCAATCCATCCAACTTTTAGTTAGAAATTCTTTTAGATTATATCCATATAGGTCTTGATGAGCTTTATTTACAAATTCAAACTCTCCTTTTTCATTTGTAATACCGATACCAAGTGATACAAAATCTAACGCAAATGTATAGTCAACTAAGGTTGTCTTAGTAGAACCCAATTCTTTTTTAGAAGCAACAAATTTATCAAGTTGATTTCCAAGCATCCATCCAATAATAACGTTTGTGCTAAAAACTATAATAGAGAGGGTAGTGCTTTGACCTAATTCTAAATTTGAAAATATAAAAAAATTGGCTATTACAAGTATGGCAGTAAGAGCTAACCTCCACGTATATTTCATCATTTTTTTCCTCCCTCTATAACTCAATTAATTATTATTTTTAAAACAAATCTAATCATTCAAAAAATCTAATTTTCAAGAACATTAAATTAAATCATTAATGGGGACAAAGGGGAAATTATACAAAATATCCCTATTTTTCTCTTTTGCAAACTATTACTATAAATATTTCCCCCTAAAAATGTACCTATGTATATAGGGAATTTACTTTGATATAGATATATTTTCCCATTTCCTATATTATAGTTTATTTTCAAATTATGTAAATGGTATTTTAATAAATTATTGCTACATTCCCATTTTTCTTACTAAACGAAAATTCACTCTACTTCTTTTTACCTTCATTCTTAAAGAATGTTTTCTTTTCTTATTAGGAGAAGAAAAAACCTTCTAACCGTTTGATTAGAAGGCAAAAACACTACAATAGTGTAATGTTTCTATGTCATTATGAACGCTTGCGTGCAAAATCATTATTTTGCTATTAAAGAATTAAGTGAAAAGGAATCTTTTCGACTAATTAATTAAAAGGCGTTCTTTTCTTTCTTAAGTCCCTTAGTACAGAGCCCAAGTCCTGAAACATATTTTTTCAGATGGGTTCTAAATAAAACATAAGGAGTAATTTCTAATTTTTGTTTTATTAAAAAAACTATCGCAATCTATATAAATATCAGTTAAAGTATTTAAAACTAATATAATTATAAAATTTTCAGATTAATTATGTCAGTAATTAAATTAAATTTATTAAGGAGTATAAAATGAATTTATCAGTAAAATGGAAGATTATTGGAATTGTTATTCTCATCGCTATTGTAGGTTTTGGTACATTAGCAACGGTGAGTACCGTCATTATTTCCAGTAAAACAGAGGAAACTGTAATAAATCAGAGTGAAACCATCGTCCAACAACTTTCGACTAATGTACAAACCGTTCTCGACAATTTCGGACGGTCATTACAAATGATTGCCCAATCGGATGAAATCGAAAACTATTATGAAAATAATACCGCCTTATTTGATGATGCGGATTCTCAATTACGAAAAGATTTTCAAACGTATTTAGGTACATTTTCTAATACATCAGGTATTTATACAGCAAACGCAGAAGGGGTCATGTATGAGCCACACTTTGATGAGGTAAAAGATATTAATGCGACGACAAGGCCTTGGTATACACTAGGCATGGAGAATCCTGATGTTGTCAGTTGGACCGAGCCATATCTAGATGCTGCAACAGGAGAATTCACGATTACAGGTGTAACGGGTATTAAAGTCGGCAATGAGGTTGTAGGTGTTCTGGCATCGGATATTTTGCTAACGGACTTAACACAAATGGTTGCTGCTATGGATCTTGGTTATAATGGATTTGGCATGATATTTGATAGTACGGGATTGGCAATTGCTCATCCGGATTTAGCTGGTGAAGATTTATCGGAAAATAGTTATATTGAGAAGTTGTTACAGAAGAAAGACCCTATGATTTTAAATGAATCCATCAATGGTGTTGATTCAATTATTATTTCCAATCATATACCGGGTGTTGATTGGACCGTGGCAGCACAGTATGAACAGTCAAATCTGAATAAAACAGCCAATGAAATTAGAGATATAATTATCTTAATTACGATTGCGATTTTAGCCATTACTTTTATTGTGCTATTCATCTTTATTTCGCGTGTTATCAAACCTCTTTATAAACTTGGTACACTAATGGGGAATGTAGCAGAAGGGGACTTAACGGTTCATATTGATGTCAAGGCAAAGGATGAAATTGGTCGGTTGGCGCACCATTTTAATTCGATGATTGGCGAAATGAAAAAAATTATTGGTGTTGTGAAAACTTCAGCTGATCAAGTTGATGAGCGTTCACAACATTTAAGTGCAATGGCAGAAGAGACGAGTGCTTCTTCTATACAAGTTTCGAAATCAGTCGGGGAAATTGCTATAAGCACAGTTAGTACCTCGGAACAAGCCGATATTGTAACAGAACAATCAGCAAGCCTAGGCGATAAAATTGAAAATATGAAATCTTTATCTAGCAAGGTTGAAGAATCTACTAGTGAGGCTGCTACCCTTAATCAAGAAGGACGCAAGCATATGGAGGAATTATTACAAAGCTTCTCAGGAAACCAGCTAGAACTAGAAGAAATGACACATGTCCTTTCCAAGCTTGAAGCCCAGACGATTTCAATTAGTTCCATTATGGATACAATTTCATCTATTTCCGCTCAAACGAATTTATTAGCTTTAAATGCTTCCATTGAAGCCGCGCGTGCTGGTGAACATGGTAAAGGATTCGCAGTAGTAGCAGAAGAAGTCCGTAAGTTGGCCGAACAATCAGCTAATGCTACGGAAACCGTAAAAATGACGATTACTGAACTTCAAAATTATTCGAATCAAGTAATTGTACCCATGAATAAAATGAAAGAATCATTTAATGAATCAAATGAAGTGGTTAATAAAACGAACGAAATGTTCGCACAGCTCACGGAATTAATTGATCATGTGAATGAATCCTTTATTGCGGTTCACGCTGAAATTGAAAGTGTTGATAAATATAAAGACCGTGTTATTAAAACAATTGAGGAAATGTCTATGAACTCTCAAAATTCGGCTGCAGCATGCGAAGAAGTTAGCGCGGCTACAGATGATCAATTACACGCAATTCAATCGGTAGCGGAGGCATCTCAGGAATTAAATCAGTTAAGCGCTGATTTAGCAGTTGCCGTTAACCGTTTTAAAGTTTAGAAGAATTAGTAAAGCATGCAGGCATCGGGTGTTTCTATAAACCCGATGCCTTTGTCTATGTTATATCGGATATTGCAACAGAGTTTGGAACGATTTGCTTTATAAAAAATCAAGGTGGTATTTTACGTACAGCTTAAGGTAAGTGAGAAAAAATCGATATAAATTTATTGATTTACGATAAAAGATGTAATAAAATCAGAAGTGAAAATAAATAAGTGAGGTGCGATTTATGGAAAAAGTAACTACGTTGTTTTTAAAAATTGCTGTTGTTTTTTTAGGGATTCCTGTTTTGGCGCTATGCATCTTTTTAGTACCGGAGCTGGCAAATGTAGCAGCAAAAATGCTTCCGGAGTTTGCTTTCGTAAAATATTATGTTTACATCGTTTTCGATGCTTCGGCAATTCCTTTTTTCTTTGCTTTATATCAGGCTTTCCTACTTTTACGCTATATCGACAATAATAAAGCGTTCTCTGATTTAGCTGTGAAACCTTTAAAGAAAATAAAATATTGTGCCATAATAATCAGTGTTTTGCATTTATTAGTTTTGCCGCTGTTTTATGTGTTTGCGGAATTGGATGACGCGCCGGGAGTTATCTTTGTCGGATTAATTGTTCCTTTTGCTTCATTGGTAATTGCAGTCTTTGCAGCCGTTCTTCAAAAACTTTTACAAGAAGCAATTAATATTAAATCTGAAAACGATTTAACGGTCTGAGGTGAATAACAATGGCAATTATAATTAATATTGATGTGATGTTGGCAAAAAGGAAAATGAGCGTAACAGAACTTTCGGAAAAGGTTGGGATCACGATGGCAAACCTTTCTATATTGAAAAATGGGAAGGCAAAAGCAGTTCGGTTAACAACATTAGAAGCCATTTGTAAGGCGTTGGATTGTCAGCCGGGAGATATATTAGAATACAAAAGTGATGAAGACATTTAACTATTACAGTGGGAATGTTGTATGACAATAATTAGGGGAGGGAAAGCAATGGAGAGTAATAATTTGGTTATAGAAAACATTAAAAAACCCGATGTACTTGAGAGAATGTATAGAAAAGACCCGAAAGCTTTTACAAAGTCATTCAAACAGGCTTGGGAACAAAACTCTGATTCTCCAATATTAAGTGTTTGGTATGAAAGATTGAATTTCAGCGAAAAGGAAAATACAAGAAATTTTACATCCTTTCAAAACGGATTTTTCTTCATGGGCATATTAGCGATCATGGCAGGGGTATGTACAAGAATTATATTCCATTTTGTCGAACAAGAAGCAATTGCTCCGATTAATCTGGCATTTGGTATTATTCCTTTTATTGCTGCCTACTTTGTTTACAAGAATAAACCTAAAAGAAGTGTCGTTTATTCGTTATTGGCAATGTTCTTAGTTTCAGGAATTTATCTGAATATGCTGCCATTAAATTTCAACGACGATAGCATTATTTTAGCGTATTTACATTTCCCGATTTTCTTATGGGTATTGTTAGGGCTTGCATATACAGGAAATGATTATTTAAATAGCAGTACAAGATTAGCTTATATTAAATTTAATTTAGAATATGGAGTTCTGTACGCCAGCATGGCAGTTAGCGGGATTTTTCTTGCATTATTAACGTTGCAGTTATTTAGCTTCATTGGCTTAGATATTGAGGACTTCTATTTTAGTAATATCGTTTTATTTGGGGCAGCGGCACTTGCAGTTGTAGGTGTACACCTCGTTTCAATGAATTTGAAGCTTGCCAAAAATGTAACCCCATTTATAGCAAAAATTTTTAGCCCGTTAGTATTAATCACTTTGCTTGTATACCTTGTAACGGTCATATCGGTCGGGAAAAATCCGTTTTTGGACCGCGATTTCCTGATCGCTTTCAACGGAATACTACTTGGCGTTCTGGCTGTTACAATATTCTCTATTACTGAGAAAGACTCTGACGATAAAAAGAGCATCTTCGACTATGTCAATTTCGCTTTAATCGTTGTCGCTCTTATCATTGACAGTGTCGCATTATCAGCCATCATGTTCAGACTTACTTCTTATGGTATTACACCTAATAGGGTTGCTGTTTTAGGGGTAAATATACTAATCTGTGCAAATCTACTATGGATTATGATTTCCTATATGCGTTATCTACAAAATAAATCCGGTCCAAACGCTATCCAAAATGCTGTTACAAAGTATTTGCCAGTATACGGATTATGGGCAGCTTTCGTTATATTTACATTTCCGATAATTTTTTAAGTAAAAGGTTGTTTAAAAATTTCCAATAGCTACATTCTATAAAGGTGTAGCGGGGATAGTCCAATTTCTCCTTCGCAATGATGGGGAAATTGGGCTTTTATTTTTGCTAATAGGTGTAGTAACATCTGAGTAATAGAAGGGGTGTTATGAAATAAAAAAGAGATAGTTTTATTAGAAATTTTGGAGCTCGGGAATATTAAATAAAAAGAATGGGTGCGATATAACAAAATGAAAATCAATCAACTAATTGCAAACAACATTTTTAATTTAGATACAGTAATACCAGTCGATAAATCGTTAGGGATTGCTGGTCTTTCTGGATCTGGTAAAACAACTTTTTGTCAAACGATCGGGGAAGAGTCCAAGAAACGACTAGTTTCATTATTGCCAAAATCCGAATATCAATATCTATTCCCTAATATAATGGAGACCAATTTTAGTGCTATTAAAATGGAAGAAATGCCTTTAGTACTTTTTCTCGGAAAGTCGTCTATATCCTCTAACCCACGTTCAACTATTGGTACACATACGGGCGTGTTTAAGGAGATTCGCGATATTTTTGCCGAAAAATTTGATCTATCTCCAGAAGTATTTTCGTTTAATAATGAACTAGGCTGGTGCTCTTCATGTAAAGGACGCGGCACGACTAAGAACATTGAATGCAAAATGTGTGAAGGGAAACGCTATAATCCCGAGGTTCTTCAAAAAAGAATCGAGTTATTTAATCAACCACATAATATAGCCGGTATTAACGACTTAAGTATTGAATCCATTTTTGCATTAAAAGAAGTGTTACATATTAGTGAAGGGAAACAACATATCCTTAAAAATCTTATCGATATGAACATTGGTTACTTAACGTTAAATCGTATAATGGGCACATTATCAGGGGGAGAATTAACGCGACTTTACTTGGCTGAATTTATGGCTACAAGTGAAAATACCGTTATTATCGTCGATGAAATCTCAGTAGGTCTTGATCATCAAACATTACTGAAAATTTTAGAGCAAATAAAACAACTAGGTTACAAAAACCAAATTTGGCTCATTGATCATTCAGACACAGTGCAAGATATTACGGGGGAGCAGCTGTTTTTTGGACCTGGCAGCGGGAAATACGGCGGAAAAATTGTAGAAGAATCTCCTCGCCCTAAACCAATCAATTATGAACTGAATAAGGCAATACCAACAGAATACTACCATTTTAAGAAGTTATTTAGCCGCAATATTCAGATGGCTGAAATTCAGATTCCTAAAAATAGAATCGTTACTTTTACGGGAGAATCGGGATGTGGTAAATCTACACTTGTCAATGAGTGTATAGCAAAAGATTTTCTGAATAGATATCCAAAAGATAAAATTGTAATGGTCGGGCAAAATCGGAACCAATCGATTACAAGCCGATCAACTGTAGCCACTTTTCTTGATATTAAAAGAAAAATAACGAAGTATAGTGAAGAAATTGAGGATATTTTTCAGCGCTCGATTGAAGATATTATTGAGGAATTGCCGGAAGGTGACATTACTCAAAAACGCTTGAGCCTGTTAATCAAACTTGGACTTGGTTATTTGACATTAGAAAGAAAAACACAGTCTTTATCAAATGGCGAATTCCAATGTGTCCATTTAGTATCCGAGCTGTTTGCCAATACTAAAAATCCACATACATTATTTATTTTTGATGAGCCTTCAAAAGGTTTGTCGCAAAATATTTTAAATCAGTTCATTGATAGTATAAGAGCCATACTTCAAGATGAATCTGTTTCGATCATAATGATTGAACACAATTCGTATATGCTGGCAAACTCCGATTTTATCGTTGATTTTGGAAAAAGAAAAATTGAACCAGTCGAACATCTAGATGTAATGAGTAATGCTGATTATTATAGCGTGCAAAACAGCACTGATAACGTACCGGAGCAAATTCCCTCAGCTATTAATAAACAAAATGGTATTCATTATTTAAGAGAAGATCATGTTGCCTATTTTAAAAATGCAGAAAATATTTATAAAGGTGGTATTCTAAAAAGTTTATCATCAATGGCCCGTTTAATTTATGGTGAATATGAGTCTGCTACAATAGCTCCAGTCATTGCTATAGATTTGGAACGTCAATTATATAGTCAATATAGCTTTCTGTATGAAATGGGTGGATTGATCAATCATATTGTAGCCGCGCATCCAACAAATAAAGATACGAAAAGCTTCGATTTCTATCATCAAGACAACCATTGTCCAAGCTGCTCAGGTCGCCGGGTTATTGAGAAATTTGATTTTGATGTTGTAGTTCAGGACAAGACTGCCCCATTTTGGGAGGGCTTATTGCATCCGGACGTGATGGAAGTATTGAAGTATTATAAATATTCAAAATTGGAATTTCTTTTTGAAGAAATCAAGAACGAACTCGGTCAGGATATAAGTAAAAGTTATAACGAGATGACAGAAGCCGAAAAGGACACTTTTTTATACGGTTATTGGGAAAATTCTTTCTATGATAAAGCGGACAAGGCAAGAAGAACATGGCAAGGCTTTAATCAAATTATAGGGATGTATATGTTCATTTCGAAATCACCTATTAAAGAACTTATGAAAGAATCGAAAGAAATGATTACTTGCCCGGTTTGTGAAGGCTCTGTGCTAAATCATCAGAAACAGCTAAAGTATGGCGATACAGATATTCGTGAGATTATGAAGCAGCCGCTTGATGAAATATTAAAAACAGTAGGTCCGTTACCGATCCTGGACAAATTAAAATCAGTCGTTGGTGGCAATATGGTTTTAACAGAAGATGTTTCTTTACTGCCGCGAGAAATCCAAGTGGCATTGAAATTATTTGAAATTGAAGTGGCAAGTTTTGCGCAATATGAAGTAGTTTTACAAAATGCCCTGCCTTTTTGGGACAGCATTCAAGGTAATATTGAGACCATCAGTAAAAATAACCGCGTAACCATTTGTGATTTTGACAATATCAATGAAATGAGAGAAACGATCATTGACAAGTATTTCACGAATGGAAAGTATAAAAAACTAACATATGTTTATGAAGCATTCGGTTACAAGAAGCTTGTTACGCAAATAAACAAAATTAAGAAAAGCAATCCCTGTCCTTTCTGTAAAGGTAAGAAAGCCCTCTCTGAAGATGGACTACACGATGGGGTCTCAAAATTAACAATTCCATGTATAAGCTGTAATGCAAGTGGCATTAATAATGAAGGTTTGAAGGAACTAGTAGAAGGGATACAAGTAAACACTTGGTTAACCGGACCGGTAAGTGAAATTGTTGATAACAGTCTCTATACAAAAGCAGTTGCAGAAATTCCTATTTTTAATCGAATTCGTGAGTTAAATAAAAAAGAGATGATGGCTGTCTATCAATGTCTTGAGGAGAAAAGTTAAAATAGTTCCAAAATTAAAGCAGATGACGAAGTAAATTCGTACATCTGCTTTTGTATGTTGAAGAAATAGTACAATTTAATAGTAAAGCTCCCAGCCAATAATTAAGATGACAAGAAGCAGCGCCGAAATACAAGAGAATGCATAGCGTATTTTTTGATAACGAGTTGTCGTTGTTTTTTTCAAACCTGCAAAAATGGCCACCAGACAAATGGCTGCGAATGCAATGTATGCATAGTTGACCCAAAAGTGAATTTTCAAGGTTGTATAAGAAGCGTAATTTAATGTTCTGTAAGCTAAAACAATTATGTTGATAAAAGGTATATTATTTGCTAAAAGCAATAGTAATTCCCATTTTTCAGCAGTAGTAGCTCGGACTGCTTTTTTTCGGTTTTTTATCTTTTTGATGAACAATATTAGTAAAACTATGAGTGTATATAGACCACTAAAAGCTACCGCTAAGCTACTGAACAGATTCATTATTATCATTTTTTGAGTGACAGGTAGAATATCACTTGTCGGCATTGAAATCTTGTTCACATTTCCATCATTCAACGTAACATGAAAATATACACGATAATCATCTAAAGATTTATATAAATATGGAGCGATTTGTTCAAGTTTCATCCCAAAAGCATCTATACTGTTTGCGTTTGTCGCTTCGAAATGACCAATACTAAGTGCACTGTACAGCTTGGTAAAACCTTTATAAGGTAGCCTTGCCATATAGTACTTTCCTTCAAGCTCCTGCGCATTCGGCATTGTCTGCTTGCCTTTTTCAGCAGAATACTCACCGAATATAAGTGTTGGTAAACCATAACTTAGTCCGGCTTCACCCGCCTGATTCGTGAAAACAATTACTCCCATATTTTCATTATTTGAAAAAGAGAAATTGCTTGAAAAACTATCTGTATTTCCTGCATGTTCCAATACATCAACTGTATATAATCCTTTCCAAAAACCATGTGCATTTCGAGGGAAGCCATCTTCATAAAAGTCACTAGTCGTCAGCATTTCATCCAATGTACGATTGTTTTGAAACAAAGGACTTTTTGCTCCATCTGCCGGCATAAGTGCCAGCATGAATTTAGCAGCATCCTTTACCGTGCCTATTGCACTTCCGGCTGGATATAAACCGATATAGATCCGTTCATTTTTCGAAATAGTAAACTCACCATCATTATTAACAATATAACCGTAAATTTCATCTCTTTTTGTAGCAACATTCGTGTTATCTTCCTGTGTCGGATGAATTGTTGTGTTCTTCATATCTAATACTGAAAAAATATGTTCATTCACATAATCATAAAAAGGCTGTTCTGCCAGCTGTTCCACAATAAAACCGGCAAGTGCTACACCATAGTTTGAATAGGCAACGACACTTCCAGGTTCGTGCACCTGATAAGGCTCAGTAATGTGAAGCATTTCTTCCAAAGGTTTTATTTCATTTGCTGACATATAAAATAAATCTGTAAATTTTTCTTCCCACCCAGCGTTATGGTGCATCAGATTCAACATTGTGATAGGGGCATCATACCGTATTTTCGTCAGAAATCCTTCCGGTAAATACAAGCGAATATCTTCATCTAATTTTAATTTCCCTTGTTCTACCAGCTGCATCACACTAGTCCAAACGAGAAGCTTTGTAACGGAACCCCATTCAAATACAGTATCCGTTGTGATATTCACCTGATTTTCAACATCAGCAAAGCCATACGCCGTATTGAAGAAAATTTCTCCGTCCTTCACAATTAGTACATTGGCTCCTGCAGTTGTCGTCCCAATGTATTTAGAAGCATATTCATCTACTCTTTCCTTGAGCTCGGCATAAGCAATCCCTGCCGGTGTAGACATGCTTTCTTTTGCAGAAGCAACTGGTACACAACATAGCACCATTACTGCTAACAATAAAATTATTTTTTTTATTACTTTTCGCCTCCTCTATAACATCAATACATATGAAACAATTAAAATATTCCATTATTAAAGTATTTATATATTTATTTAAGCGAAGCTATCTCTATACAAAATGTAATTTTTCTAATATTCTTAATATAAATAGATGATGGGGTGAAGTTATTGAAAGCAATACGAATCAATCAATTTGGAACGTCTGAAAATTTAGTAGTGGAGCAAGCAGAGGTACAAACTCCAGCTGAAAATGAAGTACTGATAAACCTTCATGCAGCGGGTGTGAATCCTAGCGATGTTTATACTTCTACTGGTACATATGCGATTAAACCGAACCTGCCATATACGCCTGGCTTGGACGGGGCGGGAATTGTCGAACAAGTTGGAGAACAAGTGACAAACGTAAAAGCAGGGGACCGAGTATTTATCGCGAGCTTGCCGAATGGTAAGTCGACTGGTACATTAGCACAACAGATTGTTTGTGAAAGCCGCTTTGTTCATCCGATTCCGGAGCATATTTCGTTTGAGCAGGGAGCCGCATTAGGGATTCCAGCATTGACAGCGTACAGAGCATTGGTAGGAAGAGCAAAAGTGAAATCAGGTCAGACGGTTTTCGTTCACGGAGCTAGTGGCGCAGTAGGTTTACAAGCTGTTCAAATTGCAAAAGCTTTAGGAGCAAAAGTAATAGGAACGGCAAGCCGTAATTCTGGGAAACAACTTGTAAAAGAAGCAGGCGCAGATGTCGTGCTTGATCATATTAAAGAAGAAACAATTGAAACTGTACTTGATGCCAATGAGGGCAGAGGTCCGGATGTCATTATCGAATTTTTGGCAAACGAAAATCTGCAGACCGATTTGCAGATGCTTGCCAAGCACGGTGTCATCGTTATCGTCGGAAACCGTGGTGAAATTGAAATTAATCCTCGGCTTGTAATGCAAAAAGAATGTGATGTACGTGGGATGGTACTGTTTAATGTATCGGAAGAAGTTCACCAGGAACTGATATATGGTGTGGCAAAGCTGCTGGAAACAGAACAGCTAAAACCTGTTGTAGGTTACAGTTATCCATTAGAACAGGCTGGCATGGCATTTGATGCAGTGATTAATGGGGAGCATAACGGGAAAGTAGTTATAAAAACTCAATAATACATTTTTGGGACTAGTATATTTGCTAGTCCTTTTTATCTGACAATTCCGTAAATAAAGTGGATACTTGTGATATTATTTTGTTGGTTTGCAATTATTTAACAAATAGTTAACAAAAATTGTTATAATAGTTGTATAGAAACGAAAGGAATAGGTAGCAAGTAAATGGGATTTAAAGAGGAATTTAAGCGGGAAATGCGCAATGCCAAAAATGAGGTGGCAAAAGAAGTAGAAAAACAATGGGTCCTGGATTTTGAGGGTCATCAAATAGAGGTAATGAATGGCATGATGGAGGAAGTATTGAAGGTCGATGGACAAATTATTGCACAAAATGTCAGAAAATCGATATGGTCGCATGTTATTCCCTTTTCAACACTGAAAGGAACATTCCAGTCAAACAGTGGTAAGACACATAAAGTGTACGTGAAACTAGGCGGCTTTGTTAAACTGAATGTAACGGTGAAAGTGGATGGAAAACAGCTGATGTATGAGACGTTGCACCTGCATTTTTTACCTTGGACAAATAAAGACTACATTGTTCCTTTTCTTGAAGAACAATTTAAGCAGCATCAGCAGCTTATAACAAAAAATTTACCGGATGATGAGTTTTTATACGATGAAAATCATCCGAAATTTGCACCAGGATTTGCTGATCGGCTATATCAGGAACCGGTAACGCCATTTTATACGAAAAAGCTCATAAAGTTATTTTTAGAGCAGGTTGCAAATCCTAACGATCATACACGGAAAGCAACATACGAAAAAATAAAAGATGAAAACGTCATCAGCTATTTTCACGAATTTGTAGAGCTGTTTGCAGAAGCTGAAAAAGATGAAGGTCGATTGAAAAATGAGGCAATTTGGTTGCTGGAACATGCGGCTCATCGCGAAGTTGTGAAATTCGCGCTTCTCGTGTTAGGTACGATGGAATGTGAAGAGTATAAAGAACGGTTGAAAGTGATTGCATTGCATGAAGAATTCACCGGAGCGGCTCTGTTTGCGTTAACAAATGGCACAACAAACAGTAATGAGTTGGCATGGCATATTGCGCAAAATGTTTCGGATTGGGGTAAACTCGAAGCACTCAATTTCCTGGATGCCTCAAATGAAGAGATCCGGCAGTGGATCTTGCTGGAAGGACTAAAAAATACGGTTCCGGGAAATGCATCCGCGTTAATGTGTGCTGAAAAAGGGAAGCTCGATATTGAACTGCATGAAAAATTTATTTCCGGGAAAATATTTGACGGTGCAGGAGCAATAATATTAGCTCTTTTATATGAAGGTGCCAATCAAACAATGGATGATTATGAATATGCGGGTCAAGTGGTCATGCGTTATACACACCATGCGAAAACACATTGTCAGACATTCAATCAGTTTTACATTTTGACGCAAATTCATGAGTATTTGCAGGAGGATGAAGAAATATGGGAAGAGCGTTTTTCTTCCAACTGGAAACCGCATGAAAAGCGCACGACGGAAGAGAATATTGAAGAAATTGTCCAAAATCCAAGCTGGCTGCAGCAAGCATTGGAAAAACTGCAAAATGACCAGGAGAATGAGGCCGAGGCATTAGCAGTGGCACAATTTTATAATGCAGATATTACGGACATCGTATTCGAGAAGTTAAAGAACAATCCCGACAACGTACAATATTATTATGCATTATTTGCAGCGAAAGACCCGCAAATTATCGAACGGCTTATAGGGATTACGGATTCGTTTGGAGATTTCAATGAATTGACGAATGATCAAGTGATTGTTGTTGTCTCTCTTATTGAAGAATTGGATCAGTATAATGGTCTTGGTATCGATTTCCTAGGAAAAGCACTAAAAACTTCTGACGAGCATCTGCAGTACATTGCGATATTAATATTACATTCGTACGATAAATCGCATTGGCAAGGTACGGAAATCGAACAGCTTGTTGTACGTTTTGCGAAACAAGCTAAAGATGCAGATGTGATGGATATAGCTAAGCAATTGCTAGAAAATAATAAATAGGCAACGCTGTTTAAATTCGAAGTGCTAGTAAAGGCTTCGGATTTTTTGTATTTTAGAAGGTAAAATTCAAATGTTTATAGGCAGACACAAAGGGAATATTTTTAATAAGTCGATTTATAAAGGAGTTTGATTATGCTAAATCATACAAAACAATACATCAATGGAGAATGGGTTGATTCTACTGGAACAGATACAATTGAAGTAATTAACCCTGCGACAGAGGAAGTAGTAGGTAAGATTAGCAGTGGAACTAAAGAAGATGTGAATCGAGCAGTCAAGGCGGCAAAGGAGGCATTCCCTTCCTTTTCAAAAATGTCAGTGGACGAGCGAATAAAGCTTTTGGAAGCTATAGCTGAAGAATATGAAAATCGTAAAGACGATTTAGTGAAAATAATGACCGCTGAATTAGGGGCGCCTATTACGAAATCAGAGGAAATCCATTATAAGATGGGGCTAACGCACTTTAAAGAGGCGGCAGAACAATTGAAAACATTCAAGTTTACTGAAGAAAGGGAGAATTCATATATTCAAAAAGAACCGATTGGTGTAGCAGGACTCATTACACCATGGAATTTCCCGACAAATCAGATTTCCACAAAGCTTGCCAGTGCATTGGCAGCCGGTTGTACAATGGTAGTAAAACCAGCATCCCAAACACCATTTGCAGCAGTCATTCTGGCGGAAATTTTGGATAAAGCGGGTGTTCCAAAAGGTGTATTTAATCTTGTCAACGGTTCGGGTTCAACAGTAGGTGAAGCAATCAGTACTCATCCGGATGTAGACATTATTTCCTTTACCGGTTCTGGGGAAGTTGGCAGCGGGTTAATGAAAAATGCTGCTGAAGATATTAAAAATATTTCATTGGAACTTGGCGGAAAATCGCCTTTCGTTATTTTAAAAGATGCGGACGTAAAAGAAGCAGCTAAAGCGGCATTAGGACAAATTGCTATGAATACAGGGCAAGTATGTTCAGCTGCAACACGCATGATTGTACCGGAAGAAATACATGATGAATTTATAGAAGCAATGAAAGAATTCGTCGCGGAATTTCCGGTAGGTGATCCACAGGATGAAAATACATTTATGGGTCCGCAAGTTTCCAAAGACCAATGGGAGACTGTTCAATCCTACATTAAAAAAGGTGAGGAAGAAGGTGCAACCATTGTGATCGGTGGCGCTGGCAGACCAGATGGAATCGATAAAGGTTTCTTCTCCCAAATTACGGTATTCACAAATGTGAAAAACGATATGACAATTGCACAGGAGGAAATCTTTGGTCCGGTTATGTCGGTCATCACTTATAAAGATTTAGACGAAGCAATTGATATTGCCAACGATACGATTTATGGACTTGCTGGTTATGTATTCGGAAATGATAAAGAAGAGCTGAAGAAAGTCGCTTTATCAATCCGAGCTGGCCAAATCCGTATTAACAATAGTGAAACGGATCGTTCGGCACCATTTGGCGGCTTTAAACATTCTGGTATTGGCCGCGAATGGGGCGATTATGGTATCGAGGAATTTCTTGAGCCAAAAGCGATTATGGGAATGCCACTTTAATTGGAAAGCAGTCCAAGTAGCAGTTACTTGGACTGCTTTTTTATGGAAACGAAAACCCCCTGCTATGCGGGGGGTTCTAAAAAGCTTTTAGCTATGGACAAAAAAAATACTCCAGTCGTACAATAAAATCAGGTCTGGTCAACCGATTACGTACGAAAGGAGCTCCAATATTGGATAATAAAAGTTTAGCACATACAACATGGAATTGTAAGTATCACATTGTGTTTGCGCCAAAATACAGAAGAAGAATAATCTACGGAAAAATAAAAGCGGACATCGGTAAAATATTACGTCAACTGTGTGAAAGAAAAGGCGTAGAAATCATTGAAGCTACAGCTTGTCCTGATCATATACATATGTTAGTGAGTATTCCACCGAAGCTTAGTGTATCTGCGTTTGTAGGGTATCTCAAAGGGAAAAGCAGTTTAATGATATTCGATCGACATGCAAATTTGAAATATAAATATGGAAACCGAAAATTTTGGTGTCGAGGATATTATGTGGATACAGTAGGGCGAAACCGAAAAGTCATTCAGGAATATATAAAAAATCAATTGCAGGAAGATATCCTAGAGGATCAAATGACGATGAAAGAATTCATTGACCCATTCACAGGGGAAGAATTAAATCGAAGAAAAAAATAAGTACACCGCTTTAGCGGTAGTCGGAAAAGTAGTGCGGTTGGCAGACCTTTCAGAGCGTCTTTAGACGTGGGCCAGTACCCCAGCGTTTCACGCGCAGAGAAAACCACCAGTTCAACTGGTGGTTTTTATTTTGAGTTTGGGGGTTGTGGAGGAATTTCATTAGAACAGTTAAGGTGTATATTAGAAGAAGTGCGCTAGTTATTTGAAGATCTGAGTGGGATATTAGAAGAGTTGACCCTCTTATTAGAATAAACAAGAAATATTTTATTAGAACAAATAAAAATATATTAGCAAATTTCCGGATTTATTAGAAAACCGGGAACCGAGGTCCTCGCCAAAACGCAAAATATTGCAAGTTATCCACAAGTAATTAAAAATTTTAAGAATTATTGCGCGGGAAATTTTTGAATTATCTGATATTAATTGAAAGGTTAACGGTATGTTGCAACGCTGCTTCCTTCTATATAAAAAAGCATCGAGATTATTTCTCAATGCCTTAGCTAAATAATATACTCTTCTTTTGCGGCTAATCGGTTCTTCATTTTATAAGCCTTATCTAATTCACCTAACATACCTGCTGTTGAACTTTCCGTAAGATTCCAGTCATTTAGGTTTTCATAATCTTGTAAAGCATTGTTTGCCAATTCCATCGTGCCGCTTCCCGGTTCAATGCCATTGATTGTGTAATTTGATTTTTCTTCAATTGTAGCACTACTATCTTCCTGATTATTACAACCTGCTAAAAAAATACGTTAAATATTACATAATTTTAATAAAAATTACGGAAAAAACTTCATCATTACAAAATTGCCAACTGAATGTCTGCATTGTTACGTTTTTGAAAAACAGGGTATATAAATAAAGTATTTTATCAAAATAAAGAAATACGATAATTCATGGGAAAAGGAATGAGTTCTATGCTACATATCGAAAACTTACGCAAGGTATACCGTGGCGGGAAAGTTGCCGTTGATAACTTAACTCTTGATATTAAAAAAGGGGAGTTTATCGCATTTATTGGTACGAGTGGCAGTGGTAAAACGACAGCCCTTCGTATGCTGAATCGCATGGTAGAGCCTACTAGCGGAACGATTTCAATAGACGAGAAAGAGATTACGAAGATGAATCCGGTCACTCTTAGGAGAAGTATCGGCTATGTCATTCAGCAAATTGGTTTAATGCCGCATATGACAATCCGTGAAAATATAACGCTTGTACCACGGCTGCTTCAGTGGTCGAAAGAAAAGCGTGACGAAATGGCAAAGTACCTTATATCGTTGGTCAACTTACCTGAAACCTATCTGGATTATTATCCATCCCAGCTTTCGGGCGGGCAGCAACAGCGAATCGGTGTAATTCGTGCTCTTGCAGCTGAGCAGGACATAATTTTGATGGACGAGCCGTTCGGTGCACTTGACCCGATTACACGCGATACGTTACAGGACTTAATTAAAGAGCTCCAAAAAACATTGGATAAAACAATAATCTTTGTTACACATGATATGGATGAAGCGATTAAGCTTGCCGATCGCATCGCTATCATGCATGAAGGAAAGCTGGTGCAATTTGATACTCCTGACAATATACTAGCAAATCCGGCCAATGACTTTGTAAAAGAATTTATCGGTTCCCATCGTTTAGTCCAGCAAAAACCAAATGTGAAAACGGTAAATGAAGTGATGATTAAACCTGTTTCAATTACCGTTGAACGCAGCTTGGATGAGGCGATTCGCTTAATGGTTAAATCACGCGTAGATACGTTGTTTGTTACAGATGGCCAAAATCGATTACTCGGTTTTTTAACAGTCGAAAGTTTAACAGGGAATGCGCGCACGAAAAAAAGTGTATCAGAAGTTTATAATCGGGATGTTATTTTCATGAAGACGGGTTCCAAACTTCAGGATACAGTGCGTCGGATATTAAATCTGAATCTGAATAATATTCCGGTTGTTGATGATCAGCAACATCTCATTGGTCTCATTACTCGCGCGAACATCGTAGATATTGTATACGATACGATTTGGGGAGAAGAGGAACAGGAGCTGATGGATGCATGATAAGCTTTTTTACGGAAAATAGTGCCGATATTTTACTTAAAACATGGGAGCACTTCTACATATCTTTTAGCGCTCTATTATTAGGAGTGGCCATTGCCGTTCCTCTAGGCATAATGTTATCGAAAACGAAGAAAATTGCAAAAATCGTACTAACGGTTACAAGTGTCCTGCAAACGGTACCGTCACTTGCTCTATTAGCAATTATGATTCCTTTTTTAGGTGTAGGTAAAGTGCCGGCAATTGTTGCTTTATGTATCTATTCTTTATTGCCAATATTGAATAATACGTTTATTGGGATGCATTCAGTTAATCAAAATATTAAAGCGGCGGGTACAGCAATGGGCATGACACCGATGCAATCGATGCGAATGGTTGAATTACCGCTTGCGATGCCGATTATTATGTCGGGCATCCGCTTATCTGCAGTATATGTTATTTCCTGGGCGACACTAGCATCATATATTGGTGCTGGCGGACTGGGGGATTTTATTTTTAATGGACTAAATTTATATAAAACAGAGCTCATAGTAGGAGGGGCATTATTAGTAACTGCTTTAGCCCTGCTTGTGGACTTCCTGTTAAGTCGTTTTGAACGCTTCATGATTCCGAAAGGGCTTCGTATGCAAGGAGGTCGAACATCTTGAAAAAGTTTTTACTGCTTTTACTGTCTGTTATTGTTTTAAGCGCTTGTGGCAAGGAAGATGATAAATTACGCGTAGGATCGGTAGTTTCCACAGAAGGTCAAATTACTGCTTACATTGTGAAAGGGATGCTGGAACATTACACTGATGAAGAAGTAGAGTTGATCAAAAATCTAGGCTCTGCTGTTGTGCTTCATCAGGCAATGCTAAACGGTGATGCGAACATTTCGGCAGTGCGTTATACCGGAACAGATTTAACGGGGGCACTCGGACAAGAACCTGTCAGTGATCCGGAACAAGCATTGAAGATGGTACAGAAAATATTTCAAAAAGAATATCAAATGACGTTTTTCGATTCATATGGATTCAATAATACGTATGCTTTTATGGTAACGAAGGAAACAGCTGAGAAATACGGGCTGACTAAAATCAGCGACTTAAAAAAAGTAGCTCGGGACTTGCAGTTGGGTGTTGATACGTCATGGATGAACCGAGATGGCGATGGGTATAAAGCATTTAGTGAAGCGTATGGCTTTAAATTTGGACGCGTCTTCCCGATGCAAATTGGGCTAGTATATGATGCGGTTGCTCAAAACGAAGTAGATGTCGTGCTTGGCTATACGACTGATGGACGTATCGCTTCCTATGATTTAACAGTTTTAGAGGATGATCTGCATTTTTTCCCAGCGTATGATGCATCACCATTTGCAGATACGAAATTATTGGAGAAAAAGCCTGAAGTAAGAAAGGCTCTGCAACGACTAGTTGGCAAAATTTCCACAGAAGAAATGCAGCGCCTAAATTTCCTGGCTGACAATAACTTAATTGAACCGGCAGTTGTTGCTGAGGAATTTCTTAAGGAACACGATTATTTTTCAGGAGATGATAAACCATGACAGATATGACACAGCTATCGATAGTGGAACAATTTTTCTTTTATATGAGAGAAAATGGTTCTTATGTATTTTCACTATTTCTCGCACATTTTCAGTTGTCTGTGTATGGTGTATTGCTTGCATCAATAATAGGTATTCCAATAGGGATTTGGATTTCGAAATTTCCGAAGGCTTCAGGACCGGTCATTACACTCGCTAATATTATTCAAACGATTCCGGCGCTTGCATTAATGGCAATCATTATGCTTGTGCTAGGTCTTGGAAAAACGACGGTTATTGTGACTGTGTTCTTTTATTCCCTTTTGCCTATTGTTAAAAATACGTTTGTCGGTATAAGGAATATTGATCGAAGCTTAACTGATGCAGGGCGCGGTATGGGGATGACAAAAATTCAAATCTTATATATGGTGGAGCTGCCACTGAGCCTCTCCGTTATTATAACAGGTATTCGTATTGCCCTTGTCGTGGCAATCGGCATTGTCGCAATCGGTGCGTTTATCGGGGCAGGCGGACTTGGTGATATTATCATTCGAGGAACAAATGCTACGAGCGGAACAGCTATTATTATAGCGGGCGCACTTCCAACCGCTATAATGGCAATTTTGGCAGATGTTTTACTGTTATGGCTCGAGAAACGACTTGATCCAACGAAACGAAAAAAAATAAGAGTTGCTGCTTAAAAATAATAGAAAGTTTAAAAACACCTATTTTTCAAAATAGGTGTTTTTATTCTTTTAGGAATAATTTGAAATAACCGCCTCAATAACTGGTAATGTTTTTAAAAAGAGTAAAAAGGGAGGAAATATTTTTTTATGTTATTGATAAAACGTTTAGATATATGGTTGATAGGAATTGGAGATTTGTAATTGCTAGTTAAAATTTAACATTTATGAAACTTATTGTAAGTGTAATTCGTAATATGTAAGTGTAAACAGATGTTTTACGAAAAAGAGATAGGGGGATGAAGAGTGGTAACTATTAAAAAGGCGGGTGCCATGTTAACTGCAACAGCGCTATCTGTTGGGTTATTGGCACCAATTGCTAGTGCTTCAACAATTGGAAATGAACGTATGGAGACATTGCCGATTCAAGTCGCACAAACGAATACAACGGTAACAAAAGCTGATTTAATGAAGCGTTTCCGAGAATTATTTCCAAATGAGTTCCTAAATGTATCTGAAAAAGATTTTCGTACGGGGGCAGGTTTCTCACATCCTACAGATACTACGGTACGGTATGAACTTTATTTCTCAAAGAATATCGACGACCAATATGAACATGGAAACTTTATTTTTGTTGGAGATACGTTAGAGTTAGAACAATTCCACTATCAACCAGTAAATACAAAGGATGTATTGTTCCCGGCAAAGTATTCAAAAGAAGAAGCGCAAAAAGCAGCGGATAAATTTATGGAAAAGTTCAGTAAAGGTGAGGGGTATGAGCTTGTGCCAAACGCACACGATTATTACTCTCCATCTATTTTAACGCAGCCAGTTGAATACTCATTTATTTATGAGAAGAAAAATTCAGGTATTCCAATTTCAGATCAAACTATTAATATCCGAGTGTTAGGAGATGGTACAGTATCATCATTTTATAGAACAACCTCTCCAAAAAATAATTTTACGTATGATGATCCGTCCAAAAAACAAGATGAATCTTCCATTGCTAAACGCTTGCAAGATGCTTTAAAAGCACAGTTGTCATACACAATTGTACCGGATTATTCAACAGGGGATCATAAAGCTAAGCTTGTTTATGAACCAAATAGCCAGGTTATTTCGGGAATCCATGCGCAAACAGGGGAATGGTTAACTTTGGATGGGCTCTCTTCAACATTAGCCGCTAAATCAATTACACCGATTGTTTCTGAGCCATTAGCGGCAAAACAGCCGAACATGACGGCAGATCAGGCGCGAGCATTGGCTGAGAAATTGCTTGCCACAGATATAAAAGGTGTTCAATTGGAGATTGGGGCAGTTGAAGAAACAACAACGGAGACTGGTAAAGAAGTCTTCAACATTCAATATATGTATAACTATCGTACTGGTGGAACTGGAACTGTGCTAACAATTGATAAAGCAACAGGGGAATTCATTCATTACAGCGATATTAAAAGTAATCTCGAAGTAGACAATGATGACAGTAAAGAAGAAGCGAAATTAACACAAAAACAGGCATTGGATAAAGCAATCGCTCTTGTGAAAGAATGGATACCTTCATCTGCACACAAGTATGCATTGCCTGTAAATGAGGGCTACCACGAAACTTACAATAATAGTTATAACTTTACGTTCCCACGCATCGTGAACGGCTTATCGGTAGTAGGTGACAATATCTCAGTAAGTGTAGATGCCAAAACAGGTGCTTTAGTGAACTTATTTATGAGCGATTATGGTGAGTTGGAGTGGCCGGCAGCAACTGATATTTTATCTGAACAGGAAGCAACAAAAATGTTGAAAGATGAGATGAAACTGAAGCTGCAATATGTGAATCATCCAAAAGTGGGGAATGAGCAGCATTATAGTCTAGCATACCAGCCAGTCTTCAAAGATGGGGCGTCCGCGGGCATTGATGCCAAAACAGGTGAATGGTTAGATACTTATGGAATGGCCAAATCGGACAAGCCGAAAATCGAGCATCCAAAAGCTGCCGAAGAACTAAATTATTTAATTCATGCGGGTATTTTAGAAGTAAATGAAAAATTTAACCCAGATGCTCCTATTACTAAAGAGGAAGCTTTAAAAGTATTGCTAAAATCAGTAACGTACATGTATTACAGCTCTAGTTACAATGAGCTTGAAACGGCGGACGAATCATTTACTGATATTACGCCAGACGATGCGTCATACGCATTTGTCACACGTGCATTACAAATGGGAATGCTTGATGCATCTACTAAAACATTTAATCCTAAGACAGCTCTTACAAATCAGGAGCTGGCAAAATGGGTCATTGGTACATTGAAACTAAATAAACCTGCTCAACTGAGTGATATATATGAATTGAAATACAGTGATGCCGCACTAGTAGATAAGGAATTACGTGGTCACGTGGCATTAGCATATGCAATGGGATTACTTGAAGCTGAAAATAATCAGCTGAAGCCAACTAGTGAAGTTACGTATGCACAATTAGCTCAAGTAACAATTCGTTTAGCTCATAAAATGAACGAATATCAGATTAATAACTATTAATAGCAGGTTTGTTTTTTTTACATTGATTTAATGAAATATCCCTTGCCTTTAAACGGCAAGGGTTTTCATATTTTAATATAGTTGCACGATTCTTCCGTTGCGAAAATGGGATTACTTATACATAAAAGCATTATATACAAATTAGAAGTCATAAAATATCGAACAGTAAGAAATTTTATTTTGAAAAAAGTTGAAGCTGAACAAGAGATCTATTCTTTTGAAAAATAGATTAATCACAATTGTTTTACGAAAGGGGAAGTACTATGTTTCCAAATTTAGAAACCGAACGACTCATTTTAAGAGAAATTCTACCTTCTGATGTAGAAGCGATCTATTCAATTTTTTCAAACAAAGAGGTAACAAAATATTATGGATTGAACACATTTAAAAGAATGGAGCAGGCAGAAAAATTAATACAGGCATTTACTAGTAATTTTCAAGCTGAAAAAGGAATACGCTGGGGAATTGAAAGGAAGGATGTTCCGGGGGTAATCGGAACAATTGGCTTTAACTCATGGTCAAAAGCGCATCGACGTGCAGAAGTGGGGTATGAAATTCATTCGGAATTTTGGCGTAATGGCTATGCATCGGAAGCAGTAGCTAAAATCGTTGAATATGGATTTCAAGAGGTGGAGTTAACAAGAATCGGTGCCATCGTTTTTGTTGAAAATGAGGGTTCCAGTCAATTATTGATGAATCAAGGATTTGAAAAGGAAGGCATTTTAAGGAAGTATATGTACCAAAATAACGAGGCTTTCGATGTAATTATGTTAGCAAAGTTCAATCGGCAAAATGGTGGAGATGAATAATGGATATTAATCGAAATGAAATTTACTTTAGAAAGTTGAAATTAGAAGACTTCAATGCTGTAGTTGATTGGAGTAGGGATGAGCAATTTTGTGAAGCAAATGGATGGCAGAAAAATAGAGATCATATGGAATTATTTAAATGGTGGGAACGTTGTGTAGCAAATCAACAAAAAGAAATGATTCGACTTGGAATCGAATATAAAAATAGACTTATCGGTTATGCCGATTTAGGCGAAATAAAAAATAATAGTGCTGAAATTGGTATTGCTATTGGAAACAGTGTTCTTTGGAATGTTGGTATTGGTACACAAATGATAAAAAAATTAATGAACTATGCAAATGAACAATTCGGGATCACTACATTTTACGGAGAGACACACGAAACAAATCATCGTTCCAGAAAAATGCTGAAGAAGGTTGGATTCACAGAAGAAAGCCGTATAGGTACTGAATTATACATAGGCAAAGAAGTTAAGTTAGTACAATATAAGTTATTTTTGAAAGAATAGATGGGTTCTTTTTTATAAAATGAAATCATGTACCGGAAGAACGTTGTATATACAGAAAATAAAATAGAATGATAAATTAATCTCTACATACATATAAACGAAACAAAAAGAGGTACGAATCAAAATGCATTCGTACCTCTTTTTATAAAATATCTATTTATTGTTTTCCTTCTTATTCGCTTTTGAACCCCAATATGTAGCAAGAATCGGTCCGGAAATATTGTGCCAGAAACTGAATATCGCACTCGGAACGGCTGATACTGGGTCGAAGTGGGCCATCGCTAATTGCGCTCCTAAACCTGAATTCTGCATTCCGACTTCAATCGATACTGCTTTTTGATCATCGTATTTCAGTTTAAATAGTTTTGCTACTAAAAATCCTAGTAAGTATCCTAAACCATTATGTAAAATAACAATGGCAAAAATGATTAATCCTGTTTCTAAAATTTTATCGCGGCTTCCGCTTACTACAGCAGCAACGATCATCACGATTGCTACAACTGATACTGTAGGAAGAATATCAACACTTTTTTCTACAAGTGGTCTAAATAAGAACTGTGCAAGAATCCCTAAAATAATCGGAATTAACACAACTTTAATTACTGACATAAACATGGCCATAAATGAAACCGGTAACCATTCACTTGCTAATAAATAGATTAGAGCAGGTGTTACAAACGGTGCCAATAATGTTGTACAAGATGTAATCGTAACCGATAATGCAGTATTTCCTTTTGCGAGGAATGTCATCACGTTTGATGACGTACCCCCTGGACAACAACCTACTAATATAACCCCAACCGCAATTTCAGGTGGTAAATTGAAAACTTTGGCTAACACAAATGCCAGTAACGGCATAATAACAAATTGGGAAACGATCCCGATAATAACACCTTTCGGATGTTGAAGAATTAATTTAAAATCATCTAATTTTAATGTCATCCCCATACCAAACATGACAATTCCTAATAATATGGTAATGTAACTGCCAATCCATGTAAAATATTCAGGTATCCAAATCGCTAAACCAGCTGCAACGAGTACCCAAATCGCAAATGTATTTCCTGCAAACTTACCAATCTTCTGTAAAACTCCCATGATGATGTAACCTCAGCTTTCTATTGAATTCATGTTATTGTAATTTATTAAATTTCTAATTGCAATAATTTTCAGAATTTTAAGCAATTTCTTTATTATTCTAGTTAATATAGTTGAAAAGATTTGGGTAAATGGGGAAAAGCAAACGTTACAAAAAATGGGCTGTGCAGTAAAATACTGCACAACCCATTAACTAACATTCTTATCTATTGTTTAATTTTGCTACTTCCTCACGTACAATTGGAGCAACTTTCGTACCTAATAGTTCGATGGCATGCAGCACTTGGTCATGCGGCATGGAACCGACTGGCATGTGTAAGAAAAATCTTGAAATGCCGACATGTTCGTAAAGATAGATAATTTTCTTTGCTACCGTATCAACATCGCCTACATAGAGTGCACCTTCCAAGCTGCGGGCATCATCGAATGCTTCACGTGTATACGGAGCCCATCCACGTTCGCGGCCAAGTTTTGTCATCGCCGCTGCTGTTGACGGGAAAAACTGCTCTACTGCAAGATCTGTCGTATCCGCAATAAATCCGTGTGAATGGGAAGCAACACGCAGCTTCGAGATATCATGGCCCGCTTTTTTCGCCACATCGTAATATAGTTGTACGATGCGCGCAAAATACAGGGGACTTCCACCGATAATCGCCAAAGTTAACGGCAAGCCCAATGTAGCAGCACGGATTGCAGATTGTGGTGTACCGCCGCTTGCCACCCAAATCGGTAATTTCTCCTGCACTGGGCGCGGGTAGATACCGCGTCCCGGAATGGATGGACGGAAATGACCAGCTGATGTCACAATCTCATTTTCCTGAAGATTCAATAATAAATCGAGTTTTTCTTCAAAAAGCGCATCATAATCGTTCAAGTTGTTGCCGAACAGCGGAAACGATTCGATAAATGAACCCCGGCCAGCCATAATTTCGGCACGGCCGTTCGATAGTCCGTCAAGTGTCGCGAATTGTTGAAAGACACGTACCGGATCGTCTGATGAGAGCACCGTTACAGCGCTCGTCAGACGAATTTGTTTTGTTTGCATAGCAGCTGCAGCGAGTACGACAGAAGGAACTGATGCTGCATAATCTTCGCGGTGATGTTCTCCGACACCATACACATCGAGTCCTACCGAATCCGCCAGCTTAATTTCTTCGACGATTTGTCGCAGTCGTTCGGCATGACATACTGTTTCACCTGTTAAAGCATCCGGTGTAGTTTCTGCAAATGTTGAAATACCTATTTCCATGTGATGACCTCCAAATATTTAATGGCTCGTTTCCTTTTCTTACTACCATTACCATATGAATTATTTTAGTGCACATCGGTTGGGAATGAAAGAATTGTATCTTTATTAAAGAACTGTGAAATCACACTTCAATTAATGCTTTATCTTTTATTTCTATAATTCTTGTAGCCACTTGCTTTACAAAATAATCATCATGAGAAACAAATAGAATAGTGCCATCATATGCTCGGATAAACTTTACCAATGCCTCTTTTGTAGCGATATCAAGGAAGTTGGTCGGCTCATCAAGCAGGAGAATATTATATTGACCTAAAAACAGCTGACTTAAAAGCAATCGAATCCGTTCGCCACCGCTTAAAACAGTGATCCGCTTTTGTAGATCATTCTGTTCAAACTGCATTTGATGCAAAACAGTGCGAATAAATGCATCGCTGTATTCGCTTCGTGTTTTTATAAAATTCCAAACGGTATCATCCGGTAAGTTTTGATAAGCGAGCTGTGAAAAATGGCCAATTTTAACTTTCGGTGAAAGATCCATATTAGGATGGCTTTCGATAATTGCCTGCAGCAAAGTTGATTTTCCGCTGCCGTTCGGACCTGTTATAGCTATTTTATCCTGGAGGCGAACTTGTAGTTGACATTGATCCAACAGTATCTTTTCTCCAATTGCTAAAGTAAGATCTTGCATCATAATCGGCACTTTATTATGAAGTTCCAGTGCTTTCGATTGTTTAAAATGAAGTGGCACATCTTCTTTTACTTTCTCGACAACAGGTAGCTGTTCAATCCGTTTTTCCATTGCTTTAGCCGAGCGATAAACCGATTTTTGGCTCGTTCCTTTCGATTTTGTTTCAAACATACGATTCGCTTTGGCCTTCGTTTCTTTTTTCGACATCTTTTTCGCCTCGGTAATTTTTTCGGCCTTTTTCATTTTTTCAGCAACAGCCTTCTCCAGGTGTGCCTTTTCGCGAACATATTTTTCATGGGCAGCAGCTTGCTCCTGTTTTTCCCGTTCTTTTTGCGCTGCATAATCGGAATAATTCCCGCTATAGACCGTAACATGCCCATCATTGACTTCCCAGATTGACGTAACAATGCTATCCAGCAAGTTTCGATCATGACTGACTATGACGACTGCTCCGTAATAATTGCGGAGTTGCTCCTGCAAAAATCGGATGCCGTCCTGATCTAAATGCGTTGTCGGTTCATCGAAAAGCAACGCCTCATAATAATGGCTGAATGCCTGTGATAACTTCAACCGTGTTTGTTCACCACCGCTATGTGGATTGACTGCCTTCAATTTATGGGCAAGCGCGATATCAATATTGTCTTGTATAACGGCAGGGGATGTTTGCTCAAAATAAAAATAATCGACATGTGCATTTACATTCCCTTGTTGTGGAATGAGCTGACCGGTTAATAATTTTAATAAAGTACTTTTACCGGCACCATTTTTGCCGACAATCCCAATGCGGTCAAATTGATAAATGGCCAGCTGCGGGATTGTAAGTACATTCTTATCTAAAAATTGTACGTGTATATTTTTCAGTTCAAAGCTTAAGTTTTCCATTACTGCTACCTCCGAAATATAAAATTTCGTACCGATAGCTTATCGATACGAGCGGTATGTGTAATCCGCTCATATTAAAAGAATAGTAGCATCTGCATAGTTTTAGCCCTCCATATTGTAAATGAGTCTAAAACGCAATAAAAAAGCAGACATATGTATGCCTGCTGCGAAAAAATATAGAAATCTCCCGTTTAAAGAGGAATCCCTATGATTTCATCGTTTACAAGCATGACAAAAAAGCCCATCACTAACGGGTTTGCTTTTTTATTGCCAGCTTAGCGTAAACGAATTGAAAACATAGAAAAATCCCTCCTTCTCATAAATTAATGCCATCATATTAGATTTCCGGAAATAAATCAATACTGGAATTCACTAGGAAAAGTATAAATGTGATTGAATATTTATAAATATTCAAATATAATTATATTTATAAAACGGACGTAAGAAGGAATTTTTCTTGGAAGACGTGGTCGAATGAGTTTATATTTTGCGTATGTCATGATTGGCCTTGCCATTGCAATGCCGGTTGGTGCCATTACAGTCGAAATGGCGAAACAGGGTTTAAAAAATGGGTTTCTGCACGGTTGGGCGGTAGGTCTTGGCGGAATGACAATTGATCTAGCTTTAATCATTGCGTTGTATTTTGGGGTGGCTAAATTTTTATCGCTGGCGTATATTCAGCTACCGCTTTGGTTAATAGGAGCCGCTTTTTTATTTGTTTTGGCTTTCGATTCAATTAAAAATGCTGATAAAGATATAGCGTTAGCTGGAGAGAAGGCGAATAAATCCTTTTTATCAACATATCGGAATGGTTTATTAGTTGCTGTTTCACCGGGGAATCTCGTTTTCTGGATTTCTGTATTTGGAGCAGTTTTGGCCGACTCTTATGCAGGGAAAGGGGCCAATCAATTTTTGATTGTTGCACTAGGCATTTTATCGGGTATTTTACTGCATGATATTGGTCTTTTAACGATTGTTTCACTTACAAGGAAAGTCATGAACCGAGCGATGATTAAATGGACTTCCATTATTGCAGGCTTATTATTATTCGGATTTGGCTGTTACTTTATCTATGAATTTATTCATGATTTAAAAGCATTGATTTAACTATTAGAACAGGTGATTCCAGAGTACATATGGTTTCGCCTGTTTGTTTTATATTTGACGTATTAGGAAGAGGCCATGCTGACTGACATATCGCTTTTTGCATAGACATACACTGCTATAAAATTAAAAGTTTTGCGGATGAGGCAACATTTGTGAGGAGAGGACGTTCTATTCTAAAGAAGAACATACATATTAACGACATGTTTTCACAATTCTATTGTGAATCGGTTAAAGTTTTTGTATGCTAAGTGAATGTAGAAGTGGACTTTGGAGTTAAAATCGTGTTTTGTCGATTTTAACTTTGGATATTGCAAATGATTGGAGTTGTTTTTGTTGTTAGATACAATCATTCTATCAATGATTGAGTTTTTTAAAGGGTTTGGCTATTTCGGTGTGTTACTTGCACTTTGCTTTGAGTTTATTCCAGCAGAAGTCATATTACCGATGGCCGGGTTTTGGATTGCTCAAGGGGAATACAGCTATTGGTTAATGGTGCTTGCCGGAACAGTAGGCGGAACAATCGGACCGTTGACTTTATATGCGGTAGGGCGTTATGGTGGTCGTCCAATCGTCCTGAAATACGGAAAATTCTTCTTGATTACTGAAAAGCAAGTGAATGCATCGGACAAGTTTTTCGCAAAATATGGTGCGGGTGTCGCATTCTTCGGACGCTTCATGCCAATCGTCCGTACCGCAATTTCGGTACCATGCGGGATGACTAAAATGAATGTATGGAAATTTACAATCTATACATTTTTAGCAATGTTTCCAATTACCGCACTTTATGTTTATTTAGGCATTAAGCTAGGGGAAAACTGGGAGCAGGCAGGGGATCTGTTTAAACAGTACTTGCAGCCGTTTGTCATCATCATCATTATTCTGGCAGTAATTTATGCGATTTATAAATACCGTATTAAGTTATTAGAGCGTAAAATGAATTTCCCTAATAAAAAATAAATTCAAAGGGCAGCCGTGTTTAACAGGCTGCCCTTTTTAATTTGCTCTATATTATTTAATAATTATATTATTTTTTATTTCTTTTTCCAGCATTTTCACTAGTTCTGCTTGTTCTAAATGTTGAAGTAGCGTTAACCCCTTCTCAATAAAACCTTCATTCGATCCGTTTAAATTATTTAGACAGACGCCTTTTCTCACATAACAAATCGACAGGTTGATAAAAAGCTGCTCTGATTTACATTTACCGATTGCATCATTCAACAGATGGAGTGCGGTTTCAAAGTCTTTTCCTTTTATATTAATAAGCGACAGATTGATCAGAAAGTTTATTTTCATCTTATTAATATTTTGAAATCCATTGTACTTGTCGATATGGCGAAAAGCAAATTCTTTTATTTCGGTTGCAGTAGAAATCGGAAAAACAAATAAAATTGCATTAAGCAAATAAATATCAGCTAAGTACAATGTATTACGTTGCGAGAGATCCTTCCATAAGGGAGATAACGTTTCAGAAGCCAGTATAAAATCACTGGATCTTGCCAAAACGAGCATGCCCTCCATTACAGTTCGAATATTCATGATTAAATTGTCATTCGGATTTTGCTGTAAATAAGCAGTACATTCTTCAATCATTTGGAGCAAGGCATTTTCGGAATTATATGTTTGATTGTAAAACTTCTTCATAATCCTTTGCCGGTCATGCATTTTATAATTGTTGCTTATGTATTCAAATTCCTCATAGGACATTTCAAGCCGCCCCAAAAATTCCTTCAAAATCGAGAATTTAATTTCTCTGTTTTCTCCTTTTTCAAACTTAGAGTAGTTGCCCTGTGAGCATATTTTTTCACTGACATATTGTTGCGAATAGCCTTTACCAACCCTGATTTCTTTTATAACTTGTCCGTAATTATTCATTTCATCACCTAAATTATTCTTTTAGGCATATTATACACTTTTAGTAGGATTGTTTGTAAAATTAATACAAAGGAGGGGACGAAATGGTAGGTTTATTAATCACAACTTTAGAACTGTGGATTATTGGAACTGGTGGAGGATAAGTTAAGGAATTAGAAGATTCATATATAGCAATCAGGTTTTTTATTCTCGCTGACCAGTTTACCGGTTTTAATCAGCTATATGATTTCCTTGAAAAACGGCTTTCAAATGTATAACCCGATCCACTTGATTGTTTCATATGAACAGCTATTACTGAATTCGAATCGTTTTGTCCCTTATTTAATTATTATGTTACTCCTAGTAGTGATAGGTACCGGCATTACTTATGCTGTCATTAATATGAAAAGTGTCAGTTTTGGAGTTCCTGAATATACAGCAACCAAAAAAGAGTATCGACCAAACAGGAGATTTAAATTATTACAAATAGAGCATGTGAAAAAGATGCGGAAAGGCCATATTCTTTTTACCGTTCTTCTGCTATTCGGTATAATTGGCGGTACGGTCATTGTAGTGAATGAGCAGTTCCGAACATTTCCTGACAAAGCACTGAAAATAATTGAGAGTTCCCAAAATACGATTATCCAAGATCAAACACACTGGAAGCTGGTCGCAGAGGAATTTGAAATGGAGCAGGAATTGCAACGACGGATGGCTGAGGAAACAGGTGAAGAGCTGGAAATGCTTGATCAAAATCCTTATCACTAAGTGATTAAACAATTAGAAATGCGATTTGAGGCGTTGGAACATCTGTAGGCTGATATTAACTCTCCAACATTTGCCGAGACATTTCGGGGTGTGATGAACTCATTTGAGCCAGGTTCTTATAGAGAAAGCGATAATACACTTTGGACATTGACCGACATGGCATCGGAAGAGCAGGAAATTATTCTGGATGACAAAAGGATAGACCCGTGGCCGCTTGGACATAAGTGGGTTTCTGATTTTGATGATCCGAGTCAGGCTTTAGATCAAGAGCATTATGAACGTTTAAAGCTGTTCCAGAAACAAAATATCAAATACGGAGACAGCAGTTCGTTTGCAATGTACAGGTTCTTGGAATGGAACATGATGTTGTTCGTCCTGTTTTTATTTGTATTTTTGTTATGGACAACGATGGCCGACGAATATAGGCCGAATCCATCGATGATCTTTTTAGCAACAAAACCGATTCGATTTTCCTCTATTTAATTACCTGTAGTTTGTTGCTCATTACGGGTACTATTGTTTTTCTGATTGCTACATTTATTGGTGGTGTAGGTGACAGGGATTATCCGATATTGATTTATGCAACAGAACGGCTGGAGGAACACTTTTTCTTTTCAACGGCGAACAATGCCTATTTTTATTTTGAAAGTTTGACAACGCTGCTTATCAAAAGTGGAGTGCTGGTATTCATGCAGCTATTCTTTTTAAATAGCTTGTTCAGCTTTGTCGGGAAATTGATGAAAAATCATTATGCAGCGATTATCGTTACAACCATACTCGTCATGGCCGGGTACTTTGCAGGGAACCATTATATTGAACTAACAAGTAGTATGTATAATCCGTTTGTATATTTTGATACATGGAATATTGTAGATGGCTGGAAATCGATTGAGGCAAACAACGGAAAAGTGAATTCCCTGACGGGTATGGCCATTTTACTAATCAGTGGTAGTCTATTGTTCTGTATGGGACTTTTATTTAAAAGGAGGGTGACATCATAATGGTATTGCAGGTGAACGAACTTGAAATGAAATACAAAAGTCAACGGGTACTGGATAATATTACATTTTCAATCGGTACCGGTGAAATAATCGGAATCGTTGGACCAAATGGGGCAGGTAAAGCGTCATTAATGCGCTCGGTATTAGGATTGGAAGAGATTAATAAGGGCACTGTTCACATAAACAATATTTCCAACACCAACCCTAAATTTTTTAAATATATTTCCTTTTTGCCAAGTGATAATTACTTGTATATGCATTTAACCGGATATGATCATCTATTGTTTGTGGCGAACGTTTACCATATACCGCAACAAGAAATAGAAGACGTCATAGAGTTGATCGGCATCCGCTCGTATGTGCATCAGCCCGTCAAATCTTATTCTTACGGGATGCGTCAGCATTTGCTGATTGCGTTAAGTATATTGACGAAGCCGCTCATTATTTTAATGGATGAACCTTTTAATGGACTGGATCCGACAAGCATTATTGAATTAAAACAATTGATTCAAGTACTGCATGCAAAAGGAATAAGCATCGTCATTTCAACGCACAACCTGGATTTACTGAAGGATTTAACGGATACGATCTGGTTTATTAAAGAGGGAAAGCTTTATACAGATCCGTTGCATTCAAATAAGGAAGTACAATACGAAATTAAGTATTCGCATCATAGTGATTTTCCTCAAGTAATGAAAAAGAGTCATCTTCCTTATGAAATTAAAGATATTCTGCTCATTTCAGATGCTGCATTTGCAATTGAAATCTATCTTCAATGGTTAATAAAAAACGGTGTGCGAATCCACTCAGTGAATCCGATTAACCGGAACTTGGAAGGACTGTATCGTGATTTTTATGATCTATAATAGACATAAGGGTAGCAAATAACTAAAAAATGACATTTTATCTTAGGAATATAGCATTTTTTTGCTACGCGTAAAAATTGATTTCCATTCCGGGACGCTTTCCGCGGGCATGGACTGAGCCTGTAGTCTCAGGCGTCGTGCTGTTCCCGCTGGAGTCGCCCTTCATTCCAATCAATTTTATAAAATATGCGTTTATTAAAAAGGGTTTTCTTCTTATCCATTGATACTTCTATTTCTGTTACAAGCTCTTTTATAGTAGAAATAACTAAACTAAACAGTAAGAGATCCTCTAAATCCTCGCGCACCGTAGTACGAGTCAGCACCGTTATGGTACATGAAAATTGTCTCGTAACGACGGTCACAGAAAATCGCTCCGCCAAGTTTACGTATATCTGGAGGTGTCAAAACCCAGCTTGATGTTTTTAAATCGAATTTTCCAAGTTGCTGCAAAGAGCGGTATTCGACTTCCGTTAAAATTTCAATTCCCATTGACGCGGCCATATTCATAGCACTGTCTTCCGGTTTATTTTTCTTACGCGCATCCAATGCTTCCTGGTCATAACAAATACTTCTGCGTCCTTTAGGGCTTTCTAATGAGCAGTCCATAAATGTGTATGTGTCTGTTTCATGGTTATATGCAACGACATCAGGTTCACCTTCTGTACGTTCCATTTCATTAAGTGACCACAGTTTTACCGGATTTGCTTCAAGCTTTGTCTGCACATTTTCCCAATCGATATTCGGATGACGTTCCATATGCTGAAAAAAGCGTGCTTTCAGTGTTGAAAGAAGTTGTTCTTGCTGTACGTTTGTTAATACTTTTTTAGCTGCCATAATAGTGAACACCTCGTTAAGTAGTTGATGCCTTTAATGATACTGTAGTTTTGAGAATAATGTCTAGTAATGGTTAATGTTCATACTAAATAAATCTACTTCCGAGGATAGATAATATAATATTTATTTTTGCAAGGTAGTGAATTGTTTCATATGCATAGACAAATGAATTAATATGGTATATACTAATGTTAATAAGAAATGTTACAAGACAACAATAAATTCACCTATTACAAAATGTATTCGTGTTTTATTTAGTACTTTTTGTAATATGTGAATTTTTTTCTTTATGAGGAATTGTGATCTTATTAAATTTAATTAAATGGAGGTCATTTAAATGACACAAGGTACAGTAAAATGGTTTAACGCAGAAAAAGGTTTTGGATTTATCGAAGTTGAAGGCGGAAACGACGTATTCGCTCACTTCTCAGCAATCCAAGGCGAAGGTTTCAAATCTTTAGACGAAGGTCAAAAAGTTGAATTTGAAATCGAAGACGGCCAACGTGGCCCACAAGCTACAAACATCGTAAAACTTTAATTTTAAAGCTGTAACGATAAACTGCATCCCAAAAATATGGGGTGCAGTTTTTTTGTGGCTAAAATTAAAAAGTAAAAGGGTCCTGATAGTCATTATGTATAAAGAGCTGTATACGGAAAGTGAATAATGAGTCCGGGGAATAATCAATTGAAAAAGATGCTTAGCCCAATTAGGCAAAGCATCTTTTTGATTGAAACAATATTTATAAAATTAAACCAAACTTAGTTTAAAAGGGCATCACGTACCTTATCACGATAATCAGCATCATTCATAAGCTTTATTTCGAATGAATTCCGATTGTTCCTTAACAGGAAATGTTCATGAAATTTTAAATCATTAAGTAAGAGGACAATTTCGTATTGATCTCCCTTAAGGTTTTCAACATACATCGCATTGTTTAAGACGAACAGCGTAGAGCCGCCCTTTGAGCCAATATGTGAATATTTCTTATAATTTTCTTCATTTAATTGCATTGGCCACTCCATAAAATCCCGGATTGTTTCAGCAGCATTTGGTGGCAGCTCGTCATTGGAAATAAGGGCGAGCAGTTTCCCGTAATCATTTGCAGAAGCTCCAATTAACCGATCTGACCAAACTCTTTGTATGGCAGGGGATGAGTCAAATGTTGCCTCGCTTGCATTAATTTCGCCTGTTTTCATTTGAACGCTTATCGATTGAGCTAACTTACGATAGTCTTCCATTGATAACTTTTGGAGTGCCTTGATTAATTCTTTTTCGGACATCCCATCTTTTTGTATAGAATCAGGGATGAAGAGCGCACTGACAATTGGATAAACGTCTGCATGCTGTGTTAGTCCTAACGCTGTTTTACGCTTATTTATCGCATTAACACCGAGCAGATTAATTAAATAGTCTGTATTGGCATTTGAGCTATACGTAATCATCCCTTTAGCAACATCATGCAAAGTGACTTCATTATTTTGGATGCCCCCATCTTGTTTCATAGCTTCTAACCATGCTTCATGAGCGCCCCCATCAGTATTTTTCAAATTAAACGGTTCAAGTCGTCCAATGGTATTGTTTGATCTTTTTGGATTTTATTTCCTTCAACCTGCATGGCATATTCAAGTGCAATAAGGATATTAACAGTACTTGCTAATGGCCGTATAACAGTTGTCTGATAAGTAATGACAGGTTCGAAGTTTTCAGCAAGATATAAAGAGGAGGATTCCGGATTTTCTTTCAAATGTTGAATAATATAATTTGGATTGTCTCTGAGTAGAGCATATGCTGCAATACCTGTAAAGTAATGACCCCATAAATAGTTAATCTCTTTTTTGTATATGTTTTACGGTCAAATAAAATCATAGCCAGAAAACCGAACAGTAAAGCAATGAGAAAATTTATATTGAAACCTAAAACTGCAATAATAATTCCGGATATAATTCCAACCGTCATAATGGCTTTCTGAACTTCTTCACGTGAAAAATCAATATTGGAATTTCGTATGTATGTAATCATCTTGAAAAGCCACAATGAAAAGAAAACGCTACAAAATTGTAGCGCTTCCTTTTCGTTAATTATTGTTGATTGTTTGAATTTCCGCGTAATTGTTGCTCTGCCATTTGAACTAGGCGTTTCGTAATTTCGCCACCTACAGAGCCGTTAGCACGTGCTGAAGCGTCTGGTCCTAATTGAACACCAAACTCTTGTGCAATTTCGTACTTCATTTGGTCAACTGCTTGTTGTGCACCAGGTACACGTAATTTGTTTGAGCTGTTGTTGTTTGCCATTGTTATCGCCTCCTTATGACATTAGAATGCACAGGGAAGAAGGTTTCATACTATAACAGGAATAGGTAATTTACAGTTCAATTGGTAACGTTTTTATAAAATGGTGAAGTTTTAATAATAACTGACTATCACCGATTAACACAAAATCACACAGGACAGAACAGCACAGCAACTAAAACAAATTAAAATTGTCGGATTGTAACATATGGGATAAAGTGGTTTAATTGGTATATCTAGTATAGATTTATCATCGTACATAATTGTTGCGGAAAGGAATGACATTATTGAATTCAATCATCGAAAACAATAAAAAAAGCTGGGATATTGTAGCGAAGCATTTTGCTGGAGGAGATGCGTTGCCAAGCTATGGACCTTTAGCGCAAACAGAAGAGGAACTGAATTTGATCGGAGAAGTTACCGGGAAAACGGTGCTGGAAGTTGGATTTGGAAGCGGTCATTCTCTTTTATATATGAATAACAATGGTGCAAAGGAGCTTTGGGGTGTTGATTTTTCGAGTGCCCAAAAGGACCTGGCGCAGAAAACGTTAAACGATATCGTGGCAAACTTATTTACGGCTCCAATGGAGGTAGAAATCGGTTTGCCGAAAAATTATTTTGATTTAGTGTATTCCATTTATGCGATTGGCTGGTCCAGTGATCTTCCGGCAACTTTTAAGTTAATTCACAGCTACTTAAAAGAAGGCGGCGAGTTCATTTTCAGCTGGGAACACCCTTTCTATAATCAAATTAAATGTCGCGACCACCAGTTTATTTTAACGGATTCCTACCAGCGTGAAGGTTATATTGAAACAACTTCATTTAAAGGGGAAGATGCGCCAATGCAGATACCGAAATATAAAATGGCGACATTTATAAACGCACTTTTAAAAGCAGACTTTGAACTTGTAGAAATTATTGAGAGTGAAATTCCGATACATGCAAAAGGTGAAGAAATTCCGTATTCCGAAAAATATTATTCTCTTCATAAAGCAAGTCACTTTCCAACGACCTTTATCGTGAAGGCTCGAAAAAGTACTTTATAGGAGGCAAGAAAAATGATCCTAAAGTTAACAAACGAGGAACTTGAAATTACAATGGCACTTGTACATAAAAAGCCGGCGGAAAATTTATTTATCATCGGTGATATTGAAGCATATGGGATGGAATCTGATATCCAGGATTTATGGGGGCAATTTGAAGGTGATCAGTTAAAAGCAATATTACTGCGCTATGATCAGAACTATATCCCGTATAGTGAAGGGAACTATGATGTCGATGGGTTTGCCAAAATAATTAACGAAAACCGAGGTCGGATAGAAATATCGGGATTACAGCATTTAGTCGCTCCATTAAAAGAACGGATTAATCGCGGCATTCGACGGGACAGTGAAACGTATTATGCAAAATGTACAAAATTGACGGTTCCAACGGCTGAATTGGATTTTTCAAATGTGACGTATTTACAGCCAAGTGAGTACGGAGAAAATATTGAAATGCTCCAATCGATTCCGGAATTTTCAACGGGTACATTTAGTATTGAAGGAAGAGAGCGCGCGGAAAAATTTAAAACAGGGCGTACATATATTATTCGTGACGAACAAGGTGCGATGGTCTCTTCAGCATCAACAACAGCGGAAAATTCTCAGTCAGCGATGATTGTAGGTGTCGGAACGAGACCGGGTCATGGGAAAAAGGGATATGCGACACATTGCATGTTAAAGCTTTGCCAAGACCTGCTCGATGAAGGGAAATCAATTTGCCTGTTCTATGATAATCCGGCTGCCGGCCGCATTTATAAGCGGATTGGGTTTGAAGATATCGGTTTTTGGACAATGGTTCGTTATGAAGAAGAAAAATAGGGGGGGAACATTGTGAGAAGATTATTAGCAGAACAACCGATTCAAATAAACGCCTATGATATAGATGCGATGGGCATTGTTAGTAATATTGTGTATGTACGGTGGTTTGAGGATTTACGTATGACATTTTTAAATGAACATTATTCATTAGCGGAAATGATGGCAGTGCAAATCTCCCCAATCTTGATGAAAACAGAGATTGAATACAAAGCTCCTTTAACAATTTTCGATAAACCGATCGGACGGTGCTGGATGGTGAAAATCGGGCAATCAAGTTGGGAAATGGAGTTGGAAATTACAACGGAGAGGCATACACATTGTACTGGAAAACAATCAGGATGCTTTTTCGATTTAAAAAAGAAAAAAGTTGCAAAAATTCCTGAGCCATTAAAAAAACTTTTTGAAATGGGTCAATAAAAAAGGAGCAATTCAATTGATGATGAAAGAACATTTAGAAGGGTTAGTAAATAAATCGATTAACCTAAATTTAATTGATCTCAACGAATTAATCGAATTTATGCTAAAAAATATCGGAAATACGGATGCCTATTTACGTGATAACCTAATTTATCGGGGATTTTGCGAATTAATTCTGAATGAACAATTTACTGACAAACAATTAATTGCCATATTAAAAACATGCTTGGATGACGAGCATCTTTATTTAAATATTACACACAATGATCCTTCAGATGATGTATTTACACGATCGTTTTCGGCACTTGTTATCACCCTTATTTTAGGTAAAGATCGTGAAAAAAGAAGTTTGCCTGAAGAACTCATCGTTGAGGCTATTCACCGAAGTATTCAATATTTATTTCTTGAGAAGGATTACCGGGGATTCAACAATACGAAAGGCTGGGCACATGCGGTTGCACATGGAAGTGACTTATTGGCAGAAGCAATTAGACATCCGTTAATAATGGACTCCCAATTATTATATAGTGCATTACAAAGTTTAAAAAGCTGCCTTCATACTGAATACGCTTTAATTGATGAGGAAGAAGAACGCATACTACCGGTCATTGATGCATTACTCGATAAGGGAATGACGGATGAGCAATTGTTAGCATGGATAAAAGAATTGCATTACATAGAAGTAGTAGATTGGTATAAGAAATACCGTTATGAGTGGAATGTGAAGCAATTTGAGAAATCATTATTAAGACATTTATTAAAATCAACCAAATGTACACAAACAGCCAATTGGATTGTTTTTGAAAGTCCAATTGTAGTTTAACATGGAGCTGAAAAATTGAAACGTATTTTTTTAATGATACTGCCATTCGTTTTATACATAGCAGGCTTACTCGCGTATTATTTCGGTAAGATTAACGGTTATCAATTTATTATTTTTATTATAGTCGGCTTAGGTATTTCAATTTTCGGGTTTTTTCTTTACCGAAACGACAAGAAGTTGAAAGCTGCTTTTTTAGTGATATTTTATATACTAGCTCTATTAACTATATTTGAAAGCCGATTGATCGATTATGAAAAGTATACTTATTTTCTTATGTCATATAACGAGCCTTTTGAAATAGTGGAAGATTCAGGTGTCAATGTACTGGCAGTGGAAGTTGTTGAGGTCCCATATATAACAGATTTGGGCTATTTAATTCATACTGTCGAATTTTCAACAAATAAAGAAGTTTTGGATACGGAAGTTGTCACGAATAAAACCCGGTACCGTTCGAAAAATGAAGAATTACTAAGTTATGTACGCCCTGCGGAGAAACATTTTGAGACGATGAAGGAAAATGTCATTGCCCACTTGCCTGAGAAATCAACAGCTATCGATCAATTTTTAAAGAGAGACGATATAGAAGGTGACAGTGCAGGACTTGCCACTGTGTTAAGCGGTCTTATCGAAAACGGTGAATTCCACAATAACATACCGATTGCCGTAACAGGAACGATTGATAGCAAAGGAAATGTGAAGGAAATTGGTTCGATAAAAGCGAAAACCTTAATTGCTGAACAAAGCGGCCTTTCACATATTCTTATACCTATGGAAAATGAAGAAGAGGCGAAGGAAGTAAAAATAAATGAGCAACTTAATATCAACATTATTGCTGTCACATCTATAAAAGATGCCGTAGCCTATGTAAAAAAGCTAAATGAACCCGTGACAGGAAAATAATAAAGTGAACAATTGAAATTAAACAACCTTTGATTAGTTGGATAGTAAATTTATGTACAAAACACCTAATACACGATTAATAAACGTTTCATTTATGCTCAAAAGCTTATGAAGATAATAATTACCCTATCATTTTTTAGTAGACTATGTTATTTTTATAATAATTAAATAATTTGCAATTTAGATAAGTGCTTACAGAATTTTGTAAGGTAAAAGGGAAATTAGTGAAAGACTAATGCAGCCCCCGCTACTGTAATAGCTGATGAAATCACAATGAATCACTGTCGTAAAGATGGGAAGATGTGAAAGTAAAAGGAAGCTTAAGCCAGGAAACCTGCTTATTTAAACGATACTTACTTTTCGGAGGGAGAAGTATAGGCGAAACAAGTAATTGTTTTTGTGTTTTTCTATACTTTTTTAGTATTAATTTCACATGCCCGTACCTCTTTCTAACGAGAGGTGCGGGCTTTTTTTATTTCTTAGTGGATAAGCAATGCTAGTTTTTAATGAAATCCACTTAAGAAAAATTATCATCACGTCCTATTTGGTGCGAGATGTATTTTTCTAATAGGGAGGGTATTTACATGCAAAAAGGAAAGATCTTTGTTGTAGGGTTCGGACCTGGAGATCGGGAACATATAACAAAACGTGCAGTCGATGCACTGCAGCAAAGTGATCACATTATGGGCTACAAAACGTATGTTGAACTGATTGAGCACTTAGTGACGGCGAAAACCATTGTCAGTACTGGCATGACTGAAGAAGTTTCACGCGCACAGGAAGCTGTAAAACAGGCTGAAGCCGGCCATGTAGTTGCTGTTATTTCCAGTGGTGATGCAGGTGTTTACGGAATGGCGGGCCTCGTATATGAAGTATTAATCGAAAAGGGCTGGACTGCAAAAGAGGGGATTGAAATAGAAGTCGTTCCGGGTATATCAGCGATTAACTCCTGTGCAAGTTTACTTGGCGCCCCGGTTATGCATGATTCGTGCACAATTAGTTTAAGTGACCATTTAACACCATGGACGGTCATCGAAAAACGGATTGAGGCAGCTGCAATGGCAGACTTTGTGGTTGCGTTCTACAACCCGAAATCTGGCAGACGCACGAGACAAATTGTTGAAGCACAGCGTATTTTGCTTAAGTATCGTTCTCCGGATACACCTGTTGGACTAGTAAAAGCTGCCTACCGGGATACGCAGGATATTGTGTTAACTACACTAGAAGAGATGCTGGAACACGATATCGGAATGTTGACTACGGTAGTCGTAGGGAATTCCTCAACATTTTACTATGACAATAAAATCATTACACCTCGTGGTTATCAGCGAAAATATACGCTAGGAGAAGAAAAACAACTATTAAAACCGCACCAACGTTTGAAAAAAGAAGCGGAACCTTGGGCGTTGGATCAGGAAACTGGTGAAGCAAAGACCGGGTATGAAAAAATTGAAGCGATCGAGAAAAAAATAGTTGAACCAGCAGCCATTAAAACAACCGCATTACAGCTTGCAAATGAAGCATTAGCGCTCGTACATAAAGAAACGTTGGCTGTAAAAGTTGAAGAAAATCCTTTTTTAGTGCAGCAAGAAGTGGAATCCATATTTGAGTTTGCTGTATCACCAGGTGTTGCCAATAAAATGATTACACCTGTACAAATGATTACATTGGCGGAGGTTGTAGGAGAACGGGGTACGATGGAGTATACGCCTGATCACCGTCTCGTGTTGAAGGTACCAACTGATTCACCTCAAAGAATCGTAGAAACGGTAGAAAAAACGGGTTTACTTGTTCAACCTGTCGGCGACGTAGTAATCGTCAAGGCGTGTGATTTCTGTTACGGCGAAAAAGCGGAATCCATTCCTTATGCTGAACAGATCATGGAAACGCTCGGAGGCATTAAAATGCCGAAAGAGCTGCACGTCGGTTTTAATGGATGCGGTATGGCATGTTATCGAGCGGTTTTTGATGATATCGGCATTGTTTACCGCAAGAAAAAGTTCGATTTGTTTATCGGCTCTAAACCAGTTGGACGAACAGCTCATGCTGCACAACCTGTCCTGGAGGGAATCGATCCGGAAAAATTGATTCCTTTACTAACGGATATCATTGCGGACTATAAAGAAAATGCACATCCTAATGAGCGTTTCTTTAAGTATTTTAAACGTGTGAAGAAAATACTGAATTTCAATTATGTTGATATGTCATGCAAAATTAAAGTGGAAGAAGCCCCGTGTGGAGACTAGGTGAAACGATGATTTTATTTTTAGCAGGAACAAGTGATGCAAGAGAGCTGGCGGTTCGATTAATACAAGCTGGCTATGACCTGGTGGCGACTGTTGTTACGGATTCTGCTGCTGCGAGTCTAAAAGATGCGAATGTTCCTAATCATGTCGGCCGCTTAACAGAACAGCAAATGAAGGAACTGATCGAAGAACGAAACGTAACAATGGTGGTAGATGCAAGTCATCCGTATGCAGAAGAGGCTTCTAAAACAGCGATGGCTGCTGCAAATATAACGGGTATACCCTATATTCGATATGAACGTCCCCAACAAAGCTATGTACATCCGCTCGTTACGGAAGTGGAAACATATAAAGAAGCGGCAATTGTTGCATCCGCACATTCAGGAACAATTATGTTGACGACAGGCAGTAAAACGCTCGCCGTTTTTACGGAGCAATTATTAAATAACGAAAATATTCGTCTTGTCTGCCGGATGCTGCCGAATAAAGAGAATATGGATAAATGCGATGCACTTGGTGTTAAGCAGCGCGATATTATCGCAATTCAAGGACCGTTTTCTAAAGAATTGAATAAAGCGCTTTACGAACAGTTCAGCACAACTCTTATTATTACAAAGGAAAGCGGGAAAGTCGGTTCGGTAGACGAAAAGATGGATGCGGCTCTGGAAATTGGTATTCCCGTCATCTTAATTAAAAGACCAAAAATACAATATGAAAACTTATGCACTTCATTTGAGGAAGTGTTTGAAAAATTAGGAGGAAAATAACAATGGCAAATATGAATTTTAATACAGACTTCGTACCACTAACAGTAGACCCGGACAAAATTTATGACTATAGTTTTGCGATGATTAAAGAAGAAATGGGCGAACATCCATTTACAGATGAACAATGGCTTGTTGTTCGCCGCGTTATCCATGCTTCGGCAGACTTCGAACTGGGCCGCAGCATGATTTTTACGGATGATGCGATTGAAGCGGGCATTCAGTCAATTTTAGCCGGGCGTCATGTTGTTGCGGATGTTCAGATGATTGAAAGTGGATCAGGCCGAAAACGATTCCAAAAACATGGTGGGGATTTACATTGTTATATCGCAGATGAAGATGTATCAATCGAAGCGAAAAAACTGGGAACAACTCGTGCCATTATTTCGATGCAGAAGGCGACGCAACTACAAGAAGGCGGGATTTATGCGATCGGGAATGCACCGACAGCATTACTTGAATTAATTCGCCTGATTAAAGAAGGTCTTGCAAAGCCGGATTTAATCATCGGAATGCCTGTTGGGTTCGTTTCGGCAGCAGAATCTAAAGCGGAATTAGCGATTTTAGAAGGAATTCCGTTTATTACGAATGCAGGAAGAAAAGGTGGCAGTACTGTAACCGTCGCAGCGTTAAATGCCATCTCAATCATGGCAGATGAACGAGCAAAAGAAGCGAAATAAAAAAGATCCGTCGGAAATGCGTCACGGTTATACAACTGGAGCTTGTGCAACTGCGATGACAAAGGCTGCCTTGTACGCACTTGTGACCGGAGAAGTTCCTGAACATGTAACGATCCATTTACCTGTAGGAAAGGATGCCACATTTACGGTGGCATCTTTTACAGTAAAGGACAATGAAGTGATGTGTGAAACGATTAAAGATGCCGGGGATGATCCGGATGCAACACATAAAGCACGCATTCAAAGCACTGTTCGTTTTGTAGAAAAAAGCGGTGTCCATCTAGATGGCGGGATTGGTGTTGGTCGTGTGACAAAAGCAGGATTACCCGTGCCTGTCGGAGAAGCGGCCATTAACCCTGTTCCGAGAAAAATGCTTCATGGTGTAGTCGAAGAAGCGATCCAACTTTTTCAAATTGACAAAGGAATCGAAGTGATCATTTCCGTTCCGGACGGTGAGGAAATAGCGAAGAAGACATTAAATGCAAGGCTTGGAATATTGGGCGGAATTTCCATATTAGGTACGCGCGGAACGGTCGTGCCCTTTTCAAGTTCGGCATATATGGCGAGTATCGTTCAGGCGATCAGTGTCGCCAAAGAAGCAGGCTGTGACCATCTTGTCATCACAACCGGCGGACGCAGTGAAAAATACGCGATGAAACAATATCCGCATTTACCGGAAGAGGCGTTTATTGAGATGGGCGATTTCGTCGGTTTTACGTTAAAGCATATTGCCCGTAAAGAGATTCCTCAAGTATCGCTTGTCGGAATGATGGGGAAATTTTCGAAAGTCGCACAAGGTGTCATGATGGTGCATTCAAAAAGTGCGCCAATCAGTTTCCCGTTTTTGGCAGATATCGCAAAAAAAGCAGGAGCTGATATAGAAATAATCGAGCAAATTTTGCAGGCGAACACGGCATCGCAAGTAGGGGAAATCATGCAGGGGAATGACCAGTTTTTTGAAGCGCTATGCAAAAACTGCTGCTACTTTGCCCTGGATCATACGAAAGCGAAATTACGTGTCTCCACAACGCTGTACGCAATGAACGGAGACATGTTAGGAAAGGCTGAGAATATTGAACAATTGGATGAAAATGATTGGTATCGGGGATAATGGACCAGCAAGTTTACTCCCCCAATATATCGCTTGGATCCATTCAAGTGAAGTACTTGTTGGCGGGGAACGTCATCTTGACTTTTTCCCGGATTACACTGGCGAAAAAATCATGATAAAAGGCGGACTCTCACGACTCGTGGAAAAGCTGCAGGCAGAAAATAGAAATGTCGTCTTTTTAGTATCGGGTGACCCGCTGTTTTACGGATTAGGGGGAGTTTTGGCTAAAAAGCTCCCATTAGAAATCTACCCATATGCAAGCTCTGTTCAATTAGCATTCACAAAAATGCAGGAAAGCTGGCAGGATGCTTATTTAACGAGTGTTCATGGTCGGTCAATGAAAGGGCTAGCCCAAAGAATCGATGGCCGAAAAAAAATAGCAATATTGACCGATGAAGAAAATTCACCGAATGCACTTGCCCGCTATTTAAAAGCGTATGGCATGACCGAATACGATGCATTTGTAGCAGAAAACTTGGAAGGTCCAACTGAACGATGTCGTCATCTTTCTTTGGATGAAATGGAGAATGCCGAATTTTCACCATTGAATGTTGTTATTTTAAAGCAGCGTGAAAATGTTGAGCGCGCGTCAATCGGTATTGAAGATGACAAATTTATTCAGCGGAAACCGGATAAGGGTCTTATCACAAAAAAGGAAATTCGAGTGCTTTGTTTACAAGCACTGCAATTAAAAGAAACAAGCAATGCATGGGACATTGGGACATGCACGGGATCAGTTGCTATTGAAATGTCGAAAATAGCCCGGGAAGGTCAAGTATTTGCGATTGAAAAAAATGAAGCAGATTTGGAAAACTGTCTTCAAAATCAGCATATTCATCGTACGGATTTTACAGCGATACTAGGAAAAGCACCAGAAAGGTTGGAGGAATTTCCTGACCCTGATGCCATTTTTATCGGCGGAAACGGCGGCAATATGGAGCAGTTATTGCAACTATGTGTCGAAAGATTAAAGCCAAATGGCCGCATTGTTATGAACATCGCGACGATTGAAAACTTGGCAGAAGCTATGGGGCATTTTAAAAAGTTCAACTGTGATGTTACTGTACTGCAGGCACAAATCTCAAAAAGTAAGCCAATTTTAAATTTAACGCGTTTTGAACCGTTAAATCCCATTTTTATCGTAACAGCACAGAAAGGGTTGGAAATATGACAATCGGTACATTAATCGGATTAGGTGTTGGACCAGGAGATCCTGAACTTATCACAGTAAAAGCTTTTCGAATGTTAAAAGAATGCCCGGTAATTGCCTATCCTCAAAAATTACGCGGTAGTAAATCGTATGCTCAACGAATAATCGATGTGTACGTTAATCCGGCAGAAAAGGAAATGCTGGGACTTGTATTTCCGATGACGAAGGACGAGCAAACGTTGCAGGAAGCATGGTCTAAATCCGCAGAGAAAATCTATGCACATTTGAAAGAAGGCCGAGATGTCGCTTTTGTAACGGAAGGCGACCCGATGCTTTTTAGTACATATATACACTTGATGAAATTAATGAAGGATATGCATCCCGAAGTTGAAATGAAATCTATTGCAGGGATATCTTCATTTAATGGAACTGCCAATCGTTTAGGAATCCCATTGGCAGACGGCGATGACCATGTAGCAATGATTCCGGCGACTTCGGATATGGCAGAGATGCGTCGTGTTATTGAGACCCATGACGGGATAGTGTTCATTAAAGTAGCGAAAGTATTAGATGACATGCTGGATTTACTTGAAGAAATGAACTTACTAGAAAAAACGTATGTTGTGACAAAAGTAACTTCGGATGAAGAAATTATTTGGAAAACGAATGAATTGCGTGGAGCTGAGCTCAATTATTTATCATGTATGGTGGTGCGAAAATAATGAAGAAAATTTGGATTATTGGTGCAGGTCCAGGCGACCCCGATTTAATTACAGTGAAAGGCCTTAAACTGCTTCAACAGGCTGATGTTGTCATGTATACAGACTCTTTAGTTAGTGAAACTCTAGTTGCCAAAGCCCGTGCGGATGCAGAAGTGATCCGTACAGCAGGCATGCATTTACAAGAGATGGTTGATTGCATCGTCGAACGCGTCAATGAAGGGAAAATGGTTGTGCGTTTACATACGGGTGACCCGGCAATGTACGGGGCAACAATGGAACAAGTTGCATTATTAAAGAATCATAATATTGGCTATGACGTTGTTCCAGGTGTAAGTTCCGTATTTGCTGCCGCTGCAGCCGTAGGAGCAGAATTAACGGTTCCGGACTTAACGCAAACTTTGATCTTAACACGAGCAGAAGGACGTACACCGGTACCTGAGCGTGAAAAACTGCAAGCCTTGGCAAGCCATCATTGCACAATTGCAATGTTTTTAAGTGCCACATTAACGAAAAAGATTACAAAAGAACTACAGGCTGCGGGCTGGTCTGACGATACACCGGTTGCAGTTATTCAACGAGCATCATGGCCAGATCAAAAAATCGTTCGCACGACAATTGCTGAGCTGGATGAAGCGATGCGGACAAATGGCATTCGCAAACATGCGATGATTTTAGCCGGCTGGGCACTTGATCCGAACATTCATGAAAAAGATTACCGTTCAAAATTGTATGATGCTACGTTTACACATGGTTTCCGTAAAGGTGTGAAAGTCGATGATTAATTTACGCGAAGGGGAAATACCGGAAGTTCGTGTGACAAAACCTTATGCACTTGTAGCCATTACAAAGCACGGTGTGGCGAATGCGCGAAAGTATGCGGAGAAGTTTCCATATGTCGATGTATATTATATGAAGAAATTTGAGCAGGGCGATGAGGCTGAAAAAAATATTCAATTATTTGAAGGGACGGTGCGCCTGCTGCTGCCTGCATTATTTAAAGCATATAAGTCGATGATATTGATTATTTCCCTTGGTGCAGTCGTTCGGATGATTGCCCCGATTTTAGTAGATAAAAAGAAAGATCCGGGTGTTCTCGTTGTTGACGATAAAGGACAATATGTCGTGAGTGTTCTATCCGGACATATTGGTGGTGCGAATGCCCTGACAAACGAATTTGCACAAGCGATCAATGCGACTCCGATTGTAACTACAGCATCCGATGTTCAAAAAACAATCGCGGTTGATTTATTTGGTGCACGGTACGGCTGGGTTTGGGACAGTGAAGAAAAATTAACGCCTGTCAGTGCTTCAGTAGTGAATGAGGAACAGGTTGCAATTGTTCAGGAAACCGGTGAAAAAAATTGGTGGCTGCATGAAACACCGATGCCTGAAACTTTGAAAATTTACCGGACAACAGAGGAAGCAATCGCTGCAAAACCACATGCCACATTGCTCATTACCGATCGTATTATCGATAAAGAGGAAGAAGTATTACTTGAAAACGGTGTAATTTACCGACCAAAGTCAATTGTTTTGGGAATGGGCTGTAATCGCGGAACATCTGCAGAAGAAATTGAACAACTAATTGATGAAACGCTTGCAGAACTAAAGCTGAGCAAAAAAAGCGTCAAAGCAATCGCCACAATCGATTTGAAAAAAGATGAGCAAGGTTTCCTGGAAGTAACGGCTAGAAACAACTGGCAGTTTATAACATATACACCGGCAGAGCTAAATGAAATGCCGCTGCAAAATCCATCTGAAACGGTCTTTAAATTTACAGGGGCTTACGGTGTCAGTGAACCCGCAGCATTACGGTGCGCCAATGCGACAGATTGGCTTTTGGAAAAAAAGAAAAGCGGCAATGCAACCATTTCCGTTTCCCGGATTACATTTGGTGAGGAGGTAACCGGATGAATCGATTCGTATTAGCCGGAACAGGAAGTGGCGTTGGAAAAACGACATTTACGATTGGTATTATGCGCGCACTGATGAAGCGCGGCTTAACTGTTCAAGGATTTAAATGTGGTCCGGATTATATCGACCCGACGTATCATACAGCCGTTACAAAACGGTCTTCACGCAATATTGACAGTTTCATGATGTCAGAAGATGTGGTCCGCACAATTGTCGCAAGAAACAGCATTGATTCAGATGTTTCGATTATTGAAGGAGTAATGGGTTTCTATGATGGAAAGTCCCCATTATCGAATGAAGGATCGGCAGCACATATAAGTGCTATTACGAGTAGTCCGGTAATTTTAATTGTTAACGCAGCTAGTATGGCTCGAAGTGTAGCTGCCATTGTAAAAGGATTTCAGCAGTTGGATGTCAATGCCCATATTGTGGGGATTATTGCCAATCAGTTGGGCAGTAAAAGTCACTTTGAAATTATTAAAACAGCGATTGAATATGAATGCAAAGTTCCTGTTCTAGGCTACTTGCAAAAAGGTGCGGTACCAGCATTGCCGAGCCGTCATTTAGGTTTAGTACCGGCAATTGAACGAGGAGAGCTCGATTCATATTTCGATGAGCTTGCAGATGCTATCGAAGCAACTGTTGATCTGGATTTATTATTACAAGTCACAAAAACGGCAGAATTGGAGCAGACTTCAAGGATTTTTGAATCACAAGATAACACGGAAGAGATTCATTTAGCTGTTGCGAAAGATGCAGCATTTAACTTCTATTATGAAGAAAATTTTGAATTACTTAAAGCGAACGGTGCAAAACTGCATTTCTTCTCACCACTTGAAAATGAACCGGTTCCTGAACAAGCACAAGGTTTATATATTGGCGGAGGGTTCCCAGAAGAATTTGCAGAGAAGCTTGTACAGAATGAACTGGCAAAAAATTCGATAAAACAAGCAATTGATAAGGGAATTCCAACCCTTGCAGAATGTGGCGGCTTCATGTATTTAACTGAAGAAATTTTCAACCGTGAAGGAAATGGCTACAAAATGCTAGGTGTCATTCCGGGAATCGTTCGTATGCAAGATAAGCTGGCGGCGTTAGGCTACAGAGAAATTACCGGTGTGGAGGGCAACTTTTTAATTGGTGAACAGGAACTTGCTAAAGGTCATGAATTCCATTATTCCATATACGAAGGAAATCATGAAACACCTGCTTATTTTACAAAAGGTCGCTTTGGAGCGAAACAGGAAGGTTATTCACAAGGAAATCTAGTCGCTGGATATACACATTTTCATTTCGCATCCAATCCACAACTCGTGAAAAATTGGCTTGCAGCTTGTTTGGAGGTAAGAATATGAATTATTTACCGTTAATGGTCAATATAGATTTTAAAAAAGTGGTGATCGTTGGTGGAGGCCATGTAGCCTGTCAAAAAGTGGAAGCATTATTACCTACGAATGCCCAGATTACCGTTGTCAGTCCGACAGTAACGGATAAGATAAAAACATATTTAGATGAAGGCAGAGCAGTCTGGATACAAAAACTTTTTGAACCTGCTGATTTAGACGGTGCAGCCCTCATTTTTGCTGCAACCAATGACGAAGCGGTAAATGATGCTGTGGAAGAAGCGACACAGCATTGGCAGTTATTAAATCGGGCGGATGCATTGGGACGTATGGATTTTATGAACCCTGCTGTTGTACGTCGTGGAGATTTTGTCGTAACGGTGTCGACAACCGGTGCAAGTCCGTCGCTTACTAGAAAAATAAAGGCTGACTTAGAGGAACAATACGATGAAAGTTATGCAGAGTACGTTGCATTTTTAAAGGAAGCTCGTATCCTTATTCTTGGAAATTATGAAGGAGCTGCTAAAAAAGCAGCGCTTGCTCAATTATTGGAACCTGAAATACTCGTTTGGATTCAGCAAAAGAATGAGGAAAAATGTGCACAGTTTTTACGTCAGATTGTATCAGGAGAATTCAATTGAGTGGATTTGTTTATATAGTCGGTGCTGGACCGGGTGATCCGAAATTACTGACAATTCGTGCTTTAGAGTGCATTCAGATAGCTGATGTCATTTTATATGACAGATTAGTAAACCCCGAAATTTTAAAACACGCAACACCTCATTGCGAACTGATCTATTGTGGCAAAGAACCGGGAAAACATGGCCTGATACAAGATGAAATTCATCGTGTGCTCGTTGAAAAAGCACAGCAGAACAAGCAGGTTGTCCGTCTAAAAGGCGGAGACCCATTCGTCTTTGGACGAGGCGCAGAAGAAGCGGCTATTCTTCGTTACGAAAAAATAGAATTCGAAATCGTCCCGGGCATTACAGCGGGAATAGCGGCACCAGCATATGCAGGCATACCCGTTACACATCGCGATTATGCAACAAGCTTTGCCATTGTAACAGGGCATGGACGCGAAGAAAAGGGGCAGGATTTTTTAAGCTGGGCAAGTCTCGCGCAAATCGATACGATTGCGTTTTATATGAGTATTGGCAATATTGATCATATTACGAAAAGCTTAATCAAACACGGAAAGAAACCGACAACCCCGGTTGCAGTAATTGAATGGGGGACAACAAGCAATCAGCGTACGATTACAGGTCAATTAGAGACGATTTCCGAACAGATTCAGCAGCAAAAGATGGTCAACCCTTCGATGATTTTAGTCGGGGATGTCGTAGGAATTCGAGAAGAAATTGCATGGTTTAGTGAAAGGATTGAGACAACATGTTAGAAGCATTAAAAAATCGACGAGCGGTTCGTCAATTTTTACCAAAGGAAGTAGAGCGGGAGAAAATTGAACAATTATTGCAGGCGGCAACTTATGCACCGAATGACCGCATGCGCGAGCCTTGGCAATTTTATATTTTGCAGGGGGCTAGTTTAAAGCGTTTTGAACAAGTAGCATTCGATTATTTACAGCAGCGCTTCCCGACAAAACCAAACTTAGTGGAAAGCTCCATGCAGGCAGTAACAAAAACACCGCTCATCATTGTCGTAACATCTGCCGTAGTGGAAGGAGATGAAGGGGCGACACTGGACAATAAATTCGCTGTTAGCAGCGCGATCATGTCGATGTGGCTAATGGCTGAAGATCTCGGTTTAGGTATGGTGTGGCGGACACGTGGAGTCGGTCTTGTACATGACACAGCTTTGCATGAATTTATCGGGGCGACGGATTTTGAACATCTCGTTGGTACGTTATGTATTGGCTATCCGGAGGAACCGGTTACAACTGAGAAAAAACGTACACCGTTTTCAGAAAAAACAACTTGGCTTTAGGGGGCAATATTATGGCGAGAAAAGGAATGCTGCTCGTATATACAGGTGATGGAAAAGGCAAAACAACCGCTTCATTAGGTGTAACCTTACGTGCAATTGGCCGTGGGATGACTGTGAAATATTTTCAGTTTATTAAATCACCGGAACGTACATATGGAGAACAAATTGCACTTCGTAAATTAGGTGTTGAAACCGTTCAGCTTGGCATTGGTTTTACGTGGACAAAAACACCGGAAGAACATAGAGAAGCGTTAAAAAAGGCTTGGCAAATTGTAAAAAAGGAATTGCAGGATGAAACGACGGATTTACTTGTTTTGGATGAATTAAATAATGCACTGGCGATTTCAAAATTTCCAATAGATGATGTTTTGCCTTTAGAGGATGTACTTGAAGCAATTCGTAATCGACCGGCCACAATGCATTTAATCGTTACCGGTCGTTCTGCACATCCTGAGCTTATGGAAATGGCTGATCTTGTATCAACCGTTGATGCGACAAAACATTATTACAGCGAGCAGGACGTCACAGCGATGAAGGGGCTGGAGTTTTAGTGCAGGCAATCATGATTCAGGGCACCGCATCCGATGTAGGGAAAAGTGTACTATGTACTGCACTTTGCCGTATTTTAGTCAATGACGGCTATAAGGTTGCTCCTTTTAAATCACAGAATATGGCGCTCAATTCGTACATTACAAAAGATGGCGGAGAGATCGGACGTGCACAAGGGGTTCAGGCGGAAGCGGCAAAAATTGATGCAACAACGGATATGAACCCGATTTTACTGAAGCCTAAAGGGGAAATGGTATCGGAAGTCATTTTGCACGGCAAACATTTCGCCAATATGGATGCGGTAAGCTATCGGGAGAATTTTGTAGAGTCGGTAATGCCTGAAGTTCGTACATCACTTGAGCGTTTATCGGAGAACTATGATGTTCTTGTTTTGGAAGGTGCGGGAAGTCCGGCTGAAATTAACTTGAAAAGCCGTGATATTGCCAATATGCGAATGGCCCATGAAACAGATGCGTCCGTTATTTTAGTGGCGGATATTGAGCGCGGTGGTGTTTTTGCTTCACTTGTCGGAACACTGATGTTATTGGATGATGCGGAGAAAGACCGTGTCAAAGGAATCATTATTAACAAATTTCGCGGCATGAAAGAACTGCTGACAAATGGAATCGAGTGGCTGGAAGAGTATACAGGGATTCCTGTACTGGGCGTTATTCCGTATTTCGATGTTCAAATTGAAGCAGAAGATTCAATGGCTCTATCCAGTCTGCGCTTAAAGAAGCCACAGCAACACGAATTTGCAATTGATGTTGCCGTCATCCGGTTACCGCATATATCAAATTTTACTGACATAGATCCATTGTTTGAAGAACCTGGTGTAGGCGTGCGCTTTGTTACCAACCTAAGTGATTTAAAAAATCCGGATGTCGTAATTTTACCAGGGACTAAAAACACGGTGGAAGATTTTTTATGGCTTCAGCAAACCGGGTTGATGCAAGGTATTTTACAATTAGCGAATCTAAATGTCCGAATTATCGGTATTTGTGGAGGTTACCAGATGCTTGGTGAAACTATCCGTGATGAGCAGGCGGTGGAAAGCACTGGTGGAACGTATTTAACTTTAGGTCTGCTGCCGGTTGAGACAACGTTTATTAATAGTAAGCAAACGGTTCAAGTTTCTGGAAGGAGCTGTACAGGTCATGAGATTGAAGGCTATGAAATTCATTTAGGGCGCAGTGTAGCGACTAAACCGTTGAAACCTTTCATCCAATTTTATGATGGCCGGACAGATGGTGTGTATACGGATCAAGTATTTGGCACATATGTACACGGGATTTTCCAAAATCGTCTGTTCACACGTGATTATTTTAATACAGTCCGTATACAAAAAGGGATGGAACCAATCTCAGGAGAGGTCTTATCCGATTTTGAACGTCGCGAACTAGCCTATGAAATGCTGGATCGCCATGTACGTGAGCATTTGGATATGGAGAAGATTTATTCGTTTATTTCGGAAACTACTGTTGATAAGAGGTGAAATTGATGGCTGTTTTACATGGGCCACTGGCAATTGATTTTGAGCAGCTCTGGAAGGAAGGGATGCTGGACTGGCATGGGAATATGCCTGAACGGATGAAAAATGATGCGTTGGAAGAAGCTTTTTGGGCACAGTCGATGCAAAAAAAATCCTATAAACAGACGGATGCACATGCCGTTCCTATCTATGAAAAGATTCGTCAATACATACCACAGGGTGCAAGCTGTCTGGAAATGGGACCCGGTTGGGGGAATTATACATTTCCTTTAAGAGAAGATGTCGGAAAACTGACATTGGTTGATGGCTCAAAAAGTGTTTTAAATTACTTGCAGCAGTATTTCATAGAAGACGATGCAGTAAACTTTGTCCATGCGAAATGGGAAGAAGCAGATGTTGAACAGCATGATATTGTAATCGGAGTCAATTGTTATTACCGAATATATGAGATGAATCATGCATTGCTGAAAATGAATGATCGTGCAAAGAAAAGAGCAATCATCGGTTTAACGACAGGACCGATTCAACCTCATTATGATGTTTTAGCGAAAGAATATCTTTATAAAATTAAATATCCTAGACGTGATTATATTGAAATTTTAAATATGCTGTATCAGCTCGGTATTTACGCTGATTGTGAGATGCTGCCATTAGAGCGCGTTTATTACTATGACAATTATGATGCACTCTATGAAGCACAAAGTAAAAAGATATTATCGGATCCTTTTGATTTTGAGGAAGTAAAAGAGGTACTTGACCGATTCGTTACAGAAGAGGAAGGCAAGATTGTTTACCGTCATAAATTTTATGCAGCGATCATTAGTTGGGAGCCGGTAAACTTTTATGAATAAAAAGAAATTTTGGCTATGGATGCCTATTTTAATTATTGTGCTAGCAATATCGATTATTGGCGCAATCATGGTAGGTTCTGTAGGAATTACACCCCAGTTAATTATTGAGGTTTTACTTTATAAAACCGGAATTTTAAATGAAACAAATGCTACAAATGCGCAGCAAGTAATCATTTGGGAAATTCGGGTACCGCGCGTATTATTGGCATTTTTAGTTGGGGCTTCATTAGCAATATCGGGTGCCGCAATACAGGCTCTCGTAAAGAATTCCATTGCAGATCCATACATACTTGGGGTATCCTCCGGTGCATCTGTCGGGGCAACTTCGGTAATTTTATTCGGTGCATTTAGCTTTTTCGGAGTGTTAGCTTTATCGCTTGCCGCTTTTTTGGGTGCGATATTTGCCGTAGTGATTGTCTTTATGCTTGCACGGGTGAACGGGAAAACTTCGATGATTCGATTGTTGCTTTCTGGAATTGCGGTTTCCATGGTGTTGGGAGCAATGACCAACTTTATGCTAATGATTTCCAAAGAACAAGGCGGTGTTCAGGCCGTCATGTTTTGGATGCTTGGCAGTTTAGGCGGTGCAAAGTGGTCAAATCTCGGAATCCCTTATGTTACTTTTTGTATCGTTTTCACATTATTACTACTAAGCTATCGTCAACTGAACGCACTGCTGCTAGGTGAAGAAACAGCATCGACATTAGGGATTAATATTGAACGATTCAGGTTGTTCATTATTATCATTGTATCGTTATTAACGGGCGTCGTAGTAGCAGTAAGCGGGAGTATCGGATTTGTCGGTCTCATTGTCCCGCATATTGTGCGTATGATTGTCGGGTCCAATTATAAAGTAGTTTTACCGCTAAGTGCGCTGCTTGGAGCCATTATTATTATATGGGCTGATATAGGTGCACGTATTGCCATTGCACCGGAAGAAATGCCGATTGGAATTATTACCGCATTATTCGGCAGTCCGTTCTTTATTTGGATGCTTCGTCGCGAGCGTTATGCATTTGGGGAAGGAGAATGAGATGATCCAGCTAAAGCATGTTGAATATTCGGTGGATGATAAGGAGATTTTGAAAAATATTTCTTTAAAAATCATAGAGGGAAATTTTATAGGGATTATTGGTCCAAATGGTAGCGGGAAATCAACGATGCTTAAAATTTTATACCGTCATCTTAAACAATCATCGGGAAAAGTAACTTTACATGAACAGGAAGTCTGGGATATTTCCCCGAAAAAACTGGCTAGACAAATGGCTGTCGTTAGTCAGGAGTCCACTGTGTTATTTGATTTTACGGTAAGAGATTTAGTGATGATGGGGCGCACTCCTTATAAAGGCTGGCTCAGTTCTGATAACTCAGAAGATATGTCGATCGCGGACAGAAGCATGAAATTAGCCAATGTCACCCATTTAGCCAATCGTACATTAAGCAATTTATCTGGTGGCGAAAAAAAACGGGTAATGCTCGCACGTGCTTTGGCACAGCAGGCAAGTATTCTAATATTGGATGAACCGACAAACCATTTGGATATTGAACACCAGCTCCATTTGATGGATTTAGTCAAAGATTTACCGATTACGATTGTTGCGGCGTTACATGATTTAAATTTAGCAGCAGCCTATTGTGATGAGCTAATCGTTATGAAAGACGGAACATTACATATTCAGGGTTCACCTGAAAGTGTCTTAACAACAGAGATGTTAAAAGAAGTATTTAACATACGTGCAGGAGTTTCAACAAATCCATTCACAGAAAAAATGCATTTATTTTTTTATACTAATACAGCTATGTATACAAGAGGGGAACAATAATGAAATTACGAAATAATCTTTGGGCACCAATTGCCCTGGCATCAGCACTAATGTTAGGGGCATGTTCGGATGATGAGCAAAATATCAAACAGGCAACAGCAGATTCGGGTGAGATGTCACAGGCAATAACAATCGAAAACGATGGGGTATCCATTACATATGATGAAGCGCCCAAGAAAGCGATTTCTATTAATCAGCATGTAACAGAAGTGATGCTTGCACTTGGATTGGAGGATTCGATGGTAGGTACAGCTTACTTAGATGACCAGATTTATGCTCCATTACAAGAAGCATATGACCAAGTTCCAGTACTGGCTGAACAATATCCTTCGAAAGAACAGGTTATCTCGACAGAAGCCGACTTTATTTACGGCGGTTGGGCAAGTGCATTTAATGAAAAAAACTTAATGTCACGCGAAGAATTAGAGCAATTGGGAATCGGCAGTTACTTGCAGTCTTCCTCTGTAAAAGTTGCTCCGGAGTTAGAAGATATTTACACGGATATTCGTAATATCGCAAAGATCTTCCGCGTTGAAGAGCGCGGTGAAACGCTGATAGAAGAAATGAATGCAGATATTGAAAAGATTAAAGAAAAAGTTCCTGCGGTAGACAAACCAATTGATGTTCTAGTATTTGATAGTGGGGATAAAGATGTATTTACAGCAACACAGAACTTTATGAACACTTTAATTAAAATGGCGGGAGCAAATAATATTTTCGGGGATATCGAAAAAAACTGGGCAACGGTTTCAAAAGAAGATGCCGTTGAGCGTAATCCGGAGGCCATTATTGTTATCGATTACGGATCTACAACAGCAGAGGAAAAAATTAATTTCCTGAAACATGATCCGGCCTTGAGCCAGACACCGGCAGTACAAAATGAGCGTTTTGTTGTCCTGCCATTATCGGCTGCATCAGAAGGTGTTCGAGTGGCAGAAGCGCTTGAAATTATCGTAAAAGGACTTTACCCTGATTCATTCTAACTTTTCAAAATCAAAGGGATTCAATCAGTCGCAACAAAAGCGCAATTGATGAATGGGAGTGGTGTATATATGCAAGAATATGCGAAGAAAAATTTCGAGAAGGCGTTACAGCTGCCGATGCCGAACAAAACTTATGCAAAATTAAAAGCAATGGATGACTATATAGCATTAATTGTACGACCAGGGTTAATTAACAAACATTTAACAAGTGATCAGCTGATAGTGTTAGCGAATCTTGAAAAACTTGGCGCTGTAAAATATTCTGCCGGCCATAGTTTTATCGTTACTGTCCATCGTTCAAATGTTGTGCAGGCAATGGAAAAATTAACTGAAGTGAGTTTGTATGTGGCATCCCAAACACCAAGTGCTTTATTTAAATGTTGTGACTTTTGTGATGGGGATTTGTTAGACGGTTTACCACTTGCAAAGGACTTACTAGAACAAGTTGAACAAATGCCATTAAAAAATAGGGTACGCATCGGCTTTAATGCATGTACTAAAGCATGTTATAACGCTGTCCAGGATGACTTGGCGCTCATTTTTCATAATGGCAAAGTTGATGTATACGGAGGCGCGTTTCCTATGGGAAGGCGTGCCAGTTCCGGGCATCTATTGTTAAAAAAAGTACCGGAGGACCAAGTAATCGATCTTGTGAAAAATATATTAGGGAAGTACAATGCGTCATCAATCGATAAGTTTGCCGCGTTCATACACAAAAATAAAACTTACTTTGATCAACTACAAGAAGGAGGATTTTATGACGACTTGGAATTTAGGTCAAATGCAGCGTCATCTGTTAATTTGTAACGGGGCTACTTGTATGGGTGCCGGTGCAGAAGAAGTAACACAGCAAATCCGGGATGAAATTCGTAAAAATCGTTTAGATGAAATGATTCATACATCACGAACTCGATGTAATGGGCGATGTAAAGATAAATGTGTTGTCATTGATTATCCGAAAGGGACATGGTATTCCGTTCAAAACGAGGAAACCTCGCGTGCCATTGTCCAGGATACCGCTGAAGAATCATCCATTATTTATTCGGTGGAACACGGGGAAAGAATTCGTCATGAAAATCGAATTAAAGGGATTGATAAATATAAAAAAGGACGAGGACCAATGAAAAAAGCAGTATTATTTGTTGGACATGGCAGCAGATTAGAGGCGGGAAATGAGGAAGTACGCCAGTTTGTTGAGCAGATGAAAACGTACATTGATCCAGCACTTCTGGTTGAGACTTGTTTTTTAGAGTTTGCTGTCCCGAATATTGAAGATGGAATTCAGCTATGTATTGAAAAGGGTGCGGATGAAGTTCACGTTATTCCGATTATTTTACTGCATGCAGGACATTCAAAATTGCATATTCCAGCCGAAATAGAACATGCTAGGGAGCATTTTCCGGATGTTCGATTTACATATGGTCAAACAATTGGGATTCACGAAGAAATTTTTGAAATTCTTAAGTCTCGATTATCTGAAGTTGGTTTCAATTCTGATGAAAAACATGAAGATACAGCTATCTTACTCATTGCACGTGGGGGGAGTGATCCATATGCGAACGGCGATTTCTATAAAATTACCCGTTTATTGTGGGAAAAATTAGATGTTCCTATTATAGAAAGTGCGTTTATGGGTGTGACAACTCCATCTGTAGAACAAGGGATTGAACGTTGTATAAGACTTGGAGCAAAAAAAATAGTGATGCTTCCATACTTTTTGTTTACAGGAGTGTTGATGGAAAGAATGGCTAAAATGGTCGAGCAGTTTACAGAACAGTATGAAGACGTCGATTTTCTACTTGCAAATTATTTTGGCTATCATCCGAATTTGAAGAAAGTATTGTTGGAGCGCATGGAACAGGCCCTGGACGGTACTTCAACAGGTATGATCGATTTGGAGAATTTCCGCAAATATGCAGAAGAACATGGATATGAACACCACCACCATCATCATTAATGTTAAAATTTATCCAGAGCATCGAATATGCTCTGGAATTTTCATTTCATATCAAACGAAAATAAAGGAGCGAGGGGCACGATGTATCTTATTATTTGTGTAATCGCAGTGCTCATCGATTGCATTGTTGGGGATCCGAAAAAATGGACACATCCCGTCATTTATATTGGTAACATGATTTCGTTTTTTGAGAGGAAATGGAATAACGGCATTGACAGTAGAAGACGGTTCAATGGCTTTCTAACAGTTTTTCTCACGGTAAGTATTACAACGGGCTCGGTTTTTTTTATTGTCTTTCTTGCAGTGAAAGTACATCTACTTCTTTGGTTTGTAGTCGAAATCTTTTTGATTAGTTTAGCCCTAGCCCAGAAATCATTAAAAGACGCGGCGATGCTCGTTTACGATTCCTTGGAAGCGAACGATTTACCCGAAGCCAGGAAATATTTAAGCTGGATCGTAGGCCGTGATACGAATCATTTGGATGAACCTGAAATTGTAAGAGGTGTCATTGAAACAGTCTCGGAAAATACGAGTGACGGCGTGACGGCTCCGCTTATGTATGCGTTATGTTTCGGGGCAACCGGTGCATGGTGCTATAAAGCGATTAATACACTTGACTCGATGATCGGCTATAAAAATGAACGCTATACAGATTTCGGATATGCTGCAGCAAAATTGGATGATGTTGCGAATTATGTGCCTAGCAGAATTACCGGGTGGTTCCTTATAATATTTACAAAAAGTGATACGGTACAACTATTTAAACACCGCTATAAAAACTGGCTAAAAGATGCTAAAAAACATCCGAGCCCGAATAGCGGGTATTTGGAGGCTGCTACAGCCGTTCAGTTAGGAATCCGTTTAGGCGGGTTTAATCGTTATGGTGGGGTGGAATCATTTCGTGCTTATATGGGTGAACCGGAAAATACTATGCAGAAAATACATATAAAAAAATCGATACAGCACATGTATGTTTGTACATGGTGTGTTGTGATAACAGGAGGAATGTTGTATGGAATTGCCCGCACATGGAGCTAATGCAGCCTCGTTATATAAAGCGATGAACTTACATATGCCGGACAAAGTCATCGATGTTAGCGAAAATGTCAATCATCTCGGGTATCCGAAGCTAGTAGAGCAACAGTGGGTGAATTTGATGGATAAAATAGTGGGGTATCCGCATGAACAAGCGGAACCGTTTCGCTCGCAAGCTGCCGATGTACACGAAGTGGCAGCACAACACGTTGTCGTTACGAACGGTGCAGCAGAAGGGTTAATGGCTTTGGCGCAGCTTTTTAAAGGATATGAAGTAGCTCTGTTACAGCCTTCCTTTTCGGAGTATGCCCGAACATTAAAACAGCAGAATTGTATCATTCATTCGATCTTAGCTGAAGATATTGAAACTTATCGATTTAATGAAGAAATATTGGAGAAACAGCTGAAAGATGTCCATGCCTGCTATATTTGTAATCCGAATAATCCTACAGGCGTATTATTGAAAAAACATTGGATTGAACAGTTAATTAAAAAATACTCTCACTGTAATTTTGTTGTCGATGAAGCGTTTATGGATTGGACCGATGAATCGGAGAGCGTTGTTTCATTGGTAAACACCCATTCCAATTTATTTGTAGTACGATCCATGACAAAAATGTATGCACTGGCAGGTGTTCGTCTCGGTTATGTTATCGGGCATCAGGCAGAAAAACTCCGTCATTACTTGCCGCATTGGAATGTGAGTGCGATCGCAAATGAAATCGGCAGTCTCTGTCTACAGGACAAGCATTTTGTAATGAAATCTCGTGATAAGAGCAGTAAATTACGGACTCAGATGATGGTGGACTTAAAATCAATCGGTTGTAAAGTATCAAACAGTGCAGCAAATTTTTTGCTGTTCCAATTACCAAAACAATATACTCCCGATGATTTTTTTACATATTTATTAGAGCAAGGTATCGTATTACGCCATACAAAAAACTATGCCGGTCTGGACGGCGCCTGGTTTCGAATCGCTGTCAAAAGTGAAGAAATCTGGGCAATTTGCAAGGATGAAATAACGAAATATGTTAAAAATCATTAACTACTACCGTCATGGAGAAACTGTCTGGAATAAAGAAGGGCGGCTGCAAGGATGGCTTGATTCGGAATTAACGTCAAAAGGAATTGAACAGGCAATGTCCGTTAACTGGAATCCCGAAATCGTATTCTCCAGTGACCTGAAGCGTGCAGTGCAAACAGCCCGCCTCATGTTTCCTGACCATACCATTCATAAAGACGATAGATTGCGTGAAATCAACTTAGGGCATTGGCAAGGCAGCTACATTAAGGACCTTCAACTGGATGAACAGTATTGTTGCTATTTGAATACACCGCATCTATTTATGAATACGACACAGGAATCCTTTGAAGTCGTAACGAACCGAATGATCGCATTTCACGAGTATATTTTACAGTTACCGTATGAGAGAATCACTGTCGTTTCTCATGGTGTTGCCATTGCCTGTTTGATTTCTGCGCTCCATAAACAGCCTTACCAAAAGCTATGGAGTTATATGTTGAATGGTGCTGCTTGTTTTTCGATAGAAGGGAATAATGAACAATTACATAAAGATATTTTTGTAAAGTAAAAATGGGGGAAATCAATGATTTACGATGTTTGTGTAATGGGTGGTGGTCCTGCCGGGATGTTCAGTGCATTTTATAGTGCATCTAGAAAGATGAACACTATATTAATTGAAGGTAATCATGAACCTTGAGGGCGACTTAATCTATATTTAAACTATGAAATATACGATATTCCTGGTCAATTTGGTGTTTTAGCGCGTGAATATAAACAAGCGCTGATCGAACAGTTAAAAGTAAGTAAAGCTAATGTGTTACTTAAAGAAATTGTTGAGGAAATTGAAAATATTGTCGAGTTGTTTTATGTAACGACAACAAAGCAAACTATACTAGCTAAAACTATCATTGCGGCAACCGGCAATGGATTTAGTGAGGTAAAAAGAATCGAACAACACATCTCGGAAAAAATACAGTATGACCCGCCAGCTTTCCAACAATATGATGGTCCAATTGCAGTAATCGGACATACACCGATGGCAGCAGATTGGGCAATTCAGTTAATAGGTTATGGAAATGCGGTTACATTATATACCAGCCAAGAGCTGAATTTACAGCCTATTTTAATGGACGGGCTTGCCAACAATAACATTCCGATTTATGAATTCTCGGATTTTAATGATCAGGCATATGAGGCTGTTTTTTGCCATATTGGTTCAAAAAAACATACCATTGAATTCAAAGGACGTATAGCGCAAAGAGATAATGGGTTAACGAATTGTCGCGGATATTTTGTAGCAGGGGATGCCCGCTATGAGCAAGGGAAATTGAAGCTTATACACGGGGCAACACATGACGCAATGCAAGCAGTGAATGCAGCTTTTCAATATTTACATGAAGGGGCGACTTACCAGCCGATAGTTTCAACACATGACCCGATATTTAAAGAATGGCTAAAATGAACATATTAAATAGGAAGAAACGCTATACCAGAATTTGGTATAGCGTTTCTTTTAGAATTTAAACGTATCATCAGTAATAGGGGCCCGCATATTAATTAATAGAATTTTCAATCATATTAATTTACAATTTAGGTGAGAATCTCTTGATATAAAAAATATGAATAAAGGTTGGTGAATGATTTTTGAGAACAGTTACTGAGGAGAAATCTATTGCTAAGTTATTTCCAGCACTCCTTGTTGTATGGGATTTTTCTAAAAATGCAACCATTATCTCTCCTACTGAAGTTTCTAAAGGCAGTAATTTAAAGGTATGGTGGATTTGTCCAGAAAATCACTCTTACGAAAAATCCATTAAAAATAAAAGTGTATCGAAGGGGTGTCCATATTGTTCTGATAAAAAAGCAAATAGAGAAAAGATCTTAACTTTCTTAGGTTCCAAAGTCAAAGGTTGTTAAACCAATGTAAGTAATCTCCCAATTTCAAGAGAAAGAAAAAAGCGAGGGAAAGAAAATGAAAAAAGGAATATATGCTTTGGTGATTAATGGGAAATATTATATTGGAAAAGACCATTTAATTGAAAAAGAGAAAAGAATTAAAGATCATATTAATTTATTATTAAAAGGAGAGCATTATAATCGTTATCTACAAAAGGCATTCGATAAGTATGGGGATATTCAGACATATATCATCGCTACATATGAGAATATTTCAAAGGAAGGTCTCTCAGTAGAAGAACGCAGCTTTATTCAAAAATATGATTCTTATAAAAATGGTTATAATCTAACCTTAGGTGGAGAAGGTGGACATGGTTTAATTATTACCGAAGAACGAAAGAGAGAAATGTCTCAACGAATTACAGGGGAGAAAAATCCAATGGCAAAACTAACTAATGAACAATTTTTTGAATTAGTAGATTTGTTTGTCATTGGAAAGAGCAATAAATTTATCGGAGAATTATATGATTTGCATGATAGATATGTTTCACTTATTCGTCATAAACATAGATTTAAAACTTTATGGGCTCTAGTGGAAAATTACATCCCTACCAAATCAAATGATGTTGCTGAGTTGTTAGGTAATGTCACAGAAGAAGAGTTTTTAATGATAGTAGAAGAAATGTTAGAGGGCAAAACTAATGCTGAAATTGAAGAAATCCATACACTGCCTTCTGGCACAGCAAGTCGAATACGTAATCGGAAGTTATATAATAATTGGTGGGAGAAACACTTTTCTGAACGTGAGTGTATAGATGATAAGATAAAAGTGGCTCATCAGCGAGAAGTAAAAAAGAAATTAGTTGAAAATGGAAAGAGAATGAAGGGAAAAGGAATTTCAGAATCGACTCGTAATACAATGAGGAAGAACAATGGAAAAAGCAAAGGTATAATTATAGATGATGTGTTTTATCATTCAATAATGGAAGCTGAACGGCAGCTACGTATAAATCGTAAAGTTATTGCTAAAAGGCTAAAAGATAAGGCATACCCTAATTATACAGAGGTTCAGATAAAGAAAACTCCTAAAAGGGAGTTTTCACATAATTCGAGGAAGAGTAAACGAATTTGCGTTGATGGGATTGAATACACTTCAATAATGGAAGCGAGTCGTCAGCTAGGTATCTCGAATAGAACTATATCAGAAAGAGTTAAGAGTGAGTCCTTTTCGAATTATAAGTTCATTGAAGTTGGAGAAAATCCATTATCTAAAAAGGCAAGAAAGGTAATTATTGACGGTATTGAATATCAGAGTGTTAATTTTGCTTCAACAATATTAAGTATAGATAAAAATATACTAGTGAGAAGATTAGTTAGCGAAGCGTATCCTACTTATAAATATATCGGAAATGTCTGAATTAGATTTCTGATTTTAAAAGAGATTATGGAATTACAAATTGCTTAGGGCGCATTTATAAGCAAAATGGATTGATGGGCGCCCCTTTGCTTTTTCTTGCAGGCCCTCTATCCCTTCTTTCAGAAATTTTTGGTTCCATTTAGCGATTATACGTGGATTGTTCATCTTAAATTGAATCGCTGTCTCTTGATAGGAAGCACCTGTTTGTTTCATAAAGTGTAATACATCTACTTTAAATTGAACAGAATAGACTTCCTTACTTCTTTTACGTTTAATACCATTATCCCCATATGCTTTGTAGGCAACTACCCATGTTCTAATCGCTGTATTAGATGGAATGGAATATTTTTTAGCTAATCGTTTAAGACCTATTTTTCCTGTTAAATACTCTTTCACAACCTTTAACTTAAATTCATCGCTATATTTTGCCATAGGAAAACACCCCGAAAGTTAGTTTTTTACTCTAACTTTTGGGGTGCAGCACCACATCTAACAATTGGAGGTGCAGTTTTTCTATGGCAAAATTTACTGCGGGAGAAAATTACAAGCGGCGTTACGTTACTTAGATGGTAAAGAAAGTTCTTATCAAATTGTCATGTCAATGGGAACGAATTATCAAGCCATTTTAAAATGGGTCAAACAATATGAAACAAAGGAAATTGTCATGATAACGCAGTGATGGAGAATTTCTTTGGGATACTAAAATCTGAATTCCTTTACTTAAAGGAATTCGAGAGTATCGAGCATTTTAAAATAGAACTAGAAAAATACATAGAATATTACAATACGAAACGAATCAAGGCAAAATTAAAACTGAGTCCGGTGCAATACCGAACTCAGTTCACCCAAGCTGCCTAGGTTAAATTACCGTGTCTAACTTTTAGGGGTCACTTCAAAACCATAGCGTTTAAATTTTAAAATTTAAATGTATCATCAGTAATCGGGGCCACTTTAGCAACCGCATAAGTTGCTCCTTTTTGACTGAAGAAATCATAAGTGGATCCTGTATTGGAAATTCCGTTCATGACAATCGGGTTGACTTCCTCGTCAGGGAACATCGTATCGAGCCCCAAATTCATGAGCGCTTTATTTGCATTATAGCGCACATATTTTTTCACTTCAGGGGAAAGTCCCGTTTCTGCGTATAAATCATCGGTATACTTCATTTCATTTTGATATAAATCGAGTAAATATTCATAGCCCCACAAAGTTAGCTCCTGCTGTTTTTCTGCTGGGAACGTTTTGAAAATGTTCTGGGCGAAAAAGCCGACTGCTACTCCGTGGATTGATTCGTCCATTTTGTTTCAAGTAAGTTCGTCATTCTTACTTCTGCTATATGCAGCTTATAATTTCTTATAAGATCAGATCATATCATATATAGCTTTTGCTATATCTCTCCGCTTCGGATACCATTATTGACTTGTACCCTACTCTACTCGCTTCCATGTAAAACCATGTGCTTTCGATGATCGTTGCACCTTATTGATATATTTTTACCTTTTAACTATCAATCTTGGCTCAGGATTGTCCTCGACTTAACGTTAGGATGTTCCCTGAATTCAAAGAGTTTTACTTGCGCCACGATTTAACGCAAAATTAAACTAATCACTTCCGCACTATTTCTTAAAACACCTTGTCCTCCTAAATAAAGCGGGTAGAAGAAGCCGGAATAGAATAAAAAGCTTTCCAGCATAACTGAAGCGAACATTGCTTTCCATAAGCTTTCCGGGTCATCTTCTTTTATAGCGGTGTATACTTCGCCAATGCGGTTTGCTTTATATTGTAGAAACTCATTTTTTTGGACCCATTCGAAAACTTCGTCGATTTCAGTGTTTGTACATAGTGTTGTAAAAATATATGAATAAGACTTTGCATGGATTGCTTCAAACGATCCGAATACGGTTAACACCGCTTTCTCCTGGAAATCGGGTGTATACTTGGCAATTTCATTCATGCCGATGTTCGTTTGTACCGTATCAAGCAATGTCAGGCCGCCGAACACTTTTTTGTATGTGTCCTGATGTTCGAATTCCTTCCATTGTTTGATGTCTTTACTGACTGCAATTTCTTCGGGGAACCATATTTGTTTCCATTGCTGGTCCCAAAAAATACGAGCCAGCTCACTCGTCGGGGTATTCCAGTTGACCGCTTTATACGTTAAATCTGACATGCGACACACTCCTCAATTGTTAGTAATCGTTGGCGTACGTAATAAACGGTTTTAATGCCTTTCGTCCACGCATATATATAAGCTTTTGCCAATTGTTCTGTGTTCCACTGATCGGTTACGTATAGTGTCATGGAAATCCCCTGGTCGACATGCTTTTGCGCGGCTGCGTAAAGGTCGATCAGCTCATACGGGTTTACTTCATAGGCTTCGGTATAAAGTTCCTGGTTATCATTTGTTAAAAACGGCATCGGATAAATTGTACGGCTGTCCGCATAGTCACGAACTTCCACGCGTTCTGTTACAGGGGCGATGGAAGCGGTACAGCTGCGGATGTAGGAAATACTGCCAGTAGGAGCGATTGCAAGTCTATATGAGTGGAATAGTCCATGCTCCAATACGTCAGCCTTCAACTGCTGCCACATATTTCGAGTAATAATCGGTGTACCCCCAAGTGCTTTAATCACTTCAGGTGTAAGTTCTTTTTCTTCTTTATTTATATAAGCTTCAAAGTAAACACCACTCGCATAATCACTTTCCTCAAACCGATAAAACGTTTCGTTCTTTTGCTTAGCAATTTCCATTGATGCTTTTAATGAGTAATAGTTCAGTGCTTCCATAAATGCATCAATAAATTCAATCGAATCTTTGGAACCATAACGTATTCCACTTTGTACAAGGTGACCATGCAAGTTCATAACGCCCAAACCGACAGAGTGCATCACTTTGTTGGCTTTGGACACAGAAGGGACGTTGACGATATCGGTCATCGTAGAAACATTCGTCAATAGACGTATTGCTGTATCGACAAGCTGTCCGAAATCCTGAACTTTCGTCGCTTCGTGAATGTCAATCGATCCTAAATTGCAAGAAACATCAAGGCCATATACATTAGGCTCGTTTTGGTCGGTAACAACACTTGTTTGCTGGTATTGGAGAATTTCAGTGCATAGATTCGACATCTTCACACGCCCGATTTCTTTTAATGGATGCTCGTTATTAACATTATCATCGAATATTTCAAACGGGTAGCCTGATTCAAACTGCGCTTTTTTAATTTCCGTATACAATTTACGGGCATTTAATCGTTTCAGTTTACGGATGTTCGGATTATCCAATAACTCGTAGTACATTTCTGTAATCGAAATTTCTGACATGCGTTTCCCGTATTCTTTATAAATATCATAAGAACTGAACAGGACGATATCTTTATCTCGGCGCATTAATTCAAAGAAAATATCTGGAAGAATAATCCCTGTAGATAGTGTAGCTAAACGGATTTTGTCGTCGGCATTTGGTTTCTTGGAAGAGATGAACGCCTCAATATCACCGTGGAAAACATTCAGGTAGACGACTCCTGAACCATTTCGTTGACCAAGCTGATTCGAATACGAGAATGAATTTTCCAGCAGTTTCGCAACGGGCATAACCCCGCTCGCACGGTTTAATATCCCTTTAATCGGATCACCTAAAGGACGAAGATCGGTCAAGTTTACCCCGACACCGCCGCCTAAACGGGAAAGTTCCAGACAATAACCGATGTTTTCCGCGATCGAATTCATCGTATCGTCCATCGTCAATTTAAAGCATGAGACAAGCTCACCACGCGCTTTTTTCCCGCTGTTTAAAGCAGTAGGTGTTGCCGGCTGGTAGGCAGTCATGACCGCTTCAATGGCCTTTTCCGCCAACGTTTCATCACCTTGTGCTAAATAAAGGGCGATGATGACAATTCGATCCTCGTACTTTTCAAGAATCTCTTTTCCATCTCGGCTTTTCATCGCATAGCTTTCGTAAAACTTCGAAGCACTCATGAATGAAGGGAACCGGAACTTGTAGGAATAGGCTTTTTTGTACATACGTTTAATAAAGTCCATTGTGTACAAATTAAAAAACTCTTTTTCGTAATAGCCTTCATCAACTAAATAGCGCACTTTTTCCTCTATATCAATAAAGTAGCGTAAACGGACATTGACGTCTTCCAGAAAATAGCGGCGTGTTGCTTCTTTGTCTTTCGCCAAATCCAGTTCACCGGTTGCACGGTAACGGTTTAAAATATCGTTATTTAATTTTAAATACTGTTTCATATCGATGCCTCTTTCCAAATGGAGTAGTAGTAATCTGTAATCGACTCGTAATTAGCCGGAGTTCCTCGCATTTCCACTTTTTCAATTAACGGAATTCCGTATTGTGCAGCTAAAAGGTCACCAGCACGGCCGAAAAAACCATGACCGAAATTCCGGTTTCCGCTTACGATGATTCCTTTGCATAAATCAAAGTGCGCAGTCATGAACTGGTCGACGATAGGGGGGACAGAGCCTAATCCATCCGTATACGTAAATAAAAGATACGGTTCATCGATTTTCATCACTTCGGCCAGTTCCTTTGCGGGTAAGCCGAGTTTTTGCACGATGTATCGTACATTACCAGTTCGTGAAGCATAAATGATCATGCAGTCATTTCAGAAATGCGATCGATAATAGATGTCGGCTCTGCAATAAACTCACCGTTTATTTCAAATAACGGCACAGATAGAAAACCTGCATCGATTACTTTTTGTTTAGCTGTTTCGTCCTGGTCAATATTAATGACCTCTACTTCCAAGTTGGCCGCATCAAGTTCTGATTTTACCCATAGGCATTTTGGGCAAATTGTTTTCGTATAAAGTTTCATAATAGAATCCCTCGCTATATAAATATTACTAGTAATCGTGTCGTACATGTATGCGGGCGAGATTTGTGACAAATAAAAAAGCTATCCCGGAAAACAGGATAGCTTGAAATGGAAACGAGTTAAAGAGCGCCTCCATTTCCTATTCCCCGAAGAAATGTACGTAGTTTTAACGCGGCAGGTCTCCTGGCTTTGCCTCATCCGTCAGACATACCTTCCCATGCATTGCACAGTGGTCTATTCGTCTTCAGTCAGCATTTACAGTTACGGGGACAGCGTTGGATTCACACCAAACTTCCCTTTTAAACTACATTTAGTAGTACCGTGATAAAAAAACACAATATATAGTTGAATTGAGTATAAGCTTTAACAACATAAAAGTAAAGAGCCTAAAGAAAGATAACATAAATCCAATAAGAATTCTAGAAAACTCCCTATTGAAAATAAAGAAAAAATATGGTTTTGTTATAACTGCATGTAAATAGATTTTATAAATGAGAAAGTTGGTTGAATATGTCAATTCAATTGAAAATTAAGAAAGCCCACCCGGATGCTGTATTGCCGAAACAAGCGCGAGAAGGGGATGCAGGGATGGATTTAAGTGCGGTTGAAGAGAAAGTTTTACTGCCTGGTGAATACGGATTAATTAAAACTGGCATTCAGATTGAACTGCAGGAAGGAACCGAAGCGCAAGTACGTCCCCGAAGTGGATTGGCATTGAAACACGGGATTACGGTGTTAAATAGTCCAGGTACGATTGATGCAGGCTACCGCGGTGAAATCGGTGTGATTTTAATCAATCACGGGAAAGAACCGTTTACGATTGAAAAGCAAATGCGTATCGCTCAGCTAGTCGTCCAATATGTCCCGCAAGTGTTCATTGAAGAAACAAACGAACTGTCGGATACGGAGCGCGGTGATAAGGGCTTTGGTTCGAGCGGAGTGAAATAATGAAAAAAGCCTGGTTTCGAATGAACTCAGGCTTTTTAATCTTCCTTTTCCCATTTTATGTAATTATATGACGTTTGAAAAACAAATACGATCACGAGCAATAGCGTAACAAATATAAAGTTAGCGGAAAACCCTTCAAAATAATAAATGATTGCTAACGGAAGAATTCATATCGGTATGGAATAAATCGTACGTAAAAATTTACGGCGGTATGAAAGGGCATGATAGGCAAATTTAAATCCTTTTATCCACTTTCGTTTTTTTCCTGTAATACATAGAAAATAGGTTGGAAAAAAGTTTCAGAATTATTGCATTTTTGTTTTATCAAAATAGTAGTAAGTAGAAATTATCTTGAGGTTTTCTAATAGTTACTAAGCGTACATATGAATAAGTGGAAACGTTTTTCCATTTAAAAGGGGATCAATTTATTTTAGTCGAATTGATAACAATGGGAAATCGAACAAGTTGGATGTGAAAAAAGGGAGGCATTGTATGCGAAGCGTGCAAAGTGTATTGTTTGAGAAGTTTTTAATACTTCGCGGAACAAAGAAGAAATTTATGGATTTACGACTGCTAGATGATTATATTGCAATGAAACATAACGAGAAACCATATGAACTGGATGCTAAATTTAGAGAGCAGCACCAAATACAAAAAGACGAACTGAATAGCATGCACTATTATACAATCAATGAACAGCAAACACCGGAAAAGGTCATCTACTATTTCCACGGCGGTGCGTATATTAATGATCCACTGATTTTTCATTGGCGTTATTTAGTGAAGCTTGCACAGGAGTCAAATTTCACGATTATTGTGCCGATTTATCCGAAGCTACCAAAACATACACATAAAGAATGCTTTAATGCCATTCACGATTTATATGATTATCTCGTTTTAAAATATGATGCTCCTTTTTTTTTATGGGGGATTCTGCTGGTGGAGGCTTGTCATTGGCGCTGGCGCAGGATGTTAAAAGATGTTCCAAAAAACAGCCGCAGCATATTGTTCTACATTCCGCATGGCTCGATGTACGGGGTGAAGATCCGCGCTACAGAGAACTTGAAAAACTTGACCCGATGCTAGGAGTGATAGGCGCACAGGAACTTGGCAGGTTATGGGCGGACGGATTGGAGTTAACCGACTACAAAATAAGTCCTGTGCATGGAGAACTGAAAGACATCGGACAAATTACCGCTTTTATCGGGACAGGTGAACTGCTGCTAGTCGATGCAAGTATGCTTCTCGATAAAGCAAAAGAACAGGGTGTAGCAATCCATTACTATGAATACCCAAAAATGAACCATGTTTTCCCGGTATTTCCGATTCCGGAAGCAAAGAAAGCAATGAAACAACTGCTTAAGATTATAAAAAATTAGAACTAATTATTAAGGAGCTTTTACAGTAATGAAATGTATATTATCCGACACTTTTAAATATAGGACAAAATAAATAAGCCAAATTAACAATAGCTGGTAAGGAGGGAAGTGAGCAAATATCAAGTCCATATTTTTCCCTTGACTGTTTACAAAGGTAATTTCACATATCCCACAAGCAGTTTTCCGGTATCGCCTGTTTACAGATGACAAACAAAAACAGGTGTGTTGAAAGGTGAAAAAATTTCTACACACCTGCATTACTTCAGTAAATTTGGCATCCGTTTAATTAATAAAGGTCTTTGCGTGAGAGTTAAGGACCCCACAAAGCCGAGACAGCTTGGATTTCGAGGCACAAGCTATGTTAAAAACCTCTAGAAACAAAGATGAACATTACTGGATTAATTATTGGACTGTGTACCCGCCATCTAAAACGATCGCCTGACCAGTCATTCCTTTTGCTCCCTCGCTTGAGATAAATAGAGCCAAATCAGAGATTTCTTTTACATCAAGTAATCTTTTTTGAGGAACGAGTGGATAAATCACTTCTTCCAATACGTTTTCGAGAGGTATATTACGTGTTGCTGCTAAGTCTTGCAATTGATTTCGAACAAGTGGTGTATCTACATAGCCTGGACAAATAGCGTTAACCGTTATGCCATCTGATGCAGTTTCAAGTGCCGCAACTTTTGTTAGACCAATAACACCATGTTTGGCTGAATTATAGGCTGCTTTCCCTGCAAATCCAACAAGCCCGTTAATTGAAGCCATATTAATAATACGGCCAAATTTTTGTTTTCTCATATGCGGTAACACATGCTTAGTTAATACAAATGGAGCAGTTAACATTATTTTTATTAACAATTCGAAACGCTCTGTCGGAAAATCTTCAATCATTGCAACATGCTGCATACCAGCATTGTTTATAAGTATATCGATTCGATCAAATTTCTGTACCGTTTCATCAATTGCTGATATAATTTCTTCTTCTTTTGTTACATCACATTTAAGTCCGATTGCCCGTTCTCCAAGGGTGCTTGCTGACTCTTTCACTTTTTCTTCATTTATATCTGATAGCACAACAGTAGCACCTTTTGTATAAAACTCTTTCGCAATCTCAAATCCTATACCTTGTGCCGCACCTGTAATGAATACCACTTTATTTAGTACCACCAAAAACGCCTCCTTGATAAGGAGCCAAATGATCTGGCTCCGTTTAAATTTGATTTCCAAAACACTACTTAAAACTCTCGGTGTATTGAACAGCCCATCTAGTAACTACCGATCTATCATACTAACCCAAAGAATGTATAAAGTGCGATGATTACAAATACGGCTAGGGTTTTAATGATTGTAATTGCAAAAATATCACGATAAGACTGTTTATGTGTGAGTCCTGTTACCGCCAGCAGGGTAATAACCGCTCCGTTATGCGGAAGGGTATCCATGCCTCCTGAAGCCATTGCCACTACACGGTGCATTACCTCTGGTGGAATATTCGCAGCCATAATCGCTTGATTATACTTATCAGCCATTGCTCCCAACGCAATCCCCATACCACCTGATGCGGAACCAGTCATACCTGCAAGAGTAGTGGTTGTAACCGCACCATTGACAAGTGGATTTGTAAATGTTGTAGATATTCCGTCACTGATTTTTGCAAATCCTGGAAGAGCCGCGATGACTCCGCCAAATCCATATTCAGCGCCGGTATTCATAGTAGCCAGCAGCGATCCTCCAATGGCTGTATTAACACCTTCTTTAAATCCATTAAATACCCTTTTAAAATCATAGGCAATCGATGATACTATCCCCACAATCAACGCCATAATAATTGCCCAAATAGGAGCAGATGTTGCTACATCTACTTTATAGGCACTCAAGCCAATTGCTTCAAAGTCAAAGCCATTTGGATACCATTTCGGTATACTTGTAACAAATATTTTATTGGTAACCCCAACCAAAATAAGCGGGACAAAAGCTAGGATTTGTCTTGACAGCGATTGTTTGGCTGTTAAATCGGGAAGAGCAGGCTCATCCTTCACTTCTGCACTTTGAATCGTAACTGCCGTTTCCGAATCAAATCCAAAATAACCTTCTCCAGCTAATTCGGCTTTTTTCCTTCTAGATTCCAAGTATAGTAACCCAGCCGATAAAACAATAATTGCCCCTATGATACCTAGAACCGGTGCAGCATAGATATCCGTTTTAAAGAAGGCAATTGGTATAACGTTTTGTATTTGCGGTGTCCCGGGAAGTGCATCCATTGTAAAGGTAAATGCACCAAGAGCAATCGTACCCGGAATTAAACGTTTAGGAATATTTGCCTGTCTAAACATTTGTGCAGCAAATGGATAAATCGCAAATACAGCTACAAATAAACTCACTCCACTGTATGTTAAGATGGCGCCAAGCAATACTATCGTGAGCATTGCCCGTTTCGCACCAAGCCAGCCGACAATTGTTTTGGCAATTGACTCGGCAATCCCTGACATTTCTACAACTTTTCCGAAAATAGCTCCCAATAGGAAAACAGCAAAATATGATTTAATAAATCCGACCATCTTTTCCATGAATATACCTGAGAAAAATGGTAAAACATTGCTTGGTGCAATTAATACAACCGCTAAAAGCGCACAGATTGGTGCAAATAATATGACTGAATAACCGCGGTAGGCAGCAAACATTAATAATCCTAGCGCCAATAGAATAACCAACAAATCCATATAAATCCCCCTCGTACAATAGTAGTAAGAGTTCTATCCTTTGGACAATAGCCATATGAAAGAAACTCTTATTTATGGTGTATTACATCATTTATCTGGCAGGAAAACAGTTAAATAGAAACGCTCTCTTTTACATTCTCAATAATTAAATTTGCTTCAGTCGTTTGGATTACATCCTCAACAGAATATCCTTCAAATACTTCTTTAAGTTCTAAACCGCGTGATGTTACTTCAATTAGGGCTCTTTCCGTAATAATTTTATGGACTACGCCTCTGCCAGTTAAAGGTAAAGAACATTCTTTTTTAATTTTTGGAGAACCGTCTTTCGAGACATGATCCATTATGACAATTATTTTTTTCGCACCATGGACTAAATCCATCGCACCACCCATACCTTTAATCATCTTTCCGGGGATCATCCAGTTGGCTAAATCGCCTTTTTCGGAGACTTCCATTCCACCCAAAATGGCAACATCAATATGTCCGCCGCGGATCATTGCGAATGATTCTGCACTTGTGAAAAAAGAGGAGCCAGGTATTGTTGTAATTGTCTCTTTTCCGGCATTGATTAAATCTGGATCAACCTCCTCTTTTGTAGGATAAGGTCCGATTCCAAGCAAACCATTTTCAGATTGCAAGATGACGGTTTTTTCTGGAGAAATATAATTTGCGACTAATGTAGGCATCCCAATTCCTAAATTGACGTAGTTACCGTGCTCAATTTCTTTTTCAGCCCGAATGGCTATTCGTTCCCTATTAGATAAAGTCATTTAGAATACTCCTTTCTTAATTAACGTACTGTTAATCTTTCTATTTTCTTTTCTTGTTTTGCCTGAAGCACACCCTTGACATAGATACTCGGCGTTTGAATCATATTGGGATCCAATTCACCCGTTGCCACAATTTCCTCAACTTCTGCGATCGTAACTTTTCCAGCTGCAGCCATTATAGGATTGAAATTTTGAGCGGTTTTGTTATAAATCAGATTGCCTAAATGGTCAGCTTTAGCAGCGCGAATTATAGAAAAATCAGCATTTAGCGCTGTCTCTAAAACATAATCCTTTCCATTGAAATTACGAATTTCTTTTCCTTCCGAGGTGATTGTCCCTACTCCAGCTGGTGTATAAAAGGCTGGAATACCAGCACCTCCTGCACGGATTCGTTCAGCAAGCGTACCTTGGGGAGTTAGCTCCACTTCGATTTCACCGGAAAGGACTTGACGTTCAAACTCTTTGTTTTCACCTACATAAGACGCAATGATTTTTTTAATTTGCTTCTTCCGCAATAAAAGTCCTAATCCCCAATCATCTATACCGCAATTATTCGAAATTACCGTTAAATCGCTTACTCCTTTTTCTTCAAGTGCAAGGATGAACTGCTCAGGGATACCAACCAATCCGAAGCCACCAACCATGAGAATTGCACCATCTTGAATTTGACTTACTGCTTCTTCTGCAGAAGAGAAAATGCGTTTCATATTTTTACCTCCAATAGAAAAATATTTTTTGAGAAAATATTGCCCTAAAAGCATATTCAATAGTATTAAAGCAGAATATTTTAACGGATACAAGATTGTGTGACAGAACTGTGACGGGATTTGAGGCAGTTTTATTCCGAAAAATCGGACTCAATTACCGGAGGAAATTAAAAAGATTAGATTAATGTGAAATTAAAAAATCCGATATTTCGGAATTTAATCCAAAATATCGGAATTTAGGTCATAAGTTGTGTTTTTTTATTTTTTCATAAAGTGTTGATCGGCTTATGCCCAACTTCTCGGCTATCCGAATTTTGTCCTTCTCATTTTCAAGATATTCTTGTAAAATCTGCTCTTCCACTTGAAAAAGAATTTCTTCCAAAGTTCCATTAATTCGAGTATAATCCGGTTTTTGACGTCGAATATAAATAGGTAATGCATCTTCAGTAATTTGCTCTCCATTTGATAATTGAATAATTGCTTGTAGCACATTTTGGAGTTCTCGAACATTCCCTGGCCAATTATATTGTTGAAGCAACAACCAAGTTTTTCGGCTAAGTTTAAAATCTTGGCGACTCACTTCGGAACTGAATTTGTGCATGAAAGTTTGTATTAATTCCGGAAGATCCTCAATACGATCGCGAAGTGGGGGAATTTGCAATGTAATGGCCTGAATAAGGTAAAATAAATCTTCACGAAATTGCTTTTCTCTTACAAGCCCAGCAAGTGACATATTTGAGCCTACTATTATGCGAACATCAACGGGAATTACTTCATCAGTGCCGGCTGGTTGGACTTTTTCATCCTGAATGACTTTTAAAAGTTTTGCCTGTAATGTTGTTGGGAGTTCGCTTATCTCTTCAATAAAAAGAGTTCCGCCCTGTGCTCGCTGAATTCCTCCTGTTTTAATTCGCTGTTCGGCCGAATCCCACTTTCCAAACAATTCTCCTTCCAGCAACTCTTTTGGTATAGTGGAACAATTAATCTTCACGAAAGGATAATCAACCTGATCCGATAATCTATGAATACTCTGGGCAAACATTTCTTTACCTGTACCTGTTTCACCTTCGATTAAAACAGGCAGTTTTGTCGGAGCAATCATGATGATCGTCTCTTTAATTTTCCGCATAGAGTTGGAGGTTCCTTTAATGTCTGATAAGCTATAAAATGATTCCCGGTATTGTTTCATATTTGTTTCAATTTGGTCTAAAGTCTTTCGAACATGAGAACTTAGTTTTTTCCAGTCATTTAAATCCCGGAAGGTTACACTCCCGAAAGCTCCAATAATTTCCCCATCAATTACAATCGGAACACGATTGGCAAGCATATAGGTACCTTTAATATATTGAGGGGCTGCAATATCAGGTGTCCCTTTTTCTATTACAAGATGCATCTCACTATTTTCAATGACATCTGCTACATGTTTTCCGATCGCTTCTTCACGTTTTACTTCGAGAAAATTACAATAACCTTCGTTAAGGTAAATAATTTTGGCATTTCTGTCTACGACAACAAACCATGGAAAGGCTGTCTCCAAAATTTGCTTAATTGCAGGACCTGGTAAATTTTTTATCCAATCTTCCATTTATTGTTACCTCATATCTTCTAATATTTGTACATATTAGTTTATACTGTAAAAGAGTAAGAGGCTATAGATAAATTATTGGTAGTTAGGCTTATAATGAAGTGCAAGGAGATTTAAGTCATGAAACTATATGTAATTCGTCATTGTGAAGCAGAGGGCCAAGCACCAGACGCATGTTTAACCATGGCTGGGAAGGAAGCGAGTGAGCGTTTAGCAAATTTTTTAACTTACTTAAATATAGAAACAGCCATTTCAAGTCCATTTACAAGAGCATTACATACAATAGAACCATTTGTCCGAAAAAACAATATTTCCTTCAAAATTGATCATCGATTAAGTGAGCGGTTATTAAGTAGCGGAGAACTTCCGGATTGGCTGGAAAAATTGAAAGAAACGTATGTGGATAAGGATTTAAAATTTACTGGCGGGGAATCAAGTAATGAAGCGACACATCGTATTACTGAAGTGGTAGAAGAATTAAAACAAAATACTCATATGTCAGTGGTAATCGTTACACACGGCAATATAATGTCATTACTACTCAATCATTTTCAACCGCATTTTGGATTTGACGAATGGAAACAGCTGTCGAATCCGGATGTCTTTGAAATAGAGTTTAGCAATGAACAAACAGTTGTAAACCGTATATGGCGGTAGGTAGCGTAAAATAGGTTATAGAAAAGCAGGTGCAATATGAAAAATTACTTTATTATTAGTGATATCCACGGCCAGTATAAAGCATTTGAAAAGTTACTAACATATTGGAATCAAGAGGATTGCCTTGTAATCCTCGGAGATTTGATTGACCGGGGTCCACGGTCTTATGAGGTCGTGCAAAAAGTAATGGACTTAAAGTTGCAATATGGGGAACAGGTTATATTTTGTAAAGGGAATCATGAAATGATGCTGTTGGATTTTCTCGAAAATCCTGGGCAAAAACACGCCTTTTATTACAAATACGGTGGTCGGGAAACAATGGCTTCATTTTTAAAGTATTTACCGGTTGAAGTAAATGAACTTGACCCGATTGAACAAGCGCAGGTCGTTAAAGAGAAGTTTACGGCGGAATTGGATTTTTTAAATAACGGCAAATTATATGAAATCGCAGGGAATCTGTTGTTGACGCATGCAGGATTTGATTCGAGTTTTGCGACAGTTGGTGAAACGGAGGATGAAAATTTCTTATGGATTCGCCAGCATTATAAAAATGAAAATAAAACACCGTATATCAATGTTTTTGGTCATACACCATTACAACATATTCATGGTTGCAATGATATTTGGATTAGTAAAGATCAAAAATATATTGGAATAGACGGCGGTTGTTATTTTACAGGTCAATTGAATGGCATCGTTCTGTCGGAAGAGGGCCAAATTATTCACATATATGCCGTTACATCAGACAAAACCGAAAACTATGATAATTGACAGATGTCGTTTAGACTGCGCATAAAGTTATAATTATATAATATTCTTTCGTGGATGTATGTTTTCCCCTGATTTTTTGGTATACTACAATTAACGATATGTAAAAGAGGTTATCCCGTTCGATTTTGTGCGGGATAGCCTCTTTCGTGTTTAAAGAAGTTTTTCAGGGAGGAAACATTTTGGAGCAATATACAAATTTACGAGCGGGCGAAAAAGGTGCCTATTTATCGATTATTGCCTACATAATTTTAAGCGCGCTGAAGTTAGCAGCAGGCTATTTAGGAGATTCAGAAGCGTTAAAGGCAGATGGATTAAACAATACAACGGATATTATTGCTTCAGTAGCCGTTTTGATCGGGCTCAGAATTTCCCAGCGTCCGCCTGATGATGACCATCGATACGGGCATTTTCGTGCAGAAACGATCGCATCACTTGTTGCATCATTTATTATGATTTATGTCGGGATCGAAGTACTTATATCGGCAGGTGAAAAAATCGCCAATCCGATCGATCAGGATCCTTCCATTTTAACAATTATTGTTGCCGTGTTTAGTGCAGCAGTCATGTTTGCAGTATATAAATATAATTTAAATCTTTCAAAAAGAATTAACAGTTCTGCTGTTAAAGCGGCAGCCTATGACAACCGCTCTGATGCCTTTGTCAGTATCGGGACAGCAATCGGTATTACCGCAGCGATATTAGGTTTTCCAATTGTCGATACGATTACCGCCTTTATTATCGGTTTAATCATTATTAAAACAGCGATCGAAATCTTTAAAGAAGCGGTGTTCTCGTTAACGGACGGATTTGATACGGAATTGATCAGTTCGATTGAACAACGTGTTTCGAAAATTCCGCGTGTCCGTGATGTTACCGATGTACGTGGCAGACAGCACGGCAGCTTAATTCTTGTCGATATTACGGTGAGTGTAAATCCTAATCTAAATGTACGTGATTCACATGCCATTACGGAGAAAATTGAAAATGAAGTGAAGCAGTTGAATCCTTATGCGACTACACTTGTTCATATTGAACCGTATGACCCGAAAGAGCTGATTATTTGTGAAGATGATTTCCATTTCTAATGGATCAACGATATACAAGCCGTTCTCCTTTTACTCGAAGTAATAGGAGAATGGCTTTTTTCTATGAATGAATCAAAATCATCCATCTTCTGTTAAAATGTAAATACTTGCGAGCTAAATACCTACTGGAGGTTATTATATGAAAAGAGTAGTTGCAGTCATTGCCGTTTTAATCATTGTATCAATCCCAATCTTTGAGTGGCTGTTAACGAACCCCTCCAATTCATTGGAACTCATGCAAACTTTAAGGAATTCTGAAAATCCGGAATCGCTATTTATGGAGGAAAAAAATTTCGATGCCGAGATTGTTGAATACATACAGGAAGAATTTAGTCCTAATATGATGCAGCAGTTTACAATATTGGAGTTTGATGAGAAAAGTTTCTTGATTCAAACAACACCTGGTACTACAAAATTGGAGATTATTAATATAGAAGAACTGCCAGAGGAAATGAGAAATTATTTTATTTCACAAGAATAACCTACATTGATTCAAAATTTATGGAAAAGAAAGAGGAATACTATTGCATACTACATTCGGGATAGTCGCTCATGTCGATTCTGGCAAAACAACATTTTGCGAACAATTGCTTTATCATACAAATGCGATTAAAAAGCGGGGGCGGGTCGATCACCAAGATGCTTTTTTAGATAATCATGCCATTGAACGCCAGCGCGGGATTACAATTTTTGCGGAGCAGGGGAGGATCGACTATAACGGGCAAGTGTTTACGCTAATCGATACACCAGGTCATATTGATTTCGCACCGGAAATGGAGCGTGCGATTCATGTTATGGATGCAGCCATTGTTATTGTCAGTGCAGTTGATGGAATCGAAGGGCATACGGAAACAGTTTGGCATTTGTTGCGGGAGCACCATGTTCCAACATTTATCTTCATTAATAAAGTTGATCGTGAAGGAGCAAATGTTAATGCAGTGATGGCTGCGATTAAAAAAGACTTATCCCCAAATGCATTACTGTTCAATAATGGATTTGATACAACTGTAAAAGAGTGGCTTGCAGAACGAGACGAGCAGCTGATGGAAAAATACTTCGCAGACGAATTAACGGAGAATGAATGTACTGTAAAGCTGAAGCAGATGATTCAACAGGAACAAGCATTTGTTTGTATGTCGGGCTCTGCTTTAAAAGATGAAGGGGTACTGGATTTTTTCGAAACGATTGCACAACTGACTGAAACAACATTCGATGTGAACGGACCATTTGAAGGTAAGGTCTATAAAATTCGTCATGACAACAAGCAACGACTCACATTTATGAAAGCATTATCGGGTGTTTTAAAGGTGCGCGATGAATTTACATTCGGTGAAACGACAGAAAAAATAACGGAAATCCGGCTATACAATGGCAGCAGTTTTACGACGATTCAACAAGTGCAGGCGGGTGATATATTTGCGGTGAAGGGACTGGCGACGCCGATTATCGGTGATATGATTGGAGCTACAGAAGCAAATCCTGCACAATTTGAAATGATTCCGACATTGCAGGCGAAAGTGATATATGAAGGTTCGTTACATATTAAAGAACTTCACCGGATTTTTCGAGAAATTGAAGCGGAGGAGCCGAGTTTACGTGTCGTATGGAATGAGAAATTCCAGGAAATCTCGGTTCATGTTATGGGGACGATTCAGCTGGAAGTATTAACCGAACTGGTGAAGGACCGCTTTGGAATTGGCGTGCACTTCGGCAAGCCGCAAATTCTATATAAAGAATCGATAGCTGAACATACAGTCGGCTATGGCCATTTTGAACCGTTAAAGCATTATGCAGAAGTGCATCTGAAAATGGAACCAAACACACGCGGAGCAGGCAACACATTCTCGAACCAGTGTCGTGCCGATGACTTATCTGTCGGGCATCAGCGATTAATAGAAAAGCATCTATTTGAACGGGATCATCACGGATTACTTACAGGTTTTCCGGTAACTGATATTCATTTTACGCTATTAACAGGACGTGCACATAATAAGCATACAGACGGCGGGGATTTCCGAGAAGCTTCGTTTAGAGCATTGCGGCAAGGGCTTGAACAAGTGGAAAATGTACTTTTGGAGCCTTATTACCGATTTAAGATGAAAGCGTCAAACGATCATATTGGCCGGATGATGTCGGATATCCAACAGGCAAGCGGAACATTTGAAGCACCAATTTTAACAGAAGATAACGTGACATTACACGGACGTGCACCTGTAGCAACTTTTATGGATTATGCCACTCAATTTGCCGCTTATACAAATGGAAAAGGGGCGTTAACACTGCAATTTGATGGTTATGATGTATGCCATGACAGCGACGAAATCATAGAACAAATTGGCTACAATAAAAACGCCGATCCGGAATATACTTCTTCCAGCATTTTTTGTGCAAAAGGGAAGGGTTACAGTGTACCTTGGCATGAAGCGAAAGACGCGATGCATTGTGAATTAAAGGAAATCGAATAAAGAAGGAAAGAAGGATTTTGCAGGAGAATAAAAGAAGTAAGCTTAAAGTGTTTGGAAAAAAGGAGGCTCTTCTAATGGCATATATTTTACAGGTAGATTTCAAAATAGATGGTCCATTCGGCGAAGAAATGGCTGCTGGGTTTAAAGGATTGGCAGAAAGTATTAACGAAGAAGAAGGCATGCTTTGGAAAATTTGGACAGAGGATGCGGAAGCTGGTGAAGCGGGTGGTATTTACTTATTTGAAACAAAGGAAACTGCTGCAGCTTACTTGGATATGCACTCAAAGCGTCTCAATGGCTTCGGTATCACAGCAATCAACAGCAAAATTTATGCAGTGAATGAGTCGTTAACCAACATTAACAAAGGTCCGGTTAATGTGTAAATAGAGGTACAAAATAGACAACAGTAAAATGAAGAGACACAATAGTGGTGTCTCTCTTTTCATATTCTAATTAACCAAACTAACCTCCGCGCTAACTAGCGTTTATAAATTTAGGTGTAATTGATAATTAAGCACTTAAAGTTATCATACGATGGTTTGGGGATGTTTGAACCTTAACATATAATATAATATAATATATCCTTAAAGTGAAGGGGGAAAGGTTAGCGTTTTATGGAAACATTAGTTCCTTTATCATTAATAGGTATTCCAGTTTTCTCGATTGTACTTTGTGTCAATATTATCAATTTGCTGAAAATTATTATCCATAATCCAGAACAATCTGTGAAAAAACATACTTTTTTAATTAGTATCAGCGTTGCTTATATACTATTTTCATTTTTGTGTATATTAATCGTCATTGCCGATTCAGTTTGGGGAGTATCTCTATAAATGTCCCTAAATCTCACTTTGAAATTAAAAACTCTTAGTACCAATAAAGTACATTTATAGTATTATTACGATATCTAATAATGTTATATGGGGTGAAAGGGTTGAAAAAATATATTTACATAAGTATTTTATTTGGAGCGTTTGCTTTATCAGGTTGTACTGATGAAGGAACTGATAGTAAAGAAATGGCAGAAGAAGTTTCACCGTCTTTTTTAAATTTAACGTACGAGCAAAAAGAGGATTATTATCAAAAATATGTAGCAGTCATAGAAGACATTAATGTAGAACATGACACAGACCTCAAGTTAGAGCCTATCACTACATTTTCGGATAACTATTGGGTTGAAATAGAAACATTTAAAAAGCGAGCAAAAGAGCGAGCTGATCTATCAGTTGTTGTTTCAAAAAATAAAGAACGTTATCATCCAGCTTCAGTTCCAAAGACAGTGACGTTAGAAATCGGTCCGAATAAAGAGCGCATTAATTTTGAAGGATCTTTTGATACACAATTAAACGAAAATACCTCAAAAGGACGACAATTATTTTCTGTATTTAATGGTATTTCTTCAGAAGCAGAAAATTCTGATGGAAGTTGGACTCAAATAGGATACACAAATTCATTAATGGAGAATGGGTCACTATATGTTATCAATGTTTCAGGAAAATACTCACTAAACGGTATAGTTTCAACACATAACATATCTTTAGAATTTGACTGTAATAAAAATGGTGGAATTAGTTAGGGTTTTTAATAACGGATTTAAACATCTAATGGGGTGCTTTAGTTTAGAATAACTCTGATTAATACTAAATAAGACAAAAAACTCTTCATGCAAGAGTTTTTTGTCTTTTTAACGTTTACGCTCATTTAATTTTTCTTTTTGCTTTAACCAAAAATCAGGAGGTATATAAGAAATTAATGAATAATCAATTTCATCCCCTGATTGAGTTGTTAATTGAACAAGTAAAGGTTCTTCTTTATTAAATGGATTTATTGCCCTTGTTTTAATTGTGATCGTCTGAACACCAGTTCTTTTTGGATGACCGACAACAACGACCTGATTTCCTAGTGTATAAACATCTGTAATTTCGGTCTGAAATGCGACGATATAAAGATCCAGATCATTTTTATTTTGAAACATTGGAATAGATAGTCCAATGTTGTGTTCAAAATCATACCAACCAGAGAGTCCAACATCATAATTAGTAAATAACCGGTGTAGAGCATAATGAATCCTACTAGGAATATAACTCCATCTTCCGGTCGTGCTATACCAGTGTTCCTCAAAAGCAGGTCTTTTATATTCTGGTTTATTTACTATTACATCAAAAGGAATCTTAGCTCCATTTTCAATAACTTTCGTAATTTGGACTATATTAGATGGGAAGGGTTGCTCTTTCCAAGGAGGGTCAGAAATATTTTCGGGTTTGGAAGGTTCAAGTTTCTGAAGCCGAGTTTCCACTTCTTTTAATTGTGTTTTAAGTTCTTCAATTTTTTTCTCTAAACTTTTAGTTTTATCTGGTTCTTCTGCATAATAAAGCGGAGCAATACTTATATTAAAAATCACTACACAAATAATAAATAAAATAATTCTTTTGGAAGTTAACATAGAAGCACCTCAAAATTATTTTGCTCTATTGATGCGGAAATATGTTCTTTTAAATTTTTTCTACAATTACGGGTGCTTAAGTACAACAAGGATTTTAAAAGTCCGCATATACGTTCCCAAATGATCTGCAGCTAAGACTAATACAAAGTCTGGGCTGCTTTTTACTTTAATTAGGTTACCAAACGCTGCAGGGTACTTTAGGTAAGAACTTTTTTATTCTTTTAAAAAAACAAGGGCATACCTTAAAAAGGGAGGTGTTGTTATAAAAAAGGGGGAAATTAGTTTAATCAGCTTGGTCTCACTATTGTTGGTAGTAGTATCCTTATTTTTATATATACATGTTTCTGGTAATGAAAAAGAAAGTATGATTAGTCGTTCCTATTTATCCGATGAGGAAAGACATGAATTAAAGAGTTTGGTGTGGCAGAGAAGAAGTAACTTAAATAGCCAAAATTATGGGTTAGTTTTAGACCATGCTGTTTTGCCTAACGGAAACATTGAAGTAATCGTGAAATTAGGAAATAACAAGATTGATAAAAAGACCAAAGATGATATACAACAAATAGCAATTGACGTTATTAAACAAAATGATTTTGATTCTGATATATTTCAATTTAACATTACAAGTTTTTATAACTCCGAAAAAGAAGGGAATCATATTTCACAAAGGCTAAGTTACAATGATTTAATGGGAGATATTATGCTAAGTTTAAATGAATTAGGCTATGATGTTGCCGTACAGGGGGAAGTATCTTCAGACAAAAACGTTATAATATCATTAGCATTACCTCACGATAAGTTCGATGAAAACACCAAAAAAGAAGTAAAACAGTTTGCGACTGACGTTATTAAAAAATATAATTTTGAAACTGAAATATTCGAATTTAACATAACAAGTTACTATAATTCTTAAGTACAACAAGACCAAATAACATACAGAGTAGCCAAATGAAGATGCTTGTTCAACTAACGGGTATACTAATGCAACAAATCATTTTGAAATAACCCCACATGTCGGCTTGGAGAAGTTTAAAAGGAGTCTAGTCTTATTCCCTTATGCAGAAATAATACATGATACAAGCGAGACTGATTTGGAGGTATATCTATGAAACATTCTTTAATTTTATTTATTTCAATTTGTTTAATGCACTTCTGTATATTAATAAACGTAACTTTGTTAAATGGTGAATGGAATGGAATCACTCTGTGGTTATGTACAGGTATCTTTATTTTTTCATGTGCAATTTTTGCTTCAAGTCGAATAGAAGCATCGAAGAACACCTAATTTTATCTAAGATAGTTCCCAAACATCGCTTTGGGCACTTTTATTCAACTTACGAAGTAGGTTAGATGCACATTATTATGAGTTAAATTGGCTGGCTTGTCACAATTTGAACAGCGATAACATATTTAAAAATGTTATCATGTTTTCAGCTTTTTGCTGGTAGAATCCCATGCTCATCAAGTTAACAATGTAAATTGCTAGATTTGAACGTTTCTTGTGGGGTAACTAGTCAATGTACGAAAAATAGGCATACCGAATAAGCCCCGAAAAAAGGATTTTTTTCGTTAGGCTGCTTGTCTATGCTTTACAGTCGTTTCATACACAATCCCTAGAATATCAAAGACGGTCATCTTCTTATTTTGAAATGATAGGATTCATCAAAACGCCACCCTTTCTCGTAAACTAATAATTTTACAGAAAGAATAGCGTTGTTTCCGTTTTGGGGATATTAATTTGCTTAGCTTGATGGGTATGTGGCGGTACCCCTCAAGCGTAACAATATTAAAAAAGAGGAAATTTGAGCGGTTCTAATGTACAGATGTGTTTAAATCATTTTCTAATTGATTTATTTAATGCATAACATCCAATAACAATAATTATTAAGCCAATAATTTTATAAATAAAACTTTTTAAATTTTCGTCATAAATAGTAATATTTATGAAAAAGGAACCAATGATTATAATTAAAATGCTTAAAATTGATTTGACTATCTTCATATATTTGAGCCCCTCGAATTTATTTTATTACTACACCAATTATACTCTTATCACACATCCATTTACATACCTTATAAACGTACTTTAAGAATCCATATTTACACTAATATTAGTCAAATGCTTTATCTGAAACTCTACGAAGTAGTCGAACTAAAATTCTCCACCACCTCACGCTTGATGCGATTGACCTAAGCCTAATGGGTATCAGAGGATCTACAAAAGCAAACGACATCGGAGTGTTTTTTGTTTCACATAAAATTCATAAAATCTTTCCTTTTGCCGATTATAGCTATGCCAAATTTCAAATCCTCTCTTGTGGGGTGAAGCAATAATAATTAAGATACGTGAAATTTCATTTTAAGTCTATCGAATGTATTTTCCTATTACGGGGTCTCACCAGATTTTCGCATTTATGACGGGACCCCATTACTATCTTTTTTTGATTCACTTTCGAATGGGCCAAATAATGTGGATTTGTTTATTAAAATACCCCCCCAAGTAAACCGCTAAGTTCAATTTATTACCTCAATTTGAATATTATGGTATACTATTTGTGCAACAAAAATAATAGAAAAGGTGGTAAAAAAATGAGAAATATTTTTATTAGTGTACTTTCCCTGTTATTAGTTTTTTCTTTACTTTCGCCTTCTTTAACACACGCACAAGAGATATCACCAATTACAGAGACTTTTAATATTACTCTAGAGGATAATATTGAATATCCAATGACAATGACTACGGAAGGTAATATAAGAACTGTTGTTGTTGAAGGGCCTACAACTACTGAAGCTAAGTATAATACTGAAACAAAAGAGTTGTACCTAGATGGTGAACAAATGCCAGTTGAAACAGTTAGATCACTTGAAAATCTAACAGAAGCATTGGAAAGGGAGATAATTACCCCATATGATAATACCGTAGGGGAAGATACCTCATGGAGGTTTGAATATTCAGATAAAGGTTCCATTAATGTGTTTGGTTTGGCAGTAGCGTCAGTTGCAGCAGCTATTGCCGCAATTTTCACTAAGGGTATTATGATACCCCTTGTTGCTACAGTAGCAGGTATACTTGCAGCGTCAGTATCGTCAGAAAGAGGGTCTGTTTATTATACATTGAATGCTTATTCTAGACCTGACCCTTCATGGCCAGTCTTATTTACAGAAAAAAGAGTAGTAGGGAAATTTTATTCGTATTCTAACTTTACGGGTTTAATTACTTCAAAAGAATTCTACTATTAATCTTGATTTGCATGTGTTGAGTCCCTTAAAGGATACAAACCACCTTAAAAGTATCATCACTTTATAAGATTGAAAAAATGTGCTTTAACAAACGGAGGATTAGTGCAACAAGAATTTATAACGTATACAAATCAAATCTAATAAACGTTCCCAAACGTAAGTTTGGGAATACACGAAAAAAGCAGAAACGTTGTTAAATGAACGTTCCTGCTTTTTCTATAGGTATGTCTTTATACATTGTTTTATACACTTCTATTAAAAGCCAATATTGACAACAGTTTGAACGTACAGGGTTTTGCAAAGTCATCAGTTTTTTTTGCATAAAATCATGCATATACTTTTCGCTGTACAACCCTTTTTGCGTTCCATAATCAGGTCAGCATTTATTTCACAAAAATATGTGCATCGCAATAACAAAGACCTTTGCAGCTTGGGCAATCAACCTTATAGGGCTCGAAATAGCGCGGCATATAATTAAAAGGTTCAAAGCCTTGTGCAACAAATTGTCGCTCTGCTGCCCAGCGCTTTGTATCGGATTGTACCCATCCAACCGTAACAATCGATTTGGCAACCGGCTGTGCGGCATTGAGGTAAGCACGTACTAGTTTTGTTCCTATTCCTTTTTTCCGCTCGTTTGGATGGACGACAAAATGACTTGTAAAATAACTGATGCCTGATGCGATCAGTTCCTTTAGCGATTGCAGCTTTTCATGAAAGTAGGGGAACTCCTTGTTGAAATCCTTTATTTCATAACCCGCAATATAACCTACAACTTCATCAAGCTCATTAACGGCTACATAACGAATGCCTCCAGCCTGATCAACGGTATCGGCCGTTTCTGGTTCAAATGGTAAAAAAACATTGAGCAGTGTCGCAATCTGCACTGCATATTTCTTGTCATAAGGGTAAATATTCATTGGTGGACCTGCCTTCTCATGTTCGAATTTTAATATTTTAACATAATAGAGAGCATTATGTTATTACAAAAAGTGTTTCGACAGGTTAGACTGTTTTGAAACAAAAAAATCCCTTAAAACTAAGGGATTTTAAGAGAGAAAATTTATTCTTCTAAAATAAGTCGGGCTGCATTCTCACCTGAAATAACAGCTCCTTCCATCGTTGCGAAAAATGGCTGACGAGTATAATCACCAGCCAGTACGAGTCCTTTAATTGGTGTTTGTTGGTCAGGGCGTAAATGATCATAATTCGGTTCTAAGCTGTGAAAATCTTCAGGATGGCTGATTACGCGGTAATTAGTTAAACCTGTTTCCAGATCCAGCCCTAATTCTTTGCCGTCTTTCTGCACCTGTTCCAAAATTTGTTTATGGTCCATGTTGAGGAACTTTTCAGGTGGTGTCAATATAATCGACATTCTGCCCGGTACGTGTTTAAACGTAGTTCTGGACTGCTCGGCAAAGCTGGCAAGTGAAGTGAGCGGACCAAATGTTGTACGATCGACGGGAAGCACGGGCTGTTCAAATTCCATTTGAATAGTGACAGCAGGCATTGTCGGTAAACGGAAAATATTTTCGAAGAACGGATTGTTTTGAAAATGGCTCTCCAATATTTTTTTGGTCCCACCGAGATTTGCAGCAATAACGACATGTTTTGCCATTAATTCCTGGCCGTCTTCCAATAGCACTCCTGTAACAGTATCTTGATGCATGACCAAGTTTTGCACAGGTGAATTTGTCCGGATAACGCCGTTGTTTTTAGTAATATGATGCGCTAGCGGATTAGCCAAAACCTCAGTCATCCCACCAAGGTACGAACCGATTCTCAACTTATAAAACCGGCTCACTCCCGGAAGGAAAAGACCGAAAAATACTTTTGCAGAGTATCTTTCAGGGGGGAGGAAAAATACGCCTGTACTCAAAGGTATGAGAAGATTATGCAATGCCTCTTCACTAATGTTGTGCTTTTTCGCAAATTCCCTTAAGCTGTACTGGTCCAATTCTTCTGGGTTTTGAGTATATTGTAAAAATCCATCTGTGAAAAAGGGAACTAGTGCAAGTTTATCCCCAGGTGGCAGAATATCATTATTGCCGATAATCCCTTTTAACGTTTCTATCGGACCGAAAACCGGTGAAATTCCAAATGATTTGTTTTCTTTGCTCCCTTTTATGCGGATATCGATTTGTTCTTCCCACTGGACAATGTCATCAACATCGATACCAGCTTTTTTCAGCACTTTTGGTAAAGCTTTGTAATAACCGATATGTCGATGCAAACCGGACTCGACTAACATTCCATCCTCATCCCATGAAGATGTCCTCCCCCCAATTACATGATTCATTTCCAAAACAATAACAGATTTTCCTTTTTCACTTAGTTCAAGGGCAGCCGTTAAACCAGCCAGACCCGAACCTACAACAATGACATCAAACTTTTCCAATATTCCCCCTCCTAAAAAGTGAAGTAAAGTATTGTTCTTATTCCCGAACAAAATCGTGTCAAACAATAATTAATCAGCTTGGAAAGAAATGTTGAATTCCATACATATGCTCTTTTTTTTTATTTTTTAATCAAATATGAGGTAGTGAACTTTCATTAATTGGGTATTTTTGATAATTGTAAATACAGAACATTTGTTCTATAATATTGGGGAGAGGGGTGTAATGGATGAGGGAACAATTATTAAAAGCGATGCAACACAATCAAATTTTGGATATTATGTACATCGCCAAAGATCAGTCAATAACAAAGCGTCGAATAAAGCTAATTAAAATTTCCGGAGAACATGTGCAAGCTTATTGTTTTTCCCGTCATGCAAAACGAAATTTTATTGTAGATAATATTTTAGCTGTACATCCGGTAAATAAAAAAGCGAGAGGGTTAGAAGCATAGAATATATATAACATTATCGAATATATAAAAGTATTATCATTTATTTAATAATTTTGTGGAATTTTCTGACTATTTCTGTTATATTAAAGATAGGGAGGTGAATAAATGATGCAAGCTTTAAAAAGAATGGGGGCAACAAACTTTTTTGAAAATATTGTGAAGAGTAAACCTAGATTAAACAAATTAAAATGTATGTATATTATAAGAAAGGAAATTTCGGATCATGGTAAAACAAAATAAATAAAGCCCTCCACTTTTAATTGTGGAGGGTTATTTTTTTTAGCACAGAATTAAATATTCGGTGCAGCTATTTCTGTGATGTTATTCTTTAGAAATTTTTGTTTTGCCATTAGATAAAAACCAACCAGCGATTGCGATTGCGATTAACACTCCATAAAATATTAGTTTCCACTCAAGGGAGTGGGCAAACTCATAAGAAATGACACCTACATCCGGGTGACTTAAAGTTAATACTGCAAGTTTGACACCAACCCATCCGACTATTACAAAAGCTGCAATTTCTAGTCCAGGTTTAGATTCAAGTAGTTTCACAAAGAAGTTTGCAGCAAACCTCATAATAATTAATCCGATTAATCCCCCTGCAAATATGACAAGGAACTTTCCGCCGTCCATGCCGCCAATCTGAGGTAAATCCGTATTAGGTAGCGTCATTGCAAGAGCTACTGCTGCTAAGATTGAATCAACCGCGAAGGCTATATCCGCCAATTCGACCTTTATAACTGTACCCCAAAAACCAGATTTTTTCTGTTCTTTTTCCTTTTTTGGTCCTTTATTTTTAAAGTATAGCTTTCTTACAATGTGATTGATCGCTATAAATAATAGATATAGAGCACCAATAGCCTGAACCTGCCATACATCTACAAGAAACGTTATGATAAATAAAGAAGCGAAACGGAAAATGAAGGCACCTGCTAGACCATAAAATAGAGCCTTTCGCCGTTCTTTTTCAGGTAAATGTTTAACCATAATTGCTAAAACGAGGGCATTATCTGCAGCAAGCAATCCTTCTAAGCCAATTAACAATAATAATACCCAACCATATTCTAGTAACAAAGAGATATCCAATTATATTCCCCCTAACTGCAATAAAAAATGATAAATATATTACCATTTACGGTGAGTATACCCCGTTTTAATTTTGATAAAGCCTTCATAGGGTATACAAAATCAGTAAATTAGAAAAACGTTCATAGTATTTTCTTTCGATAAAATGGTTTTCTTACGGGAAATAGTAGTGTTAGAAAAAGTAATTTAAACAAAACAGGCACATAGTCCATTGGTAATCAATGAACTATGTACAATGAATAAATCGATATTAACTTAAATTCAATTAGAAGCGAAACAATATGTAATCCTTCATTTAATTAAGCGGCAATATCCGAATACCTATTAAGTAATTCATCCAGCTCCTGACTGCAATGGACAACTTCCGGATGAGTGAATCCTAAATCTTTTGCTTTTTTGTACATAATTTTTCTTTTTGTCTCAATTCGTAGTTTTAGTAGCTTTTTTAATAGTAAAAATTTCATCGATAAATTTCCCTTCAGTAGTAGTTGGTAGGTATAAACTTTTGTTAAAATAAAATGACAACTGTTTCATCCTATCTTATTTCGGAGGAGATATATGTCGAAACATGCTAAAAAAGCATAATTCAATAATTTGTAAAATATAAAAATTTTATACATAAATAAAGCGCTTTATATTTGACTAAACTTAAAATGTATGAAAATTCATTGGGGTCTTGTGAGTGGAAAGACCATTTGAAAGTAGTAGAAATCCAATTTTTGTACAACTCGTAATTTCATTGATATAATGAGCGATGTGAATACATATAAACAGAAAGAGGTTATGAAAAATGACAAATGCTTACGATGAATATATGCGTCAAGTAACACAGCCAATGCGTACAGAACTTGAGAGCGCAGGCTTTACACAATTAACAACGGCAGATAGCGTACACGAATTTATGGCTGAAACAAAAGGAACAGCTTTAGTTGTAATCAATTCTGTTTGTGGTTGTGCTGCAGGTCTAGCACGTCCAGCTGCTCGTGAAGCAGTAGCAGATGTAAAACCGGATCAACTTGTAACAGTATTTGCTGGTCAAGACCCGGAAGCGACTGCAGCAATGCGCGGATACTTTGATGAAGTACCACCAAGCTCACCATCAATGGCGATTTTAAAAGAAGGTCAATTAGCTTACTTCATTCCACGTGATCAAATCGAAGGTCATCCAATGGAACAAATTCGTGATCATTTATCAGATGTGTTAAAACAAGTATGTGCCGAGTAACGATTATCACAACTGCAGGCAGACCTGACGAGCAATCGCTTCAGTTAGCTGAATTTGCAAGTAAGGAGCTGCAGGCAAAAATTGTACCTCGCCAAAAACGTTCGGTTCGTAAGCTTTCCGAAGTATACGATGCCAATGTCATTGTTGCGGGAAAAAATCGTTTTGAATACTATGCGAAAGGTGCTGAGGCGCCTTTCTTTTTTCATCCAAATTCTGCCGCATTTCGTCTGAAACGTGTCGCTCGTGGTGAAGACGAACCATTGCTTACTGCTTGTGTATTTCAAGAAGGGGATACGTTTTTGGATTGTACCCTTGGGAACGGTGCTGACAGCTTAATGGCTGCCTATGTTGTAGGTGAAAAAGGTAAAGTGATCGGTGTAGAAGCGGATAAAAATGTGTCGTTTATTGTAAAAACAGGGATGCAAACATATGATACGACTGAACTTCCTTTAACTGCGTGCATGCGAAATATCGAAGTGGTTCATTCCACTGCCCTGGAATATTTAAAGAAGCAAGAAAATGACAGCTATGACGTCGTCTACATGGATCCGATGTTCGAGGAAGTCATTGAGGAATCGACTAATTTTGAAGCGCTGCGCTATGCCGGAAAGCACCTGACATTAACTGATGAATGGGTGGCTGAAGCAAAACGTGTGGCGAAAAAGCGCGTCGTGTTAAAGGCACACTATAAATCGGACTGGTTTGAAAAGTACCAGTTTCAGCGTGATGTACGATTAACAGCCAAGTTTCATTATGGTGTGTTTGAAAAATAAAAACGTTGAGGTTCTTTTAGAGAACTACAACGTTTTTTCTTAATGCTTTACATACCCCTTATAGGTATGGTAATCTGAAATCAAGTAAGGGGGATTGATCGAATGCATGAAAACGATAGTCTAATGGAAACTCATGAAGAAAGCTGTCGTAAAAGTCATCATCCTGAACCGATAAAAAAAGATTTAACGACGAGATTGAATCGAGTCGAAGGGCAAATTCGCGGAATTAAAGGAATGATTGAGAAAGACGTATATTGTGATGATATCATTACACAATTATCGGCAACACAATCGGCTTTAAATAGTGTCGCGAAAATATTGCTTGAGGGTCATTTAAAGGGCTGTGTTGTGGATCGTCTAAATGAAGGCGATACAGAAGTTTTGGATGAACTTGTAGTAACTATTCAAAAAATGATGAAAAAATAAGGAGTGTTCAACTATGGTAAATGTAACGTTAAATGTTAATGGTATGTCTTGCGGTCATTGTGTAAAATCTGTAGAAACTAGTGTTGGCGCATTAGCTGGTGTACAGGAAGTAAAAGTGGATCTTGCTGAGAAAAAGGTATCTGTAGCGTATAACGAAGATGCCGTTACTGTTGAGCAGATCAAAGAAACTATTGATGAACAAGGTTATGACGTTGTTTAGCGATTTAGGTTTACGAATGTTTTAGGTTCTCTAATGTAGAGAACCTCTCTTTTTACAAAATTTCATACCCCCTTGAGGTATAAAGAGGTGAGAATATGACGAAAGAACTGACATTGCAAGTAACAGGTATGACATGTGCGGCTTGTTCGGCAAGGATTGAAAAAGGGCTGAATCGTATGGATGGGGTCGAATCGGCGAATGTCAATCTAGCAGTTGAAAAAGCAGCGATTCAATATGATGAAACGGTTATTAAAGCTCGGGATATCGAGCAAAAGATTCAGGCACTCGGCTATGATGTCGTTAAAGACAAAGCAGACTTCACAATCGATGGAATGACGTGTGCAGCGTGTTCGGCAAGAATCGAAAAGGTGCTCGGAAAAATGGACGGGATTGCTTCTGCAAATGTGAACTTGGCGTTGGAAAAAGCGACTGTAGAATTTAACCCGTCACAAGTTTCGGTGTCCGATATTATTGCGCGAATCGAAAAGATCGGTTATGGCGCACAGCCTGTCGTTGAATGCAATCCGGTTGATCATCGGGAAAAGGCAATTCAACGGCAAACAGTTAAATTCTTCTCGGCAGCCATTTTATCATTGCCGCTGTTATGGACGATGGTTGCCCATTTTTCATTTACTAGCTTTTTATATGTACCTGACATCCTTATGAATCCTTGGGTACAGCTAGCATTAGCAACACCTGTTCAATTTATTATTGGCTGGCAATTCTACGTGGGAGCATATAAATCATTGCGCAGTGGTGCTGCAAATATGGATGTACTCGTAGTGATGGGAACAAGTGCGGCCTATTTTTATAGTATTTATCAAACGTTAGCACATCCTAGCGGTCATATGCCGCACCTGTATTTTGAAACGAGCGCGGTGCTTATTACGTTAATTTTATTAGGCAAACTGTTTGAAGCACGTGCAAAAGGTAAATCATCTCAGGCAATCAAGCAGTTGATGGGGATGCAGGCGAAATCAGCACTAGTAATTCGTGATGGCGTCGAGCAATCAGTACCGCTTGAAGAAGTACGCATCAATGATATTGTCCGAGTGAAGCCAGGTGAAAAAATTCCTGTCGATGGGGAAGTCGTTTCGGGAACTTCAGCTGTGGATGAGTCGATGCTGACAGGCGAAAGTTTACCGGTGGAAAAAAGCATCGGAGATTTCGTTTATGGAGCAACACTGAATAAAAACGGTGCACTGGAAATGAAGGCATTAAAGGTAGGCAGTGAAACAGCATTGTCACAAATCATTAAAATCGTCGAGTCGGCTCAAGGTTCTAAAGCACCGATTCAGCGTCTTGCCGATAAAATTTCCAATATTTTTGTACCGATTGTTGTAGGGATTGCCGTTGTGACATTCATATTATGGTGGCTGATCGGCGGAGAATTTATCCAGGCATTTGAGGCGACAATTGCAGTTCTTGTTATCGCATGTCCATGTGCGCTCGGTTTGGCGACACCGACTTCGATTATGGCCGGTTCAGGACGTGCCGCACAGCTCGGCATATTATTTAAAGGCGGCGAACATCTTGAACAGACAGGTTTTGTCGATACGATTGTAGTTGATAAAACAGGGACCGTTACAAACGGGAAGCCAATGCTAACAGATGTTGTACTGTTCAATAATTTTGATGAAAATGATGTGCTTCGCATTGTTGCATCAGCAGAAAAACAATCCGAGCATCCATTGGCAGAAGCAATTGTTGAAGGTGGGTTAGAGCGCGGGATTGAGCTTTCGGCTGTTTCTAGCTTCCAGGCACTTCCTGGGCTTGGCATTGAAGCGCAAGTGGATAATACAGAAGTTGCTGTCGGTACGAGAATGCTTATGCGAAATCAGCAAATTAGTATCGATGAAGCAGTTGAACAGCAACTGATTTCATTGGAACAACAAGGGAAGACTGCGATGCTTGTTGCGATAAACAAAGAATTTGCAGCAATTATCGCTGTTGCAGATACGGTAAAAGAAACATCTGCTGAAGCAGTAAAACGTCTGCATGCGCTTGGTCTGAAAGTCATTATGCTTACAGGAGACAATGAACGTACTGCCAAAGCGATTGCAGCGGAAGTGGGCATTGATGAAATAATTGCAGAAGTGCTGCCGGAACAAAAGGCACAGCAAATCGAAAACTTGAAGCAACAGGGACGGAATGTTGCGATGGTTGGTGACGGCATCAATGATGCACCGGCCCTTGCTGTAGCTAATATCGGGATGGCGATCGGTACGGGAACGGATGTGGCGATGGAAGCGGCGGACATTACATTAATCCGCGGGGATCTGAACAGTATTGCCGATGCGATTTTAATGAGCCGTAAAACGATGACAAATATTAAACAAAACCTGTTTTGGGCATTTGCCTATAATGTCATCGGCATTCCGATTGCCGCACTCGGTTTCCTCGCTCCGTGGGTAGCAGGTGCTGCAATGGCTTTCAGTTCCGTTTCGGTTGTGTTAAATGCATTAAGACTGCAGCGTGTGAAATTGTAAATCATCGGATATCCTGGATAAAGAATGCTGATAAGTTTGACGGAAAATACGCAAGAATGATAATCAGTATCGAAGTTTAAATTCGATAAGAATATTCCACCATAGAAATACAGCATTTGTTTTAAAAATTATTGTAGTGGAAACGTACAATGGAAGTGTTAAATGCGTTTGAAAATAATAGCACTCTAATTTCTTAAAATGATTGGAGCCAATAATATGAAGGAAGATTCAAAGTTATATGATGTCACGATTATCGGTGGAGGTCCTGTGGGAATGTTTACGGCATTCTACGGAGGCATGCGCCAGCTTGAAGTTAAGTTAATTGAAAGTCTGCCACAATTAGGTGGGCAGCTTGCAGCACTTTATCCGGAAAAATATATTTATGATATCGCAGGATTTCCAAAAATCCGTGCACAGGAACTTGTAAATAATCTGAAAGAACAAATGTCAGCCTTTGAGCAGGAAATCGTAACTGGTCAAAGCGTTGAAGCCATTGATAAGTTGGAAGACGGAACATTTAAGCTGACAACTAACAAAAAAATACATTATTCAAAAACAATCATCATTACAGCAGGTCTTGGTGCATTCCAGCCAAGACAGTTGGAAGTTGAAGGAGCCGATTATTACGAGGGCAAAAACCTTCATTATTTCATTAACAATATAAGTGAATTCAAAGGGAAGAATGTTGTCATTTTCGGTGGCGGAGATTCAGCTATTGACTGGTCGCTTATGCTTGAGCCAATTGCTAAGAAAGTTACACTTGTGCATAGACGAGATCAGTTCCGAGCGCATGAACACAGTGTTGAAAATCTGTTTAATTCGAGTGTTGAAATAAAAACACCTTATATGCCTGATGAGTTGTTTGGCGATGAAAATGGCATTAAACAAATTGTCATCCGCAATGCAGAAGGAGAAAAGGAAACACTTGAAGTTGATGACATCATCGTAAACTATGGGTTTAAATCCTCTTTAGGACCAATTAAAGAATGGGGTTTAGAAATTGAGAAAAACTCCATTGTCGTAAATCCTAAAATGGAAACCAATATCGAAGGAATCTATGCTGTTGGTGACGTAACAACATACGATGGAAAAGTGAAATTGATTGCAACGGGATTCGGTGAAGCGCCAGTTGCCATTAGTGCAGCACGGTTGTATATTGACCCAGCTGCAAAAAAACATGTACCGCACAGTACGGATCTATTTAAAGGGAAATAGCTGTATGGGCTTTCTACGATCAATTAAATAAAGTTATTATTACGAATACCATTTTCTTGGGGAAATGGTATTTTTTTATTTTCAATCCTCGTTGCTCTTTTTTGCTTCATGTAATTCACTGCATTTTTTATACAAGTGACCTTTGAAATATGGCCAGTCACCGAAAAACGGAAGACGTGATCGCATCCCGAAATTATAGTAAGGGTAAGAAGAGCAGGGAGGAACGGAAAATGGAAATTGTGAATGTGAGTAATCTGCAAAAAACATATGGAAGTAATGAGGTTCTACGTGGAATTAATTTCGTGGCGGAGTCTGGTGAAATTATTGGTGTCATCGGAAAAAATGGTGCTGGCAAATCGACATTTTTAGAAATATTAATGACTTTAAAATCTTATGACAGGGGGAATGTCATTTTATTCGGGAAAGAGCTCAGATCGTTGTCCAATCAGGAACTTGAACATACGAGAAAAGATATTTCTGCTGTTTTGCAGCCTACTCAGTTTTACAAAACGTTGAAGGTTATTGAGCTATTAAAGTTATTTAAAGCCTACTACAAATCGACAGTAGACATTGAGCAAATTATTAACGACTTCAAACTGGGACCATATCGCAAAAAATATTTTGATAAATTGTCCGGCGGGTGGAAGCAAATTGTCAGCTTAGCCATTGCTTTTTTATCAGAACCGAAAATGCTTATTTTGGATGAACCTACAACAGGCCTAGATCCGCATATGCGCAATATGCTTTGGCAGTATATTTCTGATTACAATCAACGTACTGGAGGAACGATCATATTGACGACACATAACATGGATGAGGTCGAATTATATTGCGATAAAGTAATGCTGTTAAATGGTGGAGTCGGTGAAGTATTTGAAACCACAAAAGGGATTTTGGCTTCTGGTTATAAATCGATCCATGAATTTTATCTAAACTCAGTAGTTGTATAAGGAGGAAATGAAATTGTTAAAAACACAATTGAAGTATGACTTGATTATGTTTTCGAGGGAATTGTTTTATCTTTTGTTCACGATTGTCGTACCGCCAGCAACCTATTTGTTTATGGGCGAATTGTTTGGAAGCTTCACTTATGCAGGAAATTTAAGCTATGTCGAAACATACACACCTTCTTTTATTCTGCTGATTACGTTCGGTGTCATCTTCTTTGCTTTTGGCTTTGATCAGGTGATGAATCGAACAACAGGAGTTGAAAAGCGCATTAGCCTGTCACCGGTACCGAAAAAGTTGCTATTACTTTCAAGCATTATGAAATCGATCATTATTACGAGCTTCGGTTTTTTCTTAGTTTCGATAATCGGGGTAATTGCCTATGATCTATCTTTTACCGTATGGAACTTTATCATGTCATTTAGTTTTTTCATGCTTCTCAATGCTATATTACTCATCATATCTTCCGCTATTTATTCTCTATTTACATCGATGAATGGCGCCTTAGTATTTTCTATTATTATCTTTCAAGTAGGCATGATTACAGGAGGGTTTGCGATGCCGGTTGACCGGATGCCGGAATTTGTACAAATCATTGCCAATTTCAATCCGCTATATCATATGAATCAGCTCTTTATTGCTGTGTGGAATGATCAACTTCAGATGAACAATAGTTCGCTACTTTCCATAGGGGTTATTATCGTTTTTTTTGTAGGATCGCTTATCGTTCTTTATGTTGGAAATAAAATAAAAAATAGGGGCTATAACATGGTACTATGGAAAAAAGTACAAAACTAGGGGTGTCAACGTGAAAGTCACATTGGACATAGATAGCGAGTATGAAGAAACGAAAGTAACAATCCACTGTAGTGAAATGGACGATTCCATAAAAGAAATACTTGATTTTTTAAAAGGGAAGAAAACGCAATTTATTGTTGGAAGAGACGGAGAGATGCAGCATATTTTAAAGCCGGATGAGATTCATTATTTTCATACAGGCAATGAAGGCGTTGTAGCCGTCAATTCAGAAGGTTCCTTTATATTGAGAGAAAAATTATATGAGTTAGAGGAAATACTGCCGACAACTAAATTCATCAGACTTTCAAAATCGGTCATTGCCAATCTCCATGAACTGAGCCGTTTTGAAGCTTCCTTTAATGGTACGCTTTGTGTTCACTTTAAATCCGGAGCGAAGGAATATGTTTCACGAACTTATGTGAATGCGATTAAGGAAGCTTTGAAAATGAACAGGAGGAAAAAATAGATGAAGGGATTTTTGAACAGAAGTATATTAGGTATTTTTTTCGGTTCTTTTTTGACACTGATCACAATATTTATGACGGTTTTCGGTGAAAAAGAAGTCCTGGATTCCGGTGTTCTAGTGAAAAATGCACTTGGAATAATAATCTGCGGATGGTTCTTCTCTGTCACACCATTGCTGTTTGAATTGGAGAACTTTTCATTAAAGAAGAAAACAGTTTTGCATTTCCTATGCGTAGTCGTATTGTATTTCATCGTTGCGTTCGTTATTGGTTGGATACCTTTCACGATCAAAGGATTTATCGGTATGCTTGGAATCTTCATCGTGTTCTATACATTTATTTGGCTAGGATTTTACTTATATTTCAGACAGCAAGCTGCAAAATTAAATGAGGATTTGAATAAATTATAAAAGTAAAAGCATTAAGTCCTACCTATTACTTTCTGAAAATTTCCTTTTTCGTTATGATATAGTCAGTAGGAAAAATAATGAGAGATACAAAGGGAGTGCCTAAATTATGGAATATATTACACTTAATAATGGATTAAAAATGCCGATTGTTGGTACTGGTACTAATACGTATGGTAAAGAAAACAATGACTATAACGGTGAATTAACAAATGATATCCCTGAACTTGTATCGGCACTTGAGCTGGGATATCGATCAATAGATGCAGCTATTAGTTATCGAAACGAAGCGCTTGTCGGGGGGATTTTAGCAGAAAGCACAGTGCCTCGAGAGGAATTGTTCATTACGACAAAAGTTCCTGCTAGAGAAGGATATGTTTCTTCAAAGGAATCGACGCGAGCAGCAATCGATAATAGCCTAAAAAACTTTAAAACCGACTATCTGGATCTGCTTTTGATTCATGCTCCGATTGAAGACAAAGAGCAGCTAAAAAACACTTGGGAAGTATTTGAAGAATACTATGAGGCGGGTAAACTTAAAGCAATCGGCGTTTCGAACTTTAAGAAAAATCATCTGAATGAATTGAAAGAATTCGCGAAAGTGAAACCGGCCGTTAATCAAATACAAATTAATTTAAAAGAAAAGAACAAAGAACTCCTGGATACATTGCAAGAAGAGGGCATTACACCTGTAGCGTGGGGGCCGATGAAAACGGAAGAACACCAAGAAGAAGTGTTGGATGAGATCGGTAAAGCGTATGGAAAATCTGGTGCTCAAGTTTTATTGAAATACCAAATCGGGCGCGGTGTAGTCGTTATCCCGAAATCACATAACCGTAAAAACCAGGCAGCTAATCTGGATCTTTTCAGTTTCGAACTAACTGAAGCGGATGTAGAAAAAATTGAAAACCTTTAGTTAATCACTATGTTTTTAAATCATTTAACCAGGCGTCTCCTATTTTGGAGACGCTTGCTCTGTATTTGCCTTTGTTAAAAAGCCACTTATCAAAATAAAAGCACCAATGATAAACATTGCAATAAACAGTATGACCATCACACCCATTCCTGCAAAGCCCTCTTCGGCAAAAATAGAGGGGTTCTATGCTAGACAAAGTTTTTAGTTGGCCTATGAGAGTGGCATATTTCGTTGTGTGGAACATAGGATTTTATTGATTATTGCATTAGAAGTAGACAATTCTTGGATTATCCTTAATCCATTACATCTTGGTTTTACTTTCAATATTGTTTTTGGCATTACATATCAGAAAAAGTCTAAAAGATCGGATAAGATGAATAGTTCATATTCAGATATTAAACAGCCTCCATTTTGAATGAAATGGAGGTTATTAAAGTAGATGGCAATGTATTGGCATTTTATAGTAGGATAGCGGAAAATCCTTTTGGGTAAATTACCTTAAAAAAAGGAGTAACATCATTGAAGAAGCTAACCTTCATTGCTTTTATAATAACGATTAGTCTTTCAGTTTTAATGGGAAATTCTGTGAATTCAAAGGCCGCGGATTCAGATAATGAGTATATATATCCTTCAAATAAAGAAAGGGTTTTTAGTGAAACTGTAGATGAATTTTATATAGCGATAAGAGAGCTGAATTATCCGGTTCATCAGGAATATTATCAGAAGTATATGCAATTGCCAAAGCAAGAGCGAAGGCATCGGCATTTGGATACTAATCTTTTTAAAGACATGCCTGATGCATCTGTCAGTTTTAGAAAAAAGGTATTGTTTAGTGAGGTAGGAGAATTTAACTACTTAATTTTTCATGGAAACAGTATTCGCCCGTATCCGAATATAGATATTAACTACCATAAAGCTGTTAGTCCTGATAGGCAAGTTTATTTCTTTTATTCCTTTAAAGACAACGCAAAAGAATTCAGGGGCAGATATGCAATTTATGATGTTGAAACAAAGGCGATATTAGCAGCAGGAAATACTTATATGCCTAAGTCTTCACCTAAATCAGGACCGGTAGTATTAAATAATTTCACTAAAAGGGAACCATTACAAGTTAATTTTGATGTGGATAAACAAAGAGAATTATCAATAAAGCAAGCGATAGAATTAGCTTTACCGCAAGCTTTGAAATGGAATACAGAAGCGCAATTGTTACATGCAGTAAATATAGATTTAGATAAGCCTGCAAAGTCGATTGGAAGTAGCGGTAAAAGAAAATATTGGAATATTGCATTTGGAGTGCCGGATAGTAATAAATTTTTTTTAGTAACCATTTATGAGGGAAAGATAAAATCTGAAAAAGATTTAACAGTGAATGGTTCTTCTCCTTATCCCCAAAAGGAATTTATCAAATTGGAGGATATTAAGCATGATTCCCCAGAAATGCTGAAAAGAGCACTGGAAATGAACATTATATATCCTGGGAAAGATTGGGCGAAAGGTTATAATTTTATGCTTATTAAAGACAAAGTAAGAAATATTAATCTAATGTTAGTAATAGGTTGGAATCGTGAGCAGACAGAAATGAAAGCGGTGGGTTTTAATGTTTCCACAGGGGAATATATAGGATTCAAGGTTAACGGTTTAGTTAATAATATAGTTAATTTTAAACTATCATAACAATACGCGTATGTTAACAGGTGATTTATTTCAATGAAATGTTAACTGTAAATTTGTGGTAATATGATATATATATTTTTTTACAAGAACTATACGAAAAAGCACCGCGTTCAAAATAATATTTATAGATTACCAATTATTTGGTAGATAGAAAGGAAGTCATCCATTGTCAAAAGGGCTTATTCATCATATTGAACTATATGTTTCTGATTTAAAAAGTTCCATCAATTTTTGGGGTTGGTTTTTAGGGGAATTGGGATATGAATCTTTTCAATCGTGGGAAAGCGGACATAGTTGGAAACTCGGAGATACATATATCGTTTTCGTGCAAGCTGAAGAACGGTTTTTGGATGTGCCTTACCATAGATGTCGAGTTGGTCTAAACCATTTGGCCTTCCATGCAAGCTCCCGTCAACAAGTAGATGAAATGACAAGAAAGTTAGAAAGTAAAGGTGTTAATATCCTTTATACTGATAAACATCCCTATGCAGGAGGGGAAGATTATTACGGTGTATTTTTTGAAGATCCAGATAGAATTAAGGTTGAATTGGTAGCACCATGATCTTTCCTGCTTTAATGTTTTTTAACTTCTTTAAAATTAAAAACGGAACGCCTGTTGAATTGTAGGTGTTCCGTTTTCGTATATTCAACACAAAAGAATCTATTCCTTCCGCATAATAAAGCTCAAATGTCTGCCTGTTGAGCGGTCTTGGCGATGGGAGAATCCATCATCGTCCATAAATGTGCACATACGGTCAATCGTAATATTTTCTTCAGGCACACCTGCAAGCATGCACTGCTTTTTTACGGTTAACTGGTTGTCGATATGAAATTTGCCCGTTTCTTCATTCCAGTACATAAATTCGTCCGCATAGCCGAGTGCTTTGAATTTTTCCTGTACATCGGCATCCACTTCAAATTTTTCCTGACTGATTGCAGGCCCGATTATTACTTTCAAATCTCTTAAATCGCAATTTTCTTCTTGTTGTAAATGCTTCAGCAGCTTCAATGTAATTTCTTTTATCGTCCCTTGCCACCCGGAGTGTATAGCCCCAATGACATTTGTTTTTTCATTATAAAATAAGACCGGTACACAATCTGCGGTAAAGCTTGAGATCACGACATTCGGTTCATACGTATACAGTGCGTCTGTTTCGGGAACGGCAGTTGCGTTGTCGGTAGCTCCTTTGCCGATTTCGGACTTTTCCACACGGAAGAAGTTTGCGCTATGTGTTTGATTGGCGCATACAAACCCGGATAAATCAGTTTGCAGCAGTGAGGAAAGCTGTTGGCGGTTTTCGATAATATCAGCTTCGTTTTTGCAAACATGGAGTGCCATATTATTGTTCTCGGCAAATGCTGAATCTTTCAATGTTATGCCTAGTACGCGTTTTTCATTATTTTCATAAAATTTTATCTTCATTTTATCACCCCCTGTACTATACCCGTAAAAGCAAATTTTGTATAGGCAAATGGTGTTTGGTATAATAATGAAAAATAGGGGGTATGTGATGAAGAGTTGGCAAATCATTTTAACGGGTTTTTTACCTTATGTCATGGCGGTCATTGTCTTTATCGCGTTTTCATTGCCTTCTTTGAATCAAATGATTCCATTCGGAACGGCCGCGGCCATTATTATTTATGTTTTGCCGATTTATTTCTTTGTCGTAATTCCCTGGTATTATGTGCTGTACATTATGCGTAAAAATTACAGCAAACGGGCACTTTACTTAACAAGCTTTATTTTTTGTATTCTGCAGCCAATCGTATTCGGATACTTTATGAAAGCACCGGTCGGCAGCGCGTACTTTTTATTTTTTGTATCACCACCGTTTATAGTTGGCATAATGGTTAGTACATTATGTATTAGCTTGTTCTACAAAGAAGATTTACAGCAAACGACAAATGGAAGGGGAGAGCCGATTGGAATTGACGATTGAATGGCAATACATTACTAAGTCAAAGCAGGAAATCACATGGCGAAGTGAGGCAATTCCTGCAGCGCATGCTTATACGCTCGTACTGGATATGGAAAATACGGGTCGCACAAAAAATATTGTGATGACCGATGAACATGACAGTACATGGACATTAAAAGAGCTGAAAAAATATTTGAAATCTCTTGAAACAGAACCTACCGAAGTGGAAGTGTATTTCGATGGCGGTTTTAATAGAGAGGAAAAGCTGGCCGGTTTAGGGATTGTCGTCTATTATAAACAGAATGGGAAAAACTATCGCTTGCGGACGAACCAACTGGCGGAGTATTTAACATCTAACAATGAAGCGGAATATGCGGCATTAAATCTTGCGGTTGAACAGCTAGAGGAAATGGGTGTCCATCATCAAAAAATAAAGATTTACGGCGATTCTCAAGTCGTGATTAATGAAATGAACGGCGAATGGGCAGTAACCGATAGTGTACTCACAACATGGGCGGATAAAATCGATGCAAAGCTCCAAAAGCTTGGTATTCGACCGGAGTATCAATATATTGACCGCAAACTAAATGGTGAAGCGGATCAGCTTGCTAACCAGGCACTTCAGGAAACCGAAATATACGCGGATATTGATATACGAAAAAGTAAGAAAAGATAGATGAAGGGGGATCTTTATGATTCGTTCTGTTGGCACAGGGAGTTCAAGTTTAAATGATCAGACACGTCCCCGAAATTTACAGCAACAAACTACAGCCTTCCCGAAAATCGGAGAAGAACAAGGAGTCGCACGAGAGCAGGAAAAGCTGCGAACGGATGAGGCCGAAAGAGGACCAATAATGGTTGGGGTCAAACCGAAAGCACAGCTGAAATCCATTTTTGATGAACCAAATGGTGTCGTGAAGCTTAATGCGGATGGTGACAAGTTGGAAGTCAGCAAGCGTGCGATTTCACTCGCCAAAGAAGTACTCTATATTTAAAGAAAAATGCTCCGCCGAGAATATCTCGGCGGAGCTTTCGTTTTAAATTATTGTCGTTTTTCAAAAGCGCGTTCACCAGCAATACCTGGTTGTGTTAATTCGAATGGATTTAAAATAATATCCAACTGCTCAAGCGTGAAATAGTTATACATTAAGCAAAGTTCGCGTACAGATTTGCCGCTATGCAGAGCTTCACGTGCAATTTGACTTGAACGTTCATATCCTAAATGTGGTGCCAGTGCTGTAATAACTCCGATTGAACGCTCTACAAAATCATGCAGACGCGCTTCATTTGCTTCAATGTGATCCAGGCAGTATTTTGTAAATACTGTGAAGCCGTTTGTCATAATTTCGATTGACTGAAGCAGATTAAATACTAGAACTGGTTCCATTACGTTCAGCTCAAATTGTCCGGCTTCAGAAGCAAGTGAGATTGTTACATCGTTACCGATTACTTGGAATGCGATTTGGTTAATGACTTCAGGCATAACCGGATTTACTTTACCAGGCATAATAGAAGAACCTGGTTGACGCTCCGGTAAGCGAATTTCTGCAAATCCGGCTTTTGGACCTGATGCCATTAAGCGTAAGTCATTACAGATTTTTGACATATTCATCATGGCGATTTTTAACATTGATGATACTTCTGCATACGTATCGGTGTTTTGTGTACCGTCGATTAAATTGTCTACTTTTATGAACGGGAATCCACTGTAAGTCGCGATGTTTTCTACTGCCAATTTCATATATTCAGGGTCCGCATTAAGGCCTGTCCCGATAGCAGTTGCTCCGATATTGATTTGCAGCATCGTTTGCTGCGCTTTTTTTATTCGAGCAATGTCACGAGAAACAACGGCAGCGTATGCACCGAATTCCTGGCCTAAACGAACTGGTACAGCATCTTGTAAATGCGTACGACCCATTTTAACGATTGAATCGAATTCTACTGATTTTCTGATAAAACTATCACGCATCATTTCCATCGCCATAATTAGATTATTTAGCGTAGAAACTGTTGCAATATGGATAGCAGATGGGAATGCATCATTTGTTGACTGCGCCATATTGACATGGCTGTTAGGACTAATGATTGAATAAGTACCTTTTTCTTCCCCTAAAATTTCCAGTGCACGGTTTGCGATTACTTCATTGGCATTCATGTTCATTGAAGTGCCTGCTCCGCCCTGAATTGGATCTACAACGAACTGGTCATGTAATAGTCCTGAAATAATGTCATCGGATGCTTGTGCAATTGCATTAGCAATTACTGGATCCAATTTGCCGATAGCGGCATTTGCAAGTGCCGAACTTTTCTTTACGATGGCAAATGCACGAATTAATTCAGGGTGCATTGTCATTTTAGTAATCGGGAAATTTTCTAATGCACGAGTTGTTTGAACGCCGTAATAAACGTCCTTTGGAATTTCTAATGTGCCTAAAAAGTCTTTTTCAATACGTGTACTCATTTGTACAAACCCTCCAAGAGAATGGTGTAATAGTTGGATAAACAACTATATTATACGCCATATTATAATAAAAGCTTACTTGCTGAATTATTAGTTTATTTAATGTTCTCACTTAATATTAAATTAACCCATATTAACAAATATAACGAGGAAAATTTCGTAACTTTTATATTATTTACACGACTAATTAGATAAGGGATGAGGTGATTCAATGAAGAGATGGTTAAGTTACACGCTGGTCGTGGGAATGATTTTGCTCCTTGCAGCATGTAATACGAAAGAAAACGAAACATCATCCGATTCAACTGAACCTGAGCAGGAAGAAAATGACGAAAATAAAGTGGAATATGAATTATTGTTGCATTTAGATTCGATACCTCCTGAGGTCGGTACAAGTATTTCAATCGTGCAGGATGAAAAGCTTTATACTACTTGGGCCGATACTTTTGGTTTCGAATCGGTTCCATCAGTCGATTTTGAAACAGAGGAAGTACTGTTTGTCACAGGATATTCGGACGGCTGTGGAAGAGAAATTGAAAAAATCGAAAAAGATGGGGATACTTTAGTCATTACCTTAAACTATCCTGAAGATATTCGCAGTGAGAAAGACATCGCCTGCACAGAAATTGCTTTGGATAATACGTATGTTGTTAAAATGAAAAAGACAGACACAACGAAAGGTAAGCTGATCGATATCAATCGAACAACATATGAAGAAGATTCAACGGTTCAGGAAAAACTGCAGTAAACGGATACATTAATACGAGGGGCTACCAATTCCTCTATATAAATATTACACTGAAAATATTGAATTTTCGGTGTAATATTTTTTTGGTCAAGAATTTTCTGCAAGAAGAAAACATTATGTTGGGAATAAGGATAAATTGCTATTTATATAATAAATGGCTCTGATTGTCCATTGTAAGACGGGCAAAAAATTGGTAGTATGAATTATCGTACAATAATAGTATTGAACGCGAACTATAGGAAACTGGAAGATGCCAAGGACCTATAGGCAACTAATTGCATACATATCAAGCGTAGATCGTCGTGGATAAAACTACTGACGGGAGCAGTTTCTGGAGAGAGCGCGATAATCCGCGTCGCCGAAGGGTTCACAATCTCAGGCAAAAGGACAGAAGAGTAATGAGAGACGCTTTTCTTTAACATAAGTTGTATGAAACATCCATTGTTTAATGAAAAGCCCTCGATAGATGTCACAGATTTTTTGAAATCTGGACGCGATTTTACAGAGGTGAAATCGATTATTCTTAGACACAGGGACTGACATATTATCAGTCCCTGTTTTAATTCCAGAAAAATTTACTTGATGGACCGCGATGAAATACTTATTATTTTGCGCTGTGAAAACAGACAAAATACTTATCCTTTGGAGGAATCGTTTTGGAACAACAAGAATTAAAGCGCGACCTGAAAAATCGCCACGTTCAGTTAATAGCGATTGGAGGAACAATCGGAACGGGGTTGTTTTTAGGGTCAGGTAAAGCGATCTCACTTGCAGGACCTTCTATTATCTTTGCATACTTGATCGTTGGAATCGCACTATTTTTCGTCATGCGTGCACTTGGCGAATTACTTTTATCAAAAGGCGGCTATGCATCATTTACCGAATTCGCCACTGAATACTTAGGGGATTGGGCAGGCTATATTACCGGCTGGACTTACTGGTTCTGCTGGATTATGACGGCAATGGCGGACATTATCGCGGTCGGTATGTATACGCAGTACTGGTTCGACATCCCGCAATGGGTACCGGCTATCGCATGTTTAGTAGTTTTACTTATTTTGAATTTATTGACTGTCAAACTGTTCGGAGAGCTCGAGTTTTGGTTTGCGTTAATTAAAATCATCACAATTGTTGCATTGATTGCGATAGGCATTGTATTGTTGATCATTGGCTTTGAAACAGATACAGGCAAAGTGGCTGTATCGAATTTATGGGAGCATGGCGGATTATTCCCGAATGGTACATTTGGATTTTTAATGGCATTCCAAATGGTTGTCTTTGCATTCGTAGGAGTTGAATTAGTAGGGGTAGCTGCTGCTGAAACGGCAAACCCGCAAAAAAATATCCCATCTGCTATTAATAAAATTCCTGTTCGTATACTGCTGTTTTATGTAGGGGCATTATTCGTAATTTTAACAATTAACCCTTGGGATACTTTAAGCGCAGCAAGCTCGCCATTCGTTCAGGTTTTCGCATTGGTAGGTATTCCGATTGCAGCAGGTTTAATTAACTTTGTTGTGCTGACATCAGCTGCTTCTGCAGGAAATAGCGGGATGTTCTCAACGAGCCGCATGCTGTTCAGTTTAAGTAATAATAAACAAGCACCGAAAGCTTACGGTAAATTAAACAAAAATGCGGTGCCGCAAAATGGTTTGTTATTTTCTGCGGTCGTAGTTTCGATTGGTGCATTGCTTAGCTACTTCATGCCGGACGATGCATTCAGTATCGTGACAACAATTAGTGCGATTTGTTTTATTTGGGTTTGGAGCATTATTCTGATTTCGCATATCAAATACAAAAAGCGTCATCCGGATCTACATAAAACTTCAATTTTCAAAGCACCTTTAACACCATTCATCAACTATTTAATATTGGCATTCTTCTTGTTTTTACTAATCATTATGGCTATTTCCGAGTCTACGAGAACCTCACTGTTGTTAACACCGTTATGGTTTATACTGCTGTTTGTTCTTTATAAGGTTCGGAAAATATAATTAGGCAAATCCATCATTTATAAAAAACGGAAAACACGCAAATTCAAGGAACCCGTGAATTTGCGTGTTTTTCATATCGTAAATTTTATGTTTTTATTTAACTCCAGTACTGCAGAGCTAGTTGCTGTCCTTGCTGAATTTTTGCCCATTGTTCAGCTTCTGTAAGCTCATTGCCGCCATCGCAGGAAGCGAAACCACATTGGTGTGAAATGAACAAACGATCTTTGTCGATAATTTTAGACGCTTCATCAAGCATTTTAATAATGCGATCTTCATTGTCTAAAGTATTCGTTTTAGAAGATAACAACCCTAATACAATTTCTGCATTCGGTTTATCTTTGAAGACAGCGAGTGCTTCAATAGAACCTGCGCGGTCATCATCCCACTCTAAGAAGAAGCGGTCATAATTCAGTTGCTTTAAGAAGAGGTTAGCGATTTTAACGTAAGAACCACCACCCATATTACGTGAGTCGTAGTTGCCGCGGCAATTATGTGTCCACATTTTTAAACCTAAACGATGGCCCACTTCAATAATTTGATTATTTATCTCAATAAATTCAGTTGCTAACGCTTGAACTTCTTCCTGATTAATTTGTTCGCCCGTAAATGGTGAATTCGGGTTGTCGTCAGCAAAAAGTTGCCATAAGCAATCATCAAATTGTAATATTTCTCCGCCAACTGCTGCATATTCTTCCACAAACTCTATATACGCTTTTGCTAACGCTTGTTTTAATTCATCTTTTGTTTTATAAAATGCATCTGGTCCGAAATTATTCGAAAAAGATAACTCACCTAAAATATGAGAAGGTGACGGGATACATAGTTTTGTCTGGTGATCGCCGGCACTTTTCTTCAGTTTTTTAAAGATTTCGATAAAGTGATGGTTTTTCCCGCTTAGTTCATCCGTAATGCGTAAACCGATGTCTTTGCGTGTTTCGTAGTGAGAATTGCCATCGAAGTCTTTAAAGAAATAACCATGATCTGCGATATAGCGATCGAAACCTTCAATACCCCAGGCAAAATCTAAATGCCATAATGATTTCGAATGCTCGCCATCTGTCACAACCGTAATGTTATGTTCGATTTCTTTTTTTACTATGTCTTGAATTGAAGCAAGCTCAACTTGTTCATAGCCTTCAAAATCTTTATAAAAAGGATATGTAATATCATCACGTTGTTCAATTTGTTTTTTATAATTTAATAATTCATTTTGTCTTAATAGACTGCCTACTATTTGAAATTTTTCACACATGTTCATTTCCTCCTTGGTCCTTCAACTTTTTAAGTTGGATTTATCATACCATTGTGGAGGGTGATATTTGAAACACGTAAAAAATATCAATCGGTATAGTTAAAAACTATAGCGGGAAGATACTTTTAATTCATCTTTGATCGTTTCTTTTAAATAATTGATATAGATTTCAGCGAGTTTAGTAGTATTCACATGTTTATGGACGATATATCCTACTGTCATTGTTTCATCGACTTCCAGAGGCAGGGAGCAAATATTTTTATTCAATTCCTGACTAATGACTCCTGTTGAAATGGTATAGCCATTAAGCCCGATCAATAAATTGAATAGTGTGGCACGGTCACTAACCTTAATATTTTTAGGGCGTGAAATGGTACTTAATATTTCCTCTGAAAAGTAAAAGGAATTAAATTCGCCCTGTTCAAAAGATAAGTACGGGTAGGCATGTAAATCCTTCAACGTAACAGATTTTTGCTGTGCGAGCGGATGTCCTATATGGATAAATACATGTGGTTTCGCTTCAAATAATGGATAGAACTCTAAATTGGCTTCCCTTAAAAATTTTCGGATGACCTTTTCGTTAAAATTGTTTAAATATAAAACTCCGACTTCACTTTTTAAATTTTTTACGTTTTCTATAATCTCATACGTTCTCGTCTCACGAAGCGTAAATTCATATTCATCGCGGTCATAATTTTCAAAGAGGCGTACAAATGCACTCACGACAAAGGCATAATGTTGTGAAGAAACGGAAAAATGCTGTTGGGATGGCTGAACGTTTGCATACCGTTTTTCCAGAAGTTCCGCTTGCTCGACAACTTGCCGCGCATAGCCCAAAAATTCAGTTCCTTCAGCAGTAATAGATATCCCTTTACTAGTACGTAAAAAAATTGTAATGCCTAACTCTTGTTCAAGCTCTTTTAATGCGTTCGAAAGGCTAGGCTGGCTAATGAATAAGTTTTGGGCTGCTTTACTGATTGACTGGTTTTTTGCTACTTCAATTACATATCTAAGTTGTTGTAATGTCATAATAAATTCCTTTCTTTCTTCTAGAAGTAGTGTAGCAAATAGTACATTGGATCTGCAAAAAGAATCCAATAAACAAAAAGCTACCATTATTGGAAATCACGGTAGCCTTTGAAGAGGGAATCTCAACTATTATTATGTTAGCTTCTCTTTTGTAAACAGTGTTTTGTTGTTTAACAGATGGAAATAGACGGTACATGCGATGACAACACCAATCATTGCGAAGATGCTTGTTGTCAGTTGAAGCGTGTAGATTTCCGCCAAAAATCCGATAAGCAAAGTTAAAGTGATTTGCATCACACTTTCGATCAGTCCAAGTGAACTGCCGAACCGTCCCATCAATTCAGTCGGGATTGTTTGCTGGTAAAATGTCGCGTAGCCCGCATTGCTGAATGCCATAAATAATCCGAGCAAAATAAAGGCAGCGACCGCAATCATTAAATTAGGTGAAAAGTAAAATATAAAGTAGGAAAGTAACGTACATGTAAATCCGAGGCCGATGTACGAAACGAGTGACAGCTTTTTCACGAGTCGGACAGCCAAATAGCCACCGACAATGGCACCGATTCCTGTGATTCCTACAATGATGCCGTATACCGAATCCGTCACTTTATGAAAGTCTTTTAAAAACGACATTTCCTGGGAATCAAGTGAAAAACAAATCATCAGTGCTATTGAATATAAGAAGAAAAATTTCCGCAGCGTTTTCCGTTGCGAGATAAATTTCCAAACAGTAATAAAATCATCTCGGATAACAGCAAGTGTTAGCACAGTGGATTTAGCAGACGACTTGATCTCTGGATTTGGCAGTAAATACATCATGAATGCGCTAAACAAAAGCAAAAATCCATTCACCCACATTGCAGTAGCGGTACTGCTCATGGCGATAATGGCACCACTTAAAGCAGGGCCGATCATAAAGCTCCCTGACCCGAGCATGCTGTTGATGGCATTAAAACGCAGACGATCATTTGGCAAAACAAGTTTTGTAATCATAAATGTGCTGCTCGGATTGGCAAAACAGACCGCGATATTAGCCAAAAAGATCAAACAGTAAATGAGCCAAATTTCCGAAAGCAATGGCATCAAACAAACGATACATGCGCGGAATACATCACAAACAATCAAGATGGTTCTTTTATTGGCCCTGTCTACGATGGAGCCTGCAAAAAAACTGCACAAAATGCGTGCAATCGGTCCAATGATATAGATGCCCGCAACAGCTGCCGGTGACTCGGTCAAATGCCAGACCGATAGATTGAGCGCGATCAAGTAAATCCAACTGCCCAATTTGGATGCGCCAAACCCGAACCACAAATAAAAATACTCTTTTCTTAACTCCAAATCATCACCCCTTAGCTGCTCATTCGCTGCCGTATTTTTTCACTTGCATATAGTGCCTGCTTAAAGCAGTGGCTCGCCTGTTTATAGGTGTGGAGCTGCTCGTAAAACTGTGCCCATAATGGAGCATAGAACAGAATCAGTGAATAATACTGCTGTTCATTAAAATGCGGAAAAGCTTCATCTTCCAGCAATTTTAATCCGCGGATCGTATATTCAGTTTCAACCGCATACTCTAGTAGTCTGCGCTGATAAATATGGTGAGGTACAGTAAATTGCTGTTCTTCATAGCATTTTAACAGTATTTTCAATTGTTTGAAATCCTTTTGCGCAAAGCATGTTCGCATCCAGTTAATTGCTGAATGCAGGTCTTCATCGTGGTTATTCGCCGATTTATAATGTTTGGACGCTTCCGTATAGTTTTCCTGGCATTCGTAACAATACGCGATATTGTTATGCAGTGAGCTCCATTGCATCGGAGTTTGGATTGAAGGTACATTCGCAAGCAAATTGAGCCCTGCTTCAAACTCCTTGAGAGCTTCCTGGAATCGATGTGAATCATTGAAAATCACACCCTTCATGGAATAAAGTTTCAACTGAAACAACGGTTTATACTGATGGGTAAAAAACTGCTGTGCAAGTTCAATATGTTCGAGTGCCTTTTGTAACTTGTAGCTTCGGTGATTTGCAAAAGCGATATGATAATGATAGTTGGCCAATTCAAATGGATGGGCATTGGATAGAAATTGCGCCAATTGATTTTCATCTTCTTTAATGGACAACTGTTCAAACTCCTGAAAAGAAAGATGGCCGAAAGCGGTAATCGCTACGAATAGCTGAGTGATCCGGTCTTTTTTCCAGCTGACGAACGGCTCGATTTCATTAAGTATTGTTCTCGCTCTATCATCATCTTTTAACGAGTAAAGGAAACGAGCATACACAAGCTTAGCCAGCAGCTGCTGTTCAAATGGTTGCTCTTCGTTTTGCATAGCGGTTAATTGTTCAATTTCACCAGCAATAAGCTCGGTATTCGACAATAATTTTTCGTATAACTGCTCCAAAAAAGTGGTTTGAGTTTTCAGTTGTTGTTCGAGTTTATTAAAATCGATGCCCAAGTTTTCAAACAGCTGCTCATACATCGAATGTTCTGCGACAACGATTCCGTTTTCAATCCGGCTTAAATATGAAGGAGTACAAATACCGAATGCAACGTCATCCTGTTTTTGCTTCTTTTTTTGACGATAATATTTTAATAGCTTTCCCAAAGCTTGTTCATTGATTTCCATAACAAACACCTCATAATCAGTTTACCAAAATACTAAGCAGGAATATTGCGAATTTTCTTTAGAAAGTGCACAATTAACGTTACGAAAATGATAAACTTACACAAATCATTGAAGGTTTACATATTTTAATTGCATATTCGGAAATAGCTCTATATGATAAGAAAATAAAAAAGGGTTTATTGTTTTAAATGGGAGCTTAGATTGGAGAGATAGTAATGTTTTTTTATGAAGTAGATAATGAAATTCAATTAAAATTAATTACACAAAATGATGCAGAAGAAATCTTTGCTTTCATTGACCGTTCTCGTGATTATTTACGTGAATGGCTTGGGTGGGTTGATAATACAAAAACTGTTGAAGATACACGCGATTTTGCCGCAATGAATCTGGAAAAATTTGCAAAACGTGAAGGTCTTGATACAGCGATTTTTTATAAAGGGCAATTTGTCGGAAAAGTATCGATTAATACGATTAACTGGTCTCTGAAAAAATGCGAGATCGGCTATTTTTTAGATGAAGAATATCAAGGGGAAGGCATTATGACACGCGCTGTGAAAGGCATTATTGATATCGCCTTCAATGAATATAAGCTTGGGAAAGTCGAAATCCATGCTGCTGTTAATAATACGAAAAGCCGTCATATTGCGGAGCGCCTTGGTTTTATGCATGAAGGGACAATACGTCAGGCGGAATGGCTGTACAATCATTATGTCGATCATGCGGTCTATGGTCTTTTAAAAGATGAATGGGTTGGAGAATATTAATAACTGGTTTCGCCTCATCAGAGTAAACTGATGAGGTTTTTTATCGATAAAATTATAATTTAATGAAACTTTTTCCATACTCATCCAGTATAGTAACTAGAGTCTATTACATGTGAAGACATTCATGCCATTACATATAGCAACCAGGTACGCAAAAATGCTTGTAATAGAAGAAATAGCAGAAAGCAGGTGTGGACAATTGTCACAGCCAATTGTGGAAATTAAAAATTTGAACAAAACGATTAAAGGCAAACACATTATTAAAGACCTGAATTTAGACTTTTATCCAGGTCAAATCACGGGATTCTTAGGGCCAAATGGGGCTGGTAAAACGACGACGATCCGTATGATGACGGGGTTAATGTATCCGTCAAAAGGAGAAGTAATCATCGATGGAAAAAAACTGTCGACAAATTATGAAGAGGCAATCAGTAATATCGGTGTAATCGTTGAAAACCCAGAAATGTATAAATATATGTCAGGGTATAAAAACTTGCAGCACTTTGCCCGTATGCATAAAGGAGTAACGAAACAGCGTATTGATGAAGTTGTTGCTCAAGTCGGTCTGCAAAATCGTATACATGAAAAAGTTAAAACGTATTCGTTAGGCATGCGTCAACGCCTTGGACTGGCACAGGCGATGCTGCATCGTCCAAAGTTTTTAATTTTGGATGAGCCGACAAATGGTCTAGACCCTGCCGGTATTCGTGAATTCCGTATGTATTTACGCAAAATTGCCGTAGAAGATAATGTAGCAATCGTTGTATCGAGTCACCTTTTATCTGAAATCGAGTTAATGGTAGACCGCATCGCGATTATTCAAAATGGTGAGCTGATTGATATTCGTGAACTGCAACATGTCGCGGCAGCACAATATTACATTGAAGTCGGTCAACCGGATCAGCTTCAGGCGATGTTCGAAGAGCCGTTAACTAAAGAGAATGGCGGCTATGTAGTAAATCTGACAAAAGAAGAAGTGCCTGCACTTATTCGTAAATTAGTTGAATCGGGCATTGATCTTTATACGATCCAGCCGATTCAAAAACGTCTTGAAGATCAATTTATCGAGATGACAGGTGGAGGTGCAATCGATGCAATTCGTTAAAAATGAATGGATAAAAATGTGGTCGCAAAAAAATGCATGGATCATGTGCGGACTATTAATTGTGTTAATCGTATTTGTTGCAGGAATGAACAAATATTATGATGTGGATTCAAGTACAAAGGAAGCACGCTTAGCAGCAAATGAAGAATTATTGGCACAACCGAAAGAAATGCTTGCTTCAGAAGATTTAATGCCGGAAGACGAGCAATATTACAAGGAAGAAATTGCGATGATCGAATATCGTATCGCCAATGATTTACCACCATCAAATGCAATGACATTTACGGAACATATGGATTTATCATTGTCATTGACAATTATGGTGACGGGTATTTTTACTGTTGTTATTGCGGCAGGTATTGTATCTTCTGAATTTGGTACTGGTACGATTAAAATGCTGCTTACACGACCTGTTGCAAGATGGAAAATTTTACTTTCTAAACTCGTTGCGTCGATTCTATATGGCGTTGTTCTATTTGCAGCTGGAATCGTTGTCGCATTAATTGTCGGTATGGCATTATTCGGTACGGACAGTGCAATTGCGTTATCGATTGTAGATGGGCAAGTCGTACAGGAAACGGTAGAGAATTCATTTATCGAAAAGACACTTTACTCGCTCGGTTCTACAATTATGACAATTATATTTGCATTCATGATCGGTACAATTTTTGGTTCAAGTACGTTAGCGGTAAGTTTATCGCTGTTCATCTTGTTGATGGGTTCAACGGCAACAATGTTTATCGCCCAATATGATTTTGCGAAATACATTTGGTTTGCGAATGATTTATCTTATTATGCACCGGGAAGTATGCCGATGATTGAAGGATTAACGTTTACGTTCTCGTTAGTTGTCAATATTGTGTATGCGATTGTCTTCCTGGCGATTACGTTCGGTTACTTTATGAAACGTGATGTAACGGCTTAACACGGAAAAATTTTTTGAAACAATTAAATATAGCGAAAAAATATATTTTATGAAATTCCTCATTCCTTTATCGATAAAGATTTAGGAAATGGGGAATTTTTTTGTTTCTGTTGTTTTGTGTAAGGTATGTTGGAAGTAAATATCGGGAATTTTATGTCGCTATTTAATAGAAGCGGCATTTTTGGCGAAGATAACGATAAAAGTTCCGGCTATTTTTGCACGTATAAATTTAAATTGATGAATTCCTGGAATTTTCCCCTTATTTATTGGATTCAGCGTTCCCCCATCACATTAATAATGTAGTAAAATAGTATTCATAAAAATCTGCTCAGTAATGGAGGTGGGGAAAATGGCGGCAAGAATTATTTTTCATTTAGATATGAACAGTTTTTATGCATCTGTGGAACAGGCTCATGATCCGAGTTTAAAAGGAAAACCGATTGCTGTTGCCGGTAATGCAAAGGAACGCCGCGGCATTATTGTAACAAGCTCTTATGAAGCCCGTGCAAAAGGGATTTATACGACGATGAATGTTGGGGAAGCAAAGCGAAAATGTCCGGAACTGCTGTTACTGCCTCCTGATTTCCCAAAATACCGGGCAGCTAGTGCGGCAATCTTCTCCATATTACGAAGCTATACTGATTTAGTGGAACCAGTATCAATTGATGAAGGCTATTTGGATGTAACGGAACGCTCCAAATCACAGCATCCGCTCCAGCTAGCCGAGGAAATTCAGCAGCGTATTTTACATGAGCTTGATTTACCATGCTCGATTGGCATTGCCCCTAATAAGTTCCTCGCCAAAACTGCTTCCAACATGAAAAAACCGCTTGGAATTACGATTCTGAGAATTCGAGAGCTGCCGGAGCTTTTATGGCCCCAGGAAGTCGTGACAATGCACGGGGTTGGGGAGAAAACAGCGAAGAAGTTAAATACGATCAATATTTTTACAATCGGTGATTTGGCGCAAGCGGATGAACGGCTGTTAATAAGGAGTTTAGGGAAAAACGGGGCTAGACTTATCAAACGTGCAAACGGCATTGATTCGCGGCCTGTTGATCCTAACGCTATATTTGATACGAAAAGCGTCGGGAATTCGACGACACTTCCAAGGGATGAGACCGAATATTATATTTTGAAAGAAACGTTTGAAAAGCTGAGCAGAAGTGTATCCGAACGTCTGAAAGTAAAATATTTGGCGGGGACAACGGTGACGATTCAAATACGCAATTTCGACTGGCAAAATGCTTCGCGCAGTAAAACATTGCGGAACGCTGTTAATCAGGCAGATGAAATATTTGAAATCGCGTGGAAACTGTTTACCGAAAACTGGGATGAAACTCCTGTCCGACTGATCGGTATTACCGTTTCCAATGTTGTCGATCAATCCGAATTGACTCAGCAGCTCAGTCTGTTTAATTTTGAACAGCATATTAAAGATGAACCGATTTTGGAACTTGTCGATACAATTGAGAAAAAGTTCGGAAAAGGAGCCATTAAACGCGGTGTCCGGGTAAAATCAAAAAGCTACGCCTCGAAAACAAGTTTCAGCAAGGACTTTCTGGAGGATCATACGAATTAATCGCAAGTTGTATTAAAGAGGAATCTCTAATACAGCTTGCGATTTTTAATTTTCACCAAACTCGTATATTGTATTGTGAGAATAATTTTCATTTAGTTAGGTGACTACGAAAGACCCATGCTATAATAGGATTGATATTATGCTTCAGGAGGACACTATGCGTATACATCCTATCCGATTTTTACGAATAATGGGCTTACTCGACGGGATTTCGCTCATTACATTATTACTTATTTCCATGCCGCTTAAGTATTTAGCGGATTTACCGCAATTTGTGACGGTAAATGGCAGCATACATGGCGGTATTTTTATAGCTTATTTTCTCGCAATTGTCATCGTGCACCTGCGCATTCAATGGCATATAGGCTGGTCATTGTTAAGCGTGCTGGTCGCATTTATTCCATTTGGCAATTTTCTATTCGACCATCAACTGAAAAAAATGCAGCCATCATTACATACAAAGCCATTTCCGAAACATTGGCTCGTTTATGCCATCATTTTCTTCTCGTTTTTCGATCTGTTTGTCCAGCTGCCGATTATGAGTACATATGCATTGTCGGTCGGCGCGACAACATTTATCGCGGGGATTGTCGTTGGCCTTTATTCATTTATGAATACATTCGGCAATATCTTTTCCGGAATTTTCACTGATAAAATTGGGGCATTTCGTATATTAGTATTCGGCTTGTTGACGTCTGCAATCTCGCTATTATGCTACCAACTTGTCGATAATGCGACGGCCCTTTTAATCGTCCGCTGTATTCACGGGTTTAGTAGCGGATTTATTACTCCGGCGGCCTTTACATTGCTTGCGAATATGCGTGCATCCAACGAACAGGGAAGCGGCAGCGCGGTTACAGGTTCGTTTGTCGGTATTGCGGCGATTTTCGGTCCGGCTTCAAGCGGTATTCTGGCAAGCAAAATTTCAGTGCCGAATGTACTTGGAATCGTTGCACTGTCCGGCATTGTCTTATTGGTCGGCCTGTTCCTGTTTTTACGCAAATCACCGTTACCAAAACGGAGAAAACAGCAGGCAACCGAAAAGTTCAATTGGAACAGCGGTATTTTAAAAGCATATGGCGGCGCATTTTTCCTTATGTTTTCACAAGGTGTTCTCGCGTATTTATTGCCGATTTACGTTCAAGGTTTAGGGTATGGTTCGCGAGTATCCGGTACATTACTAAGTGTATTCGGAATTGTAGCTGTCCTGATTTTTATATTACCGACGAACAAGATTTTCGATTATTTGAATCCGCAAGTGACATTGTTCTTCGGAGTGCTATTACTCGGACTTGCTCAGATCGGCATCGGTCTGACAACGGAAATGTCATGGCTATATGCAATACTGGCACTTTACGGGATTGGATTTGCGTTTTTATTCCCTTCTATTAATTCCATATTAATTGAAGCAACGACTGAACAGACTCGCGGGAAAGCGTACGGCTATTTTTATGCGTTTTTCTCTATTGGAGTAGTCGCAGGGTCTTCACTATTAGGTGCACTTGATTTAGTAGGAACATCCGGCTTTATATTTACAGGAACATTATTGTTTAGTTTCTGTATCGTTGTTCTTTATACATTTATGAAATCTGGTGCGTCTTTCGTGAAGGTACAGCATAAGGAAAAAATGCATCATTCATAAATACACAGTTTTCCTTTTTGAAAGAAATTTCTTTCTAATGCGCTTTAAACAATAGTCATGTATACTGGACTAGGTGATTTTTTAATGGGCGAATATGGAATCGAAAGGAATTATAATCATGGTACAATTACATTTAGAAGTATTAGAACGTTGCAGTAAAGAAACAGAAGATACAATTACAGCGGAAAGTAATGCATTTGCATCAACACCGATCCACTATTTAAAGGACAATCAAGGTGAATTTATTTATGTAGAATGTGCACAATTCAACGATATTCGCATCGATGCGGTAGCACTTGAATTTGATGATGCATTTAATCTGTATACGGCATTATTCGGCTTAAAACTGCAAAAGAAACATGGTGAAGTAATTCGTCAATATTTGAAAGACAATGTGAAATCTGCATTAGGAAGCAGCAGTGCAGCGTTCTCCGGTCAAGAAGGGCTTTGGGAACTGAACATTGCGTTCGACTGCATTGAAGGTTTCCATGAGAAGATGACGATTACAGAAGTTTGTGAAATGCTTTATCAATTTGTTGCGCAATTATTATCGACAGTCGAGAAATAAATGACGCAAAAATACTTATATAGCTTTACTTGGCAGCGAGATGAATATGAACTTTCACGTTTGGAAATGCGCACATTTTTTAACTTTCAAGTGGAGGGAAATGTTTTAATTAGTCAAGAAATAATAGAGCCGAGTCGTAGTCCGTATATGCGTTCAAGGTTAGCCGTTTTCCATGAAGCGAGTTCAATAGAGCAGCTGGTAGAAATGGCGGCACAGCTGGAGCTTGGACAAAAGACGTTCAAAATTCACTGTTTAAATAATAGTGATGATGCGATTAAGCCAAAACTTAACCGAGCGATTCGAAACGACTATATGATTCGCCTTAGCTCAGCAATCAATGCCGAACCGGAACTTGTAAAGCCGGACGTAGTATTGGGTCTTTTTATTCACGAGGAGCGTTATTATTTAGGCGAGCTTACATACGGTGAAGCGGTTTGGCTGAAGCATATGCAAAAGCCTGAAATGTACTCTACGGCACTGAGTACACGGGATGCCCGTGCGATTGTCAATATTGCGGTACCGTTTCCGGACGAATTAAAAGTTATCGATCCTTGCTGTGGCATCGGTACGGTACTTGTGGAAGCGATGAGTATGGGCATTGCAATTGAAGGGCGCGACATTAATAAACGTGTTGTGTGGGGTTCCCGGATTAATCTTCGTCACTTCGGCTATGAACCGAACGTGGAGATCGGTCCGATTGAAGAGGCAAGTGAAGGCTATGATGTGGCAATTATTGATATGCCGTACAATTTATTTACGCATATTACGGGTGAGCTGCAGCAAAGCATCATTACAAATGCCCGTCGGATCGCAAAACGGGTTATCATTGTGACAATCGAATCGATGGACGATAAAATTCATGAAGCCGGTTTAACAATTATCGATAGAGCCATATTGAAAAAAGGAAAATTCGAACGCCAAGTTTTAATATGTGAATAGAAGAAACGTTTCGATTCAGTGTAGAACTGGATTGGAACGTTTTTTGTTTGACACTGCATTTTATACATGATATATTTATCTCGAATTAAAGATAAATGAATTCGTGATAACAGAGAGGAGGGTACTTTATGAGTAAATATGACAAACAATTAAAAGCATTTACTGTTTTGCATCGGGCTCAAACTTCCGTTCAAGAAGCAACGAAAAAAGATATCCAGCAGCATAATTTGAATTTAACGGAATTTGCCGTAATGGAATTGCTTTATCATAAAGGAGATCAGCCTATCCAAATCATCGGTAAAAAAGTATTGATCGCAAGCAGCAGCATTACGTATGTCGTCGATAAACTGGAGAAGAAAAATCTCGTTGCACGTGTTGCCTGTCCGACAGATCGCCGTGTTACATTTGTTTCATTAACGGATGAAGGAAAACGGATGATTGAATCGATTTTCCCATCACATGAAGAAAAGATTGCATCGATTTTTGATGTGTTATCGGATGAAGAGCTGCAAAACTTAACAGACTATTTAAAGCGTGTGGGACACCATGCGAACAAATTATAAATTGATTACAAGCATCGGGTTCGGTGCATTTTTCTTAAACTAATATCTCGATATCGAGAAAATGGAGGCTATACAGATGAACCATATTAAAGGAATTCACCACGTAACAGCGATTACAAGCAGTGCAGAAAAAAACTATGAATTTTTCACATATGTATTAGGAATGCGTCTAGTGAAAAAAACAGTCAACCAGGATGATATTCAAACATACCACCTGTTTTTCGCGGATGATAAAGGGTCTGCAGGAACAGATATGACATTCTTTGATTTTCCGAGAATCCCGAAAGGACGTCACGGGACGGATGAAATCTACAAAACAGCTTTCCGTGTACCAAATGATGCGGCACTGGATTATTGGGAAAAACGTTTTGACCGTCTGAAAATACAGCATGAAGGCATCAAACCATTGTTCGGCAAGCAAACATTATCATTCATCGATTTCGATGACCAGCAATATATGCTCATTTCAGATGAAAACAATGAAGGGATCGCATCAGGGACACCATGGCAAAATGGTCCGATTCCATTAGAGTTTGCGATTACAGGCTTAGGTCCGATTCATGTACGCGTTTCGAACTTTGATTATTTCAAAGAAGTTCTTGAGAAGGTATTAGTAATGCGTGAAACAGCTAAAGAAGATTCACTGCACTTATTTGAAGTAGGAGAAGGCGGCAACGGAGCATCTGTAATTGTCGAGCACAATACAGTATTACAGCCTGGCCGTCAAGGTTTCGGTACAGTTCACCATGCAGCGTTCCGTGTAGAAGATACAGCCGTGTTGCGTGAATGGATCGGGCGTCTTGAAAGCTTCGGATTCGGTACTTCAGGCTATGTGGACCGTTTCTTCTTTGAATCGCTTTATGCACGTGTAGCACCGGGGATTTTATTTGAATGGGCAACAGATGGACCAGGATTCATGGGCGATGAGCCATATGAAACAGTAGGGGAAATCCTATCATTGCCGCCATTCCTTGAGAGCAAACGCGACTATATTGAAAGTGTTGTGCGTCCGATTGATACAGTACGCTCAACAAAAACTATCGAAAAAGAATACGAATAATACGACTATCAAAACGAGAATGGAGAATGTCCGATGAACTATATTTTTAATAAAGGTAAAGAAGACAAGCCTGTATTTTTACTGCTGCACGGTACTGGCGGAGATGAAAATAGCCTGCTTGCACTGGCAGAAATCATTGATCCGGAAGCATCGGTTTTAAGTGTACGAGGAAATATTTTAGAACACGGGATGCCACGATTTTTCCGACGTTTAGCAGAAGGCGTTTTTGATATGGAAGATTTGGCTTTCCGTACAAAGGAACTGTATGAATTTATCGGCGAGAAAGCAAGTGAGTATGGCTTTGACCGTCAAAACATCATTGCGATCGGTTATTCAAATGGTGCCAATATCGCAGCAAACCTGCTATTTGAATATGAAAATGCATTAAAAGGTGCGATTCTGCATCATCCAATGGTTCCGAATCATGAAGCAACTGTTGCAAAACAAGACGGCACCCATGTATTTATCGCGGCAGGAGTGAATGACCCGATTTGCCCGCAGCAAGAAGCGATTGATCTGGAGCGTTACTTAACGGATGCAGGAGCGAACGTGACATTGGAATGGGAATCGAACGGTCACCAACTGACGATGAATGAAGTACAAAAAGCGAAGGCTTGGTATGAGCGCACATTTTAATTAAAGATTGTTCAAAAGGCCCTTTCCGGTTTCAGGAAAGGGTTCCTTCTAGTTAAGTGTTTTTCTTTTTACATTTTTTATTATCCGCGAAGACAGCAATTAAGGTCCCGGATAACACCGTCATCCATAAAATTAGGCTCATTTTTTCAACTCCAATCGTTTGTTTCATTAATATATGTTTACTGGTGGGGAAGGATAAGTTGAATAGTCAGTTTAGCCAAGGAGCAGGTTTTAATAAGGAATAAGCAAAGCCGACCTTAATTTTTCCGTTATTCAAGTGATGAAGTAGGGAATTTTATCATTCCAAATGGTCATTTCTATTGTCGCCTCATTTTTTCTTTGCATAAACTTATTTGCGACCTATAATAAAGACAACGATAGTAAAAAGCTTCTACATGAGGCAAACTAAACTCGTGTTAGGAGGAAATGACATGCAAATCCAATTTTTAGGCACTGGTGCAGGGATGCCGTCAAAAGAACGCAATACGAGTTCGATTGCATTCAAACTGTTGGAAGAACAGGGCTCTATTTGGCTGTTTGACTGCGGGGAAGCGACCCAGCATCAAATTTTGCATACAACGATTAAACCGCGCAGAATCGATAAAATCTTTATTACTCATTTACACGGTGACCATATTTTCGGGCTGCCCGGTTTTTTGAGTTCCCGATCCTTTTTAGGTGGGGAGGACGTGCTTACAATTTACGGGCCGGCCGGGTTACAACAATGGATTGAGCAAACATTACAATTATCGAAAACCCATTTAACGTATCCGATAGAATTTGTCGAAGTAAAAGATGGAATCGTATTTGAAGATGAGAAGTTTTCGGTACGTGCACTGCCGCTTCAGCATGTTGTCCCATGTTTCGGCTACCGGATTGAACAAAAGCCGATGCAGGGTGAGCTGCTGATCGACAAGGCTCTGGCATTAGGTGTGCCGAAAGGTCCGTTATTAGGCCAATTAAAAGCAGGTCACTCAGTACAATTGGAAGATGGAACTCTTGTAGAAAGCGGTGATGTGACGTCACCACCACAGCAAGGGTTCACTGTTGCAATTTTAGGGGATACAAAGTATTGCGAAAACAGTATCCGTTTAGCGCAAAATGCGGATGTTGTCGTACACGAAGCAACCTTTGACCATTCCACAATTGAACTGGCGGGCAAGTACGGACATGCGACCAATACAGAAGCAGCAAAAATCGCGAAAGAGGCACAAGCGAGACATTTGCTGTTGAATCATATAAGCGCCCGTTTTTTGAAGCATGATCTAATTCCGTTTTTGGAAGAAGCAAAAGCGATCTTCGAAAACAGTTACTTAGCAAATGATTTCAGCCAATACGAGTGGCGGAAAAACGAATTGCTGGAAATTGAATAGATTAATTTAATCGAGGTGTATAGTAAACGGGGTGAATGTTTACTATATGCTTCTTTACTTTTTAAGAGAATTTTGTTCAATTACAGAAATATTCCGCTATAATGGAGAAAAGGGGGATGAATGATGCAGCAACCGACAATTTCACCGAAAGTATTACGATTGCTAGTTATTTTTCCAAATGTCATGAGCTATATTCTGTTATTTGGGGTCGTTGTGTACATACGAACAAACTTGGAAATGCTGAAGGCGACAGACAGCTTAACGACGTGGCTGATCATTGCCGCGGTATTAGGGCCGATTTCACTCTATACGACATTCAGTATTGTGAAGCGGATTAAGAATGGAACTTTGTAAATGGTTCCAGTTTGCTTAAGGGGAAAAATTAATAAATCACATGCCAAAGCACTCAGTTATTTTTTGAACTGAGTGTTTTTTGAATTAGAGAATTTAATTCCAGGGTGTTGTAAAAATTTTGAAACTAATGATAATTTCAATCGTATATTAGTTATTATACAAGTTGGGACGGTGATTAAGGTGGTATTTGTTATATTGTCATGGGCTTTACTTTATGGGGTGACCATTTGGACTTATTTAAACCCTAAAGAAAGCTTGTTATGGGGACGAAGAGGAATATACAAAGAAGAACCTGAAATAACTGAACGTGTCATTCAAAATACAAAAAAGAAAGCCTTAATCACGATTATCATCTTCCCAATAATGTCAATTCTATTTTTTCTTTCCATTTATATTCTATAAAATATATTTGTGAATTTATAAAACATGACTTCATGAAGGCATGTTCTATACTTCGGAGGGAAGGCACTTGAAAAAAATATTTCTCTTTAATCTACTATTTTGTATAGTGGTTGTTTTTGTTGCTTTCAATTATTTTAATATTAAATCTCGAAGTGCGGTTGTATTTAATTATGTGGGAGACTACATGGAAACTAACTATGAGATTGATCGGGAAAATATCATTTTGGTAGAAAATAATTACCGAAGAGGAATGGGGTTGTTTGAAATAGAAGTTAAAGATATAGTTACAGAAACCTATTACTTTTATGAAGTCGATATTAGTGATGACTATTCATTATACTATTTTAAAGATCTTTCAGAGTTACATCGTAAAAATAAGGCTGATCAAGAAAGGTGAGAGATAGGAAATGATGAAACAAATTTATGCTTTCGAAAGTATTCCGGATTATGAAAATTATAAAGACGAAATCGATTTATTAAATAAAAAATTGAAGACGTATAAAGAATTGTTAATTAACCAATATGAGCTCAAAGAGTTACCTAAATCAATCGTGTGGACAAGTAGTAAGAATGCCACTACCGTATTTTCACAAGTTCCTGTGCCTGCCTATACGAATCGGGAAACAATCTATATGTCGCCAAGTGTTAGCGAATGGAAGGCATTTTACCTTTCCCAATTGGATGATGAGGAACTGGAGAATAGTGATGAAATTCAGTACATAAAAAATTATTTCCATTCACTGACGATCGATGATGTTTTTTGTATATTAGCACATGAACTAACACATCATATTGAACTCTTTCCTGATGAGTTTGAAGAAGAGCGAAATAATAGTATTTGGTTTGAAGAAGGAATGTGTGAATATCTATCTCAAAGAATGACATTACCGGAACATCGATATAAAGAATTAAGAAAAAATGAAAACTTATTGATTAACCTATTTAAGCCAAAGTATGGAAGCTTTTCATTAGATGATTTTGGAGCAGGTAGTTATAATCAAACATCCTTAGCTTCAATTATGCTGAATTATTGGAGAAGCGCTGCTGCAGTTCATTATTTAGTAGAATGTCGCTATGAAGGCAACGTAATGAAGGTCCTTAGCAACTATATAGAATGGCATGAAAATGGGAGACAGCAACCTTTAACTGAATATTTTGGTGTGGAGAAATTTTAAATCCAACAAGCGGGCGGAATTCATGAAGAAGAATTCCGCCTTTTCAGCTGAAGGTGTTTCCATTTTACCAAATAGATAATCTGTTTGTGCTAATATAATCCTAAGTCTTTGCATTAGGAGGTTCACATGAATTTAATAGCGCAACATCCTTATATTAAGGTAGAAAGAACTGTGACAGGTACTGAACAGTTTGAAATAGAGCATGACCGGGTCATTTACTTATACAATGATAAAGTCGTTACCCAGCATCGAGAATTTCCAATTAAGATTGTAATGGATTTTTCTTACCGGGAAATTGCAAAACAAGGTGGGATACTTTATTTACATACGCTGCAAGGTGTATATACGTATATCGTGAAATCCTCACCTGAAGCTTTCATCAGTGCATATAGAGCTTACTTCAAGTGAAAGTGGTATTCAAATAATTGGATTTTTATGGTATTGTTTTGAGTGAGACTTGAATGAACATAAAAAGTTAAGTCGCATAACAAGGAGGAGAAATTTGTTATATTTCACACTATTAATAGGCTTGTTTCTAGTCATAATGACAACGAAGCTTACTCAAAAATTTAAATTATCAAGCATTTGGTTGATAGTAGGTCAAATTGGCGCATCATTACTCATTATATTGTTTGGCGATCTTGAGGTTACTTATATTAATCAAATTGAATTAGGTTTCTTGGCAATTCCATTTTCTTTATTATTCCTAGTAGGGTTAACTAATGTAATGAATATAGAAAAAGAGCAACAGCCCATAATCTTGCTGCTCCCATGTATTTCTTTACTTTGTCTTTCCATAGTGGCTCTATTGATGGATTATACATTTGTTTCTATTTCCGGACTATTTGCTGTGTTAACTGTTATGTTATGTGTTTCTATTTCAGGGGGAAAAAATTTAGGGAGAACCTTTACGACATCTTTAGGTTTTGTAATAGCAGTGCTGTCACTATTTTTATTTGAAATTTCATTTATTACAATCTACATTCCAATTTTTACTTTAGCATTACCGTTAGCAATTTATCTTTTCTTACAAAATAAAATTACTAGTGCACAATCAATGATAATTAGCGCTTCAGTAGCTGTTTTGTTTGGATTACTAATGTTTGTTATTCCTTTTAATATAATTTGGTACTTGGTCGTTGGAGCAACAGTTATTTTGGCTATTTCCCAATTCTCAAGTAAGTATCGATTTATTTAGAAGCACCTTATATTTTTGAAATAAGTACTTTATTAAGTGGCGCGATTCTATAATAAGGATCTGCGCTTGTTTTATTTAGGGGGGAAATCTTGTGCAAATAACCCTATGCAAATAAAATGAATATAAAAATGTCAGAAAAAGAAGGAAAGTAACTAATGGGTACACTATTCGCGATTTTAATTTTCGTTGGCCTTTTTGCTATTTATGATTTAATACGAAGAATGAACAATAATATTCTGGAACAGTCAGAAGAAATAAAGAAGTTAAGAGATGAAATAAATCAAATAGATGTTAAATAATGTAAGAGAGGGAGAGAAAGTTTATCGAAATAACAAATTTAGATTATCGATTCTTAAGGGGAATATATACTGCAGTTTTTAAAATTTTCAAAGGATAAAGCATGGTTATTATCCGTTTTTTTATGTAAAAATGAATAAGGGGATTTTTAAGTGATCAATGAACTATTAATTGATGATGTACAAGAAGCTCAAAAATATACAAATTTCGTAATATTAATGCCTTCATTACCTGACTCGTATATCCTTAAAAATATTACGTTAAAAAAAGAAACAAATAAGCAACGTTCTTCCATTCGCTTTGAAATACATAGTAAAGGAAAAGTCCTCCGAATTAAACAATTTTTCTATGATTGGGCGATACCTGTAATTACAGCAGATACGAATTTAATACAACAAGGAAAGTCTTTTGAAATAGAAGGTATTGTCGGTTTTATTGGTATTGATTACAAAGGTAATCAAGCTGCTAGTTTTTGTAGATGGTTCACTAATATTGAACTCTCTGTAATAGCGGGAACTTTTGATGAAAAGGAAATTTTAATGATATTACAAAGTTTAAAAGCAGTTGATAGCGATTCCATTTGCACAATAGGTGAACAGTCTTATACTTCCAGTAGTTACACAGCTCGTTATAACAAATCGAAATGGGATACAGATGACGAAGTTTCTCGTGTAACTTGGGATGAGGCTAACGAAAAAAGACGAATTGAAGAGAGCCTAAAAATTAAAATCCCTAAAAGATATAATGAATTTTTTTTGGACTCAATAGGTTTTAAAGAAAATGAAGCCGGGTCAGAATATCATTTTTTATATCGTTCTCAAGAAGATTTTACAAACGGATTTTGGCTGTGGATTGCCCCTAAAGAATTATCAGATCCGCTTCCTCAGTTTACAGGTCATAAAATTGGAACAAGGCAGAGCTGGAATATTAAGAGAGTGAATGGGTCTGTTATAAATATACCTGTTAATAATATTATAATGTGTCGCCAAAATACCAAATATAAAAGTTGGAGGGTACATTGGGAGAAAGATAACTATAATTTCCACTTTTATTCTAGGGCTAGTGTTAAAAATAATATTCGTGAGTTCCAATTATTTTTTACAGAATTGTATTCTAAGTAGATACATATAAAAACCCAAAACTATTTTCCAAACCAAGGAAAAGTGATTTTCTGCAATCGAACGCGATTCTATTATTAAGGATTAGCGCTACAAAATACTATTAGAAGGTGATTACACTGGGATATATTATGGATTTACGAAAGAAGATTGGTACTGATCCCATAATTATGGTGGGAGCTTGCGTTTTAATATTGAATGAGAAAGCACAACTACTTTTACAACAAAGAAAAGATAATAAAAGCTGGGGACTTCCTGGTGGTGCCATGGAATTAGGTGAAAGCTTGGAAGAAGTTGCAGTGAGGGAAATGGAAGAGGAAACCGGATTAATCCCAACTCAGTTACAATTATTCAGAACATTTTCAGGTAAAGAATTTTATTACAAATATCCTCATGGTGATGAGGTTTATAACGTCGTGACCGCATTTATCTGTAATAACTATGAAGGTTCAATTAAATTTGATGAAACAGAAGCAATTGATATTCGATTTTTTGATTTAACTGATTTACCTGTACGTATCAGCCCACCAGATTATCCAGTAATTAAGAATTTCTTGAAAACTTGTAATTTCTAAATAAACAATATTTAATCTATAAATTTAGGAGGTAGAGAGTGAAAAATATACTTGGTTTAATAATAGGGACTATTGCAGGTTGGCTAATATGGGGATATTTTACGGATGACTTTTCAGGGGAAAGGTTGTTCATGTTTTTAATGGGAATCATTATAGGGTACATAATTGGTAGAATTAAACCAAAAGGAAAAAAGGTTGATTTAGGAACTTGATAGTTGCTTATTATTTAATGATAAAAAAATATTCATGAATGCTTTATTTTAATAAGCATTTTAATTAATTGGGCGTGATTCTGAAACAAGAATTAGCGCCCTTTTCTCTTTTAAGAGCCATATTATGTAGGAGAAATAGCATGAATGCAATGGTTTTAGTAGAGGACAAAGTAGCGGTTTAACAAAATCCTATTGACTATGCATATATCCTAACTAACAATATCCTTTATGCAGAAACTGAATTGTAAGATTAAAAGGTGGAACGAAACGTGAAAAGAGTGGAAAGAAGACAGCAACAAAAATTAACCGGGCGGATATGGCGTAAGGTTAAAGATAAAAAAATAATGATGAAAGTTATAGTAGGAGCTTCAATATTTTTATTGTGCTGTTTCCTCATACTTAATATTTTTATTTGGACAAGCGATGTCAGTAAACTAGAAGAACCTACGCCACAACCAACTATTATTTATGATCAAAACGGAGAGGTAGCCAGTAAGGTGACAGGCTCCAAAATAGATGGAGTCAATATAGAACAGATTCCGGAACATCTTATTCACGCTGTGATTGCAACAGAAGACCAGAAGTTTTACAAGCATAATGGAATTAATGTTATAGGAATTGTACGTGCGATGACTCAAAACACGATGAGAGGAGAAATTGTGGCGGGAGGAAGTACGATTACACAGCAGTTAGCTAAAAATGTCTTTCTAACACAAGAACGTACATATACGAGAAAGTTAAAAGAACTGATTTTGACGAAAAAAATTGAACAAACATATGATAAAGACGAAATTATGGAACGCTACTTAAATCAGATCTATTTTGGTGAAGGAGCCTGGGGCATACAGCGTGCTTCCCAAACGTACTTCGGCAAAGATGTCAGTGAATTAACATTAGGTGAGTCGGCTATACTTGCGGGATTGATTAAAGCGCCTTCGATTTTGTCACCATTAAAAGACATGAATAAATCAGTTGAACGGAGAGACCTTGTTCTAGCATTAATGGAAAAGGAAGGTTACATTACTCAAAACGATGCGAAAATAGCGAAAGAACAACCTATCATAGTAGAGGGCAAAAAGATTGATAAGTATAAGGGGAAATATCCTTATTATGTCGACCATATTATTGAGGAAGCGATCGAACAATACGGGCTTACAGAAAATGAGGTTCTTTCGGGTGGACTTCATATTTATACAGAACTGAATCTTGCAATACAAAATGCAGTTGAACAGGTATATAACGATAATGCAATGTTCCCCGAAGAGCAATCTGACCAGTTAATCCAAAGTGGAGCGATCTTCATCAATCCATCAACAGGAGGAATCAGCGCACTTATTGGAGGAAGAGGGGAACATACTTTTAGAGGATTTAATCGAGCTACTCAATTAAAACGTCAACCCGCTTCAACTATGAAACCATTGGCGGCATATACCCCTGCTCTGGAGCAAGGATACGAAATCTATGATAAGTTACAAGATTCACCTATTAATATTGACGGGTATCAACCTATGAACTATGACAAACGATTCCATGGTGAAGTAACGATGTATGAAGCATTAGTGAATTCATACAACATCCCACCGGTATGGTTATTAAATAAAATGGGACTGAAATACGGTATAAATGCTGTTGAGCGTTTTGGTATTAAACTAAAAGAAGACGATCATAATTTAGGTTTAGCACTTGGTGGTATGAGTGAAGGCATATCTCCTTTATCTATGGCTCAGGCATATTCCACATTTCCTAATGATGGTGTAATGGTAGAAGCACACTCTATACAAAAAATTGAAGATGCAGATGGCGAGGTCATTGCTAAGTGGCATCATAATGAGACGAGCGTTACGAAGCCCCTAGTCGCTCAAGAAATAACTTATATGCTTAAGGGCGTTGTTGAAGAAGGTTCAGCAAAGAATGCTCAAGTGGAAGGATGGGAAGTAGCCGGTAAAACGGGCACGACCGAACTTCCTTTTGCGAATTCAAGGGGCGCGAAGGATCATTGGTTTGTAGGATATACGCCAGAAATTGTTGGGGCAGTTTGGATGGGATATGATCAAACAGATGAAAATCATTATTTGTTAGGAACTGGCGGATCTACTGTAACAAAGATTTTTAAAGCAGTTTTGGCTGAATCTATGACGGAATTTAACCAAAAAGAATTTAACTTACCTCTACTAGGCAAACAGCTAAAAGAGCAGGAAAAGAAAGAGGAAGAGCAGAGGAAGAAAGAAAAAGAGATAGAGAAAAAAGAGAAGAAGGATAAGGAGAAGAAAGAGAAAGAGAAAGAGAAAGAAAAAGAAAAAGAGAAGAAAGATAAGGATAAGGAGAAGAAAGAGAAAGAAAAAGAGAAGAAAGAGAAGGATAAAGAGAAGAAAGAGAAAGAAAAAGAGAAGAAAGAGATGGATAAAGAGAAGAAAGACAAGGAAAAGGAGAAGAAAGACAAGGAAAAGGAGAACAAAAAGGAGGAAAAAGAGTAATTTGAAATAATCAAGGTTTATTATGAGGGAAATCCTACTTTTCTAGATATAATCTGTTTGCCGGCTTTTGTAGCCATTTTTTCTAAGCAATTATTCATTTAGCCGAAGAGAAGGGTTCCATACCATCTTTATTGAAAAAAGGTTGAGTATTAAAATTTTTTTAATCTAAAGTGAAGAAGCCCGTGAAAAAATCTCACAGGCTTTGCTAATAAATTTATCAAGACTTAGGTATTCTACTTATCAAAATTCGCACCATTATCATGCTTAAATGTTTTGTCTTTAGTAGGGAGGAATTCCTTTGCAATCTCTTCTAGGCTCTTCTGTTGTGATTTCATCGGAGCAAACGCATTGGACATTCGATTTGTTTGATCATTTGCAGGGAGGAATTCTTTCGCAATTTCTTCCTGGCTTTTCGGTTGTGATTTCATTGAAGCAAATGCATTGGACATTCGGTTAGCTTGATCAGCAGGAAGGAACTCTTTTGCAATTTCTTCGATTTTGGATTTAGCATCGGTTGAAAGGATGGGTGAAAATTCTTTCGCGATCTCGTAAAGAGTACCTAGCTTCGATTGATCATTACTTGCCTGCTTGTTTTCTTTATTGTTCTTATTTGACAATGTTATCATCTCCTCATTTCTTAATATGAGAGATGGTGAATGGAATTATATCAAGAAATGATTGACAAATTTTTTAGTGATATTTTTGTTTTTTAGATAGTGAACGTCATGAAAAGAATAAAAATAAAATTGATCATCGGGCGCGATTCTATCAAAAGGATAGCGCTCGTATCGTTATGACGCTTGTATGTACTTAGTTGTTTTTGCTATGGGTATGTTCAGATTACTTACGGATTCTTTTTTTGAAGGCTGCCAAATGAAGCTTTGCTGACTTTTATTCCGAATCAATTTTTAATGTACTCCAAATAGAACCCCAATTTTTACTTTGTACTCGATTTGAATAAATAGGATGTAATTTGGAGTCTTGATTAAATGGAGGCGTAGGTCTAACTAGTCCTTCAAATAAATCATTTAAGCCATAAGGAGCTAAGATTTCTATCTGATTGTTATTTAAACGAACGGCTACTGCAGTTGGAGTTTCAGGGAAATGAGCAACACTTTCAAATGATGATGAATAGGGAGAAAGTCTGTTTTTAACATGCATTCTGGCTTGATTTTTTACGGACCAGGGCAGATGAGGCATACTCTTTTGCAACTCGGATTCTAACGCTTTTTCAGACTCTATTGAATTATTCAACTCGTCAAAATATATTACATCAATATCATTTATTTCTGTTTGTACATTATGTAAGTAATCCCAAACTTTATTTCGAATAACACCCGCTGCGACCCAGCAATCATTTAATTGTAATTCTTGCACGGTTTTTAAAATCGACATCATAAGTTGATCTGATTTTATAATGTTCGTTAACTCTAATTCGTAATCCAAATGTAATCATCTCCTTTTTTACTGCTATTATATCCTTAGTATTTTGAACTTGCTATTCCTCATAGAAGTTTATCAAACTTAATGCTTAGAATATTTTGCCTTAGAGAAGCACTGGAATTCAGATTGATTTCATTATGGGAAATTCTTAACAAGTTTTCAGTTAAACTGGTAAAGTATGTATATGGAGGGGAGTTTAATGGGTAATTTTTTCATCATACTAATGATCTTTTTAATCATTATTGCAAATGTTATTGGATTTATAGTCTTCAAAAAAGAGAAAAGTCTGTACTCTGCTGCATTAATAATATTACTTCTGGCAGGTGCATTTGGCGGACTAGGCATTGCATTAACATTATTTATTAATGATGCCTTTGCTATATTCTACGGGTTAAATCTTGCCGGCTATTTACTAATAAATAGCCTTATTGTATTTCTTCTTGCTATTTTAGTTACTATAATTAAAAAGTTATACAGTATTTTTTAATCCGAATTCAGAAATAGTTACTGTTTATTATAAAGGCAATCCTCATAAAATGAAGATTGCCTCAAATTGGTTATTTACTTTAACTATTTTCTAGAGAAGGTTTCGCTCTCTTATACAATAGTATTATCGTTAGTGCGTTTATTCCCTTTATAAATAAAATATAGGGAAATAAACATAAAGAGTAAGGCGAATATTCGTTTTATATCTAATTCTATGACTAAACTATTAAACCACCCAAAATGATCAATAATCACTCCGAATACTAGTTGCCCAGCTATACCAGCAATACTGGTTGCGATAACTCCAATTTGTGGTACTGCCATAACTGTCAAAAGTAAATACATAGTACCTAAAAATGCCGCACTTAATTGCCATTTTGGGGCCTCTAAAATTCCAAGTAGATTCCCGCTACCCAAAAATAAAATAAATATCGTCAAAAACATTGTCCCAGTGAGAAAGGTTAAAAATGTTGTTTCAATTGTTCCGGCTTTTCGACTAAATGTACCATTGATAGATGATTGTGCGCTTAATGTGATACCGCCAATCAATGTGAATAGAATCATAAATAATCCCATGGCCATACCTCCTAATTTATTAATATAAGTGCGATGATCATTGAAATAACTGCAAAGAGTTTTTCTTTATTAATCTTATTTTTCTTACTACCTAACCATCCAAAATGTTCGATCGTCATGCTCATCACTAATTGCCCGATGATGACAGCAACCATTGTTATGCCTACTCCGACGAATGGGACACTTACAACGATGGAAGTTAAATAAACAACACCTAAGAGCCCTCCAAGCAATGCCCATTTAGGTGCCTCCAAAGCATAGGAAATCCTGCCTTTTCCAAAAAAGAGCCACAAAAGACCCATGATAATAGAGCCCATAAAGAAGTTATAAAAGCTTGTTTCTATTTGTCCGATTGTTTTTCCTAGTTCAGCATAGATCGCGCCTTCAAAGCTAAGTGCTGCTCCAGCTAAAAAAGCAAATATATAAAATATAAAGCGCATAGATGAAATCCTCTTTTCGGTATAATTGTATATCTAGAAAAATCGATATAAGTATTGATAAAAAACAGAAATCCTATTAGATATCTGTTTTAAAGTATTCAGCTAACTGTTGAATAAAGTCTTCATTACGTCTGTAGTACGTCCATTGTCCATGACGAATCGACTCAAGTAAACCAGCTTTTTGCATCATATTTAAGTAGCTCGAAACCGTAGATTGAGAAATTTTGGCCTTTTCCTGAATATCACCAACACATACTCCACCCTTGTAACTTACCTCCTTCGGTAGGTGAGCGCCTTGTTTTGGGAAATGTTTCTCGGGTTCCTTTAACCACTCTAGGATATTGAGTCTTGTTTCGTTCGATAATGCTTTGAATACATCAATAGGTTCCATGCGTGTAATTATATATCTAGAATTCTCGATATGTCAAGGTGAGATATTGAAGTATTTCCCAGGAAAAGTAACCCACCAGTTAAACTAGTGGGTGTTTTTTTATTCCCCGCGCGCCAGTTCTCTTGAGCGGTTTTCTGCACTTCGGACACAGTTCACAATCGCTTCATTAAAGGACATCGATTCAAGGGCTTTGATTCCAGCTTCTGTCGTTCCACCTGGACTTGTTACTTTTCTACGCAATATTGAAGGTTCCACGTTTCCGGATTTCAGCATTTCCGCAGAACCTGCAATTGTCTGTACCATCAGCTCCCGCACAACTTCCTTTGATAGCCCAAACTCAGCACCGGCCTGTTCAAATGCTTCAACCAAATAGTACAAATAGGCAGGACCGCTTCCGGAAAGCGCTGTAACAGCATGAAGCTTTTCTTCTTCGACTTCGATGACAATGCCGATTGCTTCAAGCATTTGAATGTAAAGTGCACGCTGCACGTCTGATACATTCGGATTGAAAGCAATGCCGGATGCAGACATGCCGATCGTTGCGGAAGTGTTTGGCATCACACGGGCAATTGGACGGCTGCCGAGGTATTGTTCAATTGTTTCAATAGTTACGCCAGCGAGAACCGATATAATGGCCGTATCTGCACCTAGATGTGGTGCAATGATTTCCATTGCAGCGCGGGCATCTTTCGGTTTCATTGCCAAAATGACGAGATCTGCGTCCTGCAATTGTGTATGGTCCTCCAATAGGTTAACATCGTAACTTTCCACCAAATCATTTAGGCGTTCTTTATTGGACCGATTGGATATGAACAGAGCATGTGGGTTGATGACATTCTTTTTGATCCAACCGTGAATGAGCGCTTCTGCCATCGAACCCGCGCCGATAAATATAACTTTTTGCATACTGTATCCCTCCGATTTTTAAATCCGATTCTTTTAAGCATTAAGAAATTTGTTAAAGAAACAAAAAAAGCATCTCCATCCCTACAATCAGTAAGGACGAAAATGCATTGATTTCCGCGGTACCACCTTTATTCACACATAATGTGTGCAGCTTCAGCCTTTTTATCGCAAAGGGTACGGTTATGTTGTCATAACGGCTCAAAAGGAGGTTCGATTATTCCAGCGGGTTATGCCGATTTCAGCAAAGACGGCACTCTCTATAACCTTAAAATAATCTACTTGGCTTTTTCATTGCCTGTAAATTTTGAATTATCCAAAATTATAGTGCTGTATTGAAAAACTGTCAACCTTTGACGTGACGAATGAAGGAAAAAGAGTTAAAATAAATGAATAGTCATTCATTACGAGCGAATCAATTACGCCTCGGCGTAATTGCGTCCAGATTTTTTTGAGTTTAGGCCCACAGGACGTGGGTCAGTCAGCCGTTGTCGCTGGATGCGGCGTTTTTAGGCTGACTTCCTCATTAAATTTCCATTTAAAATCTGTAACATCTGCCAGAGGCTTATTTTTATTCAGCTGGCTTTTGGACCAGCAGCTGGGTTAAACAAAACAAGCAGCTATCATCTACTTGAAGAGGTGAGTGATTGCTGAATTAAGAAAAAGGGGATTAAAATATGGAAGTACATAAAATTGTTATACCTACACCATATGCGGTGGGGGATGTAAATGCTTTTCTAGTAAAGGGAGACGCACTGACTTTATTTGATGCAGGGCCGAAAACAGAAGAAGCGTATGAAGCGATCAAATGGGGTATGCGCGCTGCAGGTTATGATATGAAAGACGTGGAACAAGTTGTGCTGACACATCATCATCCGGACCATGCCGGTTGGATCGATGCATTTCCAGGGGCGGAAGTGTTAGGGCATCAATATGTTGATTACTGGATGAAAAAAGAGCCGGAATTTCTGCAGTATCATGAGCGATTTTTCAAAAAGCTTTTAATCGAGCAAGGCGTGCCGGAAAAATATGTGAACCGTATTTTACATGTTAAAGGCGAAATTGAATTATTCGGTACAATTCCGTTGACTGGCTATTTAAAAGAGGGCGATGAAGTGCCAGGTCATCCCGGTTTGAAAGTATATGAAACACCCGGACATGCGCAAAGCCATCTTATTTTTGTTGAAGATGATACCCGCGAATGTATCGGCGGTGATTTACTGCTTGAACGTACATCATCGAATCCATTAGTTGAGCCACCGCTTGATTTATCGATGGAGCGACCTAAATCGTTGCTGCAATATAATGAATCACTTAAACGCCTGAAAAATTTAGAGATTTCGAAATTGTATGCAGGCCATGGTGGGGAACTGACAAATATCGAACCACTCATTGATGAACGGTTGGAAAAACAAAGACAACGCGCATTAAAAGTATACGGCTTGCTTAATACACCGCAAACTAACTTTGAAATGACAACTCAATTATTCGAACGCATTTACCAGCAGCAATTAGGGCTGACACTATCCGAAACGTTAGGGCAGTTTGATTATTTGGTAGATCAAGGTATGGTCGAGATTGAGAAGCGGGATGGAATTCATTTTTATAAGAAATGTTGAATTTACTTGTTTGGATATAGTGTGGGGGAAACCGTAGGAAAGTAAAAATGTTTCTGATTCTTGTAGAAGTAAATGTAAAGGTAATATAGCATGAATCACAAATAGGCAAACTTATTTAGTATAGACAATTAAGGATTGGTGTATCTGGACGCGGGTTCGACTCCCACTGTCTCCATATACACTATTCAATGATTGTCATTGAGTGAAAGAAACCTTGATATATCAAGGTTTCTTTTTTTATGTGTCTCAATAGTTGTCATTCATTTTCAAACCATACCGAGTCAAAACGGGGTCAAATTTAATCTTCTTCAAGAAATGAACCTAACTTAGTTGGAGCAGCTTGAGCAGTTGTGGCAAAACCACCAATACCGCCACGCATAATGAATACTTTTAAATCTTCTAATGTTTTGTTCATCTAAAATGCGGTCCTTTAGTGAGATACGAAATTTGTATCAAGTAATACTTTTAAAGTGTTCTAACAATTGGTGGGGAGCTTATTTATGACACTGTTACGGTAAGTAAAATGCTAGGGGTCCAGGAAAGTACGCTGAGAAAATATTGTGCGTTAATACAAAAGCATCATTATGAATTTAATAAAAATTCAGTAGGGCTTCGTATTTTTTATCCAAGGGATGTAGAGATAATAAAGGAATTGTAACACTTAAAAATTCGGGATCGTTAACAAGTGAAGCAGTGAATTCCATATTAGAATCTGACATAGACGATATAACAGATGCAGCACCTATAGTAAACCCTGATTACAGTAAGCTATTAGAACAGTTTGAGATATGTAAAAATAATCAAATGCAGTTCAACCAGAAACTGTTGGATCGATTAGAAAAGCAGCAAAACTATATTGAAAACAGTATTGATAGAGATAGGAAGTTAATGTTGGTCATAAAAGAATCTATGGAAACAAGAAGACAATTAGCTGCACAGGAAGAGAAGAAAAAATCCTGGTGACCGGCACTTTTATATACTAAGGGTAACAAATCAAAGGGGGCTGGGAAAATGAATTTATTGAATTTAGAAATGATGACGGCAACAGAAAAAGTGGCAAAGACATTAGTAATGCGTGGACTGTTTGTGGAAGTAAAAGAAGGCGTATTATCCTTTTCGGAAAGTTGTGCCAAAAGAGATAAGGCTGCAAATCTTGCTGGAATCGCGACTCAAGAGACAACTTTCAAAGCTTAATATTTATTAAAAGGTCAAAGCAAACTAGACTCTTTTCAGTATAGATTGCTTTAGATGTAAAACCTATAAAATGGAAAAACCACTATTACTTTTATGCTATGAAGCCTTGTTATCACAGTGATTACTAATTAAAGACATAAAAGTAGTAGGTATAATTGTAACTGTCAGAATTGTTGGGCCAATTTGTGCTTCTACCTCATCACCTATTTTTTGTAAATCTAATACTTTTTGCATGCTATTCACCTCCTTAAAAATCAAGTTAAATATTGTTATTTACAAGTCCGATAACCCGATAATGTTTTTACTTATTTTTTTTCATTTATAACTTACAGTAAAATATTAACATTAATTATAGAGATCGAATTATTTTGTCTGGAAATAGGGAATTTAAATCATAACATTTATTTATTTACAAAAAAATAACAATTCTGTATACAGAATTGTTTATTCTAGCTTAGACAGCTCGCTATCTAAACATAGTCTAATGGTTAATATGAATTATATTATTTATAAAATCATGACTGTCCATACAAAAAACAGAGGTTACAGTTGAAATAAGAATAGGACGAAGAATATGAACAGGAAATTCGCATCCGTCTTAACAAAGTTTGGGACAAAATTAAAAAGGCACGAACGTTTGAACTGCACCCCAATTTTTAGACACATCTAACAATTGGAGGTGCATTTTTTATGGCAAAATATGCGTATAGTCAAAAACTTGAAGCCGTCACAAAATTTCAAAACAGTACAGAGAGTGTAAATGGTATTGCTACATCTCTTGGTATTCCGGAGCCCGTAGTTCGAAACTGGATCAACATTTCAAATATCATGGTTTAGCTACTTTTGAAAAATCCTATACAACTTACACTGCGGAATTTAAAATGAACGTACTTAAATATATGAACGAAAATGGCGTTTCTTCTAATGGGGCTGCAGTTATCTTTAAAATATCCTCACCAGGATTAGTAAGGAATGGAGAAAACAACTGGAGACAAATGGATATGATGCGCTCATTTCTAAGAAAAAGGGGCGTCCATTCATGAGAAAAGAAACGAATAAACAACCAAAACAAACTCTAGTAGAAGGCTCTACAGAAGCTCTTTAAGCGCGTATTAAGCAACTTGAAATGGAAAACGAGTATTTAAAAAGTTGAATGCCTTAGTTCAGCCAAGGAAAAATCACCAAAGAAGACAAAGTAAAGATTATCTATGAATTAAGGCATAAATATACGATAAAGGCAGATCACAAGCTACTGATGCACTCAGATCAAGGTTGGCATTATCAAATGAAGAAATATCGTTATGACCTAGATTCAAGAGGTATTGTGCAAGGTATGTCTCGTAAAGGGAACTGTTACGACAATTCAGTAATAGAGAATTTTTTCGGTATCATAAAATCAGAATATCTCTACCTAAAAGAATTTGAAAGTGTGGAACAGCTGAAATTTTAAGAAATTTAGTAAATTAAAACAATTCTGTAATCAGAATCGTTATTTAGTTTGGAAAGCAATTACAATTATGACATTAATAACCTTTTTTGGGATATAAACAATCAAATTCATGCAATCAATGTTAGTATTTACCTGGAAGTAAATTTATGAAAAGAAACAGGTGAAAAAATGCTCACAAGGCGAATTAAAAATACTAACTATACTTGGAAAGAATTCTTTACTTTAATAAGTCATTGTAAACCTAAGATTAGTTTATTTATTATTTCATGTACAATTAGTGCTATTAGCGCAGTATCTTCTACTTTTATACCAAATTTTTTAAAGAAAACTATAGATAGCTTTGTATTATCCGGGAGCATAAATGGAAAGATCTTACTTGGTCTAGCAGTATTATTCATTCTTCAAACCGGAACGGGTGTTATCGCTGGTTACTTGTTAAGTATAGTGGGTTTAAATATTGTATCTAATTTAAGAAAAATAACTTGGAATCGTATAGTGAAATTACCCACAGAGTTCTTTGACAAAAATGAGTCAGGTGATATTGCTAGTAGGTTGGTCAGTGATACTACAGTAATTTACAATTTAGTTACTACTTCATTCTCACAATTTATCAATGCCATTTTAATGCTCATCTTTTGTGGTTTTTGGTTATTTTATTATGACTGGCAATTATCAATGATCATTATCCTAGCGATTCCAATATTTTTCTTATTTTTTATACCATTAGGTAAAATCTTATCTAATTTATCCAAAAGAATACAAAAATCAACTGGAAAACTAAATATTAGAGCTATTGAGATGATATCAGAAAATAAATTAATTAAATCTTTTACTGCAGAAAATCTTCAAATTAAACGGGGTCTTGAGAATATCATTGAGTTGGAAAATATTGGAGTAAAACAGGCGAAATGGATGGCAACGGTAAATCCAGTAATAAATTTGATTATGATGTTAATAATCCTTTCAATTATTGGATACGGAGGAGTAAAGCTTGGAAATGGTGAATTATCACCGGGAACATTTATTGCATTTTTAACATTAATCTTTTATATATTAGGACCGATTACCAATTTCGGGATGTTCTTCTCTCAATTACAAAAAACAAAAGGTGCAACAGAAAGGATATCACAATTGATATCTGAAAATGGTGAGAATCTTGAACAAGGTAATTATTTAAATGTAACTAATAAAAATATAGAGTTTAAAAATGTGAGTTTCAAATACCCAACACAAAATCGTGATTTTGCCTTAAAAAACATTAACTTGAACTTTAAAGGTGGTCAAAAATATGCTTTGGTAGGTCCAAGTGGCAGTGGAAAAACTACACTCGTATCTCTTTTAGAAAGGTTTTATAAACCAACTAGTGGAAGCATATGTATCGATGGTAAAAATATTGAAGAAATCTCTTTAAATTCTTGGCGGTCTCAAATTGGTTATGTATCACAAGAATCTAGTTTAATTACAGGAACGATAAGAGAAAATATATTATTTGGAATAGAAGGAGTACCACCAAGCGATGAAGAAATAATGCACGTTTGTAAGATGGCATACGCTTTGGAATTCATTAATGATTTACCTAATGGACTAGATACTTACGTAGGAGAGAGAGGTTTAATGTTATCTGGAGGTCAAAAGCAAAGGATTGCAATTGCAAGGTTGTTTTTAAAAAATCCAAACATTATTTTGTTAGATGAAGCCACTGCGAACTTAGATAGTAAATCTGAGGAAAAAGTGCAAGCTGCTATGAGGAACATAATTGAGGGTAGGACGGCAATAATTATTGCACATAGACTATCAACTATACTTAATTCTGAAAATATAATTTTCATTGAAAAAGGTAGAGTAACCGGACAAGGTAGGCATGATGAGTTAAAAGAGTCTCATAATTTGTATAATCAGTTTTGTAAGTTACAGTTACAAGCTTGATAAAAGGGGGAGTTTCAATTTGGATAAAAATCAATTGTATTTCAATTACATGAATGAAAAATCAGAATATTACGAAAAATCAGAATCTTATAACAGTGGTATTGTTTATAAAGTAACTAATATACCTGACAATTGTATTGTTATTAAAGAAAACAGCTCACCATGGAAATTTTATAATTTTAAAAACCAACAAATTAAAGATCAAGGATGGAAAATTCATGTAAGTTCAACGTTATATAATGCCCAAGAAATTTTGAATGGAATAAGTGAAGTTCTTTTAGCAAAACAAATTCCATTTAAACATATTAATGATGAGTTTAGTTTACTAAATATTAATTCAAAAAATGGAAACAGAATAAGTTCAGGAAAGTTTATAACTATATATCCTCCTTCGGATGATACCTTTCTTAATTTATTAGATACACTGTATGAAATAGTTAAGGATAAAGAAAATGGTCCATATATATTAAGTGATAAGTGTTGGAGAGATAGTAATGTTTTCTATCGATATGGAGGCTTTATATCTATTCTTAATGAAAAAGGAGAAGCTTGTATTAAAGATCCTGGGGGTAATTTAGTTCCAGACCAACGCACTCCATATTATCAAGTCCCTGAATTTGTAAAAGATTTCGATATATACTTAGATTCTAAAAATAACTTAACAGAAGATGAAGAAGATAAAAAGAAGCTGTCAAAATATGAGTTTAAAAATGTCTTTCGTTATACCAATGGTGGTGGGATTTACTTAGCAGAAAGAGTTACTGATAAAACTAAAGTGGTTATTAAGGAGGCAAGACCCAAAGCTGGCCTAGATGGTCAAAAAAGGGATGCTGTAGATAGACTTAAAGTAGAATATGAAACCCTAACTAAATTATCCGAAGTTGAAGGTGTAGTCAATGTGATTGATTATTTTAGGTCTTGGAAACACCATTTCCTTGTAGAAGAATATGTAGAAGGCTTTGATTTGAAAACGTGGCTTTCTGTTAAATACCCTTTCCACCGAGAAAACGATAAATATACCTATCTGAAGGATATAAAAAAGATAATTTTTAGTTTAATAAAGATAGTTTCTGAAATGCATAACAAGAATGTCGGCATGGGAGATTTACAACCATCAAATATAATTATTGATCAAGATTTAAATGTTAAACTTATTGATTTTGAATCTGCGGAGCCAATAGATATAAATACTAAACCAGCATTACACACGGTAGGTTTTGCTAATAAAATGAATGAAAATCATAGAGAAAGAGATTGGTATGCAATAAAAAAAATTCTCAGGTATTGCCTCTTACCGATTGGACCTATTAGTGATTTAGATGAAAGTATTTTGTCAATACAAAATCAATGGATTGAACGAGAATTCGGAAGAGACATATATTTGTTTGTAAAAGAAATAGAGAATAAATGCGACAAATACCTTTCTAAAGCGAAGGGAAAAGAGTTTATTACTAACAATAAAGCACATAAAAATCTGAATGAAGAAGTTATTTTACTAAGAGAAGGTTTAACAAAAGGAATGATCAAGAACTTTATACCAGAAGAAAGATTAATTTATGGTGATATTAGACAGTATGAACTCCCTGATGGAAATTTCAATGTATATACTGGTGGAACAGGAGCAGCATTAGCTCTTGCTAGATCTGGAAGTATGAATACAGAAGTTTACAAATGGATTGAAGATCACCTACTGAATAAGGTGAAATCTATTACACAGGAGGGATTATTTACTGGAAAGGCAGGCATTGCAGCAACAATTTATGAACTAGGGTATAAAGAAGAAGCTTTAATGATATTTGATAATTATCTAGACAACTTAAATGTAGAGGACATCTCACTAAGATCAGGGTTAGCTGGGGTCGGATTAACCTATGTTAGTTTGTATTTTGAAGAAGGTAATGAATCTTACCTTTTAAAAGCTACCTTTATTGCCACAAATATAAAAAGTTTTATTGATAACAAAAAAACATTAGCTTCAACTGATTGGGCAGGAGTACCAATTGGATTAATGGATGGATTGTCTGGGGTTGCTTTATTTTTCACTTCATTATACTCAGTTACTAGGAATCAAGAATATTACGAAATAGCTATAGAACTACTTGAAAGAGATTTAAAAAATACACGATTAGATACGGAAACTAATATTTTGCAAACTATTGATGAAAGGGATCGTTTATTACCCTATTTATCTGGTGGAACAATAGGGATTGGTGTGGCTTTATGGTTCCTGAATCATGTAAGTGGAGAGAATTTATTTCATAAGGAATTAAAATCTATATCAAATTTAAATGATATAAGGTGTACTTTTAGCGGAGGATTATTCGATGGTATAGGCGGCTTCTTATTACTTCCGATTATTCAGAATGATAGTGTTGAAACTTATGAAAAAAATATTAAAGATGCCATTGAGAAATTAAATCTCTTTATTTTACGTAGGGAAGATGAATTTTTATATTCAGGTAATTTTTGTTATCGCTTGTCTCATGACTTGTATTCAGGTAGTTCAGGAATAATTTTAGCTTTGAATGCAATTATAAAGTCAAATCCTTTAAGTTGGATTCCTATAGTTAATATTGATAATTTTATAGTAAACACAAGCCTCAAAAAAGTTGTTATTTAAATAAATAAAAAAAGGGAGTGCATTGTATGAAGGATGTATTAGCATTACAACAATTAGAAGAGAATTCTGAAGTAGATACACTAGGCTGGACAACTCTAACTTGGACAGTATCAGCTTTCACGTCTACTATCAGTAACCATTGCTAATTTTAAAAGCAGCTATAAGGGCATAGCTAGCAAGGCCGATTAACATAATTGAAGGGAGGTGTATCGTATGAAAGAAGTATTATCATTACAACAATTAGAAGAGAATTCAGAAGTTGGAGTATTATGGACATCTATTACTTGGACAGTATCAGCTTTCACGTCTACTATCAGTAACCATTGCTAATTTTAAAAGCAGCTATAAGGGCATAGCTAGCAAGGCCGATTAACATAATTGAAGGGAGGTGTATCGTATGAAAGAAGTATTATCATTACAACAATTAGAAGAGAATTCAGAAGTTGGAGTATTATGGACATCTATTACTTGGACAGTATCAGCTTTCACGTCTACTATCAGTAACCATTGCTAATTTTAAAAGCAGCTATAAGGGCATAGTTAGCAAGACCGATTAACATAATTGAAGGGAGGTGTATCGTATGAAAGAAGTGTTATCATTACAACAATTAGAAGAGAATTCAGAAGTTGGAGTATTATGGACATCTATTACTTGGACAGTATCAGCTTTCACGTCTACTATCAGTAACCATTGCTAATTTTAAAAGCAGCTATAAGGGCATAGTTAGCAAGGCCGATTAACATAATTGAAGGGAGGTGTATCGTATGAAAGAAGTATTATCATTACAACAATTAGAAGAAAATTCAGAAGTTGGAGCACTATGGACATCTCTAACTTGGACAGTATCAGCTTTCACGTCTACTATCAGTAACCATTGCTAATTTTAAAAGCTAGCTATAAGGGAGCTAGCAAGGCCGTAGTTACATAATTGAAGGGAGGTGTATCGTATGAAAGAAGTATTATCATTACAACAATTAGAAGAGAATTCAGAAGTTGGAGCACTATGGACATCTCTTACTTGGACAGTAACTGCTTTCACGTCTACAATTAGTAACCATTGCTCATAAAAGAAGTGGTCGAACCACTATGGACATCTCTTACTTAGATGGTAACAGATGTCCAATCTTTTGTCTTGTAACTTTTCTGGAACTCTCACTATGTATCTTCTGAAAATCTGTAATCCTTCTCATATTCCCATCCTGATAAACTTTATTTTATGTGCTATATATAGGATTTTCTCTATTTTTAGTATGATATATTAATAATTCATAAGAAAAGTTTTTTAAGTAAAATAGAACAGCAATGAGTAACTCTTGATAGAGCTTTAACCCCCCTATAAAATCCAATTAACTCCAAATAAGTAGACATATGGTTATAGTGAATATATACTTATCTTAATGCGTTGTGGGTTAGGTAGGGGGAAGATTTTGGCTACATTTGGTATATTGTTTTTACAGTTTTTTATGACTATCACATCATTAAAAATTATCTCTAAACTTAGAAGGGTTAATGTACTAGATATCAGCATAATTTTATTTTTATGTCTTATTCTAACAATAATTCCTAGTACATTTGGGCCGATATTATTAATGATCTTTACTTACTTTATGAGTTATTACTATCAAAAGGAAATAATAAGTACAGTATTTTATGGATCTTTTTCTTTATTAATTGTCCTGGTTAGTGATCATATTGCATTTTATATAGATATTATTGTCTTTAGATATATACCTCAAATGACGGATACAAAGATACTATTTCATCTATTTATTTACGTAGTATTAGGGATATCCTTATCTACTGTTGTTCTTAAACTATTTCAATTTATAGTAAATCAGCAACTAAAGTTATTCATGACATTTATCGGATTTTCTACGGTTTTTATTTATTACACTTTGTTTTACGGTATGGTTTCTATTGGTGACTCAGTGGATCTAATAAAAGTAAGTCTGTTTTTTTTCTTGGCTTATTTAGCCCTTTCAATTTTTTCTTTTACACTATATGCTGTACATTTAAAAAAAAAGTATCAAATAAAAATGAAAGAAGAAGAGTATGAGGGGCTAAAGAAATATATGAGTGAAATAGAAAAGCAGTATACAAACATGAGAAAATTCAGACATGATTATCAGAATATATTAATTTCTTTAGAGTTCTTTATTTTAGAAGAAGATATACAGGGATTAAGCAAATATTACGAGAATGTTCTTCAACCAACATCAAAATTTATTCATGAAAATAATTTTAAGTTGCAAAACTTAGGGCAAATTAAAATAAAAGAATTGAAGAGTATATTTGCCTCTAAACTAATGTTGGCACAAGAGTTAGGTATTAATGCAAAGTTTGAAACAAATGCTGATATTCTAAAAATTCCGATTGACTCATACACATTAATTACAACTGTCGGTATCTTATTAGATAATGCAATTGAAGAATTAGAATATATTGGGCACGGAGATTTATTAACAGGTATAATTAAGGATGATAATATAATTTCTATTATAATTCAGAATTCATGTAGAAGTGAAGTACCTCAATTACATTTGTTAAAACAACCTGGATTTTCCACTAAAGGTACAGATAGAGGGTTAGGGTTAAGTAATTTACATGAAATGTTGTCGCCACTAAATCATGTTACTACTGAAACGGTGATAAGAGATAATTTATTTATTCAAATTATATATATTCAATTGGAGGACTAGTGTGTGCTTTTGATATATATTTGTGAAGACAATTACTCTCAAAGAGAGCTTATTGAGAATTGTGTAAAAAACTATTTAATGATAGAAGAGGATATTGATGCTAGATTGGTTTTATCTACTGAGAACCCTTATAATTTATTAGATTATTTGAGTAATGATAACATTAGTACAGGATTATATTTTCTTGATGTAAATTTACAAACAGATATAAATGGGCTAGAATTGGCAATGAAAATAAGAGAGCTGGATAATTTCGCGAAAATTGTTTTTATTACTACACATAGTGAACTATCATATATGACATTTACATACAAAATTGAAGCTATGGATTATATTATTAAAGAGAATATTGGTGAACTAACTGGTAGAATAAGTGATTGTATAAAAGTAGCCTATAAAAGATATCTAAGTGAAAAAGTAGCGAAACAAAATGTTTTTAAATTTAAAGTAGGAAATAAAATACGTGTAGTGAACTTTAATGATATTTTTTTCTTTGAATCCTCCTGTGTACCCCATAAAATAATTTTACATCTAGAAAATACTAACATAGAGTTTTATGGGACTATAAAAGAATTAGAAGAATTAGGCGATGAATTTTGTCGATGTCATAAATCCTTTGTTGTGAACAAAAATAAAATAAAGTATATTGATAAAATCAATATGGAAGTAATTATGAATAATGATGAAAGCTGTTTAATCTCAGTTAGAGGGATGAAGAAACTTAAATAAATTAAATATAATGCAACAGTGTTTAAGAAAGGACCTTTGGATAAAGAATAAATTAAGGGGTGTATTACTTTGGCTAATAATAAAAAAAATTCTAATCTGTTTCGGAAAAAATCGTGGGCATCTCTTATTGCTATATTTGTGTTGATCCAAATTATCCTCATTACATTTGAAGTAACAGATACGGTCTCATATTTAAACCTGAAGGAAATTGATGGGACTATTTTTGGTAGAATTATGGAAAATCCTATCTTCAATGATTGGTTTAATTTTTATGAAACAGCACACTTTAATTTATTTACTGTATTTTTTTGTATAGTCCTCCTTATACCTGGAGTAATTGGTGCAATAAAAGCCTTCATTACTAATAAAATAATTTATAAACGATAAAATGGAATGTGACACTAAACATTTTTGATTCGAGGTTTTAGATAGCCAAATGTTCTGTGAATTCAAGTGTTATTAAACCCAATAGACATGATGTATCATTTTATGTAAAAATAGCCCGTAATTAAACCAATCTAAAGCAAGGATTGTAAGATAATATAGTGCAGCTGATGCATCTTAAAGTAGCGATAGATGGTTTAAAAGCCTCCATTTAATTAGATTTTTTAAGATATAAATATGGTTTATCCTTAACGATAAAAAGCTTACCATTCATTTTAAATGGTAAGCTTTTTATTGTTAAGGATAATTTAAGTTCATTAATAACAAAAACGGTTGACAAGGTTTATAAAAATTATGTATATTGTGTATAAAGTGTATATATAATATGAATTGAGGAATTCGCATGCAAATTTTAATATCTCACAATTCGAAGGAACCGATTTACGAACAGATTGTGCAGCAAATAAAAAAAAGTATTTTATCTGGTGATTTATCAGCTGGGTTTGCTTTACCGTCTATGCGTAACATGGCAAAGGATTTAGATGTTAGTGTCATTACGACAAAAAGGGCTTATGAGGAGCTTGAAAAAGCAGGTTTAATTTATTCAATTGTTGGAAAAGGATCGTTCGTCATTGAGCAGAATGTTGAAATGATGAAGGAGAGAAAGCAAAAAATAATCGAGCAGCAATTAGCAGAAGCAATAATTAATTGTAAGGAACTGGGGTTAAAGTTAGAAGACATTTATAAGTTAATTTCACTATTATATGAGGAGGAACAATAATGGATACAATCATTGAATTTTCAAATGTAACGAAGGCATTTAATGGGTTTGCCGTTAAAAACCTTTCATTCGGAATAAAAAAAGGATTTGTAACAGGGTTTGTTGGTGCAAATGGCGCAGGAAAATCGACTACGATTAAGCTTATTATGAACTTATTACAACCCGACAGTGGGGAAGTTAAGATATTTGGTTTAGACTATAAAAAACATAGTAAGCAAATTAAGGAGAAAATTGGATTCGTGTATGATGACCATGTATTTTATGAACACCTGACATTATTAGAAATGAAAAAAATAATTGCTCCTATGTATAAAAAGTGGGACAACATAGTATTTGATGCGTATGTTTCAAAATTTCAGTTGCCATTAAATAAAAAATTAAAAAATTTTTCGAAAGGAATGTCAATGAAAGCATCGCTTGCGATGGCTCTTTCACATCATGCGGAATTAATTATTATGGATGAGCCAACTGCTGGACTTGATCCGGTCTTTCGACGTGAATTTTTAGCTCTTTTACATGAACTTGTGCAGGATGAGGAAAAAACTATTTTCTTCTCTACACATATTACATCCGATTTAGATAGGATTGCAGATTATATTATCTTTTTACATGAAGGTGAGTTGCAGTTTGCCGATGAACTTTTAGCTATTGAGGAACAATATGTGCTTGTAAAAGGCGGATTCGATCTACTTGATCTGGATACTGAAAAAGAATTTATTGCTATTCATAAAACAAAATTAGGTTTTGAGGGGTTGGCAAGAAATAAAGATCGAGCGAAAAAAATATTTGGTGATTTAGCTTTATATGAACCAGCGAAATTAGAGGATGTTATGTATTATACACAGAAAGGTAGTGAACAACTTGTTTCATCTAATTAAAAAAGATTTTTTTATTCATAAAAATATTTTACTTATTGTGTTGGCAGCACTTATTATTTATATGGTTTTAGGTGTTCCTAATATTTTCCTTGGAATTGTATTTGCTTTCGTCCCAACGTTGCATATTTTTTCAAGTGATGAGAAACATTCAGTCCAAATACTGTTAAGCTCGTTACCAGTAACTCGAAAAGAAATTGTAGGCTCTAAATATATTGTTGCATTATTATATATTGTTATTCTAATTAGTCTTTTAATAGTAGGAAGTTATGTTATCCAACAACAGCAACCAAATTGGATTCACTTAGGTTTAGTCGCAAGTATATCGCTTGGATTTGTCTCTGTAATTTATCCATTTTCGTACAAGTTTACAAGTAAATATTTGTCATTTGCAGGTATGTTTGGCTTAGGATTGTATTTATTAACGCTCAAATTTTTGGTCCCGAATTTACATGATCAAATACGTGCCTTTGTCGCAAAAGTGACAGTCTTTATGGAACCTCAATCAATGTTCTTTACATTCTTAATTTCTGTCGTATTATATGGGATTTCCTTGTTTTTATCTGTAAAAATTTATGAAAGGAAAGCATTATAATGGTTAGGAGACCGTATCATACCTATGCATAAAAGAACTCGGGTATCTTATGATCTTCAATTAGATCGATATAATGATCCAAAACCACATATAAGATTAAGGTTTCACTCAAATACTTCCGAGAATCTTTTACTTATTTACAATCAGCAAAGTAATTACATTACAGAATTACAAGAAATGGATATTATACATGAGGTAGAAATTAATTCTTATTTCCCGGAAGTTAATAGGTATGGGGGTCTTTCTTTGATAGATAAAGCTGAGCATTTATTTTATGAAGACAGTTTAGTTGCTATGGAGTTAATAGAAGTAATGAGGAAAACCAATATCAGCAAAGAGCAAGCAGGAGTAATTTCACTGTTGCATTATTTAAATGATTTTGGTTTGAATTTTGAAAGCAAATTAAGCTTTTTAAAAGTAAATTTAAAAAATTACGATACCTATAGAAAACAATTTAAAGATGAAGAATTCGACTTGTTTTTTATTCCGATATATATCCAACTTCCCATACTGTGTTGATAAGAGATAATTGATATTGGGCAAACTTTTTTCGGATGACCCTAATATGTTCAACTACCGTTGAAATTTGTGAATCACTATCCATTGAATAAACAGATTCATATATATCTTCTTTAGAAAAGACTTTTCCTTTATGCAATGCAAGTAATTCACAAATTTTATATTGAATCTTTGTAACGCTTATTTCCTGTCCTTCGTAGATGGTTTTTTTAGCCTTTAAATCGATAAAAATATTAGTTGGAAGCCAGTTATCAGAAACGGAAAAGAAACAGGGGAATATTACTTCGATCCAAAAGTACATTAACACGTGCGCAGTTCTTTAACACTGTTTATGTAATGTAACAGTAATATTAATGCATTTCTTAATTACTGAGATACTATCAATTATGCACTTTGTCACTTTGGCAAGAAGAGGGCCAAGCAACCATAGATGAGTTGCTTGGTTCTTTTTATTAATTTGAAGAAATTAATTATTAATCATATTCTCGCCCCAGTTTTGTATCTCTACATTATCAATAACAAAACCGTTACCATTGGAACCGATAATAATGCTTTCACGGAACCAAACAGAGTAGTTTCCATTAAGTGTTTTTAGCTTCATATCAGGTTCATCTGTAATAGCTAGTGGTTTCCAATTAGATTGCTCGAAGTATTCATTTATTTTTCTGGGCATAACAGGTATTTCTTTTGTTTCATTATCTTTAATTACTTTGACATTTTCGGAAACTACAAATTGTTTAAAACTGTCTGTAGCTTGTTGGCTTGTTATTAAATTGTTTTCCAGTAAAATTTCGTCACCAATCTTTAAATTCAAGCTGTCATGTTTAGGCATAATAATGAATTGTTCTTCTGCTAATTTTTTTTCCTCAATAAGCGATAATACACGAGCATTTTCCCCCTCGTATAATACGATAGCCGAAATACTATCCTTATTCCCAAATGACGAATTCTCATGTTCTACTTTCTCCATAGCGTCAAGAATTATTAACTGAGCATGAACTTCTTGCGGAAACTGAGGATATAATTGAGTGTATTTAGGTAATAGAGAATCAAAAACTAATTGGACTTGTGCCTTTAGCGAAAGGTACTGCGCTTTATATGCAGATTCACTAATTTTATTTTGTTTGAGCACTCTTTCAAAACTTGCCGGTAACTCGTTTCTATAAGAGGTCACTAAATTTTTAACATCCTGCTTTTTTAATTGAATATTTTCAAGTTCCCCGTACTTTAGAATAATTAAATCCTTCTGATATTGCTCTTTTGGTTCACTATCTTCCAACAAATTATACATAGTAAGCGTTTCTTGCGAAAACCCATTCACATAACTATCGTTTTTAAATTCGGATGTAATAAGGACAATGGATAAAATTAATGCAAATGAAAATATAATCCGCGGAAAGATAAAGTTCTTTTTTGAATTTGTTTCCGGTTTTAGGACTGCTCTTCTTATACGATCTTTGCTTTCCTTCAAGTCCGGCGTAATTTCCAGTAAGCCTTCTTTAATCTCATTTCTCATATAATTCCTCCCATTCATTTGATAGTACTGGTCTCAAATTTTCACGAGCCCTTCTAAGTCTAGTTCGCACTGTGCTTTCAGGTAACTTTAGAAGGGAGGCAATTTCAGCTGTGTTTAATTCTTCGTAATAATATAAAACAATCACTTCTCTTTGCTTAATGGGTAAAGAGAGAACTGATTCCCCGATAGAAAACGTTAATTCCTTCTGTATCACCCTGTCATTTTGTAAAACAGGAATAATTGGTAAGTGCTCTTGAAGTTGAATTTTACGATAGGACCAACTTCTTAAATAATCTTTACAACGGTTAATGGTCATTTTTGTTAAGTAAGCATGCGATTTACCGTTTTCCTCATAATTACTTTGCGAGTATTTTATAAAAACATCCTGAACAATATCTTCTGCAGCGTGTAGACTTTTCGTGTAGTAATAGGCTATACGCAATAAGTGTTCACTATGTTCTTCTAATATCTGTTCTAAATCCATGTAAACACCCCTCTCAATAATATAACGAAGCTTAGAATAAATCCGATTCATAATTAATCAAATAATTTTTATTATTCTAATATTAAACAATAAATCTGATATGTATAATCTTTTTTTGATATATGCGATTTAACAGGAATTTCAATAGGTAAGAGATAAATTTTCACAACCTAAATTATTAGCGTTAAACCCTTATCGTATAAAGGTATGCGAAGCTATATAGGAAATTGTATTCTTTAGCAAAAGGCAAAAACTAAAACATAGCTAAAAAGTATGAATAGTCAGAATTGGTATTAAAACCCAAATTTAAATTGTTATAGTAACAATTGTCATTCGCATTTAATTTAAATGCCTCTGCAGCGGAACTATTAACTCAAGAAAAGAAGGAACTATATTATCAAGAATACTTAAAAATTGCAGGAGAATTACGTGGAAACAGCAATGTAGATTTCAATGTAGACAAACCAGAGAATATTAATGAAAATGACTGGGTTGAACCAGAGAAATTTAAAGAAAATCATGAAACATTAATTAACGGTGGTATTAATTTTATTGTTGAAGAAAAAAAGGTTAATTTAGGTGAAATCTCAATTTTTGCAGCTAGTCCAACTCCAAAAAATATGTGAATGCCTATTCTAATTCTGGAACATTCTTAGGTCAAATTGTAGTAAATGCAACAGTTTAAACTAAATGGGATGAAGGAATAAAAGGTCAAGTGATTAGCGGAATTAGTGGGGTAAATAGTTATACAATGCAAGGTTTATCACACTGGAATCAATCAAGCGCTACAGGTTCAAAAGTTTCTGCACAAAGCTGGAATTTAAAACTTGTTGGTATTTTTATATGAGTGATCGTTAGATATTACAATTCGTTTATTAATAAGTTTGTGAAAAAAACTGCACTTATATTAAGAGGGGTGTTTAATGCTAATAAAAGTGCAGACTAGTGCAAAGAATTTGTACAGAGTCCTGCACTTTTTTTTGTGCATAAAAAAGACTTGCCAGCCACCCCAAGTCCCTCTACAGTTTTAGGTGTCGAAGCCAAAAAGTGGAGGTAAGAAAGGATGCTAGCAATGTCTGAATTAAATTGTATCAAAACATTACGAATTATCGATTACTGAAATCGCCAATACAATGCAAGTCAATTGGCGTACTGCTAAGAAATACGGCGATGGAGATCAGCTGCCGCAGGAGAAAACTCACTTGAAAAAGGGCATGATGTACGACGAAAAATGGGGAGAAATCGTAGTTGATTGGTTAGAATAGGATTTAAAACTCAACAAAAAATTGCGCCGTACAAATAAGAAAATGCTTGAGGATCTAGTAAAGATGGGATTCGAAGGTTCTTACAGAACGCTATGTTAGAAAGAGGGCTTAATAATAAAATTTAAAGATACTTAGAACAATAGACAGGTGACTAAATTATAGAGGTTGTTAATTCACAATTAAGAACATGTGACTACAGAGGCAGCAGAAAAATATTGACTGAAGGTGCGAAAGGTAATGGGTCAGATAAATAAAAAAACTGCTTAATCCGCCTATAGATTAAACAGTTTTCACTAAACAAATACAATTTATTGTATCTGAAATATTATAGCACAAAAACATTATCTTGTGAATATTTACTTAGAATAGCTGACCCCTATACCGTAGTAAATATTAAAAAAGGTGTATTACCTAAGTGATAACAACTATATATAAATTTAATCCCAAACTCGTATTCTTGGTACCTTTGCGATTCTTAAGTAATCTAGCAATTGGCCTGTATGAACTGATTCATGATAGGCTACTCTTAGCAACATGTCGCCTAAACTTCTTATGTAACCTGATTCGGAACGATCAATTTTAATGTTTGTTAAATCTTCTTCAGAAAATGACTTAATGGTTTCTAAGAAGTGATTTCTATATGGTTCTGCAAAATTCAACTCAGCATTTACTGTGGAAAAAGGTTGTTGTTCGAATGGAGAATCGAATACTTCTAAACTTCCTCGGCTTTGAATAGCTAGGTGGTAATAATGTTCACTTTCTAGAACATGCCTAATCATCTCAATACAAGTCATTGCTTCATCATCGGGTTTCCAATGTAATTTCTCTTGGGGAATCGAAGTCCAAACCTTAATACTTCTTCTTCGTACTTCATTGAAATTAAAAAGAATTAAATCAACTGATTTCATAATTTACCCTCCATTTATTGGTATATATCAAATATACACGAATGAACGTTCGTAGTGAACGATTATAATAAACATTTTATATCAGAGTTTAAGTTCCTTCTATTTTACCCGTATTATTGGGCGCAATTCTTAATTAAGAATTGTGTCTTCTTCAGCTATCGTGCGCGATTCTTCAATAAGAAGATCGCGTTTTTCCGTTATAGGGCCATATTGTGGAATAACACATTACCTGAGAAGGTAGATATTTCTATTATAAATTAGGCAACACTGGAAGGAATAAATTCACTACACAAAAACCTTTTAATCATAATTAAAATTGATTTTAACATATTACTCTAATTATTTAAATAATATGTTCCTTTCTGAAAGTCTAATACTTATTTCTGAATAATACATTCAAAGTTGTTTTAAATAACTTCACAAGTGGAAGTTTGGAAATACAGAAAAACGATTCTCAATATACGGAAGCTTATTGAGCTTTTTAAGAAGATAAATGCTTATTTTCATTGAATGGCCATATTTTGTTCCAACTAGCCACTTTCTTGTTGGCTGTGCCCCTGCCATCTTTTTGGAGAATTATGTCTATATTCAATAAGACAATTAATTGAACGGCAATTTTATTATATAACAATGCCAAATTTACTATTGGAGTCAAAAGTGTTTTTATTAAACGTATAAAAAAGACCTTTTAGTCCATACTCTAAGATAGATTTTATAGTGAAAATAGAAAAAATGAATTGATATTATATAAAGTTTAAAAGAGGAAGAAGAGAGGGAAACTATGTGGTTTTTAAAAAACAAAAACTCTTGTGAAATTAATTCTTCTTTCACTTCTCAGAGTCAAGCAGAAACTACCAAAGCAAACGACATAATAAAAACAAGTCTTAAACAAAACTTACAAATTATAAAAGATACTCTTGGAACAAGTTCGGATATTATCATTCGTGAAATTCTAATTGGCAAAGAAGGAATTATTAAAGCAGGCATTATATATACTGACGGACTAACCGATACAGCCTCGTTACAAAACTTTATTCTGGAAACGCTCATGCTAGATATTAAGGAGGTTGAATTACTGGGAAAGTCTCTTCCGCAGAAAAATATTATTACCGTACTAAAAGATGTCGCCATGACAGTAGGAGATATTAAAGAAATTGCAAATTTTGATGTTCTATTTACGAACCTTTTGTCAGGGGATACGATTATTTTGATCGATGGCTATAATCAAGGCTTAACTATTTCCAACAGGCAATGGGTCGAGCGTGGGGTAACGGAACCAGTGGCCCAGACAGTAGTTAGAGGTCCGCGTGAAGGTTTTACCGAAAATTTACGTGTCAATACGGCCCTAATCCGCAGGAAAATAAAAGATCCGAACTTTTGGATTGAGTCAAAGAAGATTGGTACACGAACGAAAACAAATGTTGCCATAGCCTATATCAACGGCATTGCAAATGACAAAATAGTAAAAGAAGTCAATTTACGTTTGGATCGAATAATTATTGATGGAATTCTTGAAAGTGGAAATATCGAGGAATTCATTCAGGATACGCCATATACACCTTTTCCAACTGTCTTCAATACAGAAAGACCGGATGTAGTAGCCGCTGCACTACTCGAGGGGCGCATAGCTATCATTGTAGATGGAACACCCTTTGTGCTAATTGTTCCAGCATTATTCATTCAGTTTTTTCAATCTCCGGAAGACTACTATGTTCGCACGCTTATTGGGAGTCTTGTTCGACTCCTTCGTTTTTTATCATTTACAATTACATTGCTGGCACCCGCATTATTTATTGCCATCACGACGTTTCATCAAACTATGCTACCACCTGCACTCCTCATCAGTCTTGCAGCTCAGCGAGAAGGTGTTCCATTTCCTGCATTTGTTGAGGCACTTATAATGGAAATCACTTTTGAAATTTTACGCGAAGCTGGCGTAAGGATGCCGCGAGCCATCGGTTCAGCAATGTCTATTGTTGGGGCATTTGTTATAGGGACAGCAGCTGTGGAAGCAGGTATAATTTCAGCTGTGATAGTAATCATCGTTTCAATAACTGCCATATCTAGTTTTGTTTCACCTTCATACGACATGGCGATTGCTACTAGGATTCTCCGCTTTGCATTTATGGCTTTAGCGGCTTCGTTTGGGCTTTATGGAATTACTATTGGTTTAATTGCTCTTATTCTACATTTATGCAGTTTGCGTTCTTTTGGTGTACCTTATATGTCACCAGTAGCTCCCTTTAATGTTTCCGATCAAAAGGATACGTTTATTGTATTGCCAATATGGAAAATGTTTACTTCACCACATCTAATCAGTCAAAAAAATAGGGTTAGGCAACAATATCCATCCTCTGCAAAACCTGCACCAACAAAAAAATAAGGAATCGAGGGGTTAAACTATGAAAAAGTACATGTTTATTCTCTTAATTCTTAATTTCATTCTTACGGGGTGTTGGGATAAGAGAGAATTAAACGAGCTGGCCATAACGTTGGCATTGGGCATCGATAAAGTGGAGGGTGAGAATGAATACCAAGTAACCGCTCAAGTGGTAGTTCCTTCGGCAGTATCCAAAAAAGATGGGGCAGGGGGAACAGCAGTCACTCTCTTTACCGGGAATGGGGAAACAGTTTATGAAGCCATTCGTAGAATGACAAAGGTCTCGCCAAGGAAGATATACCCTGGACATCTTCAAATGCTTATCATTGGCGAAGAATTAGCTAAGGAAGGAATAGGCGAATCTTTGGATTTACTCTCTAGGGATTGGGAACTTCGGTCCGACTTTTATGTGGTTGTTGCTAAGGATATAACCGCTAGAGAAATTCTCAATGTCACAACAGATTTAGAAAGTATACCAGCCAGTAAGATGTTTACAGGTCTTAAAGTATCGGAAAAGGCTTGGGCGGGTACAAATGGTGTTACGTTAGATGAGTTGATAGTTGATCTTATAAGTGATGGAAAAGAAGCAGTACTAACTGGGATTCACTTAAAAGGAAATCAACAAATAGGATCTACCCAACAGAATATAGAATCAATTTCTAAAGCTGCCCAAATTCAGTATGATAATTTAGCGGTGTTTAAAGGAGATAGACTGATGGGTTGGTTAACGGAAAAAGATAGTAGAGGGTATAGTGGGATTACCAACTCAACTCAATCAACAGTAACATCAATATCTTGTCCTGACGAAGGGAAATCTACTATAGAAGTGAATCGATTCCATTCTAAAGTCGAGGGGAAAATCGTCCAAGGAAAACCGGAAATAAACATCCATTCGAAAGCCGAAGGTAATGTAGAGGAAGTAAGATGTAAAATTAATCTAGAGAATCCGGAAACAATAGAGGAGATTGAAAAAATTTACGAAGAGGAAGCGACAAAAACCATTAAAGAGACAATCGATGTCTTACAAAAAGAATATAAATCAGACATATTTGGATTCGGTGAAGCCATCCATCGCGCGAATCCGAAAGAGTGGAATAAGATTAAGGGAAATTGGGACGAAGAATTTTCAAACTTAACAGTGAACGTAAAAGTAGATATGAAAATTCGCCTTACAGGTACGGTAAACAACTCTTTTTTAGAAAAGATTAAGGAATAGTGCATAGTGCATGTTAAAAGTTATTGGAATACTATTATTTGCTACTGTCATTTTGTTAATTGAAGTTCCGCCTCTTTTAGAGAAAAAATATAAAAAAGAGTTGTTCGTTTTTTCATTTCTTTTTGTTATTGGAGTAGGATTAAGTATTGTACTAGGATTAGGAAAAACTATTCCGAGTCCGGTGGAATTGCTAAGTATTATATTTAAACCGGTTATAGATGTTATTTCTTCTTTGTGGAAATAAAAGATTGCTTTGGAAGGATGGTATGGCATGATGCAAAACGTTAAAATAAATTCCTACCAATTTCTAGTGTTAGTCACCTTATTTTCGGTTGGTACAAGTATCTTAATTGTACCATCCATTTTAGCTTCCGAGACAAAACAAGATGCTTGGATTGTTTCAATACTTAGTACTGTAATTGGATTGATGGTAATATGGTTATTTTGCGTAATCGCTCAATGGTTTCCAACCCTTACTTTTGTCCAAGTTATGGAAAAGATTTTAGGGCAATGGATAGGGAAAGCTATATCTCTTCTATTTGTGTTCATGTCTTTTCTTTATACCGCAAGCCTATTATCTTATTCAGGTACATTTCTCCACACACATTTAATGCCTAATACGCCCATGGCAGCCCTTAATATCCTTTTGATGATCATTATCGTGATGGGCGTCCGCTTGGGACTCGAAACAATTGCACGTTCTGCTGAAATGTTAATTCTTTTTTGCTTGATATTTTTTCTCTTTTTAGTATTATTCATTTCACCCCAGGTTAATTATGAAAATTTACAACCAGTATTTGAAGCAGAACCCAAAAAAATTATTAAATCATCTTTATCTTTTATAGAAGTAACTTCGGTCAATGCTATTGTTTTATTAATGATTTTCCCTGCCTTTATTAATTCAGGTTTAAAAGCTAAAAAGTTCTTTTTTATTGGAAACTTATTAGGTGGAATTGTGATTACTATCTTCACATTTTTATGTGTTGCAGTATTAGGTGCTTATAATACTGGAGTAGAGCAATATCCGGGCTATGCACTGGCCAAAAGAATAAGTATCGGGGAATTTATACAACGTATTGAGGCCTTAATGGCTACACTTTGGATTATCGCTCTTTACTATAAGGCAACCCTTTATTTTTATGCATCCGTTCTAGGAATTGCACAGATATTCAATTTAAAAGATTATCGCCCGTTAACAATACCGTTAGGAATAATTGCCCTAGTCATTTCTCTTATAATTTACCCTAATGTTGTTTACCAACATTATTGGAACGCTACAATCACCTTATTCTTATCTTATTTAATAGGTGTATTCCTACCTCTTTTGCTTGTAGTAGTTTATGCTATTCGAAAAAAACAACTAAAGAAAGTCCCTGAAAGTTCTTAAGGGTTGGTTGATTCAACTAATCAGCAAACATTCAGCAATTTATTTGCCAATGCAAATCATAATGCATGAATATAACTTTATATAACTAACATAGATTTGTCGTTAAGCATTAGATTTTCAAATGGAAGGCATTGCTATATTTTTGACGGAAATATCAGATATGGAAGAAGGTAGTGAAGAAAGATTTTCTTGGACAGGCAAAATCATTTCAGTTAAATAAAATAAGCACCTAAGACTCTAAATCCTTCTTATAATACAGCTCGCAGAGATGATTGGCATCATCAACGGTGTGGCCAATTTGGTTTTGTTTGTAAATCGGTAAGGGAAAGCTGGAGAATCCGACCAGTGTGGTTAGTTTCAGAAGGGGTTAGAACCGGGCGATGGATGGGAGTTAATTAACCATGGAAATAAGAGGAGATAATAGGTCATATTTTTTGAGGTATCTAGTAAAATTTCTATTTTAAGATAATAAAAAGATTTGAAGTAATGGAATATTTTCTTTTTGAAATGCTTTACAACTGAATTAAAAGTAACTGTTTTAATTTAATACCTACAGCAAAATTTAAGATGCAATCAAAAAATAACTCCCAAAAACCTACAATATTTTACTATCTTCCCCGTACTTTTTTTAGCATTTACACTCTATAGCTAGACTTCAATTAGTAAGATTTTATATGCTAATCTCAATAAGATTTTAATTACAAAGGATGGGATACGATGCAGCAGCATAGTACGGCGGTTTATAATATTGAACAGTTTGGTGCGGTTGGTGATGGCTGGGCCAATAATACATCGGCGATTAAGCGTGCGATAGAGGCTTGTTCACAGGGCGGGGGCGGAACGATTTATGTGCCTGCCGGTGTGTACGTTACAGGAGCGATTGAATTGAAAAGTAATATGCATCTGCATTTGGAGGCGGGTTCCGAGCTTCTGTTTTCAAATGATCGAGCGGATTATCCGGTTATTTTTTCACGCTGGGAAGGTGCGAGTCGTGAGGTGTATATGTCCTGTATTTATGCCTGTCATGCTGAAAATATCGCAATTACCGGTTTTGGCACATTGAATGGACAGGGTGCCTACTGGTGGAAACTGTTTAAAGAGGACTCTCTGGTATATCCTCGCCCTAATTTAGTAAGCTTTGACCATTGTGAGCGAGTGCATATTGAGCAGGTGAAAATGATTGATTCACCGAGCTGGACCGTACACCCAAACGATTGTAATAATGTAACGATTTCGGCTTTAACGATTATTAATCCGACGAATTCCCCGAATACGGACGGCATTAATCCTGAATCGTGCCGCAATGTGAAGATTTCCGATTGTTCGATTGATGTCGGGGATGACTGTATTGCAATAAAGGCGGGTACAGAGGATGCGGAGCGCGCGATTCCTTGTGAAAATATAACGATAACGAACTGTACAATGCTGCATGGACATGGCGGGGTCGTATTTGGCAGTGAGATGAGCGGGGATATCCGGAATGTTGTCGTGTCAAACTGTATTTTTGAAGGGACAGACCGTGGGATTCGCTTTAAATCACGACGCGGGCGAGGCGGTACGATCGAAAATATCCGTGTGAGCAATATTGTGATGAATAATGTCATTTGTCCGTTTATACTAAACTTATACTATTATCACGGTCCACGAGGAATGGAGCCTTATGTTTCGGATAAAAGTGCGCAGCCTGTGACAGCGTTGACACCGAAATTCAGAAATATTCATTTTTCAAATATAACTGCGACGAACGTGGCTGCAGCTGCGGGCTTCTTATATGGATTGCCGGAAATGCCGGTTGAGGATATTACATTCAGCCATATCCGTGTCGCGATGAAACCGGATGCACAACCGGATCTGCCGGCAATGATGATAGATTTGGAACCGATGAAACAACGTGGTTTTTTCTGTTCCAATGCAGAAGATGTATTGTTCGAGCATGTGACGGTCAAACAACATGAAGGGCCGGCATTTGAAATAACAAATAGTAAAAATATCGTGATGGAACATTGCCGTTCCAAAGAAACGGCAAAGGATGAAGTGCTCGTTCAAATGTCGAATGTAAGAAGCTAGCTGGCGTTAAGGGGGAATCACATTGAGCAGCTTACGAAAAACCTATATATTATGTGTCATTCCCATTTATTTACTGTTATTGCTGTCGGGTTGTTCAAGTCAGGAAGTAGAAAAAGCGGATAGCTCGCAGGAAAAAGACGTGACATTAACGTTTTGGTTCGATGATGCTGGTCCGTTACGAACGGCCATTTGGGAGGAAATGATCGACGCCTTTGAAAAGGAGTATCCCCATATTCATATTGAATACGAAGGCTTCGTGAAGGATATCGCGAAATCAAAATTCAATTCGGCACTCGCAATGCAGTCATTGCCGGATGTAGGAAGTATTTATACGAGTTGGTTACCGGAATATACGTACCGTGAAGCGTTGCTGCCACTAGATTGCTATTTCGAAAAATGGGCGGACGGAGACAAAATTACGGAGTCTCTGATCAGTTACAATCGACATTTATCACAAGACCATAAATTGTACGGATTACCTTATTCAAGAAATATGGATGTCCTCTGGGTACGCAAAGATTGGCTCGCCGACTATGGCCTGGAAACGATTGAAACATGGGATGACTTTTTTCATACTGTTGAAACCTTTACGGATAAGGAGCTGCAACAATACGGCTACAGCATTCGCGGCGGAGAAGGGTCGTCACTGCAGCTGCAGCGGATGATGTATGCCTACTCGGGGATTTCGACGTATATTGAAAATGGTGAAAGTACGATTGATGATCCACGCCATGTGGAGTTTCTGGAAAAATATTTGACGCTTTATGGTTTGCATACATCCAGAAATGATATTGTGAAGGATTATAAAGGAATGCTCGATGATTTTGAGCATGGGGCTGTTGGTTTAATCCAACATAATATTGGCTCTTATGCAGAACATCAAAAAGTTCTGTCACCGGATCAGTTCGAATCATTGCCCTTACCGAAGTCGGTCAATGGTCACTACACTGTTGAGGCAGGCAACACGATGGACATGGTGATGTTCGAGGGTACGAAACATCCAAAAGAGGCATGGACATTTATTTCGTTTATCGCGTCGCAAAAGGGACAAAGCCATTGGAACAAACGGGTCGGACAATTGCCGACACATCAGGAAGTGCTGCAGGAAGATTGGGTGAAAAATTCCCCGCATTTGCAAACAGCGCTTTCTGTCTATGAAGATCCGCAAACAAAAATGTACGAGCCACCTTTTTATTTAATTGGGTACAACTCCATCCGGTATACGATTGTTGAACCGGGGCTCCAGGAAGTGCTGAGCGGGACGAAAACGATTGAGCAGTTCCTGGGAGAGTGGAGCGAGGCCATAGAAAATGAGTATGCACAATATGAAAAATATCATGCCCAAACGGAAAGCGCTGAGTAAGTGAAAAACTTGCTCAGCGCTTCTTTTATGACATCTAAATGTGAAGATTCTTAAAATTTTTATCTAACATCTTAATATTTTGAATATTTCGGGAAAGCGTTTTCAATTAGAATAATGTGTAAGAAGGGAGGAAATTTAATGAGTTATTCCCCAGAAGTAAATGAACCAGTATTGGAAAAAAAGAAAAGCGAAAAAGTCCGTAAATTTAATAAGGCGAAGTTGGTTCCTTATCTATTTATTACGCCGGCCGTACTAATGGTTGTAAGTTTCCTTTTCTACCCTATTGGAATGGTATTTTATTATAGCTTCCAAAACTACGATATTTCGGCACCTTACTATAATAGTTTTGCAGGGCTCGATAACTTCGTGAATATTTTTACCAATGATAAGCTTTTCTTCCCGAGTCTACTCAACAGTTTGAAGTGGGTTGTTACAGAAGTGGGGCTTCAATTGGTATTTGGTTTGAGTCTGGCACTGTTGCTCAACCAGACGTTTAAATTTAGAGGGATTATTCGTGCGGTTGCGTTTATTCCATGGGCGATTTCAGGTGTACTGGCATCTGTTATCTGGTCACTGATGTACAACGAGCATATGGGTGTTTTGAATGATATCCTGATGCGTTTAGGCATTATCGATTCACCGCAAGCCTTTTTGGCAAGTACATCTACAGCATTTGGTGCAGTAGTCGTTGCCGAACTTTGGAGAGGGATTCCATTCTTTGCAATTACACTTTTGGCAGGTCTGCAAAGTATTCCGCAAGAATTGTATGAAGCAGCGCGTGTAGATGGTGCAAGTCGTTGGAAATCATTTCTGTTTGTAACATTGCCGCAGCTGAAAAACACAATTATTTTGACGACACTGCTCCGAGTTGTTTGGGAGTTTAATAATGTTGACCTGATCTTCAACTTAACAGGCGGCGGTCCTGCACATTCGACAACGACATTGACGATGTATATTGCAGAATTAGCTGTTCATGGCAGTAACTTTGGATATGGCTCAGCGCTTACAGTCATTTCGTTTGGTATTCTATTAGTTTTCGCAGCGCTTTATCTGAAATTATCTCGCTATGAAAAGGAGTGATAACGTATGTTTTCTAAAAATAAAAAAATAGATAAGTTGTTGACACTTTATGTGCCGCTCGGAATGTTGTTAAGTTTTACTCTTTTCCCGCTTTACTGGACGATCAATACGGCATTCAAGCCAGAAGGGGATATTATGAATCGTCCGCTTGAATATGCGCCGCTTAATCCGACAGTGGAAAATTTTGTAATGGCGTGGAATAATGTCGGGTTTGCCACATTTATGAAAAACAGTTTAATCGTCGGCGTCAGTACAGTAATTGTCGTATTAATCTGTTCAACATTATCCGGCTATGCATTGGCCCGTTATCAGTTCAAGGGAAAACGCGCCTTTATGCTGATGCTGTTATGTACGCAATTTATTCCGAGATCAATGATGATTATTCCGTTGTTTATCATTTTCAAAAATTTAGGGCTGATTAGTAGTCCACTCGCTTTAATTATTACGTATACGGCAATTGAGATTCCGTTTACGACCATCTTAATGAGCGGGTTCATCGCAAACGTTCCGAAAGAATTGGAAGAAGCGGCGATGATTGATGGTTGTACGAAACTTCAGTCCATCCGTCATGTCGTGTTCCCACTGCTTCTCCCAGGTATCGTCGCAACAGGTGTGTTTACATTCATTTACACATGGAATGAATTTTTAATTGCCTTAATGCTCACGAATCGTCAGGACCGGTTCACCTTGCCGGTCGGTCTTAGTACGATGATGGGTGAATTCAATGTCAACTACGGTGCGTTGGCAGCGGGCAGTGTCATTGCTTTAATTCCGGCAGTAATTTTATTTGCATATGCACAGAAGCATTTAGTCAATGGTATGGGTGGAGCAGTAAAAGGTTAATTTTACATTAATTTATAAGGGGTGAAGGCTGATGTTCAAAAGTAAGTTCAGAAAATCAATGGCAATGGGTACGATTGCAACAGCGTTATTATTGGCTGCTTGTGGGGATGATGAGTCAACGGGTAAAAAAGAGGTATCTGCAGAAAATGGAAAGCCGGTAAAAATTACGTTTTGGGATGAAAATGCCGGACCGCAGCGTACTCCAATTTGGGAGGAATTAATCTCCCGTTTTGAGGAGGAAAACCCGATGATTGATGTAGAATATGTCGGATTACCGAAAGACTCGGCAAAATCAAAAATGGATGCGGCCATCGCAGCGGATGATACACCGGACTTAGCATCTGTCCAAACGAGCTGGTTACCTGAATTCTCGATTCGGAACGCATTACTGCCATTGGATGACTATTTTGCAGATTCAGAGCTGAACGGTCTGATTAATGAGGGGGCTTTGAATTTCAATAAGGATATTGTAGCGGATAAAAAATTATACGGTATTCCTTACACACAAAACCTGGATATCCTCTGGGTACGTAAAGACTGGTTTGAAGAAAAAGGGGTAAAAATTCCTGAGACTTGGGATGAGTTTTATGCAGCTGCAGAAGCATTGACGGATAAAGCGAATAATCGCTACGGCTACACAATCCGGGGCGGCGCAGGCGGATCATTCCAAATTCAGCGCATGATGTACGCGTACAACGGGTTTGAAGATTATTTGACGAAAGACGGCAAAGCAACGATCAATGATCCTAAAAACATTGAGTTTATTGAAAAGTATTTATCATTATATGAAGAGTATACACCGAAAAGCGATATTACAAACGGCTATAAAGAAATGATCGCCGGCTTTGACACAGGTGTAGTGGCTATGGTACAGCACAACATCGGTTCATTCGGCGAGCACAATAAAGCATTGGAAGAGAGTCAGTTCCAGGCTATTCCACTGCCTAAATCGGAAAACGGCAATTACGTGGCGGAAGGCGGAAACACCATCGGTATTTCAATTTTCAATGGGACAGACAATCCGGACGAAGCATGGAAATTTGCAGAATTCCTGAATTCTGCTTCTAGTCAAAGTTACTGGAATGAGCAAGTTGGTCAGATTCCGACGAACGGTGACGTGTTAAAAGAAGACTGGATTCAAAATTCACCTCATATTCAAACAGCATTTGAAGTGTATGATGATCCGAACACAGTTCTATATAAGCCGCCATTCTATTTACCTGAATACCGTTCAATCCTGGATGGTACGGTCGATGCCGGAATCCAATCGGTTATGAGTGGCAAAGCGTCACCACAGGAATTTTTAGATGAGTGGGCTGCTGCGATAGAAACTGCGCAAGCTAAATACACAGAGCACTTCGGCAAATAATAAGAAAAAGGGTGCGGTGCTTCAGCCACACCCTTTGTTTTTTGAAAATACAGATGGCGCTTAAGCTAAAGGAGAGGGCACAAATGAGAACGACATCCGAAAATATTACGGTGAATACACCGCTTGTACTGGCGGAAAAAGCATGTAAGGCGATTATGAATACGTATACACCGGATCAGCTGCCACCGGCGAATTCCTTCCACTATCATCAGGGGGTATTTTTATACGGCATGCTTCGTGTATGGGAAGCGACAGGTGATCAGCAGTATTTTAATTATATGAAAGGCTATATTGACAGCCTGATAGACGAAGAGGGTAATTTATATTTTGCACGTGATGAGCTGGATTCTGTGCAGGCCGGCATTTTACTGTTCCCGTTATATGAACAGACGAAAGACCGCCGTTATTTAGTCGCTGCAAAAAAACTCCGACATCTTCTGTATTCGATTAACCAGACGACAGAAGGTGGTTTCTGGCATAAAGACAAATATCCTTATCAGATGTGGCTGGACGGATTGTTCATGGCTGGTCCGTTTATGCTTATGTACAATGATCATTTTGTCGAAGAAGAGTTAGTGCTGAACGTCATACGCCAGGAAAAACTGATGCGTAAACATATGAAAGATGAGAAAACAGGCTTACTGTTCCATGCATGGGATGAGAAAAAAGCGCAACCATGGGCAGACCCGGAAACAGGGTGCTCACCGGAATTTTGGGGACGTTCTGTCGGCTGGTACGGAACGGCGCTCGTCGATATTTTGGAACTGATCGACGGTTCACGTGGTCAGGAAGAAATCGTCCAATCCTTAAAAGATTTAGTACCAGCAATTACAAAGTTACAGGATGAGAAGACGGGATTATGGTATCAAATCGTGAATAAAGGTGACCGTGCTGATAACTGGCTGGAATCTTCATGCTCGTCCCTGTTTATTTACTTCATCGCAAAAGCGATTAAACTTGACTTGGTAGATGATTCATATCAACAAGTAGTAAATAAAGCGTATGACGGGCTAATCGAGCATATGGTCGATGTACAGGAGGATGTAGCCAATCTAAAAGGCATCTGTATCGGCACGTCAGCAGGAGTGTACGACTATTATGTGGACCGTCCGACATCCGAAAACGATCTGCACGGTATGGGTGCATTCATCTTAGCGAGCGTGGCTTTGCATGACATAACGGCAAAATAATAATAATAATATAAAGGTACCCGAATCAAGGGTACTTTTTTCTTGCCTTTGAAAAAATAAATGTAAAGTGCTACACGTTATGTTAGAATAATTGGAATATAAAGAAAATATGAATTTTACTAGTTCATTCTATTTGTATGCGCTTTATGTTTGAAATATCTTACTCTTATATGAGAATGGAATGTTTGGTAGGTGTGGCATCTGGAACGACTGAGGACATTTTTGTATAAATATATTTTTCATTCCTTTAAAACAACAATGAATATGTTGTTTTTGCCGATTGTGATTATATGTATTTTAGTAACCGGCGGTGTGTCAACATATATCGCTACGGTCCAAATTGAAGAGAATACGTATCAAAGTATGAACGATACGATTTATCAGACAAAGAATTATTTAGACCATACCCTTTCGGATTTGTTTTCGCAGCTAGTGTCCATTTCCTATGATACACGGCTCGTCAACTTATTGATGAAGGAGCAGGAGCAAATCGTACCGGAAGATTATATTCCAATCGATAAAAATCTGCAAATTATTTACGGGCGTTACAGTACGATTTTGGAGTCGGCTACGATTGATTTGAACGAAAGGGAATTTCTGATATATCAAAGTGAATTTACGAGGAAACCTGTTATTGATTATGATGACTTTTTCGTGAATTACCGGGCAGATAGTGAAAATTTTAAATGGAAAAATGTGCATGAAGACGTAGCGTTCCATACCGGAAATGCGGTGATGTCGATGTACAAGCTTTTGGAACTGAATGACCTGGAGAAAAGGGGTATTGTACTCTTTAATATTCGTGAGGAATTTTTCGGAAAGGTGCTGAGTCGATCACTCATCGGGGAGAATGGTTATTTGGCGCTGATTTCAGAAGACGGCATCTATCAGTCGAAGGAACTTGAAACGAAATATACGCTTGATGATGAGACATTTCAGAAATTGCATCAATTATCAACTTCAAAAGATCAAATTACATATACAAATGAAGACAATGAGGAAATGATTGTCATTTATGATACTCTTGAGTCCAATGGCTGGAAAATTGCGGCAATTGTTCCTGAAGATGACCTGTTGAACAAAGTGGAGTATATAAAAATATTCGCCGTGTTTTTAATTATCATCATGATCGGTCTCGTCGTATTTGTAACGAATATTTTTATTTCCTATATGTCGAAACCGTTTCAGAAATTGGCGAAACAGATGGATCTCGTCAATGAAAACCATCTTTATCTGGAAGAAAAAATTTCAGGACCAAAAGAAATGCGCGTGTTAAACCGCGGTTTTATCGAACTGATCGACCGGATTAACGTGTTGATGGACCAGGTGATTTTGGAGCAGGAAGAAAAACGCCAGCTGGAATTTGCGATTATGCATGCGCAAATCAATCCACATTTCCTCTATAATACGCTTTACTCGATTAAAGGGCTTTGTGACATGGGCATGACAAAAGAAGCGAGCCAGATGGTCACGGCGTTATCGAATTTTTTCCGTATCGGGATTAGTAAAGGGAAAGAAATTATCTCGGTCAAAGAAGAAATCGAGCATATCGAAAACTATTTAATCATCCAGGAAATGCGCTATGGGGATGATTTCACGTATGAAATCGATGTGGAAGAAAGCATATTGGAAAATGAGATTGTTAAACTTTCGTTGCAGCCGATAATTGAAAATGCGATCTATCATGGCGTAAAACAAAAGCGCGGACAAGGAAAGATTGTTATTAAAGGGTACCGGGACCCAAATTATGTTTATTTGGAAGTTTCGGATAACGGAACAGGAATTTCGGAGGAACGGCTTGAAGCGATTCATGCCGAGCTGCAGCTGAATTATCAAGAGCAGAAGCAATATATCGGAATTGGCATAAAGTCTGTCAATGACCGAATTAAAATGCAGTACGGGGAAGCTTACGGACTCACAATCCGAAGCAAATATGGTGAAGGAACATCGATGATTATTACTATTCCGGTGACAACAGGGGGCTTGACAAAGGATGTATAAAATAATCGTAGTAGAGGATGACCGCATAATTCGTCGAGGCATTTGCCAGACGATTCCATGGGGAGAAAACGGGATAGAAGTTGTAGGAGAAGCAAGTGACGGGGAAATGGCACTTGACCTGATTGCACAGCAGCAGCCACATCTCGTCATCTCAGATATTAATATGCCTTTTTTAAATGGGCTCGATATGGCGCGTCAACTAAAAGAAATCAGCCCACAGACAAAATTTATCTTTTTAACTGGTTATGAGGATTTTAGTTATGCGCAGCAGGCTGTACAGTTAAAGGCATTTGATTACTTACTGAAACCGGTCGATTCGGAACTGCTGCTGGAAAAGGTAAAGGAAGCGCTAGCTGAATGGTCCGAAACGTTTTCAAATGAACAGTTGCTCGTGGAATCGCGTGCAATACGGCAACAGAAATTTTTTAAACAGCTCATGACAGTTGGTGCAACGGAGACCGATATCGAAAAAGGGCTTTCGGATTTGGATGTACACTTAGACGGGACATGCTATTCGGCAATTGTTGTTCATGATGGATGCGAAGGGCAGTTGCTTGATGAGCAGATTGTTCAGCTTGCTACGACAAAGCTTGATGTAGATAAATTTCATCTGCTGTCGGTAGAGGACAATGAATGGGTATTGCTGATCGGTCATGATGGAGCAGGAGAGGCTGTAGACCTGGCATCCTTCTTGCTTGACCAGCTGCAGGATGTAACACTGGCATATGGGCGCCCATATACGAATTTGTTCGAAATTGGCCGTTCGTTTATCGAGGCAAAAATGGCGTTGGATTTGCGCTATATTATGGGGACAGGCAAATTGTTTTCAATTTATGATAAAGTGACGAACGGTGAGCAGACAGCGGAAAAATTAAGAGCCATTGATGTGAAACTGATTGCACAGATTAAGCAAGGAGTTCCGGAAAAGGTAGAGGAGCTGCTTGAAGAATTTCATGATGCGATCATCGACTATCAATCGTTATCGCTCGCGGATCTGAAAGTGATGACGCTAAAATATGCAACACTGTTATCATTTGAAATCGACCGCTGGAGTAAAGACGAGGCTTCGACCCATTCGGATGATGTATATAAGGCAGTAATGAAAATGAATTCACTGCACGACATGATGCAAATTATCCGGAAGCTTATTCACCAATGGTCGGAAATTCTTTATCAAAAAGAGGAAAGCAAGTTTAAAAGCCATGTTGATCTCGCAATTCACTATATGAATGAATATTATTCGGACAGCACATTAACATTGCAGAAACTGGCCAAGATGATTCATGTAAGTGCACCGTATTTAAGCAATCTGTTTAAACTCGAAAAAGGGTTTAATTTTGGGGACTACTTATTGGAAATGCGCATGAAAAAAGCGATGGAGCTACTGCGAGAAGAAAGTTTGAAAACATATGAAATCAGTGAGCAGGTAGGGTACAGCAACCCGCAATATTTCAGTATTTGTTTTAAGAAATACACTGGTAATACACCCGCAGAATTTAAAAAGAAACTGGATCCGAATGTCAGCTAGCGGTATTAGATGCCGCTAGCTTTTTTGTATTTCGGATTGAAGATCGTGCTTATGTGTACAAATATTTAAGAAAATCGTTTGATATTTTAAGGACATCGTTACGTAACATTGTAAACCCTTACATCGTTTTTTATAATCGGGTTGTAACAATATTCAGAAAACAATTGCAGAGGTTATGGAAAACAGACCGAGATGATTAAAACTGTTCATTAACCGGAGGAGGTAGCAAAATGGAAACACGTTATGCCAATCACCCTGAAGAGATTAAACGCTATAATACGGACGAATTGCGTCAGCATTTCTTAGTGGAAACACTATTTGAACTTGGAAAGGTACATTTAACATACACTCATGTGGACCGTATGATTTTTGGTGGGGTAACTCCTGCAGATACGGAACTGACAATTGAACTGGATAAAGAATTGGGCGTAAGTTACTTCTTAGAGCGCCGAGAACTGGGCATCATCAATATTGGCGGTGACGGGGTTGTTGTATTGGATGGTATTGAATACGACATGCAGCGCCGTGATGGATTATATGTAAGTCGAGGTACGAAACAAGTGCTGTTCCGGTCAAACGATGCGGCAAATCCGGCAAAATTCTATATCAATTCCACACCGGCACACCATACATACCCGACGGTGAAAATTGACATTAACAACATTAAACCGTTAGAAGCAGGTGCTCCGGGTACTTTGAATGAACGAAAAATCTATCAATATATTCATCCGAATGTTTGTGAGAGCTGCCAGTTGCAGATGGGCTTGACGATGTTGTCACCGGGCAGTGTGTGGAATACAATGCCTGCTCATACGCATGAACGTCGCATGGAAGTGTATTTGTATTTTGATATGGAAGCGAATACACGCGTTTTCCACTTTATGGGGCAACCGGATGAAACACGTCATCTTATTCTGAAAAATGAACAAGCGGTAATTTCGCCGAGCTGGTCGATTCATACAGGTACAGCGACAAGTAACTATACATTCATTTGGGGAATGTGCGGAGAAAACATTACGTATGACGACATGGACCATGTAAAAATGAAAGATTTACGCTAAGCGAATGGAGGAACAATAGATGACACAGGAAGTAGCCGGTTTTTCATTAGATTACTTTAGCTTAAAAGGAAAAGTTGCCATTGTAACAGGCGGCAATAAAGGATTAGGCCAGGCATATGCCGTCGCTTTAGCAAAAGCAGGAGCAGACATTTTTGTCATTGCACGAAGCGCGGACTGGAGTGAGACAGAACGTTTAATAAACGAAACAGGCCAAAAGGTAACATTTTACCAGGGTGATTTAAGCGATCGTACGATTATCAAACCCGCTGTAGAAGCTTGCCTGCAAGAGTACGGCACAGTGGATATTTTAGTGAATAATGCTGGTACGATCCGCCGTTCACCATTACTGGACTACCAGGAACAAGACTGGGATGCGGTGATGGAAATTAACTTAAACAGCCTATACCTATTAAGCCAGGAAGTAGCGAAAGTAATGGTAGAGAAAAAGAGCGGAAAAATTATCAATATCGCATCGATGCTATCATACCAGGGCGGCAAATTTGTTCCGCCATATACAGCGAGTAAACATGCCGTTGCCGGTTTAACAAAGGCATTTGCCAATGAACTGGCAGAGCATAATGTGCAGATTAACGCGATTGCTCCAGGCTATGTGGCGACAGATAATACAGCGCCGATTCGCCAGGATGAAAAACGCAGCGCGGAAATCCTATCACGTATTCCTGCAGGACGTTGGGCTACGACTGCAGACTTAATGGGATCTGTCGTTTACTTGGCAAGCCGTGCTTCGGATTATACGAACGGTCATATTTTAGCTGTTGATGGTGGCTGGCTGGCAAGATAACTAATAAATTAATAAATAATTATAAGCCGTATCACGCAATGCTGATACGGCTTTTACTAAAGGATGTGGGAATAATGAAAGCTAATTTAGGTATTCGTGCACATGATCTGGAAGCTGAAAACTTACAGGAGCTTGCGGCAAACGTAGCGCAAAGAGGATTTTCTGCAGTCCAGCTAGCACTTGCAAAATCCATTACGGAATTTTCGACAAGTACAGGGTCATTATCACCAGGGTATGGCCACTATGTAAAATCACTTTTTCATCAGCACAATGTTCGGATTGCTGTTTTAGGCTGCTATATTAATATGATACATCCGGATTTAGCTGAGAGACAGCGGCAGCTCGATCGCTTTAAAGAGCATATACGTTTTACGCGTCATTTCGGCTGCAGTATTGTCGGAACAGAAACGGGCAGTGTCATTCCGTCACTCGGTTACAGCGAAGACAATTTTACCGAAGAAGCTTATACGGCAGTTGTAGAAAGTGTGCGAGAACTCGTAGAAGAGGCAGAAAAATTTGGTGTCATCGTCGGCATTGAAGGCGGTATCAATCACCCGATTCACACACCGAATCGGATGAAGCGTTTATTGGAAGATGTACCGTCGCCGAACTTGCAAGTCATTTATGACCCGGCGAATTTTATAAGCTTGGAAAATGTCCATGATCAGCATTCGGTAATGGATGAAGCCTTCGAATTATTCGGCGATCGGATCGTTATTGTTCATGCGAAAGATTTTATTGTGGATAATGATGAAATTGTAATGGTGCCAGTCGGAACCGGCCAGCTCGATTATAAGTATTTATCGGAACGACTGAAGAAGGAGAAGCCGTTCATCAATATTCTTTTGGAAAATACGCGCGATCCTTATATTGCCGACAGCATTCGTTATATACAAGACCGGTATGAACAAGCTTAAAAGTGAGCAGTAGTGAATCAAAATGTGCATATATGCCTTATATTATAAGATTTTAAACAATTATCTAAAAATTTTAAATTATTTCTGGAAGCGTTTTCTATTACTATTAAATTAAGAAGCACATTAGCAGTGTTCATATGGAATCGATCGAGGGGGTAAGGAAATGGCAGAATTAAAATTAAATAATATTTATAAAATTTATGATAATAAAGTAACCGCTGTAGATAATTTTAACTTGCATATCGAGGATAAGGAATTCATCGTTTTTGTTGGTCCTTCGGGTTGTGGAAAATCAACAACTTTACGGATGATGGCAGGCTTGGAGGAGATTTCAAAAGGGGATTTCTATATTGATGATAAGCGTGTAAATGACATCGCACCAAAAGACCGCGATATCGCAATGGTATTCCAAAACTATGCATTGTACCCGCATATGACGGTTTATGACAATATTGCATTTGGGTTGAAATTACGGAAGCTGCCGAAGTCGGAAATCGATGAGCGAGTACGCAATGCAGCTAAAATTTTGGGCATTGAAAATTACTTGAATCGTAAACCGAAAGCTTTATCTGGTGGACAAAGACAGCGTGTTGCATTGGGCCGTGCCATTGTAAGGGATGCGAAGCTGTTCTTGATGGACGAGCCTCTGTCAAATCTGGATGCAAAGCTGCGTGTGCAAATGCGTGCGGAAATTATTAAATTGCACCGTCGTATCGGGACAACGACAATTTATGTAACACATGACCAGACAGAAGCGATGACGATGGCGAGCCGTATTGTCGTAATGAAGGACGGCATTATTCATCAAGTAGGGGCACCGAAGTATATTTATGATAATCCTGAAAATGTGTTTGTTGGGGGCTTTATCGGTTCACCATCTATGAACTTTTTAGATGGTCGTGTAGAAGATGGCTATTACCAGCTTGGAGATAGAAAAATTATAATTCCGGAAGATAAAATGACGATGCTTCGTCAGCAAGGATATGTCGGGAAAGAAGTTATTTTAGGAATTCGTCCTGAGAGCTTTTTCGTAGGGGAAGAGACGGCAGAGCTTGATCCTTCTGTTGTGTCTCAATATGAAATTGAAGTTGCGGAGTTAACAGGTTCTGAAATTATGCTGTATTTCAAAATCGGCGACCAGGAAGTTGTAGCATTGACGGATGCCCAACAAACAATTGAAGCAGGACAAAAAGTCAATTTTGCTGTTAATACGGATAAAATGCATTTCTTTGATAAAGAAACAGAAATACGTATTCGTTAATACCGGTGGGAGAAGCAATAGAGAAGCTTCTAACTTAATAGAAGAAATAAGGCTGTCCAAAAGTCATTTACTTTTAGGACAGCCTTTCTTTCAACGATTACTTGTATGAAGGCAGGGGGAGAGTTCATGGAACGAAACTATATTTTTACTTTAGGGGATGCACTAATTACATTTAATCCGGTGGCCACAGGTCCGTTACGTTATGTTAATTCATTTGAGCGCAAGTTAGGCGGGGCGGAACTGAATTTTGCCATTGGCTGTGCCAGATTAGGGCTACCCGTTAAGTGGATGAGCCGATTAGGCGGGGATGAATTTTCGAAATATATTTATAGCACAGTGCGTGGGGAAGGAATCAATATGGATTATGTGGAGCATGTGTCCGGCTATCCGACATCGCTGAACTTTAAAGAAATATTGGAAAACGGCTCCGGTAAGACGTTTTACTACCGGTATCAGTCACCGATTTTGACGATGACCGAACAGGATATCGAGGAATCGATGTTTGATGATATAGCATATGTTCATCTGACTGGTGTGTTTCTGGCCATTGCACCGCAAAACCTGCAAATTGCACTGGCTATTTTACGCATCGCAAAAGCAAAAGGCATTCCGGTCTCTTTTGACCCGAATATTCGGTTGAAGCTTTGGACATTGGAACAAGCAAGGGCTGCCTATTTTGAGATTTTCCCGTATGTCGACATATTATTGACCGGGCTGGACGAAATCGAAATGATTATCGGTAATACGCCATTTGAACAGTTTGTCGCACAGTATAACATTTCCGAACTCGTCATTAAGGACGGTGCAAATGGATCGAAAGCTTATGTAGACAGACAATGGCATCTTGCGGAACCGTTTCAAGTTAAACCTGTCGATACGGTAGGTGCTGGTGACGGTTATGATGCGGCATATATTTTCGGGTTGATGAAAGGCTATGATGTGACCGAGCGTCTGCGCATTGCGAATGCTGTTGGTGCAATGGTGACAACGGTAAAGGGTGACAATGAAGGTTTGCCTGAATACACAGATGTGGAAGTGTTTTTAGGACAAAAAACGCTAGTTGAAAGGTAAGGGTTCTTATGAAAAAATATGAAGTGATTCACCAACTGAAAGAACATAAAATTGTAGCAGTCATTCGCGGAAGCTCGGTGCAGGAAGCGACAGAAATTATACAAGGTGCTGTACAAGGAGGAATTCGCCTTATAGAGCTTACATATACAACACCATATGTTCAGGAAGTATTTGAGGAAATCCGCTCTTTGGATGCGATCATAGGCGCTGGAACCGTGTTAGATACTGAGACGGCAAGAAATGCCATTTTATGCGGTGCGAATTTTATTGTCAGCCCAAGCTTTAATGTAGACATCGCTAGATTATGCAACCGCTACGGCGTACCCTATTTACCTGGGTGTATGACTTTAAATGAAATAGTAACTGCACTGGAGGCGGGCTGTGACATCGTTAAACTTTTCCCGGCGAACCATTTCTCACCCGGCTTTATCCGTACGGTGAATGGGCCGTTGCCTCATGTAGAAATTATGCCGACAGGCGGGATTAACGCCAACAATATGCAGGAGTGGCTCGATGCAGGTGCTGTCGCTGTAGGCATTGGCAGTGATTTAACGAAGGCCTATGTGACAGGTGGGGTTGATGCTGTCGTAGTTGCGAGCCAGGAATATTGCAGGAAGCTGTAAGTAGAGTTAAGGTGACGGTTAATTCACCACTTATATTCTCCGTTCGAAACGTCAAACCCTTTCATCCTGACTGGTTTTGACGTTTTATTATTCATTCGCAAACACCCACGAACCGTCTACAGTTAGCTGGTAAAAAGTATAAAAATTAAGAATTTGATATAACGAGTAGTAAAAGTGTCATTATTAACCAAGAACAGGAGCGCATTAATCTTATTTTATCAGTATAATATTTCCATATGCGTACATGTTTTTCGGGCGTTAAACAGCTGGAAGAAGGCTTATAATTTTGTATAAACCAGGAGCATTGTCCATTTATGAAAGAAAAATAATAGAAATGCATCCGTTGACAGGGGCAGACATTCTTAACAAAATATCGAAGGAAATCAATTATGATTTTATAAAGAGCATGGAAGTCGCTGAAAATATTATTTTGCATCACCATGAAAGATGGGATGGAACGGGCTACCCATTCCAGTTAAAAGGCTATCAGATTCCACTTGAAGCGCGAGTCGTATCAATCGTCGATGTGTTTGATGCGTTAACGACGCGCATACCGTATAAAGATTCCTGGCCGGAAGAAAAAGCATTGGCATTTATTGAGGATAACAAGGGGAAACATTTTGATCCGTCAATTGCGGATACGTTTATCAGCCTATTTTAAAAGTATTATAAAGGAGTTGAAGAGCGAATGACTTTATATTCAGTGCTTGTTGCCAATAAACCTTTGCCAACAATTGATCATACTGGTATTGAGGAAATCACGGTAAAAGAATTGAAAAAATTATATCCGATTACGGAGGAAACTCCTGAACAGATATGGCATTCATGGCCCGATGATGCAAAGATTTTACACGCACCGGACGAATCCTCTTTTAGACAGTTAAACATATTTGAATGGGATAATCCGCCATACGATTTGAAAGATTATAATGAAAAGCCCTATGTTTACTGCATCGAGGGCAGTTGGAATTCGGAAATTTTAAATGATTTTCTTTATTATTTAAAACAATCCATTAAAAAAGAACAAGAAGCAGAGTTAATCCGTTTTTGGGCAGGTGAAACAGATCAGAACGTGAAAAAATTACATATTACAATACAAGAAATTGAATTACACCATTTAGTTAATATAGAAAAAGAACATCACATAAGGGTAATTTTTGAGTGAATGGTTTCAAGAGAAGTATGAGCAGAGGGTAAAAGAGAATTAGAAATATTTTATGCACTGTGAAAAAACACCAATTCCTTAATGAGGAATTGGTGTTTTTGGGTTATGTTTTGACATTTTTGGTTGTTTGTAATATTAAGCCGTTTTCTTAATCTGTAACGCCATCGCGGCACCGAAGAATTCATAATGAATTTTCTCAGCATGTACACCTAGCTCAACTAAATATTGGATTACAGTTTCCATGAATACTGTTGGACCACATACATACACTTCTGTACCAGGAACTAGGAATTCCTCGATTTGCGCTTTTGTAATATAGCCGTCTAAATCTGAATAAACCGCTTTATATTTACCGTCTGTCGCTGCAACGTTTTCTTCGATTGTTTCTTTAAATGCCGCTACATTTTCGTTTCGTGCACATTGGATAAATGATGCTTGGCGTCCTTCAATTGTTTTAAGCATTCTTTGTAATGGTGTCACACCAACACCACCGCTGATGAATAGAACTGGGCTTTCATTTTCCACTAGTGTGAACACACCTGCAGGAGCACTTACATCCACTTTAGTACCGATTTCTGCGTTGTGTAGGAAGTTAGAAACAATTCCGTTAGGTGTTACATCATCTTCACGTTTTACAGAAATGCGGAAATAATCTTCCGAACCGTCTGTTAATGTATATTGGCGGTTCATTAAGTATTGTTCGCCAGGTACTTGTGTGCGCAATGTAATGAATTGTCCTGCTTTGAATGGAGGTAATTTATCGCCGTTAACTGGTTTTAAATAGAATGATTTGACTGCTTCGCTTTCTTCCACAACTTCTGCAATAATAAATTCTTTAAATGCGCGCCAGCCTCCAGCATTTTCTGTTGCTTTATATAAATCTTCTTCAACTGAAATGAATACATCTGCAATTACGCCGTAAGCTTTACCCCAAGCGTCGATAATTTCGTCTGTTGCTGCATCTCCAAGAACTTCTTTGATCGCTTCTAATAAATATTTTCCGACAATCGGATAATGCTCCGGTAAAATACCTAAACTTACGTGTTTATGTGCAATTTGGACAACAGCCGGAACGATTGCCTCCAAGTTATCGATGTGAACTGCTGCTGCATATACCGTGTTTGCTAAAGCTGTTTGCTGACGATCTTTCTTTTGGTTTGTATGGTTGAAAATGTTTAGTAATTCCGGATTTTCTCTGAATAAGTTTGAATAGAAAGTTTTAGTAATTGCTAATCCGTGTACCTCCAATACAGGTACTGTTGATTTAATAATATTAATAGTTTGTTGTGCTAACATACATTGCACGTCCCCTCAAATTTGGTTGTCTGTTTCTTGCAACATCAATATACTGCTAAAAAAATACTAAAGCAATATCAAAAATACATCTTTAACAGATCTGTCACAAACATATATCAAAAATACATCTTTAACAAAATGGACACAAAACTATATAATGAATTCATCGATAAACATAAGCCGTTCTATTCGAACATTTTTGTTAAAATGTTATACTTAAGTTGAAGAAAGATGGTGAACAGCGTGCGGTTAACAGTATATACAGATTATTCTTTACGTACGCTCATGTATTTAGGTGTACGGGGCAGAGAAAATTTAGTTACGATTCAGGAAATTGCTAATGCATATCAGATTTCAAAAAATCATTTAATGAAAGTAACCCATGATTTAGGGAAACATGGCTATATTGAAACGATTCGCGGGCGCGGTGGCGGCATACGTCTGGCACTTGAACCTGAACAAATCAATATCGGTGATGTTGTCCGTAAAACAGAAGATGACTTTCACCTTGTTGAATGTTTCAATCCGGAAGGGAATCTTTGTAAAATATCACCGGAGTGCAGGCTGAAATTTGCTTTAAACGAAGCATTAAAAGCATATTTGGCTGTGCTTGATACCTATACATTGGCGGATGTTCTCGTATCGAAAGACATTTTAAGTGAATTATTCGGCATTACCCAAACTAGTAAATAGCCATTTACTAGTTTTTATATTACCTGAAAATAAGATAATAAAGAGGGAAGCTATGAAAAAGACAGTTTTTATTACAGGTGCGACAAGCGGTATTGGGCGCATTATTACAGAAATGCTCGTAAAAGAAGGACATACGGTTTATGCAACTGGAAGAAATGACAGTGCCATTAACTATTTAAATGGGATAGGGGCGGTTGCCTACAAAGCTGATTTAAGAATTCCATCTCATATTGATGAAGTCGTATCGCAATTACCGACAATCGACATCGCCATTTTAAACGCCGGATTAGGTTATTTTGAAAGTGCAGTTGATTTAGCAGACCAGGAAATCGACCAGATGCTCGATGTAAATGTTCGTGCACCGATCTACTTGGCAAAACGTCTGGCACCGGCAATGATTGAAAGAAGGAATGGTCATTTTATCTTTGTCGGCTCACAGGCAGGCAAGGTCGCTACGAAAAAAGCGAGTGTTTATGCAGCGAGTAAACATGCAATTACCGGTTTTGTGAATGGCCTTCGTCTGGAGCTGGCAGAATACAATATACACGTTACCGGAATTTATCCGGGACCAATCGATACACCGTTTATTCAGAAAGCCGATGCAACAAATGCTTATAAAGAAGCGATCGGGAAATTTCTGTTACCGCCTGAAAAAGTCGCTAAAGAAGCTATCCATGCAATCGGGAAACGTCCGCGGGAAGTGAATCTACCTCGTATTATGAGTGTAACGAGTAAATTATATGCCGTAGCGCCAGCACTTGTAGAATTTGTCGGCAAAGGTTTCTTTAATAAGAAGTAAGTGTGAGAGCATTCGATTTTTCAGTCATAAAAATTGATATGCTCTCTTTTGTAATCTGCTGCAATTAATAGCATATTTATGCATGAACGAGAGCTTAGGAAAACTTCCTCAATGAATGTTTTTAGATTGTATGAAAAAGTGAAAAAATTTATATAAATGCAGTTGCGTTTATTTTTATAACGTGTTACTATTCGTGTATAAACTATTAATTAAATGTATAAACATACATCATTTGGGGGCAATTAACATGGCGAACAAGAAAGTCGTATTGGCATATTCAGGTGGTCTTGATACATCAGTAGCAATTCCATGGTTAAAAGAACAAGGTTGGGACGTAATCGCAGTCTGTCTTGATGTTGGTGAAGGTAAAGATTTAGATTTTATCCGTAACAAAGCACTTCAAGTAGGTGCTGTTGAATCATATATGATCGATGCAAAAGATGAGTTTGCGGAAGACTTTGCATTAATCTCACTGCAAGGCCACACTTGGTATGAGCAAAAGTATCCATTAGTTTCTGCTTTATCTCGTCCATTAATTTCTAAGAAATTAGTAGAAATCGCAAATGAAACAAATGCTGATGCAGTAGCACACGGTTGTACTGGTAAAGGGAATGACCAAGTACGTTTCGAAGTTTCGATTAAAGCATTAAATCCGGACCTAGAAGTATTAGCACCTGTACGTGAGTGGGGCTGGAGCCGTGACGAAGAAATCGAATACGCGGCAAAACACGGTGTTCCAATTCCTGCAACAATCGATTCACCATTCTCAATCGACCAAAACTTATGGGGCCGTGCAAACGAAGCTGGCGTAATGGAAGATCCTTGGGTTGCACCACCAGAAGAAGCATACGGCTTAACAGTTTCTTTGGAAGAAGCACCGGATACACCGGAATACGTTGAAATCGAATTCGTTGAAGGTAAACCAGTTTCTATTAACGGTATTCAAATGAAACTAGCAGACTTAATTCAAGAATTAAATAAAATTGCCGGTGAACATGGTATCGGCCGTATCGATCACGTTGAAAACCGTCTAGTTGGTATTAAATCTCGTGAAGTATACGAAATTCCAGGTGCAAAAGTATTATTAACAGCGCATAAAGAATTAGAAGATATTACATTAGTAAAAGAATTGGCTCATTTCAAACCAATCATTGAACAAAAACTATCAGAAATTATCTATAACGGTCTTTGGTTCAACCCGATCCGTACAGCTCTTGAAGCGTTTTTAAAAGAAACGCAAAAGTATGTAAACGGAACAGTTCGTGTAAAACTTTACAAAGGCCATGCAATTGTTGAAGGGCGTAAATCTCCAAATTCTCTATACTCTGAAGAATTGGCGACATATTCAAAGCATGACCAATTTAACCATGCTTCTGCTGTAGGCTTTATCGAATTATGGGGTATGCCAACAGTTGTTGCATCAGAAGTAGCAAAAAGCACAAAACAAACAGTAAATAAATAATTAGATATACGGTTAATGAAGTGAGCGATTCGGAACCCGAGTCGCTTCTTCTATTATTAGGAACATTAGTTGAGGAGTGAGAGTACTATGGCAAAATTATGGGGCGGTCGTTTCCAAAAGTCTGCAGAAAGCTGGGTTGACGAATTCGGTGCATCGATTGGCTTTGATCAGCAGTTAGTGTTGGAAGATATTGAAGGTTCTGTAGCACATGTCACAATGCTTGGTGCACAAAATATTTTACCAAAAGAAGATGTCGAGAAAATTCTGGACGGCCTTGCACAATTAAAAGTAAAAGCCGAAGCGGGTGAACTGGAGTTTTCAGTTTCAAATGAAGACATCCATTTAAATCTTGAAAAAATGCTGATTGATTTGATCGGTCCTGTTGGCGGGAAGCTTCATACTGGACGCTCACGTAATGACCAGGTCGCAACAGATATGCACTTATTCTTAAAAAAACGCGTACCTGAAGTAATCGGTTTAATCGAACATTTCCAAAAAACGATTGTCGAGCAGGCAGAGCATAATGTGGATACGATTGCACCTGGCTACACGCATTTACAGCGCGCACAGCCAATTAGTTTTGCCCACCATTTAATGGTGTACTTCTGGCAGCTGCAACGTGATAAAGAGCGTTTTACAGAATCGATGAAACGCATTGATATTCTGCCTTTAGGTGCCGGGGCGATGGCAGGTACAACATTCCCGATCGATCGCTTGAAATCGGCTGAACTGCTTGGCTTTGCAGAAGTGTATGCCAATTCAATGGACGCGGTAAGTGACCGTGACTTTATCGTTGAATTTTTATCGAATTCAGCACTATTGATGACACACTTATCACGTTTTGCTGAAGAAATCATTATTTGGTCTACGGATGAATTTAAATTTATCGAGCTGGATGATGCATTTTCAACGGGGTCATCCATTATGCCACAAAAGAAAAATCCGGATATGGCGGAACTGATTCGTGGGAAAACAGGCCGTGCATACGGGAACTTAATGGGTCTGTTAACAGTTTTAAAAGGTACGCCGTTAACATATAACAAAGATATGCAGGAAGATAAAGAAGGCATGTTCGATACGATGGAAACGGTATTAGGTTCACTGAAAATCTTCGAAGGTATGGTTCGTACGATGACGGTCAACAAAGCGCGTCTACACAGTGCGGTACATTCAGACTTTTCTAATGCGACAGAGCTTGCGGATTATTTGGCGACAAAAGGAATGCCGTTCCGTGAAGCGCATGAAGTAACAGGAAAGCTTGTATTTACATGTATCCAGCAAGGAATCTACTTACTGGATCTGCCATTGGAAGAAATGCAGAAAGAATCAGCATTAATTGAAGAAGATATTTACGCAGTACTTGCACCGCAAGCTGCTGTGAGCCGACGTAATTCATTAGGTGGCACAGGTTTTGAACAAGTGGCACTTCAAATTCAAAATGCGAAACAGCTATTAGTCTAGCAATAGATGATGATGTCCTGTAAAAAATTTTTACAGGGCATTTCTATGAGACTCGTCTTGAACGCCGTGGAAGGGACCCGATTTTACCGGTGGCGTTAATGCGTCAGCCAACTTATTTACTAACATTACTGTTAGGTCTTCTATCTGGTGCGATGCTTGCAGCAATGATTTTCATTCCAGCTTTCTTTGAGCAAGTATTGGGCATTAAATCCGAGCATGCCGGGTACTGGATGACATCGCTTGCACTGGCTGCAGGTGTTGGGGCAGCGGTTGGCGGTATTATAGTAGATAAAAGAGGCCCGGTTTTAGCAGTACTGCAGTTGGATTGATTTTAAAACCAATTCAAAAAAAACATTGGAAATTTAAAAAAGTGTTTTAGCTTGAGCAATTTGGGGTAATTTATCTTTAGACTCATGCAAAGCTTGTGTGGGTGTGAAGTCTCTCCCCCAATAGTAGACTTACAAAAAGTGTCCTTTTGCGCATAAAAGGGCATTTTTTGTTGTCTAAAAGCGATGCATTTGTTTTTGGGTAGTCTCAAATTAGAATATTCACAATGTTTTGCGTTATAATTAGCATCAACAGCATGAAACTTTTCATTAAAATTTACGTAAATACTAGTAATACATAGAATGGGGGAATCGAACATGGCTGAAAATCCATTATTTGAAGATTTAAATAAACGTGCTGAGCAAGAGCCGGCACAAACGACTGATATTGTCGAACAACCACAAAAACAACTTGTTTCGGAACAGGAGCTTTCTCAAATCCGTCAGCGTCAAGAACAGCTAAAACAACAGCCGCAAGTTCAGCAGCTTGCAGAAAAAATTGACGTGAAAAACCAAATCGCGGTTCTCGAATTCGGTAAAGAAACGGCTCAGGGTATTTCAACGTTTTCAGACCGTATGCTCGCTACAATTAAACAAAGCAATTTGGAGAAATCGACTACATTACTGAACAATTTAAATAAAATTATGGACCGCTTTGATCCCCAGGATTTCCATGAGGAGCAGAAAAAAGGCTTCCTGAAAAAGCTGTTCTCAAAAAGCAAAGAGCAACTGGAGCGTATTTTATCCAAATATGACACGATGAACAAAGAAGTCGATGTCGTTTATAACGAAATTCAGAAATACGAAGTGGAAATGAAACGAAACACCGTACAGCTGGAACAAATGTATGATGAAAATTTAAACTACTTCCATACGCTAAGCGAGCATATTGCGGCTATCGATATTAAAGTAAATGATTTACGTCATCAGCTGCCAGCATTGTCGGCAAGAGCGGATTCCGGTGACCATGAAGCGATCATGGAGCTTGAAACAGTTACACGCGGAATCGAGTTATTGGAGCAACGTGGCTACGATCTTGAAATGGCGCAGCAAGTATCATTCCAGTCCGCACCGCAAATTCGTTTAATGCAACAAGGGAACAACCATTTAATCGGAAAAATCAACTCGGCATTCGTGACGACAATTCCAATTTTCAAACAAGGTCTGATCCACGCCGTTACAATGCAGCGACAAAAGCTTGTTTCGGATTCGATGGCAGAACTGGACCGCCGTACGAATGAAATGCTTGTACGAAACGCAGAAAATGTCCGTCAGAACTCGGTGAACATTGCTCGTCAGGCAGGCAGTCCGAGCATCAAAGTCGAAACAATCGAAACGACTTGGAAAACGATAATTTCCGGTATCGAAGAAACAAAACAAATTCAGGCAGAAACAGTGCGCAATCGTGAAGAAGGACGTAAGCGTATTGAACAATTACAGCTTGAATATGAAAAATTAAAGAGCATGTAATCAAATAAATTATTCTTACAGGCATCGAGTATCCTTTGCTCGATGCCTTTTATCATCTTTCGGTACACATTAGGGGGAGTATTATGCAAGTTTTAAGTCGCAAGTTTACAGTAGCGCTCATTTCTACATTTATTTTCAGTTTTCTGTTAGCGCTTATCGTTACATTGACGGCAAGCGAACAATATTTAACTTTTAGCATGACCGTGCTGACATTTATCGTATTAAGTGCACCAATGTTTCTCGTTGTAGGGGTTGCAGTATCTTTTCTGTTTGAAAATAATCTGCGTTCCACAAAAATGAAATGGTTCAGTTATATTGTTATTGGCGTGGTATTTACGGTTCCATACGCCCTTTACTTTTTTGAAAATGCCAATCTTTTAATATTTTCAATTGTAGGAGGGTTGGGGGCTGCCATCTATTGTGGCATACACCTAATATTCGAAAAATATATATTCAAAAATACGGATTAACATTCAATTTAAAAGCTTGTTATATTAGGCATACAAGTCGTCTAAAATTTCCTCTTGGTGATTAATTAGGGGTGAATTTGGTGAAATTGGGTAAATAACAACAAAAGAAGATTTACACAAGTATTGCCATGAGGGAAAGGAAGACAAAGATGGAAAAGAACTTAATGAAAATCGACGAATTTCTTAAAATGCCGAAAAGTGTTATACGCAGAGCAAATGAACGTGACGTATTGAGTATAAAGAATGAATTGCTTATATTAATGAATGAAAAAAATGATATGTATGATAAAGCACATATTCGAAAATTAATTAATGAAATTCAATTTTTAAATGTGTTTGTTGTAAAGGATGATTTTGATAAAACCGTATTTTCCTACGAACCTCCAAAGTACGCATCACCCCGTGTAACGATTAAAGAAAGTGGCTGGATCGAGTTAATCAAATAATAAGTACTATATTCCCAACAATGGAATCATGATAAAATTTTATTATGAATAGAGCGTTGGAAGAAGGTAGTATTAGTGGAACGATTGAAAGGCATAGCGATGATTATAGTAGGTTCGATGTTTTGGGGGGCTACCGGTCCGATGATGGAATGGCTCCTGCAAAAAACGGCCATGACCGCTGAGTTTATGCTTGCAGTAAGATTAACGATTGCAGGTATTTTAATACTTAGCATTGTAGTTATGCAGAAAAAATCGGTATTCTCCATTTGGAAAAACCGGAACCATTCCGTCCAATTACTTATTTTCAGTGTGATCGGAATGGTAGGGTTACAATTTACGTTTGTAAAGACGATAGAAGTGAGCAATGCGATAATTGCAACACTATTGCAGTTTTTAGCGCCAATCTTCATCGTCATCTATACATCGGTTATTGGGAAGGTTCTTCCACCAAGCAGTCAACTGATAGGTATTTTCGGTACGCTTGTCGGGCTGTTTCTATTGCTGACAAATGGCTCGGTTTCAGGGTTACTTGTGAGCAATGAAGCGCTTGTTTGGGGACTGCTGTTAGGATTTACGTATGCATTTTATACACTGTATCCTGTTCGGTTAATGGCTGAAGTAGAGGTAATCATTATTATCGGCTGGGGTATGATCATAGGCGGGCTTATATTCTCGGTAACGGGGCAGCTTTGGAAACCGGAGCAATGGCTGTTGCTGCTGAATCCGGTAAATGTTATCATCATTATTGCTACGGGCATTTTGGGATCCTTCGCCTATATTTTATTTTTAACAAGCCTGAAATACATATCACCAGTTGAAACGAGTATTTTATCAAGTATCGAACCATTGACGGCAATGGCGATTTCCGTTTTCTGGCTCGGTGCCACATTGTATAACTGGCAGTATGTCGGTATTTTATTAATGCTAGTATTTGTCGCCTATTTATCAATTGCCGGGAGCAAAAAGTCTCCCACTTCGAATGTCTAAGTGAATGTCACTTAGGCATTTTTGGGTATAGAAAACGAAGGAGGCGTTGTTATGGAAGCATTCGATTTTTTTACATTGCATGAAAAAGATATTAAAGATGATATTAAACGCTTAGTATTGGCCGATTCACCTTCGCAAAACAAAGAGCTGCTTGATCTGTGCAAAGATGTACTCCAGTCGATGTTTTATGACTATTTTCATGTAAAGGCAACGGAATATACGATGGAGCATAACGGCAATCATCTCCGCTTTGAAATGGGAGAAGGAACCGAACAGATTTTAATGATCGGTCATTATGATACCGTTTGGGATAAAGGGGCCTTGCCGTACCGGGAGGAAGAAGATAAAATTTTCGGTCCAGGTATTTTGGATATGAAATCAGGTCTCGTCAGTGCTATCTGGTTTTTTAAATATGTTCAAAAAATGAATCTGCCTTTGAAACGTCGAATTGTTTTTTTCCTGAACAGCGATGAAGAAATCGGAAGCCCTACATCCAGAGCGCTAATTGAGGCAGAAGCGAAAAAATCAGTGGCCGCATTTATACTGGAGCCTGCTGTTACCGTTTCGGGCGAACTGAAAATTGCACGGAAAGGCACTTCCAGATATTTACTGAACATTCGAGGGCTTGCATCGCATGCGGGCAATAATCCGCGAGATGGTGTCAGCGCGATTACTGAAGCAGCAAGGCAAATCCTGAATATTGATGCGCTCAATGATTACGAGAAGGGGACAACGCTGAATGTTGGTATGGTGCAGGGCGGCGGCAAATTGAACGTCATCCCCGACGAGGCACATGTAGGGGTTGATGTCCGATCGGTCACACGAACAGAGCAGGAACGTATCGACGATTATTTTGAAGAGCTTAAACCATATGATCAGCGTACGAAAATCGAAATCGATGGGGGAATTAACCGGCCTCCGATGGAACGTGATGAAGACAGCGAAGAATTGTTCGAAATTGCACAGGAAGAAGCCGAGGAACTTGGATTTGATGTGGATGAAGCGTCAGTCGGCGGTGCAAGCGACGGCAATTTTACTTCGTTATACACGCCGACATTGGATGGTCTTGGACTAGTTGGGGACGGTATTCACGCAGAACATGAGCATATTTTAAAAGAACATATCATTGAACGTTTCGCACTTTTGACGAATACATTGTTGGAAGTTGTGAATGAGATTGAGATGGAGGGAAATCGGGATGACGGCTGAAACACTGGCTCACTTGATGGAAGAATCGAATCGTACGGTCTTGCTGACAGGTGCGGGGATGTCGACTGAATCGGGCATACCGGATTTTCGCTCGTCAACAGGCTTGTGGCAAAATATTGATCCGCGTATTGTTGCCTCTACAGAAAGTCTGCAAAAGAACTATGAACAGTTCCGCAAGTTTTACCAGATGAGGATTACCGCACTAGACAACTGCAAACCGCATCAAGGACATCTAATATTGGCGGACTTCGAAAAGCGCGGACTTGTTTCGCTTATCGCTACCCAAAATGTCGACCAGCTTCATCAGCAGGCAGGAAGTAGAAATGTAGCGGAACTTCATGGAAATATCGTGTCAATCCGCTGTCAAAAATGCGGAAAACCCCATGGAAAAGAGCAGTTTTTGAATAACAGTATGTGCACATATTGTTCGGGAAAATTACGGCCTAATGTAGTACTGTTTGGTGAAACATTACCGACGGAGGCATGGGACCGTACGCTACATGAAATACACGAGGCAGACCTTGTTATTGTGATTGGGACAAGTTTGGAAGTATACCCTGTCAACCAGTTGCCTAGCATGTCTAGAGGGAAGCTCGTCTATATCAACCGTGAGCAAACATCCACTAGTGCACATTATTCGTTTGACTTAGTGTTGGAGGGGACGGCCGGTGAAATTTTGACGGATGTTCATCGAGAGTTGGGGGATTTTAAAAAGTTATAACAAAGCCTGTATGGAAAATGCAGGCTTTTTACTTTGGCGGTAGTGGAAAGCCTGAAACAACAAACTGCAAATTTACAAACATTTACCCAAACACTCATTTATAATAGAAATAGTAATTATATCTTAAGGAGAACATTAAACATTATGCAGTTATCTATTTACACGAAAAATCCGCATGCGAGAGCAATTTCGCATTTACTGGCGAAAAATCCGGCAACCGTTTATGAACGTAAAGTAAAAGGGCACGCGGTACGATTTGTTTATCATAAAATGACAGATGACGAATTATTCGCTTCTATCTTTGTTACACCTGATTCATTGGCGCTTGTAAAAGACAATGAAGCATTTGATATTACCCATTACATTAATGACCGTGAATTTGCTGTAAGCACTATTTTCTTATCGCTTATTCGTTCAGCTTTAGGCACAGCGCTGAACGGAAAACCTAAGGAAGAATATATAAAATTTGCAGCAATGGACTTTCCGTTTACGTTTGAATTTGGTCCAATTTCATCAAGGCTCACAGAGGAAGAAATTCGAAATTTATGGGAACCGTTAGGCTATGAAGTAACGATCAACACAATGGCGGACGCTAAACGTGCACGATTCTTAACGCTTGCAAGCACCATTACTTTAAAGAAAGCACTTCAACAAATTTTTATATTAATACCGGTTATGGATGACTATAAACATTATTTTATTGATGAAACAGAGCGGGAGCGGTTGGAAAATTACGGAGAGGGCTGGCTTGAAGCTCATCCGATGCGTGAGTTTATTTACAAAAAAGCATTGCGCTTTAAGCAATTGTTCATGACAGAAGTGAATGCGCAAAAAGTCGACAAGCCATCTTTAAATACCCGGCGCTATGAAACGATTGCCGGGACAGTTAAAGCATTAAAATCTAAAACGGTCATCGATATGGGGGCAGGAGAAGGAAAATTATCGATGCTTCTTGCGCAAATTGAATCAATTACAAAGCTGTACAGTGTCGATCCTAGTACTCATGCACTTGCTAAAATGCAAAAACGATTTGCCGATCAGCAATTTGCCGCGACACCTATTATTAAGTGGGGATCACTTTACTATGAGGATCAAGAGTTAAGAGAGGCGGATGTATTTATTTTATGCGAGGTAATAGAGCATATTGATGAGGAACGACTGCCTCAAATTATGCAGCTCATTACGCAAAACTACACGCCAAAGCATTTAATTATTACGACACCAAACGCTGAGTATAATACGGTGTACGAACTTGAAAAAATGCGCCACGATGATCACCGCTTTGAATGGGACCGCAAGCAGTTTCAGGCGTGGTGTAAAGCTGTTGCGCCAAACTATGACTTACAATTTGAAAAGATCGGTTCTGTACATGAACAATATGGCGCTCCTACTCAAATGTGTATCATGACAAGGAGAGATTCACATGCAATTTAAACTTCCAAACGGGGCCATCGTACTTTTAATTGGGCCATCAAATAGTGGGAAATCCACATTACTGCAGTCACTAGTCGATTCAGGTCAGCTCCTTGAAAGCGAGATTATTAGCTCTGACTACTATCGTCGGCTAGTAGCGGATATAGATTTTATCGATTTTACAGCTTTATCAAAAGATGATGAAGATATTGTTTACGAAGAATATCAGCGCATTTCAGAGCAGGCGTTTCATGCGCTTCATACAATTGTGGAAGCACGTGCAAAATTAAATAAAATATCGATAATTGATGCAACAAATTTACGCGGCTTTGAACGCTCTAAATATTTTGAAATGGCTAAGCGTAATCATGTACCTGTTTTAGCGCTTATTTTGAATACACCAAAAGAGCAGCTGCTTGCACGTGATGTGTTGCGTGATAACCCTAGAGGTCGTAAACGCGTGCTTCAGCAATTTAATATGTTGAACTATGAGTTGAAAGCAATAAAGAAAGAACCCTTTGCCAAAATTTATAAAATAAATGACGAAAGTGTCGAGATAGTGCGTGAACCGAATAAGCTTTATTTAGAAATCGAAAGCGGTTTTGATATTATCGGGGATATTCATGGCTGCTATGACGAGATGCTTGTGCTCTTGAAGGATCTTGGCTATGAGCAGCGCGGCAATGTATATGTTCACCCAGCTGGACGCCGGTTAATTTCTGTAGGCGACATTATGAGCCGTGGTCCTAAATCAATTGAAACGATGCAATTTTGGTTAAATCAGATCGAAGCAGGATTAAGCTATATGACAGACAGTAATCATGGCTGGAAAATAGCGCGCTGGCTAGAAGGGAAAAACGTTACTCTTAATCATGGGGATGAACTTGTCGAGCAAGAATTTAACAAGTATGCAAAAGTCCATGGCGAAGAGGCTGCTAAGGCACTAAAAGAACAATTTGCTAACATGCTTTTAAAGGCACCGTCACATTATATTTTAACGAAAAATAATATGACAAAAGCTGTTGTTACACATGCCGGCATAAAGGACCATTATATCGGTAAAGAATCTAAACGGATTTCGGATTTTTGCCGTTACGGTGATATTCAGCAAACAGAAGACACCAGTAAACCTGTTCGCGGGGACTGGTTCTCGCAGCATAAAACGAGCGAACTGATTATTTGGGGACATGATGTGAAAGTACAGCCGTTTAAAGCAAACCGAACAATTAATATTGACCAAGGTGTTGTATTTGGCGGGGAGCTTACGGCATTTCAATATCCTGAGCAGACATTAAAAAGTGTAAAAGCATTCGCAAACTATGCCGAGAATGAGGACAATCCTATTTTAGAGGCGAAAAACAAGAGGTTCAGCCCGCCGAATGTTGCACAATTTATAAATGGCTTTGCGGTTCATACAACGAGCGGGGATCAAATAATCATCCCGAAAGAAAATGCATTAGCAGCAATGGATACATTTTCTCTCTATACATTGCCTTTGGAGCAAATAATATACATCCCGCCAACAATGAGTCCAACACCACAAACATCAGCATTACCGGATTACTTGGAACATCCTGAAGAGGCGTTTAATTACTATAAGAAAAACGGTATTCAAAAAATGATTGCCCAGAAGAAGCATATGGGTAGCCGCGCTGTCATCTTTATTGCAAAAAATAAAGAAGTTGCAAAGGAGCTCATTAATAGTGATAGCCTGGGTTACATTACAACGCGTACGGGTCGCGCCTTCTTTGAACAAAAAGAGCAGCAACAGATGGTGGAGAAAATTCATGCTGAGCTAGTCGGTAAAAATTACTTCGAGCAATTTAATACAAGCTTCGTCTTAATGGACGCCGAAATTTTACCTTGGAATTTAAAAGCACAAAGATTAATCGATCAACAATATGAAACGGTCGCTGAAAATGCGTTGATGGATCGCTATAAAATCATCGAAAAGTTAAAAGCAACAGAGCATGTGGACGTGACGAGCTGGTTGGAGGAATTTACCGATAAATATAAGAATGCTGCACGCTTCGATGCGGTTTTCAAAAACTATTGCTGGCCAACAAATGAACTTTCAGGCATACATATAGCACCGTTCCATATTCTTGCACACAGCTCAACGACAAATTTCCACCAGCCTCACAGCTGGCATATGAAAATGAATGCGTATTTGGCTGAAAACAGCTCGCTATTTATAGCGACAGAATACCGTTTGATCGAAAGCGAGCAGGATGAACAGGAAGTAATGAATTGGTGGAAGGACATGACTGAAAATGGTCATGAAGGCATTGTTATTAAGCCATTCGATTTCCTCGCTTATCATAAAGGGAAATTATTGCAACCAGCTATAAAAGTGCGCGGCCGTGAATATTTACGCATCATTTATGGCATGGACTATACAACTGAAGACACGATGAAGAAGTTAAAACAACGGAACCCTTCCCGTAAAATGAAGAACGCTTTATTGGAATTTAAATTAGGGATAGAAGGTATTTCACGCTTTGTAAGTTTGGAAAGCAGCAACCGTGTACATGAATGTGCACTTGCCACACTTGCGTTAGAAAGCGATACAATCGATCCGCGTTTATAAATTCTTAAAAGATTCCCTTCAATTCAGCTAATTGGATTGGAGGGATTTTTGTTTTGCTGTAAGACTGTTTAGTGATACGGATAGCAAGAAGAAATATGGTTCACTTTATATTAATATACAGGTAGATTTTCCACTATAAGGAACTTATTTGAAATTATTTCGTTATAGTAACCAGAACTTTTAATATATGAATCGATACAAAAGGAGTGTAGAAAGATTGAAAAAAGCTATAATTTCAGGGGTTGTATTGTGTTCATTCCTGTTAGGTGGATGTAATAATATCGAGGTAATAGAAAGCGAGCAGGAAGTTGTAGTTTCTTATAAGACCTTATTTGCCGAATTACAAAATGAACTAATAAAATCGATTACAGAGCTAACGGAACTTGATAGTGATGCACTCGCAATAATGATAGATGGTGGCGGGGGTGAATCAACAGTTGCAGTAGGCTTCCCAAAGGATTCAAAAATTGAAGGTACGTTGATTCAACAAATAGTAGAAGATTCAATCAAGAATATTTCTGAAACAGAAACAACTAGCGAAGAGAGTATGAAAATAACTATTAAAATCGAGAAATACTAACAGATTAGTTCTTGGTTGTTATAAAAGTATAAGGGGGCGTGAAGTTGTTTAAGTATGGGTGCAAATTATAGCTGGTAGAGAGATTATTAATGGGCATGAGATTAGCTAACTCGATTACTTCGTATATGCAGATAAATTTCAGCCTTTCTTTCCTACAATTATGATTGTAAGTGTCCTCTATATTCTTAGTGTAACTGGCCATTTACTAGCTAAAAGGAGTTCTAAATGGGTAATTGGTTACAGTGGATTAATAGGTTTTATACTCTTATTATTTAGTAGTTTGTTTTATAGTTCCACAAGTATGGGAGGTAGTATTTTTTTCTAGATTTCTTCAATAAGCGGACTTTTATTTATCGCAATTGCAGGTTTACTGTTTAAGTTGCATAGCACTAAAATGTTAAGCGAGGTTAAAAAATGCCAGTAATTCTAACAAGTGTTTTTTCGGCAATCATCATCTTTATTACTATTTTTTCTATGATTAAAGTTTTAAGTATAGCTTATAAAAGAAAAGAGATTTCTATGACAAAATATAGAGTATATGCAGCTTCTTTTATAGTGGCAGGAATTATAATTGCTTCAATATTACCTTTTGGCAATCAAAAAATATACGAAATAATCCTCTGATTGCGCCTTGTAATTAAGTATAGTGAATTCCAGATTGGAGCTGGTTAAAGAGTGAAGTTATTAATACCTATGAATGAAAATGCATACGATGTATACGTAAAAGATAAAATAAAGAGGTATGCTCTTACTCTTGAAAAAAATGTTTTTGAAATAATAGATGAACCTTCTTTTGTTAGAGCGGAAAAGGCGATAAAAGGATATTTGCCAAATGGATTCAACACTGAAAACCATGAATTCTATAATATTATAGAAAATGGAAAAGTGGTTGGTTTTGTATGGATAAAAATAGTAGAAGAAAACAAAAGTGCCTTTTTATATGAAATCTACCTCAAAGAAGAGTTTCGCTCTAAAGGGATTGGGAAAAAGGTGATGACTGAACTTGAATCCCTTTTAGCTGTTCGTAAAATTGCTTTTTTTAGATTACATGTTTTCGGAAAAAATGAACATGCAATAAATTTATATAATAACCTTGGATTTCAAGTAGCAGGTATCAACATGTATAAAGAAATAGACAAATAAATAACTATTTTAATCTGTGAGTTAATTCTAATATAGGGAGGGGTAGTCATTAGCCCAGCAGTGATTATTGGATTATTTATAGTTACAAGCGGTGTCCTTGCTGTTAGCTTGCTAGCTTTTATTTTACCTAGAAAAGTGAGAAAGTTTATTTGGATTTTATTGATTATTTTTCTAATAGGTTATTATAGCTATTACGGAGCGATTAGGCCGTTTATAATACAGAATCAAACGCATCAGGCTATCGAGGTATTAGAAGAACATTTAAAAGAGAAGTATCCTGAAGATTCCTGGAATATAACCGATACGGATCAAACTATTATAAAATCTGCCATATTTCTTCATGTGATTTTTGAAAGTGAACCAAGAATAGTTTATGAATATAAAGTTAAAGACATAATAATAAGTCAAGAGGATATATGGACTGTAGCAGGCAGTCCTATTGAAGAAACAGATTTTGATCCACAACATAAAGAATGATCTCTTACTTAAAAAAATGTCAATTTTTATACCAAACTATCAAACTAGCGTGACAATCTGTAAGAAGGTGAGTAATAAAACCAATGAGTCAGCATATGGATACAAAAATTTTGTATTATAAAAAATTTAAAGGTGAAGAAATGCCTATTGATTACATTAGTTGGGCTAACAGTATGTTGGAAAACGAAAATTCTACAACATCCCTAAATATCCTTGCTTCTTTGAGAGAACCGTTAAATATTTTTGAAATTGAAGAATATTTCAAAAGAGCTTTGGGTGAATTAAGTATGAAGGAGCCTACAAATGAAGAATGTGCTAAACACTACATACGTAATTTATTGAAGGAAATATTAAATGATAAAAATAATGCAATAAACTTAGCATATGAAATATATGAAGTGGTGCGCGAACACTTCTTTAATGAGGAGTTAGAGATATGGTATATATGGTATGAAATAAGTGAAATGATAGACGACTTCCGATATGGAGATAATTCAAGAAACATCGCTCATGAATTCCTAATTGCCATTATTGTACACGAAACAAATAAACAATTAAGCTTGGAAGCTGATCCTAGAGGAGTTACCGTAAGCGTTCAAAAATTGTCTAATTGAGGTATCAATGCCTATAAAGTTTTATATTATAGGCTTCTTCGATTGCCCTTCGCACTCACTTTAACTCATTGGAGTACACAATACAAATGTCTTGGTAAAACTCTTCTTCTGATTTTTGGGTACAGCTATCTATACACCTAGCCATACTATTTAAAAAGGTGACACCCCTATTTACTTTTTCTTTTAATCTTCATTTGTTATTTCAACTAATTAGATTTATGGACATTCTTTTTTACAGAAAATTTGATTTTATTGTACTATTGTAAATTTAATGGTTAAACTAATGGTGAAATAAAAAGTGTTAATCAAATTGGAATTGGAGGTTACAATTCACAATGTCAGCTAAAAAACACTCTTGGAAAAGTTATTTATTTTTAATATCAAGTGTATTAGTTACAGCAGCTATGTTTCTATTAGATCCAATAGCTAGAGCAACTTCTGAAACACTTACGCCAGTGATTCTAGCATTTATTGGTCTTGGCACAATTTGTTCTATTGTGTTGGCTATTTTCTGTTTTCGTACTTTAAATGAAAAAAAGACTTTACCAATATTGGGTTTGCTTTTTACTAGTTTAAATGTTATTCTAATTGTTTCGTTTTTATGGATTGGTGCAAATATAGCATAGAACGGAAAGCTAGGGAGTTACCCTAGCTTTTCTTTTTTTAGAGATAACATCCGTCAATTACCTTTGCACCCCGAATGCCATTCCGAATTGTTGTATCCCCAGGACCTGTTTTATTTGCAGCACAATCAAGGAACCCATCATGGCAAACGCATCGCTCTTTGCCTTTCTTATTCCCTGACCAAGCATCATGAGTTAAGCAGCACCTATCAAGTTCGTTAATCGCCTTTCCACCACCTGCATTTTCCAAGCGCCACAGTACTTACCGCAATGTTGATAGGTTTGTTTTTCAAAAGTACAGCAAGTACCCTCTTTAATACAGGAAGCTGGATTCTAAAACGGTGTGATTTTATGTTCATTACCCTCCATTACCAAAGGGAATTGTTCAGAAATCTGATCATCCATTGAGGTAATACCATCAGAATAGACTGCCTAAGTCAAATCTCCATTAACAAATTTTTTATAATAAAGGTTTTGGTTTTCAAGTTGCCAAATTTGAACTACAAAGCCTTGTTCATTTGTCTCTACATTTGTATAAAGAGAAAGTAAAACTTTCAAATTCTCATCCACGACAAGTAATTTTGATGCTTCACTTACTTTAAATTCACCTGGGGTACCCTCTTAACATCGGTATAAAATGCTGTATAAGAAATATCAAAAGAATAGGCATGAAACGTTGATATAACAACATTCGTGCCTTACTGCTGTATTCCCATTCTTTTATTTGGAAACGTTATTATGATTGAAGGTGTGTAAGCGTATATTCCATAAGAGGATATATTCTCCCAGGTATAACTGTTGATTCAACATAAATTATTCTTTTTGCACCCATCTTTAAGTAAAATTCATACGCGTTTGGATCGCTATTAAAATGGAAGCTACTTAATTCAAATTCTTCCGCCTTCAGTAAAATATCTTTCCATAATAATTTCCCTAAGCCTTGTTCAATGTATGTAGGGGCAACAAATAAGGTTTCTAATTCTTTCGTTTCTATACACAAACAATAGAACCCTTTGATAGCCTTATCATCTTCTAGCAGATAAATAACTTTAGACTGGATATCATCTACAGTAATTGTTAAAACATCTTTCCATGCATTCATAAAATCATCTGAATAACCCCAATAGCCTTTTGCTTTAAAAGCTATATCCGTCAGTATCGCTGCATCCTCGATATTTGCTTTTCTTATCTTATTCATAACTTATTCCTCTTGATTCATATTTTCAATATGTTGCATTCATTGCAATCGACAAAACTTTATCTTGATTGAAGGAATGGGCTAAAAATTTCACGCACCAAACATTTAATTAAGTAATTGCTTTGTGATTGCTGCTGCGCCTAAAGGCAAGCTGCATGCCAGTGCAAGCCCACTAATGATTTTAAGTATTTTCTTCATCGTTTAGTCTCCTTTATTTTGAAATGCCTCGTACAGACGGAAAAAACGAGAAATAGTTTCAATATATTTTAGATTTTTATGAAACGCCAATATCCCCATATATGTCAGTCCTTGAATTAGAATGGTACCTTGTCATTATCTGGCGCTTTCCTTGAATAAGGAAAGGGTCTTTTTTTATTAAAAAGCCACACATTCATTTAAGAATAATTGAGGAAAATTTTGGATAATAGTTGTAAAATGGTAAAGGAAAGAGAGTGTTTAGTTATAAAAGGGGGATTCAAGTTGTCATATTTTAAAGTAATCGTTGATGGAAATTCTAAACAAGGTTTAACGGAAAGAGAACAACTAATTTTAAAAAATTCAATTTTACATTTTTCAGCAATGACAAATGCAATTATTACTGGCGCAGGTGTAAAGTTAAACCCGCCAGATGAAGGTACGCTGGGGATTACTTTTGCATATCCTGAAGCGCTAGATGCTGAAAAGGAAGTTGAAGTTCGTGAAAGTATTGTTAAAAGATTGAACAGCTTTTTTGTATTGTCAAATCTTAAGTTAAATGCAGTTATTATTTAAAAAACATTCTTCAACAATCAGGCGGTTACAAGATATCGGAGTTGCCTTGTTCTTTTGAATAAAAATTTTAGGAGGAAAAATGAAAAACAAAAATACTCTAAAAACGATCAACTGGGTAACATTCATTATTATTTTAATGGTCGGAATTTTTACAGCCGGCTTTACGCTGTATGAATTAAATACACAGGTTGCCTTTGGTGAAGAAGGGCAGTCTCGTGCAGGATTTCGTTGGGGGACATTCCACATAATCCTCTTAGTTATAATACTATTGTCAGCTTCCTTTTTAGGTTTTGCTTGGAAATTCTTATTCCCATTTAATATGCCTATTGCAATAATAATAGCTGGTTTATGCTATCAACTATTTTTCCTTACGTTCACTATCGGATGGGTCGGTTTAAATGGGACATTTGGCTTCCTTATAGCATTTCTGATTGGAATAATATTAATCATTTCTTATTCAGTTTTCAATTTACTTAAAATCCGTAAGCCAAGTGAAAGTTAAGAGGGTATTATTATGGGCGGAGATTCTATTGTTTGGCTGGTTATAATTTTGTCTCTTTTAATTTGTGATGGAATAGCAGTGTATTTATACCGTAAAAAAAGAATCCCTTTATGGGTTTCGGCAATTATTATAGCCCTTTTAGTTCCAGTGATCGTTTATAGTTTTGTTTCTTTAGGAATTGATTATTTTAAAAGAACCAATACCGATCCGGATAATACAGGAGAAGGAATCGCCTTTGCAGGAGGATTTATTGCAATAGTACTGGCATTCAATGCAATAGTTATATTTGTTATCGGAGTTATTTTAAATATCTACACTTTCATTAGAAAGAAACATTGGAAAGACTAACACAATTAAATCGGGGTGTAAAAGTGAAAACTCTAAGGAGGTAAATTAGTGAACTCGGACAATCTAATAATAACTCAATATCAACCAAAATATGCTGAACAGACAGTGGAGATGTGGCGAGAAAGTAAGGAACGGGCTATAGGTCAGAAAGAAATGCATACCTTTGAAAGTCATATATATTTTTTGAATAATATATTGCCTGAACATTATCAAATAGAGGTAGTGCTAATAGATGACAAAGTAGTTGGTATGATTGCCTATAATGAAAGGGAAATCAGCCAACTTTATATTCATACTGATTATCAAGGATTTGGTATAGGTTAAACATTACTTGATAAGGCAAAAGAACAGTCGAGTGGGAAACTAACATTATATACATTTGAGGTAAATGAAAACGCGCGGCGATTTTATGAAAAGAATGGCTTTAACATCAAATCCAGAGGGCACGAAAATGAAGAGAATTTACCTGATATTCTTTATGAATGGATTTCCAATAAATAATTTAATAAAGAAAATGGGGTGATAGTTTGTTGAGAATAATTTTTTCAGTAATATCGGCACTTCTATGTTTGGTATTAATTTCATTATTTAACGAAATGCCTTTTCGTTTGGAGGAAAAGATTTTTAACTTAATTGTTGCTCCTAATTTATACTTACCATTTGGATTAGGTGTTTTAGGATTTTTATTTGCCTTGTTTGGTGTGAAAGGCTATATCAGAATTACATTACTAGGATTAAATATAGTTGGTTTGGTTGGCTATCTTGTTATATTTATAATGGCAACAGTGGGTTTTCAAGAACCATAAGATCTTCTAGTTATAAACTAAATTAGCTTTGTGTTATGTAAGCACTTTTTTCAGTGAGCGTTTCCTCGATTAATGGCCCAATTTATAAAAACCATTTATACGCAAATGTGTATACAAGTAAAAAATAACCAAGACAATGCCTTGGCTATTTTATATTTCCATACGGAATGCACATAGGTGTTCCATAGATCGGATCCTCTATAATCTCGCAATTCAGTTGAAAAACGTCTTGAACGAGCTTTATTGTGAAAATGTCCTCAGGTTTTCCTTGTGCATATATTCCTTTATTGACGAGGGCAATAATATTGGTAGCATAGCGGCAAGCCAAATTGATGTCATGCAGTACCATAACGATTGTTCGATTTTTTTCTTTGTTCAACTTGTATAATAAATCTAATACTTCAATTTGATGGGTGACATCTAAATAGGTTGTAGGTTCATCAAGTAAAATAATATCTGTTTGCTGTGCCAAAGTCATCGCAATCCATGCACGTTGTCTTTGTCCACCTGAAAGATTATCAACTTCGATATCTTTGAATTCCGTTAAACCTGTGGCAGCAATCGCTTGTTCAACAATTAGTTGATCCTCATTAGACCATTGTTTGCGCCAGTTCTGATACGGAAAGCGTCCTTGCTTCACTAATTGTAGGACGGTTAAACCTTCAGGTGCCATTGGCTGCTGCGGTAAAATGGCTAGGCTCTTAGCAGTATCTTTTGCGGACAATTTCGTAATATCCTCATTATTTAAAAAGATGGATCCGCTTTGCGGTTTCAATAATCGGGCAATGGATCTTAGAAGTGTAGATTTCCCGCAACCGTTTGCACCAATTAATACGGTGATTTCTCCTTTAGGCAAAACTAAATCTAAAGGCTCGATAATAATTTTTTCACCGTAATTTAACTGAAGCTGCTTTGTTTCAATCATTCTTATCAGCCTACCTTTTTTGCATTTTAATTAACAAATAAATAAAGTAAGGAGCTCCTATTGCTGCAGTAAAAACTCCAGCAGGAACAACAATAGAACCAAATAAGCTCCGTCCGATTGTATCAGCAAGGACAACTAGTATCCCACCGATACAAGCTGATGCAGGAACTAGCGAGCCAAAGGATGATCCTACTAATTTACGAGCAATATGTGGAGCCATTAATCCTACAAACCCAATTGTACCGGCAAATGAGACTGCACTCCCTACAAGAGCTGTACATAAAAGTAACAATGCCAGTCTAGTTTTTTGCACATGCTGTCCTAGGCTAGTTGCCACGTCATCACCAAATTGCTGTAAATTTAAATGGCGAGTAACGAGCAGGGTAATAATGAACAGGCAAGTGACTACGGGAATAATTATTTTCACCTGTTGCCATGTTGCACTATTCACACTTCCGGTAATCCATACATTTGCTTTGCTTGCCTGATAAATCGGGCCGATTAGCATTAATACGGTTGTTAATGCCTGCATCAATGAAGCAATACCAACCCCGATCATGACGAGCCGAGTCGCTGAAACACCATTTTTCCAAGCTAAACTGTAGACGAGTAGTGCCGTAGCTAAAGCACCAATAAACGCGGCAAACGGCATCCATTCTATACTTACAGTTAGTGAATTGTTAGCATCGCTAAATAGTGCCAAAAATGCAACAACTGCTGTGCCTGCACCAGTTGAAATACCGATTACATCTGGTGAAGCTAAAGGGTTACGAATAATTCCTTGTAAAATTGCACCTGAAATTGCTAACGCCATCCCGGCAAATAATGATATAAAAATTCGTGGCATTCGAAATTCCTGAACGATTAATGTGTCAAATGCAAATCCATTGCCAAAGAGTATTGCAACAACTTTAAGCGGAGAGATAAAGGAATCACCAATCGATAAACTCAAAATAAACGTTAAAGCAACTAAAAGCATTAGTATTAAAAGCTTTTTTACAGTGCTTAAATCTACTAGTTGTGAAAAATAATTTGATTGTAAGTTCATTAACTTTTTCATCCTTTATTAAATCCCTTTCTCGCTATATATACAAAGATTGGCGTACCAATTATGGCAGTCATGACACCTACGGGTACTTCTTGTGGCATGATGATATAACGTGCACCTAAATCTGCAAACAGTAATAATATTGCTCCAAGAAGTGCAGCTAACGGTATATACCATTGATGTTCCGTTCCAATTATTTTGCGTGCAATATGCGGTATGATCAAACCGATAAAGCTTATTGGTCCAGCTATTGCAACTGAACCTCCAGCTAGTAGCACAACGATTAGTACAATTAATAACTTGGTTCTTAAAACATTCAATCCTAGCCCTGTTGCGACATCCTCACCTAAAGACAGCAAATTCAATTGCTTCGCCATAATTGCAGTAATAATCCAGCCTATAGCAAAAAAAGGCAGTACTACCCATAGCATTTGGAGATCCCTTCCTTGTACAGATCCCGCAAGCCAAAATAATACCTGATCGAGCTGTGCTTCATTGATCGCTAACAACCCTTGAGTGATGGAATAAAACAATGCACCCAGGGCAGTCCCAGCTAAAGTCAAGTTCATAGGCATCATCTCTCCATGACCAATAGAACTAATCGCTAAAATACTAAGGGCAGATACAGCCGCACCTAAAAATGCTATTAATGTAAAACTAAAGAGACTTGTCATTTGTAAAATACTTATAGCAAGTACTACAAATAAGCCAGCGCCAGCATTGATTCCTAAAATACCGGGAGAGGCTAAAGGATTTCTTGTCATTGTTTGAAGCAAAGCACCTGCAATTGCAAGGGAAGCCCCAACAAAAGTGGCAATAAGCGCCCTAGGTAACCGATGATTAATGATAATGATATGTTCATTACTTTTGTTGAAATGGAAAAATGCTTCCCAAGTTGTATGCAGATTAGTATTAGCATAGCCGTATGTAATACTTAGCACGATTCCTATTATCATCACAATAAAACCAAATAATAATAGAATTACTTTCGATAAGTTACTTTTCATCATATGAATTCCTTTGAGTAGAATGAATATTTAAAAAATATTGTTGACAGAAGATTCCTAGTCAAATATGATTTAAATTGTTAGAAAATGATAATCATTATCAATTATATGTTGGCACAATAATACTAACATACATATCGGAGGAAAAAAAGTATGAAAATATCATTTAGTAAAGTCTTAGGAATTTTATTACTGTTAACAGTTTGTGTTCTAGCTGCATGTAGCGATTCAGAAAAAACGCAGGAGGTAAGCGGTGCGGAGCCAGCAGAGGGGAAATCTACTTCATATACAGTACAGCATGCGATGGGTTCTACATCTATTACATCAACACCTGAAAAAATCGTCGTACTAACAAATGAAGGTACAGAAGCATTACTTGCTTTGGGAATTAAACCGGTTGGCGCGGTATCTTCATGGTCAGGTGAACCTTGGTATGAACATATTACAGATCAAATGGATGGAGTAGAAGTTGTGGGGCAAGAAACAGCAATCGATTTAGAAGCGATTGCTAAGTTAAAGCCAGATTTAATTATTGGTAATAAAATTCGTCAAGAAGCTGATTATGAAAACTTAAGTAAAATTGCGCCGACTGTTTTTGCTGAAACATTAACAGGTCAATGGAAAGATAATTTCTCATTATATGCAGAAGCCGTTAATGCTGTAGATAAAGGCAAAGAAGTATTGACGAATTATGATGCTAAGATTCAAGAAACAAAAGAAGCTTTAGGAGATGCAACAAATCAATCTGTTTCTGTTGTTCGTTTCTTATCAGGCACTTCTAGAATTTATTTCACAGACTCGTTTTCAGGAGTTATTTTAGAAGAATTAGGCTTTAATCGCGTAGAAGAGCAAGCGGATTTATTTACTAATGACAATCAAATGGCAGTAGAAGTTGGTAAAGAATTAATACCTCAAATGGATGGAGATTTGCTATTCTACTTTACTTATCTGCCAACAGGCGACGATTCCGCATCTGCAACAGAAGCTGAATGGACAGCTGATCCATTATGGAAAAATCTTAACGCAGTAAAAAATGGAAAAGCGATTAGCGTGAGTGATGCTGTGTGGAATACAGCAGGCGGCATTTTAGCTGCTCAAAAAATGCTCGAAGAGATTCAAGAATTATTAGCTCCTTAATACGATAAAGCAGACGTTTAGAATTGATTATATTGCAATTCTTAACCGTCTGTTTTTTTATTTAGGCTGTAGTTAAACATGCTTGGTGAAGCTATTTGAAAAAAATTACAAACAATTAGAGGGATATAGCCCCTTCTTATCTAATCATTATGTAATATCTACACTGAAAGGAGCAGCGCAATTGTATCAATATTTTAATAGTTTCGTCATTCGAGAAGGTACTGAAGGGATTCCAGCTGATTTTGTTGAGTCCTTGTTTAAAGACGCAGGATGGGCAAAAAATATTCCATCGTGGCAAAAAGAAAAGTACTCACTAATCTTTAAAAATTCAACTTGGGCATTTACTGTTTGGGATAATGAGAGAATGATTGCGATGGTTAGAGTGATATCCGATCAAATCATGGCAGCGAATATTATGGATTTAGTCGTTTTATCAGAATATAGGGGCAAAGGGATAGGTAAAAAACTTGTTGAGTTATGTATTCAAAAACTTCCGCATGGAGATTGGTTTGCCCACACTTCAGCAAATAACTTCAAATTTTATGAGGGATGCGGAATGGAAGTGAAAGATTTATCAACCCATGGGACTTGTGTCTATTATGGTTATATCCAAGCAAGGAAAGATGGACACCGATAAATAATAGCCATAATTGTGAAGAAACATGGAAATGAGGCGGTTTCGATAGAGAATGTTATATGGATAAATGGCAGCCATAAAGAGGATAACCGTATTTTTGATTCAGAGTTTGAAGTGGAAGAATGGGCGCGAGCGTTATATCCAGATTTTGCTGCGTACTTAAGTGACCAAACGAATGTAGGTTATGCAACACCTGATAAGAAAGTAATTAACTACTTAGCATTTCTTTTTCCTACATGGATTGATTATATCAATTTGCAAGTAGGAATCTGTACGGGGAAAACAGAAATAAATGGTCAAATCATTTATAAATATGGACGGTGAATTTATAATTTCGAGCGCAATTCTTTTATAGGAATTGTGTTTTTCCGTAATATGGTGAAAATTCGAATTCAGGTAAGATACCATTTGAAACCGAAATACAAGAAGCATTGGATAGTCTAGTGGAAGAATAATTAGGGAGCTGATCTGTTGATTATAATGATAAATGGAGCATTTGGCGTAGGCAAAACTACAATTGCAAATAGGCTACTAAACGAAATTGAAAATAGTATGATTTTTGACCCGGAAGAAATTGGTTACATGTTAAGAAATGTTATTCCCATTGATATCAAAAGAACTGAATCTGTTAAAGGAGACTTTCAAGATCTGGATTTATGGAAAGAGTTAACAGTTGATATGGGGAAGAAGTTAAGTACTAAATATAATATCAATCTAATCGTACCAATGACAATCAGAAAAATAGAATACTTTGATTACATTTACAACGGATTTAAAAGTATTGATGAACAAACCTATCATTTTTGTTTGAATGCAAGTAAAGAGACAATTTACGAAAGGTTAAGACTACGTGGTGAGGAAGAAGATAACTGGTGTTTTCAACAAACCGATAAATGCTTAGAAGCATTCAATCAATATGATTTTGGAGAGTACATAGATACTGAAAGAAATAGTATCGATGAAATAATAAAAGATATAAAAGGAAATTTAAGTCTTCTTTAAATTAAAGTATATCGATTAACAACTACTGGAGGAGGTGTACTCAATTGCTGCCATTTAGTGTTGAAGAGATTCCAAGTGAAATATACATGTTTCTTAAAAAGGTTAATTCAATGAGCTTTCCACGACAAGGTTATACTTCCAATGTTGGATTAATTGAAAATGATCAAGGGATTTATGCACTCAAGAGAACTAAGGGAGAGTTAAACTGTGCTTTGCTAAAACGAGAAGTATCGGTAATTAACTGTTTGACTCAAAAAACAAAATTACCTATTCCAAAGGTGAAAAATTTCGTTGAACAAGTATCCGTAAAGGAATCTTGGGCTCTTATTGAGTTTTTAGAAGGGGAAACTGTACGATCCGCTTTATATAACGAAAAAAGTAAGGAGAAACGGCAGGAAATAATATATAACTTTGGTAAACTCTTGTGGCAAATTCATTCAACACCTTGTCCTGCTGAACTAATAGGTAAACTTCCTTGGATCGATGAGAGGTTATGTCAGGCAGAATTTAATTTCAGAAAATATCATGTGGACGGAACTGGGGAATTATTAGAAAAAATCAAATCTATTAAACCGAAAGAATATAATCAAACACTCATACACGGGGATTTTACAATTGATAATGTTTTAGTCAACAACGGCAAAATTACAGGCGTAATAGACTGGGGTGGTGGTGCATTCGGGGATCCAAGATATGACGTATCATTAGCTATACGCCCTAAACCCAATGCCTTTGAGGATGAAATAGATATACAAATTTTCTTTGAAGGGTATGGGGACAAAATCATTGATGATAATGAGTACGATTATTTTGTAAATGGGTTATATGAGTTTTTTTAATTATGCTGTGCTTAATAAATAGGCACGGTTCTATTTGGGAGGATTGTTGAGAAATTTGTCGGAGAATTGGATATATATGTTAGAATAACAATGATATGATTTTAAGAATAAACTGAAACTTAACAGGAAACTGAAGGTTAAATAAATGTGAGGTGATAATATGAAATATACTTGTCCTTGTTGTGGCTATAAAACGTTAGATGAAGAACCTCCGGGAACATATAATATATGCAGTATCTGTTTTTGGGAAGATGACGGAGTTCAATATGATGACCCAGATTATGAGGGCGGCGCAAACACGCCATCTTTACGAAAAGCACAGAAAAATTACCTGTTATTTGGAGCTTGTGAAGAAGGGTGTAAGGAGTTTGTTCGAGAACCAAATGATAAAGATGTAAAAGAATTTAATTGGAAACCATTATAGGTAAAATTACTTTCTAATATAAAGGGATATATTGGTAAATTAAATAGTGTAGCAAATCCGTGGCAACAGAAAGATGATGGAGAAATTATCGAAAAGATGATTCAAATTGGAGATTACTTTCAGGATAAGCGCTAACTTATTCTACGTAAAGGATGATGTTATTATGGAAATGTTATATCTGGTAGGTGCTTTATTGTTCTCGATCTTATGGTTTCTAAATTTGGTTCAGCTCTTAGAAAAGTTACATCAAGGGAAAAATATACATAATCAAAAGATATTAGGCTGTGTTTGGAGTGCTTGTTTAATTTTGTTTATAATCATTACAACATCTATAGTTTTATAGCACTTTAAACTGATAGAATATGAATTTATTAGTATCGTAGAGGTGGCTGCCGGAATAGCTAAACAAAGGTAACGATACTGATTCGCAGGTCAGGTCAAACAGTTAACGCTGCTATTTGACCAATGGAAAATAATTTTACAGAGAAAGGCGGGAGAACGTCATTTCGGAAAATAAGAGAGCGATTATGCTGTTGGAGCAAAATAATTATGATGAAGCCTTTTTACTATTTAAAAAGCTGGTAAGAGAAACACCTTCTGTTCAAAGCCTTAATAATTTGGCATGGTTTATGCTGCGTGAAGAAGAGAACCGAGATGAGGCAAAGACATTATTAGAGCAAGCACTTGTCCTTAACCCACAGTCCTCATTTCCATATATGATGCTCGGTGAAATCGCCTTACATAACAAGCAAGACATGGAAGCTAAAAACTATTTACAGAAAGCACTCATGTTTAACGAGACGGAGGAAGCGACCTATAATTTAGCAATGGCGCATTTTCAGCTTGGTGAGTTTGAGCAAGCAGCGAAAGCCTTTTCTCGCTGTATGGGTGATTCAGGTATGACGCAATTACACGAGGTCGTATCTTGGCTGTATGCAGGTCATATTGATAAGGCAAAGGCGCTTTTAGCCAATTGGAATGATGAAGCGGATGATTACACGGGTGCCATAGAAATTGCAGATGTTTACATAGAACTTGGTTGTTACAATGAAGCACGAGCACAGTTTGAAAAAGAATGGAACAATTATTATATTTCACCTTATAGCGTCAGTCGCTATACGTATACGTTGTATAAATTAGAGGACTACGACGCTTGCAGAGCAATCATCCAACAAGCAATCCAACAGAATAAAGAAGAACAAATTGATGAACAGCAAAGTGAGCTAGATGAGCATTGGACAGCGCAGGATCGTGACGAGTACATAATTGAATTAACCGAACAGCAACAAACCCTCGAAAAGCTATGGCAGTTTTTAGAAAACGAAGATGTGCCTCCTTTTGAATATGATATATATCCTATTGGCGGCTGTCAGCTATTTGGTTGCATGCAGCATGGCAATCCTGAATACGAAGAGGTGACAAATTAATTAAGCACTATTTTTACGAATTACATTGGTACTTACAAGGAGAAATCTTTAGGCAATAGAGTCCGGGGTGCATAAAATTTAAGCTATAAAACTGGCTAGCAACCAGTAGTGATTTAATATGTTAGTTGAAATGGATGGGTATGATCAGCAAGTGCTGTTATCTGGACCAAGCTATACATTAGGGCAGTTAAACAAATTTTATAAACAAGCAAAAAAGCAGGCATCCTCAAGCCCAGAAATTGCGAAGTTTATGTGTTCATATTATCAATTTAGCCGAATTCCGTATGATGCAACGATTCAGGTTGCGTTTGTGATTGATACGGATACAGGGAGGATTTATTCACCGACATATTAACCAATTTATATACTATCCAACAAAATACGCGAATCTGTATTAAGATTCAGCGCTCGGTTTCATTATAGGGTTATTTGACAACAATCCAAACAGAACATTCTTTTAAGGGAAATGGAACTATATTATTACAATTCATGTCTATATTAGAAATGGAAGTAAAATGGTTTGGAGGCAATATTATGTGGATATTAATTGGTCTTATTGCAATAGTAGCAACTTTTATAAACCTGTATATGTACATGACAGGTAAAGATTACAAACTAGCGATGGCAATGGGATTATCATTTACAGCACTTACCCTCTGTGCCGAATACACGCTGATTTCGGATTGGGTAGAGGTAAAAGATTGGGCGGCTATAGAAGATGTAGTACCAGGTATGGAAAGGGCATTATGGTTTTTAACAAGTGTTTCTATCTTGTTGAATATAGCACCGATATTTCTAGAGCGAAAAAGAAACAAAAACAAATAGCCTAGTTCTACAATCGGCGCTCCTCTACACAATGTATTGGATAGCATAAAAAGATTTTAAAAATCTTTTATGCTATTTTTTTTCACAAATCACCGGAGACCAAAACCCATCTTTCTTTATCGCCACTTCTTCCACTTGATCAAAGTTTTCAAAGCATTTCTCAATAATAAGTTCATTTGCCTGATGATTCTTATAAATTTGGTTAATTGTTATACCGCCAATAGTTAGAATAAGGATACTTCCAACTAATGCAATGGCCATATTAAGTTTATTTTTATTCAAAGACTACCTCTCCTTTCTTATAATTCAATTTTAACATTATCAAGTAATTTATTTAGAGGGAAAATTTGAAGCGGTGTTTAGTATTGTATTGAAAAGACTAGCAAGGGGTTTATTGTAGTGTTTTATAGAATTTAATACTGTCGAAAATTTTTATAAGAGGAGTTAGAAGAGCATGGGTAATGGAGACGGTTTAGAAATTAAAATTGCAGCAATTGAAGATAGTAGCGCAATAATAAAATTATTAAAGCAGTTAGCTCAATGGATGAAGGAGAATGATATAAACCAATGGCGGTATTTATTAGATGGTGATGATGAAGAAATCAAGCAAGCTATTATAAATAATGAAACTTACATCGTATTGAAAGAAAAGGACATAATAGCAACTTTTTCACTATCATCGAAACAAAGTGAATGGGATAGACAATTATGGGGGAGTGAAACTAAGTTATCATCCCTTTATTTGCATAGACTTGCAATAATTCCTGCTTATATGAAAAAAGGTATTGGTAAAAGTATTTTGATGTGGATACAAGAAAATGTGAGTGACAAAGAATTACTTAAGTTAGATTGCGTTGCGAATAATGTCAAACTAAATAATTTTTATAAAAGTAAAGGATTTAAATTTATTGGTGAAACTGATGGACATAGTAAATATCAAAAAAGGATTGGAGAGCCTATAAATAAATTAATGGAATGATAAAAAAATATAAGGAGCTAGAAATTAATGCTAGATAAAGAACTTTATAATGCTGTAAAAGAATTAGTGGATGTGAGATATCCAAGTGGTTGGGGAGGTGCAGCAGCGGTTCGTGTTGGAGATGGATAGATTTATATAAGTGTGTCACCAGAAGTGATCAATGATTCAACAGCTCTTTGTATGGAAACGGGTGCTATTTTAGAAGCGCACAAATTTAATAGAAAATTTACACATAGTCTTTGCTTAGCTCGGGAAGATGAACATTCACCATTAAAACTACATTCACCTTGTGGTATCTGCCAAGAACGCTTATTTTACTGGGGATCTCAAGTTCAGTGTGCGATTTCAAGTGATACAGAAGCAATTATTTTTAAAACATTAAAGGAACTGCAACCTTACCATTGGACAGATACATATTACGATGAAATGGTTGAACATTGGCAGCAATTATTGTTACCATACAACGCTTTCTTAGGATAATAAAAAGTTTGAGGAAACCCGTGTATGGATTTCCTCTTACGACGTATTGCGGTTAGGGACTATAAAATAGCTTTCCTAATGCCTATCAAAACGACTTAGTTATTTCTCTTTTGTATTTAATATACATATTTAAGGAGATTAAACCGAAAATAAGCATTAGCCATGGAGATCCGAATCTTGTAATGGCAAAAGGTGTTTCGAATAAGAGTGCACTCCAAAAATCAAAGCCATTTTTGTTCCATAACCCTGGTGTATAATAAGCCTCTTTAAGAGTGATAAACTGGGTTGAATTTTGGAATACACAAAATGTAATAAAAAGGGCAAAGCATGCGTATGCTCCATATATTTTGCTGAGCCGTTGAAAGTAGTGTTTTATAGAGGAATGATCGGAAAACAGGGAATCGTCTTTATTAGTTGGATTTAACCAATACTGTAACGTCGAGAACCGTGTCCCTCCCACATGTATCCAACCAAAATCCTCAAAAAATGCTTTGTATTCCTGAAATTTTTGTTCAGATGTGAATGATTGGCAATCTAATCGTAAAATTTGTTCTTTATTTGAAGTTTTTTCAAATGTATAGACATAAAGGGCATTTACACGTTTTAATTGCCAGCCTTTTTGAAGCATGTTATTTAACCATTGTTCTTCTCTTTGAGCGTTCGAAAATAATTTAAGCATTTTCATTATTAAAACCTCCTTCATAAAGTGAAAGAATATGCATGAATCGTCTTTTTTCAATTTCTAATATCTCTAAGCCCTCATCCGTAATCCGATAAACTTTTCTTCGAGGGTCGTTTGAAGGAACGAGCACAATCCAGTTGTACTTCAATAAATTTTCAATAGCACCGTACAAAGTACCTGCAGCTATCCGTACCTCACCTTTACTCATCGTTTCAACCTCTTGCATAATTGCGTATCCATGCAAATGCGTTCTCAAAGCGAGTAATATATAGTGCATCGTTTCTGTTAAGGGTAATAACTTATGTCTTTTCATTACAACGCTCCTTGCCAACAATTTACAGTTGAACTTTATTTTATTATATACAGTCCAACTATACATTTCAACTGTATAAATAAACTAATAAGTAAAGTGCGTGAAAGTGCATGATGTACCGAGATTTATTGTAGGGGTAGTTTCTTTTAAATTAACAGCAGGTATTAAACTTTTTCTATAGAAGTATATTTCTATACATAAAAATCGAATTTGTAGAGGTGAGTGGGGATGTTAATTAAGCCTGAAAAATTACAGCCGGGGGACCAGATTGCTACAGTAAGTCCCTCATGGGGTGGTGCAGGTGATCCAGCACTTAAATGGCGATATGAACAAGGGGTAAAGAGATTGGAGGAAGTGTTTGGACTCGAGGTAATACCAATGCCGAACAGTTTGAAAGGTGAGGAATATCTTTATCAAAACCCACAGGCTCGAGCAGAGGATTTAATGACGGCATTTAAGGATGAACAGATTAAAGGAATTATTGCAAATATTGGGGGAGAAGATAGTATCCGCCTACTCCCTTATATTGATTTTGATGTCATACGCAAAAACCCGAAAATATTTATGGGTTACTCTGATGTAACCATTTCTCATTTATTTTGTCATAAAGCGGGAATCTCTTCATTTTATGGTCCTGCAGTCTTAACCGATTTTGCTGAAAATGTGAAGATGGATCCTTATACAATTGAGATGGTAAAACGGACACTATTCTCAAATGAGATAATTGGTGAGATTCAACCTGCAAACGAATGGACGAGTGAGCGTTTGGAATGGTTAGAAGAAAATAAAAACTGTCGCCGAAGTATGCGGAAAAATTCAGGTTATGAAGTACTTCAGGGAATGGGTGTAGCGCAGGGATATTTAATAGGCGGTTGTACTGAAGTTTTAGAGTTTGCTAAGGGAACTGAAATTTGGCCAGAAAAAGAATATTGGGAAAATAGTATCCTTTTCTTTGAAACATCTGAAGAATATCCTGAACCCAATCTTATTAAATATTGGTTACGAAATTACGCAGCACAAGGCATCTTGCAAAAAACAAATGGGATCATTTTTGGTAAACCGCAGGATGAGAAGTACTATGAGGAATATAAAGTGGTAATTCTTCAAGTAATGAAAGAATTTAATTTAGAAAATCTGCCGGTACTATACAACTTGAGTTTTGGTCATACAGAACCAAAATTTATTTTACCTTATGGCGCTAAAGCAGAAATTGACTGTGAACAGGGGAAGTTCAAAATTTTAGAAAGTGGCGTTAAATGAACTAACTGTAGTAAAACGTTAAAAGGTACGAATGTTGATCCAACAATATTCGTACCTTTCTATTGTTTAAAACAGACATTTTGTGGGAGAATTGAGTTTGTTTCGGTATATTAAATGCAAGGTAATTTAAAGAATACTATATTTTTTATTTTAACGGTTGGATTAATAGAAATATCACATGTTAGTGAAGGGAGGATCTATGGGGAGTTTTAATACTTTTAAAGACAAACGTTACTGGATTCTTTTAGTTCCTTTCATAATCATATTAGTCCTATACATTTATTTTACTCCAAGTTATATGCTTGAAAAGCCGTATATTTCATCACTTTCGATTCTTATTTTTCCGACATTATTTTGGTCTACATATCATCTTTGGAAATACTTTGGAGATATAAAGAAGAGAAATGATATGGAAAGTTGAAGCGACTTGTAATTTGTTTCAGATATCATCGGAAAAGCTTGTACGAATTTTTAATATAGTAAGCATAAATAGCCCCCAACGTTAGATGGGGGCATGATGTTATTGCCGCTTTTTCGTTTTCTTATTATTAAGTCTCTCGGCAGCTGTCAATGGTTCATTTGCTAGTTCGTGATCAAGCTCCCTAGATAAATTCTTTCTAATTGCTTGTTCATCACTTGTGCTGCGATTGTTTTTATTGTTAGTACTCACTATATACACCTCCATGATGGTAGTTTGCCACGTGGTGTCATGAGTATGCATTTTAGTTAAAACTATCATATCACTGCATTTTATATTTAAAACATTAAAATAGTCTTTGTGAAGTTGTTTTAATTTACTGCGCTAGCTATAGGAGGGAATGACACTTGGAAAAAGTAAAATTTGGGGTGATTCTTGGGATTTTTTCGATGTTACCGGTAATCCTAAGCGTATTTTATTTTTATTCTGTACGAGTGCCGAACACTGATATTTATAGGACAATTACAGTGTTAACCATTTTATCTTATGGGTATTATAACTGCTGGAATATCTTCATGGATATTAAAGGGACGCCTAAGTAGATAAGTAATCGGATTAATTGGAATTATCGCCAATCTTGCGGTGTTAGCTGTTGCATTTCTTTTAATATTAGCTATGAGGATAAGTGAACCATGACTTTATTAGGGGGTACGAATGAGAAAAACGACGATACTGCCTTGGACAGAAGATTGGGTAAAACAATTTGAAAAGGAAGAAAAAATTCTTAAAATTATTTTTGGAAATGAATTACTTGAAATTTACCATATTGGCAGTACTACTATTCCAACTATCGGGTATGCAAAGCCTGTTATAGATATTTTGATTGTTGTAAAAGATATTGAAAAAATTGATTTATATGATGAAGCAATGATAATACAGGGATATGAACCAAGAGGTGAAAATGGAATACCAGGTAGAAGATATTTTCCAAAAGGTAAGAATAATAGAACACATCATATTCATATTTATCAGGATGGACATGAAAATATAGATATACACTTAGATTTCAAGGAATACTTACTCCATTTTCCAGAAGACGCAAAAAGTTATGGGGAATTAAAATTAAAATTAGCGAGACAGTTCCCGAATGATACGCATCAATATCAGGATCATAAACAGGATTTTGTTAATGGATTGGTTGAAAGCGCAAAGAACTGGAGCTCTCTAAAAAAGAGAAATAAATTATGAGTAAAAGTAGAAGCCAGTTTGATTAATCAAACTGGCTTCAAGTTATTTTACAAATCAGCACACAGTACAAAACTATTTAACGAAAGAAGGGGCTTTGATTGCTCCTTCATTAAATAGGCATAACTTTGGATTAAGGACTGAATTTTAGTCGGAACTTCCGAAAATTCATTTAGCAAGTAATTGCTGTAATCGACTTCCCATGATCCGTCCTGCAAATAGCTGGCATCGACTGTTTTCTCAACATTGATCGAAAAGGCTTCGCTAAGCATAAGTTTCTTTATTTGCGTTTTATGAAAGAGATTTTGGATATTCCCTTCATTTTCTGTAAATGCTGTATAGAGCGCCGCAATATTGGCTGCACAAAAATGGGCACGCTGAGCGTCCGATGTATAATCGATGTCCCATTCAGCAAAACAGATTCGATCTGCTACTTGTTTGATTTTTTGCAAATAATTCTTTAGTAGCTCAATACTTTCGAAATACCATGAACAATGGGATAGAACGACGACATCAAATTTCTTGTTGAACTCCATTTGCAAAAAGTCGGTTTCGTAGTGGAAATCGATTCGCTGTCCTAATGGGGATTGTGAAATCGTTTCTGCTGCTTCACCTAATGTGATTGGTGCACCATAATCAGTTGATGCAATATCGATGGCAACAATATGTCCTGTTTCTCCGACGGCATCTGCTAATACAATAGTTGTGTCACCTTGACCGCATCCAATTTCAAGTACTTTCATGCCTTTCTTAATTTGAAAGGTTTTTACTAGCTCAATACGATGTGTTAATTGTGTACGTTGTATTGTATCGTCCCCGATAATTTTCATGCAGTTTAATAAATGTTCCAATGTTTTTCAGCTCCAATAATGATTGATTATTGAGCCAATTTTTCAGCTCAATATTAATTCTGAACGTTCAACCATTTCTCTAACATCAATTCATCGACTCCTTTTCAATAATTCTATTAAAACATTGCATGGAGTCAGTGGACAATAGTTATTTATTAACAAGGGGAAATTTAAATTTTTTTACGTTTACAATGAAGAAATTTGTTTAGACTCCTTAAAAACCGAACATTTATATTGAAATTAAATAAAATATTCGTTTTATGGTTGACAATGTTTTCATTGTTTTGTAAAGTAACAGATGTCGAATGATTATTATAAAAAACACGAAAAATGTTCGTATTTAGGAGTGTAGTGAAATGATAGATACAGTTTTTGATTATGAAGATATTCAATTAATCCCTGCAAAGTGCATAGTGAAAAGTCGTACAGAGTGCGATGCAACAGTAACTTTGGGTAATCATACATTTAAACTTCCGGTAGTTCCGGCAAATATGCAAACAATTATTGATGAGCAATTAGCTGAAAAATTAGCTGCAGAAGGCTATTTCTATATTATGCACCGTTTCCAACCTGAAAAGAGAGCGCAGTTTATCCGTGATATGCACAATAAAGGCTACATTGCATCGATTTCTGTTGGTGTAAAAGATGAAGAATATACGTTCATCGAAGAGCTGAAAGATGCTCAGCTTGTACCGGATTATATTACAATTGATATTGCACACGGTCATTCAAACCAAGTCATCGAAATGATCGGTCATATTAAAAAGCATTTACCGAACAGCTTTGTTATTGCAGGAAATGTCGGTACTCCTGAAGCAGTACGTGACCTAGAAAATGCAGGTGCGGATGCGACAAAAGTTGGGATTGGTCCAGGTAAAGTTTGTATTACGAAAATTAAAACTGGCTTTGGTACAGGCGGCTGGCAATTGGCAGCGCTTCGCTGGTGTGCAAAAGCTGCTTCAAAACCGATTATCGCGGACGGCGGTATTCGTACACATGGCGACATTGCCAAATCAGTGCGTTTCGGTGCATCTATGGTAATGATCGGTTCACTATTTGCAGGTCATGAAGAATCACCTGGCCAAACAGTGGAAATCGACGGCAAACAAGTGAAAGAATACTTCGGTTCTGCATCGGAATTCCAAAAAGGCGAGCGTAAAAACGTTGAAGGCAAAAAAATGTATGTCGACTCAAAAGGTTCGATTTTTGATACGCTAACTGAAATGGAACAAGATCTGCAGTCATCAATTTCATACGCAGGTGGTAAAACATTATCTGCGATCCGTAACGTTGATTATGCGATTGTTAAAAATTCAATTTTCAATGGCGATAAAATTTAATTTTATATAGCCTGCTTAAAAAGATAGCTATGGCTGATTTCAACATCAATACGCTAAAGTGAAATTTAAATTTTCTGATAATAAGTGTTGACATTTTATTTCATTGCCGGTAAACTTCATTTCAAGGTAATATCTAGGCAATGATTGGAAGTAGTAAATAGCTTGTATACTTTAAGAGAGCCAGTGGGTGGTGCAAACTGGCAGATACAACTGTTGAACTCGTCCATGAGCTACGACCCGAAATTAAGTAGGGAAGTCGGAAGTCTCCGTTAAAAGACAGGCAAACTATTTGTCGTTAAGTGGAATGTTTCAGCAATGGACATTCAATTTAGAGTGGTACCGCGAGTTTAACCTCGTCTCTATGGGATTCTTCATAGAGGCGAGTTTTTTTATTTTTATTTACTGTTTTTAAATCATTTGAGAAGAAAAGGGGTTATGAGAATGAGTAGAAAAATTTGGGTTTTTGATACAACATTACGTGATGGTGAGCAAGTGCCCGGGGCTAAACTGAATTTATATGAAAAAGTGGAAATTGCCCAGCAGTTAAAAAAGCTCGGTGTTGATATTATTGAAGCCGGATTCCCAGCGTCTTCACAAGGTGATTTTGAAGCGGTAAAAGCTGTGGCCCAGAAGGTTGGCCAAAATTCGAATATGATGATCACTGCACTTGCCCGTGCTGTTAAAGATGATATTGATTCAGTATATAATGCAGTGAAATATGCCAATAATCCAATGATCCATATGGTTTTAGGGACATCCGATATTCATGTGGAGAAGAAGTTCAGTAAGTCGAAAGACCAGATTCTGCAAATCGGGGTAGATGCAGTAAAATATGCGAAATCGTTACTGCCACAAGTACAATATTCAACGGAAGATGCATCCCGCTCTGATTTTGAATACCTTTGGAAAACGATTGAAGCAGTCATGAAGGCCGGCGCTACGATGATCAATGTACCGGATACAGTCGGGTATGCCGAGCCGGAACAGTGGGGCGAGATGATTGCCAAGCTGAACTACCGAATGAAAAACCTGGACGATTCTGTACTGCTTTCAGTGCACTGTCACAACGATTTAGGTATGGCGACTGCCAATACATTAGCGGCAATAAAAAATGGTGCCGATAAAATAGAAGTGACGATGAATGGTATTGGCGAACGTGCCGGAAACGCGGCATTAGAAGAAGTTGTTATGGCGATTAAAACGCGCGGGGACGTTTATGATGTGTTTACAGATATTAATACGAAAGAAATTATGAATACGTCTCGCTTAGTTTCAAGCTTTATGGGACTTGATGTGCAAGTGAACAAAGCGATTACAGGTGACAATGCCTTTGCCCATTCATCAGGTATTCACCAGGACGGCTTACTAAAATCACGTGATGCATATGAAATTGTTCATCCGGAAGATGTAGGCCTAGATGATATGGAACTAGTATTAACAGCGCGCTCTGGTCGTCATGCAGTGAAAAATGCGCTGTCTAAACTTGGATTCGATGATTTCACGGACGAGGAGTTTGAAGGTATTTTTGAAAGCTTCCTGAAATTAGCTGATTCAAAAAAAGAAGTTTACAACCATGATTTATATGTCATTGTTGAAAGCTACTACGAAAAAACTGATAAGAACAATCCAAATAAGGAATCGTACTCTGATCAGTTTTATGATATTGAAGACTTACAGATTATTTCAAACGCTGCCTTCCCGTCTGCCAGCGTAAAAATTCGCCGCGGAGAAGATGTCTTCAAATCAAGTGCGGTCGGTTCCGGTCCGATTGACGCTCTTTACTCAGCCATTGCGGATGTTACAGGAATCAAGGTGAAGCTTGTTGAATACAACATCAGCTCCGTATCACGCGGCCAAGAAGCGTTAGGGAAAGTAAAAATAATTATTGAATACGGCGGAGAGAAATATATCGCAAAAGCAGCAGATACTGATATATTAAAAGCTTCTGCAATGGCCTATATTAATGCTGTAAACAGTGTCATCGTCGCAAAAATTGCCCCGCAACCAGTAACGACGACAGCTACAGTATAAACAGGTTGAAGTGAAAATTACAGGCAGTCCAGATTTTACGAAATGTAAAGTTTGGATTGCTTTTTTATTTGTAATGCTACTGTTGTTTACCGGCTGCACTGAAATGAATCCGACCTCACCAAAAAAAGTAGTGCCATTGACGAATCAATTGGCACTACTTAATTAAAACTATATTATTTATTGAACTGTTCTATTAATAGTCGGTAGCTGTTCAAACGCTGATCGATTGTATATAAATTACAGTTGATCATCGCTTCATCAAAGCCGTAATATGCCTGTTCTTCTTTAATCTGATTCGCAACATCTTCGGCAGAACCGATCAGCATTAACGAACGGTTTTCTTCCAAAATCATTTTATCCATCTCAGTAAGCGGATAGTCATTTGCTTCTTCAGGAGAAAGTACAGTCAGGAGCTTACCACGCATTAAATTCAGGCGGGTAATTTGCATCGGCATCGATAAGTATTCCGCTTCTTCAGCCGTTTCAGCTACACTGATTGCATAAGTCGTAATAATTTGCGGCTGTTCCATAAAGTATGAAGGCTGGAAACTGTTACGGTATGCATCGAAAATCCCTTTAGACATTTGTCCATTGAAGAACTGGGCAAAGGAATAGCCGACACCCGCTTCCCCAGCTTTTTTCGCACTTTGGCCGCTTGATCCAAGCAGCCAGCTTTGCGGAAGCTGTATTTTGAAAGGAGCGGCTACAACATTATCATAAACCGCTTCACCTGTACGCTGTTCATTCATTAAACGTAAAATGACTTCGAGTTTATCATATTGTTCCGTCAGGTCAGGTCTGCGTCCACTTGCAAGCGCGGTCATTGCGGGCATATCCCCGCCTGGAGCGCGGCCTGCACCGAAATCTATACGACCTGGTGCCAATGCTGCCAATGTTTTAAACACTTCAGCCACTTTATATGGAGAATAATGCATCATCATAATGCCGCCCGTTCCTACACGGATACGCTCTGTTTTCGCAGCAACATAGGCAGCTGTTACTTCAGGAGCGGAGCTGGCAAGGGAAGTTGTATTATGGTGCTCTGCAAACCAGATTCGTTCATAACCGTGCTCATCACCAAGTTGGGCAAGCTTCACTGCATTAGCTAGTGCTTCGGTTGATGTCATGCCTTTGGAAATAGGTACTTGATCTAATATACTAAGTTTCATTGAAATTCACCTCAACTGTTCGTTACAGTTTACGATAACGAATTGAACGGCAAATGTAAAATTATTGGCCTCTCGTATAGGCCTTAATGATCGCAAGACGTTCGCGGATACGTGATTTTGTGTTGACGACTTTTGGAGTAGGGGCTGCCACCACATCTGCCTTTAGACCGAGTTTTCGTGCGAGAATTGTCGCACGTTTCAAATGGAAATCATTTGAAATAATCGTGATGCTCGCTGTATTTTCGGGCAAAAGTTTTTTTGCGAACAACAAATTTTCATAAGTCGTTGTAGACTGATCTTCCAATAAAACTCTATCTTCAGCAATCCCATTTTTGATTAAATAGTCAGCCATGACCGATGCTTCTGTACGATCTTCATCAGCACCCTGACCACCTGTAACAATCGCTTTTACAGTGGGATATTTTTGTAAATAATCCACTGCTGCATCTAAACGGTTTTTTAGTGACTGGGAAGGGATGCCGCCTGGTTTCACTTTTGCGCCTAAAATGACAACATATTCATTTGAACCGTCTGCCTCATTTTTTAATGCTGCATTCATTTCATAGTCAAGCCAGTAGAAAATTAACACGAGTATAATTAGAATAAATAATAGTGCAAAAATAATTCTTTTCAAAAAAATCCCCCCTTTATATAGTATACGATGCATAAAGGGGGAATGTTTCGCTATTACGGAAGAATTATGAAATGGCTTCTTTTTCTTCCCTTATGACTCTACGCTGTTGTCGTACTTGTACGGATAAGTAATTGATATAGCGGATAAAAACGTAAAATACAATAATTGCAGAGAAAGTTAATTGAAAATAAAAATACGTTTCCAGCCAATTTGTAGACAGCCCATTTTGCCCGAAATAATGAATGACACCATAAGTGGCAGTAGCAGAAATAACTAAAGGGAATGTAAAGGCAGCATAACTTGGATAAAAAGGCAGCTGTAATGCACTCGGTAATTTCGACAGTACTAAAAGATACAATATTTGCGCGACAATGAATAATGTCATGACAATACCGAATTGACTTTCAAACTGCTGGAAATAAGCAGCTAAACTGATCGAAGCGGGCGCGGTTAAAATCGTCAACATCGGAATCGTAGGCACCGGCAAATCTTTTCTAATAAATATACGGAAAATTAGAATTGGCACTAACACAATAAAAGAGCATATCGCGAAAATAACAATCGCTTTTGTGAATACGCCTGATAGATCACTCGCTGTTAAAGGCATAACTGCTGTTCCGACAAACATAATAAGCCAGCTTGGATAAATATCCGAAATCGAAATCCGTTTTTTCCAAATAAATGTTCGAATGAAATAAAAGATAATAAAGATTTGAGTCGTTGCAGCAAGAATCCAGATCATATGTATAACGAATTCACTTACACCGTAATAGTGCAAACCACTACTTATCGATAAAGTCCCCATCGTAAAAGTGGGGGATACTGACGCAATAATCGGGTTTTGCATTTCTGCAAGGATACTGGAAAATGCAAAAATCAGTTTTCCAATGACTAATAGAAATAAAAAGATTCCTATAAAAAAACAGACGTGACCGAAAATTGCTTTGTCCATGCTTAAAAATAAATTTCCCAATGAAACCAGTCCGAGCATTAGCCCACTGATTGGAATTGGGACTATTTGAAATAAATTTCTCACAATGGCCTCCAAAATATAACAACAATGTGCACAAACTATGAAAATATTCATGAAATGTACACATTGATTCTACTAACTCTATTCTACTGCGTAATTTTTAATCCGACAACCGCAATAATAATAAACGAAATAAATAGAATTCTCTTCCAGTCTTTGGATTCGTTATATATAAACATACCTACAAGGGTGCCGCCGACTGTACCGATCCCTGTCCATACAGCATAGGCAACTCCCATAGGCAATTCTTTCATTGCCATAGAAAGGAGCGAGAAACTGATAATAAAGGAGCCAATTAGAAATGCATAGGAGCCGAGTGACTTTTTCTGGGCAACCTTGTTCATTCCGATTACACCGCCGACTTCAAAAAGTCCGGCAAAAATTAAAAATACCCAAGCCATTATGCATCCCTCGCTTCTTCCGGTTCATTTGAAATGAGTTTTAACCCGATGACACCGATTAATAATAATCCAATAAAGCCGATTTTCGTTAAGCTGAACGGCTCGTTGAAAATGACCGTTTCCGCAATGACTGTACCGGCAGTACCAATTCCCGTAAACACCGCGTAAACGGTAGCAACCGGCAGTTTCTCCGTTGCGATAATTAAAATATAAAACGATATAACGATCAATGCGGCAACTCCAATCCATAGCCACACTGTATTTGCGTATTTCAGTCCCATTGCCCAAACAATTTCAATGATGCCTGCCAATAGGACGAGTATCCAGTATTTTGTCATGATGTCTACACCTCAGCTCTTATTCCTCTATAAAATATTGTCCATCCCGCCTGCAAACGTTTTTCACACCGTTCACTGCCGCCATAAAGCATTTCGACATACAGGCTATCAAGCAAAGCCAAAAAGCCGATTGCTGCTTCATTCGCTGATACGGACAGTTTTTGTTCTTTTAAATATTCCGTGAATAGCCTTTCTAATTCGTCCAAATAAATGTACGTTTGTTCACTTAACTGCTGCTCCAAATGTTGCGGCATTAAGAAAATCGAACGCATGAAAAATTTAGTTTCAGCAATGGACTCAAAGCGATGTTGAAAAGACTGCAGAAATGGCAGCAATACTTTTTCGACAGGAAGATGCTGATGTTTTGCGATAAATTCTTTTGCAAATAACAATTCAGCTTCCATTGCCTGTTTCGAAATCGATAAATAGAGCGCATCTTTACTTTTAAAATACGTATAGATCGATTGTTTCCGTATTCCTACTTCTTCCGCGATCTGGGCCAATGATCCGCCGCTGTATCCGTGTTCGCTGAAATTAAGCAGAGCGGCCTGTATTATTTTCTCTTTAGTCATGTTATCACCTTCCTGACGTTCGTAAGGTAAGGGTAACAAAAATTGATTGCGATTGCAAACGAGTTGGATTACAGTGGTTAAAAAGAGGTGAGGACAATGGAGCGTTGCAGTTGGGTAAAGCTGGATGAACCTATCTATGTGAAATATCATGATGAAGAGTGGGGCGTACCTGTTTATGACGACCGGAAGCTATTTGAAATGCTCTGTCTCGAAGGGGCACAGGCAGGCTTAAGCTGGTTGACAATATTAAAAAGAAGAGAAGGGTATTTAGCTGCATTTGATCAGTTTGATGCGGAAAAGATTGTACAATACGATGAAGAAAAACTTGAAGCATTAAGAAATGATGAACGCATTATCCGCAATCGGCTGAAAATCAAAAGTGTCGTCACAAATGCCGAGAGCTTTTTAGCTATTCAAAAACAATACGGCTCCTTTTCAAACTATATTTGGTCTTTTGTTGATGGTAAGCCGCTGACAAATTCATGGGAATCATCCGAACAAGTACCTATTACGACAGAAATAAGCGACCGTATGAGCAAGCAGCTGAAAAAAGACGGTTTCAAATTTGTCGGCAGCACGATCTGCTATTCCTATATGCAGGCAGTTGGCATGGTGAATGACCATACAACGAATTGCCACTGTTTCAAAAGGTAAAAGAAGGGGCGGGCTCCAACTGGAAACGGACGCGGAGTTTCTGACCCCAATTTTTATAAATAAACGATTTGAGGATTATATACTTGAAAGTTGGGATTAACAAACAAGAACTGAGGATTAAGCATGAGCAAGTGAGGATTATATAGCTCGAAGTGAGGATTATTTTGCTGGAACTGAGGATTATAATGAGTAATAAAAGAAGTTTTTTCAAATTATCTCCTCTGAAATTTTTAATCTACGCGTGCACGTTAAATCGAATTAAAACAATAAATGTTGAAAAAGGGATACAGTTAAAATAATTGCAGTTAAAGTTCCTGCGGATAATAAAGTGATCATCTTTCGTCTATCAACCTCTTTAATAGGTTTTATAGCTTCTTTAGATACCGTAATCCATATTACAGTTGATACTATGGCTAGTACTATTAAAGCTTCATTGGCCATAAATAGTTCCCCCAGTAAATCTAGTTTTTTATCGCTTGTTCTACATATGCTAAAAAATTATTATAGTTGGACTTACCTTCAAAATATAGCTTCACTTCATAGATGGGGCACAATACGTTATCCATTTTTTTAGAATAAAGAACAGATTCATCTTCAACACTCGATACATAATTATTTAAATGTACGGTATTTGCTTTTACTGAATTAAAATCAAACCAGCGATAATGCCCGTCTTTGTGATTTTTTATTACTTCGCCTAAATAGGCACCGATACGTGTGATGAAATTATCTGAGTGCTCTTTTAAAAGCTGCTGTCCAAATTCTGTATGGATTAACCGTTCAGCGTACTCATTGACGAGACGAACACTATCTATTGAATAATCCAAATTAGCTTTTGTTAAATGATCCTGATCCCATTGATCTGGTGAAACATCTTTAAATAACAATTCCGCGTTAAATTTCTTATCATTTTTAATTAGTTTAGGTTTTAAGAAAAACATAGTTTCCACCTCATCCCCAATCTGAACTGTTGACCCCAATTATATCAGTTATACATAAAAAAAAGACAAAACATTTTTAGTCGCACTAAAAATGTTTTGTCTTCTCTTTTTTTAGTTTTGCCTTACTTCACAAGCATTGCAGGGCATTGGACGCGCTTCATCACTTTATGTGATACGCTGCCTAGCACCATTTCCTGAAGACTGTTTAAGCCGCGACTTCCGATCACCACTATATCGACATTTTGCGTGTTGGCAAATTTGATGATTTCAGGTCCTGGTGAGCCGTGAATGATTTCCACTTTATAACGGACTTGATGCTCATTGAACAGTTCCTCGATCGGCACGAGCTTTCGACGACGTTCCATGTAAAGACTTTCGATGGAGCTTGAATGCAATACATCCGTTTTCGCTTTTTCCATATCGATGATAAAAATGATTGTCACCAATGTTTCAGCATTTATTTGGGCTATTTTTAAAGCTTCTTTTGCCGCACGTATCGAGTTTTGCGAACCATCAGCGGCCAGTAAAATATGTTGATACATAAGCCACCTCCTAATCGATTAATGTCGTACCGGTTAACTTCTTCAATAGCTGTTTACTTGATTCATCAATATTCAAGTAGGTTACTTCTATATTTTTCGCTTTCAACTGGTCTTTCACCTTCATTAAAGCACCGATTGCCGAGTCATCCCACACTTTACATAGTGAGAAGTCGATGACAATTGATGACTGCTCCTCTTGAACAGTTTTGAAATAGTCAATAAAACCTTCCGTTGAAGCGAAGAATAGTTGCCCTTTGACAAAGTATGTTTTCCCTTGCTGTGAAATACTTACACGTGAGATTTCGTTTACGAAAAACAGGGCGCTGACAATAATACCGGCTACAACACCTAACGCTAAGTTATGTGTATACAGGACAACCGCGATTGTCAGAAGCATAACAAACACATCTTTTTTCGGTGCTGTCACAGCATATTTGAATGATTGCCAGTCAAATTGGGTAATACATACAACAACCATTACACCGGCAAGTACCGGCATTGGAATTTGAACGACATAATCGCCCAATACGAGTATTAAAAACATTAAAAATACACCAGCAACAAATGTGGAGAGTCGGCCACGTCCGCCGGATTTTACGTTAATAACAGATTGTCCGATCATCGCACAGCCGGCCATACCACCGAAGAAACCGTTAATAACATTGGCGATTCCTTGTCCGCGCGCTTCTTTATTTTTATCGCTTTCAGAAGCCGTCATATCATCCAAAATGGATGCAGTCAGTAATGATTCGACCAATCCGACAACAGCCAGAGCCAATGAATACGGTAAAATAATCATTAACGTTTCAAAATTAAACGGAATATCCGGAATTAAAAATGATGGCAATGACTGTGTAATTGTTCCCATATCTCCGACTGTATTTAAATTAAAGCCTGAATAAATAGCTACTGCCGATAAAATAACTACGGCAATGAGCGGGGCGGGAATACCCTTAATGACAAAAGGAATTAAGTAAATAAGTGCAATTGTCGCCAGAAGAAACGCCCACGTAACGAAGTCGCCGCCAATAAAGTGCGGTGTTTGGGCCATGAATACCAAAATCGCCAATGAATTCACAAAGCCGATCATGACCGCATTCGGGATAAACTTCATCAGGCGTGCAATTTTCAGCATTCCGAAAATGATTTGGATAACTCCAGTTAAAATTGTTGCAGCGAGTAAATACTGCAATCCATGGTCTTTTACAAGAGAGACGATAACGAGGGCCATCGCTCCTGTTGCGGCGGAAATCATCGCAGGACGACCACCGACAAAGCTGATTGTTACAGCGATTACAAATGAGGCATAGAGTCCGACCATCGGATCTACACCAGCTAAAATTGAAAAAGCAATTGCTTCAGGGATGAGGGCCAGTGCGACAACAAGTCCTGCCAGCACATCTGAGCGTACATTCCCAAACCATTGCTCACGGATATTGTACATATATTGTGTAGCTCCTTTTAAATATTCTTCTACTATAATAGCACGCAAACAATGTTTAGTAATAGCAACATTATGATGGATTTTAATTTCCTTAATAAAATTTCCATGTGTTAATACCTAGTCGACGTTTTATTGATTAAGTATGAGGAACCAATTATTTCGATTTTCGTAATTACTTCTCCAAATGGAAATCACTGCGTTTATAATAGAATAACAATTGTTTGTAAAGGAGTGACCCGTATGACTGAGCGATTCAGCGAACAGCTAAACAACTTTGTTGAACATAATCCGTTGGAACAATTAATTGAACGGTTAAAACCTTTGCATAGTATTCTGTCTCGAAATAGTTATGTAAAAGATACGACAACCCGTTTAAAACAGATTATAGATGATGCAAACAGTCAGCCAATCGTGCTCTTTCTCGGAAAAGAGCGGGTTGGGAAAACGACAGTAATCAACAGCTTAATCGGCAGAAATCTGCTGGAAGACCGCCCATCAGAACCGACGAAGACCAATACATTTTTAAAATACGGTGATAAGGAATATATAAAAGCCGTATTTTCAAATGGCATGGAAGTGACACTTAATATTGCCGAACTCTCATTTTTTACGATTTCAAATACGGAAAGTGCCCAATTAATTCGTAAGCATCTGGATTATTTAGAGGTATATATAACATGTGAGCTGTTAAAAAAAGTGACAATTGTCGATTCGGTTGCGCTCGAAGCAGGCGCAAACAATACAGCATACTTTTCACCAGCTTTATTACAGCGCTGTAATGAAGTTTTCTGGGTTCTGCAAGCGGGTTCACCGGCTACGGAAACTGAATTGAATTTTATCGAAAAGCTGAACAAAATGGGGATTACTGCTCATTTAGTCGTAAACGGGATTGACCGGGTAGATGTGAAAGTGGAAGCCTTTCTTGATATGGAGAAAGAACGTTACGGCTACTTTATAGGGGAGGATGTACCGGTATCGGCTTTACAGGCCCAGGAAGCACGTAATACGAACAGTACACAGCTGCTTATTGATTCCCGTATTACACTGCTATCTCAACTGATGTTTCAGCTAATTGATAACAAGCAAAAAAAGACGCGCCATATAACGGAGCGATTTATTCAATGGCTGGAACGTCTTCGTGTCGAAATTAATACAATTCCTGCAAGAGAACCGTATGTATCGGCATTTGAAAATGTCATACAGCATCAAAGTAATTTTAATAGCGACCCAGCCCAATTCCAACAGGATAAGGCGCTCATCAACTCACTAGACAAACAATATGAATCGGTCAGTAAAGTGTTCAAAGAAGTACAAACTCTTTTTCAGCTGTTACAGACACTGGAAAGCCATTCCTATTTACGTGATCCGATCATCGATATGTATGAGGAAATGGCGGTACTTTATCAAAAAAATGTGCGTGATTACCGAAAGTTGCATGTAGAATACTCTATTGAGCATGGACAACTTGAAAATCAGTTCAAAAAACAATCGGGGATGACGCTCACATTCCCGTTAGAAGAGAGTGAACTTACACCACTTTTGTCCAAGCAAATTCAAACGTTGAATAAAATCCAGAAAAATTGTGAACAGAAACTGGTGTTTATTAAAAAATACGAGCAATTTGTTCTGGAAAAACTGGGTGCAGTACAAAGCCGACTAAACGAGCTGGTGAAAAATCGGCTATTATCAATACACAAGCAGTTAAACGAATTGGAAGAGCAACGGATTCGCGAACGGTCCTATATAACAGCCTCTGTAAATAAACTTGCTGAATTCAATTGCATTGCCGAAGCGCAAAGCTTTATAAAAGATGCGATAGAGCCTCTATTACTGGAAAGAATTTTGCCGATTAAAGAGCAGGAAAAAGGGCAAATCCAACAGACGATTGATCGTATTATAACGGTTGATTATAGGTATGAAACACCAATTCCAACAGAACCGGATGAAATGTTGGCACAGCTGAATTTGAAAGAAAAATACCAACTATTTGAGCTGCGGTTAACTGAAGAAGATATAGTATCGGATATTCCGGAGTTACCAGAAAAAATTGAAATCTAAAAAATTGGCTGCGCGGGATTTTATCTCATGCAGCCATTTGCTTTTTCACGGTGTCGTCCTTATAAACAATAGCCTTTCCAATACAACGTTTTTATGAGAAAATTGTACTCGCAGAAAGGAAGTATTTAAATGAATACAATTTTTAAACCTCATGATGAATGGGAACCATATATTGATATCGATCAACATGGTAAGCTAACTTTATCTAATATAGAGTTTACAACAACAAACTTATGTAATATGAGATGCTCGCATTGTGCAGTAGGATATACGTTATTAACGAAAGAATTACCGGCCATCCCGGCAGACGAAATTATTCGGAAACTGGATGAGGTTGAATCCTTACGAACAATGAGTTTTACAGGTGGAGAACCATTACTAACTAAAAAGGGAATTAAGGATAACCTGTTACCGCTATTGAAATATGCGAAAAGCAGGGGGATTAAGACACAAATTAACTCCAACCTTACTTTACCGATTTCTCATTATGAACTGGTTGCACCTTATTTAGATGTCATGCATATTTCGCACAACTGGTGTGATGAAAGAGAATTTGTTGAAACAGGATTTGCAATGATGGAGAAAACGCCGTCAGTTGAATATAGAGGGAACTTATATCGCAATATTTTTGACAACGCAAGAGAACTATCAAAAGGCGGCATGTTCGTTTCCGCAGAAACAATGTTAAATCGCAACACGGTGCCGTTTATGGAGAAAATCCATCATGAAGTAGCCAATGAAATGCAATGTAAACGGCATGAGATTCACCCGATGTATGCAAGTGATTTCGCTGAAAGTTTAGAAACGATCGGTTTGGATGAATACAGAACAGTTATCAATGAAATCCTAGATTACAGGAATAAAGATATTTGGGTTTTATTCGGAACATTGCCGTTCTATCCGTGCAGCCGAGATGAGCGCGATATCGCATTAATCAACCGAATCAATAATGCACCGAATACGACAATGAGAAATGATGTTGACGGGCGTTCAAGAATGAACCTGAATATCTTCTCAGGTGATATTTCGGTTACCGATTTCTCGGATGACGGTCAGGCGTTCGGTAATATTAAAAATGAATCATTAACTCAAATATACAAGAGATGGCTCGATTCAAATATTTCCAAATCAATCAATTGTCATTGTCCTGCTGTGAAGTGCTTAGGGGCAAACGTCATTGTTAAAAATATGTATTATCCGTCTACTGAATTTGTCAGTGGGATTGTGAAATAAATAATTTAAATATAGCAATCTATCCATATGTGGGTAGATTGTTTTTATTTTTTGCTTCGCCTACAATGAAAAACTACCTGCAACTGAAAAAGCCGCAGGTAGTAATGCAATTAGCTGATCTCATCCAAATTCGATGAAATTTCGCTGTTATTTTCACTGTAAAACTTTGAACCAAACGAGTTGTCGACCATTGTTTCGGACAGATAAATTTTTGAATAGTTGACCGCTTGGATATTAAAGTCAAACTTCGCATTTTGGATAATGCATTTCGAAGCATGGAGAACCGATTTGTTTTGAACAAATATATCGGATTCATGTCCCTCAATAATCTGTGTTGCGTTCAGCTCAACTGAAGATTCGGAGTCAATCCATAACTGGGAATACATATGATTGGAAATGAATGAATCCTGAATCAACGCCTCTGCATGGTTTTCAATAATTAAACCGTTACGCTCTCCTTCCATCAACTCGCTGTCTTTTAACACAAGAGAACTGTCATTGATGATGATTTGCGGCATTTTATGACACGAAATTTGGCTTTCGATAATGTGGACCGATGTATCTTTCATCGCCACAATTCCGTTCGTTTCGCCACCGCTAATCTGGGAATGCTGAATTGTTGCATTCGTATTGCCGACCATTTCAATTTGAATTCCCGTACCATCTTTAACAACCGATTCGGTTACTTCAAGCTCGCATGCATCCATGACAAAGATACTTTTGCCGCCGATTAATTCGCTTTGATAAATCGTGACCGTACTGTTGTTTTTCCCGGCTATATGTGCCAGATCATTATGATTGAAATGGCAATTGTCCACAGAAGTTTTTGCATGATTGACCGCTAAAATGCCATTGCCTTTATTTTGATGAACCGTCGTATTTAATAGGAATAATTCCGCCTCCATTACCGTTAGCGCCGCATTTTTATGACCTGTAATGGTACTGGAAACTATTGAACACGAAGCACCTTTTTCTGTATAAACCCCAATCTGTTTTCCTTCCTGAATTGTCGCATCTTTTATTGTACAAATGGAGTTTTCGGTAATGAAAAGCTGCGGCAGCACATTATAGGCAAACACCGTACTATTGAAGTTGGCGATCGACTTTTCCTTTATATGAATCCCGACGCCTTGGCAGCTGTATACTTCACAGTTCGTCATATTAAGGAAAGACTCGAGCAATAGCTGGACATTTGCAATTTTATGAAAAGCAACCAGTGAATTCTCGATCATTGCTTCAGAATAGTCCCGTAAAATAATACCGGATTCATTGCCGTATTGAATTTGGCAATCTGTCACGTTTAGGGAACTTCTTTGCATCCAGATTTGGGGAAGGTGATGGTGTTGAATTGCTGTTTTCGTTAAATGAATGTTTGAATGGTCTGATGCATATATACCATTACCTTCGCCGTGCATTACTTCGCAGGCATCCATTTCCAATAAGGCATGGTCCTGGATAATGAGCTGTGTGCCGGAATGGTGCTGGACTTTCACACGAGTTAAATATGCCTTTGCATTAGATTTAACCCAAAGTGCCTGGTTTGCTTTTGAAAGGGTACAGTCTGTTAAATGAAGCGTTGAGCTTTCCGCTAATATATGGACCTTTTTATTGTTTTCAAAATGACAATCTTCAAAATGGGCTGCACTATTGTAAATTAATGTGACGGCTGCATCCGATGCATCCTTGAATACCGTGTTTTCACAATGTAATGTTCCGCCGTTCATTGCTAACAGTACATTCGTACGTCCACCTTGAATGACGCAGTTTCTTAATATAATTTCACCTTCGACGTAAATTTGCGTTGCAGGTTGAATCGTCATGTTCTCAAATGTGACTGCCGCAGACTCAGCGATCACGATAGATCCTTTTAAGCAGACAGTTGCATCCTTTTGTGCTGCAACCGTTCTGTTTTCCTCAAAAGTTAAAGTTTCTTTATATGTCCCGGATGCAACGATAATTTCATCAAAGCGCGTTGTTCGCTGCACAGCTTTTTGAATAGTTTTAATGCGTGAAAAAATTGAAGAAGACACTCTTACTAACGCCATACGATTCCTCCTACAAAACATGCTATATGTAATATGTTCACGTAAAATAACAAAATTAATCATTTGCAACTTAAATTGTGTAAAAACATGAAAAGATTTTTTTCATATGCTCTTACTAAAATAGTGCAAAGTCACCTGAAATATTCCTAGTTATTTATAGGAAGAAATGTAAGAGGCAAAGGTTTAAAAACCGTACAGGACGTGTAACGTTATAAGGAGAGGATTATATAAATGTGCGGGTAAACGGATTCACGGAAAAAGGGAAAGGTGGTCAATCAATGTGTGAACAGCTGCAAACAATTCGTCAGCAATTGAATGAACGTTTTTATGATCGGGAAGAAGAAATTGAAGCATTATTAATTGCCTTATTATCAAGGCAGCACCTTTTATTTATCGGTCCGGCGGGGACGGGGAAAAGTGTGTTATCGTCCATGCTTGGTTCTATTGTAGAGGGAAGTCATTGTTTTCAGCATTTATTGACACCTTTCAGTACGCCTGAAGAATTGTTTGGTGTCCTTTCTTTAAAAGATTTGGAGCAGGGAATTTATAAACGGAATGTAACTAATATGCTGCCGGAAGCACATTTTGCGTTTATTGATGAAATCTTTAAAGCAAACTCCGCGATTTTGAATTCATTGCTGACTCTAATCAATGAACGAATATATTATAACAACGGGGTTCCGATTGCTTCTCCACTTTTGACGATGGTCGGTTCATCCAATGAATATATCGAAGAAGGGGAAGGGCTGGAGGCATTATTCGACCGTTTTTTGCTGCGCTATGAAGTAAATTATATTCGTGAAGAAGAAGCCTTTATTGCAATGCTAAAGGACGACAGGGAAAAGGAAGTATCGAAAATAACGTTGGACGAGCTTTATGAACATCAGCAAAAGACGAATAAGGTTGCCATTTCGGATACGATTTTTAAAGTACTCGCTAAAATTAGGCAGGCACTTCAAGATGAAGGCATTCGTCCGTCCGATCGACGTTTTAAACAGTCACTGTCGGTTCTAAAAGCGAAAGCATATTTAGACGGGCGGACAGAAGTAATCCGGGAAGACTTGTCGATTTTGACGAATATCTTATGGGAAACGGTTGAACAAAAATCGTTAACAGAACAAATCATTAAAGAAGTGGCCTTTGATACGGTCGAAGCGTTTATTCACAGGACATCGACCGAGTTTGAGATGATTATTTTAACTGCGAGAAATGCGATGCTTCAAAAATCTCCGTTTGCTAAATCGGAGCTGAGTCAACTGCTCCTGCAGGGGAAAACATTATTTATGGAAGTACAAAATATGAGCCGTCAAATTCCGAGTCGCCCGGAATTAAACAGTCTAAAAACTGAAATGCATAAACAATTGCTTCGAATAACTTCAGATGTTATCGGATTTTAAAGAATACAGAAGGTGGGATGCTTTTTGAGTGAGAACATACATGTAATCTACAGCCGAACGGTTTTTGAGGGCAGCGCTGAGCAAAAGGCACGGTTTAATGAATTGTTGAAAATGGCCACTTTGTTGAATGACAGCTGCATTGCAGGAGAAAAAATTGTTCCCGGCTTTACGAATATCATTGGGGATTGCTGGCATGCTTTCTATTATAAAGCGCCTGTATTAAACGAAAATGCATTGCAACTGGATAAAATGCAATTTGATTTTATGAAAGAGCTGCTGAAAAATGAAGAATACATCCAATGGCATGAGCTGACAAAGGGTGACGAGCTATTAAGTGTCCTTACTTCTGTCAGCATTGCAGAACAGCTTCTTAAAAGCTTCCAATATTATGAGGAGCAAAAAAATCCATTTCAGATCGAGCAGCTGGAAGCTTTTCAAAAACAGCAGCAAATGTCAAATGTGACAAATGATTTACCGGAAAAAAGGGAATATTTAAAGCAGTTATCCAAAACATCAATCGGCATGATGCTGCAGCAAAATAAAAAGACTATTCATCACACAAAAGCTGCGGTCATGAAAGTCGGGACGATGGACGGCAAAAAAATGGATCAAGTACCTTTAAGCGATCAGTTTAAACTGGCAAGAATGATTAGCGAGCGCAAGGAATTGCATAAAATTGCCGAATTAGTCGGCCGGTTTAAAAAAATTGCGACAAAAAAGCAGAAGTCCAAACAAGATGAGACGATCCAGCATCAATCGGTGACTTTTGGGCATGAGCTGTCCCGACTGTTGCCGGCCGAATTGGGCAACTATATGCTCGGACATAGCAAGCTCGATTTTTTAAAGCGGTTAAGCGAGCAGCAAACACTTGTTTTTAATAAGAAGGGAAAAGATCGGCAAGGAAAAGGACCGATCATTGTGTGCATGGATGAGAGCAGTTCCATGACATCGATTAAAGCCCAAAGTAAGGCGTTTTGTATTGCTTTGCTGAACATCGCTAAAAAACAGAAAAGAGATTTTGCGATTATCCCTTTTGCAACAAATGTAGGGGAAATTAAATTTTTCAGAAAAGGTCAGGCAAAGACTCAGGATCTCATTCAGTTCAGTGATAGCTTCATCGGTGGAGGTACAAATTATGAGCTGCCATTACGAGAAGCATTGAAGCTTCTAAAGAAAAGTGAATTTAAAAAAGCGGATTTGCTGTTCGTAACGGACGGGTCCAGCTTTTTACCATCGCGTTTTATAGAAGAATTCGCGCAAACAAAAAAGCAGAAGCAGTTTGAATGTACTTCAATTGTATTAACAAATTTATTCAATACTGTCGATCTGAATGTTGTAGACCGATTTTCGGATCGTGTTATTGAAGTAAATGAATTATTTGAAGCAGAAGATGCATTTGTTTTATAAAAAACGGGTATATTCAGAAGGTGTGCGTCTATTAGAAAAGCTTTTACCTAGTCAAATGATCGTACGTCTCTTACAATATTGTTAGGCATTTGGTTAGGAGGCGTCTTTTTGTTAGTGGAAGATTATGAAAAGTTTTTTGAAATGACGACGGAAGAGCGAAAACAATCTATTCAGGAGCATCCGTCGATATTGAATGATTTACTGGAGACAATTGGTCATGAAGAAGCAGCAATCCGTGACCAGCTGAATTATCGTCTGTTCATTTTGCTGTTGTCGGAAAATGCACTTGGTGAGGCGGTTATTGCCGATTTTGTGAGCAAACTTTCTTCAACAGACGGTTTACTTTATAATATCGGTGAAAATGGGACAATTTCCGTTTTCCAGCGTTCCTATGCGGCTCTTTATTTAGCGGCAATCGTGAATGCCGATCGACAGCTTGCCATTTTAACGAGTGAGCAGTTGGAGCTGCTTGCACAAAATGCGGTGGCATTGTTAACGAAAGAGCAGGATTTGCGAAGCTTCGTCGATACGAAGTCAGGCTGGGCACATAGCGTTACAAATACAACCGAGTTAATTAACGCCATTATTGCGCATCCGCTTTATCCAATCCGCTTCACCGCCCAAATATTGCAGGCAATTCGCGCAAATATTTGGAAGGGCTATGTATTTGTCGATGACGAAGAAGAACGTTTCTGCAATATCATTCAGGCATTGTTAGCCAAAAAGATTGACGAAGAACTGTTCATCGAATGGTTTGAACAGCTGTTTGACCAGCTGGAAATGGTCGCCTATGAGCGCGGCTATGATGCACTTTCGTTTAAAGCGAGAACAAACCAGCTGAACTTGGCGAAAACGCTTTACTTTTATTTGAAATTTGCCAATCGGAATGAAAAATTACGCAGTATTGTGTCAACTTTCATTCAGCGCTGGCTCAAATTAAACTAATACCTTTATTTTAGTACAATAATAAATATATTTAACAGATGTACTAAAAAAGTATGCCTTTTTAATGCATGATGAAATTGTTCAGGAAAACAGTGTGAGAAGAACTTTCTGACAAAGTAGGATTTCTAAATGTATTGCAGAAGAAAATGGCATTTCCGATAGGTCATAATTTTAACTTATCGCAAAAGATAATAATAATGCAATTTACTTATGTATGAATGTGCGCTATTATTGACTGTGGAGAAAAGAGCATTACAACCTTTTCAATTAAGAAAAACTAGGGGGAACACAACATGGCAAACTTACACAACAGTCGTTCGACTTTTGAAGTTAACGGTAAAACTTATAACTATTTCCGTTTAGCTGCAATTGAAGAAGCTGGTATCGCAAAAGTATCACGCCTACCTTATTCAATTAAAGTATTATTAGAATCAGTATTACGTCAATACGATAACTATGTAATTAAAGACGAGCATGTTAATGAATTAGCTAACTTCGGTAATCACAATGCAGATGCTGAAGTACCATTCAAACCTTCTCGTGTAGTATTACAAGACTTCACTGGTGTTCCAGTAGTAGTTGACTTAGCTTCATTACGTTCTGCAATGAAAGAAATGGGTGGAGACCCAGCTAAAATCAACCCTGCAATTCCGGTTGACCTTGTAATTGACCACTCAGTACAAGTAGATAAATACGGTAACGCAGCAGCATTACAAGCGAACATGGATTTAGAGTTCGAGCGTAACGCTGAACGTTATAACTTCTTAAAATGGGCTCAAACTGCTTATGATAACTTCCGCGCTGTACCACCAGCAACTGGTATCGTACACCAAGTTAACTTAGAGTACTTAGCTCCAATCGTTCACGTTAACGAAACAGAAGAAGGTTTAGTAGCATTCCCTGACTCAGTAGTAGGTACTGACTCTCACACAACTATGATCAACGGTATCGGTGTTCTAGGTTGGGGTGTTGGTGGTATCGAAGCTGAAGCTGGTATGTTAGGTCAACCATCTTACTTCCCAATTCCTGATGTTATCGGTGTTAAATTAGTAGGCGAATTACCAAACGGTACAACAGCTACTGACTTAGCATTAAAAGTAACTCAAGTATTACGTGCTCGTGGTGTAGTAAACAAATTCGTTGAGTTCTTCGGACCTGGCGTACCTGGTTTACCACTAGCTGACCGTGCTACAATCTCAAACATGGCTCCAGAATACGGTGCTACTTGTGGTTTCTTCGCAGTTGACGAAGAATCATTAAACTACATGCGCTTAACTGGCCGTGACGAAGAGCACATTGCTGTTGTTGAAGCTTACTTAAAAGCTAACGACATGTTCTTTGATGCTGACTTAGAGCCAGTATACACTGACGTATTAGAAATTAACCTTGCGGACATCGAAGCAAACCTTTCTGGTCCTAAGCGTCCACAAGATTTAATTCCTTTAACTGAAATGAAACGTGTTTACCGTGAATCAGTAGTAGCTCCACAGGGTACTCAAGGTTTCGGTTTAACAGAAGAAGAATTCTCTAAAACATCAACTGCTAAATTTGCAGAAGGTGACTTAGAAGTTCCTGCTGGTGCTGTAGCAATCGCTGCCATCACTTCTTGTACAAACACATCTAACCCATACGTATTATTAGCTGCTGGTTTAGTTGCTAAAAAAGCGGTTGAGTTAGGCATCAAACCTGCTAAGTGGGTTAAAACTTCATTAGCACCAGGTTCTAAAGTAGTAACTGGTTACTTAGAAGAGTCAGGCTTACAAGACTACTTCGACCAAATCGGTTTCAACACTGTAGGTTACGGCTGTACAACATGTATCGGTAACTCAGGTCCGTTATTACCTGAATTAGAAGACGCAATCAAATCAAACGATTTATTTGTAACTTCTGTATTATCAGGTAACCGTAACTTCGAAGGCCGTGTACACCCATTAGTAAAAGCTAACTTCTTAGCTTCACCACCATTAGTTGTTGCTTACGCTTTAGCGGGTACTGTAGATATCGATCTACAAAAAGACGCAATCGCTGTAACTCCAGAAGGCAAAGAAGTATTCTTCGCTGATATCTGGCCATCAACTGAAGAAGTTAACGAAGTATTAAATAAAGTTGTAACTCGTGAATTATTCCAAAAAGAATACGAAACTGTATTCACTGCTAACGAAGCTTGGAATGCAATCGAAACTTCAACTGAAAACTTATATACTTTCGATGAAAAATCAACTTACATCCAAAACCCACCATTCTTCACTGGTCTTTCTAAAGAGCCAGGTGCTATCCAAACATTAGCTGGAATGCGTGTAATGGCTAAGTTCGGTGACTCTATCACTACTGACCACATCTCTCCTGCAGGTGCAATCGGTAAAGATACACCAGCTGGTAAGTACTTAATCGAAAACGGTGTTGCGATCCGTGACTTCAACTCTTACGGTTCTCGTCGTGGTAACCACGAAGTAATGATGCGCGGTACATTCGCTAACATCCGTATCCGTAACCAAATCGCTCCAGGTACAGAAGGTGGTTTCACTACTTACTGGCCAACAGGCGAAGTTGAGTACATTTACGATGCTTGCATGAAGTACAAAGAAGCAGGTACTGGCTTAGTAGTATTAGCTGGTAACGACTACGGTATGGGTTCATCTCGTGACTGGGCTGCTAAAGGTACATTCTTACTAGGCGTTAAAACTGTAATCGCACAATCTTACGAGCGTATTCACCGTTCTAACTTAGTAATGATGGGCGTATTACCATTACAATTCATGGCTGGCGATTCAGCTGAAACTTTAGGATTAAAAGGTGACGAAACAATCGACGTTAACTTAACTGATGATGTTAAACCACGTGATATCCTAACTGTAACTGCAACTTCTCCAGAAGGAAAAGTAACTGAGTTCAAAGCGTTAGCTCGTTTCGACTCTGAAGTAGAAGTAGACTACTACCGTCACGGTGGTATCCTGCAAATGGTATTACGTGCTAAAGCTGCACAACAATAATTCCATTCTATAACATGAAAGACAAAGTCAATTTCGGTTGGCTTTGTCTTTTTTTGTACAAAAAGGACCTTAAGAATGTATTTTTTGTTAATTAACAGTAAAATTTTCCGGAAAATGTAGAAATTTTTATAATATTTCGTTACTATCAAAAGGTAGGTTAAAAATATTGGGGGGTCTTTTGGATGAAGAAAAAAAGAATGTATTCGGCAACAGCTCTAGCAGCATTTACGGCAGTTGCTGTAGGAGCAACAGGTGTTATGGCAGAAGAGACAATTTTTACGGATGTAACTGTTAGCCATCCATATGCAGAAGGGATCAATGCTTTAACCTCTGCAGGTATCGTAAAAGGATTTGGAGACGGTACTTTTAAACCAGATGCAACGGTTACTCGCGGACAAGCTGCGAAAATGATTGCGGGTGCTCTTAAACTTGATACAACTAATGTAAAAAATCCTAACTTTAAAGATATTAAAACGTCAAACCAGTATTATAGTCAAATAGCGGCATTAGTCGCTACTGGATTTGTAAATGGTTATGAAGACGGCACATTCCGTACAGCGGATAAAATTACACATAATCAATTAGCTAAAATTTTAACGAACGTTTCTGCGGTATATCCGATTGATGCTACGGCTTTATTAACAGAGGCTAAAGTTGTATTCAACCCTACGAAACAACTTACTCGTGGTGAACTTTCTAGCGTATTGGCAACAATGCTTGCAGCAGCTGCACCAGCACCACAACCTGAGCCACAGCCTGAACCAGAAACAAACAATTATAAATTATCCATCATGCATGTGAACGATACTCATGGACGTGTTGAGGCATTTCCAAAATTAATGACGGCGGTTAATGAACAACGCGCAAAAACACCGGATGCGCTTTTATTGCATGCGGGTGACGTTTTCAGCGGAACTTTATACTTCAACGAATTTGAAGGACAAGCAGATCTGCCGTTTTTAAATGCATTGAAATTTGATGCGATCACATTAGGAAACCATGAATTTGACTTAGGTTCTTCACCAGAAGGACATAAAGCATTAGCAGAATTCATTAAAGCTTCACAATTCCCGGTTTTAACGGCGAATGTTGACTTTACAAAAGACAGCCTGTTTACAGGTATGTTCTCGGATTTAGTTTCAAGCGAGCCAGAAAACGGCAAGATTTACGCTGGTATGGTTAAAGAAGTAAACGGCGAAAAAGTCGGGATTTTCGGTTTAACGACAGCTGAAACAAAAGACATTGCTTCACCAGGCAGTGTAGCATTTGAAAATTATATCGACGAAGCGAAAAAAGCGGTAAAAGCATTTGAAGATATGGGTGTCGATAAAATTATTGCTTTAACACATATCGGATTTGACGATAACCCTGCATATGACAATGATCAAATTCTAGCAAAATCAGTACCTGGAATTGATATTATCGTAGGAGGTCACTCACATACTGAGCTTAAAGAACCATTCGTAGTTGATACGAACACAGTTGGTGAGAAAAAGGACGCAACATTAATCGTTCAAGCGAAAGAGTATGCTGGTTTCCTAGGTACAGTAAATGTTGAATTTGACGAAAATGGTGTCATCGTTAAACATGACGGTCAATTAGTTGAAATCGGTAAACTTGCAGATGACGCTGAAGGTTTAAAAATGCTTGCTCCATTTAAAGAGAAGGTGGACGCAATTTCTAAAGCAGAAATCGGTGTTACTTTAGCAGAAGAATTAGTAAGCCCTCGTGCATCAGACGATAATCCAGTGAGTGTACGTAATAGTGAAACGGTATTAGGTAATATCATTACAGACGGTATGCTTGCAAAAGCGAAACAGTATACGGATAAAAAGGTTGTAATGGCATTGCAAAATGGCGGCGGTATTCGTTCTGCAATTCCTGCTGGCAATATTACGACTGGACAAGTTATTACAGTGTTACCGTTTGGTAATACATTAGCATTAATGGATGTTACAGGTGCTGAATTAAAAGCTGCATTTGAACACTCTGTGAAAGATGCTCCTAAAGAGAATGGCGGATTCCTGCATATCTCAGGTGCTAAACTAGAATACGATTCTTCTAAAGAAGCGGGTTCTCGTGTGGTTTCATTAAAATACTATGATGAAGCAACAAAAGCATATGTAGATGTAGCGGATAACGAAACTTACACAATTGCTACAAATGCTTTCACAGCTAAAGGCGGAGACGGCTTCAGCACGTTTGAGAAAGCATATGGAGAAGGCCGTGTAACAGACTTAGGTCTATCGGATTGGGAAAACTTAAAAGAGCAATTACTATCAATGAAAGAAATTAAGTTTACTACTGAAGGCCGCATTGTAGATACAGCTGCGCCAGTAGAAAAATAAGTCAACAGCTATACCACTAATTTGGGCAACCATTTTAGTGGTTTTTTTATTTATTTTTTTTTGCAAAAATCATTGTGTAGTCTGCAATAAGCTGGTTTGTCAGTAAATGGCTGCAATTAGCACTGTTTGCTACAATTCAGGCTGTATTGGTTATGGTATTTACATTAGTCGTATTACAGCTGTCGGTAGATCATGTGGTGAAATTTATTTTATTCGGAATTTTTGTCAGCATTGTTTTCATGTCGATTATTTTCTTCCTTGTATCGGTTGCAGGCAATATTGGGCGATTTATCGCACTTGTACTGGCTGTCGCACAATTATCGATTACAGGTTCGAATTTACCGATTCCGATGCTTCCTGAAAATTTACAGGCTGTATGTGCATATTTACCGTATACGTATTCAATTTCAGGATTTAAATCGGTTATTTCTTTCGTTATTATCCTCAAATGCTTAACCCTTATCATTCATTTAGTCGTTGCTTCTGTATTGGCACTGATTGCATTTTTCGTAAGCTATAAATCTCTAACGTCGAAGTACACACCGGAAGTACAGCCGACTGCATAACAAAAAAGACCCATCTACTCTCAAACTATAGAGTGACGGGTCTTATATTGTTGAATTAAAATTCTACGTGAGCAATCATGCCTTCTTCATCATCAATATCAAGAGTAATACGCGCTGACATTGAATCACGGCCAAGCTGCTCATCAATATATAGGCGAAGTGCCATGATGAAGTTCACAGAGTTGTAAACTTCCAGTTGTCCGTTGTAGAAAGCTTCCGCTGAATAACCGGCAACATCATCATACATCAGCTCTGCTTCCACTTCTTCAGGTGCTGTGTTTTTGAATTTTGCATGGAACAGACAAACGGCATTAATTAAATCTTGTTCAAGTAATGTTAGTTTTTCCACGAATCAGTAACCTCTTTATCTTTTTTGCGTTTGATTAACTGGTAAATCTTCACTAGGAAGAAGACTATCGCCGCAATTGCTGCTACGTTGATTAACAGGCCTAAAATGTTACCTAACATACCCATGCCGGCAAATAAGCTACCGAATAGTAAACCGGCTAAACCACCAAGCATTAAGCCTTTCATTAAGCCGCCTTTGTTTGATGAAGCTGTATTTGAATCATTTTTTTTCGTTGTATTGTTATTTTGTTTTGTTGTTGTCGGGTTTGTTGCATCATTATTGTTTTTTTGAATATTAGTATTGTTATTGTTGCTGTTGAAGCCTTTTTTACCTGACTTGTAACCTTTTGCTTCAACTGACTGTGCATCATTAGCAAATAAAATCGTAGTCCCTACACTTGAAAATACAAGTGTGAATGCTAATAAAACTGCTGATAATTTCTTCATGTTTCTCCCCCAATTAGTCTATTTATTTACTTTATCAGTATATCAAAAATTCATCTAAATAGAAAATGAAAACACTTTCAGCAAATAATACAAGCTTTGCGCGAAAGATAACATTTCTTGTGAAAATCACAAAAATTATTGTATTCATAAATATGAAACTGTAAGATGAAATATAATTTAGACGAAAATTCTGAATTTACATGAGTGTGTAAAGAATAAACGTCGAATAATTAAGTTGGGGGAATAAATGATGAGTAAAATTCGCATTGGTATTGTAGGTTACGGAAACTTAGGTCGAGGCGTGGAAGCAGCAATCAGTCAAAATGCTGACATGGAATTGGTAGCTGTATTTACGCGTCGTGATCCTGCTTCAGTTGCCATCCAATCACCAAATGTACCGGTTTATTTAGTGGATGATGCACCTAATTACAAGGAACATATTGATGTCATGATTTTATGTGGTGGTTCTGCGAAAGATTTACCTGAACAAGTTCCGCATTTTGCACAATGGTTCAACACTATCGACAGTTATGATACACATGCAAAAATTCCGGAATTTTTTGATGCAGTTGATGCTGTTGCACAAAAAAGTGACACTGTTTCGATCATTTCAGTTGGCTGGGACCCGGGGCTATTTTCATTGAACCGTCTGTTAGGTGAAACAGTTCTGCCTGAAGGAAATACATATACGTTCTGGGGTGACGGTTTAAGCCAAGGTCACTCAGACGCAGTACGCCGTATTAAAGGTGTAAAAAATGCAGTGCAATATACCTTACCGATTAAAGAAGCGGTAAACCGTGTGCGAAATGGTGAAAATCCTGAGCTGACAACACGTGAAAAACATGCCCGTGAATGCTTTGTTGTATTAGCTGAAGGTGCAGATGCAGCAACGATCGAAAAAGAAATTAAAGAAATGCCAAACTATTTTGCTGACTATGATACAACAGTGAACTTTATTACAGAAGCAGAATTTACAGAAAATCACCAAGGTATGCCACATGGCGGATTTGTTATTCGTTCGGGTCAATCAGGCGAGTCAGACAAGCAAATTATGGAGTTTTCATTAACGCTTGAATCAAATCCGATGTTCACATCAAGTGTTCTCGTTGCCTATGCACGCGCTGCATACAAATTACACGCAAAAGGAGATAAAGGTGCAAAAACTGTATTCGACATTCCGTACGGTTTATTATCACCAAAATCCCCAGCAGATTTGCGCAAAGAATTACTGTAATTTCCAAACGAGCGTCGTCTAATAAATTTAGGCGACGTTTTTTCGATTTTTGCTAGACAAATCGTCGATAAAGTCTTTTCTTTCACGGTTTAGCAACGTAGAATAGAGAGGTTAAGTCTCTGAAAGATGGTTGTCCACATTAGAGCGAGTTAAAATTCCCTCATGAATCTGAAATTACAGCAGATTCTATGGTATACAGAAAGGATGTTTAATGTGCAGGATAAGCGTTTTAAAATCGCACATAAAGAAGCACTGATCGGTGTCGTGCTTGTTATCATCAATTTTGCAATCTGGTTCGGATTTGCATATGGGCTCGGTTCGGGTGACCCGCTGGAGTATGATTACGTATTCGGATTCCCGGCATGGTTTTTCTATAGCTGTATCGCAGGAACAATTTTCATGATTATCGCAATCTGGCTCGCGATGAAGCTTTTCTTCAAAGACATTTCACTTGAGGAGGAGGACGGGCAAAAATGATACATTGGTCAGTCATTATACCATTACTCATATTTTTAATTATCATTTTTGGCATCGGTATTTGGGCAAATCGCCAAGTACGCACATCTAATTCTTTTTTACAGGAATATTTTTTAGGCGGACGCGAAATGGGCGGGTTCATCCTGGCGATGACGATGATGGCGACATATGGCAGTGCCTCAAGCTTTATCGGGGGACCGGGTGTTGCCTATAATACAGGACTTGGATGGGTTCTGTTAGCAATGGCGCAGCTGCCTGCAGGTTATTTTGTGCTAATGGTGCTTGGCAAGAAATTTGCGATTGTTGCACGCCGTATTGAAGCCATTACACTAATCGATTTTTTAAAGAAACGCTATGATAGCCATACGATTGTTATTTTATCGGCAATCAGCATCATCATTTTCCTTTTTGCATCAATGACTGCGCAATGGGTAGGTGGTGCACGTCTGATTGAATCGTTGACAGGACTTTCCTATACAACCGCATTGCTCATTTTTGCGGTAGCCGTTTTGGCATATGTAATTATCGGCGGTTTCCGGGCTGTTGCGTTAACGGATGCATTGCAAGGATCCATAATGATTGTTGGTACAGTTATCCTTCTTATTGCAACGGTCATTGCCGGTGGTGGTGTTGACACGATCATGCAAGGACTGGTAGCAGAAAATCCGAATTTAGTGACGCCATTTGGTGCAGAACAAAATCTGACACCATTGTATGTATCAACATTTTGGATTTTAATTGGACTAGGTGTCATCGGTTTGCCTCAAATTGCAGTCCGTGCGATGAGTTACAAAGATTCGAAAAGCTTACATAAAGCAATTCTAATAGGTACTATCGGAATCGGGACAATCATGTTCGGCATGCATTTAATTGGTGTATTTGCTCGTCCGGTTATGCCAGGAATTGAAGTTGGCGACAAAGTAATGCCGTTGCTGACATTGGAAGTGCTGCCGCCGGTACTGGCAGGAATCGTACTCGCAGCTCCAATGGCAGCCATTATGTCGACGGTTAATGCATTGCTGATTCTAGTAAGTTCAACAGTTGTAAAAGATATTTATTTAAACTATATCAATCCGAAAGCAAGCGATTCACAAATTAAAAGCCGCAGCTTCTGGGTGACAAGCATTATCGGGATAGCGGTAGTTATTTTCGCTGTTAAACCACCGGAGCTATTGATCATGCTGAACTTGTTTGCGTTCGGCGGATTGGAATCAGCCTTTTTATGGAGTGTCGTATTTGGACTGTACTGGAAGAAGGCTAATAAATACGGGGCAATCAGCTCGATGATTGTCGGCCTGACATTATATATTGTCATCTACCGCTTTGCGGAAAATATTTATGGCATGCATTCCGTTACAATTCCAATCATCGCTTCACTTATTACATTTGTAGCAGTAAGTATTATTGCGCAAAAAATGAAAAAAATAGAAGATTATCATTTCTAATAGCCAGAACCGTTTTAGGCCTGTATGATAGAAGAAACAGATATTTTACTTCACCAAAAAAACAACATTTTTCTCTGTGAGAAAGATGTTGTTTTTAGATTAGATACCAATCTCTTATTTGACGTTATAAGCTTATTATTGTAAACTAGGTTACATAAAGTAACTTAATAAAAATCAAAGGTGATCAGATGAAACAATTAATGGCTATTTTAGAAGATAAAATTCAGCTTGTCCGTCGTGATGATCTGCAAAATATTGCAGTAGTCGGACCGGTAAAGCTACCTATAAGACAAGAAAATTTAGAAGCGACGTTTCAATGGTATTCATGGACGACTGTTGAAAAAAATCAGACGAAAGAACAGGTAGTAGAATCTGTATCGTCAATGCATTTAGCATTTGGCCAGCAGTCTTCTGTACTTGTATATGGAGATTTTGCCAACCAGGATGATGCATTGATCCGTATGCACAGTATTTGTCATACAGGTGATATTTTCGGTTCACAGCGTTGTGACTGTGGCTATCAGTTGCATGAATCGATGAAGATGATTGTCGAGCATGGCTGTGGCGCAATCTTTTATTTAGCGGATCATGAAGGGCGCGGTATTGGGCTGTTCTCAAAATCACTAGCTTACCTATTGCAGGAAGAAGCGTATGATACAGTGGAAGCCAATCATGCACTCGGATTTGAAGATGATGTCCGTTCATATGATGATGCAATCCGTGTACTACAGGTGCTTCGTTCAAAACCGGTAACACTTATTACGAACAATCCGAAAAAGCTTGCAGCGCTGCAGGAAAACGGATTACTTGCGGATGGCCATATACCTTTATGGGGCGGCCTGACGGAAACGAATGAACAGTACTTGAAAACAAAAGTAGAAAAGTCTGGGCATATCGGGATTGTTGAAAAGCTAACTGTGTAAGGAGAATTTCGAATGAAAACTGATCAGGACTATATGCAACTTGCGCTTAAAATGGCGGCAAGTGCCAGAGGGAATACAAATCCAAATCCGTTAGTCGGTGCCGTTATCGTAAAAGATGGTGTCATCGTCGGTACAGGACTTCATCGAAAAGCAGGGGAACCCCATGCAGAAGTACATGCGGTGAACATGGCAGGCGAGCATACAAAAGATGCGACCATTTATGTCACACTGGAACCGTGTTCGCATTACGGCAAAACACCACCTTGTGCGAAGCTGTTGAAAGAAAGTGGATTTAAGCGCGTCGTCGTTGCCACGGAAGATCCAAATCCTGAAGTAGCAGGGCGCGGTATTCGTCTTTTACGGGATGCGGGAATCGAAGTGGAAGTCGGTGTGCTTCAAGAGGAAGCACAAAAGCTGAATGAACGCTTTATTCATAATATGCTGACAGAGCGTCCGTTTGTAGTTGCGAAATTCGCCATGACACTTGACGGCAAAATCGCGACATATAGCGGACATTCGCAATGGATTACAGGTGAAGAAGCACGTGCGGATGTCCATGAATTGCGTCATGAAGTGGACGGGATATTAGTAGGTGTTCAAACAGTTTTAAATGACAACCCGAAACTGACTACACGTCTAAAGGATGATCGGCAAGGTCGTAACCCGATTCGTGTAGTCATGGACAGTACTTTAAAAACACCGGTTGATGCGCATATTGCAGATACGACCGAAGCTCGTACAATCATTGTTACTTCACTTGATTCAGATGCTGTAAAGGCACAGCAACTGGAACGTAACGGTGTTGAAATTATTCGGGTGGAAAAAGATTCAACAGGCTTGAACATAGAGGATATGTTGAGTGCATTATATAAAAAGGGCATTACGCATCTGCTTGTTGAAGGTGGCGGCAATGTGAACGCATCATTTTTACGAGGCTGCTTCATTGACCAGTATATGGTATATGTTGCTCCGAAAGTATTGGGAGGGAAAAACTCCATTACGCCGTTTACCGGATCTGATGTGGAAACAATCGATTTGGCAAGCCAGCTTGAATTCGGCGAAGTCACTCGCATCGGGGAAGATTTGCGTATAATAGCCTATCCAAAGAAGGCTGGTTTACATGAATAGAAAAGTGGATGTTTGCATTGTAGGTGGTGGTCCGGGCGGTGCACTGCTTGCCAATATATTGGCGAAAAATAATGTGTCGGTTCTTTTAATAGAGCGGACTAATGACTTTGCGAAGGCATTCCGCGGGGAACATTTAAATGAGGAAGGCGAGCGGATTCTAAAACAGTACGGGCTTTTTGAACGAATTGAACAGCTCGGTTTGCTGCGTATGGAAACATTGGAATATTGGATGAGCGGTGAAAAGTTTAAAACAATTGAACCGGATCCGGCTGTAGGCCATTTAGGCATCCATGTTCCGCAAGCTCATTTGCTTCAAGCGATTATCGAGCAGGTAAAAGGCTATCCAACTTTTAACTATTTATTGAATACGACGGTTAAAGAGCTTATTCAAAACAAGCATGGACAATATACTGCTGTTCGTGCTAAACAAGGTGATGCTGATATTACAATTGAAGCACAGCTGATCATTGGTGCGGATGGGCGCTATTCAACAGTGAGAAAATTAGCGGATTTGGATGTAACGATTCGTGATCATGGCTATGACTTGCTTTGGGCGAGAATACCGGCACCTGAAAATTGGACTCCTTCGATTAAAATGGCCTTAGTTGACGACATGCAAATTTCCTTATTTACGCAGGCAAAAGGATTTGTCCAAATCGGCTGGAATATCGAAAAGGGAAACTTTCCGGAATTACGCAAACAGCCGTTTATACCATTTATAGAAAAGCTCATAAAAGCATTTCCTCAATTGGCACCTGTCGTACAGGAGCACATTCAGTCATGGAAAGACTTTGTGCTGCTTGATGTATTCAGCAGTACGACCGAACAATGGGGAAAAGAAGGTGTCGCATTAATTGGGGATGCTGTTCATACGATGACCCCGACAGGCGCTTACGGATTAAATAGTTCGTTAATGGATGCCCATGTGCTGGCACAAATGCTGCTGGAAAATGAGGAATTTGATTTTGTTAGCTGTGCAACGGCACGAAAAAAACAAATCGAAAAAATTCAGGCTATACAAATAGAAAAAGAGCAAAAGTTCCATGAAGCTTTTCTCGTATTAAGTTAGGTGAGATATATGAAATTTGGTTTTGATATTGATGATACGTTAATCGATTTACGTCGACATGCATTTCATTTATATAATAAGAAATTGAACAAGACGATCAGCGAAGATGTTTTCGATACAATCCCGACTATTGAAATTCACGCACCATTTGGATTAACAAACGAAGAAGGCAACCAAATGTGGAGAGATACGATGGAAGAAATCTACTTTACGGACTGTCCAAGCTTTGAAGGGGCGAAGGAAGTTTTACATGCTTTGGCGGATGAAGGACATGAAATTTATTATATAACGTCTCGTCCGAAAGGGTATTGTGAAAAAACCCGTGCATGGGTAAAAGCACAAGGATTCCCGGTTGTTGATGAGCGTTTTTACTGCGGAATGGCAGACCATGAGAAAATCGATATCATCAAAAGTTTGGAACTTGACGTATATGTAGATGATAAGCCGGCTGTATTAAATACATTGACGGGAAGTACAACAAAAGTTATTGTGAAAAATCAGTCTTACAATCAGGCAGTAGAATATACGCGTCTTACATGTTGGGCCGAATTCAATAAACTGATCGGTTATGCCTCGGTGTAATCGGCAGAGAAAATTCCCGGAGCTTTTCCGGGAGTTTTTTTATACAAAAAGTGAAAATAGTTTGAATTTTTTCCTTTCAAGTGAATGAATATGTGGTATTGTTAACAGTGTATAGACATACCGGTTGGAGGATTTTACTATGATAACACAACAACATTACGAAGCAAGCATTCATTACAATGGGATTATATTACTTTCGGCTTACTTACAACGCCAGTATGTATATCGTACAATTCAAGTACGTCTGAACGGAGCAAGTGAAGAACCGTTAATTAAAGTGAAAAATATGCTTGAACATACAGAGCTGATGCTCAATATTTTTGAGGAATCTAAAGATCTGATGGATGGGCAACGCAATAAACTTAAATCATTTGCAGATGAAGTAGCCCTTTTGATGCAAAATTATATTAAAGAAAATCCGGATTTTAAAGAGCGTCTAGCAGTTGTCGGCTCAACACTTTATTCAGAGCAGCTGATGAATAACGGAATTATTAAACTCGGCTATATTTTCAAGCAAAATATTGGCAAAGATTTCCCGGCACGCGTTAAGTTTTATGAAGAACGTACAAAGGTAATCGACGTGATGGTACAGCTCGTATCGGAAGGAAAAGAAATCGAAAAGGGCATGCAGGACATTTTAAACAAGTGGTATGACGGCATCGCCAACCAGAAAAAAGGCATTATGGAAGATTTATCGAAAATTAATGAAATGCTCGATTTTAAAGCAGAGTAATAAAAAGAACACCTTGCCGGTATAGGCAAGGTGTTCATCTGTTTATGCGCGTTCGAAAAATACTTTATCGATATTGTATTTTGACTGGAATTGATTGATCGCATATGTTTCGTAAATTTCACGTTCCATTGGATCTTCAATTTCATATACTTCAATTTTGTGGATTTCAGCACGGTGGTTTTTCATTGGAGATACATTGTCTTCAAAATGCTTTTTAATACGCTGACGGATTTTACGTGCTTTCCCTACAAATAAAAGCTCGTTCTTTTCATTGTAGAAGAAGAAGATTCCGCCTTTATCACGCGTAATTTTATGGAAATCAATAAATCCGAAGTATGGAGTAATTTCCACATCACCTGGTTTTAACACTTGTTCGCGTTGACGAATTACTAAATCTGGTTTTGGCATTTCAATTTTAATCAAACTGTTCACGTCCCTAAATTATTCTAAAAGTTTATTTTACACGATAATACAGTAAATAGCTATTGATATAGTAGTCCAAGCATTGGAGAATTAAAAAATAAGCGGGGATTTTACCGTTATTTTCAAAAGAAAAGGCACTACTAACTATATAATTATACAGATTATCCGACACAAATGATTAATTAATTAAATCATCCCTTCGAACAAAACAAACGCTATAAAAATTTTACCTACTCTTAAGTTAATAAAAAAACATGTTTAACAATCATAGGTCAAGCAGAAAACTCTAACTTATAAGCTTGTTTGGATAGATTTTGAATTTTCGCTTTCTTTTTCATGGAAGATTGCTTATGGTAATAATAGTTTGTTCAGCAATAAAAAATTATACATATAAATTTTAAACAGCAGTTTCAACAGAGAGAAGGAATCGTATGCAAAAATTTAAAGGTGAGTTGCTCATGCTCATTACCGCTTTAATGTGGGGAAGCGGTTTTGTAGGAATGGCAAAAGGTCTTGAACATTGGACTGTATTTCAATTGATGGCGGGAAGATTTTTATTGGCTTCCATTATTTTAAGTTTCATTTTCTATAAAAAATTAAAACTTATTTCAAAGTCTGTATTATGGAAAGGTGCAGTTCTTGGTGCAATCCTATTTATCGCGTTTGCATTGCAGACAATGGGCTTGGAATATACAACAGCTTCTAAAAATGCATTCCTGACAGCGATTAATGTCATTATTGTTCCAATTATCGCTTATGTCATCTATAAAAGAAGAATTGATCGGTTCGAGTTTATCGCAGCTGGTGTGGCAGTTGTCGGAATCGGATTTTTATCATTACAGGATTCGCTGACGATCAATATCGGCGACTTCTTATCGATACTTTGTGCAGTCGGCTTCGCTTTCGATATTTTTTATACAAATGTGTTTGTAAAAGCGGAAGATGCTTTAGCGCTGACGATAGTTCAGTTTTATACAGCGACTGTACTCAGCGTAGTAAGTGTCATCATACTAGGCGAAGTACCTACGACTTATACTTCAGAAGGCTTGGGAATCATCGTTTACTTGGCAGTATTTTGTACTGCTGTTGCGTATGTATGTCAAAATATCGGAATGCAATATGCAAACCCAACGAAATCTGCCATTATTTTATCGACAGAATCATTGTTCGGTACTATGTTCTCTGTGCTTATTTTAAACGAACTTTTGACAGGTCGTATGCTTGTTGGATGTGTCCTTATCTTCTTTGCGATATTGTTTGCAGAAGTCAAACCGACCTTTAGACGAAAGAAATCTTATGTTTAACAAACAGACATTTTAAGCAATCACTAATATAGGATGAATAGTATAAAAAAACAAACTAGACTTTATGTTTAGAAAATTCAGTTTAATTATATAATCAAACTTTTATCTGTATATAAAAATACATCCATTAAATCTTTATTGAGATAATGGATGTATTTTTTATTGTGGTCTTTATATAAAAGTTAATAATTTATAATTAAGTTCGATCATTTATAATAAAGTTTGATAAAAAACTGTATGGAATGCTATTTTCTTATTCCACTGTCGGGCCATATAATAGAACAACATTTTTATAGGGGAGCGTCAGAATAATGGGGATTTACAACGTTAAGAAATATACTCCATTTTAAACAAGTTGAAGAACATACAAGCAAGCGTAAATACAGCTGCATCAACCATTAGAGCCATTTGTATAAAATACTGCATAAATTAGGTACCACAAAAAAGAGACAAACTTTCATTTGGAAAGGTTGTTAAGATTTTTGTAGGCTATATATTTTCTGAAATCTTTCGTTTCGTTGCTGCTATGATAAATAGCGTTTTGCTGCGGCCAGATCCATTACTAATAGCAAGAACAATAGAAGCGTCCAACAAAGAAAAGCATGAGAAAACACATCAAGCTATTATTGAGCAAGTTGAAAACAGAAGAGGCATAATTGTAGGTGCGACAATTATGGTTCTCACTCAAATTGTAATGGTAGCTATTATTACAATGACACCTGTTCATATGCGGCATCATGGGCATAGCGTAGGGGAAGTTGGTCTTGTTATTGGTTTTCATATAGGCGCCATGTATCTGCCTTCCCTGGTTACTGGTATCCTTGTTGACAAATTGGGACGTACTACTATGGCGATTACTTCTGAAATTACGTTGCTTGTGGCGGGTTTAACAGTAGCATTAGCACCAGGAGATTCCATGGTTTTCCTAGTGATTGCACTTTCTCTACTTGATTAGGATTGGCCCCTTTTGTTGAATAATATTTTTTCTTGGGGAGTGTTAGAAAAGATACAGATTTTTAACGATAAAAAAAATGATATACAATTTTTTATGCAAATTAAAAACACGCCCAGCAGGTATAAAACCTGCTTTAGTATCGTTTCAGCGCCTTGCATAAAATCCCGTATAACCAATGTTCCAATAAAAAATCGGTAAACGCTACAACAACAACAACGTTTACCGATTTTTCATTGCCCCCAAACTTTTATTTGGGAACGTTATTATGAATGAACATATATAATAACATCTATTAAGTGAATGCTTAATAATTTATATTTAGAAATAACAAAACATCAATAAGTTTCGATATTAAGAATAAGTAAAATTTGTACTGTAGCATATACTTTCTTTTAATGCTTTCGTAATTCATGCAAATTGAAGTCATTACTATTAATTTCAAGTATACTTACTTTTTCAAGCCCGGTAATATTAGATCGATTGCTAATCTATAAATATTTTTTTGCTCCTGTGGGGTGCTGTAGCCGAATAAATCAATGTGATCCAGCGATGTCATAAAATTGAATAAAAGTACTGCAATATCATCTACCTGCAATTCATTTTTAAATTCACCACTCTCAATACCCTCTACCAGAATATCTTTTACAATTTGAAATTCAGGCTCGTACAATTTTATAACAGCATCATAGTTATTTTTATTTGTTGCCACAAAATATTCATGTAATGTGTTCATAATCGGTTTTTGCACAACTAAATTATTTAAATCTGCCCAAATATACAGCTTCTTTTCAGCAGAATGTTCCGCTTTAGACATCATAGTCCAATTATGAAGAAATCCATTTGAAACTTGTTGAATACAATATAAATATAATTCCTCTTTATTTTTAAAATGGTAATAGATTGTACCTTTACTCAAATTCGTTTCGTTTTTTATATCTGCCATGGATGTGGCGCTATAGCCTTTTTGCTCGAAACATTTCGTTGCAATATCAACAATGAATTGCTTCGTATCCTCGCTATTTACTCCGGTAGGTCTACTCATTTTGTCTCCAACCTTTTTTCTTTATCATAGCGTATTTTATTTTATATCGCGAGTTAATCGGACGAACGGTTGTTAATTTTTAGTTTTGACCTTCAAATATTATTCTAATTATAATTAATTGACCGTTCGTCCGAATGGTGTTATTGTTTTTTCGAAGGGAGCGAATGAAATGAATGAAAAAGTAATCATTATTGGTGGAGGCGTAGCAGGGTTAGCAATGTCGTTATTTTTGAAAAAAGCTAATATTGAAAGCGTTGTGTATGAACAGGCAAAGGCATACGGCAAGGTGGGCGGTCACTTCGTCATGCACCCAAGCGGCATTGCGATGATGGAGCTACTAGGTTTAGGCGAGGAGCTTATGAACAACAGTCATACATTAACGGATTTCGATGTGATGGATAAAGACAACAACTCGGTATTCGGAGAAATGGAACAAGAGCGAGAGGGTGAACTGGTGGATATGCCAGTATTCGTCAACATTACACGTTATCATTTAATTGACGTATTATATAAAGAAGTACAAAAGCAAGGGATTGACGTGCAGTTTAATAAGCGATTAAAGCAGTTTACGCAGGACGTTGAGCAGGTTGTTGTGGAATTTGAGGACGGTACAGAAGCGATTGGCTCTATTTTAATCGGAGCAGACGGTGTACGTTCGAAAACGCGCCAGCAGCTATTCCCAGAAAAAGAGCTGCACTATTTAGGGAAAACAGGTGTGTATGCCATTGTGGAAAATGGAAAATTAGGGGAATTGCAGGAGTACTTTTCACAGGACGCAGCACTGATGTATTTTCACGACAACTTTAACTTTTTCGTTGCTAAGCATCATCCGACAGACGAGGCCATTTCTTGGTCGATTATTACTACGGATCCAGAGCAACCGTCAGTAGAAGCGTTTGATGAAAAGCCAATCAAACAGCTTCGTAAAGAGCTTGGTGAGCGTTTCGCAAGTTGGGAAATGCCAATACAGCAGCTAGTGGAAAGTACGGATCATTTAATTGCGAAGTCATTATTCCGCATTGAATTAATGCAGCAGTATTCAGTAGGGCGTGCCGTATTAATAGGAGATGCCTTGCATACAGCAGATCCAAACGCAGGAATGGGTACAACACTCGGCTTAGAGGATGCAATGGTGTTAGCTAAGCTTTTACGTGACAATGACTATGTGCAAGCCTTTGCCCAATTCCAGGAGGTACGTAAAGACCGAGCAGAGAAGGTATACCATAGCGCAAATCTTTTAGAATCACTTGAACTAGACAATGCAGATGATTATGCATTATTTGATGAAGGTATTGATGTAAGCTGGGAAAAGTAGTCTACTAATAGAAAGAGGACAATAGAGTATGGAAACTTTACAGCAAGATTTAATGAATAAACCGGTGAAAAAGCTATTTTTCCATTTCTTCTTTCCGGCAGTGTTCGGTATGCTACTTATGTCTGTCAACCTGCTACTCGATGGCATTTTTGTTGGGCATGGTGTAGGAGAAGTTGGGCTAGCGGGTGTGAACTTAGCGGCACCAATTTTCACGATTATTTTAGCGATTAGTCTATGGATCGGTATTGGCGGAGCAACGAATTTTTCAATGGCAATGGGTGAAGAGAAGGTTGATGAAGCAAGAAGCAGCTTTACGCTAGCGCTTGCTATTTTCACTGCTATTTTAGGCGTTATTAGTATTGTAGGTTACTTAAATTTACAAACAGTGGCAGGTTGGCTTGGGGCAAACAAGGAAACACTTGCACCGACGACGGACTATTTAGGTGTATTATTTGCGCTTGGATGGGTACTCGGGTTACAGCAACTACTTAGCATTTTCATCCGAAATGATGGTCGTCCAATGCTTGGCATGGTGTCGCTTGGGCTAACATCTGTTGTCAATGTAATACTAAATTATGTATTCATTTTTGTACTAGACATGGGTGTTTACGGAGCTGCACTTGCAACAATTCTAGGTGGAGTTGTCGGAGTACTCGTATTCGTACCTCACTTTTTCAACAAAAAAGTAGTACTCAATAAATGGCGTTTCAACTGGTCGTTGCCACTTGGGCAACGTATTCTTGCGATTGGCTTTCCAAGTTTATTAGCTGAATCGGGTGCCTTTGTGTTAGTTGTTGGTTACAACTTAAGCGTTGTTGCTGCACTTGGAACTGAAGGCGTTACAGCCTTTTCGGTCATCAACTATTTACACGGCTTCATGTTTTTAGCGTTCTTTGGCATTGAAACGGCCATGCAACCGATGGTAAGCTATTATCACGGATCGAAAAAGAAGGCACAGCTGAAGGAGACACTTGCTTTAGCGGAAAAAACAGCATTGATTTTAGGTGTCACATTATTTGTCATTGGCTATTTACTCGCACCGCAGCTTGTTCAATTATTCGGGGTGGATGATCCAGAGATTGTTCAACTAGCGGTTGAAGGAATTCGTCTATTCTTTATTGGTTACTTATTTATTGGGATAAGTTTCGTCTACATGACGTATTTCCAATCGGTTGGGAAAGTATGGTCAGCAACAGTCATTATTGTGATGCGAAGCTATATAGTATTTTTAATTTATTTGTTTGTCTTACCAAAAGTACTTGGCGTGAATGGGATTTGGCTAACGATGCCAATTGCGGAATTGACAATGGTTATTGTCATAGTGTTGTTTGTACAAAAACGTGTAAAGCAAACATTGATCTAAAGAGTAGCAGTATAGCTTTGTACCTTGCTACTTATGATGCAGAAGTGGGTTTACATATTTTAGTGAAAACACTAATACATCGTAGATTGGTTGGATATGTTTAAAAAATATTCAAGCTAAAAAGCTCTAAATGTTATGATCCAGCACTTAGAGCTTTTTAACGTTCTCAAACGTACGTTTAGGTACATTATAGTAATTCATAATTAATCCATCAAATCGGTGTGTAAAATCTAACTGGATATATGTTTGTTAATTGGTGAAAATAGGAAAAAACCACTGTGATTAATCTTCAGTGGCTTCTTTTTGTTGCTTTGATTCAAGAATTTTACGGTTATTATCTATTACTTCTTTATTCTTCTCTATTGTAACCTTGATATTTTCAAGCATTTCATTCTCTTCATTACTGTTAGTTTCAGAATTATTCTTTAGGTATTCATTTAAGTCGGATGGTTTATTATCTTTAATAACCATTTGATTCACCTCTCATAAAGACTATACTTTTAGTATAAATGATAGTAAACAATTTTTATATTAAATTTATGTAACATTTTCAGGATTTTGGTTATTCTGTTTGTTTACTGGGTATAGGCTTTCTGTTTTAGGAGAATGAAATAGCTTCTTTTCTAATCTGCGACTCCCCGTAAGGAAACACAGTTATTCCACTTATGGGAGTTCTGCACAACGAGTGGAAGGCTATTCAGGGATAGGATAATATTAGAAAGTATTCCTTTGGGATAATATATTTAAACTATCTGTCTTGTCTAAATCAATAACGTTATTCAACAATCGGACTCTTTCCTTGAATAAGGAAGGGGTCCTTTTCAATTAATGGGCCATATTGTTGAATAAACTAAATACCTTTATATATATAATCAAATCAGACAGGGTAATTCTTAAATAAGAAGCTCTTTTTTATTTAAGGGTAATTATTTAAATAAATAATAAAAACATGCAAACAATAAGATACAAACAGAATTCTGAGGTGTATCTTACTGGTTAAGCACTACTTGATCCTAATAGGATTTGTCTTTATTGGTCTTATTCTTGCGCAAAATACAAAACCTGAAGCTAATTCAGAAATGGAAGAGATGTATGTCACAACAGAGGACATTGTTTCGGATATTATCTTCCCAATTATCGATAAAAGAGTAATCATAGAGCATGGAGGAGATAGTCACCTTATTTGGCATTGGAAAAGGATTGTTGGTATTACTTACAATGAGAATCATTCTTATGATGTTACTGTAAGAATTGATATTCCTTCAAAAAAACCTACCGGGAATGTTAAAGAGGATTTGGTTAAGGTAAGAAAATCTCCGTCCTGTGAAAGTGAGAAAATAAATAAGCAAATATGTAATCATGAGTTTAAACTTGAAATCTTAGAGTACAAACATATATCACAATAAGAATTATTCTATTAAGTAAAAATAACTCGGGAATTATTTGCGACAATACTATATTTCGATATTTAACAATCGGTCGCTTTCCTTGAATAAAGGAAAGGCTCTTTTTCCTTTATGGGCCATTTAATTGAATAAAATACAATGTGCTAATATCAAGGGTATTTGGTACAATCCGTTAATGGAAAAAAATTTGACAACTATAAAACCATTTGCAGAAATCAATTCAATTGATAGTATATTAAGTTATTTTACTTCAGAATCTGATTAGCTAATAGAAGCATCCGAACACTATATAAATCTTGATTCTTTGGATGTAGATGATTACAACTAATAAACTAATTTAGATTTAGTTAAGCAGGTGTATCTAAATAGTGGAAAGTAAGGAGAATTGCTTCATACTTAAGTCATATTAATCGTAAAATAAAAAAGCTGCTTAGTGCTGGAACACTAAACAGTCAGTATCAAATAAGGCGATATAGAGGGTGGTTTACTTTCTTTGGAAAAGTAAATGACAATGCAAGAATCGTTACAATAAGTGTAGCGAAATTAACATGAGCGTTATAGACTCATAAACGGTAATGGGATAATCTTCTTCACCTCCGTTTGAAACGAAGTTTTGGAATAAAAGATGACCAATCTCCCTTAATACCTAGACCTACTACATATGGTAATTATCCCATTATTCTCATTTAATAAAAAGCGAACAATAATTCTCTTGTGCTTTAATAATGAAATTAGTGTTTTTTAATTTTTTATGATACTTTCTGCAATCTCTGGAAAATCAATAAATGGGTTCCGATTGCCTTGAAGTTCTTGGATAGCTTGGTTGCGATGCTTTTCATAGATGGATACTGGAAAAGAGTGATGCCATTTTAACAATAAAGAGACATTCTCTAGTTCTTTTTTTATGGTGTTTGGATAGCGAATTAGGAAATAAAGTGTTGCTCTAGCAACGATTCCTTTGCCGTATTCTGGTTCGAATTTACTTTCTTCAGTTTTGCCGCAGCCATCTTTGATTCCTAAAATTAATCCTTCAGGGTTATAATTGTGGAAATCATAGTAGGGGTAGTTGCTACGACTGCTATTGCAGGTGGGTTCGCAGGCGAATAAATGATGCAAGTCTCCTCTCATCGGTCCTTTTTTATCGAACCATGATTGAGGCACTACATGTTCACAGTTAAATAGATTATCCGAAAAGATGCTGATTAACCCTTTTGCCTGCATTTCATGGAGCTGAATGTCCTCCTCTATGACAGAAAGTGGATCCATCCTATTTCCAGAATAAAGGCTTTTTAATAAACCGTTTTCCTGCAAATCTACCCAAGGGTACACATAACGGTGTGGGCTGTAGTTTAACCGATTTGTATGTGTTTTTTCAAGCAATGTGTGAAGGCTATCTAAAAGATTGGCATCCGTGAATGAAATGCTCTGATAGTATTGATTTCTGACTCCCTCATCTTTCTTTTCGTCATAGTAAAGGTCGAATTTCCTTATTAAAAAGTCAGACTTGGCCGCTTCCCATTCACAGTATAGCAAATTTAGTTTTTCCATTATATTTTCAACGCCTTTGTAGATAATTCTTGGTTGAACACCTCCGATAAGTATTTCTCTGTTGTTAAGTACAGCAATCCGTTGCCTTCGAGTTTTGGCGAGTTTCCTAAAGGAATGGTTCTTTTTATTAATTGTGCATACAGCTCAGTCTCTGTCAGATTTCGTTCAAAGTTTCTGTTGGCATTCACTTTTATGAGTGCAAGTGCACCGGATACATGCGGTGTTGCCATCGAAGTTCCGCTTAGTTTTGCATAAGTTCCGTTTAAATACGTTGAAAGGATTCCTTCACCAGGGGCTACTAAGTCGACTTCATTATTCGAATTTGAAAATTCAGAAGAACTGCGTTGCAGGTTAATGGATCCGACGCTGATGACTTCATTGTAGCAGGCGGGAAAGGCAAATTCATTTGAAGAACCCTGTCCATCTCCCTCATTACCAGCGGCACAAACTACTAGAATTTGATTAGTGATTGCATTTTGAATAGCCTGGTGTAACTCAGGTACATCGAAAGAACCTCCGAGGCTCATCGAGATGATATCCACCTTTTGTTCAACTGCATAGTTAATACCATTTATGATCCAGTCGTATTGCCCTGATCCATTTTTATCAAGCACTTTTAAAATCAATAAACTTGCTTCAGGTGCAACACCAACTACTCCCGTGCCGTTATGAATTGCAGCAATTGTGCCAGCTACATGGGTTCCATGGCCACTATAATCAATGTATACATCAGGTTGTCCATCATCATCAAGAGTAAAATTCCGTCCGCCAATAATACGCTCACTCAAATCAGGGTGGGTGACGTCGCAGCCTGTGTCCAATATCGCAACAGTGATTCCCTTCCCCTTAGAATTCTCCCAAATTTCTGGTGCTGCAATAAGTTCAATACCTTTTGGCACCACTTCGACCATTTCGACCACTTCATCCACTTTATATGGTAATAAATGTAACTTTTGTTCCATTTGTATCCCTCCTGAAAGAATTAAGTTTTAAGTGTATTCTTGGTAGTTAATAATATTCTAACAATTCTGAATAATTATTAAAAGTTACATTAGATGTGTTTTTATCTAACTATCGGAATTTTAAAAGTGAAAATAGTATTGGCATCTATTAGTCAACCACGCAATTGGGTATAGCGAAGAATCACAACGTATTCGAATTATGGAAGAAAGCATACGGTAAAGAACTGCCGGAATCAACATTCAAAGGTGCAAAAGAAAGAATCTATTAAGTGTGTACGGTATGGTTTACCTCTTGTTAATTTCATTTAGCTGAAATTAGAAAAAGCAATTATAGGAACCCTAGGGAAATTTTCCTAATAACCCCGATTGAAGATAACACTATTTCTAATGATGTACTTATAGAAATATCAATATTTTGGTTAAAGAAATTTGGGATAGTAGGGGAAGAGTTAAATAAAATGTTGGCTGTATAAGGAGTTATATACGAAGTAAAAAATATACAAAATGAAATTTCACCAAATTAGATGTGAGGCTAGTGCTTTTGTTAAATACATTCTACATTTCTTAGATTTTTCTTTAAATATTGTATTATTCCTTTTTGCACTAATACTTTAATTAAATGTGCATTAGTTAAAAATAATCTTCAACACACCGGCGCGATTCTTCAATAAGAAGGCGTTTTTACATTATATGGCCATATTATTGAATAACTTATTTTTAGTAGTGTCATAAAAATATTCATAAAAATACAGTTTTTAGCGGTAATATATACAATATTATATGCTAAGTGAAGAACAAACTCAGCGAATGAAAGCACTGCAGGATTGCATATAGAAAGCTCATAAGGAAAGTCACGAAATGTTGATTTAAAAACATTCGTGACTTTTTAATGAGTCCACAAAATTTTAGTACAGCAGCTGCTTCATTAAAAATTTTTTCAAAAGTTTATAAGAATTATATTTTTCTACTTTAAACTTGTATCTATAATTGAAAGGGGCAAGTAGAAAATGAAAAAAATAATGAAGTGGTTTTTGATAGTTTTTCTTATTTTATTGATTGTACTTAGCGGCTCTGTATATAGCTTCCATAAGTTCAAAGAGAATCAAGAGACAGCTTTATTAGAGAATAATAAGGGCAAACTAATCGATTTTAACGGGAAAAAGATTAATGTTTATTCTGAAGGTAATGGCGCAGATACATTTGTATTTATGGCTGGATCAGCAGTAGCAGCACCTATGTATGAATTAAAAAACTTTTATCGTAAGTTTTCAAAAGAAGATAAAATCGCCGTTGTGGAAAGAGCAGGGTATGGGTATAGTGATGTATTTAACGACAACCGAGATATTGATGTAATATTAGAACAAACTAGGGAGGCACTTATTAAAGGCGGAAATAAGCCCCCTTATATCTTAGTGCCACACTCTATTTCAGGAATCGAAGCTATATATTGGGCGCAGAAATATCCAGATGAAATAGAAGCAATCGTGGCGTTAGATATTGGTTTACCATCTCAATATATAAAACATCCCGTGGATTTAGTTGAGAAGACTTTTATGAAAGCAGGAAATGTATTTAGTGAATTAGGATTTCAAAGAGTGTTTCCGGTTTTAGCTTATAATGATGCCGTATTAGACAAAGATTATCTAACTTCGAAAGAAAAAGATATATTTAAGGCGATTTCAAATAAACAGGGAATCAACAATGATATGAAACAAGAAATGCTAAATTCTGTAGATAACAGCAAAAAGTCTACAGCATTACCTGTTCCCAAAACAACCCCTATCTTATTTATTGATGCTTACCTTGATAGAAATTCTGAAGCTGCAAAAGCATCACTAAAAGACTATCGGGCTTTTGCGAATCAGTTAGATGCTTCAAGTGTAATTCAAATAAAAAGCAAGCATAGCATTTACTTGTATCACCCCACTAAAATCTACGAAGAAACTCAAAAATTCATGCAAGAGATTGTCGGAAATTAATTAGGAAGGAACTAAAACGTTGTTTACAATTTTACTTGTAGAAGATGATAAAATGATTGGAAGTTTATTGGAGAATATACTTCAAAAAGAAGGCTATAAAGTGATTTGGCTAGAAAGTGGCGCTTCCGTATATACAGTTATTAAGCAAGTGGATATTGTTATTATGGATATTATGCTACCAGGCGAGGACGGATATCAGATTTCAACGCGAATTAATCAGTTAGGGCTTAATATTCCTGTAATATTTTTAACTGCTAGAAGTGACATTGATAGTAAATTAAGAGGGCTTGAAATCGGAGAAGATTACATGGTGAAGCCATTTGATCCGAGGGAATTATTAATACGAATAAAAAATAAACTAGTTACTTTTTATGGAATTTACAAACAAATACAGCATTTATCAATTGATGTTACTCATATGCGTGTCGTTAATAATCAAAATAATAAAGAAGTCGAATTTACAGCCATTGAAAAGAAAATATTCTTTTACCTCTATGATAATGCAAATTTTATTTTATCTAAAGAACAATTCATGGAATACCTTTGGCAGCTAGAGGATCGTAATCCCAATTTAGTTAATGTGTATATCCAAAAGATACGCAACAAGATCGATGATACAGATGGTATGATTATTCAAAATGTATATGGAGAAGGGTATCGTATGAATACCCGTGTTAAACAATGAAACTAAAAAAGAAATATCAATTATTCCTATTGTCAGTAATATTTAGTGTTCCTCTTTCTGTAGTAGTGATTAATGTAATTGTAACCGTAATTTACAATCATTTTTCAACTGATACAGAAACCCGCTTTTTTGAGTCCAAAGCCTATCCGGTTATGCTAGGATTATTTATCGTCTGTTTCTTTATTTTGGCTATTTTATTCTCAAAATCGATTAATTCATTGATTAAACGAATCAATGAATTAAACCAAACCATTATGGAGTTGGCGAGTGACGACAAGAAGAGACTTCTAAAGATTCCATACTCTAAAAATGATGAATTAGGGGATTTAACCAAGGCCGTAAACCTTCTCATTGACCGGACGATTTCGAAGGAAATTGAAATAAAGCAACAAGAGCGAATGAAACAAGAACTTTTAACTCAGTTGCGCCATGATATTAATACGCCCTTAACAGCTATGCGCTTACAACTTTACACAATAGAAAATGATTTTTCACAACATCAGGATATTTTCAATTCACTAAACGAACAAATAAACTATATTTCAAAGCTATCCAATGAATATGATTTTGAGCGCTTATCTCGTGTTGATAATTCATATGTAATTATGGGAAAAGTAAATGTTTCAAGACTTATAAATACAATCATATCAAAGTGGAATTTTTTATATAAAGTCAACCAAATAACTATTGTGTCAAACGATTCTTCAACTGAATTCCATTGGAGAAGTAATGAAATTTGGTTGCACCGATTATTTGATAATATCTTCCAAAATATATTGCGTCATGCAGCGTGCGATACATTGGAAATTACTTTGCAAAAAAACTCAATTATCTTTAAGGATAATGGTATTGGGTTTAATGTGGAGGAAAAGGGTACTGGCCTACGAATCATCGAAGATATTTGCCGAATTCTTGAACTTCAGAGTACAATCAAATCTAACAAAAAAGGTACTCAAGTTACCATTAGTTATGCCCAACATTCATACTAGTGGTAATTGCCACACCTCCAAATAAAGCTTCCCAAAATCATATTTGAGAAAACTTTTATGTTTAACGTTGTATATACATAAATCTGGTGCCACCTCTTATACAACAATCGGTCGCGTTTCTTCAATAAGGAGGCATTAAAACAAATAATGCATCAGGAAATAAAAAACGCTACTATGAATGGAATCATACTCACCAAGATATAGAAGTATATGATAGTAAAGGTAAACACTAAGGTGGTATGGATCCTTTTGATGGAGAAATGTATAAGCCGGCTGTAAAAGGTCGTACTATTGACTTGTAAGAACAAGTTTTCTTGTAAATAATTTTGAAGGTGGAATAAAACTGTATGAAGAAGCAACGAGGCTTAAAAAGAAAAATTCGGAACGTAATCTTGGAAATCCAAAAAAACACCATGAATTTTCCAAGTGAATTTTATTATGACTCTTATTTCAATTATTATGTGCCTGCTTCTAGTGAATTATTAGATTACTCACATAAGGTACGTAGTCTAATTTTACAAGAGCTAATTGAAAATACAAATTATTTAATTCAAAAAACCTTCTGAATATACTGTTACATTAATTACATTAATAACTAAACCTGATGAATTTAGAAATACTCAAATTATTATTCATAAAAATCTAGAAAGTTATCGAGATTTTTATTTTAGAAATTCATTGTGGCAGCGTTGGAAAGTTGTTGTTCCAGAGCATGATTTTAAAAAAACTCTGAATATCAATTACCCTCAAAATGTAAGTGTAGTAAGTATTGAAGAAATTTTACTTGAAGAAGAAGATGGGTGTGAACATGAAATAACAAATAAATATTTTGTAATAGGTGAAATCATACCAGAAGTTTTTTCTTTATGAATAAAAGTTTATCAGATTTACATTTTAAAATACGCAACAGTTATTATTGATGACTGTTTTGTTTTTTTATATTAGCTAGAAAGAACAACAATAAGCAAATTGAATACCGAAGATATAAGTGTTGTCTTTTAAAGAAGAACGATAATTTATAATTAAATACGAACATTAATAATAAAGTTTGATAAAAAAACCTGTATGGAATGAAATGCAGAGTTTTACTTATTCAGCAATCGGGCCATATTGTTGAGTAACATTTTTTCTTGGGGGAGTGTTAGAGAAGATGCAGATTTATACCGGTAATAGAATGGCTATACAAGTTTTATGCAAATTAAGATCATGCCCAGAAAGTATAAAAGCTGCTTTAGTACGTTTCATTGACTTGCATAAAATCTAGTATAAACAATGTTCAATAAAAAATCGGTAAACGCTGCTACAACAACGTTTACCGATTTATCTTTTGACTCCAAACTTTTATTTGGAAATGTTATTTAGAGCTAACTTTGAATGTCCATACAATCTTTTCTTAATTCATTATTTATAAATTAATCGTCATAAATACACTGTTGGGGTCTTCTAAATAATTATCGAAAGGTTCACAATATCTAAACCCGAAACGTTCGTATAGACGATGTGCCGGCTTAAATGCATCCATTGAGCCTGTTTCTAGACTCAATTTCGTGTAACCATGTTTTTTAGCTTCGTTAATAATATGTTGTAATATCGCTCCAGCCACACCTTTTCTCAAATGTTTCTCTGCTGTTCGCATAGATTTTACTTCCCCATGCTTTGATGTTAATTCTTTTAACGCTCCACATCCCATAATGTCATTATTTTCCCATGCACTATAAAAAGTAATTTTAGGTTGTTTGAGTCCTTCAATATTTAATGCGTGTCTACTTTCAGGGGGAGAATTTTCTGCCATACCAGCTAGGTGTAATTCAATAAGTCCTATTGTACGAGTTTCTGTTAAGTCGTCAATTTTTATTTCCATAATCATCCTCCTCTTGTTTAATTATATTTTAAAAGAAGATTAAAAAACCACAATATGAAAAATGTCGCTAAAGCATCGTTTGGGAATATTGTTGTTCATTACCTTGTATATATATAAACTATAATGATATTCGTTCTTCAACAATTGGGCGCGTTTCTTTAATAAGAAATGCGTCTTTATTCATGAAAGGGCCATATTGTTGAACAACACCTAGATATCTAGGCTAAAACTTTAAAAATGGTTTTGAAATTTTGTACTTAATGTAACGGCAGGTTGTTTAAGTAGAATAACAAAAACCTACGAGAAGATCCCTTAGCATTCCTATGTTCTTCCTAATTTAAGAGGCATTCCCAATAAGTGAAATATATAGAATTTAGTTGTTTTATAGTTAAACGATTATAATTGATTGTTGTTAGCAACACCAAACATTTCCTACATTAATCGCTTAAATGTATTGAAATTGTATTGACAATCAGATGTTCACACCCTACTATTGATAAGAATTATCATTATCAAATTTGGAGGAACAACTTTTTATGATAAACCCAAAAAGTAAAAATCGATTTATACTTATGTCTGTAATGGTTCTTATTTTAACCATAGCTTTACTTGGATGTTCAAGTGAATCCGTAGAAAATGAAAAATCTGAATCTACTTCTGACAGTGACAATATGATTACTTTTGCTTGGCCAAGGGATATAGGTGAAATGAATCCGCATATCTATAATCCGTCACAATTATTTGCTCAATCCATGGTATATGAACCTTTAGTTAGCTACCAAGAAGGGGGAGAGCTAAAACCGTATTTAGCAGAGTCATGGGAGATTTCTGAAGATGGAAAGGAATATTTGTTCCACTTACGTCAGGGTGTAAAATTTACTGATGGCTCAAGTTTTAATGCAGAGATTGTGAAGAAGAACTTTGATGCAATATTAACAAATGTAGATTTACACAGTTGGTTAGGATTTATTTCGAAGATAGCAAAAACCGAGGTTATCGATGAGTATACATTTAAATTAACATTAACTGAAGCATATTACCCTACGATTCAGGAGTTGGCAGTTGTACGCCCGGTACGATTCCTAGGGGAAGCTGGTTTCCCTCAAGACGGCGACACTTCAAAAGGTGTAGAAAAGCCAGTTGGGACAGGCCCATGGATATTAGAAGAGTATAAAGTAGATGAATTTGCTATTTTCAAACGCAACGAAAATTATTGGGGAGAACTTCCAAGTGTAGAGAAAATTAAAGTTAAAGTTATTCCTGATGCTGATACACGGGTACTTGCTTTCGAAAAAGGTGACTTAGACCTTATTTATGGTGAGGGTGTTATCAGTATAGATTCTTTTAAGCAATTAGAATCCACAGGTTCCTATGAAACTAGCATTTCTGAACCAGTAGCTACTAGACAGCTAGTTATGAACACGAATAAAGAACAGTTTTCAGATTTACGTGTTCGTCAAGCATTACATTATGGATTTAATAAACAAGCAATGGTTGAGGGCGTGACATCTGGTATGGAAGAGAAGGCTGACTATATCCTACCAACAAACTTCCCTTATACATCAGATGTTGATGCAACCACAATTGATTATAATATTGATAAAGCAAAAACATTATTAGATGAAGCAGGCTGGAAGTTGCCAAAAGGTAAAAATATTCGAGAAAAAGATGGGAAGCCATTTGAAATCGAGTTAATGTATAACTCTGCTGAATCCATTCAAAAAACAATGGCTGAAATATTACAATCTGAGTGGGCAGGATTAGGTGTGAAATTAAATATTGTTGGGGTTGAGCTTACCACTCAAGTTGAAAGATTTAAAGCGAATGAGTTTGATATGAACTTCTTTAGTAACTATGGATCTCCATATGACCCACATACTTTCGTAAACATAGTTGCTACAGAAGGGTTTGGATTTAGAGAAGCTATTTCAGCTTATCCTAATAAAGAGGAATTACTGAACCAAATTGCTAAGGTTAAACAAACAACTGATGAAAAAGAGCGTCAAGAACTATACACGGAAATTTTAGGGTCGCTACAAGAACAGGGTGCCATTGTACCTATTTCGTATATTAAAAAAATAGCAGTTTATCAAAAGAATGTTTCTAATTTTGAATTCCCTGCAAACCGCGATGAACATCCTTTTACTGGAATTAGTATAAACAAATAAGCGACAGGAGAGTTTTCATGGGTACGTATGTCTTGAAACGAATAATCACCATCGTTCCAGTCTTTCTTTTGGCTTCTTTACTAACATTTGGAATGATAAACCTATCACCAGTGGATCCAGCTGAGGCATACTTTGCTGCGGCACATATCCAAGCAACTGATGAGATGTTAGAACAAAAAAGACATGAGTTTGGCTTAGATCAGCCTCTCCTTATCCAATATGTGAACACCCTTAGTAAAATATGCCAACTTGATTTTGGCATATCTTATGTTACGAATAAACCTGTTTGGGAAGAGATTTATTCTCGAATGCCGGCAACTATTCAGTTAACTATAGGTAGTCTTTTGATTGCAATCTTAATAAGTGTTCCTACTGGTTTTTTAGCAGGCATAAAAAAGAACAGTGGAATTGACCATTTTAGTCGATTCCTCTCTTTTATAGGGGCATCCATCCCATCATTTTGGCTAGGATATTTAATGATTTTTTTCTTTTCTGTAAAATTGGATCTTTTCCCAGTAGAAGGCACGGGCACTTGGAAACATTTAATTTTACCTTCAGTCACGTTGGCTTTTCCTTTAATAGCCTTATATACCCGACTATTACGTGCAAGTGTTCTTGAAAATTTACAAGAGTCTTATGTGCTTTTCGCACGGACGAGAGGGCTACAAGAAAAAGTCATAATGGGCAAACATGTTTTAAGAATTGCCATTTCTCCTATGATTACTGGACTTGGGATGAATTTAGGAAACTTAATGACTGGAGCTATAATTGTAGAGGCAGTTTTCTCATGGCCAGGGTTTGGACGGTATTTTATTGAGGCTATTTTTAACCGTGATATTCCTGTAATACAAGGCTATGTATTATTAGCAGCTGGTTTATTTCTTATAAGTAACTTAATTGTAGACCTTATCCAAATGTATATAGACCCACGTATTTCTAGAAAAGGAAGGCAGTATAAATGATTGTAAAGTTTCGTGATAAATTAAAAAGTCAAAAAGTGATTGTCATTTGTTCTCTAACGTTGTGCGTGTTGTTTTTAATCACAATCTTTGCACCGTGGATTGCACCTAATGACCCTATAGCTATCAATTTGGCTCATAAGTTACAGCCTCCTTCTATGGATTACCCATTTGGAACAGATCATTTAGGTCGATGTATGTTTTCTCGTATCCTATATGGTGCTCGTATCTCACTAGGGTTTGCCATGCTAATTTTTATATCAGCCTTAAGTATTGGGTTGATTATTGGTGTCATTGCTGGGTATAAAGGTGGTTGGGTAGATCAATTATTGATGAGATTCGGTGATGGTCTGATGGCAATCCCAAGCCTTTTATTTGTTCTCGGTTTTGTTGGTATTTGGGGGGCTGGTCTTAAACAAGTGATTCTAGGATTAATTCTCGTACAATGGGTTTATTACGCAAGGGTAATTCGAGGAATGGTCCTAAGTCTAAAAGAACAGAACTATATTACAGCAGCTAAAATCAGTGGCTCTTCTACATGGACCATCATGAAGAAACATATTATTCCGAATGTTCTTCCATCACTAGCGGTAATGGGAACATTAGAAATGGGTTGGTCGATTATGAATTTATCATCCATGTCTTTTTTAGGCTTAGGTGTACAACCTCCTATACCTGAATGGGGGGCAATGATACTTGAGGGGAAGTCATTTATTAGAACAAATCCAGAATTAATGATTTATCCTGGCTTAATGATTATGCTAGTTGTTGTTATCTTTAATTTATTAGGTGAATCACTATCAGAACGTTTTGGGGTTAAACGCCGCTAATGAAAAGGATTGATGAGAATGGAAGCTAATAATCGAGACATTTTAAATGTAAAAGACTTACATGTACAAGTATCAACCGACGAAGGTTTTTCCACACTTGTTCAGGACATTAACTTTGGAATAAAAAAAGGGGAGATTCTAGGTCTGGTAGGGGAAAGCGGTAGTGGTAAAACCATTACAAGTATGTCTATCCTTCAGCTACACGATAAGAAGCATATGGATATTAGAGGGAGCATTACATTAAAAGGTAGGGAATTGAATGGTCTAGAAAATAAAGAAATGCGGAAAATTCGAGGAAAGGATATTGCTTATATTATGCAAAATCCGATGAATGCTTTTACTCCCGTTTTCACGATTGGCCATCAATTTATTGAAACGATTAGATCCCATACTTCATTAAATAAAAAGCAAGCAAAGGAGCTTGCAATTGATATGATGGAAAGTGTAAATTTACCAAAACCCAATAATTTATTAAAGAGCTACTCTTTTCAATTAAGTGGAGGTATGCTTCAACGAGTGATGATTGCCATGGCAGCATGCTTACAGCCCTCCGTTATTATTGCAGATGAGCCAACTACAGCACTTGATCTTCATAGCCAATTATTAGTACTACGTCTTTTAGACAAGATTCGTACTGAATATGGAACCTCTATATTACTCATTTCTCATGATCTTGGAGTTATTTCAGAGATGGCTGATGATGTAATTGTAATGCAACATGGGAGAATAGTAGAAACAGCAAATGTGTTAGAATTATTTGAGACTCCACAACATGAATACACTAAGAAGCTGTTAAGGACAAGACCGACCTTATATTCTCAAAAACAACCTTATACATATATGTTGTGACAGATAGATTGAATTTACCAGGGGTGAAATCATTGAGCTTATTACAAGTAAAACAAGTAAATTTTAGTTTTAATTCAAGAAAGCTTTTTAAAGGGAAGGATCAAACAAATAAAGTTCTTAATGATATTTCCTTTGCTATAGAAGAAGGAACATGTTTAGGCTTAATTGGTTCAAGTGGTGCAGGTAAAAGTACCTTAGGGAAAGTAATTCTCGGGATTCAACGTCCACAGCAAGGTCAGGTTTTGTTTAAAGGACACGATATTTATAATGCGGATAAAGCTACCCAAAAAAAAATACGTCGCGACCTCCAAGTTGTATTTCAAGACTCATATTCAGCTGTTAATCCCCGAATGACAGCCGAACGTATTATAAGCGAGCCGTTAGAGAACTATGAAAAACTAACTTTAGACGAACAAAGAAGACGGGTTATTGAACTATTAGAAAGAGTAGGCTTAGATGAAAAGGATTCAAAAAAATATCCATATCAATTTAGTGGTGGGCAATTGCAAAGGATAAATATTGCTAGAGCAATTGCACTAAAACCGAAGTTAATCGTCCTTGATGAATCAGTAAGTAGTTTAGATATGGTTACACAAAGCCTAATATTACAATTATTAAAAGAATTAAAGAATGATTTTGGCTTATCTTATCTTTTTATTACACATGATATTAAAGCTGCTTTTTCAATTTCTGATCATATTGGCGTACTTGAAAAAGGAGAATTAATTGAACTTTACAATTCAAAAGACCAATTTTTCTCTTCCAAAAACCCTATAGTTAAACAATTAAGAGACTCCATTCTTGCAGAACACCCACGTTTTCGAACACTTCCAAAACATGGCATAATAGAAAACAGAGAAAAGATTACCTAAATATCGAAAATTAACGAATCCATAATGTCAATGTCACAACATATTAAAATGCTGTGACATTTTTATTGTTTGAAGGGGAAGTAATGAGTTTACAAAGTTCTACATATAAAAGCACTTTAAATGCATCTCTGACGAATAAGCAATACATGGCTTTAGCCTTGCCAATTTTTTTATCGCAAATGTCGACACCACTCCTTGGGGCAGATGATTCGATAGCTTCATTTAATGCCAACAAATTTGTTTTAGATGCAATATACCGAATGGTTTTATAGGCATTTGCAGTCTGTGTATTTCAATAGGTAAATGTATAGATGTTATTGTAATGGGGTAATGCCATAACCCAAACCAAACACCGAACACGTCTGCATATATTACTACTGTCCCTACAAAAAATCCGTATGTCATAATCTCGAACATTCTTTTTTTATCTAAAATAATGGATCCATATAATAAATAAAACTATAGATGTAACTAAAAGAATCCACCAACTCAAGGTATATAAGTTTTCACTAAGCCAATACTCTATTTTTGTATATCTATATTTCTGCGTTATATCAAGAACGTCTTGCCGAATTGTTTGCTTCACACTCCTCCTAATTCAAAACTAATGCCCATTAATTATTGAATGATTTGAAGCCCGCTTATGATGGATGTAGAAAATAATAAATAAAATTCAATCCTCGACATATGAGAATTCTATGGTCCACCACAATCCATGTTTTATGAAGCCTAGATTCAAATAAAGCAGCTCAAGTAAAATGGCGAATATAGACCAATAAAATATATGTCGTGTAAGCGATAAAATAGTTTCCTATTCAGGTAATGTCTGAACTGACATTTTAGAGGAGTTGATATAAATGTTTAGCCTTGTTCAACAATCGGGCCATATTGTGGAGCAACATTTTTTCTTTGGAGAGTCTTAAAGAAGATGCAGATTTATACAGATAAAAGAATGGCTATACGTTTTTATGCAATTTAAAGATAATACCCAGCAAGTATAAAAGCTTCTTTAGTAACATTTCATTGGCTTGCATAAAATCACGTATAAACAATGTTCCATTGGAAAAGGCAGAAACGCTCTTACATCAACGTTTCTGCCTTTTATGTTCATTCCCAAACTTGAAGTACCCCCTAAAAGTTAGACACGGTAATTTCAGGCAACCATTTGGGCATGAGTTCGATATTGTGAACTGCTCCCTGTCAAGTAGACAGCGGAAATATTAAAAATGACTTACGCGGCTTGAGCTCTGTATTCTAGAGGGCTCAAGCCGTTTAATGTTTCTTGGTAACGTTCATTGTTATAGAACTTGATGTACGTATCAATGGCCTGCTTTAATGCTTCAAACGACTCGAACTTATATAAATAATACTTCTCTACTTTTAAGGTTCCCCAAAATGCTTCAATCGGACCGTTATCGATGCAACGGCCTACTCTAGACATACTGTGAATCATTTCTGATTGATCCATGATCTGCTTAAATTCTTTCGATGTATATTGATAACCACGATCGCTATGTAAAAGAGGGAATTCCTTCTCTTTTAATGTTCGTATAGCGGGTCTTACTGTCTTAAAAACTAGGTCATTATTATTCGAATGTCCCAATACGTAACTCACAATGGACTTATCATAGAGGTCAATAATCGCACTTAAATAAGCCTTTTTCCCACTACCATATTTAAACTCTGTGACGTCTGTACACCACTTCTGATTCGGTTTTTCTGCAGTGAATTCACGTGCTAATACATTTTCAGCCAAGTAATCCGGCTTTACTTTAGGGTACTTTTTCCGGCGACGTCGAATAACCGCCTCCAAACCGCAAATTTGCATCAGGCGATAAATTCGTTTCTTATTCACTTTCTTTAAACCTTCGGTTTTGCGTTTGCGGTTAATCGTCATCGTAATGCGACGATAGCCGTATATGCCATCTACTTGTGTATATAAATGTTGGATAGACTTCACCAGCTGTTTGTTTTCCAGTTCCTGCGCAGTTGGTTGACGATTTAACCATTTGTAGTAAGCTGCTCGGGATACCTTGGCGATTTTACATAATAAAACGATTGATATTTTTTCATTTTTAGCTAGCTCTTGTATTGCTATATAACGGTTTTGAATACGAATTCTACTTAACGACGCCTCCTTTCGATTTCCTCTAACTTTTTTAAAAGTAAATTTTCTGCACGTAATCTTTGATTTTCACGTTCCATCTCTTGAATTTTTAAGCGTAATTCATCCTCTGGTGTTCTTTCTTGTACTGGTTTTGTGCGACCTCGTTGATCTTGAAGTGCTTCTTCACCATTTTGTTCAAATTTACGTACCCATAGGTAGACTTGTTGGTAGGATACCTCATATTGTGCTGCTGTTTCTTGATAATTTTTGTCGTACGCTAGGCAGGCTTTTACAATTTCAATACGTTCTTCTACTGTTGTTTTTCTCCCTTTAGTCATAGTTTGGATCATTCCTTTACCCGTATCATTTAAATTACTATGACTAGTATAGAATTTTAACCAAGTATTGAAAACTGATAAACTACTAATCCCATATTTAGCTAGGATATCGAACTGGGAGTAGTTTCCTGATAAATAATCTTTAATAGCACGTTGTTTCAATTCTTCTGAATATATCTTATTTTTTACAGGACGTATGAGCGCTTCTACTCCACCATATTTATAAATAGCGCGCCAAACTTGTAGGGTTCTCATATTGACTGAAAACATTGTACATACTTTTTGGAGTGTATAGCCTTCTTCTAAATATTGAAGTGCTAATAATTTTATATCTGGTGAAAACGATTTTTTTGACATGAAAAAACTCCCCATTTGATAAACAGATTTTATTTTTTAATCTGTCTACCTAATGGGGAGCATATCATTGTATCGGGCTCATGCCTTTTAATTTTGCCTTAATCCGTTTTGTATTGTAGTAGTTGATATATTTTTCTAGTTCTCTTTTGAATTGCTCGATATTTTCAAATTCCTTTAAATAGAGGAATTCAGATTTCATGATGCCAAAGAAATTCTCCATCACGGAGTTATCGTAACAGTTACCTTTACGGGACATACTTTGCGCAACGCCTCTTGTTTCAAGACTGTGGCGATATTGTTTCATTTGATAATGCCAGCCTTGATCCGAATGCATTAATAGCTGGTGGTCTTCTGTTAAGCGTTCTAACGCCTTTTCTAACATGTCAGAAACCAATGAATACGTGGGTCTTGAGCCAATCGTATACGTAATAATTTCACCATTAAATAGATCTAAAACAGGCGATAAATAAAGCTTTTCTCCGAATAATTTAAACTCTGTAATATCGGTTACCCATTTTTCATTTGGAGCCTCTGCGGTAAAATTACGAGCTAAAATATTTGGCGCAATTTTACCGACTGTGCCTTTATACGATTTATATTTTTTCATGCGTACTAAGCACTTTAAACCTAGCTCTTTCATGATGCGTTGAACCTTCTTATGATTCACTTTTTGCCCACGATTCGCTAACTCATCACGAATACGACGATAACCATAACGGCCTTCATGTTCATCGTAAATCGCTTGAATTTCGACCTTTAACTCAGCGTTCGGATCGGGTTGATTCATCTTCTTCACTATATCATAGTACGTACTGCGTTTAATTTCTGCGAATGCCACAAGTGCTTTCACTGAATATTTATGCCTTAATTCACAAATGACTTTTACTTTGTCTTTCGTGGTGATTTTTCTTTGGCTTGAACTAAGACATTCAACTTTTTTAAATACTCGTTTTCCATTTCAAGCTGTTTAATGCGAGCTTGAAGTGCTTGAGTAGAGCCTTCTACTGGTGTTTTCTTAGATTGTTTAGCCGTTTCTTTTTTCATGGATAGACGCCCCTTTTTCTTTGGCTGAAGGGCATCCTTTCCTTGTGCTTCGAATTGTTTTTTCCAATTTCGTATCGTTGAAGCAGCCGCTATTTTAAAAATAGCAGCGGTTTCGTATAAGGACGTACCGTGTTCAGTCATGTAGTTAAGTACGTTTAGTTTAAACTGCTTCGTGTAATTTGTATATCGTTTTACAAAGGCCTCTACACCGTTATGTTCATATTGTTTCACCCAGGTTAATAGGTAACGATGGGATACCCCTATATCTGCCGCTACTTTCCTTGAACTTTCTTTTCCATTTACATATCGTTGAACCGCTGCTAATTTATCTTCTGGATTCATTTTAGCCATAGAAAAAACCGCACCTCCTTGTTAGATGTGTCTAACAAATGGGGTGCAGTTCAACTTGCGTTTGGGAACGTTATTTTGTATGGAAATGAATAGAGAAATAATTTAATTACTTACAGGGATATCCAGAGGTTCTGTATTAGGAATTACTTGATATTGCCTGACTTTATTATCTTCGTTCGCCCAAATAGAAATAAGAATACATTAATGCTTTTTCGTATCAATTTATTTATTTTATCTCTTTGAAATAGCTCCGATAAAAGTACCTATCCATACTCCTACAAAAATAGTAACCGTTAAGAAAGCCAATCCGATACCATCGAACCACCAACTACATTCCTGCTAAAAATAATTAATCCGATACAAATTAGACTTAATACAGTGGCGGTTAAAAGTAAAACTTTTCTTGAAACTTTACGGGATATAATAAACATCCCAATTGCAAACACAATTCCGAAAAGCAATATAGGAGTCCATCCCTCTAACATCAAAGCATCCATTTGATTACCTCCTGTTATTTTTTTCCGTAAACTAACCAAATTTCTAGAGTTATTTATTAGTTATATTACTAACTACGATAAATTATATAGCATAAAATTTCCAATTTGTGGACTTACCATTCAAAGAGGGAAAATTCCCATTCAATTAAATGGGGGGATTGGTTACCAAAGTATCATTTGGGAACGTTATCTTATATGAAAATGTATATTTTATTCATCAAATTTTACTGGAATATCAACTAATGAATAGTCGCCAGTCCACTTTTGTGTTGTAACAATCAAGTCCTCGCTTTGTTTAACAAAAAAGAGCCCACTTCCTTCTTTTTCTTTGAAAACCCAATCTTTTTGATTTAACAAGTCTATGATTAATTCATCAACAACAGATTGATTTCGTTCGTTCACTATGTACCATTCTTTTCCGTTCTCACTCGTTAATTTAATTATTTTTTCATCAGAATGATTTAGTTTTTCAATCACTTCTTTTTTGCTTAGAGTTTCTATTGGTAATGAAGGGTAATAAAGCTTGTTGTAAAATACAAATGCTCCTGCTAAAACTATGAATAATCCGATTGTTATTAATATTTTTCTCATAACTCACCAACTTTTAATTAGTTATAGAACTATTCGAATTAAAATTGTAAATTCCTTTTAAAATCGTTCCCAAAGCGACGTTTGGTAACATAATTATCTAGTCCCGTACTCAAAATCGTATTTGGTGCTTCTTTTTATGTAAGGTAGTATACCACACGAATATGACGATCCCTTATTCCACAATCGGGCGCTTTTCTTGAATAAGCTGTATTCAATTATAGGGCCATATTATTGAATAACTTTTTTAATAATTCTCAACACAGCTTTTTAAACTTATAATTAAATTAATTTATAAGTATTGAAGGGAGATAATTATGAATATATGCCCAATGATATTAGATGATGTTACTAAGTTAGAGAATTTAATGAACCATTTAGGTTATCCATCTACCAATTTAAAGATCCAAGAAAGATTTAAAAAAATTTTAAAATTGCCTGATTATCAAACATTCGTCGCTGAAATAAATGACAAACTAGTTGGGTTTGTTGGAATGTGTAAACAAGCTGCATATGAATTTGATGATCCGTATGTAAGAGTTTTAGTATTAGTCGTTCACGAAGACTATCGTAGGAAAAATATTGTACAAGATCTAATGCTAACAGTTGAAGATTGGGCAAAAAAAAATCAATGTACCTTAATTACATTGAATAGTGGGAATAGGGAAGAAAGGATTGTTGCACATAACTTTTATAAAAATCTAGGATACGTAGGGAAAAGTACAGGTTTTAGTAAAGTGTTATAAAACTGATGTTTTTAGATTTTGTCGATAACACTCCAAATCTGTATATTTTAATTCCAAATGGTTTGACGCATAATGTTATTCCACAATTGGGCGCTATTCTTCAATAAGAAAATCTCTTTTTTCCGTTATAGGGCAAGATTGTGGAATAACAGTTTTTGTGCAATGTTACCAAACATGGCTTTGGGAAGATTATTGTAATTAAATAACATAATTTAGTTGAATTACCCTACAAATAAAAATATGTGTAACATTAGGAGAATTCTACACGTCTATGTTTTACAAGGGGGGAAGTGTATGAAAAAGGTATTAATTTCTTTATTAGCTGTAGTTGTGTTAGTAGGTGGGATTTATTTTGTACTTAATCTTAAACCACCTAAACCACCTAAAGCAAGCATAACTATTGAAAATAATACTGTAGAAGTAGCACAAGGTTCTTATTGCTGGGGCGGGTTTATTAAATTTCAATGTGTTGATAAGATTTCGCCACCAGATATTATTAAACATCACGGACTTAAACCCGTTGTTGTATCACCTGGAGCTGAATTTAAAATAGAATTTAATCGTAAACCACTAGAAAATACGTTGGACGCATCTATATGGTTTAGTAACGATGAAATAGAAAATGCCCCATTAAATGACAATGTATTAGTAGTGCCAAAAGAAAAAGGTGTTTATATTTATAGTGTTTCTGCAAATTGGGAAAAGGGAAGTTCGAGTTATGTCTTTGTAATTGAAGTTAAGTAAGTTTTTTTCACTAACAGAGTACTTTAATGCAACAAGGGTTTATTACGAATACATAAATAAACCTAATATCGTTCCCAAATGAAAGTTTGGAAAGAAGACGAAACCCAAGAAATCGTTAAACCAACATTTCTTGGGTTTTATTTTTGAAGTTGTATATATAACTTTTTATGCAGATATATAAACAGCGCTACAATAATACTTTTCAAGGTTATGAAGATTGTGATATCTGAATAAAAACCTGTATATTTAATTGAAAAAACAATCTTCAACAATCGGGCGCAATTCTGTAATAAGGATTAGCGCTAATTTTTATTATAAAGAAAATAACATATTCTTAATGAAAGTAACCAATGGTCACTTCTAAAGTGATCATTGGTTACGTAATTCATTCTTTTATCAAATTAGTGATTGAATAATGTAGTCATTTACAAAAGCCTTAATAAAAAATAACTCATCATCATTTGGCGTTCTGTTATTTTCTAGCTTGAAGGACTCTAATGCCTTATCTAACGAAGAAGAATTAACCGCTTTACTTGCTGCTCTTAAATCTTTCCAAAAAGTCATCATTTCTTCCAAATCACAAATAGATTCATGGCCAAGAAGGAACGATTCCGCATGATATTTTTGAACGTCTTCAATCATCGGAATTAATAATGATTGCTTATAATGGAATAAAGAATCTTTCGTTGTTCCATATACACAATCTCCTAAAAAAATGACTTTCTCATCAGGCACATAAATGATTGTAGCATCATTAGAATGTGTACTGTTAATTTTTTCAAGTACACATAATTTATTTCCTAAATCAAGCGTTAATGTTTTTTCAAAGATGATGTGTGGAGAGTTTAATTTAAAGTGATCTCTATTTGGAATTTCTGTTTCAATAATCTCGATACATTTATCGCTCATCACGTTAGATTGTGCATATGATTGTAGTGAACTGTCATCAAATGTGTAACCTTGCCATACTTTTAATAATTCGTTTGTTTGGCTGTTCACGATAATCGTTGCATCAAATTCATTCATGCCAAGGAAATGATCCCAATGTGCGTGGGTAATGACCACATATTTAATTGGGGGCACATTTAGTTTCTTAATTTCATTTAAAAAATCCTTTGCATGCTGCGTAGAGTTACCACAGTCTATAAGTAGACTATATTGTTCTCCACAAACCATTCCTAGAGTAGGGCGGTCGTTTTCATCTTGATTAGGCATATAATATATAGAATCACTGAATTTATTTAACATGTTTTATTTTCCTCTTTTCTAGGTTGTTGTAAATCGAAAGAGAAAATCTACATGTTTATCCTATATTTAATAAAATAAGTTAAGATTTTCTCAGATTATTTGTTTACCATTGGACTAATACCCCCTTTACAATATGGAAAAGTATAACATAAATGTTGATTTAAAGGATGTATAATTAACGATTTTTGAATAATAATCTTAAACAATCGGGCGCGATTCTTCAAAAAGAAGATCGCGTTTTTCCGTTTTAGGATCATTTAATTGAATAAAATTATTGGATATTTATGTTAAAATAAAGAGGATGTTACTTACACTTAGCTACGGGGGTGCTTATGAAAATTCACTATTATTTAGGGTGGTTTAACAATTTTTTCCCAGAGAATCTGGGCATGGTGTTACAGGAAGATATTAAGGATAGAAAATCGCTTGCTATGATTAGCTCGAATCCATCGATTTATGAAGAGAGTGGTGCTACTGAACGCTCGTGGCTTAATCAGGCTGGCATTATTTTTGATGAATATCATTTAATCAATTATCGCGTACAGAAGGAAGATGCCCATAAAATAATTCAAGATGCTTCCGTCATTTTCTTGTTGGGTGGGAATACGATTATACAAAATGATTTTTTGATGGAATATGAATTATCAGATTCGATTAAAGAAAGCAAGGCAGTTGTGATGGGGGCAAGTGCTGGTGCAATTAACATGTCTGCTAAGTGGTTATGCTCGGAAAACTTTGGCTATAAAGTTGAAAAAAGCTATGTTTACGATGGAATCGGCCTTGACGATTTTTCCATCCTGTCTCACTTTGATCTTGAAAAAAACATGGCGTTGGTTCAAGGCGAATTGTCCCCTTTATCGGCAGAGATAAATATTTATGCTTCGAATAAAGATTGTGCTGTACGTATAAAGGGAGATAAAATCGACATTTTTGGCAATGTATATTTAATTTCGCACTCAAAGATTCAGAAAATGCATGAGACACTCTAGTTAAGATGAGTGGCAAAGCGGCATATAGAATTTTATGGATAATTGTATTTTCGACAATCGGGAGCTTTCCTTGAATAAGGAAAGGCTCTTTTTATACATTTATGGGCTAGATTGTAAATAAAAGTTTTTTATGCAGTATTACTAAACGATGCTTTGGGAAGGTTTAAAGGAATTTATTGAACTCTGCTAGAAATACTAATATAACAACTTAGGAGGTGTTTAGATGTTTAGAAAAGAAACACCAGAACAGGAAAGAGAGCGTTTATATCAAGAAGAACAAAAAAAGAATCCTGCTGGAAATTTCAATGATAATCTTAATCGCACACAAGCAGGTATGCCTAATACTACGGGGATGAGTATCAAAGAAATCGGAGTATTAATTATAATCGTCCTTGTAATATTTATTGTATATAGTATATATAAGCCATTATAATTCCCAATTGAAAGTACGGGGACACTGAATAACTATCTTCAATAATCAGGCGCTTTTCTGGAATAAGGTTATTTATGTATTTTAAATGTTATATATAAGTTATCATCATTACACTCTACTTTACATGGATTAAAATCTATGATTCGATTTTCTAAATTAAGCATCAGACTATTAGAAAAATCACTAGGTGGAGTTGAAGAAAAAAGTACTCTATCTAAAAAGATTTTTTCATTAGTAGGTAACTTTTCAATGAGTCTGATATGAGTCTGATTTTTTACTGGGAGTTCTCGTTGATTAAATACAGATAAATTATTTTCTGGGGTTGCAAAAACTAAAATATGTAGGGGTTTTTCACTGGAATTGTGATAACCATGTACATAATTTGTCCATCCAAAGACAAGATTATTTTTCTTAGCAACTATTTGCTCTTCAAATGAAATATCATAAGTTAATTCTCCTTCTAAAATTAAAGCGTGATCTTCGCCTATAGGATGAAAATGTGCATCTATTCCTTCATCATCATTATTAATTTGGAAATATAGAACACGATGATTTTCACAAGAACTTTCCCAAATCTTTTTAAACTTAATGTCGGATTTCATTATTTTTGTTAAATCTATCATATGTATCACCTCATTCTGTATTATAAGTCATTTGTTGTGTAGTTAAATCATTCTTAGGAATGATTATTTAAAAAAGCTAAATAATCTTCAATTAAAGTGCACGATTCTTAATTAAGGATCTCATCACTTTTCATTAAAAGGCAGCAAACTTAAATAAAATATTTTTATTTTTTTAAATATTATGGTAAATTATAGTTGTAATATTTAGCGTTGATAAGGAAGAGTAAGTATTGGAGTTTTTATAGAGAGCTTCTGATGGTGGAAATGAAGCAAAACGAATTTACTGAACATGGCCTTTGAGCTTCGTACCGATATGTAGGCTACGACGAGAAGAGCACTCGTTACAACAGCGGCAGTATGAATTTGTACTGGCAGAGGCAAATAGTGTAAACTATTTGTGAAAATTAGGTGGTACCACGAGATAATTCGTCCTAATCGCAAATTGCGATTAGGGCTTTTTTTATTATAAGGGGGAAACATAGAATGAATATATTAATTGGAGGCGCTTGGCCTTATGCAAATGGTTCTTTACATTTAGGTCATGTAGCAGCACTTTTGCCAGGAGATATTTTAGCAAGGTATTATCGCTTAAAAGGCGAAAAGGTGCTTTATGTATCAGGTAGTGACTGTAATGGTACGCCAATTTCAATCCGGGCTAATCAAGAAAATACTACAGTAACAGCAATTGCGGATCGTTATCACACTGAATTTTTACAATGCTTTAATGAATTAGGATTTACCTATGACCTATATACAAGAACTGATGCATCACATCATCATAAAGCTGTACAAAATATATTTTTAAAGCTTTTAGAGAATGGTTTTTTATTTAAAAAAAGGGTTGAGCAAGCATACTGTACAGTAGATGATCAATTTTTACCAGACAGATTTGTGGAAGGAATATGTCCAAATTGTGGAGCAAAAGCACGTGGAGATCAATGTGACAATTGTTCAACCATTCTAGATCCACTTGATTTGAAAGATAAAACATGCAAAATTTGCGGAAATGAGCCAGAAATCCGAGAAACTGAACATTATTATTATGAGTTTAGTCATTTTCAAAAGCAATTAGAGAACTTTGTCGATGAAGCATCTATAGAAGGAAGATGGCGAGAAAATGCCGTACAGTTAACTAAACGTTATTTAACTGAAGGATTACCAGATAGGGCTGTCACAAGGGATTTACCTAATGGAATTTCTGTACCTGTATATGGGTTTGAAGAAAAGAAAATCTATGTTTGGATTGAAGCAGTAGCAGGATATTATACAGCAAGTTTAGAATGGGCAAAACAAAATGGAAAAGATGTTTCCGAATGGTGGAATGAAGAAGCCGTTTCCTATTATATTCATGGCAAAGATAATATCCCATTTCATACAGTAATTTGGCCAGCAATCTTAATGGGTCTTGGTCAAGAGGGATTACCAACACATATTGTTTCAAATGAATATTTAACATTAGAAAAAAGGAAACTTTCAACAAGTCAAAATTGGGCAGTTTGGGTACCAGAAATATTAAAAGATTATGATCCAGATTCGATTCGCTATTTTTTAACAATCAATGCTCCAGAAAATCGTGACGCCGATTTTTCTTGGCGAGAATTTATCTACAGTCATAACAGTGAACTATTAGGTGCATTTGCCAATTTTGTGAATAGAACATTGAAATTCATTGCAAAATCCTTTAATCACAAAGTCCCTCAAGCAAAAGTAAACAACAATATTAAATTAGATGTGGAAAACTTATATGCCAAAGTTGGAGAACATATCGAATCAGGTGAAATGAAACAGGCAATTGAAGCTATTTTTAACTTTATTCGCAGGTCAAATCGCTACTTTGATGAAGAACAACCATGGACTACTGTTAATAATCATATTGAAAAATGTGAAGAAACGCTTGCAACTTGTGTTTACATTATTCAAAATTTAGCTCAATTATTACATCCCTTCTTACCATTCGGTTGTGAAAAGATTCGTCAAATGTTAGGTACCTCTTTAAACGGATGGGCTGAAGTTGCTGACTTACCAACTGAACTAAATAATATAGAACCCCTATATGAAAGGATTGATGTAAAAAAAATAGAAGAAGAACTTCAAAAATTAGAAGAAGCATCTAAACGAATTTAAGTTAAACAACCAATAAAACTAGTTTGTATTATGTAATTCTCATTTTATTGTATTATTTTAAGTTTTATTCAGCAATCGGGCGCGATTCTTCCATAAGAAGAACGCGTTTTTCCGATATATGGCGCATTTCTTAAATAAGAAAATGCTTTATTTCATTATAGGACAATTTAATTGAATAACACTTCTAAATTAAATAATGGGATTATATGTTCATGTTGATGAGGGTTTGTGAACCAGTATACTTAAGCTAACGATGCAGTTTAGTTGAATAAAAGGGTTTTTTGAAACAGTGTAGAAAGTTAATATTGGTTGATAAATTGTATTTAACAGGGAGATGGTATAAATATATGCAGACAATTATTGTCGACTGGGGTGGAAATAATGTGAAGCTTACTTGGCTGCCTCAAATGAAATTAACAGAATCTTTAATAGTGACGAGTGTTCATGCAGTATGCTTTAAAGATGGGAAAGTGTTATTAGCACAAATAAAAAATCGAGGGTTTAATTATCCAGGTGGACACGTAGAGATTGGGGAGAAATTAGAAGAAGCTATACTACGCGAAACATATGAAGAGGGGTATGTAAAGGGAACGATTAAATACATAGGTTCAATTGAAGTAAGCCATAAAGAAAATCTGTCTTTTGATTCAAGTGGAAAATATCCTTTGATTGCTTATCAGGCATTTTATAGAATGGATGTTACCGAATGTTTACCTTTTCTCCGAGAACATGAATCATCTGCACGAATTTGGCTAGAACCCTCTGAAATACCATTTGTAATTACTGACCATAAACTTTCAAAATTAATCTTAGACGATGCGTTAATCTTTTGTTCTTCATAAACTAACGGGGTGCTTTAGATCAACTTGTGCCAACACATTCGAAAGAGGTGTGAAAATAAACCCTGAAGCCAGAAACAGTGCTGCTGCTACAGAAGTAAAATACGTCATGCGCTTTGTCATCTTTTTACGTTTCACTTTTATCCAAGCTGTTGCGCTTGCTCAATACCTAACTGAATTGCCTGGAAAACTTCATCTGTTGGCACTTCAATCTCATGTAAATCTATGCGCATAGTAATCGTCTCCTAACTTTTGTTTTAATTCCAACTTTGCTCGGCGTAAATATGTTTTAATTGTAGAAGGGGTTTTTGCAGAACCTTCTTTAATTAGAAGATTACATTTTTCCGTTATATGGCCATTTAATGGAGTAAGGATTTCTGAATTGAAGGTGGGAAATAACAAAAATTATATTTTTTTCTATCTATAAAGTGTATAATCTGAGCTAATAGGGGAGGGAATCAAATGGAAATATATCAAGCTACGAATGAAGATTTAGAAGGAGTATCAAATTTATTTAATTTGTACCGTGTGTTTTACCAACAAACATCGGATTTGGAAGGTGCTACGGCATATATAAAGGAACGTTTAGAAAACAAGGATTCTGTGATATTCGTTGTTAAAAATAAAATAGATTATGTAGGTTTTATTCAACTTTATCCTACATTTTCCTCAGTATCTATGAAAAGAGCATGGATACTGAATGACTTGTATGTAGATGCAGAAGCCAGAAAAAAAGGAGTAGGAGAAATGCTCTTACAAAAAGTAAAAGATTTCGCTACTGAAACAGGTGCTAAAAACATTAGTCTAAGTACAGCACCAGATAATTATTCTGCTCAAAGACTATATGAAAAAAATGGATATATACGAGATTCACAATTTTATCAATATGAATTAAGTTTAGCTAAATAATCGTCTGCCTAATCCGTAAAAAAAGTAATTCCGCTTACTTAAATTTTTCATCATAACTTTTTAGACATTATAATATGCGGAATTCCATCCTCCATAAATTCATTTGAAGTAGTTTGGTAACCTAGCTTTTTATAAAAACCTTCTGCTTGTGTTTGACCATGTAACTTTACTTGTGTAACCCCATTGTCTCTTGCTATTTCTTCCATTGCTTTTACTATCTCTTTCCCTAAACCGTATTTACGGTAAGGTTGCAATAAACAAATTCTCTCTAACTTTCCATACTTGTCAACAATACGGAGCCTACCAGTTCCAGCTGGTTGTTCATTAAAATAGATTAAAATATGTTCACAAGGTGCATCTAGATTATCAAATTCATCAAATTCGTCTAACAGTGGTACTTCCTGCTCTTTTACAAATACTTCTTTTCTTATATCAAATGCAATCTTTAAATCCTTTTTAATTGTAATTTTTTTAAAATTCATCTGTCTCCTAACCTTCCTAGATTTATTTGTATAAACAAGTCATAATACTAATATATAATAAATGATATATTGTTGTAAATGCAACATAAAATTTGGAGGATCTTTAGATGAAAGAAATTCTTCGTGAAATAGGTATGATTGCAAGGGCGTTAGATTCTATTAGTAATGTTGAATATAAGGAATATGATTTAACTAAGGGACAGTATCTTTATCTTGTCAGAATATGTGAGAATCCAGGGATTATTCAAGAAAAGTTAGCAGAAATGATTATGGTGGATCGAACTACAGCAGCACGCTCAATAAAAAAATTGGAACTTCAAGGATTTATTGAAAAGAAAGACGATAAAGTTAATAAGAAAATTAAAAAACTCTACCCAACAGAGAAGGGAGAGAAAGTATATCCTTTTTTAATGAGAGAAGGAAATCATTCTAATATGGTTGCATTGTCTAGTTTCTCTGAAGCAGAAGTAGAACTATTTTATGACTTTTTATCACGCGTTAGAAAAAATATTGTTGTCGATTGGGAAAATATAAAGAATGGAAATAAAAGAGAGTATTAATCTTCAATAATCTGGCGCGATTCTTGAAGGTGAAGCCCAAAAAGTTATACTTTATATTTAGTTAAGTAGCTATGGAGGATTGAATTCGGTATTGTACCGGACTCAATCCTAATGGAGTAATACCATTAATGAAATTAGCTAATCCTGAAAGGCTTATTTTTTAAGGATGCGTAGTATTTTAAGAAGAATTATTATTCAAAACTAGTAATAATATCATCCCTATGATACATACTTTACCAACCCATTGAAAAAATTCAAAAGGCTCTTTTATCCAAAAAACTGTTGTTAGAACAGCTGCTATTGGTTCTAAACTACCTAAAAGGCTTGTTTCTTTAGGGGAAAGACTTTGTGAGCTTTAATAAATGCCTTAAAAGTAATCAAAGAAGAGATAAGATTAAGTTTTGGTGGTTCGATGAGACCAGTTTTAATTGAACCTATTAACAATCCTTCTTATAATTATCTTTTATCTCCAGTACGTACATATTAACAAAAGTACTCCTTATTGTAAGAATGAGATATTAAATTGATAGGATATTTATTTTAATACTATTCAGGCGCGATTTTTTAATAAAAAGATCGCGTTTTTCCGTTATATGGTCAGATTGTTGAGTAAATATTTACTTGTAAAGCATTTCGTGGGGTTAGCCGTATTATAAGTAAGTGCGGTTTTTTCTACGTTTTATTAAATGACAAGTGTCATCTGTACCCATTGACGCCTGTCGATATTTTCATGGATGCCCTGTAATGTACGATAAAAGTACAGAAATGGAGGGGCATTTATATGGAACGTATAGCATTGGTCGATATATTAAGAGGAATCGCTATTTTGGGTACACTTGGAACGAATATTTGGATTTTTGCCCATTTAGGGGATCTAAAGTATATAACAACTACGGATTTTATCAGTTGGTCGAGTATGGATGATATTTTACGCCTACTTATACTGTTCATATTTAACGGCAAGCTGCTTGGCATGTTAACAATAATGTTCGGAGTAGGAATGGAGATAAAATATCAGCAGTCCATTAGACACAATAATCCTTGGATTGGTATGTATAAATGGGTAATCGTATTTTTAATGGTGGAAGGTCTTCTGCATTACGTACTTGTAATGGAGTATGATGTGCTCATGAGTTATGCCGTAACGGCAGGAATTATTGCTGTCATATTAAAACGTGGGAAACGGGCAATGACGCGGGCGTTATGGGTTGCTGGAACTTTACATTTAGGAATGCTTGCCTTAATTTTTACTTCAATGCTGTTGGGACCGGCGTTTTCATTGGCAAGCTCTCCACAGCTGATTGCAATTTATGCTGAGGGAACATGGCTGGATCAGGTCCAGAATCGTCTCATATATTTTATGTTCTTTAGAGCAGAGGTAATCTTTATTATTCCTTTAAATGTAATTTTATTTATTGTTGGTATAAAGCTGATGCGCAGGGGTGCGTTCTCCTTTACTGAGTGCGGCATTGCCATTCAACGAAAGCTACTCATTTGGGGGTTAGGTCTAGGTCTGCCTTTGAATATGTTGACTTTTGTACCAGGCGGTCTATTTGATTTACCTGTCCGTTATCTGTTTGCCCCTATCCTGGCATTAGGCTATATAGGACTGATTGCTTTTATTGTTCGGAAGTGCAGTACTTGGGGAATGTGGAAGTGCCTTGAGAAAACGGGTCGAATGTCTTTAAGCTGTTACATTGTGCAAAACATTACTGCTACAGCTATTTTCTATGGATGGGGTTTAGGGCTTGGAGGTACTTTAAATAGTGTGGAAATTATAATGGTTTTTTGTATGATTGTAGTAGGACAAATTATACTGGCGAATATGTGGTTAACTAAATTTCCTTTTGGACCGGTCGAATGGCTGAGGAAGGGACTGCTACAGAAGCTGGAAAGATAGGGGTGTTAGATGCTGGAATGGTATCCTAAAAGTCAGGCAAGATATTATTTAATTATTGATGTATTGACCGTCCTGCTATTTAGCTATGCGGTTGTCGTCTCGGAGCAGATTCCGTCACTTGTTTTTAAGGTTGTATTAATCATCATTTATATAGGCGCCTATTACACGGCACTATGGTATCAGGATGGTTTGTTGCTTCCTGCTGTTGTCCTTGGTTTTGTTATGACAGCATATTTGGCTTATTTAAGTGGTCCACAGTGGATTTTCTTTCAGTTTGCCTTTGCAGATTTTGTCGGTCGCGCTGTCAATCGGCATATTTTATGGATTGCTACATGTGTAAATTTTCTCCTCCTATTAAGTCTCGTTTTACGCTATCAGGAGGTACTGTTTTCAAATTCACAGTCAATTGTACTGGCGGTTATGCTTTTTCTTCTGCTGGTGCCGTGGCTACGCTATTATATTGAAAAATCCAAGCTGCTTCAGCGCGAGGTTGATGAAGCGTCGGTTCACATTGCGATGCAGCAGGACCGTCAGCGGATTGCCCGCGATCTGCATGATACTTTAGGGCATACGCTGACGGTTATAAAGGTAAAAACAGAGCTTGTTTCCAGGCTGGTGCCAAACGACAATCACAGAATTCATAAAGAACTTGATGATATGATTCTAACAGTCCGAACAGCACATAAGCAGGTGCGTGAAATTATATCGGAAATAAATTTTATATCCTTGCAGGAAGAGCTTAAGCATTGTGAGCAGTTGCTTAAGAATGCCGGTATCCGTGTGCAGATTAATCATCAGGTTACCAATATTTTGCTTTCTAGTGTGCAGGAAACGATGCTTGCCTACAGTATCCGAGAAGCGGTAACGAATGTTGTAAAGCACAGTCATGCTGCTGATTGCAGAATGCATTTATATCAGAAAGAAGACCGGGTAGAAACAGTTATTACCGATAACGGAATCGGTTTATCCGAAAAGCAGCATGGCAATGGGCTGTTTACAATAAAAGAACGGATGAGGTCATTAAAGGGAAAAGCTGAAGTGACGTATAATGAGGAAGGAACAAAAGTGCTTCTGACTTTACCACTGGATCCGATTCAGGAGGGCGTGAAATGATTAGACTTAGTATCGCTGAGGATCAGCAACTGCTGAGAGGTGCCTTAATTTCCATTATGGAGCTTGAGGAAGATTTACATATTGTGGGTGAAGCATCAGATGGAGCTGAAGCATGGGCTTTAATTGAAAAGGAAAAGCCGGATGTATGCATTTTGGATATTGAAATGCCGCATTTTTCCGGGTTGGAAGTAGCTGCGAGAATACGCCATCACAATTATCCATGCAAAATTATGATTATGACAACTTTTGCGAGAGCCGGTTATTTGCAGGAAGCAATGGATCTAAATATTGAAGCATATGTTCTGAAAGACGAGCCTATCCAATATGTAATTGGTGCAATACGCAAAATTGTGCAAGGTGAAAGGGTAATCAGTCAGGATCTTGCCGCTTCTTTATTTATGAATAAAAAAAATCCTCTAAATGACCGGGAAATCAATGTACTGAAGCTCGTGAAGGAGGGCTATACGACGAATGAAATTAGTAAAAAGTTATTCCTGACTAAAGGCACAATTCGCAACTATTTATCTTTATCCATTCAAAAGCTCGAAGTTAAAACAAGGCAGCAGGCTGTACAAAAAGCAACTGAAAAGGGCTGGATATAAATTGTAGTTCAAATTGAAATGGGAACCATAATTTTTTAATTTACATAAAGGAGCTGAAGGTTATGCCTGTCTATAATAAATTAGTAAGAGATAGGATTTTAGAGATTATCGAATCAGATGGGTTAGCTTATAATGCTCGAATACTAGAGTCAAGTGAACTTTTAAAGGAAATTAGGGCGAAAATGATTGAGGAAGCTAAAGAGTTTCATGCAGCAGAAACTGCTAATGAAAGCGTGGAAGAATTAGCAGATGTATTAGAATTATTACATACGGCTCTTAACACATTGGGTGTGACTTATGAAGAGCTAAATGAAGTACGGTTGCAAAAAAAGGTGAAACGTGGTGGTTTTGAAAAAGCTATTTACTTGGTTGATATAGAGGATAGGTAATCTGTGATTTTCTCCAAGACCTCCGTATATAACAATCTGGCGCGATTCTTCAATAAGAAGATCGCGTTTTTCCGTTATAGGGCCAGATTGTGGAGTAAAAGTTTTTTATGTTTTTATCAAGTAAATTTTAACGTTATAATCACTTGTATAAAAAACCTTTGGAGGGCTGTATGGAGAAAACAAGTTTATATGCATACATTAGTTTTACTGGTAAAGATGATGTTGACGATTTTCCTGTAGAAGTAGTAACAGAGATGTTGGGTGTACAGCCAACAAGAATATTGCGAATGGGTGAAAGAATAAATGATGTACGTACACGTTCATTTACATCGTGGCAATATGAATCTGAAACATTAGAAACACTTGATGTAGATGATGTTTTACTTCCCATTTTATATGTTTTCCAGGACAAAACAGATTCAATTAACCGTATAAAAAAAGAGATGAATTTGAATGTAAAAGTTGCATTAGTAATAACAATGATAGATGGTTTTACACCTGGTTTGGTAATCTACCCTGAATTTAGTAAATTTGCTTCCGATATCAATGCATTTATTGATATTGATATGTATGTATATCCTTTTAGTGAACCTGAAGAATAACAACTCATATTATGAATAAATATAAATCTTAATCTCAATAACGTTTCCAAATAAAAGTTGAAGTGACCCCTAAAAGTTAGACACGGTTATTTCATTTAGGCAGCTTGGGTAAATTGAGTTCGGTATTGCACCGGACTCATTTTTAATTTTGCCTTCATGCGTTTCGTGTTGTAATAATTTATATATTTATCAAGTTCCAATTTAAATTGCTCTACACTTTCAAATTTCTTAAAGTAGAGGAATTCCGACTTCATGATGCCAAAGAAATTCTCCATGACTGAATTATCGTAACAGTTACCTTTACGCGACATACTTTGTACAATGCCTCTTGATTGGAGCTTGTGGCGGTATTGCTTCATTTGATAATGCCAACCTTGATCGGAATGCATTAATAGCTGATGGTCTTCTGGTAAGTGTTCTAACGCCTTTTCTAACATCTCTGAAACTAATGAATAGGTAGGTCTAGAGCCAATTGTATAGGTGATAATTTCTCCGTTAAACAAGTCTAAAACAGGCGATAAATAAAGCTTTTCGCCAAATAATTTAAACTCCGTTATATCCGTTACCCATTTTTCATTTGGTGCTTCTGCAGTGAAATTGCGATTTAAAATATTTGGGGCGATTTCACCAACCGTCCCTTTATACGATTTATATTTTTTCATGCGTACTAAACACTTTAATCCAAGCTCTTTCATGATGCGCTGAACCTTTTTATGATTCACTTTTTGCCCACGATTCTCCAGCTCATCACGAATACGACGGTAGCCGTAACGACCCTCGTGTTCGTCGTAAATCGCTTGAATATCGGCTTTTAAATCAGCGTCTCGATCTGGTCGATTCATCTTCTTCACTAGATTATAATACGTGCTGCGTTTGATTTCTGCGAATGCCACAAGCGCCTTCACCGAGTATTTATGCCTTAATTCATAGATGACCTTTACTTTGTCTTCTTTGGTAATTTTTCCTTGGCTTGAACTAAGGCATTCAACTTTTTTAAATACTCGTTTTCCATGCGTAGACGGTTGATCTCTGCTTGAAGTGCTTCAGGTGAACCTTCTACTGGTGCTTGTTTTGGTTGTTTAGTCGATTCTTTTTTCATGGATAGACGCCCCTTTTTCTTTGGCTGAAGGGCATCTTCTCCTAATCTTTCGAATTGGTTTTTCCAATTCCGTATCGACGAACTAGCTGCTATATTGAAAATCGCTGCCGTTTCGTGTAAGGACGTACCGTGTTCAGTCATATAATTAAGTACGTCTAGTTTAAACGCTTTTGTATAATTTGTATATCGTCTGACAAACACTTCTACGCCGTTATTTTGATATTGTTTTACTAAAGTTAATAAATACCGGTGTGAAATACCAAAATCCGCAGCGACCGTTCTTGAGCTTTCCTTGCCATTTACATATCGTTGAACCGCTGCTAGTTTATCTTCTGGACTCATTCTAGTCATAGAAAAACTGCACCTCCTTGTTAGATGTGTCTAACAAATGGGGTGCAGTTCAAGTTTGGGAGACACAAACAATCTTCAAAAATCGGGCGCGATTCTTTAATAAGAAGGTCGCGTCTAAATAGATTCAAATTTTGCCGGTAAGAAATATGTTATACAAGTTTTTATACAAATAAATGAGCCTGTCGTTCTTCCTTATCCATTATAAAATACGCATTGTAAGAAGGATAATCGGTATAACCCATATTAGTATAACATATAAAATCTGCATCATTTTTATGCCCCCAAACTATCATGTTTTGCAATCTGGTCCGTTATTAGAAATATATCCTTCAAAAACCGTCGTTTGATGACATTAATTATAAACTAGTCCAGTCCCAAAATCGTATTTGGGAACCTCTTTGTATCTTCAGTTTAAAATGGCTGTTTTTGTTTATTATTATAGAAATACGGAAAAGGATAAGAGATGAAATAAGGGGAGGACTGGTTAAATGTTAAATTATACTCGAAATGGTTCAGGGGAAGTTGTCGTATTAGTACATGGATTTTTAGGGAGTACAGCAATATTTGAAAAAATTATGGAGCCATTAACAAAACAATTTGATTTAATTGCAATCGATTTGCCCGGGCACGGTAAAAGTGAAATGCCGGAAGGGGAATATACAGTATATCGCTATGCCGAAGATATTATCGATGTATTGGTAGCTGAAAAAGTTGAAAAGGCTTATTGGATCGGGCATTCGATGGGTGGCTATATTACATTGGCCGCAATCGAAAAACAATATTCTAAAATCGAAAAGGCTGTCCTACTGTATTCCTCCGACTCATCGGACACCCCTGAAGCAATCGATAAGAGAACGAAGCAGCAAGAAGAGATTCAGGAACATGGAACAGGATCGTTTGTAGATGGAATTATTCATAATTTCCTTGCGGCTGATGCAAAAACGGAAGATGTACTATTTGCAAAAGAAGTCGCCTACGAAGCAAAGGAAGAAGGGCTCGTTGCGGCACTTGGTGCAATGAAATCACGTCCAAACCAACGTGATCTGGTCGATACGTTACCGATCCCAATTCTTGTAATCGAAGGAGAACAAGATAAAGCTGTTACACCGATTACGACATCGAATCCGAATGTGGAAAAAGTAAAAACAAATACAGGGCATCTCGGTATGGTGGAAGATGCTCAAACAGTAGCAAGAGAAATCATTCGTTTCCTGAACAGCGAAAACTAAAAAAAGAGGGATCCATATTTATTGGATCCCTCTTTTTTTAACTGTACTGCTTTTTCAAATATAATGTAATCCAATTAAAGCCTTCGTTTTTCTCTAAATTGGCGACAAGACCAATAATGATCGCATTTCTTGGATTTTCGCTTTTAAGTTCTTCTATTAATAACTGTATGGAATCGAGTTCTAAATTGTTCGTTGTCTGTTGTTGAAGTGACAACAGATCCTCCATTATATGGTCACTCGAATAATTTTCGATCCGTTTGTAAAACTGGGAAGGATGTTGCAGCAGTGCGATTTTGCTTTTAGTCGCTAATAAAGTGGTCTTTTCAACGAGTGACTCAGCAAATTTCCCCGAATCGAATGGCTGGCACGATTCGAAAATATACTGCATATAAGATTGAACCATCCCGTTTATAATAACAACTAAATCATATTGTCTTCCTTTAATCTGGTCGCCAAATACTTCGAATAACAGCTTCTCCAAATTTTTATTGGAAAGCTCTACATAATAATGAATTCGTTCAATTAACGCTTTATTGATGGCAGATACATTTTCCTTCATCAAAATATCCGCAAATCCCGCATATTGTGATAATACTTTCATTGTTTGAACAAAGTAGATATGGAGCTTTTCTGAAGGGTTTTGTCCTTCACTGACTGCTTGGTCAACTTCACGTATTATATTGTTCATAAAATGTTCAATTATAGAAAAAACGAGCTCATCTTTCGATTTGAACGATAAATAAAATGCACCTTTGGAAATGCCGCAATGGTCGGTAATTTGCTGTACAGACGTAGCTTCGATCCCTTTTTCAGCAAATAAATGAAGTGCAGAATCAATTATCAATTGTTTTCTTGTCATAATAATTTAAAGCTCCTTTCAATTGACACGTGACCGACTAGTCATTATTATAGAATGGTGGTTACATATAGTCAAGAAAGGTAAGGTGGAACCGTGAAAGGCCTAGTTAATTTCGTATTAAAAAATAAGCTTGCCGTATGGTTACTAACAATCATTATCGTGTTTTCTGGTATTTATTCATCCACACGTATGAAAATGGAATCGATTCCAGATATTTCGATTCCGTTCTTAATCGTTATGGGTGTTTATCCTGGTGCAACACCAGAGCAAGTAATGGATGATCTTTCAATACCTTATGAAAAGGCAGTTGAAAGTTTAGAAGATGTAAAGGCTGTATATTCTACATCTTCATCAAATGTTTCACAAGTTCAAGTGGAATATGAATATGGCGTGGATATGGATGAAAAGAAACGTCAATTAGAAGCTGCTTTAGATAATATTGAGCTTCCAGAAGGTGCACAAGAGCCTTCAATTATGGCGATCAGCATGAACATGATGCCTGTCATTGCATTATCAGTAAGTAGTTCGGAAGAAGATATTGTTGAACTGACGTCAACAGTAGAGAAAACAATTCTGCCGAAACTAAACAAAATTGACGGTGTTGCATCTGCGACAGTTACAGGTCAACATCTTGAAGAAGTAGCCTTCACTTATGATGAAGAAAAAATGGCACAACTAGGTTTAACGGAAGACTCTGTTAAGCAAATGATTCAAGCTAGCGACCTTGCAGTCTCGTTGGGATTATACGAGTTTGAAGATGGTGAGCAGGCTGTTGCAATTGACGGCAAGTTCAAAACAGAAGAACAGTTAAAAGAAATGCTGATTCCTGTTACACCTTCTGAAACAAACCCGGTTCCTTTCGTGAAACTGGGGGATATTGCTGAAATCGAAAAAGTAGGTAAAGTGCAATCCGTATCTCGAACTAATGGTAAAGATGCGATTGCCATTCAAATCGTAAAAGGTCAGGATGCGAATACGGTTACTGTAGCTAATGCAGTAAAAGATTTAATCGAAGAAGAGCAGGAAGCAATTTCAGGTCTTAAAATCGATATTTCTTTAGACCAAGGGAAACCAATTGAAGATTCTGTTTTTACTATGGTTGAAAAAGCGGTATTTGGTGGTTTAATTGCAGTATTGATTATTCTATTATTCCTGCGAGACTTTAAATCAACAATCATTTCGATCATTTCAATTCCAGTGTCAGTATTCATGGCATTAATGGCATTGCACTGGTTGGATATCACGCTGAATATTATGACGCTTGGTGCGATTACAGTTGCAATCGGACGTGTAATTGACGACTCGATTGTAGTAGTAGAAAATATTTATCGACGTATGCACTTGAGAGAAGAGAAATTACAAGGCCGTGCGTTAATTCGTGAAGCAACAATTGAAATGTTCAAGCCGATCATGTCTTCAACATTAGTAACAATAGCGGTGTTCGCACCACTTGTATTTGTAGGCGGTATGGTAGGGGAATTATTCGTACCATTCGCATTAACCATGTCATTTGCATTAATCGCATCATTAATCGTAGCGATTACAATCGTACCAGCACTTTCACACACATTATTCCGTAAGAAAATTTACGGTGAAAAGTCTGAAAGTCAGCATAAAGAAGTTGGTAAGCTTGCAGTAGCATACCGAAATTTCTTGGAGAAATCATTAAACCATAAATGGATTTCATCAATTATTGCGGTTGTTCTATTAGTCGGTTCACTAGCGTTAACACCATTAATCGGCTTTAGTTTCATGGGCTCTCAAGAAGAGAAAGTGATGTATTTAACATACACACCAGGTACTGGCGAATTAATGGATGAAACACTGGAAAACATTGAAGAAGTAGAACAGGAATTACTGAAGCGTAAAGATATCGATGTTTTACAATTATCGGTGAACACTGAACCTTCTACTGATGCTGCTGCGATGATGACTGGCGGCGGTGCAGGCGGTGGTTTAATCTATGCGATTTTCGATCCGGATATGGAAGATTTCCCGAAAGCTAAAAAAGAAGTAGAAGACTATATCTTTAACATTGGTCAATCAGGCGAGTGGAAAACTCAGAACTTCGCGATGGGTATGTCATCAAATGAAGTTAGCTACACACTATACAGTGAAGATTTAGATAAGCTAAACGAAGCTGTTGCTCAAGTGGAAGATGTTCTAGTTGATGTTAAAGGACTTGATGAAATTGAGTCTAATGCTTCTGCTCCATATGTAGAAAATGTAATCAAAGTAGATCAGGAAAATGTATTACAATACGGTCTGACTACTGCCCAAATTTTAATGGCTTTACAAACAAATACAGCAAAAGAAGTACTGACAACTGTTGAAAGTGACGGCGCTGATATTAATGTAGTTGTACAACGTGAAGCAAAATCTGCAGCAGCGGATATTGATGAATTATTAGAAACACCGATTCAAACGGCAACTGGTCAGACAATGACAATTGGTGACATTGTTGAGCTTGAAGAAGGTACGACTTTAAATTCATTATCTCGTCAAAAAGGTGAATACTTTGCGACAGTATCTGCAACGATTACAGATAAAGATATTTCAAAAGCAACATCTGCAGCAGATGAAAAAATTGCTGATTTAGATTTACCGAAAGGCGTTACAACTGGTGTAGGTGGTGTTGCGGCAGATATGGCTGAAACATTTACACAACTAGGTGTTGCAATGATTGCAGCAATTGCGATTGTTTACTTCATCTTAGTAGTAACATTTGGTGAAGGTTTAGCACCATTTGCGATTTTATTCTCATTACCATTTACTGTTATCGGTTCATGGATTGGATTATTCGCTACAGGTCTTACAATTTCAGTTTCAGTTATGATGGGATTACTGATGTTAATCGGTATCGTAGTCACAAACGCAATTGTACTTGTTGACCGTATTATCCGTATGGAACATGAAGGTATGAACATGCGTGAAGCGATACTGGAAGCCGGAGCAACTCGTTTACGTCCGATCTTAATGACGGCGATTGCAACAATTGGTGCTATGTTACCAATGGCATTCGGTGGAGCTGGCGGCGGTCTGATTTCTCAAGACCTAGCTGTAACAGTAATTGGTGGTTTATTATCATCAACATTATTAACATTGATCATCGTACCGATTGTATATGAAGTATTATCAAAAATGCTGAAGAAAAATCGTAAAGATGTAAAAGACAATTAATACGAGCAGCCTGTAAGAAGTCATTTTTCTTACAGGCTGTTTTTTAGTGTAAAGTAATGGGTATATAAGAAAAGTTTTGATATACATAAAAGGAGGTATGAGATGAAGAAATTATTGTTGTTAAGTCTGGTAGTTGCAGCGATTTTCAGTTTCAATTCTATTTCTGCCGAAGCCGCTTCAGACACAATCGGGCTTGGCAAATATCCTGTGAAAGTTACTGCGAAGAAGAATACGGAATTAAAAGATGAAAATGGCAAGGTCATAAAAACTGTTGCAAAAGGAGACAAGCTATTACTGCAGGCGATAAAAGGGAAGACCGGAATGATCAATTATTCTTCCAAATCAGCTTATATCCCTTTAACCGATGTTCATTATATCCAGTTAGTTGATGGTGCGAAAACAATCACATATGACGAAGTGGCAGCAAAGCTAAAGCTTGTTTCAATAATGTATCCATCACTGACGAAATTGCAGGAAATCGGAAAATCGGTTGAGGGACGGCCTTTATATTCATTAAAAGTTGGAACAGGCAAAAAAGAAGTTTTACTGGATGCCTCTTTCCACGGACGTGAACATATGACGACAAATGTTTTGATGGAGATGATAGATACGTATATAAATGCTTTTGTAAATGGAACAAAAATTGAAAAATACGATGTAAAGAAAATATTAAGTGAAGTGAGCGTCGTATTTGTTCCAATGGTGAATCCGGATGGAGTAACACTTTCACAAGGCGGCAAAGTAAAAACATCGATGACAAAACTAAAAGCGATGAACAATAACAGCACCAATTTTAATCGCTGGAAAGCAAACATTAACGGTGTCGATTTGAATCGTCAATTTAATGTAAATTGGCATTTAATTAAAAAGACAAAGCCTTCATTCAAAGAATATAAAGGAAAAGCGCCAAATACAGAACCGGAAGCGCTCGCAATCAAACGACTGATCGATCGCGGCAATCATTTGGCGTATGTTTCATATCATTCTTCCGGTCAGATTATTTATTGGAGCCAAACGAAAACAAAATTCAGCCGAACGCAAAAGTTGGTAAAAGGGGTATCGAACATTACCGGTTATAAGTTGATGCCTGTAACCAAAAAAAATGAGCCGATTGCGGCATCTGAAGATTACTTTACAAAAGTTAAAGACCGCCCTGCGATGACGGTCGAAATTGCACCATTTGCAGGGGAAGCATCCGTCCTGTTAAAACGTTGGAATAATGTATGGAAGCAAAATAAAACAGTCGGACTGTATGTAGCCAATGAAGCGCGAAATTGGTAAAAAAACTGGTGAATCTCAATTGCGGAGGTTCACCAGTTTTTTAGTTTGCTTATTGAGTTGGTATTTTCCGATTATGTTTTGGAACGAAAAGTACGATGATAAAGGCAATGATCGCTAATATGAACATATAGAAATACGTCGAGCTTGCCGCATTTGCATAACTTTCATTTGCCAGTACCGAAGAGTCGATTAACTGTAGTGAATACACTGTTACGATAACAGCTGTTCCGATTGCCCCTGCGAGTTGACGGATTGTATTATTCACAGCAGACCCGTGTGATGCCAATTCTCTCGGAATCGCATTAAGCGCAGCCGTATTTAGAGGCATTGTAATGAACGCTAAGCCGATCCGCAAAATAATGGTACGTACAAGGATGTATACATATGAAGTGGTAGAAGAAAGGTCAATGACAAGCCACATCGAAAGAGCAATTAACAATAACCCGAATATAAATAATAGTTTCGCACCGTACTTATCAAATAGTTTTCCTGTAAGCGGCGACAATAGTGCATTAATAATCGCACCGGGAAGCAGCAGCAACCCTGCATCCAATGCAGAAAATCCTCGCCCATCCTGTAAATACATCGGCAGTAAAATCAGGTCTGCATACATAATGATTGTTATTGCGACATTGACAATTGTCGTCATGGAATACATTTTAAAACGAAATACCGATAAATTCAGTAAAGGATCCTGTGTAGACAGTTGACGTTGGCAAAACAGAAAGATAATGATCAATCCGGCACCAATCGTTGTTAAAATAACTCCATCATCCCATCCACGACTTCCGGCACTACTAAAGCCGAACAACAAGAAACCAAAGCCGAACGTTGAGTAAAGTAAGCTGATTAAGTCGATTTTTGATTTCGCGCCTTCATTTACATTCATCAAGTATTTATACGCTAAACCAATAATAATAACGATGAAAGGAATTAAACTGATAAACAGCCAGCGCCATGTTAAATAATCAATAATAAATCCGGCCAGCGTCGGGGCGATGGCAGGTGCGAATATAATTGCAAATCCCACTTTTCCCATAATCGCGCCCCTTCTTTCTTCAGGGAACAAGTAGACGATTACGGTCATCATTAATGGCAGAATAATACCTGCCCCAACAGCCTGAATCATACGTCCTGTTAAAAGCATGCCAAAGTTCAAAGCACATGCTGCGACAACAGAACCGACCAATAAAAAGAGCATCGCACTAATAAATAGTTGGCGTGTTGAGAAGCGCTTCATTAAAAAAGCAGTGATTGGAACCAAAATTCCGTTTACGAGCATAAATCCGGTTGCCAACCATTGGATTGTAGTAGGCGATACTGAAAAGGTGTTCATTAAGTCACTTAAAGCCACATTGAGTAATGTCTGATTTAAAGTGGAGAAGAAACAGCCTGCGATCATGACAATCAGCAGTATTTTTCTTGTTTGTTCCGATAATTCATTTTGCATTTTAAAACCCCTTACGCTACGATAACTTTATAGACAATTTGTCTAATAAGTATCATAACAAGTAAAACAAGTATTTGACTATAAACAATAAAACACGAACTGTAGACTAATCGACACATCTGTAAAATATGTAGATATACTAGCATTTAATAGACAGGAATGATAAAAATGAAGAAAACGGATCCACGTACAATCCGGACGAAGGAAATGCTGAAGAGAGCGGTATTTGAACTTTTGGAAGAAGGAATAATGCTTAATCAGTTGTCTGTACAAAAAGTAACCAATCATGCAACGTTAAATCGGACAACGTTTTATTTGCATTATGAAGATATTAATCATTTGCTGGATGATTTAACAAAGGAAATTTTCAATGAAGTAACAGAAAAAATAACGGATTTAAACCATATCCATTTGTTAAATGAAAAGGAACATTTAGTTGAGCTGCTCAATTATTTGACCTCACAAAAAAACGCTTTACGATTGCTTTTCCAGTTTGAACAATTTGAGAAAGTGCTATTTCAATTAATGAAGCAATTAATTGATACAAGAAGGCTGAACATTGGCCGTGTTACAACGAATTCTCTTGTTGACAGCCATATAAAAGCAGCTTCCATTGTTGGCGTCATTTCTTGGTGGTTAAAAGAAGGCGGGCATTTTACTGCGGCATTTATTGCAGATCAGATTCATCTCATGTACAGAACATAGTTTAGCTGCTCCTCGCAACTAAACTAATTGCTGATTTTCGGTATAACCTGTTCCGTTAAAATGACTTTTCTGAGAGAGGGTCACCATATATGGGCATATACAATTGACAATTATCATAAATCATAATATGTTAATATATGAGTATATGTTCATATATAAAAGATAAATGGGGGCGTTATAAATGGGAGAGCACCATCATCACCATCATTCACATAGTACGAACAAGAAAGTTCTTTTTATATCCTTTTTAATTATTACCGGTTTTATGATTGTCGAAGCGATTGGCGGGGTGCTGACGAACAGTCTTGCACTGCTGTCTGACGCAGGGCATATGTTAAGCGACGCCGTTTCACTTGGAATTGCATTAATGGCCATTATATTTGCGCAAAAAGTAGCAAATGCCAGTAAAACATTCGGCTACAAACGTATTGAAATATTAGCCGCCACACTGAATGGCCTGACATTAATCATCATCGCGCTGTTTATTTTTTACGAAGCAATTGGACGTTTTATGAATCCTCCTGAAGTTGCTTCAACCGGAATGCTTATCATCAGCAGTATCGGATTGGCGGTAAATATTTTAGTGGCTTGGATTATGATGCGCGGTGCAGATACGAAAGATAATTTAAATATGAGAGGCGCGTATCTACACGTAATCAGCGATATGATCGGTTCAATTGGTGCCATTGTTGCTGCTTTACTTATTCTGTTCTTTGATTGGGGATGGGCGGATCCATTAGCCAGCGTTTTTGTAGCTGCACTTGTGCTTCGTAGCGGATATCATTTAACGAAAGCTTCATTGCATATCTTAATGGAAGGCACACCTCAGGATGTAACTGTCGATGAAATCATTGAAACGATTGAAAAGTATGATGAAATAACAGCGCTTCATGACCTGCATATTTGGACGATTACGAGCGGATTAAATGCCTTGTCTTGCCACGTTGTTGTAAACGATGACTTGACGATTAAAGAAAGCGAGCAACTTTTAGATAAAGTAGAACATGACTTGCTTCATCAAAATATCCATCATGTAACGATTCAAGTAGAGACAAATACTCATCTGCATGATCGTTCGGTTTATTGTACTGCAAAACAAGATATAAGCCATCAGCATCATCACCATCATCATTAATTAATTACGCCTGGCGTATAGGAGAAAAGAGTGCTTAATCGTATGACAATGAAAAAAAGAACCCAACATGAATTGGATGAAGAAACATTGTTTGTTGTTTCGCAAACGTTCAAGGCGTTAAGCGATCCGACACGAATCCGTATTTTAAACATGTTATGCTGTGAAGAACATTCGGTAAATGACATTGCGGAAAAGCTCGATTTAAATCAGTCCGCGGTTTCCCACCAATTGCGATTTTTGAAGAACTTGCGTTTAGTAAAGTTCAGGCGTGAAGGAACGACATTGTACTATACAAGCGCAGATGACCATGTTATCAACTTGCTTCATCAGGCAATTGATCATGCCCATCATTAATTAAATAAAATACCAGCATCACGTAAAAGTTTGATTTCATAAACTTTTACGTTTTTTTCATTGGTTTCGTCACTTTAGGATGTTGGGTATATCTATAAACGGAAGTCGCACACTAAACTCATTACCCATTTAAAGCAGCAAGGTATTTATCGATTAATTCTAAAATAATGGAGGTTTTTTCTATATGAAAGTTGTAGCAATTGTAGGAAGTATTCGTAAAGAATCATACAATCTAAAAATCGCAAAATATATTCAGGGTCGTTATGCTGATAAATTTGATTTGGAAATTCTGGATTTGGCACCTCTACCAATGTACAACCAGGATATCGAAATGGAAGCTCCCGAAGCGGTACGTCACTTTAAGGCAAAAGTAAAAGAAGCAGATGCAGTGCTTTGGATAACACCTGAATACAACTCCACAATACCCGGTGTTTTAGGAAATGCGATCGACTGGCTAAGCCGAGTGGACAAGGTAATGAACGGCAAACCATCTATAATAATGGGGTCATCAATGGGAATATTAGGTTCTGTCAAAGCCCAAATGCATTTACGCGATATTTTATTTGCAATCGGTCTAAATTCTCCGGTTTTACCTGGTAATGAAGTATATATTGGGGCTGTTCATGAAAAAATTGATGCGCAAGGAAAAATAACAGACGAAGCGACAATCACATTTTTAGATGGTGTCATTGCAAACTTCCTGGAATGGATGAAACAGTTTTAGTATTGTTTGCACCTCTTTTTAAAGAAGAGGTGTTTTTTATGAGATGAGTTTATATGAAAATGTTACCGCTAAAATAGGAACGTAGAGTGTAAGACAAAGTGTGCAAGGTAAAAAAGTAGCCATTTGTCAATAGATTAATGTTGCGAAAAAGCAGGTTTTTAAGTGAAAGAAAACTCCCTAAATCCGCTTTTTTATTTACTATAGTTTTTTTCTATCAAAATTATAGAAAGTATCTAATGGACGAAAGACGAATCTCTCATTACAATGTAGATAAGGCGATTAAAAAATAAGCTGTAACGGATTTTTTAATTAGCTATATGGATTTACAGAAATTCATCGTAACAACGAACTAAAAATACTATTTTGGGGTGATTGTTAATGGGAAAAGATTTAAGTCAATTCATCAGAAATGAAGCGTTTTTAAACAAAGTTGTATCAGCGGAGGAAGCCGCGTCTTGGATTGAAGACGGCATGAATCTGGGTATGAGTGGTTTTACGCTTTTCGGAGAGCCAAAAGAATTTCCGCTTGCACTTTCTAAACGAGGAGAGCAAGAAAATTTCAAAGTAAACCTTTATACAGGTGCATCATTAGGGCCAACTGCTGACCAATCAATGGCAGAAGCAGGAATTATCAACTTACGTGTGCCTTATCAAGGAAATGCGATTATGCGCGGTAAAATCAATAACGGAGAAATTTTCTATATTGATCAGCATTTATCACATACAGCGGAAGAAGTTCGTAAAGGTTCACTTGGCAAAATTGACTATGCAATCATTGAAGCAGCAGCAATTACAGAAGACGGTCTAGTCATTCCAACAGGTTCAGTTGGGAACTCACCGATCTTTGTAGAAAAGGCTGAAAATGTCATTATCGAAATTAATACAACAGCCCCAAAAGCATATGAAGGGCTCCATGATATTTATGTTCAGAAAGCACAAGGTGAGCGTAAAGAGATTCCTATCTATAATACAGGGGATCGCATAGGTGAAATAGGAATTAAAGTAGATCCTGCAAAAGTAAAGGGCATTGTTTTATCGGAACAGCCGGATATTCCTTCTCCTTTATTCGAACCAAACGAAGAAACACAGAAGATTGCCGATAATTTATTAGCATTCCTGGCAAATGAAGTGGAAGTGGGGAATTTACCAGAATCTTTAGCACCGCTTCAATCAGGCGTTGGATCGGTAGCAAATGCCGTATTAAACGGGATGCAAAAATCTCAATTTAAAGATCTTGAAGTATTCTCTGAAGTACTGCAAGATGGCGTGTTTGACCTGATCGATGCGGGTATTGTTAAATTCGCTGCAGGTACGGCATTCTCACTTTCTAAAAAGCGTGTGGACTCACTAGCGGAAGACTTAGAAAAGTACAAGGATAAAATCATGTTCCGCCCACAGGAAATTTCGAATAACCCGGAAGTCATTCGTCGCTTAGGCGTTATTTCGTTTAACACAGCAATTGAAGTAGACATTTACGGTAATGTCAATTCAACGCATGTAAACGGCACGAAAATTATGAACGGTATTGGCGGTTCCGGGGACTTTGCCCGAAATGCGCGCATTACAATTTTCGTAACATCTTCATTAGCGAAAAACGGGGCTATCTCAACAATCGTTCCGTTCGTTTCACATATCGACCATACAGAACACGATGTAGATGTAATCGTCACGGAGCAAGGCTATGCAGATCTTCGTGGTCTTCCGCCAGTGAAGCGTGCAGAGAAATTGATTGAAATTGCACACCCGAAATATAAAGAACAATTACGTGCTTATTTCGAAGAGGCAAAAGAGAAAGTAGGCGGCCAAACACCGCATATCCTCGAAAAAGCATTCTCATTCCACAACAATCTAAAAGAGAATGGGACAATGTTATTTGAAGACGACAAAATCAAACACTAATAAGTAAACAAATAAAGGTGGCGTTTTAACATGGACGTAAGATTTCCAATCGGTACATTGCAAGTACCTGAACAGGTGACACTTGACAATGTAAAGGAATGGTTACAACAAACGGAATCGTTTACGACACGTTTAAGAGAAGTTGTCGATTCATTAAATGAAGAACAGTTAAATAAAACATACCGTGAAGGTGCGTGGACAGTTCGTCAGCTCGTTCATCATATTGCCGATTCACAGCTGAACATGTATCAGCGACTGAAGCTGGCGCTAACGGACGACAATCCGACAGTACCGGGGTTTAATGAAGAGAAGTGGGCTGTTCTGCCAGATAATGACTTACCTGTAGAAAGCTCGATTAAAATGCTTGAAGGAATTAACGAACGTATCGTTTCGTTAGGTCAACATTTATCTGTAGACCAGCTAAAGCGGAAATTTACCCATGAAACAAACGGGCCTGTCACAATTGCTGCAAAAGTAGCAAAATTGGCATGGCATGAGGAGCATCATTTCGCTCATATTAAAATTGCGCTATCAAATTAATCTGATTTTTATCGAATTGGCTTACCCGAATAGGTAAGCCAATTTTTTAATGGAACGTACTATTTTATCTCCTTGTATAAAAAGACGAGGCGTTCAATTTCTTCAAAGCCATTATTTTTATAAAACTGTTCTGCCGGTATATTTCGGTTTGTGAGCAGTGTCATCGATTCTACGGATTTATCTTTCAGCTGGATTTCTAAATAGTTCAGCATCGCTTTACCAATACCTTTATTTTGCAATGTCTGATCGACGCACATTTCATGGATAAAATATTCATCGCCACTATACCATTTCCGCTGTATCCCCATTATAAAGCCAAGCAGTTCACCATTTTCTATAGCGACTACGCCTAGAAAGTTCGGGGTATTGTAGTAATCGGATAAATACTGGTGTGCACTTTCATAGTTCCAGTTGTCATTCCATGGCTCTGCATTAAATACTTTGATAAATGTTGCTGTGCATGTTGCTAAATCAGTTGCTTCCATTCTTTTAAACTCCACAATCAACCGCTCCCTTTATAGATTCTTTGTAAAGCATATAATGCGATTTGCTTCTGTAAAGCCTAGTTTAAGATGAACGTTTAAACTATCTATATTAGACAATTCACAGTCGCTTGCAAACTCCTGACATCCTTTTGTTTTAGCCCACTTTTCACACGCCTTCACTAAATGTTGTGCGAAATGCTGTCTTCGGAAGGGCTCTTCAACATACAAGCCTTCCAAATAACCAACCGGACTGGAATGTGTTCCTTCGACATAATCGAAACGGAGCTGACATTGTGCAAATCCAATCGGCTGTTCATCATCAAATGCTAAGAAAACGGTACTGTTCGGATTTGTAATAACGTCTTCCATGTTCTGTACGAATTCATGTAAATCATTGCCTGGCCAAAGGAGTAAAGCAAGTTGAGCTGCTGGGATGCTTGGTTTAGTGCCGCTTCGTTAATCATATGTTCCTCCTATTTTATAAAGATTAGTATGTTTACTATTATAGAATAAAACGGAAGGAGATAGTGGTTATATACCGAATAGTCAAAAGTTTATTGTTAAGTTAATGGAGTAGTTAATTCAATAATCGGAAGGGGAAATGCATATAGAAAGGGAAATCTTTTATGTAGCCGATAAAATAAAGGGGAGAACTTGCTTTGAGTAAATCATTTATTGAACAAGTACATTATATTCGAATTACTGTAAAACATTTGGATTTGTCTGGACAATGGTATAGAGATGTATTAGGGTTCCAATTACTAGACAATACTCAGGAAAGAGCAATTATAAAAATGAAGAGCCGTTCTTACTGACTTTAGTTCCTACTGGTGATGAAACATTTTCACATTTTACAATTGATAATAGACAAGAATTCAGCATTGGCTTTACCAGTCCTGAACTAACCAAATTTCATCAACACTTAATTGAACATCAAGTTAAGGTAGAGGAAATAAAAGAAGATAATGGTCATGCCTTTTTCCACTTTTATGATCCAAATGGTAATAAACTTCAAGTTCACTGGTGACTTTAAATTATGCAATAAGTTAGATAGATAAGAAGAAAACCTTATTAGAATTTGATCCTAAAAAAAGCAAGCCATACGATAAACGTAGGCTTACTTTATAATGGCTTTAATGCTTTTGTCTGTTCAATGTAAATAAAGGCATCATATCTTGAACCGACGTTGGATGGAACATAATTCCCGTATGCTTCATATTCAGGGTGATAGACGACACCAATTGCTCGATGCCCAATCCGGTCATTGAACAATTCCCGATTTTCATCAGTGAAAATCAATACTTTATCTTGCGCGCCAGCTGCATGGAGCTGTCCTTCCCATGTGTTAAGTTTGGAAGAGGGGACTGGGATTACTTGGAGAGGATCTCCCCAGCTGTCAGCAGCGATGACCATTCCTTCATATGTTCCGAATCCGATGGCATAAGTATTGTCTTTTCCATACTGTTCACGGATAAGTTGACCGACGTTAATCATTTGTTCGTCTTTCATACTTGTAGCGGAAGCATCCCCGATATGTGTATTATGTTCCCAAATAATGATTTTGGCATCTTCACCGTGGTACTTTAATAATTCGTTGATCGCTTCAACCATATGCGAATCACGCGTATTCCAGGAGATGGCGTCCTGCATCATTTCCCGGTAATATGTTTCGGCGTTCTTGGCGACAAGCGCATTCATCATAATATTTAAATCTTCTTCATGTTTGTTGGAGTACTGTTCCTTATTATTTCGTAATGACTTCAGCAAATCCGTTACTTCACGGACACATTCATCCGTAAATTGAGCAGTGGATAGGGCATAGTGCTCAGGCATTCTGTTGTAAGGCTCAAAGCAGGAAAATGCTTTCTTTGCATGTTCAAAATCTGCTTTGTACTTAGGGTTTTCGGATAAAAAGAGCATCACTTCATCCATCGATTCAAAGAGACTGTATAAATCAATGCCATAAAACCCGACTTTAGTGCTCAAAGTATTATTTTTATCCTTTAGCCACTCTACAAATTGTTCTATTTCTTCATTTGCCCACATCCATTGTGGCCAACGATTAAAAGATTCCTTCAAAATTGCAGCAGCATTTGCATTATCCTCTTCATAACCTTTTACGTAGCGGTTCACTGCCTGTGCAGACGGCCAGTCTCCTTCTACCGCGATAATATTGAATCCTTTTTGATTGATCAGCAATTTCGTTAACTCGGCGCGGACTGTATAAAACTCCGATGTACCATGCGAAGCTTCGCCGATTAACACAATTTTGGCATTTCCAATCGACTCGACAATTTTATTTAAGCTTTGTTCATTAAAGGGAAGTGCATGCTCTTTTATTGCAGTTACCAGTTTTCTTGGCATGTTTTATTCGCTCCTTTCATACAACGTTATCTTTCCCGTGCTACTCATATGAATACCCTGATGCGTGTAATTTACTCTGGAACCAAATATAAAAAACAATTTATTTTTTAATTATTGTGTATAAAAGTAAATTTATGTGGTGATACTATTATCGATGGTCGGTTAGCCATCGAATGATTTGGCGCATGATTCCTCGTGAATCTGATGCGCCTTTAATTTTGCCCATTTTTACATAAAGTAGACAATCTCAATCTTTAACTTCAGGATAGTAATTTTGGACAATGCAGCAAAATCATTTATGCAATACAATTCAAACAAACTATCCGGATTACTTAATCGGCCGCAATATTCGCTGGAATTTCACGAAGTTCCTAGTAGACGGCAGTGGCCGCGTCATCCAGCGTTTTGAACCGGATGATTCATTCCTTGATATCGAGAAGGCTATTGAAGAGTTATTGGTAACGGCGGCTGTAAAATAACCTTGAATGCATTTAAAGCCCATTTCTTCGTTTGAAATGGGCTTTGAATTATGCATTTTTCTTTGTTCTTGTAGTTGTAGTTCTTTTTCTCGTTTTCGGTTTCTTCGTCTTATCAAGGGATGCTTGCAATGCGGACATTAAATCGGTCACATTATCAGGCAACGGTTGTTTTTCGTTTGAAACAACGGTACTTTCCGCTTTCTTTTCCTCGATCAGCTGCATAAGCGCTGTCCGGTAATCATCCGTGTATTTGGTCGGATCGAATTCGGTTGTCAACTGTTCAACAAGCATAAGGGCCGTATCAAGTTCCTTTTGCACGACTGCTTCAACACTCGGTATATTCGGTACGTCCCCGACATTTCGTACTTCATCAGGGAAATGAATGATTTCCATCACTAATGTGTTTTTATAAACACGGACAATAGCCAATTGCTCTTTCGATCGAATCGTAATTTTAGCCACACCGATTTTACCAGATTCCTCCAACGTTTTTCGTAATAGGACATATGCTTTTGCACCCGTATTGTCAGGGGATAAATAGTACGTTTTTTCAAAATAGATCGGGTCGATTTCTTCCAGCTTCACAAAATCTATAATTTCTACAGATTTATCTTCATTTTCTTTGCGCAAATTTTCCAGGTCCTCTTCATCCAAAACAACGAATTTGTTCTTTGTATACTCGTACGCCTTTACGATATCTTCATCTTTTACCTCTGCCTGACAACCTTCACACACCTTTTTGTAGCTGATTGGTGTATGACATTCCTTATGGAGCTGTCGAAGTTTAACGTCTTTATTTTCAGTTGCAGCATGAAGTTTTACCGGAATATTTACTAAGCCAAAACTAATACTACCTTTCCAGACAGTATGCATGTTGTCACCTCATTTTTCCTTACTATGGGACTAAAAATTTAATTTATGTATCGTCTTCAAAAAAAAACAAAGGATAAATAGAAAAAAGAAAGTTGGCCTTTATGTGAAACCAATGTTATTAACCGATGCACCGGAAATTCCGTTAGGTGATGATTGGTTATACGAAACTAAATATGACGGTTATCGTTCTGTTTTAATTTGGGAAAAAGGGAATCAATCACCTATACTGAAAAGCCGAAATGGTAACGTTTTAAATGAAAAATTCCCTGAAATTATCCGTTACTGTGAGAGTATTTATGACAAAATCAAAGCTTATTTACCGCTTACTTTTGACGGGGAAGTTGTTTCTTTGATAAACAATTTTCAAAGTAAGTTCTCGTTTGTGCAAAAGCGGGGAAAAATGACGAACCTAAAAAATATTGAATCAAATGCAGATACATTTCCCTGTCATTATATTGTGTTTGATTTACTGAAACTAAAAGGGAAAGATAAGGGAAATAGCCGGTTAACAACAAGAAAACAATTACTATCCGACTTTTTTAGACGTCTCAATTTACCTGGAACGGTCCAATATACTGATTCAAGAAGACTCCAAATGATTGATGTATTTGAAGATCCGCATTTACTTTGGCAAAAAGTAAAGGCCCATAATGGGGAAGGAATTATCGCAAAAAAGCACTACAGCAAATGGTTGGAAGATACTAGAACGAGAAGCTGGCTGAAAATAAAAAACTGGAAGCACGTAAATGTTATTCTTACAAAATTTGATCAGTCAAACGGTTTCTTAAATGGTGCAATATATAAAGAAGATACGCTTATGGAGATTGTGTCGTTTAAACATGGTTTATCTGAAGAAGATAGTAAGACATTAATCGCCTTTTTTAAAACAAATGGAACACTGGTGGCGAAAAGTATATTTGAAATTCCTCCTTCAATTTGCGTAACCGTTGCCTGTATTGATTTTGACGGCAGTAAATTGAGAGAACCGCGCTTTCATTCTTTCCAGCATCATTTGGAAGTATCAGATTGTAACTGGCAGCAAATGCATAGACAATTAAACCCGATTCCGGAAAATGTAACAGTCACAAGTCCGGATAAACCGGTTTTTCCTGCAAGTAATATTACGAAGGATGATTATTTGTATTATTTGCAGACGGTTGCACCCATGATGCTGCCTTTTCTGCAGGACCGGTTATTGACGGTCATCCGTTATCCGCACGGTGTTCCAGGAGAAAGCTTTTACCAGAAAAACTATACCGAGAATTTGCCGGATTTTATGACGACACAGTTAGTAGACGACACCCATTTTATTTTGTGTAATAATGTTGAATCCCTTTTATGGTTGGGCAATCAGCTTGCTTTGGAATTTCATATTCCGTTTCAGCCAGTCACTTCAGAAGAGCCGACAGAAATTGTATTTGATTTGGATCCACCATCCGTTGATGACTTTGGACTGGCGGTAGATGCCGCATTAAAGTTCAAAACGATAATGGATTATTTTGAACTGACAAGCTTTGTTAAAACGTCAGGCGGAAAAGGTATGCAAATTTATATCCCGTTGCCGCACCACACGTTCTCCTATGAGGAATCGGGTGTATTTACGGAGTTTATATGCCGATTCCTTGCACAGCAATATCCTGATTCGTTCACAATCGAGCGGATGAAGAAAAACAGAGGAAAAAGGCTCTATTTGGATTATGTCCAGCATAGGGAAGGGAAAACGATTGTAGCCCCATATTCAGCACGCGGCAATAATAAAGGATTGATCGCCACACCGTTATTATGGGAAGAAGTAAACGAAAAACTAACGCCCGATCTTTTCACGATACAAAATGTAATGGCGCGTTTAAATAGCATAGGCAATCCTTTTAGAGATTTTAGGCAAGCGGGTGGACGGCAGCCATTCCGAACTGTTCTTGATCAAATAAAGGGGAAGCAAATGTAGTTAGCAGCGTAAGGAGTCAACTAAAAAAAGCCTTTCGCAAATTATGCGAAGGCTTTTACCTGTTAAGAAGGATTGATCACTATTGGAGCGTCCTCATGATGGGCTTGATGAGGAGGGGATAGCTCATATGCAATCAGCGTGACATTTAATTTTTGTTCCAATTGTTTAATGGCTTCGAGTTTATTCATATCCAGTTCCGCAAATTTCGTTTCTTTCACAAAAGCACATCCTTTCCATTCTAGCTTTAGTATGAAAAGTTAATTTATATTTATCCATGCTGTATGTTATTGGTAAACCGGAGGAGACAAATAAAAAAGAGAGATATAATTATCTCTCAAGAATTAATTGCATTATAGTTTAATGGATGAAGAATATTAGTAAATACGTCCTTTTTTACAATAAAGTATGTATTCTTATTATATGTAACGACTACTTGCCCTGGTTTAACAAACACTTTGGCTGTTTTTAAATTTGCATATGGCACACCTAATAATTTTTTAATGTTCATGATAATTACCCCTTTTTAAGTTTCTAGTTTTGTTATTCCCAAAATAATAATAGCTTTAAACTATTTCAGATAGATTCATGCTATAAAAAGGTCTTAAGTAACAAATCAAATCCACAAACATATAAAAAAAGACCTGAGCGACCACTCAAGTCCATAAAATGACCACTTATTTTAATATATGTTTCTTAACTACAAATTATTACTGCTTCAAAACTTTATTTTTGTGTCTTAACAACCGGAATATAAATATCACAAACTTTCCCTTCATCAAGCATACAACGGTCATCGTACAATTCAAAATCGTTACAACCCGGTGCGTACTCGTAACCAGACTTAAGGAACCATTCATTAAAAATATAATTCCATGTTCCTTGAATAGCAGCTACAAAGTTTGTGGCATCAGAAGGTGGTGTTGAAAAGACTGCGTAAGTTGCGGGAGGTACTTCACTAACATGGTATTCGCCAGCAATTTTAGCACCGTCTTTAGGTTCGACGCCGATTACATACTCAAATTCTCCGGTTGTCGGGTCTTCCGGGAAGCATACCCCGTATTCATCGTGCTTTTTAATAAAGTTTTCCGAATGAAGCTTTTCCATTCTTCCGCCACTCATATAGTCGTCCCAAAAAGCCGGGATTGCGGTAGAGTTCTCACCGCCCGTTGAAGTCGTTTTAATAGCATAGCCCGCAAGTTTAATAGCAGGTAGTGTAACAAATTTAGGTTCCATAACAATTCCTCCGATAAAGTATTTGTACGTGCAGGAAAGGCTTGGCGGAAACGGACGATTACTGTGCGCATGTAAACGGTAAGTTCCGGGTGAACAGCCGTAATAACGCCGAAAAGCTTTACTGAATCCAGAGTGAGTTTCAAACCCATATTCTATTGAAATATCGAGAATCCGCTTGTCCGAAGAAAGTTCATGTGCGGCAAACGCAAGTCGGCGGTTCCGAACATAGTTCATCACCGAATATCCTGTACCCCATTGGAATACTCGGCTGAAATGCCAAGTTGAATAGCCGGCTTGTGCAGCCAAAATATCCGGACTAATATTCTCCGTAATATTCTCGTCAATAAACTCTAAAATCATCTGTAAAGTATCTCTTGTGTCCATTTAAATTCCCCCAGCTGTAAAGTGATTCGTACAGTAAAATCAGTATACCAAAGCGTTGGTGGAAAACTGTTCCAAAATTGCGGTATTTCGAAATTAAATGAAAACGAAAATCTAATTTTTTTAAAAGAGAATATCGATTCATTATCCTTACAACTCATTCACTTTAGCGCTATAATACCTCTAGAGGTGAAGAGAATGTATATTTCAGAAACAACAGTAGAAGTACGCTATGCCGAGACAGATCAGATGGGTGTCGTATATCATGCCAATTACATCATTTGGTGCGAAATCGGGCGTACGCAAATTGTGAAGGATTTAGGATTTAACTATGCAAAGCTTGAAGAAGACGGCTATTTATCGCCTGTTATGGATTTTTCGATTCAATATAAAGCGGCGATGCGCTATGGACAAACGGCTACGGTTCGCACATGGATTGAGGAACATACGAAGCTGCGCACTACATACGGCTATGAAATTCTGCATGAAGACGGTACCGTTGCAGTAACGGCGAAGTCTCAACATATTTTAGTGAAAAAGGAAAACTTCCGTCCGGTCGCTTTGAAAAAGATTGATGCGGCATGGGATACCAAATATGCGGAAGTTGCGAAAATTCAAAGTTAATCGACATGTCCTGTTAAATTGATAACAGGGCATTTTTTCTTTAACGAACAGACGAATATTGTTATAATCATATACGACCAAACGGAACTGTATATAAAAAACTATGAGGGAGGTGTGTTCATGGCACCAAAAACAATCGCAAATATTCAAACCCGCTGTCATATTTTATTGACGAATACGGCACGTGAAGCGATGAAGGAGCATGTTCCAGATGAACACGCCTTTTTTAATTTACAGCAATATTTCATTGTCGCAATTGAAAAAGTATCGGTCGATGCAGAACAAACGCATTTGAGCATCTTTTTCGATAATGATAAAAACGTCAAACTAAAAAACAAGTTTGAAGAACGCGTCGTCATTATGGACTGTGTATTTGACCGTAAAAACGGACTTGTGGCGAAAAGCTTTCGAACACGCGGCAAAGGGACACCGGTTGTCACAAACCGCCGCGCCACAATGAAAATCCACTTCGTTGCATCCCGTATTAGCGGCCATACATACCAGGAGCCGTTCCTAAAAGCCATAGATGAACTGCCGATTGCACAGGAACGCTTTGACTATGTCAATAAGCGGATCAGCAGCTGGGAAGGCTATTTAAAAGTGTTAAACAAAAACGCGGACATCGAAGATATTCATGCCCGTTTTTCAAGTGTCACGTTTGATGCCGATTTTTCTCATATGACAATTCGCATTAACAACCTCGATAAAAAGCAGTGGAAACAGCTGGAGGGCCTTAGTGCGCGTTTGCGCGGCTATGTTCAGGAAATTGGGGATGTTGCCAAAATCCGCCGCAATGAGAATACCGTTGAAATTGCATTAAAACCGTATTACAGCAATTTGGCGCGAAGAAATGAGCTTCAGTTCCAATCAGAAGATATCGAATTCTCCAATGCTGCGACGAAATCACAGCTAAAACGTCTGTTAAAAGGGTTTGAACGTTTAAAAGAAGGCTTGGCCGCAAATGCGAACCTCGAAACGATTTTATTTGAAGATAAACCTGTCATTGCCGAGCGCAGAAAAACGGTTCCTCTCGATTTTCATAACCGGCTGAATCCGTATCAGCAGCAGGCAGTCGAAGGGGCGATGAGTTCCGAAGACCTGTATGTCATTCAAGGTCCGCCGGGTACTGGTAAAACGACGGTAATTTCGGAAATTTGCTATCAAAATGCGAAAGCGGGACTGAAAACCCTTGTCGCTTCACAATCGAACTTAGCGGTCGACAATGCATTAAGCCGGCTTTTATCGAACAAAGATATCCGGATTTTGCGTTACGGCCGTACAGAAAGCATTGAAGAAGAAGGGAAAAAGTTCATTGAGGAAAATGTAGCATCGTATTGGCAGGAGCAGACATTTGAAGCAATCGGCCATGAAATTTCGCTGCATGAAAGAAAAGAACAGCTTTTAAATGATGAAATCGGTGAGGCACAAAACGAAATAGCCGCGCTTGAACAAAAACAAAAAGAGCTTGAACTGCAAATTGAGCAAAAAGAAGCGGCAAAAGCAGAATTGCATGTTCTGGCCGAAAAGATTCTGGCATTAAAAAGAGAATTGACCGAATGCAAAAAAGAACTGGAAGACAATGAACGCAAACTGGAAAAACTACAGGCAACACAGAGCACAGTAGCAGAAACCATTGCGAATTTTGAACAGCAGGTAAAAGACGGCTTGACTGTCGAGCAATTGACTGAACAAGCACAACAGCTAAAAGAAGCGAGAGAAAACTTCCAGCAGCAACTTACGCAAAGTCACTATAAAGCGCAACTCGAACAATTCCAGCAGCGTTTTGATGCTGTTAAAACGAAAGTTGAAAAGGCCAATGAAACGTCACAGTATGATTTGCTGGTAGATAAAATTGCGTCGTTGAAAAAAGTATACGAAATTGAAGCGTTTATGAGTGAATACAATATTCGCCGAAACTATGCAATGGACCGTTTACTTACAGCACTTGATCGAATTCAGCCGCAAATGGAGCAGTATAAGCCGATTAAAGATGTGAAGGAACGTCTGGAAAAGGCATTGCACTACAGCGAAACGGCGTTAGGTATCCATGTAACACCGGACAGGCTGGATATGGGTCATCATTATACGCTTGAAGAGATTCAGGAGTTTTTGACGAAGCTTAGTATCGCTTTTAGAGACCGTCGCGTAAATGCTCAAAACGGTACCCGCTCCATTCAGGGGATTCATTTGCGCATGCAATATATCGAGCAGCTGAACAATAAATATATGGATGCGATACGTGAAACGGTGCTTATTTTCGAAAAGCTGAAAGAGGAAATCATTCTTCAGTTTAAAGAACAAAATGATGTCAAAGCACAGCACCTTCAGCAGCTCGAAGAAGAGGCAACAGCGGTGAAATCCCAAATGGATGCGATCAATGAAAAAATCGATCCATCGATTACGCTGAACCATTCCACAGATGAGCTGGAAGAACTGCTCGCAACAAATGAACTGGATCAGATGAAAACTGAAACACAGCACCAAAACCGTGAAAAAGTGGAACTACAACTGAACAAAAAAGCGGAAGAGCTGGCAGTTTTAAATGAACAGATTGCCCTTGGTACTGAGACTGTAGAACAGTTAACAGTGCGCTTTAAAGGAATCAACAGCGAAGGCGTCCAGCTTGAAAAACGCCGGACAGAACTCGAACAGCTGACAAAACTGAACCCTGAGCAGGCGATCATTGAAGTAAACGAAAAGATTACACTTCTTACAGAAAAGATCGAGACGCTTGAAGTGAAAATTAGTTTGCTTCCGGTAACGGCAGAACTTCAAAATGAATGGCACGGTTTACTGAAAAATGCCAATGCCCATGACTTGGACGAAATCCGCAAATTGTATGTGAAACATGCCAATGTGATCGGCACAACTTGTGTTGCATCGGCAAATAAAGAGTTTATGGACAACTATCCGACATTTGATGTCGTTATTATTGATGAAGTTTCGAAAGCAACACCACCGGAACTGTTACTGCCGATGTTAAAAGGCGCAAAAATTATTTTAGTTGGGGACCATCACCAGTTGCCGCCGCTTGTAGGCGATGCGACATTTGAAGAGACATTGGAGCAAGTTGTGAAGGAAAGTACAACATTTGAAGAAAAACGGGAGCTTGAAAAGTTACTGGAAGAATCATTGTTTGAACGTCTTTATAACAATTTGCCGTCCCAAAACAAAACGATGCTCGCCCTTCAATACCGTATGCATAAAAATATTATGTCAACTATTACACCGTTCTACGAAAATGAATCCGAACAGCTGCAATGTGGTTTGGAAGATTCGGATGCCGTACGCGATCATTTCCTTGAAACTTCAAAAATTACACGAAACCACCATTTACTATGGCTTGATATTCCGAACGCCAAGCCGTATTTTGAAGAGCGTATGAAGGAAGGTTCGAGTTTATTCAATTTAGCTGAGCTGGAACAGATTAAACAGCAGCTGCTAGAATTGAATGCCGCAACAGAACAGGCGAAAGCACAAGGGCTGATTCCGCAAGACGCATTAAAATCGGTAGGTGTTATTTCATTCTACGCGGAGCAGGTGAAGCGCATCAATCGTCTGATTGAACAGGAAATCAGTGTACCGCATTTACACATCCGTACAGGATCTGTCGATAAATTCCAAGGGATGGAGATGGATGTGATTATCGTCAGTTTGGTGCGGAATCATGACAATGAGCGTGGAGAAATCGGGTTTGCGAAAGATTACCGACGCTTGAATGTTGCATTATCACGCGCACGGGAACTGCTCATTATGGTCGGCAGTACGGAAATGTTTACAAAGCGTCCAAAGAGCGCGAAAACACGGGATATGTATGCCCATGTATTAACGACAGCAAAAGAGCAGGACGGCTATTTTGCTGTGTAGAAACAGGGGGATTGAATGGACTTACAAAATACAGTGATACAACTGCAGAAAGAACTCATCCAAAACCCGTCCATTGAAATCAAAAAGCAAATCCAATATGCCATTCCGATTCACACATTGGAAGTGAAATATCATCCGGTAATGCGCAATGCCATGGATATTTTAATGAAGATGATGCTCATTTCATTTGAGAAGGCGAAGCTGAAAAATGTAGAGCTTTTAGCTGAAATTTTATTGGTGGAACCGTTATTTATTCATGATTTGACGAATAAAATGTTACGACTGGGCATGATTGTGAAGGAACAGGAATTTGCACTTACTGCTAAAGGAAAAGCACAGCTGGAATCGGGCATTTTTGAAGAGGAACTTGAAGAAACAAGTTATTTTATTCAATACAGCCCGATTCATGAAAAGCCTTTGGAGGGCAATCTGGAGGAATTTGCGGATTTGGAAGAGTTTCCGGAGCCTTTTCCGACAATCGAAACAGAAGAAATCGAAGCGATTGAAGAGACGGTGCTGATTGAGTTCATTCAACAGCAACTTTCCGAACAACCGGTGGCAGATGATGAAGTACCGCACTATATTACAAGTGTTGTTTCAACGGAATCGATCCAGATTAATGATATACCGGTCCTATGTTTTTTACTGTTCGACCAAAAAGAAAACAGGCATTTTGTACGGGTATACAATACTTTGACACGTGTTTGGGATGAACGGCTGGAGACAATCTTATTTACTATAGAAAAAGAGCAGCTGCAGGAAGAGTAAAATAATATTTTTGGAATTATTGCAAAATTACAAAGTACATGATACACTAATGACAATTTAATAGTCTTATCAAGAGAAGCGGAGGGACTTGGCCTTATGATGCTTCAGCAACCTCTAGTCCAACTAGAAAGGTGCTACTTCCAGCAAGGTGTTGACCTTGGCAGATAAGAACGGGTAAAAGCCCCTCTCAATTCTGTTTTGCTGGAGTGAGAGGGGCTTTTTATATTGTTCTGGAACGGTTCGTATCGCTCGTAAAACAATGCATTGCCTGAACACGACAGATTATTAAAAGTTTATTGAAATAGTTTATGAGGGGGAAAGTGGAATGCCGATTAATATTCCGAAACATTTACCGGCGGGTGAACTGCTTAGAAAAGAGAAGATTTTCGTTATGGAGGAAGACCGTGCGAAAACGCAACAAATTCGACCGTTAAATATTTTAGTGTTTAATTTAATGCCTGAAAAAGAGAAAACCGAACTGCAATTGCTGCGCTTACTCGGTAATACTCCGTTACAGGTAGATGTGACATTTTTAAACACGGCTACATACGAATCAAAAAATGTCTCCAAATCGCATTTAGATACTTTTTACCGGACGTTTGACCAAGTGAAGCACCGTCGTTTTGATGGACTGATTATTACAGGAGCGCCAGTAGAGAAAATGGATTTTGAGGATGTAGGTTACTGGAATGAAATTACGCATGTGATGGACTGGGCAAATGAACATGTCACTTCAATCATGTATATATGTTGGGGCGCTCAAGCTGCCCTGTATCACCATTTTGGCATTGGAAAATTCGAATTGCCGAAAAAGTGCTCCGGTGTTTATTCCCATGTAATCACGGATTTAACAGTAGATTTAGTAAGGGGCTTCAGTGATGAGTATGTGGCACCTCATTCACGTCATACATCGGTTTCGATTGATGAAGTGAGGGCACATCCTGACTTGCGTTTACTAAGCTATTCGGATGATGCGGGCGTGTTTATCGTTCAATCGAAAAACAATAAACATATAATGATTACAGGGCATCTGGAATATGATGCAACGACATTATCAGATGAGTACTTCCGCGATGTTGAGAAGGATCCGGACAATACGGAAATCCCAATCAATTATTTCCCGAATAACGACCCGCTGCAGTCACCGAAAAATGTTTGGCGTGCCCATTCGCATCTGTTGTTCTACAACTGGCTGAACTACTACGTATACCAAGAAACACCGTATGAATGGCATTACGTCGATGAAAATATTGAATATCATATTTAATGCTTATAAATGAAATGAACCAGCAAGAGACGGACTCCTGCTGGTTCGTTTTATTTAATTGCGACCCAGGCACGTTCGCGTTCAATCTGCAAACTGATTTCCCGCCCGAAGAAATCGCTTAATAATTCGTCTGTTAAAACAACTTCGCGTGCATTGGCTTCGACATTTTTTCCGTCTTTCATTAAAAGCACATGGCTAAAACAAGGCAGAATTTCTTCTACATGGTGCGTTACATAAATAAGGGTAGGGCCGTTTTCTGCTTCAGCAATCTGTTCAATCGTTTGCAGCAAGTTTTCCCGTTCGATCAAGTCCAGACCGCCACACGGCTCATCCAATATTAAAATTTCCGGATCTGCCATAATGGCCCTTGCTATTTGAACACGCTGGCGTTCACCTTGTGACAAATGCTCGAATGATTTATTCGCTAAATGGTCACAGTGAAAATGCTTCATAATTGAAACCGCATGATCAATTTCTTCTTCCGTCACATCATTGAAGAGACGAAGGGCACCGAATTTGCCGCTGAGCACGATTTCAATCGCGTTATCCTGCCAGTTGAAGTTATCGATCATCGCATTACTCACCCAGCCAATTCGTGTCCGCAGTTTCGGTATATACGTCTTGCCGTATGTTTCACCAAGTACTTGGACTTTACCTTCATTTGGCCAAATATAGCCGTTAATTACTTTCAGCAACGTTGTTTTACCCGAGCCGTTTAACCCTAAAATGGCCCAATGCTGACCCTTTTGTACATGCCAGCTTAAATCGTTTAAAATCTGTTTGTCATTGCGATATAAATGGATATTTTCAATATGTATCATTTAAAAACACCTCCACTTACTACTATGCACCTTTTTCCATTGTTACGAAAGTATTTTTTGAAAATTATAATAATTTAAATGTAAAAAAAGAAAGCAAACGCATTATGCTTGCTCTCCCCATAATTTATATAACAACACTTTCAACACCTGCAGTGCGGTGGAACAGTTTTCCGTTCCATTTGAGCGCCCACTGTACAACAGGCCCTAAGCCGAACGCCATAAATACAGTACCGACTCCGACTGGTCCGCCCAATACAAAACCTAAGACAGCAACCGTTACTTCCATTGTCGTACGTGCGCGGTTGACACTCCATCCAAGACGATGCACTAACAGCAGCATTAACGTATCACGAGGTCCTACACCGAGGTTTGCGACCATATACATCCCGCAGCCGAAGCCTAGCAGGACAACGCCAACAACAAACGCCAATGTTTGTTCTAACAGCGTATTCGCATCCGGTAATACAATCAAAAATATATCAATAAAAATCCCTGTCAGGAACATATCCAAATAAGTTCCGACTTTCGGCAATCTTTTCGTGAATAACGTATCGACAGCCAGAATAAGCAAGCCTAAAATAATAGACCACATACCGACCGTTAAGCCCAAGTTTTTTTGTAGTCCGATATGAAGGACATCCCATGACCCAACGCCAAGTATTTGTCCTTTAATCGTCAATGCGACGCCTAATGATAAAACAATGATGCCTGCAATAAAGAATACGCAGCGCCAATAAAATTCCTGTTTCACTTTCACATGTAATCCCTCATCAATCCTCGATATAATCCTTACTCATTATAACGATTGAATCAGGAAAAATGGATTTACAATAAATTCGAAACATTTGAACTTTTTGAACGGCAAATTGTTCGTATTAGGAAGCGGAAAAAGGGCTTTTATTTTTCATACGAATAAGTTAATTCATCGGACGAATCGGCGACATCTACAACTAAATGATGTTCATTAAAAAACCATTCATCGGTTTTTTCGATGTAGAAATGAATATTTTCCACAACCGTTTCGATGCCTATTTCATGCGGCTGCTCCCGTGTCATCCCTAACGAAAACCCTTCATGAAAAGGTGAAGAACCTCCATATCGTGCATAAAAGCGAATAAAATCGCCTTTTTCTACTTCCATCTCTTGTTTAAACCAATTGAGTGCTTTTTCTGATAGTTTGATTTCCATATATTTCACCTCTACAGTCATTATGCAGTAAATAAAAAAAACTTACAAAGCTCGCGTTCTGAATTTTAAGTACAAAAAAAGACTGAAAGGAAACCCCTTCAGTCAATAAGTTAAAATCCTTTAATTTTCGGTTCAGTACCGGCTTTAATCCGCTTAATATTTTCACGGTGACGGTAAAAAATGAAGCCTGCCAGAACAACAACTAAAATGAATAATGCATATTCACCTGTTACCATCCAATGACCAATTACATAAATAACCGCTGCAGCGGATACAATCATAGATGACAAGCTGACCATCTTAGTTAACTTTAAGGCGATGACAAATACGATGATTAAAATTAAAAATAACGGTAAATTATAGCCTAAAATAACGCCGCCGCTTGTAGCAACCGCTTTTCCTCCACGGAAACTAGCGAAAATCGGGAACATATGGCCCGCAGCCGCGATTACACCTAAGATTAAAGGATGGACGGTGCTGTCTGCGAAAAACGGCAATAACGGTAGCAAGACCGCAGCCGTTCCTTTCAATATATCAATAAGCAATACGGCGATGCCCGGTTTTTTGCCTAATACTCTAAATGTATTGGTCGTTCCTAAATTGCCGCTGCCTTGTTGTCGAATATCCATTTTGTAAAAAATTTTGCCAATCCATAAAGCTGATGGAATGGAACCGATTAAATAAGCACAAATAATAATTAATGCGTTGATCAAGTGTTGTGCTCCTTTCGAATTCAGAATTACTACTTGGTACTAATAGTATGTATTGAATATTTTACAATGTTTCTTAATAGAAGGAAAGAGGTATTATTTTTTCGTCCATCGCAAAAAACAGGGAAAAAGTTACATTTTATTGTTTGCTGCTGAAGGATATGCTTTTAAACGTTCGTTTTTGATGATACAATTAATCTTTGCAAAGCCTAAATCAGTACCTTTAAACATTGACATCATGCATATATGAGCGTACGATTAGGTAGTAAATAGAACGTTTGTTTGTATTTTTGGAGGGGATTACATTTGGTAAAAAACCAAACCGGTATTTCGTATAATGAAGATGCCATTCAAGTATTAGAAGGTTTAGAAGCCGTACGCAAAAGACCAGGGATGTATATTGGTTCTACAGATAGTCGAGGTCTTCACCACTTAGTGTATGAAATTGTTGACAATGCAGTGGATGAAGCGCTTGCTGGATTTGGACATCATATCATCGTGAAGATTCATGAAGATAACAGTATTAGCGTGCGTGACCATGGACGTGGTATGCCAACAGGTATGCATAAAATGGGTAAACCAACCCCTGAAATTATTTTCACCGTCCTTCATGCAGGCGGAAAGTTTGGACAAGGCGGCTATAAAACTAGTGGCGGTTTACATGGTGTTGGTTCATCAGTTGTAAACGCTTTATCAACATTTTTGGAAGTAACAATTTATCGTGACGGCCAAATTTACCGCCAGCGCTTTGAACAAGGCGGAAAACCGGCTACATCGCTTGATATGATCGGAAAAACGAAGGGAACAGGAACACTCGTACACTTCCTGCCTGATCCATCGATTTTTTCTGTCGTTAAATATAATTATGATACATTGGCAGAACGCTTACGTGAATCTGCGTTTTTATTGAAAGGATTAAAAATTGAACTAATCGATGCCCGCGGAGAAGGAAAGCATGAAATTTTCCATTATGAAAGCGGTATTGAAGCGTTCGTCATATACTTAAACGAAGAAAAAGATGTATTGCATCCGGTTAAATATGTAGAAGGCATCATTCAGGAAATTGAAGTGGAGTTCGCGCTGCAATTTAACGACGGCTACTCTGAAACGATTTTGTCGTTCGTCAACAATGTTCGTACACGTGATGGCGGTACGCACGAAACGGGTGCTAAAACAGCGTTGACACGTGTATTTAATGAATACGCCCGAAAAATCGGATTACTGAAAGAAAAAGATAAAAACCTGGAGGGCACTGATATTCGGGAAGGCCTGACAGCAATTGTTTCTGTGCGTATTCCTGAAAATCTATTGCAATTTGAAGGTCAGACAAAAGGGAAGCTTGGTACATCTGAAGCACGCTCTGCCGTTGATACCGTTGTTTCAGAGAAGTTAATGTATGTACTTGAAGAAAATGCGGAGCTGTCGGCTTCTTTAGTGCGTAAAGCAATTCGAGCCCAACAAGTACGTGAAGCTGCACGTAAAGCACGTGATGATGCCCGTAACGGTAAAAAGAAAAAATCAAGTACGCTTCTGTCTGGTAAGCTGACACCTGCACAGTCGAAAAATGCTTCCAGAAATGAATTATACCTGGTAGAGGGTGATTCGGCGGGCGGTTCAGCGAAGCAAGGCCGTGACCGTACATTCCAGGCGATTTTGCCATTGCGCGGTAAAGTAATCAATACCGAAAAGGCCAAGCTGCAGGACATTATGAAAAATGAAGAAATCGCGACAATCATCCATACGATCGGTGCCGGTGTCGGAGCTGATTTCTCGGTGGAAGATGCCGCTTACGATAAAGTTGTCATCATGACCGATGCCGATACAGATGGTGCCCATATTCAAGTATTATTGCTGACATTCTTCTACCGTTATATGCGTCCGCTTATCGAGGCAGGAAAAGTGTATATCGCGTTACCGCCTCTTTATAAAGTATCAAAAGGGTCGGGCAAAAAGCAGGAGCTTATGTACGCCTGGACTGAACAGGAGCTGAGTGCCGCTACGAAAAAAATCGGCAAAGGCTATATTATTCAGCGCTATAAAGGTTTAGGTGAGATGAATGCCGACCAGCTTTGGGATACAACGATGAATCCGGAAACACGTACATTAATCCGTGTAAAAATTGAAGATGGTGCACGGGCAGAACGTCGTATTACAACATTGATGGGCGATAAAGTAGAGCCCCGCCGTAAATGGATCGAATCAAACGTCAACTTCGGCATGGAAGAGGATGCAAGCATTTTAGAAAATGAATTCATCCAGCATGAGGAGGTTAACGAATAATGAGTTTTGTAGAAAAATTTCAAGATCTGCCATTAGAAGAAGTTATGGGTGACCGTTTTGGTCGCTATTCGAAATATATTATTCAAGACCGTGCATTACCGGATACGCGTGACGGGCTAAAACCTGTTCAACGTCGTATATTATATGCGATGTTCCATGAAGGTAATACTTTTGACAAACCGTTCCGTAAATCGGCAAAAACAGTCGGAAATGTAATCGGTAACTACCATCCGCACGGTGATACTTCGGTATATGATGCGATGGTCCGTATGAGTCAGGACTGGAAAAGCCGTCATATGCTGATCGAGATGCATGGTAACAACGGTTCTGTCGATGGTGACCCGCCAGCTGCAATGCGTTATACGGAAGCACGTCTTTCGGCAATTGCCGCAGAACTATTACGTGATATTAATAAAAATACAGTTGAATTCGTACCGAACTTTGATGATCAGGATATGGAACCGACTGTATTGCCATCTCGTTTCCCGAATCTTTTAGTTAACGGCGCAACAGGGATTTCGGCTGGTTATGCGACAGATATTCCGCCACATAATCTGCAGGAAGCACTTGATGCGGTTTTAATGCGTCTGGACAATAAAAACTGTACAGTCGATGAATTGATGACTGTCATTAAAGGTCCCGATTTTCCTACGGGCGGGATTATTCAAGGTGTTGACGGCATTAAAAAAGCGTACGAAACAGGAAAAGGGAAAATCATTGTCCGTTCACGTACAGAAATTGAGCAGTTAAAAGGCAATAAAGAACAGATTATCATTACCGAAATCCCGTTTGAAGTAAATAAGGCCAACATGATCCGTAAAATGGACGAACTGCGCGTAAATGACCGCCGTTTAGACGGTATTTCCGAAATTCGCGATGAATCGGACCGTGACGGTTTACGAATTGTTGTAGAGCTGAAAAAAGATGTGCCTGCACAAGGGATTTTAAATTTCCTATTAAAATCAACGGATTTGCAAGTTTCATATAACTTCAATATGATTGCGATTCATAACCGTCGTCCGATGATGATGACATTGCCGCTCATGTTGGACGCGTACATTGATCACCAGAAGGAAATTGTACGCCGCAGATCCCAATATGACTTAACAAAAGCAGAAGATCGCTTACATATCGTTGAAGGTCTTATGAAAGCCTTATCCATCTTAGATGAAGTGATTGAAACAATCCGTGCATCGAAAGATAAACGCGATGCGAAAAATAACATTATCGAGAAATTCGGCTTTTCGGAAGAACAGGCTGAAGCGATTGTCAGCCTTCAACTTTACCGTTTAACAAATACTGATATTACACAACTGCAAAAAGAACAAGATGAATTACATGAGCTTGTTGTGAAATTGAAAGCTATTTTAGAGGACGAAAAGAAATTGATCCGTGTTATTAAATCTGAATTGAACGATATTAAAAAACGTTTTACTGTTCCTCGTCTTTCTACAATTGAAGCAGAAATCGAAGAAATTAAAGTAACGCGTGATGTATTGGTGCCAAGTGAAGAAGTAGTCGTAACCGTGACAAAAGACGGCTATGTGAAACGGACAAGCCTTCGTTCACACAGTGCGTCCAACGGCAAGGATTTTGCGATGAAGGATTCCGATTACTTGCTGTATGAAGCCAACTTGAATACGCAGCATCATTTACTCCTGTTTACGAGCAAAGGTCATTACATTTACCAGCCGGTACATGAATTGCCGGATATTCGCTGGAAAGATCTCGGACAGCATATTTCAAGTATTGTGCCGATCGATTCAAATGAAGAAATTATCGAAGTCATCGGTATTGAAACGTTCGAGCAACCGAAGATGTATGTATTTACCGCTACAAAAGAAGGGCAAATTAAGCGTTCGGCACTTGCCGATTATATCGTCACTCGTTATTCGAAACCGATTAAGACAATGAATTTAAAAGGTGAGGACGAGATGATTTTTGCCCGCCTTGTTACAGATCAGGAAGAAGTATTGCTTTCTACGAACACGAGCTATACAATTCGTTTCCCTATGGAAGATCTTCCGGTAACAGGGGTAAAAACGGCAGGAGTTAAAGGAATTATTGTTAAAGAGGGCGAGTATCTTGCGGCGGTTGCATTGTTAAATCCGGAGCAGGAACAAGAACTCGTTATTGTAACACAGCGCGGTGCCGTTAAACGAATGTTGTTGTCGGAACTTGAACTTGGTAACCGTGCAAAACGCGGTGTCGTTATTTTAAAAGAGTTGAAATCGAACCCGCACCGTATTTATACAATTTTAGTTGTTAACTTTAGAAATACGTTTACAATCGAGACCGAAAAAGGCATACAGGAAACGATTTCAGTGACATCCTTAACGAGAGCGGACCGTTATTCAAACGGTTCACTGCGGATTGATACAGAAGCTGATGGGGCAATCTGCCGCGCCTATGTTGAAAAGACAGAGTAGGGATTCATGTATATTAGACGGAATCCAAACATATGATAAAAGTAATTCATTGACATGAAAGGCATACTTTCATACAATGAAGTTAGTAAGATTCATGCGTGATGGATCTACAGTAGTACAGAGCGGTTGGGTGGCCCCCAAACGCTTTTTTATTTGGGTTTTTACCTTGGCGTATTAAAAACACCACCTAGATGGCTAGTCTAAGTGGTGAAAATAAATTTTTTACAGCATCATTCGGAAAAAACGATAAATAGTATCGACAATACGAAAAATGTCTGTCGCATAACGAAAAATGGCGAGTTTTTCCTCACGCTTTTTTTCCGAAACAGCCTTAGCCTTTTCTTTGCGTGATGGATAAGACACAGTAGTACACCTCCTTTACAAAAGGAGTCAGCTGGATGCTGCTTTTCTATTGTACCATGAAATATTAAGGAGAATATTCCTGTTTTTAATAGAAAAAAGCATAGTAAAAGCGTCAAATTCCGGAAAGAAATTCTCCGGATTTTGACGCTTATTATTCGTGAGGGTTTTTACAAAGGTCCATTTTTGATCAGGCGGTAAAAGGATATTATTCTGCTTGACCGCACCGATCGTAAATCCCGTATAATCTTCCTTGACGACAAACTGGTAAATATCCTGCTGTTCATCGTTCGTTCCTGTCAACTGGACGACATGCTGGCCATTTCGGGCGGTAAAGTACTCCCAATACGTCACTTCATAATGGCCATCAAATACTTCAGCAATGTGCAACTCTTCGTTAAAAGGCCATTGCTGCGCTTTTACATAATCGATATAAGGGGAGTCCGTTTCAATTTCTTCCCCGTTCAGTACAAAGCCGACAATACAGCCCATCACTACGACACAAATGAATACGCGTATATGTTGACCAAGCGTCATCGCCTCACTCCTCAAAATAGAATAGGGGAGATTTCATAATAACAGTGAAGTTATAAAAAATCAGCCTCTAACATTGTTAGAAGCTGATTTGTCTTTCCTCAACTTGTCAAAGTAAGGAAGGTTAATATTAGTGAGAAGCGTCTTGTACAGAAATACCAGTTTGCGCTTTTACTTCAACTTCACGGTATTTCAGATCATTTCTTTCTTTAGAAATTAATGTACCGATAAATCCGCCTAAGAAACCAAGAGGTACAGAAATTAATGCAGGGTTCGTTAACATAATTAACGGTTCACCAACAAAGATTGCTTTACCTTCAACCGGATTCCATACGTTTGGAGAAACGGCAACTAAAATCAATGCAGAGATTAAACCTGTTAACATCGCTGTAACAGCACCTGATGTGTTGAAGCGTTTCCAATAAATTGTGTAGATGATTACCGGTAGGTTCGCTGATGCCGCGATACAGAATGCTAATGATACTAAGAATGCTACGTTTAATGTTTGAGCACCTAAAGCTAATAGAATCGAAACAACAGAGATGATGATTGAACCGATACGAGCTGCTTTAACCGCTTCTTGTTCAGTAACTTTACCTTTTTTAATAATCTGTCCGTAAATATCATGAGATAGGGCAGATGCACCAGAAAGTACTAAACCTGCTACTACCGCTAAGATTGTCGCGAATGCTACCGCACACACGAATGAGAACAGAATGTCGCCACCAAGTGCTTGTGCTAATAGTGGGGCAGCCATGTTACCAGCTGGGTTCGCTGCTACGATTGCGTCTTTACCAACGAATGCTGCTGCACCGAAACCTAAGAAAATTGTTAATACATAGAATAAACCAACAATCCAAGTAGCCCAGATTACTGAAGAACGTGCTGTTTGTGCGTCTTTTACTGTGAAGAAACGCATTAGGATATGTGGAAGACCCGCTGTACCAAGTACTAACGCAAGCAGCATTGAAATTGTATCAATACCATTTGTATAACGTAAACCTGGATTTAAGTAAGCTGCACCATGTTCAGTTTCAGTTGTCATTTGCGTAAACATTTGTGCAATCGAGAAGTCGAATTTTGCTAATACTAAGAATGAAATAATGACAGTACCTAACATTAAAAGACATGCTTTAATGATCTGTACCCAAGAAGTTGCTGTCATACCACCGAATAATACGTAAACCGTCATCATGACACCAACTAAAAGTACCGCCATCCAGTATTCAATACCTAACAGTAATTGAATAAGGGCACCTGCACCTACAAGCTGAGCGATCATGTAGAACAATACAATAGTAATTGTAGATAAAGCTGCTGTACCACGAACTTTTGCTTTATCGAAACGAGCTGTAATCATGTCGGCTAATGTGAATCGGCCGAGGTTACGTAATGGCTCTGCTACGATATATAAAACTACTAAATAGGCTACTAGGTAACCGATCGAGAAGAAGAAGCCATCGAATCCGAATAATGCAATCGAACCCGCGATACCTAAGAATGATGCTGCTGACAAGTAGTCACCTGCAATTGCAAGACCATTTTGCCAGCCCGTTAATCCGCCGCCAGCTGTGTAGAAATCCGACGCACTGGATGTACGCTTGGAAGCCCACCAAGTAATGACCAGTGTTAATCCTACGATTGCCACGAAGAAGAAGACGGCTGTAAAACTCATCCCATTCATAATTAGCGACCTCCTTCATATTCCGCAATAATCGCTTTCGCTTCTGCGTCATATTTATTAGCACGGGCTACATAGAAGTGAGCTAATCCCCAAGTCATGATGAACAAACCTGCTGAATAAATCCATACCCATGTAATATCACCAATCGCTTTTTGATGTAAGATTTCTGTAAACGAAGTTAAGATTGGTAATAACATATAAAGTACTAAAAAGATTGCGGTAATCGACCATAAAAATGAATTCTTTTTCCTCGCCAGTTGCCTGAAAGATTGCTGCGATGCAATTCTCTCATAATCAATAATTGGCTTTTGATTATTCCCCATAAACATTCCCCCAGTTTGTGATAATTATTACTGCTTAATGTACGTAAAATTCTGCTTTTAGGATTTTACATTTTCATTCTATTTTAGCTGTAACAAAATTGCAACACTTTTTAAATAAATTATGTGGAAAAATTTTTTGCAAAAATAAGTTTAATAGAGAAAAAATAATACATTAAGGGGAGAATATTAAATTGTTATATTTTGGATAATCGATAGAAAGGTAGTATTTACATGGGTTTGAAGGGTTCTAAACGTTAGAGAATTACAAAAAATCTGAAAACTAAGTATAAGAAAATGTTATTCAAATCTATAAGTAAAAGTAATATTCAAAAAATGATTTATTTTACAAAAAAATAAATTCAGTATATTCGAAAAGTTATATTCATGTAAAAAATGGTATAAAAAAGCAAAAAACTGCTCGAAAATAGAAAATATTTCCGAGACAGTTTTTATTTTTTTTAATCTATTGTTCTAATTTATTTTCTTATAATAATTAATGAGAAACATCTTGTACAGAAACACCTGTATGTGCTTTAACGCGGATCTCTTTATAAACACGTTCCGCCTCTGCTTGTTCCACTTTGTGTGCTGTTAATATCGAGCCTAGGTATCCCGCAAAGAAGCTTAAAGGAATTGTAATGATGGCAGGAACCGCTAAGTTTACGATTGGTTCACCAACGAAAATTGCATTTCCTGTAGGACTCCAAATGTTTGGACCAAGCGCACCTAATACTAGACAAGATACTAAGCCAGTTACCATTGCAGCAACCGCGCCGTTTGCATTGAATTTTTTCCAATAGATCGTATAGAGGATAACTGGTAAGTTTGCCGATGCCCCGATACAAAAAGCAAACGATACTAAGAAGGAAACATTTAAGCTTTGCGCAAATAATGCCAAAAGGATTGAAACAATTGCAATGGAAATAGAACCGATTCTTGCAGCCAATACTTGTTGCTTTTCCGTTAATTTCCCGTCTTTCAGAATCTCACCATAAATATCATGCGAAATCGCTGATGCACCTGTTAATACTAATCCGGATACAACCGCTAATATAGTAGCAAACGCAACGGCACAAATGAATGATAATAAAATATTGCCGCCTAAAAACTCTGCCAATAGTGGGGCAGCCGTGTTACCTGCAGCATTTTCTGCGATGATTTTATCAAATCCGACGAAATGCATTGCACCAAAACCTAAGAAAATCGTCAGCGAGAAGAAAATCGCCGTAATCCATGTTGTCCATGAAATCGATGCACGTGCCGTTTTCGCATCTTTTACTGTAAAGAATCGCATTAAAATATGTGGTAGACCTGATGTACCGAGCACTAACGCAAGCATCATCGAAACCGAATCGATCGTCGATGTGTACTTCATGCCAGGCACTAAATACTCATCCCCGTAATTTGTGCTGACCGTATCAAACATTTTCACTAAATTGAAATCAAACTTCGAGAATACTAAAAATGCCAATAATGTCGTACCGAATAATAATAGACCCGCTTTAATAATCTGTACCCAGCTTGTTGCCGTCATTCCACCGAACAGTACATACGTCGTCATCATGACACCGACAATTAAAACAGCCATCCAATACTCGATACCGAATAAAAGTTTAATTAACGCACCGGCACCAACTAATTGGGCGATCATATACAAAATTACGATAATAATAGTACCTGTAGCCGCCACACCGCGAATCCGTTTTTCATTAAAACGAGCTGTCAGCATATCCGCCAATGTATAGCGTCCTAAATTACGCATCGGTTCTGCTATTATATATAGAAGAACTAAGTTTGCTACAACATATCCGACAGAGAAGAAGAAGCCGTCAAAGCCTGTTAATGCAATCGCTCCGGAAACGCCTAAAAACGCGGCTGCAGATAAGTAGTCACCAGCAATGGCAAATCCGTTTTGCCAACCTTTTAAACCACCGCCAGCTGTATAGAAATCACTTGCTGAAGAAGTTCTTCTAGCAGCGATATATGTAACGATCAGTGTTAAACCTACGATACCAATAAAGAAACCTGCTGAAACGAGATTCATCGTTATGCACCTGCCTTTTCATATTCTTGTAAAACAGCGGCAGCTGCTTTATCGAATTTAGATGCCATTTTTACGTAGAGTGTACATAAAATAATTGTCATAATGAAAAGGGCAAGTGAGTATACCCATACCCAAGTAATACTGCCGACAGCCTTCTGTTGTAACACAGGTGTGAATGCCAGCACCGGTAGTAAGATGTAAAATGTCAAAAACGTTATAGTCATTCCGAATAAAAATGTGTTTTTCTTCTTTACAAACTGATTGAATGTTTCCATGCGATCGATTTTATCATAGTTAATGCCATCACATTTCGCTGAGATTTTGTCCCCTAATTGACTCAACGGAATTCCCCCCTTATGAAAAATTATTCTGTTTTAAACGGCATATTACTATTTGAATCCGTTAATAGTAATCATTGTAAGAGGGGATAGAATATAATGCAATAACATTTTTCCAGAAAAGTTGGAATGTTTAAAATCTGAATGAAGTAGAATTATCAAGTTTTAAGGAGATAAAATTGAAGGGGCTGAATTTGAAATTTACAAAGGATTATTATTTGCGAAAAGGAAAGTAATGAAATACATATTTTAGCTAGAAATTAAATCACATAAAGCACAATATTATATTTCGATACTTAAAATATTTGTAATTCAAGTTAATATCGAGTCCTTCAGCACATTGTACTATAACACAAAAGGGATAGTAAAAATCTGATATACTTACAATGTGAAAATTTTTATTTTATTGTAGGAAATTTATTTATATAAAAGAAAATTAGTTATTTACAAAAAATGAAAGTGAAATAATAATATTTTGACTATGTATAAGAAAAAACCCGAGATATTATAAATAACCAATCAAAAAAGTATTAAAATGGAGGGATACGATGTTGAATTTGAATACGAAGCGGTTAACATTTGAACGTTATACGGAAAAGGATCTTCCTTATGTGATAGACCTTGTTTCGGACTCTTTCATGATGAAATTTATTGGCAATGGACAAATAAAGGATAAACAATATGCGATTCATTTAATCGAGCGGATGATTGAACAGTATCAAAACTTTGGGGATTATGGGTTACATAAACTGATTCATCGTCAAACGGGAGATTTTATCGGGCATGCGGGGCTTGTTGCACAAGTCATTGACGGTACATTTGAAATAGAACTCGGCTACTGGATTAAACGTGCTTATTGGGGACAAGGCTATGGGTTTGAAGCAGCACAGGCCCTTGCGAAATATGCAGATGAAGAAATGTGGTTGCACCGGTATATTTCAGCGATTCAAGTAGGAAATGAAGGATCTAAAAGAATTGCATTGAAAAACGGGATGCATTTGGAAAAAATCATTGAAATGGACGAGAAAATGGTTGAAATATATGTTAAGCTCAATTCATTTGAAGAAGATGAAACGGAATCGTTATAAGAGGAGTATCGACATATTGTGAAAACGTATTTTGAAAGCTATGAACAGTACAAAAGGCAAGGAAATTCAATTAAAACAACGACCATTACAGCAAAACAGTTGCTGCCGGCGCTTATTGCCCATATGGAGCGCATGGACAGACAGTTTACGCTTCATATTAACGGCCAGCTTCCAATACCGATTGATTCTTTAATTAAGGAAGCTTTTGATCAGTGCCATCTTGAACAGCCATTTTATACCCAGCATTGTGAAAAGCGGACCTACAAATATCGCCAATTAACGAAAAATCGGATTAAAGTGGAGTTTACGATGCGTTACCGTATGGCGCGGCAGGAAGAAAAATGGATCGTTGATGAAATACAAGCCATTTTAAAGAAGCGGATTCTTCCAGACATGACGGCGTTGCAAAAGGTTTTCATTGTTCATGACTATATTGCAAGAACGTATAGCTATGAACGTCATACAGAAGGTTCGCCGTTTGCTGTGTATACGTTTATGAATGAAAAACACGGTGTTTGTATGGCGTACGCACTTCTTTTTGAAAAGATGATGGAAGCACTTTGGATTCCTTGTTATTACGTAATCGGAAAAGCGGCGGGTGAGGGAACAGAGGGGCATGCATGGAATATGGTGCAGATTGATGATCATTGGTATCATGTGGACGTGACTTGGGATGATATCGGTTCGATTCGTGGAAAAGAAGTTCGCTATCGTTATTTTTTAGTTGCGGATGAGAAAATGCGTCTTGATCATGAATGGATTGAAAATCATTATCCAATCTGTACGAGTAAGAAATTTGAAGTAATTCATCGTTTATATGATGGCTGTCACGTTAATACTAATTTATATTATGCTCATCCTCGAAATGGTCATTTGTATGAAATGAACTTTGCTGATTATCCTTTTCAGGCAAAACAGAAACTTGCTGTTAAAATTCAATGTTGTTTCTATATAAATGGATTTTTATATTTCAGGAATGATTCTCATAATGGTTATTTGTATCGGTTGGAGCTAGATGCTGAGGAACTAACACAGCTAAGCGCGGAACAAGTGATACGAATCTATGAAACTGATAAGACATTAGAAGTCTTGTATGCAGATCAAACGACTGAAAGCATTCAGAAATTGATTTCTGTGGATGCAGTAAGTGAAGATTCACTATCAGTTGAAACTACTGAAAACCGCTTGGAAGTCCCGTTAAATACATTTGGGGACAGCTGGGTAGCGACAGTAGATCAGCAAGATGATTGTCAGCCAATTGTGTTTAAAAGCGCGGATGGAATCGAATTGAATGTAGATGATCATTATAAACAAATAACGGTAGATTTATATATTAATAGAGGTTTACATATTCAACTGACGAGTAACCGAAAAAACGTGGAATTTAAACATCCGGCACAATTGAAAATGCCAATCACGTTAATACCAGGCTTGGAGCAGCAATTAAATAAACAAAACGCGTTGGAGTATTTTGTTGGTGATGAGTTTATTTATATACAGTTATATAAAAGTGTAACAATCCAACTGAAAAAGTAAGCAAATGGCCATAATTTAACCGGACCCGTTATATTATGGCCATTCCAGTAAAAAACGCATTTTGTCTCACTATTATAAGTATACTTTTGAAACGAGACTTAACTTCCTATAATATTTATTATGACCGTGTCCCTAATTTATATTTCTATAAATAAATCAATATAGACTTCCCTTGATGTAAAAAGACAGGAATCTTTAACTTTTTGGGACAGGAATCTCCAACTTTTAAAATCCCCTTATTTTTATAGACAGGAATCTTTAACTTTTTTTCATTCCATGATATTTTTCTTAAATTCAATATTAAGCCCTGTTGAATTTTATTTGCAGCCAAAAATGTATAAAATCTGCATATTTAGTTGCTACTGTTCATTAAAAATAAAATCATTCATTTTATACATAGAACTTATTAATAATTTATTAATTTAAATTAAAAGGATTGAGTCCGGTACAATACCGAATTCAATCCTCCATAGTTTTAAAGCGGGTTCACATATGTTTATTTAAATTCCATATTTACTATGAAAGCTATTTTAAAACCTATTTACTTCATCCTCATTCAAATAAGCATTAAGTGTTTTAGGGATATCTTTGTTAGATTGAATAATAATGTTAAAAGGTACAACCTCACTCTCATAATTATTGCCAGTCCGCCAGTCTCTAATAGACAACAACAAAATTTCAAAAAAATCTTCCATTTCGCTTAATTCTTTTGATAACAATAACTCAAAATTCTTAATAAATATTACAAAAAAATTACTTTCCAACCATTCTAAATCATTAATACATTCATCAAAAGAATCCCAATTTTCCGAAAAGTAACTCGGGAAATTTAATTTTAGTTTAAACTGTTTTAACAATTCCTCTTTTGTCAAACAAACTTCTCCATTGAATATCGTATGAAATAATTGAGGTTCTTTCACAGAATCCACTTGATTGTATACATAATTAAACTTCTCGATATCTCTAGTAAAATGTATATATGGACCTTCTAGACGTTTTATATTTATATTGTATTGTTCCATTTTAATCACCGTCACCTTCTATTAATTTTTACAAATGATTTATAATGATTTTTTGTGTAATATGCCTTTCCATTTTTACCAATAACAAGTCGTTGTGCCCCTCTATTTACCCCCTTTTGATAAGGATTCACATCATATTCTCTATAACTTGTATTGTTTGGAAGTCTGTTCTCTTTATTTTTAAAAACGCGACCACCTTTATAACCATTTGGTGCTTTCCCACCTTGCTTATTGACTACCTTTAGTACTTTATATGCTTTTTTAGGAGCTTTATATTTTTTTATTGGTTTAAAATTCTTTAATGCCTTAACATTTTTCACCTTATTATAAGCTTTATAGCCTTTATAAAGTCTATAACCTCCAACTGCAAGAGGAATAAATTGTGCAAAATGTCCATCTGGGTCTGTCATCATTACAGGATTACTATCCGCATACGTATAGCCGTTCATCGTAATTGGATCATCTTCATCACCTGCGTCTGGGTCACGCGAAAGGAAACGTCCTGTTTGTGGATCATAGTAACGAGCTTGTAAATAGTATAGCTTCGTTTCACTATCATACACGTAGCCTGCGTAGCGAATTGGTTGCCCTTTAATACGACTATCGGTTGGTTCAGTTGAAAGTTGATTGCCCCATGGATCGTAATCGTACGATGCAACTGTCGCACCATTTGCATCTAAAATACGCACAACATCTCCGCGGTAATTAGTCACATATTCAAACGTTTCCCCCGCTGCATTTGTTAAGCTTACAACTTTGCCATTATTCCATGTGATAGACCAAATTGTATTTTGCCCCCAGTTAAACTTTCCTGTCCTTTTACAATCATTATGAATCTAAATTAAGCTAAATACGGTTATTGCAGAAAACAAAAAGAGTAATACAGACCAACTGTTTACTCTTTTTTAAAAGAAGTTTATTTGCATTACAATAAGCTCTATTCCTTGCTATATATCATTTAAAAGCAACAACATGTCCTTTTCTACTTGTAATAATACTCGTGGTGATACCAATAGAAAGTATTGTTATAACGGAGAGGTAAAACGTCTCTGAAGATAATAATAAACCACCAATAATTATAATGATTGAATCAATAAGCAAAATATAAATCCCTACATTTATCCCCGTCTTCTCACATAAAAACTGGGCGATAAAATCCGTCCCTCCCGTACTTGTCTGAATATTCAACATCAAACCATTTCCAATTCCAACAAGCATGCCACCTAGTAATGAACTGTATATAGCTTCTAATTCAATTAGTTTATTTAATGGTGATAGAAAATCGATAAAAAAGGCGTATAGAATCAGACCATGTAAGCTGTTATAGAAATAGTTTCTATAAAAAAACCAAGCAAAAATAAAAATGGGAATACTAACTATTATAACTATTAATCCTGTATTAAAACCCCATAAGTAATTTGCTATTAATCCTATTCCTAATGTTCCTCCATCTAATATTTCATGGGGTACTATAAACAGATTTATACCTAGCGATATAAAAATGCTTCCGATAATTAGCGCCAAACCTTTTTTAAAAAAGTACAGGGAACCACCTCTTATTTCTACTTTTCAGAACACCTATTAGTACAATTCAAGGAATGGAAATACTTAAAAATATATGTTCATTACTCAGTTTAAAGAAGAACCCCCAAAAATTTTTATACTAAGAATCGAGTCAGTACATTCCTGCTCCCACAAAAATCACTGGATCTATACCACTTACTACAATGGACACCAACTTCTATACTTGAATTCACGTATCCAACACAATCGGTTACATCGTCCTTCTTCTCTCCATTAAAACATTGTCTTTCCAATCGCCGTCTAGTAGTGCAATTTTTTCTCGAATACCCACGATACGAAAGCCATTTTTTTCATGAAGCTTTAGACTAGCGATGTTTTCTTTAAAGATTTTGGATTCCAGTGTCCAAAATCTTTCATTTTCAGATGCTAAAATCATATTTTTTAGCAACAAATTTCCAATTCCCTTTCCTTTCGCATCAGGGGCAATATAAATGCTTACTTCTCCTACCCCTTTGTACACCTCACGTTTTGAAACAGGTGTTAATTTACACCAACCTAAAATTTGATTTTCTTCCAAAGCAACAAATGAACACGTTGGAATTGCTTCACCAAACCATTCATTATAAGATTCTGGTGCCCTCGATTCGAATGTTGCCATTTTAGTATCGATCCCTGCTTCATAAATTCGTTTTACATCTAGCCAATCTTCACTTGTAACAAATCGTATTTTAATAGTCATTTATCAACCTCCAAGTGACTGAATATTAAAATAATAAAACAGATAGTTGCATTTTACAAGTATTTTTGTTTTACTTTAAATTAGAGGTGATTGAATGGAAAACAAACGCGAAATTTTTCACATACTAACACGAAGATTTGGATTATTAAACAAAAATTGCTGCTCTGTTGGATCGTTTGAAATATCCACTATTCAAAGTCAAATTCTTTACGAAATTGATAAACAGCATACACCTTCCATGCAACAAATTGCTGAAACACTTGCAATGGATATTACGACATTCAGCCGACAAATTCAAACACTAGTAAAAATGGAATTAGTAAAAAAAACACCTTCTCTTCAAGATAAACGTGTATCAATTTTAACGTTAACAACTCAAGGGAAATTTGTCGCAACCACGATAGATGAGTCAATGAATGCCTACTTAGAAGAAGTCTTCTCTCATATGAACGACTTTGAAAAAGAAACTGTTCTCCGTTCAATTCAGCTTCTAAACGAAGCAATGTCTAAATCGACGGTTTGCTGTACCCCAATTTACTAAGCAAGAACATCTTGCTTTTTTATTTATTTGATAGTTGCAAACTACAAGTGATTTAGGAGGATGTTAAAAATGAACATACCGTTAACTATTAAAAATCAAAATTCAGGCTGTTGTGCACCTGTACCAGCATCAGGTACACCAAAAGAGTCACTCCCTAAAGAGTCACCTTTTAAATTAAATAAAACGTATCCTGTTGCTATTCTTGGTGCAGGTCCTGTTGGTTTAGCTGCTGCTGCCCATCTATCTTTAGCTGGTAAAGGGTTTATCCTTCTTGAAAAGGGCTCAGAAGTTGCTGAAAATATTAAATCTTGGCAGCACGTTCGTCTATTCTCACCATGGCAATACAACGTAGATAAAGCTGCTAAACAATTGCTACTTAAATCGGGTTGGACTATGCCAGAAGAATCCGTCCTACCCACTGGCCAAGAAATTCGTGAGGCATATTTACAACCATTAGCAAATCTACCTGAAATCAAACCTTATATTTCCTTTAATACAACCGTTGTAGGGATTAGTAAAAAGAATCACGATAAGTTGAAATCTGCAAGTCGAGATGCTCCACCATTTGTAATTTACACAGAACAAAATGGAGAAACTCAGCGTATGCTTGCAAGTGCTGTCATCGATGCAACGGGCACGTGGAACACACCGAATTCTGTTCATGCAGATAATGTTTGGACATCAGCTGAACGAAAGCTTGCTGACAAGATCTTTTACGGTATTCCAAATATCGAAACATTAAAAGAACGCTATACAGGCAAACGTATCGCAGTTATCGGAGGTGGGCACTCAGCCATTAATACGATTTTAGAATTGGAAAAGCTTGAAGATGTTGAAATTACATGGGTTTTACGTAAAAAGCGAGTAGAAGATGCTTATGGCGGTGAAGAAAAAGATGCTCTTGCTGCTCGAGGTGAATTAGGAAGTCGTATTCATACATTGGTTGATGAAGGAAAAGTAAAAGTCTTTACCCCATTTTATATCGAAGAAATTGCACAAACGTCAGCTGGTATAATCATTAAAGGCGAAGGCGTGACTGGCGAACAACAACTTCCTACAGTTGATGAAGTCATTGCGAATACAGGAAGCCGTCCAGACTTCTCGTTCTTAAAAGAAATCCGATTATCGATTGATGCGTTTGTTGAAAGTGTCGAAGCATTAGCACCCCTGATTGATCCGAACGAGCATAGCTGCGGTACGGTTCGTCCGCATGGTGAACTAGAATTACGTCATCCTGAAACAGGCTTTTATATTGTCGGTATGAAAAGCTACGGACGTGCGCCAACCTTCTTAATGGCGACCGGCTATGAGCAAGTTCGTTCAGTTGTCGCTTACTTAACAGGTAATCCCGAAGGAGCTCGTAAAATAGAGCTAGACCTTCCTGAGACGGGTGTATGTAGTTTAGATTTAAATAGTAATAGCACTTCTAATTGCTGTTAAAAAAGAGATCCCCTTGAAGACATTTCAAGGGGATCTCTTTATACTCGGAATACTATTTTTTTAACTCTTCGTTTACGAATTGCTCAATACGTGCACCGATTGCATCACGGACTTGCTGGAACACTGCCCATTTCTCTTCCTCTGTCCCTGTAGCTTTTGCCGGGTCTTCGAATCCCCAATGCTCACGTCGCACACCTGGAGGAGTCATTGGACACTTATCGGCTGCATCCCCACAAAGTGTTACGACTAATGTTGCTTTGTTTAAAATTTCTGGGTTAATTAAATCTGACGTATGGTGAGAAATATCAATTCCAACTTCATTCATTGCCTTGATTGCATTTGGATTGACACCATGTGTTTCAATACCAGCTGAATATACTTCCCAATCTTCCGGTAATAACTTTTGTGCCCATCCATCTGCCATTTGTGAACGGCATGAATTCCCTGTACATAAGAAATATAGTGTGTTTTTTGTCATTTGAAAAACTCCCTTATTAAAAGATTAGTAATGTAATATATAGTCCAATTAAAGTAAAGATAAGAATAGGCACCGTTAACACAATCCCGGTTTTAAAGTACGTACCCCAAGAAATTTTTACGCCTTTTTGAGATAGTACATATAACCACACCAGTGTTGCCAGTGACCCGATTGGTGTAATTTTTGGTCCTAAGTCTGACCCGATAACGTTAGCATAAATTAATGCTTCACGTAACGTACCATCCGTCGTTGTTTCAGCGATGGCTAATGCATTGACCATCACCGTTGGCATATTGTTCATGACCGAAGAAAGGAATGCCGCTATAAAGCCCATGCCGACCGTCGCCATAAATAATCCTTGCTCGGCTGTCCATTCAATTACGCTAGCTAAAGCAGGCGTTAATCCTGCATTGCCTAGTCCGTAAACAACAACGTACATCCCAATTGAGAAGAATACGATATTCCAAGGTGCACCTTTCACAACGGCTTTTGTATCAACGACAGCACTTTGTCGTGCCATGACTAAGAAGAATATTGCAATAATGCCTGCTATAAACGATACCGGTACACCAATAAATTCACTTGAGAAATAGCCAATAACTAAAATTGCTAAGACAAACCAAGACAACTTGAACATTTTCATATCTTTAATCGCTAGACGTGGTTCCTTTAACATCGATTCATTGTATTCACGTGGAATCGACTTATTGAAGTAAATCAAAAGCACAACAATTGTTGCCACAAGTGCGAAAAGGTTTGGAATGACCATACGAGAAGCATATTCCACAAACCCAATGTCAAAGAAATCTGCAGAAACGATGTTGACTAAGTTACTCACAACAAACGGTAAACTCGTCGTGTCCGCAATAAAGCCACTTGCCATAATAAACGGGAAAATCATCTTTTCGCTAAACTGTAAATTACGCACCATCGCTAACACTATTGGCGTTAAAATTAGTGCCGCACCGTCGTTCGCAAATAATGCAGCCACAACCGCTCCAAGCAAACTGACATACACAAACATTTTCACACCATTGCCTTTTGCAGCACGTGCCATATGGAGTGCAGCCCACTCGAACAAACCAATCTCATCTAATACAAGTGAAATTAAAATAATCGCAATAAACGATAATGTTGCATTCCACGTAATATCAATTACTGCTCCGACATCGTTCAAGTCAACAACACCAACAAGTAATGCGATGATCGCTCCAGCCATTGCCGACCAGCCAATATTCAATCCATTTGGCTGCCAGATGACAAAAATCAGTGTGATGATAAAAATGAGTGCCGCAATAAAAAACATATTCAATTTTTAGCCCTCCACACATTCAGAGTTAATTTTACATCCACAGGTCGTATCTTCATTAATTGAAGCAAGAATATTTTGCATTAACGAAGTTTGATTTTCTTGAATACGATAATGCTTCCATGTTCCCACCTTGCGTTCTGTAATAATGCCTGCTTCCTTTAGTTTGCGTAGATGCTGACTCACTGCAGGTTGTGAAATGTTAAGGACATCCGTAAAATCACAGACGCATACTTCCCCTTTTTTCAGACAAGCTAAAATGCGTAAACGATTGGCGTCCGCAACAGCCTTCAACTGCTTTTCCATTAAATCGAGCTCCATTTGTACCCCTCCATTACTATATAATAATATGCTTATATTAAGTTTAAAAATAAATCACTATATAATGATATGCTTATATTATGTTATGGACATTATTTTTGCAACCATAATATTTAATTTAATGGTTTAATTTGAAAGAATGTTTGAGCAATTATACTTCTTCAATTCTTATATTGTATAAATAAGAAGAACCCATTTTGAAAAAAATTTATCAAAACAGATTCTTCATTAGCAGTTTGTGTAATACACCTTGGTTTGTTTCTATGTAAAATACGTCCTGTTTTTGTTGCACCTTGATTACTTCATTTTGGAACTGAAGTGGTAGATCGAATACAGACGCATATTGCTTTAAATAACGAACTATTTCTTGCTTTGTAGGGAAACCGTGAGCCTCTCCTTCAAATGATAATCCTGGTAAGGCATTATACATTCTTGGTGTGAACAAAACTAAAGAATCATATCGGTTGATCCAACTTTCGCCGACTTCTTTTGCTTTATCTAAAATTAAAAAGTTCTGCTTGTGTTGTTTTAAATAGTAATTGACAGCAAGACCTGCTTGTCCAGCTCCTATAATTATCGTTTCATACAAAACTTATCACTCCAATTTTTAAAATTTGTTACGAATAAATCCTGAACAAACACCCCAATTTAGTAGAATGACTCCCTTCCGTATTCGATTTCCCCTTAAAAAGATTGGTTTTTGAAAGAAAATTGACACACATATTAGAAACGGCTAATATGATAGTAACATAACGTATTCGTTTTTACTAATATGTAGGAGGTATTTTATGCAAATAATGGATGTAGACATGAAGGTTAAGTTAATTCATGGGTTTTCAAATAAAACAAGAATTCAAATTCTTGAATGTATAAAAGAACAAGAAAAAACAGTTTCCCAAATTATAGAAGAAATTAATGGGAATCAGTCGAACATTTCACAACATCTAACTTGTTTAAAAGGTTGTGGAATCATCGTCGGTCGAAATGAAGGAAAATACGTTTACTACAGCTTACGAAATCAACAGATAAGAGATTTATTAACCATGTTTGATGTTGTTCTTGAAGATGTAGAAAATGATATGGCATGTTGTGATCGTCATATAGATTAGGAGGAAATTACATTGGTTAAAGAATGCTGTAGCTCAAATAATAGTTCAAAAACAGTCGAAACTAGTTGTTGCATTTCAACTGTTAAAACGGATTCAAATCAAACAAAGGTAAGTTGTTGTTCAAGTGTCAAGGATTCAGAAAATTCGTCTATCCCGGTTTCAAATCAAGAACAATTGAGTTGTTGTAGTACTAACAGTTCAAATGAATCAGAAGATGAAGAAGAAGCAAGTTGTTGTAGTGAAACACCGACTGAACCAGATAAAACATTAGAACAAACGAGTTGTTGTAGTCATTCATCAAAGGAAGCAAGTTCAAGCACTCTTGAACAACAGTCATACGGGTCCGATTTAGCTTCTTCATTACCTTTAGAAAAAATGTCATATCGAGTTCATGGAATGGATTGTGGTGCATGTGCTGTAACGATTGAAAAGGGCCTGAGCAAACTTAAAGATATTGCAGAAGTGAAGGTTAATTTCAGCACTGGGAAAATGCAGGTTGCTGCTACTAGTGCTGATGCTTTACTTCCAATTGAAACAGAAATCAAAAAACTAGGCTTTTCCGCAGAATCTTTAAACCAAAAAGAAAAAATGAAAACATTTAATATTGTTGGAATGGATTGTAGTAGTTGTGCAAAAAGCATCGAAAATCACATAAGTTCCCTTCCATCGGTTAAAAGTGTGAATGTCAATTTCTCTACAGGGAAAATGAAAATTGAACATTCGAATAGTGTACAAGAGATTATCTCAGAGGTTTCTAAAATTGGTTATCAAGCATCAATATTAGGAAATGAACAACAACATTCCTCAGAAAACAAAGGAAAAAAAATTAACGACAATATTTTTGTGATTTTGTCTGGTGTATTGTTGGCATTCGGATTTATTGGATCATTTACAGGAATGCCTCCATTAATTTCTACCACTCTTTATGCTATTGCAATGGTGATTAGTGGAGCTAAGCCAGTTAGAAGTGCTTTCTATGCAATTAAAAGTCGTTCTTTGGATATGAATGTACTCATGTCTGCTGCGGCTATTGGGGCTGCTTTGATCGGCGAATGGTTTGAAGGGGCAACCGTTGTTTGGTTATTTGCTATTGGGAACTACCTTCAAAATCGTTCAATCGAACGTACTCGAAATTCAATTCGTAATTTGATGGACTTAGCTCCTGTTGAAGCATGGGTTAAAGTTGGAAGCGAAATCTCAAAAGTATCGGTTGAAGAAATTAGCGTCGGTGACATTATCGTTGTGAAACCAGGTGAAAAAATCCCACTCGATGGTGAAATCGTCATTGGAGAATCTAGTATAAATCAAGCACCGATTACAGGCGAATCGATTCCTGTTGATAAAACGATTGGTGATGCTGTCTATGCAGGAACAATCAACGAACACGGCTCCCTTGATATTAAGGTAACGAAGCTAGTTGAAGATACAACGATTTCAAAAATTATTCAATTAGTCGAAGAGGCACAAGAGAAAAAGGCACCAACAGAAGCCTTTGTCGATAAATTTGCAAGTATCTATACACCGATCGTATTTATTGTGGCATTAGTCATGATAGTTGTCCCACCCCTACTCGGCTTTGGCACTTGGAGTGAATGGTTCTATAAAGGTTTGGAACTACTTGTTGTCGCTTGTCCTTGTGCTTTAGTTATTTCGACTCCAGTAGCCATCGTTTCAGCTATTGGAAATGCGGCGAAAAATGGTGTTCTTATTAAAGGAGGCACTTTCCTTGAAAAAGCAGGTGCAATCACTGCTGTTGCATTCGACAAAACTGGTACGTTGACTGAAGGGAAACCGAAAGTAACTGAAATAAAAACCTTTGACAATTCTGAAGAGGAATTACTTTCAATTGCACTCACTCTTGAAGAATATTCAACACACCCTATTGCAAAAGCTATCGTGAATCATGCGAATGACAAAGGAATCAAATCTAAAAATGGTGATTCCTTTAAGAGTATTGTAGGGAAAGGTGTTCAAGCGACGATTCATGAGGAAATATATTACGCAGGAAATTTAAAATTATTCGAAGATCTCCATGTATCCTTAGAAAATGTGTTTGCATATGTGCAAGATATCCAAAGTAAAGGTAAATCTGTTGTCATCATCGGATCACAACAAGTAATCATCGGAATTATTGCAGTTTCGGATACAATCCGTGAGACATCCGCCTCTGCCTTAAACGCTTTAAAACAAAGTGGCGTTAAGCAAACAGTCATGTTGACAGGAGATAATGAAGGAACAGCGAAAATGATTGCATCCGAATCAAATGTAAACCGATATTTTGCAGAATTATTACCTGAAGACAAAGTAGAGGCGGTTAAGCAATTACAAAATGAAGGTCATAAAGTAGCAATGGTTGGTGACGGTATAAATGATGCTCCTGCACTCGCAACAGCCGATTTAGGTATTGCAATGGGTGGTGCTGGAACGGATACAGCTATGGAGACGGCCGATATTGTTTTAATGGCTGATAACCTTGAAAAACTACCACATACAATGAAGTTAAGTAAAAAAGCGATAAGGATTATTAAACAAAATATTTGGTTCTCTATCATTATTAAAGTCGCTGCTTTAGCCTTAATCTTCCCTGGATACCTTACACTTTGGATGGCTGTATTAAGCGATACAGGCGCTGCTTTAATTGTAATTTTAAATTCTATTAGATTACTGAAATTTAAGGGTTAGAACAGAAAAGAGATGCTTCTAAATGAAGCATCTCTTTTAAATAAAAATTGTTTTTTATACCTAAACTAAGAATTTATTTAATCTGATTAATCTTAGACTATCAATTATTTATTACTTTTTCAAATTTCTTTATAACAGGATAAATAAACTCTCTATAACAGTTCATAAAGTCTTCCCAAGGTGATAAGGAGCAGTACCCCTTATCACCTTTTTTACATTGTCTAGATATATTCATTATTAACTCCTTCCATTCCTATTTACAATTAAAGTATACTAGTAAAACGATAAAATGGTAATATAAGTATTTACATCTTGTGAAATCCGCGCTTTGCTTTTTTTAGTTTCCTCGATAACTCGCCCATTCACTTAATTATCCCACCCACCGTTTTTAATAACCCAAAACAAAACTGAAAATACGAATTTGTATAAAGAGAATTGCTCCAGGGTAAACTTTTTAAAGAAAAATCTGGAGGTGCGTTTACCGTGTTAGAGAAAAAATTAGCTCTTCATGAAACAATGGAATTTCATGAAGTTATAAACTTTATGACAACTAGTTTACTCAAATCAAAGTTAAGTCAAGGTGTCGTCTTTGATGATGATTTAAGAGCTTTATTAGACAAAAATGTAAAATTATCTACCCCAGCACTTGCCGCAATGGTTAAGCTCTACTCTAAATCGGAACTGGTATATTAGGAGGTCAATTTTATGGAAGATTATTTAGATCCTATCAATTCAATTGGAATGCCTGAACTAACGGATTCTGGAGTTGCGCTTGAGTTTTTGCTTACAACAAAGACCGGAATTCGAAATCTTTCAATCGCCTTAACCGAAACAGCTTCCCCAGCACTCCAAAAAATCATGAGAACACAACTGAATGTGATGATTGATCTATATTTTGAGATTTCTGAGCTTATGATGAAAAAAGAATGGCTTAAGCCTTATCATCTGGAAGGTCAAAAAGAGTTGGATATTAAATCTGCTGAAAATGCGATAAGTATTGCACAGTTGGATTTATTTCCTAAGAGCATGAACCGCAAAGGAATGTTCCCTACCCCACCAAAAAAGTAAACGGAAAAGAGGGATTTTTTAATGAAAGCTGTTACTTTTCAAGGTATAAAAAATGTTGAGGTCAAGGAAGTAAAAGACCCTAAAATCAAAAAAGCCGATGATATTATAGTCCGTCTAACAACAACAGCTATTTGCGGATCTGATTTGCATTTGATGCATGGAATGATACCAAATATCGGTCAAGATTATGTCGTTGGCCATGAACCAATGGGCATTGTAGAAGAAGTCGGCAAGGATGTAACGAAGGTAAAAAAAGGTGACCGGGTTGTCATTCCCTTTAATGTCGCATGTGGTCAATGCTGGTATTGTAATCACGAGCTGGAAAGTCAATGCGATAATGCGAATGACAATGGTGAAATGGGTGCCTACTTCGGTTATTCAGACACAACAGGAGGTTTTCCTGGAGGCCAGGCAGAGTATATGCGTGTTCCCTATGGCAATTTCCTCCCTTTTAAAATTCCGGAGAAATCTGAAGTTCCTGATGAAAGTCTCGTTCTCCTTGCTGATGCTGCCTCTACTGCTTTTTGGAGTGTAGAAAATGCCGGTGTGAAAAAAGGAGATACGGTTGTTATTCTTGGCTGCGGACCTGTTGGGCTATTGGCGCAAAAGTTCACTTGGTTAAAAGGTGCAGAAAGAGTAATCGCAGTTGACTATGTAGGATATCGTCTCAAACACGCTAAAAAGACAAATAAAGTTGAAATCGTTAATTTTGAAGACCATGAAAATTGCGGTGAATATTTAAAAGAGATGACAAAAGGCGGCGCGGACGTAGTTATTGATTGTGTCGGGATGAGCGGAAAAATGACGCCATTAGAGTTTCTGGCAAGTGGTATAAAACTGCAAAGTGGCGCTATGGGAGCGATAGTCACAGCAAGTCAAGCAGTACGCAAAGGAGGAACGATTCAAATTACCGGTGTTTATGGTGGTCGATACAACGCTTTCCCACTCGGTGACATCTTCCAACGCAATGTAGCAATACGTACTGGACAAGCCCCCGTTGTACATCTCATGCCTCATGTCTACAACTTAATCGCTGATGGTAAAGTGAATGCAGGTGATATTATTACACATGTTCTCCCGCTTGAAAAAGCAAAATATGGCTATGAAATATTCGATACAAAACAAGAAGATTGTATAAAAGTTGTGTTAAAACCTTAAATATAGTTTGGGTACTTTTGTAACTCTTTGCGAAAGTGCCTTTATTATTATAATAGTTACCTTCACTCCATCTCCTTATTACATGAATAAGCCTCAGCAGCTCTCCCTATTGGAGTTTGACTGGAAAGCGAATGCATTAGAAAAAGCAAAATCATACGCTGAAACAATGGCGATGTCTGACTCTGCCATTTACGATCAATTGACTTCCGAATACGGAGGGAAATTTACGGCTGAAGAAGCTCAGTACGCGATTGATAACTTAGAATAAATTGAAAGCCTTCCATCGATTCAGTGGAAGGGTTTTTTCGTTAAAATTCATCGATTTCCTTAATGACCGTTTTTAATAGATCAATTGAACGGACAGGATCCTGCTTATACTGCAGGCTGTGATCCGCTCCTTCGAGTAGTCTTGTGACCAGTTTTGGATTATTGGGGAATTGGCGATATCTTTCCGCATTATAATGGGTGTCATCATCCCCAATAAAACATAAACTTTCGTTACGACTGTGTAACATCGATTCAAATGAAACTCCTTTAAATGATTATTTATTACTCGGTTCAGTTGCATTTTGATCGACATCAACGGTCCATGAAACAATCGTTGTACTGTCACGTACGCCCTTTGCTTCAATCTCCTTTAATAGCTGCCATATAGAATCGTGTGGAGACTGGGAATGGTCAAATACCTTCATGATATCCTTCGGGTTATCAAATGTAGTATGGGGACATTCCGTTAGTCCGTCCGTTGTCATAAAAAGCTGATTCATTCCTTTTCTTAACTCTCTGCGACCCGTACTGTAACACGGTACATCCAATTCAAATGTATTAACATTCCCGATCCACTCGTAGAAATTTCTTTGATTTAACTGATATTGCTGCATTTCAGCCAGTTCAGGATGAAATAAATGAAGAATACAGTCCCCGACTGAAAACCACCAAATATATTTGTCTTTCCTTAACACGATCAGACATGCCGTTTCCCCTTGTACTTCACAGCAACGGGCTAAAAAGAACGGATCTTGAAAAATATGTAGGATATGATGATCTAATTCCAGAAAAGCTTCGGAAAGTGGCTTGTTAAAAATTGAAGTCAGGTTATGTTCTTCTTTCGATATAGTCTCTACGACAAGTTCGGCACTTTCTGCACTGTTATGAGCGTCCAAAATCATGACAAATTCCCAGTTCTGTTCTTCGTTCACCCAGACGATACACCCATCTTCGTTTTTGTATTGCCCTGCTGATGAATTGCCGCCAAATCGTCCAATCGTAAGGTTCTTGTATTGCTGAATATGCGGTAAATCAACAAAATGCTTTTCGCTCCCTACCCAACTGAATTTGAACATTTCTACTAACCTCCTTATTCTCTTTATGGATTTCCATATTATAGCACCTATAAAATAAAATTTGTAAAATATGGAATAACTTTATGCGAAAGAGGTAGGAAATGAAGAAAATTTCTTTATTCGCAACTTTATATAACAAAAAAGCAATCGGTTCCCCAATTGCTTTCATCATTTTTCTTATTAAACTTCTACACGGTAACGCCAATTTGCGTGTTTAACATCCTCATAATTGATATACGCAACACTTGCTTCAATGACGTCGTTTAAGTTCAGGCTATGATCCTTTGCAAATTCCTTCAGGCTATCCAGTAATTCTTTATCGCATGTCGTCCGGAATTCGATGCGATCTTTAGGTCGGTTTTTTTTGTCGTAAACGATTGTACCGGATTCGATTAAATTACTATAACCATTTTCCAATAAATAACCGATATGTGTGTCATATTTTACGGCAAGCTGCTTTAAACTGTTAATAATTGCCGCGCTCATTCGCGTTTTGTACCGGACTCTTGATTCATCCGTTGTTTGAATCAGTTTCCCATTATGTATCTTCCACATTGTCATTCTCCTATCAGCAATTCATTACGTATATTATAGCCATTATTGCACAAAAGAAAACACTCCTTATGGCATAAGGAGTGAAAGGCGTAAAGTTGCGGTCGATATTGCCTATTAAGTTGTAATGTTTCGTACGTTAGTTTAACATCTTATAAAACGTTTGAGCCGAAATTTTCAATGGTATATCTCAATTCGTGTTTCGCTCGCCTAACTTTAGTTGGCATCTTTCGAAAATCTTCGTTAAAGCATTTTGTTTATTAATTGCCTACAATAAACTGTGAATGTTGCTTGATAAACGCATACAACGAAGCTAATAGAAATCATCATATAAACAATCTAAACTAGTGGTTAACTTACATCTATACTCTTCAGTGACCGCAACTTTACTTACAAGTAATATACCACATCAAAACATCCTTAAACCTATTTTGCGAACTTTTTTTTCGGAATTTCTATGATTCAGGTATATAATAGTAGGAACGGAGGTGTCTTAGCATGCTAAAAATTAAAAAGATCGAGTTCATTAAAGTTCTGTATGATGACGCATTAGCGCAAAATATCTTTTCAATCGCGAATATTACGTTTTCTAATAGAAGTCCGATACAAGGAGCCCTCCTCTACTGGCAGCACAATGAATCAAAGGAACCTTATACAAAAGAAGGCGACTACAAGTTTTTCTATGACTTGGCAAAAGCACAATATTTTGCAGCTGTAAAGTTTCCGAAAGACTGTGACTTAACACGGGATGAACGTCAGGAACTTGCCTATATACTACTGGAAGAGCGCGGAGCAATCGGGACATACAGTTTTGTTTCGACGAAGCCGAAAGCAACTTTCCATTTAAATAAGGCTTTTCAGGAAATCCCGTTCCCTGCACAGTTTTCAGTAGATGATTTTAACGATTTGTCCATTGTGAAACAGCTGGAATCGAATGATGAAACAGTTTACGAGCTGCTTCCATATGACCGTGTATTTTTAGAAGCTTATAGAAATTGGTGCCATCAGGCTGTCCAGTTGCATCCTTCGCGCTTAACGGCTTATTTCCAATACTTGCCGTTCACGTATGTAAGTTATGCAAATCCTCTTCTATCAGAGCAGTTTTTAATTGATTATTTACCTGAAGTGGATCTGGAAGCTCTCCAGTATAACAAGCCGGTACTTGAGCGGTTGTCGATGTCGTTTAAACGCTATTTAGTAACAACCTTAATGGCCAACAAAAAGCGTCTGAATCCGGACTTTGTCGATCAGCTGGATGATTTCATTGAAAGCAACGTTTTTTATAATTCCTTTGAGCTTATTTATTTGCCGGAAGCCGATGAAATCCCTGATATGGATTTGCAGCTTTTCGAATATGACCGTGGTTCGTATAAATGGGCTGGCAGTGAGCATTTAGTGAAAGGTATTCCGTCACTAGTCAGTCAGAAGTATAACCGGTATGGGGATCGACGTTTAACGAATGCCGAAATGGATAAAAAGTTTAAGGCATACAGTGACGAACAAAAACAGTTATTCACCGCTATTGCGGAGCTGCATTGGCTGAATAAGTACAAGAATGAGCTGGATTGGTCTTACATTTGCCAATATAATGTGCATTTGACGGAACAGTTTATAACAGCGCATATCAATTATGTCGATTTCAATGCGCTGGGTCTAAATACGGATATCGCAGTAAATGAAGATTTTTTATCAACTAATTTACACCGGTTTAACCATCAAAAAGCGGTTCCGTTAATTATTTCTCATTTAACAGAACAGTTTTATTTAACACATAAAGACGAAATTAAAGTCGACCTCGATTTGCTGTATAAATATATGGACAATATCGATGAGGAAGAGTTTTTACGAATTGAAAGTTATTTACTTGATTAATATAGGGCTGCTTTGTAACGCAATTACGAAGCAGCCTTTTGATTTATAAACAATCAACCGAAAAAATCAACCTACAACGGATTCGTAGATTGATTTAATACAGTAGATTAAGTTGTAATTTCATAAACACCTCGATGCAGCATGGCGTAATTAGCACATATATGGGACATTTCCATCGTCAGATCTGGCTGGATATAGTGAATGTTCACAAGTTCGATTGAATGAATCGGGATTACATCCTTATAATAAACAGTTTCGGTTTGAGGACTAATCATTTTGTCTCATCTCCTGTTCCAGTGCATAGCCGTTGTACGCAAGTAATTGCTGATAGGAAAGCTGATTTACGTAATACCGGAAGTTCAACGGCTGTAATCCAAACTGTTCACACTTCTCTACATACATTTGATACCCTTTTTCAAAATAACTCATTGTTCTTCTCTCCTTTGTTATATAACAGTTTTTATTTGTAGGATAAATATATAACAGTTTATGAACAGTGTCAATAAATTATCTGAATTTTTATTTTACTTTTTAATTTTCGTCAATGGTTTTTTATTAGAAATCCGCGGTAGACAATCATTTCATCTTATCGACATCTTTGTTACCATAGGAGTCGGGAGGAATTAGATGAATCTTATTTACAAAAAACTTATTGAATTTGGATTAAGTCCATTATTTGCTGAATATCTTTCGGTAGCGCTTATGATTATATTTATTGTAATCATTTGCTTAATAGCAAACTTCATCACGAAAAAGATCGTCATCCGATTTATTACACATATTGTGAATAACAATAAGTATCAGTGGGATAACATACTGTTGGAAAAGAAAGTGTTCCATAAGTTATCTCATATCGTGCCGGCGATCATTATTTATTATTTTGCAGAAGCCTTTACGTATCAAGCCCTTATCGAAAAAGGAGCTGTTACGTATATCATAATAGTAGTATTAAGCCTAATAGGTAGTTTATTAAATGCTGTTCATGATATTTATCAAACGTTTGAAATTTCAAAAGTACAACCGATTAAAGGCTATATTCAAGTCGTGAAAATAATTGTCTATGTCCTCGGTATTATACTGGTCATAGCAAACTTAATCGGTGAAAATCCGTTGATTATCCTAAGTGGACTAGGTGCACTGTCAGCTGTATTGCTGCTTGTTTTTAAAGATTCCTTATTAGGTCTTGTCGCTGGGATCCAGTTAACATCAAATGATATGGTGCGTGTAGGTGATTGGATTGAAATGCCGAAATACGGCGCGGACGGTGATGTCATTGATCTTTCATTAAATACAGTGAAAGTCCAAAACTTTGATAAAACAATTACGACGATACCTAGTTATGCATTGATTTCGGATTCTTTTAAAAACTGGAGAGGCATGCAAGTTACTGGTGGCAGAAGGATCAAACGCTCGATCTTCATTGATACAACAAGTATCGCGTTTTGCTCGGGGGAAAAGATCGAGAAGTTACGAAACATCCATTATCTTACGGACTATATTGATACAAGACAACAGGAAATTACGGAATACAACATTAAACATCGTATCGATACTAGCAATCAGGTGAATGGCAGAGCACTGACAAATGTCGGGTTGTTCAGAACGTATATTAGCAACTATTTAAAAAACCATCCAGGAATTCATAAAGACATGACTACGATGGTAAGACAATTAGCGCCGAGTGAACATGGATTACCAATTGAAATCTACGCCTTTTCAAACGATATCAACTGGGCGGTATATGAGTCAATTCAAGCGGATATATTCGATCATCTCTTTGCAGTCGCAACCGAGTTTGACCTAAGACTTTTCCAAAATCCAACCGGCAATGATTTTAAAGCAATGAGTTCCTTTCAACTAAATAGTAATGAAGGCGAATCATAATAAAAACACCCATTTTCTCTTGGATAGAAAATGGGTGTTTTATTGATTTTAACACGGGGCGTGCCGCTCGCCTTTCTTGTTATGACTCTCGTATAATTATTTAGTTTACATAATATTATTATTATAAAGTATTGAATGGATTGTTTTTCAGTACTTCCTGAATTTGTTCGTCTTCAATATGCGTATAGATTTGCGTTGTTGCTACACTTGAGTGGCCTAGAATATGCTGCAATGTTCGAATGTCCGCTCCGGATTTGTACATCATTGTCGCAGAAGTATGTCGAAGTTTATGCGGTGTCAGTTTCTCTTTCGGTGACTGGCTGTTGGCATTGATTACTTTCACAATCCGTGCAATCGACTGTCTGGCAAAACGTGTTCCTTTTTGAGAAATGAACAGCGGTTCTTTTCCTTCTCCTTTATATGCATGCCGTTCCTGTAAATACTTTTCCAGTGCGTTTATACACGCATCATTTAAATAGACATGGCGTTCTTTATTCCCTTTCCCGATTACCGTCAGCATCCGTCCATTGATAGAATCGATATTAAGGGAACACAACTCGGAAACACGAATGCCGAGGTTCAGGAAAAAGACCATCATGCATTCATCGCGTGCACTGTACGACTGTGTCTGTACAGCGCCGATAAAATCCTTTGCCTCATTATAGTTTAAATAAACCGGTTGGCGTCGGCCGATTTTTGGTGTTTCCAAATGTTCGGCAGGGTTTTCATCAATGAGACGGCGCTTCCCTTTTAAGTATTTAAAGAAGGCTTTTAATGTTGCTACTTTACGAGCACGGGCTGCTGACGAATTGCCGCGCTGTACCTCGCAATATTCCATAAACAAATATAAGTCTTCCAGAGACACTTCTTTAATTTGATCGATCTTAACTTCAGAAATGTCAATTGTATGTAAACGGTCTAACGGAATATCTTCTTCAATCGCTTTTAGAAAACGCATAAACAAAATAAGATCATATTCATATTCTTTTCGGGTTCTTTGGGACTTTCCCGTAATCGTTGTTAAGTAAATTAAAAAATCACGTAAAAATTTTGGCAGCTTCATTTTCGTCCAATCCCCCTCTATTTAGCTCTTATTATAGCATAAAAAATGTTCCCAAATTTATATTTGGGAACATTCTTGGTAATTTAGGAGATTTAAGCGGTTTTTCGACATTAAAAGGAAACATACGTTCCTCTTTCGCGATTTCGTTCTCAGACGAAGTGAAATGTCGATTCGTGGATGATGACCCGTGTCGAATCGTCTGAGAGCGATTTTTGTCGAAGTACTTTTTGGTTAAATTTATCGAATTTTGGGAATAGATGTTCCAGGAGGTGAAAGGATGAATTCGCTAAAAACCCATTATGTTTTTTATTATCCTTTCAATTATCGACAGTACGATTTTGAAAAGTTACAGCAAGTATTAAAACGCAACAAATTTTATCATTTTACGATCGATGAAGAGGAATTTAACGAAACGCTTTACGGACCCGATATTAAAGTATCCCCCCAATTGTTAACGCAATTCTTTTATCCTTTCATGGAAGAGAAATTATTGAACGACGAAATTTCCGTACGAAACTTCAACCGCTACTCAAAAAAAATCCAATGCGAAGGAAAAATGAAGACGGCAATCGATGAAGTTCCATTTACGTTATTGAGCGCGGATATTAATCTGTGTCCATTTGGTATTGGAATTTTAGCGTTAAGAATTCAATTGGAAGATGATGTGGATATGAATGCTACGTTATCATTTGGTCATTATTTTAGGGTGCTGCGGCCAAAAATTGATGAAGAGCTAGGTACGGAAATTTATTACGACAATTTTGTCTTTAATAATACAGATGAATTATTATTAAAGAAAATCGCTCCGTTTTTGGAGAATTATTTTGTTGATTATTCATCAATTCACAAAAACATAAGTAAAATACCGTTTTTCGAAGATGAGCGTATGTATGTCAGTGCTTTTTTTCATATGGGAGAAGACGAGGAAATCGACGAATATTTACTGTATCGAGCAGGACAGTTAAATGGATGGGATAGCAATGGAGACCCTTATATTTCGAGTACAAATGAGGAATATATCAAACGCTTTGTTGAGGAACATTGCTACGAAAGATGGGCACCAAAATTTCATATTATTACAACCTTGCAAGGCCATATTCATCTATCATCCGTAGATGACAGAAGCATGTATAAATATTTAAACAGCTTTCACTCTGTCTCTTACTATACATTGCTCATCCACTATTTTTATAAGCTGATGTTGTTGAAACTCGTTTTCGAACATAGTGAATTAAAGTTTTCAAAAGATAAGGACATTGTAAAGGAATTAATCGAACAGATTACTAAGTTTGCATCGAGGTATTATTTTTCGGAGGTATCGGCACGTACAGAGGGGAAAGAAATTTCGCATTATTTCAGGAAAGCATTCCGTATTGACGGACTATACCGCGAGACGAAAGAAACGCTTGAAGAACTATACCGAATCCAGGAAGACCGTTCAACAGACCGGTTAAATAAACTGATTTTTATTTTAACGATATTCAGTATGATTTCCGGTATATACGGAATGAACCTGGTCATAGAAATGCTGGCAGAGCCATTTAAAATATCTGAAATTTTTAGTTTCACTTTCTTTGAATGGATCGCACTTATACTGATGGTTATTGGCTTACTGACGCTGGCGCTGCTTATTTTAAACCAAGTTTATAAATATTCAATTAGCTATTACGGGAAAATAAATAGGCGACGACAACGCTAAAGGGGATATGGGATGAGTCGATTGACTGTTCCCATATCCCCTTTTACATCAACTAGACAAATAATGTAATTAGTTCCCCATTTCGCTCGACTTTCCAGTTTGAAGAAAGCATTCCGCGAATTAGCTGTTCAGTGATCGGATCGACTTGTATCGATTGCAGACCGTTCCCTTCAGGTAGCAGTTCGTACTGGTCGTCGGAAATTTGAAAACGCATGCGAAGCAAGTTTTTCAAACCATTGATCGTTACAAATTTCACTTCATAGTTCCCTGCAAAAGCCTGTTCCATTTCTTCGGCATTTTCATTCAATAAAATTTTCAAACTCTCTGGATCTATATCATAAGTATCTGTTAATAGATGAAGTTCATCATTTTCAATATAGTGTTTTATTTGTTCGAATGTATAAGGATGGGTTTTCAGTAATTCTATCGTATATGCTTCCATCATTGAAATTGCCATTATGTTCCCTCTCAATCTTTTATCAATCAAATTATTTACTAGCCGTTTTTCGGGAATCGTTGTTCTCGTTCAAGCAGGACGCCTTTTCTCGCATAGCCGAACTGCTCGTACAAAACTTTTGGATCCTCTTTTTTTGTTAATAGTTTTTGAATTGCGTGATAGCGCATATTGGTTGCGGTCACTTTAAATTGGAGCTGTTCGGACATCGCCTTAAAAATCCGTTCGATCGTTTTGACGGTAACCGGCTCCCCCATTTTATTGCCGACACCGAGCCAAACATATGGTGATTGCTCAGTTAGCGGCATGAATTCAATTGTATGGCGTTTATAGTCCTCCAGCAGTTCGAGAAGTTTTTTAGAACACAGCAAAACACGGTAACTTTTCGAAGCCAGTACAATGATTTCACGCTTTTCGGCATTTATATGCTTCCATTCCATCCGCACAAGCTCTGCTGGTTTAATACCAAGCTCCGCAACGGTAAACACAATGACAGTATTGCGTAATGCTAGCCATTCATGTTCCTCATTCAAGGCAATCCCATACTGTTTCGGCCAATAGGCTAATGCCCGATTAAATTGCATTTCCTTCAGCACATTCAGCTCCGTTTCCTGCTTTGTTAAAGGAGCAATGATTTCTTCGCTATATACGGAAATCACACCGCGTAGCTGCAAGAAAGTAAGGAAATGACGAATGGATGCGAATTTGCGGTTGACCGAATTGAACGAAGGGTACTTTTCCTGAATTGTTTTTGAATAAAGTTGCAATGCATCATTAATCTGATCTTCATGCCGAATAATCTCCGCGAATTGCTTTGCGTCCAATGTATATTGTTTTGTCGTATGAAAGGATTTATTTAATGACTTCAAGTAAGCTGTAAACGCTTTAACATACGGTAGGATTTCTTCCACATTTTTCGCCCCTTTCTTTATATTGTAACATGCGAAGTGGTAAGAATTACACGGATTTCATACATGAAATTGCTGAATATTCGATATATTTACTTGAACCATCCGGAATGCATGTTATTGTATATTTTTTCGTCTATAATGACTATGTATACATAGTTAAGGGGGACCATAAATGCAAGTACGTACGACAAGACTTGAAGCGGAAGAAGCAAAAATCATTTATCAGGAAACAGCAGGACTCGCCATTATTACGATTCATCGCCCGCAACTTAAAAATGCATTAACGGCGAATATGTGGGATCAGCTTGCAAAAATCGCATTGCGCACATTGGAAAATCCAAAAAACAAAGTGCTGTTATTGCGCGGTTCCGGGGAGAACTTTACAGCGGGCTCGGATATTAAAGAATTTAATTCGATTTCGCTGGAAACAGCGGAAGAAGCTTTCGTGCATATGGAGAGAACGATTTCGACAATTGAAAACTTGCCGATTCCGGTGATTGGTGTCATTAACGGACCGGCAATGGGTGCTGGGCTGGAGCTTGCCCTTGCATGTGATATTCGGATCGGCTCGGACAAAGCGAAAATGGGGATTCCGGTCGGTAAGCTCGGCATTACATTGAATAACAAATTTGCCAAGCGATTAGTCGATTTGATCGGACCATCCGCAACAAAAGATTTTGTATTCACTGGACGCATGTATAAAGCAGAAGAAGCGTTTAAAGCCGGGATGCTCAATTATTTAGTTGCCGAAAAAGACCTGAACCGTTTTTCCATCCGTATGGGTAAGCTTGTTGCCGGTATGTCACCCGATTCTTTATTGGCAGTAAAACGTTCGGTTAAGGAATGTGTGGATTCAGCCCCTGCTTTATGGGAAGGATCAACACCGTTCGTTTCCGAAAGAGACTTTTCTGAAGGTGTCCGGGCATTTGTTGAAAAACGTCAGCCTGTTTTCACAAGACAGCTTCCAAAATAATAAAAAACTGCCTCCATTGCGAGAGGCAGTTTTTTATTGTTAAATTGATAATTCGGATAGTTCTTGTCTGATCGTTCGAATATGGCCCTCCATCAGGGCTTTTGCCCGCTTGCTTTCACCGCGGCTAATCGCAATAAATATCGCACGATGTTCTTCTAAAGTCCGGGCAAAATTTTCTTTAGAGGATAGTCGATGTTTTCTTGTTACTTCAATCGTACTTCGCATATGGGGTGCTAATGACGAAATCAGTTCAGCAAGCACACTGTTATTCGCTGCTGCTGCAATAGCCATATGGAATTCCAAATCAGCTTCTATCCCGATTTCTTCATCATCAGTGTTTTTCATCGCTTCCAATGTACGCGCCATTTTTTCAATATCTTGTCCTGTAGCGCGTAATGCAGCAAGTGCAGCACATTGAGACTCCAAGATTAGACGTAATTCGAGCATTTCATACAAAGTCGTTTGGTCTGTTTTTAATACAACGCTTGTCAGTTGCTGCTGAACGGTCTGGTTTGTCTTATTTTTAACGAAAGTTCCATCACCATGGCGTATTTCAACAAAATCGCTTAGCTCCAGTAGTCGTAATGCTTCACGTATAGATGTCCGACTGACACTGTATCTTGCTGCTAGTTCGCGTTCCGGAGGCAATTTATCTCCAACGTTTAATATACCGGAAGTGATTTCAGACTGAAGTTTCTGAAATATATTTTCGTACACTCTTTGCTTATTTGCGGAAATCACTTTCTTCACACCTTTACTATTTTACTAAAAATAAACTTAGGGCCGGAACAAATGAAATAAGGAGAACACATACAACCATTACAATGATAAATGGAACGATGGCACGCATGACTCCTTCAAATTTTGTTCCTGCAATTTTATTTGCCACAAATAAGTTTAATCCGACTGGAGGTGTAATGTAACCAATTGCCAAATTCACAATCATAATAATACCGAAATGCACTAGGTCCAATCCAAGTGCGGTAGCAACCGGTGCTAAAATCGGAGTTAATATTAAAATCGCTGCCGCTGTTTCCATAAAGGTACCGACAATAAGCAAAATGAAATTAATGATGAGCAATGCAAAAATCCAATTATCCGTAATGCCGAGTAATGCTTCCGTAATTTGCATAGGTATACGTTCGCGTGTCAAATAGTAGGCAAAAATTGAAGCACCTGCAATAATGAAGAGAATTGTTGCACTCATTATTGTTGCCGATGAGAAAATGTGATATAAATCTTTCAATGTAATTTCACGGTAAATAAATACCCCGACAATCAATCCGTAAACGACTGCAACGAGCGCTGCTTCTGTTGCCGTAAATATTCCACTATAAATGCCGCCTAAAATAATGACAGGCATTAAAAGAGCTAAAATCGAATCTTTGAAGGCAATGAAAAACTCTTTGAAATTATATTTTTCACCACCACCATATCCTTGCATTATGGAAATAATATAAACAAGAATCATTAGCGCAATTGTTACAAAAATACCCGGAATAATACCAGCCAAAAACAGGTCACTAATCGAAACACTTGCTGTTACGCCAAACAATACGAGCGGTACACTTGGAGGAATAATAACACCAATTGTTCCCCCGGCAGCTTGAATGGCTGTGGAAAAGTTTTTATCATAGCCTTTTTTTACCATAGCCGGTATCATAATCGCTCCGACAGCCGCCGTTGTTGCAGCAGCACTCCCGGATAATGCCGCAAAAAAGGCACAGGCAACAATGGAAACGAGTGCCAAGCCTCCGCGAACCCGACCGAGCATTACTTCTGCTAGGTGAATCAAACGGCGGGAAATTCCCCCTGACTCCATCAACTTACCGGCTAATAGGAAAAATGGTACCGCCAGTAATGGAAATGAATCAATAGAATTAAACATACGCTGGAAAATCGCCACAATGGGCATTTCACTTTGCGTCACAAAAAATAGTGTTGCCGCCATTGCAAGTGCGATTGCAATCGGTACATTAATAAAAATTAATGCGAGTAAAACAACGAAAAGAATAATATCTGCCATTAGGATAATTCTCCTTTCAGTTGTTTAATCGTTACATGAAACAGATTCACAACGAGAATTACACCGCTGATCGGAATAACGGAATATACAATCCCCATTGGAACTTGCAATACAGCCGATGGCTGATCCATCACTCTCATCGACAGCTCAGACCCTTTTACGACCATCAACACGAAAAACACTAAACATACTGCTGCCGCAAGCACAATCAAAACTTTTTTCAATATGCCTTCTGTGCGATCAACGAAAAGTTCCATTCCGATATGTGCGCGTTTGGCCAATGCATACGCGGCACCTAAAAAGGTCATCCAAATCATCGAGTACCGTGACAGTTCTTCGGTCCATGCAATGGAATAGTTGAAAAAGCGCAATGTAATTTGGCAAAATACAGATACCACAAGCACTACCATTAAGGCAATCAATACAATATGTAAAACTTTATTAATCCCTTCTACTAATTTCACCATATTCTTTCTCCCATCCTACTGCTCACTTAAAATACGCTGCAATAATTGTTGATTTTCTGCACGATCGTATACATTCATAATCTTTTCTCGGAATGCACCTGTATCCACTTCTTCCACAATTTCCATTCCGTTTTCCTCAAGTCGCTGAAGTGCCTTTTCCTCCATCTCGACAACAAGTTGACGCTCATAGGCACCGATTTTTTCGCCTTCTTCCATGACAATTTGACGAAGATCCTCCGGCAAGCGGTTATAGGCATTTTCACTCATCATAAATACGGCAGATGAATAGGCATGACTCGTTAAAGTCATATAATGCTGGTTGGCATCGTAAAGTTTGTAGCTGTCTATTACTAGAATAGGATTTTCCTGTCCATCCACTACTCCGGATTGAAGTGCTGTCAATGCTTCTGTCCAAGCCATTGGAGAAGGTGTTACACCTAGTTCATTAAACGCAGAAATGAAAACTTTATTTTCCTGTACCCGTAGTGATAAACCTTCCAGATCTTCAGGTGTCGCAACCGGTTTTATGCTGTTTGTAACATGACGGAAACCATTTTCCCCCCAAGACAAACCGACGATTCCTATTTCACGTAATTGGGCAAATAAATCCTCACCAATTTCTCCCTCCAAAATATTAACGGCCGCTTTACGGTCATTAAATAGAAACGGTAAATCGAGTACAGCAAAATCTTTTACAAAGTTCATGATTGGTCCTGATGTTGAAACGACAAGGTCTACTGAACCTAACATGGCTCCTTCAATCAACTCTCGCTCAGCACCGAGCTGGCTAAGCGGAAAAGTCTCGATAATTACGCGACCATTTGTTCGTTCTTCCACCCGCTCTTTTAACTCTTGCATCGCCAATTCAAACGGATGATCTGCTGCCAAAGAATGCCCGGCATATAACACATACTGCTCTTTTTCATCTGAGGTGGAGCATGCGGATAAAAACATGCTCCCTAAGATCAGCCCAACGATATATATTATTTTTTTCATCTTTTAATCCCCTAATCAATAAAAATTTTGCCAGGATTCATAATGTTATTCGGATCGAGTACCCGCTTAATCTCTTTCATCAAATTATAGGCAAGTCCGTGTTCCTGTTGTTGATACTTGGCCTTGCCGACCCCTACACCATGTTCGCCGGTACAAGTTCCTCCTAATGAAAGCGCATATTCAACGACATGCTCATTCAATTCTCTTGCTCTTGCAATCTCTTCTTTACTGGCCATATCAACCATCAGTAAAATATGATAGTTGCCATCTCCTACATGCCCGACAATCCCTGCGTCAATCTGCATACTTTCAATTTTATCGCGGGAATTTTGAATGGCATCAGGTAATGAATTTATCGGCACCACAACATCTGTAGACATAAGTCGTTTCCCAGGAGCGGAATGAATGTATGTATAGGCCAAGTTATGACGAAGCTCCCATAATTGGTTACGTGCACGTTCATCCTGTTCAAATGCTAGCTCAATACAGGCATTGTCATTCAATAATTCAGATGCAAAAACGATATCTGACTGCAAACCTGCCTCATTTCCATGGAACTCCAAAAATAATGTCGGCGTTTCGGCAAAGGTTGTACTGGAAGCAAAGTTTACTTGTTCAATACTGCGCTTGTCGACAAGTTCAATGCGTGCCATTGGAATTCCAGCTTGTTTTAATGAAACGACAGCATCAACCGCTTGCTGAACTGTCACAAATGTAGCGCGGCCGGCAACAATTTTTTCCGGAATCCCGTAAACTCTTAATGTTAATTCAGTGATGACTCCGAGTGTTCCCTCCGAACCAACCATTAAACCATTCAAGTGATAGCCTGAAGAAGATTTCGCGGCCAATCCCCCAGTATGGATCACATCCCCATTTGCTAAAACAACTTCTAAGTCACGGACCTGATCACGCATGATGCCGTAGCGTACAGAAGTTGTTCCACTCGCATTGGTCGCAGCCATCCCGCCTAAAGTCGCATCGGCACCCGGATCAACAGAAAAGAATAAGCCGTATTTTTTTAATTCTTTATTAAGCTGGCTGCGTGTTACACCTGGTTGGACCTTTACAAGAAAATCATCCGGACGTACTTCTAATATGCCATTCATAAGCGATAAATCTAGGGAGATTCCGCCTTGATAAGGGATCACATGTCCTTCTAAACTCGTACCTAGCCCAAATGGGACTACTGGAATTCGCTGTTCATTTGCGAGGGCAACAATTATGCTGACTTCCTCTGCTGTTTTCGGAAATACTACTACATCCGGTAAGTGCGGCTCATGATACGATTCATCTTTCCCGTGTTGGGTACGTAACACTTCATTCGTAGTTACTTGCTCATGTGATAATAGTTGCTGCAATTTTTCAATGTAATTCAATTCAGTTCCTCCTAACTATTGTTGTTGGACCTTTGGAAATTTGGTCCAACAAGTACATAATAATTAGAATATATTTATTTTTCTAAAAATACAAACTATTTATTTTTTATACTATATTTTCCATTAAAAAGAGCTGACATAAAATTGTCAGCTCCGGTTAATTTTATTTAATTCCTTTTATTTGAATATGAATCGTTTCGGGCTCAATGCCGAAATGCAATGAAAAATCTTCCGCGATTTCTTTTTGAAGATTATATAAAAAGTTCGGTACAACATAGTTAACTGGTGATTTTAAATAAAGTCCAATTGTCATTTGGGGTATGCCGTCTGTATGAATATGGGTTATTTCGAATTTAGCCAGTTTATCCTTTTTTTCAAGTAAATGGTCCAACACATCGGTAAATACATTCCGAGAAATATAAACACTATTTTGATGAAAATCCGGCTGCACAATAGTCGTTTCTCCAAGTTTGACCTGTGAGGAAGAGAAAATTTCCTTCCCCCGCTGAATAAGGCGTTTGAAAAAGTTCTGTTCTACTTGGCGATACGGAACAGGCATAACATGTTTGCCCTGAATTTCCCGCACATATTTGGCAATACGAATTTCCTTTTCCGTTCGGATATTATGGACATAGTGAAATTTATCGATTTCCCCAAGCTGTAACCGAGCTGCAATTCTTTTCGTCATTTTGTCGGATGTGCCGATCAGTAACATGGACTTCACCTCATGGGAGCTAATCGCCTCCAATATTTCCGTTTTATGTATGTCATCATCCAAAATGGCGCGGCGCACTGCTTTTAATGTGTTTTTCTCAAATTTAGCGGATGTCCCCGCCACTTTTTCCCCGTTTACGATTAATATGCCGTCGTCAATGATGGCCTCAATTTCATTGTCATGTGCGAATTGTAATGCACTCGTACTTTTCCCTGTACCGCTTGGCCCGCTTAATGAATAGATTTTCATCCTACACCTCTTAATCATTTATTTTGCTAGGAATAATATTTTCCAGTACTTATATTGCTTTCCCACTACGGTTTCGTGCTGTATGTAGTGAATTAATTCTCTTTTCTGATTTCATCCCCATTATACGTGATGTGTGTGATAAAATGGTGCTTACAATTGAAAGTTTTAAGGAGTGTTAAAGATTGAATATCCAACCGTCTAAAAAAATGTCATTATTTGTGCCGGCTATATTTGGTGACTTAAAAAAACATGCCAAATTGCAAGAGCAAAAAGGAATGGAACTCATTGATTTAAGCCTTGGGAGCCCTGATATTGCTCCGGCAGAGAATTTACGCCAAAAAATGTCTGAGCTTACGGCACTCTCGTCTTCTTACGGCTATACTCTAACGGGTATTCAAAGATTCAATGAAGCGGTATGTCGTTATTATAAACGAGTAAACAATGTTGAGTTAGATCCGGAAACTGAAGTTGTCCAAACAATCGGCTCTCAGGAAGGTTTAGTCCATCTGCCCGTAGCGTTCTGCGATCCTGGAGATATCGTACTTACCACAAACCCGGCATATGTTGCATATGATGCAGGGATTCATTTGGCAGGTGCAACACCTTACTATATGCCACTAACAAAGAAAAATCAGTATTTGCCGGATTTAACAGCCATTCCAGAAGAGATTCGTCAAAAAGCAAAATTACTAATTTTAAACTTGCCGGGTAACCCGGTACCAGCCATGCCATCAATCGCATATTTTGAAGAAGTCGTGGCATTCGCGAAAAAGTATAATATTATCGTTCTGCATGATGCGGCCTACTCCGAATTTTACTTTAAGGGAGATGCCCCAATCAGCTTCCTTGCAACACCAGGTGCGAAAGAAGTCGGTCTGGAAATCAACTCTTTATCTAAAAGCTTCAGTCTTGCTGGTACTCGTATTGCTTACATAGTTGGAAATGCAGAATTAGTCGGGATTATGAAACAGCTGAAGTCGAACTTGGATTTTGGTATTTTCGAACCGATACAGCAAGTAGCTGCTTTAGCGTTGGACAATGCCGAGCAGGTTACAAATGTTCTAAGAGATACCTTCTCTGTCCGTCATAAAACACTTATGGAAGGCTTAACATCGATCGGCTGGGAAGTTGCACCGAGTGATGGCGGGATGTTTGTTTGGGCAAAATATCCTTATGCTATTAAATGCATCGACTTTGCTTATAAAGCAATCGAACAAACAGGTGTCGTTATGGTGCCGGGTACGGTATTTGGCACAGCCGGCGAAGGTTATATGCGTCTCGCATTAGTGCAGCCTGTCGAACAACTACAAGAAGCTGTTAAAAGACTTTCAACAATAAAACTATAAACGAAAAGGCGTTGCTGTATACAAGTATCAGCATCGCCTTTTCATTTATTCAATGGCGCTATACGTAATAACACCTTTTTCTTCGATTTCCACACCATCTAAAAACACAACGGTCGTTTGCAAGATGAGCTGTTCATCTTTTCCGCATACCCAGCGCTCGTCTGGAATAATCTCAAATGGAATAATTTCGCCATCTTTTGATCGAATCCCGCCAACTAGCTGAAACGAGTGTTTCCCGACAATCGATAATTCGCCGTCCATTTCTTCACAAAGAACTTTTAATGAAATGAAATCGATTTTATCCTCTTCGTCTTCTGTAAGTGTTGTCACATAAACAGAACCGTTTAATATGTCACCTTCTACAAGCTCCGTCTTTTCAATGACGGTTTCAACCTTCACGCCATTCTCTTCTAGTGATGTTAGCCATTTGCTTAACATGTATACTCCTCCATTTAAATATGTAATTGGTAAAAGATTTTAAAAAGGGAGCATGTTAAAAGTTTTCCCTTTTAACATACCCCATCTTTACAATTTTCCTGTTTAATCTTATTTCAATTCTTCATACAGGTTCGTCTCGTCTGACTGGAAACGATTGTAGCGTTCTTTAAAGAGTCGATACGTATGGGAAATGAGAACTTTTATTAAAGCATAACCAGGAATACCTAGCACGACACCTGGAACACCAAATATAGCTCCAGCTGTTAATAATACAAAAATAATCGTAATAGGATGGATACTTAATGATTTACCCATAATTTGAGGGGAAATAAACTTCCCTTCGATTAATTGTACAATTGTCCATACAATAGCTAACTTTACTAACAGCCATGGTGAATTTACAATCGCAATAATGGCTGCAGGTGTAGCTGCGATGGCCGGTCCCAAATATGGAACAACACTTGTGATCATCGCGAGGAAGCCAAGTAATAGAGCGTACGGCATTCCGATAATTAAAAAGCCGATTGTCATCATGACACCAATACAAAACGATACTAAAATCTGGCCTTGTATGTAGGAGCTAATTTGCTTGTCCATATCATGCAGTACATTTCCAATTCGCTCACGCATACGTGGCGGAAATAGGAGTAATATGAAGCGCGGCATTTTCTCGCCTTCATATAATAAATAAAATGTAATAAACGGCACTATTACGAGCGATAAAATGATGCCAGTAACTGTTGATAGGAAACCTGTTATCCCAGTAGCTACACCAGTGGCTAAACTGCCTAAAGTTACTTTTACCGTTGTAATAAAACTATCCGTAAAGTCCGTTAAAATCTGATTGTAGTCAAAGTTGATCTTTTCAAAATACTCGCTGAAATGAGAGTTATTTAAAAAGGCTAATAAATCATTGGCAAGCGCCATTAAAACAACAGGAAATTCTTGCACTAAGTTTGTAAACTGATCACGTAAAAACGGAAAAACAAGTAAAACAAGTAAAGTGATCAATGCTACGACTACAATATACAAAATTAGAATCGCCAATGCACGCGGCACTTTCCATCTCACTAAAAGCTTCAATGGCGGGCGTAATAAGTAAAACAAGATGACCCCTAGTACACCGGGCAGTATGATGACTTCAAATAATACATGTAACGGTTCGAATATAAAGGAAATTTTATCGTACACGAATACCGTACAGCCAACTAATAAGATGATCACTAATAAGAATAATAAATTTTTACCACCTAAGAATCGAATAAATTTAGAAGAGAAAAATTTAGACGTTTCCTGGGGTAATGAATTCACTTTATTCATTTCATTTTTTCTCTCCAAAAGACCACCTCAATGTTTCAACAATATTTAATTTATACTTTATTTTAGCATGAATAACCAATGTACATATAATGCTTACTCGTTTAAATTTAAAAAATCATGTAAAATTTGCGAATTTTTCGCCACATCGATTTCCAGTACTTCCCCGGCGTGTCGGTAATTGTTAATTTTGTAAGTACCCTTTGCTGGAATCGTCATTTTTTCAACGTTGATTTCCCCGCCTGATACGGCTTTTAATGCAGTTGTCAGCTGGTCTTTGCTAGTTAAATCTGTCGTAATGTAACCTTGAGTAGCACCGATGAATTTAGGTATATTCGCTACATTTTTTGCAGAAAATAGCTGATCTTTTAAAGCTTCAATTACTTTTTGCTGACGGGCTACACGTCCAAAATCACCTTCAGCATCACTACGGAAACGGGCATAGCCGAGCAATTCTTTACCGTTAAGATTCTGAATACCTTTTTTAAGTTCAACATAGATTAATCCGCCCATGTCTTTTTCAACATCCATTTCAATACCGTTTGGAGCTAAAATATCAATTAATGTTTCAAAGCTTTTAAAATCAATCATGGCATAATGGTGGATTGGTATATCGAACATATTATTTAACGTTTCCTGAAGTAACGGTACCCCACCTAAATAGTAGGCAGTATTCAGTTTATATGATTGATAACCAGGTATGTCCGCATAAATATCACGCATAAAAGATACGAGCTTCATATCATTCGTTTTTCTGTTCCAAGAAAGCAGCATCATCGTATCGGAACGCGATTTTTCTTCACCTCGAGTATCAACACCTAATATTAAATAATTTTCTATAGTCGGATGATTATCATCTGGTTCAAAACCTTTTACTTCAATTTTTTTATCGCTTGCCAAATCCTTCCCCTTATTATATTGGACATAGCTATATCCAATTACACTTAAAAGTAAAAGAAATACACTTACGAATAGTACCCGGCCTTTACGCATTTTTTTCTTTCGATAGCGGGTTTGTCGCGTCTGTTCTTCCATTCCTACAACTTCCTTTCTATTTCTGTGAAGTTTAGACGATTTACATTAAATTTAGTTGCAAATTACTTATAGTATACCATTTTATGCAGATTTTCTTCCTAACTAATGAAATGTCCGCATATCTTTTTTCTTTATTTTTATTACGCAACAGAATATTATATGCTATTAAAAGATTAATAAATTGAATGTCATTCTTATCCATGTTAGAATACAGCATATTTAACAGCTTTATTGAAGTAAGGTACATGTTGAATATGTTTACTGGTTTATGAGGAGTGATACAAAATGGAAAAGGCAACATTTGCAGGCGGTTGTTTTTGGTGTATGGTCAAACCTTTTGATCAATGGGAAGGCATCAGAAAAGTAACGAGCGGTTATATGGGTGGTCATGTGGAAAACCCTACATATGAAGATGTAAAGCGTGGAGACTCTGGACATGTGGAAGTTGTCGAGATTGAATTTAACCCGGAGATTTTCAGTTATGAAAAACTCTTGGATATATACTGGATGCAAATCGATCCGACAGATGCTGGCGGACAGTTCCACGATCGCGGCGAGTCTTACAAAACAGTGATTTTTACGCATAGCGCTGAACAGTATGCGGCTGCATTGCAGTCCAAGAAAAATCTGACGGAAAGTGGACGTTTTAAAAAGCCGATTGTTACTGAAATTAAACAGGCAGAAACTTTTTGGCCAGCAGAAGACTACCATCAGGATTATTACAAAAAAGAAGAAACTCATTATCAAGAAGACCGTGCAAAATCCGGGCGCGATGAGTTTATTGATGCTCACTGGAAAGAAAGTTAATATTTCTGCATATAAAGAAACGTACCATTCGATATTTCGAGTGGTACGTTCTTTTTTGTATAACGTTATTGCAAGTTACATGAATATTTCATTGAAAGCTTTGTAAATAAATTTTTTGTAAATCGTCTCGGGAAAGTCCTCTACGCCATTTTTCGCGAAAATGATATCACGTTTTGCAGCAACTTCATCTTTATCATAGTAAGAAGCTAATGCCCGTACAGCATAGAACTGATAATATTTAGCTAAATCAATGGGATGGTGTAAGTAGTCAGGAATGGTTAAAGCAGTACCGATTTGGAGTGCTTTCGAGTAGTTTTGTAATTTAAATTCCGCATACATCTCTTCACCGATGAAGATTGGATTTATAAATAAAAATAAATAATCCTGCAGTTTTGTTTTATAATGATCAATTTCCGGAACGATTTGTGCGTATTTCTTTTCTACAATGTTCATATAATGAAGCTTACTGTATAAATAACGCACCGATATTGCTGGATCATCAGCAAACTCCGATAAAAGCATTAATTTTTCTATGTACTCTTTACTCTTGTTAATATCCTCTTTCGCAATCGATTGAATAAACAACAAATGATAAAAGCGGTCCATACGATAAAATATTTGCTTCTTTTTTGCCATGTCTAATGCCTTTTGTAAATAGTGATCAGACATTTTGGTATCATCAGCTGCTGAATAGGAAATTGTTAAATTATAGTACAAATCAAGGATTACCATCGGATCCATCATCAGCTCATATGGTTCGATACGTTTTTCTCCAGACTTTAAAATAGCTAATGTTTCATTGTAATTACGCTGGTCGATCGCAGCTTGGCATAAATAAAAATAGCAACGAAGCATTCGACTATATGCATGGATTTCTTCGTACTGATCGATAAACTTCCAATATTCGTCGAGTGATTTGGCCTTGTTAATTGTACGATTCATTAAAAAATAAACTTCTCTTAAACGAATTTGTTCATAGTTCGTGCCTTGAATTTCCGATAAATAAGGTTCAATTTTTTCGATTATTTTAATCGTAAGTGATTGGAGCTCTTCAGGGTCGCGTATGAGTTTTCTACGCTCTACATCTTCTTCGATTGTAGTATACAAGTTTCTAAGCATTGTGAGTGTCCCGTCATCCAGAAGATAATCGACATCGACATTTAGTCTTTTGGCAATAAAACGAAGACTCTCCATTGAAGGCTGTGCTTTACCGTTCTCAATTAAACTTAGCATACCTTTCGTTAAACGTTCACCTACTAACTCGGTCTGAGTCAATTTTTTCTGTTTCCTCAGCTTTTTGATGCGTTCTCCTAGTATATTCAATATTTCACCTACACTTCTTAACTGAATATTCTTATTAAACTATGAATACAGAATTTTTACAATATCTTAACTTAAAGTTTAATGATTTAAACCGTAAAATAGTTAAAAAAGAATGTACTGCACTTGGCAATACATTCCTTTAGTATAGTGAGATAGCAAATTTAATGAGTAAATTGAATTTATTCGTTAAAAGTATTTTTTAGAACAGACTGGATATCTTTAAAATTATTACGAAAAGTTTAATTTTGAGCAATCATTAACCTTGTAATTATTTAACAATCTATTGTGAATTTGCAATAATCGCTTCAATAAAAGTTTTACCGTATTTTTCTAGTTTACTCTCCCCTACACCGCTTACCTCTAAAAATTGTGTACTGTTTTTTGGTTTACGAACACACATATCTTTTAATGATTTATCAGAGAAAACAACAAAAGGTGGAACTTTCTCACGATCGGCAATTTCTTTACGTATTTTACGAAGAATTTCAAATAGAGGATCGTTTGGCTCTACTGTTGATTCAATAATGCGGGCTTCTTTACGCAATACCTTTTTTTGACCAAGCAGTACTTCTTTTCCTGCATCGGAAATGGATAACGTCGGGAACTGTCCATTATTTACGACAATAAGCTTTTCTGAAATTAAAAACTCGATAAAACCGGCAATCTCTTTCGCATTCATTGCACGTAAGATGCCATAGGTCGGCAACTTTTGGAAATTAAATTCAAGTACTTTCTTACTGCGCGAGCCAGCCAAGACTGAAGCGGTTAATTGTTTACCGAATTTTTGCCCCATTCTTACAATACAGGACAATACTTTCTGGGCATCAGTTGTTACATCCAGCTGCGGACGGTTATCTGTGCAATTCGCACATCTGCCGCAATCTTCACCTGCCTCGTCTCCAAAATATTCAATAATATAACTTTGTAAACAGCGCTCTGTATGACAGTAATCAATCATCGCATGCAGCTTTTGAAGTTCAAAAGGAATTCGAGAGCGATCTTGTGCCTGATCTATTAAGAAACGCTGTGTTTGTTCGTCGGAAGAGCTGTAAAGCAATATACACTCACTATCCAGTCCATCACGCCCGGCACGGCCGGCCTCCTGATAATAGCTCTCCATATTACGAGGCATATTGTAATGAAGCACATAGCGTACATTTGTTTTATTGATTCCCATTCCAAAAGCATTTGTAGCGACCATTATTTGAACTTCATCATTTAAAAAGCGATTTTGCTCATATGTACGGTCTTCTTCAAACATACCACCATGATATTTTGCTACTGCAAAACCGGCTTTGTTCAGCATTTCATAGACGGCTTCCACGGATTTTCGAGTCGCTGCGTAAATAATCCCTGCTTCATTTTCATTTGCTTTCACATATTTTTTAATATAGGTTTCTTTGTTTTCTCCAAGTAAAACCGAAAATGATAAATTTTCACGTGCGAATCCGGTAATGAATGTATTTTCTTTTTCGATAGAAAGAAGCTGTTGAATGTCTGCACTTACCTCTTCAGTAGCCGTTGCCGTCAATGCAATAACGGTCGGTTTCTTTTTCCATAAATGCAGCAGTTCCTGAATTGAACGGTAACTTGGACGAAAATCATGCCCCCACTGTGATATACAATGTGCTTCATCAATTGCCAAAAGTGGCACATTTATATGAGAAAGTTCCATACAAAAACGCTCATTTTCCAGTCGTTCCGGAGCGATGTAAAGCAATTTAATTTTACCGCTTTGTACCCCATACATAACGTCTTGCACTTCTTCATAGCTTAGCGAACTATTAATATAAGCCGCTGTAATTCCGCTGGATACAAGCATATCTACCTGGTCTTTCATAAGGGAGATCAATGGTGAAATTACAAGTGTCGTTCCTTCCATACACAGTGCTGGAATCTGATAGCAAAGGGATTTCCCGCCACCTGTCGGCATAATAACAAGCGTATCGTTGTTATTTAATACGTTATCGATAATTTGGGTTTGACCAGGACGGAAAGAGTCATAACCAAAATTTGTTTTTAGATGTTGTAATGCTAGTGAAATCATAATCCCTCCTCAATAACTTCAATTTCTTCATTATACATGCAAATAAAAGTTCGTAAAAGAGACTTTAGTTTACATAATATATTTATAGATATATTGTTCAAAATAATAGATGAGCTATTTATATCCCCTATTTCCATTATTTTCGACATATAAAAATAGAACCCTTTATAAAAAGGGAAACAATTTATTTGCATTATTTTTTGGGTTCCTTTATTTCGTATAAGCTTTATTTATTACTAAAATTTTTGAAATATATTGTCGGATAATATGTTTATTAATCAATAGTTCACCACTTTATTTCAAAGGGCTATCCCCTTTTCTCTTTTCTTATAAGAGATAAGACGGTATTGTTGTTAGATTTTCTATTATAATTGGTAATGCTCTAATATCATTTTATTTATTCTAATAAAACTCCGATTTTCTAATATACCCTGGTAATGTTCTAATATGTATTAAGGAAGTTCTAATATCTCCTCCTGATGTTTTAATATCATCTAGACTTTTTCTAATAAAGCTCTAAGTTGTTCTATTAAAATCCAAAGCGAAATACCGCCTTAACGAACCCTCAGTATAAGCAGTAAGTTGAACGCTTTATTTTAATTTCGTTTTAAAATATTCTAATATCGCTCCGAATTGTTTTAATAACACCCTGAAATATTCTAATAAAACCTCTGCCCTAACTATCTGTTTTTCCAATTTACCATAATAGTATTATGTAAACTAATGTGGCTTAAAAAAAAGAAGTGACTAAACGGATTCAGACACTCCTTCCATTATACTGATTTCTTTTGCCTTTGCATTCCGATGATCGAAAGTGACATAAAACCGAATAATATAACGATAATCCACTTCGTAACGTAATGAGTACCGGTCATATCATACACAATACCAATGATAAGCGGGACGATCGCACTCATCATAAAACCGCCTGACAATACCATAGAACTCCATTCATTTGCTTCGGCTTTGTTTTTTGCCTCATCTAAAGGTAGCATTAATCCGATCGGGAATAATCCGCTTAGAACAAAACCGAATACTACCGCGCTGTACCAAATTGCCCAATTCTCATTTATAAAGAATACGGCTGAACCAACCAATCCAATCATAATTAAACTATGCAGCCAAATGATTCGATTAGGATAACGGTTAATGAGAGACGGAATAAGTAAATTTCCTACTAACTGAACGATTGTCATCAATGTTAAAACAGAACCCGCCGTTAACAATGCCATCCCCTGTTCCAACGCTAAAGATGTCAGCCATGTCGTCAAACTGAAGAACAGCGATGTTTGGAAACCGAAGTACAAAAGAATCGACCATGCTACTTTATTTTTCCAAGGATTCCGCTTTTCCTTGGTTTGAGAACTTTTGATGGGTGTAACACCCGAATCTTCCACTGTAGTGAACCAGCTGATTATTGCTAATATTGCCAAAAAACCCCAAATTCCTAATGTCAGTGCCCAATTCCCATCAAATGTTTTATAGATAATGGCCGTGAAACCAGCGCTTAACGTAGCCCCAAACCCCATCGCAAAGGAATAGACTCCAATGACCGGTTCCATTTTTTTCGGATACATTTCTTTTATATAGGCGTTAATAATCGGACTAATGATAGCGATAGCAAATCCTGCAAAAAAACTCGTTATTACAAGTGCAATATAATTCGAAAATAGAATTCTTGCCGCCGTAGCAAGACCGATTAACGCAATTAAAATAGTTACCGATAAGCGATAACCGTATTTTTTTTGTATAGGAACTGCCAGAGGTGCAAATAAACCCATACAAAATACCGGAATCGATGTCAGTAAACTCATATGGGTACTTGACACTTGTAAAGCATTCCTAATGGTAGATAATATCGGACCTACAGAAGTAATGGCCGGACGGAAATTGATGGAAACAAGTATGATGGAAAAAATGATGAAAATAGATTTCCATTTTGATAATTGCTTCATATTCGTTCCTCGTTTCTCTTTTAATAACTCGTTAGTAAAACATACAAAAAATGTGTGACAACTAAATGATTCTGCTTTATAAGATTCGTTTATTTCCGATGCGCTGTTATTTAATTTACCAGTAAGACATGCTATAATAGAAACATTGTGTGCAAAAGAGAATTCTCTTTTTTAAGCAATCGAAAATACAAAGAAACAATTCAAGGAGGTACTTGCATGATTCAAGTATCAGGTGTAGGTCTACGTTATGGTGACCGTAAATTATTTGACGATGTAAATATTAAATTCACACCAGGTAACTGTTATGGTCTAATTGGAGCAAACGGTGCTGGTAAATCGACATTCTTAAAAATCTTATCTGGTGATATTGAGGCACAAGAAGGCCACGTATCAATGGGTAAAGATGAGCGTCTTTCAGTATTAAAGCAAAACCACTTCGAATACGATGAATTCAACGTATTAGATACAGTTGTAATGGGTAACAAACGTCTTTGGGAAGTAAAAGCTGAAAAAGACGCTATCTACATGAAACCGGAAATGACAGATGAAGATGGTATGCGTGCTGCTGAACTTGAAGGCGAATTCGCTGACATGAACGGTTGGGAAGCTGAATCTGATGCTGCCACTCTTTTAAACGGTCTAGGTATCGGCGATGACATGCACTACATGATGATGGCTGATTTAGAAGGTTCTGACAAAGTTAAAGTATTACTGGCGCAAGCGTTATTCGGTAAGCCGGACGTATTACTGCTGGATGAGCCTACCAACCACTTGGACTTAAAAGCGATTAAATGGCTGGAAGAGTTTTTAATTAACTTTGAAAACACAGTTATCGTTGTATCCCATGACCGTCACTTCCTAAATAAAGTATGTACACATATTGCTGACTTAGACTTTGGTAAAATTCAGCTTTATGTTGGGAACTACGATTTCTGGTATGAATCAAGTCAATTAGCGCAAAAAATGATGGCAGACCAAAACAAGAAAAAAGAAGAAAAAATTAAAGAATTAAAAGAATTCGTTGCACGTTTCTCTGCAAACGCATCGAAATCTTCTCAAGCAACTTCTCGTAAAAAAATGCTTGATAAAATTGAGCTGGATGACATCCGTCCTTCAAGCCGTAAGTACCCGTTCATCAACTTCCAAGCTGGTCGTGAAATCGGGAATGACGTATTAACAGTTGATGGCTTAACAGCTTCACAAGATGGCGAAATTTTATTCAAAGATATCCGCTTCTCTATGAACAAAGAAGACAAAATTATCCTTTTAGGTTCTCCTAATGCAAAATCAACATTAATGGATATCTTAATGGATCGTCAAAAAGCTGATGCCGGCACTTACAAATGGGGTGTTACAACATCTCAAAGTTACTTCGAAATGGATCATGACCAATATTTCGGCGGTAACGAAAAGTCATTAGTTGAATGGTTACGCCCTTATTCTCCGGAAGATGAAACTGAATCGTTCCTACGTGGTTTCTTAGGCCGTATGCTGTTCTCTGGTGAAGAAGTGAAGAAATCTCCGGCTGTATTATCCGGTGGTGAAAAAGTGCGCTGTATGCTTTCTAAAATGATGCTTTCTAACTCGAACGTATTATTACTAGATGAGCCAACAAACCACTTGGACCTTGAATCAATTCAAGCATTGAATGAAGGCTTAATCCGCTTCAAAGGTGCGATGATCTTTACATCACATGACCACCAATTCATTCAAACAATTGCAAACCGTGTTATCGAAATCCGTGAAGACGGTTCTATTTTAGATAAACCATTAACATATGATGAGTATCTAGAGTGGAAAGATGCACAAGGCTTAAGCTAATAAACGAAAAGAAGGAGGCAGCTATTCTGCACTCCTTCTTTTTATTTGGAAACTTATTCGATAATCGTATTTTTATAAATGTCTAGAATTTCAAGCAATTGCTTTTTCTTTGTTTCATCAGCCTTTAATTGATCCAGTTTGTCTATATATTGTGTGATTGAATAACGGGAAAGGACCGGTAAATCATACGTTTCGGCAAGTAAATCAAATAATGTTTGCAGTTCATCGGTTAAATAAAACGGAAGTGTTGATATAGAAGTGAAAGCATATTGTCCTTCTTTATTTATACCTATTTGTGGTGTATAAACCGGTAAAGGAAATGATAAATCAGGCTGCGGCTCGAGTGGTTCCACAATTTCTTCATCATCCATCGACCACATTTTCTCAAATTTATCTTCCCATGTAAAATCTGCAGATATTCTGTAGCGCGCTTCGACCCAGCCTTTATTATAGCGTCCTTTATGATCAATACCGATATTTTGATCTTTCATTAACTGTAAAAGAAGTTTATATTCTTCTTTCAATAATAAATAATCATCTATATACGTGGATAATGGTATATCAAATGTCTTGAGTATTTCATCCATATACTTTTTAAAATAAGGATTTTCCATTTGCTCATCTAGCGACTTTTCAAGCTGTAATCGTGCATTTGAACGTGCTGCTTCATCTAATTCAACTTCAAAATCCTGTTTCAAATAATTAAATAAACCATACATCGCCCCTACTTCTTCATTGGCAATTCGGTAAGCATAGGATTTATCAGGAACGTTCTCATCTAAATAATAATTTTCATACTCATACAACTGTAATGTAATATCTTTATGTCTCCGCAGCTGGTTGTTGTCATATGAAGGTATTTTACCGAACTCATAATTTGCCACTTCATCAAGCTCCATATCCAAACTCCGCTCCACGATAATGAATAGTTCCAGCAGTTCGTTTGCAACCGGTGCATTTTCATTTCCTAATGCCGCTTCTAGCTGCAAGGCTTCTTTATATTGACTGAAATTATACCGCGCCAACTCCTGCAGGTTATTTTTTTCACTAACTTCGTGAATTAAGGTATTCTGTTCATCTGTTAAACCCATTATATTAAAATCTCTTGAGGTTAGAACAATACCCCCCTCCCGAGTTTTAGCGAACTTGAAATGATAAGAATCCACTATAAAAGGCAATTCCAAATCAGTAATCGAAGGCTCGATATGGACGAATTCGCTTTCTGCTAAATATTCAAGGTAATCGAATGATATTCCCATCTTTTTTGTATACAGTTCTTCCTGGTCACTAACCGGATAGCTTGAAGTGCCCCATTCATCCAAAACCAAGCCTTTACCAGTATTATGCATCTCCCTGTATAAAATATCATGTTCTTTATTAACAAGTAAATATTCCTCGATATAGTCCTGTTTGCTAATATCAAGCTCTTGGAACATCTTTTCAAAATATATTTTTAATAGTGGATTTTGCATATCATATGTAATCTGCTCATCTAATATTTTCAGCTGTAATTGGCGCTTTTCATCACTTAGTGTAATATTTTGCTGCTGTAAATAATCGATAAGCGTAAATTTAGATATTGCTTCACTTAATGCAGAAGATTTTACAGCTTCTTTTGAGCGAATCCAATTGTCCCGGTAAAAAAGCTCATATTGATGTATCTTTAAATATGTTTCGCTTATAGGTCTGAAATTGCTTTCACTATCCGCCAGTGCGTTCGCTTGTTTGTCTGACTGCTCACTTTGTTTTTGCACGTATAACAGTACGAATAAACTGGCCAATATTAATATAATAATTGTTCCCCATTTTAACTTCCTGTTATTGTTAGCAACTGAATTATGTACTTTTCGTATCGGTATCGCAACCTCCCTTATGTTTCTTCCAAATTATAGCATTCTATTCAAATATGTGTAATAGCAAAGAAAAAGCTACGTACAATGATACGCAGCTTCGGAATTTGTACTATTATAGTTTGATTACATTAGATGCTTGTGGTCCGCGGTTGCCATCTACAACTTCGAATTCCACTTGTTGTCCTTCTTCCAATGTTTTGAAACCTTCACCTTGAATTGCAGAGAAGTGTACGAATACATCGTTTTCCCCATCTACTTCGATGAAGCCAAAACCTTTTTCTGAGTTAAACCATTTTACTGTACCTTGTTTCATCAATAAATACCTCCAAAAATAAAAGTTAACAATTAAAAAACCAAATAAAAAAACACATATTACAAGAGTACCGATCCACTAACTCGATTACTGTTTGTAATATGTGAAGCCATTGTATTCGGTCAATCTTTCAATTGTTAAATATAGTATATATATCATATTTATGACTGTCAATTACCATTTGGTGAATTAAGCGAATTTTCAATCAAATGTAGTTTTGTGTAATTGCTTCTGGCGTCAATACAATAATGCCATGATAAATTTGGGCATCATCATCACAGGCTTCACAAAATTCACATTCATCTTCTGACCAAAATGCATAAAATCGTTCGTTTTTATGTGCTTCAAAATCATATTTATTTCGAAATTGAGCAAGCAAATGATTCAATGCCATTTGGAATTGATGCTCTGTATCATATTGCTCTGTTGATACGATATACTCTTCCCAACCGTCAAATTGCCACCAAGGCTCATAATCTGCCTTCATATAAATAATTTTATACATATACATTATCCTTTCTTTCTCTATATTTTATACACTTTTGTCCGCGATGTCTAATAATGCTCATTATAATTAGGGGAAGAATGGAAATCATAATAATTGTTCATCTTTCCAAATCTTTTTACTTTTTAATAGAGCCAAAACTTGTTACGATTAATAAAAAGCTGCCATTTCAATTTCTTAAGGAATGTCTGGTGTGAAATACTTAATTCCGCTGATTTTTCTGCAATTAAGTAAGTAATACTGAAACTTTTTTACGTTTCATACGTATCAATAGTATCGAGTAAAGGAGGTATGACAATGCTTGGTCCTATAAATTTTCTAACACGACATCTAATTAATGTATTAGTTTTTTCGACAGCGGCTACACTTACGTTTGTTAATTTTACCGGCATAACAACGATGCTGGCATTACCTCTTGGAGCAGCAGCATATTTCATCAGTAATAAAGTAACCTACGCCATTCAGAAAACGGCACAAAGTAAAAAAGTTGGGCTTTCAAAATCGGAATACAATTTAATCGAAGCACAATTAAAACAGGCCCGTTCACATATTCAGGCATTAAATCAGCAGTATGTCAGAGTGCGTTCGGTACGTTCTTTTAAGCAAATAAATGAAATGTCAAAACTAGCAAAACGCATTATCAATATTGTGCAGACAAACCCGCACAAGTTTTATGCAGTGGAAGATTTCTTCTATGCACACTTGCCGTCAGCCGTACAGCTTTCTGATAAATACACGTTACTGACAAAAGAACAAGTACCTGGTACGGAAGTTCACTTAGCGTTGGAAGATACGCGCAGAACTTTAAAAGAGCTACAAATAACGATGGAATCAGATTTGAAAAGTGCTTTATCTTCGGATATCGAAAACTTGAAAATCGAACTCGACTTTGCAAAATTGTCGAATGAAAAGCGTAAAGATCGATTAAAAATCGGCGGTGAGTAACAAATGACTATGACCAATAATCCATTTGATGCCTTTACAGCGAGTGAAAACGTTGACTTGCAAGTAAGTAAGGAACAGTTTGCGGTGAATGTTGCAAAAAATGCAGCCTCACCGCTTTTCGCATCATTATCAAATGATATGAAACAACGGGCCCTGCAATTAGCCCATAATTTAGAGCCGAAAAATTACGAAAAGGTTCTGGCATTTGGTTTACCTGCACAAGAAGCACTGAAAAAATTCACGACCCAGATGCTGCAGTATATTCAGCGCAAAGATGTACGGAAAGTCGGTGAAGTATTATCCGATTTAATGCAGCATTTGGAGATGATTGACCCGGATGCATTAATTGAACAGGAAAAAGGTTTTTTTGCTAAACTGTTTAGCCGTTCCACACAGTCTATTCAAGAAATTATGACCCATTACAATAAATTGAGTAAACGCATTGATCGCTTAAGCATTCAACTGGAATATAATCAAAATGCTTTATTAAACGATTACCAGTTTTTAAATAAACTCTATGCGATCAATGAAGATTATTTCCAGGAAATCAATGTTTATATTGCCACACTGGAAATTAAAAAACAGCATATGCGAGATGTTGTCTTACCTGCACTGCAAAAAGAAATTATAGATGGACAAAATCCGTTTAAACAGCATGAATTGAAAGATATTGAAATGCAAATCGAGTGGATTGACCGCCGTATGTATGATCTCGAACTATCTCGTGAAGTGGCAATACAATATGCACCGCAAATTCGGATGATTCAGCAAACAAATCAAATGTTAATCGAAAAAATTCAAAGTTCGATTATGACGACAATCCCTTTATGGCAGTCTCAAATAGCGATGTTATTAAATATGAACAATCAGCGTCGTGCGATACGGTCCCAGGAACGATTAATGGATGCATCGGAACAATTGATGCGTAAAAATGGTAAGATGCTTGAAGTGTCCAAAAAAGCAGCGAATCGACCAGCATTATCCCATAGTGATATTGACCGGTTTAAACAAACCCAGATGCAATTGCTGCACGATATTGAAGATACATTACGTGTGCATGTAGAGACAGATGAAAAGCGCCATGAAATCGAGCATACGATATTAGAACAGAAATAAAAAAGGTGTGTGAAAAGCCATTAAGACTTTTCGCACACCTTTTATTTTTAAGCGAAATATTCTTTGTAGAATCCGCCAACTTCACCTGTGTTGTCGATTACAAAGATGAATTCTTCAGTTTCGTTTTTCACTTCATATTCTTTGCCTACTGTTAATACGTTTGATACTAAATATTTCGATGCATCTGTATGTACACATTTTACTGTACGAATTGTCGGTGCATCTTTCCAATTTAAATGTAGCATGTTGTTCCCTCACTTTTAACTAATATCGGTACTTTCCTATTTTATATGATTTTCTTGTCAGTGGAAAGCGCGTTGTAGTAAAAATCAACTTTTCTTGCTTCTAATATAAATACATAGAAGCCTAACTCAGTCAATTAGTTTTAATTTGTCGCTGTTTTAGATATTTGATAGAACGACTTTTCCATGTTAAACTCACAAACAGAGGTGGAAATTATGGCATTTGGTAGTCTTCCAATGTGGTTTTTCGCAATTGTAATTGCTTTTGCAATTGTTTTTATTTTAATAAGCGAATGGAACTCACGAAAATAAGCTCGCATTTAACTGCGAGCTTTTTGCTATTATCGTAATGTTCTTTTCAGGAACTCTTTTGTCCGGTCGTGTTTTGGGTTTACAAGCAATTGTTCTGGATGGCCTTCCTCAACGATAACCCCTTTATCCATGAATACAATTCGGTCCGATACTTCCTTTGCAAACTCCATTTCATGTGTAACGATCAGCATCGTATTCCCTTGATCTGCCAGATGGCGCATTACCTTTAATACTTCCCCTACCATTTCAGGGTCAAGTGCTGATGTCGGTTCATCGAACAACATTACATCCGGATCCATCGCTAATGCACGTGCGATTGCGACACGTTGTTTCTGTCCACCAGATAAGTGTTTCGGTTTCGCATTTTTATAGGCGCTCATTCCGACAAGCTCCAAATATTTCATCGCATTCCGTTCTGCTTCATCTTTAGAACGCTTTAACACTTTGATTTGGCCAACAATACAGTTATTTAGTACATCCAAATTATTGAACAAATTGAACTGCTGGAATACCATACCTAAATGCGTACGGTACTTTTCAATTTGATGCCCGTCATTTAGAATATTTTCACCATTGTAGATTATTTCCCCTGCTGTTGGTGTTTCCAGTAAATTAATACAGCGTAACAGTGTTGATTTCCCGGAACCTGAAGAACCAATCAATGTTACGACTTCCCCTTTGTTTACTTGGAAATTGACATCTTTCAATACTTCGTGATCACCGAATTTTTTATTTAAATGGTTAATATCAATTACAACTGTCATTTTATTCACCATCCTTATCTAGCTTGTTGCCTGTAATGAGCTCCACTTTATATGAAGACGGTCCGTCCATCTTTTTCTCGAACAACAGTAAGAAGCGCGTTACAGTAAATGTCATAATAAAGTATAATACCGTCGCAATAAAGAACGCTTCAATATATTTATAGTTACTGCCCGCAATCGAATTCGCAGTAAAGAACAGTTCCACTACCGAAATAACACTTAATACAGATGAATCTTTAATATTCATAACGAACTGATTCCCTGTAGCAGGTAAAATATTGCGTGCTACTTGCGGCAGAACAATATGGATCATTGTTTGCAGGTGATTCATTCCAATCGCTTGTGCTGCCTCAAATTGGCCTTTATCAATCGATACGATACCTCCACGCACATACTCGGCCATGTAGGCTCCTGTGTTTAAACTAATTACGATGGAGGCTGCTAAAAAGCGATCAATATCGATTCCTAAATAGACAAGACCGTAAAATACGACCATCGCCTGTACCATCATTGGCGTGCCTCTGAAAATTTCCACATAAGCCGTTAAAATAAAATTAATGACTTTCAGAATTGCTGATTTAATATTTTTTTTACGTTGTGGAATTGTGTGCATAATTCCGATGAAAAATCCGATTAGTGTTCCACAAATTGTCCCGATTATTGCCAGGAGAAGTGCAGTCCAAGCTCCGCGTACAAATAAATCCCAGTTGTCCGTAAACAAGTTCCATGATGATTCTAAAAATGCCATCGCCTTGTCCTCCATTTCTTTGTTTCTACTATTTATGTATGAAACCATAATTTTAATAGAAAAAGGTTGTCTTCCGTTTGCCGGCAAGACAACCTCATTAAAACTGTTGATGCTACACGATTATTGTGCTGCAGGTTGATTTGCAATTGCGTCTTCCATTAATTGTTGACGCTCTTCTTCCGAAATTTCAGCTAAAACTTTGTTAATTTGTTCACGTAAATCTGAACCCTTTTTCAAACCTACTGCTACAGCTGTTGACGCTTCGTCAGCTTCGAAGTTTGGCTCAGGTACAATATATTTAATATTATTCAAAGCCATCTCAGCAGAGATACCTTCCGGACGTTCTGAAACATATCCATCAATTGCGCCTGACTGTAATTGCACGCGCATTGCACCAAAATCAGTTGCCGCTACTTGTTTTTGAACACCTTCGATTTGATCGATTACATCATAGTGTGTTGTCGCTTGCTGACCTGTAATTTTTGCACCTGCAAAGTCAGATAATGAAGTTGCATTTGCATATGGGCCGTCTTCTTTTACAACAATGACATAGTCACTTGTGTAATAGTTCTCTGTGAAATCAATTACTTCCTTACGTTCAGGCATTGGTGACATACCAGCAATAACGAGATCAATGGCACCTGATTGTAAAGATGGAATTAAGCCATCCCAGTCTGTTTTAACAATTTGTAATTCCATGTCCAGACCTTCAGCAATTTTCTTCGCGATTTCAACATCATAGCCTGCTGCATATTCCTTTGAACCTGCAATTTGAACTCCGCCATTGGCATCATCTTTTTGTGACCAGTTAAAAGGTGCATACGCTGCTTCCATACCGATTTTAATCACTTTTTTGTCTGAATCAGAACCGCTTGTAGTACCTTCATCGCTTGAACCACATGCTGCTAGCAATAGCATTGTCATGGCAGTCAGTAAAATTAATAGTTTCTTTTTCATAGAAATTCTCTCCTTATTTGTTAAATATCGGGCGTTATATATGCAAAAAACGACCTAAAAGAAGAACTTTAGGTCGTTTAAATTATAATTAGCCCGAATCCTCTACAGTTCCCATTTTGAGATAGCACAACTCAACCATCAGGGATATAGATGATTGAGACAGTTCTGCAATTATTCACTGCAGACCCAGCATTGTAAAATTGAGCGTTTACAACACTTCGGCGATATTTCCTTCTCTTATATTTCACAGCCAGCTCATGGCTCCATATAAAACTGTTAAGTATCGCGCCTCTACCTCACAAGAGTGTGAGGTTTTAATATGAAATTGATATGTTTATATTACATTATTGTGACATTTCCGTCAACACTCATTTTTCTGAAATTTAACTGTAAGAACAAAAGCGCTAAAGCGCCCGTTCAACTCCGAGTGGGCAAAACGCCACATCCATGTGGCATGCCCCCAATGACTCACATCGTGTGAGCCTCAGACATTGGAGGGCCCGACGCAAAAGTAAACGCTCCACCACTTTTGCACGGAGGGACCTAATGGTGCAAGGAGTTGGTGCTTTAGCCTAGACGTGGATAAAACTTTATTTTTACGTTATCTACAATGTGATATTCTATAGTTTCCTAAAAAAAAAGCTAATGCGCAATACATAAAGTATCGCGCATTAGTAGAATAAATACTATTAAGAATTTAATAATAAATCTTCTGGGTTTTCGATCATTTCTTTAACTGTTTTTAAGAAGCCAACAGAATCTTTACCATCGATAATACGGTGGTCGTAAGATAATGCTACATACATCATTGGACGAATTTGAACTTCACCATTAACAGCTATTGGACGGTTTACGATTGAGTGCATACCTAAAATACCAGCTTGAGTACCGTTCATAATTGGTGTTGACATTAATGAACCGAATACACCACCGTTAGTGATTGTGAATGATCCGCCAGCCATGTCGTTTAAGCCTAATTTTTTGTCGCGTGCTTTACCAGCTAATTCTGCAATGTTTTTCTCGATTTCAGCAAAGTTTTTCGCATTTGCATCACGAACAACTGGTACTACTAAACCTTCTTCAGTTGATACAGCAATACCGATATCGAAGAAGTTGTTTAAGTGAATTTCATCACCGTTAATTTGTGCATTTACATATGGATATTTCTTTAATGCTGCTACTACAGCTTTTGTGAAGAATGACATGAAGCCTAATTTAATATCGTTAGCTTTCACGAACTCATCTTGTTTACGTTTACGTAATGCCATAATGTTCGTCATATCAATTTCGTTGAAAGTAGTTAACATTGCAGTTGATTGTTTTACTTCTAATAAACGTTTTGCAATTGTTTGACGACGACGGCTCATTTTTTCTACTGTTACACGGTCTGTATCAGCTGCTGGCGTAAAGATCATTGGACCATTACCTGCTGGAGCTTGAGCAGCTTGTGCTGCTGGAGCCGCTGGTGCTGTACCATGTGCTGCAACGTCTTGTACACGTACGCGACCTTGTGGGTCAACAGGTGAAATCGCTGCTAAGTCAATGCCTTTTTCACGAGCTAATTTACGAGCAGCCGGTGAAGCGATCACACGCTCACCTGAAGTTTCTTCAGCTGCAACTGGTGCAGGTGCTGCTGCTTTAGGGGCTTCTTCTTTTGCTGGAGCCGGAGCTGCTGCTGGAGCTTCTTCTTTAGCAGCTGGTGCAGGTGCTGCGCCTTCGCCAGCTTCAACTACTGCGATTACTTGTCCTACTAAAACAGTATCGCCTTCTTCAGCTAAAATTTGTTTTAAAACGCCTGCTTCTTCAGAGATGATTTCAGCATTAACTTTATCAGTTTCTAACTCAACGATGAATTCGCCTTTTTCTACGCGATCTCCAACTTTTTTCACCCACTGGGCAATTGTACCTTCAGTAATTGATTCTGCTAATTCAGGGACTTTAATTTCAGCCACGTTCATATCCTCCTTTAATTACGCTACACATTCATTGTATAGCAAGCCACTTCTATTTTAAATAGAAGCAGCTCTTTTTAAACAAATCATTTATTACTTTTCAAGTGCTTCGTTCACTAATTTAGCTTGCGCTGCTTTATGTGAATCGCCATCGCCTTCAGAAGTTGAGCTCATTGCAGGACGTCCTACATAGCGTACTTTTTTGCCTTCTGCGATATCATATAATGTTTCAAGAACATATGTCCATGAACCTTGGTTTTTCGGTTCTTCCTGTACCCAAACGATTTCTTTAACATTCGGGAAACGAGCGATAATATCTTTCACTTGTTGCGCAGGGAATGGATAAATTTGTTCAACACGAATAATGTGTAAGTGATCAAGCCCTTCGCCGTCTTTCACGCGTTCCGCTAGATCGATCATTACTTTACCTGTACCAAGTACTACTTTTTCAACCGCTTCTGTGTTTTTGCCTAAACCTTCTTGCTCGATTACTTCCTGGAAGCGACCAGTTGCAAGTTGTTCAGCAGTAGCTGCAGCAAGTGGGTGACGTAAAAGTGATTTTGGAGAAACCACTACTAATGGACGTACACCTTCTGTACCTAGTAATGCAGCTTGACGGCGTAATAAGTGATAGTAGTTGCCTGCATTTGAACAGTTTGCTACGAACCAGTTATTTTCTGCAGATAATTGCAGGAATCGTTCCATACGGCTTGATGAGTGTTCCGGACCTTGACCTTCATAACCATGTGGTAAAAGAAGTACGAATCCAGATTTTTGACCCCATTTAGCGCGGGCACTTGAGATGAAGTTATCAAACATTACTTGCGCCATGTTTGCAAAGTCACCGAATTGTGCTTCCCATACAGTTAGTACATTTTGGTTTTCTAAATTGTACCCGTATTCAAAACCTACTACACCCGCTTCTGTAAGTGGTGAGTTGTAAACTGTGAATGATGCTTTTGCACCTTCAATGTGATGTAATGGTGTGAATTCAGAACCATTATTTTTATCATGTAATACTAAGTGACGTTGAGAGAACGTACCACGCTGTGCATCCTGACCAGTGAAACGAACCGGTGTGCCATCTTGTGTGATTGTTGCATATGCTAATGTTTCAGCATGACCCCAGTCAATTTTACCATCTGCAAAAGCATCACGGCGTTTTGCTAAAATTTTACCTAACTTGTTTTGCGGTTCAAACCCATCTTCAAATACCAGTAGATCTTCATTAACTTTAGCCAGACGCTCAGCATCTACTTTAGTATCGATTTCAGGAAATTCGATTTTTAGTTCTTCCGGCATATTAGGCGTTAAATGCTCGTCTTTTTCAGCCATTTCTTTTACATGATCATATGCAGCTTGCATTTCCGCATAAATAGCAGTATCTAAAGCTTTTACTTCATCAGCAGATAAAATACCAGCTTCTGCTAATTCTGCACCATACAATGCACGAATTGGCTCATGTTTTGCTACTAATTTATATGTTTCAGGGTTTGTTACTGTTGGATCATCAGTTTCGTTATGACCGTAACGGCGGTAACCGATTAAGTCGATTACGATATCCTTTTTGAACTTCTCACGGTATTCCGCTACAAAGCGACCAACAGCTGCCACTGTTTCAGGGCTATCAGCGTTTACATGAATTACCGGAATATCATAACCTTTTGCAGGGTCAGATGAATAAGTAGATGAACGTGAATCATGTAACTCAGTTGTGAAACCGATCATGTTATTCGCGATAATTTGTACTGTACCACCTGTTGTGAATCCTTCTGTTTGAGAGAAGTTGAAGCCTTCAGTTACAATCCCTTGACCAGCGAATGCCGCGTCACCGTGCATGATGATACCAAATGCATTTGATGGATCATGTTTAGCAACACCTGACGCTGATACATCATCTTGTGCAGCACGTACAGAACCAATTACAAGCGGGTTCCCTACTTCTAAGTGAGAAGGGTTGTAGGCTAATTTAACGTTCAATCCAGAATCATATGTGTAAGATGCACCCATATGGTATTTAACGTCGCCAGTCCAGCCTTTTGTAATTTCTAATTTACCATCTTCAGGGAAGAAAAGATCGTTAGAAACGTGGGCGAAATCAGAGAACATCATATCGTATGGTTTATTTAATACGTGAGTTAACACGTTTAAACGACCACGGTGGGCCATACCAATTCGTACATTTTTTACACCTTTAGATTCAGATGATTTGATAATTTCATCTAATAAAATGATTTGAGTGTCTAAACCTTCTCCAGAGAAACGTTTTTGACCAACAAATGTTTTATGAATGAATTTTTCAAAGTTTTCAATGCGTGTTAAACGCTCTAATACTGCTTTCTTTTCTTCAGCAGATAACGTTGTTTTGAACGTTCCGCCTTCAACTTGAGCTTCGATCCAAGCACGTTCTTCCGCATTTTGTAAATGTGCGACTTCCACACCTATTTTATCTGTGTAAACAGATTTTAAATAATCAATTGCTTCCTTACCGTTAGTAACACCTGCAGGAACATTTGCAAAAAATACTGATGCAGGAATAGCCTGAAGATCTGCTGCTGTTAAATTGAATACGCTTTCTTCAATCCGTGAAGTATCTAATTGACGATTTTTTAATGGGTATAAGTCTGCTGCTAAATGGCCGTATTCACGAATTGATTCTGCCAACTTAACTGCGGCTAATACTTTTTTGTAGTCTCCAGTACCTGTTACTGCTGCTGTTGCAACCGGTTGTTGACCATCTGCAAATACAGGACCACCGTAAGCTTGGAATAATTCTACTAGTTCCGGTTCCACTTCTTCAGGAGATTGCAGGAATAAGTCATACTGCTCTAATACATAACCTAAGTTAGGACCAGAAAACGCTGACCATGGAGAACCTGCAGGTAATACATTGTTCGACATGAAAATAACCTCCAAATTTTGCCTTATGGCTGTTCCAATAATTTACTTAAAAAGGTATAATATTGTATATTGCAATACAAAAATTACCTTCTTTTGTAAGTAGATAAATTAAGTACCCTCTTTTTATCTACCAAAACAAAGCAAATAATATTTTATCATTCTTCCACATGGACTAAAAGCACATTTATAAACGGCGGAAGAACATTTTTTCCATCTCAATCTTACTACTCTTCACAAAAAATACAACTCTTTTTATCAAATTAAGCAATTTTTTTCGTGAACTATTGAAATAGTAATTAGATTGACTAAAATTATTCATTTTTTAAGAAGTTTAAGGTAAAAAAAGGTACCTTTCTGTAATTTACTTTCCACATCAATTTCCACTTCATATTTATCAGCGAGCATTTTCGTAATACTTAACCCTAGTCCAGTACCTGCAACTTTATTTGTTCGGGAAGCATCCACTCGATAAAACCTGTTGAAAATATGTGGTAAATGCTGTTCGGAAATACCGATACCATTGTCTTCTATCGTAACTGAAATTGGCGACTGTAATTCGTTATAGTCGATTGTTACATGAAGATCTGGAACATTGCTATTATATCGTATACTATTACTTAAAATATTTCTAAAGATTTGCGCTAGAGCATGTTCGGTAATGGCGGCAGCCGTTTTATCACCGTTAACAGTTAGGTGAAACTCAGCGGTAGGATAAAGCTGCAATAATTCTTCTTTTACTTGTTCGTATACTTGTTCTATATCAGCAGAAGCCTGTTCATCCGCTTGCTCCCTTCTTGCCAATTGCAACAGTTCTTCGATCATTTTCCTCATTCGCGCGATTTCGGTTAACGAAGTGTTTAATGATTCTTCCAATACTTCCGGTTCATCCTTACCCCACCGTTTTATTAATGATAAATGGCCTTCAATAACTTGAATCGGTGTTCGCAATTCATGCGAGGCGTCTGCGACGAATTGCTGCTGCTTTGTAAATGAAATTTCAAGTTCATTCATTAAAGTACGATACATATGAAGTAAATCGCCAATTTCATCTTTAGCCGCATAATCAAATTCAGGCTGTGCAGTAAATCCGTTTTTTCTGACAAAACTCATTGCGTCCCGTAATTGGACAAGTGGTTTCATAAGCATATTCGCCAAGTAATAGCTGATCATAACCGAAAATAAAATGGCACCGAAACCAATAATAAAAATTGTCGTTAAAATATAATTCATCATCGATTGAAATGCTGCTAACGGGTGAATCAGCTGCATAATCCCTTGAAATTGCCCGATTTGTACGACTCTGTGGATGACATAGCTTTCAGATCCTGAAATCGTCTGCTTTTCAATGAACGTTGAAAAATAATTTTGATTTTTTGGCAGTTGTGCAGCCGGCGCAGCATCATTGATACGCATTACCTCAATACCATCGAGATTAAAAACACGTACAGTTTGTTCTTGGTTTAAAATGGCCTTCATCAATGCGGTGTTGTTTTGGAGTGCCTGTACTGTAACAGTGTTCTTTTGTGATTCGAAGTAGGTTGTCATATCATCAACCGTCCGTAATGCATTTTTTTCTTCATTATGAATCAGCCATGTTTGCAATGCGATATAAAGTACAACAGATATAAGGGCATAGCTTACAAAAATCGTTACACCGACCGCAAGCATCCACTTGGATTTTAATGAAAGGTTTAATAATTTGTTTTTCATCATCCTCACCCGCGCATCACATATCCAACACCACGTACAGTTTCAATGTACGGAGTATTTTCTGTTTGCAGTTTTGAACGTAAATGGCGAATATATACATCGACTACATTAGTTTCTATCTCTGAATCAAATCCCCAAACTGTTTCTAAAATACGCTCACGTGTACATACATGGTTTCTGTTCTCCACAAGGAGCTTCAATAAATCAAACTCTTTTCTTGTAAGCTCGATTTTATTATTTTCAAATATTACTTCATATGCATGCACATCGATTTCCAAGTCTCTTAAAATGAGTTGTTGAGATTTTTGAGTATGCTGTACTCTCCTTAAAATTGAACGGATCCGTGCTAGTAGCTCTTCTATCGCAAATGGCTTCACAATATAATCATCCGCTCCCGCATCCAATCCTGAAACACGGTCCATGACTTCATCACGTGCAGTAATTAACAGGATCGGTACATCGCTTGCTTTTCGAATTCTTCTGCATACTTCAATCCCGTTTAATTGAGGCAGCATGACATCGAGTAAAATACAGTCGAATTGTTCACTTTCCGCCAATTTCAGACCAGTCCTCCCATCATATGCCACAACAGTTTCAAATTGCTCGTGCTTAAGCTCCAGTTCAAGGAAACGTGCAATATTTTTTTCATCTTCAATTATTAAAATCTTTTGCTTCATCAGCTTCCCTCTCTATCAACAATATCTATTCATTAGTGTACCATTTGTATTTTACAATAAAAAAAGAATACGGAGTATATTTCCGTATTCTTGCACGTGAAATATGGATATGAAGAAAGCGTTAATTGGAAGATTGTTTCGCCTTGTATAATGCCTGATCCGCCAAATCGATTAGCACATCCAAGCTTAAACTGTGCTGTGGATAAATCGATAGACCCATCGAGGCAGTAGGTGAAAAATGCGCCCCTCTAATCGTCCATCCGATTTGCAGATTTTCTTTGACCCTGTCCATAATATGAGATAATTGAACAGAGCGCTCTTTTTCGTAAATGGACAGCCCTGTTAAAACAATTAAAAATTCGTCTCCGCCCAGCCTTATAACGAGGTCTTCATTTCGGACACTGCGAACGAGCGATTTCCCGAATTGAATTAAAAACTCATCCCCTACATCATGGCCATATAGATCATTTACTTGTTTAAAATTGTCTCCGTCAAGATATAAAATCGCCAGGCAAGTGCCTGTTTCGTCCGCTTCAGCCTTAAGCAGCGGAAAGTCCTTGTACAGTTTCCGGCGATTACCTAGCTGTGTCAGGCTATCATGATACGCTAAATATGTTAGTTTATCTTCCAGCTGCTTGCGCTCAGTAATTTCTCTTGAAACCATAACAATTTCCGTAATTTCATGATTTGCCAGATTAAACGTTAACGTATAATTCCCTTCCGTCCATATCGTGCTATTATCTTTTTTATACAAAAGCAATTCTATTTTCTGTTCTACTACTATATCAACCGTTTCCGGATTTAATGCTTCATGCCACAGTTGAACACTTTCAGGCTTCAGCAATCGATCGTACGGTACGCCTATCAGCTCATCTTCCCGATAGCCAAGTTTCCTTGAATAGGAAGGTGAAGCGTACTTAATTTTGCCGTAACGGTCTGTTACCACGATAAAATCATTCGTATTTTCAGTAATCGCTCTGAAATTACGTTCAATTATATATAGTTCGGACATTAATTGCTTTTCAGACGAAATATTATATTGAACCATTAATAATTGCTCAACATCCCCTAGTTCATTTTTCAAAGGAATCATAGTGGAGTCCACCCAATAGGTCTCGCCATTCTTTTTACGATTGCACACTTCATCACGCCAAATTTCTTCTTTACTGACTTTTTGCCAATTACTCATTGAAGCCGTATCAGGGTGATACGTTGAATGAAGAAAATGGTGTGGCTTACCGATTAATTCCTCATGGGTAAAGCCTGTATTTTTAATAACTCTTTCATTTACATCTATTATATTTCCGTCAGCATCTGTAAAAATAACGTCAGCAAATGAATTGATCGCATTTTTGAACATTTCCAGGCCGTGCGATGCGGTGCGTAATGCCTGTTCTTGTTTTATAAACTCCGTAATTTCTTGCAATATAATAAATACAGCAATATTTTCACCGTTACTTGTCAGCGAGGAAAAAGAAGCAGTAAAGCATCGCTGCTCATTATGTTTATCGATAAAGAACAGCATTTTTGATTGAACATTTTCACCGAGCTGAGCACGTTTCAAATAGCTTTTTAATTTTTTGGCCATTTTTCTATCTATAAAAGGCATGTCTAATATATTTGTACGGGACGCATCTTCCACTTGAATATTAAACTCATCCAAAAATTTTGTGTTTGCTTCAAGCAATTGCAGGTCATTGGAAACTAATATCGTTGATAAAAATGAATTAGAAAATAAGGAACGCATAAATAAATATTTATCTTCTAAATCAAGACTCATCGATACTTCTTTTGTCATCGCTAAAATATAATTTTTCCCGTCTTGTACTACTGGAATAGTTGTGGTTCTTTGTTTGCGAACGTTCATTCTTTCATAAGTAAAATCTTCAAATTCAACTTGTTTATTTTGTTCGATTGTTAAGTCATAATGGTGAATAATCGTTTTTGCCAAATGGGACGGGATTACCTGTTCAATCGTTTTGCCGCAAGGATTCGTATTAATCAATTTTACTGCAGTATCATTGACAAAAATATAACGATACTTCTCATCTATTTTTTCCATAAAGAATACAGCATCATTACTATTTTTGAATAACAAATTCAATAGATCCATTGAAAAAATGGAACTCATCATCCTTGTCCCCCTACTTTACTGATCTTTACAGAAAGCTTTCTATTTTATCATTCACAAAAAGTTTGCATTTCTCATATTGGATTTGCTCTTCAGATGGCCGAACATGAACTAACTGTATTTTTTCATCTTGAATTTCGAATTCATATTCCCCTAATATCGTAGCATTTCCAATGAGTGCTAATTCCCAGCTTCCTTCATTATTTGAAACTTCACATTGAACAAAGCCACCTGGGTTATAGACGGTTACTTTACTATTCGTAACGAATCCTTCAATAGAGGCAATTAGTGCAGAGGCAGTCATTGCAGTACCGCAAGCATTTGTAAAGCCTACACCCCGCTCATAAGTTCTGACAAATATTTCATCAGGCGATAATGGCTGTACATAGCTGACATTTACCCCATCAGGGCAATATTCATTATCACTGTTCAAATAGGCTGCGAGCTGTTGTTGGTGTGTCGTGTTTTCGATATATTTTTTATCAACGATTCCGATTAAATGCGGGTTTGGTACAGAAATCGCAGTAAAAGGAATTTCTTCTGAGAAAGCATTTATAATTTCATGGCACAATTGTTGTTTGTTATCTACCTTCATTGGTAATGATGATAATTCAAATGAAATGGGCGAGATTTCTACAGAGTATGTAGGAAGCTGTTCAAAAATGGAGTCCTCTCGTTTCACTTTCAAACAAGCATGCATTGTTTCGATAACTGCTTCATTAACATTTAATCTTTCACAGACATATCGCGCGACGCAGCGCAATCCATTTCCACACATCGAAGCTTCCGAGCCGTCTGCATTGATGACGCGCATTTTTGCATCTGCAACGGAAGATGGAAGCACCAATAATAAGCCATCTGCACCACCTTCATTGGAAGTATGACATAATTGTTTTGTTATATTCACAAAATTAAATTGTTCATCATATAATGCTTCGTATAAATAAAATGTATTTCCAGAACCATGAACTTTCTTTAATTGGATATTCATATTTTGTGCCTCCGCGTTCTCTCTTATTTTATTATATTATACTTTTAAAAAATTCATCTTGTCATTAGTAGTTTTTATTTACACATTTTTCTGAATATATTGACATTCAACAGAAAAAAATGTTTTTTTCGAGCTTGAAAGTTGCGACAAGAGAATATATTATAATAAACTGTAGATATATTTCTTATTTCGATATTGTTATTAATTGTCTAGGATAGAGCGAGACATACGAATTATGTATAATAGTTTAACGTCAAATTCTTTTAGGTAAGATCAAGCTCGAAATGACTACTGCCTTATGATAAAGAACCTTTTAGCATCAGAAGATTATTTGCACTATTTCTTTAACAACAGGCTCTACCATTTTCTTCTTAAAAGGAGGCGTTTCACATGTTAAAACAGAGAGAACTTCATGAAACAGCAGAATTATACGAATTATTACGTCATCCGTCTGTGTTTCCATTCGTACGTCAGAAAGCGACTTCAGCTGAAGAGTATTTATTTATGACTAAACAATTAATAGAAGAAGAACAAAACGGATTAACGATTTCACGTACAATTGTAGATGATTGGGGTGCCCCAATCGGAACAATCAGTATTTTTGATATTCAAGATGGCGCCGGCTTTTTAGGAACATGGATCGGCAAACCATATCAAGGCATCGGTTATAATCAGAAAGCGAAATTAGCATTTTTAAATGAACTATTTTTCGACTATGATTTCCATACAGTTTTCTTACGCATCCGGGAAGAAAATGCACGCTCACAAGCAGCAGCATTAAAATTACCTTATGTAGTAGATGCCGAGCAATCAAATCCATCTCTTTTCGCAGAAATTAATCAAGGCGTAAATAAATTTCGTCTTTTTAAAATTCCAAAAGATCTGTTCTATTTAACAACTGCAAATACGCACGAGGAAACAGAAGAACAGGCAATGTAAAAAGGAAATTTTTACTAGTAACGTGATTACCTTCTTTACGCTTATATGTTAGAGGCGTCAAAAATATTCCTTAAACAAAACAAGGGGCTACCTTAAAAGTATGAACTTTTAGGTAACCCCTTTTTTAGTTATTATTTTTCATATTGAGTAATTAAGGCAACCATTTCTTTCGGAGTTTTCGGATGTTCGACTTCAAGCATGTGGTCGATCATTTCTTCCGCTTTCTCTTCAAGCTTTTGAATCGCTTGCATGAATGATGTTTTTGTCAATTTTTCCTCGTCCAATACTTGTGCAAAGCCTTGTTTTTTAAATAAGTTGGCATTTAAAATCTGATCGCCACGGCTTTTTGCAGCAGAAAGAGGAATGAGCAGCATCGGCTTATGCAATGCTAAAAATTCGAATATCGAGTTTGAACCAGCACGCGATACAACAAAATCTGTAGCATACAGTAAATCAGGCAATTCTGTCGTTACATATTCAAACTGAATGTAGCCTTGCAGATTTTCAAGTTTTTTGTCGGCGTTCCCTTTACCGCATAAATGGATAATCTGATATTTTTCAAGTAGCGCAGGCAAATTTTCACGAAGCACATCATTAATAATGACTGACCCTAAGCTGCCTCCCATGATAAGCAGAACTTTTTTTTCTGTTGTGAAGCCACATAATGTCAAGCCACGTTCACGATTGCCTTCAAATAGTTGCTGACGAATAATCGAGCCTGTGCAAGTCGATTTGTCGTTCGGTAAATGTTTCATCGTTTCTTTGAAAACCGTAAAGATATGGGAAGCGAACGGTAATGAAATTTTATTCGCTAATCCAGGCGTCACGTCCGATTCATGGACAACAACCGGAATATTTGCCAACTTTGCCGCAATAACGACAGGCACTGATACAAATCCGCCCTTAGAAAAGATGACAGTCGGCTTAACTTTTTTGATAATCGAAAAGGCTTGTGTAACCCCTGCCATTACTTTAAACGGATCTGTAAAATTCTGTACTGAAAAGTAACGACGCAGCTTTCCGCTCGAGATACTGTGATATGGTAATGAAGGAAAGGCGTTTGTTATAAGTTCCTTTTCAATCCCATCATGAGAGCCTATATAGTGGACATTATACCCCGCTTCCTGCAATGAAGGAATAATCGCTTCATTTAGTGATACGTGACCGGCCGTACCCCCGCCTGTTAAAATAATTGTTTTTTCGTTCATAAATTTCTCCTAACAAAGCAAATGTCATTGCCCCTATTTTATGCAACATGACATTTCAACATGCTTCGATAAATATCTTATTTATTTGATGTGATATTTTATTTTCAATGATTTTTAATACTATACTTTTTAATAGTTCATTTTAAATATTCAATAATCGTTCTAGTTTTACTATTCTAAAAAAATGATTTTATTTTTTATCACTTCTATTCCATCGAATTCTACACCCTTTTTTAAAAGGCTTTTAAAAGTATACCGTATATTGTAGCACATTTTGGCACTTTATAAAGCATTTCTCTAAAAATGAGTGTATTCGCATATAAAATTATAAAGTCCAAAAGAAATAATAAATATTCGATAAAAGTATTTTTATTGTTTTAAGAATTCGATCATTAATTAAATAATAAAAAAACTACCCTTTTCATTGCGAAAAGGATAGCATCAGCAAATTATTTTTTAATAAATTGTTGTGTCCAAAAATTACCGTCCTGCACATAGCCTACACCAATATGAGTGAAGTCTTTATTTAAAATATTCGCTCGGTGACCTTCTGAATTCATCCATTCTTGTACAACTTCTTCAGGTGATTTTTGACCTTTAGCGATGTTTTCACCGGCAGATTTATAAGCAATACCTAATGCTTTCAATCGATCAAACGGGCTGCCGAATGTTGGTGATGTATGAGAGAAGTAATTTTTATCTTTCATATCTTGAGATTTCTCGCGTGCCGCTGCCATTAATGGACGGTCGATTTGTAATGCACTTAAACCGTTTTTAGCACGTTCTGCGTTTGTTAATGCAACAACTTTTTCTTCAATCGCTAAAATTTGATCTGTAGCTGTCGTTTCTTTATCTTCTTGAGCTGGTGCCAGTTCAGTTTTAGTTTGTGTAGCAGGTGTTTGTGATGTTGTTTCAGTCGTTGTAGGAGCTTTTGGAGTTTCGTTGTTTACAACATTTGTTGGCTTTTTTCCTACTTCCTTGCTAACCTCTTTGTTTGTTTCCTTATTAACTTCTTTATTTATTTCTTTGTCAGCCTCTTTAGAATTCTCTTTGCTTACTTCTGCTGAAGCCGGTTTTTTAACTTTATTTGATGACACTTCCTGTTTAGTAACTTTCCAATTTTGAGGTGTCGTTTTTACAAGTTTATAGAAATTGTTAAGATTTATATTATAGTCATTCGCTAATTGAATGTGATTTGAAGTTGTTGTTGTTTTGCCCCCTTCAGTTGCATTTGCACTTGCATTCGCAACGGGTGCTTGAGTTGCAAAAAGTATTACTGCACAAAATGGTAGAACTAATTTTTTCATTTTGTACGCCTCCTTTCGTGATTTCATCGTAAATGAAAAATCGAAGAAAAAAAGGCCTATAAATTGGTAAACTGTCCATCTACCAACTTATTAGCCTTAAAATCTTATATTTTATTCATATTTTGCGATAAATTTTTCCAATTTCCTCAAACATTTCATTTGAAAAGCTATTGACGAATTATGATAGAGAGATAATTTCTAGTTTATTAATGTTTTCACCAATGATGACTAAGTTCGGTTCCATCTTTATATATTCCGGCAGCCATTGGACCATTCCATAAGCATATTGGAACAGCAACGGATTTTTGATTCCCTCAATTGGAACATAGCCTTTCATACGGTAAACTGTATCCGGTAATGAGCGCACCCAGTTTTCAAACTGTTCTTGTGTAAAGCTTGTATCAAATCGAACGAGTCGAGAGCCTAAATTGAAGCTTTCACCAATACGGGCTGTCACGATGTCGCCTTTTGATATACGAGCAGTTGACTGCATATTTTGCAATAGCTTTAACGGAACACGGCCATTTGTCGTCTGAAGGATAAAGGCATTTGCATTAAACCCTTGCAGCTCATAAACTACTTTCGCTTGTTCCGATTCCGTAAGCAAGTCCGTTTTGTTGGCCAATAACAGATGAGCATGACGAATTTGCTCCATAAAAAGAGCGCGTACTTGCGGAGTAAGGCTTGTTCTGTCTAACCATAACCGACTGTCCGCCACCGTCACAATTCCTTTAATATTTAACTTATCCGCAAATAAAGGCGAATAGACCGCATCCAGTGCTTCCACAGGGTGTGCAGCCCCGGTTGTTTCTATTATAAGTACATCAAAATCCTGATCGTGTAAAAGCGATTGGATTTGCGCTTCCGTTTTTTCCGCCCCGCTACAGCAAATACAGCCTTCCAACATTTCCTTCAACGGAACATCCTGTTCCACCGCCTGTGAATCAAATGGCAGCTTGCCTAATTCGTTCATAATAACAGCAGGCTTCAAATTGGCCTCTTTCAATTGACGAATGACGTCGGTTAACATGGACGTTTTGCCGCTCCCTAAAAATCCGCTAAATAAATATACATCTTTCATATTTCCACTTCCTATAATAATGGGCTGGCAATAAAGTGTTTGTGCACTTTTTGCCAGCCCGCATTTTTTATTCGTTTGTTGTTTCTTCAGGCTTTATATCCAGTAATTCTTTCGCCTTTAAAATTTGAGGATCTTCTGTTTTCAGCTTTTCACTAATTGCATCCATTAAGGCATATGTTGTATCACCTGTTAAAATACCTGTCACTTCTAATTCATTATCTTGTTGATATGCTTTTATTGCCGCTTCAGTCTCTTCATCAAATTGTGTATCGACTTCACCTGGCTCATATCCTAATACTTCCAGAATACGCTCAGCTGTTTTGATTGACGCATGATTGGCATCCTGTTCATATTGCTGGCTCGGATCGATATATGGTAATGAAGCATAATCTGGATAGTCAACTTTCACATCCGGTGCAATTCCTTTTTCATTCACCCAGTTACCGTCAGGAGTTAACCATTTACCTGTTGTGAACTTCAAGTTTGCTCCGTCTTCCATATAAATGATTTCCTGCATCGTCCCTTTACCAAAGGAATTTAATCCAACGATTAGGGCACCTGCAGACTCTTTTAGTGCACCTGCCAAAATTTCAGAAGCAGAAGCACTTCCTTCATCGATTAATACTGTTATTGGAAGATTATATTTAGAACGATTGTCCGCGGCTACAATTTGTGGCGCTTCATCTCGTTCTTGAATTTGAACGATTTTTTTTCCTTCCTCTACAAACAAGTTTGAAATATCGATTGCCGCCTTTAAATAGCCGCCTGGATTTTGGCGTACATCTAAAACAATCCCTTTCATCCCTTGCTTTTCATATTCAATTAGCAGCTTTTCAAGTTCCACTGCTGTTTTTTCGCTGAAAGAAGTAATTTGGAAGTGTGCAATTCCTTCATCATCAATATCACCATATACAGTTTCTACAGGAATATCATCACGCACGATTGTCATATCAAAGCTTTCTGCATCTCCGCGTTGAATCGTCAGAGTGACTTCAGAACCTTTTTCACCGCGAATCAATAACACAGCTTCTGTAGAGCTCATGCCTTTGACACTTTTCCCGTCAACCGCCAGTACCATATCTTTCGGTTGTAAACCGGCTTTTTCGGCAGGTGTATTTTTAATAGGGGAAACAATCATTATATATCCATTTCGTTCTTGGATTTCCGCACCAATTCCTTGAAAACTTGAAGACAGGCTTTCATTAAATGAGCTTGCCTCATCTTTATTCATATAATCAGAATAAGGGTCACCCAATGCATCAAACATTCCGTTGATTGCACCATATACCACTTCTTCTTCATTTACGTCTTCATAATATTTTTGCTGAAGTGCATCATACGCATCATAAAGTTTTTTGAATTCCGCCCGTTCCACCGGTTCCTTTACATCCACAACTTTCTTTTCACCGAATGTTAATGCAAAAATTGTTAAACCGGCTGTACATAAAATTGTCAGGAAAATAACCATTATGAATGCAAATGGTTTCATTCGTAAATATTTCCCTGCCGGCTTTGTAATTTGCTCTTCGTTTAAACCGTTTTGATCCTCATCTCTTTTTTGTTCATCCATTTCAATTTCACCACTCTCATTTTTACACTGTCTGATGTCACACTATACCAATAATATCAGTTTACAAGCGACTAGAAAAGGATAGACGTCAATTTTTTTATTTCATTTCATATTAAATAGGAAAAAGCAGCGAATTCCGCCATAAAGCGGTCTCGCTGCTTGATTTATTATTCAGTTTTAGCTTCTTTTATAACTTCATTGGGTATATTGATCTCTTTTACTTCATCAAATTTCGAATAGACAATGTTCGCATCATTTTCAATCGTTGTTTCCTGACCTTCGACATTTGTGATGATTTTCAGATCCATATCCATTTCTTTTATATCAAACGTATCTTTGGCGACAACAATATTATATTGTGAATCTTCAAAGGACATATTTTCAAGAATTTCACCATCCATCTCAACTGATTCACCTAAGCTAGCACCCATTTGTGAAAGTATGAACTGCTTGAACTGGTCCCCTTCAATGTTCAGCGTCAACAAATAATTTTCATCATCCTGTTCAAAGCTGAAATCTTCGATAAATTGTTCCAACTGTTCGAGTTGCTCTGACGCATCTGCCTGGGCACCTGTTTGCGCTAATAGTTGTTCATACTGCTCATCAGGCAATTTCAGCCATTCATTCGTATCGCCATTAAACATGTAAAAGCCGTCTTCTTCTGTCATATACATTTCAATCGGCATTTCCATTTTATCATCGCCCATATCCATCTCAACTGTGCCTTTTGAATACATTGCCATCGGATTTTGCTGAATATCCATGGCCAAATTTGAGTTGCTCGTCATTTCCATCGTCTGACCATCCATCAAGAAGCTCGTCACTTGATCCATCTTTGTTTCTGCATGAACACTTTTCAAATTTTGCTGGCGCTGCATGGCATTCTCATATACTTGCTGTAACGTCAAATTGGCTTCGCTATCTGTACCTTCAACCGGTTCTGCTGTATCTCCACATCCTGCAACTAGTGCAATCGATAAAGTAGACATCGCGAATAAGTATCGTTTTTTCAAATGATTTCAACCCTTCCTGGATAAACTTCCCCTATCCATACCCTAATTTGGTGTATTAATATCTTTTATATGGAAATAAGATTAAATGAATTTTATTGTGGATTGAAAATATTATATGGATAGAGTGCATTTTATTAGAAAAGACGGATAAAATAAAAAGTGTCTACAGGCATAGACACTTTTTATTATTTACCAATTTAACTTAATACCGTATTGTTCATTCAAGAACACATGCAACTCTTTGTACGTGCAAAGGGCAATCCCGATGACAATTTCGTTTTCATTCATATCTTTTTCGATTTTGAGGTTGTTATCAAAAATGTGAAAGTTCATCGGCAAAGCTTTAATATCCACACTAATGTTATGTGCGGCTTTGTTGCGCCAATAATTCAGCAACCATAAGTTTTCGAACAATTTTTGTTCGATTAAGCCTAATGCATAAACAGAATATACTTTAGTGCTGTAATTGGAGCTCGCCATCGGGATATAAGCTGTCTGATCCTTGAAGCTGCGTACTTTCGGCAGCTTTTCCTGGATCAAATGGTTAATGGCATTTTCACAAAACAGACTAACTGTGACAATATTCGCTAATGGATCCACTGTGCTTGAGATTCGATCAACAAATTTCTTCGCTACTTCCTGACTCATCCCCTCACTCCTTTTACTTTTTTTGGCCGTCATCTTATGTGTTTTAAAATTGTCGGTATCTCAGTTTGCCCAGAACACAAATTCGATATGCCAAACATCCGCTAAGAAATTTTTTTGGAATTTTATACGGTTCATTTTAGAAAAAACACATCGTAGTTGATGATGTGTAAGAACATACAGGATTAAATTACTAAAAATAAAAAAAGCACTTAATAAGCGCAAGTTGGCCTATTAAGTGCTTATGATTTTGTGATTAGTCTTGAATCGCCGCTTCCAACGCAATTACCATCATATCATTGAATGTTGTTTGGCGTTCTTCTGAAGTTGTTACTTCACCTGTTAAAATGTGGTCAGATACTGTTAGGACTGTTAAAGCTTGACGACCGAATTTAGCTGCTAATGTGTATAGTGCTGATGTTTCCATTTCAACAGCTAATACGCCATATTGCGCTAATTTTTCGTTTTGTGCTTCGTCAGAATAGAACATATCTGCAGTGAAGATATTTCCTACACGTACGTTTAAGTTCGCTTCTTTAGCAGCATTATAAGCTTTTAGTAGTAAATCAAAGTCTGCAGTTGGTGCATAGTCGATTGTACCGCCGAAAACAACTCGATTCATGTTTGAGTCTGTAGATGATGTTTGTGCAATAATAACGTCACGTACTTTCACGTCTTTTTGAATCGCACCACAAGTACCTACACGGATCAGTTTCTGTACACCGTATTCTTGCATTAATTCAGTCGCATAAATTGAAATTGATGGTACACCCATGCCTGTCCCTTGTACAGAAACACGTTTTCCTTTATACGTACCTGTGTAGCCAAGAATATTACGTACTTCGTTATATTGTACAACATCTTCTAAAAATGTTTCGGCAATATATTTTGCACGTAATGGATCTCCTGGTAATAGTACAATTTCTGCAATGTCGCCTTTTTTGGCATTAATATGAACGCTCATCAAAAAACCTCTTTTCATCATAATTCTTTTAAATTGTAAACGTTTTCGTATAAACATTCAATCGTTAGACGTCTTGCATCACAAAATAATTTGCATAAAAAACAATATTTGGACAAAATAACGAATTTTTTACGAAGGCGCGTCTTATTTCACTATACCCCATTTGGCGTATTGCATGCAAAACATTGCTTATGCTGAAAATTTATTTTCATATAGGTCCCATAATTGGTCAAAAGCACCTATTGTCATATATTCATCGGATTGAAATTCAATATAATTCGTAAGTTCTTCGAAGCTGTCGGACATTTTTGGAAAGGCATGATCGAGAAACATGCTTTCGGCAAAACGTACTTTTTCGTCCGACCACTCTCCCCCTCTAAATGTTAGTGCAAAATGATAAAATGATTTTTCCAAAATTTTCCCTCCTTTATACATTTTTTCACAATATATAGTGTAAATTTCCCATTCATGTAGTAAAATAGTTAAATATTGATTTTTCAGAAAGTGGTGAATTATTTGCGAAATAGCAAGAAAACTAAACCTAATAAAGAAAAACTAAGGAAAAATCCTATTAAACCGAAAGCCCTACTTCACTTCTTCCACCTAATACGAGGGAAGATTTTAATTACTTTCACTATTCTAATGGCAATTATTATCTCTATGCAAATTTTGTCGTATATTAATATAACAAACTTGGAAAATAACTTGCGAGAATTTGCAGCAGAAAATTTAAAACAGCAAATGCATATTAATAGTTTAGCTTCCGATATTGCGAAGCTTTCAAGTCATGAACAAACTTACTTAATTACAGGCGACGAAAAATTTCTTCAATTATATGAAGAGACAAAGGAACGAATACATACAAATTTAACATCCGTTGAAACGTCATTTAAAAATCAGGATGAAGAGCTTAAAATCGTCGGGTTAATCCAACAGTTTTACGCTAATTATTTATCCTATTCTAAATCGACAATTGAAGTCCGTCAAAAATATGGCTATGAAAATGCCGCTAAACTTTTTGCAAATAGCGGAAGTCAAAATTTCAAAGGTTATATTGATGAAAACACAGAAAAACTGATTCAAATACTTGAACAGCGCAATGAAAAAACCATTTCAGACTTGGAACAGTTTGCATTCGCCTCTAAAATAATGATTTCGGCCTTAACAGGTGTTGCAGTTATTTTAACTATTTCATTAGGTTATATATTATCGAAATCAATCCGGAGAAATACGAAAAAGATCAATGAATCAATACTGGATATCGCCCAGGCTGGCGGTGACTTAACACGCCGCGTAAATGTTAAAACAAAGGACGAATTTTCTATTATAGGAGATTCCACGAATATTTTAATCGACTCGATCTCTGCATTGATTAAACGCGTTTCAAACCTTGCCGATAATGTTTCCGGTAGTTCACAGGAATTAATGGCCCTTGCTGATGAAAACGCTCGAACAATTGATTTTATTGCTGATTCTACGATGAACATCGCGAGCGACAGCAGTGAGATTCTAAACAGTATAGGGAGTGCGGGTAATGAAATGCAGAAATTGGAACAATCGATGCACGTATTAGACGAAAAAGCACGAGAAGTTCAGCAAGCTGCATCTGAAATGAAAGAAGCTGCCCATAAAGGTAGCAGATCAGTAAACCATTCATCAATTGTCATGCTTGAAATCGAGGAAACAATGGCAACAACTTCTGATACGGTTGAAAAATTAGGGGAAAAATCAAAAAATATTACTTCAATTATTAGTACAATTACAGCGATTGCCGAACAAACAAACTTACTTGCTTTAAATGCGGCAATCGAGGCTGCTCGCGCCGGAGAACATGGACGAGGTTTTGCAGTTGTAGCGGCTGAAGTTCGTAAACTAGCCGAACAATCCCAAAAGGCAGCAAAAGAAGTTTCGGCAATAGTTGGATCTATTCAAACAGAGGTTAAGTCCATTATCGAACAAAATCACACAGGGGTAGAAAAAGTAATTCGTGGTGTGGAAGTGACGAATGAGACGACTAATTCTTTACAAAATATATTACTGCAAACAGAAAAAACATCTGATATCTTAACACAGATGGTTACTCAAATTGAACAAACCTTAAAAAATAGTCACGGTGTGACAACTTCGTTCGTACATGTTGCCGCAATTGCTGATAATACTGCTGTCAATACGGAACGCAGTGCAGCTGCCGCATCTCAAGGATCTGCTTCCATGGAAGAAATCAATGCATCCGCCGTGGAATTGGCCTCACAAGCGGATCACCTGCGAAGTGTTGTCAATGAATTTAAAATCTAGTATAGAAAAACTCGCTCATGGGTCATTCCATAAGCGAGTTCTTTTTATTCAAACAGTGATTTATATTCACCGAAGCCTTCTTTTTCGAGGTCCTCCACCGGTATAAAGCGCAATGCAGCTGAATTGATGCAATAACGCAATCCGCCTAATTCTTGCGGACCATCCGGAAATACGTGCCCTAAATGGGAATCGGCTGTTTTACTGCGGACTTCCACACGACGCATACCGTGCGACGTATCAAAATGCTCAGTTACCTCTACTTGCTCAATCGGCTTTGAAAATGATGGCCAGCCACAGCCTGCATCATATTTGTCTTTTGAGCTGAAAAGAGGCTTTCCTGAAACGATATCCACATAAATACCATCTTTGAAAACGTCATTGTATTCATTGCGGAATGGAGGTTCCGTTCCTTGATTTTGTGTTACATGATACTGCATTTCTGTTAACTCTTTTAAACGTTGCTCTTTATTCATTTATTTCGCCCCCCAGTATTTTTCAATAAATCCTGCACGCCCAGAACCAACCGAATATCGTTCGTAATGTGCCGGGTTCTTCTTATAGTAGTGCTGATGATAATCTTCCGCTGTGTAGAACGGCTTCGCTTCAAGGATTTTAACGGTAATCGGTGATTTGAATTTTCCGCTTGCCTCCAGTTTGGACTTGGATAATTCGGCAATCTGCTTTTGGACATCATCATGGTAAAAAATTGCCGTTGTGTATGATTCGCCACGATCATAAAATTGACCGCCCGCATCTGTCGGGTCGATCAGTGTCCAATAAAGTTCAACCAGTTTTTCGTATGGATAAATTTCAGGATCAAACGTAATTTGAACTGCCTCAAGATGGCCCGTTGTTTCACTGCATACTTGTTCGTATGTCGGGTTTTCAACATGCCCGCCCGTATAACCGGAAACAACTTCTATAATACCGGGCTGTTGATCAAACGGCTTTACCATACACCAGAAGCAGCCCCCTGCAAATGTCGCTTTTTCATATGCCATAAAAATTACCTCCTATTTTACTTCGTCTGGTTTGGAATAACTACTTCCAATTCTATTTTATCATTTGGTAAATCAATTTCCTTCGCCCGCACTCTGGAACCACTTGCGATATTTATGCGAGACAGATCCACATAAATTTCTTCGTCATTTGGTTTAACCGTAATCCAATTTGGAAAATTAACCGCATCATCAATCATTTTCAGAACGGTTTTCGGAGGAATATTTACCTTGCCGACGTGAACAGCTTCTTGACTCAGTGTAATATTACCGTTATTTACAACAGGAATAAAGTCCATCTGAATCGGCAAATCGATATTAAAAACAGTTAATGTACTGTATAAATAAATTTTATCATCCACTGTAAGCTCTACCGGAACCGGTGACTGGTTCATAGCTTCTGATAAATATTGTTTTGCGATTGCTTCAAATTCTTTAGCTGTCGTTTCCACAGTCAATATATTGCCCTCAACCGGGAGTGATGGCTGTTCTGTTGCTTGTTTAACGTCAGCAGTTATTAAATAGAGCAATGTGGCAAATGTTATGAGTACTGCTCCAGCCAATAATAAAAATGCGACTTTCCATTTGTTCATCTTCTCACTCCTCAAATCCTAATAAACCGTCTGACATCTGCTCAATATCACATTGTTGCATGGTTTCAATGATGCGTTTTGTCATACCATCATATCCTGTGCTATTCGGATGAAAGAAGTCTACATGATATACCATATCCTCATTTGAGACAAATAAATCCTCTACAGATACGAAACACGCATTTTCATCTGTGGCAGCAAGCTTTTCGATTTCATCATTCCACTCCGAAATAATCGGATCAAAAGGTGTAATCTCATCGACTACGATTGAAAAGGGATTATAAAATCCAACTAAAATAATTGGGGCATCAGGATTTATTTTACGGATTTCTGCAATGACTTGCTCGTAGCGTTCAGCAAATCGGGGCAATTCCTTATCAAACATAGACTTTTTCATTGAAAATAAATTCTTTTTTACAATTTTCATTACATCATTACCGCCGAGCGTAATCGTGATCAGATTTGCTTTTTGCAGCTCTTCTTCATAGTGGCCACGCTCTAGTAAACTTAACAGCTGGTCACTGCGTCTACCATTTTTACCTCGATTATCGAGTTCCACTTCCTCTACCATCGGCCATTTTTCCAGCTCCTGCTGCAGGCGAATTGTATAACCATAATCCTGGGTTTCGTCTCCAACACCACGTGTAAGCGAATCACCTAATGCTAAATAATAAACCGATTGTGCATCTTCTTCCTTACGATCAGACCAGTCTAGTTGAAATACATCATTTATAATATCAAAAAAGCTCGTATTAATTGTTTCTTCGTTTTCGGCTTCTTCTTCTGATATAGACAAATCATTGTTTTCATTGGATGAATTGTCGGATTGTTGTGCTTCTTCTATTTGTGGGTCAATTGTAACGGAGCATGCGGACAAGAAAATGACAGCTAATGATGTAAGTACTAACCGCCACATGCAACTTCCCCCTTTTTATTTTGTTATTTCATTATAAAATATTTTCCCCGCCTTTAGGAATGATTTGCCTATAAAAATAGTGATATATCAGAAAATATTTTTTCACTTTATAAAAAAAGTAATTCTAAAGTCAGTATCCTTTAGAATTACCTTTTAACTATTCTGTATAATAAATAAAGCCGATTGCACCTTCACCTGTATGTGTACTAATAACCGGTGAAGTAAAGGCAACTTCAACTTGTCCTGTATAACCTGTTGCTTTTACCTGTTCGATTAACGGATTCACTAATGTATCCATTGCATTCGCATGAGAGATCGCAACACCTGCTACTTTTTTACCTTGGGTATCCTTTTCAAATTCACTCATTAAATATTTCACCACTTGCTTATAGCTGCGCGGTTTTGCACAAATCGTCACTTCCCCAATATCTAAGTGACCAATTGGCTTAATATTCAATAAAGAACTAACGACTGCCTTACCTTTTCCGATTCGGCCGCCTTTTACCATGTTCTCCAATGTGTCCAATGCAACAAAAAGACGTGTGTTTTCACGTACACGATTCACACCAGCAACAATTTCCTCCACTGAAGCACCTGCATTACGTAGACGGATCGCTTCACGAAGCTGGAATGCTAACCCAAAAGCGATATAACGCGAATCCATTACGGTTACGTCAGAATCAGTCATTTGAGAAGCTTGATTAGCTGACTGATATGTACCGCTCATACTTCCTGTCATATGGATTGATATAATTTTTGAACTGTCTTTTCCAAGCTCGTCATATAATTCTTTAAATACACCAGGAGACGGTTGAGAACTTTTCGGAAGTTCTTTTGCTGTTTTTAATAATTTAATAAATGTATCCGGTTGCAAATTTACACGATCTGTATACGTTTTATCATCAATTTGAACTGTTAGTGGTACTACATGAATTCCATGTTCCTGAATTTCCGCGTCTGTTAAATCGCAAGTTGAATCTGTTACGATATGAATTTGACTCAAAGAAAACACATCCTTTTTCTATCTTCCTTACTATTATAAAGAAATCATATTTGTTTACCAATATGACATTTGTCATTGAAGAATAACCCAGTTTATCACTATTTTCATATGACATATAGCAGTATAACATCATGACATCTATCTATCACGAATATTATGAATAAGAATTATACTAATATAAAGGAGCGTGATGACTCATGCACAATTTAGACGTATTTGACTATAAAAACTGGAAAGAAGAACTTTGGAATGCCATAACACATGGTGTAGGACTTGCCATCAGCATACCTGCTTGCATACTATTAATAATTCATTCAGCAGTTAATGGCACCGCAGTACATATTACTTCCTACGCTATTTTTGGCTCATCCTTGATTTTACTATTTTTAATGTCGACATTATTACATAGTGTTCCTGAAAAATATAAACGGTTCTTTTCTATACTGGACCATTCTTCAATATATATATTGATTGCTGGTACTTATACCCCGTTTCTACTTGTAGCAATCGGAGGTATGACAGGCATTGTAATGTTATGCATTATTTGGTTTATTGCAATATTAGGCGTTGTATTCAAATGTTTGTTCATTCATCGATTCGAAAAATTATCATTGATGCTTTATATTTTCATGGGCTGGCTTATCATTTTCGCCATTCGACCATTATATGAATATTTGTCGTTTGATGGTTTTATGCTCATGCTTATTGGCGGACTGCTATTTACATTTGGCGCAATTTTTTATGCGTGGACACGCCTTCCGTACAATCATGCAATTTGGCATTTATTCGTCATTGCAGGCTGTGGATGTATGGTGGCTTGTGTATATATTTATTTAATATAAAAGTAAAGGACGTGCTAAAGTTTAATTCAGCACGTCCTTTTGTTTTAAAAGCTATTTTTCATAAATACAGTACTGGAACCTATATCCGTCTTCAGACTCGATCGGCTCGAGACATGAGACCTTCTTCCAGTCATCGTATGATGGGAAATAAGTGTCCCCTTTAAAACTATGGTTGATAAAGGTAATATATAATCGATCGGCAATCGTCATAGACTGCTCAAATATTTGAGCACCGCCAATGATCATCACTTCTTCTTCACCTTCAACAAGCGCCAAAGCTTCTTTTAGGCTTCTTACCACTTCAATTCCTTCTGCTGTAAAGTCTTCATTTCTTGTAATGACAATATTTCGGCGTCCCGGCAAAGGTCGTCCAATTGAATCGTATGTTTTACGGCCCATAATCATTGGTTTGCCCATTGTCATTTCTTTAAAGTATTTCAAATCCCCCGGTAAATACCATGGCAAATCGTTTTGATAGCCAATGACCCGGTTTTCATCATGTGCAACGATTAATGAAATCATTGAGATCCCCCTTTATACCGCAATCGGTGCTTTAATTGTTGGATGCGGATGATAGCCTTCCAGCGAAATATCTTCCATTTCAAAATCAAAGATCGATTGCTTTTCTTGGTTTAACTTTAAGATCGGCAATTGCTTCGGTTCACGTGTAAGCTGTTCTTTTACTTGTTCAAAATGATTTGAATAAATATGGGTATCTGCCATGCTATGCACAAACTCACCTAATTCAAGCCCACATTCATGTGCAATTAAATGCGTCAGCAATGCATAGCTCGCAATGTTAAAAGGCACCCCTAGAAATGTATCTGCACTGCGCTGTGTAAGCATACAGCTCAATTTACCGTCAGCTACGTAAAACTGGAACATTACGTGACATGGCGGTAAAGCCGCTTTACTGCCCTTTCCTCCTGCATCAATCACGTCTTCCGGGTTCCATGCATTCACGATAATACGACGCGAATCCGGATTATGTTTAATTAAATCGATTGCATCTTGTAATTGATCAATCGATTCACCTTCTGAAGTTGTCCAATTACGCCACTGCTTTCCGTAAACATTACCCAAATCTCCGTATTTAAAAGCAAACTCATCATCATATAATACACGTTCACAAAATGAAGAGATCTCTGTTTGATACTGTTCATTAAACTCTTCATCAATAAGGGAGCGTCGTCCAAAGTCGGTCATGTCTGGTCCGCTGTACTCTTCTGATTCTACCCATTTTTTAAATGCCCATTCATCCCAAATATGGTTATTGTTCTGAAGTAAATAGCGGATATTCGTATCGCCTTTAATAAACCATAGAAGTTCACTTGCTACTAGCTTGAATGGAACGCGCTTAGTCGTTAGAAGCGGAAAGCCTTCCTGTAAATTAAAGCGCATCTGATAGCCGAAAACGCTGCGTGTCCCTGTTCCTGTACGGTCAGATTTATCGGTACCGTTGTCCAAAATATATTGCAATAAATTTAAGTATGTATGATCTGCATGTGCCAATGTTTTCACTCCTATAGAATATTCTCCGTTTATTATATAGACTTATTCCGAGAAAAACACGTGAATCTGCAAAATCGCTCGAAAAGCCTACAAAGCGAAAATTTATTAATGATTCAAATAAAACAATATGTATAAAAAAAGGCACAATAAAAGGCGCTACTCGTATTTCGTCTGCTGAGTAGCGCCTTTAGTCAAATGTGTCTAAGTCATCGTATAGCTCAATCGTTTGCGTCAATTTTTATGTTGCCTCCTTAAGAATTGTTTTGTTGTTTTCCAGAATTTGAATCATTTGCAGTAAAATTTTGTCCTCAATTTTTTGAGTACCATTTACTTCTTTCGCAATAATTTTTGTTAATTCCAAAATTGTATTTACGTCGAGCTTATGTTTTTCCGCTAATTGGAATGCTCGCCCTAACTGACCGGTTATCATCGGCAGTCCTCCTTTTTACTATAGTATACAAATATTATACCTCGAGTTACATAAAAATTCACCTTTAATTTTTAAATTTTTTGTAAATTACTTAAAAAAATAAAGGTTCTTTTTTCAGCCGCATAGTAATATTTTGATAAATCGCAGGATACTCTGTTTCCAACGTTAAATAAATAACTTTTGCTTTATTTATTACGAATCAGAACTATATATTTCGCTCTTTGTTGCTGCAGATATTAATTCCTATTTTTAATTATTTTTATTTTCAAAAGGACATTTTTATTCGTATTTTGATACATTTTCTTTTTTTAAAAAGAAGTATAAACTAACGGTTCCCGGGAAAAATACGAGCAGAAATAGATACTTGAATTTCTTTAGTATGTGTTTTTTACATACCGAATGAACTTCTTTATCTAAAATAAAGGAGATGTTATAAATGGGAGCATTATATAGAATTGCCCTCGTACTTGTAATTATTGGAGCTATTAACTGGGGACTTATCGGGTTTTTCAAATTTGATTTAGTCGCATCTTTATTTGGCGGACAAACTGCCGGATTATCACGAATTGTTTATGCACTTGTCGGTCTAGCCGGTCTTGCATGCATTCCGCTGTTAATGAAAAACCTTGATGAAGAGGACAATGCAACCGTTACTCATACAAGAGCAACTAACAGACCGAATTATAATATGGAAGCTGGAAAAGAAGCCGATTTCTCAGAATACGCAAAGCAAAAAAACAAAAACAACAATAACGACAATAACGAGAAGTAATTCAGAAATAATTCAAAAGCAAATGACCAGGCTCAGTAATGAGTACCTGGTCTTTTTAGCTTATTCAGAACTTTATCTTGGGATTAAGTAAAAAGCTCATCTCTTCGCATATATTTTCCTACTTATAATAAACCGGTTATTATTTTTATCCATCCGAAAATAGAGGTCCATAATATAATGCTTAAAATCAGACCATTCAATAAACCTAAGAAAAATCTGTGTTCCAAGATTACCACTCCTTAAATTAAAGGTTTGCCAATCGGAGACTATTTAAGCTTTGATTCCTTAGGTTTCTTTTGGTAATGGATGGAAAGCATAGTTTTAACCAAAGCGACCGTGGAGTACATTTGCTGTACATAAAAAAACACCCGACCAGTAGGCGGCGGGTGCTGCATATTGCTATGATAACCATTTAGGCGGTGTGTTTTTGCTCCAGTAAATCTCGCCAAGGTCGTAATGCTTTGAATAGTTGTCTTCAAACGTATGATAGTGGAAATTGTAGTAGTAGCCATCAAAAGGACGGTTCTCTGTTCGAACATGGAAGCGAATTACGTCAGTTTTTGATTTGCTGTCAACAATGTGGAAGATTTTTTCTGAGTAATCACCACTCGGTTTTTCGGAAACCGTTAAGTTACGCAGTTTTTCATCGCCAACTCGTTCCACTGTCATTGCAATAGCTTCTTCGATTTTCGGAAAAATATTTGTTTCGAATTGTTGTTCAATAACCGGTCCGACTTTTGTTCCAAATTTTATGTATGATTGTTCTTTTGCAGCAGACACAAAGTCATCCGTAGTTGGCAGCGGTTTTTCATCAACGATAATATCATCCAACTGATAGGCAGCTGAAATATGGTTGTCGCTTGGACGATCCAATACCGATTTGTCATGACGTTCTTCATCAAAATTTGCCCAAATTTCATGCTTTGGTGTAATTAAACCAAACGATAACAACGCGACAGAAACAACGAGAGATTTGTAAATCCATTTCTTCAAGTCTATCACCCACTTTTATTATGTATAATTTTAAAACGCTCTTACTAATATATACGAATATTATAACAAATAGTTTCATCTTTATTGTAATCATTGTACAATAAAAAAGGAAGATATTGTAGGTTATATTGAGGGAGGTTTTAAAAAATGGACATTGTTATGGGTCTTGGATTATTACTAATGCTTGGGTATATGACTTCTTTATGCTTCACGGACTAATATTTTTTAATGTGCCATCCAAACCGATTTGGATTGTTTTTATTCGGAGAATTGGACAAGGGGCCCCCAAATATTGGGGACCCCTTTAGTATTTAATAGATAGATTTATAAATAAATGAAAGTCTCAACCCGATCATCCGGGGAATTTATATTTATTCGGAGTGCACAACTCCAGTTTTAACCGCGGTAAAATTCTACTAATCTCTTCTAACTTAAGCAACATAGTCCCAACCTGCTACTATGTCCTTGCAGCCCTGAAGCTTGCGCCAGTGTGAATAAGTATCTTCAAAAACACTAGCAGAAATGCCAATTCATTTATAGCACTATCTAAAATAGCACAAAAATAATCATAACACATACGTTCGCTTTTGTAAACTAAATTTGACCCCGTGCAAATTTTCATAATGTCCGCTATACTTGAAAAATCGGAATTTAAAAGGAGTTATGTCAAGATGAATGAAGTTGAAACAACATTATCAATCCAAATGAAACGAATGGCTGTAACACTGCTGGATATGCAGCAAAGCCGTTTTGTGTCTGCAAGTGAAACAATGGATTTATCCGCACTCCAATCTGAAGTGTATAATCATTTTTTTGAATCCTACATAGATGCAACAATGAATAGTACGAAATCTGTTGCATGTAAATTTTTAGACCGTGACAATGATATTTTAACGAAAATGAACCGTTATGTAGAATATCCTGATGACACCCACTTCTTATCACTGGCCAATGATTTATCAAATAAACTGTATCAAATTATGCAAACGGTATCGAACAGTAACGGTTCTGTATTTGTCGCGCATATTGAACTTATTGGAGAAGATTATATTCTTCTGCTAAAGCTGGATCCAAAAGATGCAGTACAGATCGATTTGGAAACATTGCATTTGAAAACGATCGAAAATATTTTGCCTGATGCATCCAGTCGTGTACAAAAATGTGCTCTTATTCGCATGAATTATGATCCGCTTGAAGAAAATGTTTATGTACTCGATAAGCAATCAGATGGCGAACCGGCGAAGTTCTTTATGGAAACTTTCTTGCAGGCTACTCCAATCGCATCAGACAAAAAGAAAACAAAAATGCTCATGAAGGAATTATATGAGAAAATTGCGGAATCTCTAAACGAAGAGCATACTCCCCAACTTCAACGAGCGATTGACGAAGAATTTGAACATGGTAAATATATTGAGCTCGACGCATCGGTCCATAATATTTACGAAGCGATCGCCCCACCGGAGAATCGGGAGGATTTTGTTGAGCAGGGTGCCAAGTTGTTTATCAATGAATTTACCGACCGCAATCCCGACTTTACGCCTACATTTGAAGTGAAACGCGATGATTTGCATGTCGTCTATAAATCCAATGAAGGTGAAATTCTTTTCCGTTATGATAAAGGATTGGGCAATATTGATGTAAAGCACGATCAAGTAAGCGGTACATTTACGATCACTATACGTGACGCGGATACATTAGGGTTCACGCTGCACAAAAAACCGCTATAAGCTTATTGATATTATAATAGAACATAAAAAAGGGGCTGTGTTTTTTCACAGCCCCTTTTTGCAACCTATTTAGATGTTAACGCAATAAATTCCTCAACATCTTTTTCACAAAGTGCGATTCCTTTTAACCAGAAATCTTCTTTCGTAATGTCTTCACCTAAATGCTTCATTGCCAATTCTTCAACTGTCATGATAGCTGTGTCACGCAACAGAGCCATATACTTCTCTTCGAAGCCCTTACCTTCTTCTTTTGCTTTCGCGTAAATGCTTAATGAGAACAAATATCCGAATGTGTACGGGAAGTTATAGAACGGTACACCTGTAATATAAAAGTGCATTTTTGATGCCCAGAAGTGCGGGTGTGTTTCACCTAACCCGCCTGCATGCGCTTCAATTTGAGCTTCTTCCATAAGTTCGTTCAAGCGTTTCGTTGATACAATGCCTTTTTTGCGCTCATCATAAAAACGAGTTTCAAATAAGTAACGCGCATGGATATTCATAAAGAAGGCAACAGAACGTTGAATTTTATCTTCCAGTAATGCAATCTTTTCTTGTTCAGTTGTTGCTTCTTCAACCGCTGCATCTGCAACAATCATTTCTGCAAACGTTGAAGCTGTTTCAGCAACATTCATTGCATAGCGGCGGTTCAATGGATGAACAGGACGCAAAGCATACGAATGAAAAGCATGTCCCAGTTCATGTGCAAGTGTCGAAACATTTGACATCGAGCCGGAGTATGTCATGAATATACGAGATTGCTCTGATAATGGCATTCCTGTACAGAAACCGCCCGGACGTTTATTATCACGGTCTTCCGCTTCGATCCACCCATCTTCAAATGCTGAACGTGCAAAGCTTTCCATTTCCGAACCAAAGCGGCCGAAATGCTTCAGGATGAACTCGGCACCCTCCTGATAAGACATAGTTGCTTTTGAATCCGTAACCGGTGCATCAAAGTCAAACCAGTCCAATTGCTCTGTACCTAATAGATTTGCTTTGTGCTGTAAATAACCTGCAAATGTCGCCTTACGAGATGTAATGGCACCCCACATTGCATCGATTGTTTCCTGCTTCATACGGTTAATTTGAAGCGGCTCTTTTGTTACTGAGTCCCAGCCTCGCTTTTTATAGACGGCTAAACGGAAACCTGCTAAGTGATTCAATGTTTTTGCAAAGAACTCTTCTCGTTCTGTAAATACTTTTTCCAATGCTTCAAATGCCGCTTTTCGAACTGTACGGTCTTTATGTGAACTTAAATTGTTCGCTTGTCCAACTGACAGTAATTTCTTTTCGCCATCCACTTCTACTTCCACTTTAATATCGCCGATCAGCATGTTATAAAGTTGGCCCCAAGAACTGTACCCATCAACACCTAAAGCTGAAATTAGCGCTTCTTCTTCTTCGGATAATGACTCTTTTGATTTTTCGCGCCATTCCGTTAAGATGAATTCGAATTGAGCTAATTCTTCTGTCTGCAATAATGCTTCGAAAGTTGACTGTTCAATTTTACCCAATTTTTGATTGAAGCTTTCTAAGATAGGAGATGAATTTGCCGCAATACCGGATAATTGGCCTTGCAATAATAATGCATCACGATCTGTCGTGTCTTGTGCAGTTAAGCAAGAAAGTACCGCCCCTGCCTGAGAAATATGCAGCATTACTTCTTTGATGCTTTCCAATATCGATTGAATTTCTAATGCGGCATCACTATTTTGCGGAACTTCGAATTTGTCGATTTTCTCTTTTAATACTTCTAGTTTAGGAGTCAAACTTTCAATATGCTCGATTAATTGTGGAGAAGCACTACCACCAGGGAAAAACACATCCAAATCCCAAACTTCAGGATATTTAACATTCACCATTCTATTACCTACTTTCTGAATTATATTTCAATTCTTATTTTACTAAAAAATAAGTTAAAATGCTCGAAAATATTTCGGTTTAAGAAATAAAAAAAGCTAGCCTTTGTAATTGGCTAGCTTCAGCATTATAAAATTGGTGATAATAAACGCGAAACGGATTCTCGAATTTTCGTCCAATTTTTGCGCTCATCATATTGCTCCTTCGTTAATTCAAAACTGTCATTAATATCTGCCTCAAACAGCTCTCTGCATTGTATCGCCAAATTAGCATCATATAGAATGGCGTTAATTTCAAAATTCAGGCTAAAACTTCGGACATCAATATTTGCCGTACCAATTGTCGCCACTTCATCGTCAATGACAATCATTTTTGCATGAAGGAAGCCCTTTTTATAACGGTATACTCGACCGCCAACCTCCAACAAGTCGCCGCTGTATGCAGAATTGGCTCCATATACAAAGGGATGATCGGTTACTTCGGGTGTCATAATGCGCACATCAACGCCTGATGAAGCAGCAATTTGAACCGCATGCATAAATGGTTCGTCCGGTACAAAATATGGCGATTGAATATAAACATACTTTTTGGCACTTAAAATCATCCGGATATAGCTGTTTTTAATCGATTCAAAATCCGTATCAGGGCCACTCGATACGATTTGAACAGGTGTGTCCGCATCTACTGTAAACGTTGGAAAATATCTTTGTTCGATTTCAGTCAGCTCTTCTTTTCTCGCCTGGTACCAGTCAAATAGAAAATGTGCCTGCATGTTATAGACAGAATTGCCTTCGATTCTCAAATGCGTATCGCGCCAATATCCGATTTCATCATCCAAACAGGCATATTCATTTCCGACATTAAACCCTCCGATATATCCTACCTTGCCGTCAATAATAATGAGTTTCCGGTGATTACGAAAATTGATACGCGGATTAAACAGCTTAAAATACGATGAAAAATACGCTTCCACCTGCCCACCGGCATCCGTTAATTTTTTCAGATCTTTTTTGCGTAATGTCCGAGAACCTAAATCGTCGTACATCATCTGCACTTCAATGCCCTCTTTTGCTTTTTTAACGAGCGCATTAAAAATACTTTTACCGACATCATCCATTTTATAGATGTAGTACTGAATATGAATGGTCTGTTTTGCATTTTCGATATCTTCAATAACCGAGCGGAATTTTTCTTTCCCTTCGGACAGTATTTTGACATCATTTTTCGAACTCAATAGAGAATGGTTATAATCGACGTTCATCTTAATTAATGGTGCATGTTTTTTAGTAATGGCATTTGGAAATTCGTATGTTCCCTCTTCCAACGCATTTTTTTGATCCTGGAATATTTCCAGTGTTTCCTCCTGCTGTACCGCATGCCACCTTACAAAATGTTTCTTCTGTAAATTCCGACCTATTAGTAAATATAATATAAAGCCAAAAATCGGTAAGAAAAAGAGTACGAATAACCATGCCCATGTAGATGAAGCGCTTTTTCGGCTGATAAATATTAATACGAGGGCAAATAATATGTTTAATGCAAATAAGGTGACGGTTAAAATACCAGTGACTGTCATGTAATTCATCTCTTTTCATTATTTAATTATTAAGAGAAAGCAACTACTAAATGTTATAAATTACTAGTTTTTTCTACTATTTTACTATTCCCTGTAAATATACATTTAAGACATATAAATATATATTTTTAAGGAATAGATTCACTTTTGGGGTGAGAATTGTAATTATAGTGAAAATGAAAATACCGCTTACCGGATAAGTAAGCGATAACACGGTTTAACACTTTTTTCCCCCTCATTTTCCTGTTTAGCTTTTTTCAAACTGTAATACAATGAGTAGCGCTGTAATCCTTTTGCACCCTCAATTGCTTTCGCTGCAAATTGGTCATATATCTCAATATCACTTTCTACTAATGCTAATTGGGCATCAACCGCGTCATTCATCCACGCTTTCTTTAATGGATAACTTTTTGCCATATCTCGATTTCCCAATAACGCGGCAATGATGGCCTTTCCATATGGTCCATTTGGTGTACCCATCAGTTTATCCGCAAAATGCTCCGCACGACCAAAATCGTTAAGACGGATTGCCCGGTTCATTTCATATGTATGTTTAATAATGGGTTGCTTGTAATGCGCGATAATGCGATCCATAGCCTCGAGTTCCTCTTCTTTTGTCCCGTTTTCTATGACAAGGATATAATTTAGCATTGGATCTTTTTTATGCTTTTCGATGTACTTTTTTATTTTCAGCAGATTCGTTGAAGCAAATGCAATGTAATACATATAGCCGATGGAACAAAGTGCAAATAGGACAATTATTGATAAGCTTACAGAGAATGGCCAATCCAACATTGCACTAATTACCCCTACTGCTACTCCTAAAATAATGACATAAATCCAGTTAATCAATTTCTCACTTCCTCTTCGTTACTTCATACATTATAGCGCAATCTCCCTTACAATCAATGACTGTTCAATTTTACCGTTTACATGAAAAAGCAGATGCACAAAAACTGTGCATCTACTATAAATTATCTCAATTTCTTTATGCTTTTTGATATTTGCTTCCATTTACGTTTTTCCGCAAGCTGGGCATCTGTATTCGACTTTTTCTCGATATAGGCAAGTTCCCGCTGCAGTTTAAAGAAGCTCGTCAACCTTGCTGCATCAAGTGCTCCTTCTTCAACTGCCTGCAATACAGCACAACCGGGTTCATTTTTATGCTTGCAGTCGCGGAATCTGCAGTTTTCTGTAAGCTGTTCAATATCGGAAAAACTTGCATTTAGACTGTCCCCCTGATCCCATAGCTGCAACTCCCGCATTCCGGGAGTGTCGATCAGGCAAGCACCGGATGGTAAAACAACAAGTTCCCGGTGTGTCGTCGTATGGCGGCCTTTTGCAACATCTTCTCGAATTGTGGACACTTTCATTTGGTCGGTATTTAACAAAGCGTTCGTAAGTGTTGACTTCCCTGCACCGGAAGAGCCGAGTAATGCCGCAGTTTTCCCTTCAGTTAACAACGTATTTAATGAAGCCATTCCTTCACCCGTCTGCGCACTCACCGTCAAAATATCCACACCGAAAGCAACCGATTCGACTTCTTTTAAATACGGCGTGACATCCTCACATAAATCCGCTTTCGTTAATACAATAACCGGTGTTGCCCCTGAATCCCATGCAGCTACTAAATAACGTTCTAAACGGCGTATATTGAAGTCATCATTTAAACTCATAACAAGTAAAATGAGATCAACATTTGTTGCGACGATTTGTTCATCAACTTCAAGACCTGCCATTTTTCTTGTGAATTTGGATTTTCGATCAAATAAATGGTGAATAATAGCACGCTCTTCTCCCGGCATTTGTTCAATACCGACAAAATCGCCAACAGCCGGGTAATCTTTTCTTGAAAAGGCGTGGTATGCAAAGTTTCCGGACACCGTTGCCAAATATTCACCCTGTTCTGTCAGGACACGGTAAGAATGTTTATGTTCGAGTATGACGCGTCCAACAAGCTTAGTCGTCATATCATTCGATAATGTTTGTAGTTGTGTTTCAAAGAATGCTGTAAAACCTAATTGTTGTAAATTCAATGGAATTGCCTCCTAGTGGCGTATGATAATATTTTTGTTTTTCAGGCAAACAAAAAACCTTATGACCAGCAATTTTGCCCGTCATAAGGTTTCATACGCACAGTTAAGAAGCGTGACTCTTCTATATTAGAAGGCACTTTTGTGGCGAATGTCATATGACAAGCATAATTGCATTGATTCAATCTCATGTAATTTAGTCATATTCATCACCATCTTTCTCCATTAGTTATTCCAACTATAACAATAGATAGAATGTTTTGTCAATACAGTTCTTAACTATTTTTTTATCAAAGTATTGGTTTACATCTCTTTAAAAGATTGGGAAAATGTAAGCGAAGAAAAAAACGCAATTATTAAGGAGTAATGATAATGAACATTCAACTAATACAATGTACTACCGAAAATTTAGACGCTTTACAAACAATCAGCCGGGATACGTTTTATGAAACGTTTCATGAGCAAAACAGCGAGGAAAGTATGACGGCTTATTTGAACACAGCTTTTTCATCAGAAAAACTGACAGCTGAGCTTGAAAATAAACACTCTCTATTTAAGTTACTGTATGTAAACAAAGAGCTGGCAGGGTATCTAAAAGTCACTATAGAAGAAGCCCAGTCCGAACAATTAGGGCCGGATATACTTGAAGTAGAGCGAATTTATATTTTGAGCCGTTTTCAGAAACTCGGTTTAGGGAAAGTATTGATGGATGATGCGATCAAACTGGCCAATGAAAAGAATAAAAACAAAATTTGGCTCGGCGTGTGGGAAAAAAATATGAATGCCATTGCGTTTTATGAAAAAGCGGGCTTTGAAAAAACAGGCTCCCATTCATTTTTCATGGGTGAAGAAGAACAAATCGATTTTATTATGACAAAACAATTGTGAGGGAGGACGATGTACATTCCAAAACAGTATCAGTTAACAAATGATCAAAGGATTCATCAGATTATTAAAGAATATAGTTTTGCGACAGTTATTTCCATTCATCAGGGGGTACCGGAAGCCACTCATTTACCGCTCTATTTAAGTGAAGATGGAAAGTTTCTATACGGTCATTTTGGACGTGCCAACACACAGTGGAAAGATATTCTCGATCAACAGGTGCTCGCAGTTTTTAATGGACCGCATAGCTACATCTCCTCTTCCTGGTACGAAACAAAAGATTCAGTACCAACGTGGAATTATGTATCTGTTCATGTAAAGGGGCTTATCGAAATGATGGAGGATGAAGAAGAAATCCGGAGATCTCTTCAACATTTAGTTGAGAAGTACGAAACTCCAAATAGCTCCTATAATGTAAATGATGTTGACTCCAAATATATGACCGGCTTATTGAAAGGCATTGTGCCGTTCAAATTACGAATAAGTTCCATTGAAGCTGCGGCAAAATTGAGCCAAGGTCATTCGAAAGAACGCCAAAAACTCGTCATCGATGAATTACTAAAAAGAAATGACGGTTTTGATGAAGTTATCGCTAAATTAATGATGGAAAATTAACGTATTGTAAAATGTTAGAATTATTTAAATAGTCTTATATTTTAATTGACACCTTTCCCCTGATATGGTAAATTTATCTCGAATTCAAGGTAAAGAATTTCTTGGATTTATAATAGTTGGGAGGAATTTATCATGGCAAAATGGCAAATCGATCAGGCACACTCAACAATTGGTTTTGAAGTCAAGCATATGATGGTGTCGAAGGTTAAAGGTCAGTTTACTAATTATTCAGCGGATGTAGAAGTTGATAATTTAGAAGATTTAACATCGGCTCAAATTGAAATTGCTATCGATACGACGAGTATTAATACAAGCAATGAAGATCGTGACAACCACTTAAAATCAGCGGAATTCTTTGATATTGAGCAATTCCCTGACATTAAATTTAAATCGACAAACATTACAAAAGATGGTGATGATTATAAAGTTTCAGGTGATTTGACGATTAAAGATGTAACAAAACCGGCAGTATTTGCTGTGGAATATGGTGGTAAAGGAACAAATCCATGGGGCGTTGAAGTTTATGGTTTTGAAGCGGAAACGAAAATTGACCGTGAAGAATTCGGCCTTACTTGGAATGCAGCACTTGAAACAGGCGGCGTATTAGTCGGTAAAGATATTAAGATTAAAGTGGAACTTGAATTAAACCCAGCACAATAATTATTTATGAGCAGCCGTTGCTATTTTGGAAACGGCTGTTTTTTTTGCAACTTTCTATTTTATACAGCGTCAAATGTTAAAACAATATTTTCCAGTTGGTTGAGAGGTGCTTTTTTGCGGAATTTTTGGTCTGCCATTACAATCTTCAGTTTCTGTCTAGCCTTTATCGGTGTTTGCTTTTATTTAATGAGTACAACATTATGGACGTTTTCCTATACAACACTTATTGTTGTCGCCCTTCTTTTTGTGCTGATTATATATACGTTACTACAGGAATATAAGCAATTGTCACGCTTAAAAAAAGTGGTTACCTTTTTCGTAAATACAATCTCCATTGTATTTACATCAATCATTATTTTATTTTTCTCATTAAAAATCGTTGTCTATTCATTTGGGGGTACAGAACATCTGTTAACATCTTATTCACTAAACATGGGCTATACTTTGGATTTCTATGCTTTTGATGCAGGGGCGATGGGATCGTTTGGTATCCGTGGAGAACTTGATGGTCCTTTTGGATTTAAAAAGCAGGTTTATTATGAAAGGCATGCCAATGAAGCGAATATTCAATGGCTGACCAATGAGATTGTCGTTATTAATGGGCACGAACTCAATTTAAAAAACGGAGAATCATTTGGCTATAAAATTAATACGAGGTGAAGTTAATGCAAACAGCAATTATTTTTGATATGGATGGCACTTTATTTCAAACAAATGTTATTTTAGAGCCGGCGCTCGAGCGTACATTTGAATATTTACGTCAAAATAATCTATGGTCAGGTGCTACCCCTATCGAGAAATACCGAGAAATAATGGGTGTCCCTCTCAATGTTGTTTGGAAATCGTTGTGTCCCGATCATTCCGATAAAATTCGTGAAAAGAGCAATCATTATTTTCAGGCGGTACTTATTGAAGAAATCCGACAAGGCAACGGTGCACTTTACGAAAACGTATTGCCGACAATTCAAACGTTGAGTGAATCTTACCCCTTATATATTGCAAGTAATGGCGAAACGGCTTATTTACAAACAATTATGTCAACTTATAATTTAGAACGGTGGATAAAGGGATGCTATAGTATCGATATAATTCCTTCAAAAAATAAATCACATCTTGTTGAACATATAATGATGGAACAGGATATAGTCAGCGGTTTTGTCGTTGGTGACCGCGCATCCGATATTAACGCAGCAATTGATAACAATCTAATTGCCATTGCAGTTAACTTTGATTTCGCCCAACTTGAAGAAATAAAAAAAGCCCATCATATCGTAGAACAGTTTCCGCAACTAATCGACATTATAAACACCTATCGAACACCTATAGTGGAGGGATAACATGACAAACTCGACTAGAAGCTCGGATATGCTTAAATTAAGCAGCATATTTGCGCTCATTGGACTACTATTAATTATTTTTAACGGAAGAATTGCCAATACATTTGGTTCAATTTGGATACATTCTCTCGGGGGTATGTCAGATACGAATGAATACATATTTATAAAAACGAGTTATGCCAATGCATCCCTTGTTATTGGCGGGATATTATTGAGCATTAGTTTAATCGCTATGCTGTTCAGCTGGTATCAGCTTAGAAGCTAAACAAAAAAGCATCGATTTTTAATTCGATGCTTTTTTACGTATATTGAGATGAAATTTATTTGTTTTTACTTCTATATTTTTCATGTACAGATGTTTCCTGAACTGGTTCGTCAGGTATACGGTTATATGATTCTTTTTCGGTCGCAACATTTGTTTCTTTTTGCTGATTCCCTTCTACGTGACTGCGTTCATTATAAGATTTCATCTCTTCATCATTACGTTCATCCGGCAAACGGTTATATGATTCTTTAACCGTCTCAGCAGTTTTATCCTGCTTCATGTTATCTTCTACATGGCTGCGTTCATTGTAGTCTTTTAATTTTGCTTCATCACGCTCATCCGGTAAGCGGTTATACGATTTTTTATTCGTTTCTAGGCTTTTTTTTTCCTCGTTCCCTTCGACATGACTGCGTTCATTGTAGTTTTCTATTTTCTTATCATCACGCTCATCCGGTAAACGGTTAAACGATTCTTTATTCGTTTTAAGCAATAAATCATCTTTCATTGATTCGTTTTGTACATTTACGTGATTCGTTTCATCAAATTTTTCTACTTTCTCGTCTTTACGTTCATCAGGTAAGCGGTTATATGATTTTTTGTTTGTTTCAGATTCTTTGTTTCCCATTTTGCATTCCTCCTACTATATACATGTAGCTAACGATGATTGAAGCGTGATAGTCATCTTTTCCCTTTAATAACTAGATAAAAACATGCTGTGAAACTGGCCCCGTATGAAAACATTTCATACCTGGTCCACTACATTGTTTGAAGTTTGCATTTTTGCGCAAATAACAATGAATTCCACCAACTGCAAGAACAGAGTCTTACATTTCAGCCGGTTCATATCGCCCGGTATTTTTTCGAAATGGATTAATTGATGGACTAAATAATCCAATTTATGATGATGACCAGTAGCGATTTCAAAATGGCCTATATCCATTGGAAAAGGACGGTTTAACATTTCATAATGCAGTACCGTATAATGCCATGGTTCCTTACTTATAACTTTAATATCAATCGCCATATTAGGTCCGGCATGGAGGATTACCCCTTTATGTAAAGCGTATACTTCACCATTCAGCGAAAAATTTGCACTACCCGACAGTGTAATAACAAGTCCATTTAAACAGGGTGCTGTATTACGATTGTGATCATGTACATTAGGACCTAAACTTATAACAAATAAATCTGCATATTCAATCGTTGAGTTGGCGAAATATTTTATTAAATCGTTCGTTTGAATTCTCCTCACCTGTTATATTATTCATCATTATGCGAATGATAATCATTTTCAATAAGGGTACAATACTATGACCAGAAAATTCAACATATTTTTACAACTTGAGTGAATTAATGCAATTCTTCATACAAATCTTATTAGAAAATACACTAAGGAGATCTCGTTTTACATTATTAATTCTATATTTTCCGAAAATAATGTTGATAGATTTAAATCGATGATTTATAGTTATTGTATTTTAAAGGAATTGAGGTAAGCGGAACGTGTTTTATGTAATTCAATTTATTCTTGGCGGTATAGTGATGCTGCTCGCTTCTTGGTTAAGCAAATCGAATTTGCATTTTTTATCCGGTATTATTACATTGCTTCCGATATTAACGTTGCTTAATATGCGGCTGCAAATGAAAAATATGACGGATGAAACATTTCATATTGTGCAGCAAAACGCCATTTTCGGAGCTGTCGGTATGGTATTATTTACTGTACTTGTTTTTTATTTTTCAGGTTTGTGGAAGCCTAGTTATGCTATTTTAGGAGCCCTTTCAATCTATATCATTTTCATGGTCGCCGGCAGACCTTTACTTACTTTATTTCAATCATAATTCATATTTTTATGGAGTTCCCAAAAATAAAACGCATGGACCAGTTACTTTTGTAATCAGATCCATGCGCTTTTAATTTATTGATAAAACGGTTTTACTTCGTAACCGCTTTCCTCTAGGTGATAGCGGATATTTTTATCAACTAAAAAGTGACCCGCGCCGACAACGACAAAGAAAGTCCCTTTCTGTTCTTCCAATAAATCAACAAGCTTTGCGGCCATTTCTGCATCACGTTTACCGAAGAGCATCTGATTGAACTCAGATGTGTCTCCTTCCATTTCAGTTAAGCTTTCCGCAAACTTTTCCACATCACCTTTGACCCAATTCGTGAACCAGTCTGCCATTAACTGAACATCTTCTTCAGACTGTTCAGTTGGCTCCAAAATACCGTCAAGTGCAGCTACTAACGATTCTTCCTGTGCTTCTGGCGATAATGCTTCAAACATATCGACTTGTGCATTGATTCCTTCCAGCTCATAAATAGGTTTTTGCTGTAAGTAAGCACTTAATAAAAATTGCATATCTACTCCATGCATCGCCATTTCTTCTGCTGTTAAACCAAATGCCCCGTCCATCATCATTGTTGAAAAATTATTTGAAAGTAGCCATGGCTTTTGCATTTCCAGCTCTTCGATAGGCATTTCAAGCTGTGCTGCAACCTTTTGAAGTTTCGCATACGTTTCTTCACTTACAACATCTTTAATCGTACGTCCATCATTAAACATTGCCTTTTCAATATAATAATCCATACCCGTAGGATCTAATAAGTTCGCCTCAACGAAAAGGCCGTCCGACTCATCAAAGGCTTTTGTCAGTTTTTTATGCATCGGGTACAGATCCGGTGTTCCTACATGAATTGATCCAAGCATATACACTTTTGTATCTTCATCTTCCACTACCCATGCAACACCTTTCGCACCGGCATTTGCCTGCTCAAATGTATTCTGGATTAGGCGTACGGCGAAAATAACCGCATGTTGTGTTGTAGCTTTTTGATCGAGCATCAAGCCTTTTTCAGAACCTTGTAAAATTTTATGTTTCTGCATATATGTAACAGCATCTTCAACTGTATCTAATTTATATTGTCCGACAATATTATAAAGGCGGTTAATAATATCGCCTCGTGTGCCATCACCTTTTACAGCGACTGGATTGAATTTTTCATTTTTATCCAAATTTAAACTTGCAATTTTTTGTGCAGTTAGCTCAATTAATGAATCTAAACGCTCCGTTGTAATCGCTGTACGGAAGCCATCATAGTACCATTCAATCGGGAAAATCCCGTATTTCTCACCTTCATTTAATGTACCGAGTGCCCAGCTGCTAATATCCGGTGTTACTTCATCAGCTTTAACGGCAGGCAAAATCGAAGTTAGCATCACTGTAGTCCCCAATGTTGTAGCCAAAACGGTTTTAGTCATCTTTTTCATTCAAACATCCTCCTGAATTAGAAAGTTATTTCCAATTGGTTTTATGAAATAAATGGGAGAGACAATGGAGAAATTCAGCTTAAGATCATTTTCCATTTAAATCTATTTCATCTGATAAGTGTAACATAAATTTATTTATATATAGAATATTTTGGCATTTAAATTTTTTATTGATGTATCTACTTTATTTTTTAATTGCTGTACTAATTATTTGCTATAGATAATATGACATAAACAAAAATAACTATATTTTTCGAAATAATATTAAGCTGATTAATTTTTGATTAATCGGGTATTTTAACAGTAGTTACAAGAAAGGTGGTTTACATTCATGAAAAAATTTGCATTAATTTGCGCATTAAGTACAACTGCATTGTTAGTAGGCTGTGGTGACAGCGAAGAAGCAACCAATTTGCCTGAAAATGCACCGACAGAACAGAATACAATGAATCAGACAAGTACTGTAACAGAAACAACGGATGCCCCATTTAACTTTACTCACTTTGATTTGGATATCCAGTATGCGGATGATAAAAGTTATGAAGTGAGTTATGAAAATGAAGCATCTCGAGCGGAAGCACAAATTGAAGATGAAGTTAACAAAACAAAATTAGAAGGTAACGAAGCAACGAACAAATTGGTACCGATTTTCGAAGGGTTTACATTCGATAAGAATACACCAGATGATGAAGTAATTGATGAGGTACTGCAAAAATTTGAACAACCTGACAGCTTTTTGGAAGTGGAAATAGAAATTAAATTTGCTGATGGGACAATAAAAGAGTACCGTCGTGTAGCACAGCAATAATAAAAGGGGTGGGACAGAAGCTGAAATTTTATAAGTACCTTCTTTCCGCCCAGTTTAAAAGCCGTTATCTCTCAGAGAAAAACGGCTTTTTAGGTTATCGTCTTACTACTGTAATTTGTCGTTCAATTTAAATCATCTCTGCAATCTGTAATGATTTGTATAATACTTTTGCCATTTGTGAACGCGTCAGATTTCCATTCGGATCAAATTGGCCATTTTCCTTACCATCAAAAATCCCTAATTCGTATGCTGTTGCAACAAAATAACGATCAGATGTTGAAAGCTGTTTAAAATCGGTAAATGGAACGTTATTTAAATCAGGGTCTGAAATTGGAATTCCTGCATATAGAAGTACTCATATTGATAATATAGCCGCATCTTTTCGTGTAACATCTTTTCGGCATTAAAGTAATTTGAATTTGGTTGCTCAAGTATACCTGCTTCCAACAGCGCTTCTATAGAGCTTTCATACCACTTTCCATGGACATCTCGATATGAAGAACCTTCATTTGTCGTTATATTCATCGAACGAGCAATCATAGCAGCATATTGTGCCAATGTTACTTTGGCATTTGGTTTGTAAAATCCGTTCTCTACTCCTGATACGATTTTACGTTTCGCCAACTGTTCAATTTCATATCGTTGTCCACCTGTATGAATATCAAAAAATTGGACTCGACTATTTGTAGCTGTAAATTGTGCGGATGTTTTCGTTTTTATCATAAATTTATTGGCTATTTTTCTGTATGGCGTTGCTATATAATCCCCACCGTCATGCAACCGGACAATTGTTGCTGATGAAGGCAGGCCTTTTACTTCTATATCAATATAGGAAGAAAATTCATAGCTTTCATCATACATATTTGCCGTAAACAGTAGGGATTCTTCATTCATTTCTTCAATTGTCATGTCAAAACATCATTATTAGTTGTCTTTCGCACTGCATCTTTCGGGATTGAAAGTGTAATATTATCTGAAACAGTTATTTTCGTGTTCGTATAACGATTCATTTTGGACAAAGGCATTACTACTGTGTACATTTGATCTCTTTTTGTAACGTCTATATTTGCCGGATATTCGTTTGGCTTGTCCCTATCATTCTCATAGTAAGGGTCCCATCCATAAGAATTATTGCGTTGTACTTCTTCGATATACAGTAGATCATGGTATTTGGAAACAAAGGTTTGCTGTAAAGCAGTTAACCCGCTGTACCTTACACGTACGGATGCTACTTGTTCCTGTAAAGAGTTTGTCGACAATTCGGAAATTTCATTTATTACTTGCTGTGCGATCGGCGATTGTTTGCTGGTGAAAATAAGTCTCATACTCATGCTTTTTCTCATTCATAAGTGGTGTTAACAACATCCGAAAATCATATGGCAATAATTGATACGCCTGCATGGTAGTTTCATAATTGTAAACATAACTGCTGTTCTGTACAGATAATTGTTCAAGTTTAAGTTGTACTGCTTTCATTTTAGCCATGTTATCCATATAATTTTGAAGCTGTAAGTATAGATAATTTGGGGTGATCGCTTGCTGAAGTCGTCAATGAAAGGTAGTAACGATTTGCTTCCTCTATAAAGTACTGTTTCGTGCAGAGATGACAGCCATTTTATTTGTAAACGTCGTCAGCACATATTGATGATCGTCATTACTTACAGTATCGCTAAGTTTTATGAATAAATAAATTGTAATGTCGAAAATAGCATTTTTTTATCATATAATCAGAATACAAATTTTGTTTTGTACTCTTACGTGTCAACTAAATGGATTTTATAGAGGGATGGTGGATAAATTAATGGAAAATGATATGAACTATCACAAATTCAATCAATTATTTTCAGAACAAAATCTCAATCAAGAAGTGAATAAAGACTTTTTCAATTATTTCACATCTCTTACGAATAATCATCCGAATATTGTTGTTGTATTATCTAAATTCGGGAAAGTACTTTCAATGAACAATAATAAACTCCATGATTTACTCGGTAAGCCTATAGTAAATGACGAGGATTTCCAACAGTTTGTGTATGGTGATAACTTAGATTTACTCGAAACTACATTTAATAAAACAATACAAGGCCATGCTGAAAAATGTAATATTGAAATAAAAAATAACCTTAATAAAACACTGTTTCTCGAGCTTACTTTCATTCCGATAGTCATTGAAGAAAATATTGCCGGTGTTTATTTAATCGTTACCGATAATACAGATAAAACTATGATGAAACAAGAACTGATGCAATGGGAAAACCATCTGAACTATGCTCAGCAAATTGCTGAAATCGGAAGCTGGGAATATCATTTTAATGAAGATAAACTTTTCTGTTCCAAAAATTTTTACAATATGTTTGGACTTGATTATCAAAAATATATAAGTATTGATGAGCCGTTCAAGCTAATACACCCTGAAGATTTGAATATGTCTTTACAATATTTAAAAAAGTCCATTAGTGACGGCGAAAATTATACGCATAAAATTCGGGTTTATCATAGAAAAACAAAAGAACTAAAATATTTCAAAGTACATGCAGAAGTGTTTTCAGAAGAAGGAAAACCAGCTAAAATCTTCGGGATTATTAAAGACGAGACATATCAAACATTTCTTAAAAAAAAGCTGATCGAGCAGAATGAAGAATATAAGTCAATTTTTGATACTCTGACATCAGGAATTTGGATGCGTGAAAAGTTAGGTGGTAAATTCCTTTTCGCTTCAAAAGGATTGGAAGACATATTGGAGATCCCCCTCTCAAACCTTTATGCGGATTCTAAAGCCTGGTATAACATGATCCAGCCTATCCATCTTCCGGAGTTGGAAAACGGTAAAAAGAAAATGATGAGCGGGCAAAGTTTCCAGTGGATTTATCGGATTAATTCCGGAAATGGTAATATAAAGTGGCTGCTTGAAGAAGTTGTTCCCCGTCTTGATGATCACGGCCAAATAACGAATATATTCGGTTTAGTTACGGATATTACTTATGAAATAGAAAAAGAACATAAAATAAATTACTTATCCAACTACGATAATCTTACAGGCCTGCCAAATCAGCAAAGTCTATTTAAAAAATTGGATGACATGTCCGAAAGTGATGAGCCATTTGCCATTCTTTATTTCGACCTGGACCGCTTTAATATAATCAATGATTCACTCGGTTATTTCATCGGGGATGAAGCATTAAAATTCGTCGCAGACCGGCTTGAAAAAATAATGCCTAAAGATAGTTATCTTGCACGTTTGAGCAGCAATGATTTTATTATGATCATAAAAAATTTCGGAAATAAAAAAGAAGTGCTTCAATACGCCAAAACAGTCATCAAAAAAATTAGAGAACCGTTCACTATTCAGGATTATGAGTTAAATATCTCGACTAGTATCGGCATTACCTTCTATCCCGAGGAAGGCAGGGATAAATTGACCCTTTTGAAAAATGCTCACACAGCACTTTATAAAGCGAAAAAGGAAGGGAAAAGTACTTATCAGCTTTCATCTGATGATGGTGATATATCAACATATAAAAAGTATGCCTTGGATCGCGATATGCGAAAAGCTATTTCAAATGAGGAATTTGAATTACATTTCCAGCCGCAAGTGGAAACAGGCAATGGTTCTCTTTGCGGAGCCGAAGCGTTAATTCGCTGGAACCATAAAGAATGGGGATTAGTCTCCCCTGGAGAATTTATTCCGCTGGCGGAAGAAAACCATATGATTAACGGGATCACTGATTGGGTGATTGTAAAGGTATGCCAGCTTCTTAAAGAATGGAAAGAAAAAGGACTGCCAATCATTCCGATAGCAATTAATATCCCACCTATTCGATTTATGAAAAAAGGATTGTTTCAACATGTGAAAACACAATTGGAACATTTCGGGATTGATCCCTTCTATTTGGAATTCGAAATTACTGAAGATACATTGCTGAATATAGAATCGAGTGTGTATTCAACGATTCAAAGCTTAAAAGACCTGGGAATTCGAATCGCGGTTGACGATTTTGGCACCGGCTATGCATCTTTAGCTTCGATTCGAAAGTTTAAACCGAATAAAATTAAAATCGATAAAATATTTATAGATAATATTAATAATGAGGACAAAGTAGATAACGGCATTATTTGTGCTACATTGCATCTAGCGAAATCGTTGGAGATGAATGTGGTCGCTGAAGGTGTAGAAGAGTTTGAACAGCTAAAATTTCTTAAGAAAAATGACTGTGATGTAATTCAAGGGTATCTATTTTCCAAACCCCTTAAAAAAGAAGAGTTTGAACACATCCTGAAAATCGGTTATTTATCCCCGCAAGTTTCATAATCATTAGTTTAAACAAATAAACCGAAGCAACTTTCATAGCTGCTTCGGTTTTTAATATTATTTTGATTCGTTATATGCTTTTAAGAACTCTTTTACTTTTGCGCTGTCTGCTTCCAGTTTTAAACCTGTGTCAATTAAAGGTGAAACTGTTGATACAGCCGGCTTTTTCTTACCTTGATAGTAGCTGATGAACTCATCTTGATTGATCGAGTGAAGGACTGCCTTACGTAAGTCTGCAGATTTTGCTGTTTCACGACCGCTTGTATTGAACAACAAGTAAGAAACGGCATTGCTGTCAGCTGTTTTTAATTGTAAGTTTTCATCGCCTTCAACTACATCTGTTTTCGTTTCAGGAACTGATTGCAATACGTGGATTTCACCATTACGCAATGCTGATAGTGCACTGTCATTATCCTGGATGAAACGAACGCTGATATTTTCAATTTTCGGTTCGTTTTCAGTTCCTACCTGGTATGCAGGGTTTTTCACGAATGTTGCTTCATAGTCATTTTTCTTCACTAAAATGTATGGACCAGATGCTGCTAAATGATTTGCATAGCTTGCGCCTTCTGTAACAGTCGATTGATCACCATAAGCAATATCCGAGTTAGGATCATAGCTTGCTACATCAAAAGTATTCACTGCAGTTACCGCTGCTTCAGATACAATACCTCCAGATTGGTGCGCTAAGTAGTTTAATACTTGCGGGAAAGGATTTGGTGTTGTCAATTTAATAACTTGGTATTTCCCTGCTGCATTGTCTACATCTTTTTCATCTGTCACTACTTCAGAAATCGCTGCAGGCAACTCATCCGATAATTCTTCTAAAACAGACTTGCCATCTGCTGTTTTCACTGATTCCAATGATGTAATATCAGATACGATTTCAACTGTATCAATATTTTCATGGATTGAATATGTGCGGTGATCAGGTACCGATGTTTCATCTTTAGCACGGTTTAATGAGAATACAACATCTTCTGCTGATACTAAATCACCTGTATCAACTGCTTTTTCGCCTTCCACTTTTGCGAAGTTAATATCATCGCGCAGCACGAAATAATACTCTTCATTGTTTTCGGCTACTGCGTGGTCATAAGAAAGTGAGCCTTCTGATACGACTTCATCTGTATCCGATAAGTTTACTAAACGAACATACATATTTGTGTTTAATGTATTAATCGAGCCATCGTTTGCTTTAACCGGATCAAGTGATGTTAATGAAGCTAATGCTTGATGAAGGACCAATGTTTCTGAAGCATTTTTCGCTTCATCATTGAATGAAATTGTTTCCCATGCTTGAGCACGTGATTTTGGCAGCCGTACTGTATCAGGATTTACTTCTGCTTTATAAATACCTTGGAACTTTTGAGAAATATATAATGGTGCAATATAGGCATTGTCGAATACTAAAGCTTGTTCCAGCTCTTTATATTTTTCCTTTGCTTCATCACCTGTTAGCGTACTCGCTTCATCGATTAATTTGTCGACTGTTTCATCTGATATACGGCTGTAGTCACCACCTGTTTTGAATAAGCCGCGTACTGCATAATCCGGGTTACCTGTTACAGTCGTCCAGCTTGAAATGGCAATGTCAAAGTTGCCAGCATCCTGCTGTGCTGTAAATGAACCGTAATCCGGCTGAATATTCAATTTCACATCGAAACCATTCTTCACTAATTGGTCACGCACAATATTCATGTCCTGCTCTGAAGAAGCCATACCAAGTAATTCGATGACTGGCTTTGCCCCAGCTGTTTCAGTAGTTGCTGAATCATTTTCTTTTACATCCGATTTTGTTTCGACACAGCCTGCTAATGCTACTGCTGCCACTGTTGCTGTTGATGCTAACGTAAATAATTTTTTATTCATGAAAAATTCCTCCAAAAAGTTAATTAGATTTTGGGTCCAATGCGTCACGCAGTCCATCGCCGAAAAAGTTAAACGATAAAACGAGCAGCATAATACATAGCCCCGGGAAAATCGCTAAATATGAATGTGACTCTAAATACGTACTTCCAACTTTTAAAATATTGCCCCACTCCGGTATATGCGGTTCAATACCTAATCCGAGGAAGCTTAAACTACTAGTTGAAATAACAGCTCCTCCGATTGTTAATGTTGCTTTGACAATCATAGGTGCCAATGCATTTGGGACGATATGCTTGAAAATAATCGAGCGGTCATTTGCCCCTAATGCGCGGGCGGATTCAACAAATTCATAGTTTGAAATCTGCAGTACATTTGCCCGCATTGTCCGCGCATAAGTCGGAATAGCGCCGACACTTAATGCGATGATCAAATTGGTCGTATTTGCGCCAAATGCGGCAATGATCGCAATTGCCAGCAGAATTCCTGGAATCGCATATAGAATATCCAGTGCACGCATAATAATATTGTCGGTATTTTTTCCGTAATAGCCAGAAATCGCACCGAGCGCCCCTCCGATTATTGCCGGGATGATTGTTGCACAAAAACCGACTATTAATGAAATTTGCGCACCGAACACAATGCGGGAAAATAAATCCCGACCGAAATTATCGGTACCTAACGGATATTCAAGTGTCGGTGTTTGCAGCAATACCGCATAATTGTTTTCAACCGCAAAGTCATAATCGAATGTCCATGAGCTGACAACCGATAAACTGAACATGAAAACGATGAAAAACAGGCCAAATACAGCCATTGTATTACGCAAGATCTTATTCCATGTTTTTTGCCATTTCTCTACTGCGGACGGATCTGCATTTCGCGCTTTACGAATTAGCGTAATACCTAGTAACAATGAGAAAAAATTGCCTGTCACTGTTGGGATAAGCAGTACAATTCCAAGCGGAAGCATCCATTTAGGCGCTGTATCAAACGTGACAAACTTTGCGATTAACACAGCTGCTGCTAAATACAGCAATGCTAGTAGGATAAACCCGCCCATTGCAAGAACAAATGTATCCACTACATATGGTTTGAACAAATTTAATCCCGAAATCAGGATAATGAATATTTGCGTCATAAAAGCATAAACAGCAAAAGTATATTCTGCCGTTTTATTTTTCGATGCGAGCATAAAACCGAATCCAGCAGCAAATACATTCCCGACAAAAATCGTAAGTATCAACGGGATACCGAGAAGGCGTGTACGCTTTGTCAATTCCCGGTGCTTCGCTAAATCCTTCTTAATGAGCAGAGATGTGAGCCATACATATATCGTTGTACCAATATAAATTGCAAAAAAAACAACTACATATCGACGCCATACCCCTTCAGAAAAATTAAAACTATAAAGTAAAAACAGCAATGAAAAAATCGCAGAAAAAGCAATGGTAAACTGTGCATTTACATACTCTTGTGTTATTTTCAACAGCAGTTTTACGTCTGATATAAATTTCACGTCGTTACCCTCTCCTAAGATTTTTTCATTTTCGAACGAATTCTCGGATCAAAGAAAGCATACAAAATATCGATCAGCATGTTCACAATGGAAATGGTAATCGCAATATAAACAACACCACCCAAAATTGCCGGAATATCCGGAATAAACTGCTTGTCGACAATATAACTTCCTATACCGCTAATATTAAATACTTTCTCGGTTACTGCCGCACCGCCTAGCATTCCGCCAAACAAGAGTCCAATAACTGTAATAATCGGAATCATTGCATTACGGATCGCGTGCTTAGTAATTACTTTCCGTTCACTTAACCCTTTTGCTTTTGCTGTAATAATATAATCTTCATGGATTACTTCCAGCATACTTGATCTTGTCATACGGGCAATCGATGCAGTTATCGATGTTCCGAGTACGACAATCGGCAGAACGATCGACATCCAATTGCTCGGATTGTACGTCGCCGGAAACCATTTTAATTCGAGTGAAAACGTCAAAATAAAAATCAGCCCTTGCCAGAAACTTGGAATAGATAAACCGATTAATGCGATTAACATAAATACATAATCGATAAATGAATTCGGACGTACTGCTGAAACAATACCGACCGGAATTGCAATGGCAATCGCCATCAGTAATGAGAACATTGCGATTTCAAGTGTTACCGGAAATTTGTTTAATATGCTTTGCGTGACATCTTCCTTTCCGGCGAAAGATGTTCCTAGATCAAATGTGAACAGACCTGACAGAGAATGCCAAAGCTGCACTAAATAAGGTTGATCCAACCCGTATAGCTTATTAAAGTTTTCGACTTGTGCAGGTGTTGCCTCCACCCCAAGCAAATTGCGGGCGGGGTCAAACGGTGAAATATACAAAATCGTAAACACGAGTGTCGCCACCCCAATGATAACGAACACACTTTGTAATAAGCGCTCAAAAATAAAGCGAGCAAATGGATTACTCGTTAAGAGTAGTAAAGCATACATCAAAATACCAGGAATTATCGTAATCAGTAAAAAGTTCGGACGCTTTAATAGTGTACTAAAATAATTTTTATAGGAATTTTCCACTACTCCATTTGCCGCAAGTCTTTTTTCAACTTCACGCTCTAACTTTTGCTGAGCAAGCGCTTTCGCAGCTTGAATGATCGTTTGCTCATCGACTTTTTGATTGAAAAACTGAGCTTTTGTCCGTTCCTCTACTTCATATTGCTTATGCCATTCAAATACTTTCTCGTCTTCTATTAATTGTGTCTTCACATTCATAGCTTTTTCCGCATACGTTGATTTAGATCGATTTACTAAATAGAACGGAATTGTAAAAATGTGTACGATCAGACCGAGCAGCACGAAAGCAAAATAATAACTTTTTTTCGAAGCATTTTTTTGAAAGCTTTCAAAAAATAAATGCTGCATGTAACTAAAGCAGCTCCTTTCTTACCAATTCTCTCCACCCATAAAAAGGTGTAAAGAATTTTCACACTTTTAATATTGTATAATCCCTACCTGTATAGTAATGTATTATGTAGAACGAACATTCAGAAGTCAATGAAATTATTTTATTTTTATTAAAGGATGAGCATTTTATGAGTAAAACGTTGCTTCAAGTAAGGGATTTACGTGTATCTTTTATAACTGGAGAGCAGGAATTTGAAGCCGTTAAAGGCGTAAGTTTTCTTGTAAATGAAGGTGAAACAGTCGGAATTGTAGGAGAATCCGGTAGTGGAAAAAGTGTAACAGCCCGTTCAATTATGCGTTTACTTCCTTCCCCTCCTTCGTTTTTAAAAGATGGAACGATTGAATTCCAAGGGAAAAATCTAATTACACAAACGGAAAACCAAATGGAAGCGATCCGAGGAAAAGACATTAGTATGATTTTCCAGGATCCGATGACCTCTACGAACCCAACTATTCGTATTGGAGACCAAATTGCGGAAGGTATCATAAAGCATCAGGGGCTTTCAAAAAAAGAAGCGTATCTAAAAACAATTGAACTACTAAAATTAGTCGGAATAAAAAATAGCGAAGAACGGTATAATCAATATCCTCATGAATTTAGTGGTGGAATGCGACAGCGAGTTATGATTGCAATGGCATTAGCATGTAATCCTTCCCTTCTTATTGCCGATGAACCGACAACAGCGCTTGACGTAACAATCCAAGCTCAAATTTTATCGTTGATGAAGGACATGCAGCAGCGGTTTGGTACATCTATTATATTGATTACCCATGATTTAGGTGTCGTAGCGGGAATGTGTGACCGGGTTGTTGTCATGAAGGAAGGTGAAGTCGTTGAACAAGGTACAACGGAAGAGATTTTTGCTAATCCGCAGCATCCTTATACGAAACGACTATTAAACGCTTTGCCAAAGCTTCATGAACCGAAGGAGCCAAAAGAACTGCCTAATTTATCGCCTGATTTAAATATTAACGTGCCTCTAGTCGAAGTTAAAAATATATCCAAACATTTTGAATTGGCAAAAGGCAATGTATTAAAAGCGGTGAACGATTTATCATTTCAAATTTTCCCGGGTGAAACTTTAGGGCTTGTTGGTGAATCAGGCTCAGGCAAATCGACAACCGGCCGTACACTGCTGCAGCTGCATGAGCCAACGGACGGTGAAGTGCTTTACAAAGGCGTACCCGTTAGTCGATTAACGAAAAACGAACTGAAAAGTATGCGTCGTCATATGCAAATTATATTTCAAGATCCATATTCAAGTTTAAACCCTAGAAAAAAAGTGCTGGATATTATTGGAGAAGCATTGGATGTCCACAAACTGTCCCCCTCAAAGGAAGCGCGCCGGGCACGAGTGGAAGAATTGTTGGAGCTTGTTGGCTTGAAAAAGGAGCATGCACTTCGCTATCCGCATGAATTCAGCGGCGGTCAGCGCCAACGAATTGGAATTGCACGTGCACTTGCTGTGGAACCACAATTTATCGTTTGTGATGAACCATTATCCGCGCTTGATGTCTCCATTCAAAAACAAGTTGTGGATTTATTAAAAGATTTGCAGCAACGACTAGGATTAACTTATTTATTTATTGCACATGATTTGTCGATGGTGAAACATATTAGTGATCGTGTAGCTGTTATGTATGGTGGGAAAATTGTTGAGCTGGCAGAAAGTGAAGAGCTGTATGCCAATCCGCAGCATCCTTATACTAAGATGCTGCTCGACTCGATACCAATTCCGGATCCGGCTATCGAAAAACAGAAAAAGCGCCGCGTTATGACAGACGAAGAACTGGCAGCGAACCGGTTCGATGTAGAGAACACAGAGCTTGTTGAAGTTACAAAAGGTCACTGGGTAGCGATGTAAACTAAAAAGACTTCAAACTTTTGATTTGAAGTCTTTTTGTTATTATATAGCTTATTGGATTGACCCGGTACTTTTTAATCCCGGTACGATAGTTACGCTTACTTCAGCTTTTTTATACGCTTCCATCCACTCTTTATCAGTCATGCGCCGATTATGAAGTACCTTGGCTTTGTAGTTGATACCAAAACCAAGCGGATCATAACCAAGCTCTCTCATTTCCAAAACAAATTCCGAAATTTTCTCTTCCGATTCCTTTTTCAACTGCTCATTGTATTTCGGGAGATCCTTATTTTTCAGTGACTTTTTGGATTCAGAGATTGATCCATTTAAACTTACTTTTAAATCCAGATTGATATCGGATCCATCTTTTATATTCACCTTATATTTTGATTTAATGGTATCAATATTTGCAATAAATTGATTTCCCTCTTCTTTTACGATGAGATTTGCATGTTTCACCCTTCCTGACAGAATATTATAAATCGATGTATCTAAAGGATTGAGTTCATGCGGTTTTTTATTATTGGCGATCAATAGTGATTTATTCACTTCAAAATGCTCGTCTTCCTTATTCAATTCAATAATCGGAAGTACAGAATCGATTCCATTCTCCTTCATGTTTCGTCTAAATTCAAATAAATGTGTTGTCACAATATATGGAGTAGTTGTGCCGTTATTATCAAAATAATTAAATAACTCGGGATATGCTGCCGATTCCCCTTGCGGTATCATTTTTATAATCTCTTCAGCGGAAGGCCTAGCTACAGTTATCCACGAAATCAGTTGGATATCCGGCCTCCTAAGCAAAAAGTCAAGTATTTCCTTATTTTTATTTTCCTTTACTAAATCCTCCCCAAGTATAATGAGCTTCGAATGGCCAAATTCGAGCTCCTTGTCCGAATAGGATTCCATTATACGAATCGCTTCCGATAATGTTTCTCCATCTTCTGTTAAATAGGAATACTGAGGTTCTGTTGCTTCTTTAAAAGATCCGGTAGGTTCATAAAGCTTCAATGTAACTTTATAAGGCTTTTCCTCATCATCAGAAATATCTATGGCAATCATTGCAACAAAAACACTTTTATCAATATCTTTAAAGGCACACCCTGATAAAAAAACAATACTGAGGGCAAAAATCAACTTACTTATATTAATTTTTGGAGGCAGGTCCGTCATTTTTCATCCTCCTGTTAATGTATAAAAACACTAAAATCATGCTAGGGAAAATAAAAACCAATCCATCATAAAAATAATTTGTAAACTGAAATAGTTGGTATTCAGTTAGTTTACTTACCAAATATAAAGAAATCAGAACAAAAAAAGGGAGCGGTATAAATATTCCGACAATTTTACCTTTAAACTTGATTTTCTCCAATTTAAATACAAATTTTAAAAACTCCATTGAGGCATGCCAGTGAATCAGTATACTTAAAAAAGCAATCCCTAAATAAAACAAAATAAATATAAACAAAACACGTTCTATAATAAAATAATCCATCCTTATAGAATCGGTCGTTGAAATCCACGGGTAGATAAGTTCATTAATTCCTTCGAAACCGTTAAAGCCTATCGGTATGAAATAAGTTGTAAATAATGTTCCGACAGAAATTAAGACAATCACCATAATCTGCCTAAAGCCAAATGTTTGTTTTTGCGTAAAGAACCGGTTGAAAATGAACAAGTTTACTGTACCTAAAAACAAAAAAAAGCAAGCAGAAAATGAATGCCAGTTCGGTATTTGATTTATATATAAAACAGCCTCCATAACAAAATCCCAATTTAGACTTTTGCTGCTATATGCTTTATAAAATACGAATAGAATTAAAGGGCATGTTACAAGTATAATCATCTCTACCGTATATAACACACGTTCTGTTTTCATTAAACACCCAAAAATAACCGCAAATATTATCGTTAAGCAAATTTGAATTATCGGCATTTCGGGACTTAAATATCGAATCAATAAAAAAGTAAATGTTATGAGCGTGATAAGCCCTGCAATAAACCATAAGACAGCGAGTGAAAAGACAAATGGTAAGTAAAACCATCTGGAAGTCGTTTTTTCAAGTAATTCGGGTAAAGTTTTACCTGGATATGAAAGGAAAAACCTCGTATAAATGGTCACAAGAACGACACCTGCTGCAATGGCTAAAAGCATCGAAATTACCGTACCTTCATTGTGATTATGCAAAAGTATGGCAGGTACCGATGCGATAATGTTTGCAACCATATTAATCAGTACCAAATAGTAATAAAACCTGCTCATGGTTTCTCACCCGCCTTCACTTTGTTGCCCTTATTTCGATTAAATTTAAGATAAGGTTCCCCGAAGCTGTCGCTGCTTACTAAATACATAATAAATGCATATAATCCAAGCGTTAATCCTGCCAAACCGAAGATTGTTGCTGCAAGAATGAATAAAAGCCGTATAACTCGAATGGAAAATGCCATTTCGTTGATGGGAATGACAAAGGTCGATATTGCCACCGCAGAAACGATAATAATCATAATATCCGATGCAAGTGCTGCTTCCGATACTGCTGTCCCTAAAATCAATCCCCCAACTGTTGTCGCAGTTGCGCTTATTGTTTTAGGGAGCCGAATACTCGCTTCCAGAAGCATTTCCATAAAAAACAGCATGAACAATACTTCCACAAATGAAGAAAACGGAACTCCAGTACGGCTTCCCGCAATTGTCAATGCAAGTTCGGTTCGAAAAACTTCCGGTGCAAATGAAGTAATGCCAATATATAAACCCGGTAAAAGAAGACTGATGAATAACCCTGTATAACGGAGAAATTTAAGGAAAAACGAAATGAAAAATGTATGATAGTTGTCCTCCATTGATGTCATGAAATCGAAGAAATATACAGGGGCAATCAATGCCTGTGGATTCCCGTCCACTAATAATATCACCTTGCCTCCAGCCAAGTTATAAACAATACGGTCTGGACGTTCGGTCATGATCAACTGAGGAAATAATGAAAACTTTTTGTTATTTAAATAGTTACTTAGCTGAACCGTTGATGTAATTACTTGCTTATCAACTTGCTGAAGTTTTTCGGTGATGATGTTCAGCACATTTTCATTAACCTTTTCTTTGTCATAAATGATGGCCATTTTATGTTTATTTACTTGTCCTGTCGTGGAATATTCAACAAACAATGTAGGCTGATGGTAATCAGATCGTATAAGATTAATGTTAGTCGCGATATTGTCACTTAGTGCCAGCTGCGAACCATGGATTGTCGTCTCGACGGAGGCAGTATTTACTTGATCATTAAATGAAAATTTCAAATCCAGCAAATAAAATTTATTTTGTATGAAAATAAGCACATTGCCGTTTAAAACTTCTTCTTTCAACTGTTCTTTTGACTTACTGTCCTGAAATTGAGGCAAAGCTTTCAAATATCGGATAAATTTCGTTTCGGATTGCATTTCAAAATAAGGTTTAATGACGATTTGTTGAAGCAATTCCACATCGATGAGAGGCTTTATGTAAAATAGCTCGGTTTTTTTTTCCTCATCATCCAACGTCTTCATCGTTAATTCGTTTGTATCTTTGAATTGTTCATTAAGCCACTTAATGTTCTCTTCCGAAGACATAGTATTTCTCCAATCTCAGCTAAACTTTATTATAGAATGCCCAATAAGAGAAATATTATTCAAGGAAGGTTATAACTGGTTACTTATAATACAATTGACTGTCGCTTCTAATAAACGGTATATACTCCCAATACTAAAAAAATGGAAGAAAATTATAGCACCGGAAAATTGACACAACAACCGGTAAAATAAGACAAAGCCTCTTGCTAAGGGTGAACCCAAAGTAAGAGGCTTGTAGATTAGTATGCTACGCGGTTTTTCTCGTATGCTGCAATTTGCTCTTCATACTGGAATGTAAGAGAAATTTCATCCCATCCATTTAATAACATTTGTTTATAATATGGATCGATTTCAAATGAATACGTTTTGCCGTAACCTGTAGTAACTGTTTGCTGTTCTAAACTAACTTCAATTGCTTGTGCTTCTGCTAATCCTTTTACTAAAAGTTCGTCACATTCGCTTTCAGTTAATTTAATCGGTAAAATACCGTTTTTGAAACAGTTATTATGGAAAATATCCGCAAAGCTTGGTGCGATGACAACTCTGAATCCGTAATCAAGGATTGCCCACGGTGCGTGTTCACGTGATGAACCACAACCAAAGTTATCCTGTGCAACTAAAATTTCCGCGTCTTTATATTCTGGTTTATTTAACACGAAATCCTCAATCGGATTGCCGTTTTCATCAATACGCCAGTGATAAAATACGAATTGTCCGAATCCTGTGCGTTCGATGCGCTTTAAAAATTCTTTCGAAATGATCTGGTCGGTATCGACGTTTTTACGATCAAGTGGTGCATAAATACTATTTACTATATTAATCGGTTCCATGCTGATCTCTCCTTATGCTTCCTGCTTTTGTAGCTTGCGAACATCGACAAAACGTCCGTGAATTGCAGCAGCTGCTGCCATCGCTGGTGATACAAGATGTGTTCGTGCACCTGCACCTTGACGTCCTTCAAAGTTACGGTTAGATGTAGAAGCACAACGTTCACCAGCCGGAATAACATCTTCATTCATTCCTAAGCAAGCAGAACAGCCTGATTCGCGCCATTCAAAGCCGGCATCAAGGAAAATTTGATGTAGACCTTCTTCTTCTGCCTGGCGTTTTGTCGACCAAGAACCAGGAACTACAATCCCTTTCACACCTGGTGCAAGCTTTTCGCCTTTTACGATTTCAGCGGCTGCACGTAAGTCATTAATACGGGAGTTCGTACAAGATCCGATAAATATATGTTGGATTTCAATATCCGTAATTTTTTGGCCTTCTTGTAAATCCATATATTTCAGTGCTTTGTTTAATGCGGATCTATCAGTTTCATTGTCATAATCAGCAGCAGTAGGAACTGTTTTGGAAACGCCGACACCCATCGCTGGATTTGTACCCCATGTTACAATCGGTTCAATTTCCTGAGCATCAATTTCAAGAACAACATCATATGTTGCATCCGCATCAGAAGCAAGGCTTAACCAATATTTTGCCGCCTCCTCAAATTTTTCACCTTGAGGAGCATGACGACGACCGCGTAAAAATTCAACTGTCGTTTGATCCGGTGAAATCAGGCCTGCTTTTGCTCCTGCTTCAATTGACATATTACAAATTGTCATCCGCTCTTCCATAGAAAGCTTGCGGATTGCTTCACCTGTATACTCTACGATATGACCTGTACCGATGCCAATTCCCCATTTTGCAATGATTGCTAAAATGATGTCTTTTGCTGTTACACCAATTCCAAGTTCACCGTTAACACGGATTTCCATTGTTGGAGGCTTTAATTGCCATAATGTTTGTGTCGAAAGCACATGTTCTACTTCCGATGTACCGATTCCGAATGCGATTGCGCCAAATGCACCGTGTGTTGCTGTATGGGAATCACCGCAAACAATTGTTTTACCAGGTTGTGTAAGACCTAATTCCGGTCCAATAACGTGAACAATCCCTTGATCCGGATGACCAATATCCGCTAATTCGATACCGAACTCTTTTGCATTTTCAGCAAGTGTCATAATTTGTTTTTTTGCGATTGGATCGTTAATCGTAGGCAGGTTTTTTGTAGGTACGTTATGATCCATTGTTGCGAACGATAGATCTGTACGACGCACTTTCCGTCCTGCCAGGCGTAGTCCTTCGAATGCTTGAGGACTTGTTACTTCATGAATTAAATGCAGGTCGATATAAAGTAAGTCCGGCTTTCCTTCTTCACGATGTACGACATGCTGTTCCCACACTTTTTCAATAATATTTTTCCCCATAGTTCTCACCGTTCCTTAACCATATATAGTGTTGATATCCAAAACCATCAACAGTTTTCTTTCGATTGAAATTAGTTATATGAAATCATAATGCTGTCTGATACGAAGCTTGCATCGATTTCATTTAGTACTTTTTCTGTCCATTCTTCTGTTGATAATGTACGTGTATGTTCCTGTGCTAAATCGGCTGTGTAGTAGCCATCTTCGAATACTGCTGCAACAGCACGTTCGATTTCTGCAGCTTCTTCTTTTAAGCCGAATGAATATTGAAGCATCATTGCTACTGAAAGAATTGTTGCTGCCGGATTCGCAACACCTTGGCCTGCAATTTCAGGAGCTGAACCATGTACAGGCTCATAAAGTCCAAAATTATCGCCGCGAATTGATGCAGAAGGTAATACACCAAGCGAACCCGTAATAACAGAAGCTTCATCACTTAAAATGTCGCCGAATAAGTTTTCTGTAACAATGACATCATAATGACCCGGGTTAGTAATCAGTTTCATCGCCACTGAGTCAACTAAGTTGTGTTCTGTTTCTACATCTGGGTACTGCTTTTTCTTTTCTTCTACAATTTCACGCCATAAACGGGATGTATCCAGTACATTTGCTTTATCTACCGAACAAAGTTTTCCACGGCGTAAACGAGCTAATTCGAATGCATTTTCGACAATACGTTCGATTTCTTCGCGGGAATACACACATGTATCAATAGCACCTGCATCTGTTTTTTTACGTGGCTCTCCGAAGTATAGCCCTCCTGTTAATTCACGGACGATCATTAAGTCTACATTTTCCGCAACTTCACGCTTTAATGGAGAAGATGCAAGTAAACTTGGGAATGCTTTCACAGGACGTAAATTCGCAAATAAATCAAAGTGCTTGCGGATCTTTAGTAAACCTTTTTCAGGACGCAATGCTGGCGGGTTGTTATCCCATTTCGGACCACCTACTGCACCTAATAAAATGGCATCACTTGCTTCACACATCGCAATTGTCTCTTCCGGTAATGGATTATTGTACAGGTCAATTGCAGCTCCGCCGATTGAAGCATAGTTTAAATGAAATGTATGGTTAAAACGTTTCCCGATTACTTGTAATACTTTTACTGCACTTGCAACAACTTCTGGACCAATGCCGTCACCTGGTAGTACTGTAATTCTCTTTTCCATTTGTAAAACACCTTTCTTTCTACGTGAAGTAACTTGATGTAGAAGCGCCACCAATTAAGATGGCGCTATTATTCTTATAATGAGTTTGCTAGTTGTTTTCCTTTACAGGAACAACCTTATTATTCTACTAAACCGTAATTTCTTGTTTATCGCGTACTTGCTGTTGGATCAATTGTCTGTTTACTGCATTTAAATACGCTTTTGCGCTTGCTTCCAGCACATCTTGTGCTGAGTCACGTCCTGTTGATGTATAGCCGTTATATTTTAAATTAATGACCGCTTCTCCAAGTGCATCGCGTCCTTTACCGACTGATTGTACTCGATAGTCCAAAATATTGACTTTACCTCCAACAAGCTGTTCAAGTGTATTAAAAATGGCTTCGACTGAACCTGATCCTGTTGATGCGATTGTTTTCAACTCACCATCAGGAGTCATAACTGAAGCAGTAGCTGTTGGAATATTTTCTGTACCGTATTGAACTTGAACCGATTTAAGTTCAAATAACGGAACATCTTCTATTGAAACTTGCTGCTCAGTTAAAATCGTTGTTAAATCTTCTTCTGTCACTTCTTTTTTGCGGTCCGCTAATTTTTTGAACTCAGCGAAAGCTTTGTTCAATTTTTCATCCGACAGCTGGAAGCCCATTGTTTCGGCACGGTCACGGAATGCTGCGCGGCCTGAATGTTTTCCTAAAACTAATGGGATATCGTCTTCACCGATCAGTGCCGGTGAAATGATTTCGTATGTTTCAGGATTTTTCAGGACACCATCCTGGTGAATACCCGATTCATGTGCGAATGCATTTTTACCGACAACTGCTTTGTTCGGTTGAATGACTACGTTTGTTAAACGGCTTACCATCTGTGATGTACGTTTTATTTCTTTTAAGTTCAAGCCAGTTTCAACACCGTAGAAGTCTTTACGAATATGTAGGGCAACACCGATTTCTTCTAATGCGGCATTTCCTGCACGTTCACCTAGACCGTTAATTGTACATTCTACTTGGTCTGCACCGTTTTCGATGGCTGCCAATGAGTTTGCAACTGCCATTCCTAAATCGTCATGACAATGAGCAGAGAATTTAATTTTTTCTGCACCGATCACGTTTTCACGTAAATAGCGGAATAAAGCGCCGTATTCTTCCGGTGATGCGTAACCAACTGTATCTGGAATATTAATCGTTGTTGCACCAGCTTTAATAACTTCCTGACAAATACGAACTAAAAATTCTTTGTCTGAACGGAAACCATCTTCTGCAGAAAATTCTACGAGTGAGAATTTTTCCTTTGCATACTTTACCGCAGTGATAGCTTGCTCAATAACTTCATCCGGATTTTTTTTAAGCTTATATTCCATATGAATCGGGCTTGTTGCGATAAATGTGTGAACATGTGGCTGCTCAGCATGGCGAATTGCTTCCCAAACTGCATCGATATCACTTTTCACAGCACGTGCTAAACCTGTGACGATTGAATTCTTCACCGTTTTTGCGATTAACGATACCGCCTCCAAGTCACCTGGAGATGAGGCAGGGAATCCCGCCTCAATAATTGTGACACCTAAACGCTCTAGTTGTTTTGCGATTTCTACTTTCTCTGCTGTATTTAAGTTAATACCAGCCGATTGTTCTCCGTCGCGCAATGTTGTATCAAAAATGTCAATTTTTCTCATATTATTTCACTGTTACCTTTTGTTTTCCTTGGTTGATGAATGGCATCATAGCACGTAATTTTTCGCCAACTTCTTCGATTTGGTGGTTTGCGCCAGCTTCTTTGAATTTTGTATATTCAGGACGACCGTTTTCATTTTCAGCGATCCAACGTTTCGCAAATGTACCGTCTTGGATATCAGTTAATACATCTTTCATACGCGCTTTTACTGATGCGTCGATAATACGTGGACCTGAAACATAATCGCCCCACTCTGCTGTATCAGAAATTGAGTAGCGCATTGTCGCCATACCGCCTTCGAACATTAAGTCAACGATTAATTTAAGTTCGTGTAATGTTTCAAAGTAAGCTAATTCTGGTTGGTAACCTGCTTCAACTAATGTTTCGAAACCTGCTTTAACAAGTTCAGTTGTACCACCGCAAAGTACTGCTTGCTCACCGAATAGGTCAGTAACTGTTTCTTCAGCAAATGTAGTTTCAAGTAATCCGCCACGTGCAGAACCGATTCCTTTACCGTATGCAAGAGCTAAATCACGAGCTTGACCTGTCGCATCTTGGTGGATTGCGAATAATCCCGGTACGCCAGCTCCTTCAGTGAATTGACGACGTACTAAGTGTCCTGGACCTTTTGGAGCAACTAGGAATACGTCTACATCTGCTGGTGGTTGAATCTGACCGAAGTGTACGTTGAAACCGTGTGCGAACATTAACGCTTTACCTGGTGTTAAATGTGGTGCGATTTCTGCTTCGTATACTGCTTTTTGACGCTCATCAGGAAGTAAGATTTGGATTACATCTGCTTCTGCAGCAGCTTCTGCTACTGATTTAACTTCTACGCCATCTTCTTTTGCTGCATCATACGATTTACCTGGACGGATACCTACTACTACATCAAAACCTGATTCTTTTAAGTTAAGCGCATGAGCATGGCCCTGTGAACCATAACCGATGATCGCGATTTTTTTCCCTTGTAATACTTGCTCGTTAATTTCGTTTTCATAATACATTTTTGACATTTTCATTTCCTCCAATTAAGTGAATGTTTTTATATTTTGTAATTCGGGCTTCAGATGACATCCTCCACCCTGTTTTAAAAACAATAATATCTAACTTTTCGGTAATACTTTTAGTGCTTATTTTAAAATTGATAATTGCGGGCTTTCGATTTTTTGTGCCTCACGGATGGCTGCTGTAGCACCTGTACGTGTTAACTCTTTAATGCCATATGGACGAAGTAACTCGATAAATGCATCGATTTTTTCCGGGTGACCAACTACTTCATATGTCACGACATTTTTTGATGTATCGACAACTTGCGGACGGAATGGCTCAACGATTGCATTCATTTCTAAGCGCAAGTTTGGCGGTGAAACTACTTTTATAAGCGCCAGCTCACGAAGGACGATTGCTTTTTCTGTAATATCGTTTACTTTTAATACATCGATTTGCTTCGAAAGCTGTTTGATTAATTGTTCGATTTTATTCTCGTCTTCTACATGGACGATGAACGTCATCTTCGAAAAATTCGGCTGCTCTGTATGACCTACTGTAATCGATTCAATATTGAATTGACGTTTCATTAATAAGCCAGTCACTCGGTTCAATACGCCGCTTTGATTAATTACTGTTACTGTCAGCACTCGCTTCATGGCTTCTTCACTCCAATCATTTCATGTAATCCTTTACCAGGCGCAACCATTGGGAATACGCTCACAAGTTGCTTCACTCTGCAGTCAATAACAACCGGTTCATCTGAATTGATCGCTTCATCAAAGATTGCTTCTGCTTCTGATAAATTGTCAATGCGGTAGCCTTTAATGCCGTATGCATCGGCAAGTTTTACGAAGTCCGGCTGGATTGGCATTAAGCTTTGTGAATAACGCTCATCATAGAATGTTTCCTGCCATTGACGTACCATTCCTAAACAGCTGTTGTTAAGGATTACTACTTTTACCGGTAAGTTAAATTCTTTAAGTAATGCAAGCTCTTGGTTTGTCATTTGGAAGCCTGCATCACCTACAATCGAAATAACTTTCTTCTCAGGCTTCGCAAACTGTGCACCGATCGCTGCCGGGAAACCGAAGCCCATCGTGCCTAAACCGCCTGATGTTACCCAGTTATGCGGATTATTTAAATAATAGTATTGGGCTGCCCACATTTGATGCTGTCCAACATCCGTTGTGACAATCGCATCACCGTCCGTCAATTTATGAAGGATCTCAATTGCTTGCTGCGGTAACACTTCTTCTCCTGCCTCTTCATACCAAAGCGGAAATTTATCGCGGCTATCGTTTAAGTAATAAATCCATTCCGTCGTATCCGGTCCTTGGAAGTCTTTTTTCAACAGTGCAAACAATGCTTCTTTTGCATCCGCAACAATCGGAATATCAGTTGGTACATTTTTTCCGATTTCTGCCGGATCGATATCGATATGGATGATCGTAGCGTTCGGTGCAAATGTTGCTAAATTTCCTGTTAATCGGTCATCAAAGCGTGCACCGATATTAATTAATAAGTCGCATTTTGTAATGGCGTCATTTGCAGTTGCATAACCGTGCATCCCAGCCATTCCATAGAATTGTTTGTGCTGTCCGTGAATACTTCCTAAACCAAGCAATGTATTTACAACCGGTAAATTATATTTTTCAATAAATTCTGTCAATTGTTCGCGTGCATCTGCGAATAATACCCCGGCACCCGCCAGCACTAGGGGTTTTTTAGCTAAACTTAATGCTTGAATTGCCTTTTGGATTTGAAGATAATTCGGTTTCGTTGTCGGCTGATAACCCGGTAAATAAATATCTTCCGGAGCTTTAATTTCATCCAGGAATACTGTTTGAGAGATATTTTTCGGGAAGTCAATGACAACCGGTCCTTTACGTCCTGTATTGGCAATATGAAATGCCTCTTTTACAATACGAGGAATATCAGCTACGTCCTGCACCTGGTAGTTATGTTTTGTAATCGGTGTTGTAATTCCCATAATGTCCGCTTCCTGGAAAGCATCTGTACCAATTACGGATGTCGCAACTTGGCCTGTAAAAATAACTAACGGAATCGAGTCTATCATCGCATCGGCAATACCTGTTACAAGGTTTGTTGCGCCTGGTCCAGATGTTGCAATTACTACACCCGGTTTATTCATAACACGTGCATATCCTTCTGCCGCATGAATCGCACCTTGTTCGTGGCGTGTCAGAATGTGACGAATCGGATTACGGTAAAGCGCATCATAAATTTGTAATACTGCCCCACCCGGATAACCGAAAATAATATCAACATCTTGTTCATGCAGTGCCTGCACTAAAATATCGGCACCGTCTCTCGGTTTTGTTACTTGTTGTTCTTCGGGCTTTTCGATTTCTTGATTTACTGAAACGTTCGCACTCATAGTAATTTCTCCTTCCTTTTTCAAAGCTTTTTATGTGACGTCATTTTTATAAATTGATAAAAAGAAAAAGCCTTTTTCTCCGCACGCAAAAGAAAACCTCTTACGTAGGGATGAAAAAGACTTTTCATGGTACCACCCTCATTTATAACATCGATGAACATGTGCTTCTAAAAGAAACAGTGTCCACCTAGTTACCTCGCGAACCGCCTGAGCCTCTCCATTTCAAAATTCCCATTAGGAAATTTGTGCAACTAAACAAAGAGAACAGTTCATTAATAACGAGCACTTCGAATATGCCCGGAGCTATCTAATGGCGAATGCGTTTAATAGCTCACTCCGAGGGGATGTCGGATATAGTTGTATCGCCGGCTTCCACCAATACCGGCTCTCTGGTAGATACAAGACTCTATATCCTTTAACCTCATCAACGTTTTAAAGTATTCAGATTATATTTTCATTACGCCGCCCTGGGAAGCATTTGTTACTAAAGCAGAGTAACGTGCCAACCAGCCGCGCTTGATTTTTGGTTCAAATGGTTTTAAGTTTTGACGACGCTCTGCAAGAAGTTCGTCGGAAACTTGTAAATTGATCGTTCTGCTTGGCAAATCAATAATGATTGTATCGCCATTTTCGACTAATGCGACCGGTCCGCCTTCAGCAGCCTCCGGTGAAATATGACCGATTGAAATACCGCGTGATGCACCTGAGAAACGCCCATCTGTAATGAGTGCGACTTTCGTTCCTAGCCCACGCCCTTGAATCGCAGAAGTTGGTGCAAGCATTTCCGGCATACCCGGACCGCCTTTTGGACCTTCATAACGAATGACAACTACATGTCCTTCTCGTACTCGGCCTTCATCAATTGCCTGCTGTGCTTCTTCCTGCGAGTCGAATACAATCGCTTCACCTGTGAATGTTTTAATCGAAGGATCAACCGCTCCTACTTTAATTACCGAGCCTTCAGGGGCAATATTCCCGAATAATACGGAAAGTCCGCCTACAGCACTATATGGATTATCTTTTGTGCGAATGACACGATCATTAGTAATTTCATAATCTTTCACGAGTTCTCGCATTGAAACACCTGCGATTGTTGGTCTGTCAGGGTGAATTGCCCCTGGAATTTTTGTTAATTCATTAATAATCGCCTGAACACCGCCAGCTTTTGCAATGTCATCCATAGAAATGTCCGATGCCGGCATGATTTTTGCAATGTAAGGAACACGTTCTGCAACTTTGTTAATGTCTTCAATGTTGTAGTCAATTTCTGCTTCATTGGCGATTGCCAGTGTATGAAGCACTGTATTTGTAGATCCGCCCATTGCCATATCAAGAGCAAAAGCATCATCTATTGCTTCTTTTGTAACAATGTCGCGTGGTTTTACATCTTCTTTAATCATGCGTACTAAATGTTTCGCTGCTTCGTAAATTAATTCTTTACGTTTTTCGCTTGTTGCAACAATTGTACCGTTACCCGGTAATGCTAAGCCTAGCATTTCCATTAAACAGTTCATTGAGTTAGCTGTGAACATTCCCGAACAAGATCCGCATGTTGGACATGCATTGTTCTCGATATCAAGGAGCTCTTCAGCAGTCATCGTACCTGCTTTATGTGCACCGACCCCTTCAAAAACACTCGTTAATGATAATGTTTTACCTGAAGAAGAAGTACCTGCTTCCATCGGTCCTCCTGATACGAATACTGAAGGAACATTAGTACGAACAGCTGCCATTAACATACCGGGCGTAATTTTGTCACAGTTTGGTATGTAGAACACTCCGTCAAACCAGTGTGCGTTAATTACCGTTTCAGCTGAATCGGCAATAATTTCACGTGATGGCAATGAATAACGCATCCCGATATGACCCATTGCAATTCCGTCATCGACTCCAATTGTATTGAATTCGAAAGGAATCCCACCTGCTTCAATAATGGCCTCTTTTACTACATCCGCGAATTCTCGCAAATGGACATGGCCTGGAATAATATCAATATAAGAATTACATACACCGATAAATGGCTTTTCTAAATCTCTCGCCTTTACTTTCCCAGTAGCGTATAAAAGACTACGGTGTGGAGCTCGGTCAACTCCCATTTTAATCATATCACTTCTCATTTTAAACGCCCCTCAACGTAATGCTTTTACTCTAGCTGTATTTTTATATGTTCGATTTTTCATATAAAGTTCGAATATTCGAAATTCTATAATCAGAAAGTATCGAATGTTTTACACCTTGTAAGCTCACATCAAAATGTCGCTTGAGTGATGTGGTGTACTAAATTGTTGTTATCATAGTACGAAATGAACTTGAACGTCAACACTATTTTTTGAATTTTTTATACAATTCAAAAAGTCTGAATACTTTGCAATCGCTTTCATCCTCATTGATGTTACCTTTTTACTCTTTCGTCACACTTTTTCCAAAAATTGAATTTTTAAAATTTTTTGTACATATTTATTGACTACAAATCTTTTTCTCCATAAAAAAGAACCTAGCGCATATTCAGGCTAGATTCTATTAAGTATCGTAATCTATTAGAGTAATAATAATTCAATAGCAAAATTCAAAATGATTAAACTGTGGATTCCTACAAAAATTAACCCCTGACGGTCCAGCTTCTTCTTAATTGCCATATCCATATTAATCACCCCATTTATTTGATAACCTAACTATACATCATCACACATTAAAAATCAAAATATTTAGAATATTTAATTAATGTTTTTACCTACATTTTTTCATTAACAATGGCATAATAACCTTACAACTAAAAAGGAGTGATATACGGATGAAAAAAGCTTTAATCGTAATTGATTACACGTATGATTTTGTAGCAGATGATGGAAAATTAACTTGCGGCAAACCGGGACAGGCAATAGAAAAATATATTAGTACTTTAATAGAACAGTTTATTGAACAAAATGATGTTGTCATATTCGCTAATGATTTACATGTGGAAAACGATCCTTATCATCCCGAATCAAAATTATTTCCGCCCCACAATATTGTAGGAACTAAAGGCCGTGAACTTTATGGTTCAGTAAAAGAGCTATATGAAACATACCAGGATCGCGTTATTTCATTTGATAAAACCCGTTATAGTGCTTTTGCAGGTACGAATTTGGATATTTTACTTCGTGAACGCAATGTGGAGGAAGTTTTACTTGTAGGAGTATGTACTGATATTTGCATTTTGCATACCGCAGTGGACAGCTATAATTTAGGCTATAAAATTACGATTCCAGAACATGCCGTTGCAAGTTTTAATGAAAACGGTCATAAATGGGCACTTGGTCATTTTAAATCTTGTTTAGGTGCATCAATTATATAAAATAAAAAACAACACCTAATTTACTTTTCTATATAAAGTAATATTACTTCCATAATTTCCGGATCTGCTTAAAAACTTCCAGCTAAAAAAATGTTTAAGCTTCTGCCTGATAGGAAATAAATAACTAGATGCAATTATTATTCAATAATTTTAAACAAAGGAGTTGGACAGTATGATGAGTTTCATTTGGTTTTTAATTATCGGAGGTATTCTAGGTTGGTTAGCAGGTGTCATTTTAGGTAAAGATGTACCGGGTGGTATTATCGGTAATATTATTGCAGGTATCGTTGGTTCATGGATCGGTAGCATGATTTTAGGAAACTGGGGCTGGAAAGTTTCAGACTTCTATGTATTCCCAGCATTAATCGGTGCCATCATTTTAATCTTTATCGTAAGCTTTATCCTACGCTCAATGCGTAAAGCAACTTAATTATAAATCTGCATCTAGAATAATCAGCAAAAAGTGTGACGTTACGTCACACTTTTTTTATTTGTCCTCGTCAAGAGCAATTTTTTTCAACTGATTGCCGTAATCTCGGTACAGTTTATAGTAGTGTAAAATATCATCCACATAATCATCACTATGATTATACTGAAAAATAGCTTTTTTCAATTGCCCATCATTTACACCTGCAATGGATAAGAATTTGGCTGCACTGAATACGGCATCTTCAATATCGAACGGATCAGCTACACCGTCGCCATTTGCATCTACCCCATACCCGCCATATTTTTTTATGATTGCTGGATTCGTTTTATCATGATCCGGGATGTTCCCCTGCCCTAAATCTTTGCATGAAGGATGTTGCCAGCCTACGAATGTACAAGGCATAAACTGAAAATGGCCTTCTGCGCCAACAGGTGAAATAAGTGTTTTCATTGTGGAAAAACGGGTTTCTACGCGGTGATGCGCTGCCAAAAGTGTCCACGGAACACCATATTTTTCTTCGGCTGCGACATAAACAGGGATATATTCGATTGGAATTTCCAAATCAAATTGTTCCTGAATTTGCTGATACACTGTTTTTTCGGTAAATGGCCAACCGCGAAGTTGCTGCCAGCTGAAATAAGCGACAATATAAACTGTTAAAGTGATGGGGATAAGCAAAATAATTAATAAAATTTTAGTTTTCGGAGAGAGTAAAGGGTTCTTTTTTTTGCTTTTTGCCATATAAGCCACCAATCTTTAAGACGCAATAATGTTGTTACCTTTCATTCTACTAGAAAAGCAGGTAATTTTCACTGTTGAAAATTAGAATATCAATGTATAAAATTAGACTTTGTTTAATAAAGATAAGAGGAGTTGCTAGATAATGTGGAAAGACTTTAAGGAATTTGCGATGAAGGGCAATGTTATCGATTTAGCGGTTGCAGTTGTTATCGGTGCAGCATTCGGTAAAATTGTTACTTCATTGGTTGAGAATATTATTATGCCGCTTGTCGGTATGCTTACAGGCGGAATTGATCTGACAAACGAATGGAAGTTTGGATCAGGTGAAGCACAAGTTGCACTTGGCGTATTCGTTCAATCGATTATCGATTTCATTATTATTGCATTTGCTATTTTTATGGCTTTACGATTACTGACGAAACTGAACCGTAAAAAAGAAGCGCAAGTTGCGGAAGAACCGACACCGGAACTGGATGCAAAAGAAGAATTGTTAAAAGAAATCCGTGATTTATTAAAAAACGAGCAATCTAAATAAAAATATCTGATCCTAGTTTACAAATCAAACGTATTCTAGGATTTTTTAATTTTTTATTTCAATTATTTCCCTATTCTACTTAATACTCGTTTCTCCTATTGTCCCTTTCTTCAGTTCATGATAAATTGATGTAATACTCGATTCATTCGAAATGTTTAGCAAATTCATGTAAGGAAGTGTATTCATGTCACAACGTTCAATTGAAACAAAATTAGTACAGCTCGGAAATCTAAGCGATGCCAAAACAGGTGCGATCAATCCGCCGATCTATATGTCGACAGCTTATCAGCATACAGGCATTGGTGAATCGACAGGCTATGATTATACACGTACAAAAAATCCAACTCGTACAATTCTCGAACAAGGAATCGCAGAGCTAGAAAACGGCGATGCTGGATTTGCCTGCAGTTCTGGAATGGCGGCAGTACAACTTGTCATGTCATTATTTAAACCGAACGATGAATTGATCGTTCCGGAAGATTTATATGGCGGAACATATCGTCTATTTAAAACATTTGCGGAAAACTATAATATTAAACCGGTTTATAATCCGTTTACTAATGTGGAAGAAGTTGAAAGTTTAATCAATGAAAATACGAAAGCATTGTTTATCGAAACTCCGACAAATCCGTTAATGCAGGAAATCGATCTTGTGGAATATGCGGCTTTGGCAGAAAAACACAACTTATTGCTAATTGTAGACAATACTTTCTACACTCCTTATTTCCAGCGTCCTCTAGAATTGGGTGCACACATTGTTTTACATAGTGCAACAAAATATATTGGCGGACATAATGATGTATTGGCGGGTCTAGTCGTTGCAAAAGGTTCTGATTTATGCGAGAAGTTAACATTCTATCATAACGGTATCGGTATGGTCCTATCACCGATGGATTCATGGCTGCTGATTCGCGGGCTGAAAACATTGCATTTACGTTTAAAGCAGCATGATGCGAATGCAAAAAAAGTGGCGGAATACTTGGCTGATGAACCTCTTGTAACAGATGTACTGTATACAGGAAAAGGCGGCATGCTGTCTTTCCGTGTCAAAGAGCCGTCAATGGTCAACCCGTTTTTAAAAGGTATCAAACTGATAACATTTGCAGAAAGTCTTGGCGGCGTGGAAAGCTTTATTACTTACCCTGCCACTCAAACACATGCCGATATGCCATATGAAGAACGTGTTGCACGAGGTGTTTGTGACCGATTACTTCGTTTCTCAGTAGGTATTGAAGAAGCTGAAGATTTAATCGCAGACTTAAAGCAAGTTTTCGATTCGTTACGAGGTGAATTTGCATGACAAACCGCATTGAAACAGCATTAGTTCACGGAGCGATCCGTGAAGGCTATGCCGATAAAAAAGGTGCTGTAAATGTACCGATGTATTTATCATCGACTTTCCATCAGGAATCGATCGATGAATTTGGCGAATATGATTATGCTCGATCTGGAAACCCGACACGTGCCGCATTGGAAAAAGCGATTGCTGAACTTGAAGGCGGTAATCGAGGGTTTGCATTTGCCACAGGTATGGCAGCTGTATCAGCTTGCTTTATGATTTTATCTGCAGGCGACCATATCGTTATTACCGAAGATGTTTATGGTGGTACGTACCGTTTCGTTACAAAAGTATTGCCGCGCTACGGCATTACCCATACGTTTGTCGACTTTATCGATACTGAAGCAGTAAAAGCAGCTGTACGTCCTGAAACAAAATTAATTTATATGGAAACACCTTCAAATCCTACATTAGGCATCACAGATATTCATGGTGTAGTTGAAATCGCAAAACAACACGGTGCACTTACGTTTTTAGATAATACGTTCATGACACCGCTGCATCAAAAACCGCTTGAATTAGGTGTCGATATTGTTATTCATTCAGCTACGAAGTTTTTATCAGGGCATTCAGATATAGTAGCAGGCCTTGTTGTAACAAAAGATGAAGCGCTGGGCAATGAAATTTATTTTGTTCAAAATTCCTTCGGTTCTGTGCTCGGTGTACAAGATTGCTACACATTAATTCAAAACATGAAGACGACGGCTGTACGTTTTAACGAGGAATCTCGTGTTGCAATGCGCATCGCACAATTTTTGCATGCACATCCTTTAGTGGAAAAAGTATATTATCCTGGACTCCCTACTCACCCAGGGTTTGAAATTCATGCTGCACAGGCAACTTCAGCAGGTGCTGTATTATCATTTAGTTTACCGAATTATGAGATTGCAAGAGCTTTTGTGGAAGCGATGAAAATTCCGGTATTTGCAGTTAGTCTTGGTGGTGTTGAATCGATCTTATCGTACCCTGCCAAAATGAGTCATGCAGCGATGGAACCTGAAGAACGTGCAAAACGCGGAATTACTGATGGTTTGCTGCGCTTTTCAGTTGGGCTGGAAAATGAAGATGATCTGATTGAAGACTTTACACAGGCATTGGAAATCGCCAGTAACATCAAATAAAATAATGTGAAGGCCGACAAAATCTCCTGGAACGGATTTTGTTGGCCTTTCGTTATGCGCTTATTCACTTATTACCGATAATAAATTGATTTCATAGCCACCTTTACATGATTCAAAATTATAATCAGTTAAAGAACCCGTAACATCTTTACTTAATTTACCACATTGATAATTTTCAATATTTTTACTTCCGAAATTATCTTCTCGGTTATCAACTTGTATATTATATTGCCCTTCTTGAAATTCAACTTTCCAGTAAATTGGTGCCCCCTCTATCGTATAGCGCGTCATCTCCAATGACGTTTGTTTGTTTTCATCGGTATCTTTTAAAAACTGATGCAATAACTCCAAATTCTCGACCTGACCATTGTGATCTATGACACGATCGGTTCGTAAAGGGTCTATTTCCTGTTGTTCAATTGTTCCGGCTTGTTCGTTGTCTTGACAGCCCGCCAATAGAAGCAATAAGCCAAATGCGAGTAGTCTGTTCATTATATCCCCTCCTCTACAAGTTTAAATTTAACACAGAATAGTTTTCCTAATCCTTTATTTATAGACGCATAAAAAGGAAAATAGTTACAATAAACATTTATTTTGAATTCGAGATATTTTCCTTGCCATTTAATCATTTGAGTAGTAAAGTGATAATTAAGAAAGGACGTGTACAGATGAAAAGTAATACACTAGGCTCACTTATTTGGCTTCGAATGATGCGCTTTACCCATGAAAGTAATAACCTTTCGAATGGATTTTTAAAACAATTTGATTTGACGACGGCGCAATTCGATGTACTGATGCAAATCTCATTGTTTGAGCCAATTACCCAATCGGAGCTTGCAAAAAAAGTGACGGTAACACAAGGTGGGATTTCACGCATGCTGGCACGCCTCGAGCATGAACAGCTGATCATTAGAGAGCAAGACTGGAAAACGAAATATATTTCATTAACTGAAAAAGGTAATATACTTTTAAACAATGCGTTCGACGCGCAACTTGCCTTTCAAACGTCTTTCTTCGATGAAACGTTAACGAAGGAAGAGCAAAAGACCTTATATAAATTGATCTCCCGCGTTCAAAAAAATAGCGAACAGCGCAGTAAATAATTATTGGAGGAATAAACATGTATACAATTCCAGGACATCATCATATTTCGATGATTACAAAAAATGCACAGCAAAACAACAAATTTTACCGGGATATTTTAGGATTACGCCGTGTTAAAGTGACGGTCAATCAGGATGATACATCAATGTACCACCTCTTTTATGGTGATAAAACAGGCAGTCCGGGTACAGAGCTTTCATTTTTCGAGATTCCATTAGTTGGACGCACACACCGAGGCACAAATGCCATTACAAAAATCGGTTTGATCGTACCAAGCGTCGATAGCCTGCAGTATTGGGCAAAACGCCTGGATGAGTTTGGCGTTAAACATGAAGGTATTACAACATTTGCCGGTCGCTCTGCCCTCCTTTTTGAAGATGAAGAAGGATTACGTTTGGCACTTATAGCTGCACCAAATACGAAAGTGGGACATTGGGAAACATATGAAAAATCCCCGATTCCGGTCGAACATCAAATACAAGGTATGGGAACTGTTGAAATAACCGTAAAAAATAAAGGAAAACTAGTTCGAACATTAACAGAAATCTTTCGTTTTGAATTGAAAATACAAGATGAAACAACTGCCCTCCTCCAATCGATCGATGATGAAATGTTTGGGGAAATATATATTATCGAACAGGACGGACCATCGGAAAAACCTGGTCGCGGCAGTATTCACCATTTGGCAATTCGCGTGAAAAACGATGAAGAACTTGCGTATTGGGATGAGCAAGTAATAGCACGAGGGTTTATATCCTCGGGCATTGTCGACCGTTTCTATTTTAAAAGCCTATATTTCCGTGAATCGAATGGAATCTTATTTGAAATTGCGACAGATGGACCCGGCTTTTTACGCGACGGCGATGTGGACTCGCTCGGTGAACAATTGGATTTACTGGATTTTTTGGAACAGCAGCGTGAAGAAATTACAGCAAAATTGAAGCCTATTTTATAAGGGGGCAATGATTATGGAACAATATCGAATCAATGAAAAAAATGGGATGGAGTTTGGACTATATACGTTAGGTGACCATATTCCGAATCCTTTAACAGGGTCACGCATTTCCCCGCAGCAGCGCATTCAGGAAATCATCGAAGCGAGCCAATTGGCAGAACAGGCAGGAATTGATGTATTTGCAGTCGGCGAAAGTCATCAGCAATATTTCACAACACAGGCTCATTCAGTCGTACTCGGTGCTATTGCACAGGCAACGAAAAGTATTAAACTGTCAAGCTCTGCGACAGTGTTAAGCGTAGCTGATCCAGTCCGTGTTTATGAGGATTTTGCGACAATCGATTTAATTTCGAATGGCCGTGCAGAAATCGTTGCAGGACGCGGCTCACGTGTTGGCGCACATGAACTGTTCGGGGTTAGTCTACGTGACTACGAGGATATTTTTGAGGAAAAACTTGCTCTGTTAAAACAGTTAAATGACAATTCGGTTGTAAACTATAATGGCAAATTTCGTCCTACTTTAAAGGAGGCACATATTTTACCTCAGCCTTTAAATGGCTCGATTCCGATTTGGCGGGCTGTTGGCGGTCCTCCCGGAAGTGCAATAAAAGCCGGCTATATGGGCATTCCAATGATGCTGACAACTTTAGGTGGACCTTCGATAAACTTTAAAGCTTCTGTTGATGCCTACCGCGAAGCAGCAGATCGCAGTGGTTTTGATGCGTCATCTTTACCTATTGCAACGACGAGTCTGTTTTATGTTGCTGAAACGGAAAAAGAAGCGGTTGATGGGATGCACCCGCATTTAAGCGGCGGTTTCCAGGCAATTCGAGGTCAAGGCTATCCGCGCTGGCAAGTGGAACAGGCTCCGCAAGTGGAAGATGCACTCATGGTCGGCAGTCCGAACCAAATTATCGAAAAGATGCTGTACCAATACGAATTGTTTGGTATGCAGCGCTTCATGGCCCAAATCGATTTTGGCGGTGTGCCGTTTGATAAAGTAATGAAAAATATCGAACTGATTGGTAACGAAATCATTCCGGCAATTAAAAAATATACAGCGAAATAATATGAAACCCATCCGTTTTATATGAATGAAATGGATGGGTTTTTTGTTAATGCTTATACGGACTCTATAAAAAACAGCGGTATAAATTAACGTTATTGATGCTCTGTTATCGGCTCCATTTTTATAGTGGAACTAGTTGCCTCGTCCGATTCAATCATTTTTCCGTATTTCATCATTTTATAGCAGTACAAGATAAATTTTATATTACTGATAAGTGAGATAATACCTGCTATTACGAAAATGATCGTAAATACAATCCAGTCGATATGAATCAAAATATAGTTTGCTGTCATTAAAAACCACATACTGCCAATCAGCCAATTTTTAACCCTTTTCGTGTAATCCATATGCGGTGTCTGTTCAGCAAAACTGAAGCAAATCCCAAAAATATAATAATAAAATATGAGGTTTACAAAACTTATAATAAATTCGTAGCTGATTAAATATTCTTGCGGAACCCCTGAAAAGATTCCTTGCAGTACTGGCATTTCAAATATAGATAGAATCCCAGCAAGCCAGCTTAACCAGAAAGCGGTTTTGTTGTATTTTGAATTAACATATTTGTGAATTGCAAAAGCAATCAAAGTAAATCCAATAATATCCGGAAGCCAGTCAATTACGATTTGTACGTCAAAGATAATGATGAGGTATCCAATTAGCAACCGAGAAAAAAATTGATGCATTAGCGATTCCCCATTTTCTGTACGAAATTTTCAACCCATTGTTCAGATGGTGCATTATTCATATAAAATCTCAAATTTTCAACAAAAGGCTCCCCTGTATCAAGTGTTCCGCGTAGAATGATATCGGTGTACATCGATTGCCAAAAACTATAAGTCGATGTTGTACGAATTGATAGGTTTTCCCCTTGTTCTGTATTGTACGGAACTGTCAATGGCATCTCATCTTTATAAATATCGATATTCTCTAATGGAAAGGTCGATTCGATTGATTCAATCGTTGCAACTTCTTTGACAGTAAACGTCGTAAGTGCACCATCCTCTACTAATTCATGCTGTTGCTTTACTGTAAAAGGTTTATCGTTATATTTCTCCAATACTGCTAAATTCAGCGGAAATGATTGCGTGTATCCATTTGAAAATACAGCTGTCGCCTCATTCAAGTCTTGAAGCAGGTCAAACATATTTTCTTCCACTTTAAATTGGGCTGTATGCAATTCGTAATACTGGTAGGTTTCCATTTTTGTATCTACTTTAGTGTTCAAAGGATTAAAGTGTCCATCATTCTTATCGTTTATAGGGCTCAACTGTAAAATCCCCGCATTAATATATGGAATCTCCAAATTCTCATTACGATTTATTAAGTAACTAACCGTTATGAATTGCTTATCCTCATTACCTTCCTGCAGTATTTGCGTGCCAAACGGAATAATGAGCGGTTCTTCAATTGTTTTGCCATGTAAAACAACTGTACTGCTTATAAAAATGAGCAATGTTACTGCAAGCATTGCCATGAAACGTCTGCCCAATCAACCTACCCCCTTTTGTATAACAATAACAAAGTTGGTAGTATCATTCACATGTTTCAAAAAAAAACCGTGAAGCATATATTCCTTCACGGGTTAGAATCAGGTGTTATCCATACTTTTGTTGTTAATTCGATTTTAAAAAGTCAGGATCCATATAGGCTGGATTCGGGTATTTGTAGAAACCTTCGCCTGTTGAAACGCCCATTTTACCTAGATCAATCATTTCGCGTTTAATTTTTTCTGCGACTAATTTTGCTGCCGGATCGTGCTCAGCGCGCATTAAGTTTAAATTATACGGTGTTTCCATTCCTACGATGTCATATATTGCAAATGGTCCGCGTGGCGACCCTGTTGAAACCATCCAGTTTTTATCGATTGTATGCGGATCTGCAATATCTTTCACCCAAAGCTCCATTGCCGCAGATAAAAACGGTACTAATAATGAATTAAGAATATAGCCAGGCTGCTCTTTTTTCAAAACAAACGGAATCATACCGATATTACGTGCAAAATCTGCCACCTGTTCAACATACTGCATATCTGTACCGGGATGTCCCATTACTTCCGCCGTATTGTTTTGCCAAATGGAGTTCGCAAAGTGTAATGCCAGAAACTTTTCCGGACGCCCCGTAAACTCAGCAAATTGGCTTGGTAATAATGTTGAGGAATTGGAAGCAAAGACTGTTTTTTCAGGCGCCACTTTCCCTAGGTTTTCATAGAATTTCTGTTTAATTTCTATACGTTCAGGTACTGCTTCAATAACAATATCTGCATCTTTTGTTGCTTCTGTTAAATCGGTGAAAAATTGAAGACTGCCAGAAGCTTTTTCAGCACGGTCAAAGTCTCGAAAATATTCGCCATATGTTGTTTTTAATGTGGCCATCCGCTGTTTTGCCTTAGTGATTGCTTCTTCATTAATATCATAAACACTAACTTCAAATCCGAAAAATGCGGATTGGAATGCAATTTGGCTACCTAAAACACCGCTTCCTGCAATTGTAACCTTTTTATAATTCATAGGTACCTCTCCTTTTTTAATAGCTCAATCCACTGAGAGTGTTCCCTGTTTTACGGTAAATGAAAAGCAGTTACCTCATAAATTAACAAATAGTTAGAGTTATTCATTCAATAAAAAAAACCTGCGAAAGGAATGACTCCTTCGCGAGGTTCATTTTATACAGTTACTTTACTTTTGGGTGCAACACTTTCCCACACCTTTTCGATGCGTTCTTTTGCTGCTTCCTCCAATGTAAAGCCATTGTCAGTTTTCGTTACTTGTGAATCAACGATATAAATCGGGCTTGAAATTGTTGTTGCCCCTAAAATCGAAAGTACCGGCTTCAATGAATATTCCAGTGCCAATAAATGTGCAATTGACCCGCCTATTGCAACTGGTACGACAATTTTGTTTTCCAGCCCTTTTTGCGGCAGTAAATCGATGAATGTTTTCAAAATGCCAGTATAGGAACCTTTATAGATCGGTGTAAGGAAAAATACGATATCGGCCTCCCCTACTTTGACAATTTCTTCAGCAATCGCTTCACTCGCATAGTTTGCAGTAATTAAGTCTTCTGCAGGCAACTGATGAACCTGAATTGTTTCATGAGAAATGCCCTGCTGCTCAAGCAATGATTCAATTGATTGCTGAACGCATGTCAATCGGGATGTCACACTGTTTCCCCCATTAATTAAAATCGCTTTTGTCATGATTCACTCCTCCTAAATATTTTGTAAAGTATAACGGGATGGGACTTGTTTTAACCCTAAATTTTCACGTAGTGTCTTACCTTCATATTCTGTACGGAATACCCCGCGCTTTTGAAGCTCCGGAATAACTAAATCAATAAAATCGGTAAAACCGCCCGGGAAATACGGAGGCATTAAGTTGAAGCCATCCGCAGCTTCCTGATCTACCCACTCTATTAACTGATCGGCTATTTCACTTGGTGAACCGAAAATAATGCGATGACCACGTGAACCGGCGATACGTAAATACAGCTCACGAATCGTCAGATTTTCACGTTCCGCCAGTTCGATGATCAGCTGCTGTCGGCTACGGTTACCATTTGTCGGATGAATGTCTTTCGGCAATGGGCCATCCAAGTCATGTTGTGACAGATCAACACCTAAATAGTCTGCTAAAAAGTCCAGGCCGATTTCCGGTGTAATCAACTGTTGCAGTTCCTCATATTTGGCGTAGGCCTTTTCTTTCGTTTCCGCCACGTAAATCGATACGCCCGGCATGATTTTGATATCATCGCGGTCACGGCCTGCAGCAACTGCCTTGTCTTTCAGTTTTATATAAAATTGTTGTGCATCCTCAAGCGTCTGCTGTGCTGTAAAAATAACATCCGCTTGTTGTGCAGCAAGTGATGTACCGGATTCTGATGATCCTGCCTGCACTAAAACCGGTCTTCCTTGAGGCGGACGCGATGAATTTAATGGACCGCGTACTGCGTAATATTCACCTTTATGGTTTAAAGTGTGCAACTTCCCTTTTGTAATATATTCACCCGTCTGTTTATTGCGTGCCAATGCATCATCTTCATAAGAATCCCATAATCCTTTTACTACTTCGACAAACTCATCTGCACGTTCATAGCGTAAAGAATGATCTAGGTGCTGACCCTTGTTAAAGTTGCTCGCTTCTGCCGAATAGTAACTTGTTACAATATTCCATGCAGCTCGCCCGCCGCTTAAATGGTCAAGCGATGAAAACTTACGCGCGATATGAAATGGCTCATTATATGTTGTTGAAGCAGTAGCTGTTAAACCGATATTTTTTGTCACTGTTGATAAGACACTTAGTAATGTAAGTGGTTCAAAGCGAACTTGTTCTGCCGGGTGTGAAAGCTCGTTAAAAGATAAACCATCACTTAAAAACAGCATATCTAATTTCCCTTGCTCCGCTTTTACAGCTACTTCTTTAAAAAACTCGACATTTTCGCTTGCATCAGCCTGTGCATCCGGATGACGCCATGAAGCGATATGGTGCCCTGTACCCATTAAAAAAACGCCTAATTTCATTTGTTTTTTCGTCATTTACGTACCTCCTACACTAACTGCTCTTCGCGTTTAGTCAATATTTCATGAACGAGTGGAATGACCTTTTCGCCAATCTCTTCGATTACTTCCAAATGCGGGAAACCGCGCAGCAGTACTTTATCAAAGCCTAAGTCGACAAACTCCACTATGCGCTCTGCTACCTGCAGTGGCGTGCCGACTAGTGCAATCGAGTTTCCCGATAACACTTGTGTTAACCCTGCCCAAATATTCGGTGCGATTACGAAGTTATTGTCTTTCGACTCAAGCATCAACTGATGAAGGCGGCTCACACCTACTGCTCCGTTGCTAACTGTATTGGCATGTTTTGCTTCCAACACTTCCGGGTCCACTTGGCTAATAATTTTGTTCGCATTTTCAATAGCAGCTTCTTCTGTATCACCTAAAACGACTTGGAATGAAACACTGTATGAAAGACCACGACTTTTTTCTTTTGCCAGTTTAACAACTGTTTCCAGCTCTTCTTTTGTCGTTTCCAATGTTTCGCCCCAAAGCATGTAAACATCAGCTACATCTGTTGCGACTTCTTTTGCAATCGGTGATGAACCACCGAAGAAAATCGGAGGCGCATTTTTAACAGGCAATGGTAAGTTCGCTCCTTTTAATGTGTAGAACTCGCCATTATAATCAAACGTTTCCCCGTTAAACAAACGTTTTAAAATTTCAATATACTCACGTGTACGCTTGTAACGATCTGTATGTGATAAGAAGTCCCCGTCATTTTCAAGTTCTTTTGGCGCTCCGCCTGTTACGACATTGACAAATACACGGTTATTCGTCCAGTAGTTGACTGATGAGTACTGTTTTGCCAGTTGTGTAGGCGCAGTAGAACCAGGTCGAACTGCAATCAGGTAATTCAATGTCTTTGTATGTGCAGTCAAATGCGATGCAGCAACCAATGAATCAACACAGCTTCCGCCAATCGGTAACAATAATGTAGAGAAGCCTGCTTTTTCAGCAGCCTGTGCAACTTTTGTAATATAATCTACAGAAGGTTCACGATCCGAATCAACACCGACACCTGACCATGTTTGTGCACCTTTATTTGACGTTTGGTTCCCTACATATTCACTATCGCCAGAAGTTGGCGCCATCGTAATAAACTCTACTTTTGTCATTTTAATTCCTCCTTATTTTGTAACCGGTGCACTTGCCACTACTTCATCAGCCGGTAATTCGTTTGATTGTTGAATTGTGCCGGATTTTAAATGTTCTGCAACCTCTGCATAAGATTGATTTGCCGGAATGTTAATAAATGAAATTTGTTCTTCCTGTGCTTTTTTGTAAGATAATTCACAGAAAGTTTCAGGCGGTGCAACAAAAGTTGTCGCTCCCAGTTCAATTGCTTTACGTAATGTTGCGCCACGGCGTCCTTCTGTTAAATCAAGGGCCGGATTACGCAGATCTTCTACAGAATGGTCCTGCTGAATAATACGTAAAATCGTTCCTTCCACAATCGGTGTTACAATACCTTCATCATTTACTACAACTGCAATCGCCATTTTAAAATCCCCCTTTTATTTTGTTATTTGAGCTACTTCGGCAGCTTTTTGCAAGCTTTGTGCCAAGTCGTTTTTAATATCTTCAATATCTTCCAAACCAATTGATAAACGGATCAGACCAGGTGTTACACCACTTGCCAATTGCTGTTCCGGTGATAATCGTGAATGTGATGTGCTTGCCGGATGAATGACAAGTGACTTCGAGTCTCCAACATTGGCAACATGTGAAAGAAGCTGAACATTATTAATAAATGCCTTTGCTGCCTCTAGTCCGCCTTTGATACCAAAGCTGAATATTGACCCTGCCCCTTTTGGTAAATACTTCTCTACTAAATTGTTTGGATCATTGTCAGGTAGTGTCGGATAATTTACCCATTCCACTAAATCATGCTCCGCTAAATATTCAGCAACTGCCTGTGCGTTCACAACATGCTGACGAACACGCACTGCCAGTGATTCAAGACCTTGAATGAAGAGCCATGCATTGAACGGTGATAATGTTGCACCTAGATCATGCCCTAGCTCAAAGCGTGCCTTCGTAATGAATGCTTTTTCTCCTGCTGCTTCAACAAATGAACGGTTGCCGATTAATTCATTCGGTTCAGCGAAGCTTGTGAATCGAGGCGCTTTCCATTCAAATTTCCCGCCATCAATAATCGCGCCGCCTAATGATGTTCCGTGACCGCCGATAAATTTCGTTGTGGAATGTACAACAATATCTGCTCCAAATTCAATCGGCTTCGATAAGTAAGGAGTCGCAAATGTATTATCAACAATAAGTGGTACATCATGGCGGTGGGCTACTTTTGCCAATCCTTCAATATCTGCAATTTGCAAGCTCGGATTGCCGATAGTTTCAGAGAATACGGCACGTGTTTTGTCATTGATTGCTGCTTCAACTTCCTGTAAGTTAGATCCTTCGACAAAGCGTACTGTTACACCGAAGCGAGGCAAAGTTTTAGAGAACATTGTATATGTGCCGCCATAAAGAGCGTTCGTTGCTACAATTTCATCGCCTGCCTGTGCGACAGTCAGTATGGCAATTAAGATTGCCGCCTGTCCTGAAGCGACCGCAAATCCTCCGACACCGCCTTCCAGTGCAGCTAGACGTTCTTCAAATACAGCATTTGTCGGATTGGCATTTCGCGAATATAAATAGCCGCTTTCCTGTAATTTAAATAAGTTTGCCGCATGTTCCGTGTCATCAAATACATATGAAGTAGTTTGATACAGCGGAACTGCACGTGAGCGAGTTACCGGATCAACTGTTTGACCTGTATGGAGAGCGATTGTTTCCTGATTAGAAAATGTCATATGAAAGATTCTCCTTAATAAAGAAATTTTTGAGTAAGTTTAAGCTATTCCTGTTCTGTCCGTTCACCTTTTACGGTGTGAACTACTTTCCGTTACCAAAAGAATATAATACCTATAAAAATAGTATGAATATAAAACAAAAAAAATCTGAGCACTTACTTTCACCATATTTCCAAGACAAATTTGACTTAATTTGTTGTATTGCTATTACTGGAAATAGAATTTTCTAGCAATTCAGTAATCTTAATTCGTAAGTTTACAGATGCTTTTATTCAATGTCAATAGTTAATTTAAATAATCCTTACTGGAATAGTATGCTTTTAGCAAATTAACGTAAAAAAATAAATTTATTTGTATTTACTTACAATTCAATTAGATGGACTATAGGGTAATTCCGAAGATGAAAGAAGAAAAAACCACTATTTTCATAGCGGTCTTTTGATTATTGGCATGTTTAATAATTCATGACTTGATAATAAACAACAATTTGATAAATCACCGGTACAATTAATGCAATCGCCAGTGAGATGACTGCACCCCACTTTGATTGTGTCATTAATCGATCATTGTCTATTTTCAAGTGCTGAAAAAATGACAGTGTAAAATATAATGCAGTGATTAAAAAAATAGGAGTTATGAATGTGAGCCAAATTCCTGCATTCATTTCATGCATCGATTCCTTCACCTCAATCACATTATATTTCAATATCCATCTGTTTTATTTCTGTGAATTGAAAATTAATACTTTCGTCGAAAATAAAAGTCCATGGCATTGAACAATAAGGAGGAATTTCAAATGCTCCAATTGTAAAATTTTGAGTAAATTTCTCCGCTTCTGTTATAATACTTACTTCCCTATTACGGAAATTAAGTTGCTGATCTGTCCGGTTATGAATAAGCGTTGTAATGAGCAGCTGTTTTTTATGATTGATGGCCGTTCGAATTACGTAACAGGAAATACGCCCATCCTGTTCCTTTGTTTTATAAAAAGCTTGTTCGATTAATACTCGGTCCTGAGCTGAAATCGTTTTATCCCATGCTGCTTCAAATTGCAGTTTTTGCATGAACTTCATCCTTCCAATGAATTATTTATGTAAATAAGTAATAAAACAACCTTTCTTCTATAATACATGTTACAGTAGGAAAGAATCTTAAAAGTTAGAAGGCGAAAAAATATGATCGAAGTAAAGAATTCCCCGATAAGTGATGGGGAATATAATCGTGGCATTTTTGCGATTAATGCAATTCCTAAAGGAACGTTATTCCACCAAGCACCGGTACTAAGCTACCCAAACGAGCAGCATGAACATATTGAAAAAACGAATCTTGCCGATTATGCTTTTGAATTTGGCATTGGACGCTCTGCAATCTTATTAGGCTACGGAATGCTGTTTAACCATTCATATGAGCCGAATGCCACATATGAAATTAATTTCGACAACGAAACATTCGATTTCTTTGCTTATAAAGATATTGAAGCCGGCGAAGAGATTTTTATTAATTATAATGGCGATGTTGATGATAATGACCCACTATGGTTTAACAACGAAGAAGAATAACACGGGGAGCTGTCTAAAAATTAGACAGTTCCTTTTTCTATCCCTTCGATAAAGCGAATAATATCTTCCGTCAGTAATTGGCGTTCTTTTCCTAGTGTAATAAGATGACCGCTGTTGTCGTAGTGTTTTTTCGTAATGACGTTACTAACTGCAGTCTTTTCAATCAGGTCAATGCTTTGATGGAAAACCGGTTCGTCCTTCATACCTTTTGCCAGGAATAGCGGCTGTTTCAGTAAATGAAGCTGTTTGCCTGTTTCAACAATAAACTGCTGCAGCGCAATCATTTTTTCGGCTGGTCTTGGAAAGTGATCGTCTAAAAACTTTTGCAGTTCCTGTTCAGAGCTTCCTCTATTTTGTAAATACCTCTTGGAATAATAGACGACACGCTGTTCCAAACCTTCAACAGGCCGCTCCAATACTGGCGAGGAAATAATACATAAAGCATTCACTTCACGGAATTCATTTGCCAGTCTTATTCCTAATACACCACCTAATGACTGGCCAATTACCGTAATCGCTTCATATTGTTCATCGATTAAAAATTGTACAGCTTGCCTGCTATGTTCCCATACTTGGTCAATAGAACTTGCAAATAATTGTTCCGGTGATGCTCCGTGCCCTGCCAGATTTGGCGCATAGCTCGTATACCCGTTACTATGAATCATTTCCGCCAAATAGTGCATCTCTTTCGCATTGCTAGTAAAACTATGTAAAAGCAGAACAGCCTGTTTATGTCCTTTTAAATAAATATCCTCTACAAAATGTTGCATGTTGATCCCCTTTTCATTTGTGACAATATTATAGCATAATAATTCTCTCTCACTTAGATTTTCTCGAGTTTAAAAAGCGGAAACAGTGCATTTGTTTTATTGTTCGGCTACAATATGGATTGAGTAAAAAAACATATGAAAGGAGAATCATATTAATATGAGAACAATATTATTATCGATTCTTGCTGCACTATTTTTAGCTGTACCGAACGCAGCAGCACATACGTATTTAGACACGACTACCCCCGAGGATGGAGCAGTTGTAACTGAACCGTTGCAGTCGATCGAACTTACATACGCCGGAAAAATTGAAGTAGGCAGTACATTTAAAGTCATTTCGAGTAACGGCGAAGAAATAGAAACAGTTTCGATGGATTTAGTCGATGGTGTATTAACGGGTACTTTTGATACTCCATTACCAAGTGATGACTATACAGTTGAGTGGAATAGTATTAGTGCAGATGGCCACCCATTGTCAGGTCAATTTTCCTTTACGGTTGATGCACCTGTAGCAGAAGAACCGGTAGAAGAAGCAGTAACAGAAGAAAACGAAGAGCAAGCGGAAGTAAATGAAAAAGTTCAAAATGAAGCAGCTGAAACGACTGCGGCAGACGAGGAAGAAACATCAAACAATACATTACTATACATCGTTGGAGCCATTTTACTTCTTATTATAATAGTAAGTGTTCTCGCTATTGCTAGACGGAAAAATACAAAATGATGGCATTGACGATTTTCAGTCAACTTTTGCTCTATATTAGTTTTGCTCTTCTTATGGGAACATTTATCTTATACTGTATCCCTGAAACATTTCGTCCGAAAATTGATATTTCAGCAAAGTGGCTTATTGTTAGTGCGGTAATTTTGCCGATTGTCACATTTGTACCGAATATTCAATTGCTGACAATTTTGACACCACAGTTCGGCTTCATCGAATCAGTGGGCATGCTCCTTATGAAATTTAAAGTTGGCCATTCATGGCTCGCGGTCGTTGGCTTTACAATTATTTTGGTGATAATGATTCGCCAATTTATAAAAAAACCTTCGAAGTTTATAGCAGTCATGTCAATTTTTATTTTAATCGCCATTATGGCGGCAATTGGCTATATTAGTCATGCAGGTTCGATGACAGGCATTGTCGGATCGGTACTGGATTTTGTTCACCTCCTTGCTGTCAGTGTATGGCTCGGCATTTTAGTTCTGATAAGCTTTTTCTCAAAGGATGCGCAAAACTGGGACGCCTTTTTGAAGTGGTTCTCCCCTGTTGCGCTCGTAGCTTTTACGTCTGTTGCATTAACAGGTGTCCTTATGACTGACACAATCGTACCTGGCTATGTGACAAGCTGGTCGAGCAATTATGGACAGTTTTTATTCATTAAGCATGTTCTGCTCGTACCTTTGACTGTTATTATTTTGGCAAACAGTCTGCTCATTAAGCTGAAAATGGACAAGCCATTATTTGAACCGCGTACGTGGGTAAGAATCGAAACAGTTTTGCTCGTATTGATTTTATTCATTACCGCGCTATATAGTGAACAACAGCCACCGAGTTTTTATGTTCAGGAAATCTCGCCGTTTTTTGAAATGTTCTACCGTAGCTCGATTGAAGCCGGCATGCGCGGATATTTACAAATGACGGGTATTGGGTTAGGATTTTTCCTGTTGACTGCACTGTTTATCGGTCTTGTCATTGTAAGTTATATTAAACAGCTGCCGGTCGTTGTATCTGCTGCTATGACTTTTGCGCTGGCATTATGCTTTTACATGGGCTTTATGTCGATTGTATTTTTTAAATAACATGAAAAAAAAAGGGTTGTAGTAAAAGTCATTTCCGACTAATCCTACTACCCTTTTTCATTAGGCGAGCCTTTTTGTCTTCATACGCATATAGCGAATCAGTGCAGCAATAATTAATATTACTGTTAATGCAATTGTACCGTTCTGCATTGTTGGTTCATCAGTTTTTACAGCAATACCGATTAGTGCCCAAACGATGACGAGTGTAAAGAAAATATCTTTTGAAACAGCAACGGCCAAATAACCGAGAATAACCGCAACCCCTACAAGTACGAGTGATCCAATCACCTCTGATATCCCCAAATCGACACCATGATGTTTTAACACATAACTTACATTAGCGATTGTCGCTACGGATATCCACGCTAAGTAAAATGAAAACGGATAGCGTTCTGAAAGACCTTTTTCCGTGTTTCTATACTGCAGGTATATCGCAATAAGTGTACATAACAAAAAGAACATTACGATAATGGATAGTATAAACTGTTCATAATGCCAGCTGAACAACCAAGCAATATTAAATATACAGCTGATGATAAATAAAATACCTACTTTTCCATTAAAACGATTGTCTTTCACTTTACGGTATATCGTAATCAGCCATATGACAAGCATTACATAAATTAACGACCAAATGGAAAACACGTAGCCTGCTGGCGTAAATAATACTTCTAATCGATTCGTAATTTCTGATGCCGTTTGCCCGTTTAACGGCAGTGTATTGGATAGCGCATTTACAACGATTACAGCAATCATGGCTATCCACATAGTAATATACAAGCCCATTTTTCATCATCCTTTTTTCTAGAATTAGGGAACTATACCCTTCTTTAAAAAAGAATAAGCGGTAAATGGGTTATTACTTTTTAAAGGCAATGTGGTTGTGAATTACGTAAAGTTATTTTTAAGTCTGCTTTTCAAAGGCAAGTTTGATCCCAAAACCGATAAGAACAGCTCCAGTCAACGTTTCGATCACCGATTGTGTAGCAGGTTTTTTCATGAAATTGCGGATTTTGTTTAATAAAAATACATAGAGCGCAAACCAAATAAATGTTAAAACAATATAGATGATTCCCATCGTCAAAAATGGCCAAAATGGTTCTGCTCCTTTAGATAGGAATTGCGGTAAAAACGTCAGGAAAAATACTGCTACTTTAGGGTTTGTGATATTCGTAATGAGTCCCTGCTTAAAATACGAATTGCCTTTAGCTTCGATTTCAGGAATGTCCGTCATTTCCTCTGTATCTGCTTTTTTAGCACGCATGCTCATTAATGTTTTTATACCCAAATAGCATAAATAGGCTGCTCCTACGTATTTCAGCACTGTAAATGCCACGGCAGATTTTACGATAATCGCCGATAGCCCTGCAACTGCTGCAATTGTATGGACCGTTAATCCCGCGCAAGAGCCGACCATTGTTTGAAATCCGCCCTTTTGTCCATTAACTATTGTATTTTTCGTAACGATCGCTGTATCAGGACCCGGCAATACAATCAGAAGAACACACGCGATGATAAAGAACACAAGATTCTCCATTTACTCACCCTCATTTTCTGAATTTTTAAATATGGTAACATGTTCATCGAAATGAAGCTAGCGGAATTTTTTAGTTTAATGGATTGTGGCGTTACTTGTATGAATTCTGATGATATGACCGGTGACTGATTTCATTGGAAGAATTTTGTACTTATTAGAAAAATTCAAGGGTTTATTAGCATTTTCCGAATGTTTATTTCAGAGCGTTATTAGAACAACTGCCTTATATATTAGAAAATCGGCAACTTATTAGAAGATGTCAAATCGCTATTAGATGATTTAAATGTTTATTAGAATATTACTAGCGACTCCTTCAATCGTCAGCAAGCAATGCCATTTTCTCAGCAGCTTTCTCTATGATTACATCATCTTCAACCTGACCCGTATAATTGATATACATCACGGACCGATCCTTTACAAATAGGAAATCCTTTTGAAAAGAATTATCCCTAATCAGCAGACGATCAAAAGCTGTGTGTTTTCTTTCTTTAAAACTTGCAGGTTCACTTTCATATGTATGCTTGATTATTAACTCATTAACTAATGAGCTAACATGGGAATGGAACCGCAGCTTATAAACTTCCGATGAGATTGATGGTTGATATGCATGATTTGGATCGTACCATTCCCCTTCCTGAATAACACCCATTTCTGTTGAATCATATTGTACAGAAGCAAAAATATTCCACTGTGATGAGTAGGTGCTTCCCAAATCCTCTCCTTCGAAGTAAAATGGCTTACTTTTAAGATGCGGCTGATTTTCAATTGAAGCAAGACGGACAATTGGCAGCCCTGTATCTTCTTCTGGTAAAGGGCTTGTTTTCATACTCCAAATTTGGAAAATCGGTATAAACACAATAGTTAATGTAATTACAAATAATAATAAACTGAAGACTATACTTGACCAGTAAAAGTTTTCCCATGGTTTTTGTTGATTGTCTAGTAGCCCAGCCTTGAGTTCATTCCGCAAACGATTCATTCCAAATAAACTTTTACCTATCGGAATTATTTGTATAAAATTAACAAATAATACTAACAACGGGGCAAGTATATATCCATCCATCAGTTGCAAAACAGTAATATTTCCGTTTTCAATAGTTTTGACGAAGACCGTAGAGATTACAATAATTGCAATTAAATTAACTATAAAATTAAATAATGCTTTATTAAAATCTTTTTTTGCTATTGAGATTTGCTCTTCTCGATCTATTGGAGGTTCATTTGCTTTACGTTCAGTCGGTGCTGCAAATACATGAAAATTGCGGTCACTCGCAATGTATTCCCAGCCGCTTTCTTCGTATAACCGAATTTTTTCATTCGATATATATTTACTTTTTGCCAGTTCCAGCCGGTAATCCATTCGTTTGCGATCACCTTTTTTAAACTTGGCAAAATATGTGCCGATCTCATAAAAATGCAACCCTCGCTCGGACATATCTGAAAACCAGCTTTCATGTTCCTTGATACGCCAATACTGCCCGGGTCTTATTCTGCGTACTCTTTCTGCCATCGCTCTCCCTCCTTATAAGTCTTACCTAACAATAGAATAGAAGGGAATGTTTGTAAATAAAAAATAAGGAATAGGAAACGCGATATATCGTATAACGTAATAGTAATCTACAGGAAATAATTTGTAAACTTGTTATTGAAAGCAAGAAAAAACCACCCCAAAATTTTGGAGTGGCGTGTACTAATATTAATTAAAACATTTTGTTTAAGTTTGCCATTTCAATTGCAGACATTGCGCTGTCGTAGCCTTTATTGCCTGCTTTCGTACCAGCACGTTCAATTGCCTGTTCGATATTTTCAGTTGTAACAATACCGAAAATTACCGGAACCCCTGTATCCAAGCCCGCTTTTGCAATTCCCTTTGCTGCTTCGTTACATACATAATCATAATGTGTTGTAGACCCGCGAATGACCGTACCTAAACCGATAACTGCATCATAATTATTTGTTTCAGCCATTTTTTTCGCTACAAACGGTACTTCAAAAGCACCTGGAACCCATGCTGTATCAATGTTTGCTTCGTCAACACCATGACGTTTTAAGCCGTCAATTGCACCACTTAATAATTTATCATTAATAAATTCATTGAAACGCCCTACGACAATTCCGATTTTTAAATCTGTTCCGACTAATTGTGCTTCAAATGTTTTTCCCATTTTAATTGCTCCTTTTTATACCAATACGGTAGTTAATTTTATATATTGAACTAAGTCTTCGATTGTAATAAATTTCAGGTTATGTTTTTGTGCTATCTTTTCAAGCTGCGGCATGCGGGCCATTGAACCATTTTCGTTCATAATTTCACAGATAACTGCGACTTCATTCGAACCGCATAGCTTCGCCAGATCGACGCCTGCTTCCGTATGCCCGCGACGCTCCAACACGCCTCCCTGTTTTGCAATGAGCGGGAACACATGACCTGGACGATGAAAATGCTCCGGTTTTGTTGCAGGATCCAGTAATGCTAACATCGTTTTAGAACGCTCAAATGCACTTATACCTGTTGTTGTATGGATATGATCGATACTAATCGTAAAAGCTGTTTGATATGTATCGGTATTGCTTTGCACCATTGGATGAAGGGAAAGCTTTTCTGCAATTGCAGATGAAATTGGTGTACAAATTAACCCTCTTCCATAAAGCGCCATGAAATTAATATTTTCCGGTGTAGCGAATTCTCCTAAAACTAGAAAATCCCCTTCATTTTCACGGTTCTCGTCATCAGACACAATAATAATCTCGCCGTTTTTTAATGCATGAATTGCTTCTTCAATTGTATTCATTTTGTCACCACTCCTTTAAAATCCTGTACGTTGCAAAAAGTCCATTGTAATTGTACTTTCCGTTTGATTTTGTAAATGTCTTTTTACATATTTACCGATTAGATCTGTTTCAATGTTCACAACATCTCCCGGCTTTTTATAGCCTATTACAGTCTGTTCATACGTATGAGGGATTAAGGAAATGGTAATGAATGTGTCGGTCACATCAAAAATTGTTAAACTCGTGCCGTCCACTGTAATTGAGCCTTTCTGAATACATTCAGCAATCAAATGCTTTTCCATCGCCAGATCAATATAAACTGCATTGGCGACGGGTCTTTTACGTTGAATTGTTGCAATTCCATCAACATGGCCCGAAACAATATGTCCGCCGAATCGACCATTCGCCGACATGGCCCGTTCCAGATTGACAGGCATACCTGCCGCTAATTGCTGGAGGCTCGTTGCTTTGACGGTTTCTGGCATAACATCCGCTAAAAATACGGATGGCGAGAATTGTTTCACTGTCAGACAGACACCGTTAACGGCAATGCTTTCCCCGAGTTGAACATCCTCTAGAATTTTGTTTGCGCGAATGGCTAGTTCCATCGCTTGTGTGGACTGGCTGATTGTTTCAACTGTCCCAAGTTCTTCAATTATTCCTGTAAACATCCTGCTCACCTCTTTTTAAAATAAAAAAGAACCCCGATTGAATTCGGAGTTCGATGAGAGGAAAATTGAGCATCATCAAATAAGCTTTTCGAAGTTAATTTTCAAAAAACTGCTGACATTGCTTCCTTCTCCCATCCAGACTATAACTGTCGGCTTTGGATTTGCACCAAATCCTGCACACAAAAGTGGCTCACGGGCTTAGAGATAAACTCATCACCGTCGATTGGGAATTTCACCCGACCCCGAAGGAAATTATTTTTTTCAATAAAATAAAAAATCCCGTCACAAAGGCGCGACAGGAAAAGTGTATAGCAAAAAATCACATTTAAAATCAAATTTTTAAAATGCGTTGCCATTCCTTCTCCCATCCAGACTATAACTGTCGGCTTTGGATTTGCACCAAAATCCTGCACACAAAAAGTGGCTCACGGGCTTAGAGATAAACTCATCACCGTCGATTGGGAATTTCACCCGACCCCGAAGGAAATTATTTTATTTGAATGTTATTGTAACATAAATATTTTAAAAAGCTAATAGTATTTTAGCACCTACTTACTTTTTGTACCCTCAAACCTTTTACCTCTACCCCTCTATTAAATTAAAATATTGAAACTTTACTCATGGTAATACGTAGAATAATATACATTATATTACATTATATAGAAAGGAGATATTGCAAGCTGATTTTAAGTGTCTTTCATTTGCTTGGTTGCTTTTTTTATGTTTTATTTCTATAAAATATAGTGTCGGATAATCTTCAGTAATATAAAAAGCAAATACTTTTTTTACGATAATGGAGGCTTTCATGGCGAATAATTCACAGTCGAATAAATATCTTATCTTTCTAGAACTACTGTTTTATGCAGCTTTACCCTATGCAATATGGAAGTTTGGCCGAGAGCCTTTTGGTGACTATGCCGCGATGCTGCTGTCCACTGTTCCCGGGATAATTTATACTGTTTACCGCTTTGCAAAAGATCGGCAGTTTAATGTGACGGGCTTGTTTATTTTAGGATCGATGCTTATAGGTACTACGGTAGATTTATTGTCCGGTTCGGCGGAGCAAATGATTTGGAATAATGTTTATTTAGGACTTTTTTACACGTTTCTCTATGTAATTTTATTTATTATAAAAAAGCCTTTTCCTTTGTATGTTGCAATCGATTTTGCATATTTGCAAGGCTATGCACGAAAGGACAGCAAAGCTTTGTTCTTTCAAAAAGGAATTTTTCGATGGTTTCAGCTGATCCAGATTGTTTTCATTATTCGAGGACTTGTTATGGCAGTAATTACGGTCTTTCTGCTACGGAAATACGGAATTGACAGCTATGGGGATATGCTGATTTATAAACGAGTAGCAAGTTGGGTATTTTCCGGAATTGTCATGGGGATGTTTTTTTACATCAACGTAATTGTGCAAAAATATACGAATCGTTTACAGGAAAAGAAGGATGAAACGCTACCGGAACCTGACATTGTGGCGGATTAATTATTATTGAAAGGGTGATGGAGATGACTAACGTTAAAGAATGCCCAAAATGTCGCAGCACGGAATTAGGTAGAGGAAAACATAGCGGGTACAGTGTTATGTCACCTGTGAATAAATTAAGTTTAGGATGCAATATCGAATACATTATTTGTACCGATTGCGGTTTTATTATTGAAGGCTATGTCGTAAAGCCAGAGAAATTTAAAGGAACTTTTTAATTCGATATCACGATTACAAATAGCCCATAAAATAATATGCTTTTTGAATCTCCTTAGCATCCGCTGGGTATGTCGCCATTAACTCATCACGTAACTCTTTAAGGCTTTTTGTATAACTTCCTGTAAAGCCATTCATTATAGCTGTCAAAAACACGGGGTTGTAATTTCTTTTCATTCGACTCATAGTAGTAACCACCCCTTCATTAATTCAACTGTTTTAGTCGCTCTTTTGCGGCCACCATATTTTTCAATGATGCAATGGTCTCTTGTTCCGTACGAGTTTTCAGGCCACAATCGGGATTGATCCAAAATTGTTCTTGTGCGATTACTGGCTGCCATTTCTTCCACAGTCGGAATACGGGGGCTATGAATATCATATACACCTAAGCCAATTCCAAGCCTGTATGGTGTTTCTTTTAGTACTGTTATCAGTTCCCCATGACTTCGCTCCTTTATTAGAAGATCTGCAACTTATTAGAAAATTTCCAGGTTTATTAGCACATTTTAATTTTTATTAGAAAATCCTTCACTTAACAAAAAACTTGCTTAAAAAGCAGCTACACTTTTTTCGCAAGTTAATCTTACATTTCACTATTATTTTAGACGTTCTTCAATGAGTGCTTCCATATCACTCGCAATCGTTTCATATGGAACACCATCCTCTCCCGTGCCATACCCTGAATAGTTTTTCACGGCGATTCCTTTTTCATCCACTAGAAAAAATGTATCGGCGTGGATAACTTGGTCATTCCCTTCAATTGCTTTTACATGCGTTTTAAATGAGTTTCTACCAAATTGTTCAATAAATTTTTGATCGTACCCTGTCAGCATATGCCATTTTGATTCATCAACTGGTGTATGGCGCGATAAATATTCCATCAAACGCTCTGGTGTATCGTAGTCCGGATCTACTGAAAACGCGACAATTTTATAATCTTCCAGCCCCTTTTTTTCAAGGTGGTCCTGCACCCGGGTCATATTCATCGTCATTGGCGAGCAAATGGTTGTACAGCTTGTGAAGATGAACATTGCCAGCCACGGTTCCCCTTTTAGGCTTTCCCGTGTTACTTCATTGTTACGGTGATCGGTCATTGTAAACCCACTGATTTCAAAGTTAATTGTCGGTTTAAACTGATAATTGCTGCATGCTGTGAGAACTGTCGCTGCCAAGAGCATAAATGCGAATACAATTTTTTTCGTTTTCATTTCTCTCTCTCCACTCTTTGAACATTACTCTCATCTTACCCAATATTTAGTATATTCTCAATAGTTATTGGAAGAAAGGATGTGTGTCAACATTGTGAAGAGTTTTTTATGCTCTATCTGCAGGATGATGTAATGATACAAGTGCTGTATGAATCGCTTCAAGTTTTGTTTCAATCCGATACAGTAAATAAAAAGATATAAAGATCGGAAATGTTACTTCCTGAAGAATCGCTATCCACTGGTCCATTAAAATCCCTCCTTTTTTCATTTGAAAAGGCCGGCAAAGCATCACACTTCACCGGCCTTGCTATTAGCTGTTCAGTTCGATTGCTGTAACATTACGCTCAACGATGCGAGCTGATTTTTTCACATTGTACAAAAATCCGTCCTTTGAAAACACTGCCTGATCAATAATTGTTTGCATCGCAGCATTCACTTCAGCCTCCGTTAAATTCGGCTTCGGATCATTAATATTGATCGTCATCGTATTCCCTGCAATGTTGGCAAATGTTAATTGTAAAACTTGTGCCATGGGATCACCTCCAATTCAAGGATATTGTTAATTAAGCGGTAATACTGTCTTTTTGCGTTTTCACAGATTCAATATAATTGTAATCTGTTAAGCCGACGATTGTTGTTGCAACAGTGTATAGCTGCTGAGCTGTCGCATTTCTTTCCAAGTTACGGAATGTGGAACTTTTAATAATCGGCTCATTAAATTCATCAAGGCCTGTCTGATAAAATACTGTCAATGTAGCAGATAAAAATCCGAATTCGTTCATGTTTATCACCTCCTTGCCCTATATATGTCATGATTTACCGAAAAAAGGGACAATGACGATGAAAAATTTTACAAAACCTTATATAATAGACAATAATGAGGTTTATCACCAGTAGTTTAGTAGAGGGAATTTAATCAACAATATTTAGTAATGAGGTGAACATTGTGGGCTTAGATGGCTGGTTTTTATGGTTTATTTTATTTTGGGTTGTAGTATTGATTTCGCTTATGGGGATTGGCGGCTTTTTTATGTTCCGCAAGTTTTTGAAGGCCCTGCCGAAACAGGACGGAAAATCGGATCTAGATTGGCAAAACATATACTTAGATAAAACGATTCATCTTTGGGGTGAAGATGAAAAACAATTACTTACCGAGCTTGTCAGTCCTGTACCAGAGCTATTCCGCCAAGTTGCCAAAGAAAAGATTGCGGGTAAAATCGGTGAAATTGCACTGAATGAGCGTGCCTCGAAAATTGACTTAGACTTAATTATTCGTGGCTATATTATCGCTTCGCCAAAGCGCGACCATAAGTTTTTACGTAAAAAACTCGATGAAATGAAAATTGATACGACGAATTATGACCATTTATTTGAGGCATAGACGAAAAAAGACTGTCTTTAAAAGCATAAAACTTTTAAAGGCAGTCTTTTCTATGCGACAATATGCGATTTTTTAAGCTTCTTATATTTAATAAGCATACCGATTCGCCACGGCAAAATCATCGAGAACGCCAAGATGAAGAACATACCGGCAAGTTCACCGACATCGAATGTATCGGCAAATATTAATTTTAAAATAATACGTAGTACTAATAATCCCACTAATATGAATGGAAATGCTTTAGATTGCTTCATATAAATTGCGCCGTCTCGCACTTCGAACTTCGACGTTAAGATTAATACAGATGAAAATAACAAGCCTAGTGCGGCCGCTTCTACTATTTGAATTGGCGCTACACGAAACTCCTCAAAAATAAACATCAGCGCGCCTGTTGACATCGCAAAAGGCGGAATGAGTATTTTTTTCGTAGATACCGGCTTTTTTTGTGCACGCAGTCTAATGAACATTACGAAAGATCCCATTATGACTGCCATAATCGTCGAACCAATTAATAAATAGTGAGAAGGTATACTGTCGAACATCATATTCCTCCTCTTGCATGAACGTAAGAAAAATTATCGTGTAAACAAGATAATATAATGGATCATGCACACTTTTTCACTTATGTTTCTCCCCTTAGTATAGCACGGTCTTTAAAAGCAGGGAACTGTTAGAATCCTTTAAAACCATCGAAAATCGGCAAGAGAATATTAATAATGTAAGTCAATCCGTCAAAGAATAGTAAAATGCCGACCGCGATCATAATATAGCCGCCAACTACTATAATTTTTTGGCTATGTGTGCGAATCCAGTTCATACGTGAAATGAAGAATGACAATGTAAAGAATGGGATCGCAAAGCCTAAGTAGTATGCGACCATATACCACATTGCCGAATCGGGATTCGTTCCGCCAAGCGTAATAATCGCTGCCAGTATTGGACCTGTACAAGGTGTCCATCCCGCTGCAAAGGCAAGACCGATCAGTACCGAACCGAAATAACCGGATGGTCGGTTTTTGAACTGAAACTTCCGGTCTTTCATTAAAAAGTCAATCTGCAGAAGACCGACAATCATTAATCCGAATGCAACAATTAAAATAGCGCCGACTTGACGCAGCAAATCCTGGTACTGGAAAAAGAAATCTTTCGCTAATGATGTTCCAAACCCGATAGCGATAAATATAATCGAAAATCCAAGCAGGAAAAATAAAGTATGTAAAATTGCGCGTTTTTGCATCATCCCTTTTTCGGTTTTCAGCTCATCGAGTGTCATCCCGGTTATGTAGGATAAAAATGCAGGATAGAGCGGTAGCGTACATGGTGAAATAAAACTTAAAAACCCGGCACCGAACGCTAAAAGGATATTTAAATCTGTATTCATGCTGCTTCATCCTCCTTAACATTGATAGCTTCATCGTACCAAATTTCCCCATACTTTACTTGCTTTTTTAAATGAATATTTTTTGTCAGTGTTTTGTGGATAATATGAAAGATAAATGTGCGAAAGTGCCACGTTATTAGTATTTGATAATAAAAGCTTCTTCTTTATACATGGAAAGGCACTTTAGCACATTTGAGAAAGGAAGGATGATTTTTTTATCGAATCATATCAATAATAAAAAGACTGGAATAAATAACCGAGGTAAACAAGACCACTATTGAAATAGTAATGAGTTGGAATTTTAGCGACCAGCGCCATACACATTCCTTAGGATAGCTTTTTTTCCATTCAAGTGCTGCTTTAAAGTTAATAAACCAGCAATGCAATGTTACAATGATGGAAGGTACCGTATACAAGGCAATCAACAACAAAGATTGCTGGAATACATTTGTCGTATATTTTCCGTAATTAATCATGAAGTATGGAAGTACGAACCAGAATACGGATGTAAATACTAATACGACAGCTGCCAAAAAATGCAGCCATTTATATTCGCTGTGTGTTTGCCTGTAATGTTTTAATGCTGCCTGCATGATCATCACCTACTTTTTTCACTTACTATTCCCACTTTTTGTCGAAAATGAAACCGGAAAAATGTAGTAAATGAAAAATTCTGCCTTTATCTAACAAGATTTAGACAGAAGTATTTATAATGATGATGTTAATTCGATAACTTCTCTGTTGGACCGTAAATTCCATTCAGGTTCGAAACGTTTCACAATCGCATTCTTCAGTTTATTCATCGCTTTTTCGTTCTCCATCGGATAGATTGCAAAATGCACATCGCTTGCCGGCAAAAGCTGTGTTATTTTTGCGTTCACATGGCAATGGGTAGACGTTCCATCCCGATAGCAACCTTTTGCATATATATTACCAATATGCTGATTAAAGCGCTCTTTAAATGTTCTTGCACATACACCGCAAAATTTCAGTTCATTATTTGCAATAATCGTATAAACACCACGTTGTTTCAACAAATCCTCATCACCGCTGACGACAAAACGAGAGTATATTAGATCACCGTAGTTATTCAAAAACCGCCTGTAAAAATGATTCCCTTCTTTTTTTAGCGCTTTTATTGCTGCACCCGCCGGCATATCCTTTAAGTGTGTATGCTCGTTAACAAAGTCTTTTAAATGCTCATATTTCTTTTGTTTCGCCAGTTCGCCAAGCGTTTTTTTATCAAAACTCTCATATAAGTCAGCAATCCCCTGTTCTAGTACAATTATCTCTACTTTAGTAAAATCTATTTTTTCCTCATTTATATGGATAAACATTATAGTTCTCCTTTCAGCAAATCCCCTTATTATATACATTTCGATATAAATTGGCAAAACCCTCTTATTTTTTTCGATTCCTGTATTAGTACACAATCAAATCAACTGACTCATTGAGATTTGTTTCCCTATAAACTATCATTTAAATTAAACAATCCATCTTGCTTGGAGAAAGAAGTGAGTGCTCTTTGGACGTTAAACAACTCAACGAACAACTTTATAAAAATAGACCACCAGTTGGATCTACCAGCCATTGCGATTGCATGGATTGCGTGTTTTATGCGGAAAAGATTATGCTAAATAAGTTTGTAGAAAAATTTCTAAATGAGATTGGACTTAATCCCCTAAAAGCCGATGAAGTTTGGTGCTATAAAGAGGTAGATGGATTTAAATACTATTTAGTAGATTTTTTCGAGGTAGTTGCAAAGGAGGAACAAACGCTATGTTTTGACAACGGAAAATTGATTATAGCTTCGAATCCGTTTGCAGAAAACAGACAGTATAGACATGCATTAACTATTGATATAAAGTTACAAAACATTTAGTATTACTATTATTTTATCGCAGTAAAAAAAGCGATTCGTTCTAATGAACAAATCGCTTTATAACTAAAAATTTTCTTTATCAAATACTTCCAAATCAATAATGCGGGCACCTTGTTTTAAGATGGCTGCCTCCAGCTCGTCCACTGTCGATTGTTTCGCACCTTTTGCCAGAGTAATAATCACTCGACGCAAATAAGTCGTATCATCATCAAGAGAGAACACACAATGCAGTGGCCACACCTTTTTAACCGCAGTCAGAACTCTAATTAAAATCCCGTCCGTGTCCGGCAATGCAATTGTAATGGCACAGCTTCCTGTACGGTAGCCCCACGCCTCTTCCAGCAGCTCAAATACTTTCGAATGAGGTAAAATGCCGGCAAAGTTCCCTTTCGTATCAACAACGGCCAAATATGGCAATTGTTTAATTGAATGGAATACTTCAAAAAACGAACTGTTTTCGTGGACGAATGCATCCGGTTCTTCAGTAAGTGCTTTAACCTGGGCTTTCATGTCGCCTTCTTTTAATTTATATTCGAGTACTTCTACTTTATAAATATTTCCGACGAATTTTTCACCCGCCTCATCTAATACCGGGATGCATCTGTAGCCGTTGTCATTTAACTGACCGAGTACGTCTTTGATAGGATCCGTCTCTTTCACATAACTTACATCTTTTTTCTTTACATATCTTTGTTTCACTAACATGGCATTACCTCCTTGATGTACTACTCTTATTTTAAAGGTAGTCATTCAAATACGAAAGTAATTTTTGGAATATTTCGTATTTTACAGTTAAATCTTATTTGTAAATTTCATAATAAATATACGCATATGCTAAATCAAGGCATTTTTGGTAGCTCGGTAATTTGTTTTCTTTATTATTTACCGATGCAAAATAGATGGCCTCCAGCAAGCTTTCGCTTTTCGGATAATGTTCACGGATTTTATAGAAAACCTTTGCACACAATGTATCGGTACATTCTTCTGATAGCTGAATAATGTAGCCGATTGTTGATTCATCAAGGCGCGTACTCGTAATGATGACCTCTTTCATCTCTTTCATCATTTCTTCATTGATTAAATGGATTATTTCATTTAACTTCTCTTTTTCATTCTCCACCACTTTACAATCAACTAGCACGAGCGTATACCCCGTATCTTTTGTCGATTTTAATAGATATGTACCCGCGAGCTGAAACTGCTGTAATGGGGATATAAAACTTTTATCCAATTCAAATTCGTGGGTTGTTGACGTTTTAATATATTTTTCCATATAGCGTTTATCTGTTTCAATTTTGCGGTAAAAACGCGCTTGGTATTGCTCCATCTTTTTCAGAAGTGTTTCTTCATTTATCAGCTTATATGATTGGGTAATAAATTTATAACATTCCTGGACTAAATCCTTATGGCTATTAGCTTTCATACACAGAAGGAGCACCTCATGGAGCACTTCTATTGCACATTCATATCGGCCATTTTCAAAAAGAATTTTCCCTCTTAGTACACGGACATGCAAATCTATACGGGAAAACTTTTCGAACGGATACTCTTCAAAATAGTCATTAAATAACTTTTTCGCATACTCCACTTTCCCAATCTGTAGGGACAGTTCAATATGAGTTATAAAACGGACGAGCATGAACTTTTCATCTTCCGGGTTCCCCATTTTTAAAAAAACAGCTGGAATTTTGCTAATATCCCAAAAAAATTCTTTTGGTAATTCATCCATTTGTGTTGCGTAATAATTATTCATCGCAAGTGACAGCAATGAAAAATCTTCATCTTCCAATGCGTAACTGCTCGCAATTCGGTAGTATTTCTTTGCCTGTTCAAAATCAATACTGAAATAATAGCAATGTCCAATGACCAAATAGAGGCTTGCTAAACACCCTTTTAGATTTTGTTTGAAATGCTGTTCTGTGTCCAATAACAATTGCAAAATCTCCATATTGCTATTAGCTAAAATAAAAGGCTCACTATCAAATCGAAGAAAGGCGTTCACCTTTTCGATATTTCCCTCTGCTACTAATGATTCTAACATCTCTATATATGCCTTATAATGTGCATCGATTGATGAAAACGTTTGTGAACGATAATGGTCAAGCTGCAATGACTTAAGTTGCATCCCCATCGTTATATCCACCTCCTACTTTTTCAAATATAACGGTTCGTACAGCTCTCGTTTAATAATTGAAAATTTGTCCATAAAACGAATGACTTTATGTTTACTGTCCGCATATTTCGTATCGTTGTCTGCCAAGTAATTACGCAAACTTTTTATAATTGTTGTTTCGATTTGGACGAGTTTTTTGGGGTAATGTTCGTATTCATAGAAGCGGTCATTAAATAATTGCTTCGAGCTGTTTTCAAACTTCATATATAGATCATATTGTTCTTTTGGTAATGTTTCGAGTACTTCACGCAAATAATCCAAAAATAGATTGACGGTCATTACCGAAGCCATTAATGCTTTAGTAAATGACCCGACTGTTGCTTTTTTCAGTCGTTTAAATTTTGAACTGATAAGTACTTCATTCAATATAAAATTACGGAGCAGAAAAATGAGCGCATGCTCTGAATTGATGACCGGCTCTTCTTCAAAATAAAAGTAAACCCAAACATCGCTTACATTGTATTTTGCGAAAGATAAATGTGCAAAGTCATGGCGGATTAAATGGAAAAAGTAGTCGTAATGTTCAAGCTGTTTAAATTGTTCGAGCTGCTGTTCATTTAAAATAAACAAAGAATTTGATGTATCAAAATCTTTCATCTTTACACCTCTTTCTCGACATTTACTCCCATTATAATAGTTATTTGTTAAAATTTGTTGTTTTTTGCAAAAATAAAAAGACATACCCGAAAGAAAGTGACTTTCGGGTATGTCTTAACTAATTAATATGCTAGGCCAAATAACCCTTTAATATGAGTCATATAGCGGATATTTGAAGCTTCTTTCATTAATGATGCTGGTAAACCTACTAATTGAGTATTGTTTGCCCCAACTGTAGCAATACCGTCTTTGCGGCCTAAAGAACCTAAAGTACCTGAGTTAGTAAATTTGAATTCTTTCAGGTCAGCACCTTTAATTTGTGCAAAAATGTTGTAACCTGCAGTTTCACCTTGCTGCCATGCTACTTGAGCAGTTGGCGCATAAGTTGGGCGGTCACCTGGGTTTGGAATATGTGCTGATGCATCGCCAATAACAAATACTTCAGGATGTGAAGTAGATTGTAAGAAGTCATTGATAGTTGCTTTACCGCGATCTGCAGCTAACCCTGATTCAGCTACTAATGGAAGTGGAGCAACTCCACCTGTCCATACTAATGTGTTTGCAACGATTGGTTCACGGTCTTTTAATTGAATAACATTGCCTTCAACGCCAGTAACAGGTGTTGATGTAATGAATTCTACTCCACGTTTCGATAAAGACTCTGTTGCACGATCGATTAAGTTTTCTGGGAATACCGGTAAGATTTTTGGACCTGCTTCAACTAGTTTGATTTTAAGATCTTCAAATTTAACACCGTATTTTGCAGCAACTTTAGGGAAGTGGTCTACGATTTCACCAACAAGCTCAACACCTGTTAAACCGCCACCGCCGATAACGATTGTAGCATCCGCCTCGTCTTTTGTTGTTGCATATGCTTTAATGCGTGCTTCGATATGCTCGCGAATTGCATTAGCTTCATCAACTGATTTTAATACGAAAGAGTTTTCCTCTAAGCCAGGGATTCCGAAGAAACCAGTTTGGCTGCCTAAAGCAACAACTAATGTATCATATTGTAAAGTTTTGCCGTTTGAAAGTGAGACATTTTTGCTTTCTACGTCAAAGCTGTTTACTTTTGCGATTTCCAAGTTGATGTCAAAACCTTTGAAAATCTTCTCAAGTGGTAATGATACAGCACCTTCAGAAATTGTGCCGCCAGCTAAACGGTGTAATTCAGTAATGATTTGATGTGTAGGGAATTGGTTTACAACTGTAATACGCGCTTCATCTTTATTTAAAAATTTACGAGCTGTTTGTGCTGCTAATACACCAGCAAATCCAGCACCTAAAATAACGATTTCTTTAGTTACCATATTAAAAATCCTCCAATAAGATTAGATTGTACAAATTATTTCATTTGTTTACGTTCAGATGCTACTTGTAAAAATGCATTAGCAAAACGTAATGCCCCTTGAACTTGTGGGTCTTTTAACATTTTTAATAAACCGAATACGCCTACTGTTTCATTGCTGACTTCAGCACGGTCTTTCGCTTCGATTGCTGTTTGTGCCAATGATTTAGCAGTCCCGACAACTGGACTAGCCATTTCTGTTACAGCAGCAACTGTATCATTTTTTAATGTTTCGTCTGTAGCAACACTCGTCGCGAAATCATACGCTTTTGTTAATAATGTAGTCATCTCAGCCAATTTTGGTAAGTTATCTACTAAAGTAGTTAATGAAGCTTGTACCTCTGGCTTTAGTAACTGGTCTAATACATCCAATTGCTCTTGTGTAACAGCCACTTTTTCTACCTGCTGATTATTCATTTCTGACATAATAACTCTCCTTTGCCATCACTTAATATTATTTTTTCGAAAATTTCATACCCGATTGTAAAAACTTTCACATACCATTCAATAAGCAACGATAGCACAAAGATTCGTTTGTTACAATTAGAAAACGGAAATAAACGACCGAAAAACTTAATTCAAGAATATTCTGTAATTTTATTATTTAAAAAAATTTTATTTTTATGTATTTAGCGTATTTTTGTATATTTTATAATAAAAATTTCCCTTCATCATTTTTAATATTGGAAGTATTTAAATAGTTGTTTCTTATCATTATTAAAGGTTAATTAGGTATTTATATGATAGAAAACAAAAATTCTTTACTATTAAAAGTGATTCACCTCCCCTCCCCTATTTCCCTCCACAATATTTCCCTAAAAAACTTTCTCTTCAATCGGTTGATTTGACTCAATAGGAACCTTCACGTTGCTATGAAACGAAAAAGTGCGTACTTTTTTTAATTTTCAAGTGGATCCATAATAAAAAAGCAACGAAATACTTATTCAATTGGAGGATCAATATATGATTACTAGTTTACAGGATACAATCAAATTAAATAATGAGGTAGAAATGCCAGCAATGGGCCTTGGCGTCTTTCAGGTGGAAAACGATACAACAGCAGAAATCGTTAAAAATGCGATTGAGCTAGGTTACCGCAGCATTGATACAGCCGCTATTTACGGAAACGAAGCGGGTGTTGGCGAGGGCATTAAATTAGCATTAGCCTCTACCGGTTTAAATAGAGAGGACTTATTCATCACATCTAAAGTTTGGAATGCCGGATTAAATTATGAGGAAACTGTTTCAGCTTACGAAGAGAGCCTGGAAAAATTAGGGCTGGACTATTTGGATCTATACTTAATCCACTGGCCAGGTAAAAATAAATTTGCCGAGTCTTGGAGTGCTTTAGAGGAACTGTATATAGAAGGTAAAATCAGAGCAATCGGTGTTTGCAATTTCAATATTTCGCATTTGCAGGATTTATTGAAAAACGCTCGGGTAACACCAGTCATTAACCAAGTTGAGTTTCACCCGCGTTTACAACAACAATCATTGCGTGCATTTTGCAAAGAGCACAATATTCAATTAGAGGCTTGGGCTCCATTAATGCAAGGCGGTCTACTAGATGATCCGACGATTGCAAATATTGCCGAAAAGTATGGGAAATCAAATTCACAAGTTATTTTACGATGGGATATTCAAAATGGAGTTATCACGATTCCTAAATCCGTTCGTAAAGAGCGTATGGCTCAAAATGCCGACATTTTTGATTTTAGTCTTACTGATGAAGAAATGCAGATTATTAATGCAATGAATTTAGATAAACGTGTCGGTCCGGATCCGGAAGTTTTTAATTTCTAATTTGAATTGAAGATTTGAAGAGACGAAAAGCCTCAAGATTTTTAGTACCTTGAGGCTTTCATTATTTTCATTAAGATAGTTTTTGCACAGCAATATCATCATCACGCTGCATAAGAAGAACTTCTTCACCATTCTCTTTTAATTTATCAATATGTTTCTCGCCCCACGTGCAAAGTAAGTTGAGCACTGGCTCCATCTCGTGTCCATATGGAGTTAAGGAATATTCCACTTTCGGCGGTACTTGGTTGTACACTTTACGATTAATTAAACCGCATTGCTCAAGCTCGCGTAATTGGGATGTCAGCATTTTCTGTGAAATGCCCGGAATTAACCGGCGAAATTCATTCGTCCGGATTTGACCATGGTGATTGAGGTGACATAGAATGACGGGTTTCCATTTACCCCCAATGACTTCGAGTGTTGCTTCAACACCAATATTATAAACTTTTTTCATTTTGAAACCTCCAGTATTATCAAAAGTAACCAAAAGTAATGTACATGCTTTTATAGTATGTATGAATAATACTATATCCTGTAAAATAAATCAAAGGAGTTATTTTTAATATGTCTACATCAAAAACACCAAACGCCAGATTAACACTGCTTGCATTAGCAATCAGTTCGTTTGGTATCGGTTCAACAGAATTTATTAGCGTTGGATTGCTCCCGCTCATCACAAATGAGTTTGGTATTAATTTAAGTACTGCAGGATTAACAGTATCAATCTATGCGTTAGGCGTTACAATCGGAGCACCAATTTTAACCGTTTTAACATCCCAGCTTGACCGTAAAAAGGTGCTGCTGCTCGTAATGGTACTTTTTATCGTCGGTAATTTATGGGTAGCGATAGCACCTACATTTACTTTACTATTAATTGGACGAGTTATTTCTGCATTTGCTCACGGTGTATTTATGTCGATAGCGGCGGTTATTGCTGCTGACGTTGTGGCACCTAACAAACGGGCAAGTGCCATTGCTTTTATGTTTTCAGGATTAACATTGGCAACTGTCAGTGGAGTACCTTTAGGAACATTCATTGGCCAAGTAACGGATTGGCGGCTATCATTTATTTTCATCGTCGTTATTGGCATAATTGGGTTAATCAGCAATGCGTTCCTTGTACCAAATAATTTAACAAAAAGTAAACCGATCTCATTAGGTGATATCGGAAAAGTATTAAGCAATTTCCGTATGCTGTTAATTTTATTTATTACAGCAATGGGTTACGGAGGCGTATTCGTTGTCTACACATATGTGTCCCCTATTCTTGAAAATCAAATGGGCTACTCCCCTCATGCTATTGTCGTAATATTAGTTGTATACGGAATATGTGTCGCTATTGGAAATACAATCGGTGGCCATTTTGCAAACACTAATCCATTGCGTGCGATATTCATCTTCTTTATTGGACTAGCGTTAACGTTAATTGGTGTATACTTCTCTTTTGACTCCAAAGTAATTGGGCTCATAATGGTATTATTAATGGGGCTGTTTATGTTTATGAATGTGCCGGGCTTACAACTGTATGCCGTTCAGCTATCTGAAAAATATGTACCAGCGGCTACTGCAATGGCTTCCGCTTTAAATATTTCAGCTTTCAATATCGGGATTTTCCTCGGTTCATATGTCGGCGGTTTAATTGTTCATTATCAGTCACTGGACAATACGCCCCTATACGGATTTTTAATGGTAATCATTGCCGCAAGTATTACGTTAGTTTGGATGATTGTTGAAAATAAACAAAATGTTTGTACTGCGAATGAATTCTCGCCATTATCCAAAAAACAATCGCTATAAAACATTTAAGTAGAAATGAATAGAAACCTCTCCTAACATTAATGTTTGAGATGGTTTCTATTTTTATTTGTCTTTCCATACACAAATAATTTCAAAGGAGCTATATCTTATTTTCATAGTTCTTCGGAATATCTCCACAATTTATCCTTCAATTTTCCGTTTTATTTGCTATGCTTAGATTGAAGGAGCGTTATTTAATGAAAAAGATTCTTTTTATACTTATTTTTGCCGTTATTGGCTTTCAATTTTTTACGACTGTACAAGTTGGTGCTCCCGACTTACCTCAGCAGCTTTCACTAGCATCGTACTCCGTCTCAAACGGGGATCTTGTCCTTGTTAACCGGGACATCGCATTACAGAATGAACCTGGCAATTTAGCCCCTATTCCAGATGATATAGCTAAAAATGTAATCGTCAATTCAGAGTATTTTCTTGAAGAACAGGCTATTGCACCTCTTAAGCAATTATTCGATGCGGCAGCGGATGATGGAATCGAGCATTTCATAATCAATAGTGCCTATCGCAGCGGAAAACTTCAGAAACAGCTTTTTGAACAAATCGGTGCCGATTATGCCCTGCCTGCCGGCTATAGTGAACATCAGACGGGCTTATCGATTGATATTGGTTCGACTGTCGGCAAAATGGAAAATGTTGCAGAAGGAAAATGGATGGAAGAACACGCAGCGGAGTTTGGCTACATTCTACGCTATCCTAAACACAAAGTCGACATTACGGGGATTGAGTATGAACCTTGGCATTTCCGATACATAGGCTTGCCCCATAGCGTAATAATGAAGCAGCACGACTTCGTTTTTGAGGAATATATTGCTTATCTTAGAGAGAAGCAATTTTATAAAATGAAATTGGATGATACAACTTATTTTGTCCATTATACCGATAACAAGACAGCTGTCAATACGCTTGAATCAACGAATGTCAAGGTATCTGGTGATAATGTCGGAGGATATATTATTACTTCCGTATTGGAGGAAATATGATAGGCGTTCGTTATTGATAATTGGATAATTAAAAAACGACCATTTGCAAGTGCAACGGTCGTTTTTTATTTTGAACGCTTGATTAAACTTTAACTTCATTCTCTTTTTTATACGTCGCATGATGTTTTCTCGCTTCGAGCACTTTTGAAGCCGAAAAGATGAATACCGCCAGCCAAATACATACGAAAGTGATGAATTCTGTCAGTGTAAAAGGCTCCTTGTATAAAAAAATTCCGAGCATTAAGCTGATCGTCGGTGCCAAAAATTGAATGAAGCCCATTAAATAAAGTGGAATTTTTTGCGCACTTTTTGCAAATAGGACAAGTGGCAAGGCCGTTACGATCCCGCCGCCCATTAACAATAGATTGGTTTTCAAGTCCACTTGCATAAAGGCAATTTCCGACGTTTTCATTAAATAGAAGTAGATCCCAACGGCAATCGGTAAAACAAACAATGTTTCGATTGCGAGTCCGCGTGTCGCATCAAGCGGTATCTGCTTTTTAATAACACCGTAAAAAGCAAATGTTAGCGCCAGCGCAAGTGATACCCAAGGAATCGTACCGCCTAATATCGCCTGATACCCTACCCCGATGGCCGCAATGATGACGGCTACCGCAGTTGCCCGGGAAATTTTCTCTTTAAAAAAGATCAATCCGAACAATACGGATATAAGCGGGTTAATATAATAACCTAAACTCGTCTGTAGTAAATGTCCATTGTTTACTGCCCAAATAAAAATTCCCCAATTGAGCGAAACAAAAACCGATGCTACGAACAGTAAAAAAAACTGTTTCTTATTTTTCCATAGCATTTTTATATCTGCTATCATCTGTTTGTACTGACGGATCAGCAACACAAACAGAACGGTGAATACAAAGGACCAAATTACACGTCCCACTAAAATTTCTACACTGCCGACATGCTGCAGCTGCTTCCAGTACAGAGGAATGATCCCCCACATTAAATAGGCGCCGATTGCTAAAATAACGCCCTTCTTTAGTTCTGACATTGGTGCACCTTCTAATTTTTGATACTCTCATTATAGATGTCTATATTTGAGAAGTAAATAATTGTAGCTTAATAGAACGCTTTTTTATTATTCCACTATACCATTTTGCAGTAAGTACATTTTGTGGTATAACCCTTTTTGTGCGATGAGCTGCTGATGTGTACCCCGTTCAACGATCTCACCTTTATGCAATACTAATATTTGCTCAGCATCCTGAATTGTTGAAAGTCTGTGAGCGATCGCTATCGTAGTACGGCCTTTGCGCATTTTTTCCAATGACTGCTGAATGCCAACTTCTGTTTCGGTATCGATCGCTGCCGTTGCTTCATCGAGTACAAGGATTTTCGGGTTTGTCGCAATTGTCCGCGCAAACGCCACCAGTTGGCGCTGACCGCTTGAAAACGTCGAACCACGCTCTGTCACACGACTTCCATAGCCATCCGGAAGCGATTCAATGAAATCATTTGCCTGCACAAATTCTGCCGCTTCCTTCACCTTCTGTAATGTGAGATTTTCATTATACAGTCGAATATTCGAATCGATCGTTCCGTAAAACAGGAATGGGTCTTGCAGCACGAGCCCCATTTTTTCACGTAGTTCCCGCTGTTCGTAATCTTTGATCGACTGGCCGTCAATTAAAATTTCACCGCGCTTAAATTCATAGAAACGCATTAGGAGATTGATAATTGAACTCTTTCCGCTACCGGTATGCCCGACTAACGCAACCGTTTCTCCAGGGTTGACCGTGAACGAAATATTTTTCAGCACGTCTTGCTTGCCGTCGTAGCTAAACGACACACTTTTAAATTCGATATGGCCTTTTGAAACTTGAACCGGCTTGTTTTGCTGTGCTGGCTCGAGCTCTTCATTATCTATCAGCTCAAATACACGGGATGCCGCTACAATCGCTTGCTGGAACAGCGCGAGACGTTCCATTACTTGATTAATCGGGTCAAAGAAACGGTTCATATAAGTTATGAACGCGTAAACAACCCCGACTTCCACCGCTGTTTCAAATGATGTCCATCCGAAGTAAAACAGTAAAATAACGATTGCTGTAAAGTACACTAAGTCAATAATCGGACGAAGCAGAAGACTGTTCATTTTCGTATTGGCCATCATTGACTGGAAATGCTCTTCATTGACACGGTCAAACTCGTCATTGAAACGAGGTTCTTGACGGAATGCCTGCACGATGCTCATTCCTGATAATGTTTCAGAAAGTTTCGCATTAAGCTCACTCAGTTTTTCCCGCATGCGCATATACACAACCGAACTCATTTTGCGGTATAGCCAAATGATGTACATAATAACAGGCAGCAAAAGAAGCATGTAAAATGCTAACTTTGCATTTAGGAAAAACATCGCAAAATACACACCGACAATTAAAAACGCCGCCTGTACAAAGCTGATGAGTACCGACACGAACATATCTTTAATTGCTTCCGTATCATTTGTTGCCCTGGACACGATTGAACCGGCCGGAACCTGATCAAAATAGCGCATACCAAGTCTGTGAATTTTTGAAAACACATCAATTCGCAGTTGCTGAATAACTTTTAGTGCTAGCTCCTGGAATTTAATATTTTGGTAATATGTGATAATAACGTTCAGCAATTGAATAATAAAGTACCCAACACCGAGTGTGACGATTGGGGTCATATCAAAATTGCCAATCATTAGATGGTCGTCGATATACACTTTAATCAAATACGGACCAATAATATCTCCAAGAACGGTTAAAACAAGCAGAAACAGTGCAATGGCCAATATCTTTTTATGTGGCTTTAAATACGTAAAGAGGCGCTTTAATACGAGGCGTTGTTCTTTACTTGAAATCGTCTCATTCGCCATCTTGGTCACCCCCCTGTTCCACTAACTGCTCTAGTTGCTGTAACTGGTACATTTCATAATAGCTTCCTTCTAGTGCCATTAACTGTTCATGGGTACCTTTTTCAATAATTGTTCCTTCATCAACAACGATAATGACATGTGCCTGTTGGATTGCGCTTAAACGATGTGATGTAATAATCGTTGTCGCATTTTTCCGCTCTTCTTTTAATGCATGTAAAATCGCTTCTTCTGTGCGCGCATCAACCGCAGATAAAGAATCATCCAATATGAGCAGTTCAGGTTTCATCAGTAATGCCCTAGCGATGGAAATTCGCTGTTTCTGTCCGCCTGAAAGAGAAACTCCCCGTTCTCCGACAATCGTGTCATAGCCATCTGTAAAGTTCATAATGTCCTCATCAATATTCGCAAGTGCTGCCGCTGCACGAACTTCCTCCATGCTTGCACGTGGATTGGCAAAGGCAATATTGGAATAAAGTGTTGCCGAGAATAAAAAATGATCTTGCGGTACATAACCAATCGCCTGACGGAGAGAACTTTTCTTATAGTCATTTATATTGTGTTCACCAAATTGAATTGTTCCTTCATATCCTTCAAACTCACGAAGCAGCAGCTTTAAAATCGACGTCTTCCCCGCACCTGTTTTACCGACAATTCCGAGTGTTTCGCCGCGTTTCAGCTTAAAATGCACATCGTTTAATGTCGGTGCCGCATCTCCCGGGAATGTAAATGAAGTGACGTTGAATAGAAGATTCCCGGAAGGATATTCTTCAATAGCATCAATCTTGTCATCAATTTCAATCGGGGTATTTAAAATTCGTTCGATCCGGTCATATGAAACACTGCCTCGCTCGACGATATTGAACAGCATACCAATTGCCAGCATCGGCCAGATCAGAATACTTAAATACGTCGTGAAAGTAACTAAATCGCCAACAGTCATTGCATCTTCCAAAATAAATTTCGTCCCGAATCCAAGACTTAGCATAAAACTCAACCCGACTACAAAACTGATCGTCGGGTCAAATAATGAATCGACTTTTGCTACACGCATATTTTTTTCCACAACTTCATCGGAAAGTTTCGTAAAATCCGCAACATCCTCCTGTTGCTGACCAAACGTTTTCAGTACTTTCATCCCGCTGATACTTTCCTGTGTTTTATCGTTTAAATCGGAAAACGCAGCTTGGGCATGACGGAAACGCTCATGCAGAAGCTTGCCGTAATAGCTCGTGGATAAGGCGACTAGCGGCATCGGAATGAGTGCAATTAATGTCAGACGCCAGTCAATCGTAATCGCCATTGCCAAAATGACAAAGCCCCCTGTTGTAAGCGAGTCAAATAATGTTAAAACCCCGCCGCCAGCTGTTTGCTGCACTGCACTTATATCATTTGTTGCATGTGCCATTAAATCACCGACACGATTTTTTTGATAAAAAGACGGAGACATTTGTGTAAAATGGCGATGGAGCTTTTCGCGTAATGTTCGCGCCAACAGGTTGGACGATCCAAAAATCATTTGCCGCCAGTAGTAGCGCAGTATGTACATGGCAATTGCTACACCGATGATAATGGCAAGCCATTTAAACAAGCCTGCTTTCGTTAATGTACGAGCACCGATTTCATCGATAGTGAAGCCGATAATTTTCGGCGGCACGAGCTGCAGGATGGCAACTAATACAAGCATTAGAAGCCCGACTGTGTATTGGTATTTTCGCTCTTTAAAAAACCAACCTAATTTAATAAATACCTTCATTCTTTCACCCTCTTTTGAGTCCTTTTCATATGGTGGGGTTGATTTCCATTCCGGGTCGGACGCTTTCCGCGGGCGTGGCCTGAGCCTGTAGTCTCAGCCGTCACGCTATTCCCGCTGGAAGCTTGCTTGTAGCGAAAGGCGCCAGCCGTCAGCTAGTGTTTTAGCAGTGCGAAAGGTGAAACCGTCAGCACGAACACTCGCCTCCCCTCCATTCCAATCAACTTTACTGTCAAAATTACAACATCCCACTATTTACTAAGAACCTCTTTTTTTCTCAAGTTCCCCCATTTTACCAAATATTTTAATTTTCCGATATATTTTACAAATATTTTTTTCGGATTCCGAATTATTTTTTTAATTAAAATTTTTCTGTTGATTTTGTAATGGTTTTTGCATTTATATTTTCCCTTTCAATATTTCCGTATCTTTTTGTCCATACTAAACTCAATACTCCATTTACAGCAGATTTGTTTTAACTTTTCTGCAGCTATGGTAACTGCTAAATGAATATCGAAAGGAAGTTTTTTCATTGAGGAAACAATTATTATTATCGTTTGTTGCTACTTTTTTATTGTTTGTACCGGGAGCATTCGCACATACACACTTAGTATCAACTAATCCTGCTGAAGGTGAGACTGTTGACGAAAATATTAAAAATATTGATTTAACGTATGAAGGAAAAATTGAAGAAGGAAGTATATTTAAAGTAATAGCAAGTGATGGTAAGGAGATAGAGATTCATTCTATTTCTGTAAATGATGGGGTCCTATCCGGAATTATGCTTGATCCTCTTCCAAATGACACTTATACCGTTGAATGGGATAGTATTAGCGAGGATGGACATCCATTATCAGGTTCATTTTCATTTGCAGTAAATGCGCCTGCGGAGACAAAGAAGGAAGAGGATACTGCAGCTGATACAACTGAAAAAATTGCCAACGATGTCGATTCAATAGTCGATACATTAAAGGATGAAACAAATTCCGATGATGATGACGATGGCTCATTTTGGACTCTTGTTATTGTCATCACGCTTATTGTGCTTGTGCTCGCAGTGATAACGATGTACAGCTATAAGAGATGGTTAGTTAAGAAAACGAAAAAATAAAATAAAATAAATAAAAAACTGCACTCTAACTGTAAAAAGTAACAATTAGAGTGCAGTTTTTCAATTTACTGTGCTGTTATACCGCCATCCACTACAAACTCTGCACCTGTTGAGTAGCTTGACTCGTCCGATGCTAAGAAGACTACTAATTGGGATACTTCTTCTGGTTGCGATACGCGTTTCAGCGGGATATGCTTTGCAAATTCTTCGATCGCAGCTTTTGCATCTTCCTGCATAATCATTGGTGTTGCAATAACACCTGGGTGTACTGAGTTTACACGAATACCCATTGGCGACAAGTTTAACGCAGCTGCTTTCGTCATACCACGAACAGCAAATTTAGTATCTGTATAACCTACAGCACCACCAACTAAGCCATTGATTGACGAAATGTTGACGATTGAACCGCCACCAGCTTTCATCATTGAAGCCGCTACTGCTTTCATACCTAAGAATACAGATACTTGGTTAATATTGACGATTTTCATGTATTCATCTAAAGACATTTCCAGCATATTTTTATTCATTGAAATTCCAGCATTATTTACTAATACGTTTACAGGACCAAATGCTTCTTCTGCTTTTGCAATAACAGTTGTCCAATCTTCCTCTGAAGTAACGTTTTGTTTTAAGAAGATAGCATTTTCCCCTAATTCTGCAGCAAATGAATTCCCTTTTTCTTCATTTAAATCTGTTAAAACTACTTTTGCACCTTGTTCTACAAATGCCTTTGCATGGGCAGCACCCATACCTTGAGCTGCACCTGTAATAATTGCAACTTTACCTGTTAATCGAGACATCCAAATCATCCTCCTAAAAATATGATAGTTAACTATCACTATCTTAATTTAACAATAGCAATGTTTGATCGGTCCGTCAATTTTTAGTGGCTATGAATTGTAAAAACATCGCCTTAATCAGCTTTAACTGCTTTTTGGGATCTAATTTCACGGGTAGATTAGGGTCATGATCAGTCAAATAGGATTCTACAGTAAAGTAACTTATATTTTGTACAACAGTAAACACATATTCCGGAATATCAATACCTGGTCGTATTGATTCATCTTCCTTTCCTTTTTCTGCAATAGAATACAAAACATTGGCCATTTCTCTCCGAATATCTACAAATTCCTTGTACTCGTATGTCTCTTCAGAAATCGGTTTATATGCTTCGAACGCTTTAAAAAACTTAACAAACTGATGCTGCGGGTCATCGATTAACTCAATATAATAAGTTAAGATCCGTTCAATTTGTTCATAAGCTGTCAAATGTTCATTTGCAATGTGCTTGATCGTATTTGTCATTTCTCTAGTTATATCATTATTGATTGCTAAAACGAGTAATTCTTTATTTGCAAAATAACGATAAAATGTCGCAATACCAATCCCTACTTCATTTGCAACGTCCTGTAATTGTACTTGCTGAATTCCGCTATCTAACATCAAAGACTTTGCTGCCTGAATGATTTGTTCCCTGCGCTGTTGTTTTCTTTGTTCTCTAATACTCAATAGTCTTCCCCTCAATTTTACATATTATAGCTGTATTGTATCATGATTATATACAGTTAATTTAATAGTCTTGCTCAAAAAAATACACCGCAACAATTGGATTCAATCGTTGCGGTGTCTGTATTAGCGTAAACGTTCCAAGTCCTGGTAATCTTTCATATATGGGCCATCTTCAGCCACAGCTGAATGGTACAGCGCTTTAACGGCGAAGTTTTTTTCCAGTCCCATTTCCGATTTCAGTTTTTTCAGTTCGTCATGCAGTTCGCGATGCTCATTGATTAATTTCAGCATCGTTGTTTTATTGTATTTCATATCTTATCACTCCGATTAGTTCATCACTTGAATGATGACTACTTTTAAATAATTGAATTCCGGGAAGTTATGCGGCACAGTGAAATCTTCCGGCAACTGGTGCTCTTCTAAAATTTTATAGCGTGCCCCAAAATCTTTAAACGCTTTGTCTATGAACGTTTTGAACTTTTTCATATTAAAGCTTGCATTGTTCGTTGATGCAACAATTACTCCACCATTGTTTGTAATCGTCAACGCATCCTTGAGCAATTTCGGATAATCTTTTGACGTACTGAACGTCATTTTTTTCGTACGAGCAAAGCTTGGTGGATCCAGTACAACGACATCAAATTTCAGACCTTTTCTTGCGGCATAGCTGAAGTAGTCAAATACGTTCATCACTTTAATATCTTGTGATTCATAGTCAATTCCATTCACACTGAATTGCTCAATTGTTTTAGGCAAGCTACGTTTTGCCAAATCGACACTAGTCGTACCCGATGCTCCGCCTAAAGCTGACGCAACCGAAAACGCACCTGTGTACGAGAATGTATTCAGTACCGTCTTATCTGTTGAATAGCGGTCACGTAATGCTTTACGCACATTACGCTGATCAAGGAAAATTCCTGTCATTGCCCCATCATTCAGATCAACCGCAAAGTTCATGCCGTTTTCCTGAACAATCAGCGGGAATTCACCTTTTTCACCTGATACATAATCATCCTGATCAATATATTGACCATTTGTATCAAAGCGCAGTTTTTCATAAATCCCGCGTGTATTCACTGCCGCATTCAATGCTTCATATATATCATTACGGAATGAATAAATCCCTTCACTGTACCAGCTTACCATGTAAAAGCCGTTAAAGAAATCAATTGTCAAACCGCCAATACCGTCACCTTCGCCATTAAACACACGGAATGCAGTTGTATCTTCAGAGGCAAAAAAGTCTGCACGTTTTTCAGCAGCTTCACGGATTTTTTTCGTAAAGAACTTCACATCTATCTGCTCTTTTTCTTTACGAGTCAGCACCCAGCCGATTCCCTTGTTTTGAATACCGTAATAGCCAGTTGCAATATACCCGCCGCTTTTATCAACCAAATGAAGAAGGTTGCCTTCTTCAATCGATACTTCCGGCATTACAACTGTATCTTTTAAAATTAATGGATTGCCATTCGTCAAATCCTTAATCGCTTTACTTTCTACTTGTAGTTCTGTTTTTTTTCTCATGCTTTCATCCTTACTACTGTTTTTCGTTCATAAAAAAGAGAGACTTGTTTTAAATACAAATCTCTCCGTACAATATCAGTTTACTACGAATGCTTGGGAATAGCTACTCGCATGTTGAGTTGACGCTTACTAGTATTGCTTTTTTATAATTAATTAGGTAGAAGGAACTCTCGTATACAGTCTACATTTGAAGTGCTGTTTGCTTCTCATTAATTTCAATTTCAAAGCCTAAATCTCTGATTAATGCATAATCCGCATTTTCCTCTTGACCTTCTGTTGTTAAATAATCCCCTACAAAAATACTATTTGCAGCATACAACCCAAGTGGCTGTAACGAACCTAAGTTGATTTCACGTCCTCCAGCGATTCGTATTTCCTTAGTTGGATTAATGTAGCGGAATAAGGCGAGAACTTTTAAACAATATCGGGGATCCAGCTCCTGTGTACCTTCTAGCTTTGTACCATCAATCGCATTTAAAAAGTTGATTGGAATGGAGTCTGCATCCAGCGCATGAAGTGCATAGGCAATATCGACAACATCCTGTTTCGATTCACGCATTCCAATAATGGCCCCCGAACAAGGTGACATCCCATATTTTTTAGCAATTTCAACCGTGTTGACCCGATCTTTATATGTATGTGAAGTTGTAATATAATCGTGATGCTTTTCAGATGTATTCAAATTATGATTATAGCGGTCGACTCCAGCTGTTTTTAATTGTTCTGCCTGTTCATCTTTTAGCAACCCTAAACAAGCACATACTTTTAATCCGTATTTTTCTTTAATTTCCTGAACCGCTTCACTTACAACCTTTACATCTTTACGTGTCGGTCCACGTCCACTAGCAACAATACAAAACGTTCCAATCTGATTTTCAAATGCCTTTTTAGCTCCGGCAATAATTTCTTCTTTTGTAATAAACGGATATTTTTCAATTGGTGCAGTAGAAATTGATGATTGTGAACAATAGCCGCAATTTTCAGGACAGTAGCCACTTTTAGCATTCATAATCATATTTAGTTTTACCTTTTTACCGTAATAGTGTTTCCGAATAAGGAAGGCCCCTTGCATTAATAGCAGCAATTCATCGTCTGATGCATGGACAATGGCTAACGCTTCTTCATGTGTAAGTATTTTTCCTTCGAGAACTTCTTCAGCTAATTGAACCCAATTCATTATTATTCCCCCTATTTGTGTTAACCTATTAAAATTTACAGTTAACGTAAATATAAAGTAATAGCATTTTTACGTCAACCATTTTTCATTTAAAGTTAACAAATAAAGTGTATACCTATGATTTGATTTAAAGTTTAGGTTCAATAATCAGAAAATTATTAGAAAAATTTGAGGACTTACAATAATTGAAGGTATGTTCAACAACAAAAAGCACATGCCATTTAACCCGTACTAATTGAAAACCCTTTTTTCCTGAAATTTACCCAGTTCGGGTTTTATCCCTATTCAGTTTTGATTAGTAATTTCGAATTTAAGTACTCTGAAATCATTGGAACAGCTACATTTACATTATTCCACATAAAATACTTGAGCTCCGCATCTTCTATATTTGAAGCTGTAAAACTCTCTACAACATCAAATTTCTCTACATCTATGGTAGTAATCTCGTCATCTTTTCCTTTGTAATATAATATCTTGACAGTTAATTCATGCTTGTCAAAAATCACCAATATGTATTCTGATATTTCATCATAAGTCATAAATAAATTAACCTTCATATATTCAACGCTATTCTCATGCATATTAATGCCCCCTTCTTTACGCCTACATTCGACACTTTATTTATTAATCCTTTTTATAAAGGAAAAAAAGCGCCTATTTTACAGAAATACCGCCTATAAAAGGAGGTAACAATTAGGTAATAAAAACTACACTAGGAATCCCGTTCCATTAGTAGGGAGTTGCGGGAACAATAATATCTGTTTTTCACTATTACATCGGTGCCCACTCATTCTTTCACTATTCTTATTATTAGGATAGGCATAAAAAAACTCCCCTTTATAATGAACAGATCTTCTGTCCACATAATAGGGAGCATATTTTAAAAGTTACGTTGTTACTTTAAATACCGTTTTCATTTTTTCAATAATACCGCCTGATGAATATGTCAGTACACTTCGTTTGTAGAATGACAGACTTAGGAAGTATAGTGTCAGTACTGTTACCACTAAAAGAACGAAGCTAATGATTGGTTCAATGGCATTCATATCCGTTGCACCTAAACGCATCGGCATAACCATACCTGATGTAAACGGAATGTACGAGAATACTTTAATCAGCATTGTATCCGGGTTACCCATACCTGTCAGCATTACGTAGAATCCTACAAGTGTCAGCATCATTGCCGGCATCATTACTTGCCCTGCCTCTTCTACTTTTGATACTAGGGAACCGAATAATGCGCCAATAATTAAATACATGAAAATCGTTAAGAATAAGAACCCGACAATGTATAGGAAGTAACTGATCGATAGCGAATTAATCAGATCCGTTACAATTGACCATTTGTTTCCGCCATCTGAGAAGCGAAGCAATAATAAGAGGCCGCCGAATAGAATTACAAATTGTGTAAGAGCGACTAAAAATACACCGACAATTTTCGAACGGAAATGCACTTCAGGCTTCACGCTCACTAATAACATTTCCAGAGCACGAGACCCTTTTTCCGAAGCAACATCTGTTGTAATCATTGATAAATACGATGCGACAAAAATATAAATGATAATTCCAATCGCATACGAAACCCAAACACCCGCCATTTTTTCTTCAGCAGATTTACCGTCATCTGCAGCTTCATTCAATGAATTTAACGTAATGACCGGTTCTGACGATAATAGTAGCTGTTGCTGCTCTGGTGATAATTCCATTTGGCTCATCGCGTACAGCTGACCTGCTGCACTTAGCGCACTTTGGAAATCTTGCTGGTCATTTAGCGGAAGCGGATCATATGATTCAATTTTCGCCGCTAGTTTGCCATCAGCATCTGATAAGGTAAAGGACGCATAATAGTCTCCGTCCTTCAATTTATCCGCGATATCTCCCGATTCAACATATACATACTCCACATCCTCTGTATCCTGCAGCACTTGCGCGATATCAAACTCAGTTTCATTTACAACAGCAACTGTATCGGCATCCCCCGAGAAAATGAGGTCTTTAATTTCAGACCAGAACATAAACCCGCTTAGCACTACCAAGTAAAGCAATGTTGTTAAAATAAAGGATTTTGAGGTAATTTTTTGTTTATATAATTTTTTTATAAGTACTTTAAATTTAGACAAGGCCGGCACCTACTTTCTCTTTGAAAATTTCATGCAGCGATAAATAATCTAAACTGAACTTTTCGATGTAATTGCCGTTTGAAAGCAGGTCAAAAATTTCAGGTGCATATCTTTCATCTTCAAGTGTCAGCACCGCCTGTGAATCCCGTTCCATTTTGACATGATTCACACCTGGATACTTACTTAATTCTTCAAAGGATTTCTCGGTACGTACCGTCAGTTTCGTTTTACCGTACTGCTTTTTCAGATCAAGCAGGGAGCCTGAAAACAGGGATTCACCGCGTTTTAATAAGCATAAGTGATCACAAAGCTCCTCAACGTTATCCATTTGGTGACTCGAGAATAAAATCGTCATTCCTTGGTCGCGTAAATACAATATTGCATTCTTCAGCAGCTCCATGTTAACCGGGTCCAGTCCGCTAAACGGTTCATCAAGAATTAAAAATGCCGGTTTGTGAATAAAGCTGGCGATTAATTGGACCTTTTGCTTATTACCTTTTGATAAAGTCTCGGCTTTCACATTTCGTTTTTCTTCCAGATCAAAGCGCTCTATCCAAAAGTCGATATCTTTTTTCAGCTCGTTTTTATCCATTCCATGCAGCTCGCCGAAAAAGTAAAGCTGCTCTTCCACTTTCATTTGCGGGAAAATACCGCGCTCCTCCGGTAAATAACCCAAAAAATCACGGCTTACCGATTTAATCGGCTGCCCATCCCACGTAATGGCACCTTCTGTTGTATCCTGTAAATCCAGAATCATTCGGAATGTAGTCGTTTTACCTGCACCATTTTGCCCGATCAAGCCGAATATTTCGCCTTTTTCAATTGTAAAGTTCAATCGGTTTACTGCAACGAAATCACGGTAGCGTTTCGTCACATCTTTCAGTTGTAACACCATGAGCGTACCTCCTGTTTATAAGAACTAGCGAATTCCATTATATAGTAATTCCTCCAAATATAAAATAAGTAAAAATTATGTAATAAGTAATGTTTATAAAAATACTAAACAATTTCATTCACTATGTTTATGTACGGAACAGAACAAGAAAAGATTCATTATTTCAAAAAAAACTTAGTAAGGAATTCATCCATACTAAGTCCGTAAAAAAGTTATTTAATTTTTTTCTTTAAAAGCTGGGCTCAGTTCGCTCCACACATCGAATTTATTTTCATCCAAATCATAAAAGACAAAATTCCTCCCAGCATGTCCGCGATCTTCAATCTCACCGACTTTTACCCCGCTTTGCTGAAATTCTTTATGCAGTTTTGCTAAAGCATGTAATCCATCAACTTCAAATGTTATTGAAAAACGTTCGTTTCCATGTTTATCTTTAAAATTGGCAGTGACATTTTCATTCGATTTCACTAGAAAGAAACTTTGATTTGCAAAGTTTAATATGGCTTTATCCGTGTCTTTGTAACTTAATGCCGCCTCCAAGTTCTTCACATACCATTCTGCAGATTGATCCATATCCGTTACCGGTATGTAAGTTGTTCCGACTCTCACTAATTTTCCGCCCATTTTTCTTCTCCCTCTTAAGTTCTACGCATTGATTGGTAAATAGATTTCTACTTCTTCCCCTTCGTTGACAGGGTGGTAAGTTTCGATAATATAAGAATCAAGATCTCTATTATAACCTTGCGCGGTTCCCCAATTCAGCAAATTTTCATGAAGTTTATCCAATTCCATTATGTTCCCTCTTGTCGTAATATAATGGTTTTTCGTCTCTAAATAATCCATTCCTGTCGGGATTTGGTTCACTCTCTCGCGAACGATAAATCCTACATAGAAATTGCCCGTCGTATGGTCGGCACTCTTTTTAGGCTCATATAATGCAATTTCACTTTCAGTCGGGAAGTCGACCTCACTAGAACGGCTTAATAACCGTTTTGCAAGCAACGGTACTTCACTTCCAAAGTTTCCATACTCCCCACTACCCTTTAAACCAACCAACTTGAATTCTTTTTTTATCATTTTAAATGTCAATTAAATCACCGCACTATTCATTATTTTTAATCCACTCTTCCAGCAAACTACGGTCAAACATGACTGCTTCATTTCATCTCCTAATACTTAAAGTTAATTTTAGTAAATTAATTTTACCATATTTTTCTATACAGCTTAAATAAAAATGGCTTAGTCCTTTTAAAAGAACTAAGCCATCAAACAGCATATTTTATTTTCTGTAGTAATCAACAATCCCGTTATAAATTGATTGTGCATAGATTTCTACATACTTGTCATTGATTAATTTTTTACGGTCTTCAGCATTTGAGATGAACCCAAGTTCTACTAATACAGAAGGAATGATCATATTGCGAGTCACATAATACTGTGCTTCTTTTACACCACGGTTTCTCATATCCGCATTTTTGACGATCTCATTATTGATATACGTCGCAAGCTTTTTATCCTCTTCATACTGGTCACCTGTTGTTATGCTGTAGTACGTTTCAGTACCTTTTGCACTTGTAGATGTCGCCGAGTTTACGTGAATACTTACATAAACTTCACCGAACTTGTCCTTTGTAAATTTCACGCGGTCCTGAAGGGATGGATACGTATCTCCTGAACGTGTAGTATATACAGTTGCGCCGTTCGCTTCAAGTTTTTGTTTGACAAGATTGCCAACTTTTAAAACGATCGCTTTTTCAGTACTACCAGAGTTAACAGCACCTGGATCTTTACCACCGTGCCCTGGGTCTAAAATAATAATACGGTCTTTAATAGGACTGCCTTTTTCGTTCACTAGTTTAATGTACGATTTGTGCACATAGCCTGTATCTTTGCCCGCTGTTACTTTTGCCCAATAGCCATTAATGGAATGTACTGCAATTACTGTTCCTTTTGATAACTTTTTAATTGTCGCTGATGATCCTGATGCCGATTTGCGCATGTTTAAACTCGCAACCGTTACTTTACCGGTTGTGCCGGATGTTACGACAGGATCGTTATTGTCGGAATCCGTTTCTGATGGTGGCGGAGTCACATTTGAACCCCCTACATCCGTCGTGCTATTTTTTACAATATAGCCTGGAATCCCACCTACTGTTGTTAAATAATAACCGTCAATTTCTTTGTAGACTGACAATGTTGAACCGGCAGAAATTTGTTTAATTTTTTTTGATGACGATGTCGGTTTGTAATACAGATTTATAATTGTATTTGTCTTGACAGCTTTAATTGATGGTCCAATGGCACTGCCGTCTTGTTCAAGGAATTTTGCATATGATTTGCTGATATAACCGTAATAGCCTTGATAAGAAACTTTTAACCAATTACCTTCCACAGCATACACCGATAACTTACCGCCCGAATTTACTCTTCCAATCACTGCACTTGATGTTGTTGGCTTTGTACGAACATTTAAGCCATCTGTTGTTACTGATACAAGACCAATTACTTGTGTCGTATCAACTGAATCAAGGTGTTCGGGTAAGGCTAGTCGGAATTCATCGCTTTTTGCTCTTGCGATAAATGATGCGAACTGTGCTCGTGTTACCGAGCCTTTTGGCATGTATTTGCCGTCACTACCTTTTGTAATCCCATTATAGTAGATTGCTTTAATATACGGAGCATATGTATTCGAATTCGATACATCTGGGAAGTACACCGGTAAATCTTTATAGTCACTTACATTTAAATTAAATGCGATAGATAAAACGTGACTCATTTCTTCACGAGACAAAGTGGCATTAGGAGAAAATTTCCCTGATGTTTTAGTAAATAATCCAAGTTGACGTGCACGTTCAATATATGTCGATTGTTCTGTTCCGACTTTTACATCTGTGTACGAGGATTTACTTACTTTTAGTGGACTTTTACCTGCAGCAATGACTGCCATTTTCGCAGCTTGTGCACGCGTCACACTCATGTTGGGTTTGTAGTACGTTTTGCCCTTTTCCTGATATCCTTTAATCGCCCCAAGGCTAATTAAATACTGGATCTCGTCGTAAGTGGCATCGGTTGTCGCAACATCTGCAAATACTACTTTAGCTGATGTCGGTGTAACAGCTAGTGTACAAACGAGGAAGATTGCAACAACCAATGTAATCAGTTTTTGATTCATTGTTCCCTATCCTTTCATAAGCTGTCCCCCTCATTGTATAGTACAAAACCGGAAAAAAATAGAGGTAAATCCATATTTAATGTCAAAATCTTGTTACAGTCTAGTTACAAAAAGATTACATGGAATAATATTCTTGGTTTGTAAAGTGGAAGTAAAGGGTAAATGGTCTATTTAACATTGTTGTAATAAAGCGAATTGTCGGTGTTTTATCACGAGCAAAAAAAGAATCCAGTCCGTAATATTTCGGACAAACGGATTCTTTTTTAGTCTATAATTTTTTTGTGATTTCGTATTAATTTATTAAAAATTGATAGAAAATTGTTTTGCAATTGTACGAATCTCTTCAATTTTTTCCGGCTTTAAATATTGCATCATTTTTGGAACAAACTGTTCTACGTCCTCTTTAGTAAATGTACCTTCATCCTGCTTTTTAAAATTTTCGGCAAGTAAAGCTTTTGCTTCCTCCATCTTGTCCTCTTTTACTCGTTGTAAAATAAAATTCGAAAACATTTCCTGCATATTTTTATCTATTTGCATAATGACTGCCTCCCTATAATTTTAATTTGTGAATATCAGCATTACTTTAAAATTATAACAATAAATCCATTTAATAATCTATTTATTGCCTATAAATCTAAGTAAACAACTATACATCATTCCTCCTCTTAATTGCCGTAAATAAAATTCCCCAAAATAAATAATCAGCTCAGCCTATTACTAGTCCTAAAAAACCTCATCATCGAATAAAATGCACAAATATGTAATTAATGGAGGACATTTTATGAATTCAATATTTACCTATATCTTTTTAGGCGTAACTATGGCCGCTACATTTGGACCTGTTAAGAACGTCCTTCTAAATACAGGTTTAAAGAACGGGTTTTTTCATGCCTGGTTTTTCAGTCTTGGTGCTTTGACTACTGACATTGTCTATATGTTCATCGTTTATTTTGGAGTTGGAAAATTCATCGATTCGATACTATTACAAACAATACTATGGTCTTTTGGTTGTTTCGTTCTTTTGTATACAGGGATAGAAAGTTTATTGACGCTACATAAAATTGAAATGAATTCAAAAACCGGCCGGATCACAAGATTAAGACATTCGTTATTAGCTGGATTATTGATGTCTTTATTAAACCCGATAACAATCCTTTTTTGGCTAGGAATTTATGGCTCCATCCTTGCAAAAACAGCGGGTATCGCTAGTGGATTTGACATCATAATAATTAGCAGCGCCATATTGCTCGGCATTATTTTAGTGGATTTTCTATATTCATTTTTGTCCAGTGTCGCCCGCAAATTATTATCCATTAAGCTACTGAAGACTGTAACCGTTATTTCATCCATATTTATGATTGGATTTGGAATCTACTTTGGAAAGCAGGCTTTTCATTTGTTATTTTAATTGATGTAGCATAGACAAAAAAGCCTTGCGTATAAAATAATCCCAAAAGGAAACCATACCTAAATAAATATAAAATTAGCCGAGGTGTGGTAATGGATATAAATAAGGGACATGTAAGTATATGGTGTATTGTAAGTCTGACTTCTATTCCTCTCATCATGACTTTAGGAAATTCAATGCTTATTCCAGTGCTCCCAATACTAGAAGACAAAGTCGGAATTACATCATTTCAATCGAGCATGATCATTACAAGCTATTCAGTCGCAGCAATTTTTCTTATTCCAGTAGCAGGCTATTTATCTGATCGCTTTGGCAGGAAAGTCGTCATATTACCGAGTCTGATCTTAGCTTTAATCGGTGGACTAATTGCAGGGTTTGCTTCATGGAAAATGGATGACCCTTACACAATGATTATTATCGGCAGAATCATTCAAGGTATAGGTGCTGCCGGAGCGATGCCAATTGTTTTACCTCTTGTAGGTGACCTGTATCAAGATGATGATGAGAAAATCAGTTCAACTTTAGGGATAATAGAAACTTCTAATACGTTCGGAAAAGTATTGAGTCCTATTTTAGGCTCAGTTTTTGCTGCTATATTATGGTTCCTTCCGTTCTTTTCTATATCAGCACTCAGTTTAATTTCCATTGCACTTATATTCTTCTTTGTTAAAGTACCTAAAGATAAGGATGAACCTTTAAAGTTTAAGGAATTTATACGTAATACAAAAGAAGTTTTCAAAGACGAAGGAAGATGGCTGTATACGGTATTCCTTAACGGGGTCCTTGTTATGCTCATATTATTCGGCATGTTATTTTTCTTATCAGAAAACCTGGAAAAAGTTCATGATATTAAAGGTATTAAGAAAGGTTTTGTACTGGCCATCCCGCTTTTACTTCTTTGTATTTCTTCTTATATTTCCGGTCGGAAAATTAAAGGAGATTTAAACAGAATTAAGAAAATTATTATTATTTCCTTGATTGCAATGTCTGTCAGCATTATCTTTGTCGGGTTCACAAGCAAAAAACTAATCCTTTTGCTGATTGTAACAAGTATAGTCGGAATAGCTATCGGTGCTCTATTGCCTGCGCTTGACACCATTATTACGGATAATATTAGAAAAGAATTACGTGGTACCGTATCCTCATTCTATAGTTCTGCGAGATTTATTGGTGTTGCAGCAGGTCCGCCAATCATGTCACTTGTCATGAAAGACCACCTCAATATTAGCTATATTACTGCAGGTATATTAGGATTTATTCTTTTATTTTTCGTTATTAAGTTTATTAAAGTAGAGGATATTGAATCAAAAGAATTAATATAAAAATAAGGACCTAACAGCAATAGCTGCATAGGTCCTTTTTATGTTTCAGGCAGATTTTAAACTAAAAAGTATGAGGGAAATCCCGCAGAAAAGACATATTATTCGTGTCAGTGAAATCTTTTCTGCCAGGCCAAGCAATGCTAGTGCTGTTGTAACAATTAAAACAACCGGACCGACTAGTGCTAGTAGCGTATTAATATAAAAGGCTTTTTCTAAATCATTGAATTTAAACATTAATGCAGCTGCCGTTAATTCTATACTTCCGGACATAATTCTTAAAGCAATGATAATAATGAGTGCCTTATCCATAAATGTAACCACATCCTTGCTAGTGTTGTTACCTAACATATGCAATCAATCCTAGAAATATATTTATAAAAACATATAGGAAATCTTTAAATAGCAAACCCTCATACAATAAATTCCAAAACAATCTGAAAATATAATTTTACATGTGATACATTCCTATTTAAAATTAAAATATAGTAAAAAAAGGCGGTGTTCAGTTGAAAAAAATTCATTATAGCTGGATTATTCTTGCTATATCATTCTGCTCCATTATTGCCGCCGGAATTGCGATGGCATCATCCGGCGTTTTCTTGACTCCTTTTGAACAAGAATTCGGCTGGGATCGTCAAGTGATTTCCCTAGCCTTTGGAATCAGCTTGTTTTTCTACGGATTTGCTGGACCATTCATGGCAGCATTACTTCAAAAATTCGGATTAAAGAAAATGATGCTTGCTTCAATGGGGACGTTACTGATTGGCCTTTTATTAATTTTCCTCATGAATCAATCATGGCAACTGATCATTATTTGGGGAGTAATTATCGGACTTGGCTCCAGTCTGTTTTTAACAGTTTTAAGTCCATATGTAGCAAATCACTGGTTTAAAGAAAAAAGAGGACTTGCAACAGGGATTCTGACAGCGAGTACTGCAATGGGTCAGTTAATACTCCTCCCTGTATTAGCCACAATCATCGAAAATTACTCGTGGCGATGGGCAATTGGTTTAATTATAACGATTAGTTCTGTAATGTTTTTCCTCATCTTTTTCTTTATGAGAAACACACCAAAAGAAATCTGTATCCTTCCATACGGCCAGACAGAGGATGCGGAGGTTGCGGATGTTCAATCAAAAGGCAATCCCATTGTCCTGGCATTTAAAGGGTTGGTCGATGCTATACGCGCTAAAGAATTTTGGTTATTGGCAGGAAGTTTCTTTTTTTGCGGCTTTTCAACGAACGGTCTTGTCGGGACTCATTTTATTTCATACTGTATCAGCTTCGGCATACCTATCGTGACTGCGGCTTCCTTGCTATCATTTATGGGCGTTTTCAATATGGTAGGAACAACACTTTCCGGTTGGCTGTCCGATCGTATTGATAATCGCTGGCTGCTGTTTTGGTATTATTTGTTTAGGGGCGCTGCTCTTGTCTTGCTGCCTTTTGCGTTAATGGAAGGCAATCTGACTTGGATCCTTGTTTTCACTGTATTTTACGGATTGGATTGGGTGGCAACTGTGCCGCCGACCATCAATCTTTCGAGACAAATATTCGGAGTACATAAAAGCGCGATTATTTACGGGTGGATTTTTGCATCTCACCAAGTAGGTGCTGCAACTGCCGCATATGGTGGAGGTATGTTATATTCCTATTTCAATACCTATACTTGGGCATTTTTTATGGCTGGTGTCTGCTGTGTCATGGCAAGTTTATTTGTAATATTAATAAAGAAGCAGCCGCGCTCTATACATTAAAGCATGGTGCTTTGATTTTAATTCAAAGCACCTTTTCAATATAAAAAAAGACTAAAATTCATAGGTCGCATGAATTTTAGCCCGGCAGTATATTTATTTTTAGTTTAGTAATTCTTTAACAAAATCATACTCTACATATGTTTTGTTTTCTTCCAGTAATGCTGGTGCAACGTCAAAATGTTTAAGTGCACGATTATGGCCATATGTTTTCTCGCCCCGTGTAATTGTGTACGACAATGCATTTTTTGAGATGACCGCTCCATTTCCTGTCGAAGCGACTTTAAAGCCAAGTTCTTCTGCGACAATGCGTAACGGCACCATGATTTTGCCATCGACTTCTTTGTAATCTTCACCAATTAGTTCTTGTATTTCTGGTGCAATTTCAGGATTTTCTACTTTTTCTTCAAGTTTTGGGAATACGATGATTTTTTCTGGTGCTGACTGTGCTGGAATACTCTTTGTCGTTGGTCCGTAAAACACAATTGCACTGTAGTTTTTCAATTCCTTCGCAGACACTTTTTCGCCTTTTGTATTAATAATGACCGATTCCTCATTTAAATTCAGCTTTAACTTTCCGTCATCACTTAAGAAGTTTTCGTCAAATTGCGCGACCTTTACTGAGTTGGCAGTACCATCTTTTTCCACAATAACAACTGGTGGTGCATATTGCGGCGGATAAATTAAGATCATTGGCTGATCCGCATAAATTGAAAGTGAAATGGTATCACCAATTTTCAGTTCCACTTCATTGCCATGTTCATCAAAAACAAGTGTTTTGTCATCTACATAGAAATTGAACACATTGTCATTAAGTTCTGCTGTAAATAATTTGGCGTTTTCCCTCTGTTCGACTGCAGTGATATTCCCTCTGTGCTGGATAAAAGTCCCTGCTTTTTCCACTTCTTCAGTCCCTTCTGTTGTTGGCTGATCAGCGTAAGCAGTAACGGTTCCAAGTAACAGTACAGATAATGCTAAAGGTGCAATTTTTTTCATATAGTTCCATCCTTTCGGTAATTTCACTACATTAGTCGGTTTAAGGGAAAAAAGGTTACATATTCGATTTATTTTTTTGATTTTGCAATGTTGTGAGAGCAATATAATCGTATAACGTTAATTTGCCAAGATCGAAGTTCTCCAACCATAATGGCTGAAATGCGCCTATTTGAACACCTTGTTTAAGCTGTTCACGTACAGCTTCTTTATCGTTGAAAATTGCTTCCACTTTTTGCTGTAATGCCTTGCTCGTAATGGTTTGCGGGTCCGGTGATGGTGCTGTTGGTGTCGGTTTTACTGGTGTTACTGGTGTTGGTGGTTTCGTATTAGGAAAATAGCTTTTCAATGTCTCGGAAATTGCTTCAATTATTTGGTCTTTATTTGTCCGGTATAGTTTTACATCTTGCTCTGAATTGACAAAACAAACTTCTATGAGAATGGCCTTTTTCGTTGTGCCATTTAAAAATGCCAAGTTTGTACGTTGTTTTGCCCCGCGATTTTTAAAATTTCCTGCTTTCGCAATTTCGGTACTCATCTTTTGCGCAAATGCTGACATAGAAGGATTCACATACAGCACTTCTGTTCCGATTCCTTCTTTTTGCTGTGTTGGTGCAGAATTAAAATGAATGCTGACATCAAGTTCCCGTTGAGTTGCGTTATGCTGCTTCACTATATACGCCAAATTTTGCTGCTGGTTTTTAGATTGCTTATCAATAATTACGTTGACCTTAACACCTTTTTGCTGCAATTTTTTCCCGAGCCCCTGCACAAGCGAGATAGTCTCTTCACCTTCATCCATGTAACCTGAGGCGCCTGTCCTCTTTCCGTAATGACCTGCACTAATTGTTAGCATCGTTTTTCACCTCCTTTTACTATCTATATGTCCTTTAGTGTACCGAAAAAGGGACATTGCGGTTTTTTTATTATATTAAAATAGCAGTTAGGTTTTAAAACAATGAAATACAATCGTCCAAATAGCGATATAGTAATTCAAATAATAATTCGTTACAATAAAGTAATTATATATAATGTGAGGGTTTGGTATGAAAAACAAACGAATGATTGGCTTTTTATTAGTTGTGAGTGGCAGTTTTTTCTGGGGTATCGGCGGAACGATGGCACAACAACTGTTTTCTCTTGGCATTGAAGTGAACTGGCTTGTGTCAACACGCCTTGTCATTGCCGGTATCCTTCTTTTAATTGCCCAGGCAATATTTAAAGATCGAGGGCAAATTTTCAAGATTTGGCGGGAGAAACGGGATGCATTCCGCTTACTCGTTTTCGCGATTATTGGAATGCTCGGGGTTCAGTATACATATATGGCTTCCATTAAAGAAGGCAATGCAGCGGTCGCAACATTATTGCAATACTTGGCACCCGTTATGATTATTATTTGGTTGACGGGGCGTGGTTTGTCCAAATTCACGAGAAAAGATGCGGTCACAATTGTGCTAGCTCTTAGCGGAAGCTTCTTTTTATTAACAAACGGTTCACTTTCCGCGTTTGCCGTACCGCTCCCTGCAATTATTTGGGGGGTATTGTCCGGTGTGACGCTTGCGTTTTATACGCTCTATGTCATTCCCCTATTAAAACGCTTCGACTCACTTGTTGTTGTCGGCTGGGCGATGTTCCTAGCCGGATTGACAATGAGTTTTGTAAAGCCGCCATGGGATGTGGATGTTTCCGTATGGGCAGGTACAACTGTCTTTTATCTGGTCGTTGTTATTATTTTCGGCACAATGCTGGCATTCTGGTTTTACATCGAAAGCCTTCAAACTCTTACTGCCAAAGAAACGAGTCTGCTTGGCAATATTGAACCGATGACTGCCGTGCTGGCAACAGTGTTATGGCTGAAAGAACCGTTCGGCGGATTTCAGTGGCTCGGAACTTCGCTGATTTTGGTAATGATGGTTTATATTGCGTTGAAGGCGGATCGGGTAAAGGTTGAGGATGACGCGTTAGACGGTTGATATAGGAAGTGCTCGCATGGGGTGTGCGGGCGCTTTTTTGCGAAATCTGCCGCAGAATTCGGAAGCGTATTTGAAAACTGTTATGCGGGGTGTTAGAACATTGAAAGTTTTTATTAGAGGTTCGGCAATATATTAGGACTTTTCACGATTTATTAGAAGATCAGAACTGGATATTAGAAAACCGCACCCCAAAAATATAAACCAACTAGCCTCAGCTAGTTGGCTCCATACTAAATGTTTTCAATTTCCTTAAATACGTCAAAAGCGCCTTCACTTTTATTCGAACAGACGACACTAATCAAACCACTTTCCGGATAATATGCTGAGTGAAAACTTACCCCGGGGTCATAGCCCATCACATGGAATTTTGAGATACTATCTTCCTTTTTATCAATCCATATACCATAGCCGTAAAAGCGGTCATAATCATCATCCGTATGAATATATGGCGTTAACAATTTCTGCGTCATCACTTCGCCTAAAAGTTCAAACTTCATCAGTGCTTGCCAGAAGCGATGCATATCTGCCACAGTGATAAAAGCTCCGCCGTCCGCCCCGCCTTTTACGGGAACAGAGTAAATATTCGATTTCCATGAGCCGTCTTCCTCATCAATATAGCCGAGTGCCGTATTTCGAGGCAGAGCATCCAGTTCATAGTATCCTGAGTGCTCCATACTTGCACGCTTAAATATATTTTCCGTTACAAAATCGTCAAAGTCCTTGCCGCTCACCTGTTCAACGACAAGACCGAGCAGTATATAGCCCGCATTATTATAATGGAAGCGCTCGCCCACTTTCAACTTCATCGGTTCATGCTGGAATAACGGTAAAAAATCATGGCCATTCCGCATCAAATACATCGGATGACTCACCCATAAATCCGCAAAATCCTCCATGACTTCTTCGTCAAAGTAATCCGGGATCCCCGCTGTATGTGTCAACAGGTGGTGAATAGTGATTTCCTCATCGAATCTGGGAAACGGAAAGTCCAAAATATCGGATAACTTGGATTCAAATGAAAGTTGTCCGTTCTCTACAAGCTGGCAAATTGCTACCGCTGTAAAGATTTTGCACCCTGAAGCAATCCCGAATCGCGTTTGCTCATTATTCAAAATGTAATGTGTACGATTCGCAAAACCGTTACTGTGTCGCTGTAATGAATCATTATTTCGTTTTACTAAAACATTGCCTGAAAAATCAACTTCATTCATAACTGCTATTACTTTTTTGTTTAACATATTCATTTTCATCTTACTTCCCTTCAAATTTTGAATGATTTCAGATAAAAACTGGTTAACTAATATTTCCCGAATGATATTTTCGGAATAACAAAACTTGGCAATTTCATTTTAACATAGGCACCAACAAATAATAAAGACCGCCTTTAACATTCCCCCTTCTTTAACAATCCGTATCTTCCCCGGCACGCCACATATCAATTGTTTTATGGATAAAATCTTGCAGTCCCGTCTCTTCCATGTTGATCGTTTTCTTAACCCGGATGCATCCTTTGCCATAGTTATAGTCCGTTAAGAGTGTCTCAGCATTTTCAATTTTATCGATTGTTCCGACATAGAGGCTGACGTAATTTTTTTGCGCGTTTAATGCGAAAATATAATGTTTATCTTTTCCGAAATTCAGCATCTTATAGCGAATCGACTCTTCCAATTCAGGCGAATAGGATAAAATCATTTGCCGGATTGCAAGAAGCTTCTCTTTTCGCCAGTCGTCTTCAATCATTTCCAAATATTGTTCCGCATCTTTTGCATCATATTGCATAATGTAGTACCCCCTGTATTTTCCATTTCACTATTAGTTTACATAAAATTCTTATTGTATGCACAAAAAAGCAGGCATATAAAATACGCCTGCTTGAAAATTTAATGATCCGGCATTAGATTTCGGTTAATACTCACATTTAAAATAGAACCGATTTGGGCAACATTTACTGTTATACCTAACCAAACACTCGAAAAACATTCGTTCTCTGAAAAGCATTCTCTATCGGTTACCGTCTTCTCGAAATCAACAGAAATATAACCCTTTTTTTCACCAGTCGCTTAGCTGGGAACACATTCGTCCCAAGATCTCACGTTACAGTTGCTATTTGCTCAGCATCTTTTGTTCGGATTATATGATTTCCGATATCGAAATTCTCATTCAGCTCGAATACCGTTTCCCGTTGTTCTTTTATCGTCTGAATATCATAGTAAATGCTGGATTTGTTCGGTTTCGCTTCAATTCCGTACTGCACCACGTTATGGAGTTACCAGGTTTGAATGTACCATCCGGATAGCCCCCCAAAATATTGCGCTCCGCCAAATCATAGACTGCTTCGGCAAAATACTTTGAATGTGGCACATCTGAAAATTGCTTTGTGCTTGCAGCAGATGCTTCTGTTAAAGGTAAGCTACATGCGAATATGAGTGCACCAAATGCTGCCAAAATTCTTTTTTTCATTTCTTAGCTTTCTTTCTTTTTCAGTTGGATTTCTTTAAATTACAGATTTAGGAAAAAACAATCCTTTATATGCATTAAATCAAGACAATCTAGCAAAAAGGAATTAAACCGTTGATTTAAAAATAAAAAAACGCAAATCCATTTAACAGGAAATGCGCCCTATTTCAATTATTATTCATTGAAATCTAAATTACTTGGTTGTTTTGGCAAATGTTCAACGTCCAGCATATTCGTTGTCGGCACTTTTTTCGTTACTTCTTCAAAACGGAAGCCATCAGTCCATACCTTTCCTTGCCCTATAAGTAAAACGCCAAAGTAAATAGAAGAGCTGTTTTCCGGAACATCCAATACGATTGAATAGTGATTCCAATTTGACGTTCCGTGTATCGATCGATTGTCCATATTGTCAAATTGAATTGTATCTCCCATGGCATTGTCAATTCGAAGCCAAGCTCCACATTTAAAAACATCCTCGGTTTTCAGGAAACATGAAAGCTTTAATCGTTTCCCCCTATAGTCATCCGCTTGAAAACCTTGCATCATCGTAGCAAAGTACTGCTCATTAATATCACCTTTTGAATAAAGTAGTCCTGATTTTATCCCTGTATGAAAAACATCTGAATCGACCGTTATTTCATATAGCTCAGGGTTAGATCCACTTAAACTCCATCCTTTAATCTCTTTACTTTCATTCATTTCTTTTTCCTCCTCCATCATTTGTACAGATCGCATTAGCTTTCGATATTTTCCCGGTGGCAAGGAGTACATTTCCTTAAAGGCTCTTGTAAATGCTTCCTGTGACTGAAAATGAAATATGAAGGCAATCGTTAATATTGATTCATTTGAATACAGTAGAAGCATTGCAGCTGTAGCTAATCGCCGCTCACGAATATATTCACCGATTGACTTACCAGTTTCATGCTTAAAAATGCGCAATAAATGATATTTTGAATATCCAATGACTGATGGGAAAGTATCCAGTTGAATTTCTTCAGTTAGATTACTTTCAATAAATGCAATGACTCTTTGCGTTACTTCACTGTTATACAACTTGCTCACCTCACAATCATCATAACGAATGTAGAGAAAAATTTTTTGATAAATCTTGCTCAAATTTTCTATCCATATTTTAACATAAACTTTCGCATGCGAGAGAAGAGAAAATTCAGTCTATTTAACGATTTCTATTTGAAGAATACATGGTAACTTAAATTTATCACAGATTGAGAGAAGGAAAATGTATGAATATTAAACATGTTACGATGTACGCTTCAAACTTTAATGCAACAAAACAATTTTATTTAGCTAAGCTGCAATTCCCTCTACTTTCAGAAGAACCGGATCGCTTTACAATGAATGTTGGGGAAACGGCTGTCACTTTCATAGAGGCTCCTTTGAATGAAAAACCATTCTATCATTTTGCTTTTGATATCCCTTCAAATCAATTTGAAGAAGCGAAAGAATGGACTAAAGGAAAAGTAACATTATCGCAAGAACAAGGTGAAGATGAAGTTTACTTTGAATTTATTAACGCGAAATCTATTTACTTTGGGGACCCTGCAGGAAATATTGTAGAATTTATTTGCCGCCTTTCAGATGCTAAACAAAGTGCGGTACCGTTTACCGCTTCATCTCTCCAAAAAGTGTCGGAGATGAGTATTGTCGTAAAGGATAAATTAAAATCAGTATCGGTGTTTAATGAAGTTTCTATTTTTGAACGGGACCATAAAGAAATTACGGCAGAAGGTTTAACATTTATGGGGGCACGTGAAGATGCATCCTATCTTTTATTTGTAAATGAGGGCCGCACATGGTTCTTTTCAAATAAGAAAGCTGAAGTTTTCCCAATTGAGATTTTATTAACGGATGGAGTATTGTTGAAAACTGATGAAAATCTGGAATTGGTGAGTTCGAAAAGAGTTTGAAGTTGCTTACTATAATAAAACGAGCTTGGCACTACAAGCTCGTTTGTGCAATATGTATTATACTCTGCATAACTAAATCGATATTATTGTCATCTTTAATGACAAATAAATGGTCGGCCTCTTTTTCGGTTGGATCCACTATGTCTTCTTTTTGAGTTTCCTCATGCTGCCTAACAAGCAGTTCCTCAAAATTTGTAATTGGACCCCTAAATATATTTGTACTTCTTTGACTATGTTTTACTCTGGAATGGAGTACATCATGCGATATATCAAAGTGAACCAATATCCGGACAAAATTTTCAGCTGGGAATAAATCCTCAAGTAAATATTTTCGACCTTTGAGGCTTCGATTCGAGTTGCAAATAATAAAATGAAAATCTGTATGTTCTTTGGCATAATCGACCATTAACTTAGAGAGCGCATGTTCAAGTATATTTGGTCCTTCATCCCGTTGTAACTTCTTATAATAAGTATCAAGAAATTGAGCGCGGTTGTCCTGGTCGATAACAAAAGAATTGCTTAATTGTTCTTCTAAAGCATGGCAAATGTAGTTTTTCCGGAATGGGTTTTGCCCACTGTCATAATTACTAATCTTTTCATAGCTAAAACCTCTTTTACTAAACATTAAGAGAAAAATATACTTTTGCATTTTCCACCAAATCTATTACCCATTTACCCTTTTATTCGTTTCACTTTTAAACATGTATCGGATACCTTTACCTGCAAGCGGTTCGTCTGTATACCTTGGTAAAATATGAAAATGAGAGTGAAAAATATGCTGTCCACCAATTTCTCCACAATTCCACCCCAGATTATATCCTTGAGGTTGGTACCTCTTATCCAAGTAATCTTTCACATCTTGAAGAAGTGTAAATGTTGCATTCCATTCTTCTATTGTTAAGTCAAATGCAGCTTCTCTATGCAATTTAGGCACTATTACGCCAGAACCTTCAAGTTGGATACCTTTCTGTTGTGCTTGTTCTAATTGTAAAAACCAACAATATTCATTGCTTAAAATAATTTTTTGAGTTGGCTCTAATTCTGGATGACAAAATATACAATCTTTCATTTTGTTATACACATCCTCACACTAATTTACTATTTGTTCTGAAGTAGTTTAGCGTTTATTATGGATTTAAAACGGAAGTAAACTCTTTTATAAAAGGAAAGTTCCCATCATCAACTTCTGCTTTCAATCTTGCTAATGCTATGATTGCTTCTTGTTTTAACTCTTCAGGATATAGATATTTTATACTGTTCACTTCAAACTCATCTTCGTCCACAACTTCCCAATCGTGATTTTTCCTTTTTATAAAATCTAAATCCAAATCTACAAAACTAAGTTCGTTCTGATTCAAAACTGACGGCATCGCGACATTACAATATGCTGAAACAACGGCCCCTTCTTCGACTTCCAACGCTGCGGTAAACCATTTATTGAAAGGAAAATATTCAATCGACGTATTATTAATCGTGTAAACGTCATTTTTAGAGTGATGCACTAACTTCCTCCCTGATTTACATATGACAAGTATGTATTCAGGTGTCGTTTCTAGTATTTCGCCTTCCCATTCATAATGAGGAATATCTGGAAACTTCAACGCTTTAATTTTCAGGATATTATTCAAATAACTCTCCTCCGAATACACTATAAATTTATATAAAGCATTATTTACTTCCATTATCCATATTAACATAAATCACCAAACTAAATTTATGACATTTTTGGCACTAAAAAAGCATTACCCGTCTCAAGGTAATGCTCCTCATTTGAAATCAAATGTTATCATTTTTCTTTTGATGTATCAGTTGAATCAACTGATCGATTTTTTCATTTTTTTCTTGATCCAATTTCTGTTTCATTTCCATAAATTTTATCGCTTTCACAATAAAATATATTACAAAAATAATGATAACTAAATTAATTAGAATTGGTAACAACCCGAATAAAGCAAACACGCCCATACCACCGCCATCATATAACATTTCCATCACTCCATCTCGATAGATCCTTTTATTATATCATTAAATAAAGTAGAGGTTATTATGACTTATTGTGGCTGTGCTAATTTTTCTCCTGTTCAATAAACAGTACATTGTTTTGTCTAGCTATTCTATAAATCTCGCTTTTATCTTCATATAGGAAATGCTCGTTTAATGGTATTCGAATTGAATTACCGTCATCTGATTTAAAATTGTATTCTTCATATCTAACCATGCCATCATCGTAGTATTCAAGCGCTACTTCTTTAATTTCAGTCCATCGAAACGATTTCCCATCGAATAAATTATGCGATACAACTTTTTCTTTTCCTATATATGTATAGCTTAATATAGATAAATATAAAACAAAGATACCGCCTGCAATAAAAACAACTAACAGGCTATAAGTAAATTTGTTTTGTCTTTTTAGCGGGATGATGAATCCGACAAATAGTAACAAACTTGCAACTAGAACTAGATTGAAATTTAAACGATGCGGAAAAAGAACGATTGCTGATGGATCATATAAAAAAGTTTGGACATAGAAAACAGGAAAGATTAGCCTGACAAAAGGCAAACTGATAAGCGTTAATCCCGCAAGAACTAATAAAAGTAGACGAGGTGAGTAATTAATTGAAATGGTAAATCCCCCTTTTTAGAAATTGTATATTCTATATAAAAGGTAATATTACCAAATCATTTCTTCTAGACTCTTTTATATGCCTAAAAGAATATTTCTACCTCCACTCAATTCTATAAAAATGAATCACTAAAAGAATGTGCCTTTAGTTAAAAAATGCAAAATAAATTACAATAGCGAATACGATTATAAGAAAAAGGATTCCTGTACCTTTCCATCCTAAATCCCCGATTAAATCTTGAAGGCCGCCACCATGCATCGCTGCCGGATTTCTCTTTAACTCTTGTTGGCTTAATCTTTCTCTTCTTGCTTCTGGAGTTTCTTGATCTTTATTCAATATAGATTCCTCCTACCAAAAACACTTGTTTACACTTTAACATAAATATCCAGTGTGAAATCAATAATCTTTCCCGCAAGTAATACAGCGATTATCTGTATCGTTTTCTCCATACATCCGAAGTTCCTTTTCTATGTTACAGACACGACATTTTTCTAATCGTATTTGAGGCAATGTACCAGCTTCTGCTAATGGGACCCATTGTTCTTCATATAATTTTTTAGTCATTCCATAGTCAATTAAAACAAGATGCCCTTCTTCATTTAGTCCGTAATTTCCACTATCTTTAAAGTCAAATCCGTCTAGTTCTTGATCGATGACTTCGATTGCTGTTTTTAAATCCTCCATCATTCTTGGGTCGTTCTCTAAATCGATATCGTAAGAGCAGTGATTGTGTAAAGGCAGTTGCTCATAAAAAGGCTGAACGACATATTTCTCACTCAAAAAAAGAATTGGCGCAATATGTTTGTCCAGCCCCTGCATTTCCAATGATTTGTACATTTCATATTCATTTTTACTTTGGACATACCCAATAGGATGTAAAAATGTTTTTATAACAATGTCTTCGAAACGATAAACTTTTCTCGTTGAACCGATTCCGATCATTTCAGCTTGTTTAAGCAAATCTCTTTCTACTACTTTTGAAATATTCATTTTTCCACCCCCTTATTATCTATGTTTTTTGTTCTCGCTATTGTAACTAGTGTTAAAGATTGGACGAATTTAAGGTTTAAAGCTTTTCCCACCCAAACTGGGATAAAAATTAAGCGCTAAATCTTTAAAAAGAATAGCGCTTGAAAACTATAGTTAGAATTTTGTTCCTTAATAGTAATATCTAAATAGTACTATCCTAATCTGCCACAGGAATAGTAGGTGATTGGCAACCATAAGAGTATGCTAGACAACTAAAACCAGACTTTTCAAGGATCGGTTTACTCATTGGACTGGCATCAACCGTTAGGAAAGAATACGCCTTCTCATAAGCTTTTTGTGCACGAACGGCCAATAGTTTTGAATAATAACCTTTTCCTCGGTATTGCGGAAGCGTTGACCCTCCCCATAAGCTGGCAAAGGACGAATTATTCTCTAAGTACATCCAAGCAGCACTTACAAGCAGACCATCTTCATAAACCCCATAAATATATAGTGAGTCAGGACTATCTTGCTTATCTCTCCAAAGTCTTTCCCCGAGCTCTGTATGGGATCCATTCCAGATAGCCTCTTCCAGCGCAATAACATCCTTGATGCCTTGTTCATCCGTTATTTCCTTTACTACATGCAGATCGAATTTTGTAAGGAAAGGATGACTTTCAGATAATTTCACGACCATGAGTGCTTCTGAATCATCAATCGTAAATCCTTCTTGTTTGAGTATTTCAGTCAAATTATCAGGTTTGTCATAGCTGTACACTTTCCATTCAAAATTTTGCTTAAGGTTACCGAAATAACTTAACTCATTTCGAATTACTTCCCTTGCAGACCTTTCATCTACATTAGAAGCTAATATAAATCCATTTTCGTTAAACTTTGAAATGTGTCGAACAACATAGTCGGTTTCTTCTCTTATAAACCCTGGTGTTACAGCTTCTTGTCGGAGTTCTTTGTGAAAAAGTGCAATCCATTCATTTTTGTCCATAGCAGTGCTCCTTTCAACACCTCAAACATTTATTACAAATAATTGAAGCGCTTATAGATATAGTAAACTAATTATACATGTTTTTATTTAATCCTCATCAATTTCTTCGGCAACTTTATCGATTCTTTCTAACATTGGGGGATGAGTATAGCGGAACCATTTGACAAGTGCTGGCGGGTTTACTTCACTAAGACCTGCTTTCGTCAACTGTTGAAACGATGAGACCGCTGCTTCAGGGTTTTCCACCAGTTCAATAGCAAATTCATCTGCTCGGATTTCCTGATAACGGGAAATCGCATTGGACAATGGGCTTGAAAAGAATAATAAAAATGATGAGATAAACAAAAATAACGGCAATGAATTCAAATTACCCATTTCTTTAATTTTCAGAATCGGTCCATAACGGCGAATCATCCAAGGCATGATTTTTGCAATCAGCCATAGTCCAATGAGCGTCATAATTAAATAGACCGCGATGTTAATATAAATATCCTTCAGCAAATAATGTCCCATCTCGTGTGCCATGATAAAGAGGATTTCATCATGTGTTAACCGGTTTAATATCGTATCCCACAGCACTATACGGGAATTGTCACCGATTCCTGTCACATAGGCATTCAAAGCATTCGTTTTCTCCGACATATTTACTTCAAACACATGGTCAGATGGAATATCCGCCTGCTCAGCGAGAGATAGAATTTTCGTCTCCAACTCCTTGTCTGTTAAAGGAGAAAAATCATTATAGATCGGATCGATGACGACAGGTTGAATAAACATTAGGAAGATTGAAAACGGTACAGTTAAAGCCCATGCATATAACCACCATTTTTTCGGGCTTTTTCTAATAAGCCAATAGAGAACTGCTATCAAGATTACCGACATCCCAAACTCCAGCCAAAAATCAATTATATTTTCCCGCATCCATGAAGAAAAAATTTGTGTACTGATTCCATAGCTTTTGCTAAGCATATAGCGGTAATATTCAAGTGGGAATTGAAGGATGAACAATAGCAAGGACAGGAAGAACAAATACATTGTAGTTCTGAATATGGACCATTTAAATTGTTCTGAACTCCATTTCTCGAATAGACGTGAAATTCCCGTAATTAAAATAACGAAGTAAAGCAGCCATTCCAACGGCGTTGTGATAAAGAACAGGAAATTTCTTACTTTTGATAATTCTTCACTTAATAACAACTCCTGTGTTGTAAGAAAAGTGCTTGGATCAGCTGCTGTTCCTTGAAGAGCGGCTGGAATCCCACTTTTTTGTCCATGGAAAAAATACAAATACATTGCGACAACATACAGTCCAAATGCTAAAACAGCCATTAAACCCCATTTTTTTGTCATTCCTTTTACACCTCAATTCATTCGTTACCATATCCTATTATTGAAATGCGGAAATCATTTCTATTAAGTTGGTCAATCTCAATTTTTGATGGTTCAATACATTTTGGAATCTTCATAAATTGACTCAATCTTAAATTGAATTAACAAGGAGCGCTTAATCATGTTGTTTGCTGTTCATTATTTGGAAAATAATACTCCTGTCCTAAGTCAGTGTTTAGAACGTATTCCTGAAGTAGATGAGGATTTAAAAATAAAAGGTCGTAAAGGAAAGGTTGTAAATGTCGTTCAAATTGAGGAGAGTAAATACAACGTCCATGTCGTCCTAGAAAAAGTAAATAAAAAACAAGCTTTATTAAAAGACGATAAAAAGAAAAGACGTTGATCAATGGGGAAATTGTAGGTTTCTCTAAAAATAAAAGTAAAAATATAACAGTTTTCTATATACCGCTCCCTCTGAGAATGCTATAATAACAGTTAAGAATATTGTTGTAAGTATTTCTTATCCCGGTCTTGTAGCTCAGTTGGGAGAGCACCACCTCGACAAGGTGGGGGTCGCAAGTTCGAGACTTGTCGAGACCATTATTTCAATAGCCCGCAAACGTTTGTATATCAACGTTTATGGGCTTTTCCTTTTTGAGAGATTTTTAACTTTTCGTCTGATTTTTTGGATTTGTCCGCAATTTGTCCGCAGGATTTTTTCCAATTATTTAGTGTTACTATGGAGAGCATTGTGAAAAATGTCTTCAATGTCATTATCTGCATTCGGCAATAGATGTGCATAGAATTCCAATGTGATTTTAGGGTTGGCGTGACCTAACCGCTTTGAAATTTTAACGATGTCTACACCTTCTGAAATGAGTATTGATGCATGTATGTGACGAATATCATGAAAACGAATGTTAGGTACTTTTGTACTTTTAATAAGCCGCTTTAAGACCCGAACAACATTTCGTGGATCTTGTAAGGTCCCCGCATTCGTAAAAATGACTAAGTCGTTATCTTCATATAAGTGACCAACTAATCCCTTCCACTCTTCTTGACGCTGTTTATGAGTCCGTAGTTCATGAAGCACAAATTCTGGAATCGGAATTTGACGTTTCGAGTTTTTCGTTTTCAATGTCGTAAACATATAACCACTTTTAGGGACATGCGCTAATGACCTACAAACATGAATCGTCTTTTTATCAAAATCAATGTCACTCCATTGTAACCCTAATTTTACACTTAAACTCTTTAATATATGGTTGTGGAGGTAAAAATTATTAAAGTAGTACATTCAGTTATAGGTTTCTTAATTCTAGCTTTTGGTATGTTATTTTTTAATATTACGGTAGATGGCGAAATGGTTCAAACGGTAGGATATAAACTTATCGGACTAGTATTTATCACTATTGGATCCTACTATTTAACTAAAGTAATAAAAAGAAAAAATAGTTGAATAAGCAATGAAAACAACCAGCAATATGTATTTAGATTGCTGGTTGTTCTTTTTTGATAAATACTTTAAAATATCATTTTTCCACAATGGGATGTATGTTTTTCTTGATGCTAACCATTATTCACTCAGATACGCTTCCTCATAAGCGTGTGCATAGAAGAGCAACCGAGTGGCGGTCGGGCTTTCTTTACCGAAAAAGGAACTTTCGGCTGGTCATAATAGAGGAGGGACTCAATTGTTTTTAACCTTCATATTAGGATTTCTTACAGCTCTTTTTATATTTCCATTAAGAACAATGGGTCTCTCATTTGATGTCTTATGAGTTTATTTGTTTGGGGAAGACAGCGTTTGGACGGTGCTTTTTTCACTATTATTAATTGCTACAATTGTTTTTGGTGTAAAGAAATCTATCTCTAAAACACCTGCATAAAAAGCTGTAAAAATGCTACATTCAAAGAAACCTTCGATATGTTGATGTAATAACACTTTGAAGGTTTTGTTTTGTTTCGTTTCTAAAGTATCATTAACATTTCTTGAAAGATAGTTATTCAACAATCTGGCCCTATAACGGAAAAACGCGATCTTTTTATTGAAGAATCTTACCCGATTGTTGAAGATTGTTTGTGTCTCCCAAACTTTTATTTGGAAACGTTATTGAGATTAAGATTTATATTTATTCATAATATGAGTTGTTATTCTTCAGGTTCACTAAAAGGATATACATACATATCAATATCAATAAATGCATTGATATCGGAAGCAAATTTACTAAATTCAGGGTAGATTACCAAACCAGGTGTAAAACCATCTATCATTGTTATTACTAATGCAACTTTTACATTCAAATTCATCTCTTTTTTTATACGGTTAATTGAATCTGTTTTATCCTGGAAAACATATAAAATGGGAAGTAAAACATCATCTACATCAAGTGTTTCTAATGTTTCAGATTCATATTGCCACGATGTAAATGAACGTGTACGTACATCATTTATTCTTTCACCCATTCGCAATATTCTTGTTGGCTGTACACCCAACATCTCTGTTACTACTTCTACAGGAAAATCGTCAACATCATCCTTACCAGTAAAACTAATGTATGCATATAAACTTGTTTTCTCCATACAGCCCTCCAAAGGTTTTTTATACAAGTGATTATAACGTTAAAATTTACTTGATAAAAAAGCTTTTACTCCACAATCTGGCCCTATATCGGAAAAACGCGATCTTCTTTTTGAAGAATCGCGCCCGATTGTGGAATAAAAGTAGTCTTAAATAATTTAATCTTTTTGATTTTCTATATGCTCAATTTGTTCTATAACCCAGGATTTATCACCTTCTTTTGAATACGAAGAAAAATACTCTTTACCTTCCTCAATTAAGTTCCATACCATTTCTTCTTGAACTACAATCTTAAATGCCTCTTCTTTAGTTTGATTATTCGGATCGTATGCTTTAACCCAATACTCTTTATAGTCACTTGAACGCCCCTTTTCAATAACAATCAACATCGAAGTAGTTGATATGAAAGGTCCTCCACAAGATGCGAGAACTAATAAAACGACTGTAATCATTAAAATTGAAGCTTTTTTCATTGTATTCCCCCAATATTTAAATTTCTTATCTAAATTCCAATATCTCTACCAGTCAATTTAAGAATACTTTTTAACAATATCTTCTAAATTGTAACCTAGATAACTAGGTTGTGTTCAATTATATGGCCCTATAACGGAAAAAACGCGATCTTCTTAGTGAAGAATCGCGCCTGATTATCAAAGAATAGTCATCAACTAAAATAATTTATAACAGCCATTCAAATATTTTAGCAATTAAAAATAAGGGTAAAGCGACTAAAGTAAAACCAGCAATGAAGTAAGAAATGTAGTATAAAGTTGACTGACTTTAATATATAAAAGACTGCGCCTGCAAAGTCATCAACAAATTTTAACATTCAATCACTCCACCTTTAGGTATTTAAAATTATTATAAAGCAAACTGTATAATTTATCTATAAATAGAAAAACACACATTATTTGATGTTTGGTACATTTTACCAAAGAAGGTTATTCAACAATTTGGCCCTAAAATGCAAAAAGGACCAATCCTTTTATTCCTGGAAAACGCCCGATTGTTGAATAACGAATGTCATTAGTTTATGTGCTCAAAAAAAGCCATACATGTTGATATAACAACATGTACGGTTCTTGATGTGTTACCGAACTTTTATTCGGAAGCTTTTTTAGATAGATTTGTGTATATTTACTCGGCAATTTTTATTTGGCTATTTAATTTATATGAGCGAATAAAATTTACTGTGTACTTTACTAAAAATATTCCTAATACTCCGCCTGAAATATTAAATAACAAATAGATAATATCTAAATAACCAAAGCTATTTATAGTAATACCAGTCCATCCAAGGAAAAATTGGGCTATATCTATCACTAAACAGCTTAAAATAATAATTGAAATGGCTTTCTGATTACTTTTTAAATTGAATATAAGGAATAAATAAATCCCTAATGGTATAAACTAAATGACGTTATAAACCATAGCAGAGGAACTCCACATAGAAAGCTTAAAGTTCATCGTATCGAATATTCCAAACCATTCATTCGTTGAAATAAAAGTTCTACTACTGTCTGCTGGATTTTGAGGAAGTGTAAATCCACCAAATTTAATCTGAAATAGGCTGATTAAGTAAAATATAAAGCTGTACAGAATAACTCGTTTCTGATTGCTCTTTTTCACTTTTCTAAAATAATCAAGAAATATATCACTAAAAATATAAATCAGTAAAAATAAGAATGATAAGGGAACAATATTATAAAGAACGTATGTTGAATACACATTTAACATCTCCCATCGTTTTGACTTTAGTATGGTTATTATTAATTTTACTTATTTTAACACTTTGACACAAGTTCAGTTCTATATATTAATTGAAGCACAAAATAGACCTTTCCAAAGCGTCGTTTGGTAGCATTTCATAAAAGAATGTTATTCAACAATATGGCCCTATATCGGACGCGATCTTCTTATTGAAGAATCGCGCCCTTTAATTGATTAACTAAAAGCTTCTATTAGTTGGTTTTGTTGAGGAGTGTTTTTAAGATTAATTAGATAATAGTTGTTCAATAACTTCTTGATCTTCAGGATATGTAAGCATTAATTTTGAAATTTCATTGCTATTCTTCCAAGCAATTTCTTCAATTTCTTCATCGGGATCTTGATATTGAATTTCACCACCAGTAATTTCACATAAAAAATATTGTGTTGTTACTTTATATTCTTTGATAATCGTTTTTTTTGTATGTAATTCTTTAACTATCTTAGCTTCATAACCAGTTTCTTCTGCAATTTCGCGTATACAAGCTTCCTCTACGGTTTCATCAACTTCTACTCCCCCCGAAGGAATGCTCCAACTATTAGAATTTTTTGTACGTATCATTAATACACGATTGTCTTTAATTATAATAGCGGATGCACCATTCCAAAGCTTATATTGCATAATTTAATCCCCCTATATTTTGTTATTTATTGTTTATTATAACATTGATCTTTTCAAGAAATATCCCTGAAACGTTGTCTGGTAAACCAGAAGATTATTCAACTATATGGCCCTATAACGGAAAAACGCGATTTTCTTATTAAAGAATCGCGCCCGATTGTTGAGTATTAAAAGTACAGTAGAAATGGAAAAGCGTTTTAATTGTAGTATAATATTTTCAGTAAATGCTTTTCTGAGGGGGCAGGTATGACTAACAGAAACAAAATTTTATTAGGTATCATTTTTATTATTATTTTAGTATTAGTATTTTTCCCTGAAAAAGAACAAACTTTTCTATATGCAGCAGGTGTAGATCTTGAATCAGAATACGATTGGTATCCAATAAATTATTTATCCCTATACTTAAAAGAAAAAAACAATATGGTTGAAATTGATTTTAAAAATAGCGAAAGAGATAAAATTACTGAATTAACGAAGAGCGCTATAGTAAGTAAAAAACCTGTAAAACCTCGTGCCAAGAGTACTGTTATCGCTAAACAAGAAGGTTTTACCGGTTCTGGAAGTCCGATGATGTTTACTATCTAAGTTGATAACAGAAATAATTATTATGTTTATTTTGACCATTTCATGTATGAAGAAGGTTGGTACAAATTTATAAATGACGAATTACCCGCGTATTATTTAGAAATAAAAAATATCCCTCAAAATTAGAGGGACTAATTTTTTTACCAATAGGAATACCCTTCCCGGTAACTGTGATATGATTGATTGGCGTCATTTTGGGACTTTACATAAAAAGGATATTATTCAACAATCTATATTTATAATTAAGTATAACACCTTTCTTATTCAAGAAAAGCGCCCTATAACGGAAAAACGCAATCTTCTTATTTAAGAATCGCGCCCAATTGTTAAATATATCGAATATCTCTAATCCTCTAATGTTGATTCGAACATTTTTGATGTATCACAACATTGTCAACAAGTAATTTGAAACCAATCTGTTTCTTGCAGGAAGTCTTTTCTTGTAAGTCCTTGTCCAGAAATCATTTGACGATAGGAAGTACTTGTACCATCGTGTAATACAATATATATCTTTTCTTTTTGTAGTTGCTTACAATTCACAATGAATTCTTCAGCAAGTTTTGTAAATTGATTTTCAGGTAATGTATTTATTCCCTCAGCCCATGTATTTGGAGGGGCTTTACTATCAATTTCAAATGTTGGATATAAATCTAAAATTGCTACTAAATCAATTATTTTATCACAAGGTAATGTGCTACAATTTGAACGGATTGGAAATATTCTAGGAGACACAAATGGGCTTACAATCTTACGACAGTCTATATTTTCACTCCAAATGTATGCAGTTTCTAATGTTCTTCTAATAGGGCTTATAAAAATAATATCAGTATTGTTTAATGGAAGTTGATTTCTTAGAAGCTTTGCTTGTTCCATCCCTTTAGCTGTTAAAGCAGGGTCTTCTATATGTAGGGTGCTAGGTATATCTAATGTATGTTCTCCTTCACCGTGACGAATTAAACACTAACTCCATTCAAACACTCCTTTTAAATCAATAAATTAAGGTTAAAAAAATAATAACGTAATAAAGAAGAAGAAGCCTAAAGAAAAAGGCAACTCTGACAGTCTTGTGATATGCTCCCCATTAGGTAGACAGATTAAAAAATAAAATCTGTTTATCAAATGGGGAGTTTTTTCATGTCAAAAAAATCGTTTTCACCAGATATAAAATTATTAGCACTTCAATATTTAGAAGAAGGCTATACACTCCAAAAAGTATGTACAATGTTTTCAGTCAATATGAGAACCCTACAAGTTTGGCGCGCTATTTATAAATATGGTGGAGTAGAAGCGCTCATACGTCCTGTAAAAAATAAGATATATTCAGAAGAATTGAAACAACGTGCTATTAAAGATTATTTATCAGGAAACTACTCCCAGTTCGATATCCTAGCTAAATATGGGATTAGTAGTTTATCAGTTTTCAATACTTGGTTAAAATTCTATACTAGTCATAGTAATTTAAATGATACGGGTAAAGGAATGATCCAAACTATGACTAAAGGGAGAAAAACAACAGTAGAAGAACGTATTGAAATTGTAAAAGCCTGCCTAGCGTACGACAAAAATTATCAAGAAACAGCAGCACAATATGAGGTATCCTACCAACAAGTCTACCTATGGGTACGTAAATTTGAACAAAATGGTGAAGAAGCACTTCAAGATCAACGAGGTCGCACAAAACCAGTACAAGAAAGAACACCAGAGGATGAATTACGCTTAAAAATTCAAGAGATGGAACGTGAAAATCAAAGATTACGTGCAGAAAATTTACTTTTAAAAAAGTTAGAGGAAATCGAAAGGAGGCGTCGTTAAGTAGAATTCGTATTCAAAACCGTTATATAGCAATACAAGAGCTAGCTAAAAATGAAAAAATATCAATCGTTTTATTATGTAAAATCGCCAAGGTATCCCGAGCAGCTTACTACAAATGGTTAAATCGTCAACCAACTGCGCAGGAACTGGAAAACAAACAGCTGGTGAAGTCTATCCAACATTTATATACACAAGTAGATGGCATATACGGCTATCGTCGCATTACGATGACGATTAACCGCAAACGCAAAACCGAAGGTTTAAAGAAAGTGAATAAGAAACGAATTTATCGCCTGATGCAAATTTGCGGTTTGGAGGCGGTTATTCGACGTCGCCGGAAAAAGTACCCTAAAGTAAAGCCGGATTACTTGGCTGAAAATGTATTAGCACGTGAATTCACTGCAGAAAAACCGAATCAGAAGTGGTGTACAGACGTCACAGAGTTTAAATATGGTAGTGGGAAAAAGGCTTATTTAAGTGCGATTATTGACCTCTATGATAAGTCCATTGTGAGTTACGTATTGGGACATTCGAATAATAATGACCTAGTTTTTAAGACAGTAAGACCCGCTATACGAACATTAAAAGAGAAGGAATTCCCTCTTTTACATAGCGATCGTGGTTATCAATATACATCGAAAGAATTTAAGCAGATCATGGATCAATCAGAAATGATTCACAGTATGTCTAGAGTAGGCCGTTGCATCGATAACGGTCCGATTGAAGCATTTTGGGGAACCTTAAAAGTAGAGAAGTATTATTTATATAAGTTCGAGTCGTTTGAAGCATTAAAGCAGGCCATTGATACGTACATCAAGTTCTATAACAATGAACGTTACCAAGAAACATTAAACGGCTTGAGCCCTCTAGAATACAGAGCTCAAGCCGCGTAAGTCATTTTTAATATTTCCGCTGTCTACTTGACAGGGAGCAGTTCATTGTTCTGCTAAAGTGCCCTTTAATTGAAGTCGTTTGTATGGTATAGAGTTAACAGCTATTCATAAGTTAGAAAAGCTGCTAACTCTCTTTTTTTATAAAAAGAGAAACTAACATGACAGCTCCGATAATTAGATAAATAACTACAAAAACACTATTGACTATTACTAATGTAGTTATTAGTACTTGATCGTCTTCCATATACCCAATCACCTTGAACACTGGAGGGAAGACCCACAAAATCCATTTAAAAAACAATGATATTTCGATAATTGATTTTGAGGCGAGTGAAACTACGATTATAAATACAGCCGAAAGCCAGGCGTATTTCTTTGTTGCAAGTTTTGTTGCAGAGAAGAGGGTACCAACCAATATCCCAAATGTCGTAAAGGCCAAATGGCTGTAAAATGCATAGGAATATAGCTCCAGTGACATATTCTCTTTGAAGCTTTCTGTAATAATAGGGTAGAAAATTGCAAACAAAAGTAAAGGTATCATAACTACTAGAATAGCTAGCCATTTGCCAAATAAGTAATTTACTTTTCTTTTTAGATGAGAGATTAAAATATGTTTTTCACCTTCTTCTTCCAGAGTAAAAATGGACATTGTAATCCATGTCATAATTAAGTACATTGCAATTGAGGATGCTGCATAACTACTTAGGATAGGTACATTTTTATAGGCATATAAAATAAAGACCCATACCAAAAAAACAACTACGGGTGGAATAAACCTTAAAGAAAGAAGAAAACTCATTAACTGGTAACGGATAAAAGCTGACAACTAACTACCTCTTCTCTGTTAATTCAAATATTGAACATCCCTTGTTAAGCAACATGGACAATACCTTATCAGACTCTTCAGCTGAAACAATTATTTCAACAGACTCGCTCCCGATAAATTTATATTTAATAGTCGGTATTTCGGCTATAATCTCTCTAGCGGGAATCTTTGCTCTTATAAATTTAAACTTTTCCTTTTTGCTTTTTGTAGAATCGGATACAATTCTTCCATTCTCTACAGTTATAATCCTATTAGCTAACCCTTCAATTAGTAGTGGTTCATGTGCAGTAAAAATAATGGTTTTATCCCCTTGGAGAGAATTTACCTGATTCAAAAACTCGACTTTTGCATTATCATCTAACCCAGTAAGTGGCTCGTCCAATAATAAAAGTTGAGGGTTCTTCAACAATGCCTGGATAATTCCGGCTTTCTGCTTTGTCCCTTTTGAACAAAGATTCAAGGAAGTTGTTAGAAATTCTGTAATTGCAAACAGCTGAGCAAAATGCTCAATTCTTTTTAAAACACCGTCATCCGATTTACAAGTCATTTTACCCATTAACATTAAATAGTCCTGTAATTTGAATCGGATACTTTCTGGAAAATGTTCAGGTACATATCCTATGTTAATTTGAGATCTCTTCACTTGCCCGGCAGTTTCTTCAAATATACCCCCAATGAGTTTTAAAAGGCTGCTTTTCCCGGATCCATTATTTCCGGTGATCGCTACTTTTTCACCTTGTGAAATACTTAAAGAGAGTTCTTTAAGAATCATTACCCCATCAATCTCCTTGCAAGCCTGATTTGCCTCGAATATTTTCATGAAAAACTATTTCCATCTCCCCTCGTTTTACTTACTGAAATTCAGTAAAGGCATAATATACATCTTCCTAAAAGTACCCTTCATAGATAATAAAACGTCCCTTAAATTATACAATAATTTCCACAAGAGTTGAAATAATTAATCATTAGCTTTACTACGATTTTATTCAATGAGCATTACTCGTTTAAATGGCCCTTAGCTGAAGAAGGCACTATTCCTATTCAAGAATTGTGCCCGTTAGTTGAATATTTATCCAATAAAGCTCCCTTGATTAATTGTTATGTAAATAACTTAAAGGTTTTTTCTTGAAGAGGATACTTACTACATTACAGCAGAAGATTTATACTAAAAAGCTCTACACATATTCGAAAATTGTGCAGGGCTTTACTTTTTTATGAGGTGGATAATTGTTTCTGATAGCCCGTTGCTATATGCAGCAGTACCACTATTCATTACGGTTCTTTACTCCCCACTCACATAACTGTTCAAAAACAGGTAAAAGGGTTTCCGCTTTAGCTGTGAGACTGTACTCAACTTTAGGAGGGATTTGAGGATACTCTTTTCGTTTAACCATCCCATCTGCTTCCAATTCTTTAAGTTGGGCACTCAAAACTTTATATGTAATTGCCCCTATTTTTCTTTTCATATCATTAAAGCGAACCGGTTGATCTTCAGCCAACAGGTAAATAATAAGCATTTTCCATTTCCCACCAATTACCGATAATGTATAACCGAAAGGTGTTTCTTTAATATCATTTGTTACTTTATAATCCCCCAAACTCATGTTAACAATATCCTTTCTGATAGTACCTCACTAACAAGTGCGTACTACATTTTTCTTTGTTTCCATTTTATACTTACTTTACTTTAAAATAAAGGAGAGAAAAATAATGACTAATGTTAAAACTTACAATCACAATCTTTGGGATCACGGGATCACTCAGGGATACGGTGTCAATGACACTATCTACATTTCGGGGCAATTTTCCCACAATCAGGATGGAATGTTCGTAGGGGAAGGGGATATCGAAGCTCAGACCCTACAAACGCTCGAAAATCTTGATCGAGTATTATTAGAAGGATTTGGAATAACAAAGTCTAACATCGCATATGTTGAACTCTATTTAACAAAACCGCAAGAGCATTTCGGACAAGTCATAGAACTGTTTAAAAAATATATAGGAGAACATCGTCCAGCGGGTACTAGTATTGGTGTGACTTACTTAGCTTTTCCAGAACAATTGATTGAAGTCAGAGCAGTCGCACATTACAATTAAGTAAATTTCCTTTTTAAGAATATCTGAAAAGCAGTCTACCTAATAATTATTATATCAAGTGAATCATTACTGTTGTAAACGTTGCTTACTCTATATGAGTATACAGGGGCTTAATACTATATCTTCAATATTGGAAATTTCCGCTTTTATAAAAAACCAGTATCCTTTATATAAAGGATACTGGTTTTTATATTTAGATGATTCACTCTTGCATTCTTTATTAAAGAAATGCGCCCGATTACGGAAGATCGAAAATATATATTAGGTACCTAAATATTAAAAGAGTCCTTCGTTATAGTTCCCTGATAGCGAGAGAAAATAGTATTTAATTCTAAACATCTTCCGGATTATTAAAATCATTATTGTTAATGACTACATCAGCATTAAATTGAGGTGAATGTTGTTCTAAATAAAGGTTCGAAGCTGCATGATACCTTTTAATGAAAATTTCTTCAGCATTTTCATAGCTTCCAAAAGCTAGTTCTTCTCTTTTAGCCCCCCTTTCTCTAGCTACTTCAAAGTCTGTATCAACGAAAATTATAAAATCATATAGGTTACATAAATCCCGCTTGAATAAAAAGGTCCCATCTATAATTAATACCATATCCTTGGTTGCTACTTTTACTTCTGGATTAATATACTCATCCTTCAATAAATCTAAGGAGATTGTTTGGTGAAGGTTTCCGTTTGTTCCTAATGGAGCTAATAGCTTTTGCTTAATTGACTCATAATCATGAGCATCCTCGTAATAGCCAATAGCTGATACTTTCCCCTTCTTGTAACGAATGTCTCTTGGATTATGATAGTTATCGATACTTGTTCTAATAACCTTCTTTCTTCTGCATTGAAGTTCCACAGCAAGCTCATTAGCAAGCGTTGTTTTTCCAGAGGCTGTTATTCAACTAACTCCCACTCTTACTGGATGATTAATTCTTAAATTCAATATTCTAAATGCCAAATCAGAAATAAGTTTGCTCCTTAACATATTAGGTCCTCCCGAATTTTTATCCAATTTTCTTATACCTATCGTTAAAATGGATAATTAAGGACTTCGATTTGCTTTATATATATTCCTTCCCTCCATAGGGGAACAGGAACAAGATCTCCCCCTCTAATTTTTGTTTGAATTGTTCATTAGAAGTTAAAGTCACTTATTATAAAAATCCCTAACACTATTTGGCAAAAAATTAAAATGTACATACCTATCACCTTTAATAAAATCAATTGAATGCCTCCCGCTAGTTGTTTAAGACAGTATAGCCAAATTTCAACCCAACCTACCTTGGCTCTCTAGCACTGGTATGAATACAATTAATTTTGTAAAGGATCGCTCCATCACTACTATGAAGACTTCCTAGGTGTGGGTTTCATGTGTTTTAATACAATTTTATAATAGTTATAAACTCGCTAAACAATTTGTTCGGATTGCTTAATACTAATTGTAAATGTTCACATTTTATTCACTTACGAAGCATTTTTCAAATCTCTATAATATTCCTAGTGAATAGAAAGGAGTGTTGACGTATGCCAACAACAAAAAAAGAGAGCGTATATTTTGGTTTAATTATGTGTTTTGGAATGGTATTTTTCATGACCTTATATAATTTGTACCTTAATGACATGTTTGGAAGTATTACTTTCCTGCAAGGGATGTCTGATTTTTTAATTGGGTTTATCATTGCATTAGTGCTTGACCTATACCTGGTAGGACCTTATGCTAAGAGAATTGCTTTGAAGCTAACAGCGAAAACAACAAAAACGTTGTACAAAGTCCTAACCATTTCAACATGTATGGTTATAGGTATGGCGTTTTTCATGTCAATCTACGGTTTAGTTGCAACTTATTTCCATGACGGTTATTCTTCTAACTCAATTTTGATAGAATACCTTTCAGTGTTTGGAAAAAACTTCATTGTGGCATTACCTTTACAAATCATTGTTGTGGGGCCAATTGTGCGTTTTATATTCGTTAAATATATAAAGCCAAATCAAAATAGCTTGGCGTAAAGAAATAAAAAACAACTAAATTTTTATGCTTTAATTTATCATCCAGAAACCATTTTGATATATTTACTTAATGGTTTCTTTTTATCTTTCATCCTACTGTACAATTCGGTTCAATTACTTTAACCACCGATCCACCAAATAAATAGCCAAGAAGAGAACTTATATAGATCATAGAACCTACACCAAATTACATTTGACGGATTGTTAACCAATCAGTACTAACTGTGCAAGGCAGTTCATTTATTAAGATAAGGAAATTAGTCTTTTTATAAAATGGGCATTTTGACAACTTAATGTATATTGCAATTCAACCCCCTCTATCTTATATTTTCATATCCTCTACATTTCTAAATCATAGTATATACATGTAAATTCATTTGCCCAGTACACCTTTTTATTATTTGTTTCTCGACAATTCAAGTATATATTAAACGGTAATACTGTGCTTTTTTATGCATGAAATTGTGTAAATACTCCAACAAATAAATTGTACCACTCTAAAAATGTCACAAATGATGTGGCTATTTCGTTTTAAGGTAAAGGAGGAATAAATAATGAAACATATTATCGTATTGGGTGGAGGATTCGCAGGAATCAATTTGGTAAATGGACTAATTAAAGAGTTTGGTCATTCAATTGGAAAAGATGTGAAAATAACGTTAGTAGATAAAAACTCGTTTCATTTTCGAAAAGTGTTATTGTTTAAAATGATTATTGAAGACGCCAATTTAAAAGTTCCTCTAACAAGGTATTGTACAAACGGTGTTGAATATTTAAAGGGAGAAGTTACTGCATTTCATCACACCAAGAAAACAATTACGCTTAAAATTGAAAACGAACTAAACAAAACCCTACAATATGACTATCTTGTGGTAGCACTTGGTAGTGTTGTTCAAGAAGTCTCTAGCAAACTAGGCGGGATTACATTAAGCAGTATAAATGCCGCTCTAGATATCAGACAAAAATTACAATCACTCATTCTACAAGCTAAAGCTGAAGAAAATAAAGACGTGAGGAAAGGTTTATTGTGCGTTGCTATTGTCGGTGGAGGCATTACAGGAATTGAAACAGCTGCAGAACTAACTGCTTGGTTTAAAAAAGAAGTGCAAGAAGCAGGGCTCCATTCAAACGAGGTAGAGATCATCTTGTTTGATTCAAAGGAGCATTTATTGCGAGGGGTTCCAGTAAAGGTAAGTGAAAAACTAGTAAAAGAACTGAATAGACTAGGGATTACTATTCGTGTTAAAACGAAAGTGAAGCAGTTCGAAGATGGTCAGATTCTGTGCGCTGATGGCACTACTTATAGAGTAGGAGAGTGTATTTGGACGACGGGTGTTAAAGTAAATCCATTCATTCAAACCCTCCAATTCCCTTTGACTAAAGAACATCAAATACTAGTGACCGATACTTATTGTATACAAGGCTATCCCAACATATTTTCAATCGGGGATTGTGCAAGAATTATAGATAGAAAGACAAATCAAGTGGACGGCATGACCTGTAAGGAAGCGATTCCTCAGGCAGCAAGGTTGAGCAAAATATTAAATAATGAGGTCTATGGCAATTCCCATTCTATAAAGCACAAAGCATTTCCGATAAAATTGTATTGTATTAGTCTCGGCCCTGATAATGGCTTTGTTTGGGCGCAGAAGTGGGGATTAGATTTTACCATAACAGGGAAGATGGGCGCACGTATTCGAGAAAAAACATGGGATCAAGCGAGTTTACTTGTGTAAATATGTAGTGTGCACAAAGGAAAGTGAGGGTCTTAACAGTGGAACAAACTGATCTAAGCCGGCTATACGTCGAATACAAGCCGCTTTTATTTTCGCTTGCTTATAAAATGACAGGCAGTGTTGCAGATGCAGAAGATGTGATTCAAGATGTGTTTATCAAACTAAATGGATATGAGGTAAAGCACAACCGAAATATCAAAGCGTTTCTATGTAAAATGGTGACTAACCGATGTTTAGATTTATTGAAATCATCTAGAAATAAAAGAGAACTATATGTTGGAACGTGGCTACCAGAGCCGATAGCTTTTATAGATAAGGACCCATTACAGGAAATGATGGTGAAAAGTGAAGTTTCCTATGCTTTGCTTGTATTATTTGAACAGTTAAATCCAATTGAAAGAGCGATTTTTATCCTTCGTGAAGTCTTGGAATATGATTATGAAACAATTGCTGAAATTGTACAAAAGAAGGAAGACAATTGTCGAAAAATTTTTAGCAGGCTTAAAAAGAGTCTTCCTGAGCTTGAAAAACATATGGCAGTTGAACAAGGAAAAACAGATCATGAACATCTGATTACTAGTTTTATTCGTGCTATTCAGCAAGGAAACATAACGCAGTTGATGGAAGTTCTTCAGGAAGACGTAGTTTATTATGCAGATGGAGGCGGTAAAGTAACTGCGGCATTAAAACCTATTTACGGTGATACACGAGTAAAACAACTTCTTATTGCTTTAGCAACTAAATTTCTTACGATTCGAGAAGACTACTCCATTATGCAGATAGAGGTCAATGGCAGTACCGGTATTGTAATCATGAATGAGAAAAAAGTTATTGTTGTCATGAGTTTTGAATTTGAAGGGAATAAAATAAAATCGATATTTTCAATTCTAAATCCTGATAAATTTAGTTTTATTCAAACACAATATAGAAAATAACGGTAATTATTACAATACTCAAATAGTTCTTATGTTATACTTATCAGACGCTAAAGATGAAACGAGTGGTATACATGAGAATCTTCATTATACGAAAAGATATTACTATAACCCTTTGACTGAATCAGTTAAAGGGTTATGTACGTTAACGATTCTTTACATAGTCCATATTTCTAATTCTGTACAAATGATATTATTTCTTCTTCCATAGACATCATTGCGGTTTTGTGGTTTTATTGGGAGAATTGTGTAAAAAAATTACCCGATATATAAAATATCGGGTAATGGTTCCGCACAAATTGGTATGGTTATTTAAAAGGTTTTAGCTCACCTATTCAGAAACTCTTTCTTATACAATCCGCGGAGAATGTTTCTTTTTATTGCTAGCCTTACTTTCAGCTATCTCTTTTTGTATTGAAGTACCTTCAACATCAATATTTGGCAGGATTTTATCTAACCACTTCGGCAAGTACCATGCTGCTTTCCCCATCAACGTCATTACAGCTGGTACGATTGCCATTCTCACGACAAATGCATCAAAAATAATTCCAAACGTTAGTGCGAAGCCCATTGATTTAATAATTGGATCTGGGGCAAGCATAAATCCTGTGAATACCGCAATCATAATTAGACCTGCAGCCGTCACTACTCCCCCACTATCCTTTATCCCTGCCAGAATTGCCTTTTTGGCATCTTTGGAATGTGTAAATTCTTCACGCATCCGACTTACCAGGAAAACCTCATAATCCATTGCTAGTCCAAATAGGATACCAATGACAATAACAGGTAAAAAGGCTAAGACAGGACTTGCAGTTGGAAAACCAAATAGACTAAAGAAGTTTCCATCTTGGATTACAAAAACAACAAACCCCAAAGTTGCTAATAGTGAAAGCAAGAAACCTAAAACAGCTTTTAATGGGACTAGGATTGATCTAAATACTAACACCAATAGAATAAACGCAAAACCTACAATTAGAGAAGCAAATAAAGGTACCGCATCATTCAACTTTTCAGATATATCAATATTAACTGCAGTTGCACCAGTAACGTACAATTCTACTTGTTCTTTATTTTTATCGGATAACTCTCTTATTGAATGTACCAAATCGTTCGTTTCAATATCATTAGGGCCAGTGTTAGGTGTAATTGATATCATAAAAACATTTCCTGATTTACCTGGAACCGGAGGACTTACACTTTTCACATTCGGTAAATCTCCTAATTCTTCTGTTACTTTATTGATCTTCGGCTGAATATCTTCACTACTTTTATCTGCTTCAGCAAGGACTACTAATGAGGAATGATATCCAGGACCATATGCTTCACTTAGTAAATCATACGCTCTTCTTTCTGTTGTTTCATCTGATTTTGTTCCATTATTAGGTAGACCCAGTTGCATATGAAAGAATGGAATACTTACTACCGCAAGAAGAAGTACCCCTAAAATCGTTACTGTCCAAGGTCTTTTAGTAACAAAATTTCCCCATTTATTTGATTCAGCGTTGTTCTTTTTGCTAGTGAATTTTGCTAAAAATTTATTTTTTCTTGAAGGGCCAATTTTATGGCCAAATACCGCCAATATTGCTGGTACAAAAATAACCGCTATTAAAATTGCAAATAATACACAAACTGCTGCAGAGATTCCCATCATTGTTAAGAATGGAATTTTTGCAACCCCTAAACCTAACAATGCAATAATAACTGTTATTCCAGCAAATACAACAGCACTCCCGGCAGTTCCATTTGCAATAGCTATTGCTTCTTTCACACTATGCCCTTTTGTTAATTCTTGTCGGAATCTTGACATAATGAATAGAGCATAGTCAATTCCTACTGCAAGTCCTAACATGGCAGCTAGTGCAAGTGCAAATGACGGAATATCAAAATAATTTGTTCCGATAAGAATAGATAAAATTCCTATTCCCAAACCTATGACTGCTGTGATAATCGGCATTCCAGCTGCCAAGAAGGATGTAAACGTAATAGCAAGAATAACATAAGCAATTACTACCCCGATTACTTCGGAAATCCCTCCAATTTCTAACTCAGAAAAGGCAACAGATCCTGCCAACTCCGTTTGAATGCCTGCATCTCTCGTATCTTCAATACTCTCTAGAATGATTTCCTTTGATTTCATTGTTACCTTTAATGCTGGTACATTATAAGTCACTACTGCATAACCAATTTGCTTATTTTCATTGAAATTACCTAGCTCGGCAGGTGTAGCAATAGAGACAACGGATTTGTCCTCTTTAATTTTATCAATTGTCTTATTGATGACATCCACAACTTCACTGGTCTCTAAAGTTTGGCCTTTAGGTGCTTTTAGTACCAAATTTACAGTACCAGGTGCTGGCTCATTTGATCCCTGAAATTCTTTTTCTAGAATTTTACCTGCCTCAGCAGATTCTGTATCTGGAATAGACATCTCGTCACTAAATGCAGGACCCATACTTATTGCAACAATTGCTATAATAATGAGAATACCTAGAGTTCCTCCAATAACTTTCTTGTTATGATTTACAACCCATCTTCCAAGTTTATATAAATATTTCGCCATACTAAACTCCTCTCGAAAGCTTATTTATTTCCTTACGTTCTAATCATAAAGGAGTCAGCAAAAAAAAAATCGTACATACGGGTAAGTCCCGTATGTACGTTTGGGCAATTTATTTATCTAGTAAGCGAAATAACCCTTGGTCGATTGCATTTGCAACGGCTTCTGCTCTGGAGTTAACACCGAGTTTATTGTAGATATTGGTTAAGTGCGCTTTTACAGTACGTTCGGCAATTCCCATGTCAAAAGCGATTTCCCTGCTTTTAAAACCTTTTGCAACTGCCTGTAATATGAATAGTTCTTTATCTGTTAAAGAAGCTGATTGCTGAGAATTACTATTCGATTTTACCTGCTTGAATTTTAGAATTTTTGCCATGACATCAGGCTGTAAAAGAGTTTCACCTCTGATTGCGGATTCTAATGTCCTAAATAAATTTTCTCTGCTTGTATCTTTTAATAAAAACCCTTTAGCTCCTAACTCTATTCCTTTTACCATCAATTCATCTTCATTATACGTAGTTAATATAATAACCGGAATCGTGATACTCAATTCGCTCATTGTTTTTAATGTATCTAATCCACTCATTATGGGCATATTTAAATCTAGCAATATAATATCTGGCTCTGATTTATCAATCATATCCAGTGCGACTTTACCATTATTGGCTTCACCTATCACTTGAAACGAATCATTGGTCTCTATAATTAATTTTAGCCCTTCCCTTACTACTAAATGATCATCCACAATTAGTACTTTATATTTCAATGCTTATACCCCCTGATCAATAGGAACTTTTATAACCAATTTCGTACCTTCTCCTAGTATACTCTCTATTGTTATTTTGCCCCCTACTAACCTTACACGTTCTTGTAAGCCTATGAGGCCGTATTTCCCAGTTTGTTTCCCAATATTTTTGGTAGAGAATCCAATTCCGTTATCAGTGACTTCCATATATAACTGGCCATCTTTTGATTTAATCTTTATCCTTACCTTATTTGCCTTGGAATGCTTCATTATATTGTTCAGTGATTCACGGATTATATAGATACCATATTCCATTGATAAATTAGATAAAAAATAAACCTGATTGATTTCTTTTTCCACATGGACGCCTGTTATTTCTTCAAATTTCTTTATTTCCTCTAGCACGGACCGATGGAAATCCGTATCCACCAATGCCCCCGTTCTCAAGTTATCAATCACTGTTCGAGCATCCTTCAAGGTTTCTCTTGCCTGCTGCATTGAATAATGAATAATTTCATTAGATCTAGAAACGTTTCCATTCCTTATATGAACACTAACAGCTTCTAATTGCATAATGAGACCTACTAGACCTTGTGCTAATGTATCATGTAAATCCCTGGCCATTCGCTGTCTTTCATTTGATAATGTGAGTTCCTCAACTTTTTGATAGGCTATTTCTAATTGCTGCAAATAAAATTCCATACGCTCTCTTGCACGAACTTGTCGGTTGTAGCTAACCGTATAGACAATGACGATAAGCAAAATAACAAAGAAGATTGGAATAAAAATTGGAAGCTCGGTTGCTCCGTAATTTATTGCCATAGCAATACAATATAATCCATAAGATACTATAAAAAATATAATTGCCTTTAGTTTGCTATTTAGAATAATGATGCTTTGTGCTATTAATACAGGCAGTAAACCGATTAATACGACAGGAGACCCTTTTGGTAATATAAAAGCTGAAATAAACAACAAGCTCGCCTGTGCAAAAAAGTAGTACCAACTCTTACCCAAGCTAGAGGAATTTGTGAAAAAGTATAAGACTACATGGACTGCTATAATTAAACTAAAGATTAAGCTAGATATAAAAGTTGGTTGTTGAATATTTTGCAGTATTAATGCACCTACGTAAACTAAAAGAATCCAGAAAGTATTAGACAATTGTGAAAATATTATCCCTTCATTTGGCTCATGATCGAGCTTTTTCAATAATGGATGCAGTTTCTCCAATTACTTTCACCACCTTACATACTAGTTTATACTACATCATTAGTTAATAAACTGTCCTTTCGTACAGGTCCAAAAGGGCAATTAGTCTGTACCATTCACTGGGTTTCGTTTTATTTAAAATTATGATGGAACCTGGTCGAGTTTTTGATGTAACAGTTGACTTAGACGGAGTTCCGCACATGATTATAATAATTGATATACTCTTTTATTTTCTTTTGTAATGTTTCGTAAGAGATTATTTGTTCTCCATAATACATTTCCTGTTTTAATAAGCTAAAGAAGTATTTGGCCAATTAAAGTCTAAAAAGCGCTCAAAGGTTTATAGAAAAAACAATCCCTTGAGCACTTTAATATTAATTTAGATTATAAAATATAAGAATATAAGATTTATCCTATTCAAAGAAATCACTTTTATTTAAACCAGTTATTTCGATATCTTTTTCTGCAGTTGCAGTTATTTTAAACTGTGATGTTCCAACTTTTTCAGCAACAGCCTGCACTCCCGAATTCAATAATCGATTATTAATATTATTGATTAACGCATCGATTGTGGCAAATTTATAAGTAAGATGAATTGTTGCTGTAGCCATTCCATCACTAATTGTAAATGTACGATTTTTTGATGAATCTAAATCTGTTCCCTGTGCTTGTGAATTATCGAAAAAGTATTGCCAGTCTGCACCTCGTACAGAAATCGTTGCTTGCGAGCCTGTAGCAAAGGTGCCAACAAAAAATTGATCATTTTCATAATTACCGGAAGCCCAAATTGGACGATTCATCAGATCTAGATTGTAAAAATCTTGAATTGAGCTATCCACTACACTTCCCATACTTAATCCATTAGAGAAGTCTGAAGATAATTTCCAATAAATAGATACAGGAATAATATCTACTCTTTCGCCTCTTTGCACTACTATTTCAAAACTCTTTGGATTACCGGTAAAGTCATTAACTGTAACAGGTTTACTGATTAATTTAGCCTGAGTTGCTTGTACGGTAGCAAAATCTAAGTTTGTTATTGTCTTACTTACTATACTATATGGTGGTTCTGTCACTGTGATATCGAATGTGACTGTCTCGCCTTCATATGTCACCGTTACCGTCTGCGTACCAGCTTGTGTCAAATCTACTCCTGTAATCTGTAAATCTGAATGTGCCACTGCTTCTGTTGCGCCATCCGATTTCGTTGCCGTGATGACTAGGTCTGTTAAATCTAATGTTGAATCCGTTGTGAAGTAGGCGGTTTTTGACGGTGCACTTGTCAGGGCTATTGATTCCACCACCGGTTCTGTCACCGTGATAGCGAATGTGACTGTCTTGCCTTCATATGTCACCGTTACCGTCTGCGTACCAGCTTGTGTCAAATCTATTCCTGTAATCTGTAAATCTGAATGTGCCACTGCTTCTGTTGCGCCATCCGATTTCGTTGCTGTGATCACTAAGTCTGTTAAATCCAATGTTGAATCCGTTGTGAAGTAGGCGGTTTTTGACGGTGCACTTGTCAGGGCTATTGATTCCACTATCGGTTCTGTCACCGTGATAGCGAATGTGACTGTCTTGCCTTCATATTTCACCGTTACCGTCTGCGTACCAGTTTGTGTCAAATCTACTCCTGTAATCTGTAAATCTGAATGTGCCACCACTTCTGTGGCGCCATCCGATTTCGTTGCCGTGATGACTAGGTCTGTTAAATCCAATGTTGAATCCGTTGTGAAGTAGGCGGTTTTTGACGGTGCACTTGTCAGGGCTATTGATTCCACCACCGGTTCTGTCACCGTGATAGCGAATGTGACTGTCTTGCCTTCATATGTCACCGTTACCGTCTGCGTACCAGCTTGTGTCAAATCTACTCCTGTAATCTGTAAATCTGAATGTGCCACTGCTTCTGTTGCACCATCCGATTTCGTTGCCGTGATGACTAGGTCTGTTAAATCCAATGTTGAATCCGTTGTGAAGTAGGCATTTTTTAACGGTGCACTTGTTAGAGCAATCGATTCTACGACTGGTTCTTTGACAGTTGCTGACACCGTTTTACTTTGAACAGTTGCAGATCGAGCCCCATTTCCACTCATTTTTGTATTGGTAACGACAACATAATAATATTTTTCTCCAACTGAACTTGTTGGTACTGCATAACTGTCACTAGTAGCACCTGGAATGAGAACTCCCATTGATGAAAGGGAAGAACTTTCATACCATTGATATGAAAGAGTACCTCCATCTTGAGATAATGCAACTATTGATAATATATTTCCTTCTTTAGAATATTGATTAAATATAAGATTTACCGGCTGAGTGGAAATTATAGGGCTGTTTACAATGACAGTATTATCACCTATTTCTCCATTTGTATTTGGTGTTTCTTCCCCGCCTCGAATTAATACTTTTATAATTTGAGAGTTTAAAGATGAAAAATTAGTAAAAGTATTCACTGCGTTCGTTCCAGCTGGAAGTGATAATTCATTAATTTTTGCATTTTTCCCCAGTTCTGCTTTTGTACCTGAACTCGTAACGAAGAGTCTTCCTATTATTCCGCTAACTTGCAATGAAATTTCGCTCACTCTTGTTATAAATATCTGATCGATGTTTACCGAGCCTGTAATTTCAAGTTTATTGTTTGATTCAACGGTAACTTTTGGTACGAAACCATCTAAAGTAATTGAAGAAATAGTTCTAGCAAGTACAACTTCTGCTATTACCTCATCAAAAATTAGATGACTATTATTTCGATTAACAAAAACTTTGTTGATTTTTGATTTTTTTACCCTTACTGTAGAGCCTTTCTCTTCTTTATTAGCTATTATAGTTTTTATTGATGCAGTTCTATCACTAACCTGTGAATCCACTGTTAGATTTCCGGTAATTGTAACATTCTCTAATTCAACTTTATCTTTTACAGAGGGGGAAATATGAATATCTTCTGTGATAATTACATTTCTTATAGCTATGTAATCCGAATTCAATGTTATATTTTCAATTTTAGCTTGTGAAGAAAAAACCTTATAGGCATCAGCTGCCGCTACTACGTTAAATATAATATTATCTACACTTTGGATAACACCATTTACAACAGTTGCAGTAATCGTAGCGCCTTTTAATGCATCCTTATTAGCTTTTGTAAAAATAGATTTAACAGCTGGGGCAAAGGAATATGTTGCACGATTTACCGATATTGTTGTATCTGTATAATCCTCCAGACTAAAAGTAACAGTTGGTGATTGTACTGGTTCTTGATTTCCATGTTCATTGGATTTGGCTACCTTTTCTGCACGTGAAACAAATACCACGAGCTGAGCACGTGTTACATATGAATTTCCATCAAATATTTTCGCTGTTTTCCCTGTCGTTATATTACTTTCATATAGTGCTGCAACAGCTTCTTTGTAATGTTCATTTACATCCACAAAGGGTAATTCTTCCTTATGTAAAGCTTTAAGATTGAATACATTTGCTAATATTTTTGCTATATGATTACGCTGCAACTTTGCATCTTGGCGGAATGAACTATCCTCATAACCGTCAATAACACCAGCTTGTTTTAATGCTGCAATAGCACCATAATATTGATGATTGGTAGGAATGTCTTTGAATTTGGGATTTTCTACATTATCAGTATCAAGTCCTAGGACATTTGCTATAACCTTAGCAAACTGTCCTCGCGTAACATATTCCCCCGGCCTAAATGTACCGTCTGGAAAACCACTTATAAAACCACGATTTTCTAAGTTAATGGTATCATTATAGTAGTAATTTGAAGGATAAATATCCTTAAATTTACTTGCTTCTGGCATTGTAGGCATCGCTATTGTAGCAGCAGCTACTACTAAGGCTATTGTACCTTTTACTATCTTTGATTTTTTCTCCATATATCCGCCACCTTTTTCCTATTAACCCCTACTTTTCACTAGAGATTTTCTATCATTTTTTTAGTTTACTATAAATAGGAATAAAGCGTTATATTATTTTTAAATATTTTCACGTTTCTAAAGCGCATCATAGTAATTAGTAATATCAATTAGCCAGATCTTTTTGTTTAGCTTCTTTTTGTTACGTCCTGGGTAAATATAAAAGAACTTATGAGATGGAAATCTATTCAACTAATGCGCCCGATCGTAATATGAGGTTAGCCAGATTTTTCTGGTTGACCTTTTTTGTTTAGGTCTTATTATAACGGTAGTCGGGGTAGAACGTACCGCCCGTGGGACTTCATCCCGTCAACAAAACTGTTCACCCCCTACTTGTATAAACATGTTTCGAGCTGGTTGGGACAAGGGTCCCGTTTAACAAGCGAACCTATGACATTACAAGCAGCTTTAGGGGGTTACCGACAAATTTAGTTTTTTTAGGAGGAGATGTAATTATGAATCCAGTCGTTGGTCTGGATGTTTCAAAAGGAGAAAGTCAGGTTCAAGCCTTTTTAGATAAAGGCAAACCATATCGTAAGAGCTTTAGTATTAAACATACTCTTGATGGTTTAGATAATTTATTAGAATTTCTTAGGGATATAGAGAAATCAGCTGGTGGTAAGCAACCTTCGGTTATTTTAGAGTCTACAGGTCAATATCATATGCCTGTCATTCAATTTTTAGAGGAACAACAATACGTCTATATTATTGTAAATCCTCTTATCTCTCATCGTGCTAGAAGTACAAATTTACGCAAGGTAAAGACAGATGCCATTGATGCCTATCATCTATGTGAACTGTATTACAAGGAAGAATTAGAACCATATAAAAAAAGAGGCATACAACTCTTAAATCTTCGTAATCTCACAAGACAACAAGAAACGGTATCAAGCACGGCTGCACAACAAAGTTACAGCTACAATCTATCTTAGATCAGGTATTTCCTGAATATAGAGGTGTCTTTGGGAATCTTTATTCTAAAATTTCATTACTGATTCTATCAATCTTCCCTACCTCCGAAGAGGTTTTAAATGTTAGAGAATCGGATTTTACGAATAAAATTGCGGAATTATGTACAACCCGTTCAGAAAAATGGGCAAAAGAAAAAGCGCAAAAATTAAGAGAGGCTGCTTTACGTAATCCATTTCAAAACAACTTGTATCAAAGCCATATCTTTAACCTAGGAATGTTTATTAACATTGTTCTTCAATATCAAGAGCATCTATCAAAGTTAGCAGCAGAAATAGATGCCTCGCTAAAGAAATTGAAGAATATGAAATAATCCAGTCTATCCCTGGTATTGGAGAAAAGATTGCGGCAACAATCATCTCTGAAATTGGAGAGATAGAGCGGTTTAACCATCCTAAAAAGCTAGTAGCATTCGCTGGAATAGATCCTAGCGTATACTCTTCAGGGCGGTTTACTGCTTCAATAAACCGTATAACCAAAAGAGGTTCTAGCAGGTTAAGGCAAGCGTTGTTTATGGCTGTACAATGCGGTATAAGAGATGCACGTAAGCAAAAAACAAGTGAAGAAATAATCCCTAGAAATAAGAAATCAAGAGAGTTCTACGATAAAAAACGCGAAGAAGGAAAACCTTTTAGAGTAGCAATAATCGCATGTGCTAATAAGCTATTACATTGGATTTATGCCCTATTAAAAGGAAAAGTAGCCTTCCAAAATGCAGATTAAAAAGCAGATTTAAGTACACTAGACAAAAAATTCCAGTTTTATAGAGGAAGGCTTATTTGGTGTACCCTTTTTTAGTATATCATGCAGGTTTTTATTTTTTTATTGAAAAATCTTGACAACTATTAGCTGGTTTTATTGAAAATCGTAATTAAGCAAAACTCCTCTTATAAAATAAGGACACAGCGATTCCCGATTTTCACAGGGTCTACTATGGCTTCAAACACCTCATTGGATGGCTTATTTATTTTAAATTTCGTAGTTACTTGAGTATCCAGACACTTCAATATAAAAACAAGCACCGCATTGATGAAAATCCATTTAGGAATATTTTAAATTAAAAGGACACGGCTATCACCATGTCCCTTCATATTTTATATTAACCTCTTCCAGCTTGAAAAGAAGGATATTTCGTCATACCGCCATCAACAAATAGTGTTATACCGGTTATATAGCTTGCCTCTGATGATGCTAAAAATGCTGCTGCAGATGCTACTTCTTCTGGTTTACCGATGTAACCCATAGGTATCATGCTTTCAACATCTGCACGTTGCACTGGATCAGCAAATTTTTCTGCATTGATTGGCGTATTCATTGCACCTGGTCCAATGTTATTAACACGGATACCTTTTGGCGCATATTCAAGGGCTAAAGTTTCGGACATTAGTTTAATACCGCCTTTACTTGCTGCATAGTGAACAAATAATGGCCATGGAATCATTTCGTGAACGCTAGACATATTAATAACGTTACCTTTTATATCATTTTCAACAAAGTACTTTATTGCTTCACGGCTTCCTAAGAAAGCACCTGTTAAATTGGTATCGATTACTTTGTTCCAATTCTCTAGTGATAACTCGTGAGAAGGTGATGGGCTTTCAACACCAGCATTATTGATCATAACGTCCAAAGTACCAAATTCTTTGATTGCAGTTTGAACAAGATTCACTACATCTTCTTCTTTTGTTACATCACCTTGAACGATAATAGCTTGTCCGCCTGCTTCTTCTACATCTTTTTTTACCTCTACTGCTTCCACTTCATTTTTGTAATAGTTGATAACAACTTTTGATTGCTCTTTACCAAACCGAATGGCCATTGCGCGTCCTAAACCCGTTGAACCACCAGTGATAACGACTACTTTATCTTTTAAGTCAGTATACAAAATAATTCCTCCCATATTTTTATTTATTAATACGTACCACTATTAACTTTTCGCCATTCCGAGAAACACTCCACCTAAAACGATAAGTATTATACCAATTGAAATAGATATAAGCTGACTTCTTGTCTTTTTTTCTCCTATTATGAAAATGCCGCCAAGAGTTGAAATTACGATTCCCATTTGTGATAATGAGAAACTTGTGGCAACCCCTACTTTAGGTTGAGAAATGAATAAGAACATATTCCCAGCTGCCCAGATCAGACCAGGAATAATATTGCGAATTACGTATTTATTAAAAGGTTTATGCTTATAAGTAAGTATAAGCCCACCAATTACCATACCAATGGCTTGTGGAAATAAAGCGGACCAGCCGCTTACATTAAATAAACGAGCTACCACTACATAAACCAAGTAACCGATTGTGGAAATAATCAATGTAATAATCCCTTTTTTAAATTGCCCAGATTGCTCTTTGTTTTTCTCACTTTCCAGTGTTGTTAACACGATACCAATCACAATGAAAATAAGAGCTAATACACCTAAAATAATCGTTTTTGTCGTTGACCATTCACGGAAAACAATTACACCAAACAAAGCTGTGGACACTAACTGCATACCAGTAGAAATTGGCATCGTTTTTGAAACGCCAATATAGTCAATTGATTTTAACTGATTACTTTGTCCTAGTGCCCAAAACAAACCAGAAACAATCCCTACAATAAAAATAAGTGGTGTTAATGGTGGATGGACTACAATATAAATAATAGTTGAAAAAATCAGTGCGCCTATTGTAGTCCCAAGCGTTTGAGTATATGGACCTCCACCTAACTTAACATTGAATAAGACGATACTTCCCCAGAAAATGGCAGGTAGTATGGCCAAAAGTATATCCATTTGATGCTAACCTCCTTTCTCACACTCTTGATAAATGCCTATCCTTATCTTCTGCTAAATTAGACATGTTATGTACAATAAGCCTAGATTTTTTTGTCAATAATTATTTCTTATGTTTACTATAAATTCAAAGATTTTTAAGTAATTAAAAATTACGTGACTGGACCGGATATTTCGGCAAGAGTTGTAAAATTAGAGGATTACGTAATTATTGAAGGGTGTACGATTAAAGTAAACCGAGTTAAATTAGGTTATTTTATAAATGTTCGGAGTTTTTCTTTAACAATTTCATGGTTAGTAAGAAAGATACTAAGAAGAACAAAAGATAATATACCAAGGGTTTTCTTCATCGAATACACGTTATCATATCAACGTTAATGGGCTTTTCCTTTTTGAGAGACTTTCTACTTTATGCCTGATTTTTTGGATTTGTCCGCAGGATTTTTTCCAATTATTTAGTGTTACTTTGGATAGCATTGTGAAAAATGTCTGCAATGTCATTATCTGCACTCGGCAATAGGTGTGCATAGAATTCCAATGTGATTTTAGGGTTGGCGTGACCTAAACGCTTTGAAATTCAGCAATACTCCCAAACATGAACTGCACCTCCTTGTTAGACACATCTAACAAGGAGGTGCAGTTTTTCTATGGCTAGAATGAGTCCAGAAGATAAACTAGCAGCGGTTCAACGATATGTAAATGGCAAGGAAAGCTCAAGAACGGTAGCTGGGGATTTTGGTATTTCACACCGGTATTTATTAACTTTAGTAAAACAATATCAAAATAACGGAGTAAAAGTGTATGTCAGACGATATACAAATTATACAAAAGCGTTTAAACTAGACGTACTTAATTATATGACTGAACACGGTACATCCTTACACGAAACGGCAGCTTTTTTCAATATAGCAGCTAGTTCGTCTATACGTAATTGGAAAAACCAATTCGAAATATTATTTGAAGATGCCCTTCAGCCAAAGAAAAAGGGGCGTCTATCCATGAAAAAAGACTCGACTAAACAACCAAAACAAGCACTTGTAGAAGGTTCACCTGAAGCACTTCAAGCAAGGATCAACCGTCTACGCATGGAAAACGAGTATTTAAAAAAGTTGAATGCCTTAGTTCAAGCCAAGGAAAAATCACCAAATGAAAGAGCTGGGGTTAAAGTGTTTAGTACGCTATCGGTCCATTATCAATACAGCGGCCGACTTTCGACATACTATGTGTCACATTTGCTTTCTCTATGATTCGCTTGAATTCTTTTGATGTATATTGATATCCTCGATCACTATGTAGGATAGGAAACTCCTTAAACTCGGCTGTCAATGGCGTTCCCCTTATGGAAAGTTAATTTCAATTCGACTAATTGATCTGCTACAGCTTTACTTTTGAACAAGAATTGTGGAATAAGAAAATAACTTGACTATCTACACAGGAATTTAATCAAACTTTTTTACAAATTATCGAACTTTATTAAAAATAATCAGACTCTATTATAAATTATCGAACTTTATTTCAAAGCCACAGTTCGTTCTGTTTGAATTTTACCTTGTTTATTAATATATTAGATAGTAATTATAACTGAACCGTAGTATCCGACAGCCTTGCTAACTTGCTTTGCTCTTCCTCTAATTGAAACAATACCTATTACTGATTCCATATGAAAGGGGTTGCTCGGAAAAATAATGGAATTACCAAATTTGCTACCAATAGTATCGTGCATCTGTTTAAAGGAAGCCCATAATTCTCTTACCTTTATTGGATAAATTTTTATTATTTGTTTCTGGTTTTCTTGAGCCTTTTTAATTTTTGCATAGTTTTCTGCAGCCTTCTCTAACCAATCCATATTATTTACCACCTCCTATAGTCCAGTAATAAAACTAAGTGGGAGTACAAACAAAACATTCATGAACTCTCAATAGCACGTACCGCCGGAGGAATAGCAATACGCACTATTCAAAGCCCTATTCCATCGCAAGTTTAATTTCACCATCACATAGACAAATACGTTTATAAAGCTTCTTTACAATAAAATTTCCATTCCGGGAAAGTTCCCTGGTCTTTTTTAGTATTCGTGCCGGTCTTTCGCATTCTTGACACCTTAATGTAGTAGTCAATTAATTATTCTCCTCACCATGATATCTTTTTATATAATCATCTTATTCTGAATGTAAAAAAGAGCACTGGCATTCATCCAGATACTCTTCGCTAAATTTCTCTTTAGTTACTGTAGCCTCTCATTTTTATTTTGTGTTAAAAATAAGTGCTCTTATATATTGGGTAATCGTATGGCAAGTAATTTGTTTGTAATGGCTCATAAAGTTATTTTGAATACTTAATAGTTGTGCAATATAATTAAAAAATTGATACCGGGGTGATTATTTTGACACTTACAATACTAATCAATTGTAATTGCTAGTGGGATATCTATGGTTTATTCCAAGACGAAGGAAAATAAAAAATAGCCATAGTGTATAAAATCCCCATAGTTTCTCCCTGTCACCTCATTTATTAGTGTCGAAAACATGCCCTTTTCTACTTGTAATAAAACTCGTAGTAATACCAATTGAAAGTATAGTGATAATGGAGAAATAAAAAGTCTCTGAAGATAATAACAAACCACCAATAATTATTATTATTGAATCAATAAGCAAGATATATCCCTACATTTATCCCCGTCTTGTCACATAAAAACTGGGCAATAAAATCCGTTCCTCCCGTACTTGTCTGAAAATTTAACATCAATCCATTTCCAACTCCAATAAAAATGCCCCCTAGAAGTGAACTATATATAGCTTTAGCAGCTCAGAAAATCCACATCAAAATCCTTATTTCCCTAACGGGGATCTTGCTATTGATTATGCTGCTGGTTGTGCTTATTTAAATGGTAAAGAGCTGCATTTAACACCTATTGAATACAAATTACTGGTTTTACTTTCTAAAAATATAGGTAACGTGTTAACCCATAATTACATTACAAAAGAAATTTGGGGAAATAGCTGGGAGAACAATGTAGCATTTCTTAGAGTATTTATGGCAACCCTACGTAAAAAAATTGAGGTTGATAGTAACCTTCTTCGCTACATGATAGTAATAGACATTGACATACTATCACCCCCTATTCAAATTGAATGGGGGTTAATTTGTGTCATCAGTTAAATGAATACCTTTTAGCGTCGGTCCAAGGATGCAAACACCAGTACTATATCCTCCTCAAGAAAAAATTGCTCAACAATATAGTCCTATTGTTCAACATATATATACCTATTATTTTAAAATCACAGTTCATAATAAGTTTTCCTTAAATAAATATTATATTTACCTCATCCCACTTTAACTTATTGCCCCCCCTTATATTTACATCTAAAAGAGAGATACAAGCTGGTTTCTAATCCATTACAAGACCGCCATCAACGACTAAATTTTGTCCAGTGATGGCACTCCCCCAAGGAGATGCAAAGAATAATGCCACTTCCGCTAATTCTTTTGGTGTTGTCACTCTTTGTAAAGGGGTTGTGGTTTCAATCAATTGAAATACTTCTGCTGTTGTCACTTTACTCGCATCCGTTTGTTTTAAAAGTCCACCAGACATCATATTGACTGTAACGCCATACGCCCCTAACTCTTTCGCCATGTTACGTGTAAATCCGAGCAATGCCGCTTTAGCTGTTGTGTATTCATGATAAGCTACTACCGGATGTTGAAATAAGTTTGTCCCAATATTGATAATACGACCAAATTCTAGTTCTTTCATATCCTGAATACATGCTTGAATACTGTTCAAAGCACCCTTAATCGTTCCTTCAAATTGCTTATTGTAATCGGTCCATTGAAGCTCAAACACATTTTTTTGTGTGAGTGGATTAAATTCGAAATCAATCAACGCATTATTGACAATGGTTGTAATCGGCGTATGAAAATATTGCTTTGCCTTTTCGACCATTTGCTGAACTTCTTGTTGGTTGCGGATATCTGCTTGTAAAGCGATAACCTGAGAACCCAGACTTTGTGCTAAACGTTGCGCTTTTTCTTCACTCTTATAATAATTCAGTACGACATTAGCCCCCTCTTTGACAAATGCTTTTACGAGTTCTTCTCCAACACCTCTACTTGCACCTGTAACTAAAACGGTTTGTTCATGTAATTTCATCATCATTTCCCCTTGTCTAATTTTTGTATAATTGTTTGATATTCGTAAATGACGGAAAGACAAAAAGCCATCCGACTTAAATTTCCGCAAAACTAAATACGGTTACCTCCTCATTAGATTCTGTAAGAGCAAAAAAACGCCTCTATTACTATAGAGACGCTAAAAAAGTGTATACTACACCTATAATTGCTCCCTACGTCAGTGTTAACTGTCAGGTTCTAAGGGTCAGGTTTTAACCTTCTCAACACGAATGTGTCCCCCTGCAATTAAAGTATTTGCAAAAGAAAAGCTCCACGTAAATTACGCGGAGCCATAGTAAGTACAAAAAAAAAATATGTACTTTGCTCCCTACGTCCGTATTAACGGTCAGGTTCTAAGGGTCAGGTTCTACCTTCTCAACACAAATGTGTCCCCCTGCAAATGCATTTAATTAGCTTGATTCTATCAAAATATGCTGTTCTTAACAAGTACACTTTTTACTTAAATACTACATTACTACAAGCAGCCTAGAATTATCCCACTCAATCGTTTGTATCCTGATTAGCTAAAGGTTTGCTAATAAGATGGTTGCCCCATACGCGACTCTTTTTACAAATAATCGATTGAATACCCAACTCACTCATTAGTCGATAGACTTTCTTATGATTCACAAGAAAGCCTTTGTCTCGTAAAGCGATTTACATGCGTGGATACCCATACATTTTGTGCGTTTGATGAATCGCTAATATTTGCTCCTTTAAAACAATATCATTATGTTTACGTAACGATACTTTGCCATTTTTAAGCCACTTATAGTAGCCCGAACGTTATTATATAGAAAGAAACCAACTGTTTTGAAACAAAGCTTGATATTATCCCCTTTAAGTAGACAATGTTAAAAAACCTTCAGTACGCTGTCGGTAAACATTTTACTTAAAGGGGATTTTTCTGTGTCGAGAAAAAATAATATTTATTCAAACGAGTTGAAGTTAGAGATTGTACAAACTATCTTTTAATCGAACTTTATTATAATGCTACACCTTCTTCATATGGCCACCTAAAGATTTTTTGTTTATGTGGTTGAAAAAGGTAAGCACCTTATGAGAGTGCTCCTTTTTTAGCTAACGCAACTGTTCGCTAGAAATATAATGCTTTTCAAAATTTTGTTTCATAAATAGCATTTTAAAACCAATAACAATTTTTATTAACCCATCTATTGAGGCAAATACTAAAAAAGGAATGTTAAAGAAAATAATACCCAATACCCCATTTGTTATTGCTAATATTCCTAAAACTATCATCCATTTTCCTTGGGAAAAGTAAAAAGCGAAAAAATGTATACCAATGACAATTAAAATAGACAACCATACCAATCTTGAATTTTCAAAGCCAATAAACAAACCACAAAGGGTGCATAAAATAATTGTTATTATTACGTTTATATTATCTATTTTATCTTGAAATTTCGAATTTTTACCGTATGCTAGTTGGCGATTTATATACGGTAACATAAAAATTATTAGATAACCGAAAAAGCCGCCAAACCCAAGGACGAAAGGTTGTATTGTTAAATCACCGCCACTTATTGCCGAAACTATTATAATTGCACCTATATAAATTAACCATACTCCAATAATCTGATTTGACATGAAGATTCCCCCAATCAAAGAATCGATTATTAAAGTATTCAACTTTTCATGGTACTCCATTAAAGCACAATTCCTCTTGCAAGAATTGCGCCCAATTGTTGATCTTTGCCTTGTTTTAGTCCGTATTCATCCGGAGAACTTCCGGGCTATCCAATATAATTTCACCGTATGGTATTGTTGGATCAGGAGTTTGCTTACTCGGTCTAAAATGCATAATTTTCTTTTCTGATATACCGATTAGCACATAATCTTCTGTACCTGGAACTATAAAAATCATAAACCAATAACCGTCCCATAACTAAATAGGTACATGAAGTAAGGCGCCTATTAATAAGGATGGAATAATTACTTCGTTATATCCTACTTAAATTCGATATCTTTAAAACAAAGGCATATAAGTATATTACTTACCTATTACAGAATGTACCGGTAAAATAGAACTGTATGCCAAGAAAGGTAAAATGATAAATGAATTGGTAAAATAAAGAGTTGTAGTACCAAGAGGATTGGGGAATCTCCGTTCTCTTTTATATTAAAGTTGAAGAGGGGTTAACTATGGATAGGAAAAGAATGAGTAAGAAAAAGAAGAGAAAACCACAACCACAAACTCCTTCCAATGCTGTAAGAGAAGGTGGAATTAGGGAAAAAGAAAATAGGCACAGGAACAGAGCACCAGTTTGGGCATTCGGTTGTTTATGGATCTTCTTTTTAGGTTTCGTAGCATTTTTCCTTTATGATGCATACCTATTCGATTATTTGGAAGAGATAAACTGGTTAGCGCCTCAAATAAATTTGTACTTCTTTCTGTTCATTTTCTTTTTAGTGCTAGGACTATCTTTGTTCTCAGGATTATTCTTTAAAAAGGCACGTAAAAAGGTTGGTACTTACATAGCAACACTGATTGGGATAGGTGTTCTTTGGTTAAGTGTACAGGCCTTCATAGATGGAAAAGAGGCTATTAAAGATATAGAAGATTATAATAATGGAAATTACGCTACAGTAACAGGGGTAATCGAAGACTACAGACTATACATACCAAAAGGAGGTAGTGGTTACATAACTTCAGTGACGATCAACGGAACTGACTACGATGTTGAGGGGTATATCGGTGTGGATGAAGCAAAGGAAGGGGTAGGTAAATTGAATTTAAAGATCCACTACCTACCCAAATCTAAATTCGCGATGATTGTAGAGTTTTATGACGAGAACGGAGAAGTAACGAAGGTGGTTGATAAACGTACCTTGAAGGCATTTGAACAAGAAAAAAACAATTAAAAACTTAAGATCGAGATTTAAGATAAAAGTCGCTTCTTCCTCAATCGCGCCAGATTGTTGAATAGTTATTTTAATTTACTTACATCAATCACTACATCTCCCCATAACAATTCTGATGCGGTATTTACCATCAAAAAATTTATGATTTGGTTCTTGGTGTAAATGGCTCTAATTCTCTTTCAGATTATAAACGTGCACTAAAACAAAATGGATATTTTGTTCACGTAGGAGGTTCCGAGTCTCAACTATATCAAACATTATTTCTTGGATCTTTTACTTCTATAGCTGGTAGCAAAAAAATAAGTAGCCTGTTGCAACGGGCAAATCAAAAAGACTTAAATGATTTAAAAGGAATTACTCGAGACTGGTAAAGTAAAATCAATAATTGATAAGCGGTTTACATTAAGTGAAATTACCGAAGCGTTCAAATATTTTCAGGAAGGTCATTCTCAAGGTAAAGTGGTGATTACTATATAACGAGGTGACACCTTGTTTTCTCCTTAAATAAAAAAAGCAGACGGTAAATTAGAAGTGAGTAATGACACTACTAAATCGTCTGCGTTTTATTTCATTATTACTTACTCCACTCAGGTGACCGATTCACAATGCATTCTTCATGCCATTTCTTCTCATCCGGAAAGAAATTCCTGATGGACTCTTCTAGTAATTCTTTAATTTGCATTTGGGGATGCATTGACGCTGAAGAATCTTGCAATACCAATCTGGCCCATTGTGGATTATTATTAAAAGACCACACTATTGCTTAGACTCCAAAATTACTGTAACAAAGTTAAAATTGGAAAAATATATGGTTCACTTGGTTCATCTATTATGCTCCAGCTAGAAACCTTTACAACTGGTAATTCATATCCATCGTAGCTTCCCACACTTATGACACCTTCAATTTCAATCCATGTATCTTGCTCAAGTGTATCAGCCCCTTCTAGTTCAGTTAGAAATCCAATGACACTCGCATCTGCTATACAATGGGTAATCAAAAACCTAGAAAGAACCAACTGATTACTAGAAAATTCCCCTTCTTTATAAACAAATCCACTCATTCTAATTATTTTGTCAGAATAAGATTGGGGATTTTCGTTTATTTCCATATAGTAAGAGCTAAATATGTTACTATCCATCTCAATCACTTTAGATTCCTCTAGTAACCGTTTTTTCTCCTCTACTTCTTCTGTAGAAAGATAGTTATTGTTAACCAGGGGAATATGTTCACTTGAATAAATATCAATATTCTCTTTTTCAGCTAGTGACTCCGAAGGTTCCAATAGAGGTTCACTAGATTTTTTTTCTTTTTGCCCACTAATTAACTGAGTTAGCACAGATCCTTTATTCGCGGCAATAGAAGAATCTAATGTAGCAGGAGGAATTATAAACCCCGTAAGAATCGGGAAGGTAATGAAACCGAAACCTAAGATTGTCGGTAAATTCCAACGACTTTTCTCATGGTCATGACTACAATTAGCTGAGCAAACATGATGACCATGTTTCTTCTGGAAAATTCGCGATAATTGAATTATAAATAAAACAAAAAAGATAAACGCACTCAGTTTACTCATAAAAGCGTACTTTGGGTTAATATACTTCGAAATGTCTCCTGTTAACTGTAGATTTATAAAAAACCAAGCAAATAAACCTAAAAGGACTGCTTTCAATAAATGTTGCGAGCTCAGCTTCATCCATTCATTCCTTCCCTATAAAAAACTCGATAAATAAACACATCCAAATACTATAATTGAAATTAGAATAAATAACACGAATACAAATTTCATTTTAAATACACCCAATAACATTATCGTGTTTTTCAAATCGATCATTGGTCCATAAATTAGAAAAGCTAATATCGAAGTAGCGGGAAATAAATTTCTAAATGACGCACCAATGAAAGCATCTGCTTCAGAACACAACGATAAAAAATAAGCTAGTCCCATCATGACGATTGTAGACTGAACTAGACCATCGCCAAATATAAAAAGTGATTGTGCAGAAATATAAGTTTGAAGTAAAGCTGCGACCAATGCTCCTATGATTAAATATTTACTCATATCGAAAAACTCATCGATTGAATGTTTCATCATATCGTTTAACCTTGTAATAATTGGTGGTTTATTGTTGATTTCAGCAATTGAACTACCAATCTTGTTCTTTCGTTTTAATTGGTTCGAATTATATAAAAAGCTAACAACAAGTGCAATTAAAACCGCTGCAACAAATCCAACGCCCATCCGCAATAGCGCCATTTCTACATCATTACCAAAAGCCATGTATGTAGATAATATTACAATTGGGTTAATTAACGGTCCAGTTAACAAGAAACCAACCCCTGCGTACAATGGGACCCCTTTGCCAATTAATCTTCGTACAATTGGCACAATTCCACATTCACAAGCCGGAAATAATGCACCAACCACACAACTCATGAAAACTGCAGAAACTTTATTTTTGGGAATCCAAGATCGTATGTGTTCTTCATTAATAAAAATTTGAATAAATCCTGCAATCAATACGCCAATCAATACAAAAGGAATGGCTTCAATTAAAATACTGAGAAAAATTGTGTTAAATTGTTTAAAAGAATTTGGAATAGTTAAGGATTGAAACTCCGTAAATATTGGAATAACAACCAAAATCATACTAATAAAACTCCCACATACAAATAATACTGTAAAATTAGTCGATAACTTCTGTTTAGATTGCATGAAATCTCCCTTTTCATATTATTTAATCTGAATATTTTAGTATAACTTTAATAGAAAATAATCAAGTGCAAGTTTATTATTTAGCTTTAATTGGCAACTCTCTATTCAAAAGAACTCTTGCCAAAATATTTAATATTAGATGACTTAAAGCATTATATTGTTTTTAAATCGTAATAATTCCCATTTACATGATATTCGTACAAATAGACTAGGAGAAATTCCCTTTTTCACTGGAAATAGACAAGCACTGCATAGTAGCGTAAAGCATTGTTTCTTGTCGCTCTACATACATATTACTTTCATCGGAAATCAAGTAAGGAGGATATTGATTCAGCTTCCCTTAAATTGAATCTAATTCTGTGGTCTTGATCAATTTATTACTTCTCCTTAGCATTAGATCTATTTCTTTTGAACTGAATAGAAGTACGGTTCGATTGATACATTTATTTAATTTTTACAATCACATACAAATAAATATTCCCATATCAAAGTTTGGAGGCAAAAGAAAAATCGGTAAACGTTGTTGTAGCAGCGTTTACCAATTTTTTATTGGAACATTGTTTATATGAGCCTTTATGCAAGTCAATGAAACGTTACTTAGGCAGCTTTTATACTTGGTGGGCATAATCTTTTATTCGCATAAAAACTTGTATAGCAATATCTTTATCGTTACAACACCTTTTCTAACACTCCCTCAAGAAAAAATGTTGCTCCACAATATGGCCCTATTAGGAAAGCGCCCGATTGTTTTAATAAGTGAGCGCCATATTCGAGTGGCTTACGACCTTACGCAAAAAGAAATTCGCATATACGATTTTGAGAAAAGGGTTGATCATTAATTAATGCTACCAACGACGTTTTGGGGACTTTATTTCTTTGTTCTTTTACTACGCCCTTATGGGTACTAATTATTACCTCTACTTTTCTTATATTCACGATTTTTCTTTTCGTTGTATAGTAATACAATCGCTACACTTATACGTTTGGGGATCACAGGTTCGATTTTACAACGTTTTTCGGGCTTTTAGCTCTTTAGAAACTCGACCGGTTATGATATTTCGTATGTTTAAATTATGGGATGTTTTCAATTTACACTGTTTTTATTTGAACTTCACTAGGGTTTAGATGGTCAAATTGTAAGTACATAATAAATTACATAGAGCCAACCGAACATTCCATGGATGATTGCCCACAGTATGGATTTATTAACGCTCCACGAAATAATTATAGCGAGCACCATACCAAAACTTACACCACCAATTTCAATCTTCAAAACCACCCCATCCTTTCTGCTGTCTTATCAATCAACACATTACGCTTACGTAATACTTTTTTTACGCGACAGGGACATTTTATCTGCAACATTTCCCCATTCATAGCATCCATCTTTATCCGAACATCTCATTTGCACATTGGATTTTATTTCATCGTCTAATTCTTTATATACCCCTCGATAACATCAATGGTTTTCTTTAAATGCTGTTGCCGTTCTACTTCTGATAACTCTATAGCTTTTCCTTCCGTTGGGTTAAATATGTTACTAGCCTTACCTCCACCAATATTACATTTGCTTCATGATATGGATTCAACAATTCCAATTCACGAAATACAGATGGCATTTATTTTCGTTATGATATATTCAAAATTCTTTAATGGTTTTATTTTGCCCTGGTGATAGTTTATTCTCTTTGCACTCCACAAATGATGATTATAGTTGTGCAATCGCCTCTGTAATTTTGTTGTTAGAATCATGCACCGATTTTAAAAAGGTGTCCAAGTTAATGACGCTTTCTTTCAAAACCTTTTCTAACTTCCCAATAAAGTGCCTGAAATTCTATTTCATTCACCACTATAGACAAAAATAAAAAACAGAGCATAAAAGTTAATTTACGCTCCGTCTCCAAATTGTCTATTAAACAATGACTTCTACATTTTATAATAAATACCTGCCTAAGCTAATTGTAACTCCACCGCCCTGCAAGTCGAATTTAAGCAAAAAGACTTACGCCTGGTGGAATACCAAACTTAAGTCTTTCCTCATTGCATTTTTCTGGTTTTAAAGACGTGTATTTATCATCAAGATGTACTTTTTAATCATTAATACGGGTCTGCCTCATGGCTTTTCTTCACTGCATCTTTTGTTGCCTCATTCGCAGCGATCGTTCCTTGACCATATTTGGAAATCCCTGACTCTCGGCCCGGTAATTTACCTTCCTGAGCCATCTTTTCGATTTCTTTCATTTTCATTTCAGTCGCTTCCTTCACACGGCGGCCGTAATCCTCATCAGCCTGTGTAAAGTGATTAAACATCGCTTCCTGAATGCGCTTGTCACAGATTGCCAGAGCATCCGATAAGTTATTAATGAGCTCATCACGTTCCCAGTCTTCAAAACTTCGGTATGTTTCACCTGCCTGGCCATAGTTATTCGGGCGATCTATAGGCTCACTCATTAATGCCGCATTATAAGACGGCTGATGTGGTGGATATGCTTTATCCCCTGCATCACGGTAGCCACCAATCATTGACGGCTCATAATTAATATGCGGGTTTTCACCGGACTCTTTAGGATCACGAGTATCCATCTGACCACGTTGCTGATTTGTACGAACCGGTACCTTCGGTGCATTGACTGGCAATTTTAAATAGTTTGAACCTACACGGTAACGCTGTGTATCTGAGTAAGAGAATGTACGCCCTTGCAGCATTTTATCATCCGAAAAATCCATACCGTCTACCAGCACACCAGTGCCGAATGCAGCCTGTTCGATTTCTGCATGAAAGTCCTCCGGGTTGCGGTTAAGCACCATACGACCTACAGGTAACCAAGGGAACTTATCTTCTGGCCATAGCTTTGTGTCATCAAGTGGATCAAAATCCAGTTCTGGATGGTAGTCGTCCTCCATAATCTGAACGAACAGCTCCCACTCTGGATACTCACCACGTTCAATTGCTTCATACAAGTCCTGTGTAGCATGTCCTACGTTTGTAGCCTGAATGGAGTTTGCCTCTTCTTGTGTCAAATTGCGGATGCCCTGTTTTGGCTCCCAATGATACTTCACAAGTACAGCTTTACCTTCTTCATTAACCCATTTATATGTGTTAACCCCTGAACCCTGCATATGGCGGTATGTCGCTGGAATGCCCCAAGGTGAAAATAGGAACGTAATCATATGCGTAGCTTCCGGTGAACGTGAAACAAAGTCAAACATACGCTGTGGATTAGGTACGTTGGAAGCGGGATCTGCTTTAAAAGCATGAATCATATCAGGGAACTTCATCGCATCACGAATAAAGAAAATCTTTAAATTGTTACCTACAAGATCCCAGTTACCATCTTCCGTATACATTTTCACTGCAAAACCGCGTGGGTCTCGAGCAGTCTCAGGTGAATCCTTCGCACCTGCCACTGTAGAAAAACGCACCATAAGTGGCGTTTGTTTACCGGCACCAGAAAAGACTTTTGCACGGGTATATTTTTCTACAGGCTCATCTCCAACCTTACCGTAAGCTTCAAAATAACCGAAAGCACCTGAACCACGCGCATGTACTACACGTTCAGGAACCTCTTCACGGTCGAAGTGTGAAATTTTTTCAATGAAGTGGTAATTTTCCAAAGTCGCTGGACCACGGTTACCCACTGTACGGATATTCTGGTTGTCTCTTACAGGATGCCCTTGACGTGTAGTTAGAATTTCACGGTCCCCATCCTCTTTTTTTGCAACATGTTTGCCTTTGTTCTCTGCCATAATAAAACCTCCTAAATAAATACTTCACTTAAAAGCACTGATAATAAAAAATATTACAACACTATGCTTTATACCCGAATTTCTCTGTATATATTCAAAGAAATGAAAATTATCCAGAGTATAACCTGTACTGTTAATTCATGGGTACTTTAAAACTCTAGAAAAAAAGGCTAATGAAATATTAGTCGGGGTGACTGAGTATCTAAAGAGTCAATATGATAAATAGAAAGGTGAGGGGGGTTAGGAGTAAGGGCTTCTTTGAAAAAAGCTATTAACCTTACTACTAAAAAACTTCAGATTAAAAGAGATATTTATTGGAGTTGACTTTGCATATATGTTACTGATTTTGAAAATAAAAAATTCCTCAAATTAAGAACATAAGCTCTTAATTTAAGGAATTGTAAACTTTACTCTAAAGGAAGAATTGCCTTAAGTCACTATTGATTCACTTTCAATAATTACCTCGGCCCATTTCGATCTAAAACGGCAGATGTGTTATCTTCATGCAGATTGTTCAAAGTTGTTGTTGTACTATCCCTCGCATATACATCATCTTTTCCTAAAGGGATATCTGTAGTTTGAACTTCTGACGCCTGTGCTAATAATGCTTCGCTATCGTTTTGCGACATGCCAAATGCTTCACTTATTAGTTCAGCTCCTGTTTTTCCATGATTCGCCTTCGAAACGTTCTTCCCCATATTCCCACCTCCTATATATAGAATGTGTGATGGTTCATTATATATGTAAAATATCTAGGAGGTTTCATTTGCCAATCATCTGATTTGGCAGCAGCTTATTTTTGTAATCACTGCATTAAAACTACTGCAGCTTCCATTTTATTAAATTTTATTCGCACAACGAAAAACATTGTTATATCAGCACTTTTGGGAATTCCGAAAACTTCCTATCTCATGCTTGGTCCCCTTCTGAATATACTTCTTTTGCAATTAGTTCATAGGATCGGATTCGATCTTCCGGCAAATATGTGATTGTATTAATCATCATTTCATCTGCTTTGTATTTTGTTCTTAACTCAAATAATTTATGTTTTACTTCTTGAGGATTACCAATAATTATTTTTTGTCTAACTTTTTCCAATGTATCTTTATCCTTTTCAGTTAGTTTATATTGCTTAGCTTCACTTGTAGAAGGAACCCCTTGTTTGCTTTCCCCTTTTTCCATCTTTAAAGACCAGATGAGAAAGCTTGATGCAACTTCTTCAGCTTTTTCCATTGTCTCTGCACAAATAACGTTAACAGTAATGATGACTTGTGGTTTTTGCCCTTCTTTTTTTGGTCTAAAGCTATCAATATATTCCCTAATAATAGCAGCTCCATCTTGATCACTCATAAAATAACCGAAAGTATACGGCACACCATTTTCCGCTGCGAGTAAAGCACTTTTTTTACCAGTTCCAAGGAGCCAAGGTATTGGCGGATTTTCAGGTATGGGAGAAGCCGATAACTTTGAATATTCGCTATCCGTCGGAAAATCATCATTTAAAAAATGAAGTAGGTCTTTCAATAAAGATGGAAAGTTTCCAACATTTTTTATAAAGTTACCGGACAAAGCAGTCATCGCTTCAGAGGATCCACCTGGCGCTCGTCCAATTCCTAAATCAATACGATTCGGAAATAGTGTCGCTAACATATTAAAGGTTTCAGCAACTTTAAAAGGACGGTAATGAGGCAATAGAACTGCGCCAGATCCTATACGAATTCGATTTGTGTTAGCTCCAATGTAGCTTAACATCACTTCAGGTGCAGGACATGCTAGTCCGGTTAAATCATGATGTTCGGCAATCCAGTATCTTGTATACCCTAGTGACTCTCCTGCCTGCGCTAATTTCATTGACCAATTTAACGCATCTTGAGGCGTTTGATTTGAAGAGATAGGTGATTGATCCAATATGCTTAATCTCATTAAATTTCAGCCCTTTTCTTCCACTAAAGTTAATTTATATTGTCCTACCTGATCTTTTTCATACAAATTTGTAATAGAAGTGGAATAGTTATAAATCGTCCCTCTAAACATTTTATCCTTTTCAGGAATCTTAACGTCAAATGATCCGTTGTAAAGTAAGGTTGCAATATCATGATATTCTTCACTTGTCACGTCAAAAATGACTGAGACTTTAAAGTTCCCGTTTACTATTTCTTCTTCATAGCTATTTAAATGAATTACTCTGTCATCTAAAATCATTTTACTGACCAAAAAATCACCCCTAATTAAAAAATTTAAATCGTATATATAACCTATTCTTTGCAAAAATCCACAAATTTTTTTGCCTGTATTAAAGACATTCCTGTTTGTTCTCTCACAAATTTCACCGCTTTAACTTCACCTAATGCCTGTATTTTCTCTTTTACTAAGGCAATCAATTCCTCGTTGTAGATTTTAGTATAATCCATTTTTTCGCCCCTTTATGTACTAATTATAGTATACTTGGCGACAACCTTTAAATAATTGCGCCCCGATTATTAGATACTAATAATTGAGGCGCTGGTGTTTAACGGCTCATAAATACCGTTTTATTCTCGCTCTCACGGCTTTGGGACTTTATTTTCTATCTGCCGATGTTAGGTACTTCATTCCTAATGTTTTTGAAAATAATTCCAGCACAATGTACCGGTGGATGTCATCGCTAAGCTTCATGAATTCTTTATGCATATGGACCACTCGCTTTACTGATTGATGGATATACCGCTATTTCTATTCTATACAGGAACACTTGTTTGTATACGTGATTGCGATTGTAAATTGGATCAATCCATCCGTAGGAAAAACTTTCAAATGAAAATGAGTATTTTTCATCTCTGTTTAAGCCATTCTAACTCTTGTTAAGGAGGTGAACAGCTGTGGAAAATAATAAACTTAATATTAAACGTCAGCGAAATAACAACAATAACAACAATAATAATGAATTTGAATTCGGTGAAGATTTCAATTTCGATAATTTAAATAATCAAAATCAAAATAACCGCAACAACAATAACAACAATAACTTTAATAAGAAAAACAAAAATAACAACAATAATAAGTAATATTACTAATACAGTCTCCCTTAGGGGGATTGTATTCTTTCATTTGCACGAACATCTTTAATGGTCAGGTTTCTAACATTCAAAAGACACCTCGACAATTATGTATAGACTAAGTAGCCCTTTACCTTTCCGTTGGTAAAGGGCTACTTCGTTATTGAAATAAAATTCATTTTTATAGTTGTACGAGTCACTCTCTTTGAATAAGATGCACAGACATCATTTTAAGGAGGGCTATTTTTGAACTCAATAGCAGCTTACATTTTTTTAGGTGTATCTTTAGCCGCGCCTATCGGTCCCGTCAACGCAGCGCAGCTAGATACAGGAATAAAAAACGGTTTTTTTCATGCGCTTATTTTTGGCATTGGTGCTTTAACAGCTGATATTTTGTACATGATAATGGTTTATTTCGGGATTGGCCAAGTTATTGAATACTCCCCGGTAAAGGTATTCCTCTGGTCGTTTGGCTGTTTTGTTCTTACATATACCGGGATTGAAAATTTACTTTCTCTGCATAAAATTGAGCTAGCTTTAAAATCCAACAAAAAAACTACACGCCTTAGACATTCCTTAATAACAGGCTTTCTCATGTCACTTTTGAATCCGCTTACTGTCCTTTTTTGGCTCGGAATCTATGGCTCAGTCCTTGCAGAAACAAACAAAGTCAGTACGGATAATCAAATAATTATTAATAGCCTTGCCGTCATCCTTGGAATAATGCTGTGGGATACGATAATGGCTGCTATCTCCAGTGGAGCCCGTAAATTATTATCTACCGGGTTTATAAATATTATTTCCATCATCTCATCGCTTGCAATGATCGGGTTCGGTATTTACTTTGGGATTCAGGCTTATCACGCATTATTTTGAGATTCTTCCTTTTTCCATCTTTTTCGCATAAAAAAGACTATACTCCCGATCACTGCGAGAAATACTAAACTGATAAAAAAGCCTGGACGACTTGTCTGATGGAATAGTGTTCCGCTAACTGCTGAAGTGATTAGTAATATTCCAATAATTCTTTTCGCTTTATCGAAAGTAGTCGTTTCAACTAACCTCGGGTACATGACTAAAATAAACAGCCAGTTGTAAAGTAGCATTAATGCCGCAGCAGTCGTTATATATTCGTATACTTTATCCGGCAGTAATAAAGACGTAATGATAGAAAGTACAAGCCCCAAAGTTGTTAAAGCAATTGCAGGCAATGGCATTTTAAGCTTCTTTTTCTTCTGTTTACTGAAAATTTTAGGAGCGTCTCCATCCTCAGAAATTGTCACGAGTATTGTCGTAACCGAAAACAAAGATGCAGACATTGTTGAAAATCCCGCAATAATAATAGCTGCTATAAATACATGCGGGAAAAAATCAATATTATGGGCACCTGATAAAGCCTCAACAAACGGGCTCTTGCTCTCCTTGAACTTATCAAATGGCTTCAGTAATAGAGCTAAAGATAGAGCAGTCACATAAATGACTCCAAGCAGCCCTAACATCACTTTACCCGATTTAGGTGCATCCTCTTTATTCTTTAGATGGATCGCCATTATACTCATTACTTCGATTCCGCCATGGGCATAAAAAGCGAATATAAGAGCGCTCCAAAATCCGATGAAGCCCTTCGGGAAAAATTCATTCACGGATTGTGGGATGCCAGGAGTTGATTTTCCGCCAATTACTCCTGTCAGTGCTAAAATTGCAATGATTATAAACATAAAAATAGCTGCAATTTTCATCACAGCAAATACGCTTTCCAATTTCCCAAATGCTTTTGCTCCTATAAATAGAACAATGAGACCGAGAACCGCATAAATTGCTGCGAATATCCACAATTTAATATTAGGAAACCAAAACTTAGTTAATAATGAAATTGCGGTAAGTTGACTGCCTATAATTAAGATTTCCGAAGACCAGTAAACCCAGCCACTGCTAAACCCCGCCCAACGTCCATATGCTTTTTTGGCATAGGTACGAAATGATCCTTTCTGTGGATCCATTGCAATCATTTTAGCAAGAGCCTCAAATACAATATACGTTGCAGTAGCAGCCATTATAAAGGCCAAAATAACAGAAGGACCTGTCATTTTAATCGCTATACTCGACGCAAGGAAAAATCCTGTACCTATCGTGCAGCCTACTCCAATAAGGGATAATTGCCACCAAGTAAGATTTGCTTTTTCGTCGTTAGCACCCGACGCTTGTTTCCCCATCTCTACACCTCCACATGAAAATAGCCTTCCACAAAAAAATGGTTTTATGTGCTATTGAGATGATGAAAGCACTTCTAATAAGGGAATAAGTTGGTCATTCCTAAAACCCTATACTTGTATAAAAATTGTGATAGTGGAGAAGAATATATTCATTTATCACTTTCTTATAAATTTTTGATACAGATAATTGGAGTTGATATTAAATAAGGTAATTTCTAGTATGAGCATCTGTCTAAGAATAACAAAAATAGGAATATTATACTTATTGTAAGATAATCTCACTATTCGGAGGGGTTTAATATGAATAAAGCGCCAATAACAGTTAACGCTATTATTAATGGCGAAAAAATACAAACAGATAAAAAAATTACGCGTGAAAATCCAACACACCCTGAGCAAATTGTTGGTTACGCTCCAAATAATACGAGAGAGGAAACAAGCCAGGCAATCGACGCGGCATATGAAGCCTTTAAAACTTGGGCTTGGAGTGATGTTGAGAATCGTATCGAAAGAATGCAACGTGCCATTCAGAAGATAAAAGATGCAACCCCTGAAATCGCTGAGTTATTATCACGCGAACATGGTAAAGCGCTATATGATGCCCAAGGAGAAATTGCTGTTTCACTTATGTGGATGGAATTTGCAGTTGACAATGTGAAAAAAGTAACAGCTCCAGAGGACAGCAAACATGAAACTGGTCGAACAATCATTACACATGATCCGATCGGTGTTGTATCAGCGATCACGCCTTGGAACTACCCGATTTCTCTTTCAACTATCAAAATCGCTCCTGCTTTGTTAACTGGTAATACAATGGTACTAAAACCAAGTCCATTTGCTCCTTTAGCGGTAAGTCGTGTAGCCGAAATCATTGCTGAAGAATTCCCTGCAGGTGTACTGAACTTAGTTAACGGGGATGCAGAAGTTGGAATTGAACTTACATCCAACCCGAAAGTTGCGAAAATCGCTTTCACAGGTGGTACAAATACTGCTAAACATATTATGAAAGCAGCATCTGAAACAATTAAAAAAATGACCTTGGAACTTGGCGGTAATGATGCAGCAATCGTATTAAATGACTTTGATGTTAACGATGAACGTGCATTACGAAGAATGGTTATTGCCAACTTCCTAACAGCTGGTCAAATTTGTATGATTGCAAAACGTGTCTATGTCCACCGTTCAATTTACGATGCGTTTGTTGAAAAATATATTGAAGCCGCAAACAAATGGATTAAAGTAGGAGACCCATTCCATCCAGATGTAACAGTCGGTCCAGTCAATAACAAAAACCAAGTAGAATATGTAAAAAGTTTAGTGGAAGATGCCAAAAATAAAGGGGCACAAATTATTCCATTAGGAACAATTCTAAACCCTGAATTAATGGATAACGGTTACTTCTTACAACCGACACTCGTGTTAGGTGCAGATGTTCATGACCGTATAGTAGTGGAAGAACAATTTGGCCCTACTGTACCAATCCTTCCATATGATGATGAAGAACAAGTGATTCAATTACACAATGAAAGCATTTACGGTTTAACAAGCTCCGTTTGGGGAGAAGAAGAACATGCTATAAAAGTGGCTCGTCGCATTGAAGCAGGTACAACGATGATTAACACTGCCGCAATTCAAGGGTTAGATGTTCGTTTCCCATTTGGCGGAGTTAAACAATCAGGCGTAGGTCGCGAATACGGATTAGATGGCATCAAATCTTACACAGAAACTCATGTCATCAACCTTCCAAATGACTTAGAATTACCTTATATTCCTGAATAAAAAGCATACTTTTAATAGAAAAGAGCATTAAACCTCATCGGGTTAATGCTCTTATTTTTGTTTGTATATTTAACATTGCTTTCAGAATCTGATATGGGACATTTTAATTCTATGCACCTTGGCTTTGACCATTACTGCTACCCTTCACTTCTTCGCCGGCTTCTTTCACTTTCCCACCGATGTCTTTTAAATCAGTTGTAGCTTCTTTGGCATGGGAAAGAATTTCACTTGACTCGTCCTTTACCATAGTAACTGGGAGAATAATATTCTCGTTTACTTTTTCGTAAAGATTTTGAGCATCGCTTATCGCTTCTTTTAATACGGAAGAAGCGGATTTCAGTCGCTCTTGCAAGTCATCCTTTACTTCTGAAGGATTGTTTTTTACTTGGCTGTACATATCCATTGTTGAATCTTTCATATTCTTGGTTGTCTCAGTTACTTTATTTCTAGTAGTCGAGTCAAGCATTGAAAGCGCACCACCAATAACTGCCCCGATTACCATGCCTCTTAGAAGCTTTCCGTTATTTTCGTTTTCAGATGTTGTCGATACATTATTATAATTAGTTTGTGTCATAATTAATGGCTCCTTTATATTTGAATTTGTCATCTTATTCATTAGTTGCCCGATATTTTTTTCATTCAAACTATTTAAGCTAATTCTTTTTTAGCTATTCGAACAAGCATTAACAATTTAGATGCTCCTTTATCTTTTTCCAACATTCTTTAGTAAAGGTCAAAAAAGCGGCAACCTATTATCTCAATAGGGTTGTCGCCTTAAAAATTTGTCTTATTAATATTTAAATAACATTGCTACCATTTCGTGACCTGCACCAATAGTCCAGAACAATCCAATGTCACCACTTTTTATACGGCCTGTTTCAATTCCTTCATTTAAGCATAAGAATGGACTGCTAGTTGAAGTGTAGCCATATCTTTCTCCTACATATATAGTCTTTTCTTCGGGAATGTCAAAATAGTTTTGGATCTTCAAGATATTCGATAAGGCGAATTGCGATAAGCAAAAGGAATTTACATCCTCTATCTTTAGACCGTTGTCTTTTAAAAGGTTCTCAATCATTTCACATGCGGCCGGGATAGCCATTGCCCCGTCAAAAGGTGTGAAAACGATATGTTCTTTCTTACCAATCGTTTGCGAAAAGCCTTCTTTTGGGTAAATTATGTTATTTCTATTCGCAGAATCCACTTCGTAGACCGCATCAATAAAACCTGTTTCTTCCTCCGTTGTCTTTTCTAGAATAACAGCTGCTGCTGCATCTGAAAAGTTAGCATATGTAAACGCCTGTTCGGGATTGGAAATTAAGCTGTTAGCATCAGAACCAATAACTGGAGCACGTTTAATACGTCGGTTTGCAATCATATAACGTGATGCGTTATCCACTGCAACCGTCATGCCCGCGCAATTGGCGTTACTATCAAACATCATTGTATAATTTGATGCACCAATTTCGTGATGCACAAACATTGCATTTGTAGGTAACGTATGCTCCGGAACTTGCGTAGAAAACACAATCATATCAATATCTTTTCCATTTAATTGAGCCTTCGCTAATACACGTTTAGCTGCTTCAATTCCCATTGTCAGGGAATTTTCATTGTTGACGATGATATAACGTTTATTTCTTCCCATTGATTTCAAGAAGCCGGTAATATCTTCTCCTTGCTTTTTAAAATGCTCTAGATAAAACTCATTCGCTACTAAATTTTCTGGATGATAAATAGCAACGTTTTTTATTTTAATATTCGCCATGCCATGAATTAACTCCCTTACAAGGAGAAATAAAATGAAAACGAAATGGCTTTTGAGTAGTAGCTCTGTATTGATGGGTTTGTCGGGGTTGGCAGGAACCTTTATTCCTGAAGAAATTTCAAATATATTAGGGATTGACCCTTTACCTATTACTCTAATTCTGCTGCAAATTATCGGAGGACTATATTTAGGGTTTGCAATGTTAAATTGGTTTACACGTTCTGCCCTGATCGGTGGCATCTATAACAAACCTGTCATATTAGGAAATCTGATGCATTGCGTCGTTGTCTTTTTTGCCCTAATCCGACAGTTAGCAGAGCAGTTTCATTTCATATTCGCTATTTTGACATTTATACTTTTGGTACACAAATTTTTTTTTTGTGCTAATTTAAAAAATTTCATTTGTTATGTTTTAATTTTATTGTCAATCAAATCTAAATCGAGAGAATTTCATTATGTAAAATTAAACTATATGAAGTAATAAGTCGGTTGGTGGTATCCTTAATACGAAGTTAGACTACTCAACGCCAAAATAATTTGGTCGCCAAATAGCCTAAATAAAAGTAATTTATGTTTAAAGTTGAATAAATTGTTGTGTCCAATAGTAACCATTTTCAACAAAACCTACACCAATATGCGTGTAATTTGCATTCATGATGTTTTGACGGTGTCCTGGTGATTCCATCCAGGCTTGTACCACTTGTTGTGGTGTTCTTTGACCTTGTGCAATATTTTCACCGGCAGAACGGTATGAAATTCCTGCAGATTTAATTTGATCAAATGGGCTTCCGTAAGTTGGGCTAGTATGTGAAAAATAATTATTTTTCGCCATATCTTCTGATTTTGCCTGAGCTACTTCCATTAAAGGAGAATGCATTTCAAGCGGTTTTAGTCCTTCTTTTGCACGTTCTGCATTTGTTAAGTCTATTACTTGTTTCTCGAATTCAGAAACCGATTGACTAACATTGTTAGAAGGTGTTTTTACAGGTGCCTCTACTTGTTGGTTTTTCGAGTTTGAAGGTGCTTTTGTGTTATTGTTATTTGTAACCGGAGTAGCTTTTTCTTTTGCCGGTGTTTGAGGTGCCTTTACCTCTTTTTCTACTTTTTTATTAGTAGATTCTTTTTGTGTTTCTTTATTAGTATTAGTATTTTCTTTATTAGTTGTAGCCTTTTCTTTATGCACTACTTTGCCTTCAATTACTTTATTATCTTTTGAGTTATTAATCGTTTTGTTAATTAAACCTTTAAATTTATTTAAATCGAACTCTCCATTTGATAAGGCGATTGGATCGATTATTTTTAAACCAAAGCCTTGAATGTTATCCCCTTTAATAACTTGGGCATTTTGAGGATTTGAAACACTCTTCACCTCTATATTTAAACTTGCTGCATCTGCTGCAGTAATAGATGTTGCAAATAATGTCGCTGCACATAATGATGTTGCTAACCACTTTTTATTCATTTTGTATTCCTCCTCTACGACACCAATATTACAGTACAAAAGTTGTAATAAAGGGCCCATAAACTGGGAGGAGTAACATTTCACTACTAAACTCCGTTAAATCAAAGGTTTAATAACTAATAATTTCATAAAATCATCCAGTCTAAAATTATACTACCACTGAAAAACTATTGACAGATTTTAAGATTATTAAATTAGCGCTTTACTATTACATTTGTTACAAAACAATTACAATATAGTGTAGTGAGCTCAACCTTTTTTATAACCGTAATCCATTTGTATATAAGAAAGGCTTATCAGTGTTAAGTGTTACAGAATGCTTAAAAAGGAAGAATCCTGAATACAGGTTCCTTCCTTTTTGTTTATTAAAAGAACAAGATTAATGCGTAATCCTTAATATCAGCAATCAATATTTTATACTCTTACAGCACTATTACTAAATTCCGTTACAATATACGTTCCCGTTGTATTAAAATTACTCATTTCCTCGAATATATTCGTTACATCCGATAATGCAATTTCTGCAGTGATCATTTTCCCCGGTGTAATTTTCCCTTGCTTAACTAATGGAAGCAACGATTCAAAACGATGATTTGGCATTCCCAATGTCCCGATAAATTGGATTTCTTGCATGACCATTTGATCGATAGGTAAAGCAACTTTTCCGCCTTCCACTTTTGTCGTTACACCTATTTGCAGATGACGACCTCGTTTCGCCAGGCTATTGATTCCATTTAAACAAGTATCGGCAATACCTAATGCATCAATTGAAACGTTTGCACCACCACCAGTAATTTCTCTTACCGCTTCTACTGGATCTACTTCTTTACTGTTAATGACAATGTGTGCACCCATTTGTTTTGCAAGTTCTAAATTCTTAGGGTTGATGTCGACGCCAATTACCTTAGCACCAATGGATGAGGCGATATTAATAGCGTTAAGCCCAACACCACCACACCCATAAACGACTACCCATTCACCAGGCGCCACATTTGCTCGATCAACAATACCATGGAAAGCAGTCATTAAACGACAACCTAATGCTGCACCATCCAAGAAACTAATTTCTTCTGGTAAATGGATGATATTTCGATCTCCTAATGGTACTCCCACATATTCCGCATAGCCGCCATCATAAGTGGAACCAGGAATAAATGAAGTGTTGCAAAGGTTTGAATGCCCTTGTTGGCAATATGGACAAGTACCGTCACTGCCGGAGAATGGTACGATTACATTATCGCCCTTTTTAAAGTTCTTTACATTTTTACCTACTTCTCATTCGTGATGATGTAACTACGATTCCAGCCATTTTTGAGACAATCCAAAAGAAAAGTGCGCAATATTTTGAAAGCAATGATTTTCATTTAAATATCCCAAGGAAATATATTATTGCTGAAAACCAAGATTCACTCTTGGTTGTTCCGATTATTTTTAATCATGTAGTTGTTGGATACTTTTTGGGTACCCATTTTCATAAAAACTTTGACCCTCAATTATTAATGGAAGCAAATTTATTTAGTAGTCAAGTAGGAGAAATATTATTTAATCATCCATGCTATGTAGAAAACAATGAAATCAAACTATCCAAAAGAGAATTTGAGGTCATGAAATGCGTTGCGTTTGGCTATAGTTCAAAACAAATCGCCCACCTATTAGAAATTAGTGAAACGACCATTAAACAATATATTAAAAGTGTCATGTCAAAAACAAAAACGTCAAATCGAACACATGCAGTGGCGTTTTTATTCCAAAAGAGGATTTTGACTTAGACAATTAGATTTTAATGAACGAACCATTCTCGTTTCCATTTGTGAAAATAAGGTCTTTGGTGCGCCAATTTCTTATACAATTAAAGTTAATGAGCCAAGCAAAGTACTGAAACCGTTTGTATTCGGTTTTTCAACTCTGATACTATCATAAAGTAAAATTCCCGAACATGGAGATCTACCTATCACATAATATTGGAGCCAATTCCACCTCAGCCGCTTCGAAGGGCTGAGGGCTGAAACAGTTAGAGAGGGCAAGTTTAGTTATTAAAATGGAGTAGGTGCAGCAGGTTCAGACGGAGAAATTCTACGTTTTATGTTTGTGTTGTCGGATTTATCTAAAGATTTCTTTAAAAAGGGACGACTACCTATACCGCTAGCCTGAGATTCCTTCAACGTCACATCGTATTTTATAAAAGTCTAAAATTAATGGATGTGTGTCCTCGATGTTAAAATTTAATTTTTTTATCCTTCTTTTGCCTAGCCTTCTATCCAGCATTGCATATGCCCGTATTATTATATTTTCGGAATTTAATGCTTCATCAATGGTCAAAGAACTATATTTCATAAAAGATCCATAAAAGTGATAACTGTTAAAAATATTTTGGTTTATCATCCATTTTTCTACATTATCAGATGCTGTTAACAATTCTTTTCGTTCAGGAGAATTGAACATTACATGCCAATTTTCGTTGAATGGAATGTCTTTTAGGTTTTCTTCCTTTTTTATCTTATGATACAATTCTTCGTGTTTTTTTCATAAGTTATATCAGATGCACTTATAATTTCTTTGTTATCAAATGTAATCCAGACTCTGCTTGGGCTATCATGAAATTTCCGATATACAGTGGCGTATATTTTGATTCTTCCTTGTAACTTATCACTGAGAAAACTTTCAAGTAATGATTTAGTCTTACTCCATTGCATATCAGTCAAACCTTTCTACAGGTAATCAAGAATCCCTGTCGAGACATTGCTAAAAGCCTATAAGCATTAGTATATCAATGTTAATAGGCTCTTTTTTTTGAATTGCACAACTACTTCTAAAAAAATGCCTCTGAACAAGCTCTTTTCCAAATTTTTATAATAATTCCTCTGTTCTATCTAACCATTCGTTTACTAAAGAACTAAATAGTTGAGGTTGTTCAATTTGTAAATTATGGCCTGCAATATCCAATATTGCAAATGACCATCTTGGATAATAATCCATTATGTTAATTGCATCTTTGTAACCAACAGAAGAATCTTGTTTTCCTAAAAGAAATAAACTGGGTCTGTTAAAAATAGTCCGATCTACTGGTTATTTTCAGGTTCTAACTTCATCATTGCACCAAAATATTGTGAAGCAGTCGTAAAAGAAATAAATGCACACAACTCACTTATTTCCTCATCACTGAAACATTCTCTCAAAACATTAAAACTTGATTCATCTATTTCACTCTTTTGTTTTAAAAAGACTTCTGCAAATCCTACTGCAATAGAAGTTTTTTCTTCAAAATTTACTGGATTCGGTTTTCCTTTGGCCCTACAATACTCACATCCGTTGCCTTGAGCTAATGTTCTTCTTACTTGTTCCTTTAATTTAGATGTTAGTAGTCCATCTTTTTCAAACACATCACCTAGCTGACTCCATTCCTCCATAACATCCTTGTTATGCCCTAATAGTCTTTGAAAAGGCGTTTCCCCGAATTGAGATTCAATAATTCTTGCCATATAACTCCCTCCTTGTTATTTTTAATTATAGAAAACACAATAACAAAATCACATTAAATTTATAACGAATAACAAGTAAATATCATTTAAAATTAATGATTACTGGGGGAAAACTTTAAAAATGAAAATAGATGAAATTGATAGAAAAATATTAGATGAACTACTTACTAACAGTCGTTTATCGATGAGCGAGCTTGGAAGAAGGATAAATCTATCTTCCCCATCAGTAACTGAACGAATAAAACAGATGGAGTCATTTGGAATTATAAAGAAAAACACACTAGTGGTCGATTATGAAAAATTAGGTTTACCGATCCAATGTATAATAGAAGCAACCGTTAAGAATGGTGACTATAGGTCTTTTAGGAGCTATATTGAGAAACTTCCTAACGTAGAATTCTGTTATCGGATTGCAGGGAATGCTTGTTACATGATTAAAATGCATTTTGAAACGTTTGCTAACGCAGAAAAATTTATTGATGAAGTTAGTCCCATCGCACAAACGGTCACTCATTTTATTTTTTCACAGGTTCCAACTAATTTAAAATTGCATAAAAGTTACTTATAAATTTATTGAAATAAAGTACCTATACTTACTTACGTTGAACACAATTCTTTCTATTTTATAAACTGGCTCCTTAGCTAGAGAAAGCTCAGTTCATCTTAAATTACGACAGATTATTGAGTATTAATAATTCCCAAAATTGAATATTAATATTCCCGCATCCCTTTTTACGGGCTCTTTCTTTTTGGGAAACTACCCTTTATTTAATTTTGATATATAAGCAGTATAAAATAAGCAATTTTGTAAAAGCTTATCTAAAGATGGAATGTTCGTAACAAGAAAAATTGTATCTAGCGAATAAGTATAAAAGGAGAGATTGCGATTCGAGCGAAGAGTGACGTATAGTGAAACGTTTGTTTGATATAAAACGAATGTTGTTGGTCATTATGGTGTTGAATCTCATAGATGGCATATGTACAGCTTGGGGGCTCAGCAACGAATGGATTGAAGAAGCAAATCCCCTGTTGAGTTCGCTTTCGCCCTTAATGATTCTCGGCACAAAAGTTATCTTATCTGGTCTAGTTTGGTTATTATGGAAGTCAAATTTCCCTACAAGGTTAACAAATGTTTGGCGTGTAGTCCTTTCTTTCGTTATGTTCTTATATAGCGGGATATTCGTTCTACACATGACCTGGATAACAATGTTGTTGTAAAAAAGCAGAATTAATTCTGCTTTTTTATTATGGCTAGCCATAATAAGTGCTCCTATACCTCTCCCCTAATCGCCAATTCCCTGGATTTGTTATAACAAAAATATAATGGAAATACCCTTTAGACAAATTTCGACAATTTCAAAAAATAACTTCATTATAAAAAAGCGAAATTTCAACTAAAACCTAGACACTAGTTAAATATATTCAGATACGTCACAAGGCTTTCCTCCCCCTCAAATTTATCGATAAATTAGTTAAAAATAATATTATCATCACTTAATTGTTCAATCGCCAATAGTCAATTCTTTTACTCGCCTTGATTTCTGAATTTCCCATCAAAATATCGAATAAATATTTACCATCTTTTCTCAATAAAGAATAACAATTAAATATTAGGTAGGTGAACAATAAGTCCCTCTTACAACCTAAAAGAAAAAATTGACCTTTAGACCTATTGCCCTTTTTATAGGTTAAACTAATCTTTTTTTATAAAAGAAGATTAGTTTATTTTTTTTACGAAAACTCAACAATCAGCTAAACCTTACTATTACTGATTTCCACTATTATCCAACTATGTCTCATTGCCCTCTTTCCCCATAAAAAAATAGTCAATTAACTCCAAAAATATTTTTCATCTAAAATCTTCGACATAATACGATAAAAAAACCATTTTCCATAATCTAACATAGTACTTACATCTAGAGAATTTAAATTCATAAATTAGTCATTTCTACCCTAAAAAGCATAAAGAAAGGAGGAAAGGTTGTTTTTAAAGTACAACCTACAGCTTCAAATTGACTATTAGAGGGATAAAGTGAATTAAAAATCGAAGGAGGAACACAATTGAGGAAGAAAAAAAATTCTAAAAAAGCACTTAGTATTTTTGCTACTGCAGCGATGACTTTTTCTTTATTGACACCAGGTGTCGCTAACGCTCAAACAACTTCCAATCAACTCTATGAATCATTTAGAGATTCGAGTTCGAGCGGTACTTTTAGTTCTGCACGCGAAAAATTGAATAAACGCTTACTTGAAAATTTCAAAGAGGATAACAAAGTAACATTCTTAGTCAAATTTAAAGATAAGGCGAATTCTACCAAAGTTGCTACGGCTGCTCGCCAAAAGGCGGATGAATCAAACTTATCTGCTCTGAATGCAAAGTTGATTCAACGTTCTGCTGTTGTCTCTGAATTAAAGGCGACCTCTATTGAATCTCAGCAATCAGTAATGCAATTCCTTGATCAAGAAGCGGCTAGTGGCAATGCAACAGATATTACGTCCTTTTATATCGTAAATGCAATTGCTGTTACAGCAACTCAGGAAGTGGCAGAAAAAATCGCTACATTCGAAGAAGTGGAGAAAATTTTACCTAATGAAACACGTCAGCTCTTTACAACCAAAACTGAAAATGCTGTAACCCCAAATGCAGAAGTTGCAAACGTTGAGTGGAATATTGAACGGGTCAATGCACCTGAAGTTTGGGAAATGGGCATAGATGGTTCAGGTACAGTTGTTGCAAGTATTGATACGGGCGTTCAATGGGATCATCCAGCTTTAAAAGAAAAATATCGCGGCTATAACAAAGCCACTGGAGAAGTTTCTCATGATTATAGCTGGTATGATTCGACTTCTGCAGGAAGAGCTACTCCATATGACGACGTAGACCATGGAACACATGTTACTGGTACAATGGTCGGTAGTGAACAAAATGGCTCAAATCAAATTGGAGTTGCACCTGGGGCGAAGTATATTGCTGTTAAAGCTTTCACTGCAAGCGGTGGAACAGATGCCGATCTATTAGAGGCAGCTCAGTGGATTTTAGCACCAACAGATGCTAACGGAAACCCGCGCGTTGATATGGCGCCAGATGTCGTGAATAACTCTTGGGGCGGTGGGGCTGGATTAGACGAATGGTACCGTGATGTTGTTATTAACTGGCGTGCAGCAGAAATCTTCCCCGAATTCTCTGCAGGTAATACAACGTTCACAAATCCAGGTGGAGCTGGATCTGTTGCTGCACCAGCCAACTATCCGGAATCATTTGCTACAGGCGCGACGGACATTAATAACTTAGTTGGTAATTTCTCTCTACGTGGTCCTTCCCCTTATGCTGAAACTAAACCAGATATTTCTGCACCTGGTGTTAACATTCGTTCATCTGTTCCGGGTGGAGGTTATGAAGGCGGTTGGAATGGTACATCGATGGCCGGCCCTGCTGTATCAGGTGTGGCTGCCCTCTTACGTCAAGTGAATGCAAATTTAACAGTAGATGAAATGGAACAGATTCTACTAGACACTGCCAATCCACTAACAGACAGTCAATACCCTACTTCACCTAACCATGGATATGGTTATGGGTTGGTGGACGCATATGAAGCGGTTTCTTCAATTATTTCCGGATTAGGTACACTTGAAGGTCAAGTTACAAAAGCAGGAACTGATACTGAAGCACCTCAATTCGATCATACAGCCCCACATGAAACTTATGCAGGGATGGATTTAAATTTAACTGTTGCAGTCAGTGATAACATTAGTGTTTCATCAGTAGTACTTAACTACAAAGATGAAAATAATACATGGCAGCAAATCCCTGCTGGACGTAAATCGGGCGATCATAAAGCTGGTGAATTTGCTGTAGTTATACCAGGCGAATTAATCTCTGGTAATTCATTTACGTACAAATGGACAATTAATGACTTTGGTAACAATGAAGTAAATAGTGATGAGTACATTGTAGAAGTAAAACCAGGGATCACTGTTGGTTATTCTGAAAACTTTGAAACACAACCGATTGGCTGGTATTCATTTGGTACGAATGATAGTTGGGATTGGGGTGTACCAACATCAGGCCCAGGAAATGCAGCCTCAGGTGAAAAGGTTTATGCAACAAACTTATCTGGCACATATGCAAATAGCATGAATGCGATACTTGTTGCACCTCCAATTGATCTGCCTGAAGGAAACTCTTACCTACAATTTAAACAATGGCATAACTTCGAACAAGCTAGTTCTGGTAGAGCGTATGATTATGGACATGTATTTGTTTCAACAGACCAAGAAAACTGGACACAATTATTAATGGTTCAAGGTCAATCAAATGGTTGGTTGGATGCAGAGGTTGATTTATCAGACTATGCTGGTCAACGTATCTATATCGGTTTCAATGCATTCTCAGATTCTAGTGTACAACGAGATGGCTGGTATATTGATGATGTGGCATTAACTAACGTCTCTCAAACTGGTAAAGTCTCTAAAGGGAAAAACAATAATAATGGAAACGCGAATGGTAAAGGAAATGAAACTGGTAATAAAGGTAATAACAACGGGAATAACGGAAACGGAAAAGATAAAGAAGCATTAAAAGAAGCTGTAGATCCAAAGACAATTAAACCTGATATACTTTCAAAAGAAAAGGTACCTGAAATTGAAGTAATCAACAATCCAACACTTCTTCCATTAGGAGCTCAAGTAAGTGTCCTAGAATCAGGACGATCGGTATATTCAAGCCCGGCTGACGGTTCATACAAACTCACACATGGTACTGGAACATTTAATGTAAAAGCGGAAGCTTACGGTTTCACATCTGAAGTACAATCAGTCACAATCGAGGCGGATAGCACTTCTACTGCGAATTTCACATTAGATGAAATTGAGCAAAATACAATAAGCGGTACAATTACTGATCAATCAACAGGAGAAGCAATCGAAGGTGCAACAGTTATTCTAGTTGAAGACGCAAATATCGCCCCTGTACAAACAGACGCTAACGGTAACTTTACCCTTACAGCATATGTAGGTACGTACACATTAAAAGTAATTGCTCGTGGCTACCACGGAAAAGAAATCCCTGTAACGCTTACAGGTGAACTATCAACACAAAACATTTCACTTGAGCCGTTCTACACATATCCAGGTGGAGAAATCGGCTATGATGATGGCACTGCTGAAAATGCACGCGCATTCAATGCAGCTGGAAATGCATGGGCCGTAAAAATGACTCTTCCAGAAGGTAATGAAAACGGTATAGTGACAGATGGTGTATTCCGTTTTTGGACAACTGAATGGCCCAACCCAGGTGGAACTGCCTTTGCAGTTGAAGTTTGGGATGCTACCGGTGCAGACGGTACGCCTGGCAAACAATTAGCTGGCCCGATTGATGCAACTGCTCTTCGAAATGGTGAATGGACAGTTGTAGACCTTACAGAACACAATATTGTTGTCAATGGTGACTTCTATATGGTTTACCGTCAAACAGTTGCAAACCCGAATTCGCCAGGTCTTGCAACGGACGAAGATGGCAAAAATGCAGCAAGAAGCTATCAGCATGTTTCAGGGGCTTGGGCTACAGCACCTGCCAGCGAAGGAAACTATATGATTCGCGCACGCGTTAGCTATGAAGTAGTTGGCCCAGTAATTACTTCTCCAGCTACAAATTCCATCACAAATGAAGCTGAAACAACAATTACTGGAACAGCCTCTCCAACAACAACAATTGAGTTAAAACAGAATGGAGAAGTCGTAACAACAGCAGTAGTCGGTGACGATGGCAAATTTGAAATTAAAGCAAACTTAGTTGAGGGTGCTAATGAATTTTCAGTTCTTTCAAAATTAGATGGTCGTGTAACAGGTGAATCAACTCCGGTTCTAGTGACTTTGGATACGGTAGCTCCTGAACTAACAATCGACAAACCATCTAATGGTGAAAAAGTAAATCGTGAAACAGTAACTGTAGAAGGTTTAATTACTGATGAAAATATTGACACAGTTACTGTTAATGGCTTAAATGCTACTATCAGCGAAGGAAAATATTCAAAACGCGTTATTCTTGATAGTGGAGCGAATGAAATCACAGTAGTAGCTACAGACAAAGCTGGCAACAGTGTTTCTAAGACAGTTACTGTAACTGCTGATTTCGATGCACCAATAATTTCAAACTTAAAACCAGCTACAGACATTACAATTACAACGGGTAAGACAGTTAAAATTGAGTTTGATAGTGAGCCAGGATTAAAACCTACTTTTGTGATCCATATGCCATTAACAAACGTAGTTCAAAATGCAACTGAATTACCAATGATGGAGCAAGGAAATGGTCAATATGTGGGCTATTGGACAGTTCCTGCTGATACTGTTGCAAACGGTGCAGTGATTGAAGTAATTGCAATCGATGGTTTCAATAACGAAACTCGTCAAAAAGCTGCAGGTAAATTATATATTAATTTACCTGTAATTACAGAAGGAGCTGGCGATGCAGCAGCTGAGGAACAATCTTCTAAAGAGGAAGAATTAACAGAAACACCGTAATAAAATATGAGTAGCACCCAAATTTAAAGTAACCCATTAAAGTATAACTGGATGAATTCAATTAGAAATATTTAAACTGAGTTCGGTACTGTACCGGATTCAGTTTTTATTTGCCTTTATTTGTTTCGCGTTGCTCCATCCTTGCATTCCACTAACACAAACACGGTCTGCAAGAAGATCCTCCATTTTACATCCACCATTTTATTTTTATGACTCACGATATTTCTATAATAAAAACGGGCGTGATTCTTTTTACAGAATCACGCCCATTTGTTCGATAAGGTACTATTGACTCTCATCTAAAGATATTTGCTCGAAAAATATGTAATTATTTCCCGCTAACTAATGATATTTTTATTTTTTTATAAACATTTGTGTCCAGTAGTTCCCATCTTTAACGTAGCCTACACCAATATGCGTAAATTTCGCATCCATAATGTTTGCTCGGTGGCCTGAACTATTCATCCATCCATCCATTACTTGCGCAGCGGATTTTTGACCTTTTGCAATATTTTCACCTGCTGCTTTATAGCTGATACCAAATTGTTTCATCATATCAAATGGTGAGCCGTAAGTTGGGCTTGTATGGCTGAAATAATTTTTGGCGTGCATATCTTGTGACTTATATTTTGCAACCCGTGCTAATTCCCAATCGATTTTAAGTGGTGCTAATCCTTGTTGCGCGCGTTCCTTATTTACTAGGCTAACTACTTGCTCTTCTACTGCTTGTTGTTCATTTTCAGAAATATTAATTTTATCTCCGACATAGATCATATCCGGATTTTTTAATGTAGGGTTTAAAGAAATTAATTCGCTTAGACCGATTTGATTTTTAGAGGCAATCTTCCAAAGCGTGTCCCCACTTTTTACTGTATAAGTAGCTGCAGATGCAGTAGCTGGTAATGCAAGTAGCATCATACTAAAGAACAACACGATACTTTTTTTCAACATTATTGAATCAATCCTTTCCAGTTGTCTATTACAAGCTTACTAGAGAGAGACTGTAAAATCATTAGGGAATGAATGGCGCTTCTTTTGCAAAAGGATAACGAATGTTACAATTATGACAATTGTTTACTTAAAAACCCAATTGCCGTATTATAAAAAAAGGTGTTTCATTATAAAAAAGCTGTAAGAAAAGCTCCGTCGCTTTTCTTACAGCTCTCTTCGAAAATTATCATTGTTTTTAGATAAGATATTAGGCCATGACATTCACTAGACTCATAGAAAGTTCACTACACTATTTAAATGCCTGTGCCGCCTTAACCGCTTTGCCCCAGCCTGTGTATAAAGCTTCGCGCTCTTCTTCGCCCATCTCAGGCTCAAATTTGCGATCTAAATTCCAGTAGTTTGATATGTCATCTAATGTCTCCCAATAGCCTACTGCTAAACCAGCCAAGTATGCTGCGCCTAAAGCCGTTGTTTCATTTACAACCGGACGATCTACCGGCACATTTAATAGGTCTGACTGGAATTGCATTAAGAAGTTGTTTTTCACTGCGCCGCCGTCTACACGTAATGTGCTTAGCGGAATTCCTGAATCCGCTTCCATTGCACCTAATACGTCACGCGTTTGATAGGCAAGCGACTCAAGTGTAGCACGTACGAAATGCTCTTTTTCTGTACCTCGTGTTAAGCCGAATACTGCACCGCGTACATCCGAATCCCAGTAAGGCGTTCCTAGCCCAACGAATGCCGGTACAACATACACGCCTTCAGAAGATGTTACACGTGTTGCATATGCTTCACTTTCCTCCGCTTTACGGAACATACGTAACCCGTCGCGCAGCCACTGGATAGCAGAGCCCGCTACGAAAATACTTCCTTCTAGCGCATACGTTACTTTGCCGTCTAAGCCCCATGCGATTGTCGTTAATAAACCATGATCAGATTTTACCGCTTTTTCACCTGTGTTCATTAACATAAAGCAACCAGTGCCATATGTATTTTTCACCATTCCTTGCTCGAAGCAAGCTTGCCCGAATAATGCTGCTTGTTGGTCGCCCGCAATACCTGCGATTGGAATTTCTTGACCGAAAAATTTATCTGCATCTGTATGACCGTATACTTCAGAAGAAGATCGCACTTCTGGAAGCATCGAAGCTGGAACTGTTAAAATATCAAGTAGTTCTTCATCCCATTTCAAATCATAAATATTGAACATTAATGTTCGGGATGCGTTTGAATAATCAGTTACGTGCACAGAACCGTTCGTTAATTTCCAAATGACCCATGTATCAATCGTACCGAATAAGAGATCCCCATTTTCGGCTTTTTCACGAGCGCCTTCTACATTGTCCAAAATCCATTTCACTTTTGTCCCTGAGAAGTATGCATCGATGAGTAATCCTGTTTTATCGCGGAACGTATCATTTAAGCCACGCGCTTTTAAATCTTCACAAATTTCCGCAGTTTGTCGTGATTGCCAAACGATTGCATTGTAAATTGGTTTACCCGTATTTTTATCCCATACGACTGTCGTTTCACGCTGGTTTGTAATACCAATTCCTGCGATTTGACTTGCGAGTACATTTTTCTCAGATAACACTGCCGCGATACATGAAAGCACGGAAGACCAAATTTGTTCCGGGTTATGCTCTACCCAACCTGATTCCGGGAAATATTGCGGGAACTCTTGCTGTGCTGTATGAAATACCGTACCATTTTTATCAAATAAAATTGCACGTGAACTAGTTGTACCTTGGTCTAGCGCCATCATAAATTTTTCTGTCATCTTCAAATCCTCCTACTCTTCTACTCTTCTACTTTCGATACTGTCATTTGTGCAGCTACGAAAATCGCCGCTACTACTACACTGAAAATCCAGAATAATGTTGCATCTGCTCCATTCCAAATGAAGCTGAAAAATACTGCTCCGTAAACACCGCCGATAATCGGGGCAACTACAGGTACCCATGCATACCACCAAGCTGAATCTCCTTTACCTGGAATCGGTAAAAGCGCGTGTGCAATACGTGGACCTAGGTCACGGGCCGGGTTAATCGCATAACCTGTTGGACCACCCAATGCCATACCAATTACAACAATTAAAATACCGACTAAAAATGGATTTAATCCTGAAGTAATTTCGTTTGTCCCTAAAGCTAAAATCCCTAATACTAATGCGAATGTGCCGACCATCTCAGCAATCATGTTTGAAGGGATATGTTTTACTGCTGGAGTTGTTGAGAATACGCCAAGTTTTGCACCTTTGTCTTTTGTGCCTTTCCAATGCGGTAAATAGACAAAATACACTAACACAGCACCTAAAAACGCTCCTATTAGTTGTGCAACGATAAACAATGGCACATCCGACCATGCAAAGTTGCCAATTGTTGCAAGAGCAATTGTTAATGCCGGGTTTAAGTGTGCCCCGCTAATGCCCCCTACTGCATATGCTGCCATCGCTACGGCAAAGCCCCATGCAAAAGTGATTACGACCCAACCGCCACCTTGACCTTTTGATTTGTGCAATGAAACACCTGCTACAACGCCGCCACCAAATAATATTAGCAGCATCGTGCCGACTAACTCGGCTGTAAATGTTGACATTCCATAACCTCCTTAGCTCATGTATATTCCGTTAATAAAATACTTAGAAGAAAAAAGGTCCGCAAGTAACAATTGTTTTACGAATTCACGTAAAACAATTGTACATGCGGACTCCTTTACTCAACCACGTATTTATTGACTTAGTAATCATAATAGTTTGAAATTATTCATTAGTCAACAACTTTTTGAAAACGTTTCCACAATTCTTTATTGGAGGTAGTAATCGCAATTGCACCTGCATCAAATGCCTGCTTAATTTGCTCATCCGTCCGAATTAGGCCACCTGTAATAACAGGAATACCTGTTTGCATAGATACTTCCTCAATCATTTCCGGGATAACTCCAGGTAGTAATTCAATAAAGTCCGGGGCCGTTTGTTCAAGGAGCGAATAGCTTTTTTCCAGCGCAATTGTATCGATTAAAAAAACACGTTGAATCGCCAATATACCGCGGGATTTCGCTTTTAAAATCATATTGGAGCGTGTAGAAATAATGCCTGCCGGGCGAATATCGTTACATAAATAATCCGCGGCAAAATTATCCGTTTTCAGGCCATGTATTAAATCCGCATGAATAATTAATTTTTTCCCATGACGATCGGCCTCTTGTTTTAACGAGCGTAATTGGCTTAAATGCACCTCAAGCAATACGATATATTCGAATTCACTTTTTACTACTTTATCAAACTGTTTAATTGTTCGGGCAGCAGGAATAATTTTCTGATCATTAAACGGCATAACATCCTCCTATACTTAGAAATCTGTTTATATTAATATGGCTCATCGGCTGCGTTAATTCAAATCTCCCACGCAATCGATGAGCCAAAATTGTATCACAATATTATTTTACATTATTTTGCGGTTGTTGCACGCTTAATTTCAATGTTCAACAGTTCTGTAAACTCCGATAATTGGGCATCTGACCAATTTAACTGCTGTGCCATATGTGCAATGACTGCATCCTTATGTGCCAATACCGAAGCAATATTAAAGAACATATTACCCGTACGGCGCACGAAGAAATCGACAGGTGTCGTCACAAGCTCATGCTCAATACCATATTGTAGCTGAGCAAATAAAGCTTTAGGCATCGTGTCGTTTGCTTTCGCCACATAGCTAAATACTTTTTCAACATTCGAGCCATAATGCTGTGCTAAATACGCCGCTTCTTCTTTCGTTAAGCCAGCTTTCACACCTAACTCTGTCTTTTTCGAAATAAACGTTTGAATATGTTTTGAGCCGCCTACTTCACCGCCAGAAATCGGGATGTTTTTAGTAATACAAGGTTTGCTCTCTACACCAAATTCCGCTTTTAGGCTCGCTGAAATTTTATTTACAACTGCTTCCGCCATTTTACGATAGCCTGTTAATTTACCGCCCGCGATTGTAATTAAGCCTGACTCAGATTCCCAAACTTCATCATGACGGGAAATTTCTGATGGTCCTTTTCCTTCTTCATGAATTAACGGACGTACACCTGCCCAGCTTGACTCAATATCCACATCCGCCACTTTTACATTCGGGAACATGTAGTGGATGGCATTCATAATGTAATCGCGATCGGATTGTTCTATATCCATATTGCGCGGATCCCCTTCATAAAACGTATCAGTCGTACCAACATACGTTTTACCGTTACGCGGAATCGCAAATACCATACGGCCATCCGGTGTATCAAAATAAACCGCCTGTTTTAACGGGAACTTCGACTCATCAAATACGATGTGCACACCTTTTGACAAAATTAAGTGCTTTCCGCTTGTTTTGCCTTCAATGCTACGAACATCATCTACCCATGGACCCGCCGCGTTCACGACTTTTTTCGCATGTATTTGAATTGTTTCATTAGATAATAAATCTGTCGCTTCAATGCCGATAATCTTTTTCGCATCATTATATAAAAAGCCTGAAGCTTTCGTATAGTTCGCTAAAACGGCACCTTTTTCAATCGCGACTTTTGCAACTTCGATTGTTAAGCGTGCATCATCAGTACGGTATTCAACATAAACACCGCCGCCTAATAAATCGGCTTGCTTTACTAGTGGTTCTTTTTCTAATGTTTGCGCACTATTTAACATGTAGCGGCGTTCTGATTTTTTTACCCCCGCTAAGAAATCGTACACACGTAAACCAACAGATGTAGAGAATTTACCGAATGTACCACCTTTATGGAACGGTAATAACATCCATACGGGCGTTGTTACGTGAGGACCATTTTCATACACGATCGCACGCTCTTTTCCTAACTCGGCTACTTCTTTAATTTCAAATTGTTTTAAATAACGTAAACCGCCGTGCACTAATTTTGTTGAGCGGCTTGACGTACCTGCCGCAAAATCCTGCATTTCAACTAATGCGACTGACAATCCGCGCGTAATGGCATCAAGTGCAATCCCCACACCTGTAATACCGCCTCCGATAACTAAAACGTCATATTCTTTGCTCTGTAAATCATTCATGATGACTGAACGTTGTAAAGATGAAGCTGTTGACATAATAATTCCTCCTTAAATGTAGACAAAAAAAGAGAGACCTTAAAGCACCACACAAATATCGCTTTGTGCGTTCTTTAAGGTCTCTCTTTAACTCAAACCGGTCTATTAACTTGACCTTATCTTAACGCCACAGAAGGAAAAATGCAAGACATTTACATTATTAGTTCTGATTTGATCAAATCCGGTAAGTCAAAATTAACATCACATTTAATCTTTTAACCAAAAAACAGGTCAAAAATATTTGAGGCTGAAGACGATTTTTTATTATAGAACTCTGAATATCCACAGTTATTGCAGTAAACGACTATAAACTGATTGTGCTGAACATCAAACATTTTAGATAACCCTGTACCAGTCATCGCCACTTCTTTCTTGCTCGCATCCTTACTTCCACATTTTATACAGCCTTTTTCTGACATATATAGTCCTCTCTCCCACTTTACGATTTGTTATACTTTTATATGGAATCGAGTGGAAAAAAATTTCAGTAATTATGAGTTCGATAAATGGAATCAACGCTATCCTTAAAACGCCTTTCCTAATCGTTGTTATTATATATATCGAATTCAAATTCCCCATTTACTTGATCGGCAAATTCAATTGCCCTATTATTCATAACAAGCCCTCGTGTTTGCTGACAATTAAAACAAACAACCGTAACTAATTTACATCTCAGATTGTAGTCATCTACATATTTTTTAATAATCTCTATTGAGTTATATAGTGTATTTACAATGTTGTGAATTTGTTCCTCTGGATGGTTTGTCATTATGTAATCTACCCCGTACTCCCATGCAGTTTCAAATCTTACATGTTTTGTTTTACCTCGAATACATTCCTCACCTTTTCTGTAAGCTTCTGTCGGAATGATTCTTATTTCTCTAGTGAATTCCTCCAAAGGGAAATCCTCTCCAAATAAAATGAAGTATGCCCTCGTTTCTGAACAATAATCTTCCATTTTGAACACCTCAATTTTATGCCCTTATAAATAAAACAATTATTATTGATTACGTGGGCATTTTTAATACTTATTTTTGTTTCAAATAGAGTTTCTCCAACCGATAATCCTCAATCAATTCAATATTTCTTCTATTATTAATATAGTTCTTTATTTGCTGTTTAATATTGGGCAGCAGCAAAATTGAATCCAATTCTTCTATAGGAATCCATTTCACCGCCGTTTGATTAGTATCTGGATATTCGGGTAATTTCGGGATCGATCTATTCTTTAAAGTACATTCAAAAATAAGATGAAGTCCATGTTGGGCATTCTCATCATAATCACCCGATTGCTTATGTGGGGGAAACTCATATATTAATGCTAACGGTCCAACTTCAACATCTGCCGTAGTTTCTTCAAATACTTCTCTTGCGACACCCTCAATTATTGTTTCCCCAGGTTTAAGTCCTCCGCCTGGTAAATTATAATGTATCCCATTATCATCATACTCTACTAAAAGTACCGAATTATTTTCAATGATCAATCCTGTACATCGTATTCTTACATGTGACATCTTCACACCTCTTTTTCTTATATATAATTAGATACTCAGTTGTTTTTCCATATAGTACATTTTCGCCATTGTGTATGCATGTGCTGTAAACAGTTGTGTATTGATCTGCTTTGACTTAATTAAATTATCCATTTCATTAAAATCAATTAAGTTAATTGTAAGGTCTTCTGTATCATCTAAATCTTGTTCAAATTTCTTAGTAGCATCCAGCAAGAGAAAAGTAATTACTTTATTATTTTGTGTAGCGGGATTAACCATGAATTCCCCCAGAAGAATAGGCTTGTTTTCTGAAATAAAACCAGTCTCTTCCTTTACTTCTCGGATTATCGCTTCCTCGTATGTTTCATTTGCTTCGATTTTCCCAGCAGGGACTTCAAGGTAAAATTCATTGCCAGCATAACGGTACTGTTCAACAAGGACCATCTTGTTTTCCTTTGTTAACACGACAGCGTTTACCCAATCTGAATATTCGTTTACATAATAGTCATCAATCACCATACCGTTTGGAAGCTTGCATTCGTCTTTTCGAATATTGCCGAAAGGACTTTTATGTATATACTCTGATTTTAAAGTTTTCCATTTATCCATAACTACCTCCATAAGTTTACGCCAAAATCTAGGCTATTAAATTAAGTTTTCCACTTACTCTACCTTATTAACATTAACATAATTATCCAAATCACACTTGATTTCAATTCTTACTTCATCATAAAAAAGAGCATGACCCTTAAAGAAGGTTCATGCTCGTTATTTAGAGTGAATTTAGTGCTTCATATTTTAGGATTTGCTGTTATGTTCAACCATTATGACAACATTTCCCCTCTTGTGTCCTTTTTCCACATATCTGTGAGCTTCCACAATCTCATCAAATGAATAATATCTGTCAATAGCCACTTTTAATTTCCCCATCTCTACAAGTTCCTTAAGGAAGTTTAGTGCTTCAGAAGTCTCAGGTGGATTTCGACTCAATAATAGTCTCTTATTGCTCGTCAATTTAGTCCATAGCATTCGAACACTTGGCAGCGGTTCAGTAACATTTACATAAGTACCATTGTTCTTTAACAATTTCATACAAGCCGAAAAAGAACTCTTGTTTACCGCTTCAAAGATGATATCATAGGTTTCGTTTGTACTAGAAAAATCCTTTGTTGTATAATCAATTACTTTGTCAGCTCCAAGAGATTTTACTAACTCCAAATTCGTCGTACTGCATACCCCTGTAACCTTTGCTCCGAAATATTTGGCAATCTGAACAGCATAACTTCCTACACTTCCTGAAGCACCATACACTAATACCGATTGATCGCTCTTTATACCAGCTTTCTTAAGAAAGTACAATGCTGTACGGGCACCAATAGGAATAGCAGCCGCTTCTCCATAAGTTATATTGGAAGGCTTTATAGCGACAGGTCCATCTTCCTCCAAACATTTATATTCGGCATAAGCACCGAATCCAACCAAGGATGCCGCAAAAACTTGGTCTCCTTGCTTAAACTTTTCAACATTTTCTCCGACTGATACTACTTCTCCAGCTAACTCCATTCCTAAAATCTCTTTTTTGGGTTGTCTAAAACCTAGTGTTATGCGTGCAGGTAGCCAAAAAGCAGGAGGAACTGTAAAACTTCGTGATCTTATATCTGCTACTGTTACCGTTGTGGCTATTACTTTAACAAGGATTTCATTTTCCTTAGGAATAGGTTTTTCTACTTGTTTTTGTTCAAGAACATCGGGGGGACCGTACCTTGTGTACACAATGGCTTTCATTTTCCACCTCAGATTCGTTTTATTCCTTAATATAAATACGAATATTAGGAATAAATTAGACCAATAAGCAACAATCTACGAACAGAGCAAAAAAAAAATACATCCATTATCTCAAAAGTGATTGATTTAATGGATGTATTTTTATTTATTCTGAAGATCATTTATACGATAAATGCAAAGTATAAAAGGAATAACAGACAAAGCACATACATAATCGGGTGGATTTCTTTAGCACGCTTTTGTGCGATAAGACAAATAGGATACAGCACAAAGCCTAACCCAATCCCGATAACTACACTAGAAGTTAGTGGCATCATAATAATTGTTAAAAATGCAGGAATAACGATTTCTAACTTTGTCCAGTTGATTCGACGGATTTCCATAGCCATCAATGCACCAACAATAATTAATGCGGCAGATGTTACTTCCACTGAAATTACGCTAACAAGTGGTGAGAAGAATAATGCAACGACGAAACATGCAGCAATAACTACTGATGTAAAGCCGGTTTTTCCTCCAACAGCAATACCCGCAGAAGATTCAACGCTTGTTGCAGGTGTTGAAGTACCTAAAACGGCTCCAATTACACCGGCAGCTGAATCGGCAAGTAACCCTTTTCCGATATTCGGAATTTTATTGTCCTTCATCATGCCTGCTTGGCTTGTCAGTCCAATTAAAGCACCTGCTGTGTCAAAGAAAGCTACAATTAGGAACGTGAAAATAACTGTCAGGATTTCTGCTGTAAAAATTTCATCAAAATGACCAAACACAACACCAAATGTCGGTTCAAGGCTTGGGATACTACCAACGATTGAAGATGGTACTTCGATCTTACCAAAAAGCATCCCCACAATTGTTGTAATGACCATAGCGTAGAAAATACCACCGTTAATACCTTTTACTAACATAATGATTGTAAGGAAAATACCTAGAATGGCTAATAACGTCATCGGTGATGTTAAATCGCCAATCGCCACAAATGTATCAGGATTACCAACAATAATGCCGCCGTTTTTTAATCCGACAAACGTGATGAAAAATCCAATACCAGCAGCGATTGCGAATTTTAAATCACTTGGAATAATATTAATAATTTTTTCGCGAATTTTAAATAAACTTAAAATCAAGAAGATGATGCCGGCAACAAAAACACCTGTTAACGTGACTTGCCAATCAATGCCCATTCCAATACAAACTGTAAAAGTAAAGAATGAGTTTAATCCCATACTCGGTGCAATAGCGATCGGGAAGTTCGCAATTATGCCCATTAGCAATGTGCCGATGATAGCAGTTAGCGCAGTTGCAGTGAATACAGCTCCGTGATCCATTCCAGATTGACTTAGGATAATGGGATTGACGATCAAAATATAGGCAATCGATAAGAAGGTCGTGATCCCTGCAAGTGTTTCCGTTTTATATGAAGTACCCCGTTCTGCAAATTTGAAAAAGTTTTTCATGTTGTAATCTCCTAGATGCTATAATGTTAGCAATTAATTTATTATCCTAGAATAAAAAAAAGCTTTGACCACGAATGGCCAAAGCTTCTCTACAAAATGGAATAAAAATAGAATTTAATTCCCATTCCTTGTAGTCAGCTATTATCGGTAGCTGGTAGAAACTTTCAAGCCATCTTCTTGAATTTATACAAGGCATATTATATTTTCTAAAAACAATAGAAGAATAATATCAAGTTAACTATAAATCGTCAATAGAATCAATAACAATATTTTTTTGTTTTAATATTATATAAATATTCAAAAAAGAGCAAAAAATCAGTACTCATATTAAAATTCTCAATAAGACGATCATTTTATTCGTAATAGCATGAATATGCATAAATTTAAATAAGTGAAGAATTCAGGACGATTACATCATTCAATTCCAAAAGACTCGATTCCAATCGGGAAAATCGAGCCTCTAATTATTATTTGAAGGTAGTTAACTCTTTTGAAACTTCATTTAAAAACTCCTCATCAAACCTGTAAATATGTTTGCCTTCTGTATTACTAATTGTGATTGCATCATCGATCATTCCGCCGCTTAAGGATATTTGTTTGAAAGCTCTAATATCCTTCTCTAACAACTGTATATCGCTTAGTGAATTTGCTAATGATTCTTTTAACTTATTTGATGAAGTTTCATTTTCCGCTTTATCTATTACTGCTTCCATCAGCTTTAAAAGGTTCCCTTCATCTAGATTGTTTGGCTCTGTAGCAGCCATCATTAATGCTACGATTCCTTCTCCATTTAAATGATTCGCGCCTTTTTTAAATTCCATTGTCCCTTTAGTTATCCCTCTTACTGTAATATCATCCTGCAAACGATACGCTACCCCACCAATAGAATCAATAAGCGAAGAAAAACTCCTCAGTTCAATTACTGCATGATAATCAATCGGTAGATCAAAAAGATTGGAGACAATGGTTCTCACATTTTTAGCGCCACCATGATTATACGCAAATAACAATTTGTCGTTTAAAGCGGTCCCTTCATCTTGTTCAGCGACAGGTACATATGTATCATAAGGAATCGATACTACATTCACCATATTTTTGTCTGTACTGTAAGAAAGTAAAAGATTGAGGTAAATTCGATCATCCATTTCTTCAGACTTAACCGTTATTAAAGTTGTTAACACTTTTGCCTCTTCTGTTCCTGTAGTGCCTGCAACGGTTGGATTCGTTTCTTTATTTAAACTAATGCTGCTTATTTCTTTATTAAGATTTCCAGGAAGCATAGATGGAAGGAATAAGAATAAACAGAGACCTACAATTAATAAAGTAGTTGTAACTGGGATCATTTTGCTTGATACAATCAAAGATTTTTTTTGGATTTTACTTTTCTGTAAGCTATGGATTTTTTCGAATACTTCAGTACGGTCCTCTTTCGTAAAATTCAATTCCTGATCTGATATATCATTAAATTTCCCTCTGAATTGTTTATCTTCCATTAAGTTCCGCCTCCTTTATCATCGGTTCTAACCGTTGTTTCGCTCTTCTTAATCGCGTTTTCACAGTATTCACAGAGATATCCAAAACACCGGCTATTTCTTCGGTGTTTAATGAATTATAGTAGTAAAGATAAACAACTTCCCGATATATTTTTGGAAGAGATAAAATGATATCTTTTATTTCTTCATCTTTATATTTATCAATTACGGTCTTTTCTATTGATGGTAGTACAGCCTTGGTTGTTTCATTTATAAAACTTTTAACCTGTACCATTTTGTAATGCCAGCTTTTTAAATAATCCTTGCATTCATTAATTGTTATTCGATAGAGCCATGTTTTGATTTGCGCTTCAAACCGATATGAATCCAGATTGTTATAGCATTTAATGAATGTGTTTTGAACAAGGTCCTTCGCAATTTCTTTATCTCTCACATAGGAAAATGCAAGCCGCACTAGTTCAGTCCCATATTCACTCATTATTTTTTCTAATAAATAATCCTTCTCTTCCCTGTCCAATGTACTTCCCCCCTTACAAATAAATATCAATTCTGCTTTTAGACGATTGTCAAATCAATACAGGTTCAAATTTCCAAAAATACTTATTTATACAATTATAATTAAAATATAAAAAACCTGTATCTTTGATTATCGATTAATCATAGATACAGGCCTTATAATATTCTGTTCCTTACTGTGATGCTTAAGAGGTCATAACGATTGAAGTTCATCCACTGTTACAAACCGATATCCTTCATTCGTAAGTTTTTTTAAAATCGTTTCAACTACTTGTAATGTCCCGCCGGTTTGATCATACATTGGATGCAGCAAGATAATTGAGCCCGGTTGAATGTTTCCCATTACATAATTGATTTTTTCATCTACACTTGTATAATACGTTTCCGGATCCAACGACCACATAATAGTTTCCCTGTTGGTCTTATTTAAATAATACGGTAAGCCTACGAATTTTTTCCCGTAAGGTGGGCGAAAATCAATTTCCCCCTGATACCCAATGCTTCGAATTAGCTCATCTGTTTTTTCTATTTCCTCTTCAATAAAAGAAGGCGATTTTAAAACCATTCTTTTATGCGAATACGTGTGATTCCCAATTTGATGCCCTGCTTCAACTAATTTTTTTGCTTCTTCAGGATGCTTTTCAATTTCATTTCCGATAAGAAAAAAAGTAGATTTTGCGTTGTATTCATCCAACAATGGCAAAAGCTGATCCACATTTTTTGTCGGACCGTCATCAAAAGTTAAAGCAATTATCTTTTCCTCTGTTTCCGACTGGTAGGTTAACCCTCCAAATAATTGAAACGTTCTTAGTTTCGTAACTTGGAATAGCCCTGCGAATAATACAGCTATTAATATAACTGCAATTCCTCCAATTATTAATTTCTTTTTCATCAGTGGTTCCTTTCTTCAATATGCTTTAAGCGGTACATACGTTACTTTTGTAAAATAAAACTTACTACCATACCAACAAACCAAAAAATTCTGTCGAAAACACTGCGAGTAAAAACATCGAGATTACCACTAATTGTACAGTCGTAAAAATGTAATCATTCTTATTTGCCGCATATCTCTTTTCCATAACAATTCGAACAAGTTCTGTTACAACAATTAAACCAAACATAAGTATATGCGGTTGCAGCAACCAAATGTGCTTTGAAGGATTTTCGCTGACGTTAACAAAAAAACCAAATAACACAACGACAATAAAAGTAATTCTAATGGCCCAATCAATTTTTTTATGTTTCTCATTTACAAAGTTATTGGAGAAGAACTCTTTCTTTTCCACGTTTAGCCATTTCCTTAAAAACTTATTCATAAAAAATAGTATAAGTCCAAAAATTGATGATATTAAAATTAAACTTGTTAAAACATTATCCACGATACTTACACCACCTAATTTTCACTTCACAACTGCGAATTGTTTTCGAATTCCTCTTTTAACAACCCATAGTAGGTCAGATCATAAAACTGGCCAAAGCGTGATACATGTTGCTTTAATGTGCCTTCATATTTCAAACCGATTTTCTCCATTACCTTCCATGAACCAGTGTTTGATGTAAATGAAGCAGCAAATATTTTATTTAATTTAAGTTGGCTAAAACCATATTCCAACAATGCTTTAGCAGCCTCTGTACCATAGCCATTTTCCCAATACGGTTTACCAATCCAATATGCTAATTCACCTCTTAAATACTGTATGGATAAATTCAAATTTATTAGGCCAATTAACAGTTGTGAGTCTTTATGAACAATCGCAAACATTACAATTTTATTATTTTGTTCTGCAGATTGGATGCTTTTTATAAATTGACAGGCAGAACCTTTTGGGTATGGATGAGGTATGTTTAATGTAGACTTTGCTACATCATATTCTCCTGCTAATCCCTCAATTCTGTCTGAATCATCCAATGTTAATGGTCTTAATAGTAATCTTTCGGTTTCCAGTTTGCGCATAAACATCCTTCCCCTCTTTTATAGTACAAGTTGTAGATTTATCCATTACTTCGAATTTATATAGTAAATAAGGTGATCAGTCCACTCATCAAATTCGAAAATAAATCCTTTTCTTATACATTCAAATTGCAGGCCAACACTTTCTGCTAATTGAATGGAGGGAAAGTTATCCAAATTTATGTGTGCTTCAATCCGATGATAATTCAGTTTATTAAAAGCGAGCGTAATCGCAGCATTTACAGCTTCCTTTCCATATCCTTGCAACCAAAATTGGTTGTGAATGGTATAACCAAATCTTGCCCATTGAAATTCATCCCTTAACATTGTGGAAAAATCTACTGAACCTATATGCGCAAGATCCTCTTTTCGGAAAACCCCAAATACATAAACTTTATCTTCTGAAGCAAGCCTTTGATGTCGATCTACCAAAACTCCAAACCAATCTTTTGTACAAATGCTCATATCCACTTTACCTTCATCGTATTGATGTTGTGATGGCAATCTATTTTCAAATGCGGATAACCACGATGAGTAATCACCTTTTTCAAGGGGTCTAATCACAAGTCTATCCGTTTCTATGAATACATTAAATTTCTTCAAATAATCACACCTCAATTTCTTCTACATCTTGCTTACTTATAAGCCCCTAGTTTAACTTAAATTTGGGATTACCTATTATTTCATTTACTACGTATGAAATATCATCAGGGGAAGTATCGGTTGTATCAAATATGTATTTTTCCTTTATTCCGACTTCAATGAACTCATCTACTAAAATCAAACATCGTTCACCCATTCTATAGCTTGGCATTCTCATATTGTCCCTAGCCAACAAAGTACCCTTATCAGTCCATAAGACGACATAAATCACTTCCACATTTAAACTTTTTAGATTTTTGCAAACCCACTCTGCTTCTTTAGGAAAGGTTACATAATCAACGATGACGTCATTGCCATACTTAATAAAGTTCTTTGTGAGACTCAATATATTATCCCAAATCAATACTTCTTCCGATCTTTCCCACGGATTTTTTCTTCCGTTAATGTGCATATGGCTAATATCATCACCAGAAATATAGGCACTATTTTTAAATTTTTTTGTCAGTTCTTTTGAGATTGTTGATTTCCCTACCCCTGCAGGACCTGAAATAATGTAGACCTTATTTACTGTTTTTTTATTCATTTGTTCAACTCCTTAAATGAGAAGTAATCTTCAAGATTGTTTCCCAACAAATCCATTTAAGTTATAATTTGCTTAATATTCTACTAGAACGAGGTGCAAAATGTTATCTTTATTTAAATATAATTGGCAAGTACGGGAAGATTGGTTCAATTGGTACTCATTTGAGTGAGATAAAAGAATACTCAACTTTTGTCCAATCGTTTACTGAACAATTTATTGAACGACTTCCTTCAGACTATGAAAATAAACTTATAGAAGTACAGCGACGAGACGGTTCAATATTAGAATTTACGCAAAAAAAGATTCTCACTCATATAATAACGCATGAGATTCATCACCTTGGCCAGCTTTCGGTTTGGGCGAGAGAAATACAACTAAAGCCGATTTCTTCGGATTTAATCATTAGAAGTTTTGAGTAATCCATTAAGCATTTTCCCTTTACCCTTAAAGAAATGGAAAATTTATGTTAAAATTTTTACAACATGAATTTTAGGGTATATAACAGTCATGTCAGTTCGTGGAAAACATAACGGGGGGTAATTGAGTGGATGCTTTGATGTTTGACGGATGGACTCCTTTAATATTGTTAGGAATTTTGTTTGCATTTATGATGTTTTTTATTGCCCGTAAAGTTTCAAAAAATGTTTTACTTTTAACCTCTGCTATAATGAGCCTACTTTGTTTAGGATTAGTACTTTTCAGCATATTTGTTGTTGGTGGTTGGGAAGGCATGGGTCTAGGCTTCTTTGCTTTTTCTATTTTTATAGGCGTTTGGATAGGTACTATTTTTGGGATTATTTATCAAAACACGAAGTAAGGGCTTTAGTTGAATAGGCAGACTGAACGCTCAGGAATATTTATAAACTGAGCGTTTTTTATATTCTCTACTGCCATATTACAGCTGACTTGAATATGAATTTACATTACCAAATCTATAATTTCTTTTACCCACACAGGGTTCTCATCAACTCCGTATTGCTCACATAATTTCTTATGAATTTGAATAAATTCCGGAATGATATTTTTCATTACATATAAAATTTCCTCTTGTTCTCTACTGCATTGCCACTGAATTAACAGTGATAATTGCCGTTCACTTAATTTGCTTCTATCCCCTTCTAATTTTGCCCAATCCCCAAAAGTATTCGGTTGTATGCCTGCTTCCATATACCAACCAGTTATCATGGATAATCTTAAATTATCTATATTGAGAAGTGCATAATAGATTTCTTTTCTCATCACTCTTCTGTACGCTTCATGCAGATAAGCAAAAAATTTAGTTCTCCAATGCTCTATTTCTTGAATAGAAGGTCTATACGTTAAATCCGCTGATTTTGTTAATACATCATGGATCAAGCCTGTTGGATCATAAACAATTTTTAATTTCCGAGTCCATATAGATGGCTTCATATCCACCTTTTTATAATAAAAGCTGTCCACTTTTATAAATGACCTGTAATGTGCCGTACTGTAATTTGCCCAATGAAAGTCTTCAAAGAAAAGGACATTTCCCCAGTTAATGGCCCGTTGCTTTTTGTTCAACTTATACTCCTCATATACTTCATCTTTTACAACAATACGAAGATCGATATCAGAATATAAATCCGTTTCTTCATTTCCGATGGACCCTCCATAAAAAACAGCCAAAACATTCTCATCATTGATTAAATCAAGTTCAATTTCTTCCATTAATTCCTGACGATGCTTTGGAAGACCGACATCTCTTACTTTATTTTTAGATTCTAATCCCACACATTCTAAACAGCTCCTTTGTTTATACGTCCTCTTATTAAAATTCGAAATGGAATTCAATAGTCCTCTTTTTTATGCTGTAGTTTTTTACAGCAATCGAGGAATTAGCCACCATGCTACAATATAAATACTCAATACTCCCCACGCTACAGTTGCTATTATCCACCTAAGGATTATTGGAGTAGCTGAACTATCGTGAATTTTATCTTTTAAGCTCCTCATTTTAATTGCACATACAACCATTCCGGTGATGATGAGTATAATTGCGAGAATTGATAATGCATCCATAATTTAACCTCCAATCTTCCTTTTAAAGGTATTCATAAGCACTCAATGTTTACTTAAACTTTCCGAAAATATATTTAAATGCTATAAACATGTAACACCGATATCAATCCCCTGCATGCTCCCTGATACTATTTATAGCTTTTATTATTAATATAAAGGGGTTAAGGATTTCGAAATAGAAATACTACTATACTAACATTAAAATTTGTTAGAAATTGAGATTATTAAGGAGTGCTATGTATGTGGGAACGAAAAATGATCGAAACAACGAGAGGTACCTTTGAATATTTTACTTGTGGGAACGGAGAACCACTTGCCATTACCCATTTTTATAGTGCTTTTAATGAGAAAGGTAATTGGTTTGCCAATCCATTTACTAAGCATTATCAAGTATTTTTAATCAATGTCAGAGGTGCAGGTAACTCCCCTGAAATTATTTTTGATGAAGAGTTACAATTACATAATATTATATTGGATTTAGAGGCAATTCGAGAAGCCTTATTTTTTGAGAAGTGGACATTCGCCGGACACTCTACAGGTGGTATGTTAGCGCTACAATATGCAGTAGATAAACAACAATCTTTAACGAGTATCATATGCGGATGTAGTGCTGCCAGCAAAGAATATGCAAGTCATCCAAAGAGTATTTACTGTACTCAAAATAAAAATTTTAATCGTATTATTGAAATTATGGAATGCTTGAATAACCCTGAGACACCGCTAGAACAGCGTAAATCCTTAGATTTTGAGTGGGCACTTATGTCTTTCTCGAGTGAAAAAAATTTAAAGAATGCCCTTACAATACCTAATAGCGGGCGTATAGTTGGACGTGCGCTTGATTATTTCAGAAAAGTCGCCGTTAAACAATTTGATTTACGTCCTTCTCTACAAAAAATTGAAATACCTAGTTTTATTTTTGGTGGACTTTTAGATGCTCAATGCCCGGTTGAATTCAGCTATGAAATCGCTGAATTGATTCCAAAATCATACCTTACAATTTTTAATGATTCGAACCATTTCCCGTTTGTAGAAGAAGCACCAGCATTTAACGTTTTTGTGGAAGAAACCATCAATACACTTAAGTATGTATAATCCTTTAATCAAATAAGAAATAATTTAGTAATAGTAAAATTAGCGCTAATGCAGAAAAGGAATACAACGCTATGTTAGTTTTACTTATCTTTTTATTTTCCATTAATCATTACCTACTTTTTTAATGTATTTTGAAACATAAAAATTTATCTTGAGAGGCGATAAAAATCACCTCTCCCTTTTCATTTTACTCTTTATATTAATGAATCCCTCTAGAAACAATACGATAAACAAAATAGGATACACCACTTAAGCCTAAAACTCCTGTAATTGTCAACATCGGAAAGTCGTCTACATACACCATGCTAAAAGCAAATATTAAAAAGGAAAGAATGATTCCTGCGATAGCTAAAAATCCTTCCATACGTATCATAGCCAATCTTTTACATATGCAACCAACCCTATTACCCCACCTATTGCAGTTCCTATATATCCAGGAATAATATAATTTTGCTTTTTGTATTCACGATTTTGTGAAATAATTTTTTCTTTCATTAAATAATCCTCCTTTTATAAAATTATACGATCTGATTCTATGGAAGTTTCAAAATTTTGCTAAATTAATTCAAAAATTAAACCGTGTCTCAAACATATTTAATATTTTTGTAAACTGAATTCCCTGAAGCTTCTTTTGAAGATAACACGAGGCCATGAACTGAATTTATTAAGATTGTTGAATATAATGGGCTCGATTAATAGGATTTTGTTTTTCCAAATAATATTCTTCCGCCAGCCAATATCGTATAGTATATTTATTCAATCTTTCTCCTATATCTCCAATATATGTATCTCGTTGAATTACACGCGCGTACCTCATTTCTTTAGGACAATCCAAGAAAACGATGTAATCATAAAAACTTTTCCATTCATCCCGTAAAAGAAAGATGCCTTCTATAATTACCATGCTGCAGTCAGATAAATTAATGGTTTGGTCGACATGAGTATCCTCCTCTTTATTATAAAAAGGCAGTTTTATTGATGAAACATTTTGTCGTATTTTTAGAAAGAGCTGTTCGTTCAAAAATTTGGTGTCCCACTGTAATTGATAATACTCAAACCATTGCTCATGCCCTGTATTATACCGCTTGGATCTTTCAACAATATGGTCATCAATATGAATTACAATGACATTTTCTAAAATACGTTTAAGAAGCTTTACAATCGTAGTTTTGCCAGCACCCGATAAGCCATCTATAGCAACGATATAAGGCCTTTTTTCATTATGCTTTTCATATCCCTCATTAATTTGACGAATTAAATTATCTAAATAGTCCATTGAATGCAATCCCTTCAGCTGTTAGTTGAAATTTCTTAAATCGTTGTACATATAAGTATTCCCTTTTATTACCAATAATGTTTGAAGATATCTTTTAATTTAGAGGATTTAATTGAAAAATCTAGAAATAAGTTAAGGTGTACATTTAAAAGTTAGGTGGTAATTGTGATGATAGAGAATTTAAAAGAGCATTTACAGCAATTAGAGGAAAGTCATACCGGGTTAGAAGTAAGAACTAATTTTATTAGTAGTTCATCAACAGAGAATTTGAATGTTTCTAAATTATGAGAAGGTGGATATGGGTAATCTTACTCGGTGGCATTCTATTCGGTTGGTTTATCTTTGATAGTTGGCAAGAATATAGCAGAGATGCCCTTATAGGAAAAGCTTTGAGTAGTAACATTGAAAATATTTCAGTAAGAGATCCCAAATCAAATGAAGAAATTTTAACATTTACGAAATCGGATCCTGCTTTCACTCTTATGGTTGAAATTTATAGGTTCCCCTATGTACAGTTGGAACCGCCAGATAATAAAATATTTAAAGAAGAGCCATTGCTCGAAATTGAATATTTACAAGAAAACGAAGTCAAGTATGTAGTGAGGGTCCATCAATTTGATACTAAGCCAACAATAGAACAGCAATTAGATGACAGTTACATGTATTCACCAGAAAATAACGATAAAGTGTATCTTTTTGGAGTGAAAGGCAATGATCAGTTAGTAGAAGTGAATGACGGGTTAAAAACTCTAATGGATATAATTACTTCAAAGTAAAAAACAGCGACAATCATTCTTGTATAATAATTGTCGCTTATTTTATATAGTAAAAGTTATGCTTTCACTTTAGACTCTACAAATTGGCTAAAGAATGAAAGGATTTTTTGGTAAACCGCAATTTCATTTTCTTTTTTAGAGAAACCATGTCCCTCATCTTCAAGAAGCATGTATTCGACTTCACGGCCTTTATCTTTCAGCGCCTGCACAATTTGATCCGACTCTTCTTTCACAACGCGTGGATCATTTGCTCCTTGGATAACGAGCATTGGTTTTGTCATTGTATCTAAATACGTAATCGGAGAATATTCGATAAACTTTTCTTTGTCTCTTTCCGGATTTCCTACCCATTGATCCATCATCGGTTTCCAATCTTCCGGAACTGAATTGACAAATGAAAACAAATCAGACGGTCCAAAGATATCAACTACCGCTTTGAAATATTCCGCATGGCGTCCGTGAAGCAGTAAGGCCATATAGCCGCCATAGCTTCCACCCATCAATAAAATATTGCCCTTTTCCGCATAGCCGTTTTCAATTAGCCAATCGAGACCTGCGACATTATCAAGACGCGGACCGTACCCCCAATCTCCGTCTACCATTTTCATGAAAGCTAATCCATAACCCGTTGATCCACGGAAGTTTGGCGCAAATATACTATAGCCATTATTTAAAAAGAATTGGAACGAAGCTCTAAAGAATTTACGCTCTGCAGCTTGCGGACCCCCATGTGGCCAAAAAATAATTTCACCATTGTCATTGTCCTTATTTGCTTTGAAGAATAAAGATTCAATTTCCAGCCCATCAAAAGAAGTATACGTAATAACTTCAGGCTCCACTAATTCACTTTGGTCGACACCCGGAACTGTATATTGAGTAATAGAAGTCCATTCATTCTCTGTGAATCGGTAAATATTATCCGGTTTAGTAGCAGTACCGCCTAACATATATAAATTCCCTGTCTTCGTGACAACTAACTTATCGATAATACTACATGGCGTTTGTATTTTGTCCCACTCATCTGAGCCCAAATTGTACATGTACACAGTATCTTCTACACCTTTTTCACTAACAATATATAAGCGCTGTTTGTGTTGGTCATATTTCAGAGTAGTGAAGCTTTCATTCTCTATATTTTTTACTTTAGTAAATTCATCTGTTTCTAAATTATACGAAGCTAAGTATGTAAAATCTGCGTTGTAGTCCGTTAAAAAATAAATAAGATCATTTGTCGCGAAGCATGCATCACTAACCGTGTGCTGAGAATCGGTAGACGGAGTCAGCAATATATCGACGTTCCCCCGTTTTGCATACAACAGTGAGTGCGTATTTGAATATCCCATCATATAAAGGAGCGTTTCCTCATCCTGGCTTAAACCAACTGTTAACATAGGTGTCGTTTTTCCCTCTAAAACTAATTCTTCAGACCCTGTTTCAAAGTCATATTTATAGGTATTCAAGAAAGAAGGATTTCCTTTTGAAGAAGTGTAATAAAGCTTTTTTCCGTCTTCTGAAAGAATCATGCCAGTATTGCGTGTTCCTTCTTCATTAATAATTGGTTGTAATGTACCTCCATGAATAGGCAACCCGTAAAATTGTGTATTTTCATTGCCATCGTCATCAAAACCTGCAAGGATGAATCGTCCTTGTTTGTCATATAAAAGACCATGACAGCTCTGATTAATGAATGTCAGCTGCGTCGGGAATGTACTTGGCAGATTCATTGCCCATAAATTATACTTTCCGCTTAAATTTGTGCTGAAAACAAGTTGGTTTTCATCTGGACTTACCGCAAAATCTCCTATTGAAAATGTCCTTAAAAATTGCTCTGCTCCTGGTTTAGGAAATGAAACCATTTTGTATACTCCCCCTTAATAATAGAAAACTGAATTATTACTAAATTACCATAAATAAACTATTTTAGAAACAAATAAGTAATTTATTAGAAAATCGTATGTATTAATCCCTAATTACCTACTAAAAAAGCATACCCGCATAATGCGAAGTTTGCTCTTTGAATAGTTAACCATTTATTTAAAATTCACAATTCAAGGTAATGTTTGTTCACCAAAATCCGTTATCGATAATAAATAATTTTCCATTTGCCATTTCGCCATTGTGCCTGTTTGTTCAGTATCGACATGTAAATAACCATAATCTTTTGGTACTGGAAGCATGTTTGTTTCTAAAAATCCGACCGTTTCTTTCGCTGTGACTAAGCTTTCTTCGGTTTTTTCCGTCAATCAACGGGGGCTCAGCATCCTTTATGAAATTTGCTCCACTAATTGCGGCTCTAAATAATTGTGGACACAGTCGATGCGAAGCTGTGCAGCAAGTAATGCTTTACTTGCTTTATGCTGGAAGTCTTGGAGCTTATCAACCGCTCCAGTTTCTACAATTTCGCCTTGGTGCATAATAGCAATTTCGTCGGCGAATAGCTTAACTGCATGTAAATCATGTGTAATGAAAAAGTAGGTCAGTTTCAATTCACTTTGCAGGCGCTTTAGCAGTTTTAATATGCTAATTTGTACGAGTACATCTAAGCTGTTAATCGATTCATCTAAGACGATGAGCTTCGGCTTTGTTGAAATCGCTCTGGCAATTGTAATGCGTTGGAGCTGACCGCCACTAAACTGGTGCGGATACTTCAGCAGATCGTCACGGTTCAAGCCTACAAGCTCGAGCAGTTCACCAACCCTCGCTTCAATGGCTTCCTTCGATATCTTTTCATGCACACACATCGGCTCAGCAATTATGTCTCGAATCTTCATTTTGGGATTCACTGCACTATGGCAATCCTGAAAAACAACCTGTAGTGCATGCTGTAATAAGCGCTGCTCCGACTTTGTTGCATGATGCACGTTAATCCCTTCAAAATAAATCGTCCCGCTATCAGGTTTTTCGATTCCGAGTAGCATTTTACCAAGTGTACTTTTACCAGAGCCGCTTTGCCCAAGTAGTCCGAGGCACGTCCCCTCTGGAATCGTAAGGGACACGTTGCGAACGGCATCGATTTGCTTTGTCTTTTTTAAAAACTGTTTTTGTACGTAACTTTTTGACACACAATTAATCGTGATCATCTATACTGTTGCCTCCATTCGTACCCAGTGTCCTGCATCATAGAGCATGAGTTCACCTGTAATTTCACCGTCATAATGCCCATCTAGCTCTTCTAGTGGCAAGTGCTCATCACGTGCAGCAACAAGCATTTTTGTATAAGGGTGAACCGGATGCAGCAAAATGTGCGACGTCGGTCCCTTTTCCACAATAACCCCGTGGCGCATTACAATGATTTCAGTAGCGATATTCGCAATGACACCTAAATCGTGCGACACAAGCAACATGCTCATTTGTTGCTCGACAAGCAGCTGCTTTAATTGTTTTAATATTTCAAGCTGCGTCGTCGTGTCAAGGGCGGTTGTTGGTTCATCCGCTAATAGCAGCGATGGCTTTAAGCATGCTGTCATAGCAATCATGACGCGTTGTAGCATTCCACCACTTAGTTCATGCGGGTACTTTTTTAAAATCGTAGGATCTATAAGCTGAAAGGCTGCGAGTTGCTCCGCTGCCTGTTTAAGTGCATCCTTTTTAGAAATCGTCCGGTGCGCCTGAATTGTTTCAACAAAATGCTGGCCAATCGTTACAATCGGATTAAATAAAGACATCGGATTTTGCATAATGAGACCGATTTCCTGGCCACGTACGGTACGCAGCTCTTGCTCCGTCATTGAAACGACAGAGTTGCCTTTAAACAAGATATCACCCGAAATGGTACGTTTATTGCGGAATAGCTGCAAAATCGATGTACATAACACCGATTTGCCACTACCGCTTTCACCGATCACGCCGATGACTTGCCCTTGCTTAATCGTAAAATGAATGTCATGCAACACCGGAATATCCTTTCCTCCGTTGTGCAGCGTGACATGTAAATGGTTAATTGTTAACATAAAAGCCTCCTACACCGTTTTCGGGTCGAGCGCATCACGAAGCGCGTCGCCAAACGCATTAAAAATAAGCACTGTGAGCGTAATCATGACTCCTGGAATTAGCATCATCTCTGGCTTTGTCATTAAATACGTTTTACTTTCACTAATCATCATGCCCCATTCCGCAGTTGGTGCTGTGACACCAAGGCCTAAAAATGACAGTTCTGAAATCATTAATATTGTTGAGCCGAGCCCGATTAATTTTAAAAGAAACATTTGTGGGAAAACGAACGGTAAAATATGTCGCACAATCATGCGTCCCTTTGATACACCGCATATTTTTGCATACGTAACATAGTCTGCATTCTTTAATATTACGACCATATTTCGAATGATGCGCGCAAAGCCGACCCATGATACGAAGACGATGGCAATAAGTAAATTTGTAATGCCCCCTCCGAGCGCACCAACGATGACAATTGCAAAAATGAAATTTGGAATAGCAAGCAAAATATCGCAAATTCTCATCAGTACTAAATCGATCGAGCCGCCAATAAAGCCGGCCAGCATACCTACAAGCATACTAATGACAATTGTTGAAGCGAGCACGATTAACGCAATTGTTAATGATACTTGTGTTCCTTCAATTAAGCGCGATAAAATACAGCGCCCCAAATGATCCGTGCCCAGCGGATATTGCCCCGAAAATCCTTGGAGCTTGTTGGCTACATTTGGCTCATGTGGATCATTCGGCATGAGCCATTTTGCAAAAATAGCTACAAAGCACAGAACTCCTACAAGAAAGCTGCTCATATAAAGCGACCATTTTTTCATTTTAGCTCCTCCTTTAAGCGCACACGTGGATTAATCCACGCACAAAGCATATCCGCAATGAAATTAACAACGATATAAAAGAAGCCAATGACAAAAATAAATGCTTGCAGTACGTAGTAATCACGAGCCGTTATCGCCTCAACAATAAAGCTACCGACACCTGGAATGTTAAACACAATTTCAACAATTGCCGAGCCACCAAGCAATATGCCGATTGTCATTGCAAGTGATGTAATCAGCGGGATGAGTGTCCCTTTAAAAATATGGCGGCGAATAATAACTGTTTCGCTCACGCCACGTGCTCTTGCAAACGTCACGTACGGCTGCTCGAGCTGCTCAATCATATTGGAACGGATGAGTCGAATATAGTAAGGGATGACACCAATCGCGAGTGTAATTGCTGGTAAAATTATCGTATCGACGCTGCCCCAGCCCATGAGTGGTAGTAAATCAAGCTTTAGCGCAATCGTATAAAGTAAAACGAATGCGAGCCAAAAGCTTGGCATCGATGCAAGAGAGAAAATTGTTAGGCGCGTTACCTTATCAAATAACGAATCCTTTTTTATCGCGCTCAATATCCCAAATGGTACAGCCACGCTAATAATCAGAATAATAGCTGAGATTGACAATTCAATCGTCACAATAAAGCGGCTCAGTAAATCGTCAACAACTGGATTTTTTGTTAAAAAGGACGTGCCAAAATCTAACTGCATAGCCCCCGTTAGCCAGCTCACATATTGTGTCAGCATAGGCTTATGAAGTCCATGCTGCTCGCGTAATGTTTGTAATGTTTCTTCAGTTATTGGGATATTGTTCGCATTATGGTATGCCTCAATTGGATCGACTGGCATAATACGTACAAGGAAAAACGCAATGATAGTAATGCCGAAAAGCGCTAATAGCATACTCATTAGTCGTTTGATTACATACTGTCCCATACATTCACTTCTTTTCATATAAAATTCATGCCACCGAGGTGGTATTTTGTCGAACACCTTATTTCATTTCAAAAGCGCTAAATGGTACTTCGTATTGTTGAGGCGAGAAGTCTACAGTTTTAAATACATCATTTGCAACTAAATAGTTTTGACGGTACGAAATCGGAATGAACATCGCCTCTTGCTGAATGGCTGCTAAAATACTTTTATATAATTCACGACGCTCTTCCTCATCCGTTGAACGAATAACACGTGAAATTTCATCCTCAAGCTTTTCCTTTGAAGCTGTACCAATTAAGGCGTAGTTACCAATTTGTTTTTCGCCTAGCATCGTACGAATATACATATGTGGATCGTACGGCGCCCCCCACGTATCGTTAAAAGTAAAGTCGAAATCACCGTCCTTTAATCTCCCGTATAAAATTTGACTTTCCTCACCTGTAAGCTGAATCTCGACACCTGACTTTCTCCACTCGCCTTGCATATATTCCGCAATGGACTTTTGTACCTGGTCCTCGCTATTAAAGGCAAATGTTACGGATAATGGCTTGCCTTCTTTCATGCGAATGCCCGTTTTGTCATCAAGCTTCCAGCCGGCTTCCTCTAAAATTTGTACCGCCTTCTCGACATTGTATGAATACGCTGATACATCTAGCTCACTATATGGGAAGCCTGGTGAAAATAGCGTAGACGCCGGCACCTCTAAATCATTTAGCACGTGCTTAACAATTGTTTTACGATCTAATAAATATTGAAATGCCTCGCGTACTTTTGGATCATTTGTCACATCGCCAGTCGTATTAATGGCGATTAATCGCGTCGATAATGGCTCTGATACCTTTGTGACATAGTTGCCTTGATCAGCTAACGTTTTAAACTCTGCTGGAGCAAGTTGACCGCTTCCGAAAATTAAATCTATATCGCCCTTCTCAAGTGTCATCATTCGGCTTTGGGAATCGCCTATCACTTTGACAATCACCTTTTCAAGGGTTGGCTTTTCGCCCCAATATTCCTCATTACGCGTAAACTCTGCATAATTATCCTTTTCATACAATGTTAAAACCCATGGACCTGTACCAATCGCCTTTTCAATGCCATCCTTTGTCGAGCCGCTATCTGGAAAGCCCGCATCGCCAAGTATACGCAGTGGACGAATTAATGAAAGCTCCTGTAGGAACGGATAATACGCATCCTTTAAATGCACAGCCACTTTTTTGTCATCAACAACTTCAACCGAATTAATAATCGCTACAACCTCTAACCAACTATGTGCATCTATATTTTCGATAACTGTATCGAAATTACGCTTTACGTTTTCAGCTGTTAATGCTGAACCGTCCGAAAATTTTACACCTTCACGTAATGTAAATGTGTACGTCTTGCCGTCCTCAGACATCTTCCAAGATTGCGCTAAGCCTGGTTCAATCGAGCCGTCATTTTTATAGACAACAAGCGGATCATACAGCATCGCTTGTGCGAACATTTCATTTGGCGAATACATATGTGGATTAATCTCACCTATATCCTTTGGCCAAGACATCACTAACATGTTTTTATCATTCGCATCTGCATTAGATGTCTCTTTCTCGTTACATGCCGTTAAAGCGAACATCGCCACTAACGTCATAAGCAATAATGCTATTCGTTTCATTTTTTTCCTCCGTTTTGTAAGTTAGCTCATCGAAGCTTTGTTCATTTTGGGCTTTGTTTGTGGTGCAAAAAAATTATACGTAATCGCAAGCGCCCCTAAAAGTGAACATGCTATAAACATCATCTCGTACGACATAAACTGTACGACGAACCCCATTAAAAAGCCGCCAAGCGAAAAGCCTAAATCGTACGACGCTAAAAATAACCCAAGTAGAATATGTCTTTGCTCATCTGGTACAACGAAGGATATGTATGTTGTTAGCGTTGGGTAAAGCATAGCCGTCGCAATTCCGTTAAACACCGCACTTACATACACAAGCAACGTAACATCTGAAAATACCGCAAGCATTGTCGTTCCCACTACAGAACTTAAAAGCACAAGGGAAATAAACTTCGGATGCCACTGTCCATCTGATGGAATATATTTGCGGAAGAAAAAGCGGCTTCCAACTACGACAATAGCCTGTAAAAATAAATAAGCGGCTGCATTCCCCGTATTTGTCGTCACTAAAAATAGTGGTAAAAATGCTGATAATGCACCGAAAATAGAAGCGCCAAAAAGCATAATAAATGAGGATTTTATGAGCCCCTCATTGCTACGTGCTACCTTTACCGCCCCAAGCATTTCCCTAAGTGTAAAGGACGCCTTGTCTCTTTTTGTTTTCGGCAATGGTGTTTTAATGAAAAATAATAGCGGTAATAACGCAAGCGCAGCAATTAGGAAATATAGCCACGTTAAATCGCCCTGTATCCAAAGCGCAATTGCAAGCGCTGGCCCGTATAAACCTGGGAGAACAGTTGATAACGAATACATCGCCATCCCTTGCCCACGGTCCTTATCATCCAAAACTTCTGCAACTCCAATTTGCATCGCCATCGAGAAGAACGCCGTCACGACCCCTTGTAAGACGCGTACCGCATACAAGCTATCGACACCAATCCATACGTAAAGCAGTAGTGCTAGTGCATGCCCAACGAGTAGCCATTTCATAATCGTAAAGACGCTATGCTTTGCGACCATTTGTCCTGCCCACGGACGCAAAATCATACAAACAAACATATACATCCCCATCATGATGCCGATTTCAGCTTCTGGCATGCCATTAGCTGAAGCCTGTAGCGGGAAAATAACAGTTAATACCGAATTCGCTGTGAAATAAAACATTGCCAAGCCATACATTTGTAGCATGCTGATTGATAAAGGACTTCGTTTCATTTTTTCCTCCTCATACCTATTCTTATAAAGCGAAATTATTACTATTTAAAAAAGGTGAAAAAAATTTGCTTGCTCCAATATAAGGCGACGAGCAATGTCTTCATTACAATTTCTATTCATCGATAATAGTAATCATTACTATTTAGATGTTAGCATAATAATTTTTCACATGTCAAATAGAAAATGTAAAGATATTGAATTTCAAGTAGCAAAATATTCAAAAATTAATCTTTTGAAACTTAAATATCCCGCGTCCAATGGAATATCGGGGAGATTTAGAATTTAATAGCGCAGGTTGCCTGTTTTAATATGAAATCGTAATCAGCGTTCGTCATTATAGGACCAAATTGTTGGTGCGAAATGTACCTGATTAAAATGAAATGTAATCACATAATTTTGGTGAAGGTCGGGTAGTTTTTAGGATTCTAAAACTGAAGGGTTATGTCGGAAAAGTCGAATGAGAAGTAACGTTCTGAAAAGCTTCACCTTCGTCGAATAGCACGCTGTTTAGAAAGAAAAAGCTGCTATAAGCTCGGCTAATAGGCGCGAGAATTTACCGTAGCAGTCCGGATGACGAAATCCTACCCGATGGGGTGGTGTAAATCATAGTGCTTGGGTTGAACAAATATGGTGAGAATGCATTTAGAAAGAACAATAAACTATATTGCTGACGAACTTCTAAATATACGGGTCACGGGTCTACACTGGAAATACATAGAAATGTGCATGGGAAGAGGACACAATCCTTTTTCAAGAAGGTATTGCGCCCGATTGTAGAAGATCTTTTTCTCTTGAATAGTATATTTGTCCTGTGCAGCACTTTACTTTGTTTTGTTAGTATTGCTTCTTAAACACAAGCACACCTTCAGCTTAATTTCAATTAGATACTTTAGAGTTACTTAATGTCTTTAATTATGCAGAAATGTAATCCTTTAATCCGTCTTCTGCGAAACGAGAATGTATAAAGATTTCGTTGGGAAAAATTTCTCTGTCACCTGAAATCCGGCTTCTAACATTTCCTGCTCCATTCCTTCCAGTGTAATTCTCGGTGCTTTCACGGAACTTCCTTTTGGTTGTAGTTCAAGACAGATTAAATAGCCTTCTTTTTTTAGAACTTTTTTCATTTGATGTAACAGTGGTGCCAGGGGCTGTATTTCATGCAGTACCAGAGAAGCAATTATCAAATCGATAGAGCCATCAGGTAAAGGAAGTTCCTCCATGCTTCCCTGAACCAGAACAATATTCATGAGCTTTTCCTTCAAGGCTTTCTCATTTAGTATTTCCAGCATGGAAGGGTCGATATCCAGCGCATATACATTGCCTTTGATCCTTTTCGCCGCAGGGATGGATAAATAACCGGTACCTGCGCCAAAGTCCAACAAGCTGTCCGTTTCATTTAAAGGAATCATATTTAGCAGCTGTTCCGGGGAGAATTCTTTTCTTCGTTGGGGACTTTCCAAGTACGATACTTTGCCTTTACTGTTCTTGCCATTCGGGTGATGCATATATCCTCCTTTTTTTAAGCGTGCTGTTTATCCTGGTTAAATTTCTCTTCTATTAGTGCTGCATTCACAGACATGGCAGCCATAGAGCCCTCTGCTGCTGCAACAATTAATTGGGAGGGACCGGCAATTCGCGTATCTCCGCAAGCAAATACCCCTTCTGTATTCGTTCGTTGCCAGCTGTCGGTTTCAATTCCGCCATGCTCGTTTAATGTATATTTAAGTGTAGAATCAAAAGAAGCAGCCTGTTTCCATTCCGCAGTTATAAACCCTCCTTCACGGAGCACTGCCGTACCATCTTCAAGTTGGATTTTATTCAGCATCCCATCTTCTCCAATGAAAGTGGCAATCTTCTTTTCATTTATCCTGATTTGGTAGCTTTTGAGCAATTCTTGTTCTTCCAAAGAAAGTATCTTATTGCCATTGGTAAAAATAATTAAATCGTTCGTCCAATTGGATACCATTTTCGCCATATGAAACGCCCTTTGATCATTTGCAATCACTGCCAGCGGACGATCTCTTAATTCCCAGCCATCACAGAAAGGACAGCTGAACAGGCTCTTTCCATAGAACTCTTTCACCCGCGGGATATCTGGAAGGACTTCCTTAAAGCCAGTTGCGAGAATGATTTTTTTCGCACTGTATACTTCCCCATTTTCTGTCTCCACCTGGAACAAGGCGTTTTTTTTATTAATACGATGCACCCGTTGCTTTTCGATTCTCACGTCAGGGTACTTTCTTATTTCTACATGGGCAACCCTTTTGAATTCCTGAGGATCAATACCGTCCCTCGTGATAAATCCATGAGATTCTGAAACAACCGCATTTCTCGGTTTGTTGTCATCAAACAAGATAGTTTCACGTCTTGACCTTCCAAGAACTAATGCAGCATTAAGCCCAGCTGGCCCTCCGCCAATCACAGCGCAGTCTAATATCATCTTGTCCACTCCTTTAATTTTACCTTATTGTTATTTCTGTTTGGATTCTGCCTCTTTAGCAATATTGATCAAAAGCTTTGATTTCAGTTCAGCTTTCATATTTTCCTCTGCCTGCCTCATTACGTTTTCAATCAAGCAGCCTTCATGATGTATGGAGCAGTCGAATAAGCTAGTATCTCCTTCAGTCGCATGAATAACATCTAAAAAGGATATTTCATGTTTTTTTCTGGAGATTTTATAGCCCCCCTTCGCACCAGGCGTCGACTCAATTAAACCTGCTTTCGCAAGTTTGGTTAATATCTTAGAAAGGTAAGTCGGGGAAAGATGCTGCATTTCGGCTAATTCCTGCACTCCCACCGAATTGTCCCCTGGCTGCAGCATTAAATGGACCATTGTATGCAAGGCGTAGTTTGTCGCGTTTGAATACCTCATACTTAACCTCCTCGTTAAAATAGATATTAAAGACTCTTTATATCTTTAATAAAAATGAGTCTATCACTAGATGTGAATGAAGTCAACACTTCGACTAAACTGCTTGTTGCTTTAATTCATTTTTAAAATAGTCATCCAACACTGAAGATTTTTGTTATGTAGTATGTGTATACTACGCAATACAAGAGTTACTCCATAATCCTGGCCCTATAATTGTAGAAAGTACTTTTCTATTCTAGAAAAGCGCCCATTTGTTATATAAGAGACTGAGTCTAAATTGATTTTGGTACAAAAAAGCCGTAGTTTATTCATCCACATAAACTACGACTTTCCTTTATTTTTTTCTACGAGATAATACAGCGACTACTACGATTAAAATGAGTGCAATAAATCCAATAACAGTCCAAGTCATAGAAGATGATGCTTTCGTTTCTTCTTCTTGATTTGTTTCTTGAGAACCTACTTGTTCTTCATTTGACACTGTTTCTTCTACAACTTCATTTTCATCTGTTTGAGACGGTTCCTCTTCGACTTCAGGTACTTCATCAATATTCACTGTAAAAGTATAATCACCTGTTAAAGGGTGGCCATCTGCACTGATAATTGCCCAATCTACCTTGTATTCATCATTCGGGAGTGGATTTGCAAGTGTACCGATTAATTGTTTGTCGCCAACTACAATTTCCGATATTTCAATTAGATCACCACTTGAAGCATAAATCTTCATAAGGCTGCCTTGTTCAATAGCATCTTCAAAATTTAGCACTACCTCTGTTAAAGCTCCTGTTACTACTTCACCATCTGCAGGAATCGTTTCACCAATATGTGAATGGGCAAATGCATATGTATTTAGACTAAATGTAAATAAAATAGCTGTTATGGCCGTTATGAATTTTTTCATTAAAATTTTTCCTCCCTATTAAAAATTTATTATCTCATGACCTTCTACATTATATAAAGGCTTGTCGCATATATCAATTGTCCCATCCTATCGTCATTCAATATTAATCCTAAATGTTAACATCCTGTGAATACTTACTTTGCTATTAGAATAAATGTACTTTTTGATCCCAATTTCCACATAAAAATTTATTTAATTATATGGCTCCTGGGAAGGGTGGTATCAAATCTAACGATTAAGAACTTTAAGCACAAAGATTTCCAAATACAATTTTAAAAACACAGTTAATAATATGAACAAAATAAAAAAGAGCTGTTTTATCATCGTTGTCAAATCAATATTTATGATGTACCAACAATCCTTCTTCCTTAACGGCAGAAGAGTTTTTCTCCGTTAAGGACATAGATTTCTATGATAAACGGAGGAAAAAAAACATGAATAATAAAATATTAGGCGCCTTATTTTTATCACTCGCTGCGAATATTTGGGGTGCAATGTATGTTGTAGTAAAAGTAGTTGTTGAAGTTGTTCCACCTATAGAGCTAGTATGGATGCGTTACTTAATCGCAGTAATTACACTTGCAGTTACTGGTTTTAGCATGAAACAATCATGGCGTATTGCTAAAAAAGATTGGCTAATTATTTTCTTTGTCGGTCTCGTTGGTAATACAATATCTATTGTTACCCAAGAAATGGGTACAATGCTTTCTACTGCTCAAATGGGTGCTATAATTACTTCCACTACACCGGCCTTTATGGTCTTATTTATGACGATAAAAACACCACTAAAAATTAAAATTGTACCTAACCAAAATGTAATTCCAATTGTTTCACCTAACAATAACCAACCTAGAAATGTTCCGACAATCGGTTGGAAGAAAAAGAACAAGGGCATTCATCAATTGTAAACCTTTATTCCACAAGAAAAAACCACCAGCAGTTGATACAATACCTAAGTATAATAATCCCCCTGAAATTGTAGGTTGCGAAACACTAGATAAATCTAGATCATTTAATCTTGGAAGTACCAATGGTGTCAATAAAATACATCAACCATAGATGAATAAGTAGTAATTACAATTTGTGAATATTGTGTTGGAATTTTTTAAATAAAACGGACATTAATGCCCAAGTTAACGCAGCAATCAATAAATAGAAGCCACCTAATAGTAAAAAGTTTCACAATTGACCATCATCTATTTTTTTACTTCTTCCGGAAATAAAAAACTAATAAGTTCTCGAAACATACTTTGCTGATACATAGATAGGAGGATTTCTTGAATAGTTTCTTCATATTTTATATTTATAGTAGATGAAATGATTGTAATTGTTTGATTTAAAGATGGAAAATCTTTTTCGAATAATTCGGGAGGGAATTCCGGGTCTTTCCTTAAACTATCATGTTCTTGATGTAAACGACTTGATAGATAGAACATAATATATTCAAGTTTCTTTTTATCCTCTTCAAAAATACCTAGAGAAAGAAGTAGATGCCAGTATGGTTTTTTTCTATTAGGTTCTACCAAAATAGAAAGACGTTTTAAACTTTTTTCTAAAGAATAAATTTTCCCCTCTAATTCTTCAATTTTTTTTTGCTGTTCATCTTTCATGTTAATTCCTCTCTTCCTACATTTGCTGAAACCTCTATCCATTTTAATTCCTTATTCAACTAAACTGCCCCTTTATTTGGATTCCTGATTCGTTATATTTCCCCCCACCCCGAATGATACATTTTTCAAAATACTTGTTCAAATGATGGATAACATACCCCCACATAAAAAAAGCGCTGATTCCAATACAGAATCGCGCTGTCTTTATATTGTTAGGCCTAGTGAAATTACGGGTGCTACACTCGAGTAAAGTCAAGATATCTTGTTCCTTGAAAAGTTAACTTGCCGATATCCCCTTCTGCAAGCATGCCATACTCCATCCCCGAAACATGAAACTCTGATCTGTCACCACTTTCGAACTCAAATGTAATGAAGTAATTTGTAGAGGTACTGTGCGAGTGGTGGTTATTATCATGATGGTGATGGGTATGTCTCGTTACATTTGTTCTTTTAACTTTTACGATGGCCGGAACTGTTAGCCGAGGTGAGTTCTCATTTTTCTTCCATTGCTTGAAACTACTGAATAGCATCCCAATTATTGAGATAAATATGATAATAAAAATAAGTGCGATGAATATTGGTCCAAAGTTGAAAAACCAATCCCCACTTCCTGGCATGTCATACATGAAATTCCTCCTTGTTATGATAATTAAATTATACGAATAAAATGGAAGAAAGTTTCAGAATGATGATTGAATCCCACGACAACCCACCTTTACCATAAATTTACCAATCAAAAAAAACGAGCGCTGATTCTTATTATAGAATCGCACCCGCACACTAATACACTATGGAAATGAAGATCATTATTCTAATGAAAATGACGCAATCGATTCATATTTCGGTGTATTTTCTACATTTGATTTATATAGTACTATTTCATTTACTTCAAAAGATAAAGGCTTTTCTTTAAATGGGTTTTGCGAGACTATTTTGTCCACTATGAAATCTTCATTAATCCCCCATTTTCGGGCCAATGTAATATGTGGATGATAAGGGCGTGTTTCTAACTTAAAACCTTCATCTAGACAAGATTGATGGACAATTTCCTGAATTTTATATAAAGCATCTGATTCACTCACTGCCCCCCAAAATATACGAGGTGATTTTTGAGCTCCAAACACACCCAATCCTTTAATATCTAACATAAAAGCTTTTTGATTCTTTATGGCCTCCCCAACTGATCCAATAACGGATGTAAGTTGCTTTGGATTTACAGCGCCAAGGAATGCAAGCGTTATATGATAATCATTTAAGTCCACCCATCGCTTAAACTGGAATATTGGCTTAATTCGTGTCAGTTCCTCGTAAATGGTTTGTTTTACTTCATCCGGAATTCTAACCGCCCAAAAATAGTGCGCCACTCTCTCCATATTCTTCACCTCTTCTATTACAGAATTGACATTATTAAAAAAACTAATACAAATACAATGATGATATGTAATAATAAATTGTCATTTCCTAAGCAAAAAAGACGAAGGTCGACAATATATCTCCCCATTATTAAAACGAAATTAGCGCTAACACATACTGGCTTCGATCTTCTCAATTTCGCCTTTTTTATTTACGCTGTCTCTCCCGCGTTCACAGTTATCTTTTATTTCCCACTCAATGTAATATTTATTATTTTTTAATTCAACAGATAGTATTTCTGTTTTACCTTTATAGTTATAGTGATTACCCAGGACCAATTGTTTAGCTTCATCTTCAGTGATGACATTTTGAATAGATGAACATCCTGCTAATAATAGGACTGCAATTATCAAATAAAGTGCAGAATATATTTTCACACCTTTATGATTTTGTTTCTTTCCTTACCCCCTAATTTCACATAGATTTTTGTAAATAATTTTAAAAATAGACGCGTTCCTCTTGTGAACTGCGTCTGTTATTGTTAAATACAAATTACCACTTTCAACTACTGAATCCTCCGTTTTGAAGATGGTATTCTGCTAACCTTAAAAGTAATGTACAAAATCAAGCCAAATGCAATCCCACCCAGTAGAATTAAACCAAATTCAGCTAGCACCATCACCGATATAGCCGTAATGATAATCCCTAATAAAATAAACAAAAATATTTGCATTAAGTTTTCCCCTTTCAAAATTACCTGTGTTTGGGAATTAATAAGTTTTTTATTCCGCTCCTTCTTATAAAGAAATTAAATATTCCCTGTCAATGGACTATGTACAGATTCATTAAATACGTTTTGAATAAAAAATCATCGTTAGAGGAATTGAGGTAACCATAATACAAAATAAAATCGTTAAAACTTCTGATGCAGTTTGAGTTTTAGCTACTGTAATAAATAGCAGTGTGATAGTTGCAAACAGCGTAAAATAGTTTGCTGTCATACTTTTACCTATAATATCTTTTGTACGCTCATCTTTAGGAAATAAATGTGGAGATAAATAAGCCATCATTAATGAACTTGTTCCCAAGAAAAAAGTCATCACGCCTACTGGAAATTCACCATTTATTATATAAGGGTAATTAATATATACACTTAATGGAATTATAATAATTCCTAAAAATAAATATGATAGTTGGTTCTTTCGAGCTTCTTTCATTCATTTTCCCCCTCATAAATAAATATATCTTCAATCTTACAATCGAAAATTTCTGCCAACTTAAATGCTAAAATAATCGACGGATTATATTTTTCCTTTTCTAATGAAATAATAGTTTGTCTAGAGACAGACAGTTTTTCTGCCAACTGGTCTTGTGTCATACTGCGTTGAGCCCGTAAAACCTTAATGTTGTTTTTAATAATAAATCCTCCCTGATATGTAAAGTAAGTTTTACTTAAAGTAAAGTTTACTTTACATATATTTAAATTACAAGTCACCAAAAAATTATCTCCTCGTATCTCAACTTTAAAATAAAAACAAGCGCTGATTCTTACAACAGAATCGCGCTCGCTTGGTTTCATATCAACCATCTACATATTTTATTCATCGTTTCATCTCGTGAAACTGACGATGAAGTTGATGGACTTCCTCTGCTAGTTCAGGAACAGGACCATCTACAGTTGCATCGTTAACAACCTCTTGAATTGACAGATTGCGTACACGTGAATGACCTTGGCCCATTTCTGCTAACCACTGTACCAATTGTTTAGATGAACTTGCATAAACAATCCGTCCTAAACCTACCCAACCATGAGCAGCGGCGCACATCGGACAATGTTCCCCGGAAGTATATACTGTTGCTTTGCTTCTTTCTTCAGGTTCCATATTATTTGCTGCCCATCGCGCAATCGCAAACTCGGGATGCTGTGTATGATCACCGCCTGCCACATGATTATGATCCTCAAAAAGCACTTCCCCATCTGCAGAAACAAGAATTGATCCAAATGGTTCGTCACCTTTCTCAAGCGCAATTTTTGCTAATTCTACACAACGTTGTAAGTGCTTTAAATCTATATTATTTATCATTTTAGTATCCTCCTTAGTCTGTAAGTAGAAACCGTTTCAAACATCATTATAACAGAATTATCAGACGGTTTTATGTCCATGTTTTCAGACACCCCTCCTCTGACCTTAAAGTTTTATATAAAATTGACTATTTCAATATGGTCAATTTTCATTATACTAAGAGTCATTACAGGAATGGAGGTTATTTACATGGTACAAGTTGGAACAAATCGAGTAAAACGTGGAATGGCAGAAATGCAAAAGGGCGGCGTTATTATGGATGTCATTAACGCTGAACAAGCAAAAATTGCGGAAGCTGCAGGTGCAGTAGCAGTGATGGCGCTGGAACGTGTGCCTTCCGATATCCGAAAAGCTGGTGGTGTAGCCCGTATGGCGGATCCGCGGATTGTGGAGGAAGTGATGAGTGCCGTCACGATTCCGGTTATGGCAAAAGCACGAATTGGTCACATTGTAGAAGCACGTGTATTAGAGTCAATGGGTGTGGACTATATTGATGAAAGCGAAGTTTTAACACCGGCTGATGAAGAATTCCATTTACTAAAGAGTGAGTATACAGTGCCATTTGTTTGTGGTTGCCGTGACTTAGGAGAAGCAGCACGACGTATTGGTGAAGGGGCTTCTATGCTCCGTACTAAAGGTGAACCAGGTACTGGCAACATTGTGGAAGCAGTTCGTCATCTTCGAAATGTTAACGCTCAAGTACGCCGTGTTGTTGGAATGAATGTGGATGAATTAATGACAGAGGCAAAAAATTTAGGAGCCCCTTTTGAATTACTATTGGAAATCAAGCGTTTAGGTCGTTTACCTGTTGTGAATTTTGCCGCGGGTGGTGTTGCAACTCCTGCAGATGCCGCGTTAATGATGGAGCTTGGTGCAGATGGTGTGTTTGTTGGATCCGGTATATTCAAATCAGAGAATCCTGAAAAATTTGCGCGTGCCATTGTGGAAGCAACAACGCATTATACAGACTACAAACTGATTGCTGAAATCTCAAAGGAACTTGGAACGCCGATGAAAGGAATTGAAATAGCTACCCTGAATGTTAATGAACGTATGCAGGAGCGTGGCTGGTAGTATGGCAAAAATAGGAGTACTTGCATTACAAGGTGCTGTAAAAGAGCATATTCAGCAAATTGAACTTCTTGGTCATGATGCTGTTGCAGTGAAAACAAGCGATGATTTACGTGGTATTAACGGTCTTATTTTGCCTGGTGGAGAAAGTACGACAATCGGTAAAATGTTAGAACGAAATGACTTGTTAGAACCTATAAAGGCAATGGCACAACAAGGTGTTCCAATGTTTGGGACATGTGCCGGTCTTATACTGTTGGCCAAAAAGATTAGGAATTCCAAACCCCCTCACCTCAGTTTATTGGATGTTGAAGTTGAGAGAAATTCTTTCGGGCGACAAGTTGACAGCTTTGAAGTTCCATTATCAATTCCATCAATTGGTGATGAAATAACAGCAGTTTTTATACGAGCCCCGCATATTGTATCGATCGGTGAACATGTTGAAATACTTGCTACATATGAAGAACGAATTGTACTAGCTAGAGATGGGCAATTTTTAGGTTGCTCTTTTCATCCCGAACTGACCGACGATGTACGTATACTAGAACTTTTTATCGGTATGGTAAATGAATTTATAAAGGTCCAAAGATAGATAAAAAAAGAAGCACAATTCCGTGCTTCTTTTATTTGCTGGATTATTTACTCAAGCCTTTTTCATGTATCCGATAAATCATAGCTGCCATATGTGCTCTTGTTGTCGGATTATTTGGACCAAACCGGCTAGCGGTATAGCCAGCCATAATTCCTTCTTGTTTCATCGTTTCAATCGCAAGAGATGCCCAAAAGTTTTGATCCACATCTTTAAATGAATTTGCACCCTTGTTGGCAGATTGGCTATAAAATCCTGCATTATAGAAGATTTGAGCCATTTGCGCCCTTGTTAAATAAGTATTAGGTGAAAAACGTCCATCACCGATGCCGTTGATTATTTTATGTTGTGCTGCTAAACGAATTGAATCTGATGCCCAAAAGCTCTTTTCCACATCACTAAATGAAATATCTTTATTTGTTGTAGTCAGCGCTAAAAAGTTACTAATAATAGCAGCTGCTTGAGCTCTTGTTATCGATTGATTCGGTTTATATGTACCATCAGGATAGCCGGAGATCCAGCCTTTTTCAGTTAAGAATAGAATCTGTTGTGCGGCCCAATGTCCACCTACGTCTTTTAAATTTCTCTCATCAAACTGGTATAAATCACGCTCGTCCATAATAGAGCCTACTTTATTTCGATAGTATTCCCCGCCCAAATGAATATAGCCAGCATTGGCAATGTCGAACAGATATTCTTTAGATGCTCGCTCATAACTCCATCCTTTTTTCATCCTTTCTTCGTAGTTGTTTTTTGCGAACCGATATCTATCGTTTAACAGTAATTTTCCTGCTAAATAATCGACCGCTTCTTTATAGGAACTGAAAGCCCGATACCAGTTATCCCTTCTTTTGCTTTCATCGTATATTTTACGGTCTTGTCCGTAATCAGTTAGTACAGGAACCGGTTCATAATCTTCATCAGGTTGTCCCTTCAACTGCCAGGCATTCTTGGGATTGTATCCCCAAACCTTTATTCCGAAAAGGTTATTTGCATTTATTGCTATTCTCGTTGTTCCATAGCCGCTTTCCAGAGCAGCCATTCCAATAATCGCACTAGCAGGAATTCCCCACTTTTCATTTGTTTTCATTGCATATGTAGAAATTTCATTAATAAAGTCTTCCTTCATTTTGGTTGAAGGATATTCGTATGTAGATAAGTAGGCGTTACTATTTCTTCCAGACTTTTCATCTTCAAAAGGGAGAAGGTTTACGCCTTTTGCACTCGTGGTCAACGCGCTGTTGTTGAAAACTAGTAAAAAAATTAATAGTGATAGTAATGCTCTGATTAATTTCGCCAAATTCATAACTCCTTAAATATTCAAATAATAATCTCGGACACTTCCATCATAGCAGTTTTTTATTAGACTTAGTGCGTAAAATATCATTTTATTAATACTAATTGATGGTTATATTTCCGAACTTTACCTATGTTGCCCCCCCTCTCCGAAACAAAAAAACATCGTTCATCTTGATGGACAAATGATGGTCAGAAAGAATCAATTTAATAACAGCAATTGATTCTCCCTTATTTTTATAGCATTAACTCAAATAATTAATAAGAATATAAATTTCATATTAGGGTAGAAGTAAAAAAGTAAAATAAATTTTTAAATGAAAGAGGGGATTTTATGCAGGAAATAATCCTAATTCTGGTCATACAGCTCGTTTACGTGCCGTTAATGACATTACGTACAATATTCTTAGTCAAAGACATGAGACTTCTTGCTTCAATTTTTGGGTTTTTAGAAGTTCTTATTAACGTATTTGCACTTTCTATCATTTTTAGTGGTGATCAGAACTTTATTGCGATGATTGTGTATGCACTCGGATTTAGTATTGGGATACCGATCGGAACAATGATTGAAAACAAGCTGGCTATTGGTTTTGTATCTGTTACAATCAATACGCAGCAAAAAAACCAGGAATTGATCGAAACATTAAGAAACAGCGGCTTTGCCATTACGACATCTGTCAGTGAAGGTCGTGACAGTGAACGTTATAAATATGAGATTTTGGCTAAACGAAACCGAGAAAAAGAATTATTCGCCCTTGTTGAATCGATTGAACCAAAGGCATTTATCATTTCATATGAGCCAAAATCATTCAAAGGCGGTTTCCTAGTCGATCGTATGCGTAAATTTAAGCTTCGACGATAAAATAAAAAATGAGCTAGATCCAATGATTCTAGCTCATTTTTTATGCTCTTTCATCTTTAGTCCTTCCTCAACTGCCCAACATTGATGGGCATGTATTAACATCTACTGCTATATATGTATTGCTGTATGGAAGCGTGTGAATTCTCTTTACATCCCAAAGTATTTTAAATTCTTCAATCGGAACTTTTCGATTATAGTTCTTCTGTTCTCCTTCATCATTTACTAAATGACTCAATGATTCTGAAAGGTAAATGTACTCTTTGTCATAACCAACTACCGGGACAAAATGCAGATTTTTGAGATCCTTCTGTACTTTAATAAAAACAATTACTGGCGTTCCTTTACTAACTTCGGACTTTAATGTATTAATACTACCTTTATAATAATTAGTCTTAAATCCATAATTTCTTAACACAGTACGAATCCCTTTTGGGTATACATTGCCTGCTCTTGTTTTGTTGGGAAATTGCTTATATAACGCATCCCCTTCAGCATCCATACCAAAGTGACGCAGCAGGTACGCTGTTGAAAATGCCGCGCATTCCGTACCTTTTTGAAAGTCGATTCGATTCTCATGCTGAATCATGTAGGTAGTCGGAAAATCCTTTTTTCGTACTACCGGAATAGGTAAAGTCATTAAATAAGTATTAATAGACATTGAGATAATTACCCATAAAGCAACTGAATTAATTATAAACATGCTACTCCCCCAATATATGAATTCAATGTGTGGCTACTTTTCTTTTTTTCTTCATAGAGTTTGTTAATATCGCAATTCCTATAACCAATGAAAAAAGGAAGTACATGCCAGCAAAAATTTTAGAAACGAAATGTTCTCGAACAATAAATTGAGAGCCTGATACATACATTGCAAAAAACAAGAGGATTAAAATTAACACATTTCTCCGTCTCATATTTATCCCCTTCCTTTAAGGTTATTAAATTGCTATTGTCAGTTTGTACTATAATGTGCGTAATAATGTTCTCATTCTCTCTTCAAAATCTGGATGTCCCCAATAAAGCATTGCGTTTTCTATACCTTCTTCACCTACTAAATGCTTTACTAAAAGATAGGCAATATAATAACCAAGCCGGCTATAGCCAAAAATTTGGCCACCATTAATCGAGAACCATTCTTTAAATATTTCTGCTGATGTACTTTGAACCAAATCTTGCTGAAAAGCATCGATAATGGTTTTTGTATTTTCTTCACAAAATGAAAGCCATTCTGGATCGGGTTGATAAGCAAAATAAATATCTTGGTCTGCATTTGCTACTAAAGTTGATAAATAAGTTGCTACACCCTCTTGCAATAGCCAGGTGAACGGGTTATACCATTGTATATCTTTTGCATCTATCCCATTATGTGTCGTGAAAAGATGATGCGTTGCATGGCCAAATTCATGTGCAATTATTACATTTAGGCCATCTTCATTCGTTTCAAACTTTTCAACACAGAAAGCAATATGAGGATCCATGGAACGATAAGTATAAGCATTCGAACCACCTAAACCCACAAAAATATAAACATCTTTTGAAAATATTATCGAAAACCGATTTTCATATTCCTTTGTAATTTGAGGTGTTAGCGATTTCAATTTATCCGTAATCCAGTTCATTTGCTCAATCTTGTTTGGATGTGCCTTTAAGGCATTATCAAATTTCAGCTCTTTATTGTGACAATGATTTTCAAAGTAATAACTATAGATTTCAGGATATTTGTTAAAATAATTTTCGTAGTACTCTTTTAAAGGTTTATACTGGTTCAGAAATGGACTTGCCAGGTCGTATATTTTCATGAAGATTTCTCCAATCCTTTGATTAATTATTTCCAGCCATGCATTTATTCAAATTCAACTAAATCCCCAATTTTATATTGTTCTGTCGCAATTTCGCCATCGTTGTTTATGCTTACTTCAAAAATAATTGTGTTCAATGCCTCTCTCATTGATTCTTTATTTAATCCTTTAGAATAAAAGATAAATTCCTGAGCATGCTTTGCAACATTCTCACCTTCATTATTTTGTTCACTACCGCCTCCAAACCAATACCTGTCTGTAACATCAATTGAATCGATCACTTCTTTCCAACTATCGCTAAATGCAAATTGAACTTTCTGACCGGCTACATCTTTTACTTCCACGTTAAATGTAAATTTCCTAAAATCATCAATTTGAGGATTTTCTAATCCATGTGTTCCAACACTCTCAAATTCATCCTCAGTTAAATGTGAAATTACGGCTTCAATTGTTGTATTAGGTTCACCTTGGAAACTGCATGCAGTCGTTATCAGCAAGACGGAAAACAAACAGAGTAAAAACGTGAATTTTTTCATACTTATCCTCCCTATAACTCTTTCGATAACCTGATCATATCGATACACTGGATGCCATTCTCGTAAATTTCTTCGGGATAATGCTTAAGAAAATAGTTTTGATCAACTGAAACAATTCGAAAACCGCATTTTTGATATAACGCCAATTGCCCAATACTTGAATTTCCTGTACCAATTTCTATCGTCTTATACCCCTGTGTTTTGGCTACACGAATTGCATCACTCACTAATAATTTTCCAATCCCTTTACCCTGATGATCTTCAGCTACTGCTACATTGACAATTTCCACAGTTTTCGACCTTGTTGGCAACAGGACATAGACGCCAATGATTTGTCCCTCACTTACAGTTATAAAACAATCGCCCTTTGCTACATAATCTTCTACGATACTTTTTGAAGGGTCCGCCAGTAGCAATAATTCCATTGGCACTTTTCCGTGGTTTTCCAGCCTTTTAATCTCCACACTTATCCCCCTTTATTTCTCGATCAGTTTTGTTTATTGATATCTTTTTCTAACTCTTTTTCAATGCCTTCATCACTTAAGTTAGGTTTATCTTCCTCAATCTTATATTTCATTTTAATTAAAATTCCAAGTTCCGAATAATTAGTCCAATGCTTTACCGCCAAAAATACAACGATTTACAGCAAAAATACTAAAAAGGCAAATGTTAATAAATCCATGTAATCCTCTCCTTATATTATAAATTTTACCATAATTAAAGAGTTATATTTGGTGAAAACAAAAAACCAGATGGCTCAGTTCCATCTGGTTCATTGTAATAAGGTCTATTAAATTAATTTTTACTCTCTTACAGCTGGCGGACCAAATTTACCTAGCTGTAAATCACGGAATGCTTCTCTGATTTCTTCTTTTGTATTCATCACAAACGGTCCGCCTAGAGCGATTTCTTCTCTAATAGGGACACCTGAATAAATTAAAACTTTAGACCGTGTAGATGCTTTTATTTTCAATTCGCTTGAATTATCTTCAGAACCAGTCTCGTTAAATGAGATCGTAGCCGCTCCAGTTTTCGCGATTTTTGTCTTGCTTCCCCCAAATTCCATCTCTCCTGCCATCATAAACAGGAATGAATTATGGTTTTCGGGTAAAATATGTGTGTATTCAGCACCTTCACGAAGCGTAATTTCTGTCATCGTAATCGGAACTAAACTTTGCATAGTTCCTGTTACACCTGCAATATTCCCTGAATAAACTCGAACGAATCCGCCATCGATATTGACTACAGGTGCATCTTCAACAAAGATATTCTGATAAGACATTTCTGTATTTTTTAAACTTTTCGGCAGGTTTAGCCATAGCTGTAATGTATGAATCAAGTCGTCCTCGAACGCTTCTTCAGCATGTCTAGCTGCCCAGCCGGCATTCATATATTGAACATCCCCGGCATTTAAAATGCTGTAACCTCCAGCATTATCAATATGTTCAAGTCTGCCATCTACAACATATGTTACAGTTTGAAAGCCGCGATGTGGGTGATCAGAGAAAACGCCGCGCTTATACCAATCTTCCGCCATTAAAATAAATGGATCGAACTCTGCGTTTCGATTAGGGTGAAGAATGAATCCTTGTTGGACATGAGGATATCCATTGTTGTTGTACTCTGGATACCAAAAACTTTTAATATCTCTTTGAAAAGCTGCATTAGTTGCCAATTGTCTATTCCTCCCACCAATGTTGCTATGAAAATGTACTATTAGGTTGAAATCTTCCAATTAAAGTTTATCGCATTTTCTCAGCTAACTCTAAAATTATGTCTTCCGGTCCCTGAACAAAACATAATTTATAAATATTATTGTAGGTTTGGATTTCACTAATAATTTCCGCGCCTTTCTCTTTCAATTTATCTACGACCGTTTCAATATCTTCAACAGCAAAGGCAATATGATTTTTTGAAGATTGCTGAATACTTTCTATCTCTGAGCCTGTATGAAACATGACCAGCTCTAAATTTGCCTGGTCATCCGACATCCCAAAGAGGACAATGGTTGCTTTCACATCAGTAAGCCCGATAATCCATCCACTTCCCCTTCACTAAGCACTTCCAGTCCAAATTCGATGAAAAACGCTTTAACCGCCGTAAGATCGTTTACTATGATCCCTACATGATCTATCTTGTGAATTTTCATATTTGTTCCCCTTTAGTCCTGATTGATAGGTCTGTATATACCCTTTATTTGTCTTTAGTTTTCTTATCATACCAAGGTGTCGTTGGTCTTGAATCAGGGTATCCATTTAACTCCCGATATCGTTTCCGTTCATCTGTAAAATGCCACCAACTTTTTTCGCTGTCTGAATGGTTTGCATAATGTACGATACATCTTAACGAATCCTCTACACACGGGTCTTCCCAATAACCGAAGTGTTCCTCCAATCGATTAGTTAAATCAGCACCATCTTCGTTTTTCAACTCTTCCAAAGAATAATAACCCAATTCAGTAACCCATTGAGCCAACTTCGGTCCGATTGAAGGGATCGCCTGGAATTGAGCTAGTCCACGGAGATACTTAGCACGCTCGTGAGTTGATTGTAAACATGTAGTTAATTGTTGCATATCCATTAGGGCGATTTCATTTAATTTCACTTTGCACTTTCTTAAATTGATTCTTTCTTCCGATGTTAAAGGAAGCTTTGGAGAGGACTTTTTCATTATATTCACCTAATTTATTCTTATTTATCTTTCTAACTCAATTAGTTATTAACTTACGTCTGCAATATAAAACAAAGGCAGGGCAAACTACTTAAAAAGAGGATTTCCATTGCAATGATATCCCCACAATAATTAATCCATATTCTCTTGCAGTTTGACCATGTTATACCAGCTAACTCCTCCATGCTGTGAATCGGAAATGCCGTGATTTATAAAGCCGAGTTTTTCATAAAAAGTTACCAATTCCTGTTTGCATGTTAGCGTAATTCCTTGTCGCTCATTTTCTTTTACCAACTGCTCCATTTTATTGAGTAAGATCCGAGCAATTCCTTGATTTCTCGCCATTTTAGAAACAGCTACTCCTAATATACTTTGGTAGCCGCCCTTTTTTGGATTTTGAGTAATTTCTACAAAAAGGTCATCCGTTATGTATAGTTGAGGGATTACAGGACCGTTAATATAACCTACGATCTTTCCATCTTTTTCAGCGACTATAAATGTATCGGCAATCAGCTGAATTCTTTCCACAAAGGCATCCCTTGTGGCAGCCTCTTCTTTTGTAAAGCCTTCATTTTCAATGACGACCAGACTCTCTAAATCAGTATTTTGCACATTTCTTAATGTAATCATGTTGTTCCTAACTCCTTTATATAGCCAATTACTTATTTTCTAATTTTCTTTCGAGTGCCTCAACTCGTTTTTCTAACGTATACAACTCGATTTTTAATGCTGAATCACTTTTGTTTGTTGATCTTAATGAAGATTTAAATAATCTGTTAAAACTCCAATAGGCGATTAACAAGCATACTACGATTATGAATAACCCAATTAAAGTCCCGATTATATTTTCTAAAATAGTCCGTTCACTCCTTTAAGTTACTAAATCTATATTATTCAGACCAATCTCCGTATGGAATGACTCTTATTGCTTTGTCATCTTCCAACAGTTGTTTAAGTAGATAGTTATGACCGCTTCCATATAAAATAACAGCCCGCTTTGTTTCAGGAAGAATGAATTTTTTTATATTACGTACGATTCTTAAATTACGGTAATACCAATATTTTGTTACCCACTCAAATGCAATTTCATCGTCGAACTGCATTAAATCCAAATAGACTTTATGATCATTTACTATGTTTTCTTGTGAATTAATATGTTTGTACAGTTCGATGATATCTCCTTGCTGAATTATAGTAGAGAGCTTCTCGAGCACCATTTTTACACGGTTCATTATTTCCTCGAACTCTGTTTTCGATTTCCCTTCTCCAACGAGACCTAAATCGATTGATTCCTCTGGCTGCTCATTCCAATCCACTGCATAAACGGCATCATGTCCAAGCATTTTAGCTAACCGGAATCCAATTTGATAAATCTCATTTTCTTTAAAATCATCATTTATTTCTGCTACTTCTACCGAGCGATAAATTGAAGTTAAATGTTCTTGTAAATGAAATGAATATTCAACAAAGACTTGATCCGCTTGGAACTTTGCAAGATCAATAGCCAACTTTTCGAAATCGCTATCGCTATATTTCCTTTTATCCTTTTCCGATAACGTGTTCAAGTCAGAAGTATCGCTAAGGTGAAACGTTCCAACTAATAGAATTTCCATATAAATCCTCCCTCTATTTAACGTTTATTACTAATTATTCACTTCTTTAATAGAAGACTTTTCCTTGTTAATCTCTTACTTAATAAAAATAAAATCAGATTATAAATGCTGAAACAAACGATTGCAAAGATAGCGTCAATAGTCAAACTTATTGGTTCATATCCGCTATGGTAATTAATATGAACTTCATTCCCTTTGTAGATGAACCAAATAGCAATAGATATGAGACAATACAAAACTATTAAGAATATATAGTGACCGTAAAATATGATTTTGTTATGTGAAGAACCGAATCTTGCGGTATATAAAAAAAGACCCCCATAAACAAGCATCATGATAATGATTTGAGAGACTGCCATTTATGCCCTCCTAATAATTCATTACTTATTTTCTGCAAGCTTCTTCAATTCTGCTGCTCGATTTATAATGAAGCTATTCATATATCTGTACAAAAACAATTTGTCAGCGATACTTCCTAATGGACCAAATGGCGCCTTATATTCAAATATATCGATCATTAAAGTGCCGTCTTTTTCTTCTACAAATTTATGAGTATGGGTAAATGATTTAAATGCGCCTTTCACCATTATGTCCACAAATATAGTTGGTTGTTGCATATGTATAACCTTTGCCGTCAGTTTCTGTTTAATACCGAAGTGAGTAGCTTCCCAAGTAACGGAGTCACCTGCATTTAATAAGCCATTTGTTACCCCACCAACAGCCTTTTCCTTCGTTTTCGCAGTCGTCATTATATGAATGTCGACGTTTCTGGCAAGGTCAAAACATACTTGTATAGGTGCATTTACAAACTGCTTGTGGATAATAATCGGCATCGAAATTCTCCTTAAAAACTTAATCATTTTTACTCTTCAATTCCTTTACCATGACTTCCTGTGGGGCACAATTAATTTACTGAACAACTATATTCCCAACATATTGAGCATTTCCTTTATCCGTTTCAATGTCAACAACGAGTATATACTTTCCTTTTTCTGTAGGTAAATTAAAGGTTTGATTCACTATAAAATATTCTAATTCTATTTTGTTTTCATTTTGCAAAACAGAAACCTTTATTTTATTCGGATCAAAAGTTCCGTTTTCCCTATTTAAGGTAACTAATTCCCTTGGTTTAAAGTAAATAATATTTTGCATGTCCGCTAATGCTTGGATATCTTCGGTTTCTTTGTTGTATTTTTCATCATACTTCCAATCGATGTTTGCTTCAGCTAAAGTTTCTTGAAAATCATCTCCATCAGGAGTAAAAACCATAACTGTTGGTGGTGAGAAGTCATAATTTTCCCCAATACACCCTGCCAATAAAATAATTGAAATCAAACCTATATCAATGTTTAAATATTTATTCACAACTACACTTTCGTACGATACATACGCAAAACTTCAAGAATTAAAATAATGTCTATTTCCTACTATATTTTTCCACAGTAATTTGAATGATATAAAGCAACAGCAGGCCGATTGTCGCCCAGAATGAAAAGAATAAGGCATCCCGCCATTTAGTTTCCTTGAATGCTTCATAATTAATATATAATCGAATTAAAAATGATAGAATAAATATGATGAGCAGTAAAAAAAGCATCCTTTTGTGTTTCATATTTTTTCATCCCTCTTCCTTATTGCAGACTTCAATCAGATAATAATTTCTTCTCAAAGTAAGTTAAGGATAAATGTTCATTTACTTGGACTTCCTTCGTTATCCGAAATCCATTTTTCTTATAAAGCGTAATTGCTGGCTTATTTTTGGAGCCAGTTGCGACTATGATTATATTTGTTTCGAACTGCCTTTCAATAAAAGTTAACAGTTTCTGTGCGATTCCTTTCCGGAAATGGTCCGGATGAACGATTAATCTATGTATGTCTACTTCATTATCGACTTTCACCGATATGGCCGCGCATAGTTCTTCATTTATATAGTAGCCGAAGAAAGTTTCTCCACATTCTTTTAAAGTATTTACTGTATCTTTCAATGGTGGGATATCATCATAACCGATAATTTCCGCTTCTACTTTATAAGCTGGCATTTGAATCTCTAAGAGTTTTTCTGCATTTTTTGGAAAACGAATATCAAATTGTTTTATCATAGAAACACCTCATTCGATTGTATTAGTAATTTTTCATTACTAATTCTATCTAAATTTTAACATAAATTTCCCAGGTAATTTCACATTAATAAAAAAGCGCAGATCCTTAGAGATACGCGCTAGTCAAATTATTTTAGTTAATCTTTTCTCCTAAATTTAATTCTTTAACAAGAGAAGTTACGAGAGTTTTTAACGGAGTCGTGATTGAACTACCTGTCTTTGCTTCAACAAGCTGTGCTGCATCCACCATCGATAATTGAGCAACCGACATTACCCTATCATCGTTAATAAGTTGTTCTAATATCTTTGATACTTCATGATTGTATTCGTCTTTGCGTCCTTGCATGATCAGTTCAAACGTATTGTCTAGAACAACAACCTCGATGTTTAGTGTTTTTTGATAAATATCAGCAAAATATTTGAGACGTTCCATTGTTCCCTCAACGGTTGCCGGATTGGTAAAAATTAAAGTCTGGGGTTCCTGAATAGTACAGACGAAATCAAAGAATGGTTCATCCAATTTAATAATTGGTACTGATATGGAAAGTTGGTCTTCCTGTAAAATGGAAATATAGTTTGTACAAGTAAGTAAAATAGCATCAATATTCGATTGGGCAATCCATTCTATCTGCTCTTTTACTTTTAGCTGCGCATCTGCTTCATGGAAATTCTGATCTGAAGTTAATCGATCCATTAATCCTGGATCAACAAAATGGACGAATTCGATGTTAAATGGAGCAAGTGCATTTTCTATGTATACAATATTGGAATAATGGGCGTGTAAGCAACCTAGTCTTTTTTTCAATTTCATTCCACCTGTAATTTATTTCTAATTATTCTATCAGTTTGTTGATATTAATGTCTATTTAAATAAAAAAATCAGCTTGAAAATACCAAGCTGATTTACGCCATTAATTCCCCATTTGTTTTTCATTCACATAATCCAAAACAGCACGAGCCTTTAAAAATTCTTCTTGTGCATCCGCCGGAATCATTTCAATAGTGGGGGGTGAAGAAACACCTAATTGTGCCATAACAGTTTCAAAGGTTAATAATGCCTGAATATATTGCTCATATTCTTCAACTGTTAAAATCTCTTTACTCGATGGTTGATTATTTAACGTATCAAAGTAAGGCTGGATCTCATAAATGGCCGCTTTAATTTCCTCCAGTTTTTCTTCAGAAAGCTTAGAATAATCGATATTTCCGTTTTTATCGCCATATTCAAGCTTTGCATCTGTAATGACATAGAGTATTTCTTTAAACTGTTCAAATTGTTCTTTTCCCAAGTCACCTTTTGCCTGGGACAATTTTGCATCAAATAATAAATAACTTTTAATTGTAATATTTGCTATATGTTTTTTTACATTATCAAACGATCCGTATAAATCATCTGCTAATAACGATTGATACGCAAATGCCCCTGTTGGAAGCATTAAACAGGCAGCCATAATCGTAATTGCTATACGTTTTTTCACAAAACGTTTCACTGTTCCCCCCATTTCTGACTTAGCTTCCCGAATACCTTTTTTACTCCTTTCATGAAGCTGAAATGGGATTTCAATATTCTCTATATCCTGTTTAAAATGATTCCCCATAGTTTTCTACCTCCTTTAAATTTTGACGAAGTTTATTAAGAGCACGATATAAGATGGATTTTGCTGTTCCGAGCGGGATTTCAAGAATATCTGATATTTCCTTTAATGTACGGTCATTATAATACTTAAGTAAAATCACACTTTTCTCATCTTCATGCAAAGTATCCATTAGTTCTCGTAAAGATAATGATAATGCAATTTTTTCAAATTCTTCTCCTGTATGTACTTCAAATTGATGAATTAGTTGAACCACTTTTTTATTTTTATTTATTACATTCAATGCACAATTGATTGTAATTTTCATAAGCCATGTCTTGAAATATTCCGGTTTATTTAAACTGCTAATATTCTTGAATGACTGATAAGCTACTTCTTGAACGACATCTAAGGCATCATTTTTATTTTTTACATAGACATAGGCCATTCGATAAATATCAGCTTCATATTGTTGGAAAAGCTCTAAATACGCTTTGTCATTTCCTTTTTGAGCTCTTTTTACTAATCGTTGAATATTCATAGCAATTCCTCCCTTCATTTTCGTTTTACATTTATTAGACATACGAGAAGAACATTTGGCTTAAAATTTCTAAAATATTTTTCACATATTAAATTTGATTCTCTCCATGAAGAAAGACGCTTTTTTTTCGGAAAGCGTCTTTTGGTCTAAGAAGTAATTTTTTTTACTAAGCTTTATTAAACAAATAAATCCCGACAAACATTAAAGCAAGGGCAATGAATTTAGTCATATTCATTGGATAGGTAACCCCACCAAAAAGTCCAAAGTGATCAATAATTGCGCCGACTAATATCTGACCAATGATAACTGCCATAAAAGTAGCGGCAACCCCAATCAAATTTACAGAAAAGATATTAATGACAATAAAGAATGCGCCTAATAATCCCCCGATTAACTGCCATTTTGGAACTGTAAATACATTTAAAAAATTCCCTCTCCCGAAGAAGAAAGCTAAAAAGAATAATGCAATCGCCCCAACCATGAAAGAAACGGTTGCGCTTTCCAATACGCCTACTTTTTTACTAAATAAGGCATTGATTTGACTTTGTATTGCGACTGCAGAACCGCCGATCAACGCTAAAAATGCAATTATCAATTTCATCATCAACAGTTCCCCCAATGTGAATACAATGATTTCTATACTATTGAATTTCTTTTAAAAATTATATATTCCTTCTTAAATTAGGTTATCGAATCTTTTTAGTAACAATTAGCAATAATATGAGGAAATAATAAAGGAAGATTGTCGCGATCCCACTATAATATAGTACCGTTACTGAAGTAGGAGCCCATACTTTTATAAATTCCCATTCCATATTAATTAGTTTAGGAGCTACTAATACAAATATGAAAATAATGGCTACAAACAGTGTGTGGCATATTAACAAGAAAACTCTCTTTCCTTTCAACATTGCCGTTGTTCGCTGTTTTCTTTTAAACTTCCACAAGTTCCGTAACAAAAACAAACTAAAAATTAACCCTAGACAACCAATAACTATACAAAGAACTGTTATGACTTTGTCCAACTCCTGATATCCATCAGTATGATTAAGATTAACCTTATTCCCTTCCCATAAATCCATAACGCTTTTGCCAATTGCTGTTGTAAACGTTGTATCCATATTGGATAAAACAGCAACCCCTATTTTTTCATCAGGTTGCATAATAAAATAAGTTGAAAATGTTGGATTTGATCCATCGTGCCATATGTATCGTTTGTCATTTTTTTTCTCAACACTCCAACCACTTGCATAATATGTATCTTGAAGCATCGGCTCTACAGTTTGATCAGGGATGTGTGATTGTTCGATTGTTTTGCTGCTTATACTTTCATTTTGGATAGTTCCTAGCTGCAGATTTAACCATTTTGCGATATCGTTTGCATTGCTGATAATATATCCAGCAGGTATATTTCCCCGATAAATAGGCGGTGTATATTCTTGTTCTTTCTTAAATCCTATCTTATAACCGGTTGCCAACTCTTTAGGATGAAGTTGATGGATTCCTACATAGGAATCATTCATTCCGATTTGTTTTAAAAATCGTTCTTTTATATACAAGTCATATGGTTGCTTTGAAACATTCTCAATAACTAACCCAAGCACGTCGTAATTGATTGTTGCATATTCAAATGAACTACCCGGTTTACGGTTCAAAGGCTGGTCAAGCAAGGTTCGTACTGTCAATTCCAGCGCGTTTTCATCATTGCTTTCAGGAATATGAACGATAGTATTTGAAGCTATTCCGCTCGTTTGGTTTAGCAATTGATTTATCGTTATGGACTGAGGTTCCCCTTGGTATTCTAACTCCAGCCATGGGATATATTTTCTTACATCATCTGTCCTATTTAATAAACCTTCTTCTTCTAATTGTAAAATCGCAAGGCCTGTAAAAGCTTTTGAAGTGGATGCCAATTCAAATAGTGTGCGCGGTGTTACAGGTATCTTCTCTTTTACATCCGCGTATCCAAAACCTTTTTGATAAACTGTTTTCCCCTTGTCGACAATCACTATGGATAACCCAGGAATTTGACTCACTTTCATTTGTTCTTCAACGAATTGTTCAATCTGGTGAATCTTTTCATTTGTTTCCGCATGAACTTTTGAAATCAAACTATTTAACCCTAGTATCATAGCAATCATTATAAATAATTTCCTCATCCTTTACTCCCTTCAATAGTGCAATTGAATTTCTACATTCATTCTGATATCAGAAAACATCTAAAAAAACCATCATTCCAATGCTTTTTTTATTTGATTTATATGATGAAGATCATGTTCCGTTAAACCTTTTAAATACTCGTAAAAGGTTAAAGTGGACTGGCCTATCCGTATTGGATTTAACCAGTCATTTTCAGGAATTAGCTTTATCTGGCTTAATAATTCTTGCCGTACATGAATACATTTTCCCAATGTATTTTCTACATCTTCTATTCTGGCTTGTAAAGAAGATTGGTTATTTAGCTCATCGATACCCGGAGCTTTCGGTAAGTGTTTGCCTGAAAATAAATACGGAATTCTTTGCTGTAACACAAATCTATCCCAAGGGTAAAAGTGACCAACTATTTCTATAATGGACCACTTACCTTCCCCAATCGGCTTTCTTAATAGATTTTCATCAGCTGATTTTAAACTATGTATAAAAGTTATGAAGTTTTGATGATGCGCTACTATTTCTGATTTTTCCTTTAGCAAATGAACCACCTCGATTTAGTTATTCGTTACTGAACACGAAAACACCTACAATAAAGGTTCACATTCCAGGATAAATCTTCGGAACGCAAACCATTACCTTTACATTGAGTAAGCCCTGTTCCAACTTCACTAATTCAAATGTATCTGATGTATTAATACTCATTGTCTAATTTAAAGATAAATCGGTTATCGGAATTCCACACATGCGAGTTGTCAGCTACATATCCGCGCAGCCATAATACGCCATCAACTTTTCTAACATAAAATCCTTTTGGAAAACTTTCTTCATCACTAATTATTTCTGATGCAATGGTGACAGATCCAGAAGGTGCCTCATTTTTTTGTGAAAGATTTCCTGAATTCCTCTCAACTTGGTCTACATATTCAAGTCGTAAGTATGGTCCTAGCTCAGGTGGACATAACTGCAAGCCAAGTTCGTTCGCTTGTTTATAGATTTCAGGTAATGCTGCGCCATTCGGAAAACCTAAATCTCTAACTGATAGTTCAACTATTTCCACGCTATATGTTGTTTCGGTAGTAGTAAATCGATCATCAAATAATAATTTCTCACCATATTGGTTCAATGAAATAGAAGATTGTTGCAGTTTGTCAATAAGATCGGCTTTCGATAGCCCTCCTACCTCAATCGTTTTTGTAATAACAGGACAATCAGGATAAATTCGCATTTCTTTCCCTCCTTATCGCTTCGAATGATTATTTTTGTAACCAATATTGCTACTAAACCTTTACTATTCATTTCTAGTAAACCCATTAATACTCCTTTATCCCTTTTAAAACAGTGAACGCTAGTGATTTATGACCAGCTTAATTTGATACGCTTCAGGGTATTCAAAGGAGGATAGGAGAGTGAAAATATATGATTACAGCAATTACTATTAAAATTATTGCAGGGTTTATAGCACTTATGGTTGTTATCCGCTTTATCGGAAAAAAAGAACTTACTGAAGTCACCCCATTCGATTTTGTGTTTATCGTTATTCTCGGAGGAACACTGGAAGAAGGTGTATACGATGAAAAAGTGAAGGTTTGGGATGTCCTCTATACAATTGGACTATGGACTGCGCTGTACCTTTTAACCGATTTTCTTGTCAGGAAATTTGAAAGGCTGCGCCCGATTATTAAAGGAGAGCCGTCTTTTCTCGTAAATAATGGGAGGTTGGATATTAAAGAATTAGAGAAAAATAAAATGGAATCCGAACAGCTGCGTTCCTTGCTCCGGATGCAAGGGGTTTTTTCAATTAGTGAAGTAAAATATGCCCTTTTGGAGCCGGGTGGACAAATTAGCGTATTGAAAAAGGAGTCATCCGAGGAAGAAACAGGTGGTGTATTAACTCACTTGATTATCGATGAAGGGCAGATTGAAGAAAGAGTTCTGGCACAAATCGTGAAAGATAAGCAATGGGTCATTCATCAATTAAAAGAAGAAGGCTATGAAGATATTAAGAAAATCTATTATGCGGAGTGGTCTGAGGAAAATGGACTTTATGTTCAGACATATGATTAATTGTTAGCGGTTGAAAAGCGGCAACTGTAGCTGCTACAAATAGGAACGACATTAAAATATAACCCACAAAGGTTCTCCTCTGTGGGTTAATGTCTAATCATTTTTTATATCGCGAATAATCCATTGTGCTGCTTCTTTTAAATTGGGAAACAATGCATCTGCTAATGGATCACTATCACCAATATAAACGGTTTTTGTCCCTGCTTTTTTACCTGCCTGAATATCTGTATCCGTATCACCGACCATATAGGATTGCTCAAGGCTTATTTTGTATTTTTCACCTAAATCTAAAATCATTTTGCTATTTGGTTTTCTGCATTCACAGCCAGCCTTTGGTTTATGAGGACAATAGGCAACCTCATGAATCGTTGCTCCCTTTTTCTTCAGTTGGGCTACCATATAATCATGAACTTTCTGTAACTGCTTTTCCTGCATATAACCTAATCCGATTCCACCCTGATTCGTTACGACAAACACATAGTCAAAATGGTCATTTAAACTTTTAATGGCTTCTTCTGCTCCAGGTAAAAAATAAAATTGCTTCGGTTCATTTACAAATTTCACTCGCTTCGTCAGCACTTCATTAATTACACCATCACGATCTAAAAACACTGCTCTTTTCAATCCAACCACACCTTTAATTTTTAATCTTACTTTTAGTATGTTAAAAATTATCGGCTTTAAGCGGTTTTGTTTCAGATGGTCTATTTAAGAGTGAAATAATAAATGTTTTGATCTTTAGAAGATGAAAAGGATGATATCTTAAGCTAAAAAAGTCAAAAAAGTGCTGGACCCGCAAGGAGTCCAGCACCAGCATTTAGTTTTTATAAAACTTTTTCTTCTTTTGTGAAGGCACGTTTTAACGCTTCTGCCGCTTGGTTCACAGCTTGCATTCCTTGTTCTATAGTACCTGGCATCCAGAAAAAGCCATGAATCATTCCATTATAGCGAGTTGTTTCCACTTGTACTCCCGCTTCTTTCAGACGTTGAGCATAGGCCTCTCCCTCATCACGTAATGGATCGAATTCCGCTGTTATGACCAGTGCAGAAGGTAAGCTGCTTAATTCCGCTGCGAGTAGTGGCGAAGCGTACGGATTTTTCCCGTCTTCTTCATCACGTAAATAATGATTCCAAAACCAGACCATACTATCTTTCGTTAACAGATAGCCATCTGCATTGTCGCTATAAGACACTGTTTCATAGGAATGGTTCGTAACAGGATAGATTAACAATTGGTACGCTAATTCGAATTCATTGTTATCACGGGCCATTAAAGCAACGACCGCTGCCAGATTGCCGCCCGCACTGTCGCCGCCAACCGCTACACGGCTAGGGTCTACCTGAATGGATGGACCATTTTCAACTACCCATTTTGCAGCAGCATATGCATCATCCGCAGCCGCTGGAAATTTATGCTCTGGTGCTAATCGGTAATCAACGGATACGACAACACAGTTCGCACGATTGGTTAACAGTCGGCATGGAACATCGACAGTATCAAGATCTCCAATTACCCAGCCACCCCCGTGGTAAAAAACGAGTGATGGGAAAGGTCCCTCACCCTCAGGCGTATAAATACGAACAGGAATTTCACCTTCTGGCCCAGGAATTGTCCGATTCTCCACCTTGCCCACAGTTTCAGGTATTCCTGCTAATGCACTGAAATCCGTTGTTAACCTTGCATCCTCCGGGCTCAGGGAACTCATCGGCGGTGCGCCCGCTGCCGCCATTTGCTCTAAAAGAAACTTCGCTTGAGAATCAAGTGCCATATTTATAATTCCTCCTAATAGAATAATAGAATTTAATTATTAGAGCCGTTTTCAAATCACTTTGTTTGCTTTACCAGAATCTAAAGTAAATCCATCGTAGCCATTTATTGCTACATCATCGCAAATTTTACGATATACATTATATCCGCCTACATAGATTGGGAACCCTTTTGCCTTGCCTTCTATATTTGCACCCGTATACCAAGACTCTGTCTTCGTATAAAGTGTTGAATCCGCCAGCTCTTTGCAATGCTGACTCCACTTTTCCTCGGATTCTGTTTTTGCTTCAAATACTTCTATCTCATTGTTCTGGAGATGTTCGATACAATCCATTACCCACTCCACATGTTGTTCAATAGCTGCTGGCATATTCCCTAAAACAGAAGGGCTTTCTGGACCAGTAAGCATAAATAGGTTTGGAAATCCTGCTGCTGTTAAACCAAGATATGTTTTCGTCTTGGCACCATTTTCCCATTTTTCTTTTAATGCCACATTATCTCGGCCTCTGATGTCAATTTTAAACAGCGACCCTGTCATTCCATCAAAGCCAGTAGCAAAAACGATTACATCTAATTCATACTCACCATCTTCTGTCCGAATGCCATTCGATGTAATTTCTTCAATTGGTGCTTTCTTTACATCTACTAAACGTACATTTTCGCGGTTGTATGTTTCAAAGTAGTCTGTATCAATAATTGCCCGCTTTGTTCCGTAATAATGATCTGGTAATAGTTTTTCGGCTGTTTCCGGATCTTTAACAATCTCCCGGATTTTCGAGCGTACAAATTCAGCTACAAGCAAGTTTCCTTCTTCATTTGTAAGGAGGTCATTATATGCGGACAAAACAGCCCATCCTCCCTTTTCCCAAGCCGCTTCAAGAAATTCACGGCGTTGTTCAGGCGAGTGATCTAAAACGGAATTTTCACCATATTTAAATGCCATACCCCCTACGGAATTACGCATTAGCTCTCTCATGCTATGATAGTTTTCCTTTGATTTTTCCAGAAACTCTGCCGTATAAGGATGGTTTTTTGCCGGAACACTATATTGCGGTGTGCGTTGGAAAACCGTCAGATGTTTTGCCTCTTTCGCAATAACCGGTATCGACTGAATACCACTTGAACCAGTTCCGACCACACCGACTCGTTTTCCTGTGAAATCTACCTTTTCATGAGGCCAGTGACCTGTATGATACAGCTCACCTTCAAAGTTATCCATTCCTTTAATATTTGGTATGTTAGCTGTCGATATGCACCCTACACCTGTGATGAAGTATTTAGCCGATACTTGGTCTCCTTGATTGGTTTGTATGTTCCATCTATTAGTTTCTTCATCAAAGCTTGCTGAGGTAACACGCGTATTAAATTGAATACCAGGACGTAGGTCAAACTTATCCGCCACGAAATTTAAGTATTTTAATATTTCAGGCTGCTCAGGGAATCGAGAAGACCATGACCATTCTTTATACAGCTCCTCCGAGAAAGTATAGTTATAGCAGATACTTTCTGAGTCACAACGTGCCCCTGGATATCGATTCCAGTACCATGTACCACCAACACCGTCACCCGTCTCGTACACTCTTGTAGATAACCCTGCCTCCCTTAACCGGTAGAGCATGTACAATCCTGAAAAGCCTGCCCCAATAACAACCGCATCAACATGAACAGTTTCTCCTTGATGTTCATTAGTGATTCTCATCTGTTACCTCCTTCAATTATGAACAAAACTTTTGGCAAGAATAGTAATGCTTGATTACTATCTCTATTATTTAATCTATGAGTACGGTTATATGCTTAGACCTTATAATATTTATTTTATAATTTTTAACTGCAGTAACTTCCTTAATCAGTCGTTTTGTTCATATGAAATCCCTATACTGTTGACGATAGTCTAATTAGACCTTAGAATATGGAAGTCTAATTAGACTATTGGGAGGGAGTGAAAATAAAATGATAAAATCCTTTTTAATGTTAGGGCAATCCAATATGGCAGGACGAGGATTCCTGCAGGAGGTAGAACCTATTTATAATGAGAAAATAAAAATGCTTCGCAACGGGCAGTGGCAAATGATGACTGAACCGATTAATTATGACCGCCCTGTCGCTGGTGTAGGTCTAGCAGCATCTTTTGCAGAGGCATGGTCGAAAGCCAACCCGGATGAAGAAATAGGTTTGATTCCTTGCGCAGAAGGTGGCAGTTCCTTGGACGATTGGCATCCACATGGTACTCTTTTTCAGCACGCTTTGTCACAAGCCCGATTTGCCCTTAAAACTAGTGAGATTTGCGGTATACTATGGCATCAAGGTGAAAGTGATAGCAATAATTCTTTACATGAAACATATTATGAAAAGTTATCTCTCATCATAGAGACTTTACGAAAAGAATTAAACCTTCAAACTGTCCCATTAATCATTGGTGAGCTTGGTGATTTTTTAGGAAAAACAGGTTTTGGAAAGTACTCAACAGAGTACCAGAAAATCAACGAACACTTACGCCGATTCGCTCACGAGCAGGAACAATGTTATTTTGTAACGGCGGAAGGTCTAACTGCCAATCCGGATGGTATTCATTTGAATGCCGTTTCCCAACGAAAATTCGGTTATCGCTACTACGAAGCATTTTCGAAAAAGTGTCATATCTTAAAGCCACTTTCGGATGAAAATCAGTCACTAAAAATAAACACTAACTATTCGAAAAGTGAACAAATTTATATTCACAGTATGAATTTGGCTCTAGGTAAAATCACATACACTGAATTCGAAGCACAAATGGCGAAGGTGATGCAATCTTGATTCCTTTACTTATCCTTGGTTTACTTATTCAAAACCCTGGGGCTCATGGATATGATCTGTTAAGCTTAATGGAAAAACGACATTATAAATATATCGTTAACTTTACGAAAGGTTCATTTTATTACAATTTGAAACAACTTGAAGAAAAGGGCTTGATTGAAGAAACACATCAAATACGGCCAAACAATAATCGTGATATTCATACCTTTGAAATCACGTCTTTAGGCATAGAAGAATTCAATAAATTAATGGACAAGTATGGGACTAAATCTGAATATGTAAACTTACAATTTTACGGGGCATTACTCTTTGCAGAAGAATTCGATAAAAATAAATTATTAGAATTAATTCAATCACAAATTGATCAAACTGAAGCCAGGATCGCTCTTCTAGATGAATACCTGGCTAACACTAAACAATTACCTGGTAAAATCGATTATTTTCGTCGCATGAACGAAAATTCTCGTTCTCACCATCTAGTCAATTTAAAATGGTTTAAAGATTTGAAGCTAGAGATAGAAAACGAGCGTTGATCAGGATTTGTACTTTGTTAAATCTTTCAGCCTCTTTTTCTTTGCTCTTTCAAAGCTATCTCCTATCCGGTAAGGAGTGTTATTTTTTTGCAACGCTTCTTTTATAGTTTATAGTCAGCACTATCTAATATAAATTGAATTAAGCTCATAAATAATTTTTGTTGAGAGGTTTTTTGCCAGTCTTCTTCATACTCTGCCATTAACCACATTACTTCATCTAAAAAGACGTGCTGCTTTGCCTTTTCCCAAAACACTTTTTCTTGATTGGTTAAAACAATATATTCTTTATATCCCGATATAAAGATTTCCCATTCATCTATTGTAAAAACCTGATCCGGGGCTTCTTCATGCTCATTATGAAAGAGCAGTAATGCAAGTGCCAGGTCAAAAATTCTTGGTATCCAACCAGCATTATCCGGATCAATCAAATACGGCTCCGGGATTAAAACCAAATTATTTGCTTTAAAATCATGAGGTGTTGCAACATGCGGCAATCCAGCATGGTAAAGTTCCTGTTGATTGGCAACACTTTCCAGTAACTTTGTTTTTAATCCTGGGTCAATTCTAATTCCGGCTTTTTCTGCATGTTGGATAATTGCCTCCATACTCTCTTCCACTTCTTCTTTATTAAAATCATAGACATCGTATTCAAGAAGGTTATATTCATTTGAAACAGGCGAATAACTGTGAATTTGTCCTAACATTTTACCAGCTTCATAAATTTCATTGTCTTTGCCTGAGTATTTCTGGCCTTCAATAAATGGATAAACCACATAATTTGTATCTTCATATTTTTGCGGATTATCAACTTGTAACTTAACAGGCGTTACAACATTTATCCCTTTATCTTTCAGCATGTTAGTATAAGACATTACACTTTCTGCCCTGCTTTGAGTTCGTTTTACAACAACATCCTGATCGCCATACTTCACTCGGTATACTGGTGAATATGGATAAATACTTACAGGCTCTTCTTTCACATCAAATCCAAATATATTTAAGATTTCGATACCACTCATAATTGTAACCACCTTTATTTGCTGAATTGTTATGTACTATAGTTTCTATGAACCTTATCTTAAGACGTCAGGGCTATAAATTCTTCTGCATCTTTTATACAGATTTCCATTCCCTTTTCCCAGAAATCCTTAGATGTGATGTCTTCCCCTAAATGTTTCAACACTAAATCTTCTACCGTCATACTGCCTGAGTCTCTGAGTAGATTTAAGTAATCCTTCTCAAATTCTTTTCCTTTCTCTTTTGCCTTTGCAAAAATTCCTAATGCAAATAAATAACCAAAAGTATAAGGGAAATTATAAAAAGGAGATTGCGTTATATAATAATGGGGTGTCCATATCCAAGAATAATTAGATGGCTCGTCAAAGGAACCTTGATACGCTTCTAGTATGCTCTCATTCATTAATTGGTTTAAACGCTTGGATGAAACAAGCCCTTTTTTACGCTCTTTATAAAATCTCTGTTTAAATAAAAATCTGGAATGGATATTCATAAAGTTCATGACACTTCGTTTCAATTTCTCATCTAATAAAAGCAATTTCTCTTCTTTTGACTGCGCTTTTTCCGTTGCTGCATCAAAAATAACCATTTCTGCAAAGGTTGAAGCGGTTTCGGCAATGCTCATCGGATATTGTTTATTTAACCCATCCACTGATTTCATTGCGTAATTGTGAAAAGCATGACCTAATTCGTGCACGAGCGTTAACACATTTAAAAACGTCCCGCCAAAGGTCATAAAAATTCTTGATTCACCGGTAAGCGGAAAACTAGCACAAAACGGGAAAGCGGATTTATTGTCACGGTCCTCCGCTTCAATCCAGCCCTCATTAAAAGCATGCTTAGCAAACGCTTCTAATTCGTTTCCGAACTGACTAAAATGGTTTGTTATGAGCGTAGCTGCTTTGTCAAATTGTATTTTAGGACTTTTATTCGTAATGGGAGCCCAAAAATTATAAGCTTTCATGCTAGGATTCCCCGTCAATTCAGCTTTTCTTTTTAAATAATTGGAGAAGGGATTATTATATTGCTTGACGACCGACCACATTGCATTCATCGTTTTTTCCGTTATTCTATTTTCTTTTAAAGGGATTTCTAATACATTTTCAATTCCTGAATGCTGATAAATTTGTAACCGAAATCCCGCAATATGATTTAATACTTTGGCAAACATCTCTTCTTTTTCTTCGTATATTTCTTCCAATGCTTGATGGGCTTCATATCGAACCTTCTCATTAGGATGAGATCTTAAGTTGATTGCTTGCCCTATCGAAAGCTGTTTTTCATTCCCATCCACTTCAACATTTACTTTCATACTACTTATAAGTGCATTATAAAAATGACCCCAAGAATGATAGCCATCAACCATTAAATCAGCTATTAACGATTGTTCATCATCTGATAAATGTTTACTCGTATTTTCACGCCATTCAGTTAAAATAAATTTATAATCTGCTAATTCTTTGGCTTCTATTAAACTTGCCCATATCTCCTGTTTAATATTTGCTATGACAGCCTGTACTTTAGATAATTCATTTTTAAAATCAGATTCAAATCTAATTATTTTGCCACTTAAAATTGCAGCATCTTGATCTTTAGAATCTTGAGAACGGAGACAAGTGACAAAAGAATTAGCTTGAGATAAACGGATGCGGGTTTCTCCAATTTTGTTTATTAATTCTGCTATATTAGCCGCATCATCTATTGAGGGCAGTGCACTAAAAGAGACAACCGACCTTTTTATAGTATCTATATAACCTTCCAATTCATTTAAGTGAATTATGAATTGATCTGACTTGCTTCCACCTAGAAAAATACTATCTAAATTCCAATTCATTATATACGGCATTTTTAATTTCCCCCTACTGAGAACAATTGTTTTTTAGCATAATTTTCACAAGGTCATTTATTTAATTCTTTTTTTAATAAGTCAATGGCTGTCATTACTTCTTCATTATTTTTAGAATCATTCATATGGTTGCGGGCGTGAAGTAGCATCGGTCTAACGGACTCGACTGAGCGGCCAAACTCATACATCCATTCATATCTTGGAACCATCCAAGTATGGAAATGGTGAGTAGTATCTTCATTATAAAAGTAATATACGTACTCGATATTTAATACTTCTCTTTGAGCCCGTCTTATTCTGGATAAAGTCTGAATATAATCTAATTTTTCTTCTTCAGTTAATTCATCAAAAGACTTGATATGTCTTTTAGAAGCTAATATGATTAACCCCTTGATTGGATAAGCTACATCTTGATGGGCTTGAAAATACTTCGTTTCAAAAACCACCCCGCCATCCGGTTCTATCAAACCAGTTGTTAATGCACAGCTTAAACATTCAAACTCAACAATTTTTCCATTTGATAATGTTATTTTCTTAATACAATAACCCCCTTTTACGTTTTCTAAAAAACTCCTATTATTTATTTACATAGAAGTTCACATGGATTTTTTGATACTAAGTTTCAACTTAAATGATTTGAGATTTTTCATAAAAAACTATCGTTATCTTTTCATTTATTATTTTGGATTTACCCGTTTTTTTATAACCTAACTTTTCATAGAGGTAACAAAGCCCTTCTTCTTGCATAATGGTGTCCAGCTCCCATGATCTTGCGTCTTGATATAAGTTCTCTAATATTGCAAAGACTTTTTGAGCATTTCCTTTTCCTTGATGCTCTGGCAAAATAAATATAGGGCTGACACGATATGATTTATTACTCATTTTTACAATTCTAATGCCACCAATAGTATCTTCTAGATTTTTAATTAAATAATAATCTGTAAATGGTTGCTTGAATCGAGTAATAACTCTTTCAAAAGATTCATTAGCTGGGTTTGTGTCATAGTCCTCGTATTTTTCTAATAAGGGCATAAATGCGTTCACTTGCATCTCATGAAGCTTAGCCGCGTCATCTATAGTTGCTCTACATAGTGAGACTCCCATAAAATATAACCCTCCTTTATAAAAGCTTAATTCATATTAACATATTTATCCATATATAAATTAACCCTATACAGCCTGTTAGTTTCGGTCATGAAATATCACCTAGATCTTATCAATAGTTCCCTATATAAAAAACAGCGCTGATTCTAGTTCAGAATCGCGCCTCATTCACTTCCTTCTTATTCGAAAATCCCGTAAAGATAAAACACGAGATAAACGCAACTGTTGTTACCACAATTCCCATAAATAATCCGATTGCTCTCATAAAAGTATCATCGCCTGGATAGGCAGGCTCTATTGTGACTAACATATAAATCAATATAAGGGACAAGATCATATAAAAACTGCTCCCGACTTTTGCCATCTTCAAACGATTTCTTCTCGTACCCTGCCAAGTTTTATTAACTATTATCCATAAAAAGATACTTCCAATTACAGCAAGAATCATCACAAGTAAATGTACATACGGAATTAAGAAATAAGTCAGCCAATAAATAATAAGAGCAGTTGAAAAAAATAGGATGGCATTCGTAATAAAAAGAAATATCCCAGCTAGCCAATAATTTTGAAACCATCCAGCATTGTTCAACCTAGATATTAGAATATTATCTTCTCCAAGTAGGTTTATTAATGGCCATTTAAGAAATGTGACAAAGAATACGCCAATAAGACCAATAAATAAGAATAAAGTTAAGGACATAGTTTCCCCCTAATCGTGATTCTTTTGCTTGTATATTATTATATACAACACAATATAAACCACCTTTTTAAGATAGTTAACGCCATTAATGGAGTAAAGTTCCTAATACAGATATCTTTATAAAAATGGACAGTAAAAGAAGCCGTTATTGAGTCAAATCTATCTTAAGTTCAACGTCCGTTGCTATCGGGTTATCAATGTAGTTGATCCACAGTTTTGCTCTGCCATTGTATGGCTCGTAGTACTCTCTATAATTATAACCTTCATGTGGGGACGTAGAAAAACTGCTTCCTTCAGATTCAAGTGACGTACCATCCTCTTTTTCAGCAGGAAACAAGTGTTGGCGGCCTTGGTCGTCCTTGACTGGTGCGTTTAGGTACACATCGTTGCCGACAACTTTAATATCCCAGTCAATGAAGTCTGGTTTGAAAAGAACTTCCTTTGTTGTGAAGTCAACTTCAATATAATCTTCGCCTTTTGGAACAGCTTGAATTTCACCAATGTGGACGATGAGTTCATCTGAATCATAGAAGTAGTTGCTTTGTAAATAAATCGTGTACTTACCTTCTCGGAACGAACCACTGCCAACTAAACCATTGCGAATAAGCTCACGTTTACTGCCGTTTTTAAGCTCCAGTGAGATGTTATCGAGTTCGACAATTTGCATCGTATTCGAAGGATCTGGATTTACTTCGATATGAATGCGTAGTGGTGTCCGAATGATTTTATTGATTGTCAGGCGTTGACCTTGTGCAGTAATCGTTGAGTTCGGTTCTATTACTTTGGCTTTAGCAATCGGTTTTTTTAGTGAAAATGGGATCGAGATAGTTTGTTTATCACCATCCCTCATTTCAAATTCGACACGGAAATTAGGATTTGTCGTATCAAGCGGTTGATCGAGTGTCATTTCAAGCAAATGATTACTGTGCGCAACTGGCTTGTCTAGACCGTCCATCGTCCCGTAAGACATACTGTTTTCAAGCAGTTGGTTACCTTGGTAAATGTTCACGGAATAGTTATGATGATCGCTTTTTTCCGTTGGGTAATCAAAATCATACATGAGCATAATACCGTATTCATCGATAATTGCGCCTTGAAGTGTAATCGTAACGTCCTTGTCTTGCACAAGTATGCCCAGCTCCTCATAGTATTCATTAGCGATGGCGTCTTTTATCCCCTCATTTTCCTGTACGAGCTCAACGATAACGCTTAGGCCAGGGATTTTAGCGGCATAGCTGGCAATCGTCGGTGAGACACGGACCGTTAGCAAAAAACTTAAGAAGATGATAGCTACTGCAGTGATTCCCTGCCACTGTTTCTTTCGACGTCGTTCTTTTTTTAGTTTTGTCAATGCATCAATACGTCCTTGGCGTAGCTTATCTTTTGGAATTTCCATCATAGCCAATCCTCCTTTTGTCCAGCGGCTTTACGCAGCTTTTTTAAAATGGCGTGCAGCCGTGATTTAACGGTGCCTTCTGGAATATTTTGCAGTTCGGCAATTTCATTGTTTTTCAGCTGCTGGAAATATTTCGCGTAAACAAGCTGTTGTTCTGTAAGCGTAAGTAAGTTAAGAAGACGACTGATGTCCGAATAAACTGGGGCTTCACTAAGGCTGGTCTCTTCAATTTCCACGGTTTGGATCCGTTTTTTCAGCATATCGTTACAGCAGTTGATGAGTACACGTACGAGCCAAGTACGCGCAAATTCGGGCTGTTTAACGGTGTGCATTTTTTTCAGTGCCTTATAGGTCATTTCTTGCATCGCATCAAGTGCGTCCTGCTCATTTTTCAAATATGTATATGCGATCGGGTAAAGCACTTCCTCGTCTTGTTCAATCAGTTCCAGGATTGCTTGTTGATCCCCAGCGGTAGCTTTTTCGAGTAAGTTTTCCAACATGTGCCACCTCCTTATTTATTAGACTGTAAAAAATTTGATTTCGTTCAAACCGAATGAAATTTTTTTTGAGGTTTGCATGAATAGGTTATTTCTTATCGTTAAATATTAACAAATACTCGTGGACATAAGGAGGGAATTAGTGAAGTTTACATTTTGAAGTTGGCACACTCCCTTTTTCAAAAGCATAATTTACATAGAAAGGGTTGATGACAATGCCACCATGGCAACATAAGATTAATTACTTAATAGGACAACCGATTGGTATATCCTTCGCAAATGGGCAAGGGACATCCGGAGTACTTTGTGGTGTATCAAACGGAAAGTTACTTGTTGTTGAATACCTGTATCAAACACAGTTCGCAATGAAACAGTACGATTTTTCAATGATTGCAGATATATCTGGTTTTCCACCTTGTAATCAACAACGTCTCTATTAACAATCAATGGTTAAAGAATTACAGCTCAATATGGGCTGTTTTTTCTTCAATTTCTTATTAATTTAAGTTAAAACCAAACGTATTGTCTTCAATAATAATTCACCCTCATTCCTAAACCCTATTGTTAACTACGATTCCTAAAAGCTATATTCAAAAATTTATTTGGAAAAATTTTTCATAATTAAGGTTTAATTTTTATTTTTATTGTGTACTTACATAATATATGTATTTTGTAAATTATTGTATCTACTTTGTATATTAAAAATGAGGAGAGATTACTAATGCCTACTATTTTAAAAAAGATAAAAACTAAAAAAAATGTTGAAACACTTAGAACTGCAATGATTAAGTCTGGTACAGAAAATGGTCTAAATCACCCTACTACAATAAAATTAAGTCAGAACTTAGATAAGTTGCTAAATGAATATACTCTAACTTTCAGCAATTAAACTACGTAATAACCCGTTTTAGGAGTTAATAATATTTTAGCCAAAAAGATACGAATGCTGTGATACGTTCGTATCTTTTTGGCAAGAACTATAATTTATGTAGCTTTTCTAACCATCATGTTGTTCGATACTACTTTATGTATCCAATCTTTTCTAAAATTTTTTGGGTTGTATAATTTAAGTCGGGTAAAGAATCTAATGGAAAATAAGACAAATCCAAACTTTCTTCATCTTTCCTTATATTTCCACTTATCTCACTAGCCTTAAAGATAACAGTGGCATTGTATATCTCATCCCCATGAGAAAATTTGTAATAAAACTCCTTACCAGAAGCTACTCCTAAAATCTCTAAGCGATTTGTAATAAGCCCCGTTTCCTCATACAATTCTTTTTTAGCTGTCTCTTCAAAACTATCGCCCAACTCCATCCCGCCTCCAGGGATTCCCCAATCTTTAGTATCTGAGCGTAATTGTAATAATAACTTATTCTCCTTACTCATCACGATGATTGCTGATCCAGGAGCAATAATAGGTCTTGTTCCAATAATACTCCTAAGGGATTTAATATAGTTCATCATTTTCTCCTTTTAAATAAAGACTTATTTAATTATTCTTCATAATCAAGAACTCTTCCTTCTATCTAAAACCTCTTTAGCTCATGTCTAATACCACTTAAAAGTCCTTAATCGAATAAAGACACATTTCATTTAAAAGAAATGTGCCCTATAAATAATAATTAAAAAATAATCAGTACCACTTTCATACGTTGATATTGTTAGTTAACACTTATACTTTCTCATTTCTGAATTCGTAACGTTTATATTTAAACATTGTTATAATTCCGAGAATAGGTCCAATCGCAAGTATTATAAAAGCCCATTCCCAACCGATCATTCTCTGAATAACAGGGATCAGATTTATCGAAAATATAGTAACCAAGAATCCGATACACATTTGAAAAGTAAGCGCTGTACCTACATACTCCTCTTCGGCTATTTCTGATACAGCTGCAGAAAATTGAGCGGAATCAGCTATAATGGATATCCCCCAAATAATCGAAATTATTATCGTTAACAAAACAAATTGACCAAATGTAAAACCTATGATGATTGAACAACTAGCACTGATCAACATTGAAATAATCGTTAAATTTGCTCTTCCGATTTTATCTGAGATTAATCCACCGATTACACAACCAATACCTCCTGCAATTCCAATCGAAATAAAAGATGACAGCCCAATCACCCAATGAGGAATTTCTGGTGAGTAGGCTGAAAAACTAGCAGTCATAAATACGGGAAGCCATGTCCACATCGCATACAATTCCCACATATGGCCGAAGTAGCCGTAGTTTGCAAGCATTACTGGTTTATTCTTCATCACTTTTTTTAATACTTTTAAAGAAAATGGCAATCTTTTGGATTTTACGGGGGCATCATCTAATATAACCGAAACAACAAAGGCTGAAAATAAAGCCAGTACTGAGCTGCAAATAATTACATACTTCCAACTTAATGAAGAAAAGAATATTACAATAAAATGGGGTAATGATGATCCTAATGTTAAGGCAGCAATTAAAATTCCGATCGCCAACCCACGTTTTATTGGAAACCATTCTGATAACATTTTGACTGCGATTGGGTATACACCGGCGAGTGTTATTCCAGTAAATACTCTTAGTAGAATTCCGATAAAACTTGAATCAGCAAAAATTAATAAGGCATTTAATAGTGCACCTAAAAATGCAGATATCGCAAAAACCTTTCGAGCGTTGAAACGGTCAGCAATCCCAAAATAGGCACTAAATAATGCACCAGCTACAAAACCAATAGGGACAGAAGCCGAAAGCCAAGCCTCCGAATTGGGGCTGAGATTCCAAAGATCAATTAGTTCTGGTGCAATAACTGAAGCACTATACCATAAGCTTAAAGTACACAATTCTGATAATCCAATCCACATTAATGCTCTCCATGAACCTTGAATCATCATACCCCCCCGATTGAAATAGTATACCACCTACTATTTTAGCCTTCCCCTCATCTTAAGCGAAATTATTTTATAATACTTCCCTTTTTTCAACTCCCCCTTTTAGATTAGGGGTATTCCCTTAATAATAATCTCGATTGCGGGATATATAAATATATGATGTTAGACTCAAAAAAAACTTTTATCTATGAGAAAAGTACAATTCATTACATCAGAATTGTGCCCGGTTGATGAAGACTTTTCAACTAAAGCCGCTTAAATACATACATTAATGATAATCATAATTTTGCATTAAATCGTCTGTTTGTTCCTGTGAAAATTAGGTCACTAGCCAGAAGATTCAACAGAATTATCATTCAATACATTTACATTTTTTACACTTTTTATAAAAAATGTAAAAAAGATGTTTACATTTCATATGGTGATGAGTATACTTACACAGTAATCAAAAAATTCTAAGGAGGTCGAAGAAAATGATCGTTATCAATAAATTAATGTCACTAGTTGTTACAGCTAAAGCTAAAGTGAAAACGAAAATCACACATTCGACCAGACTGGAATGGATTGCTTAAATTTTTTTATTAATTAAGTATGCCCATAACCGCAGGGAGAAGTGTGCCCCTGCGGTATTTTTGTGCCTTTTTTTACCGCAGAGGGAGTCTCTCTGCGGTTTTTTCCACTTTTAGGGCACTATAAGGAGGTGATAATCCATGATATTAAACTTTTTTACCCTTTCGATAGCTATTACAAAACGTGAGCGTGAGATCTCTCGAGATAAAGCACTTCATGAAGAAAAACTAAAAAAAATCTTTGAAGAGAACAAAAGAAAAGTAGAAGATTACACTCGTCAACGTCATTATTAATTTTGGTAATTTAAAACAATGAAAGGTGGGAATTGAAATGATTTTTATGAGTAAGAGAAGGTATGCAGTTCTATGGTTGGAGAAGGACTCCACTTAGCGAACATATTTAGTAATATCAAGTAGTTGATTTTAAAATCTTCATAAGCAACGGGCTGTGCGAAAAGTAGGTTCTTTTCATACAGTCCTACATGAGGGTGTTAACTATCAACGTTTGTCAAGGTTATAATAAATGTATTAAAAGTAGGTAAATGAATTAATGATGAAAACAATAATTCCTTTATTAGCTTATTTAATCGTTTGTATGTTCGCTGTTATGCTGCCTGCTTCCGATGGATATAATGCGATAGGCTGGAAATTGCTAATTGGACAGATTTACGCAATACCTGTCTTAATCGTTGCTATTTTAATCACTTTATCTTTTAATAAAAGACACTCCCAAAAAACTAACTTTTAATTTTCAAATTAAAAAGTTAGGCTACTTAACGCCAATAGAAATTGGTCGTCAAGTAGCCTAACATTGATGTTATATTTTATAGTTGTATAAATTGTTGTGTCCAATAGTAACCATCTTCAACAAAACCTACACCAATATGTGTGTAATTGGCATTCATAATGTTTTGACGGTGTCCAGGTGAATCCATCCATGCTTGTACCACTTGTTGTGGTGTTCTTTGACCTTGTGCAATATTTTCACCAGCTGAACGGTATGAGATTCCTGCAGATTTAATCTGATCAAACGGGCTTCCGAAAGTTGGACTAGTATGTGAAAAGTAATTATTTTTCGCCATATCTGCTGATTTTGCATGAGCTACAGCCATTAATGGAGAATGTATTTCAAGCGGTTTTAAGCCTGCTTTTGTACGTTCTGCATTTGTTAAGTCTACTACTTGTTTCTCAAATTCAGAAACTGATTGACTAACATTATTAGTCGTTGTTTTTGCTGGTGCTTCTACTTGTTGGCTATTTGAGTTTGATGGTGCTTTTGTATTGTTGTTATTTGTCACAGGTGTAACCTGTGCATTTGTATTATCATTTGTTTCTGGCGTAGTTTTTTCATTTGTTGGTGCTTTAGGTGCTTTTGTATTGTTATTATTTGTTACTGGTGTAGCTTTTTCTTTTGCTGGTGCTTTAGGTGCTTTATCCTCTTTTTCTACTGTTTTATTAGTAGATTCTTTTTGAGTTTCTTTATTAGTAGTAGCTTTTTCTGCATGTACTACTTTGCCCTCTTTAATTATTTTATTAGCATCTAGATTTACCAAAGCTTTATTGATTAAATCTTTAGATAAATTCTCGAATTCTCCATTTTTTGAAGAAATTTGCTCCATTATTTTTAAAGCTAACCCTTGATAATTTTCGCCTTTAATAATTTGGATATGTTGTGTATTTACAACTTTCTTTTCCTCTGTATTTAAACTTGCTGCATCTGCTGTAGTAATTGATGTTGCAAATAATGTTGCTGCACATAGTGATGTTGCTAACCATTTTTTGTTCATTTTTGAATTCCTCCTCTTCTTCACAAACTATGTTACAGTACAAAATGTGTAATAAAGGGTCCATAAACTGGTAAGAGTAACATTCTATTACTAAACTCCATAAAATCAATGGTTTAGAAGCTATTAATTTCATAAAATCATCCAGAAAAAAAGTATACTGCCACTGAAAAAATATTGACAGATTTTTAGATTTATACAATTCCGTATTACTGTTACGTTTATTACAAAATGATTACAATTTATGAACCTGTTCTCAATACATTAGAAGCAGTACTTGCTGGTGAACATGGGAGGCGTTATACAGAATAATACAATTAAAAAAGACTCTTTCCTTATTAAAGGAAAGCGTCCTATTGAGGGATTAACGCTGGATTATTGAAGAATGTTATTAAAGTAAAGACCCCCGGCTAGCTGAATTGAATTTAAATAAGCATTTCATAAAGTCCTATAATAATAAGCAACCACCCGGAAATACTTGCCGAATACTTACCGATAATTGTTTTGTTAAGAAAATAACCAAAATGGCTACCGATACCAATTGTCACAAGGGAGAAGAATCCAATTGAGATAACGGTCCAGATTGCTGAAATTCCGTTAGCACCTATCCCTAGTCCACTTGCCAGACAATTTAAAGATAAGATTAGTCCAAGGTATATTGCTTCTTTCCAAGAGATTACATGATTATCATCCCAATCAATTAGTTCAGGGTTTTTAACAGGTTCCGGATTTTCTAACCGTTTGAAAAATAAAGTCCATAAACCTATAATACATAATAAAAAACTCCCTAAAAAGTTGGCCATATTTGGTGAAATATATTCGCTTAACGTACCGCCAACTACTACTGCAAAATAAGTGATAGTCATAGACATAAAAGCAATGATTATGTTTGATAAAATAGGGATTTTTGTTTTTTTAACACCATAGGCTAATCCAATCCCGAGATTGTCTAAATTAGCCGCTATACCTACAATAATAATGGTTACCCAATGCATAATGTCCTCCCGAAAACCTGTCATCTCTTTTACCTTATGCATGAAAAAAATTTTTGTTAAATCAGAGAAAGGTCTTAACTCGGAAGCCTTACCTAGTACCGCAGGGGTTGCAACTATGGATATAGGCGCTTGCTAGATGGTAAAGTGAATGTTACTGCTATATAGTTAATGGTAGATAATAATATAAATAATAAATTTGCTCAGGTTACAGAAAAACATAACAGGAGGTAATTAAATGAATGCTTTGATGTTAGAGGGATGGACTCCTATATTACTTTGCGGAATTGTGTTTGCAATAGGAATGTATATTATATCCCGTAGAGTTTCAAGAAAAGCTTTAATTTTAACCGCAACTGTATTAAGTCTAATTTGTATTGGATTAATTGTTTTTAGCAAGGAAGTAGTGGGTGGTTGGGATGGTATCTTTTTGGCTTACTTTACGATTACTATTTTTGTAGGAGTATGGTTAGGTACTTTTATTGGCGCTATTTCAAAGAGGTAAAAAAAATGGTTTTCTCGTTTTAAATTACTTATTTGATTACTCTTTTATCTGCTGCTAGTAGTTCCAGATTACGGTAAGAACAAATATAGAAATTATTTGTTACAACTCGGTTGCGATTGTTGGAAAAGTATTTAAATAAAAGCTCACCTATGTTTCTTATCTTTGATCATTCGTTATGCAACATTTTATAACCTGTCGAAAACAACCGATTGAACTTTCTAGAAATGCGTTTAATGAAAAGTGACGCGATCCTTATTAAAGTTTTACCCCGGATTGCTGAAGTTAGCTTTTAAATTACTTAGACTGTGGTAACATTTTAATAAAATATTTTGGTGACTCTTCAAATCCTTGTCTTATATAAAATCTATGTGCATCAATTCTTCTTGAATGACAATGTACTTCAACTCTGTCGCACTTTCTCTTTATAGCCAACTCAGTACAGTATTCCTCAATCTTACGCCCTATTCCCTTACTTCTTATGTTTTTATCAACAGCAAAATAGCTTATTCTTGCGAAATCCCCTTTAACAGCTAATTGAGGTATAAAATGAACGGAAATTAAAGCCATTATTACTTTATCTTCTTCAAACACTAATAATTCCTCATTTGGATCCTTTAGAAGTGTTTCAATTTTTCCTTTTATAAAAAGTTCTGTATCTGGATAATCCAACTGTGTTAATAATGAAGATATCTGGGGGTAATCATTAAGCTCCACTTTTCTAATGCCCATTTATTCTATTCTCCCATCGATAAATTTAAAAAGTATATACTATATAGTACATTTCATTATTTCCTGATAAATTATATTCCATTTTGTATAATAGTTAGAAATGTCTTTAGGATTTATAAAGATACGTTGGGTGGATTCATATCTTCCTTCAAATGGTAAAAGTTTAGTAATATTCATTTTATAAAATACCTGAAAACCGACTTTTGGATATGGACTGCTTTCGTTCCACATTGGATTGTCATGATGGTCTACGATTATGTACCCTAACAACCTACATTCTCCTTCAATATAACCTTCTTCTAAAGCTTCCCGTTTAAAGCATTCTTCAGGAGTTTCCTCAGGTTCAATGTGTCCACCTGGGAAATCCCATCCCCTATCATTTAAGTCGACTAATAAGAGTTGATCATCCTGAAAACAAAAACCATGTACACTTGTAATTAAATTATATTGAGGGAGTAAGGTATTTTTTTCCCATGTTAATTTAACTCTTGATTCACCCCAATTGGCGTAAGTTGTAGTCATTTTTCTCCTCCACCTCAAAGCTTCTTTGAATCATAATGTTTATTTCACTTTCGACAATGAACATTATAATTCCTTCTAAAAGCCTCGAAGACGTGACTAGAAACTTCCTCTTAAGATTATTTAATGAAGACAACCGCAATCCTTATTAAAGAATTGCAATCGCTTGTGGGATAATAATTAGCTATTTTAAGATTACTTGAAAAATATTAGATTAAAAATTGAATCCAATTATGTTCGGGTTCGTGAAGTTCAAGTGCTGATTTGAGCCATTGTCTCTTCTTATAATCAAGATGGTCCTTTACAGTAATAAAATCTTGATGGTCTTTTTCTCTTGTATTCTTCGCCTTATATAAAAGCACTATTTCTGGATTAAGATATGGAATACCCGTTTCAGAATAATTCCACACTGAATATAGTGGTGAGGAAATCCTAAAATCTCTTCTGAATTCCCAATCATCATCTTTTGCTTCATTTAGAAGAACTTCAATTTTATCTCCATTTAACTTATTGGTAGCATGAATTTCATGTATAGGTAGCTCTATAAACTCATTTCCCCAATTATGGAATTCACTTTTAAATACTTTCTTAAAATCCCATTCTTTTAGATAGGCTTTTAAATTTAGTTGGTCTTTTCGAAATATAGCTATCTCTATATCTTTGTGTTCTCTTGTTTCTTTTCCTATAAAAAGATCAATCGCCCACCCACCAGCAATGAACCAAGTTTTATTAAATTTTGCCATCAAAGAAGTTACATTTTGGCATTGTTCAAATGACATAAAAATCCCCCAAATCTAAAATTCTTACTTTTAAAAGAGCATATACAAGCTCGATAATATTTTTACATCATTCAATAAACAAACTGATTTTGAATAACATCACCCTCATTAATTAAATAAGGACTGAACTTTTAAAGCTACTTCTTTTGGTTTAACGTCAATACACGATAACATTTTTATATCTACCCACATTGGCAAATATATTCCTCTCGCTCTCTCTTTGTCTGTGTATTCTTCACCTTGTCCAGTACCAAATGTTCCATTAATGATTTCAGTTAAGAAAAAGTGTTGAGTTCCATTATATTCAATTTTCGCTAAGCGCTCATTGATCTTTACCTCTACTCCCAATTCTTCATATGCTTCTCTTTTAGCTCCTTCTTCTGGAGTTTCCCCATTATCTATTCCTCCTCCAGGAAAAACAAAGTAAATCGAGTTATCTCTAATTCTTTTAATTAACGCTACTTTGTCTTTTTCTACTATTATTACTGAAGCTCTATCCCTCATAATCCTGCCCTCTTCCATTCAAGTCTTATTATTTGCGTACAAAACTGTGAAAACTGAATTATTGGTTACGAAAATCGAATTTTTCTTTAGGAACTTCAAGAGTATGTCCATTAATTACAACTGTTTTATTATCTAACCATTCAATTTTGGCTGTTGATTCTCGGTAATTCCAATAGATATTTTTTGTTTTACCATTTTGCTCATTAAATACTAATTCACCTCGTACAGCATCAGCACTTAAGCTTGGACTCGATACATAGGCTTTTAAAGTATACGTACCATCAGGAGAGGTTTCTTCCGTAAGATATTCACCAGTAGGCAACCTTTTCATATCGAAAAATGCCCAATAAACTCCATATCCAATAAACCCCATAAATAATAAGCCCATAATGAGTGCAATCTTTACTATCTTTTTTCGCCTTGCCCCTTTTATTGTTGAGTTAGCAGTCATACCATACACCCCTTTTTTATTTTGAGGATAGGTTAAATAATTCCTTTTATTGGAGACTTTTTTTATTTTATTTTGTTCCCGCAACATCGTTTGGTAGGATCCTTTAAATTTTTTTTCACAAGTTCTCAAATGTAAAAAAGAGCCCTTCCTTATTCAATGAAAGTGCCCAATAGTTGAAGAGATAGTGCAATTTAATTTAATTTTTTGTGCTATGTAACTTATATGTCATAACAAGCTCTTCCGGATTAATCTCAAATAGTTGATTTAAATTTTCAATTGGATAACGTTTTATATAATCCTTTACAGCATAGTAGGCAAACGAATAACCAGCCATAAAAGGAATTTGTAGCTTTACGCTTCCAAAGCAAAGTGGTCCTTTAATTGCATTATCATCTGTATTTAAAAATCTTTTTGCTTCTGCAATATAATTTTCTTCTACTTCTAAAGTAAAACTTTCTTTCCACCAGCGTTTATCTTCGAATAGTTGCAAGCTAAAATATTCAGCTGTCCCCTCCATTTTGTACCAATCTTTAAGTGGGAATTGATCAAGTGTTAACTTATAAATGGGATTTTGCGGTGCTGCATGATGTAGCTCGTGTGCTAATAAATAGCGTAAGAATGATATGTCCGGATCAGCAGGAATAGCAATCCAAATGCTCTGACTACTATTCGTAAATCCATTTGTCCAAATCGATTGATCTATATTCAAAAACCAAGGAAAAGGAAGTGCAGGTACAATTGTGATTTGTAAATTATCATCAAGTTCAATATGCTGTTTAACAAGTTGGACCGTTTCATTAACAACCTGTTCAATAAATTCCTCATTCCAACTGTGAGCAAGTATATCCTCTATTGGCAGGTCTAAGAATTTAAAAAGTTGAAAACGTGATTCAATATCTTGCCATTGATTCATCCAACTATTCGAATTGATCGTAGGGTGAATCATATTATATAAATAAATATGACTGTTATCTTTATTATCATTTAATAATTGAGGTGTTAATTGTATGATTTTCATTTAAGTAACTCCTTCTTGTATACTCTCAAAGTATGATTTCTTAATATACATATATATTTCCATAATAGCTATATTTTTACTTCAATACAATAATTCGCGGTATACAAAAAAGTCCCCTAAACTGCCTTTTTTTAACATTCTCTCTAAAGAATATTATTTAATTTGTCTCCTTTTAAAAAATTTTAAACATAAACCTATATAGACACTCTTCTAATAAAATAAATGCCTAGATTATTTCAAGCAGCTAGTTAATCAGCTAATAGGCTAAACACCATTTGAATAAATTCAGAGTTACCTAAGATATTCGTCCACAGTCTTTTTCAACTAAAGCATAATCTAGTGACGTAATACCAAATAAACTCGAAAGGAGATGATTATTTATGCCGGTTACTGGAAACCAAAACACTGAAGATAATCTAGAAGTAATTCAAACTCAAAATCAAGGGTTATTGATTCAAAATTCTCATACTGTTGACGTAACTCAAACGGAAGTACAAGGTCTTGTGGTAGTTCAAGCTGCCCTACAAGCTGCTATCGAAGCTGCCATTGTAGTTTTAGGCACGAATGAGAATGCTGATGTAAGCAATCTTCAAAGCATAGCTCAAAATTTAGCAGTTACTCAAACCGAAACTCAAAACGTTACTATTATTGACTCTGATGCAATCACTGTAAGACAAACAGAAGTTCAAATTGACGTAGTAGTTCAAGCAGCCATCCAATTATTAGCTCAGTTAGCTTTAAGAGTCGCTTAAAAAGGAATTTACACTCTTAATTTTTGCAATACAAAAAAATTGTAAGAGCTATCCTACAATCTTTTGTGGATAGCTCTTACCTATTTTAATGATTCACAATGTCTCTGTTCATTTTCGATAAAAATAGTTCAAATTAGTAATACTATTTTTTAGATGGAGACTAAAAAAGACACAATTCCTTGTTATAGAATTGCGCCCTATTATTGAATACCAGCGAATTATTAGCGGGTTAGTTAATCTTATTAAATTCACTTTTTAGTAACGTGTAATGATAATATAATTGATCTTCTATCTTAATATTCCCACTAAGTTGAAAGCCACATTTATCTAATACTTTATTTGAAGCTACATTACGCGGAAGAACTACAGCATTTAATTGTTCAACATCGGTGTTTTTAAATAAGTAATTTATTAACCCATTTACTGCTTGGGTTGTGTACCCCTTGTTTCTAAAATGCTTAGAAATAGAGTAAGCAACTTCTCTATTCGGTCCACTTAGTTCCTCTTTAATACCTGTATTACAGAAACCAATAAATTCGTCAGTTTCTTTTAAAACAATTCCCAACTTCAGCCACCTTTCACCTATGCTTGGAACATTAGCTAAAAACTCTTTATTTTCCGGAATCTCATAATTTGTAACCCAGTCTAACCTTTGTTCCCTAGTCGAACGCCAATCCGGCAAAAACTCATAAACTTCGGGTTGTGAAGTCAGTTCATAAATAGCATCTACATCTTCTATTCTAAACTCTCTTAATAAAATTTCACCGCAGTCTATTATAAATAAATCATTCATAATCATTTTCCCTCCAAAGCAATAACATTCTTCGCTAAGTTGGATAATTCCTTCTTCAAAACTGCTGGTTAGTTCACAATCTGGTTATTCAACATGACCCGTTAGAATTTATCAGCTTAAAATTCTCCACCTGAGTCAAGTCTAATTTCATAACACCACATCTGTTCATTTTCTTCTAACTTTTCGTAAGTATATCCGCATCTAGAAATCAGTTTTTCCCAATATGTTACTGACGGACGGTTTGCTTTTAATACATGCAATGTGCAAACTCCTCTATTCTTACTCCAAAACTCTTTACATATGCTTTCACATATTCCTCTTCCTCTGTTTGTTTCAATTAAGAAGATTTCATCAATGGAACACACATTTTCTTCATTACTATCAGAATGGGAAAATACAACAAATCCTATGGGTTTCTTATTCTCAGTTATACAAAATGAATTCAGATTCCCATCACCTATAAGTTGTTCAACTTGCTCCGATAAATAATTACCTTGGCTATCAATCTGCGTCCCAAGCCAAGGATTATATTTTGAAAGTTCATGGGCATATATATTAAAAAAATTTATAAATGCATTTTTCATTTCTGATGATTTTATTAATTCCACTTTTTTCACCCCAGAGATAAATTATAGTAGTTTCTAAATGATTTTCCTCTTTTACGGTCAATGACTAAATCTTAAAATTACACTATATAGTACCATCCATCAGATTAACTGAACACCTGGCCTGAAGATACTTAAATTTTTAATATCGTGAAATTCCCCTAGTTACTCATACGTTTTTCCACAATATGCCCTTTAAATGAAAAAGGACCCCTTCCTTATTTAAAGAAAGCGCCCTATCTGTATGCTCTCTTAAAACAGTTATAGTTTTTAAATTAGGCTTTACAAAAATAACAGGGTAGTCCTTTTCATCAAATTTCTCATTAACTGAAAAAGCTAATTTTTCTTCTTCTAATGAAAATTGAGCATCATCACCAAGTTTATTTCCTCGAGCATCTAATCGTATTCATTTATTTAGAGCTTTTAAATAAACAGCATTTAACGCATGAAGCGAATACCCTTTTTCCGGGGTGTCAAATAACATCAATCGCTGATAACAGAATCCTGTTGGTATTCCTTGTGATCGCAATAGTGACGCTAGAAGGTTTGATTTAGCATAGCAAATTCCTTCTTTATACTTTAAGACTTCTGAGGCTTTACAAGTAACTCGCTTCCCTTGAATATCCCATGAATGAGAAATTGTATCCCGAACAAATTCAAAAGCTAATTTTGTTTTTTCTATATCCGTTTGAAAGTCGGTAAAAAGTTCCTCCGCTTTTGCTTTAATTAAAGGGTGAGAATAATTAACTTCATTTATTTCGATTAAGTAATCATCTAATTTCTCGGACTCACAAACTAACTTCATAGAATTCCACTCCGCCTTTTGATTAAATATTTTAGAAATTACATAATTCTACACAAACCAAAATGATATTCCTGAAACCATTCTTAATAGAATAAAGCACTTTATATTATGTATCACGACCTTACAAAGAGCTTTTTAGTTCACCAGTTGACTTAAATTTATCCTCAATAAACACTACCGTTACATCGGCATCTGAAGTTGAATTATTATAACTGTATATTTCTAAAATGTCAGATTCAGCAATGAGTGCACCTTTACCACCAAGAATCTTAAATGCTTCCTCCTTTGAAATCCCTTTTTCTAGCTTATTTAATTGCCCAAGGTTTATTTTAATTTCAGATGTTTCTAGCCCTAGTTGTGCTTTATAACTCAGTTTATCTCCCACGAATGTCATCTCAGAAACCGAAGATTCACTATCTGTTTCAAATTTATATATAGCCGTATTATGCGAATCATCATCTGAGTCACTTAATGAAACTACTGTTCCCTTTGATCCAATAATATTAAATACCTCTTCGGAAGTCATACCGACCTTAATTTGTTTATACACTTCTTTAGAAACTTTTCCATCTTCATTATCACCTAATGGTAAAGTTTCTTTGTTTGAAGCTTCCTTTATTAAAGCTTCTTCATCGGAGGTTTTTTCACTACATCCTACTAACCCAATACTAAAAACCAATGCTGCGCTAAATATTAAATTCTTCAACCAATTCAACCCCTTATATTTCCATTTTAGAAGATTGAGAACTATATGTATATTATTCCTTCAATTTTATTCAATTTTGATTTTATATTCGATAATATGCGCTTTAATGAAATGAAGGCCCCTTCCCTTAATTAGATAATGGTAAAATTGAAAAAAGGAGGTTTTTTAATTGTCTGATGAAATGAAAGAAATGATTAATCATTTGGATGATACAGAATTAAAATCATTATTACTTCAAGTCTTTTTGCGTATGCAATTAGTTGAGGAGAGAAAAGGCTATTCAGAGCAGCAATTCTTTTTAGATGTAAAAAATACATATACCGACCTGTTAGCGTATAAAAATAATCAAGAAAGTAACCTACAAACACAATTTCACACAACTCATCTTGTCTTTGGTGATTCACCCGCTGGTAGTTTAAGGGTCGCTTTAAAAAAGTCAGATTTAATACAACATGAAAACATCATTAACATCTCAGATATATTTTCGATAGGTCCTATTTGGAACTTACATACGTCAGAAGGTATCAATAATCGCTACAACTGGTTGCGTACTCATATAAGTATGGATGATGAAGTGCTATTTGCTTACGAAGACAACTTTAATAAAAACATATTAGCGCTCGAGCAAATTCCAAGCCATCATAAAATTATTATTTGGACTGGAGAAAATGCACATGAGCAAACCGCCTTACGATTAATGCTCTATATATTAAAAGAAAAAACAAACGAAATTGTGATGATCAATATCAATGAAGCTTATAAAATGCATTTTGATCGAGCTGAAATTGAATTTACCCCACGACATATGGGTGAAATTTCTGCGAAGCAATTAAAGCAAATATATGTAAATAATAAAAATAGTCATGTACTCACACAAACAGAACGTAAAACATTCGAACAACAATGGCTACAACTGTGCGTTGAAAAAGAAGTTTTACGCATATGGGAAAATAACGAAATCGTAAGTGTTTCAGAAAATTACTACGATGCGTACATCGTGGATACGGTGAGAAATTTTGAGGAAAAGAAAAAACAAAATGACTTTATAAAAACAGCCAGAATTATAGGCGAAGTAATGGGCCATTTAAATCAATATATTGGCGACCGCTTTATCGAACATCGTGTCATTCGCTTAATTATGAATGGCGTCTTCGATATGGAAGGTGTGCCGACAGCAATGCGCTATTATAGCATTAAAATTAAATAATAAATTTAGCTTTCTACCTTATGTCACAACGAATTTTGGAGGTAATTCAATGAGCTATTGTTCATTTATAGCATCAAATCTTGAAATGCCAGAAATAGAATCCAAAGCAAAATATATTACGGTCAAAGAAGCAATTGAATTAGAAATAACACCGCATGAATTGGTTCCTTGGGAGAAGATGGACCCGATTGCCCAAGTCTTATTTGTTGAAAATGAAGAGGATTTAAATGAGTTAGTCATCAATAAAGACTGTTATTATAACGTAAGTGAATATACAGGCTATCCATTTATATATGAAGTGAATTTCCGTTATTCAGAATTAAGGGTAAAGCAATTATTGGATTACTTAAAAGACAATATTAGAGAATAACAGATAATTGAACTATGGCGAGTATGGATTGGTCATGATGATAATGAACTAAATATACCGTACAGTAGGTTTAATTATAACGAATTATCTCTCAATCATCTGATCCAGATGTACGATTGGAACGACGAAAACTATAAAGAACAATATTGTATAGTATTAGGTAAGTAAAATTATTCATATTCAAAAAGCATATACAATCCAATTAAAAAAAGAGGCGAATATTTTGAAATCATTAGGTATCGGGATTGGAACATTGCTAATAGGGCTTATCTTATGTACATTTTTCTCAAGTATTTTTAGTTCTGGTTCACCCAAAAACGGAAGTTCCTATTTAGGTTTTATAGGAACCTCAATTTTGTACTTAGCATTTGTAATGGCAGTATGTACATATACGATTATTAAAAAGATAAGTAATTAAAAATGAGTAAAATATACAATATAATAAAAATAATATTCCGGAATTAAAGTTTAGAGATTAAGGAAAATCGGTAAACATTGTTGCTGCAGCGTTTACCGATTTTTTAGTAAAACATTGTTTATATGAGACTTTACACATTTTGTATTATTAATAACTTTTATCTTATTTAAACACCCCCACTAATATTCTATTGCAAATTAATTGCTTTTGTATTTATTGTAAAACGATCTTTTAATACTGTAGCTAATAAAGTTAAGAAAACTAATGCATATCAATTAAGTAGTTCAATTTTTTTCAATCGCCATACGCAAGTTCGAGATAACGCCAATAAGCAATATTAACGAGCAAACCATTTTTTCAAAAATTGTCCCATACAATTGTTGTATAAATCCAAATGACCAAAGTACAACAAAAAACCAACATATGAAAGTTATTCCTCTTTTGTATTTATATATTTTAATTCTACCAACAATTAACGTAAAAACTAATCCAATAGTAGAAATAACGAGATTTATAACAGTTATTGGTAGCTGTTCAGCAAAAGAATCAGACCTTCCACCATTAACCCATGTGAATGGAATACTTTTGCTTATAATAAGAAAGTGGATCAAGATAGTCATAGAGTAAAAAATAATTCCCATAAATACAGCAGTTTTCATATTAATTTTCCTGAGTTTTTCTAAAATAAAATCACCTCTTTTTTCTTCCTTTTTCAATTTTATTAATCCAGTAATAAACTATTCCTAAAAGTAAACATTTTATTATCTAGAAAGGCACTAAACGAATCGGTTCATTTAGTGCCTTTTAAGTTAACCTAGCGTTTTCACAAAAGAATGATCTTTAACAATCTGGCCCTTAAGCTAAAGAAAGCGCAATACTTTTTCTAGAATTGTGCCCGATTATTGAACAACAAATGTGCCGAATGTATGAGGTAACACTTATATTTTATTTGTTTCTAATATGCTGTTTGTGTCAAACCAAAGTATATACCCTAGCCAAACGAAAACTGCTCCCATCGGTAATGCTAATATTCGATCATAAGGGTGAGGAATGATTGCAGTAGCTAAAGTTACGACAGCAGCAAATGAAAGTAATATACCCGCGAAGCGTGGAAATACTTTAGCACGATACATTGCAATTCCTAGAAGTAAGCCGCCAAGCATATATAATATTCCAGCAATGGGGACCAATATCGTAAAAACTCCCAAATTAATCTCCGAATTATTCTCGCCAAAGAGTCCTAACATACCCTCTACAAACTTAGGTGCTTCATTTATAAGCAGCGGATAAACAAATGCTTCAATGATACTAAAAGTCATTGAAATTAACCAAAACAAATTAAAAAAGATAAATCCTATTAAACCAATCCACCCTACTACTTCAACTTGTTTCATGTAAATTCCAATATTACCTATTATAAAGGATAGAGACATAAGAATGCTTAAACAGGCAACGATCTGCCAGGAACTTAAAGAAACAGATGTTAAAATTTCAGGTGGATGGATGAATTGAATCACTGTGTATAAAGCTCCTGCCAAAACTGAAAATAATCCTGCAACTTTTTTAAAATTCCTTCCTGCAATATTCAATTCATTTTCCTTCACTTCAAATTTTTTTGACATTCGTAATCCTCCTTGTAAAAACGAATTATTATTTTTTAAAATTCATATAGTTTACTAATTGATATGAAATAAGAAAGAAGTGATATCGTGGAACATTATGATCTAATTAAAAATGCATTAGACTATATTGAAGAGAATACAGAAGAATCTATATCATTAGAGACTGTATCAAATCACTTCAATATTTCGAAATTCTATTTTCATAGACTTTTTTCCGCAATGACTGGTTACTCTTTTAATAACTATTTACTTTCTAGAAGATTAAATAAGTCCATTAATCTAATTCTAAATGAAAAAGTATCTCTAACAGACATTGCATACCGGCTTAACTTCGGAACTCCATCGTCTTTCACTCGTGCCTTCAAAAGACAATATGGGATAGCTCCTAGCAAACTGAATGAAAATTTGTCGACGATCAATGTATCGCCTATTCCTTTCGTTGTAAAGAAACCGATTAAAAACATAAATGGTGATATAGTCACCGATTTTACCTTAACTGAATTCGAAGAAATGCGAATTTGCGGAATCGCATTTTCAGTTGATTTAGCAACTGAAAATTACAAGCTGAAAATTCGATCGCATTCGAAAATGCTCTTAGATAGTATTAATCGAACTATTAATAGTCCGTGCTATGTCATTTACTCAAATTGTCAGCCAAACTCAACACAGTTTAATGTTTTATTCGGAATTCCATACGATATCCAGATTAATAAACCTTATTATTTTACAGATGATATACCAACAATATTTTGTGCTAAGTTTAAGTATTTAGGTGACATCCTCGACATAGGGGACGTTCTTACTACTGACTTTGCTAGATTTTTAAAGATTTCCAAACAAGAAGCAGAGGAGTCCAGCATTGAAATGATTCAAGTTTTTGAAAACGTTCATCAGCTTGATTCTTCTTATCATCTTTACGTACCAATAAAAAAACATCCAATTGATTCAGATTGTTAATTTTTAATTATTTGCCTCCATCCAAATATTTTTTATTACTGTTAATTTAAAATAACATCAAAAGAGTATGTAGGGCTTTCCACATCTTGCTGTAATTTTATTTATTGGATAATGGAAATTCAGCAACATTATTTTTTGGCCATGTTCGCCTAATGCCGTGTCATAAATAAAAAAATGATCTATAATTTCATAAAAAAAGCCTCTATCTTAAATTACTAAGTAATAAAAGATAGAAGCTTTTTTAATTTAGCTGTTATAGAAAGGGGTGATGACAATGCCACCATAGCAGCATAAGATTATTTACTTAATAGGACAACTAATTGAAATAACCTTGATAAATGGTCCAGGGACATCATTAACCACTGAATCACCCATTCGTTGTAATGTACAAGAATGTTATTCAACAATATTTCACAATATAACAGACAGCAAAATATTAAACTTGTCTTTCCTCACGTCAGTTCACTGAGTGATAATTGATATCTGTCAAGATTGCGTTTACTTTATCAAGTCGTTTTTTTGTTTGGTCAGGATATTTAATTGCTAGAGCGCTGATTATATAATCTGCCACAAACATTGCTGAAACAGCTGAATTATGAAAAGCGATACTACTTGAGTTACATGGCAAGATTATGTCTGAATGCGACGCAATTGGCGATGAGTAACTATCAGTAATGGAAATGATTTTTACACCACTTGTTTTAGCTGTCCTGGCTAAATCAATAATTCTCCGGGCATAACGCGGGAAGCTAATAGCAATCACTAAATCATTTTCATCCATATCGACAACATTATCCACCCAATCACTTAGATCAGCCACAACAAGACTAGCATTGCCAAAAAGTCGATTTAGTCCATGTGTTAAGTATTGTGCAACGGGTAAACCACTCCTTACACTCGTACAAATAATCCGATTTGCTGACAAAATCATTTTTTGCGTATGCTCGAGCGTATCGTGTGAAATTAAATCAATAGAGTTTTGAATATTTCTAATCTGTGTTTCTGCATATCTACCCCACAGATCGTTGTCTTCGATTCCTTTTATATTTGCTTCTAGTCTTGTTTGAGGAGCAGCTTGGTTTCTCAAATTTTCTTGAAGACCTTTTTGAAATTCAGTATAACCTGAATAGCCCAAATTAAATGTTAACCTCATTATAGTTGTAGTACTAGTTTTTACTACACCTGCAAGTTGATCTACCGTCAAAAAGGCTACATCAAGTGGATGTTTAATAATATAGTCGGCCACTTTTCTTTGTGTTTCTGTTAATGCACCAATCTTTTGCTGTAATTTCAGAATCGGATTTTCCATAATATCTCTCCAGACATGTTGTTACTGTGATAAATTTTCCACCTTGTTTTATTTGAGAAAATATTATCACGTTTTCCCTTTCTTGTAAAAAAGAAACTTGCCGGATACATCAATCGATCAAAGATATTCCTCCCATACATACATAAAAAATCTCGGCATCCCAACTGTAGAAGATGCTGCTTTTAATGAAAGCAGTCCTACAAACCCCAGGGAATAGAACAATTGCTATTATTTGCCCTTTCCCACTAAAGTAGTTAATCAATTTTCCTGAACCTTCTTCAAATAGACTCAACCCTTCGACTTAAATCTAATGTGAAAAGTAAAAGCAGACAGACCAATATAAATCGTCTGCCTGCTTTAATTTAGCGAACAAGCTCTAATTCCTCATTGACCTCACCTGAAGAATATACTTTCGCTTTCTCCTCTTTTTCATTAGGAAAATAACCAAGAATGAAACCGAAAATACCTGCTATTGCGCTAATTATGAAAGTCGGATTCGCAAATATTTCCCAAGATTTTATTATCCAATCGCCCTTTTGAAACAAAATACCAGCCGACTGACCAAGGACAAGACAAGTTCCACCGATGATAAACATCAAAAGACAAGTTTTAAATAAAAAGACGATAATATTTCTCATATTTCTCAACTCTCCTTTATACAAATACTGGTAATATATTCATAGCAATCAGATAACCAATCAATAAAATAGGAATAACATAGTATACCACTAGCGGAACAAATGTTTTTTCGGGATTAGCACCTGCCAGCGAAGCTGCGATAAATATTGATCCGGAAGCCGGAGGTGATGCACCTTCTGTAGATGCAAAAACAAGAATTGCCACTACTGCAAGCAACGGATCAACACCAGCTGACACCATTGCCGAAAAAGCAACCATTCCAATTGCAGTTAAAGTAGCTGTTGATGACAAAGGACCTGCAACAAGTGCAAAAAGAAGCGAAATTAACAGTACCATTAGCCACTTAGAAATTGCGATAGATCCCATTAAAGTTGTTAAATCATCAGGAAGACCGAGATCTGTTAGTACCTGGCTAGATGCGTAAGCAAAGACAAGCAATGCACCGATTGTTGAAAAGCGAGGTATTGCTTTATTTAAAAAATCTGACCAACCAGATGCAGTTTTGGGTAAACTCTTCCATCCTACCATTACACTAATTAAGATAATTAGTATCGGTATCCACGTGATTAGTGAGATACTTTCCATAGCGTCTTCCCCGATATTTGGATTATTCATAAAACTTTCTGCAAGGGGACCAATCGTTACGACAATCGGAATTAATGCCCCAAAGAAAATTAATGTTGACTTCCACCCTGTTCGAAACGCTTCTTTTAAAGGCTGGATAAACTCTGGTGAAATCGCTTTAATATTGTCACGCTTAACAAAATACATGATAAGGAACACTCGATAAATAACTTGATAAACTCCTGAAATAAACAATGCTACATACAAGTCCCCCTCTGAAACAACAGCTGCAATAGGTGCGAATCCAAGCATGATGAACATTGAAGCACTAGGTGGCAATGCTGCACCTAGGCCCCCATTGCCGGCTACAATAGTTGCTGTTCTTTCACGTGAAAAATTAGACTCCACCATCCACGGTGCAGTAATGGAACCTGTCGTAGCCGTATTGCCCGAGTTCGACCCTGCAAGCGTTCCCATTACTGCCGATGCGATTGTGTCAACGTATGCACCACCACCAGGAAGACGACCAAGTAAAGAGTTTAGTATTTTCACTAGTTTGGTAATAATTGCTGTATGATCAATGACATACGCCATAAAAACAAACGCAACAGATGCATATAAAACTTCATTTGTAGATGCAAATACAAGTCCACTCCAAATTAAATCGAAAAATTGTGTTCCCCCAAACAAAGAAGTTGCAATAAACCCTGCTAACATTGCCTCTGCAATATTACGTTTAAGTACCAGGTTCCAAAAAACAATTATCCCAATAAATACTAGCAATGCCCAAATCCCTACACCCATACTAACACCCCTTGTAAAATTATAAGATTATTGAGCGGAAATATTAATCGCGCTATTTTTATGTTGTAACTTTAAATGCTTCAATAACCTGCTGCCATTGTTCTGGCTTTTTACCATGATACTTCTCTTTTAAATTTAATAAAGCAAGCTTTTCTATTTTCGCTTTTGCTGCTTTCGACATCGAGGAATCAATCTCAGCTGATTCTAACATATCAATTGTCCCTCCAAGTTCAATAGAACGTCGAACGGCATGAAGTGCAGTACCCGTAACAAGGCGATTCATTGTTTCTTCAAATGTTCTTCCATTGATTGTTTCACTCAGTGAATTAATGACAAGGTTCTCTACATTAAAATGATGTGCAGCTTCTAACAATTCAATATAAAGACCAACTACACCCTTCATATAGATGCTCCGGATTAGTTTTGCAGCAGTAGCTTCACCAGGTATTTCACTAACCTTCTCAATATTCATACCATAGCCAGACATCATTTCAATAAAGACATCAGATCCATCACCACTAGCAAGAATAGGTACTTTATGTTTATAAACTGGTAACGGTCCCATCATCGCAGCATCTACAAATTTCCCGCCAGACGTGCAAATATTAGATGCTATCTGTTTTTTGATATTCGGGTTTGCTGCTGAAACATCTATATAAACAAGGTTATTATTTACATGTGACATTAATTGTCCACTTACTTCAAGCGCTTTATCAGCAGGTACTGCAACAATGACAACTTCTAATTCTTTAAATACCTCATCAAACGATGTCACGATTGTAACGTTTGATATTTTAGCCCGAGTCCGAATAAGTTCGCTATATTCCGGTACGTTCCAGAGTGGATCATAAGCCAACATTTTTTGTATCCCTTGCTCATTTAAACCAGATGCTAATTCAAAAGCAGCCTCCCCAAATCCAATAAAACCTAAATGCATATTCACTTCTACTCCTTTAAAATTCAAATTCTTTAATTTTTTTAGCTAACCATTCAGGGGCTATACTGTTCTTATCTGTCTTTCCTTGTTTTCGGTTCTCTTCAAAGTTAGCAATTGTCTGCATCCGCTTTTCCTCATATTGAAGCTTTGCTTCCGCTTTTACGAGTACGCTTTCAATTTTTTCATTCGGGACAACAACTACACCATCGTCATCACCGACAATTAAATCCCCTGGAAAAACGGTAACTCCAGCACAGGAAATTGGTATATTGATAGCACCAGGACCGTCTTTAAATGGTCCATTAGGAATGAATCCTTTCGCAAAAATTGGAAGTCCAATTTCATTCAACATTTCTTTATCACGTACAAGTCCATCAATGACAATTCCCTCAAGGCCAATTGCTTTAGCAGCTCCAGCCATTAATTCACCCAGATAAGCATTTTCTGTATGTCCTTTTCCATCTGCGACAAGCACGTACCCCTCACCTCCACAGTAAATCCCTTGATGTAGGAAAAGATTATCTCCTGCTCTCAAATCAACTGTTAAAGCCGTTCCAACTACTTTCATGCCCCATGAAACTGGTTTAACTTTGTAATCCATTGAACCTGTACAACCTTGTGCATCTGATATTAAAGTTGAATTTAACTTTTTGGCCCTTAAAATAACTTCATTAGACAAAAGCGGTACTGTATAACTCATGCAAACACTCCCTTATATTAATATAATTTTAATTCTTCAAACTATCATTTCTTCCAAAACGAATGATAGCGGTTTCAAAAGTAACTAAAAAATTTAATCTTAAGTGTAGTAAAAATAACAACTAATTTAGATAATGTAATATTTATTACTACTAAAAAAATAATATCACCGTTATATAATGTTGTAAATAGTTTTTTAAACATTCTAACTTTATAGAAAAAATAAAAACGGACAGAGTAATCTGTCCGCATTTATATTGTTATATAGAGTTTTTTGTTGAATATTCCTTTCTTGATTTATAGATAGCCCATTAATGAAAAGTGAAGCAATCCTTATTCAAGAAAAGCACCTGATTGTTGAAGATCGTTCCTAGACTGCAGCTATTACCCTCTATCTGAAAACATAAGTTTTTAATTATTATTCAAATCTCATATCATACTATTGTGGAAAATGTATACCTAATATCTCACCTGCAAATTATCTTGTAGTACTTTCTCTGCAAGTTTAATGTTTTCTTTTAGAAATAAAGGTAGTTCCTTATGTGCAAGAATCTCTGATGTAGTCATCCAAATAACATCATCCACTTCTTCAGTACTTTTAGCATATGGTTCTCCAGATTTATGATGACATAGGAAAACGATATCGATTACATTTATCCCTGATTCTGTCACGAAGGAGGAGCTATTTACATATTTAATGCCTGTAATTTCGCTACCTACTTCTTCAAAAACTTCTCGTTTTAATGTTCTTTCCAGAATATCAGACGAATCACCTTCAATTTCACACTTTCCTCCTACTAATGAGAGACCTCCACCAGCATGCTCCTCCTTTTCACTTCTGCGGATTAAAAGCCATTTCTCATTGCGTCGAATTGCCCCTTCTACATTTACTATAAACATAAAATCCCCCCTAAAATTTATACTTTATCCTTAAGCACTTGGCCCATTTCATTTCGTAGACGCATTTTTCTGCAGAATTGCGCCCGGTTAAAGTATCTTTAAACAATATCGCATTAACCATATAACACACCAATTATTACCACATTAAAACCTTATTCAACAATATGGCTTTTTAACGGCAAAACGGGATTTTTTAATTGAAGCCTCGCGCCCGATTGTTGAATATCGTTTTTCAACTAAAGACCCCTTTAGTCAATAAGAATGAATAGAATTGAAGCTTCTTCCAATAAAGTTAGCAGGTACGGGGTTGAGTTCTAATTCTCTTGACCAAATAGAGAGTTGACCAATGTGATGAATTTCATGGGCAATTATATGGTGTAATATTTCCTCAACGGTATATTTATCTTCATCCCAAGGTACAGATACATCTTTATTTTTAAATTCATCTATATCTTTATTTAGGAATTCTGCTATTTCATTTCGCAATCTATCAGAAAGAGCTTTAACCTTTTCAGGCGTATCATAATCAGCAAATTCAACTACTATGTCTTCTTTTCCTTGAATACCACGAAGCCAACTGTATTCAACATCAATAATGTGAAAAAGAGTATATAATATACTCCCTACTCCACCAGTTCTTTCTTTTTTTAATTCCTCATTCGATAGCTGGTAACACCAATCAAACCATTCGTCTCTTACCTGCCAGTTATATTCAAAAAAATTTAACAATGTGATCACTCCAATATAATTGTTTTAACTATAAGAGTTAGCTTCTTGTCACTAAAATTCCTCTATATTTTTTAATAATTTGCTAAACGTTTCTTATCAAAGAAACTAATTGATCACCATTACAATGTGTAAATAAGGGAGACCATCTAATCATCATTCAACTAAAGCGCCCAATTATGGAATAAGGGTTTGTCATATTCATGTGGTATCCTACCTTACATAAAAAGAAATTCCCAAATAACGTCGCTTTGTTCGCATTTTTTCAATTAACACAGCAGGAAATTGAATAATTACTCAAAATTACTGATAAATAAGCTAAAAGCAGTGTTCAAATGAAGTTAGTGTTTATTCGTCACGGTGAAGGAGAACAAGACACTTAGGGAACCATCACCCCTTATTCAATTGAATAGGGGGTATTTTGGCTGCTTGAACTTCCACAAAACCAGCTAATAGTTGTCAATAAGTTGGAAAGTTCAGGTGTGTTTGGTTAAATTGATATAAAAAGCGTGGTATCCAACTTGCGAACTTACGTCATCGAGTTTACTCAAACCTTATTTGTAATAAAGCCCCCTCATTTTAGTACAGAATAAAAAAGAAGACCTTCGCCTCAACAAGGGTCTTCCTGTTTAGATTACATAATATATATAGCTCGAATTTAACTCGACTGCTCATATGCCTCACCAAATTCACGGTTAAACATTTCTTTAAAATCCACTGATTTGAAAAACGGAACATCCGTGCAACCTTCTTCCAGCGCTTTATAAATGGCTACTAGCACTTCTTCATTGGATACAATCCCAAATAAGCTTTCTCGCTTAATCTCACCTGTCGTATATATTGATAGGTCATCGTAAACTACGAAATCGACGTAGCGAACAACATTGAGGAATCTGCCCCGATGTGTTACAGCAATTCGTAAGGGATCCTTTAAAGAAATGATCTTATTTTTAAATCCAAACTGGATGCCTCCAGCTGGAATGGAAATGACTATGTTTTTCTCTGTTTCTACGATATTTTCAATTTTTAAGAATTCAAGTTTCATTATTACTCCTCCTAGTATTACACCTAGCATATACCCTGTTTTTCTGATTATTAATATAGAGGAGCATAAAAGGATTTGTTAAAAAAACTACTAAGGCACTCAATTATGTATAATATATAAATAAGACGTTCTCAAACCAAAGTTTGGGAAGACTCTAGAAAGGCACAAATGTTGTAATGATATGCTCCCCATTAGGTAGACAGATTAAAAAATAAAATCTGTTTATCAAATGGGGAGTTTTTTCATGTCAAAAAAATCGTTTTCACCAGATATAAAATTATTAGCACTTCAATATTTAGAAGAAGGCTATACACTCCAAAAAGTATGTACAATGTTTTCAGTCAATATGAGAACCCTACAAGTTTGGCGCGCTATTTATAAATATGGTGGAGTAGAAGCGCTCATACGTCCTGTAAAAAATAAGATATATTCAGAAGAATTGAAACAACGTGCTATTAAAGATTATTTATCAGGAAACTACTCCCAGTTCGATATCCTAGCTAAATATGGGATTAGTAGTTTATCAGTTTTCAATACTTGGTTAAAATTCTATACTAGTCATAGTAATTTAAATGATACGGGTAAAGGAATGATCCAAACTATGACTAAAGGGAGAAAAACAACAGTAGAAGAACGTATTGAAATTGTAAAAGCCTGCCTAGCGTACGACAAAAATTATCAAGAAACAGCAGCACAATATGAGGTATCCTACCAACAAGTCTACCTATGGGTACGTAAATTTGAACAAAATGGTGAAGAAGCACTTCAAGATCAACGAGGTCGCACAAAACCAGTACAAGAAAGAACACCAGAGGATGAATTACGCTTAAAAATTCAAGAGATGGAACGTGAAAATCAAAGATTACGTGCAGAAAATTTACTTTTAAAAAAGTTAGAGGAAATCGAAAGGAGGCGTCGTTAAGTAGAATTCGTATTCAAAACCGTTATATAGCAATACAAGAGCTAGCTAAAAATGAAAAAATATCAATCGTTTTATTATGTAAAATCGCCAAGGTATCCCGAGCAGCTTACTACAAATGGTTAAATCGTCAACCAACTGCGCAGGAACTGGAAAACAAACAGCTGGTGAAGTCTATCCAACATTTATATACACAAGTAGATGGCATATACGGCTATCGTCGCATTACGATGACGATTAACCGCAAACGCAAAACCGAAGGTTTAAAGAAAGTGAATAAGAAACGAATTTATCGCCTGATGCAAATTTGCGGTTTGGAGGCGGTTATTCGACGTCGCCGGAAAAAGTACCCTAAAGTAAAGCCGGATTACTTGGCTGAAAATGTATTAGCACGTGAATTCACTGCAGAAAAACCGAATCAGAAGTGGTGTACAGACGTCACAGAGTTTAAATATGGTAGTGGGAAAAAGGCTTATTTAAGTGCGATTATTGACCTCTATGATAAGTCCATTGTGAGTTACGTATTGGGACATTCGAATAATAATGACCTAGTTTTTAAGACAGTAAGACCCGCTATACGAACATTAAAAGAGAAGGAATTCCCTCTTTTACATAGCGATCGTGGTTATCAATATACATCGAAAGAATTTAAGCAGATCATGGATCAATCAGAAATGATTCACAGTATGTCTAGAGTAGGCCGTTGCATCGATAACGGTCCGATTGAAGCATTTTGGGGAACCTTAAAAGTAGAGAAGTATTATTTATATAAGTTCGAGTCGTTTGAAGCATTAAAGCAGGCCATTGATACGTACATCAAGTTCTATAACAATGAACGTTACCAAGAAACATTAAACGGCTTGAGCCCTCTAGAATACAGAGCTCAAGCCGCGTAAGTCATTTTTAATATTTCCGCTGTCTACTTGACAGGGAGCAGTTCATAAATCAACGTTTGTGCCTTTTCGCTTTAAATATTGATTTTACAGTTATCTAGACATACTGCATAAACAGTTGAAGTATCAGCGTTTATAATAGCATGTACATAAATTTGCATAAAAACTCGAATAGTATTTCTTATCGTCAAAAGTGTTATTCAACAATATGGCCCTTTAAGCACTTTTCTTAATTTCAAGAAAAACGCCCTTTAATGGAATAACTATAACGTCATTTGAAAACCTTTTACTATTTACTTAATAGGGATTTTCACAATCGCTATTGTCTCTTTTTCGTTTATTGTATCAAGTGTAATCGTTCCATTGTATTTATTAATTGTTTCCTTAACTATAAACAAACCTTGTCCTCTAACTCTTCCTTTCTCTACTTTTTTTGTTGAGTAGCCTTGTTTAAAAATTTGATTTTTATCAGGTAGCTTTCGCCCAACATTCGTAATCGAGAACGTATAATATAACTCGTCTGCTTTACAGCTAACTGTAATTTTACGTTGTTCCTCTGGCAACTCCATTGTCGCTTCTATCGCATTATCAATGATGTTAGATAATATATTGATTAAATCAATCGTTTTTATGTTATCAAATGGATTATCATCAACAGTTATCTGTATTTCAATTTGTTGATTTTGACATGTTAATTTTTTTGTTTGCAGTAATATCGCTAATCCTGGGTGCTCAAGATTCAATTTAATGGATTCAATTGTCTGTATGTCTTTAGACAAAGAATCGACATACTTTATCGCTTGATCTACCTCACCTATATGCAAAAATCCATGTAAAACTTGGATATGATTAGTATAATCGTGCCTTAACGATGAGACAGAAGCAATTAATGTTTTAATTTCCTTTTGATATGTAGACTCCGTAGTTCCAACTTCTTTTTGATACCACTTTTGTAAAAGTAAGAAAGAAATAATAACAATAATAACAAAAAGTCCACTGAGTACTAATAGAAAAATATTACTATTAATAACTGTTTCTTTAATCCCGTCAAGTGTCTCCATACTAATATCAATGCTAAGGTAGCTAATGATTTCCCCTTTTCCATTCATAATAGGAGTCCCAACCGTTATATAATGATGATCATATTTCGTATCTTCTAGGATCTCTGTTACAAATTGCTTTCCTTCTTCATACGCTAATTTCACTTGGGCTTCCGGTACTGTACAAGCTTCACCTATTAGAAAATCATTTGGATTATCCTTGTTTTCAGGATAACCTACAATTAAAACTTTCGATGTAGTAGGATTGTCTATTTCCATAGTATATACGTATAATACACCTAGTTTTTCTCGGGCATCGTTCAAATAATGTCGTATTGTCCAATAATCTTCATCACGATTCCGTTCTTTTAAAAATCGCTCATACGTTTCCAAGTCAATCGCCTTTGCAATGGTTTTGGCAGTTTCAAGATTTTGGTTAGCAATCGCCTCTTCCACTGTATCTTCAATCTTTATATAGGAAGTATACATACTTATTCCAATAAAGAATATGACTAATACTATAGATAACACTATTATTAGCTTTAATTTAAAACGTTTCATATTAAAACAATCTTCCTTACTATTAAATACATATTTTGCTGTAAATTAAAGGAACACAAAACAGTATAAATGTTCTAAATCCTTTTGTCCAAAAAAACTGCATCACATTATTACATTTACTATGTTAAGCAAAAAGATGTTAAAAAACAACGCTTTTAAAGTTAGACATCATACCTATTTTTGGCTAAAATAAAAAAGCCTATAACCAAATAAAATTTTACTTATTATAAAAGTCGTTGTTTTTGTAAAGTATTATTAAATAAAGAGAAAGGAACTTGTGCATGAGGTTTTTATCACTAAGAACAATATTGAAACTAAAAATCGAATTAAAAAGAAAAGATTTGTATAAAAAAGCTAACGATTTAGGATTCACACACCCAGAAGTAGTAAATTGTAGTCGAGAATTAGATAAATTACTTAATAAATACTCTAATATTCCTGCATAAATAAAGGTAACTACTTAGACCTATACTATCCCATGTAATGCATTCCTTGACTAAACTATGCAAGGTAAAAAAAAACCATACCCTTTTTACAGGTTTTTGGGATTTAATTTATACGTTTAATTTGATTCTATTTTACGTTTCTAAAATATTCAATCCAGGAGTTTATTATGAAAAGGGACGCTTCTTCAACAATCGCGCCCGTTTGTTGAAGAACGAATATTATTAAATCCTTCATTCTGATATTGTAAATTTAAAAGGGGAATTATAAATTTGATAGACATAATCTATCCGTTAATCGGACTAATTCTTATAATACGATTTAATTATTAGTTGTACATTGTATCAATATAATTTTTTATATAATTTAGCATTAATTGTTCAGAGGGAGAATTTTTAGAAAGTGGAACCACATATTTAGTCTCTCCTACCTCAAAAAATAATATTTTATTATCTGTATTCATTTCATAATAACAGTATCCTTCATACTCAATATCATTAAAGTGAACTAATGGATGTTCGTGTTCTTCAGTACATAAAATTACAGTTGCATTTAAATTATCATATACATTTAAAAGGTTTTGCATGTAGTTTTTATGAATTGGAATGATTGGAGCAGTTATATAATTTCTTTGAGTCGAATTAAGTGATTGCTCTTCGACGATAACTTCATAATATTCCTCAGCAGTAAAATCTACTGTATTTCTTACTTTCATGAAATGGTAAATAAATTTGTTTCCCAATTTGTGTAAATGCTTATGCGGTGGGATATTTGTTCCGTAAATCAATAAAGTTAAAGATTTCACAAAATACTCCTTTAAAGAAAAAATTAAAACTAATATTAGCATAAAGTTATTACATACGAAAAGTTACCAAAGCCTCTTTTTGTAGCATTATACAGAATGGTTTATTCCACATCCTGGCCTTTAACAGAAAAATCACCTTCTCTTATTCAAGGAAAACGCCCTATTGTTGTATAAGGAAGGCATAAGACTTTACCTTTAAGTATTAAAATAAACAAAAGATAAGTTTATACGCGATCTTCTTATTAAAAATGGCTCCCGATTGTTGTATGAGGATTGAATTATACATTTACAATGTTAAGAAAAGAGCTGTTATTAAATGATGCATGGGGAACTTCTCTTTATTAAAAACGTATATTTATAAAACTGTTTTAATGGAGGATTATCTTGTGAATGATTACATACAAACAATGAGAAATTTAATCGGACATGAAACCTTATTAACAATAGGCTGTGGGGCTATTATTGAAGATGAATTAGGACGTATTTTGTTACAAAGAAGAACTGATAACAATACCTGGGGGATTCCAGGGGGCATTATGGAAATCGGGGAAACTTTTGAGGAAACGGTAAAGCGAGAAGTTTTAGAAGAAACAAATTTAGTGTTAAAAGATTTATCTTTATTTGGTTTATACTCTGGTAAAAAAGGTTTCGCATCTTATCCTAACGGAGACCAAGTATACAGTGTACAAATTATACTCTTTACCAAAAATTATGAGGGCGAGCTAAATATGAACAATGAAAGTAAAGAATTATATTTCATAGCAAAAGAGGACTTACCTTCTAATTTAAACCCAACACAAGCTCCCTTTATTTTAGATTGGAAATCAGATACTCAAAAACCAATATTAAAATAAGTTTGTAAGAGTTTATACTTACTGCTCATGTAGTTGCTTGAACAACCAAAGCTGAAAGGGGAAGATTTAAGTTACTTTAACAGAGTGATTCAGTTTGACTAGGAACAATTATAAATTCAATCATAACCCCTACTTTGGTTTACTTCTTTTTTCATCATTTATCCGAACTTCAACCATTTTTCTCAAAGCTTATTAATTGTTTTTTCCAAAATGACGTTACATATTCCATTTGAAAGACCTCACTTATGCTGCAGGCGGAATAGAACAGCTGCAAAGAGAGCTATACCAACAATCGAACTGCAAATAAATAACACACTTGATTGCGTCCCTAAAATACTCCCACCTATTTCGTAAACAACTCCGTAAGTTAGCATATAGGAATCCATTGCCTCTTCCGCATTTCCAAACACCGTTCGCAAAGAATCTTCCATCATAAGTTGACGTAACAATACTGCGACGTGACTAACAGGAAATAAATGTATGACTGTTTGAATTGCTTTCGGCAGCACCCCCATCGGAACATAGACTGCGCATAAGAAGCCAATTAGTGTACCAACCAGGGAATTTACCGTTGAAAATGCTTTTGCTGATTTCGCCAAAAGTACAATCACTAAATTAATCATTGCGCTCAGCAACACGGCAAGCATAATGATGCCCATTAGTTGCAAGAACTTCCATACACTCGGCAGCTCTGCACCAAGCGTCAATAAATATATTTCACATACAATAAAAGCAATAGACGTCATGATAAACCCGATCATAACTGAGCTGAAGACATAGCTTAGCTGAATTGAAAACCGGGATGCCGATGTAACAAGAAAATCAGCTGTACGCTTTGATTCCTGATCACTTACGAATATAGCAAATACTGCTAGAGTTGATGTCATGGCTGTCATTGTTAAAATACCAGCAATCATCCATTGACTTACAAATAATTCAACTGCTGGCGTCATTTCGATTACCTGACTAATTGTATCAATTTGCAGCTTCTGTAAAAAGACAATAAATAACCCGATTGAAATCAAAACAGACAGCAATGAGAAAAAGATGAGCATTTTGTCTCGGAAGAAGATTTTATTATTACGAACAATTAAGCTCATCAGCATATTAGTTTTCCTCCCCCGCTACATTCGTTTCAATAAATACTTGGTCGAGCGAACCTTTAATTACTTCAAATGATGTAATATATGGCTCGAGTTGTGCTAAAACTGGAATCGTCGAAATTGTAGAAGATACTTGCACCTTCCACCCGTCTTGCTGCTTTTCAGGGGCCCCTGGTAAAATGGCTGTAACATCTTCAATTGCAACAGTCGGCTTTAATACAAATTGTAATAAGTCCTTCGCATAAAGTGCTTTTAACTCATTCGGCGATCCTTGTGCAATAATTTCCCCATTCTTCATGATGACAATATCATCTGCATGTGCTGCCTCTTCCATATAATGTGTTGTCAAAAATATGGTCATGCCTATTTCCTTGCGCAACCGCTCAATAGTATCCCAAACAAATTGACGTGTTAGGGGATCGAGTCCTGTCGTCGGCTCATCTAAAAATAACAGCTTGGGCTTATGAATTATTGCCCGCGCAATATCTGCTCGACGACGCTGCCCGCCTGAAAGCGAACCGTATTTTTTATGCTCGATGTCTGCAAGCTGTAAGTACTGCTGCACAAAATCATAATTTTCCTGTAATATCGGCTTAGGTAAACGATAAAAACGGCCACGATGCAGGATATTTTCCTTCACCGTCAATTGATGATCTAAAATACTTTCCTGAAATACAATACCAATCGTTCGGCGAATTGCCTCATTGCCTTTCAGTGTACCAAGTGTATGCCCATCGATTGTAACCGTTCCGCTCGTTTTCTCTAAAAGCGTACATAACATTTCAATTGAAGTAGATTTACCCGCACCATTATTTCCAATAAATGCAAATAGCGCACCCTTTTGCACTGAAAAGCTAATCCTTTTTACGGCTTCGAATCCTCCGTACCGCTTTGTTAACTGTTGGACATCAATCAATACTTTCATGTTACTCACCTCGATGTTGAAGTTGACTATTCATTTTTCGTATTGCACGCTTTTCATCGGTATAATAATACAGCCAAACGATGAAATATATAACCGAAGCACGAGCGTATAATAAAAAGATGGATTTACCGTTATAAAGTTCAAACCAGCTGCCATAATACCCTATGATAAAGACTGCGGTTACAGTAATTGCATAATGGATTAAAAGTACAACAAACATTGACCAATCCAATTTATACAGTTGATTTGCGACTGCAATGATAATTCCTAAAATGACTGCAAAGAAAAACTGATGTACAATCGTTTCACTCATCCAGTAATCATGTGGAGACTTTATAGAGTTAAGCATGATGATGAAATAGGATGAACATAAACTTATCAAAATACTTTGTATTAAATTTTTCACTTGCCATTTCCCCCTAACCCGAATGCCTCTTTTAATGCTTTGAAATAATTGCGGCTTATCGGAATCGTAACCCCATTTTCAAGTGTAAGTTGCGGGTTGCCAAGCACCTTCGACTGGATCGAAGCAATTTTCTCAAAATGCACAAGTGTTGCCTTATTGACACGTATCAGCTGTGTTGAAAATCGTTCCTCCAGCTCATACAGCTTTTGTTTCACTTCCAGTTCCTGCTCATCCGTTTGGATATAAACTTTCCCTTGCTCGCTGTAAATGCTGTATACATCCTGCATTTTAATCAAATGAATATCCCCATCAATGTAGCCGGCAATTGTATCATTTTTCGTTGCTTGATTAAGCTTTTTCAATAGCTGCGCCACTTGCTCATCATATTCTGGCGCATGAACATGAACTTCGATTTCCGAAAGTTGCTGCTCAAAATGTAAATGAATTTTCATAAGTCCTCCCTCTTGATTTGTAGTATAGCACCGCCTTTTTTACAGATTTTTTAATTGGCGCTAACACGTAAAAAGCTGTATGTAAGGTGTAAAATTTGGTTTGTAACATGCAATTTTATTATAAGTATTATTTTCCAACAATTGTTAAGAAAATTGAAATAAAATAAAACAGCAACCTCCTGTATAATCAGGAGATTGCTGTATTTAATATATCACTTCGTTCGAAGGGAATTTTTTCTGATGCCCTTCAAGATTATAAGTCGATTGGTTCGCCGCCTGTTACCCCGTAAATCTGTCCGGTAATGTAGCTTCCTTCATCGGATGCTAGAAGGACATATACTGGGGCAAGCTCTGCCGGCTGTCCTGCACGACCAAGTGGTGCATTTTGGCCAAATTCAGGGATTTTGCCGTCCGGTTGTCCATTATCCAACTGTAGCGGTGTCCAGATCGGTCCTGGCGCAACTCCGTTCACACGTACCCCTTTAGAAGCAAAGTAACCAGAAAGGTTTACTGTAAAGTTGCTGATCGCACCTTTTGTAGAAGCATAGTCCATTAAAAATGTGGATGGATTGTACGATTGAACCGATGTCGTTGTAATAATCGCACTTCCCGGTTCCAAATGTTCTTCAGCAGCTTTAACGGCTTCAAACATGCTGATAACATTTACTTTGAACGTATCTTCTACTTGTTTGATTGTTAAATCGCTTAGTGTCTGCTGTGCAATCTGCTGTCCTGCATTCAGGACGAGTGTGTCCAATCCGCCAAAAGCTTCCACTGTTTTTTTCACCATTTCTGTCGCCGCGCCATCTTCACGCAAGTCATATGGTAGCAGCAAGGCTTTTTGACCCGCTTCTTCGATTAATGCTTTTACTTCATTTGCGTCTTCTTCTTCACCAGGGAAGAACTGAATTGCTACATTTGCTCCTTCGCGTGCATAAGCAATCGCGGCAGCACGGCCAATTCCGGAATCGCCACCGGTAACTAATGCATTTCGTCCTTCCAGACGATTATGCCCTTTATATGATTTTTCTCCACAATCAGGTTTTGGACTCATTTCATTTTGTAGCGCTGGAGTACTCTGTTCTTGATCCGGGAATTTCTCCGTATGAAATTTTTTTCGTGGATCGTTAAGATTTGGGTTTCCCATCAAAAATCATCTCCTATCTAGTTAGTACATTCATTGCGAGGATAAATTCCGTAAGGTTTAAAACTGCTTATCAGATTTTCCTTCACAAAAACTGTTACATTTTTTTGAATACCCTGTATGATTTACTTTAAACAGTTTCAGACTTTATTCTTCAATTAAATCAATTGTGCTCATCTTTTATGTTGTTTCCGGGAAAAATACTTGTGCTGTGCTGATATCCACCAGTGTAGGACCCTTCGTATTGAGTGCTTCTTCTATCACAGAGTCCAGCTCGTTATCTGAAGCAGGTCGTAATCCTTTCCAACCGCAAGCTTCTGCCAATTTCACAAAATCAGGGTTAGTTAAATCAACTCCTACTTCTTCCTTCTTCGCAACTTTCAGCTTATCCCTCTCCATTTGCAGACTTTCATTATTCAAGACAACGACCGTAATATCAAGTTCGTAGCGAGTTGCTGTCAATAAATCTGCAAGCACCATTTGAAGCCCTCCGTCCCCTACAATCGCCACTACTTGTTTTTCTGGCTTAATGAGCTTGGCGGCAATTGCTGCTGGAAGACCAAAGCCCATTGTTCGCCAGTAACCGGAAAATAATACAGATTGATTTTTTTGTTTGAAGTTACGATTCGTCCATACTGTATTATCTCCTGTATCCAGTGCGAGAATAGCATCCGGTGCTACTGTTCGGTCAATGGCACGTATTATTCGGGAAGGATGAACAGGATAACCTTTAATATTGCCCTCCTCCTCATTTTGCGCTGCCCATTTATCTTTTGCTTGCTGTAAGTGGGCTACCCAGTCCTCAGAGCGGGAGAATTCTTGCAGGCTCTCCGTTAAAATTGGAATAATTTCTTCTGTTTTACCCATGATTCCTAGTTCTGTCGGAATTTCTTTTACAAACTTATCAAATTGGCGATCGATCTGAATAATTCGTGCATCTGTTGGCACAAACCCTTCCGGCCACCAAGTCGTGCCCGCAAGAAGTACTACATCTGCCTGCTTAAATACATCAGCAGCATAAGGATTCCCGCCTTCGCCAATCCCTTGTAAAACAAGCGGTGAAGATTCATCAAACAAACCTTTTCCGCCTAAACTTGTTAAAATGCCGGCTCCCCATAAATCCGCCAGTTTTTCCAAATCCGCTGAAACAGAAGTGGCACCTAATCCAGCCAGAATCATTGGTCGCTTCGCTGTTCTCATAATGTCTGCTGCGTGTTTCAGACTTTCATTAGTAAAGCTGGAAGTACCTTCAATTACATCCGGCAATCGACGCGGCTCACCCTTTGCAGGCATCATCATAATATCCTTTGGTATCGAGATATGGGTTACAACCCTTTGTCCGAGAGATGTTCGCGCTGCTTTTTGCAGAACTTCAATCGTCGCATCCGGGTTAGCCAGATTTGCAGAATAAGCTGCAAAAGGCTTCACAAGCTCCTGCTGGTCAATATATTGCGGATATTCCGTTCCAATCTTACTGCTTTCGGCCTGACCGGTGATTGCAAGTACAGGCGCTCTATCTGCATGCGCATCACCAAGACCATTTATAAGATTTGCTGCACCTGGACCCATCGTTGCAGTACACACACCAAGACCACCAGTCAATTTGGCTTCTGCAGATGCCATAAAAGCAGCTGTCGACTCATGTTTGACAGCAATGTATTTAATCTTATCCTGTTTTGCCAGTGCATCGATGAGCCCGAATGTCGCATCCCCTACTACCCCATATATCCGTCTTACACCGAACATATACAATTGATCGAGCATTAATTCAGAAACTGTTCGCTCTGTATTTCCCATGACATATGAACCTCCTTGATAGACTTTGCTAACCTGCCAGTTATAAAGTCTAATTTATATTTTTTGTTCATATTTTTTAACTTTCCCTAAATCATTCGAGTTAATCTTCCTTTTTTCAAACGAGCTTATCTAATATCGCGTTGGAAAATTTAATAAAAAAATATATAATGAATGAACTTATGGAAACATCTTTTCTTCGTGGTTTTTTAGAGTTTGTGCTATATTCAAATTGTCAGGAGTGATTTGATGAAGAAATTTTTAACTGTTACTGTAATTATTCTTGTTTTACTCGGAGCAGCTGGTTATGCTGTGTGGCATTTTGGGACAAATATTGCTTCCGAAAAAATCGTCGAACAAGTAGAAGCTAATTTAAATGATGAAGATAAAGAAGAAGTGAAATCCTATATCGCAAAAGATCCGAAGCTACAGGAAATAGTAAACGAAGCGGCAACTACGGATCCCGATTCTCTCCCCTTCCAAACGAAGGAAGAAGCTACTCGTCTGTTAATAAAAAAAGTAGGCGTTAATCGATTACTAGCGATTCAGGAGCAGGCGCAAAACGGTTCAATTAGTATCGATGAAGTAGTTTCTGAAATGGAAGGTACACTGTCAGAAGATGAAATTGCTGCGTTAAAATATGTTTTATATAAGGAATTGTATAACCAGAATTAGTCGACTCGCAGTCTTTAGCAGCATCTTCAAATTGGTGAACTCAAAAATAAAACTCGATTTCGTTTAAACGGAATCGAGTTCTTTTTAATTCAATGTATTTTTCTTTGCAGATAGCCATAATAAATTATATTTACTTTGCATTATCCTAAATTTTTTTAGTTAGGAGGAACTAATATAAAAAAGTGGTCATACATTTTAGGCATTTTTACTTTCATTGTATTCTGTTTATTATGGATAACGTTTGAAACAGCTTTCATTCAAGCTTTTGACAAAGGCACTTTTGAATTATTGTACGGAAACAAATTCTTTACTCTGTTTCATCATTTAGGTGAAACTAATTTTATTTTTACTGTCGCAATAATTCTTTGTATCATTATTTGGATTCGCAAAAAAGACTATAGATTGATTGGGTTTGTTATTTTTTCCGTAGGTGGTGGATACGGGTTATATCAACTATTAAAGCGCATAATTGAAAGGCCGCGTCCGGATATAACAGATCAATTTTCTACATTTAGTTTTCCTTCAGGACATGCGGTTCATGGTTTATTGTACTTATTTACGATTGCATATGTACTAAACCGTCTTTACACATTAAACAAAGCCTCACTGATTGTTTGGATTGCAGCTATTATCTTAACTTTACTAATTGGAATTTCTCGAATTACAGAGGCACGTCACTTCGCTTCAGATGTAATAGCTGGTTGGTCACTTGGCTATAGCTGGTTTATTCTTTGCGTATGGTTTTATATAAAAAGCCAGAAAGTCGGATGCTCAGAGGATAACCTTTCGGATTCTTAGTTTAGTGGAAACGGTACAGTGTAGGCCCTCCTTCGAATAATTTCAGAAATTTAGGTGAGAATAGAAACAACACTAGGTTCGAAGGATGTGACACAGTGGATTTTTTTTACGCACAAGAATCTCTCACTGCATTTCAATGGATATTAAGGGCAATTATCGCCTTTATCTTCTTATTTTTTGTAGTCAAAATAATGGGATTGCGTTCGTTTTCCCAACTTCGTTTACTTGATTATGCTATGGCAATACTCATTGGCAATATTATTGCCCATCCATTATCAGATGAAGGGCTAGGATTAGAAGGTTCCTTAATTTCCATGACTGTTTTAGTCGTCCTTTATTTAGGTTGTATATATGTAATGAGAAAGTTTATCCCGTTTAGAGAATTTGTAGCGCCTCCACCAATTCCCCTCGTTAAAAATGGAGAAATTAATGTAAAGAATTTAAAAAAAGCAAGAATTACAATAGATGTTATTTTATCTGAAATGAGAAAACAAAGTATTTCGGATATCAATAAAATTGCATTAGCACTATGGGAACCGGATGGAGAGATTTCAATTTTTCTGTCACCTGACCATCAGCCTGTAACAAAGTCAGATCTCAAAATTACATCCCAACCTTTTTCCTATCCAATGACGATTATTAAAGAGGGAAAGATTAATTATGAGGCGTTAAGTAATTCCGTCTATACTGAAGAAACCCTTAAAAGCACTGTAAACAAAACTTATAACGTAGAATTTAATGCGATATTGCTTGCAACAATCGATCAAAATAATCAACTGCAAATCTTCCTCAAATAGTTAGATTCTTTTGCATTGTTAGTGCTGGAATCATCACCATTTTTATTAATGATGATTTCTTCCTTCACGATTTTATATCCTAGTTTTGAATAAAGCGCGATATTATTCTTTTCACTTTTTCGAACTTTGCATTTTGAAACAAATATATTATTTTGCACAGCGTAGTCTTCTAAGTATTTCACCAAGTTAGTTGCTACGCCCTTCCCCTGGTTTTTAGGTAACACAGACAATCTTGAGAAATAAATGAATTCCTCATTTAAAATACATTTCACGAGTGCTATTAATTCATCGTTATCGTATACCCCGAACATTTCTGTCCCTTGTTTTATCTCAGTAATAATGGAGTCTGCAGTTTCATTCAAAGCACTGGACGGTTGTGGATCTGTTTCGTAACGCTTGAACGCTTGATGGATAACTTTAACCGCTATGGCTGGGTCAATACTCATTTCAATTTTCAAATTAACACTCCCCCTAATAATAATAAATTATTAGTTATAATTATACATAAAAAGCAAAATAAGTAAATTGAAAAAAGAACACTTTCCTTATACTATCCAAAACTGTAGTAAATCATATACCCTTTCTTTTTGGAAAGCAACCTATTTATCATAGATAATTTAAATGCGTTTTTATGGATTATCTTTCAATATAGATTACATCATTTGTAGGCTCAAGATACTCTTTATCTCCTAAAGAAAAAGTGGTATGTAAACGTTCAATTTCCGCATACTGAACTGCTTTACCCTCATCGACAAAAACTAAAAGATAAATATCATCTCTTGAATCAATATTGCTTGGATCCGTAAATTTAACGCCGATTTGTTTTTCTATATCTGCTTGTGTCGTATAAGGCTGAACTAAAAACGCCTTGTCCCATTCGAAATCGTCAAATGTGTTTAGATAAGTTTTGCTTGTACTATTATCGGATACCATAATATCGATGAATGGAGTCTTTTTTCAATTTCTGTATTCCGTATAGTATCGCTATTATTACACCCGTTTATCAATAGCAAGGATAACAATATAACTGCAATTTGTTTGATTACCAATATATCCCCTTTTATAAAAATAGACGCGAATTCTTTTACAAGAACCGCTCCTTTCAATTAAGTTATGGAGCAAAATCCATTAGACCTGTAAACAATAAGAATAGCGCTAATAGCCAAAAAATAAAGAGTGATGAGGAAAGAATTAAAGAGAGAACGGGAATTAACTTCTTCTCCTTTTCTTTCGATAGCGCCACAAGTGACAATAAGACCCCTATAAATGTCATGACATAGGTGATATAATCTCCAGTCAAATTCCCAGTGTGGGCTAACCTTGTCGGTGTTACAAAGACGATAAAGAAACAAATAATACCGATTAGAAGTGAACTATAGCTGATTAAACTATGTTCCCTTTTTGGCGCTCTTTTTTCAATATTTTGCAAATAAACCCTCCAAAATTTGTAATTATCTTCATACTACTTTCTTATACAACGTTAAGCAAATATCGGCCTTTAATTAAACCTTAACCATTCTATACTATGCCCCTTTATTGAAATTGAATGAGACTATTTAGGAGCACAACAGTTAACTGATTTAAGCCTGTCACCTGTAATTTACGATGATATTAGTTCCCCTCATAATGATAAATGATTTGTACAACACCGGAAGAGAATGTTCTTGTATTCACTACTTTTAAATTTAACCTCTCTTTAATATCGATAAACAGCGGTTTCCCTTCTCCCAATACGACTGGATGAATGGATAATCTAAATTCATCAACAAGCCCTAAATCGATAAAAGTTGTAATAAGGCTTGCTCCGCCATATAGCCAAATATCTTTTCCAGGTTTATTCTTTATTTTAATCACTTCTTCACGGATGTTATCATTTATAAATATTGCTTCATTACCGGTCCCGTTTTGAATTCTGGAAAACACATATTTCTGTTTACTATGAACCAAATCCCACATTTCTTTTTCGGTTTCGGAGCAACCTTCTTCTGGAATATATTGTCCCCATAAGTCGTAGCTTTTTCTGCCGTAAAAAATTGTATCAACTTGATTCAAAAAGTCGTTAAAGTTCATTTCGGGGTCCATAATGCACCAGTCTATTTCACCATTTTTTCCTTCGATCAATCCATCCAAAGTGATTGCCAAATCTAAAATTACTCTTCTCTTAGTTGTATGATATGCCATAATTTTTTCTCCCTCTTTGATGCAGCTTACTTCCACTCTTCACCCAGAATCGCGTAATAATATTCATCCCACCACTCATCACCGTTTGGAATGCATTTTTTGAAATACCCTTCCACTCTCATGCCGATCTTCTCCATTACACGATACGATGGCGGATTTTGTGGCTGGCAAGTTGCGATCACTCTATGTAGCTTCATTTCTTCAAAGGCATATTGTAACATTGCTTGAGCCGCTTCAGTAGCATAGCCTTTATTATAAAATTTCGGATTGAATACCCAGCCAATTTCATATGTATGGTCGCCAAAATATTTACCGAAAAACATATGCCCAATTAAAGTATTTTCACCTTTCAATATGACCGCGAACTTTTCCGCTTCATCCCCCATATTTTGTTCGATAAATTCTTTTGCAATTTTTTCTGTAAAAACCCCTTCAGGTATATATTTCATCACATTGGCATCGGATGTATATTCATATACCGCCTGTAAATCGTTCCTGTTAAATTTCCGTATTAATAATCTTTCAGTTTCGACGTGCATTCCCTTACCCCCATGTTAAGTCTATTTTCTAGTTTCGACATCGAATGATTGTTTACCTTTAAATAAATGCCCCGACTACTTCAAACAAAAAATCCTCACCAATCGAGCTGGCGAGGATATTTTTAGTATTTACTTCAAATTCTTAATCGTTTCTTTTGAAATATAAAATCCGCTTTCATTGTATACACTGATTGTATTTGTCTGAATTTCACTTGTTGTTACTTTGCCTGATTTACCCGTTTCTTTTTTAATGATTATGTCCTTATTTTCAGGGATTTCAAACGTAGTCGAACCTTTCTTCACTACAAGTACCGCGTTTTCCTTGTCCGATAGGTCGATTGAAGTCGTCATTCCTTTACCATTCAGCGCTTCTTCTGCGTTCGTGTAAAGATCCTTTGTTAATTTATCCAATTTAATCCCCATGAAGCTGGCCATTTCTTTTGCTAAATCGGTATTATCAACTAATCCCGAAATTCGTTTTGGTCCATAAGAGTACAGGAATACGTCATCGCCTGTATGTCCTCCAGTGGTGTATCCTAAATCCGCACGTTTTGATAAAAGATTGACGAATGTACCGGCAAGCTTCTTCGTTTCTGTTGCGTTCAGGGCAGCCGTTTCCTCTGCAGTTAAATTATCCAGTCCGTATAGCTTCGCTACATCCACTAAATTCGAACGATCTGGCTTTAAGTGGCTGAGTGCGCCTTCGACTGTCATCGTTGCCTTCTTCAATGGGTTAATATAATTGGAAATATTTATTTTGTCATATGTAGAGCTCGTATTTTCATTACCAATCGTAATCCCGCTGTTGCCGTGGTCTGTTACTGCTATAACCATCGTATTTCTATCTTTTTTTGCAAATTTCAGCGCTTCATTTACCGCATCATCGAATGACAAAATATCCGTAACCATTCCGATTGGATCATTCGCATGGGCTGCCCAGTCGATTTTACTGCCTTCGATCATAAGGAAGAACCCATCCTTGTCTTTGTTCAGCGTATTAATCGCTGTAGACGTCATTTCTGCTAACGAAGGCTCATTTGGATTTGTTTTCGTACGATCTAGTTCATATGCTAAAGAACTACCGGCAAAACTCCCGTAAATTTTATCGGATTTAGTTGTTAATAACTCATCACGTGTCGTAATGAGGTCATATCCTTTCTCTTCAATCACACTAACTAGATTTTCGCCATCTTTCCGGTTTTCTGATTTTAAATAATCATATCCACCGCCAAGTATCACATCCATATTTTGATACAATTGCTGCTCACCGATATCGTCATAGTTACTGCGAGAGGTTACATGTGAAGAAAAGCTTGCTGGTGTCGCATGTTGAATTTCGGAAGTAGAAACAATTCCTGTTGATTTGCCAAGTTGTTTCGCTCCTTCTAACACATTAGCAACTGGTGTAAATGCATCGTCCGGATTCCCGTTAACACCTGGCATATCAATTACGGATGGCAATACCCCTACATACCCGCTATTTGATTTGTGACCCGTAGCGAGAGCCGTTCCAGCTGGTGCAGAGTCTGTAATCGCTGATTCAGCCGAGTGTGTTGTCACACCACCTGTTAAAATTTCATCCATTGCGAGACTCTCGCCTTTGTACCAGCGTGCCAACGATACCGCATTATTGCTGGAACCGTCCATCACAAGCATGATGACATTTGTCGGATCCTTTTTCGCCTGTTTAGCTTCAGCCTCTGAATTGAACTGCATAACCGAAAATGATGATACTGCTACTGTCCCTGCAAGTGCATAAGTAAACCATTTTTTCTTGTTCTTCATCAATGAAATATCCTCCTAAGCAACCGCTAATTTGTAATTCGATTTCATTGTAAAGTTCTTTTGTAAATCTGGAATGCTAGATTTGTAAAAATGTATTGAGCCAATGTGAAGGTAATAAAAAAGAGTGAAGCTCAACTTGCCGCTTCACCCTTTCCTAATTTAATTATTGTAAAATATCTATCCATATTTTAATAGCTGTAGCACCAATCATGATTGCAAGCAGCCATTGCAGTATTTTAACATTCATTTTCTGACCGACTTTTGCACCAATTGGAGCTGCGATGATACTTGCAATGATCATAATGAAAGCCGGCCAATAGTCGACCTGGCCTGTCATAACTTTACCGACACTGCCACCGATTGATGAGATGAATGTAATCGCCAAACTTGTCGCGATTGTAATACGTGTTGGAATTTTTAACACTGTCAACATAATCGGTACGAGTAAAAACCCGCCGGCTGCTCCGACAATGCCTGATCCGATACCTACGATGAGTGCAAGTATACTCGCCAATGCTTTATTGAATGAAATTTCTGTAGTATCTTCAACTGTTTTCCTCGGTATAAACATCATCACCGCGGCAATGACAGCTAATAGCCCATACACAATATTCACGGCATCTTCAGATAAAAATCCCGAGCCGTAACTGCCAATGAAGCTGCCGATTAATATCGCCACCCCCATATATAGGATAAGCTCTCTATTTAACAATCCGCTTTTCCGGTAAGCCCAAACCCCTGCAAGCGATGCGAATAACACTTGTACGGCACTAATACCGGAAACTTCATGTGCGGTAAATGCGACTAAACCGAACAATGGTGGAATATAGAGCAGTAGCGGATATTTGATGATCGAACCACCAACTCCGAGCATACCGGAAAGAAACGATCCGATAAATCCAAGTGCAAAGATGACCGTTATATACATTAATGATAAATCGATTTCCATATGCTTTCCTTCTTTCAAAAATTCATTTATGCCATTGCTAATACACTGTCGAATAAAGAAAGTGGATAGAAGTCTTTTCTACCCGCTATTTTTTATGCTTTTTGAATATAGAAGTACAGGACACCTGCTTCTTCTTTTTGTTCAACGATTGAATGGCCTCCAGCTCCTGCCCATGCAGTAAAATCATTTAAAGCCCCTTTGTCTGTCACTAATACTTCCAGCACGTCTCCGGAATTCAGAGTATCAATCGCCTTTTTAGTTTTGACAATCGGCATTGGGCAAGCTAAACCTTTAGCATCCAGTGTTTGTTTAATATTCATGTTTATTTCCTCTTTACTTTAAATTAGAATGTTATATTAATAATGTTTTAATCGTTATCTTACTGCACAGCGGTTTGGACCGATCTCCATCTCTGTCTGTTCCTCATCGCTTGGCGTCAATTTCCCCATATTCACGATACGGATTTCCTGATAAGCATTCGGTTGCAGTGGTAAATTGTCCGTTACCATTGAACGGAACTGTTCTTCATTTTTCACATTTAAACCATGGTTTTCAGCGAATAAATCACCTAGTCGTTTTGCCACGGTTCCATCTTCATTCAGTTCATCGATGATCATGAAGTGCGCCGGCAACACGATTAAATCTTCCGACAATGTACGGTAGCGTTTATATAATGTTTCGCGTAAGTCACCTACCCAATCCTCCGTTAAACCGGCTAAGTCCGGACGTCCGATTGAATCGATGAACAGGATGTCTCCTGTTAATAAATACTTTCCGTCAATTACAAATGATGTTGAGCCAATCGTGTGACCTGGTGAATACATCGCACCTACTTCAATCTGCGATGTACCTAAATTTACTGTTAGATCATCTTCAAGTGCTGTATAGTCGAAAACGACTTCTTCTGCGTCTTTTGGAGGCAGGTAGTACGTTGCACCCGTTTTTTCTGCAATATGACGTCCGCCGGAGATGTGATCTGCGTGCAGATGTGTATCGAAAACATGCTTAATCTCGACGCCTTTTTCTTTTGCGAAGTTAGTGAAGATATCCGTGAAGCGTACTGCATCAATAATCGCTGCTTCCCCGCCATTTATTGCCATGTATGAAAGACAGCCCTTCCCTAAACGTACGAACTGATAAAGTTCACCACCATTATCCAAGTCTCCAACTTTAATCGGCACAAGGTACATCGACCAAGACTTCATGCCACCTTCAAGGTAACCTACATCAAGACCCGCATCCGAAAGCATTTCAGCTATCATGATGGAAGAACCCTCTTTAGCACAAACAACCAAAACCTCTTGATTCTTAGGAATTTGCGGTAAAATTCCTTCTACACCATCCAACAGTTCAAAGTAAGGAATATTTAAATGATCAAACTTATGACCTTCGATTTTCCAGTCCATAAATGCATCTGCATTACGAACATCTAAAATAAACAATTCTTTGTTTTCAATTACTTTGCGCGCAACTTGTGCGGCTGTCCTTGCTGTTACTGCCATCATCATTACCCCCATAGGTATAATTTTATATAAATTTTTTTTCAGAACCTTTTTCAAAAAAATTACTCTATTTCTTTCTGTAACGCACCTTCATGACCCATCATACCCGGCAAGACATTGTATACTTTTGTAAATCCTGCTTCAGCCAGTTGTTTAGCTGCCAAATCCGAGCGTGTGCCTGTTCGGCAAATGACATAAATTGTTTCGTCTTTATCGAGTTCATCTATTCGTGTTGTTAATTCGCCCATAGGAATTGATTTTGCTCCCGGAATATGACCGAAAGCATATTCTGCTGCTTCACGGACATCTAAAATCAAGCCTTCTCGTTTCACGGCATCTTCATTTGAAATCGTTGCTTCAAATGTTTTTTCTGCTGTTTCACTCAATTCCGGATTACATTTTCGGATATAGTGATAAAACACACCATCTACTTCATTTGAGCCGATATATTGATGACCGACTGTTTTCGACCATGCGGCTAAATCCGCGACAGAACCTTTGTCTGTCGCCTGTATTTCCAGCACTTGCCCTTCTTCAACATTATTCATCGCTTTTTTCGTTTTGACAATCGGCATCGGGCAAACTAAACCTTTTGCATCAAGTTGTACGTCTGATTTAATCATCGTTATCCTCCATGTATACCGGTAAGGGTATAATTTATTTCAAAATTTTTTACTTACTTAACTTCGTCATTCCATTCAAGCATGCCACCAGTCATATTTGTCACATCAAATCCTTGTGACTGTAAAAAGGCTGTTGCCTGACCACTGCGTGCACCAGAACGGCAAACCATTATATACGGTATTTTTTTATCTAACTCGTGCATACGGAATTCCAGTAATCCTAATGGTATATGGGTAACACCAGGGATATGACCTGCCTCTACTTCCGCTACTTCACGAACGTCGATTAAATGAAGCGCTTCACCGCCTTCTAATTTTTCTTGTACTTCTTTTGGTAAAATAGTTTTCATCACGATTTCCTCCTTAATATGCACTCATACCGCCACGAACATTTGTAACTTGTTTATAGCCTAATTTTTTAAGTTGATTGCATGCTTGCTTTGAACGCATGCCGCTCTGACAAATGACGACAATTTCTATATCCTTTGGCAGTTTTGTCAAGTCCGAACCAAGCGGAATATTTTTAAATTGCTTTACATTACGTGCTTTATACTCAGCAGCTGTACGTACATCAACAAACACTTTATCTTTGTCGTTAATCATTGCTTTTAGCTGTGCCATTGAAATGGTTTTAACACCTTTTACTGGCTTCATGCGCCAGGCAAAAAAGGTCACAATCACGGCAATTAATAATATTGTTTCCATATGTCACCCCCTATATGAATAGGTTTACGTTCCCGTCTTCCGCATCCGCTAAATAGGCCGCTACACCCGCGTATTCAATGCCATCCAGCAATTCTTCTTTTTGCAGTCCCAATAAATCCATCGTCATCGTACATGTCACAAGCTTAATGTCCTGTTCCTGCGCCATTTCTACGAGTTGTGTCAATGTTAAAGCGTTATGGTTATTCATTACATGTTTGATCATTTTTGGCCCCATGCCGAGCATCTGCATTTTTGATAGCCCTAGTTTTTCCGCACCACGCGGCATCATTTTGGCAAACATTTTTTCAAGGAACCCTTTTTTAACAGTTACCGGTTCTTGTTTTCGTAATGCATTGATACCCCAAAAGGTATGAAAAATTGTTACTTCATGATCATATGCGGACGCACCGTTAGCGATAATGTATGCAGCCATTGCCTTATCGTAATCACCGCTGAATAATACGATTGTTGTTCTTTTCTTTTCCAATTAAAGTCCCCCTACCCCTATAGGTATAATGTATTTTAAAAATAAAAAGCCTTATCGACTTTTTACTAGTAAATCTACTGCCTGTTTGACCATAGCATTTTTATCGATAGTATCAGCATCTTCTTTTGAAAGACATTCGACTAAATTATCCGTCACAATGACACCGATTGTACGGTCGACAGCAGACCTGACAGCACTTAGCTGCGTAATGACATCTTTACAGTCCTTTTCTTCTTCCATCATCCGTAAAATACCGCGAAGCTGACCTTCTACTTTTTTCATGCGTGCCAACACTTTTGGATCATATTGCATACGCTCACCTCATTTGGAATGATTTATTAATCACACTATACTACCCCTATGGGTATGTGTCAAATGTTTAATTTTCTAAAATAGCTGGCATGTTTCAACAAACAGTCCAACTATTGCTTTCTACATATTATACCCCAATAGGTATACTGTCAACAAAAAAGGAACTCGCACTATTGTGCAAGTCCCAAAACGAGCGCTCTTGCCTTTCCTCTTCTTCTTGTTTGGTTGAAAAGAAAGGAACGCCTTGTCATTATTACCGGCTCCCAACAGGCAACTCATATTTAATCCGCCATGCCATTTCCAAACGTAAGGATGATCGATGCCTTACAGTTAAATAAGATTACAACGTTGGGAATTAAATTAACAATTCAACCGTCTTTTTGCATCGCTTTTCTATTTATTCCGGCATATTGTAGCGAGGGAAAAAGTTATACACCAAAAATGCACCGAACAGTATGAACTAGGTTCAGATCACTCTTAATTTATTCAATCGTATCCATCCATTCCACATCCACTTTTTCAGTATCCATCCATTCGTAAAATCTTTCTATATGCCACCTATTTTTTAACCTGACATATTGGTTGTCTTCAATCCAATTATGTAAGTCATTATATGCATCCACTGGGTGTTCCGTTTGTGATGAGTGCAAATCTAGCTCGCTGCTTTATCGTATTTAATATATTTAAAGTATTTTGATCTATAGAGAAGCAGTTGGGAAAATTGGTATTCCAAAAATCTTGAATATTATTACCTGGCAATCTATTATATGGTGGGAACTCATCAAAAAATAATTCAAAAACCCCTGTTTTATCACTCTTACCATAGTCTCTGCGATCATATTCTTTGAATTCCTGCAACATTTGATCACGTCGAGTATCTTCTACATCTACATAACATTTATCTAAAATGATAAAAAATATTTTATCTACTGCATCATCCCTGTTAAGTAAAGTATCATCTAAATCGAATATGATTGCTTTATAGCCTCCCATATAAATACACCCCCATAACATTTAAAATTTAGAGATTTCTCTCTTTGCTTATTTATGAAATATTATGAGAATTCATTTGACAATCCGGTCCCATTCATAAAGAAAGACATTTTCTAGATTTCAGACAAACAATCGTTTATTGAACACTTTTACTAAACGAATCAGGTTGGTTAGTAACAAAGAATTTCGTTAAATATTCTTTAAATCTTTTTTCAAGTAATAATGTTTGAACTCCCTTCCTACATTATCTAAACTTCCGAAAACTTGATACCCATTCTTTTTATAAAAATCCAATGCTTGAAAACTCAAAGTATCTACTTTTATGAAATCACATTCTTTTTCCAATGCTATTTTCTCAAGTTCTGTTAATAATTTAGTTCCATAACCTGATTTTCTTAGATCCTCATCTATCATAAAAGTATGAATTTCCAGCCAGTTCCAGCAGATCTCGCTAAGGATTCCACCTCGAACAGTGCCATCGTCATCTTTTAGAAATAGACAGACTTCTTCATATCTGCCGTTTAAATCATCTGGAAAGTGCCTTAAATTAAACTTGTATAGTTCATCGTTAATATATTGCTTATCCTTACTTTCTAATTCTTTAATAATACGAATGGACATTATACATTTCCCCCATTGTTTAATTTATAATTTTTAAAGTAACTATTAATATTTAATCCTGTTTGTATTTTTATATTTTTATAAACATTGGAACCTCCCCAGCGCACCGATTCCTATTTATAGATTTTAGTGAATAATATGCAATTAAAAGCTTTCCCATGCAATGTATTATACTGAACACACTGCAGTAGTTGCGTTTCAATTACATGTGCTTTGTATTGTACATTATCCAGTCTATAGCTAAGTGATGCGTTTTTATCTAGATCAATTGTAAAATTCCATATAAGTTTTTTCTGCTTTATAATAGTCCAGTCTATCTTTCAAAGTCCCCGAATGAAATTCAAATTTATGACCGTCTAAATCGGTAAAATAAATTGATTTTCTATCCCTTTCATCTCTTGGTCGTCCTGATAAAATATTTACGTTTAAGGCCACAAGTTTTTGATAAATCGTATCTAACGCTGTTTCCTCAACTGAAAATGCGATATGTGTATATGAGAGGAAAATTTCACTACGAGGGATATCTTTTTCTTCATTTAGAGCAAGCCAGATGCCATTTAAATCAAAATATGCAGTCCGCCTTCCTTTAACCAATAATTTTGCATCAAATACATTTTTATAAAATTCTATCGATTCTTCCAAATTAGAAACTGAAAACAGGAAATGGTTGACACTTTTTATTTCCACCGATTTTCCTCCTATTATATAAATTATCTATGATAAAAAAAACGTTGCATACAAATCCCTGAAGAGGTGTTTTATAACAACTCATAAAAGATTGTTTTCCAAAAAAAGTACCAAATCTATAAAATAGTGTCCACTTTCTTCTTGAGGTAAGCGCCATTTAGCTGAACAAAACTCTATTTATCATCGTATTGGAAATTTATTGATTGTGGGAGCATAAAACCTCATCAACAATACAGTTTTTTCTTTTCCTGAATACTTTTCAGCTCCTCTTTATGCAATGTAACGTAATCACTCATATTACCATTCAGCATAAATGGCTTTCCTCCTATTTACAATTGAATACTCTTAGTTGATTTTTTCATGCACCTAATCAAAGAGGGAACGCCAAAACAAAAAATAACACTTCCTTTATAGGGAAAAGTGTTATTTTTGCTTCCGCTAAAATTGTTTCCGCTGCGGGGAAGCTTTCGCAGTTCTTCGGAATATCATGAAAGAACTTTATAAACAGCACGCTGATGCGAGAAGGTTTTAAAACCATGAATTCCATGGAAATTTCCGCTTCCCGAGTTATTGACACCGCCAAATGGTAAATGCAGATGCGTATTGTGCATAAATATTCCGTTGATCGTCACCCCGCCAGAAGACGTCGTACGGAGCACCTGCTGTTGGAAATGTTCATCCTCACTATAAATATATAGCGCTAAAGGCTTTGGATTTTCCTGAATATGAAGAATCGCCTCGGACACATCTTTATACGTTTTCACAAATGTGAGCGGCCCGAAGATTTCCTCATCCGCAATCCACATATCGGGCATAATATTTCCTAATAATGTCGGCTCGATTAAACGATTTTCATCATCGAATATACCTCCGCTTAATACGCTTGCTCCTTTATCCACTGCATCCTCGAATAGCCCCTTAATCCGATAATTGTGTGCATCATTGACAATTTGAGTGCGCTCGTTTGTGCGTAATTTACCATTATCATAGAGCATACCTAACGCCATTTGCTGAAAAGCCCGCACAAAATCTGTTACATCGTCTTCGTGAACAAATAAATAATCGGGTGAAATACAAAATTGGCCAGCCATCATTACCTTGCCGAAAACAATTGTTTGCGTCGCTTTGACCGAATCATACCCCTTATCTACAATAACGGGAGATTTTCCGCCAAGCTCAAGCGTTACGGCTGCCAGATGCTCGGCCGCTTCACGCATGACTATTTTGCCGACACGGGGACTGCCCGTAAAGAAGAAATGATCGAATGGCAGCTTCAGCAATTGCTCGGATACATCGGCTTCCCCCTGAACGAACGCGACCTCCTGCTCATCAAATACCGATATAATTATTTCTTGCAAGCACCTGATTAAGGATCGATAATGATGGAAGTATTTAGCCAATATTTGGCCCATCCCTTTCCTTCTGCTCTATTTTCATCCCAGTTGATATAGTACCAGTCGGCAATGATTTTATCCTCCACTAATTTATCCAGCGCCTTTTCAAACCGCTCCCTTGTTCTGATGGGCAGACGATTATTTAGCCCCTGCCCACACACTTCCAACAGCGTATTCACACGGTTTAATTGCTGGTAGTCCCCTTTATATGCCTGCGTCCTCCATCTCCAGCTTAAATAGCGGCATAATTTTTTCTCTAAGTTAAAACGTGCGGCGTGATAATGCATTGCTTTTAGCGGAAGTAATGCCATCTGCCGCTTCGAGGAGACTAAATATTTCGCGAATACTTTATCGACCGTAAATGTAATGGACTTACCGCAAGTCTCCTCATTCACTTCATATTCCTCGCCGTTTGCATGTTTAAATAAAAAGGTTCTGCCTTGGACTTCTACGTGAATTGGCTTGTTATTTTTGTACATACGGTTTTATCAATTGTTAGCCAAAGACTTTGAATCACCTTTAAGGAATGGATGACCTGATCCCTCTGTTTTGTTTCAAAGCCTCCACGTCGCCCGTCACCACTGAGTTTAGGCCGGAGCCCCCTCATTGTTAAAATATCCCTTAATTCAATTTCAACAATATCGTCGAGATTTTTAGCCAGCTGTAAATAAAGATGACAAAGAATATCCAGCACATCCACATCGAGAATGGACATTTGCCGGACTATATTTGACGCAATTTGTTGCATATTTTCATAAGTAGAATTAAAGTTCCGGTTTTCCTTAATAAACGGAATGATTTGAAGATTTCCGCTCGTATTGCCCTTCTCAAAAATATATTTAGGCCAAATACCTTCATCACCTATCACAAATTTCTGTTTATAAATCGCTTCTCTTACTACATGGTAGGCTACATTATTTAGAACATTTGCATAGTTGGACATGTATTTCGGTTGAAGTGCATCACTGCCTGCCCCACCATTTTCAGGCTGTTCGATGACACTGCCGAGTTGTAAAGAGGCGGAAACATTATTATTTATTTCATTGATCAGTCTTCTTTGCCATTCTTTAAGATAATGATCGACATTATGACTAAACTTTCTAATAAATGATTTATTAGCTGCCAGATTAAAGCGCAGTAATTCAAAAAATTTCACATTTAACTCTTCTAACGTCAATTCTTTGATACCTCTGATTCCGTCCAGCAGAATCATTTCCTCTAAAATAAAGGTTTTTAATTGATTCTGGAGCCAAATATAAAAATTATCCCACGTATCTTCTTTACCTATAAATGTTTCATTCTGTATAATTGCCTTCGTTTCCTCAATAGAATTCTCTAGCAATTGATCGTTATTTAAAATTGCATTACTTCCCTGAGTGCTATGGGCTACAATATAAAAGTTAATGGAAATCGCCATCTTTTCAATTATTCTTTTTCGCAGCTGTAACCGAATCTTGTAATATAACTCCTTATTTCTAACATACTCCTCCTCATCAATAATATAGCTTGGAGTATTCGTATTGCCTTCATCCTGTTCCAGATTGACAATGGAGCCCTCCTCAATATGTCTGTCGAAAAAAAGACTGTAATTCATTTTTTCAATAGGAGCATCATTGACCGAAAGAACATAAAAATTTTTTATTCTATGCTTTTCTTCCTCCATTGTACGTTCCAAATACACCTGCGTAGATTCATTTGTTATATAATTAAACATAGCACCCTCCCACCGTACGAAGAAAAAGTAGTATAAATAAGAATAATTTTATCATAATGCAAGAGTTTTCTTAATATTCATATTTATCATATATGACTTTGTGGATTTTTTGACTTATTCTATTGATTTTAAGGGATTTGTTATTCTAGATTGGTAGATGTCTAGAATATAAAAAAGTGCTTCTCTTTCATTGAAGAAAAGCACTCGTTTTATGGTATTCTATTTAAATTTTAATAATTGTTCTTCCCAAATGCTGACCATTTTTAATTGCTTCAATCGTTTGAGGGATTTCTTCTAGTGAAATTTCGCTTATTAATGTGGTTTGAGCAATATTCCATTCATTCGCTATTTTATCCCAAGTATAACCTCGATCTTTAATTGGCACATTTACTGAATCAATTCCTAAAAGGTTAATTCCTCTAAGTATGAACGGCAGCACTGTCGATGTTAGTTTGATTCCGCCTGCATTTCCACACATACTCATACTTCCTCCATAGGAAATTTGCGGGATTATTACAGAAGCAATTTCTCCACCTACAGTATCTAGTACATAATCAAATTTTTGCTTATTCAAAGGTTTATTGAGTTCTCCTAATTCATTTGCAAAAATGACATCAGTAGCTCCTAAAGATTTTGCTACGTCGATCTGATTTTCTTTCCGAACTAAAGCAGAAATATTTTTGTAACCAATTTTTGATAAAATTTGCACAGCTATACTACCTACTCCGCCAGTTGAACCAGTGACCAGAATCCTCGGATCTTTGTTTAAATCCATACCTTTCTCCTCTAATGCCCTGATAGAAAGAGCAGCCGTAAATCCGGCTGTTCCAAAAACCATCGCATCTTTTAAAGATAAATTGTCCGGTAAAGGAACAATCCAATCTGCCGGAACTCTGGCATATTCCGAAAAACCTCCTGTGTGGCTCATACCCATAGCAAAACCTGTCACAATTACTTTCTGTCCTTCTGTATAGCGATTATCTGTAGAATGAACAATAGTTCCGCTTAAATCTATTCCAGGGATAAGCGGATAATTCCTGATAACGCCTCCATTTTTTTGAACAGCCAACATATCTTTATAGTTTATTGAAGAATAGGAAACCTTAATTAAAACTTCGCCATCCGAAAGACTGTCGCGATTAACATCCTCCAAACCGTAAATTACCTGATCTTGTTCTTCTTTTACAATAATTGCCTTGAATTGATCCATAACTATCTGCCCCCTTCTGCAACAAAACATTTCGATACCAAAAATGTTTTATTACAAAAACTAACATGATATGATAGGGAATGTCAATATGGAGGAGATAAAATGGAATTAAAAGATTGCATAAATTTTTTGCTGAGTGCCAGTCAGAATAAGGTTTTTAAATATTTCAGCAAGCTTTTGGAGGATTACGGAGTAACGCCCGCCCAATATGGTGTGCTGAATTGTTTGTGGAGAGAAGGACAATTATCGCCTAAACAAATTGGTGAAATGGTATATTTAGAAGCCTCTACTATCTCGGGAATATTAGATAAAATGCAAAAAGCTGAACTAATAGAACGATCAATTGATCCAAACAACCGTAGAAATGTTTTAGTAATGGCGACTCCTAAATCCGAGGAAATTAGAGATGAAGTGGAAGCTGCAACAATTAAGTTGAATAATCAGGTTCTTGTAAACTTGACAGATAGCGATACACAAGTGCTGAAAAAAGCATTGGAAATAATAGTTAAGTCTGATTTTTAATTATAGATACAATTTTGATGGGGAATCGTTTAAGTGTGCACCACAGATTAATCCATCCAAAAAAACACCGAAACGCAAAATCTAGCCGCGTCTCGGTGTTTTCAGGTTATTCATCTATTCGAACGCAGGAGTAGCCGTTTCATCGTAGTTTTCTGTCAGGAAATTACGTACTTCTTCACTCGTCATCGCTTCTGCAAGCTTTTTGATTGCTTCATCGTCTTTGTTGTCTTCACGTGCCACTAATGTAATGGCAAAGTCGTTTTCCACACCTTCAGTTAACAGCGCATCACTTTTCGGTGTTAGACCAAGTGGTGCCGCATAGGCAGGTGTCATAACAACCGCATCCGCATCATCGTACATACGCGCAAGCATTAACAGATCGACTTCTTTAAACTGAAGATTTTTCGGGTTTTCCTCTACGCTTGCTAATGTGTAATACACATCCGTTTTTTCCTTCAATGTAATGACACCGTGCTGGGCAAGCAGCATTAACGAACGGTCAACATTTGAAATATCATTGGCAATCGCAACAGTCGCTCCTTCTGGCAACTCTTCGATTGAATCATAATTTTTAGCATACACACCGTAATTCGCAAAGTAAATCGGCTGGATCGGTACTAAATTTGCGTCATTGTTACGATTGAATTCCTCCATATACGGTACGTGCTGGAAGAAGTTTGCATCAACTTCCTTTGCAGCTAGTGCACTGTTTGGCTGTACATTATCACCTAATACAACAATTTCCAGATCAATGCCCTGTTCTTCTAATTTAGGCTCGACTAGCTCCAAAATATCTGTCATCGGTGAAATTAATGATGCAACTTTTAAAGTTGTCTCTTCCTTTTTCACTTCTTTATTCGTTTCTTTTTCTTCATTCTGTCCGCAACCTACTAAAGCAAGTACTGCTGCTACACTTAACATCCATCTTTTTTTCACAATTATTCTCCTATCTTTTGTCCAACCATCTTGCTGCAGTCGTCCCAATCATTTGAATAAGCTGCACCAAAACAATCATAATTAAAATCATGTAAAACATTAGATCTGTCTTGAATTGCTGATAACCATAACGAATCGCAAAGTCACCGATTCCGCCACCGCCAACTACACCCATTATTGTGGAATAAGAGATGAAGCTGACAATCGAAGTCGTCAAGCCGAGCACTAGGCCTGACCGTGCTTCCACAAAAAGAAAACTGAAAATAATCCGCCGCACTGAAGCACCCATTGAAACTGCAGCCTCAATTACACCTTTCGGCACATCAAGCAGCGACTGTTCGACAAGCCTTGCATAATGGGCAATGGCAATAATCGATAACGGAACTGTTGCCGCAACCGTGCCGATTGCCGTACCGACAATGAGCCTTGTAAAGGGAATCAAGAATACGACTAGCAGCAGAAATGGAAACGAGCGAATCGTATTCACCGCTAAGTTTAGTATGTTGTAAACGACACGGTTTTCAAGCAACTTTTCTTTCCCGCAAAGAAATAAATATGTACCGATTGGTAATCCGATTAATACAGCAGCTACAATTGACACACCGACCATGAAAAATGTTTCGCTGATCGCCTGCCAAATTTCGGCTTCATATTGACGTAATACATTAGGCATGTCCGATTCCACCTTTCACGAGCTGATCGACGAAGCTTTGAGGATGATGGCTCGTTTCAAGTATGCCACTAGGTGTTAAATCAACTGTTTCGTATATTTGCCCTGCATCCAGCACCGTAGACCGATGACAAATACTTTTAACAACATCAAGCTCATGGCTGACAAGCACAATCGTCACACCGAGCTCAACATTGACCTTCTGTAAGACGCGCAATATTTCCGCAGAAGTGTTTGCATCGAGCGCAGAGGTTGGCTCATCACAGAGCAGGACCGCTGTTTCGTTCGCAAGGGCTCTTGCAATCGCCACCCGCTGCTTTTGACCGCCGCTCAGCTGGGCCGGATATTGACCTGCAAACTGTTCCAGCCCGACAAACTTCAGGCATTCGATTACACGCGCTTTCCGCAGCTTTTTCGGATAGTTTGCCAGGACAAGTGCAATTTCTACATTATCATGGACGGTTTTATTTGCGACGAGGTGAAAATGTTGGAAAATCATTCCGATTGATTTTCTCGCTTCACGAAGTTCTGCATTTTTTAAAGCTGTTAGTTGCTGACCATTGATGACAACAGCTCCACTGTCCGGAACTTCCAGCAAGTTCATCAGACGCAGCAACGTTGATTTTCCTGCACCGCTCGCCCCAATCAAACCGTGAATTTCCCCTTTAGCAATCGTTAACGTCACATCCTGCACAGCGACGAAAGAACCGAATTTTTTTGTGACTTGCTGTAATTGTATCACCTGTTTAAACACCTCCACTGCATACCCAATCGATTTCTAATTATAGTAGATATTGCATCAGCTACCAAGAGAAATGTTTATTGCAAAAATTACCAGGCTTTAAAATGTTTGCAAGGATAGAAGGAGTAAACTTAAGTATCCATTTTTCCCATAAAAAAGGCTGCCGGAAATTAGAATTACTTCTAACATCCGGACAGCTGGTCTTGACGTTGTATTTTATGGGGTATGTATATAAATAACTTAGTAAGGGACTTCATCGAATTTAATCGGCGTTGTTTTATTTTCTTTCCAGTCATCATAAATGGATGCATACAAGACAGTATCTGAGATAGAACCGTCTTCATTTTCCCATGCATTTCGTAAATAGCCTTCTTTTACGAAGCCTGCCTTTGTAAAGCATTTTCTCATCGCTAAATTATCTGCTCTAGTATATCCTTCAATTCGAGTCTTACTTTTTTCACCATACAAATAATCTTTTAGCCAACTTAACGATTTTTGACCGATGCCTTTTCCTCTTGCTTCTTTCGTTACACGGAGATCAAATAAAGGGATTGTATCTTCAATATCATCGATAATTAAAATTCCTACTTTTTGTTCGTTATCAGTAATCCAAAATGTTTCTCTTCCTTCAGAGTAATAGCCATTCTCGATCGCTCTTTTAATCGCTTCCGGCTCTAGCTGAACTTTCACATGAAATGGCCATTCATTGGAACATAATAGATTAATCAATTCTTCATTTTCTAAGTTAAATTTTCTTATTTCCAAGACAGTCACTCCATTTCATTTTGAAGCTGCTTAACAAGTTCTTGAATCAATATAGGACGGCAATTGACCTCCTGTTGTGTCCAAAAGTCATCCCCTTTATAACGAGGTACGATATGGATATGAAAATGAGTCCCTTCATCCATAATCGACCCGTTATTTTGAATAACGCTTATCCCGTCTACTGAAAAATGCGTATCAAAAACATTAACAATCCGTTTCTGCAGCTCAAATAGCTCTATAAATTTTGAATCAGGAAGTTCACGGACATCCATAAAATGCTGTTTCGATATAATCAATAAGTGTCCAGACTGGATTGGGTCAATGTCTAAAACTACTCTATAATTTTCTGTTTGCAGTAGTATTTGTTTCTCTTCAATTCCTTCACAAAAAATACAGTTCATAATAATCCCTCATTTATCCATTTTCATAGAAATTGACTGGACAAATTGCTCTTTATAATTTGTATACTCATTAATCCCTTCCTTACCTGTCTTAAAGAAAGCATCTTTCAAAGTCTCATATTCCTTTTTCGCCGCTTCATTTGCATTCAAATAATCTCGGAAAAAGCGCATCTGATGCCATTTTTTCTTATTCAATTCTACAAGATGGATGAAATGTGTTTTCATTTCAAATGTAGTATCAGTAAATTTCGCGCAAACAATTTCATCGGGTCTATCCACTTGCAAGCGGTAAAAACCGGCTTCCTTGAGTCCCGTGAAAAAAGCTTTATCGAGCGAGTCAAGATTTTCAACACCAATTACAATATCAATTACCGGCTTTGCGTGAATCCCTTCAATAGATGTGCTGCCGATATGTTCTATTTGATTGGGCTGTAAACTTGTGTGGTTTAGTATTTTTTCTTTAGTCTCAGCAAATTCTCTCTTCCAACCCGCTTCATGCGGAACTAGTATAACTTCATCCTTTTTTAATCCGAGTTTCATAATGAAACATCCTTTATCAAGGTTCTGAAGGTGGTTGTTCCTCAATCAGCTCCTGATCAAATGCCCAACGGTACGTATCATTCTCTCCATCATAATAACTTGAATCACTAAATTCGATGACAAAACCGCATTGCTGGCAAATAGCTGTGTTGTGAACAAAAAGCACTTTAATGCCGGGTTTTTCAACATCTGTATACGTTTCGTGTGGGATAAAAATATCGTGTGCGCATATATGACAACAGATTGGTTTTTTAAAAATATATAAACGACTTTTCTCTGCTAAAAAATAATCTACCACTTACTCACCTACCTGCACATATTCAATCGTACTTGCACCATCCCGTAGTTGTTCTTCAAATTTCATTTCATGTGCACATGCATTACAGGTAAAAGATTGCAGGGTTAATTTCTTTTTCTGGACACCTGGCTCATGATTCGTCAATTTCACATATACTTCACGGTGCCTGAATTTCGTATCTTGGCAAAATAAACAAACAAGCGGCTTGCCAATAACGTTTACTTCATATATGCCTCTTCTTCGTACCATTTCATGACCCCTTTCATTTCTAGGTTCACTTTTACTTAAAAAACTGGCCAATAATTCGAGGGAGCAATAACAGCAGTTCTCCAGCGGTAACAGAGTTTTCAATTTTATCAAAAGAATCGGATTCTGCTTTGCTTGCCGAGCTCGGTTGTACAAAATCCCCCTGAATTGGTTCTGCACCGCCATGAAACTGAATACGCAGTGATTTGGCTTGCAAAAAATCTTGATGATCCATTACTTGAAAATGGATATGTGCTTCTGAGGAATTGCCCGAATTCCCGCATAAGCCGAGCAGTTGACCTGCCTTCACCTTATCCCCTGTTTTCACACAAATCGAATCCTTCTTGAAATGGGCAATCATACTGTATTCATTGTGTTCGTGTGCAATAATGCAATAGTTTCCCGCTAGGTTTTCTTCATCCATTTTTCCCGGTATATTATCTTTAATTCCATCATTCACTTCGACCACCACACCATCAGACGGTGCTACGACTTCAGCTCCAAATGCATAGTAGCTTTCATTTTGCTGTTTCGAGTTTTTATAGGTTTCGTTATAGACCATTTTGACTAAATCGTAAGCATAACGCTGCTGTTCATACGGATAGTGATAATTGATAAATTCGTTCGTGCCGCCCCAAAAAACATACCATTCGTCATTAATTGGCATACTGTATGTATTTTTTGTCCATATTTGATCACTGATCGGATAAGTTTCAAACGGCTTTAAATAGATCGCCTGAATAATATCCTGCCCGTCGAACGCGATGACCACTGTTTTGGAATAAGTATCATCAACCCATATATACCGTTCCAGTCCTTGAAATGTATTGGACACGATACACGTATAACTGCTCACATCTGAATTATAGTCTAAAGAAAGCTCGTGAAATTGTTCAAACGATACAAGGTTCTGAAACGACTTTGCTGTTTTCCTGTAGATTTCCTCAAATTCACCGTTTAAAAAATACCGACCGAACTGCTCTTTAAATTGATTATTCACTCAAATGCCTCCTCTTTTTAGCTTCTTAATTTATACGAATTTTCCGACAAAAGGTTTCAAATAAATTCCTTTTTGATTTTGATATGCAAAAAAAATGGCCGCTTCTTTATGAAGGACCATGCATTTTCGTTATTATATATTTACGCCATGACAATCCAAAAAAGGATCAGCAGGACAATAAATAGGATTTTGTACTTTTCGACTTTCAGCATATTCAAGTTTGTCACTTCTTTTTTTATCAGCCACCACATGCTGAATCCATATCCAAACAATAAAAGTAAAAGCATTGGCTTATAAAACGGTCCGATCATGAAATAGTAATATCCCATAAGCGCCACACCGATCAAGTAAATTGTTATAGCAATTCCTAATCCGCGAATTTTTTTCGGCTGTTCAATTTGGCGTCGACTATAATAGCTGGAAGCCGCCAAGTTCATCAGCAGAACGCCCAGCGCAATAAATATTGCAGGAAAGTGTTGTCGATCATGTGCATATTCCAGGTCAGATAAAACAGTGGACGGATATTGATCATATCCAGGATAATACGCATCATTGCTAACGTCATATAAATAGTTCCATGCCAATTCAAATTTTCTCTGGTCTCCGTTTTTATACAACACGACAATATCATAATGCACGTCGCTCTTTGGAGGAGCCATAACAGCAGGAAGCTCAGAAATATTTTCGAATAAAGTGACCATTTCATCTGTCGTCACATTTTCAACACCAACGAAAAGTGTCGACGTTCTGCCCCTAAACCCCTTTTCTCCGTTATTTTCATAAGAAGTAATTTTGGCAGTTTCGCCTGATGTTGCCTGATTATTATGAATATCCGAAGTGAACAGTAAAAATAGGACGATGAAACAAATTGCCGCCATTACGCCTATTTCACGGAATGTTTTCAATGGATGACGTGTTTTCACAGGTTTTTTATGGATGTTCTGATAGATGGATTTTTTTAATGCTTCATTTTCAGGAAATTCATTTAACTGTTTTAAGCGATTATCAAGCTTCATAAATTTCACCTCCTAAAATTTTCTGCAATGCCTGCATCGCACTTCGCTGTGTATTTGCAATCTTCACCGAGGATAATCCCATAATGTCGCACGTTTCCTGAATCGAGAGCTCCTCGATTTTCCTGTATATGATGACTTCCCGTTGCACTGGTTTTAACTTTTGCAGTGCCTCGTATAATCGTTTTCGGTCTTCTTCCTGAATGAGCCATTCATGCGGTACGTAGTGAAAATCCTGCTGCTCCGGGACATTTGTAAACGGAAGCCACTTAATTAATGCTTTCTTCCGATAATAGTCATAAACAAGATTCCTAGCGACTTGCCTAGTATAAGTCTGGAAATTGGTTACTTTGGTCAAATCCGTTTTATAAATTCGCACAAACGTATCCTGCGTTAAATCTTCGGCGACTTGTGCGTTCGATACCATGTAGCGTATGTACTGATAAGTCTTGCGGAACTCCTGCTCATAAAGCTCATCAAAATCCATGTCCATCACCTCTCTTACTTCTATAGACGAATGAAAATTAAAAATATGTAATTTAATGTGAAAGTTTTTAACTGAAAAAAGCATCTCCTTAATGAGATGCTTTCGGTCTTTGATGAGGAATCTGCTTTTTCAATGAAATTTCTACTTTTCAATTGAAGTATTCTACTTTTTACGTGCCATTTTCTACATTTCGAACGGGTTGTTCTACTTTCACTCCGCCATGTTCTAATTTAAATCGTGGTTCTACTTTCTTCGTAAAAGATTCTACTTTTCGACCGAAGTGTTCCACCTTTGCCTATAAAACTTCTAATTTCCCTCCGCAGTATTCCACTTCCCACCTACAAACTTCTACTTTACTTAATCCTAAAAATCTTAATCATCTTCCAAATCAGCACAGCAAACAGCGCTGCCAAAATTACGAAAAACGGCCAGCCAATCGTTGTTGCTTCTTCTAAAGCAATCACAATAGTGCGGTACACGATGTAAGCGAATAATATATTTATAATGTTACGCATATAATTTAGTGTTTGGCGACTATTTCTGTAAAAGACCTCGGCATTCAATTCATTGATGCGTGCTGGATAGTTGTGCGTTTCAGGGAATTTTTCTAAAATCATTAAAAAGAAATGCATTGCAATGCCGATGCCCGGTAAAATTAACAGCTCCCATTTAGAGCCCCAGCGGTCGACATTGCCGCTGCCGTTAAAGTGGGCAGGTACTTCATTTGGCAGTTCGCGCCAGTTCATGAACAGTACAACAAGCATAATCGCTAATGCTATATAACCGATAATATCCATCAGCCATTCGGATTTCGTTTTTGGGATCTCAATTTTGGGGCGTTTTGTCAAACTCATTTCCATCACCTCTTTTAGTTTTTTTTACTTAGCACTTTTTATAACAATAATTTTCCAGTATCCGCTATACTTGAATTTAATCATCCTCTTGATAGGAGAACTACTTATGCTACTTGACATTATTCAATTTTTACGGGAAATCGACCAAGTCATATTTTATTACATAAAAGAGCTCGGACTGTATATTTATATTCTGTTATTTGCGGTTGTTTTCACAAAAACTGCATTTGTAATTTTAACATTTTTACCCGGGGACAGTACTGTGTTCACAAGCGGTACTTTAGCTGCGATCGATAAGCTAGATTTTCTGACATTACTAATTATCTTTATCGTTGCGACAACACTTGCCGACAGCAGCAACTACCTTATCGGAAAATCGATACGGAAAATTCCACCGAAGCGCAATATTTTTATGCGTTTTTTAAATGAGGAAACTACTGAAAAAGCCCTGAAATTCCTGGAAGACTATGACCGGGTTGCCATTACGTTTTCACGGTTTGTGCCGTTGATGCGGACAATGACACCTTTTATTTGCGGATATTCCGGCTTTTCATATGGGACATTTTTACGCTATAACTTCATGGGGGCCGTACTTTGGACAATTGTTTGGCTTGGCGGTGGTTTTATACTCGGAAATATTCCCTGGGTTGAAGAAAATCTCGTTCTGACACTTACGATTATTTCAATCTTCGTATTTAGCTTCACAGGTTATGCGTACGCAAAACAAATCAAAAAAAAGAAAGCGGTTACTGCCGATTGAAAAAATGGAGCCTATCACGTTCAGATGATAAGCTCCTTTTTTCAGTTTGCCTGATTTTCCTGCTGATTCATTTCATGTAAGTATTCGATAATTTCACGGATGCCGTCTAATGAATGCACGAGAATATTCGGGTCGATACAAGAAATCATGCGGTCTTCCAAATTGGCAACCGCTGTAAAATATTTCGTCTTTTCATAATTGACAAGCCCCATCTGTTTTAAAACGCCTTCTTCAAAGTCGATAATTTCTTTCGCATCGGCAACGACCAATCCGTAATTAATCAGCTCTGTCTTCAACACAATGATTTTAGCCGTTTGTGTATTTGTCGGGCGATTGTATAAAATGGTCTGAAAATCGATTATTGGTGTAAGTTCCCCTCGAATTCGCGTAAAGCCGAGCAAGTAGTTCGGTAAATGAGGAATCGGAGTTACACGCTCCAGCTTTTCAATCGAAACAACCTGCTCAACCGGCACAGCATATTGTTCTGTGCCGCATAAAAATACGACTGCTTTTTCAATGCTCATATTGATACCTCTTATTTCGTTGTTTGAACAACGATTTCTTCCAATAAATCAGCCAGTTTTTCCAGTTCCTCAACCGGCATTCTTTCGTTAGTTGTATGAATTTCCTCATAGCCAACCGATAAGTTTATAGTAGGAATACCGAACCCAGCGATAACGTTTGCATCACTACCACCGCCTGAAATACCGAGCTGTGGTGTACGACCGATTGCTTCAACCGCTGCTTTAGCAACTTTCACAACTTGATCTTCTTCTGTCACACGGAAGCCAGGGTATATTAATTTCACTTCTACTTCAGCACGCGCACCCATTTCTTGTGCAACACGTTCAAATGTTTCTTTCATATGGTCAGTTTGGGCATTCAGTTTTGTTTCATCAATCGAACGGGCTTCCGCAAGAATTGATACTTCATCACATACAATATTTGTTGCTTTACCGCCTTCAAAACGTCCGATATTCGCTGTTGTTTCTTCATCGAGACGACCTAATTTCATTTGGGCAACCGCTTTTGCTGCAACAGTAATTGCGGAAATACCCTTTTCTGGTGCAACGCCTGCATGTGCTGTTTTACCGATGATTTTCGTAAATACTTTTGCCTGGAATGGTGCTGCAACTACAATGCCGCCTACTTTGCCGTCACTATCAACCGCAAAACCGTATTTGGCGATGATTTTTGAAGGATCAAGTTCCTTAGCACCGACTAATCCGCTTTCTTCACCTGCTGTAATGATGAACTGGATGGTACCGTGTGCGCTGTCTTTTTCTTTTATACGACGTGCCATTTCGAATAATGCTGCGATACCTGCTTTATCATCCGCGCCAAGAATCGTTGTGCCGTCAGAATAAATATAGCCGTCCTCACGAATTTCCGGTTTAATGCCTTTGCCCGGCACGACTGTATCCATATGTACTGTAAAATAAATCGGCTCGACCCGCTCATCACCTTTTAATGTTGCGATAATATTGCCTGCACCGTGACCATTGCGTGTATGCGCATCATCCTGAAAAACATCAAAGCCCATTTCTTCTAATTTTTTTACTAAAATTGGCGCAATTACTTCTTCATGTTTTGTTTCAGAATCAATTTGTACTAATTCCAGAAACTCTTCTACTACTCGGTTCATGTTCGATAACCCCTTTAAATAACTAGTTTACGCTTTATTGTACGCCTCTATTTTTGAAAAAACAATGATTGATCATCGGCATTTAAAATGCTTTGTTTTTCTACTTGCAAGGCCTGTTCTTTTTCGATTGTTATGCTCAATTTTTGCTTCAAATCGCGAAGTGTATTCGCCACATCATCCTGTACACGCAAGAGTTGATCAATCGCAGTTGTAATTTTGGAATGAACCGACCAATCGGTGAAAATATTATCGAAAAAGTAATCCGTAAACATAACAAAACCATCTGTATGAACTTCCAATGTATTTTGGCGCATCTCTTTAATATCGAGCAGTTCGTTTTGGAAACGTTGCAGGGCCATCTGTGCTTCATGCAAATAGCTGTTCGTTTCTTCCAGTTTGTCGTGCTTTAACGCCGTTGCGATAAAGCCCCCACCTAAAAATGTATCCCATGTTGAATAGGATTTGGCATCCTGCAATTTGTAGCCCGCATCGGTCAGCTTATTAAATGCCTGTTTGCCTGCATCAATCGCTTCATGGATTTCGGTTTTCAGCTGTTTGCAAAAAAGCACCTGTTCAATGATGCCCGTTAATTCCTTCGCTGCTGCAGGTGCATTCGCCATCAGCCACACTTGTTTTTCGTTTTCTACTTTCTTCAGCTCTTCACGGATAGTTGAAACATTTATCTTGCTCAATTGTTGAACTAGTTCATCCTGATCTTCCTGTAAATCTTTATTCGTTAACTGCGCTTCGACCAGCTTCAGCTCCGTAACTGCAACCTGGTCCATATTTTGCTCGATCAGCTCATCCTTTTTCCCTGACCAGCCACGGAATAGATTCACGAACGAAAACCCCTCAAGCTTATTCAATTGTTGGCGCGCCTTTTGCAGAGCTTGTTCATGCTGCTTAATATCCTGTTGGGCATGCTGGATCTGTTGTTCAAGGCTTTCGATTTTCTTGTTCAGTTTTTCCGATTCCAAAAGTTGAATGTGATACTGTTCTGATTGCTGTTGCAATTGCTGCCATCCCATATTCTTCACTCCTTTTTAAATACATTTTAGTTATCAATATCCTTAATCGAGTTCGTCCTCATCCTCTTCAAACAGATCCTGCAGCATTTTTTCACGGTGCTGTAAAAAATACGAGGTTACCTGATAATGCTCGGTTTCTTCATACTTCACCTGCTCGATGCCATGTTCATCAAATTGATAAATGACCGCATCCGGAAATCCGAGTAAAATTGGCGAATGTGTTGCGATAATGAATTGGACATTGCCCTTCTTCACTAAATCATTCATCAGTGTTAGAAACGCCAGCTGTCTTGTTGGGGATAATGCGGCTTCCGGCTCATCCAGTAAATAGATTGCCTGCCCTGTGAACCGGTGCTGGAACAGCGAGAAAAAAGATTCCCCGTGTGATTGGTGGTGAAGTGATCTCCCTCCATATGCTTTATAGCCGTTCTGATCGATCTCATCCAAATGCGACGCAAACTGATAAAATGTCTCGGCGCGAAGGAAAAAGCCGGTCGTTACTTTTGGCCACCAGGAGAGCTTCACATAATCGCCAAGCGCAGATTCGGATTGATCCACATCATATGCCTTATAGTTTTGCGTGCTGCCCCCTGCCGGATTGAAGCCGATCTGATCTGCAATGGCTTCGAGCAAAGTTGATTTACCCGCACCGTTTTCTCCAACGAAAAACGTAACCCTTGCGTCCACATCCAATTCATCCATATGGCGAATAAACGGAATCGAAAAAGGGTATTCGCTATAATCCGTTATTTCTTCTTTTTTAAGTTTGACTGATTTTAAAAACATCTGTTTTCTCCTTACTTTATACCGCAGCCCTTATGATTCCGACGATAAATACACTTCTTCAAATGGCTGAATGATGACGAATCCTTCACCGGAAAAAGCCATTTGGATCGATTCATTGCTGCCGCGTCCAATAAGTGTTCTGAACGTAATATCTGTTACAAACTCCGGCTTCAAATTACCGGACCACGCAACGGTTGCATTTGGGTCAGTATACACTGTTTCACCTGGCTTAACGATTAATGTTAATGGCTCAAAATGGGTTGTAATCGCCACTTTTCCTTTACCGTCCAGCATGACATTGAATAAACCGCCTGCCATCATACCGGCCATTTTGCGCATAAGTCGAATATCCCAATTAATCGATGGCTCAAATGCAAGCAGGTCATTGCCGTTCACGCACAGGCTTTCGTTCTGCAAATCAAAAATTGTAATCTTTTTACCTTGGTCTGCTAAATATAACCGGCCCTTCCCTTTCGCCTTCATTAGCTGCGTACCTTCTCCGGTCAATGCTTTCTTAAACATTTTCGACACGCCATGCTCCAGCATGCGCTCACGCTCAAATTTAATCGAACCGACATAGGCGATCATCGCACCCATTTTCGACCATACTTCCCCGTTCAGATTCACTTCGAGTACACGATCGGTTTCCAATTCAAAATAATCATTTTCATTCTGGTCTTGCTGCGTCTTGTTGACAAAATCGCGAATGGAATAGTTCCCCATAAGTAAAACCTCCCTTTTTATGTTCTACGTAATAAACACTGTATAAGTTTCGAATTTTCTGCATTTTATAATTGTATTGATGTACGATTGTTACCAATCACTACCATCTCAATAAAAATTCCATTACAATAAAAAAATAGGTGATCATGATGGAGTATAGACGTGAAATCGCTTTAGTGTACAGTGTTGAGGAAGCTATGACAAAGCTGAACATTATTAGAGGGCACGGTTTTTCCGAACATGAAATCCATGTGTTTTCAAAAGATATACACCCTTTACAATCACTGAAAATATATACCGACATTCAAGTACATCTTGCCGGCAACTGGCTCGACCAGCTTATCAGCTTTGTCACACGAAAAAATGTGTATGAATTGAGTTTACGAATTTTGCACTTAACTCCTGAAGAAACCGCCCGTTACGGGCATGGCATAGAACTTGGGGCAATCTTCCTGTTTGCGGAGCACGAACACCCGTATGAAAAGGAACCGAAAAAACAGCAAGCAGCATTTAATCTGTCTAGAGCGGTGGATTAATTTTATAAAAAACTGCCGTCGATAATAATAAATTTAAAAATTAACGCACTAACGACTAAATTGATGATTATAAAATTCAAAATGAGAAGAAATCGCTTAGGAAACGTTAAATTCAAAATCGATGCAATGGTCCAGTGAACAACACTGTAAATTAATAGCGCAATAAACGTTCCAAAAGCAATAGAAGCAATAGTCAGCAACCTGCCCGAATTTGAAATATCACGGCGGTGAATCAGCTGCAGAAAACAGCATTGAACCGATAAATAACACCGATAAGAAATAACAGCTGTAGCCGATCATGCTGACCATCGCAGTATAAATGAAGTAGTTTACAATCTTAAAAAGTTTCATCGTATAATCTACTAACTCCGATATTTTTCCGCATTGGATTAATCACTCACTTCCACACTTCATTTAATTTATCACTATAAAATGTAATGGCCTTTTTATATTTCTGAATTTGTGGATCAGACGAAGTGGCTGCTAAATTTTTCAATAGAAGCTCCATTGAACGCTCATGTTCCTTCAAGTTAAACAATGTCATCGCATAAAATACTTGAATCGCTAAATTGTGCGGAAACTTCTCCACCCCTTTTTCTAACGTATGTTTTGAATTTTCGTATTCCCCTAGTGTTCTGTATGTACTGCCAAGACCTAAATAAGCATTCGCTAAATCTTCATCATTCAAATCACCTTGAATTGCCTTTTCATAGTACGGCACAGCATTCGATTCTTTGCCAAGCACATCGAAACTCCATGCACACTGGTAATTTACATAGGCATCGTACGGATGTTGTTCAACTAATCTCAATAGTAGTTGATTGGATTGTTGTAATTCCCCATCGCTTCTTAAATCAATTGCCCTCTGTAGTTGGTTGATTTCCTTCATACTTTGTCCTCCTATATCGTCTTTCCTTTTATCTAGCATAATAGCTTTTTGTAAATTTCACTATAATAAAATAGGAGGATTTACCATATTATAGGTAAATATATTTTAATAACTTTCTAGTATTTTTCCTGCACTATTTCTTTTAGGGCACTATAAAGCAAAAAAACACCTCAAAAACGATTGTATTGTATACAAATCATTTAAGAGATGTTTCTTAGAGTGCTTTAATTAAAAATTATAGCGGAATATTCCCGTGCTTTTTGTACGGACGGTCTTCCTGCTTTGTTGAAAGCATATCCAATGCCTGGATTAGCTTAATACGTGTTTCACGTGGATCGATAACATCGTCAACCATACCGCGTGATGCCGCTACATAAGGATTAGCGAATTTTTCTTTGTATTCTTCAATTTTCGCTGCACGTGTTGCTTCCGGATCAGCCGATTTCGCAATTTCACCTGCATGAATAATGTTTGCCGCACCAGCAGCACCCATTACCGCGATTTCAGCATTCGGCCAAGCGAATACTAAGTCCGCGCCAATCGCTTTCGAGTTCAATGCTACGTACGCACCGCCGTATGCTTTACGTAAAATAACTGTAATTTTTGGTACAGTTGCTTCTGAATAAGCATAAAGGATTTTCGCACCGTGACGGATAATACCGCCGTGCTCTTGTTTGACACCAGGGAAGAAACCAGATACGTCTTCAAATGTAATAACAGGCACGTTGAATGCGTCACATGTACGTACAAAACGAGCTAATTTATCAGATGAATCGATATCTAATCCGCCCGCCAAGAACTTCGGCTGGTTACATACTAAACCAACTGATTCACCCGCGATACGTGCAAAACCAACAACGATGTTTTTCGCGAATTCTTTTTGCACTTCCATGAATGAACCTTCGTCAACTACTTGTTCCACTACTTTACGAACATCATAAGATTTTGTTTGGTCAATCGGTACAACATCAACAAGCTCTGAACGGAAGTTATCGCCTTCTGGAGCAGCTTGTTTCGGGGCTTTTTCTCTGTTGTTCTGTGGTAAGTAAGAAAGTAATTGCTGAATTTGTGCAATTGCAGCTTCTTCGTTTTCTGCACGGAAGTGGGCATTCCCTGAAGTAGCGTTATGCACTTTAGAACCGCCAAGACCTTCAGCAGAAATTTTCTCACCTGTTACTGTTTCAATTACTTTAGGGCCTGTAATGAACATTTGAGATGTTTTATCAACCATTAATATAAAGTCTGTAATCGCCGGTGAATAAACAGCACCACCCGCACAAGGTCCCATAATTACTGAGATTTGCGGAATTACACCGGAATAAATTGAGTTACGGTAGAAAATGTGTCCATAGCCGTCAAGTGATAATACACCTTCTTGAATACGCGCACCGCCTGAATCGTTAATGCCGATAAACGGCGTACCGTTTTTCGCTGCTAAATCCATTACCGCTGCGATTTTTTTCGCGTGCATTTCACCAAGCGCACCGCCGAATACTGTGAAGTCCTGTGCAAATAAATACACATTACGGCCATTGATTTTACCGAAACCAGTAACTACGCCGTCACCAGGGCCCTCTAGTTTATCCATACCGAAATCAACAGTACGGTGTGTAATGAAAGGATTAATTTCAACGAATGACCCGTCATCCAATAACATATCAATACGTTCACGGGCAGTCATTTTCCCTTTTTCATGCTGCTTTTCGATACGCGCATCCCCGCCACCAAGCTGGATCGCTTCTTTACGGTCATAAAGCTCATTAATTTTATCAAACATATCTGGAGTTACTGTCATTGTTGTCATCGTTATTTATCCCCTTTTCCGCTTTTATCGCATAATTCATAAAGTACACCATATGAGTCTTTCGGGTGTAAAAATGCTACTTCAGCGCCGCCAGCACCTGGTCCCGGCTCTTCAGATAATAGTCGTACACCTTTTTCACGAAGTTCAGCCATGCGCTCACGAATACCTGTAACACCGAATGCAACATGGTGAATGCCTTCTCCGCGCTTTTCCAAAAAGCCATGGATTGCGCTTTTTTCACTCATTGGCTCAAGCAGCTCAATTTTTACGTTGCCTGCATCGATAAAAGCAACTTTTACTTGCTGTGATTCTACTTCTTCCATCTTTAATAATTTCAAGCCTAGCGTTTCTGTGTAATATGTAATACGTTCTTCGATATTACGTACGGCAATGCCGATATGATCCACTTTTTCCACGGTACTGACTCCCTTTTGAATAAAATTATTAATACCGCCCCATCTGAATGGTGTCCAGACATTTGTTCGAGGCTTTTTTTATTGGGTGTTTGCACTCCCGATAAAAAAATTAAAATTCCGAAAATGTAAAATCTAATGTACTTGAGAATTCCTTCAAATTTGATAAACTAGTACTAGTTCATATTGAAGGAGCGAAAAGAATGAGCAACAAAAAGTTTCAAAAAATAGTCGTTTATTCAATGGTTGTTATCATGTTAATCTCAACTGTTGCAATGGGTGTCGCAGCAATTATGTAATGGATGTTTATGCATCCATTTTTTTTATTTCATCCCCTTGAACGATTGCTTGATGACCAGGTATTCATCCATTTCCTCGATGAACTGGTACAACGCGGCCATTGCGAGGAAAGTTTCGTGATCTTTTGGCAACGGCATTTTGGCGAACTCTTCTTTTACTTTGTCGAGTTTTTCCAAAAAGCGGCTTGCCGTATTTCCTGAATGGACGTGCTCGCTCAAGTCTTCCATGAAGGCTGCAATTAAAGTAGCCTGCTCTGTCATTACCGGCAGTGTCGTAATTTTCGGCAACACGCGCTCTATAATTTCCAACTGTCTTTCACGCATATCAAAATACAGATAAAATGTATTTTCTTTACGAGTCACATGGTTTTCAACATCTTGGAATGCCAGCGCTTTTCCTGCCTCGACCACTTTAGCCGCCTCAATCAGTTCATGACCGTCCCATAATGTGTCGCCATCTCTCAAATACCCTGCGATTTCCGCAAGAATTTTCTTCAATAACGATTCCATTTTTTCGCGGTGGTAATACAGACCTTGCTGAATATCCGGCATGTACATATTTACGACTAACCCAACCCCGTAACCGATTGCCATTAAGCAAAATTCATTAATGAGCAGATCGACCGTAAAATTGGCGGTCAAATAAATATGCATCATGATTACCGAACTTGAAATAAATCCTTCCACAACTTTTAGTGAAACGATCGTCGGAATGAAAAGAATCATCACGATTCCCAAAACAACCGGCGAATAACCGAATATTTCGAAAAATATAAATGCATAAGCGATCCCGATAAATGTTGAAACAATCCGGGTATACACTGCATGGAGAGATTTACGTTTTGTTGGTTGAATGCTTAAAATCGTCAGAATACCAGCTGCCGTGAAAAACTGCAAATCAAAATATTGGGCAATTGCTATCGCAACAGCAGCACCAATGGCTGTTTTTAATGTACGATAGCCGATTGAAAATTTCTTCATATCGGTTGAACTCCCCCATTATAGGTGTGCAGCGGGTACTTTCAAAACGTACCCGTTACACAATAACTCTAGTAGTATTAGATTTCTTCGCAGTTTTCCTCGAAGTGTCCTTGAAGGTTTGTTACAACACTCATTGGGTCATGTCCTTCGATTTCAAAGCGGCCAACTTCTCCTACAACTTGTCCATCTTTCAATAAGATGAATGATGGTGATGATGGGATATGATCTTCACCGAAATAATAACGTGCAGCTGCTGTTGCCTCTTTATCTTGACCAGCAAATACTGTTACTAAATGGTCAGGACGTTTATCATAATGTACAGCATGTGTTGCTGCAGGACGTGCAATACCGCCAGCACAACCACATACAGAATTCACCATAACAAGAGTTGTTCCTTTACGAGCAAACGCTGCTTCCACATCTTCCGGAGTGCGCAGTTGTTCATAACCTGCTGCTTCCATCTCTGCACGTGCAGTCGTTGTAATTTGTTGCATAAATAAATCATAATCCATGTTCATAAGCTTTTTAGCCCCTTTCTATGTTCCTTTTTATCATAGCAAGGTTACGAAAGATGTGCAAAGACTCTTGATTATCATCTATCTACATTTTTTTCGCCAAATAAAGCATTAACCCCTTGTGTCACCGTTAGCTGGCCATGCAATATTTCTTCCTCAAGTGACCGGACCTGCTTTTTGCGTTCCGGATTTTTATAGAACGAATCTATTAAATGATCGGTAATCATCGTATGGAACCAGTCGCGCGTTTGTTCATGGCGACGTATCGTCCAATAATTGGATTGCTTGATCGTCTGCTCAAACTCCATCAGCATATCCCAAACCTTGTCGAAACCCGTTTTTTCAAGGGACGATACGGTCAGTGACGTACTGAGCCAGCCGGGTGTCGATGGCTGTAGGAAATGAAGGATCTGCTTGTATTCTTGCATTGTCCGGCGAGCAGGGCGTACATTGTCCCCGTCCGCTTTATGGACGATAATGCCGTCTGCAAGCTCCATAATGCCCTTCTTCATCCCTTGAAGCTCATCTCCCGCACCTGTTAAGACTAGCAGTAGGAAGAAGTCAACCATGCCGCGCACATATGTTTCACTTTGGCCGACACCGACTGTTTCAATCAAAATGACGTCATAGCCTGCCGCTTCGCATAACAGCATTGTTTCACGGGATTTTTTATGGACACCGCCTAATGTACCGGCACTCGGTGATGGACGAACAAATGCATTTTCCTGGCGCACCAGTTCTTCCATTCGTGTTTTGTCCCCTAAAATACTGCCGCCTGATAGCGATGAGCTCGGGTCGATTGCAAGAACCGCAACGCGCTTACCCATTTTGCACAGCATCGTACCGAATGCTTCGATAAACGAACTTTTCCCCGCACCCGGTACACCGGTGATGCCAATTCGGATTGAATTGCCCGTATAAGGCAATAATTCCTGCAGTAGCTTCTGTGCTTCTTCCTTATGGGCATTGTTCGAGCTTTCAATGTGCGTTATCGCTTTTGCAAGCGAAGTACGGTTACCTGCACGTACTTCGCTGGCCAGCGTCTGTAGATCAAGTGTTTCCTGCTTTTTTTTCCGGAACTTTTTCGGGTTTGAATAGCTCATTCCATCATGACCACCCTTCACACCATCCATGACAAATAAAGCGCTCTTCTCGTCTTGAGGCATCACTACTCTGCCACTTCCTCATAACCTAACTTTTTATAAATTTCTTCTATAATACGGATTGCCGATACCGGAATCACAGTACCTGGTCCGAAGATAGCCGCTGCACCTGCTTCATACAGGAACTCATAGTCTTGAGCTGGGATTACCCCGCCGCAAATGACGATAATGTCTTCGCGACCTAATTTCTTCAATTCAGCTACAAGTTCTGGCACTAATGTTTTATGACCCGCCGCTAAAGAGGATACTCCAATACAGTGGACGTCGTTTTCATTTGCCATTTGTGCAGTTTCTTCCGGTGTCATGAACAACGGAGAAATATCGACATCGAAACCTAAGTCCGCATAGCCAGTTGCAACAACTTTCGCACCGCGGTCATGTCCGTCTTGTCCCATCTTCGCCACTAAAATACGTGGACGGCGACCTTCTGCTTCCAGGAAGTCTTCTGTCATTTGCTTCACTTCTGTAATCATTTCATCATCCGAGAAGTTTGCAGAGTAGACACCTGAAATTGAACGGATAACCGCTTTATGACGGCCAGATACCGCTTCAATCGCATCCGAAATTTCACCTAATGATGCACGTGCTCTTGCCGCATCCACAGCAACGGCTAATAAGTTTTCGGAGCCGTCTTCAGCCGCTTTTGTTAAACGTGCTAAATGTTTTTGCACTTCCGCTTCATCACGTGTAGCTTTCATTTTTTCAAGACGGGAAATTTGTGATTCGCGTACGATTGCATTGTCGATATCTAAAATGTCGATTGGATCTTCTTCAGCAAGACGGTATTTGTTTACGCCGACAATCGTTTCTGTTTTTGAATCGATTTTCGCCTGACGTTTAGCCGCTGCTTCTTCAACTTTCATTTTTGGAAGTCCTGTCTCAATCGCTTTCGCCATTCCGCCAAGAGCTTCGATTTCTTCGATTAATGTCCATGCTTTTTCTGTCAGCTCTTCTGTCAGTTTTTCAACATAGTACGAGCCGCCCCATGGATCGATTACTTTTGTCATTCCTGTTTCTTCTTGCAGGAATAACTGTGTATTACGTGCAATACGAGCCGAGAAGTCCGTCGGTAAAGCAATTGCTTCGTCCAGTGCGTTCGTATGAAGCGACTGTGTATGACCCATCGCTGCCGCGTTTGCTTCGATTAATGTACGTGTTACGTTATTGAATGGATCTTGTTCTGTTAAACTCCAGCCTGATGTTTGCGAGTGTGTACGCAATGCAAGTGACTTCGAGTTTTTCGGATTGAAAGTAGACATCATTTGTGCCCAAATGCGACGTGCTGCACGCATTTTCGCAACTTCCATGTAATAGTTCATACCGATCGCCCAGAAGAACGATAAACGCGGTGCAAATGCATCAATGTCAATGCCCGCTTTTAAACCTGTACGTACATATTCAAGACCATCTGCCAATGTATACGCAAGCTCGATATCATTTGTCGCACCCGCTTCTTGAATATGGTAACCCGAAATGGAAATCGAGTTGAATTTCGGCATGAATTTCGCCGTATATTCAAAAATGTCTGCAATGATTTTCATCGACATTGCCGGTGGGTAAATATAAGTGTTACGTACCATGTATTCTTTTAGAATGTCGTTTTGGATCGTACCGGCCAATTTATCAGGCGATACTCCTTGTTCTTCAGCTGCAACAATGTAGAACGCAAGAATCGGTAAAACTGCCCCGTTCATCGTCATCGATACCGACATTTGATCAAGTGGAATGCCGTCAAACAAAATTTTTGCATCTTCAACTGAATCGATCGCAACGCCAGCTTTTCCGACATCCCCTGTTACACGAGGGTGATCCGAGTCATAACCGCGGTGTGTGGCCAAGTCGAATGCTACTGAAAGCCCTTTTTGACCCATTGCCAAGTTACGACGGTAGAAAGCATTTGATTCTTCCGCAGTAGAGAAACCTGCATATTGACGTACTGTCCATGGACGCGCTACATACATTGTCGGATATGGCCCACGTGTATTTGGTGCAATACCAGCCACATCTTTTAAATGTTTTGCGTCTTGAATATCTTCTTTGTTGTAGACAGAATTCACTTCGATGCCTTCATTTGTCACGTACGAGCCTGTAGAAGCAAGTTGCTCTTGTTTTAATACATCTTCAATAACAACTGTTGCGAAATTTGCTTTACTCATTGTTGTACCCCCTTCACGCTCATCACGACATCCGATAGCTTTCGGGCGATGTTCTGACCTGCATATATAAAGCCGTTTAAGCCATTTGCAGTCCATGCCGCTTCATCTTCTTTATATTTACCTGCTGCATCCAATACAACCGATTGTTTTTTATTTTCAAGCAATGCCGGCACAATGGCTTTAGTATCTTCATCCGTTGCAGCTACAACTACATAGTCATAGTCGGCACTTGCCAGCCAAGTTGTTGCATCCTCAATTGTTCGGAATCCTGCTGTTTGATATGCTACGATGCCTGCTGTCGCAAAGAATCCTTGTACAAAATCTGCGCGCGGCTTGTAGTTTTTCAGTTCACCGAATGTTAAAATCGCTGTCTTGATTCCAGTTTGTGCGTAAGTAGCACGTAAGTTTTCAAATGGAATGGCAAGACGTTTCACACCTGTAAATTGAGCATTTTCAGTTGTTGATACTGTATCTTGCGGGTTTGCATAAATGTTAGTACCAATTAGTGAATGCTTGCGTGTTTCCACTTGCTTCATGCGTGTCGCATACACTTCCTCGATTTGAGCATTAATACCGTATGCTTCCAATCCGCCAGCAATTTCGATGTCCAAAAACAGTGCCCATGCTTCTTTTACATAGTCTGCTGTTAATGATTCGATAAAGTACGAACCGCCTGATGGATCGATTACATTTGTTACATGTGACTCTTCTTTCGTAACAAGGGAAACATTACGCGCAATACGGATTGACTGCCCCGATACACCTGTCAACACATCATGCGGGTGTACCGTAATAACATCTGCACCGCCGATTGCTGCTGAGAACGCTTCATTGCCTGCACGTAATAAGTTTACATAAACATCATATTTCGAGAAGCTGCGTACCGAAGTTTCCACTACAACCGGGAAAGCGCTTGCTTCATTGCCGAATGCTGAAGCAAACGCTTTCCATAATACTTTGAAGGCACGAAGTTTTGCTACTTCTGCAAAGAATTGTGTATCGACAGCGAACTGTACGAAAAACTTCTGTTCAAATGTTTTAAAATCTTCTACCGTATTCGCAAGTATAGCTGCTTGTGCAAGCGCAATAGCAAGCTCTTGTACCGCATTAGCGCCGTCATTATGGAACGGAATCGTATTTGCACAAAACGTGCGGACGTTTGGATAGTCAGCTAATTCTATTGTTTCAGGAGAAACAATATAGCCTACAACGTCATTGCGTTTAGCTTCGTCAATATATTTGAATACATCCAGCACTGCATCTTCAGTAGAAGCGACGATAAATTTAAATGAAATTTCCGATAAATAAGAAGCGAGTTTTTCGCTTTCTTGTTCAGACCAGTTAAATGCAACCGGGCTGTTGATTGTAATCATTTCATTGCCGCGGGATAAGCTATCCTCTATATTGGCAAAAAAGCTAGCTGCATCATCGCCAGCGATTTGCTGTGCAACAGTGAAGCTTGTCTGTTTTGTTAAAGAACGGATTGTTGATACTTGTTTCTCCAGTTGGTCTCCCAATTTTTCGATTAAGCTTTCTTCTGTATAAAGTGGGTCAAGCGTGATATTTTCAATTGTCTTTGTAAATAAGGATTCAAACGGTTTTCCTTTTAATGCTTTTACCGCTTCTTCCTTCCACTGCTCATAGCTAGCTGTTTGAAATTCGATCTCTTTCATATTCATTGACATGTGGTCGCTAAGTAGCTTCCCCCCTTGTTATAGTTCTGTACTATAGTTTACACGAGAATGTTCTGACAATAAAGAGAAAAAAAACGTGAAAGCCTTATTTTACAGGCTTTCACGGCATTTTTAGTAGACTGACATCTTCTGTTTATCGACATTTTCGAGAATTTCTTTCACACGAGATAAGAATTTACCACAAATCATACCATCTAAAACTCTATGGTCTAAAGATAAACATAAATTCACCATAGAGCGTGGAGCAATCATATTACCCTGTACTATTACAGGTCTTTTTACAATACTTTCCACCTGCAAAATTGCTGCCTGTGGATGATTGATAATGCCCATTGACTGAACAGAACCAAACGATCCGGTATTGTTGACCGTAAATGTACCACCTTGCATATGCTCCAATTTCAGTTTTCCGTTGCGTACAAGATGTGCATATTCATGAATTTCTTTCGCAATGCCTTTGATCGATTTTTCATCGACATTTTTGATGACCGGCACGAATAATGCATCATCAGTAGCTACAGCAATCGATAAATTAATATCTTTCTTTTGAATGATCTTATCTTCCGCCCAAACAGAATTGATGATTGGGAATTCTTTTAGCGCCTGAGAGACCGCTTTTAGGAAAAATGCAAAATACGTCAGATTAAATCCTTCTTTTTTCTTGAAATCTTCTTTTATGCTGTCACGGTATTCAACAAGCTCTGTCACATCGACTTCCATCATCATCCATGCATGCGGAATCTCATGTGTGCTGCGCAGCATATTTTTCGCAATTGCTTTACGCACTTGCGTAACCGGAATTTCAATATCTCCCGCAGCAACAGGAATCTCCTGTTTTGGCTGAGGTGCAGATGCTGGAGCTTGTGTTGTACCTAGTACTGACGCTTGAGAAGAAGATTCTTGTTTTGGCTCCGCGAATGCTGTTGGTTGTTCGTCATTCGAAATATCCTGACTTGTCGGCTTACCTGCAACAACATAAGCTTCAACGTCTTTTCTTGTTATCCGATTGCCGACACCTGTGCCGGTAATCTGGGCCAAGTCGATATCATGTTCATTCGCCAACGCTAAAACAGCAGGTGAAAAACGACCAGGCTTGCGTTCTGTGCGCGCTGGTTTGTCTTCTTTTTTCGCTGCCGGTTTTTCTTCTTCTTTCTTCTGTGAGCCGGCATTTAGAATTGCCGAGCTGACATTCGAGCTTTTTTCAACTGGTGCGGGCGGCATTTCAGAGCCTTCCACTTCAATCGCGCATACAACTGCGCCTACCGGCAATGTTTCGCCTTCGTTTGCGATTAACTCTGTAATTACCCCTGCAAACGAAGAAGGGATTTCGGCATTAACTTTATCTGTTGTTACTTCTGCTAATGGATCATATTTATTTACTTTATCTCCCACTTGGACAAGCCAGCGTTCAATCTTACCTTCTGTCACACTTTCTCCAAGTTGCGGCATGACGATATTTTGAATTGTCATTAAACAATCCCCCTTTAACTAATAGGCCTTTGCTGTTTATTTAGGATTCTTATACAATCCCAATTCTATTAACTAGAATTCAGCGAGTTCGCGAATTGCTTTTTCTACTTTGTCAGGATTAATCATGAAGAACTTTTCCATTGTTGGTGCGTATGGCATTGCAGGTACATCCGGTCCTGCGAGACGCTTGATCGGTGCATCCAGTTCAAATAGGCAATGCTCTGCAATAATGGCTGCCACTTCACTCATAATGCTGCCTTCTTTATTGTCCTCTGTGATAAGGAGGATTTTCCCTGTTTTTCTAGCCGCTTCAATAATGGCTTCTTGATCTAACGGGTAAACGGTACGCAAATCTAAAATGTGTGTTTCGATGCCGTCTTTTGCCAGCCGTTCTGCTGCCTGCAATGCAAAATGTACTGCAAGACCGTACGTAATGACTGTTACATCATCACCTTCACGCTTCACATCGGCTTTTCCGATCGGCAATGTATAATCATCTGTCGGCACTTCACCTTTAATAAGGCGGTATGCACGTTTATGTTCGAAAAACAGTACTGGATCCGGATCGCGAATGGCTGCTTTTAACAGTCCTTTTGCATCATATGGTGTTGACGGAATAACAATCTTCAAACCAGGTGTCCCTGCAAACATCGCTTCAACCGATTGTGAATGATAAAGGGCACCATGAATTCCCCCACCAAATGGAGCCCGCACAACTAAAGGACAGCTCCAGTCATTGTTTGAGCGGTAACGAATTTTCGCCGCTTCCGAAACAATCTGGTTTACAGCAGGCATAATAAAGTCCGCAAACTGCATTTCAGCAATCGGACGCATGCCGTACATCGCTGCACCGATTGCAACACCCGCAATCGCACTTTCCGCTAACGGTGTATCCAGTACACGCGCTTCGCCGAATTGATCATACAGGCCTGTTGTCGCTTTGAACACGCCGCCTTTTAACCCAACATCTTCACCTAATACGAAGACGCGGTCATCTCGCTCCATTTCTTCTTTCATCGCTAAGTTAATCGCATCAATATAAGAAATTACCGGCATTACGCATCTTCTCCTTCCGCATACACAAAACGCAATGCATGTTCTGGCGAGGCATAGGCTGCATTTTCTGCATAATCTGTCGCTTCATTGACAGTATCCATAATTTTTTTATTCATTTCTTCCAATAGCGCATCGTTCGCTATACCGTTGTCTTTTAAGTATGTTTCAAATAAAATAATCGGGTCTTTCGCTTTTCCTTCTGCAATATCCTCAGCTGTACGATATTGACGATCATCATCATCCGAAGAATGGGCTGTCAGTCGGAACGAAACTGTTTCGATCAATGAAGGCCCTTCACCGCGACGTGCACGATCAGCCGCTTCTTTCACCACTTTGTATACTTCCAACGGATTTTTGCCATCTACAGTTACACCAGGCATCCCGTAGCCGATTGCACGGTCTGATACTTGTGCACAGCCCAGTTGACGTTCAACCGGAACAGAAATTGCATATTGGTTGTTTTCTACCATGATAATAACCGGCAATTTGTGCACTCCCGCAAAGTTTGCTCCTTCATGGAAGTCACCTTGGTTTGACGAACCTTCACCGAGTGTTACAAATGTGATAAAGTCCTTTTGCTGCATTTTTCCTGCAAGGGCAACACCGACCGCGTGCGGTACTTGTGTCGTTACAGGAGAAGAACCCGTAAGTATACGATTTTTCTTTTGCCCGAAGTGCCCCGGCATTTGACGCCCGCCAGAGTTCGGATCTTCCGCTTTCGCAAACGCCGAAAGCATTAAATCTTTTGCCGTCATCCCAAAATGAAGCACAACCCCCATATCACGATAGTACGGAGCAATATAATCCTTTGTATGATCAAGGGCAAAGGCAGCACCTACTTGAGCCGCCTCCTGTCCTTGGCATGAAATAACAAATGGTATTTTGCCTGCACGGTTTAACAGCCACATCCGCTCATCAATACGGCGTGCCATTAACATTGTTTCGTACATTTTCAGTACATCTTCATCCGTTAATCCCAATTGTTCATGTGTAATATTAGTGTCCGTCATAAAATACCCCCTTGTCACTGTTAAAAATGAATTGCTTTGCCTTCAATCGCCAGCGCGGCTTCCCCAATAATTTCGCTCAACGAAGGATGCAAATGCACCATCTGCCCAACTTCCCATGGTGAGGCATTTAAAAACAAGCCAAGTGCAGCTTCGGAAATTAAATCCGTTGCGTGCGGTCCGATTAAATGGACACCGACAACGTCATTCGAACTTTCATCCGCTACTACTTTCACAAAGCCTGCTGTTTCACCATAAACAATCGCTTTACCGATCGCTTTAAACGGGAATGTTGTTGTAACAACTTTATAGCCGTTGTTTTTCGCTTGCTCTTCCGTAAGGCCGACACTTGCGACTTCCGGATTACTGTAGACGCCTCGTGCAATATTTGCATATTGCAGTGGAATCGAATTCTGTCCCGCAATATGCTCGACAGCACGAATTCCTTCATGTGAAGCAACATGTGCCAACTGCATTCCACCGATAACATCTCCTATAGCATATATATGACGTTCTTTCGTCTGGAAATGTTCGTTTACTGAAATATATCCATTTTCCAGTTCGATTTCTGTGTTCTCCAAGCCGATGTTTGACGTGTTCGCTACCCTTCCAACTGATAGTAATAATGCTTCTGCTGAAATGGTTTCATCATTCACTTGTAGTGATACATTTTCCTTCGTATCAATTGCTGAAGGATCGAGTTTTACATTGAAATGAACGTTTACCCCACGTTTTTTCAAAGACTTCAGCATTTCCGCGGAAATTGCTGCATCTTCGGTAGGCAGCAGACGGTCACCTAGCTCGATAATCGTGACTTCGACATCGAAATCAGTAAGCATTGACGCCCATTCGACACCAATTACGCCACCACCGATAATAATGGCCGACTTCGGTAGCTTTTCGATTGTCAGGAATTCATCTGATGTGAATACCTTTTTCCCATCAACTTTCAATCCGTCCAATGTTCGAGGGCGAGAACCCGTCGCAATGATGACGTTTTGAGGCACAAGCATCTCATTTTCTGTACCATCATTCATTTCCACTGAAATCGTACCTGGCATCGGCGAGAAAATAGATGGTCCTAAAATGCGGCCAAAACCTTCATACACATCAATCTTTCCTTTTTTCATCAAGTGCTGGACACCTTTGTAAAGCTTATCTACAACGGTAGCCTTTCTTTGTTGGACTCGTTCAAAGTCGATTTTGACGTCATTTACTTCCACTCCAAAATCAAGTGCCTTTTTCGATTGCACATATACTTCCGCACTTCGGAGCAATGCTTTTGTCGGAATACAGCCCGCATGCAGGCATGTACCCCCCATTTTATTTTTTTCGACGATTGCCGTTTTTAATCCGAGCTGTGACGCACGGATCGCGGCTACATAACCGCCTGTGCCTCCGCCTAAAATAACGACATCATAATCTTTCGCCATAACCGACACCCCTTTTTTCCAGTTACAAAATCAATTTCTTCTTTCGTAATCGCTTCTAGCGACCGTTTAAAATATTTTTTTCGTTTTGAAGGAACTGACTGCGGGATTTCGCTACACGAGCAATACGCTCTTCTGCTAAACGGTTTGCCGCTAAATAAGTTGGAATATCTTCTTCTTTTGAAATTGCAAAAATCTTTTCCAAGCTTGTGTAGATCGTTTCAACACGCTTCATTGCACGCTCGCGATTATAGCCGTATAACTCATCTGCTACGTTAATAACCCCGCCTGCATTAATCACGTAATCCGGTGCATAAACAATCCCTAAATCATGCAGTACTTTACCATGTCTTGATTCTGCCAGCTGATTGTTTGCTGATCCAGCGATAACCTTCGCTTTAAATGTCGGAATCGTTTGGTCATTTACAATTGCGCCAAGAGCACATGGTGAGAAAATGTCCACATCTTGTGCGTAAATCTCGTCAGGTGCTACTGCTACAGCTCCAAAGTCAGCAACGACACGGTCGATTGCTTGCTGATTAATGTCAGTTACGATTAGTTTCGCTCCTTCATTATGCAAGTATTCACATAATGTGTACGCAACATTCCCAAGACCTTGAACTGCTACTTTACGTCCTGCAAGCGAGTCATCTCCGAACGCTTCTTTCGCTGCTGCCTTCATCCCTAAAAATACACCATACGCTGTAATTGGCGATGGATTGCCAGAGCTGCCGAATGCCGGTGAAATACCTGTTACATAATTTGTTTCTTCATGGATTAAATCCATATCTGCAACGGTTGTACCTACATCTTCCGCCGTAATATATCGACCATTCAAACCTTGAATGAAACGTCCTAATGCACGGAACATTTCTTCATTTTTATCCTTGAACGGATCTCCAATAATAACTGTTTTACCGCCACCTAAATTTAAGCCTGCCGCCGCATTTTTATAAGTCATACCGCGTGCTAGACGAAGTGCATCTTCAATAGCTGCTTCCTCTGAGGCATATGTCCACATGCGCGAACCCCCAAGAGCTGGACCCAATGTTGTATCATGAATAGCAATAACCGCTTTTAACCCCGATGCCTCATCTTGGCAAAAGACTACTTGTTCAAAATCATATTTCTGCATGTACTTGAAAATTTCCATAACACTATACCCCTCCGCTCAAGAAAGCGCTTACTTTCTCGTATATTATTATTTTCTGTTAATTAAAGATAATAAATACTTAAATTTGTATAATTTTATTATCGTTATTTTTACAATACTTATAAATCTAAAAGGATGCAACTAGAAATCCTTAATTTGATTTAAATTAGAATATTCGGACAATTTTTCCTAGATTTACACTGAAAAATCTTGCGAAAATACTTTTAAAAACACTATTCCAGGATAATATTTTGGTTTTTTTGAGCTATTTCCATATTTCCATTATATGAATCTATACCCGGTTATTGACTTTCTCTGCCTGCATTGTAAAATTAAGTGATACTAAAATAAACTGAGACATTGTTTCAATTACTGCTTTTTTGTCTGGAGGAGGTCTGTAAATGGCACGTATGGCTGCATTTATCGTACTAGTCATTCCCGCAATTTTAATGGCTGCTGGGATAAAATTTATGCGAGATACATTATTCGGTATTTTAATTTCACCATTTCCTTGGATTTGGTTACAATTTGTTGTCGGTGCCATATTTTTTGCCGTTTCATTTTTATTTTTTGCAGGGTTTTTATTGTACCGGGATCGCAAGCGCGGTAAAGTATCGGAGCGCTGGCAGAAATAAAGACAGAAAAAAATCAAATTCTCTTTATAGGGAAATTTGATTTTTTTTCGTATATTCAGTTAATTCTTCACTCAAGAAGAGTAATGTTATTGTGGCATTACACAAAATTATTAAGGTAAAAGTAAACAGGTAATTACTTCCACATGCTATTTATATAAATCAAACTTGCCGATTTTTCTGGGCTTCCTGAACTAAATGCGGAAAATCCGTAATCCACCCTTTTACAATCGAATGGGGATTTTTTAAGAAAGATTCATTTCCCTGGATTGCGTAAAAACGCATGCCGATATTGGCCGTTTTACAAGCCTCTAAATATTGACCTTTATAGTAGCGTTTATGTGCATGAATCGTATCGAAAGAATTTTGCTCCGCTAATGTGGCCCAATAGAATTTTCTCGTAATAATATACGCTGTCTCGATATCCGGGCGTATTTCTTTCACAATTTTTAACAGAGAATCATGGAATGAAGAGAAATGGCTGTTTTCAGGTAAGATGATCGATTGCAGTAATTCCTTCAGAACATGCTTATTCGTTAATAGCGACTCTTTCAGCTCTACATTCAATGCAATATTTTCGGCATTTGCCCACTTCAGTACATCGGCAAAGGCAATCATCCGGTCACGACGAAACAGCCGTTTAAACCGAGGGCCTAATTTATAGTTAATGAGCTCCTCATAAGAACACTGATTAACCATTTTATTAATACCGGCCAGTCTCTTTAAATCGTTGTCATGGAATACCACTAAAATACCATCATTTGAAACTTGGAGATCCAGTTCAATGCCATCTGCCCCAAGTTCTTTGGCTTTTTTAAAGGCAGCAAACGTATTTTCTAAGTGAAAGCTTGATGCCCCTCGGTGGGCAAAAATGGGTATGTTATTCATTATATATTCAACTCTCCATTTTCTATTAAAAATCGTCCATTTGTTATAGACGTCAAAACAGTGGACTTTTTGCCAATCTGTATATATGTACCAGGATTTGCTTCTTTCGTCACATGAATCTCTGCTTTACTAACTTTGCGCAAATCATTCATTAATTGTTTAATTTCCCGATCTAAATTCTGCGCTGTTTCTTTATTGGAAGCTAGCTTTTGTTTTGTTAGCTCCAATGCCGCCGATTGTCGTTGTGTTAACGTATGTATAACAGGTAGGATGCGTTCTATTTGTGCTTCGAGCTGCACCATATCTTCCTGCATTGACTTTAGCAACGATGCCTTGTGTTGGATGTCCTCAAGACCTTGTGCTTTGTTTATGCTATTAATGATTAATTCAGTCGGTCTTTCCAATCGGTTTCCTGTAAACGCTGATACGATTGTACTTTTTGCAATTGCAGTTCCACCTATAATTTTCCCTTTTCGCTCATCTACCAAAATCGAGTGTGCGGATAAATTCGAGCCTAATGAATAAAATCCAATATTCAGATTTTGGCCTGCGACTAAATGCGCGTCATTTACATGTTTAACGAATATATCCCCGGCAGCTTCTACTAGTGTTTCGCCTAACCCGAATATACCTCCCCGAATAAAAATATCTCCGTAAATGGACTTAATCAGTTTTGCGCCGGATACACCTTCTGGATGTTCGATTGAAATGTCACCATTTGCAACAACGGAAAAGCCTGTCTGAACTGTTCCTTTAATCGAGACAGATCCATTAAATTCAATATTCCCTGTTTCGATACCGACATCACAGACAATTGGTAAATGCTGATTCACACTCACCATCCCTTGGTGTTCTTCAACTACCCCGCTAATTTTCGAGCGAAGTACTGTTTTTCCTTCTTCTTCAACTTCATAGGCCGATTTCCTGTCATATTTCAACTGCAAATCTCGCCCCAAAGGAGCAGGAATCGATTCCCCATAAATATTTATTCCTGGAATACCTGGCTGTGCATGAATTTTTTCTCCAAGCCATGCGCCCTCTTCAATTTCATAAATGAAGTTCATATCATAATAATCCGCTTTACCATCTTCTCTTATAACCGGTTTTCGCTCAGGTAATTCTAAATAGGTAATCTGTGCATCTTCCCCTTTGACAGGTGGTGTTCCTTGCGCAATCAATGTTGCCTTCGCTGTGACAATAGATTCCAGTTGTACATTTAATATCCCGTGCGTTATGTTATCTTCAGCTAAAAGCTTCTGAACCTTTTTCTGTATTGATTGCACATTTTCTTTTATATACTCCGCTGTCTCATATACAAAAAGCGATGCCGACATTTTATCGCGGAAAATTTCGATTACAATTGATGGAAGCCATATACCGATTTCAACAGGGGTGTCACTTACTTCATTTAGTCCCTCTTTTAATAATGCAAAATTCGTTAGTTTAATACGAGGATTTTGGCGCACAATCGTTTCGAAGTCTTTTAGCATAAAACCTGGCTGTCGTGTTTTCAAATATACTTTTCCTTCATTTTTTATTATTTCAAAATAGTGATTTTCATGAATAACCATGCCATTCCACCTCCTCATACATTACAGTATATACATATTTTTAATAATTGTTTAGTTAAAAATTGGATTGTAAGGAGGTTTTTTGCATATCCATCAAATCAGTCGAAAAGTATCTATCTCATAAGTTAGAGACATCTATAATATTTTATTATAGTGAACGTTGGAATTGGAGTAAATTATGATACATATCTGACAGGTCTTTTAAATATTTTTCATCCCGTGTTTCAATAGCCCTAAGTGTACGATTGATCAATAAAATATCTAGTTCGATTGAATTGGTTAAGTTTTGATGGTTTATATTATTTTCGATAATCTCATTTCTTAATGTACCCAACTCATTTAAATAATTTTCAAGCTCAATTTCCATCGTTTGAAGCTGTGTGTTACTTAATGTACCGAGCAGCAATATATCGTTATAGCATGTCTCACGTTGAACGTGTAGTTCTTCTTTATATTTTTTTACAACCTCATCCGGAGAATTGGCCGTTGTTGTAGGAGATGCATTAAAGTCTTGCGGTAATCTTACAAGCAGAAAAAAAGTCAGGACGCCGAGAAGGATCAATACGAATTTCCATCGTTTCATTTATCATCGCTCCTTATTGTTGTCCCCCTATTCTACTGCGAAATTATATTAATAATGTGAAATTAATATTAAAATCCTATGACAACAAAAAAAGTGCCCAGCACCAGCTAGACACAAAAAGAACAATACGTTATCAAACATATTATCCAAAGAAAGGAGGTAAAAACGAAGACGAAGAATTTCTTAGCCTTGCTATCTAATTTTACCCATTGTTATTTTTTGTTAAACGTTAATTACAAATTTTTTATACCCGTAATATGATTTACATTAATTATAGTTTCAAATAGTCTAAAAAAACTTCTTTTAGGTTAAAATACTCATAAATTACCAAAGAGTGTAAAAGGATGATTATGAAATGAGTGTAATTGTACTTGATAACAAGAGGCTTTTTCTAAAAAGGATTAAAAATTATGAGTTAAATACTGAAGAGATCTATTATAGAAACGATAAATCAGAGGAAAGATTTCTTTTCCTGTTCCTTATGAATGAGGATGAACTTTGGAGTGAATATAAGTTCAAATATTTATATATTCAGATGTTTGATGGCAGTGAATATAAGTATTTCTCTGATAAGAAATTATATAACATTTTAAAGAAAATGGATGAATACTTTAAAGAAGCCGGAATTAGTGAGATAGAAGACTGTTCTTATAATAGTTCGGAAGACTGTTACTTTGTTAGTGAAAATTTGAAAGAAATACTAGAAAATGACGAGCATCTAGCGCAGGCTGTCGATAGTTATGTAATAATCAAGGATACATTGATATTCGTTGATGAAGACATTTCCATTATAGCTAATAGGATGGATAATTCCTTTGGAACGGTATAAAGAAACCGGTAAAACGCATGTCTAGCCAAATTTCCCTGCGCATAAATGAGATTTATAGTGTAAATGTATCTTAGGTATGGTAATGTTAACCAAACTAAATGAGGTGCTAACTTGGATGAGCTTGAGAGAAGGAAATGTTTAGACGATATAAGGCTCCATAAAGTACGCACTAAAAAATTACGGATATTAATTGCTAATACCAACAATGTTGACGTTAAAAAGCAGCTAACTAAAGGATTGCTTTGGCATATCAAGTGTAAACGGGTGTTAAAACTAATGCTAATCGAAAATATTGAGGAGGATTAATCAGCTAGTGTAGGAAAAGTTGTAGAGAAATTTTAAAGAGGATGCGTCAATTGTTGCTTGGACAACAGACGGAGTATTTTTGTGTAATCCCGTTCTGGTAAACGGGTGTTATCTGCAAAGCACACTCAGTAATAAAAAGGAGTTTCCGGAGCGCTTACCTTAAACGTTCCTCGATTAAACGGATATAAGCTCGAACGTGCTCCGTTATTATTGGCGGAACATCGCCAAGTAACGTGCAGGCAGTTTTAACGACTGTTCATACGAACTCATCGACTTTTTAATAATCCTATTGCGCTACAATCGAGCATGTAACGCTCTATTCCGATTAATAACGGTCATAATCCCCTAGAAAAAAACGCCACCTAAAACAGTCGTAATATAACTGTCTTAGAAGGCTCTATTAATTTCATTATATAATTGATATTTATAATAAGTTTACCGGTCATTCTCCGCCAGCCTGTATGCTACAAACGCAGTCATACCAGCGCTTAACTCGCGACCATCTCAATACGGATCTTGTCCGCAATCATCGCAATGAACTCTGAGTTAGTCGGTTTTGATTTCATATGGTGTACTGTATAGCCGAACAGCTCCGAAATGTTCTCATAGCTGCCGCGGTTCCAGGCTACTTCAATGGCATGGCGAATCGCACGTTCCACACGTGAAGGGGTTGTCCCAAATTTTTTCGCGATTTCCGGATATAAAATTTTTGTAACCGAACTTAGTAACTCAATATCATTGTAAACCATCTGGATCGCTTCACGTAAATAAGCGTATCCTTTTATATGTGCAGGTACACCAATCTCTTTAATGATGCCTGTAATCGTTGTATCCAATAAGCGTGTGTCCATTTTTGCAGGGGTACTCGTTGATAACACCGGTACTCGTTTTTCCTGTTCGACTTTCTTTCCGGCACAATGCAGAATTTTTTGAACAAGCTGCTCAAACTCAAAAGGCTTTAACATGAAGTAAGATGCACCGAAATTCACAGCCTGCTTCATTACATCTTCTTGGCCAAAAGCAGTTAGCATAATGACTTGAGTCTGTGTATGACGCTCATCGTTATACATTTCTTCCAATACAGCCAGTCCATCCAAATGCGGCATAATGATATCCAATAGCAGAACATCAATTTTATGCTCTTCCAACATTTTAATACAGATTTTTCCGTTGGACGCTGTTGCAACAATTTCAATTTGCGGATGATTCGTAAAATACACTTCCATCATTTTAACTAATTCGCGATTATCATCAGCAATCGCAATTTTCACCTTTGACAAACAAAATCCCCCTTTAATAATTTTATCTTATATATATTCATTACAATGGCAAATTGTATGAGCTTTCTTACAAATGTCCAAACTTCTTGTGTAATACAATTGTAACAAAAATGAGCGACAGTTGTCTTTCGATCTCTCTTATTTTGCATTGTCCTTTAGTGAAGTTTCGACAGAATTACTAAATTTCCTTTTCTTTCATAAAAAATAAGTAACAAGTATTATCTTTTCTCTGTTTCTCGACAAGGAAATATATGGTTCATCATTTGTCGATTTATTATCATGTACTATTGTAATGAAAAAAGCAAAAAAAGACTACACTTTATTAAAAAGTATAGTCTAAAGTATTTTTAGTACGGGCTTTTTTTTAGCATTTCAATAACAAGAATACCGGCACCTTTTGTTGGTTCTTCGATAAACATATGCGTTACCGCACCAACGAACTGGTTATTCTGTATAATAGGACTTCCGCTCATCCCTTGAACAATACCGCCCGTTTTCTTTATTAGACGTTCATCGACGACATTGAAAGTAAACGTGTTGTCCGTTTGTTTGTCAATTTCGATATCAAACAAATTGACTTCTTCCCCGTCGATTGCCGTTAAGATTTGTGCTTTTCCCTTTTTTAACTCATTTGCATGTATAATTTCCAGCGGTGGATGCAAACTGTCATGTAATGATTGTTTCCAATTACCAAAAATACCGTATACATCATTGCTTATTACTGAACCGAGTGGCATTTGTGATTTATCTACAACTGAAATTTTGTACCCTGGCTGTCCAGGCGTACTTTTCTTCACTTGTGAGATTGATGCTTCAAAGATTGCACCATCATTGAATTTCGGAGGCTGCTTCATTGTAGAATCTACAATTTGATGCCCAAGCGCTCCGTATTCCATCGTTTCAGGATCGATATACGTTAACGTTCCTATTCCATCTGTTTCACTTTTTAAAAATGGTTTTAAATGCACCAGTTCATGAGCTGATACGTTGATCTCTCGTTGTTGCTTTCCATTTTCAACGGTCAGTGTAAATGATTCGCCTTTGCCGGCAATGTCTTCTAACTGGCTTACCTTTTCACCATTAAGTTCTAAAATATGTTCTCCCTTTTTCAACCACTCACTATTTTCCAATAATACGTCCTGTGCAACCATTACATAAGGCATCTCCAACTGAACGCCAATTGAATGGCCCATTGGAATTAATGATTTCCCCAATACTTCTATTGGTGATAACATAAAAAGCAATGCAACGAGTATCGACCATTTTTTAATCATCCTTCACCTCCTCTATGCGCTTACTATGTGAAAATTTGACGGAGTTATGAACGGAAAAATTTTGTTGATATGAGGAAAAATTAGAATGTATTCGTTGTAATCCTTGCTGCTCCGCGACCTTAAAACTTATACGTTTAAAAAAATAAAAAACCGTCTAAAATTTTTAGAAATTTTAGACGGTTTTTGTATATTTAATTCATCATTTCCTTACGTTCATTGGCCATGTGGATTAATTCTGAAGCATGTTGTAATGTCAGGTCTGTAATTTCGGCCCCGCTCATCATGCGGCTGATTTCCACAATTCGTTCCTTTTCTTCCATTTCCGTAATCGATGTAAATGTACGGTTGTGTTCAACTTGCTTTTTAATGTAATAATGATGATCCGCCATTGCGGCAACTTGCGGCAAGTGAGAAATACATAAAACTTGCGAATTAACTGAAATTGCGGCAATTTTTTCGGCAATAGCCTGAGCGACACGTCCGCTTACACCCGTATCGACTTCATCGAAAATAATTGACGTAATGCCATTTGATGAAGAGAAAATGGTTTTAAGTGCCAGCATCATACGCGAAAGTTCCCCGCCAGAAGCGACTTTAGGTAACGACTTCGGTGGTTCCCCAACATTTGTAGAAATGTAGAATGCAACAAAATCCTTGCCGTTCGCGTCCAGCTGATTCAATGGCTCGAATTTAACGATAAACTGCGCTTTTTCCATATGAAGCATACGCAGCTCATCCATAATGGCATCACTAAGCTTAATTGCATTATCTTTGCGGATTGCCGTCAATTCTTCGGCAATTTTATTTAGATCTGCTTCCATGTTCGCAAGCAATTGCTCATTTTTCTGCAATGTTTCATCACGGTTTATAAGCTGGCTTAACTCTTCCTCGATTTTTTCATGATACGTTAAAATCTCTTCAACTGTCGTACCGTATTTACGTTTCATAGTTTGATATAAAGCAAGACGCTGCTCGACCTCATTCAAGCGCTCTGCGTCATACTCTAAATCATCGAGCACATTTTTCACCTGATATGCTGCATCCTGCAATGCATAGAAGCTCGAAGTGACCGCTTCTGAAGCTTCTTTGAAATTCGAATCAAGTGCTACAATGTCTTCCAGTGCATTCATCGCATTACCGATAAAATCCAGTCCTGTTCCATCATCGGAAATCGCTGAATACGCAATGTTCGCACGTTCAAATATTTTATGGAAATTCATTAAACGGAGGCGTTCTTCATCCAATGCCTCTTCTTCATCAATTTTCAAACCTGCCTGTTCCAGCTCCTGAATTTGGAATTGATATAAATCAATGCGCTGGGCCATCCGCTGCTCGTCCATACTTAGCTCGGCCACTTCTCTTTTTAGTTGGCGATACGCTTCATACGCTTCATCGTACTTCGCTTTCACGGGCTGAAGCTTATTATGTGCATAATGATCCAGTAAATTGATATGGAATTTTTCATCCATAAGCTCCTGATTTTCATGTTGCCCATGAATGTCGATTAAACTGCCGCCAATATCCCGTAAAACAGATAATGGAACAAGTTTGCCGTTCACTCTGCAAACGCTTTTTCCTGAATCGTGCAAATCACGTCTTAAAATAATCGTATCTTCTTCTGATTCAATCCCATGTTCCTCGAGTTTCGCAAAAATCGGATGCTGACTATTATTCACATGAAATAGTCCGCCTAGTTCCGCCTTTTTTTCTCCGTGGCGGATAAACTCGGTAGAGCCACGTCCGCCAGCCAATATATTAACCGCATCAATAATGATCGATTTTCCGGCACCTGTTTCACCTGTCAAAACAGTTAAACCACCGAAAAAACTAACGGTTAAATCATCAATAATAGCAAAATTTCGAATGCTTAATTCTCTTAACAAACCATTCCACCTCGGTTTACAGCATATCTAATAAGCGATTTTTTATTTCTTCACGTTCGTCCTCTGTTCGACACATGATTAAAATCGTATCGTCCCCACAAATCGTACCTAAAATTTCCGACCAGTCCAGATGGTCCAGCAATGATCCGATTGCATTTGCATTCCCCGGCAATGTTTTCATTACTAAAAAGTGTGACGCTCCATCAATCGAAACGAAAGCATCTGCCAACGAACGATGCAATTTTTGAATTGGGTTGAAACGTTGGTCCGCTGGTAAACTATATTTATAACGACCGTCCTGTAACGGTACTTTAACTAAATGCAATTCTTTAATATCTCGTGAAACCGTTGCTTGAGTGACGTTGTATCCGGCATTTTTCAGCTGATCGACTAAATCGTCCTGTGTCTCGATTTCGTTATTTGTAATAATATCACGGATGCGTATATGGCGCTGTCCTTTGTTCACAAAAGTCACCTCATTAAAATGTATAAGAATATATGTATATTTACACTACCATTTGCATAAAGGAAAAACAAGAAAAAACCGTACATATGTTCAAAAATCCGTTTTTTCCGACTGTTTTCTACACAAAAAGGAAAGTAATCAGCTACAAATTTCGCATAAAATTTGTTCACTAGTTTAAAATAAAACTTCAATTTAACACGCTTAATCACAGTCCATTCAACTAAACAAAAATAAAAGCACAAAACAAATCCATAAGAATCTGTTTTGTGCTTTCCATTATTTCAGCTGCATATGCGCTTCTTTTACGACTTGCTCGAAATTTGTGAAGGCTTCTACTTCCTCACCGTCATGCGGATTATATAAATGGAATAAAAATTCAATATTCCCTTCCCCGCCTGTAATCGGTGAAAACGAAGCATCCTTTACAACAAATCCGATTTCCGTTGCCATTTTAGCTGTTTCTTCTAAAACGGCTAAATGGACTTTCGGTTCACGGACAATACCTTTTTTCCCTACGTTTTCTCGACCTGCTTCAAATTGCGGCTTTACAAGTGCCATAACATCGCCACCTTGCACTAAAACAGTTTTTAATACAGGCAGAATCAACGATAGCGAAATGAACGAAACATCGATTGTCGCGAAACTTGGTAAGCCTTCTACTAAATCTTCCGGCTTTGTGTAACGGAAATTTGTTTTTTCCATAACCGTTACACGCTCGTCTGAACGGATTTTCCATGCAAGCTGGTTCGATCCGACATCCAGTGCATAGCAATGACGCGCACCGTTTTGCAGTGCACAATCCGTAAAACCGCCTGTTGAAGAGCCGATATCAAGCATTAGTTTACCTTCTACAGATAGGTCAAAAATTTCAAGTGCCTTTTCCAGCTTCAATCCGCCACGTGACACATATTTTAACTGTGAGCCTTTTACTTGCAGCGGTGCATCGATTTCGATTTTTTCCCCTGCTTTATCAATGCGGATTTCGTTTGAGAATACGAGACCAGCCATAATCGAGCGCTTTGCCTTTTCCCGCGTCTCACATAAACCGCGTTCAACAAGCATTACATCTACTCGTTCTTTTTTTTGCTTTGTCATTCTTTATTTAACCCTATCCGACTGTTTATTCGGTACAAGCTGTGTAATACGTTTTACCGCTTCTTCAGCTGTCACGTTTATTTCTTCTAATAATAAATCAACTTCACCATGCTCGATAAATTCATCCGGAATCCCGATACGTTCGATTTGAACATTGCGGTATTTCTTATCAAATGCAAATTCCAGCACTGCACTACCAAATCCGCCTTGCAGCAATGATTCTTCAATAGTTAAAATCGGCAAGTTTTCCTGCATAATTTCATGCAGCATCACTTCATCCATCGGTTTAATGAAACGTGCATTAACAACACGTACATCAATACCTTGGTATGCCAACTGTTCCGCTGCCTTCAATGCCATTGGAATCGTTGTACCGAATGTCAGAATAACTGCATCCGAACCTTCACGCAACACTTCCCATGAACCGATCGGCAATGCTTTCATTTCCGCATCCATTTCAACACCTAAACCATTGCCGCGAGGGTAACGAAGTGCGATTGGACCATCATTATACTCAATCGCTGTTTTCACCATATGCTGACCTTCATTTTCATCTTTAGGCATCATCAGGACGATATTCGGGATATGACGTAAAAACGAAATATCAAATACACCTTGATGTGTTTCGCCGTCCGCGCCAACAAGGCCTGCACGGTCAATACCGATGAAAACATTTAAATTCGGGCGTGCAATATCATGCAGCACCTGGTCATACGCACGCTGTAAAAACGTCGAATAAATTGATAAAAACGGTTTCATATGTTGTGTTGCAAGACCTGCCGCCATTGTTGTTGCATGCTGTTCGGCAATCCCTACATCAAAGAAGCGATTCGGGAAGTCTTTTTGAATGCCTTCAAGTTTTGAACCGACAGGCATTGCCGGTGTAATCGTTACAATCCGGTTATCTTCCTTCATGCATTTACGAACCGATTCCGCGACTAAGCTGCTCCACGCCGGACCTTTTGTTGAAGATTTTACGAAAGCGCCTGTTTCCATTTTATATGGACCCGTGCCATGCCAAGTACCGATTGTATCGTCTTCGGCAGGTTTGTAGCCTTTACCTTTTTTCGTCAATACATGGACAAGTACAGGACCTTGTACTTTTTTCGCATATTCCAAAGTTTTCTCCAGTGCCTCAAAATCATGCCCGTCAATCGGACCTAAATATTTGAATCCTAATTCCTCAAAGAATACACCTGATACAACTAAATACTTTAGGCTGTCTTTCACACGTTCAGCAGTAGCGGCCAGCTTGTCGCCAACCATTGGAATTTTGTGAATTAATGATTCCAAATCTTCTTTTGCACGTGAATATTCCTTTGCCGTACGCAGACGCCCTAAAACATCATGCAATGCCCCAACGTTCGGTGCAATCGACATTTCGTTATCATTTAAAATAACGATCATATTCGTTTTTTCATGACCAATATGGTTCAATGCTTCCAGTGCCATACCGCCTGTCAGTGCACCATCACCGATAATCGGAACAACAAAGTTTTTGTCCCCTTTAATATCTCTAGCCGCAGCCATACCCATCGCTGCAGATAAAGATGTGGAACTATGCCCTGTTTCCCACATATCGTGTTCACTTTCGACAAGCTTCGGGAAACCGCATAGTCCTTTAAATTGACGCAATGTGTCAAATTGACTTGCCCGGCCTGTTAAAATTTTGTGGACATATGCTTGATGCCCGACATCCCATAAAAATTTATCCTTTGGACTGTTAAAAGCTTTATGCAGTGCAATCGTCAGCTCAACAACACCTAAATTCGGGCCAATATGACCACCCGTAATTGAACATTTTTCGATCAGAAAAGCGCGAATTTCTACAGCCAGCGCTTCCAGTTGCTTTTTATTCAAGTCTTTCAAAAAGGATGGACTAGAAATTTTCGTTAAATCCATCTCATCCACACACCTTTTCATCAGTTTATTCACCGTTGTGATTTTTCTATTATATCAATGTACAACACAAGACAAAAGTTTAACACATTTTAGTTACTACGTCTCACAATATACTGTGCAAATTGTCGAAGCAATGTCGTATCAGTGTCGATTTTTTGCAATGCTTCAATCGCCAGCTCATAATGCTCATCCAGCTTTTGCTTTGCACCGTCTAATGTAAGTAAAGCAGGGTATGTACTTTTTTCGCTTGCAACATCTTTTCCTGCTGTTTTCCCTAGCTGTTCCGAAGTTCCCTCAATATCTAAAATATCATCTTGAATTTGGAAGGCTAAACCGATATGGTGCGCATATTCCACTAATGCTTCACGGTCAGAACTACTTGCATTTGCCAGCACGGCACCTGCTTCAATACTAAAACGAAGTAGTGCGCCTGTTTTATTAACATGAACCGTTTCAAGCTCCTGTAAATTTAATAGACGTTTTTCTCCGTCCATATCAAGCACTTGTCCGCCGACCATTCCTTCAGCACCTGCCGCAATACTTAACAGATTAACAAGCTCAATGCGTTTTTCTGCAGAAAGATTATTTAGACGTGCGATAACACCAAATGCCAATGTGTTTAAAGCGTCACCAGCCAAAGTTGCCAATGCTTCACCATATACAACATGGTTCGTTGGCTTGCCTCGGCGCAATTCATCATCATCCATACTTGGCAAGTCATCATGGATTAACGAATACGTATGGATCATTTCAACAGCAGAGCCTACTGAATAACTTTCCTCAAGAGACAGATTGTACATTTCGCAAACCGCCACAACAAATAACGGACGAATTCGTTTGCCTCCTGCATTTAATGAATACAGCATCGATTCTTTTAAATGTGCAGGTGCTTGTATCGATTCAACGAGTTCATACATTGTCGTTTCCAGCTGCGGTATATTATGATCAATAAACTGCTTTAACGTGTTTTCCATCTGTTAGTCTTCTCCATTTCCTTGTTGGAAAGCTTTCTTTTCACCATCTTCTCCAACGATTGAAATTAATTGCTGTTCTGCGTTTTGCAGTGTATCATGACAAAGTTTTGATAGTTCCATTCCTTTTTTGTAAAGGTCAATGGCTTCTTCCAGTGGAACATCACCTTGTTCAAGCTTACGTACAACTTCTTCTAATTCTGTCATTGCTGTCGCAAATGTCGGTTTTGTCACTTTGCTTCCCCTTCCTTTTGCACATGCTTTTTCTCAATTTTCGCTTCGGCATATCCATCTTGAAACGTCAATTGAATCACGTCGCCTTTTTCCAGCTCGTGAACTGATTTTACTACGTTTTCCTCTTTATATGCCACGTTGAAGCCTTTACTCATTAATGCGAGCGGATTTAACGCCTCCAGCATACGCAGCTGATTTGTAAAAGCGACTTTTTTTTGTGCAAGCTGTTGTTGCATTCGATTTGTCATTGTTTGCGTACGATGTGTAAGCTGCTGTTTGGCTGCGGTTAACTGATGCACCGGCGAATACAGCTTCATCTTGCTGTCTATTGACTGCAGTTTTGATTTTTCATTCATCATATAAAGCTTCGTTGCATTTTGCAGTGATAAATCCACTTGTATTAGCCTTTCAATAAAAGGACGATATAATCGCTCAGGTGTTGCAAGCGGATAGGAATTTTGCAGTTTCGTTAAGCGATTGCGTTCAAAATTAAGCTTTGATGTCATCATTTGATGAAGAATCGACTGATGATGAAGTATTTGCTGGTACAGCTGCTGCTGATTCGGGACGGCCAGTTCTGCCGCAGCAGTTGGTGTCGGTGCACGTAAATCCGCGACAAAATCGGCAATCGTCGTATCGGTTTCATGTCCGACAGCACTAATAACCGGAATACGGCTCTCAAAAATCGCCCGTGCGACGATTTCTTCATTAAACGCCCATAAATCTTCAATCGATCCGCCACCACGACCAACAATGAGTACATCACAAAATTCATGGCGGTTCGCTAAATAAATATTTTCAGTAATATTTGGCGCCGCACCTGCTCCCTGTACGAGCGTCGGATAGATTAAAATTTCAGCCTGTGGATAGCGTCGGTTAATCGTTGTGCAAATATCGCGGATGGCTGCACCAGTCGTCGCTGTTAATACACCGATCGTTTTCGGAAATTGCGGAATCGGCTGCTTAAAATTCGGATTGAATAAGCCTTCTTTTTGAAGACGTTCCTTCAACTGATTAAATGCGACGAATAATCCGCCAATCCCGTCCGGCTCCATCGTTTGTGCATAAAGCTGATACGCGCCGCTTGCTTCATAGACATTCACATCGCCACGTATAAAAACTTTCATCCCTTCTTCAGGCTTAAAGGAAAGTTTCGAAGCCTGCGAACGGAACATCGTCGCGTTAATACGTGAACCGTCATCTTTCAGCGTGAAATAAATATGACCTGAACTATGTACTTTTACATTTGAAAGCTCTCCCGTTACGTACACATCACGTAAATGCGGATCGGCATCAAATTTTCGTTTAATATATTTAGTTAATGCTTTTACGGATAAATAAGAATTCGATGTCATAAACGTATTGCTCCTTTACGGTAGTACTTTTTCTTGTATGTGATTTTTGATGCGAACGGCAGAATTGCCGGTTCATCATTAGATAAAGAGGAAAAATAAACGAAATATTTATCCTTAAGTATTCTTTATTGTGCCCTATAAGCTAAAAATCACGATTTTGATCTACATCAAAATCGTGATTTTTGAAGTTAGATTAATTCTCTTGACGTTCTAACTCTTTTTCAGCTGCTTGTACGGTGTTTTCCAGTAACATCGTAATCGTCATTGGACCGACACCGCCTGGAACGGGTGTAATATGTGAAGCGATTCCTTGTACATCGTCAAAGTCGACGTCACCGCATAAACGGTTGTCTTGGTTGCGGTTAATCCCCACATCAATGACAACTGCACCTTCTTTAATATGCTCACTTGTAATAAAGTTTGCACGACCGACAGCAGCGATTAAAATATCGGCCTGTTTCGTAAAGGCTGGTAAATCCGGTGTTTTGGAATGTGTATACGTTACTGTAGCATCTTTTTGCAACAATAGTTGTCCCATCGGTTTCCCGACGATATGGCTGCGTCCAACGATGACTGCATGCTTTCCTGCAACATCTATTCCCGCATGTTCGAGCATTTTCATAACCCCATAAGGAGTACATGGCAAGTATGTATCCTGTCCAAGCATCATTTTCCCTACACTAATCGGTGAGAATCCATCCACGTCTTTCTCCGGAGAAATCGTTTGGATTACTTTATCCTCATCGATATGTTTCGGTAATGGAAGCTGAACGAGAATACCGTGAATTGAAGCACGTTCGTTTAATTCACGAATTTTTTCAAGTAAAGCCTGTTCTGAAATATCTTCAGGTAGTTTGACAAGTTCCGAATACATCCCAATTTGCTCACAAGACTTTTGCTTGTTTGCTACATATGTTTTGGATGCGGGATTGTCTCCTACTAAAATGACAGCTAATCCGGGTGTGATCCCTTTTTCTTTTAGCGCTTGTACACGAGTAGCGACCCCTGTTCGAATTTCTTGACCGATTTCTTTACCATTAATAATTACGCTTGACATGTTGTTGCTCCTTCCAGTGATTACGACAATCGGAAAGGCTGCCTGCTGCTTGTATTTTTAATAAACACTGACACTTGTTATGACAACCTACCAGTTAAATCTTGATATATTAATCTTTATAGAATTGAATACATTTGTTGATTTATTGCTCAGTAAATTTCGAAAGTACACCATTGACGAACTTGCTTGATTTATCGTCACCGAATGTTTTAGAAAGCTCGATTGCTTCGTTCATAATAACTTTGTTTGGCGTTTCTTCTGCGTATAATAATTCATATACAGCTAGACGTAAAATTGTTCTTTCAATTTTTGGCAGACGGTTAATCGTCCATTTTTCTAGGTTTTTTTCTAGCGCTGCATCAATTGCTTCTAGATTTTCAGTTGTACCACGAACTAATTGCTCCAAAAAGGCATTCGATTTTTGTTCTTCTTCAAGAACATGACCAATCGCCTCTTCTATTGTCAATTCTGTGCTGTCTAACTGAAACAAAGCTTGTAACGCTTTTTGACGCGCCTCTGTTCGTTTCATAAATAATAGCTCTCCTTCATAAGTAGCATTACTTGTTATCATAGCATATTTTGCAAGGCATCGCACAGTTTGACTGAAAATTTTTGGCTGTTAAAAGAGATTTTTGTATTCTTCCTTAAAATGGTGAAATTTGCGATAAAAAAACGACATGTTTGAGATAAATCAACATGTCGTTTATATTAATTCCGTTAATAATATACCAGGTTTTTATATTAGGTAGTTGATTGCCATTGCGGGTCGGACGCTTTCCGCAGGCGTGAGGCCAACAGGATGTTGGTCACAAAAGCGTTGCCACAGGATGTGGCGTTCTTAGCTTTTGTTCCTAGTCTCAGGCATCACGCTATTCCTGCTGGAAGCTTGCTTGTAGCGAAAGGCGCCAGCCGTCAGCTACACTCGCCTTCCCTCCATTTCAATCAACTCGTTATAAAACTTATTAAAGGCATCTTAAATTATAATGTGAAATTAATTATTCTGTAACGGGATCATTAGCGTGCCTGTTTCGCGCTTTTCGTCTCCTGATTCCGGGAACTCAAACAGGTACGTAATTTGTTCAGCTGTTTCTTTTAGTACGTAGAACTGGAAATGCTCCATATTTTCCAGGAAATAACGGATGTCCTGCATCGCCATCAGCTCTCCGACTTCTTCATAGTGTGACAATGCTTGTTTAAAATAAGCGTTAATCAACGTTAAATCTTCTTCATTTGCTGTACGAATATAATCTTTGCTCATATCTTTTAACTCCTCAACTAGATAATGACCTATTATAGCATAATTTCGATAGAGAATAGGAAGCTGCTGCCAAATGGCTTGAAGGTCATTTATTTTCTAGTATATTTTATCACTTAAACGCCTGTGCAGCTTTAACAGCTTTGTGCCATCCTGTGAATAATGATTCGCGCTGCACTTCATCCATTGCCGGTTCAAATTGGCGATTAAGCTGCCAATGCTTTTGCACTTCGTCGAGATTCTCCCAGAACCCTACAGCCAAACCAGCTAAATAAGCTGCACCCAGTGCTGTTGTTTCATTAACCGATGGACGTTCAACAGGCACGTTTAAAATATCCGACTGGAATTGCATTAAAAAGTCGTTCATAACTGCACCACCGTCAACGCGTAATTTTCTCAAGTCGATGCCTGAATCCGATTCCATCGCCGACAACACATCGCGAGTTTGATAGGCAAGTGACTCCAATGTCGCACGGATAAAGTGTTCCTTCGAAGTGCCTCGTGTTAAACCGAATACCGCACCGCGCACTTCACTATCCCAATACGGTGTTCCCAGTCCGACAAATGCCGGTACAACATACACACCATCCGTATCTTTTACACGTGCTGCATACGCTTCACTTTCAGCAGATTTCCGGAACATACGAAGCCCGTCACGAAGCCACTGAATTGCCGAACCCGCTACAAAGATACTTCCTTCAAGCGCATATGTCACTTTTCCGTCATAGCCCCACGCGATAGTTGTAAGTAGGCCGTGCTCCGATTTTACCGCTTCCTCACCTGTATTCATCAGCATGAAACAACCGGTACCGTAAGTATTTTTTACCATTCCTTGTTCATAGCAAGCTTGACCGAATAATGCTGCCTGCTGGTCTCCGGCAATACCCGCGATCGGTACACGATGACCAAAGAAGTGATTCCCCGCAATTTCCCCGTAAATTTCAGAGGACGGTTTTACTTCAGGAAGCATGGAAGCAGGAACCCCTAAAATGTCCAGCAATTCCTCATCCCATTTTAATTCGTAAATATTATACATTAATGTTCGCGAAGCATTCGAGTAGTCCGTTACATGAACAGCGCCTTCTGTCAGCTTCCAAATAATCCATGTATCAATTGTTCCGAATAATAGATCGCCAGCTTCCGCCTTTTCGCGTGTACCTTTAACATTGTCCAATATCCATTTTACTTTCGTGCCGGAAAAATAAGCATCAATAAGCAAACCGGTTTTATTACGGAACAGTTCATTATGCCCTGCTTCCTTTAAAGAATCGCAAATATCCGCAGTTTGGCGCGATTGCCAAACGATTGCATTATATACCGGCTCACCCGTATTTTTATCCCAGACAACCGTCGTCTCACGCTGGTTCGTAATCCCGATTCCTTCAATTTGCGACGCTTGGATATTATTTTCCGATAATACTTTTGCGATTACCGATAAAATTGAACTCCAAATTTCCTTTGCATTATGCTCAACCCAACCCGATTTCGGGAAATGTTGTTTAAATTCCTGCTGCGCTGTATGAACGATATCCCCTTTTTTATCGAATAAAATGGCACGTGAACTCGTCGTACCCTGATCTAACGCCATAATATACTTTTCCATTATACGATCTCCTTTTTAGCGGATTTGGATTGTGTAATAAATGCAATGACACAAATGACAACGAATAACGTTGTAAACAACCAAAATGCCACTGAATTTTCATTTAAAAAGAATTGTTTGTAAAACAGTGCGCCTGTTACGCCACCTATAATCGGTCCGACAATTGGCACAAAGGCATAAGACCAGTCCGAATCACGCTTACCTGGAATCGGTAAGAAGAAATGCGCGATACGGGGTCCTAAATCACGGGCAGGATTAATGGCGTAGCCTGTTGGTCCGCCTAAACTCATACCAATCGCAATAACGATAATACCGACAAGCAATGGATTAATACCATCAGCCAATGAATTACCGCCTAATGCTAAAATCCCTAATAATAATATAAAAGTCCCTATCATTTCTGTTACCATGTTTGCCAAGGGATGACGAATGGCAGGAATTGTAGCAAAAACGGCTAATTTCGCATCTTGATCTTTCGTTTGTGACCAGTGTGGCAAATAGGCAATATATACGATAATTGCGCCAATAATTGCACCTAATATTTGTGCAATAATATACATCGGAACATCCGCCCATGGGAAGTCACCAATTGTTGCAAATGCTATTGTCAATGCAGGGTTTAAGTGGGCACCACTTATTCCGCCTACAGTATATGCCGCGATTGCCACGGCAAAACCCCAGGCGATTGTAATTACGACCCAGCCGCTATTTTCCGCTTTGGAAAATTTCAGCAAGGAACCAGCAACAACCCCGCCACCTAAAATAATTAATATCATCGTTCCTACTAATTCTGCTAAAAATGTAGACATTCCCTTCGCCTCTTTTCACTATGTCATTGTTACGTCCTGTAGTTCCTGTTCTAGTTGATCTGTATGCTGCTGCTTTTCTTCTGCTGTCCAGTTTAGGTAGTCACTCATTTCATCAATAACAAGCTGTTTATATTGTTTGACAAGGTGGATATTAAATAATAGTGCACCGGTACGACGAACGAAAAAGTCGGTAGGAGTACATGCACTTTCCTCGTTTATCGCATAGTACAGCTGACCGTAAACGATCGGCGGTAAGTTCCCTTTTGCCTGTTTAATATAATCGAATACTTTATCAACATTTGTACCGTAGAATTTTGCTAAATAACGGCTCTGTTCTTCCGTTAACCCAAGGTCTTGGCCTTTCACCGTCCGTTTTTCAACAAACGATTCAAAAAACTTCGAGCCGCTCGTTTCCCCGCCCGAAATAGGTAGATTTTTTGTAATGGATTTGCCGTATTTCATCTGGTACTCGTCGTTTAATTGTTTTACGACAAGGTCGACAATTTTTTCCGCCATTTTACGGTAGCCTGTCAGTTTCCCTCCTGCAATCGTAATCAGTCCACTTTCCGATTGCCAAATTTCATCTTTACGTGAAATTTCCGACGGCCCCTTACCTTCTTCGTGGATAAGCGGTCTCACCCCTGCCCAAGCTGATTCAATTTTATCTTCTGTCAGTTGCATTTGCGGGAACATATAGTGAATCGCATCCATAATATATTGTCGATCCTCTTTCGTTACCTTTATGTCTGCAGGATCGCCTTCATAAAATGTATCTGTTGTTCCTACGTATGCTTTGCCATCTCGCGGAATTGCAAAAATCATTCGTCCATCTTTTTCGGTATCAAAATAGATCGCCTGCTGCAGAGGGAAGTCATCCTCGTCGAAAACGAGATGCACACCTTTTGATAAAATAAGATGTTTGTTATTAAGTTCCCCATCTAATTTGCGCACAGCATCAACCCATGGACCTGCCGCATTGACGACTTTCTTTGCTCGAATTTCATATTGTTCCCCAGTAAGCTGATCTTCCACTGTCACTTTAGAAAAGGCAACGTTATTCGCTTCAATACCGACAACCTTTAAGTGATTCATTGCGATTGCCCCGTTGGCAACAGCCGCCTTCATTACTTCGATTGTCAGGCGCGCATCGTCCGTACGGTATTCTACATAAACGCCGCCACCGAGCAAACCGTCCTTTTTAATAAGTGGTTCACGGGCAATCGTTTCATCTGCAGAAAGCATAAAACGTCTTTCATCCTTTTTGACATTGGCTAATACGTCATATACTTTTAATCCAAGCGCTGTCGAAAACGAACCAAATGTCCCTCCTTTATGGAAGGGAAGCAACATCCATACAGGTGTTGTTACATGTGGTCCGTTTTCATAAACAATTGCCCGCTCTCGACCAAGCTCGGCAACCTCTTTTATTTCGAATTGTTTTAAGTAGCGCAGGCCGCCGTGCACAAGTTTTGTCGATCGGCTACTGGTTCCTTCCGCAAAGTCCTGCATTTCTGCCAACCCTACTTTTAACCCACGTGTAGCAGCATCAAGTGCAATCCCCGCACCTGTAATTCCTCCACCAATAACAAATAGATCAAAGGTGTCTTCTATAAATGTTTTTTTCAGTCGCTCTCTTGCATTTGCAGAAAAGTTTCCCATACCGTTTTCCTCCTTACCAAATGAAACTTTAAATCTATACCCTATTTTTGCCTTGTTCATATCCTAAAATTCACAAAAATATGAAAAAAATTTTAAATTAAAGCCTTTGCTCTTGAGAGAACGAAAAAAAACCGAGCCTCAATTAATTGAGCTCGGTTCATGTTTATACGATTATTCTGCGTCTTTTGAAGTTTCGAACTGGATCCCTGTAATGTGGATGTTCACTTCGCTTGTTTCGATGGCTGTCATATTTAAAATGGCTTGTCGAATCGTTGTTTGCACTTCTTTCGCCACTTTTGGAATGGCATAACCATATTTTACAGTACAGAATACATCAATCACGATATTGCCTTCTTCAGACATTGCTGACTTGATGCCTTTCGAATGGACTTTTTTACCGAAACGCTCGGCAACACCTGATGCGAAATTTCCGCGTGTTGCTGCGATTCCTTCCACTTCTGTTGCAGCGATACCTGCGATAACTTCAATTACTTCTGGCGCGACTTCAATCTTCCCTAATTCTTCTTTACCAACCGGTGTTGGTTGTACGAATGCTACTTGTTGTTTCTCAGCCATTTGCGATACATCCTCTCTTATGTAAACTAATGGATTTCTAACGCTTGTTACTTTAAATCCTTATGTTCAGTATACTACAATTATAGACTGGATGTAGAACCGTTACGCCACATTTTCTAAATTTGGCACTGGTCATCCATTATTCCATGCATACTGACCGTCATTCGGATCAACTAGTTTAATGTCATACACTCCACAGTAATGTTTTGCCACAAATAATATTTCCTGACGTACTTGCAGCATAATACCCGTATCATTCGTCTCGACAAAGTATCGGATGAGAATACGACAGCTTGTCGGCATCAGCTCATCCATCGCCACATGAATGATTTTTTTCGAGATTTTCGGATGCAATGAAATTTGCTCACGTACCGATTCCAAAAATTTCACAATACTTTCCTCACTGTTTTCATTGGAAATATGCAGGAAATGCTCCACTTTTCTTTCTGTCCGATTCGACAAATTGTAAATCGGTCGATTGACTAAATACGAGTTCGGTACATAAACAGTCCCTTTATCAGATGTTTGAATGACCGTACTGCGCAAATTAATATCCTGAATCGTCCCGTCGATTTTTTCATCACTCGACATGACCCAATCCCCGATTTGGAATGGTTTATCCAAGGCAACACTCATCCCGCCGAATATATGTGCGAGCGTATCACGAATACCAAATGCGAGCGCAACACCTGTTAGTCCAATCGCAGTTAAAAACCCGTTTAAATTAAAGTTCCACAGAGACGCAATTGTAAACATCGCAATTACCATAACCGCAACTTTACTCATCCGTAAGAAAAACGGCGTTAAGATATCCTGATCTTTCCCAGTTTCAAACCGATGCGGATTTTTCAAATAAAAACCGAGTACATCATACAGCGCTTTAAACGCAAAAAATACATACACTGAATCGATATAAATACCGAGTTTTGCATTATCAAATAGCCATACTTCCACTAATAGAGAGGCTGCCATCACAATCAGGCTGAAAATAATGGCATTCCGTATTGATGGGTACACACTCTTTGTAATGTCACCAAAAACCGGATGATTTTTTTTATTGAACAAATCCGCGATTTTGAATAGCAGCGGCCGTATTATGAATCGAATGACGAGTAACCCAACGACAATTATTGCAGCAGCCGCCAGACCATCCGCTACAGTCGGTGCGGTCACAGACGGAATTAACCATTTAATCGATTCCCACATAACAATCACCTTCTTAAATTCTTCTTTACAACTACAAGACAAAATCATACCATGTAAAGAAACGATTTACATCGAAAATCGTTCCACTGATAGTCAATTCGAATGGAGGGTTATTTATGACTGCACTTAACAATCAATTTCTGCTTTTAGAACAACAGCTGATGTATTACAAAAAGGAAGACTTTATCAGCTTCTTGAGTGAGGATTTTCTAGAATATGGGTCATCCGGAGGCATTATGGATAAACCTTTCCTACTGAATGAAGTAACAGATCAAGGTATTGAAGAATGTTTATTTACCGTTGCGGATTTCCAGGCAATTTCAATTGCAGAACAAATTGTGCAAACACGATTCGTTACTACAAATTGCACGAATGGCAACAGCCAAAACCGCAGTTCCCTTTGGCGCAATGAAAACGGAACATGGCGGATGTTCTTTCATCAAGGCACACCAATAAAATAAAAAACCGCCCTTATGTAAAGAGCAGCAATTCATTACTTTTTAAATAGATCTTTATATTGATGTGATGTCGTGATGGCGATTGTCAGCGCACCTTTACTGTAATACGATTTAATTAAAAACGGAGCCCCGCTCGTATTTTGAAACTTGAAATCGAGCGATCCGTAAGCAACCGTGGCATCCCTGCCTATCGGGACATAGCCGATGTTCAGTGAATGGTGATGCCTTTCCGTAATGCGAATTCCTAACTGGTCGACAGCATTAAATAATGTCGAGGATGTTTGGCAAATTCCACCGCCAATCCCCATCACCAGTTCCTTATTAATAATTTCAGGTGCCGGTTGATAACCTTTTTCCACCGTTCGCTCTCCGACCATTGTGTTAAAAGAAAAATAATCTCCATCCCCAACTAAAATATTATGGATGGCCTTTGAAGAAAGCTCGATATTTTCGCTTCTTCCGCTTTGTGCTCCATTAAAATATGTCGTAAACGAAGCAACGGTCACATCATCTAATGAAGGAATGTCTATTTCGAGATTGGTTTCCAATATATACAGCGGTAAAAAAATATGATTTCCTTTTGGTGAAGCTGTTAAAATTTTTTCGACTAATTCACTTTCCTTTAATAAGATACCGGGATTCCCTTCAACAACGTGCCCGTTTTCGCCGACTTTATGAAGCACCATCGTTTGATCATAGCCGGCCCTTTCTTTCGTCCCTCTGGCTAAATCTCTCGCTATTTTTTTAACATTAGCTTCGTACAGATCGCTATCCGTACCGTATCCTAATAATTGTGGTGTGAATGATTTCACGATTTCCATTGTTCTCGGATCGATCAATGTAATGACAGCTGGATAGATTAGCGGATATTCTCCAACAATTGCTTCACTTTCCGGCAACGGCGCGGTAGTTGAAGCTTCAATTTGCTGTACTTCTTCACCGGTTTCGGAAGCACTTGAATACGACGCTTTTTCACAGCCTGTAAGAATACAAAGACCGATCAGTACTAAAGAAATGAAGTTTGTTTTCATTTTATTTCCCCTATCTATAAAAGCAAAGATCTCATAGCTTATTCAGAAATTTAACTTCTGTTAACAGTAGTAATACCATTAAACGCCCACGTATATTGAATATTGATACCGTCACTTTTATAGACAGCGAGAATGGAATCCATCATTATTGTTTTCTTTGCTTCGCTTCTTTTTCCCATCTTGCCAAGGCTGGGTATGGGTCAAATGCCCACTCTGCACGACCATTAAATTTATAGATGCCATAGTGTAGATGCGGCGGGAATTTACCAGCTGTTCCTTCTTTACCGTATCCCGTGCTTCCAACATAGCCGATAATTTGTCCTGCCTCGACAATATCGCCTTCTTTGAGCCCTTTTTGGAAATAAGCGAGGTGTGCATAATAATGATACGAGTTATGGTTATCACGAATACCGACACGCCAGCCGCCAAATTGATTCCATCCCATCACTTCGATTACACCGTATGACGTTGAATAGACCGGTGTGTTGTACGGAGCAAAAATGTCTGTTCCTTCATGAATTCTTCGGCCACCCCAGCCGCGATTTGCTCCCCATGTTCCTCTGTAGCTGTAATCAGCATGAGTGGATAACGGAAATGTATGATTGTCTAAGTTGATTGTTCCGAATTTCTCATATAATTTAGCAATAACAAGTATTTGATTCACTGATAGTTCATTTTTATAATAGTCCCATAAAGCCAACTTAAAATTATCCTCACCATATCCGTACTGTCTTAAATAGTTCGATAATGTAAACAATACATCCCTATCATCGGAACGATCTGCCACCCCATCTCCGTTTCCATCCATACCGCTTCCATTAAAATAAGCAATCGAAACCGGGGAAGTATCATCTCCCGCCGGATTTAAAATACCTGACCAAAATTCATCCGAAAATTGGATCGCAATTACACTTTCCCGTTTCGGTATGTCCTTTCGCACTTCTTGAATATTTCGTTCAAATTGATCGACAGCAGCTAAATAATACCAGGGCAATAATATATTTTCATGCTGTATATAGTAGTCCATCCTTTTTTGCATTAGCTGTTCTTTTGTCAAGGTGGTGTCCTCTTCAGCTGACGCATCGGCTACCGGCATAAATCCTAAGATAAAAATGGCCGTCATCATCAATGCAATACGGTATTTCATCATTTCTCCTCCTCTACGATATGTTGTTTCCTATCATTTTGTAATCGGATCATTTGTGAAATTGTGATAAATCGGTAGCCTTGTTTTTTTAGCTCAGGCAATATTTTTTCCAACGCTTGAACCGTCTGCTCCCGATTGCCTCCTCCATCATGGAACAAAACAATATTTCCATTTCCAAGACCGTTCAATACCGTATTTACTATTTTATTTACACCTGGATCTTTCCAGTCTTCTGTATCCTGATGCCATGACCACATAACAATTTTATAGCCGTTTTTGACGGATTCTTTAACAAGTTCATCTGTATAATAACCTTCAACCGGCCGAAATAAATTCGGTTTCACTCCAGTTATGCTGAAAATTGTATCGGATGTTTGATTAACCTCTTCCATAATGGGAGAAACTGATTTTGTAAAAGGATGTGTGTACGTATGATTGGCGATCTCATGTCCACTTTCATGCATCCGCAAAACGAGTTCGGGGCTTTTTTCAGCCAATTGCCCCACGATAAAAAACGTTCCTTTCGCCTCATACTGCTCAAGTAAATCGAGTACTTGTTGTGTATACTTCGGGTGCGGCCCGTCATCGAATGTTAGGGCCACCACTTTTTCATCCGTTTTTATATCCCATATAATCTCACCAGTTTCCTCATAATATTCCCGTCCCTTTGCGGCACCGAGACTGTGGAAAACATACATAGCCGCAAACAAAAATAGTAGGATTAAAAATAAAATAAAAGCGATTCTTCTTATTTTTCTTCTTTTCATATGATCACTTCCTTAATTAATTTCCTCTGCATTAGTATTTAGAAAAACGCTAAAAAGATGTATTTAATTTAAAGTGAAAAAAAACCATTTTAAATAAAAAAATAAAGGAGCTAGAGATCCAATGTGATCCCTAGCTCCTTTTTTATCATTAATGCGGTAAGTAGATTAACTGTAATATGAATAGAACGGCGAATACATACACGAGCGGATGTACTTCGCGTCCTCGTCCTTTAACAAGCATAATTAATGGATAGCTAATAAAACCGAGTGCGATCCCTGTAGAAATACTTGATGTAAGCGGCATTGATAAAATTACTAAAAATGCCGGGAATGATTCTTCAATTTCATCCCATTTCATATTTTTAACGACACCGATCATTAAACTACCAACGATAATTAATGCAGGTGAAGTAATAGCAGCAACACCTGATAATGATCCGACAAGCGGTCCGAAAAATGATGCAATGATGAACAGTACGGCAACAGTTAATGCTGTTAAACCTGTACGGCCACCAACTGCAACACCAGAACCTGACTCCAAATATGCTGTTGATGGGCTTGTCCCGAACATCGCACCCGCAGTTGTTGCAAGTGAATCGGAAATAAGTGCCTTACGTGCACGCGGAAGTTTTCCGTCCTTCAATAATCCTGCCTGCTTTGATACACCGATTAACGTCCCTGTCGTATCAAATAATGTAACTAAAATGAATGAAAAAATAACACCGTAAAGACCGTATTCAATCACTTCAGAAATCGCAGTTATTGGATTTAGTACGATCAATCCTTCAGGTAGATGCGGAAGCGCCACTACTTTATCGATTGAAAGCTGTCCTGTAAACATCGCAATGATTGCAGTCACGATCATACCAATAAAAATTGCCCCGTTCACTTTACGTGCCATTAATGCGACTGTAATGAACAACCCGATAAACGTCAATAACGGTGCCGGCTCTGAAATATTACCAAACTTCACTAAATTGGATTCATCAGCTACGACAATACCGGACATACGCAGCCCGATGAACGCGATAAATAATCCGATCCCCGCAGTAATCGCCAATTTTAAGTTTTCCGGAATGGCTGTAATGAGCTTTTCACGGAATGGCGTTAAACTAATAATAATAAATAAAATACCTGCAACAAATACTGCTGAAAAGGCAGTAGTATACGTAATCTCTCCATTTGAAGCTAATACAACAGTATAAGTAAAATATGCGTTTAATCCCATACCCGGAGCAACGGCAATCGGATAGTTCGCGCAAAGCGCCATCCAGCCAGTTCCGATAACTGCTGCGATAATTGTAGCCATAAATACTTGATCAACCGGAACCCCAGCACCTGATAAAATAATCGGGTTAACAATGATGACATAAGCCATCGTTAAAAATGTCGTTAATCCCGCAAATAATTCACGCTTAACTGTTGTCCCATTTTCTTTTAACTGAAACATTTGCATTCCTCTTTTCAAAACACGAACAATTTTTAAGAACTTATATATAATATTCGTTTCTATAGCAAAATGCAATCCATTCTGAGCATTTTTTTAAATAGGGAAAATTGGTTATTTTCAGATATTTATTTCATTGTTCTTATAGCTCTCTCCTTGAGGTTTTTCATCCTTTAAATAAAGAGAAAAATTTCCCTTATCCTCCTGCTAGAATACAGTTCATCTCTTCTTTCATACTTTACCCAAATTAAGATATTTTACAGCTGTAAAATAAGAAAAACGGTTGCTGAGGATGCAACCGTTTTGTAATTTCAATTATTTTTGCTCTTCTACAAATGATTCATATCGCTGTATAAACGCTGATATATGGGCACGTGTTAAAACATCATTAGGCTTGAATTCTTTTTTTGATGGTTGTGTAGTAAGCCCATTCTTGATGAAAAATTGAATAGCTGTGTCTTCGCTTACTGCTTTTCCATAGTAATAAGAAACCATCAGTTGTGCCAACTTCCCGCGTCTGATGCCTTGCTCTGCAAAAGCTCTTGAGGCTTTTGTTTTTTCGCTTGCCAACACAGGCATATTATACTTTTCCGCCAAGTTGTATACGCCGCTTCTACTCCAAGATGATGTGCCTTTTACACTTGCTAACTCATCCTTTTCAGCATAACGGAAGAAGATTGTCAGGAAATGTGCTTCTGTTAATTGATTGTTCGGTAGTAAATGCGTTTCGAATTTCTTTGTTTTTGCATTCCATATTTTACTGTCACCTTTAATTAAACCTTTATCGATTGCCCAGATCATATCATCTTTCCACCAAGCTGTAGCACTGAAGTCAGCATACTGTTTAATATAAGACGAGTAATCCGGTTTAGGTTCTACTGGAGTTGGTGTCGGTTTAGGAGATGGAGTCGATGTCGTATTTGAGTATTCCAAATAACTAGACGCTACATACCCCTCTGACCCGTCACTTCTTTGCACTGGATACCAAACAAAATGGTTTTTCTTAGAAGCCACTTCTTCATATTCAAAAGAACCTGAAATAGTAACCGTTTCACCTTTACTTAAAGTCCCCTTAGAAGAGCTATCCGTAGTAGGTCTTGTTCTAACCGTTACATTCGTTGTAGCACTTACTTTTTGACCTTTTGCAAAAGAATACTTTGATTTTGTTAACGGTAAATCAAAATTATAATCCATCTTTAAAAATTTAATGTTATCTCTGCTGTTAGAGTCATATTGGAAATCTTCGCTTGTAAAAGGCAGCTCTTGTAAGTCGATTAATTCATATTTCTCAACAAACCCAAGAATCTTTTCCTGATATGCTTTTGCATTTCTTTCACCAGTTGCTTTCTCAATTGGACTATTTACTGGCTTCGTACCATTATAAGCCATAATCGCGAAGTACCAAGATTCCAGGTCATCTCTGTCACCACCATTGATTTTAGGTAAATCCGATCGATCAAACATATTATCAAGAATTTTTACACCCGATTCAATATTATAGACAAGGTCGCTTTTCAGTCTTTCTTCATCGTAGCCTGCCTGGTTTGTAATTTGCATTAAGCCAATCCCATTATCAGTAGTCACAATTGCTTTACCGTTGTTATCGAAATGACGCCAATTTCCACTTTCACCTTCCGCTATTGCTTTCACAATTTCAGGCGGGACATTATAATTCAATGCTGTTTCAGTTAATAAGCAATTTGTAGTGGCGTAATCCGGATTTACGTTTGATGCCGCATCATAGTCACATGCAGTTGCTATATCATTCGCGAATACGTTGTTATCATTATTGATAGATAGAGAAATCGCACCAATTGCAATTGCGCCAATCAATGGTTTAAATATTTTTTTCATATGTACCTATTACACTCCCTTTTATATTTTCTAAAATTAAAAGATTCAGATATATGTTAACATATACCAAACTTTTCAGATAGGGGTAACATTCCGGTTACTATAATCCCTGAACAGCTATTTGCCTCTTTGCCCCCTCCCTTAGTCTTTTAATAGCTATCCCACGTACAGACGGTAAAACTGTAAAATAGTTTCAAAAAAATATAAAAAACCCTCTAATTTAAAATTAGAGGGTTAAATCGTGAGTAAAAGCCGATTAAGACTTCACATTCACGCCTAAAATATCGTTCTCTTCCAGGAACTTCGTGTTGAATTTCGCTGATTTGAATACGTCGTTGTTCATTAAAGCTTGGTGGAATGGAATTGTAGTATTAATTCCAGGTCCAGCTACTTCAAATTCTGATAACGCGCGGTTCATTTTCGCGATTGCTTCTTCACGAGTGTCAGCATGAACGATCAGTTTTGCGACCATTGAATCGTAGTATGGTGGAATGGTATAACCTGCATAAACTGCAGAATCGATACGGACACCATATCCGCCTGGTACTACATACGTATCTACAGTACCTGCTGAAGGCATGAAGTTTTTGTATGCATTTTCGGCGTTAATACGGCATTCAATTGCCCAGCCGTTAATTTTGATGTCTTCTTGCTTGAACGGCAGTTCCTGACCAGAAGCGATTTTTAATTGTTGTTGTACTAAGTCAACACCTGTGATCATTTCTGTTACAGGGTGCTCAACTTGAATACGTGTGTTCATTTCCATGAAGTAGAAACGATCTTCCTGGTAATCGTAGATGAACTCGATTGTACCAGCACCTTCATAGTTACAAGCTAATGCTGCTTTAACAGCGGCTTCGCCCATTTCTGCACGGCGCTCTTCAGATAGTGCCGGAGATGGCGCTTCTTCTACAAGCTTTTGCATACGGCGTTGAACCGTACAGTCACGTTCGCCAAGATGTACAACATTACCATGGCTGTCCGCTAATACTTGAATCTCGCAGTGACGGAAATACTCGATGAATTTTTCTAAGTAAACACCAGGGTTGCCGAATGCCGCTGCTGCTTCTTTTTGAGTAATTTCGATTCCTTTTACAAGATCTTCTTCTGTGCGTGCAACACGGATTCCTTTACCGCCACCACCGGCAGTTGCTTTAATGATGACAGGATAACCGATTTTCGCAGCCCATTCTTTACCTGTTTCGATATTCGGTACAATGCCTGTACCAGGAACTAACGGAACGTTTGCCGCTTCCATTGTGTCACGTGCAACGTCTTTAATCCCCATGATTTTAATCGCATCCGATGAAGGACCGATAAATTTAATACCCGCGTTTTCACAAGCTTCAGCAAATGCTGCGTTTTCCGCCAAGAAACCATAACCTGGGTGGATCCCGTCAGCACCTGTTTTTTGTGCTACCCCTAAAACTGCCGGGAAACTTAAATACGAATCTTTCGATAACTTTGGTCCGATACAGTATGCTTCATCCGCTAGCTTTACATGTAATGCATCCGCATCTGCTTCAGAATATACTGCGACCGTTTGAATACCTAGCTCTTTACATGCACGAATAATACGTACTGCAATTTCGCCACGGTTTGCGATTAATACTTTTTTCATTTGTATATACGCTCCTTATTCAGCTTTTACTAAAAACAATGGTTGACCGTATTCTACTAATTGGCCATCTTGAACTAAGATTTCTACGATTTCACCTTTAACTTCAGCTTCGATTTCATTGAATAATTTCATCGCTTCTACGATACAAACGATTGACTCTTCGCCTACTTTATCGCCCACTTTTACATATGCTGGTGATTCCGGGTTTGGAGCTTGATAGAATGTTCCAACCATTGGAGACGTGATTTTATGTAAATCAGCCGTGTTTTCTACTGGTGTTGCTGGTGCTTCTGCTTTAGGAGCTGGTGCAGGTGCCGCTTCCACTTGTACTGGAGCAGGTGTTGCTACTGCTGCTGCAACCGGTGCTGCTTCTTGTACTTTTTTAGGAGCCGCTACTTCTGTAACACCGTTGTTTTTCTTTAGTTTAACCTTTGCGCCGTCCGCTTCATATACAAACTCGTCGATTGATGAAGCATCTACTAATTTAATAATTTCTCGGATTTCTTGAACTTTGAACATCTTTAACTCTCCCTTAAAAAAAGTAATAACAATACAACCCTATTTTATAATTTTTCGGACTATTTTGAAACAAGTAATTTTAAATAGCTCAAAAATAGGCATAAAGCAGAACAATAGTATATTAAGACAAAGATTCTTTTTCCTAACTGCTATATAACACATTTACTGCTTTACTATAATATGACGCGCTTTTAATTAAAAGGTTCGAATTCTACACTAACATTTACATAATCCTTAAATTCAGAGCGCACAACGTATAAAATTTCATCTGCCAATTTTTCAGATACTTCATCTGACATAACTCGTACAGCAACTTTATCTCCTTCAATACGGACAAGTGCATCTGAATAGCCAATTGATTTAATAAGCATTTCCAGCATCGCTTCGGAAGATTCTAATTTGATTAGTTCATCCATTTCATTGAATGCCTCATTCTTTTCTTCTGCTGTAAATTCATCAGCAGCAATCTTTTGTGTCAACTGCTCTTTTTGCTGGCTGCGTTTGTTTGCTAACTCTAAACGTACTTCTTGGAATAAGTCGCTTTCTGAGTTAACTGGTTGTGTCAGGTTTTGATTAACCCCTAAAATATCTGTTTCATCAATCGTTTCATCAGAGAAGATCGTTAAAATATTCGGCGTATTGTCTTCAAAAATGTAAAATACAGAAATTACCGCAGCTAAACTTACTACTGTTAAGAACCATACTGTTCGCTTTTTCACTTTCACTTGTTTTCCCCCTTAATTTGCATTGGCACTACCTGAATACGATGCGACGGAATTTGCAGAACATGCCCAACTGTTTCCTTTAGCATGGTTTTCACGTCGGTGTTATTCGCTCCTTGTGCCACAATGATGACACCGGATAGCTTTTGCTGTTGTGAGACAGACAAAAATTGCTGTTCACTTTGTTGATCATAGTGAAAATAAACTTGGACTTGTCCGACTGACTGAATCTCACTTAATAATTTGGCAAGCTGTTCCTCATTTGAGTTATAACTTTCTCCTTTCTCCGATTGTGATAGAAACATGAATAAAAAAATAATAAATACAGCGGCAATGACAATTAATAAGATAGGACGATTCGCTTGTTTCTTTTCCACATTGTTAAGCGTATACGCCCCCTTCTCTACTAGATTTCAACATAATGTATGAACGAAACAAACCGGTTATGCAAAGAATGAAAGAATTGTGCTTGTCACGAATAAATACAGTGCGAGCTTTACGTATACTTGCCATTGCCGCTCATCGGCAAAGATGAGAAGACTGCTACCCAGTAAAATAAAAAGAAATAATTGGATCACGTTTTTCCCCCCATGGACATCTGCATAAAGAAAATAAATAACAGTACGATAAACATAATTGCGAAGCCAAGCAAAAAAGCAACTGCACATAATACAAACAACGTCTTTCCAACATCATCAAACAGACCGCTCATACGCATATTTGTAAACGGTTCAATAATGGCACCAATAATTTTAAACAGCAGTGCGTGCAGCAAAAGCACCGTCGCCGGATAAAAAGCCGCACCCCAAATAATCGTTAAAAAGGACAGTCCGACAAAGGTCGATACGGTTGACTGGGTTTTTTGGAAAAAAGACAGTCCCTCAACAATCAAACTGCCGATTAGCGGAATATTTTGCTCGATTAATTTTTTAATAGGAGATTTCAATGCGTCATTCAGCTGGATAAAGGCGATACCGGAAAGCGTCAAAATCGAAGTCAATGCTACGACCGACGCAATCATGACGCTTAATATGGAGGAACGTATAAGATCTGCAGCTTTTGAAAAGGAAATGGCCGGATATATTTTTGTGCATACATCAAATACTAATGCGAGGACAAGAGCAGGTATTGTTACGTGTGTACTGACAAATAAAATAACTTGGACAAATAGGATGATAATCGGGTTCCATGCGATCGCCGTAAACACGGTTTGAATCGTCAACAGCATAAATGACATGATCGGCAAAATAGCCATAAAGAAATTTTGAAGTATGGCAATGAGCTCATACAACACAACAAAGGCATCGACGACATTTTGCGCAAATACTACGATAAACAAAATGATAAATAACTGTTCAATCAACACGGTTTCATTCGGTACTAAAGCAAGTAGCAGTAAATACATCAAAATATAAATCGCTACAAGCAGCAAGGAAAACAATAAAGATTGAATGGGTTCTGTAAAAATCGAATAAATTGTCTGCATTACTGTAGCCTTTCTAATAATTGGATTAATAGCTGAAATTTCGGTTGTAGCAGATTGATCCAATATAACACTGCGGTCATGCGAATGGACAACGTCACTAATGTCGCAAAAGCTTCATATTCAAATTGATCTAATAGCTGACAGATTAATTCATTCAGCAAAAAAAGTAGTGCCGTGAAAAGCAGTCCCTTACTGTATGGAACATTATTGAAAATAACTGCGAGTCGCTGCCAAAGCGGGATGAGTTGCTCTCGGACAACAAATTGGAAAAAAATAAAGAAAGCGATGACGACAATGATTGAATGCAGCTTGTCCATCGTCTGTTTTAATATTAAAAACAGAACTAAATAAATGATACTTGCAAATAGCGCAATCATTTAGCTAGACGGCCGTCAACCATTGAAAAAATACGACAATTTCTTGAAAGAACAAGCGCAAAAATCGAATTAATTCAATCGTCATGTATAGGTACGCAATGAAAAACAAGAAAAACGAAAACTCTTTTTTTCCTAAATGCTCGAAGAATAAATGAAGAAGTGCAATAATCAACCCAATCCCTGCAACCCGAAGCACATCTTGTAATTCCAATAAAGCCCTCCTTCCTTAACGAAACTATATGCAATATCCAAACAATTAAGCACAAAAAAACACTAACGAGAAAGTTTTTATCCTTTGTCGTCAGTGTAAAAATTTTTACGGTAAGAGAGTTTCGATAATCTCTTTAACGGATGCTTCTTTAGCCAAATAGCTATTTTCCCCCATCCAAAGAGACATATATTCACGGTTGTTCTGGCGGGCACTTTCTTTTCGGATCGGTTGTGTCAAATAGTGTTGGACCGGATATGGAGCAGTAGTCGCTTCTTTTAATTGCTCGGTGAACCTGTTTTTCAACCCGCGCGCATATTTGCCGGTAAATGCCTTTGTCAATGTCGTCGCTTGTTGACCGGAAGTTAAAATCGCCTCTTTATGAAGTTTTGGAGCCGCACATTCTGTTGCTGTCAATAACGCCGTTCCGATTTGCACATACGATGCCCCTATTTTAAGCATGTCACTAACTTGTGGCTTTGTCATAATTCCGCCTGCTGCAATGACAGGGATTGAAACATTTTCTTTCGTAGCTTTCAACAGATCAGCCGTTGAATGAAGTGCCATGGGTTCTATAAATGACCCCCGGTGTCCGCCAGCTTCTTTTCCTTGGACAACGACTGCATGCAGCCCTGCTTGTTCAACTGCAATCGCTTCTTCCACTGAAGTTGCTGTGCCGATTAAGTATACGCCCTTTTGTTTAAGTGTTGATAATGTGTCGTTATCGGGTAAACCAAATGTGAAGGAGACGATCATTACGTCTTCTTCCAGAATCGCCTGTACTTGATCTTGAAAAACATCGGATGTTGGAATAGCTGCCGGAATATTGATGTTCAACTCATCACAGATAGGCTGTAATGCTTCTCGTGCATGTTGCAGTAATTGAGGATCTGTTTTTGGCTGTTCCGGTACAAACAGATTCACGCTAAAAGGTTTTGCAGTTAATGCTTTCACTCCCTGTATAAATTGCTTCGTTTCTGCGCCGTTCAAATACCCTGCACCAATCGAACCTAATACACCTGTCTCACAGCATGCCGCTACAAATTCAGCGGTTGTAATGCCTGCCATCGGTGCCTGTACAATCGGTTTATCAATCGGTAATTTTGCCATCATAAACAATCCACTCCTTTCTTCGATTATACCTACCCTTCCATTATGTAGCTATAATTTGGGATATTTTTCTTTGTTTTCCTAAAGCAGCACAACAAAAAAGACAGGAATATTGTATTGCTACAATATCCCTGCCTTCATCACTTTAGCTTCAGTGCAATTATGCGCGTGAAACGTAAGTACCTTCAGTTGTGTTGATGATTAATTTGTCGCCTTGGTTAACGAAGAATGGTACGTTTACCATTAATCCTGTTTCCATTTTAGCTGGTTTTGAACCGCCTGAAGCTGTATCGCCCTTAATGCCTGGCTCTGTTTCAGCAACTTCTAAAGTTACTGTGTTCGGTAATTCAAGACCTAACATTTCACCTGAATATGTTTGGATATGAACTTCCATGTTCTCTAATAAGTAGTAAAGTTCGTCTTCGATTTGAGCAGCAGCTAATGTTGTTTGGTCATATGACTCTAAGTCCATGAATACGTGCTCATCACCTTGTGCATATAAATATTGCATTTTGCGGTTTTCGATCATTGCTTTTTCTACTTTTTCACCAGCACGGAAAGTTTTTTCTGTTACGTTGCCGTTACGTAGGTTACGTAATTTAGAACGTACGAATGCAGCACCTTTACCTGGTTTTACGTGTTGGAATTCTAGTACGCGGAATAAGTTACCGTCAACGATAATTGTTAAACCTGTACGGAAATCGTTTACTGAGATCATGAATTATTTCCTCCAAATTATAAAATGATTAATTCTTTAGTCGAATGTGTTAGTACTTCATTACCCGTTTTTGTGATTAAAATATCGTCCTCAATTCGTACGCCACCAATTCCAGGAATGTATACTCCCGGTTCAATTGTTACAACCATATTAGGCTCCAGCACCGTATCGGAACGGAATGATAACCCAGGTCCTTCATGCACTTCAAGGCCGATACCATGGCCAGTCGAGTGACCGAACGCTTCGCCTAAGCCTTTTGATTTTAAATAATCTCGTGCTACAGCGTCCGCTTCGATCCCTGTCATACCAGGACCAACTTTTTCAAGCGCAAGAAGCTGAGACTCGAGCACAGCATTGTACATTTCTACCAACTTCTCTGATGGTTGGCCTACAGCGATCGTACGTGTAATGTCCGAAATGTAACCATTATAGTAAGCACCAAAATCAAGTGTTACAAAATCGCCTGTTTCAATAATTTTGTTTGTCGCAACACCGTGCGGCAATGCAGAACGTAATCCGCTTGCAACAATAATATCAAACGAAGAACTTGTAGCACCTTGTTTACGCATGAAAAATTCTAATTCATTCGATACGTCAAGCTCTGTAATGCCAGGCTTGATGAAATTTAAAATATGTGTAAATGCATTGTCTGCAATTTCACATGCAACCTTAATAATATTAATCTCTTCTTCAGTCTTAATCAAGCGAATTTTTTCAATTAAACCTGAAACTGGCACGAAATCAACATTCACTGCCGAATTGTATACTTCATATGTACCATATTGCATGGCATCTTTTTCAAATGCCAATGATTTTACACCCATTGCCGCCACTTGTTTTGCCACTTCTTCATGAATCGGACCGCTATGCTGAACTACACGGAATTCCTTTACTTGCTCTGATGCTTGTTCTGTATAGCGGAAATCTGTGATAAATACAGCATCTTGCTGTGAAACAACTGCAACCCCAGACGTACCCGTGAAGCCTGTCATATAACGGCGGTTGTATTCATTCGTAATGAGTATTGCTTCTACATTGTTTTCGATTAGTGCTTGACGTAGTTTACTAAGTTTCATCTGTTTCATTCCCCTTTTGTTTGTTGTAATAACTTGCAGCTGGCATTAAATTGCCGGATCTGCAAATTTGTCCTGCATTCATTCACAGAAACTTTGGCGTCACGCGATGCAATACTCCTATATCTTAAGCCCCTGAAAATACACTTTTCAAGGTGGTAAAAGGGACCTTGAATACAAGCAGCTTCATTGTGAACGCTTCTTTTTATACTGTCCCTATTTTATCACAGACTTTTCAGACATCAATACTTTCGACTAACGAAATAATGTGATTGTCCGGTATCTGGCCGTTTCGACGATTAGGCGCATCGAAGTCACCACTACAACGAAAAATGGGATGGAGAATTTTTTGAAAGATGACCATTCAATAGGTAGATTTAAAATTTGCCACTCCAGTATCGCTGCAATGACAACTCCTAAAATAACTGAAAGTAAGAAAGGCGGTACCATAACGAGCAGCTGTGTTACAACCAACAATAAATAAGCAACAATGGCTATAATTAAAAATAAAATGACCCATCTCTCGAAAGCCGTCCATTCGAACCATTCAAGTTTTTTCAGAAATGAAACCGGATGCCATTTAATAAAATCAAATAAGTGCAAGCCTTTTAAGCTTACTGTCACAATTAATGATGTAAATAATGCCGTGACAAACAAATGCATGACAAAAACTCCTTTTTTTGTCTCAGTATGACCGTTTGTAAAAAAACTATTCGAATGGATAGTGCTTTTCTCCAAAATTTAGTACAATATGAGGGTATAACAAAGAAAAGAGATGGATAGATTCCATTCTCCAGACTAAAAATAGATTGAAATTTTATAAGAGAGTGGTGTCGAGCAAGTGAGTAATAATGCGCCAGTATATGGTGGGCAAGCGCTTTTAGAAGGTGTTATGTTCACTGGTCAAGATCATATGGTAACGGCTATCCGTCGAAATGACGATTCCATCGATTATTTCCATGTAAAAAAAGAGAAAAAGCCTATTTTTCAAAAGCTGAAGAAAATTCCGTTCGTACGCGGGGTTGTCGCATTAATCGAATCGGCAGGCTTTGGGTCGCGTCATTTGCAATTTGCTTCTGACCGCTATGATGTTACACCAGGCGAAGAAGAGGAAAACAGTGGTGAAGAGCCATCGAAGTTAATGATGATTTTAGGAGTAGCCGTTATTGGTGTGCTTTCATTTTTATTCGGTAAGTTCGTCTTCACATTAGTGCCGATGTTTTTGGCAGAATTTTTAAAACCTTGGTTCCCGGGAAAAACGGTTCAGATTTTTATCGAAACGGGCTTTAAATTAGTTTTGCTTCTTGCCTATTTGCAAATTATTTCGATGACGCCGTTGATTAAACGCGTATTCCAGTACCATGGTGCCGAACATAAAGTAATAAACTGCTATGAAGCAGGTCTTGACTTAACGGTCGAAAATGTTCAAAAACAATCACGACTTCATTATCGTTGCGGTTCAAGCTTTATTTTATTTACTGTAATTGTAGGTATGTTTACATATTTCTTCGTACCTGTTGATCCACTTTGGGTTCGTCTTGTTAGCCGTATTTTATTAATCCCGGTTGTCATCGGTATTTCTTTTGAAGTGTTACAGGCGACAAATGCCGTTCGTGAAATTCCGGTTTTACGTTTCCTAGGCTACCCTGGATTATGGCTGCAACTATTAACAACAAAAGAGCCGAAAGACGAAATGGTGGAAGTAGCAATCGCATCTTTCAACAAGCTGCATGAAGTCGAGAAAAATCCAGCTGTTGCACAAACATTAGTACATGATTAATTGAAAACTCGGGGAGTTATGTAGAAGGAATTTCACTTTTACGATAACTCCCCTTTTTTTGATGTCTACAATATATTTAGAGTCTCGAAATATTTCCGTTGAGTTCCAATAGATGAAATGGCATAATAGAGTTAAAATTCAGTGAATTTATATAAGGAGTTAACAAATGAAAACGATTTTCCAATTTATCAGGCGCTATAAATGGCCTGCAGCAATCGCCTTTTCCCTAATGCTAATGGAACTAGCGAGCGATTTAATCCAGCCGCTATTCATGGCAAGGATGATTAATGAAGGACTGCTTGAAGAAAATTTACATAATGTCGCGTTTTGGGGTGGCTGTTTATTTGCTTTAGCCCTATTCTCTTTCATAAGCGGAGTACTCAACTCCTTCTTCTCTGCGCATGTCGCCCATAGTTTCGGTTTCGATCTACGCAAAGCATTGTATAGTAAAATACAATCACTGACGATGGCGACCTACCTGACATTCCCTACTTCCGGACTTATTACTCGTCTGACAAGCGATGTTACACAAACGATGAACATCGTCTTTATGATGCTGCGGATTGCGATGAAAGCACCGTTAATGACGGTTGGTTCGCTAATTATGGCGTTTGTCATTAATGCAAAACTTGCGCTCATTTTATGTGTCAGCTTTCCGTTTCTGCTTATCTTCCTTGTATGGATGGTATCAGTCGGCATCAAGCTGTTCGCACAAGTACAGCAGCGACTTGATTTTGTAAACCGCCAGCTTCAGGAAGGACTGCAGGCTGTCCGATTGATTAAAGCATATATGCGTGGGCAATATGAAGAAAGCCGCTTTTTATCGGTTGCAGAAAACTTGAAATTTGATACGATCAAAGCGACACGTGTCATGGAAGTTGCATTGCCTGTTCTTCAGTTTGTTATGAATATTAGTTTGCTGATTGTCATTTGGGTTGGTGCAGATGCGATCCGGGACAATGATATTCTTGCCGGTGACTTGGCCGCTATTATTAACTATGCATTCCGTATGACGGCATCATTTTCTATTTTTTCATTTATCATTATCGCTTATGCACGCGCGAAAGCATCTGCTGAGCGTATCGAAGAGATTTTAAATGTCGAGGAAGGCATAGAGGAAGTACAGAAAAATGAAGCCCCTGTCCTTGAAAACTTCTCGATTCGTTTTGACAATGTCTCATTCCGTTATCCGACAACGGAGCAATATACGCTTCAAAAATTGTCATTTTCAATTGAAAGCGGCGAAAAAATTGCCATTATGGGGGCAACCGGATCTGGAAAGTCGACTATTTTACAATTGGTTGAGCATTTTTACGAACCGAACAGTGGTGATATTTTTATTAATGAACAAAATATAAAGGATATCCCATTGCAGCAGTTACGCCGCTCGATTTCCTATGTTCCGCAGCAATCCCTTTTATTTTCGGGTACAATTGTGGACAATTTACGCTGGGGGCAAAATGATGCAACAATTGAGCAAATTATTGACGCAACGGAAAAAGCGCAAATTCATCACTCAATCGAAAGCTTTGATGAACAGTATGAGACGATGATTGGACAGCGCGGTATTAACTTATCCGGTGGTCAAAAACAGCGTCTAGCGATTGCCCGTGCCCTGTTAAAACCAGCATCATTATTGATTTTAGATGACAGTACTTCAGCGCTCGATGTCTCGACAGAGCAGAAATTATGGGAGGCACTTGATCAGGAGGCCATTACAATGCTCGTTGTAACTCAAAAAATCCAGACAGCACAAACGGCCGATCGTATACTGCTTATTGATGAAGGCCGACTACATGGGTTTGGCACACATGAACAATTAATGGCAACGAACGATCTGTATGCTAAAATTGTTGCTTCACAGCAGGAGGTGCTTGCCTAATGAAGTTTTTCAACTATGAACCGATCATCACAAAAGAACAAATCAAAAACACAAGCGGCAAGAAGAAAAAAGGTGAACGTGCCCAAAACTGGACGTATACATTGAAGCGTATTCTCGATTTTGTAGCAGAACAGAAAATGTTACTGTTTATCGTTCTGCTGCTGGTCGTGTTAAGCTCAGCGTTCGCGTTGATCGGACCATTCATCATCGGAAGGATGATTGACAAGTTTATCGATGGCAGTTCACTTAGCCAGCTCTCATATTGGCTATACGGGCTGGCTGTCGTTTATTTACTTTACAGTTTGGCGAGCTATTTCCAGAACTATTGGATGGTCGGCATCGCCCAGCAAACCGTATTTCGAATTCGTACACAGCTATATGGTCACTTTTTCAAACTCCCTCTCCGCTTCTTCGATAAACGAAAACACGGGGAATTAATGAGCCGTGCGACGAACGATATTGAAACAATCAGCTCGACATTAAACAGTGCCTTTATCCAAGTTGTATCAAGTATTTTGACATTAACAGGTACTGTTGCCGTTATGCTTTGGCTCAGTCCGTTATTGACACTGATTACAATGCTCATAGTACCGCTTATGTTCTATGGGATGCGCTGGATTACAAAACGCACAAGCCTGCTATTTAAACAGCAGCAGGCCGCAATCGGTGAAATGAACGGATTAATCGAAGAATCCATTACCGGTCAGCATGTCGTTAAAGCCTTTTCACAGGAAACGGAGATGCTGCGGCAATTTGACGAGAAAAATTCTCGCATTCGCACAGTTGGTTTCTGGGCATTAACGTATTCAGGGTTCATTCCGAAAGTGATGAACACATTGAACAGTTTAAGCTTTGCGATTGTTGCATTGGCCGGTGGTTTATTTGCCTATTACGGTCATATTTCAATCGGAACTATTATTATTTTCACGGAGTATGCACGACAGTTTACCCGTCCGTTAAATGATTTGGCCAATCAGTTCAACACCGTTCTTTCAGCTTTGGCCGGAGCCGAACGTGTTTTCTTGATCATGGATGAAAAAGAAGATCAAATTGACGGGGAAAATGTGGAACTGCTTGGGAATGTTCGTTTCCAAAATGTTTCGTTCCAGTATGATGCACAAGCTTCTTCCCCTACCCTGTCTAATGTATCCTTTGAGGTGAAATCCGGGCAGTCGGTTGCACTGATCGGTCAAACCGGTGCCGGTAAAACCACGATCATGCAGCTGTTGACAGGACTTTATGAAAAAACCGACGGAAAAATTGTATTTGACGATATGGAAATAGAAGAGATTTCGAAGGCGAGCTTGCGCAGTCAAATGGCATTCGTCCTGCAGGATCCGTTCCTATTTGAAATGTCGATTAAAGATAATATCCGCTACGGAAAGCTCGATGCAACAGATGAGGAAATTTATGAGGCCGCGAAAAAAGCGAATGCCCATACATTTATCGATAAGCTGCCGAAAAAATACGATACGATTTTAAGTGCAGACGGCAGTCAGATTTCTCAAGGACAAAAACAACTGTTGTCAATCGCCCGTGCCTTTGTGGCAGATCCGAAAATTTTATTATTGGATGAAGCGACAAGCAGTATCGACACTGTGACGGAGCTGCATATTCAGGAAGCACTCGAAAAGCTGATGGAGGACCGTACGAGTTTTATCATCGCCCACCGCCTGAATACAATTCGCAAAGTCGACTATGTCATCGTTTTAAATCAAGGGAAAATCATCGAACAAGGAAAACGCCAAGAACTAATAGAAAACCAAGGCGTGTTCGGACAAATGCTTAACGTTTAACATAAAGAAAGATTAATTGTATGAAACAGACATTTAAGAAAATTGCTTGGAATGAAGGGCGACTCCTGCGGGAACAGCACGACGCCTGAGACTACAGGCTCAGGCCGTGCCCGCGGAAAGCGTCCCGAAACGGAAATCAATTTTCATGCACAGCAAAATGCCAATTTTCTCTCTGAGAAAATTGGCATTTTTAGGTTATATCTCAGCTGATTTTTAATGTACATTATCACCTAAACCGTTTCGATATCCGTTTGCTCCTCCAACTTCGGTGCCGGATTTTTTAGCTGACGGAAGTTTTTATAGTATTTGACGAGTAAAAAGATAATTACTGCCGTCAAAATGAAAAAGTACGCTGCATTTATTAACAATCCTTGCCGGGCTGCTTCTGTTGTCGGTAAATCAATTTCTGTCGTTTGATTTGTATAAACAAACTGGATAAATGCCAGGAAATTATTAAAACTATGTAATAGCATTGGTATCACGATATTTTTAGTTTTAAGGTAGGCATAGCCAAGTACACAGCCTAATGCAAAGGCAAATACGACATTAATCGGATTGAGGTGGATAATACCAAATATAATAGAAGAAATAATAATACTCTTTTGCGGACTCCATCTCAATGTGAAACGACGAAGCAAGATTCCTCTGAATAACATTTCCTCATAGATCGGTGCAAGTATGCAAATATTAATAAAAAACAGGACGTATACGAGTAGTGATGGCCGCACTTCTTCTAAATCAAGCATCGGAAAGAATGAAAACAGTTCCCGTATATGCTCTTCGAAAACAAGATATATGATTGTTAATAAAATTGTTGTAAACACAACGGTGATCAATTGGAAGCATGCTGTAATCGATAAATATTTTGCCCAGCGCCCTTTTGACATCGTAGTATGAATCGGCTGTTCATTATATGTGAAATTCCATTTTTTTGTTTGATGCATCAAGTACATTAAACAGCTGACCGAAACAAAAAATGTAATCCACTCTTCACTGGCCGGGATATCGGTAATAAAAAACAAGATAAAACTTGCTATGAATATACCAATCACAAACAATATAAAATAACGCAGCTTGAAATTTTTCAATTCAATATAATCCATTATTTTACACCCCCTATAAATAGAGTAACATGAAATGGAAGTTTTATCCTAAGCATCGCTACCCCTTTTCGATCATTTTTCAACGAATAACATTTCTCCATTGCCAATACCGCCTCTTTTACAATACGATGAATACAAAACAGATAGAAGTAGGTGTTTTGCATGTCAAAAATTTTAATTGTGGAAGATGAACAGCAGATTGCACGTGTATTACAGCTGGAGCTGGGATTTGAAGGCTATGAAACAGCTATCGCCCATACCGGTACGGACGGTTTGCTGAAATTTCATGAAGACGAGTATGACTTAGTGTTGCTTGATGTGATGCTGCCGGAGCTGAATGGGTTGGAAGTACTGAAAAGAATTCGCAAACATAACGAAACTGTTCCGGTCCTTTTACTGACCGCTAAAAGTAATATAGAAGATAAAGTGACAGGGCTTGACTACGGGGCAAATGACTATATAACAAAACCGTTTGAATTCGATGAGCTGCTTGCACGCATTCGAGTGGCATTGCGATTTTCACACAAATCCGTTCCCGAGCCAACATCATCGACTTTCCACACATTTCAGGATTTATCATTAAATGAGCAAACACGTGAAGTCACAAGACAGGCACAGCAAATCGATTTGACTCCCCGTGAGTTTGACTTGCTGCTGCATTTTATGAAACATGCTAAACTTGTGCAGTCACGTGAGCAGCTGCTGAATGCGGTTTGGGGATTTGACTATTACGGGGATACAAATGTAGTTGACGTATATGTACGATATTTGCGTCAAAAACTAGAGGTAAATCTGAATTTACCGTCACTACTACATACAGTTCGCGGTGTCGGCTATGTATTAAAGGAAGCGACAAATGAAACTTAATACGAAAGTAAATCTGTTTTCTATGTTATTGACTTCGGTTATATTGATCGGCAGTTTTACAGGTATTTATTATTTGTATAAAGAGTTTGCCTTTTCAACAGAGGCGGAACAATTGCAGGCACGGGCAAATGAGCTGACGACTGCTATTAGCGCACTGGACACAACTGATGGAATCGATTCAATTTTCGGAGCATATCTCCCGACTGACGGAGCGATCTTCGTATACGACAGTGCAGGTAATCAAATAAAGAGGCTTCAGAAAACATTCGAGCAAATAGATTATGAACTTAATCCGGCAAAGCATTACACGGAAAAAACAATACGTGATATCCCTCATATCGCGCTTGCTGCACCACTCATTTTACCGAATGATGAAATTGCCTCGGCTAAGCTGATACAGCCATTGCCTACAATTACTGAAAATATGAACCGGCTATTAATAATATTAGTTCTGATGACACTTGTTGCACTCATCCCGATTTACTTAGCGAGCCAGCTATTTGTTCGGCTGATCGTAAAACCCGTTCAGCAACTGACAACGACGATGGAAAAAAATATTCAGCAATCCAGCTATGAGCAAATCCCGGTCCGTAAGCAATCAAACGATGAAATTGCGCAAATGGCTACGACGTACAACCATCTGATGGCACAGTTGGAAGATGCTCATGACAAACAGCAGCAATTTGTCGGCAATGCCTCACATGAACTGAGAACACCCTTAACCGTCATCGAAAGCTATACGAAGCTGTTAAAACGCCGCGGTACACAAGACACCAAAATTACGGAAGAAGCATTGGAAGCAATTTTAAAAGAAACAACCAACATGAAGGCAATGATTGAACAAATGCTCGCACTGGCAAAGACGAATGAAATGACGAAGATCAATATGTCGACATTTGCATTACGCCCTTTTATCGAACAGATTGTGCAAAGTATAAAAGCTGCCTATCATCGTGAAATTCTCGTTAACATTCCTGATGTTGAAATTACAACGGATGAAGCAAAATTAAAACAGCTGCTCTTTATATTTATCGATAATGCACGAAAATACAGTGACGATGTCATTAAGATTCATGCTTCTGTAAAAAATGATCTGCACATTTCCATACAGGATTTTGGTGTCGGAATTCCTGAAGAAGATCTCCCGAATCTGTTCCAGCGATTTTATCGGGTTGATAAAGACCGTAACCGGAAAACTGGTGGCACCGGCATTGGTCTCTCGATTGCAAAGGAACTCGCCGATCGTTTAAATGCCGAAGTTTCTATCGACAGCGAACTTGGAAAAGGAACGACGATTTTACTCATTGTTCCACTTTCAGGAGGTGCACAGCATGAAAGCTAAATGGATTATACTATGTATCGCCGTCATCCTAATCGGATTTTTCATTACACTGACAGTCAAGCAGTTATCAACACCGAATGAACTGAACACGAATGAACTGGAATTGAAAATTAAAGATATTTATAGTGCTGAAGTCCAGACATTGGTCAAAGAAAAAGATCATTTTGTCGCTTCTTTCAATAAAGATGGTTCAATTTTTGAAGTGAATGTAAATGCCGTAACAGGTCAATTTTCCGATTTGAAGCTTATTCATAAAAATGAAAATAAGCAATCCGAGGAACAAACTAATTCGGAAACATCAAAAGAAAATCAAGCCGCAGCAAATAAGCCAGTTGAAAATGCTACAAAGCCGTTGCTTTCAAAAGAGCAAGCGGTAGATATTGCGTTAAAGGAAGTGCCTGGTGAAGTCGATTCCGTTGAGTTTGTAAAAAATGCAGAAGGCGGCATCTATTTTGTTGAGATCGATCAAGAAGATGATGTTACTGTTCAAATACATGCCATTACCGGCGAGATTATCGTGATTAAATACGATGATTAGTTTTCTCATCAAATTCTAATAATTCTCTCAGACCGTTTTCATATTCGCTCGTTATACTAACATTACAAACAAGAAAAGGAGCGAGTGAATATGAATAAAAAATTTTTAGCAATCCCGGCATTACTAGTAGCAATTGGTGGAGGTGCTGTATTCGCACAATCTGATTTATTTGCGCAAGCCGAAAACAACCCAAGTATTTCAGCAGGTGAAGCAAAGAAAATCGCGTTAAAACAATTAGACGGTGAAATTATCGGATTTGAATATGATGGAGATGACCGCACACCACATTATGAAATCGATATCGTGAAAGATAATGAAAAAATCGATGTTGAAGTGAATGCAGGTACAGGTAAAGCTGTTGTAACGGAACGTGAAAATATTCGTACAGTTAAAGCGGAAAATACAGTAAAAACAGATGATACAGTAAAAGCAACAGATTCAGCGAACAATTCTGCTATCATTACTGAAAAGCAGGCAATTGAAATTGCTCAAGCTAAAGCAAAAGGAACAGTAACAGACATTGAATTGGATGAAGATGATAATCGTCTGATCTATGAAATCGAAATCCGTAACGGTAAAATGGAATACGATTTTGAAATCGATGCAAAAACTGGAGACATTATTAAGTACGAAGAAGATTTAGACGATGACCGTTTTGATGATTAATTGAATGACAAGCAATAATTAAAAGAAGCGCAGATTTATTTCTGCGCTTTATTTTTTATATTGTTTTTCTCGCCTTCACGATTAAAAATGAAGGGCGATGCTGCTCTTTTTGGAGACTAGGGAGTAATACGATTGCTTCGTCTGTCGGCATTGGCTCCACTATTTTCTCGATTTGCAGCCCATTAATGATTAATGTATTTATAATCGTTTCAATTGTACGATGATACATTACTACATTATCTACTAGCCAATTTTCTGTTCGTCTCCCTTCATCCCGGTAACGGGCAACCGCAAAATGAGAGATTGTGCGCTTCTCGTCCAAAATCCATTGCTCCACACCTTTATTTGCGGTCGATATCGGGTGCTCAACGGAAAACAGAAATACCCCTTCCGGACATAATGCATGACTTACCTTTTCAATTACCCCTTCAAAATCCGCCACATAATGAAGTGCCAATGCGCTCGTTATTAGATGATAATGCGATTCCTCTAATAGAATATCTTCAATTGAAATGTTTTGAAACTGGAGACGATCACTTTTATAGCGCTCTTTTGCTGCGGTAATCATGTTATCCGAAATATCGATTGCATCAACTTGCTGCGCCCCATTTAAAACACAGTCATTTGCAAACTCCCCTTTTCCACAGCCTAAATCTAATAAGACTTTCCCTTTTACATCCGGCATTAATGCTAAAAAATTGGGCCGCTCCAATAAATTATTATAATTGAACTTCCGGTTACGAATTTCTTCATATCCTTTAAAAAATAAGGCATTATCATAAATGTTTTGCTTCACTGTTCTCCTCGTTTCACCATAACGTTATGACTTTTTTGCGCAACTTCATTATCACATCTTACTAAAATTTTAAATAGACTTATATTTCAAATTTTAGTAAGATGTAGATAGAGGCATGTCTAGTTTTACTAATTTAACTTTTTTATAAAAACTATGCAGATTCCTTAGCGATTTGCATAGTTTTTGTTTTTATGTCTCCGTCACACTCTGTCGGAACTGGGGAAAATTTATGAAAAACAATGATTCGAAAAGCATGATACTCTTTTTACTATTCGCTTTTATCACCAATTTAGCCTATGTCGCCTCTCAACGCATAGAACATCTGGAACTGCCATTAGCGCTCGTCACATTTGCTTTATTTATTTTATTTATTGTGCTTATTTTAAAGCTCAACTTAAGACCAATAGTCATTACACTGGCAACGATCTTTGCTTTGATCGATATTAATTCAATCTTCTTTTTGACCCTTCCTGAATTTTATACAATCTGCTTTACAATCGGAGTCCTTGTCTTTCTTGGTTTTTATTTTAAAAAGTCTAAAGATGCCATAGTGGCCGCGATTGGTTTTTGTATAATGAACTTACTGATTAATATAGAATTTTTCATACAATGGGAATGGGTATACCTTGTTGTGTTACATAGTATTCTATTTATCATCGCCAGCAGATTACAATTTATAATTACGAAAAGAATATATTTAGGATTATTCAGTGTGACTTTCATTTTCCTAGTTATCGGAATGTTGGTTGATCACAATTATTTAGCCACATTTGGACTTTTCCTGTATTTGGCGGTACTTATTTCGATTTATTTCGTTATCCGAAGACAACTTGAACAACAATCTATATATAAATTGCATTGAGGTGAAACATCCAGATGAAAAATGTAAATCGTTTATTTCTCATTATCGCCGTCATTATCCTTGTTATAATTGGCCGCTATTTTATGGCACAAAATGAAGTAAAAGAAATTCCGGATGTAACCGCAGTAACGAATGAAATGACGATTGAAACGGTTCGCGGGAGCTATTGCTGGCATTCAGCAGGTGAAGCAGAGTGTGTTGATACTGCTGCCCCGCATGAAATTATAAGTGCTCAAAATACCCCTTACGTAAAAGTACAGCCAGGGGAAGTACTTGAGTTTCAATATAGTCAGAATGTAACGAGTGTATCCATTCAACAATGGATTGAAGATTACGATTATAAAGAAATTGCTACATCGACACGCTTTACTGCCCCAACCGAAAAAGGGCAGTATATCATTTCCAGTATGGCGCGCTTCAGCAACGGTGATGTAACAGACAGTATTGCGATAGAAGTAGAATAACAAAAAAGGGAAGTGTCCGTTAAGTTTGGACAGTTCCCTTTTTGTTTGCGGTATATGCTTATTGACGTTTCGTAATGTCAGCCAATTCGCTTTGTAATTGCTGAAGTTCATTACTCGCATCTGCAATCGATTTCATCATGACATGCTCTTCATGTATTGAGCTCGCGATTTCTTCAGTCATAGCGGCATTTTCTTCAGAAATTGCGGACAGATTTTCAATTTGATTCATTACTTCTTCAACAAGTTCGTTCGTATGCGTAATGGTCGACATGTTTATGTGAAGCTTTCCTTGAATACCATTGAATGATTGCTTAATCCCATCAAATGAACCGGTAATTTGGTTCAATGTGCCAACACTAGAATGGACTGCTTCTTTTCCTTCATATGCTTTTAACTGGGCAGTTGTTGCTCGCTCAAGTAGCTGCTGTGTAACAACGGTAATACTCGTTGCGATATTCGCACTCTCTTCCGCCAGTTTTTTCACTTCTTCTGCAACAACGGCAAACCCTTTCCCGTGCTCCCCTGCTCTAGCCGCTTCAATTGAGGCATTTAAAGACAGTAAATTCGTTTGATCAGCAATGGCTTTAATACCATTTAACAGGTCATTTACATTTGCAAGGCTCTCTTGCATATTGTCAATCGTAGTTGTCGTTAAATCGATAGAGTCACTTAATGTTGCCATATCAGACGTCACATCATGTACCTGCTTCCAGCTTTGTTCAATCGCTTCCTGCACTTCATCCGAATCCTTTACAGTCGATTCAGAGGACTCTTTCATTTTCACCATTTTATCATGTGATAAAATCATTTGTTCATTAATCTGCTGAATCATCTCAGCTTCATTATGGATAGCTGCTGCCATTTGATTCGACGACTGTAATATAGTCTCGCTCGCAATATTCAATGTACCCACATTATCATTTACATTTGTAATGCTAGATGCAAGCTGGTTCGAACCTTCCTCAATTTTATCTAAAATGGATGATAAATTTTCCAGCAGTTCTTTCGCTTCCCGCTCTTTTTCCTGGGCATCCTTTATTAGTTTGTTGCCCCATTGTGTCAATCGGTAAAGCAAAAAGTTACAGCCTGTCATACTTGCAAAAATCGTAATAAATACCGGGAAATTTGCATTTATCCCTAATAAACTTTCCGGCACTGCTATGTATAATAAAATATAAAAAATACTGGCAATCAGTAAAAATATTTTGATCATCCGTTCATTAAAATACATTGCACACATAATGAATGTTACTAGCAGCATGTAATGTTTATTAATAGAATATCCATCTAGATAAAATAATAAAAATACAACAAATGCCGGTATCAGTACAAAAATTAAACCTTTGGCGAAGTTGGATATATTCAGGAAATAAGTGACCGTCGATAATAAGATGACACCGCCTCCTGCAATCACATAAGGGATGGAATTACTAAAACCATTTGCAATGACAAGCGGTGAAACAATTAAAATTGCCAATACTATCGTAATAATTAGATTTAGTTGATGAATCCAATTAACTTTTCCGTTGCGTTTCTTCAAGCTGTCTCCCTCCTAGGAACATTAGATTATTTCCGTAATAGTTTATAGGTATATATTACAATCCTTTTTTATACAATACAATGGACTTTTGGATTCATATGGGGAAATTCCCAAAAAAAAAGAAGCTCACGAATATTTAATCGTAAGCTTCTCATCATTATTCTGCTTTATCAACTTTTTTACGAACGACCGCACGAACAGGTGCACCGTCAGCACCTGCTATTTTTAGCGGCAGTGCGATCAGTTCATATAGACCTTGCTGAATATGCCTTAAATCGAGCCCTTCCAGTATATGAATGCCATGTTCGTACAGCTTGTGATGTGCCAATACTTCCTTACTGTCCAACGGGTCAACGGAAGGATTGTCAATACCAAGCAATATTACACCGCGTTCCTTTAAAAACGGAGCGACATCCGGATGAATGACTGGAATAGTTTCCGGAAATGCTGTACTAAGCTGATCAACTGTTTTAAGCAGTACACGTTTTACATTATGGAAATCCAACGATGCCAGCGATTGAGCTGTAATTACTTCATGCCCAATACAATCCACGATTACGCAGTCACCGATATATACATTTACATCCAATTGCTCGATTGTCTCAGCTTCACTGTTAAAATGAAAGGGTGCATCTGCGTGTGTACCTGTGTGCAGCGAAGTTTTCATCCGTCCGATATTGACCGAGCCCGTCTGTTGTTTCGTATATCCTACTTCAAAAGAAAACGGTGTATCCCCCGGCCAGTTCGGCATTCCGTTTTGCATCGTTTGTGTAATATCAATCCACATGGCTTCACCCCTAATATTGAATGACTAAATATGCAAGCACAACGACAATGACTGTCGGTACAACGAAAGTCATTAAAAAGCGATATGTTTTGTAAAAGCCTTCACCCATTTTACTTCCTTGCAACAACTCGCTTTTCACGAGGTTTTTATCCATAATATGAATAATGAAGATCGCGATAAGCAAGTTGCCGATCGGTAAAATGATATTCGACACTAAAAAGTCTGTGAAATCAAAAATATTGCGTCCAAAAATCGAAACATCACCTAATGTACTGTACGTCAATGTCGAAGGAATCGAAGCGATAAATACAAAGATACCAATGATGATTGTAATTTTCGCGCGGCTAATGTTCCATTTTTCTATAATAGCAGCAACGATAATTTCATACATACTAAATGATGACGTTAATGTTGCAAATAAAAACAGAATTAAAAACAGCGCTAAAAACAGTTCACCAAACGGCATTTGCGAAAACGCTGCAGGCAATACCATGAACAATAATGGCGGTCCGCTCGCCACTTCCATATCAAAGGCAAAAACAACCGGAAAAATCGCCAGTCCTGCTAAGAATGATACGAAAATACTTAATCCTACAACAGAACCTGCTGAATTCGGTAAGCTCACATCTTTCTTTAAATAAGAACTATATGTAACTAAACATGAGAATCCAACAGCCAGCGCAAAAAATGATTGCCCTAACGCATATAAAATTGATTCACCGGTAATGTTCGAAAAGTCCGGATACAGGAAAAACTTAATCCCTTCCATTGCTCCGTCCAATGTTACGGCTCTTACAACTAAAATAAAGAACATAATAAACAGTAACGGCATCATGAATTTATTTGCCATTTCAATCCCGTTTTGAACACCAAGCGCAATGATCACAACATTCGCCAATGTAAACAATCCCAAACCGAGTAAAGCAATCCATGGTGTACCTGTTACTTGTCCGAAAAATGCCCCTGGTTCCACAGTCGGCGCGATAACTTCTCCAACAACCGAAACCCCGCTGTAAACAAAAATCCAACCGCCGACTACACTGTAAAACGATAATAATAAAAAACAGCCAATAATGCCGAGCTTACCAATCCAAGCCCAAGCCTTCGTATTCGGCGCCAATACCTTATAGGCAGTAACCGCCTCTTTTTGTGTGGCACGCCCGATAATATATTCCGATAAAAGCATTGGCAGCCCGATAATTAATGTCAGCAGCACAAAAATCAGGAAGAATGCGCCACCTCCACTTTGACCGGCTACATAAGGCATTTTCCAAATTGCCCCGAGCCCAATCGCTGCACCAGCTGACGCTAATACAAATCCTAACTTACTTGACCACTGTCCTTTACTCTTCTCCATCTGTCTCACTCCACTCATCTGTCTAACCTATGCTATAGTACTGTCCGCAAATCCCAAAGTTCCGGGAAAAAGCGGTGATCGAGCACTTTTCGCAAATAATTGACCCCTGATGAGCCACCTGTGCCCACTTTAAAGCCAATAATGCGCTCGACCGTTTTCATATGACGGAAACGCCACTGCTGCAAGGAATCTTCAATATCGACAAGCTTTTCGCCAAGCTGGTATAAATCCCAATACGTATCGATATTTTCATAGACGGTTTTCCATGCGGCCGCAACAGAATCGTCACCACTATATACTACCGAAAAATCACGGTTTAGCAAAGCTTCAGTTATTGGCAATCCTGCTTTAGCCAATGCCTGAATGGCAACATCATAAATACTTGGCGCATCATACGCCTCTTTTAAAACTGCAAGAATGTCCGGTTCTTTTTCATAGATTTTAAGTATATACGGTGTTTTATAGCCAAGTGCAAACTCGATCAAGCGATATTGCCAGCTTTGAAACCCCGAGGCTTTCCCCAGCTCATCCCGAAACTCCAAATATTCCGCCGGAGTCATCGTTGCTAATACATCCCATGCCTGAATAATCTGCATTTGAATTTTCGATACACGTGCGAGCATTTTAAATGCCGGCTGCATTTCCCCTTTTTCAATCGCTTGTATCGCACCGCGCATCTCATGAATGATGAGCTTCATCCAAAGCTCACTCACTTGGTGAATAATAATAAACAGCATCTCATCATGATGGTCGGAAAGACGGTTTTGGCTGTTTAAAAGAGGGTCCAGACTCAAATAATCGCTGTACGTCATCTCTTCACGAAAATCCGTATGAATCCCCTTTTCATCCTTCAGTTTGTGCTGCAAATCCGAAATTGATTGTTTATCCACTGAACCACTCCTTATGCAATGATATTCCGTTTATTTTCGTGCTTCTCATAAGTTTTGTTTGTGACAATGTCTTTTAAAATCTGTACAGACTTCCATACTTCCTCAAAGGAATTGTAAAGTGCAACCGGCGCCAGGCGGATGCCATTCGGTGCACGGAAATCAGGAACAACACCATTTTCTTTTAACGATTTACAAATTCTAGCCGCCTCGTCATGCACTAGAAACAGATGGCCCCCACGTGTGTCATCAAGCGGATTGCCGAATGTAAACGTATTTGGTAACTCTTGTTCAATACAATCCATCATAAATTGTGTCAACGCGAGTGATTTTTCACGAACCGCTTCAATGCCCGCCTCTTCAAAAAGTGATAGTGCGCCTTCAACCGGTGCCAAGCTTAATATATGCGGTGTACCAATCTGGTAAGCCCCTGCATGCGGTGCAGCTGTAATTGTTACATCCAGATCAAACTGTTTTTCCTTAGCGGAACCAAACCACCCAGCCAGTCCCGGTGCTGTTCCAAAGTGCTTTTCATGAACGTACAAACCTGCAACTGAGCCCGGTCCACCGTTTAAATGCTTATAATTGCACCAAAATGCAAAGTCCGCACCGATTTCATGAAGATGATGAGGAACGGAACCGATCGAATGGCATAGATCAAATCCGACCAATATGCCGCGTTCATGTGCTGCTTCCGTAATTGCCTGCAGATCCAACACCTGCCCACTGCGGTACAGGACTGCCGGCAGAACTGCAACCGCCACATCATCGGTCATCGCTTCAATGATGGCTTCTGATGTAATCGTTTGCCCGTCTTCACTTTTTACCAGCTGCATACTGCTTTCCGGCAAATTGTGCAAAGCAATTTGACTGGCAATCGCATACAAGTCCGACGGGAAGTTCAGTTCGTCAGCCAAAATTTTATAGCGTGCAGCAGTCGGTTTGAAAAACGTAGCCAACAGCTGGTGCAAGTTCGTTGTTGTCGAACCAGTCAGCATTACTTCTTCACTTTTGGCACCTATTAAAGGAGCGCACATTGCCGAAAGCTTTTCGGAGAAATAAAACCAAGGATGCTCCCCATTTGTCCAACCGTCAATCCCGAAATCTTTCCACGAATTAAGCAGTGTATGCACCGACTGTTCCGCCCGCTTAGACAGCAACCCGAGCGAATTGCCGTCCAAGTATATCTGTCCTTGTTTTTTATAAAATTCATCTGCATATTTCTGCAGACCATCCAATTCGTCGAGCTGTCTTGCTTTTTCAATCGTCGTCATGCTTCCACCCCTTCTAGTAATTTATTAATATCGTAATGGGGATAGTAATGGTTGTCAAAGTATTCTGAAATGTTACGTGCGTATTTTATTTTATACCAATAACAATGACTTATAGAATATTCCATAGAACTATATATAAATAGATTCCTACCAACAGTTTGCTCATTAAAAATTGCATCATCCGCCATTTATTGTTGTCATGCCTTGCTTCTAAAATAATCTTAATGAGCGCGGACAACAATAATGTCGCAATGACTGTGAATAGATGAATTTGCGGAAATAATATGATCATAATCAGAATTAAAAAGGAAAGTATTTCAACAGCACTTTGCCAATGGGTGGAGTGCATGGGGATTTTTCGTTTCGCATCATAGGGATCCCGCAACTTTTTCCCAAGTTTACCATTCACAAAAAATGCTATTGCAAAGAACACAACACTGATAATTAATTGCCTTTTCTTATTATCTTTTTCATACTGACTAATTATATTCTGCAGCGGATTCTTGTTTAGTGAGTATACTTGCCCAGTATCCACATCTTTGAAATAACTTACATTAGAACCCCAATATTGTTGAAGTCGTAATACACTATCATTTCCAAATTTTATGCGATAACTTTGATAAATGAGTGCTTCATCCAAGCTTATGTTTTTCGGTTGTAGTTGTTTCAATACTCCCTCAATAGCCAGCAATGTATCTCTATTTTTCACTTTTCTCACACCAGCCCACAATGTGGTACTAGGATCTCCTTCACCCTCTACATAATAAACGGCTTGAACTGATGTCACATTCAAATCAACCGAAGTATTAAGCTCTTGTGGTGGAAATGTACCGACTAAAAACAGCGTGATGCACGCAATCGCTATAATTACTGCCGGGATTTGCCAATGAAAAGGTTTAGAATTGAGGCGTTGCTGAATTTTATTGAAGTCCTCTTCCTTTTTTTCTGGATCGACTTGAATCTTTCTGAGCTGACTTAACTTTTCGTCTTCAAACATCCTCTTCCCCTCCTAACAGTTCCCGTAATGCTTTTAAACCGCGCGCCGTATTATTCTTCACTTTCACTTCACTGCAGCTCAAAATCATCGCCGTTTCTTTTACCGAATACTCTTCTATGTAGCGCAGCACGATTACTTCACGATAATTCCATTTGATTTGCTGGAGGGCTGCATACAGTTCTTCATTTTCCGCATTGCGCTCGACTACTGCTTCCGGCAAATCTCCAACTGCAACGGGCTCCGTTTTCAACTGAAAAAAGCCAATAATCTTTTTCCTGCGATAATGGTCGTATACGAGATTTCTGGCAATTTTCATTAAATAAGTCCGCTCATATTCGGTATAATTTTTCTGATAAAAGCGGTAAAAGGTTTCTTGCAGTAAATCATGTGTTAAGTCTGTATTATTCGTTAAATAGCGTATGTATTTATAAACAGCGTCGTAATGCGCTTCAAAAATTTCTCGTCTCAACTTTAACAGCCCCCCTTCCTCCTTAAAGACGATCGACCATTCATTTGGAATCACTTTGACAAAATAAAAACCCGGGCAAATTTTCGTTTGCCCGGGTTTTCATCATTACACGCCCATTTTACGACGGGTATTGCTCGTTTTCTTTGTTTGTTGGCTCTTCATCTTTTTCGTTGATGTATCACCTTTTAAATTACCTTTGTTGCCAGCTGCATTGTTTTTCTTCGCTTCCAGCTGTTGCTTCACTAATTCCTGAAGGCTTAATTTCTTTTTTTCATTTTGTTCAGACATATTCAGACCTCCTCATCTATCTACTTTTCTAAGTATAATCCGTTGCCGTTACATTTGTAAAAGAAATGATGTAAATTACAGCATAAAAAACATCTTGAAACTTGCAATCGTTCCAAAATGTTTTTTACTTATGAACTGTACGTCACTTCCTGTGATGAAAGATTGAAATAATAACCTAACCCACTTTTTGTTTTAATCCACTTCGGTGAGCTCGGCTCTTCTTCAATTTTTTCACGAAGCCTGCGTATATGTACATCGACTGTACGGCGATCCCCTTTTGTAAAGTCCAGTATATCAATAATTTCTTCACGAGATTTAATATTGCCGGGCTGCTCCAGCAAATGAAGCAGCAATTTAAACTCGCGCTTTGTCAAAGGAATTTCCACTTCGTCTTTATACACTTTGAACATGACTAAATCTACACGAAACGGTCCGATCAACATTTGTGAGACACGCTCTTGCTGCTGTAATTCTTTTTCGTAGCGTTTTAAATGAATCCTTAAGCGTGTCAGCATTTCTCGGAATCCAAACGGTTTTCGGATATATTCCGTCGCACCCATTTCAAGCGCCAGTACAATATCCAATTCATCCGTACGCGCACTGATCATGATAATCGGAAAATCATGCTTGAAGCGGACTTGACGGCAAATCTCGATTCCTTCCATATCCGGAAGCATCCAATCGAGCAGTATCGCATCCGGTTCGAATGTCTGAATTGCAGCCAATGCCTCTTTACCAGTTCGTACACTATGGACTTCATAGCTGTCCTTTACTAAATAAATATGCAGTAAATTCACTAAATTTTCGTCATCTTCAACGACTAATATTTTTTTCGTCATTAATGATTCCCCGCTTCTCTAATCAATTACGCCTCGGCGTAATTGTGTACAGATTCGGTTTGCGCTCGCGCAAAGAATTCCTTACCGAATCTGTGACATCCGCCGGAGGCATTAACTTCTTTCAGCAGGCATTTGAACACCCGATGAATATTGACCAAAAATTATATTAACCTCTATCTATATATAGATTGACTCTGTGCCTACTGCTTCGCCTAAGCATAAAACGTGCTGAAGGAAGTTAATTTAAATCAAATAGCTGTCCTTTAATAAAGTAAGCTGTTGATTCTGCCATATTTGTAATATGATCCGCTGCTCGTTCAACAAAGCGGTTGATGAATAACAATTGCAATGTTTGCTCAATTTCTTGAGGACTTTCTTTTAAATACTCTGTTAAAAGTGCATAGTTTTCATGATTATTGCGATCTACGATATCATCAAGCTCGCCCACTTCTTTCGCCAATGCGATATCCGCATCGATAAATGCCTTCATTGATTTTTTCAGCATATCCATCGCAACATTTTTCATTTCAACTAATGATGTTCTGTCTAAAATCGTTTCTGCTTTGCTAATGCGAATCGTTGCTTTTGCTGTATTTACCGCAAAGTCTGCAATTCGCTCAATATCCGACGACATTTTAATGACACTGATAATTCGGCGCATGTCGCGGGCTACAGGCTGCTCTTTCGCCATCAGCCAAATCGCCATTTGATTAATTTCATTTTCCAAATCATCAATGTAATTGTCCTCTTCAATGACATCCAGTGCCAACACCATATCCTGCTCCTGGAGGGCTTTAAATGCCTTTTCCATTGCAACAACTGTCATGTCGACCATTTCACCCATTTTGTCCTGCAGTTCAAGCATGTTCTTTTCGAAATTTTCGCGAATCATTCCCAAATCCCCCTTTTATCCGAATCGTCCTGTTACGTAATCTTCTGTACGCTCATCTTTTGGCGTTGAAAAAATAACATTTGTGTCATCATATTCGATGACTTCACCATTTAAGAAGAATGCCGTCTTATCGCTAATACGCGCTGCTTGTTGCATGTTGTGCGTAACAATAACAATTGTATAGTCTTTTTTCATTTGTGTAATCAATTCTTCTACTTTCAATGTAGAGATCGGGTCAAGTGCCGAAGTCGGCTCATCCATTAAAATAACATCCGGCTTCATTGCGATTGCACGTGCGATACAAATACGTTGCTGCTGACCACCAGAGAGGCCTAATGCTGATGACTTTAGACGATCTTTTACTTCATCCCAGATCGCTGCACCGCGTAAAGACTCTTCAACAATTTCATTCAGGATTTTTTTGTTTTTAATTCCTTGCATACGTGGACCATAGGCAACATTGTCATAGATGCTCATCGGGAACAGATTCGACTTTTGGAATACCATTCCGACTCTTGTACGAAGCTTAATAACATCACTTGATTCATATACATTTTCGCCGTCTATGTGAATGTTCCCGATAACGCGTACACCGTCGATTAGATCATTCATGCGGTTTAATGTACGTAAAAATGTTGATTTACCGCAACCTGACGGACCGATTAATGCCGTTACTTCTTTTTCTTTAATGTCCAGATTTACATTGAACAACGCTTGTTTTTCACCATAATACAGGTTTAAATCATTTACTTTAATTTTTGTTGGTAAAGCGCCCGTAGAAGTAGTCGTTGATTTAAAAATTGATGCTTCAGAAATAGTCATAGTCATATAGGTTTCGCTCCTTTTAATAGTCCGCTTTGTTTAATTTTTTCGAGATATATGTTGCCGTTAAATTCAGTACTAAAATAATAACGATTAAAACAATTCCGATTGCTGCTGCAAGTCCGATATCGCCGGCTTCCTGTGTTACTAAATACGAGTGAACCGTCAATGTGCGGGCAGACGAGAAAATACTTGAAGGCATTGCCGCCACTGTCCCTGCAGTCAGGAAAATCGCTGCCGATTCACCGACAATACGGCCGATCGATAAGATGATTCCTGATAAAATCCCCGGCATTGCACTTGGCAAAATAACTTTAATTAATGTTTGTAATTTTGTTGTTCCTAATGCCAGTGAACCTTCACGATATGTTGCAGGCACTGTTTTCAATGCTTCTTCTGTCGTACGAATAATGACCGGTAATACGATAATTGTTAATGTTAACGATGCTGCGATAATCGACATTCCCAACTTTAAAATCGCAACGAAGAATACGGCACCGAACAAACCATAAATAATCGATGGAATCCCTGTTAAACTTTCTGTCGCATAACGAATAATCCGTACAAGACGTCCTTGTTTTGCATATTCGTGTAAATAAACAGCTGCTAAAATTCCGATTGGTGTTGCGATTAAAAGTGAAATGACAATCGTTAAAATTGTTGTGACGATCATCGGGAAAATCCCGCCGCCACCTGTTGGCGAATAATCACCGAATATGAAATCAAAACTGATATATGAAAAACCTTTATAGAAAATATAGCCAACGATTACAACTAATACGGCTACTGATACAAATGCGGAACCCCAAAGCAAGCCGCGAAACATATTATCTTTAAATTGTCGCATGTTACTGAGCTCCCTTCGCTGTAATACGTGCCAATACAAAGTTTAAAATTAAGATGAATGAGAATAATACTATCCCTGTTGCAAACAGCATTTCCTGATGTGTTCCTGCTGCATAGCCCATTTCAAGTGCAATGTTTGTCGTCAATGGACGCACACTGTCAGTCAGGCTTGTCGGGATGATTAACGAGTTCCCTGCAACTAAAATTACGGCCATCGTTTCACCTAATGCACGGCCTAATCCAAGAACGATTGCTGCCATAATACCTGACTTCGCAGCCGGTACAACAACTTTAAAAATTGTCCCGATTTGTGAAACACCTAAAGCAAGTGAACCTTCACGATATGTTTTCGGCACTGCACGAATCGCTGTTTCGGCAACTGTAACAATTGTCGGTAACATCATGATCGCCAATACTAAAATGACTGCGATTAAACTTTGTCCACGTGCTAATCCTAAATTATCCTGTAAAAACGGAACGATAATCGCTAAACCGAATACCCCGTATAGTACTGACGGAATACCAGCCAATAGCTGAATTGCCGGTGATACGATTTTAGCTACTGATTTCGGCGCAATCTCCGCCAAGAAAATCGCTGTTAATAATCCGATTGGTACCCCGATAACAAGTGCTCCGATCGTTGCATAAATGGATGCAACAATCATCGGGAAAATACCGAATTTATCTTCTGATGGTACCCAATCACTGCCAAAAAGGAAGTCGAAGAAGCTATAGCCGCCTGTTACGAATGGGTTTGCACCTTTATAAAATACGAATCCTACGATTAGTAGTAAGCTCACAACCGATAGAAGCGCACATGCTAAAAATATTTTCGATGATAAGCTTTCTAAAAAGTATTTTCGCTTATTGCCTTTGCTTATTTGCTGTTCTACTTCGTTTCTGTTTTGTGTGTTCACAAATTTATCCTCCAGCACTAATTATTTCGTTAATGGAATCGCTCCTGCTTCTTCCACAATCTTTTGTCCATCAGCAGTTAAAATGAAATCCATAAACTTTGTTGCTGCTTCCGGAACGCTCTCTTTATAAACAAATAGGAATGGACGAGATAACTTATATTTACCTTCCAATACATTGCCCGCTTCTGCCTTTACGCCATTAATGTCCATCGCTGAAACAGTTTCATCGATATATTCAAATGAGATGAATCCTATCGCATGTTTGTTCATAGCAACCGTTGTTTTAATATTTCCGTTTCCGCTTGCTACGATTGCATTACGAATCAGTTGTCCTGATTCATAGCCGACGATTTCCTGGAATGCATCACGTGAACCAGATCCGTCCTCACGTGAAACAACGACGATTTCCATATCTTTTCCGCCGACTTCTTTCCAGTTGGTGATTTCGCCTGTAAAGATTTGTTTCACTTGTTCCATCGTCAAATCTTTAACTGGGTTTGATGGATGTGCCACAACTACAATCCCGTCATAAGCAATGACCAACTCCTGAATACCGGAGTCGCTTTCTTCCTGCTTCAGATCACGTGATGACATCCCGATTTGTGAGACATCGTTGATCGCATTTGTAATTCCTGCTGATGAACCGATTTGATTTATTTCAATTTTTACGTCTTCTGTTTCTTCATATTTTGCTGCTAATTTCTCTGCTAAAGGCCCAACTGATGTAGAACCTGAAATCGTTACTAAGTCTCCGTCTCCAGAAGATGACTCCGTAGAATCTTCATTACTGCAAGCTGCTAATACTACCATTAGAATTGTTAACCCAATGAAGTAACATGTTTTTTTCAACATACTTCAATCCTCCATCAACATGAATGTTTTCTACCTGCTTTAACAATACATTCACAAAATTAATGTCATGTATTAAACATGTAAACCTTATGTAAATTATGAAGATACGGTCTTTTTATTATGTAAAATCATTCAGTTAAATCTGAAAATTTAAAATAATAGGATAGATTTGTAAATATTTATGAGATTTTTTAATATATTGGAGGGATTTTTAATGAGGAATTTAATCATTAATTCAAATAAAAAATGAAATATGTCGATATTATGTTCAAATCTTTAATTGAACATGTAACTAAGGCAGAAATTAGACGATTTGCAATGAATATTTAGAAAAATCTATTTACATTGCATTTACAATAGGATGTTTTATTTACAAAAAAGAAAAATGCATCCCTGTTAAGAGATGCATTTAAAATCTTTTATACTTTGGCTCCAGCTTCTAACAATTCAATCGCTTGTTGTACTTGCTCTTCTGTTAAGTTATGACGGACAATATAACGATTGCGTTCATGTTTTGTACATTCAATTGTACAGCCACCTAAATGCTTCGCCTCGTTTTCCTCTGATGCAATAATTTGCTCATTACATTCAGGGTTAGCACAATTAACGTAACGTTCACATGGTGTTCCATCAAAGTGGTCACGTCCAACAATAACATGTTCCACCTGGTTGATCGGCACTGTCAGACGCTCGTCGAATACGTACATTTGACCATCCCATAGCTGACCTTTAGCAACAGGGTCTTTACCGTATGTCGCAACGCCGCCATGTAATTGACCAACCTCACCGAAACCTTCACGCTTCATCCAACCTGAGAATTTTTCACAGCGGATTCCGCCTGTACAATATGTTAATACATTTTTACCTTCAAATAATTCACGGTTTTCACGTACCCATTGCGGTGTATCACGGAAGTTCTTTACTTCTGGACGAATTGCGCCGCGGAAGTGACCGACATCATATTCATATGTGTTACGTACATCTAGTACGACTGTATTTTCGTCTTGCATTTCTTCGAGGAATTGCTCCGGAGATAAATAGCGACCCGTTAATTCATGCGGGTTCACATCTTCTTCTAAACCTAAATTTACAAGCTCTGGACGTGGACGTACATGCATTTTTTTGAACGCATGCCCTTCTGCTGGATCAATTTTGAAAACAATCCCTTTGAACAATGGATGTGCTTCCATCATATCGATATAGCTTTGTGTTTGCTCAATCGTACCTGAAACCGTACCGTTAATCCCTTCATAGGCAACTAAAATACGTCCTTTTAATCCAATTTCTTTACATGCAGCTAAATGCTCTGCTGAAAAAGCAGCTGGATCTTCAATCGTTGTGTAATGATAATACAATAATACTTGATAATTCATTTTTTTCACCTATCATTCAATATATTTGCAGGATATACCTGATAGTTTAAAACTACCTTACAATGATACGTGATTTCTGATTAAATTTCCATCATTAATTAGGCGGAGGTTTTTAGAAATAATTAACTATTCTTTTTAATATTAGTATAATAGATGAAATACTAATTTGAATGGAGGAATTGTTGTGGGCTTTTTCAGCTTCGCATTACTAATCATCATTACCTTTACCGCATTAGCAATCGAAAGAATCCTCAAAGACATACGATCACAGAACAAAGAAATTATTGAGCTATTATCAAAAACTGATGTGGACAATAATAATAGACTGCAATAAGTTAGATTTGTTGAATCATCTCCACTCTATTTCCGAAAGGGTCTCTAAACTCAAACCGTTCATAATTAGGAATTGGTACGGAGTCCAAAATCTCAATTTCATTTTCCCTCAATACGTTTCTCCAATAAGAAATATCTTCAACTTCGTAGGCTAGATGCGCTTTAGTTGTGAGCCGATTAAAGCCATCTTCTGTCCCTACATGTACTTCCTGACTTCCTACTTGCAGCCAAAAGCCTCCTCGCCCCTGCAGTACAGAAGGTTTTGAAATTTCATTTAATCCTAATACTTTACAATAAAAATCTTTCCCTGCTTCCTCAGTACCTTTGGGAATTGTTATTTGTGCGTGGTGTAATCCAATAATCATTTGCTTTCCTCCATCTCTTCCTCTTCTTCCATTAGCTTACTTCAAATTAGACATAAACAAAATGATAGGTTATTTATGTAAATCCATAACTTTTTCTAACCCTTCTTAATTGCTGGTTAAATTTTACAAATACTAGCCCTTAGGGATCAGCAGAAATTTTTTTTTATTATTACCCTATTACTTAAATACCATTAAATTCAATTAAATGGTATAATATGTTTTGGAGTAGAAATACATTCTTCTCCTACATTAAAGAGTGAGAGTAATGTTTTTGTACTAACTTAGAAGCAATTGCGGAAGGATATAACATATGACAACAGAAGTTTCGATTTTACCTATTCAATCTGTTTATTCAATTGATAATCGTACGATAACAGCAGAGGTTCTCCATGAAGAACCGCTCATTGTAAAGTTTTCGAATGTTTTAAGTGATGAGGAATGTCAGAATTTAATCGATTGTGCTTCTTCGCGTTTGGAGAGATCCAAACTGGCAAAAAAAGAAGTAAGTCCCATTCGAACGAGCAGTGGTATGTTTTTTGAGGAGAATGAAAATCCGCTTATTTCAGAAATCGAAAAACGGATTAGCAGCCTGATGCATCTTCCACTAGAGCATGCGGAGGGTCTACAAGTTTTACATTACGAACCCGGTCAGGAATTTAAGGCACACTTTGATTTCTTCGGTCCAAATCACCCTTCAAGCAGTAATAATCGCATTAGCACGTTAGTAGTTTACTTAAATAATGTAGAAGAAGGAGGCGTTACAACGTTTCCTAATTTGGGTATCGTAACTGTACCGGAGAGAGGTTCAGCGGTTTACTTCGAATATTTCTACAATGATCAAAAATTAAATGAGCTTACCCTTCATAGCGGTGAGCCAGTAATACGAGGCGAGAAATGGGTAGCTACCCAATGGATGCGGAAAAAACAAATCCGCGAACGGTTTTAATCCGGTTCATGAATTTTTATAAAATACAATAGATGTGAAGGAAGTGTCTAGCTGTGGTGGAGCTCCTAAACATACAAGAAAACAAGTGGGATGACAGTCATCGTCCTTGGCCACTGCCAAACTTGCCTTGGGGGATGAAACAAACGTGGAGTGATCTGTTATTTGTCCATTATCCGGTTAAATATGAGGTTTTGCGAAAGTTAGTTCCAAATGCATTGGAACTGGATGCATATGATGGTGTTTGCTGGGTTGGGGTTGTCCCGTTTCGCATGTCCGGTGTGAGGCTTCGGGGATTGCCGCCAATTCCAGGAACCGCCGAATTTCCGGAACTTAATGTGCGCACCTATGTAACAATTGATGGAAAACCGGGCATATACTTTTTCAGTTTGGACGCGGATAATTGGCCGGCTGTAAAAGGTGCCCGCACATTTTTCCATTTACCGTACCATTATGCTAAGATGGATATTAAAAACTTTGATGATACAGTTCTGTTTGAAAGCAAAAGGCGCGATCAATCAGACTTTGTATTCGCTGCCCGCTATAAACCCGTTTCCGAACCGTTTCTCGCGGTAAAAGGTTCCTTTGAAGAATGGATTGCCGAGCGTTACTGCTTCTATACATTAAATGCTTCAGGTGTTCCGGTGCGCTGTGATATTTTGCACCACCCATGGATCTTACAGAAAGCAGAAGGTGAAATCACCCTTAATACAACGCTGTCCAAGCAAGGGATTATTGTGGAAAATGATCAGCCGATCCTGCACTTCTCCAAAAAAATTGATGTCCGCGCATGGCCATTAGTAAGCCCTGCTACCGGCAGATTACGTTTTTAAAGAGATATTATGTATCTCTTTTCAAAATGCAAAAACGCAACCCATATTATATGAGTTGCGTTTTCTTTATTTTATAAACCGCATTTCAGCTGTGCACCACAGTTTGTACATGTGTTGCAGCCGCCCATTTCCTCTACCGTACCTTGACGGCAAACCGGGCATGTATTGCCAACTTCAGAACCAATTGTCACATCTGTATCTGTTAACGGTTTGATTGTATCCACTAACACCACTTGACGTTTAACTTGGTCTTCCGATTGTTTTAATTCTTCAAACTCTAATTGTTCATCTGAATTTGCTTCTTCAGCTTTTAAAGTTAATACTTGTGTATCGCGAGATCCATCGACATACACTGTACCGCCTTTAGCACCGCCGCGGTATAGACGCTCGTACACTTTTTGTACTTGCTCTACTCCATAGCCTTTTGGTGCGTTTACTGTTTTCGAAATCGATGAATCAATCCAGTTTTGAATGATACATTGAACATCTGCATGTGCTTCAGCAGAAAGCTCCATTGATGATTTGAACCACTCCGGTAAATTATTTTCATCAACACCAGGGTTCGCATCTAAATATTCTTTTACAATTTCAGCTTTTACTTCAATAAACTTCCCTAGACGACCTGAACGGTAGTAAGTGAAGCTGAAGTAAGGTTCAAGCCCTGTTGCAACTCCGACCATTGTACCAGTGGATCCAGTTGGCGCCACCGTCAATAAATGCGAGTTACGAATACCGTTTGCCACAATATTTTCGCGAATATGCTGTGGCATTTTTTTCATGAAGCCTGTGTTAATGAATGCTTCACGTAAACGTGCTGTTTCAGCTTCTGTTTGTCCTTCAAGGAACGGGAAGCTGCCGCGCTCTGTCGCCAGTTCAACTGACTCTTCATAGGCAGCAATCGCAATTGTCTTGAAGATTTCATCAACAAGTGCATTGCCTTCCTCAGAACCGTACTCTTTTTCACAGTAGATTAACAAATCAGCAAGACCCATTACACCAAGCCCAACTCGGCGTTCACCCAGTGCCTGCTTTTTGTTTTCTTCCAGGAAGTACGGTGTTGCATCGATAACATTGTCCTGCATACGTACGCCAACTTTTACCGTTTTGCGTAACCCTTCAAAATCAACTGTTTTCGTTTCTTTGTTTGCAAACTTCGCCAAGTTAACTGCAGCCAAGTTACAAACGGAATATGGTGCTAATGGTTGTTCCAAATTTTTGTTAACCCCCAGGCTTTTTATCCTAAGGTTCTTACACTTGTTATTCGTGCAAGTTCAGCATACATTTTCACTGCAAGTTGCAGTGTCGCGGTCTCGTGGATAGATTATATTCTCAAATGATGAGGTTCACTATCTATGCGTTGCCCCTGACAAAAATTTTACAATTCGTCTTCGGTTCGGATTAGCATTTCAGCCTTCCCGCTTCATCCCGCGATGTTTAACGTGAGGCGAACTCCACCACACGGATTTGTCGCAACAACTTTCTGACCGTACGCTTTTGCGTTTGTCATGTCGTTTGCGTTATCAATGAAGAAAATACCCGGTTCTGCTGCATATGTTGCGCAGACATTGATTAAATTCCACAGTTCTTTTGCTTTGATTGTGCGATACGTACGAACTGGATAACCAAGTTTCTCCCATTCGCGAACGTCGCCAACTTCATGCCATTTTTCATTGTAATCCAGCATTTGAGCCGGATTGTAGTTCTCTACATCCGGGAAGCGTAATTCGAAGTTCTGGTCGTTTTCTACAGCATCCATAAACTCTTTCGTTAATGTAACCGAAATGTTTGCACCTGTTAGGAACTCCGGATTATGGACTGAATACGTTCCGCCATCACGTAGCTTTGTTTCAGCGTCACGAATAATCGCTTCGTTAAATCCGCCAAAACCTTCAATATTTTTATAGTTCACAATGCCTTGATACATCGCATCTTCCTGCTGTGTTAAAGGCTTGAATTTTAATTTTTCTTTTGCTAGACGAATAATTGATTCATCTTCCGTATTTTCAATCAGATAACGTAGAATACGCGGATTTTGCATTTTTGAAATGATAAATTCCACAATATCCGGATGCCAATCTGCCAGCATAATCATTTGAGCGCCTCTGCGACTTCCACCTTGCTCAACAAGATGTGTCAGCTTGGCAATATCATCAAGCCAGCTTACTGATCCGCTAGATTTACCGTTTACACCGCGCGCCAATGTGTTGCGCGGACGAAGTGTCGAACCGTTCGTACCAACACCACCACCACGGCTCATAATTTCCATTACTTGCTTGCGGTGATCACTGATGCCTTCACGGGAATCGGCTACAAAAGGCATTACATAACAGTTGAAAAATGTTACTTCTGTTTCTGAACCTGCCCCATAAATTACACGTCCTGCAGGGATAAAGTTCATCGATACAAGCTCTTCGTAAAACTTCCCGAACCATTCCTTGCGCTTTTCTTCTGTTTTTTCAACTGAAGCTAAGCCTGTCGCATTACGTTTCGCAATTTGCTCATAAAAAATCTCGAGCGGCTTTTCTATAATATCCAATGACCGTTCGATAATGCCTGTCTCTTGTTCTTCGCCTTCTAATACGTGACGGTAATCTTCATCAATTTTAATAAGAGCGGTTTTCTTTTCCTGATTAATCGAATGAATAATGCCAAGTCCGCGCGCCGGGAATTTCGGATCTTGTTTCACTGTCAAAACAACAAAATCCCCTGTTTTTAATGTTTTCTTTTCCGTATCTTTAAAAGAATAACGGTCAATCATTACAAGACGAGATACACCTTTATGCGTAATATGCATATCCGGTGTAATCGGGTGCACTTGAGGAAATTGCTCAATATCTTGATTTAATTGATTGACTTGGATGGATTGTTCTAAAACACTTGCCACCGCGTAAGCCCCCCTTTGAACGATTTAATAATTTTAAGGTTCCCTTCACGAATGTAAACTAAACACATTTTATACCATATATTGTGCTAATTTCTTAAATATCATTCTATATGTTGGGTTATATAATTACACTTAAAAAAGATTACAATAAATTTTTTTTTCAAACAAGGGGTTGATTTTTTTTTCTTTTTGTTAAATCCATCTATATCAACGTTTCGGGTATAAAAATTTTTTTACAAAAAATAAAAACACACGTTCGTAAACTATTTTTTGAAATTCCATTCATCTGTTAAATATTTATTTTGCATCAATTGTTCTACATATTGGGTTTGCTGCTCTGTTAATTCATAAGGAATTAGTTCTATGTCCAAAGCTACTTCAAAACCTTTAGAAAATGCATTCACACATTGCTCGATTGTAAATGGTGTGTCGACAAACTGATTCATCGCAACTGCTTTTTCAGGTAACTTTTTCCGCATTTTTTCTTTTGCCTCGTCCGTAGCAAAATTAAATACCGATAGCAGCAGCTCTTCGTTCAGATCCAGTAAAATAGCGCCATGCTGCAAAATCACACCTTTTTGACGTGTTTGCGCACTGCCCGCAACTTTCTTCCCTTCAACTACAAGTTCATACCAGCTCGGCGCATCAAAACATACCGCGCTTTTCGGTTTTTTAAGATCATCCAGTTGTTCCTTCGTCTCCGGCACACTAAAATAAGCATCCAGTCCTAAAAGACGGAACCCTTGTAAAATTCCTTCGCTAATGACACGATATGCCTCTGTAACGGTTTCCGGCATATTTGGGTAGCTCTCTGTCACAATCACTGAATATGTAAGCTCCTGGTCATGTAAAACGGCACGTCCGCCTGTAGGTCGACGGATGAAACCTAAGTTTTGCTTTTTTACAGCTTCTAAATTAATATCTTTATGTACTTGCTGGAAATAACCGATTGATAATGTTGCAGGGTTCCACTCATAAAAACGAATAACCGGCGGGATTTCCCCTTGGCTATGCCAATCCAGTAACGCTTCGTCCAGTGCCATGTTATAGGCCGGGCTGCATGGCCCCGAATTTATAAAATACCATTGTTTTTTCACAATTTCTCGCCTCCACCAATTCATTTTAACAAACTCGCTCGACTAACTCTAGTTCATCTCTTATAATAGATAGTACAGAAAGAAAGGGGCAATATCGCAGTGACAATTTTATATACGATACTAGTAATTTTAGTAGTAATCGTTGCTTACGTAGTAATCAACTCTATGCGTTTAAAAAAATCCGTAACAAATTTAACACAGGAGCAATTTATCGAAGGCTACCGTAAAGCACAATTAATCGATTTACGCGAACCTAAAGAATTTGAAGCTGGACACATTTTAGGTGCTCGAAACATTCCAATGACGCAACTTAATACACGTCATAAAGAAATCCGTCCGGACCTTCCTGTATACCTTTATTGCCAAAACTCTGGCCGTAGTGCACGAGCAGCGCTGACATTAAAGAAAAAAGGCTATAGCCAACTGTTCCAATTACAAGGTGGTTTCAAAACTTGGACAGGTAAAGTTAAATCGAAAAACTAATTTTAAAAGTTCTCTACATTGTAGAGGGCTTTTTAATTTCTATTCAAATGCCCAACGAATCAAAATTGTCTGATTATCAGTAGTTTCTACTATTATATAGTGACACGTAAGAAGTCTAACCTTACTCATAGAAAAAAGGTCAGAAAACAGGTCTGACCTTTTTTGTCACAATTTATGAAATTGTTACTTCTTCTTTTTTTGTATAACGTAATACAGGTGTACGTGCAGCACGTGTTTCATCTAAACGGCTGATTACCGTTGTATGTGGTGCTTCTTGTACGATCGATGGGTTATTGATTGTTTCTTGAGCAATTTGAATCATTGCATCACAGAATGCATCCAATGTTTCTTTTGATTCTGTTTCTGTTGGCTCGATCATAATACCCTCTTCCACGTTTAACGGGAAGTAAACTGTTGGTGGATGGTAGCCAAAGTCAAGAAGACGTTTAGCGATATCCAATGTACGAACACCTAATTTTTTCTGACGGCGGCCTGATAGCACGAATTCATGCTTACAGTGACGGTCGTACGGTAAATCAAAGTGCTCTTCCAAACGGCGCATCATGTAGTTTGCGTTTAGTACAGCGTATTCTGTTACAGCCTTTAAGCCATCTGGACCCATTGAACGGATATACGTATATGCACGGACATTAATGCCGAAGTTTCCGTAGTAAGGTTTCACACGACCGATTGATTGTGGACGGTTGTAATCGAAGTGGAATGTACCATCTTCTTTTTTCACTAATACTGGTTTAGGCAGGAATGGGATTAAATCCGCTTTTACCCCTACTGGACCTGAACCCGGACCACCGCCACCATGTGGACCTGTAAATGTTTTGTGTAAGTTTAAGTGAACACAGTCAAAGCCCATGTCGCCAGGACGTGCTTTACTCATAACAGCGTTTAAGTTCGCGCCGTCATAGTAAACTTTACCGCCGACACCGTGCACGATTTCAGCCATTTCTAAAATGTTTTCTTCGAATAAGCCTAAAGTGTTCGGGTTTGTCAGCATAAGCGCTGCTGTATCAGGACCGACAACACGGCGTAAATCTTCAAGATCAACTAAGCCGTCTTCACCTGATTTGATTGTAATTGTTTCAAAACCTGCAACTGTAGCAGAAGCCGGGTTTGTACCGTGAGCTGAATCCGGTACAATTACTTTGTTACGGTGACCTTCACCATTTGCCTCATGGAATGCACGGATCATCATTAATGCTGTCCATTCACCATGTGCGCCTGCTGCTGGCTGTAATGTTACTTCATCCATACCTGTAATTTCCTGAAGGGATGTTTGCAGGTCATATAATAATTCCATTGCACCTTGCACTGTCGACTCGTCTTGTAATGGGTGAACATTGGCAAAACCAGCATAGCGTGCAACCGTTTCATTGATTTTCGGATTGTATTTCATCGTACATGAACCAAGTGGGTAGAAGCCTGAATCCACACCATGATTACGTTTTGAAAGTGCTGTATAGTGACGCATAATATCTAATTCTGCAACTTCCGGCAGTTCAGCCGCTTCTTGACGTACTAACTCTTTTGGCAGAAGTTCTTCGAGATCAAAATCAGGAACATCCAATGGCTCTAAGTTATAGCCGACACGACCTGGTTTTGTAATTTCGAAAATGAGTGATTGGTTTTCGTTATGCATTGTAAGCCCCCATTTCTGCAACTAATTGCTCGATTTCTTCTTTTGTACGGATTTCCGTAACAGCAATGAGTGCATGATTTTCTAATTCCGGATAAACACGACCTAAGTCAAAGCCACCGATAATGCCTTTTTCGATTAATGCTTTGTTTAGCTCTGTCACATTATGTTTTGTATTAACTACGATTTCGTTAAAGTGAGCGCCTTGATAAGCAACTTCAAAACCAGCTGCTTCAAATGCATTTTTGGCAAAGCGTGTTTTTACGATATTTTGTTTCGCCATTTCCTGCATACCTTGTTTTCCAAGGGCTGTCATTGCAACTGAAGAAGCAAGTGCCAGTAACGCCTGGTTAGAACAAATATTAGATGTCGCTTTGTCACGACGGATGTGCTGCTCACGAGCTTGTAATGTTAATACATAACCACGACGTCCATCTTGGTCAACTGTTTCCCCAACAAGACGGCCCGGTACTTTACGCATTAACTTATTCGTTACCGCAAAATAACCACAGTGTGGACCACCGAATGCTTCAGCAATACCGAATACTTGTGCGTCCCCAACTGTAATATCTGCCCCTAATTTTCCAGGAGGTGTTAAAACGCCAAGAGCTAACGGGTTTGCAGATACGATAAACAATCCTTTTGCATCATGTGTAATGTCTGCAAGCGGCTGTAGGTTTTCAACTTGACCAAAGAAGTTAGGATATTGAACGATAACACCGGCAGTTTGATCATCGATTAAGCCTTTAAGTGCTTCAATGTCTGTCACACCGTCTTTTGTAGGAATTGTAACGACTTCAATTGATTGTCCTGTTGCATACATTTTCACAACATCTTGATATTCCGGATGTACAGCTCCTGAAACAAGTAACTTACCGCGACGTGTATGACCTGCTGCAAGCATACCTGCTTCTGCCAATGCCGTACCGCCATCATACATAGAAGAGTTTGCAATATCCATGCCTGTCAGTTCTGCGATCATTGTTTGGAACTCAAAAATCGCTTGAAGTTCGCCTTGAGAAATTTCCGGCTGGTATGGTGTATACGCTGTATAAAACTCTGAACGTGAAATAACGTGATCAACAATTACCGGTTTATAGTGATTGTAGACACCAGCACCTAAAAACGATACATTGGTTGCTGTATCTTTATTTTTTGAAGCGAGTTGTGCCAGTTCCTTCATTAAAGCGGCTTCTGACTTCGCAGGTTTAATATTGTAGCTTCCTTGGAAGCGAACTTTCTCAGGAATATCCTCGAATAGCTCATCAATTGTCGCAACCCCGATATGGTCTAACATTTCTTGTTTATCTTGTTCCGTCATTGGTAAATAACGATGTTTCATTGTTAACCCTCTTTTCAAAAGTTTTATCCCGTTATTAACGGGTAGGAATTTATCTTCTTCTAAAGGCAGCAGAACTATCAATCAAGGGGATGAATACCCCCACTGGTTAAATTTTTACTTTATTTTGCACGCTTGTAAAATGGAGTTTCTACTACAACTGCTTTTGCTCTATTTTTTCGTACTTCGATTTCTAATTCAGTTCCAACTTCTGTGAATTTTGTGTCAATTATAGCTAAGCCGATATTGCGCTTTGTCATCGGTGACTGAGTACCTGTTGTTACAAAGCCAATCTCTTCACCATCTTTAAACACTTTATAACCGTGACGAGGAATACCTTTATCAATCATCTCGATGCCTACAGATTTACGTGTTAAGCCATTTTCTTTTTGGTCAATTAATGCTTGCTGACCGATAAATTGCGGATCTTTCGCTAATTTCACCGCAAAGCCAATGCCTGCTTCCAGTGGTGAAATATCCTTTGAAATCTCTTGGCCATATAATGGTAAGCAAGCTTCAAAGCGGAGTGTATCACGTGCTCCTAAACCGGCAGCTACTACACCTTTGTCATTTCCAGCTTCCAAAATTTTGTTCCAAAGATCAACAATTGCTGCTGGTGCACCGTAAATTTCAAATCCGTCTTCCCCTGTATAGCCAGAGCGAGAAACAAGAACCGAATGACCGCCTACATCCACATTGTCCTGGAATTTAAAATATTTAATTGCCGTTAAGTCTGTTGCTGTTAATGTTTGCAGAACTTCCTGAGATAATGGTCCTTGCAATGCGATTTGAGCATAGTCATCTGACATATTTGTCACTTTGACATCCCCTTCGACATGCTTCTGTAACCATTCAAAGTCCTTTTCAATATTCGCTGCATTAACACATAGTAAATAAAGGTTATCTTCCAAACGGTATGTCAGTAAATCGTCAACAACACCGCCATCTTCATAGCATAGTGCACTGTATTGTGCGCCGCCGACTGCAATTTTAGAAATATCGTTGGAAAGCATTTTTTGTAGATAAACTAGTGCATCTGGACCTTCTACGATAATTTCCCCCATATGGGATACATCAAAAAGTCCTGCACGGTTACGTACCGCATCATGTTCATCTTTAATCGAAGAAAATTGTACAGGCAACTCCCAGCCGCCAAAATCAACTGTTTTCCCACCATACTTTGCATATTCATCAAAAAGTGGTGTGCGCTTTAGCTTTAAATCATTTGTCATGTTCATTTCCTCCTTTAGTTATGTATGTTCGTTTTGGTTTGCAAAGGGGGAATCAACATTACACCTATCAAAGTGTATATCTATCTTTTTATTAGAATCATCAGAATATTAAAAGCCGATTTCTCCACAAAAAAAAGACAGACGAATCCCCTTTACCGAGATTCTCTGTCCTTGCACCTGAAAGTTACACCCAAATTTGATCCACTATCACAATTTAGGCTTTCCCCGTTGGTGGCTGTTCGCAACAATAGCTATTACAGCACTCTCCAGAGTTGCGTCCAATACGAGTCTTTTTGCCTGAGAGATTCATAGCATAGCTATTTGCTCCTTCGGCGACGTGACATCACGTTCTCTCCCCGTACCATCATCCGCGTTAGATTATTTACTTCATGTAATTGCTCTTCTTAGCAATATCCTAACATTGAATATAATGCAAACGCAATCTTTTTTTAATTTTATTCAAAATACGAACATTAAACATAATTATACAGCTATTATTCGCCTTTAAGACGTTTCACTTGAAAGCCGATGTACTCAACAATTTGTCTTAATGTTCTCCCAGCTGTCAATACTTGTATATGACCAGCCAGTCGATAATTCTTTCTGCGTTGGTGATACAGATTTTCCAATTCTTGCTCCGTTGACGATTGAACAATGGGACGGTTTTTATCATTTCGAATACGCATATAAATATCTTCAAATTTTGCATCAAGAAAAAATACAAGCCCTGTCCGGCGCATAATTTTCCTGTTTTCTTCATTCACGGCTACCCCACCGCCTGTAGCGATAATGCATGCTTCATCACGAAAATTCTTTAAAAATTCCGTCTCGATTTTTCGGAAGTGTGCTTCGCCGTATTTCTCGAAAATTTCAGGAATTGTCATACCCTGCTGTCGTACAATTTCATGATCCATATCGTAATACGGCATTTTTAAGAAAAAACTTAAACGTCTTCCAATCGCACTTTTTCCGCACCCCATAAATCCTACTAAATAAATTTTACGCATGCTGTTCACCTTCTTCTATTACGGACTACTTAATTAATTACGCCTCTACCTATTCTTTCGTTTCTATTTTGCGTCTTAAACAGAAATATTTTTAGGTCAAACCAAATCGCATAAATGCGACATTTTTTCGACTTTGCAAAAAGAAGTCGAATTTTAAGGTAAATTTAGTATATTTATCGTAGCACGAACGTAAATAGATTCCAATGAATTATATACTTTTATTTGCGCAAAATATGCATTTGTATAGAAAACAGCAGCTCCGGAAACTATGAACAATAAAAACACAGCCAGCAAAAATAATGCACCTTTCTCATTTTGAAGGCAATGGTAATACGATGTCTCTTTCTCGCTTTGTTCCATTTTTCATCACTACCCTCATATTCACTTCATTTTCATTAACCGCCAGCTCCCACTTCTCAACAAAAGGCAGCATAATTTCATTTCCTCCTTTATTCGACCTTTTACGCAAATGCTGTTCTGATTTGTCAAAGACAAACAACCGTTCCTCGGGATCATTTAACATTTCCAGTTGCAGCATACTAGAACTGAGCAACCTACCAGATGCGGAATTCATATTGTATTGATGAAGATCATAAACAAACAATTCCCAGTTTACCTCATCTTTCATCATCTCAAGCTGTTGAAGATCCCGAACCCATATAAGGATAAGCAGGCTTATTGCGGTAAAAAGTACAAACACGGTTAACTGAAACAAGCTCTCCAGTAGTGTAAATCCCCGCTCATTTAAAGTTTGCCTCCAATTCATACACACAGTTCCTCTTCCTTTTCATTATTATCATAATGGACACATACTTGGTTTCCATTGTAATTCCATTGAAACTGAACGCCGTCAATGAGCTGAACTCCGGCTGATTGTCCATATCTTTTATATTTCATCGCTCCTATATAAGCTGCTTCTGCAGCATGGGCTTGTACTTTTTGTAAGGCAATTTGCTGTTTCATATTAAATGTGAGCGGAATGATTGTCGAGGAAAGGAAAAATAAAATGACGACTGCTAACAGTGTTTCTACAAGAGTTAGTCCTTCCTGGCTCATGAAAAACCTCCTTTTCCAAAATTCTGGCTTTGCCGATATTAACAGAGTATTGATGGCTTATATTTTCAAAATGGTATGTTAGCCGTCCAAACGCCTGGACATTTCCTCTCGTATTAAATACCAGCCGGTTATGCGGGGTTGATAAATACATGTCAATTGGCCGCGCTATTCGCCGATCGTAAATAATGTGAGAAGTAGACCTATCCATTACTTGTATCCGGTGACAGTTAATAATTTCAAAGCTATGGGACGTTCCGGTCTCAATGGATAGCAATTGGGTCATGCGTATTAACATCTCGTTTTGATTCATCACCTGTTTTTCTGTATATTCCATTAACGGCTTTTGTGAAAAATAGAGAATCGCTGAATTGACGACTAAAAAGATAAAGAGGACGATGAGCATTTCCATTAGGGTAAAACCTTTTTCATCTGTTATAAGTGTTTTAATTTTTTGCCTCATCATTACGTTTAGTCTTCCACCAGTCTAACTTCACCTTCAACTATTTTAATTTCCGTATTATCCGGGCATTTCAAATCCTCTTCCACAATATACCCCTCGTCAGTTAAATCCGTGACCGAAGCCGGATATACATTATTATTCAGTTTATATGCTTCGACTTGTCCTTGAAGCATGAGGATATAAGCATTACAACCTTTTTCATCGATTGATGCAAAGTGCTTTGAAACGTTGGGGATTGTGACCAATATTAAAATGGAGATGATTAATAAAACAACAAGCATCTCTACTAACGTAAATCCTTTTTCATTTTTCATCTATTCCACCTCTTCTTATATAAAATCAATGACATCATACATCGGAATTAAAATACTTAAATACGCAGCAATAACGCAAATAGCAATGATCACAAAAAGCAGCGGCTGAATAATCGCCAGCATTCGTTCAATAATTTTCTGAAGCTTTTCATCCAAAAGCTCACAATATAAAATGAGCTCTCGTCCCAACAAGCCGCTCGCCTCACCATGGGCAATAAAATGCTCAAATTTCGGATAAAAGTAACCGACGATTTCGACCGCACGCTCCAATGAATCGCCAATAAGAATGCGTTCTTGGAGGCTACCAGCAATATAGGCAATGTGCTTTTGGTGGTGTTGGGATTTTAAATGATCGAATGCCTTTTGGAGCGAGAAGCCAGCTAATAATAGATTGCCTAAATGGCGAGCAAACTGCCTCGTAAGAAATAGACGCCAAAAAAGACCGATTAACGGGAGCCTAAACAGTAGATGAAGCTGCAAATCAATTCGTTTCTTACGGATTTGATAAATAAAAAGGGAGAGGACAATTCCGAGAGCAATGCCTACCGCAATAATGTAGTCTGGCATATGGAGGAAAAACTTCGACCACTGAATACTGGCGGACGATTCGCTATGGACGCGGGAAGTAATAACAGAAGACATATTCGGAAGAAAATATGTTCGAAAGGCTAAAAACAGTAATATTAAAAATGTAAATAAAATGAGCGGGTACGACATCACCTTTATTAGTTTCATTTTTGTCTGCTGTTGAAAAACGAGCTGTTTTGCGACAAGACCAATCGCTTCACTCAGCTTACCCGTCACTTCCGCCAACTCAATTGACACTAAATATTGTTTATCAAGGCCAAGCAGCTGAAACACTTGTGTTGCACTTCCACCCCCGCGCAATATATTTGAAATTTCCTGTTGGACCGGCTCATATTGTTTTACATGATAAGGCAACAGCATTTCGATACTGTGAGCAAATGTATAGCCTTCATATAACAGTGTGGAAATTCTTTGGAGTAATGTAGGAAGCTCAGAAGACTTTATAACAGGCTTTTTAAACAAAGTAGCAGATGCTGCATTTTTAAGGAGAGATATATTCATAATAGTCTCCTTGAAGTTTTGCGATTTGACCTGCCAATGTTTGATCAAACGGTAATGTAAATGATTTTTCTTGGATGATGGATTCAAAGGCAAGCTGCAATTGATCATCAGTTAAAAATTCGAAAATAGCTTTATAACCGCTATCCTCTGTTTCAATTAGACGCTGTGAAACAACAGCTCTAAGCATCTGCCGCATTTCCTCAAATGATACCGACAAATCATGAAGCCGGTAAATACAGTTCACCGTATCCTTTGCATGAATCGTCGAAATAACGAGGTGTCCGGAAAACGCCGCTTCTATTGCTACTTTCGCTGTTTCCCTGTCCCGAATCTCCCCGAGCATAATCACTTCGGGAGAATGCCTTAAAATTGCTTTTAAACCTGCTGAATACGTGATTCCGGCTCGCTCATTCACTTGAATTTGCAATAGCTGCTCCTGCCTGCTTTCCACGGGATCCTCCAAAGAAATAACATGACGAGATAAATGCTGTGAACAGTAGTGGAGCAATGAATATAACGTAGTCGTTTTGCCGGTTCCGGTCGCACCGCTAATTAATATTAAACCGCTCTCCTGTCTGGCCAACTTATACAACTGTTCAACACTTTCCTGGAAGTGACATAATGTCTGTAAGGGAACGGTATAGTTTTGCCGTAATATTCTAATTGCTAAACTTTCTTTGAAGAAGCTGGAAGGTAACGTGGAAATTCGGAAGGCATACATGGACTGGTCGATAAATTTTTGGAAGGAACCACTTTGAGGCTTTCGCTTTTCACTAATATCAAGTGAAGAAAGAAATTTAAAATAGGAAATCATACGGGTAGCAAGCTCTGTAGGGAGTTCATCCTCCTTTTCAAAACGGCCGTATTTTCTCTTTAACAAATCATAGGATTCTTCTCTAGGGAGTAAATGGATATCTGTAACGTTCAGCAGTGCTGCCTTAGATAAAAGCTCCAAACATTTTTGTTCAATGATCGATAATTGTTTTATGGAAATCACCCCTTCATCAACTAGTTAGATTTGACTCCATTATAATTGGATCGTGCAGTTATTTATATAGAAATAGATAAAATTTCTTTTTAGTAGGAATTTTCTTTCAATATTAACAAATTTGCTAATATTTCATGTAGAATAATATTAAAATTTTAAATTTTTACCGTATTGGGGGTTTACATATGATACATCCGATTAAAATTTCGAGCACTTTTGCTGATGAAACTCGTTTTTCTATTTATGAATTTATGTTGCAGGAAAAGCAATTCTTATCCGTTCAGGATATTGCAGATCAATTTAAAATCCATTCCAATGTAGCACGTTTGCATCTAACTAAACTTGCAGAAATCGGTGCCATTTCTTCCGAACATTTAAAAACCGGAAAAGGCGGGCGACCTGGAAGAGTATATAAAGCAAAAAAAGAAGGAATCAATTTAAGTATTCCTAGACGCGACACATCTTCATTAATTAAATGGTCACTTGAACTAATTCGCGAACTTGGTGAAGCAGCGTTGAGTAAAGCGCAGGAAATCAGTTATCGTGACGGGAAACAATCGATGCTTGAACAAATAAATTCTGTTAAACGAAAATCTCCATTTACTTTTGATGAGAAATTGGCCATGTTAACTAAAAGCGCCACATTAATCGGTTATATTCCGGAAGTAATTGAGCATAACCAATCAAAATCAATCATATTCTCGCTTTTTAACTGCCCCTTCCAAGAACAAATATCGAACTACGGAGAAATTGTGTGCCAGCTCCATGAATCCTATTTGTATGGACAAGTTGATACATTGTTTGACCGTCATGAAATTACGAAGATGGAAAGCATGGTAAGTGACTGTGACTTTTGCAAATACAAAATTTCCGTTCACAATTAATGGAAAAAACATGCGTTTGTCACAACTCTTCCATATCTCCCAGTTTACATTATCCAGAAACTTGATTTATAATGAATGAGAGACTATTCTATTTTTTTAGAAAAGGAGGGATATTTCATGAGCAATATGTATAAAGTTATGGCATTCTGGACTGCTATTTTCGCCGTTATGTTCTACCTTGGAGGTATGAACGAGGTTTCGCTATTATTCGTAGGTAATACAGGTTTATTTTTATTATTAGGCTTCTTAAATCTTTCAGAACGCATGTACATGTACATTTTTGGCGCATACTTAACTGTTTTCTTCGCCGGTTTCACCTATTACACAACATTCATACACACTCCAGGTGGCGGACATTAAAAAACGACACGCTCTTCAATAGAGAGCGGTCGTTTTTTCATTTACAAATTAGTTAAAAACCATTTAAAAACGGGTTGGAATCCATTTCTGCAGCAGGTGTCGTATAGTCACCATGCCCTGGATAAATAATTGTATCTTCCGGTAATGATAAAAGCTTATCGTGAATCGATTTCAACAAGACATTCAATGAACCTCCAATCAAATCAGTCCGTCCAATGCTTTGTTCAAATAATGTATCGCCGACAATCGCAAAAGCGTCGTCTTTAAAAATAAAGGATATACTTCCTGGAGAATGCCCTGGTGTATGGGCTACCGTAAAGGTAAATGCACCGATTGTCATTTCCCCTTCTTTACGGATAATATGTTCTCCATCAGGTTTTTTCACGATATAATTTGGTAATTCCGCGTATTTGCCTGAACCATTTTTCAACGGATCAGCAAGCCAGTCAACTTCTTTTTCATGGACATACAGCGGAATATTGTATATTGCCCGTACCGCATCCACTCCACCGATATGATCAAAATGTGTATGGGTTAATAAAATAGCTAATGGGTTTAAGCCATTTTTACGTAATTCATTTACAATGCGTGCCCCTTCTTCACCTGGATCAAAAATTAAGCAGTCTTTTTCTTTATTGCTGACAAGGTAGCAATTCGTTTGGATTGGTCCTAGATTATATTTTCTAACATTTAACATAAATCATCACCTCAGTCTCCATTATACATTTTTTCTATCGTTCTCATAGTGAAAGTTATCGTTCAAACAAACGCCACTTTTAGTCCTCGACAAACGATTTGGAAACCTTTACAATAAAAGAGGAATATTGTTGAGACATTTTCTGGAATGTCGAAAGGAGTGTCAATTTTTTATGAACTTATTAATGGTTATTTTTGGTTTAGTTGCAATTTTTGGCGTAATTGGCATATTCCAATCAATCAAAGAGAAAAACCTTTTAGCTGCTGCCTTCAATGCTTTAGCTGCAGGTGTTTTCGGTTGGTTCGTCATTATGACGGTATTAAATCAAGGCTATCCACCAACTCATTAATTGCAACCAAAAAACGTATTGCTCTTGAAGCAATACGTTTTTTATATAAAGAAAAAAAGCTGCTCCCGGATTTCTCCGGGGCAGCTTTAATTTTTATAGTTTGTGTCAATCAGTAAGTTCCCTGTTTCTGTATCATAGAAACGCAACAGGTCACCATTAATAATCTGATCCGAGTATTCCAGTTCTTGTGTTGCACGATCAATAAATGGCTGACATGCTTCCGTATCAATTGCTTCTCCCGTTTCACGGTCGTAGCATACTTCACCTGCATAAACATATTGATCTGTTACGAAGCGACCATCACGGAAAATAACGAAATCTTCATGTTCTTCCGAGAAAAGGTCAGCACCTAATTGCATATCTTTTGAAGTCTCAATACCTAACAGATGCAGTAATGTCGGACGAATATCCAACTGACCCGCTACATTATCCATCACTTGTCCATCATTTGAACCAGGAATGTGGATATATAATGGGACAGCCTGTAAAAGCGCACTGTCATATGGTGTGATCTCTTCTTTATTTAAATATTTTGCCATTGCTTTATTATGATTTTCGGAAATCCCGTAGTGGTCTCCGTACATCACGATAATCGAATTTTCATATAAACCTTGTTCTTTTAAATCATCGAAGAATTCCTTCACCGATTCATCCAAATAGCGAACTGTTTGGAAATAACGATTTAATGTACCTGAATTTGAATCATATTCAGGAATCATCATATCTTCCGGATCCAAATAGAACGGGTAATGGTTTGTTAAAGTAATTAGACGGCTATAAAACGGCTGTGGCATTTCTTTCATTAATGCTGCAGATTGTTCAAAGAATGGAATATCCTTCAATCCCCAGTTTACAGATGTTTCTTCTGTTACATTGTATGATTCGAGATCATAGAACTGATCTAATTTAAATGATTTGTAAATCATATCACGGTTCCAGAATGATTTGTTGTTCGCATGCATAACATTTGTAAAATATCCATTTTCCCCTAAGCGCTCTGCAAAGGAGTTATACGTATTTTCACCATGTGTAAAGAATACTGCACCTCGACCTAAGCCATATAACGAGTTTTCAAAAATAAACTCAGAATCCGAAGTTTTTCCTAATCCAGTCTGGTGATAAAAATCACTGAAGTAATACGTATCTTTATCGTTTGTCAATGAATTCAGGAAAGGTGTTACTACTTCCCCATTCATTTCCTCATTAATAACAAATGACTGCAATGATTCCAGGGAAACTGCAATTACATTGCGGCCTTCATACTTGCCGAACATTTCAACATTAGGTTCCGCCTGGTTTGCGCGGACGTAGTTGCTCACTTCAACAAGCTCACTGCCATCTGCCAACGCACGCTGTGCAGACGATTTCGACTGAACATATACATCGTAAAGATGATAGTTATATGTTCCGATATTTTTCACTAACAGTTCACGGTCAAATGCTCGTGTCAATAATTGCGGACGCTCTGTTTCTGCTAAACCTAAGTTTAAAAATAAAATAGCTACCGTCATGACAAAGTATGCTTTTCGCGCATCTTTACGTATAGGCACTAACTGCTCTTCCACTTTCGGTAAAAGCTTCACAGCAATAATAATCAGTAATACATCAACAAAATAGAATATGTCCATCCAGCTAATAATTGCTGCTGCTGATGTACCTAACTCTCCAAAATTGCTCGTTTGGAATAATACAGGCAATGTTACAAAGTCATTGTAGAAACGGTAAAAGGCAACATTTCCGTAAACTACTAAGGCCAGTAAAATACTACTGCCGACAATATAGCGATTTCGCGCTTTTTGTGATTTCAAGAATAATGACAATCCATAGAAGAATAATAAGAAGCTTAACGGATTGATAAACAAAATTAACAATTGCATTGCATTTTCTATCTTCATATCAAAGCTAGTTTCATAAACAATTACAGTTTTAATCCAGGTTGCTATTACGGCAATCGCTAATATCGAATGTTTAGGCCATTTAAAATCTTTCATATCCTATACATCCTCTCTTTACATATTCGATTTTTTTAAATAGTTTGTTTTATTTGTGTAAATTCCTCATTCAAACAAAATCTATGTTAAAGCTTTTCAAACAAATCCGCAACATTATTTCGTTTAAACAGTTTACATTCATAAAATAGCACTATTATTTAGTACGTATTAAACTTGAAAAGGTTTCGTTAATTATGAAAACAGCGGTTATCCCCGCTGTTTCACTCAGGTTATGTTCGTGTAAAGTTTATAACCCTAAGTAAACAAGCATACCTCTATACGATCCATACTATTATACACTAAATTCCAGTTATTTTCCTGCTTTAAGCCTTTGCTCTTCCTGACGCAGGATTAACAATGCCATCTGAAAATCTTTCGTATCAATAAATTTCGATTTATATAATTCCTTAATTTCGTCTTCCATTAAGTATAAATCTCCAATACGGTCTTTTGTATAAATGTAAATTCCGTATTGCTTTAAGATGTCAAGCACATCCAACATTGACTTCATTCTCGTTCCTCCACCAATTATTCGCAGATTATGCGATTTTTATCTGTAAGTAGTATATGTACCGGAAGATCATGTGATTCTCTCGGTATTTCGTTTAACAACTGCTCTTCAAATGCCAAGGATATCCGCTTTCCATTAAATCCAACTAAATAGCGGTCATAATAGCCCCCGCCAAATCCGATGCGGTAACCGTGATGATCGAAGACAACCCCCGGCACGACCATTACATCAATTCGTTCTTTTTCGACCAGTTCTGTTCTTACTCGTATAGGTTCTAATATATTTTGATATGCTCGTTCGGTTTCATCAAAACTGTTAATTTTGTAAAACTGCATCGAGCGATCTTTCGGATTACATTTCGGAACTGCAACATATTTATTTAATTTCCATAATTCTTCAATAATAAACGTCGTATCCACTTCCGGCTGATTTGATAAAGTAATTGCTATAATATTTGCTTTTTGAATAGATGGTTCCTGTAATAATTGCTGAGCGATTTCCAGTGAACGTTCACGATATTCCTGATCGGTCATATTGGACAGCTTTTCCTGCACTTTTATACGATAGTCTCTTTTCTCCAAACAAATCCCTACTTTCAATAAAGCTGTTTTAAGTTAAACATTACTATCATAAATCAAATTCGTTGAATCATCATAGTAAGATTTAATAGAATATCAAGTAAAAAGCCAAAACCAACGAGTGGTTTTGGCTAAATGAGCGATTATTACTTTGTTTCACGGTGAAGAGTGTACTTCTTCTCGCGAGAGCAATATTTTTTAAGTTCAAGACGCTCTGGATTGTTACGCTTGTTCTTTTTTGAAATGTAGTTACGTTCGCCGCAGTCTGTGCAAGCTAAAGTAATGTTTACGCGCATCATTAACCCTCCCACTCTAAATTAAGAATAAATTTATTTGAGCATGATTTATACGACTTACCTATTATAACACACTGTTTTAAAAAATCTAGTATGATTTCTTAATAAGTTTTACTATGTTAAAATAAAGGGAATCTGCAGTAAGAAAACGATTACCAACTTCAATTGCAAGTTTACTGTCAATACAATGACATAGATAAAAAGAAACGGAGGACTTGATATGGGACTTTCTTCAATATTAATGATTGCTGGTATTGCTGTCATTTTTATATCCCTATTGTTTAAAGATAAATCAGCAAAAGTTGAAAGAGATATAGAAGATTTATCGATCAATATTTATCAGGAAACGAATGCTTTAAAAAGACGCATAAAAGCATTGGAAGAAGAACTGCTTGTAGAACCAAACTTTCAAGTACGCAAACCTTCTTCTGCCCAACAACAAAATTCAGAACAGCAAGCTGCCTTTTCATCTTTTCAACAAGTAGCAGCCCAAGTAAAAGCGGCTCAAAGCTATGGAACGGCATCTAAGGTAACTCCGCAAAAAAATACGAAACCGATTAACGGCATTTTAGTTAGCCAGGTGCTCGCGCTCAATAGTCAAGGCCTATCGATTGAGGAAATCAGTAAGCGTTCGACATTATCACATGCTCAAATCCAATCGATTTTAGCAAATGGAGGTCAACAATGAAATCATCGTTGCGAGCATTTGGTATCGGTCTTTTTGTGGCAGGTGCAAGCATGGCATTGTTCGATATGTTGCCTTCTGATTCCAGTCAGAAAGATAACGCCGCTTACGAAAAGCAATTAGACGACTATGAAAAACAAATCGCTGAACTGACACAACAGTTAAACGAGCAAAACCCGGGTTACGCCAAATCTAAAAAAGTGGACGAGCAGACAACTAGTACAGCCGAAGAGAAAACAGCCGCTACAAAAGAAGAAAATAAATCAGGCGTTGTGGAAGAGACCATTTATATTTATGAAAATGTTTCTATTTATACAATCGGGCAGCAAGCGGAAGACTTAGGTATTGTCACTAATGGCCGAGAGCTTGAACTTTATTTGTCCAAACCGGAATTTGCACGTTCTATTCAAAAAGGTGCATTTGATCTCCGCTCCGATATGACAATCGAAGAAATTGCCCAAGTGCTGACAGGACAACCAACCGAATAATTGTAAATTTCAATATAGATAGTAAGCAAGCAGGTCTTCTTCCAAACTATCGATTATTCAAAAGTTTTCAAGATTGAAGGGATTACATGGACTATATAAAAAGAGGAACAAAGGCTTTTAAAATGACGAATATCGCATTATTTGCTGCAGGTTTTATCACCTTTGCCAACCTTTATATTACGCAGCCACTAATGCCCCAGTTTTCAAATGATTACAATGTCTCCCCTGCGGTAGCCAGTTTATCGTTATCTGCTGCTACGTCCGTTTTGGCATTTAGTCTGTTACTTTTCGGTTCATTGTCGGAAGCTTGGGGCCGAAAAAAATTGATGACCGCTTCGATATTTGCGGCTTCCGTTTTAACACTCGCACTAGCGTTTGCTCCTAATTTTGAAACGATTCTCGCCTTGCGTATCATTCAAGGTTTTGTATTTGCCGGGGTTCCTGCCATTGCGATGGCTTATTTAGGTGAAGAAATGGAACCTTCAAGCTTAGGTGTGGCAATGGGTCTTTACATAAGCGGAAATGCGATTGGCGGTTTATCGGGCCGTATTATAATCGGCACGATGAGTGATTTATTCAACTGGCAAATCGGAATGATTATACTCGGGGTATTGAGCATTATTATCAGTTGTTGCTTCATATGGGCATTACCAGAATCCAAACATTTCACACCACGTCCATTGCAGTTCCGATTACTGACTAAAACACTATTCCAGCATATAAAAGATAGACGACTTGTTTTATTATTCGGGATTGGATTTACATTAATGGGCAGCTTTGTGACAATGTATAACTATATCGGCTTCAAGCTGGTTGATTCTCCCTATAATTTAAGCATGACATTTGTAAGTTGGCTATTTGTTGTTTATTTAGTAGGGACATGGAGCTCCACATGGTTCGGAAGCTTATCTGATCAATATGGCCGGCAAAATGTTCTATACAGCGGGATTATCTTTATGATTTTAGGTGCAGTTCTTACCTTCCCTGTAAGTTTGCCTTTAAAAATAAGCGGTCTCATTATTTTTACTTTCGGCTTTTTCGGCACGCATTCTATTGCAAGCGGCTGGGTCAGTCATTTAGCAAAAGTCGATAAAGCACAGGCTTCCTCATTGTATTTGTTCGCCTATTATATGGGGTCAAGTATCGGAGGAACGCTCGGCGGTATCTTTTGGATGCACTACGGTTGGACTGGCGTTGTCCTTTTCATCGGATCAGCACTCTTAGTAACATTTATTTTTGCAGGCTTTATTCAATTCTTTCAATCTAAATACGAAAAGATGCAGAGCGCCTAGAAAGAGGCCCTGCATTTTTTTATTCCCGTACCCAAGTCAAACCTAATGTTCCTTCTCCTGCATGAACACCTACACAGGCAGAAAGTGGTGTTGGGGTAAATTGAATTGACGGAAAGTCCTTCAATAATTCCTTTTTCCACTCGATAGCCCCCGCTTCATTATTACAGTGAATAATAGCAGCTTCTTTTACGGGTGACTTTGAAATAGCACGCTCAAGTTTTTCAATGACTGCTTTTTTAGCACGATTATCGGCACGTACTTTTTTAGCCACTTCAACGCCGCCATCTTTATTGTATTCAATCACTAGTTTAATATTGAGCAAGTTACTGAGAAACATCGCCATACCTGAAACACGGCCGCTTTTATGCAATTGCTCCAAGCTTGCCGGGATAAAAGCAAGTTCTGACTTGCCACGCATTGCTTCTATTTTCTTTACGATTGTTTCCGGGGCATGTCCTTGTTTTTCAAGCTCAATTCCATGTGCCAGCATGACTTGCATTGGATATGAACCAATTTTCGCATCAATAATATAACTTTTGAAACCCGCCTGTTCTGCAGCCATTGGAGCACTTAGTACAGTACCCGATAGTTGTTCTGAAGTATGAATCGCAATTGCACAATCATAACCTTGTTCTTTTAATTTTTCATATAAAGCTACATGCTCTCCGAAAGCCGGCTGAGACGTTTTCGGGTGCATTGTTGAACTTCTTAATTTATCGTAAAATTCATCGTGCGTCATGTCCACTGTTTCACGAAGTGCGCCATCTTCAAAAACGATGTTCAATGCAAGCACATGAATTGAGTGTTCTTTAATAAAACTTTCTGGTAATAATGCTGCAGTATCTGTAATCCATGCAATCTTCTTATTCATTATAAAACTCCTTGATGTTAAAATTTTATGTCTCACAAGAATGTAAGCGCAATCATAGTAATGGCACAGTGACACATGTCATATTTGAAAGGATAAGTTCTGGGGTCGACATTATTTCGACAAGATTCGAGTTTTATTTTCGTTTTTAAGTGATACCGATTATTTTACATATGGGCTTTTTTTCCGTACGATAAAAGTACAAACAATTATATTAGTAGTTTCGAGGAGGAACGAAAGCATGAATATTTATGATATTCCTGTTAAGACAGAAAAAGGAGAGCAATATGAATTAGACCGCTATAAAGGCCAAGTAATGATGATTGTCAATACGGCAAGCAAGTGCGGGTTTACAAATCAGTTTACAGAGCTTGAAGAATTATACGATAAATACAAAGAAGAAGGATTTGTCGTACTCGGTTTCCCTTCCGACCAATTTAAACAGGAGTTGTCTTCCGGTGAGGAAGCTGCCGAGTTCTGCCGCCTGGATTACGGTGTAACGTTTCCGATGCATGAAATGGTGAAAGTGAACGGTTCAGAAGCACATCCTTTATTTAAACATTTATCTTCTGAAGCTAAAGGTCTTTTAGGGCAGTCGGTTAAATGGAATTTCACGAAGTTTTTAGTCGACCGTGATGGCAATGTTATTAAACGTTACGCCCCACAGGATTCACCGACAAAAGCAGAAAACGATATTGCAAAATTACTTTAAAATTAACTTATATAATAATAAAAAAAGCAGCCGAGAATTGATTTCGGCTGCTCTCTTTAAAATAAGAATTCCTCTTCCTCTGTTAGTTCCAAATACAATGGCATAACTACAAAAAACATAGTCAGTACATAAAAAACTAGACACAGAATGGTTAAAGTTATCGGTAAATCAAAAGATGAAGAGAAAATAATCGTTGGTGATGTAAGAATCGATAAGCCCCCGATTATTTGACGGTACTTTTTAGAATAAAATAATTTTTCATTACACGCAGGACACCGCAATTCCAGTTTTAATTTACAAACCATTGTTACTTGTTCTTTTTTTGAATAACAATGGTGACAATGCGGACAGCATACCTCTCCTGTTGTATTCCGGGCAAAATAAAATAAGAGAACGATTTGTAAAATAATGATAAGCATGAAAATACTAAGTTTCAGCCACTGAATGTCCACTTCAAACATCTGAATTAGGCTCCCGAATGCATAGACGATAAATGGTGCAAGAAGGATAAGCAAATAGCGCAATTTATATACTGTTTTACGGAGTTTACGTAATTTCGGTTTTTGCCATCTCTTCATCGTAATGAACACAATTGTGGCGAAAACCCCATTGATAATCAGCAATAAACTAATGATGGACACATACTTGCCTCTTCTTATATCTTCGGCTAATTGCTCTCGCTCATAGTTTTCCACCACCGTGCTCGACGCCTGATTAGGAGGAGATACGATCAAATCATTAGTAAATAAGTATAGGAAAAATACTGCTGTAAAAACAAAAATCGGGGCAATTACATTTGTCCAATTCGTTTGTCGTTTCGGACGTTTGGAATAATCGACCGTTTGCTTCAAATTTATCTTCTGCCGTTCCGTTAATTGCATTTTACTTAATTCTTGCTGCCACTTCTCCTTAATCATCCTCCATCACCTCCATACTTAATTTCGGCTTTAATTTCGCCCTTGCACGCTGCAAACGCGATTTAACAGTCGATACCGCCAATTCTAATAGCTCGGCGATTTCAAACACTGTCATTTCCTCATAATAATAGAGTAATAATACTTCCCGATCTTTTACCGGTAATGTAAGAACAGCGGCGGTTATTTCACCCTGTAATTCTTTCTCTACATAAATCTGTTCCACACCCTTTTCATGCTGCTGAAAAAACTGAGTAATTACGAATTTCTTGTTTTTCCAGCTGCGCAAATAATCATAGCTGCGGTTAATCGTCATCTTCACTAAATAGGTTTTAATCGATGCTCTCTGTTCAAATTGTACTGATTTATGATAATAGTTTATAAATACGTCTTGGACGACTTCTTCAGCAGTTAAACGATCCTTCGTATATATAAAGGCAATGCGATACAAATAATCACTGTATGTATCAATTAGTTTCTCAATTTCCACTAGCCGCCCTCCTTTCACCCTTATAGACGAAAACAAACTTAATTTGGAGCATTTCTCCTTTAATTTATAAAAAAATCGCCTAACCAATTTATGATTAGGCGAATCTACTATGGCTGAAAACTTATTAAGGCTTCTTGAGCAGCTTCAATATTATCTTCATTGAATGGTGTTTTCTCCATTGCGGCAATTTGTTCGACAGCATCTGCCAATACGTGCTTTGAATAAAACGGCAGCTTCGGTACTATCGAAACGAGACACCAGTAAATCCACATGTCATCGTCCCCGCATAGCACTTCGTCAACAAGTGGCGTCAGCTCATTCGGATAGTGAAGCAGTAGCTCAACCATTGGTTCCGCGACAGGCCAGTTCATATCCTGCACCCATTCAAGCAGCTTCGGCAATAAAGGAATGACCGCTTCTGCATTCGCAGTTTTCAGTTTTTCCACTGCTGCAATGTCATGCTTATCTTTCGGTATCATGCCAATACCTCCACCTTTTTTAAAAACTCGCTGATCATGGATGTACCTAATTCTGTTCCGATGGACTCGGGATGAAACTGCAGCCCATATACCGGATATTGTTTATGTTGAATAGCCATAATTTCCCCATCATCTGTACTTGTAGCAACAACTTGGAAATCTGCATGCAATGTTTGTCTTTCAATAATTAGCGAATGATAGCGCATCACTTCCACTTCTCCTTCGAATTGTGCAAACAAACCTGTTTTTTCATATTGAAGCATGCTCGTTTTCCCATGCATAATATTTTGGGCACGGCTCACCGTTGCACCGAATGCTTCACCCATCGACTGATGGCCGAGGCAGATTCCCAATATCGGAATCTCTCTGTAAAGCTGGCGGATCATTTCAATAACAATACCTGCGTCTTTCGGTTCCCCGGGTCCCGGAGAAATAACAATCGCTTTCGGCTGCATCGTACGGATTTCCTCAACCGTCATGGCATCATTTCGAACAATTTCTACACCTTCCCCAAACTGTGCGATTTGGTGATACAGATTATACGTAAATGAATCATAATTATCGATAAGTAAAATCATTTGCGCACCTCCAGCAATGCTTTTGCTTTATTTAATGTTTCTTCATATTCCATTTCAGGAACGGAATCATAAACAATCCCTGCACCTGCCTGAACATAAGCTTTCTCATCTTTGATTACCATTGTACGGATCGCAAGGGCTAAATCCATATCCCCTGATGCCGATAAATAACCAATCGCACCTGCATAAATTCCGCGCTTTCTCTGTTCCAGCTCATTTATAATTTGCATCGCACGAATTTTCGGCGCACCCGATACCGTACCGGCTGGGAGGCTTGATGCGATTACATCGACTAAGTGGGCATCGTCCCGCAATTTCCCTGTCACCTCGGAAACGATATGCATCACATACTTATACATTTCGATTTCCATATATTTTGTAACAGCTACTGTTCCAATCTGCGCAACACGGCCAACATCATTCCGTCCTAAATCAACAAGCATTTTATGCTCGGCAATTTCCTTTTCGTCTTGCAGCAATGCATTCGCGATCGCTTCATCTTCCTGTGCATTCTGTCCACGCGGCTTCGTTCCGGCAATCGGATTTGTAGTGACAAGCCCTTTTTGAACTTTCACAAGACTTTCCGGTGATGTGCCAAGTACCGTATAGTCCCCAAATTCCATAAAAAACATATATGGCGAAGCATTTGACATCCTTAATTTTCGGTAAAGCGTCAATGGATTTTCGCGGAACTCAGCTTCAAACGTTTGGGACAAAACGACTTGGAATATGTCACCTTTACGTATATGGTGTTTTGCTGTTTCAACCATTTCAATAAAGCGCTCTTTTTTAATAGTCGGTGCAAATTGCATGTCGATTTCTGGTGTGTGCTTATAAGATAAAGATGACATCATCATTTTTTCGATATCATCCACTTTTTTCTGCATCAACTCCATCGTATGGCCCGTCTGGAACAGATCCATTGCCACGATGGATACTTGCTGTAACAGATGATCGATGACGATGAATGTTTCATAAAAATAAACATGAACATCAGGCATTTTATATACATCGCCTACAATTTCCCCGATTTGTTCAAAATGATATGCTGTTTCATAGCCGAAATATCCGATTGCCCCGCCAAAAAAGGCAAACGGAGCGTCTTCCTTTTGGATTGGCAATAGCTCTTTCAACAATGTTAATACCGGTTTCTGTTCTGTCGTCAGCTCCTGATTATGGATAGAATAAGAACCGGATTCCGCATTTCCTTTCAGCTCACCGACCGGATTAAAGGCGATGAAGGAATAGCGTCCGTTTTGCTTAAATTTTGCATTGGATTCGAATAATACTTTTTCCGTTCCAATGATTGATTCAAAAATTGAAATTGGCGTATACGTATCGCCATTTACCTGCTTCAATACGTATTTGTCTGTCTTTACTGCCATGCTCATCTCTCCTCAGCTTTTCTTTTCGTGAACACAAAAAGGCCCTTTCGCTTTTAAAGGACGAAAGAGCCGTGGTGCCACCTTTATTGACTAAAGTAAATTCATTTAGTCCACTCAAAACTCGTAACGTGAGCGCTACGGCACAGCATTTCCTCTGTGCAGCTAGAAATTCCATTCATAAAGTACGTTTACTGACTTCCACCAACCGTCAGTTCTCTAAAAAACGCCGCTTTACTACTCTTTTTTCATCATCGCTTTTACTATACTTGCTATTGTATCGTTTCAGCCCGATTTTTACAAACTATTTTAAATTAACTGTAAATATAAAGTTGTCCGTGTGATTTTGCATAGTACAGACTTGCATCAGCAAAGGCTACTAATTGATCATACGATACTTCTTCTTTTTTCAATTGGTCTGAATGGATAAATCCAAAATGAATCGGTATTTCTACGACTCCTGATGTCGAATGAACAGCAGTCGTTCGAAGTTTCTCTTCCAGCTTCATTAACAACTTAAAAAAGTCATTTTCAGGAATATTCTTTATAAACGCTTCCCCTGCATTTTTCGATAATACATTAACCTTTGCCTCATACTCGAAAATATTCGAATAAATCGACTCAAATAATGTGAATAATATCTGCTCAGTAAATAAAGTGCCGAACAGCTCTTCAATTTTATCTGTGATAAAGCACCAATGAATACAGTAAATCGCCTCATTGTTCGTAAGCGCATGTTCCACAAACTCGATTGTACTCTCTTTCGAAACGACATGCGGAAATTTAACTGCAAGCGCGGTCGTTTCCTCTTCGAAAAAAAAGTCAACATGTATGTTACGTATTTTGCGTACACTGATCGGCTCACTTTTATTCTTTTCAATCAAATGCTGCAATTCCTTTTTATAACGAAACTGCTCGATTAGTCCAAAACGTTGCAGATATCTATCCACTACGGACAATAATACATAGTTCTGTTGTTTCTCCAATTGAAAAAACGCCTGTTCAAACATTTCCAAGCTTTCATTCCCATAGCCAGCCCTATAGTTTAATATCGCTTCCGCAAACAGTATATTCCCGGCATAATAAGGGTATTTGCCTTCCAGATGCTGCAAAACATCGCGCTTTATCTGGTTAAATTCCATTTCACTATTCGTCGAAGCGTAATAATAGAGCGCTCCTAAATACCCTCTAACGATCGTTGCGCTGACAGCAGGAATTTTCTGTTTATAATACTCCGCCAATTTTATAGCGATATGAGCATTTTCCGGTTCATTTTTATAACGGTACTGTGCTGCCAGATTGCAATAATTAATGATAATAAATTCATCGTTTTGCAAAAGATGCGCATATTTAAGCGATTTTTTTGCTGCTTCTATCGATTCATGATGATGTTTTGTAAAGATATGTTCAAGACTGTACAAATAGTAATAAACCATCTTATTTTTATCTTTGCCATATGTTAAACAAAGCTTTTCATAATCATCCATGACCGCATGAAAGTTTTGATAGTTACCTATTTCAAAATATGTTGATGCCAAATATTCATAGCATAGGAGTGCTTCTGTATACCTTTTTTCTTCAAGTGTGCTCTGCAATGTAATCGTGCTGAATTGGATTACTTCCCTATATCGCAACTCATTGAAGAGATTTCGCAAATGTTCAATCTGGTTTGAAATTTTCATGTTACTCGTCCACCCCAGTCATTGATTAATCCAAACACGGCTTCATAAATCTCACTTGCCTCAGCAATTGCTTGTTCATAAAGGTTAAGAAGAAACTGTTCGAATTCTATTACAAGCATCTGCAATTCTTTTAATATAGTACTTTGTAATAAAGCGAGCTGTTGCGGGTAATTTTCAACTTCAATATATTTCGCATCATAATAAGGTCTTAAACTTCTACTACTGAAGCCTTTCAGAGCCTGGAAATTTGCCGCCATTTCCTCGTTATCTGCTAATTTTCCCACGAGAAACTGCTCCTGCTTTAAATAAATATAAATTGCACAAATGAACGCCAGCTTCTTGTTTTCTAATAAAGCAAGCTGAATATAGCGTCTTATTTGAAAGGTTTTAATTTTATCCAAAAAAAATTTCCGAATTGGATAAATCATCGTATTTTCCGGATTGGAAATACGATCGATTTCTTCAGTAGATAATAAATACCAAATATCAAATATGATGACTGAACGTTGGTAAGACTCCTCACTGAATGGAAGTATTAATGTGAATAAATTAAGTTCATCGATCAACTGCTGAAATTGGTACATTGCCTCATCTGAAATTAAAAACATACAATCTGCTTTATCTATTTTAGCCTGCATGCTACATATTTCACCTCAAATAACTGTCAGTTTCATCCATCATATCATAAACTTAATGTTTTGAAGTATTTCATTTTAGTATCTTTTTATTATAAAAAAGTGATGGTTGAAAACTCTCTTTCCAACACATCACTTTATATTTATTATTAATTCGAACGTTGGCAAATCATATCATATAAATACTTCGCCTGATCAAACTCAGGCTGCAGTGTATAAGCTTGTTTTAAATGATATTTTGCTTTATCGGTATCTGAAGTAGCTACCGCGTATAGTACACCTAAATTATAATGTGCATCTGAATTATTCCAGTCTTCTTCAATCACATACTCCAGCTCCGGCTTTGCATAATCGAACATCTCCAAAGAGCAAAGCAAAATGCCGTATGATAAACGAATTTGCAGATCTTTTGGTGCAAGCTCTGCCGCACGTTGCATAAATGGCAGGGCCAACTTGAATTGCTGTTCGCGTTCAAATGATTTTGCCAGCATGTAATAGGCATCTGCCCCTTCGATTCCGTAATCGATCGATTTTTGATATAGTTTTGCGGCTTCTGTGTAGCGTTCAGCTTCATAATATAAATTCGCCAAACCGTAATACGCTGTAGCAGCTTTTCCATCTACTGTAATCGCCTTTTGGAAAAAGCGTTCAGCACGTTCGATATCTCCCATCGCAGCAAGCAATGTACCGAAGTTTACATAGCCGATTGCATCATTCGGCTGTGCTTCTATTGCCTGTGTAAAAGCTTGTGCCGCTTCTTCATAACGCTTTTCCTGAAATGCCTTAATCCCGATTTCATTATAGTTTGTATCCATTCTTTCACCTCTATAAATATGTATAGACGCTCATTTTAAATGAACGTCTATCGTCTATTACCCTACATATGTTAACTTTTCGCTATTTTTAAATACGCCATCGATTGTACCGCCACCTAGGCACTCTTCGCCATCATACAGAACAACAGCTTGTCCAGGTGTAATCGCTCGAACAGGCTCGGCAAATTCAATATACGCTGTACCGTCTTCACGCATTGTCACTGTTACCGGCGAGTCTTCCTGACGATAGCGGAATTTAGCCGTGCAGTTAAATGTGCCCGTTTTCACTTCCCCTGTAAAGCTCATTTTTACTGCAGTCAATGCATCCGAATACAGTGCATTGTGATGGAAACCTTGGCCAACATATAATACATTTCGTTTTAAATCTTTACCGACAACAAACCAAGGTTCGCCGTCTCCACCAATTCCTAGACCGTGACGTTGACCTAATGTATAGTACATTAAACCATCGTGCGTACCTTTTACTTCACCATCAAATGTTTCCATATTGCCCGGCTGTGCAGGAAGGTACTGGCTTAAAAATTCTTTAAAATTACGTTCACCGATGAAACAGATCCCTGTCGAATCTTTTTTCTTCGCTGTAGCCAATCCCGCTTCTTCTGCAATTTTACGAACTTCAGGCTTCGGTAAATGTCCGATTGGGAACATTACCTTTTCCAGTTGTTCTGAAGTTAACTGATTCAGGAAATATGTTTGGTCTTTATTATTATCAATGCCTCGAAGCATTTTCACACCGTTTTCGTCATGCGCTACACGTGCATAGTGACCTGTCGCTAAATAATCCGCGCCAAGTGCAAGTGCGTGCTCCAGGAAGGCTTTAAATTTAATTTCTTTATTACACATAACATCAGGGTTTGGTGTACGACCTGCTTTATATTCTTCCAGGAAGTACGTAAAAACTTTGTCCCAATATTGTTTTTCAAAGTTAACCGCATAATATGGAATGCCGATTTGGTTGCATACTGCGATTACATCATCATAATCTTCTGTCGCTGTGCATACACCAAATTCATCCGTGTCATCCCAGTTTTTCATGAATATACCAATTACATCATAGCCTTGTTGTTTCAATAAATACGCGGCTACTGATGAATCTACGCCTCCACTCATTCCAATAACTACTCGAATTTGTGATGGATCTCTTGTTTCTACCATTTACTATTCACCTTTTCTTAGACAAATCGCGTAAAAGGCGCGAAGTCTTTCTTATAAATTTATAAAGTTAGTCGTTTCACAATTTCAGCAGTACGCTTTCCTGCTTCCCGCACTAACTCATCTGTTAATCCTAACCCAAAACTGAATCGAATGGAACTACGAAGCTCAGGAGCGTTCTGCCCATACATCGCAACAAGTACATGGGAAGGGTCAATCGAACCTGCTGTACAAGCAGATCCGCTTGATACAAGTACTCCTGCCATATCCAAATTGATCAAAAATGATTCAACATCCGTTCCGGGGAAAGTGATATTCAATACATGCGGTAAAACGCTCATTTGATGACCATTCAGATGAAAATCAATATCCGCTTGCTGGAACTGTTCGATTAAAATATTTTTAAAACCGTTGTACTGCTCAATACGCTGTTGTGCAGATTGTCCTGCTAACTCGGCTGCTTTTGCAAACGCAATAATCGCCGGGACATTTTCCGTTCCTGCACGGCGTTTTTTCTCCTGGGAGCCGCCATATAGGATATTTGTTAATTTGACTCCTGTTTTTGCATATAAAAAGCCAATTCCTTTAGGACCGTTAATTTTATGGGCAGAAACACTCAGCAAATCAACATGGAGTGCTTCTACATCCATTTTTTCCAGTCCGAATGCTTGGACGGCATCTGTATGGAATGTAGCGTTATGTTCTTTTAAGAACGCTCCAATTTCTGCGATAGGCTGAATTGTGCCGACTTCATTGTTACCATACATAATCGTAACTAAAATCGTATCATCACATAAAGCCTCTTTCACCTGTTCAGCTCGGATTCGCCCTGTTTTGTCAACAGGTAAATACGTCACCGTGAAACCTTCTTTTTCAAGCTTTTCACATGCATGTAAAACGGCATGGTGTTCAATTGCTGTTGTAATAATATGTTTTCCTTCTTTTTGACGCGCATACGCTGTTCCAAAAATGGCCATATTATCGGCTTCTGTTCCACCGCTTGTAAAAATAATTTCAGAGGGTTTCGCATTTACTTTTGCTGCCAAACTTGCCCGAGAATCATCCAGTGCTTTACGTGCACTGCGTCCAACTGTGTGAATACTTGATGCATTACCGCTTTCATCGGCCATTGCACGTGCCATTACATCAATTACTTCCGGTGCAATGGGCGAAGTTGCGGCATGATCAAGATAAATTGTATTTTTCAAAACTAACTAACTCCTTTAAATAACACTAAATGTAAAACATATAGCCGTCAGATACTTCATTATTCGTATATTTTGCCAAATCGTCAATCGTCGTTGTATCCAACACATTTTTTACCGCATCGCGAATACGCATCCATAATTCACGCTGTGGCGCTTCTTCATTTTCAATTCCTTCAACTGGCTGAATCGGCCCTTCCAATACACGGATGACATCAGCTGCCGAAATTTCGTTTGGCTTATGTGCCAACATATATCCACCATATGCACCACGGACACTCTTCACAAGGCCTGCATTGCGCAGTGGTGATACTAATTGCTCTAAATAAGCTTCAGATAAATCTTTATCCGCAGCAATTTGTCGCAACGGAATCGGTCCTTCACCATAATGCTTTGCCAATTCAATCATAATCGTTAAACCGTAACGTCCTTTAGTCGATATTTTCATCGTTACACCTCTTATTTTCTAGTCCTTTAATATTATTCATTATAACACAACTCCTTTTAAACCACTCGGAAATACTTTATGATTATTAACAAAACCATTTTATTCAACTGAAAAGAAAAGGAGCGAAAAATTATGCAAAATGAACCGCTCGCCTATAAAATGAGACCTCGTACAATTCGCGAAGTTGTTGGTCAGCAGCATATTATTGGACCGGCAACACCATTATTTAAAATGATTGAAAATGGACATGTACCTTCGATGTTGCTTTACGGACCTCCAGGGGTAGGAAAAACATCGATTGCAAATGCGATTGCCGGCAGTTCAAAACTTCCTTTCTTTGCATTAAACGCAACACATGCTGGGAAGAAAGATATTGAGCAAATCGTGATGGATGCACGAATGACCGGTAAAGTTCTATTGTTTTTAGATGAAATTCACCGCTTTAACAAACTCCAGCAAGATACATTGCTGCCGCATGTGGAAAACGGTTCAATCGTCTTAATCGGGGCAACTACGGAAAATCCGTTCCATGATGTAAACCCTGCCATCCGTTCACGCTGCGGGGAAATATTACAATTAGTACGCTTAACAGGCGCTGATATCGTCCAATTGCTTAATCAGGCATTGTCAGATAAAGAACGCGGCCTTGGACATTTAGAAATCGATATTACCGACCAGCAAATCGAAAAAATTGCTAATGCCTCAAATGGCGATGCCCGCAAAGCATTAACATTACTAGAATCGGTATATTATGCTTCAGATGAAAAAGACGGGGTAACTATTATTAATGATAATTCGATCGATGCATTAGCAAAAAGAATTGGGGTTTTTGGGGATAAAGGCGGCTCCCATTTCTATAACTTATTGTCGGCTCTTCAAAAATCAGTTCGCGGCAGTGACCCAAATGCTGCGCTCTATTATTTGGCTCATTTACTCGAAAATGGGGACTTGGTTGCTGTATGCCGAAGACTGCTCGTCATGGCATATGAAGATATCGGACTTGCCAATCCTAGTGTCGGGGCACATGTGCAGGCAGCAACAGAAGCAGCCGTGAAACTCGGGTTGCCGGAAGCGCGCATCCCACTCGCAACCGCTGTCGTTGAAATGTGTTTATCGGACAAATCGAATTCAGCCTATAAAGCTTTGGATGCGGCAATTGCAGCAATTCATGAGGGGAAAACCGGTGATATTCCGAACCATTTGAAGGATGCCCATTATGTGGGCGCGGCAACACTTGGTCATGTCGGATATAAATACCCTCACGACTCCCCAATTGGTACATTCGGTGGCTGGGTACAACAGCAATATTTACCGGATGAACTTGCAGGAACTGAATTTTACAAGCCCGTTATTGCAGGTGAAGAAAAAAGAATGGCCGCCATATATGAAAAGCTGAAATCTTTTAAGAAATAAGCGGCATTGATAAAATATACAAAAAGAGAATGGGACAAAAGCAAAAGTTACATTGGATAGAAAGAAAACAGTTATTACGAAAAGAATATTTTAACGCTCAGCAAAAAAATGCTATTTTTCTCTTAGAGAAAAATAGCATTTTTGGATTATGTCATAAACTTTTTTATAACTTACTTTTCGTATGACTCAGCAAATTGCTTAAATGCTTTAATACATTGTTCCACATTGTCGGCAACTGACAGTTTAACTTCTTCATCATTTAATTGATGAATACTTTTTTGAATTTCCGAAAGCAATTCCTCATTATTTGCTATATGCGCGTTTGGAATACAGCTCGCACTTAATTCATATAGCTTGATCACATGTGCACGTGCCTCCACATCATCTTCTGCTATTAAATTAGCATGTGCTAAACCTGTAAAGTATACAAGCTTAGAAGCAATATCCAGATAAAGTGTCCAATAAGTAGTACTTGATGGTAATTCCCCGTTATTTTTCGCGACATAATCATTAAAATTATTCGCTACTTTATGCAATAATTCATCAAGCTGCTCAAAAGCTTTTGACCAATTTGGTTTCGTATCGATATTTTCAAAAACGATTGTATCCATTTTCAACTGTAGACTCGGCAAATTCAATAAATCATTTTTCATTTCAATTGTCATTCTATCGTTCCTCCTTGCATCCCCATGCATATTATCAATACGTTATTAACTATAGCAAAAAAAAGGAATTTTTCTGCAAAAACGAAAAATTCATTAAAATCCTGCCATATTTTTGCCATAATTAATCTCTTAATAGAATATTATGTCATTTGCTATGCAATGATTCATCTGTCAAACGAGAAAAGTATTTTTCATATAGTAACTTCTCGTTATCAATATAACCGATTTTATAATTAACCATTACCCCTTGTTTATAAATTTTTATTGACTGTCCTGAACTGTAAAAAACCCATTTAAATGATTCGATCCATCTATCTAATCTTTTTTCATCATTGCTCAAAAATAATTGCTTTTCTTTTATTATATCCGCCATTTTCCAGAAACCTTCACTTAGCTTGAAGTTTTTCGTTATAAAATCATATTCAGGTTCAACAATATGATCTGTATCATAAATGTGAATTGTATTTATATCGGCATCAATCGCAATTTCCACCGACCCTATTTCATCATGTAAATTCAAGCCCCGGTATTCCATTTGTTGAATGACCATTTTTTAAGCTCCCTTATTAAACATTTTTATTATTTTACCACAATAATAACAACTTATATCAAAAAATGAATAACTATTCATATTATTATGCCTTTCTAGGAAATTTTTGTATAACTAAATGAAGTATGTAATTTATTGCGCAATAAATTTATTGATGGAAAGATTCATTTGTTGTTGAATCAATTCCACAATTAAATTATATATGAAAAAAAAGCACTTTAAATTAGTTTTAATCGTATAGTAATTATCCAATAAAAAAAGATGTGTTAAAGGGTCCGAAACCCCCTTCACACATCCTTTTATTTAAAGAAGTCCTTGCTTACCCTTGAACGCGATTAATTTGGACATCTTTTAAAATCGTATTAATTACCCAGCTAGCAGCAATTAAGCCAGCAACAGATGGTACGAATGCATTTGATGAAGGCGGTAATTGTGCTTTGCGGATTTCAGCTTCAGGCTTTCCTACATATTGTGCAACATCAGGACGAACAACAATTGGGGATTCATCTGAAAATACAACAGTTACACCTTTTTTAATGCCTTCTTTACGAAGCTTTGTACGAATTACTTTTGCCAGTGGATCTGTATGCGTTTTTGAAATGTCCGCAATTTGGAAACGTGTAGGATCCATTTTATTCGCAGCACCCATACTTGAGATAATTGGGATGTTGCGTTTTAAACATTCTTTCATAATATGGATTTTGTACATTACTGTATCGGATGCATCGATTACATAATCGATTCCTTGCGCGAAAAATTGTTCATATGTTTCTTCTGTATAAAACATATGCATATCAATTACTTCGCACTTCGGATTAATATCTGCAATTCGTTCTTTCATAACAGCAGATTTTGATTTTCCGACTGTTGATAGATAGGCAACTAATTGTCGATTAACATTCGTAATATCCACATTATCTTTATCTACTAATATGATACGGCCAATTCCGCTGCGTGCACATGCTTCTGCTGCAAACGAGCCTACACCGCCCACACCTAAAATTGCGACTGTCGTTTCTTTAAGTTTTTCTAACCCTTCTGTTCCAATAGCTAATTCGTTTCGTGAAAATTGATGTAACATCTAATTTTACCCCTCAATCTTTATCATTCTACTAGGCATTATATCGACATCAATTACGAGATGCAAGCAACAATATAACGACAGAAAGTAGCATTAATAATATTTTTGCTTCATGAATGCTTCAATCCCAGTTATGAAAGGAAAATAAAAATACTCTTCTACATGAAAGTAGAAGAGTAAAATTAGAAATTGACGAATCCCAAATATGCCGTCTTGCTACAACATCGTTTTGATCCCGCGTCTATAGCAAGGGGGTGCACTAATCGCAGCGTTAAACTTCCCGCTCCAAATGGGGCATGTTTGCTTCTACGGTAATAGTAGCTCCCAACGATTTATTGTTCGGTCAAAAGTGTTTAGTAACAAATATAGCGACGAACACTTCAGGATTCGTATTAATGATATATTAACACCAATATTCTGATTATTCAATCGGAAACATCCCATTCTTATAAATTATTAAAATTGTACTAATTTTTTAGAAATATATGGTACCATTTTACTTTTTAAAAAAAGGTACTTCTTCCCGAGGGAAGAAATACCTTAACGTGTTATTTTTTTGCTGATGCTGCGATACGTAAGCTTAAATCTTCAAGCTGTGCATCGGAAACTTGTGATGGTGCATCTGTTAATAAACAGCTTGCAGTTGCTGTTTTCGGGAATGCAATTGTATCACGTAAGTTTGTACGACCAGCAAGAAGCATTACTAATCGGTCAAGACCCATTGCTAAACCGCCATGTGGAGGAACGCCGTAATCAAATGCTTCTAGTAAGAAACCGAATTGTGCACGCGCTTCTTCTTCACTGAATCCTAGCAGTTCAAACATTTTCGCTTGTAAATCCGGCTCATAAATACGAAGTGACCCGCCGCCAAGCTCATAACCGTTTAATACGATATCATAGGCTTGAGCACGAACTTCTTTAGGGTTTGTATTCATTAACTCTAAATCTTCATCGAATGGACGAGTAAATGGATGGTGAGCCGCATAATAACGACCTTCCGCCTCATCATATTCGAATAATGGCCAATCAACAATCCATAAGAATTCGAATTTCGACTCATCGATTAAGCCTAATTCTTTTCCTAATTTTAAACGTAATGCGCCTAGTGCGTCTGCAACTACAGAAGATTTGTCTGCAACGAATAATAATAAGTCACCAGCATGTGCTTCTGTTGCTTGAATAATTCCGTCCGCTGCTTCTCCTTCAAAGAACTTCGCGATTGGACCATTCAGGCCATCTTCCGTCACTTTTAACCAAGCTAAACCTTTTGCTCCGTATCGGCCGGCAAATTCGCCTAAAGCATCAATGTCTTTACGAGAATAGTTAGCTGCCGCGCCTTTCACATTGATCGCCTTCACTTCGCCGCCATTTGCCACTGCGTTTGCAAATACTCCGAAAGCAGATTCTTTCACGATGTCTGAAAGCTGTTTTAATTCCAACCCGAAACGTACATCTGGTTTATCTGAACCGAAACGATCCATTGCTTCTTTATAGCTCATGCGTGGGAATGGTGTAACGACATCAATACCTTTTACATCTTTTATAACTTGAGTAAGAAGACGCTCATTCATTTCGATAATTTCATCCATTGACAAGAATGAAGTTTCAATGTCAACTTGTGTAAATTCCGGCTGACGGTCCGCACGTAAGTCTTCATCACGGAAGCATCGAGCGATTTGGAAGTACTTCTCAAAGCCACCTACCATTAAAAGCTGTTTAAACAGCTGTGGTGATTGCGGCAATGCATAAAATTCGCCGTCATGGACACGTGATGGAACTAAGTAGTCACGCGCTCCTTCTGGTGTTGATTTCGTTAAAATTGGTGTTTCTACTTCCAGGAAGCCTTCGTTTTGTAAGAAATTACGGATTGTACGTGTTACATCAGAACGCATTTTAAATGTGTCATACATTACAGGGCGACGTAAATCTAAATAACGGTATTTCAAACGTAATTCTTCTGAAACTTCCACATTGTTATCGATTGCGAATGGAGGGTTTTTAGCTTCGTTAATAATCGTCAGTTCTGAAGCTGCCACTTCAATTTCGCCTGTTTTCATATTTTTATTTATTTGAGTCGCATCACGTAAAACAACTTTACCTTTTACTTCAATGACAAACTCATTACGAATTTTATTAGCAAGTTCTAAAGCATCTTTCGCCTGATCACCGAAAACTACTTGTACGATGCCTTCACGGTCACGCATATCTACGAAAATTAATCCGCCTAAGTCACGACGTTTTTGTACCCAACCTTTTAATACAACTTCCTGTCCCGCTTCTGCAGCTGTTACTAAACCGCATGCATGTGTTCTTTGCGCCATTGTTATTCCTCCAACTATTTGTTTTCTAAAACGTATTGGACAAGCTGACCGAATTCGACTTTTGTCTGATCGCCTGTTTCCATTGTTTTGACGTTTACTGCTTGCTCTTCTAATTCTGACTCACCTAGTACAATGACAAATTTTGCATTTGCACGGTCGGCAGCTTTCATTTGTGCCTTCATTTTTCGGTCTAAATAATCCATATCTGCTGAAATACCCTTTGCACGGAATGAACTTACAAGCTCCACTGCTTTTAGTTTTGCCTCTTCGCCCATTGCCACAACATACATTTCCAGATTATTACCCGTTGCAAGCTCAATATTTTTTGCTTCCAGCGCTAATAATAATCGTTCAATTGATAGGGCAAATCCGATACCAGGTGATTCCGGTCCGCCAATATCTTCAACTAAACCATTATAGCGACCGCCACCGCAAAGTGTCGTAATTGAACCGAACCCATCACCGGTAATCATAATTTCAAACGCTGTATGGTTGTAGTAATCAAGACCCCGTACTAAGTTAGGGTCCACTTCATAGGAAATGCCCAGCACATCCAAATATTGTTTTACTTTCGTGAAGTATTCCGCTGAAGAATCCGTTAAATAATTTGTTAATGCCGGTGCAGTTGCCATTGCCGGGTGTTTCGCATCTACTTTACAATCTAAAATACGTAAAGGATTTTTCTCTAGACGGCTTTGACAATCACTGCAAAGCTCTCCAACAACCGGAGTGAAATGCCCGATTAATGCACTGCGGTGCGCATCACGTGTCTCTTTGTCACCTAATGAATTAATGACTAATTTTAAATCCGTCAATCCAAGTGTTGTATACACATCCATTGCAAGTGCCATTACTTCCGCATCAATCGCCGGATCGGCTGAGCCAATAGCTTCTACACCAAACTGAACGAATTGGCGATAGCGACCTGCCTGCTGACGTTCATAACGGAACATTGGACCTGTGTAATAAAGTTTGACAGGCTGATCTGCCTGACCAAACATTTTATGCTCTACATATGCACGTACCGCTGAAGCTGTTCCTTCAGGACGTAATGTTAACGAACGATTTCCCTTGTCCGTAAATGTGTACATTTCTTTTTGTACGATATCCGTTGTATCGCCTACACCACGTTGAAATAGTTCTGTTGATTCAAACATTGGTGTGCGAATTTCGTTATAGCGATATTTATCACATAAATCACGAATGACACGTTCTACATACTGCCATTTTTCGGATTGACCCGGTAAAATATCCTGTGTTCCTTTAGGTACTTTAAAATTCATAAAAAGCACTCCTCTCTTAGTTGACCAAACCGTTCGCGTGCTAATTTAGAAGAAAATAAAAAAAGCCCCCGCCCCTTGCAAAAACTGCAAGGGACGAAAGCTTGTATAATCTTCCGCGGTTCCACCCTAATTGATGTATGACTACATCCTCTCGAATTCGGATAACGGCCGATTCCGTCTTCCCCTACTAGAAAAAATTTTTTTCGAGGAAACGCCTCTCAACTGTTGTTCACATGTTACATACTGCAGGAAAGATTACAGCCTAAGTCTTTCCCTCTCTTTTCAGCATTGGCAACCGCTACTTGTTTGGTCATTGGCAATGTTACTTTTGTTAAATTAACACTAATCTTAATGATGTCATGACAAGTTGTCAACCATTTTCAAAAAAACGCTATATTTTTTGTCATAAATACTTTTATAATATATGAGTATATAGTGAAAGGGTCATTTAACTAAATAATTTAAAAGGAGGAAACTATGAAAAACAATAAAATAATAATAGGTTTATCACTTTTATTATTATTCACATCGATTGTTCCGTATTATTTTTCCGCTCTCCCTGCTCATGCCAACGGGGAACCGTTATATGTAAACGCGGAAATTTTATATTTACGTGAAGGTCCAGGTCTTTCTTATCCGATACTCGATACGTTAAAAGAGGGAACTGAAATTACTTCGATCGAAAAACAAGGTGATTGGCACCATGTTCAAGTCGGACAACAAGAAGGATGGGTTGCGGCATGGCTTGTGAAAACAGCAAGCGGGCAATCAGACTCGTCAACTGATAAAACAGTCATTTCTCAAGTAAACTCTTTAAATGTTCGTGTATCACCATCATTATCCGCTTCTGTGCTGACAAAAATCTCTTCCGGGACGGAAAGCAAATTTTTAAAACAAGAACAGGATTGGATTCAAATTCAGTTCGATGATATGACAGGTTGGGTATTTGCGGAATATGTCACAGTGAAAGAAGCGAATACGGAAACGCCTGCTCCTCCTTCTGATAATGGGCAACAGGAACAGTCAAATGAACCAATACAACAAATTGATCCGAATACATTTACCGTTAACGTAAATGCTGTCAATATCCGAAAAAAACCTGATTTAACTTCCAAAAAATTAGGGCTTGCCACTGAAGGGCAACAATTTAAAGTAGTCAGCCGAGATCATAATTGGGTCGAGATTGAGTATGAAAAAGGCAAAAAAGGTTGGATATACAGTTTTTACGGAACGTTTACAAAACAATTGAAACAAAACCCTTCATCTGAAAAAGAAGAAACGAAAAACTTTGTTACGATTATTTATAATGGGACAAATTTAAGGGAATCCCCTTCGACTTCTTCAAATGTTGTTGTCATTGCAGATGCTGGTCATACATATCCGATAGTGGAAAGTGAAGACGACTGGTTTAAAATCGCAGTAAATGATAGTCAAACCGCATACGTCGCAAACTGGGTTGTAAGTGAAAACAATTCACAAGGAACTACATCTAAAAACAATACAAGCGAGGCAGCCGAACGTAAAAAAGGTACATTAAAAGGCTTAACAATCGTACTGGATGCCGGTCACGGTGGTAACGACCGTGGTACTACCGGTGTTCGTGGAACAGACGAAAAAGATATTAATATTATTACAGCAGAACTGCTCCGTTCCAAATTACAGGCTGCCGGTGCAAATGTTGTCATGACGCGTGAATCCGACATTTTTGTCGACTTGCGAAAGCGTGTTGCAGTATCACATCAGGCAGGTGCCGATGCATTTATCAGTATTCACTATGACGCAAATGAAGATAGTTCAGTAAGCGGCTTTACGACCTATTATACGAACGGTTATCAGCAAAAACTTGCGGAATATGTTCATGAAGGGTTGGCATCAAAAGTTAACTTGAATGACCGCGGACCACGCTTCGGCAACTATTTAGTACTACGCGAAAACCGTCAAAATGCTATATTACTTGAGCTAGGCTATTTAAGTAATCCTTCTGAAGAACGGGCAATTACTACAGATTATTACCGGGAGCAAGCAACACTCGGCATTTATCAAGGCTTATTAAACTACTTCGACGACCAGCTTGAGCAATAACATATAACCAATCATAAACCCCGAATTTCTTCAAAAGAAATTCGGGGTTTACTTGTTTAGATAGCCTTATCCATTATTCCTGAATGATTTGGTATAAATAAAACATTTCATCTTTATTCACAATGCGCGGTACCGGGTAAAGGGGGTTCGCTTCTTGTAATGCGCGCTCGACCATCAATGGTACATCACGGTTGATGATTCCTGTTATTTTATGAGGAATTTCCATCTTGTTATTCAGTTCTTCAATTGCTTCGATAAATAACTCTGCCTTTTTTTCATCGCTGTCTGTTATTTTACCGATGCCCACAATTGTCGCCAGTTCTGCTAACGGCTTAGCAGCGCTTTCCCCGTAAAATCGAAGTACATGTGGCAGAATCACTGCATTGGCAAAACCGTGCGGAACTTGATAAAATCCTCCGAGTGTATGAGCAATGGCATGGACGTAGCCTACATATGCCCGAGTAAATGCAAGCCCTGCCAAATACGAGGCACGCTGCATTTCCGTTCTAGCTTTCATATCTGTCCCATCTTCATAGGCGCGTACTAAATATTTAAAAATAATAATAATAGCCTCGCGGGCATATTTCCTCGTCTCCTCAGTATTGCTTTTTCCAATATAGGCTTCCACAGCATGTGTCAATGCATCCATTCCTGTTGTAGCTGTAATATGCGGAGGCAAATTAATTGTTAATACCGGGTCCAATACAGCATAGTGCGGTACAAGTACCGGATCCATAATGGCGAATTTCTCATGTGTTTCACTATTTGATACGACGGCGGCAATCGTCCCTTCGCTCCCCGTGCCAGCCGTTGTCGGAATCGCAAAAAACGGCGGCATTTCTTTTCTTACTTTAAATAAACCTTTTAAATCAGCCAGTGATTTCTCTGGGCGTGCGATCCTTGCTGCAACCGCCTTAGCACAATCCATCGGTGACCCTCCGCCAAATGCTATTATGCCATCACAATGATACGCATAATACATTTCCAGCGCTTCTTCAATATTTATGAAAGTTGGGTTTGGAACTGTTTTATTATAGACAACAAATGCAATATTTTGCTCCTGTAAGCCATCTAATAACGTATCCATAAGCCCCAGCTTGTGAATTCCTTCGTCGGTAATCACTAAAAGCATATTTAAATTCAAACTTTTCACAAGGTCCGGCAATCTTTCAAGACTGTTTTCCCCTTGGAGTAATTCTGGTTTTCTCCAGTTCATAAGCTTCATACCGACACGCATTGAACTTTGGACGGTTCTGCAATAGGCTGTATACATTGAACGAAACACTCCATTTCTCTCTATTTATATATTCTTTCTTTAAATATTCCGCATCCCCTTTTAAAATCCCTTGTCTATAACAAAAATCCGACCAATAAAAAAACGAACCCGTAACGGATTCGTAAATAAAATCTATTAATCGTTTGCAAAAAATACTTTGTCAGCATATGCAATCGGCTGTTTTTCAAAATCCGCCTCGCTCATTGCGATGACGGCCAGGTCAATATCAAGCTCCTGCATATTCTCTGCTGTAACTTGTTGATTCAATTTATGGAAATCGGTAAATTGATTATCCGTAATAATCATGAGATCCCGCTGATTATCGATATTATCATGAGTAAAGAATTCAATCGCCTTTTCTATTGCCGGCATAATTTGAGCGTCTCCAGTTAAATACTGCTGCAAAAATTGGTCGAACAATTCAATATCAATTGTTCCATTTCTAAAAAGAAACGGTTGAGCCGGTTTATTACTAAACGGAAGGATGATTAAATCCCTCTTCTGGACAGCACATAAATTAAATAACGGGAATATAGTCCCTTTTGTAAAGATTTCAAACTCCTGCATGGCGTCAGATTGCTGTAAGATGACAATCATCGGCGAATAAAGGTTGTTCACCTCATCAAACGGAACATACAATACATTTCCATCAATAACCGTCCGATCTTTCAGCATTTGCTTTTGTTGCTCAATCGGGAATAAATAATCTTTATCCTGTATTTTTGGTATCGTTGCTTCCACTTCTGCAATCATTTCTTCAAGTGCAATTGCAATTTCGATAACCTCTATGAATAATGGTTGTTGACCAAATTTCTCGAGAAACTGTTGCTGCTGATTTTCATCTAAAGCTTGAAAAGATGCGTTACGATATAAAAAATGAAGAATTTCATCGGTTAAAACAGTCTTATATTCATTTGTCATGTGAAACCCCTCCATCTGTTTTCAAATCAATACCGATAGTATAGCGAAAATCAAAATTAAAAAGTAGTAATTTAAACTGCGCGCGAATTTTTCTACATAAAAAAAAGCGGTATCTCTAGGATACCGCACCACACAAAAATGTATGTAATTATAATTTTTGAGTTAAAGCGTGTAAAGTATCTTTTAAATCACGATCGTTATCTGAAAGCTCGATTAAGTTTTCTAAACGTTCGTGTAAGATAGGACGTTCAATTACTAATTGCTCATCTAAAACTTGAACGAATAATTCAATAAGCATACGGTTTTGAACTAATAATGCTTCTTCCACTCGGTCTGGGTTAATTTTATATTCTTTTACTTTTTTCGCCATTTGAAAATAGCCTCCCTTTTGTTTATACAACGTTATTTTAGCACACGGCTGTTTAATTTTGTGAAATTATTTCATTTTCAGCAATCGTTTGTGTTTTTCTGTACATCAGCCAGTTGTATCCAGAAAATCTTCGTACGAAAAAACTTCATCCCATGGCATGAAGTTTTGAAAAGCTGCATTATTAAATTACATTTTAACAGCCGATTTTTTTTACCTTCTCAATAATTTTCTCATAGATTGGAATCATATGCGCTTCTGAACATTTCTCAGCAACTTCGCCCATCTCAATCCAGCCGACTTCACTGTTTTCGTCGAGCTTCGCTTTAAACGTTGCTTCATCTTCTACTTCAAATATATAAGTCACATTGAAATGTAAATGTGCCGCAACATATTTCCCGTTCTTCATATGACCGATAACAGGCAGGATATCAAGCGAAATAATATCTTCCTGGATTTCTTTTGCAACTGGAAGACCTGCTTCTTCCATCAGCTCTTTTTTGGCTACATTAAATAAGTCCGGATCCCCATCTGCATGACCGCCCATCCAGCCCCATGAATTATAAATATTATGATGAGCCATTAATACGCGGGTACGGTCCGGGTTGAACACAAATGCAGAGGCTGTAAAATGCAGAACTTCATTGTTTCGTGTCAAGACATCCGATAAAGTAGCCATTGCACGTAAAATGATGTCCCGATCCTTTGCTTCCTGTTCATTGTAAGGTACATACAGTTTAATCTGTTCATGTAAGGTCATTTTAATCCTCCCTATTCTAATTCCTTTTGAATTGTATATAGTATACTTTTAGAAATATAGCGAAAAGGACGTGATCGCCAAATAATTGCGGCACACCTCCTTTTCATAGATTTTTAATTTAGGAAATGAGCGTTTTGACAACTTTTGAAATGGTCGCTCCATCTGCTTTTCCATCTAATAATGGCTTTGCAATTTTCATTGCATCTCCCATATTCATGCCTGAAGTAATACCCGCTGCCTGAAGCTCAGCTGAGATTTCTTCTTCAGTCAACTGCTTTGGTAAAAAGCTTTTTAAAATAACTAATTTTGCTTCTTCTTTTTCAATTAAGTCTGAACGATCCGCTTGCTTTGCACCTTCCAGTGATTGGTTTGTCTGCTTAATTTCACGATTAATGACAGCAGTTTCTTCCTGTGGCGTCAATTCCGCGCCCTTTTCCTTTTCTGCAGCATCCAATGCGGACTTCACTAAAGTCAATACTCCTTTAGCTAACGCATCTTTGTTTTTCATTGCTTGCTTTAATTGGTCAAATACAATTGTTTTTAACATGCTGTCTACCCCTTTATACATAAATAAGTACGTAACTTATTTGAATTACCTTTATTGTACCATGTACCCTTTCATTTCATAAATTATTCATAAACAAATTGTTGAAATAAAGTTAAAAACAAAAAAAGTATAAGAAGTTTCCTCCCTATACTTTGGACATTTAATTATTCAGCTCATAATGTTTCCCTTTTACAAGGTAGAATAAATGCTCGGCAATATTTGTTGCGTGGTCTGCCGCACGTTCAATACAGCGGCATACGTATGATAAACTTGTTACTTGCGCCACATGTTCATTGGAAACGGAGAGCTTCATTAAGTTACTGAGTGTATTGCCTGTTAATTCGTCGACTTCATCATCAAGATTTGCAATTTCTTTTGCCTTTATTGTATTTTCCTCTATAAAGGCATCGACAATTTGACGCAGCATTAAGATCGTTTTATGGAACATTTCCTCAATCGGCTCCACGCTCGTGACAAATGGCGCTTTTCCAATTCGAATAGATTCCTTTGCGATATTGACCGCATGATCTCCGATTCGCTCCATGTCTGATGCTGCTTTGATGATAACGATTAAGCGACGTAAATCTGTTGCAACAGGCTGCTGTTTTGCAATCAGTAAAATCACTCGGTCATTGATCAATTCTTCCAACCGATTAATCTTCGGGTCGGTATCAATTACCTGCAACGCTAAATCAATATCCTTTTTCAAAAAGGCTTTAAAAGACTCCTGTAATGCATGAATACTTAAATCACACAGCTCCATTAAATCTTGCTGTACCGCTATTAGATCTTGTTCAAAACGTTCGCGAATCATCTTATCATTCTCCTTTTCTCATTATCCAAATCGGCCGGAAATATAGTCTTCGGTACGCTGATCTGATGGTGTCGAGAAAATGATATCTGTTTTATCAAACTCCACGACCTCACCGTTCAGGAAGAAGGCCGTTTTGTCGGAAATACGCGCTGCCTGCTGCATGTTATGTGTCACGATGACAATCGAATACTGTTCTTTCATCTGCTGTACAAGCTCTTCTACTTTTAATGTAGAAATCGGGTCAAGCGCCGATGTCGGTTCATCCATTAAAATGACATCCGGTTCGATTGCCAGGCAACGTGCGATACAAATACGCTGCTGTTGACCACCTGATAAACCATAGGCATTCTGGTTTAAGCGGTCTTTTACTTCATCCCAAATGGCTGCACCACGTAGTGACTTTTCTACAATCTCATCCAGAATTTTTTTATTTTTAATCCCATGAATACGTGGACCGTATGCGATATTATCATAAATTGATTTCGGAAACGGGTTCGGTTTTTGGAATACCATGCCGACTTTCGTGCGTAGTTCTTCCACTTCATAGCCGTTCGAAAAAATATTGCGGCCACGGTAATTGATTTCACCTGATGTACGTACGATCGGCACAAGTTCAACCATTCGATTCAATGCTTTTATATAGGTCGATTTCCCGCATCCAGAAGGACCGATAATTGCCGTTACTTCATTTTCCTTCATTTCCAGATTGATATCTTTTAAAGCATGGTGATCCCCATACCATAAATTAAAGTTATTAGACTGCATGACATTCCCTTGATTCGGTTCGATGCCCATTGCAGGTTGACGCACATTATTTTTCGTTAATAGTTGAACCATTCCATTTCACTCCTAATATCTTTTTTGGAATTTATTTCGAATAAAGATGGCAATGGAATTCATCGTTAATAAGAAAATCATTAATACGATAATTCCTGCTGAAGCCACATACTGGAACGCTTCTTGCGGACGTTTTGCCCAGTCGAAAATCTGCATCGGCAATGCGGTAAATGTATCAAGATAACCTGTTGGTAAAAATTGTAATATAACTGGAATTCCGATTACTACTAATGGTGCTGTTTCACCAATTGCCCGAGATAACGCTAAAATACTTCCTGTTAAAATTCCCGGAATAGCAGCTGGCAGAACAACCCGGACAATCGTTTGCCATTTCGTCGCACCCATTCCATATGAAGCTTCCCGCTGTTCATTAGGTACCGCGCGGATTGCTTCTTGTGCAGCCACAATAATAACCGGCAATATTAGTAAGCTCATCGTCAAACCTGCCGCCAAAATACTTTTTTCAAAGCCAAACAGACGTACGAAAATTGTTAATCCCAGCAAACCGAAAACAATTGATGGTACCCCTGCCAAGTTAGAAATATTGATGCGGATAAAGTCATTCAACTTATTTTGCTTTGCGTATTCTTCCAAATATAGCGCTGTACTCACACCTAAAATAATTGAGACAGGAGCAACTACGCTCATCAGCCATAAAGATCCAACCAATGCGGCTTTAATCCCTGCATTTTCAGGAATACGTGACGCGAAGTTTGTAATGAAATCTATATCTAAAAAACCAAGTCCCTGCGTCAAAATTCGATAAAGCAGCATACCTAATGAAACAAGGGCAAAACTCGTGGCAAGAATGAAAATAATCTTCCATAATTTATTAGAAATGAGGCGTTTATTCATTCGCTTCATTACTAAATCTTCTTGAATATAGCGCATTTTAATACTCCTCTCGGAAGCGTTTTGAAATATATGTTGCGAGTAAATTCATTGCTAGCGTGAAAATAAATAACGTGAATCCTACCGCATAAATTGAGTAGTAAATTGTTGTCCCATAACCGGCATCACCTGTCGTAACTTGCACGATATAGGCTGTCATCGTTTGAATCGAATCCGTAAAGCCAAAGTCGAATTTTGGTGTAGATCCCCCTGCCAAGGAAACAATCATCGTCTCACCTATTGCCCGGGAAATACCTAATACGACAGAAGCGACAATTCCTGATAATGCGGTTGGCAGAACAACTTTAACTGCTACTTCGAATTTTGTTGCACCTAACCCTAACGCACCTTCACGAATCGACCTTGGAACTGAGCTCATCGCATCTTCGGACATGGATGTGATCATTGGAAGTATCATAATTCCGACAACGATCCCAGGGCTGATTGCATTGAAAATTTTTAAATCGGGAATAACCGCCTGTAATATCGGTGTGATGAATGTTAAAGCAAAGAACCCGTAAACAATCGTCGGTACACCTGCAAGTACTTCTAAAATCGGTTTAATGATTTTTCGTACACGTTCTGATGCATATTCACTCAGATAGATGGCAGCGCCTAAACCGAATGGCACAGCTACAATAATAGCAATCAGTGTTATTTTAAATGTCCCGAATATTAATGGCAATATTCCATATAACGGCTCCTTACCAGAGAATGGCAGCCATTCTGTACCAAATAAATAATCTGTAATCGACACTCGCGTAAAGAATTCAAATGTCTCGAATATTAGTGTAAATACAATCCCAAACGTCGTAAGAACCGAAATCGTCGCTGCTAGAAATAACCCGAACGGTACTAACTTTTCGATTACTTTCTTTCCTTTGCGATTGCGCGAACGCTCGATTAATTGTTGGACACTTACCTGCTCCTGTTGTTTAAGAGCCATGTGCGAAAACTCCTTCCAGTCATTATATAAAATAAAACGATTAATTTTTTTACATTAAAAAATGTGTGGGGGCATGAGAGCCACCCCACACTATTAAACATCGAAATTATTTTAGTGCTTCTAACTCTTTTAACGCTTCTTCATACTTTTCATCTGGCAGGCTAACATATCCTACTACTTCTGCCATTTCACCAGCGTTTTCAAGTGTAAATTTCATAAAGTCATATGTTGCTTCATTATCTTTAACTGCACTGTTTTTCACATAAACAAATAGTGGACGTGATAATGGAGAATATTCACCTGATTCAATTGTTTCGTTTGTTGGTTCCACTCCATCTACAGTTACAACTTGTAGTTTGTCTTTATTTTCCAGGTAGTACGCGTAACCGAAATAGCCGATTGCATTTTTGTCTGCTGTTACCCCTTGTACCAACACATTGTCATCTTCAGATAATGTTGCTGATTTAACGATGTCTTCACCATCTAAAATGATTTCATCGAAGTAATCATACGTACCTGAGTCAGAACCTGGTGAATAGAACACGATTTCTTCACTTGGCCATGAAGGATCAATATCAGACCATTTTTTTGTAGAACCGTCTTCAATCCAAATCTGTTTTAATTGGTCAACTGTTAAATCTTTTGCCCAAGTATTTTCAGGATGTATTACAACCGATAAACCATCGTAAGCAAGTTCAAATTCTGTATATTCTACTCCTGCGTTTTTCAGCTCTTCCACTTCAGTATCTTTGATTGGGCGAGAAGCGTTTGAGAAATCTGTTTCACCATTTATGAATTTTTCGAAACCGCCGCCTGTACCAGATACACCAACTGCTACGCGTACATCTTTCTGTACCCCCGCGTATTCTTCAACTAATGCTTCTGTAATTGGAGCAACTGTTGACGAACCATCGCCTACTACATTACCTGTTAATTGTGCGCTGCCCGTATCAGCTTGTTCTGTGTTTGTTTGTGCAGATGTAGACGTTTCATCATTGTTCTCTTCTCCGCCACATGCTCCTAAAAGAATTGCTGAACCTAGTAAAGCTGTTGATGTTAAGTACTGCCACTTTTTCATTTGTAATTCCTCCGCTTGTTTAATAGATGTTTTTTCTTACAATTCCAACTATAGTGAAATTTTATTAAGCTTATATAATTTAGCCGTTAATTGAATGTAAAGCTTTGTAAATAAAAAAGACAATTTACAGGAAGTCTCTGCAAATTGTCTCATTTTCTTATTATTGAATCTTTTTTACACTTTTTATGTTAATAAGTTTAATAGAATGTTCAGTAAATGTTGGATTTTCCTTTTTCGTTTTTACTTTATGTACATAAAGTAAGATCGTTTTCGCATCTTTTGGGTGGGCATAGCCTTCAAACGTCGCATTATATAACACCGAACCATCCCGCAAAGCAACCGTCGCTTTTTTAGCATCGACCAGCTCTCGTAAAAAGGGAAACGCTTTAATATTCCGTTCACGTTCAGCACGGACTAAGCGTGGTTCCAGTACGAGCAGGAGCCCTTCAAAGATTACGATATATATAACCGACATTAAGATGATGAGCCACGCCGGCATGTCCATAAATGCTAAAATCGCTGCATTACTTAAGGCACCGACGATAACGACAATATGTATGATTTTCTTTTTCATTGAATCTTCCCCTTAAAAAAATCCCGTAGCTAGAAACTACGGGATCATTATTTTATTCATTTACTGTTTCGACTTCTTCGTCCTCATCCAGCTTTTCATCAGAATGCTTAATGATTGGTTTTTCTACTTTACTTGTAGATAAGCCCTCACCCGCATATTTGTTTTTCAACTCAAAATATGAATCTACTAATTCACGGGCCGTCAAATTCGCCTGAGGTAAATAGTTATTGTTAAAGTTCGTTGTAGCCCATGGGAAAATAACTGCATATGCAATTTCAGGATCATCAAATGGTGCAAAACCTACATGGACAATGTTGATTGTGTTTGTTCTCCATTTATCTCGCTGTGGTCCATAGTAAACTACCTCAGCAGTACCTGTTTTACCACCAGCCGTATAGTCTGCTGATTCAAATTGACGACGGGCAGAGCCATTCGCACCGAAGTAAACGCGGCGCAAACCTTCTTTAACATGATCAATTTCCTGTTGGCTGTTTTCGATTTTGTTTAAAATTTTAGGTGTTACTTCTTCCACAACTTGCCCTAAATATTCGCCATCTTTAGAGGGGTTGCGAATTTCTTTAAGCATTCTCGGTTGGATACGGTAACCGCCGTTTGCAATTGTTGAAATATATTGTGCCAATTGCATTGTCGTATACGTATCAAACTGTCCGATTGCCAAGTTTAATAGTTTCACATCGGTATCCGGATCAGCCTGATACCCGATTGATTCACCAGGAAGGTCAACCCCTGTTGGTACACCTAGTCCGAACTGTGCATATTCATTTCGCATTGTCTGCAATGTCCCTGATGCTAAACTAAATCGCATACCAGGTGAATACGTACGACCACCAATACCCATCGCAATTTTGAACATATAGATATTTGATGAACGCTCTAATGCCGTCAAATCATCCAGCATGACACTACCAGTCTTGTTGAATAGTGTATTTAAAGTAATGTTACCGATTCGCATTGGTGAATCGAGCATGACAGTTCCCGGCTTAATAACTTCTTCATTGTATCCCATTAGAACGGTTGCTGCTTTTACAGTAGACCCTGCTTCATATGCAGACGTAAATGTACCATAAGAATAGTCAACAATATAAGGTTTACCAGTGTCTTTATCTTTTTCTATTTTTTTACCGACTACCGATAAAAGCTCACCGGTTTTTGGGTTCATTGCAACTAAAAAGCCGCGATCCAGTAATTGGGAACCACCTTTAGCTTTCAATTCCACTAAATACTTTTCCAAAATTTCATCGGCTTTTTGCTGGAGTTCCACATCGATTGTTGTTACTAAATCTTTACCGGGCTCCCCTGCAAAAGTTGTCATCGTTTCAACAACTTGACCTTTTTTATTCGTGATGTTTTTAACAACTGATTTTTCACCTTGCAATATTTCTTCATACTGTGCTTCAAAATAACTTTCCCCAACTCGGTCGTTACGAGAGTATTCACGGGCTAAATAATAGTCCAGTTTTGATTTAGGTACACCTTTGCTCGGTACCGTTGTTCGACCTAAAATCGCCAATGGAGATAGACGCACTCGCTTCCAATCGGTTGTCGTATTTACACCAGGCAGATCCGCCAATTGTTCTGAAACTCGGGCAAACTCTTCCGGTGTAACATTCTCACCTTTAATAATCTGTGGTGATAAATTATAACCTGTCATCATTTCTCGGTAAATTGCCAGAACTTCCAGATCAAAATCGGAAAGCTCTTCCAATTCTTTATCTGTAATACGATCCCGGATTCGTCGATCATATTCTTTATTGATTTCCTTCGTTTCTAACTCTTCATTTTCAAGTTGGAATTTCGTCATTTCTTTTTGTGTAACTTTTTCTTTTGCCTTTTCCGGATTCCGTAAAATCCAGAAATCTAATTTATCTCGATGCGTTACTTTTTCTGTCGGCTGCTCGATGATATGTGCAAGTTTTTCTGCAATTTCAAGCATTTCAGCGGATTTTGTCGTTTGCATTTTTGTATACGTAATCGCATTTTCTGGCTGATTATCAACTAAAATACGACCATAGCGGTCAAAAATACGGCCACGGGGTACACTTGTATTTACCCGTACTTCCTCTGTACGCTCTAATGCGCGGACATAATCTTCACCTTTTACAATTTGGATATATCCTAGACGAAAAATTAGTAATGAGAACAAAACAAATATTGAAAAGAAAAGGACATTCATCCGAAAAGTTAAACTTGCCCGTTGCTTTGCCTTCGGATTTTGCTGACGATTTTGCGTAATTTTGCGCAAAGAACACTTCCCCTTCCTTACTTTATGTAGCGTGTACATGAATGTATAGTCATAGCTTTTAGTATAGCACTGAAAACTCTACGAAAAAAGAGTTCAGATTTTAATTATTCATCTTTTAGACGGCTGTGCTTTTATAAAGTTTCATAAAAAAAGAAGCTTCACGAAAATTAATGTGGAGCTTCGGCATTTAATTAAGTATTTCTTACAACAAGGACGTCACAGCGGGCATTTCTTAAAATCCCTTCCGATACGGAACCTAGGAAAAAACGGGCTAATTCCCCTTTTCCTGTTACACCGCAAATAATTAAATCAATTTCTTCCTGCTGAGGGATATCTCGTGCGATAACGTGCTTAGGTGTCCCATATTCAATAATTTTTTTAATATTTGTAAACCCTGACTGCTGCGCTTTTTTCTCGAATGAATCTAAAAGATCCTTCTTATTATTCGTAAATTTTTCCGCCATATCAAAGTTATAGCCTTCTGAAAATGCAAAGGAACGAGTATCGATTACATGAACAATATACAGCTTACTTCCGACATTACCCCGTGCCACTTGCACAGCTCTTCTAAATGCAATCAGCGACTCATTCGTTTCATCCACGGCAACTAGTATATTTTTGTACGTCATGCTCATTTATTCCTCACCTCTTTATACTTTATTCACAAGTAGCTTAGTTTAGGTGTACTTACGACTATATGGGGGAAAATTAAATATGAAAAAAAGGCTCTGCAACCGAAGTTACAGAGCCTTTTAGAAAATATATGCTTAATAAGCTGTCCAACCAGCATCCGCTGTAATAATTTGACCGTTGATGAAACTTGAATCTTCCGAACCTAAAAATACTGCCAATTTCGCGATTTCATCCGGATTTCCTACACGTGGAATTAATGCGGAACCTTTTTGCTGTTGGCCGGCACCGTATTGGCTGACATTTTGCATCGACTGTTGGATATTTGTCATAACAGCACCTGGTGCGATTCCGTTTACACGAATACCGGATTGAGAGAACATGAATGCGGTATTTTTTGTTAGACCTACAACTGCATGTTTCGAAGCAGTGTATGCCGCACCTGCACGACCACCGTTTAAACCGCCTGCTGAAATATTATTTACAATAACACCATGACCTTGTTTTAAGAACATATCTGTTGCAATACGCATTGACTTCATAACAGAAGTAGTATTAACAGCGAAAATCATGTCCCATCGTGCATCTGTAATTTCATTTACAGGCTCAAATCCATCCATAATGCCTGCATTGTTTACTAAAATATCCAACTGACCGTAGTTTTCAATTGTAGCGTCAAATAATTTTTGCAAGTCTTCATCTTTCACTACATTTGTTGCGATCGCAAATGCGGTACCACCGTTTGCAGTAATTTCATCCGCAACTGTTTTTGCGCCTTCTTCATTTAAATCCGAAACAACTACTTTTGCTCCTTCTTTTGCATAAGCTTCCGCGATAGCTTTCCCCATACCAGAAGCGGCACCTGTTACGATTGCTACTTTATCCTGTAATTTCATTATAACTCTCTCCTTTGGTAATAGTAGTTATTGTACATCTGTTCAATAAAAATTATAATTGAAAGCAAATTAATGTACAAACAACAGCTAATTGGAATTCCGTACATTATCCAACACTTTTTATTAATCTGTTCATTAAAGGGGAAATTTTTATGGACTTACGAGTAAAGAAGACACATGACAGCCTGCAAAGAGCGCTTCTTATTTTACTGAATAAGAAATCTTTGGAGAACATTACGGTAGCAGAAATTTGCCGCATTGCAGAAATTAACCGTGGAACATTTTATTTGCATTATAAAAATGTCCACGGAGTATTTGAGCGATATTTCAATGACATCGTGAAAGATTTAAAGTTTTCGTACGATTTTCCATACGATATGACGAAAGATAATTTATCCATGCTAACGCCTGAAATGATTCAAATTTTTCACCATGTCAAAAAGCATGAAGCGTTCTACCGGATTGTTTTTGATGAAAAAACACCGATGCTTTATTATCATAAATTATTAGAGACAATCCGCTCCTTTATATTGGAGTCGCATTTAGAAGATATCGAGCATATATCCGACCAGCAGCTTGAGTATTTGGCAAGCTATACAGCGAACTCGATTATGGGCATTCTTATTCAATGGCATAAAGAAGATTATTTGCTTGCGCCTGAGACATTAAACAAATATATTTATGAATTTTATCGCTTAAACGAAACTTTAAAAAAGGACAACTAAACTTATTGTATTAATGTCCTTCTTATTATCTCTGTACTTCACTTTCATAGGTAGCAATCCACTGATCTACCGTCATTTTTTTGCTCAGTTCCCCTATCAGGTCATATGGTATATGTTTTGTTGAGGTCCAGCGAATACAGCTTTTCCCCATATTCAGCTTTGTAGGCACCGCTTCGGCATAAGCTTCCTGAAACCATTTGAGAAGTTCAGGATTACTGTAGATGCCCATATGATAAAGCCCAATATGGCGCTTTTGTGGAGCAAGCGCCAAAAACGGTAATGGTGTGTTCGGTGTTACATGATACCCTTTTGGATAGGTTGTTATTGGTACATTATATACGATCATATTCCGGTCAATTGACTTTTCAAACCCTGGCGGCAAGTTTTCATCAATTGTCTCCATTAATTTTATATAAGCACCGTGCCACTTCTCATCAATTTGCGCGACAAATTCATCAATCATCCACTGCACCCCTATTCTGTTTATTATTTTGAGCGTAGCAGAAAACTGTAAAAAAATACATAAAAAACGCATGGAAGTAATGAAACTTCTCATGCGTTTTCGTTTAAATTATTTTGTATCTGCCGCTTTGCTTTCGGTACAAAAATAACTTTAATTATTTTGCAGCTTGGAATTTAGCTTCTACTACGTCCCAGTTCACTACGTTCCAGAATGCACCGATGTAATCTGGACGACGGTTTTGGTAGTTTAAGTAGTATGCGTGCTCCCAAACGTCTAAGCCTAGGATTGGCGTTTTGCCTTCCATTACTGGAGAGTCTTGGTTTGGAGTTGAAGTAACAGCTACACCGTCACCATCAACAATTAACCATGCCCAACCTGAACCGAAACGAGTTGTTGCAGCTTTTGCGAATTCTTCTTTAAAAGCGTCAAATGAACCGAATTTTGCATCGATTGCAGCAGCTACTTCACCTACTGGAGTGTTAGAACCGCCTGGAGCGATTAATTCCCAGAATAATGTGTGGTTAGCATGTCCGCCACCGTTGTTACGTACAGCAGTTTGTTTGTCAGCTGGTAAAGCATCGATGTTAGCGATTAACTCGTTGATGTCTTTGTCAGCGTATTCTGTACCTTCTACTGCTGCGTTTAAGTTTGTTACGTAAGTATTGTGGTGTTTAGAGTGGTGAATTTCCATTGTTTTTGCATCGATATGTGGTTCCAATGCGTCGTAAGCGTAAGTTAATTCTGGTAATTTGAATGCCATGTTAATATTCCTCCCTGGAACAAGTAATTAATGTTGATTACAATACTAGGTTATCAAAAAATGATTCCTCATTCAATGAAAAAAACAGTAATATTTGCATTTCAGTCTTTTGACGGAAAGGCTGCGGATTACTTATATTGCCTGTTGTTTGTAATCTTTCCTATACCAGTGTAAGCGATACCTATTTGATTTTACAAATATTTGCTCCTCATCATTTCAATCTGCTTCAATTATTAATAAAAAATTAAATGGCAATAAAAAACAAGACAATCATAACTACTTGAATGATCCCTTTTGTTACGACCGATGTTAAGAATCCTACAACTGATCCAACACCGACTTTAATTGCCTGCTGTAGATTGCTTCGTGTCACAATTAATTCACCAATGATCGCACCGATAAACGGCCCCGCGATGATACCCGCAAACGGTATAACAAATGGGCCGATCAATAAACCGATCGTGCTTCCCCACATACCTGCTTTTGATCCGCCAAATTTTTTCACTCCGATCAGATTCGAGATCGTATCTGCCGCAAATAACAGTGCAACAAATAGTAGTTCAATTACCCAGAACCACCACGACAATTCGGTGAAACTATAAAACAGCCCATAAACGATAAACCCGCCAAGTAAAAATAAGACGGATGGGATAATCGGATATACTAAACCGATAAACGCAATAATAAACAGCGCAATAATAAGTGTCCATGCAATAATATCCACTTATTTCACTTCCTTTCTAATCTTCTTCCTATTATGTTTTCACAAATTATACGTAATTTACGAAGAAAAGATTCAATTTAATTTTCCGAGTTCAAATCAAAATTTTTTCATGTTACACTACTTTGTAAAGGAGTATTCGATTATTATGAAAATTTCACATATGCAGTTATTTATACATAGTTTAACGAGCCCTAAAAAGCTGGGTGCATACCGAATTCTATCAATCGGAAAAGTGATGCAGTATGCCTTTTTAATGATTACCCTTATTACTGCTTTTTCATTCGGCCAATTTATTAATGCCGGGACAGCCGAGATTTTCGGCTATTCGGAAATTGAGGAGTATGCACAAAATATTCAGTGGATTGTTTATCCGATTGCCATTGTATTTTTATTTGTACTGAATACGTCGATCTATTTTATTAAAGTAAGTTTGTATGCACTAGCAGGCCAATTTTTCATTAGGCCGATGAGACGCCGGGGCGAATATCGTCAAGTATGGCGAACAGCTGTTTTTTCAAGTACGTGGGGAACAGTATTGACGATGTTCGGAAATCTGTTTTTGATCTCACAAACTATTATCACACTTAGTAGTATTTTTATTACAATGTTCTTTATAATCGTTGCCTTAACAAAATATCCCGTACAAAAATAATAAATTCTCCTTCTGAATCATATAGTTTAACAATCTATTAACGAGTTGAATTGTAGAGAAAAGGAGGATTTTTTTTGCGCTTTTTAATAGCTTCCATTGTTCTTTTGCTGTTTGCATTTGTCATTAAAGTAGATTTACAAGAAGGTACGCTCCCATTAGCATCCTTTTATGCTGCTCCACAATCATGTGAGGAAGGTGAACAAGGAAGCTACGTTGTCGTAAAAATCCAACAGGACGATACAATTTACAGCCTATTTTCAGCAACTCCCTCGCCTATTAAAACCACTTTTCCTGAAAGACTTGCCCAATTTTATCAACTTAATCCGCATTTAAATTTACAGCCACTTGTGCCTGGAGATACCGTCCTAATCCCAATCATCTCGAACGTGAAGGAAAATTGTCTAAATTGAATTCATAATGTTTCTTCCTTGTTCTTCTTTTCATACACTGATAAAATAAGGAACAGTGACGGCTTACATATCGTTATATCTATTAGGAGATGTAACACATTAAAAGCCTGAAAAGGAGAGAATTTTTCATGAGTGAAATCGTTCACCGTACGAAAACACGTCCTGTGCGTGTCGGTAACTTAACAATTGGTGGTAATAACGAAGTCGTAATCCAAAGTATGTGTACGACGAAAACACATGATGTAGAAGCAACTGTTGCCGAAATTAAACGTTTAGAAGAGGCAGGTTGTCAGATCGTACGTATTGCAGTACCCGATGAGCGTGCTGCAAATGCAATACCTGATATAAAAAAACAAATTAATATCCCATTAGTAGCGGATATTCACTTTGATTACAAATTAGCATTAAAAGCCATTGAAGGTGGCATCGATAAAGTACGTATCAACCCGGGTAACATCGGACGCCGCGAAAAAGTAGAGGCAGTTGTAAATGCGGCAAAAGCAAAAGGTATACCAATCCGAATCGGTGTTAATGCCGGTTCTTTAGAGCGTCATATCCTCGAAAAATACGGTTACCCTACTGCAGATGGAATGGTGGAATCTGCATTGCACCACATAAAAATTTTAGAAGACTTGGATTTCCATGACATTATCGTTTCGATGAAAGCATCAGACGTAAACTTGGCAATTGAAGCATATGAAAAAGCATCAAAAGCATTCAATTATCCACTGCATTTAGGTATTACAGAATCAGGTACATTATTTGCCGGTACTGTTAAATCAGCTGCCGGTTTAGGTGCGATTTTATCTAAAGGTATCGGGAATACTTTACGTATTTCTTTATCTGCAGATCCAGTGGAAGAAATTAAAGTAGCTCGTGAATTATTAAAATCATTCGGCTTGGCATCAAATATGGCGACATTAATTTCTTGTCCGACTTGCGGTCGTATCGAAATCGATTTAATTTCAATTGCCAACGAAGTAGAAGAATATATTTCAAAACTGAATGTTCCGTTAAAAGTAGCTGTTTTAGGCTGTGCGGTAAACGGTCCTGGTGAAGCACGTGAAGCGGATATCGGCATTGCCGGTGCTCGTGGCGAAGGGCTTTTATTCATGAAAGGTAAAACAGTTCGTAAAGTTCCGGAAGAAACAATGGTGGAAGAACTGAAGAAAGAAATCGATAAATTAGCTGCTGAAATGGTGGCTAAGCGTGAAGCAGAAGCTAATGCAACTGTGTAAAGAAAAGAGGTAATGGAAATGACAAACTTAAAACATCGGTTCGGCATTGATATTGACGGGACTGTTACATGTCCTGCCACATTGATTCCACATATTAATAAACAGTACAATATTAATATGACGCTACAAGATGTAACGGAATATGATTTTTTAAGTGGCTTTCCGCACCCTGTAGACCGCGCGCAGTTTCAAGCCTGGTTTAAAGAAAACGAGCCACGAATGTATGAAGTGAGTGAGCTTGCTGAAGATGCGCACCGCATTTTAACAGGCTGGCAAAACCAGTATGAGCTTTATTATATTTCTGCACGTGGAGAAAATGTTTTCGATATTACGAAAAACTGGTTTGATCAATTTAAAGTTCCTTACAACCATATCGAATGTATCGGCAGTCATAACAAAATTGCCATCGCAAAAAAGCATGCAGTAGAAGCTTTTTTCGAAGACAAACATGATAATGCAGTGGAAATTGCCGAAGAGCTTAAAATTCCTGTCATTTTATTTGATACGCCATACAATCAAATGCCTGTACCGAATAATGTCATTCGCGTTAATAATTGGGTAGAAGCTAACGAATGGATTCTTAAAAACTTTTAATTGAACGAATCAATTTTCATGTAACTAAAAGGGTCAACTCAGAGTAATCTTGCTGAGTTGACCCTTTTTTATTGGATTAAAAAATGCTGCCGCACTCCGTAATCGTTGTCGCCAAGTCTTCACGGTAATGATCATGCTGCAAGTTCAAGCTATTCACATTGACCTCGTTTCCGCCTAGTGAGGAATGGATATACTCATCATTACCAATATACATCGCTACATGGCCAGGGAAGAAAATCAGATCTCCCGGCTTTAAGTTGTCGCCTTCTATTTTCCTTAATGGGAAACCTTCCTCTATTTTCGCATCACGGTAAATAAAAGCACCGTTCAGCATATACGCCATTGATACAAGACCTGAACAGTCAATGCCTAAAGGCGTTTTTCCGCCCCATCGATATGGTGTTCCCATATAGCGAAAAGCAGTTTCCACGACTTGTTTGCGAAATTCTTCTTCATTTGTCGTATATACTTTAACACGCTCCTGAATCCAGGCTGACCGTACATACCCTTCTTCTCCTGTAACAAGCTGCACTTTTGCCCAAGTTGGATCAAGCCCTGCTTCCAGAATAACTTTAATAAAAGCGCCTCGTGTCAATGTCAGGATGTTTTCACTTTGTATTTTTGGAGCTTTAAGGACATCGGCAAAGCTTTGAGTAACGACATCATTTGCTTCATATACCCAGTTTACTGTAGGTTCAGTTCCAACGTACAAGTTGGATTTTAGTGTAAAGCCTTCGTAACGGTAAAACGTTCGTATTTTGACCCAATTATCATCAATTTCTTCTTGTACTTCGACTGGCATCCCGTACAACGCCTCATCGATTAACTCTGAATGTCGGTCTGGTGCTGCATGTAAACTTGCAATCTTCATTTTCACAACGGCATTCAATCAATTCCCTCCTCCTGTTTTGTAAAATAATCGTAGACTATTTTAGAAATAGTACCAATCGTTTGTCTCGCTTTGTCATTGTCGGTCACTTCTGTAATGAAAACTCCGATAAAATAATCGCGTTCTTTTGCCAAAACAATTCCAGTGTCATGGTCGACTGTATCGAGACCGCCTGTTTTATGCGCGATTTTTACATCATCTACGATATAGCGTTTAAGTGATTCGTGACTGCGCTGCCTGCTCAAAATATCGAGTGCAACTGCATTCCACTCTTTTGTAAGCAGCGTACTTCTATATATTTGCCGGAAAAGGTGTTGCATATCCTGCGCTGTTGTTTCATTATCAAAGCCAAGCTTTTGACGTTCAAAATCCATCATCTTCCGCTGGACCCGAGTATTATGTAAGCCAATTTCTTTAAAATAGTTATTGAATGCATCCATGCCTAATAAATCAATACATACATTTGTAGCTGTATTGTCACTCGTAATTGTCATCCAAAGTAACAGCTCGTGCAGTGTAGCTCGAGTTTGCCTCTGCTCAGTTATAATACTGAACTCGACCATGTTTTCCGGTGCAATTTCATAAACGTGATTCAAATTGCCGTTCGTTTTTTGCAAATGCGCCAAAATAGCAATGAGAATCGGCACTTTGATAATACTTGCACTGCTGAAAATTTCCTCGCCCCGATTTTCCCATACAATCTCGTTAGTATTGTAATCTTCGACAATGACATGCACTTTATATGGGCACTGTGCAATAATGCGATCAAGTTGTTTATGCATCGAACTAACCTACAACCCGAATTGATTTATTCGTCGCATCGACTGTTACGGTTTTACCAAGCGGCAATGACATCGTCGGCAGCACATGACCACATGTTACATCTTTTAATATTGGAATATTCAAAGGTACTAAAATTTCTTCAAATACCGTATCCAAACTCAAATTATTTTCTGGGTTATTTACATCCATTGGCCCACAATCTGTCCACGCACCCAGCACAATACCCGACAGCTGCTGAAGTTTCCCCGACAATGATAGCTGTGTCAGCATCCGGTCGATCCGCTGTACATTTTCATCGATGTCTTCCAAAAACAGAATTTTGCCTGTCAAATCAATCTCGTACGGTGTTCCTAGAGATGCTGCTACAAGTGTTAAATTGCCTCCAGCTAATTCCCCTGTAGCAGTACCGGGAACAACCGTGTTCATATTCTGGCCTTTCGCATTTTCCAGGAAATAATCACTCCATCCGGTATTCGTCACACTGTTGATGAAATACCCCCATGTATAGTCATCCATTTCAGGACGAATAAATTCCGTTGACGGCATCGGTGTATGGTACGTTACAAAGCCGCAGTGCTGACTGAATACAATATGCAGTGCTGTAACATCACTGTAGCCTGCAAATACTTTCGGGTTTTCTCTAATCATCTCCAGATCAAGCATCGGTAAAATTCGTGTTGCCCCATAGCCTCCGCGAATACAAAAAATACCGTCTATTTCAGGATTTCGGAACATGTCATTCAACTCTTTTGCGCGCAGCTCATCACTGCCTCCAAAATAACCGTGTCGCGCTCTGCACGTTTCCCCTACAACTACATGGAAACCCAGCTTCTCCACCGCCTGAATCGCTCGTTCGATACGATGTTCCGGTGTTGCTCCCGATGCGCTGATTAATGCTACAATATCGCCTTTTTTCAGTGACTTCGGAATTATCATTGCCATCGTCTACACTCCACTTCCGGCAAGCACCGCCCGATACTGTGCCTGCTCTTCTTGATTGGCCAATACGAAATGTCCTTCTTCAATTTCAACAAATTCGGGTGGGTCCATTTCATATTGATGGACAGTCGGATCATACACCTGCAGCTTTTTTCTGCGCTCTTTTAACGGATTCGGTTCTGGAACGGCTGCCAGTAATGCTTTCGTATAAGGATGCAGCGGATTATTAAACAGCTTTTCTGTTTCACCTAGTTCAACGATTTTCCCCTTATAAATGACCGCCGTCCGATCAGTTATAAAGCGGACAATCGACAGGTCATGGGCGATAAATAAATACGTTAACTCACGATGTTCCTGTAAGCTGGATAATAAGTTCAATACTTGAGCACGAATCGAAACGTCCAGCGCAGAGATCGGTTCATCCGCTACGATAAATTCCGGTTCCATGACAAGTGCTCTGGCAATACCGATACGTTGACGTTGCCCGCCTGAAAACTCATGCGGGAAACGTGAAGCAAATTCCGGCAGCAGTCCGACTTCCAGTAATGCTTTTTTTACTTTATCGATCCGCTCCTGTTCATTGGTGTACCGTTTATTGTTAATCAGGCCTTCCGAAACAATATAGTCAACCTTTGCACGTTCATTTAAAGATGCGCCCGGGTCCTGGAAAATCATTTGAATCTTTTGTGTAATTTCGCGGTCCCATGCACTGGAAATACGGCCATTAATCGGTTTTCCATGGAATAGAATTTCTCCGTTTGTTATCGGATTAATGCGCATAATCGCACGGCCAATCGTCGTTTTGCCTGAACCGGATTCCCCGACAAGCCCGAATGTTTCACCTTTATATATATCGAAGCTCACATTATCCACCGCTTTGAACTGTTTTTTACCTTGTCCAAAAACGATATCAATATTTTTCACTTCAATCAGTTTTTCATAATTAATTTTAGTCATTTGCATATTGTCTCCCTTCTGCGAAAAAGGCTTGCAACACTTCAGGGGGCTCTACTTTCGGTGCCTTTGGATCAAGCAGCCACGTGCGTGCATAATGGGTATCGGTCACTTTGAAAAAAGGCGGACGTTCAACAAAGTCAATTTTCAGTGCATATTGATTCCTAGGTGCAAACGCATCCCCTTTAATTTCTTTAAATAAATTCGGCGGTGTTCCTTTAATTGAATATAATTCTTCCCCTTTATTTCCCAATTGAGGGAGTGACGAAATTAAGGCCCATGTATACGGATGTTTCGCGTCGAAAAACACTTCCTCAGTTTGTCCAACTTCAATAATATCCCCTGCATACATAACTGCTATCCTGTCCGCAACTTTTGCCACGACACCTAAATCATGCGTAATATAAATTGTCGTCAACAAATACTTCTCCTGCAAATTTGTTAACAGCTGCAAGATTTGCGCCTGTATCGTTACATCCAGTGCTGTTGTCGGCTCATCACATATTAGGATTTGCGGGTTGCAGGCAACAGCAATCGCGATTACGATTCGCTGACGCATCCCGCCGGAAAATTCATGCGGGTATTGCTTATAGCGGCGCGCAACATCATGAATCCCAACATCACGCAGCAGCTGCAATGTTTTTTCATATGCTTCGTTCCCTTTTAATCCTTGGTGCAGCACGACACTTTCTTCAATCTGTTTTCCAATTGTTTTCAGCGGATTAAGCGAAGTCATCGGGTCTTGTGTAACCATGGCGATTTTTTTGCCGCGAACTTTGAGCCAATCCGCCTCTGTTTTGAATTTCGATAAATCATGACCATCAAAGTGGATTTGTCCATCCGCAATATAGCCGTTTTTATCAAGCAGACCCATGATAGACTTTACTAACACCGATTTCCCTGAACCTGATTCCCCTACGATTGCAAGACTTTCTCCCTTATATAAATCGAGCGAAATATCTCGGATAGCCGTCAATGTTTGTCCACGCAGTTTAAATTTTATGACTAGATTTTCGATGGATAATATTTTTTCCTGTTCCATATAACGCCCTCCTCTTTAAACGTGATTTTTCGGATCTGCCGCATCTGCAAATGCATTCCCGATAATATAAAAGGCAATTGTAATGACACTCAGCACGATACTTGGGAAAATAAGCTGATAACGTAAATCCGGTGACATCATCAGTACCCGTCCTTCATTGATCAAGTTTCCTAATGATGGCTCACTAACCGGCAATCCGAGGCCGATATATGTTAAAAATACTTCCGCACCAATTGCAGCCGGCACTGCTAAACTCATTCGCAGCATAATAACCGAAATTAAATATGGAAGCAGGTTTTTCAAGATAATTTTGTAGCCGGGCGTTCCTAATGTTTTGGATGCCAGATTGTACTCACGGTCGCGCAGTATAACGATCTGATTTCGCAGGAAGCGTGCCATTTCTACCCAGCCTGTTATACACATGGCGATAATGATCGTCGAGACGCCAGGTCGTAAAATATACGCCATTAAAATCAGCACAATCGTTGTCGGAATATTATCCACGATATTGTATAGTTGGGTGATCGGTGCCTCGAGTTTTCGCGAATAGCCCCATAAAGCCCCTACTGTAAAGCCGATCAGCACTTCGATAATAGCTACAGCAAAACCGATAAATAATGAAGTTCTTGTCCCTTCCCAAATTCGGGACCACAAATCCTGACCGATGGAGTTTGTCCCAAAAATATATTCATCATTTGGAGCAACATTCCGGTCCTGCATTCCTGTGTCCGGATTTAAATAAATTTGAGTCGGCGATTTCTGATCTGGTAAATAAGGTTGGACAAATGTAAATGCAATCAATACGATCACAAAGACAAGCAAAAATACAGCAATTTTATTTTTACTAAAGGAGCGGAAGGTCGAACGCCAATAAGAGTAATTGGAATAAGCTGTTTCTTCCGCTTTTGCATCATCGACAGCGGCAAAATCAAACATATGATCCTGCAGCTGTTCTGTTGATTTTTCCGAAATATTTTGAATCTCTTTCGTGAAAATTCCCATTAGCGTACACTGTCCCCTTTCCCTAGTTTAATTCGAGGGTCAACAATTGCCATCAGTAAGTCCCCTAAAATTAACCCAATGATCCCTAGTGAAGAAAATACAAGCACTAAACCTTGTACGACATTGTTATCCTGGCGCTGTATCGCATCTACGAGCAATCCACCCATACCTGGAATCGAAAATAATGATTCAATGTAAATCGAACCGGTAATCGTAAATAAAATTGTTGCAGGTAAATATTGCGCCATTGGTATGAATGCATTTCTCATCACATGGCGGAACATAATCGTACGTTCTGTCACACCTTTTGCACGTGCAAGCTTAATATAATCCTTGTTCAGCTCATCTACCATATAGCGTCGCATCCACATTGCATAAGAAGCAATCGGACCAAGTGCCAAACAGATTAACGGTAAGATAAAACTCCGTGGATTGTATTCATCAAACAGCATCGGCAAATTGAACCATTCCGAAATATACATTTGAATCATAAGGAAATACACCATCGCCGGTACTGCTACTACAATAACGATATAGCCTGTGCCGAGCCTGTCGAGCCAGCGTCCTTTAAACTGGGCCATTAAAATGCCCAACGGTACTCCAACTAGTAGTGAGAGCGCTACAGCCCCTAATCCGAACAAGATAGAATACATCATTTTATCTTGAATAATGTCAAGTACTGGTACATCTGTACGGTATGTAATCGATTTTCCTAAGTCGCCTTGAATAAGGTCAATGTAGAAGTTTTTTAGTTGGACTAACAACGGATCCCGTAAGCCAAGATTTGTTAAATAGATTTCCTGTTGTTCTGGCGACATCTTTTCTGCTGCCGCGCCTAAATAGCCTTCGTCAGGCATTAATCGTAACAGGGAGAAAACTATTGTAATGATGATAAATAACGTCAATATGGATTGCGCGAATCGTTTCGCAATATACTTTAACAAACACGTTCCCTCCTCAGTAATTCTTCAGCGTTATGCGTCCGGTGTCTTGTTTGTCGCTTGCGTCAATTACTCTTTTAATGAATTCGTAACATCGCCCGAATGAAGTATATAAAAGCAGAAAGGAGATGCAGAAACATCCTGTCATCTCCTAATCTACCTCCATTTAAAATGCCTCCGTATTAATTAGAAGTGTTTGCTAATGCTTCCGCACGTTCTTTTTCCCATGCTTCTTTAGCAGACTTGAATTCTTCATTACTCATTGGCTTTTCTAGGATAGACTGACCTTTAAACTTCTCGGATGTAACACCAAATGGCGAATATTGTGATTCAAATGGATTTAATTTTGAAGCAGTATAACCACCGCCGCCTACAGCATACGGAATAACAAATGCTTCCTCAATTAAAAATGCCTCTGCCTTTGCAAATAGCTCATAACGTACTGCCGGATCTACTTCTGCTTTTGCAGCTTCGACTAGCTTGTTATATTCACTGTTATAACCTTCTGCCATTTCCGGCTTATTATATGTTCCTCCTTCTGTAAATGGATCTGTATACGTGGACGGGTCAGCAAAGTCCGGACCCCAGTTTGCTTCGATCATTGAGAACTTACCAGGGCGACGTACTTCACCAAGGAATCCTGTCGCTGGACCTGCAAATAGTTCCACATCGATGTAATCAGCACCTAAAAGGTTTTCAAGCTGTTGTTCCACTACTTGTGAACGGTTTGCCCATTCTGGTGAACCAGAGTTGTATGGCAATAATACCTTTACTGGGAATGTTGCTTTACCAGCTAATGCAGCCAACGCCGCCTCTTTATGTTCAAGAGCTAAATCTTTGTTAAATGAATCTGTTTCTGTAATTGCTTTTAATGGCTCAAGCATTGTGTAATCTACACCTTCAACATCCACAAAGTTCTTCGGTGTAATTGTATTTGATAATAAATCTTGTGGATTGTATGGCTCGATTGTTAACATCGCCGATACACGGTCAAGCGCATGATAAAGCGATTTACGGAAATCTTTATTGTTTACTGCGACTTTCCAGTTTTCAGGCTCATACTCTGCATCATATTGTGGATCAAAGTTTAATGCATAGAAGTATGTGTAGAAGTTATTTGTGTTTTGGCGTACTAAATCTTTTTTGTCGTCACTGTTTAACCATTCATCCAAAATGGATGTCGGAATTAATGCACCATCAATTTCATCACGTAAGAACAGTTCAGGTGCAACTGTTGCTGCTTCTTTATTGTACTTATAGCGGATACGATCGATTTTCACTGTTTCTTTATCCCAGTAAGCATCGTTTTTCACAAGTACACGCTCATTCTGAGGTTCGAATTTATCTAAAATATATGCGCCATTATATAAAATATTCTCGCGAGTCGTTCCGAACGCATCGCCTTTTTCAGCTAAGAATTCCCCGTTTACCGGGAAGAAACATACATAGTTCAGCATCGATAAAAAGTATGGTGTCGGAGCTTCCAATGTATATTCAAGCGTTGTTTCATCAATCGCTTTAATACCTACTTCCGAGAAATCCGTTACTTCGCCATTGTAGAAGGCATCACCATTTTTCACGACTGTTGCAATCCACGCTGTTGCAGATTCGTTTTTCGCATCAAGCACATAATTTAAACCGTCTACAAAATCCTGTGCCACAACATTTTCTACATCTTTACCTTCATGGTCTACCCACTTTACATCATCACGAAGTTTGAATGTCCATACAGTTGCATCTTCATTGGATTCCCAGCTTTCTGCTAATCCCGGCTTAACAACTCCGTATTGGTCATATTCTATTAATCCTTCTACTAAATTTGCAGATAATGCAAATTCATTTGTTTCTGCTGTTTTTAAATAGTTCAGCGTTTTAATTTCACCCGAATACACTGTTCGATATTCCGATGCTTCACCAGAATCCGATGAATCACCACATGCTGCTAGTACGAGTACAAACATACAAAGTAATGCTAACAAAGATTTTTTCAAAATCATTTCCCCCATTTCTCTTTTCTATCTGGCTAAGTAAGCCTCTATTAATAACCCGATACCGGGAGCATCGGTCATCTGAATATTCTCCCCTTCGAAAATCGGCCCCCCTCCAATTGGATCTTCACTGCACAAACTTGGTCCATCTAAATCGACCATTGTGACATTTTTGCTGGCTGCTGCAAAATGCGCAGCTGCACTGACACTAATTTTTGTTTCAAGCATACAGCCAATCATACAAGCGACACCATTTGCCTCTGCAATGTGGTTAATTTGTTGTGCTTTCGAAATACCCCCTGTTTTCATCAGCTTAATATTTATTAAATCCGCGGCCCGCTTTTCAATGACCTCGATCGCTTGCTTTGGAGAAAATACACTTTCATCCGCCAAAATATTTGTAAACGTATTGCTTGTGACATATTGCATGCCCTTCACATCACTGTAGTGTACAGGCTGTTCAACGAGCTCGATATCCGCCCCCTTATCTTCAAGCTGTCCAATGATTTTTACAGCTTCTTTTGCATTCCATCCTTGGTTGGCATCAACTCTTAATGTAATTTCAGGTCCTACTGCTTTTCGAATTGCCATAACCCGTTCAACATCATCTACTGGATTTTTACCGACTTTCACTTTTATAATGGAAAAGCCCCGTTTAACAGCTGCTAAACTGTCTTTCACCATTTCATCTGTTCCATTCACGCTAATCGTGATGTCCGTTGTAATGTTCTTTCGATAGCCCCCTAGCAATTTATAAAGGGGCGCATTGTATTGTTTCGCCCATAAATCATAAAGAGCAATTTCGACCGCCGCTTTAGCACTCGTATTTTGGTAGAGACACGCATCGACCTTTTGACAAAGCAGCGCAATTTCATCAATTTCAACTCCGATAATCGATGGTGCTATCACTTCTTCTATCGCATAGCGGATTGATGAAAGTGTCTCTCCTGTAATGACATGGGTCGGCGCAGCTTCACCAATGCCGATTAGTCCGTTATCGGTAAAAATAAAGACGGCGATATTTCGTATACTATTTACTGTACGTAGTGCTGTTTTAAACGGGGTAATAAGAGGTGCATCGACAAGCCCCAACTCAACCTTTGATATTTTCATAGATTCACCTGCTTTAAGTTAAAAATTGTAACAGTCTCAACACTTCAAAATAATCAGTCGTTTCGAACTGGACTGTATTATGCGGTTTAAATGTTGCGCCTGGATAGAACGAATTCCGGTATGCTTTAATATGATCCTTATAAATAATTTCCACCGTAAAGTGTTTCGGCAATTCTATTTGAAGTTTTGTTCGCTCAATCTTCATCGCCTTTTCAACAAGATGTTTCGTCTGCTTTAATGTCGTTTGCGGACTTACATTAATTGTTGCATGACCGACTCCCTCTTTTGTTGCGAATGTGACGATTTGGTCATTGTAGCGGGCGATATGTTCTGTCAATGCCTGGTCTCCGCTGGCAAAAGCAACCGGTACATCATGGAGGGCTGCTGCATATGTATTTATTAAAAATTCACTAGCATATTCCCCGTTTATTTTGACATCCGCCAATAAGCTCAATGTATGGGCAAGCGGGTTCTTCTCACTTCCGCCCTCACTGTGATAGCCAATAAAAATCGCCCGGTCAAAACTGCTATCCAATCCGGCAACCATGCACATCGGCTCTTGTGTCCATCCGCGAATGATTTTTACATTCTCCGGCAAGTTTTCAATAAGAATATTTCGGCCGGAATCATGTGCATCCTTCAGTAAAATTTCATTAGCACCACCTGCAAATGCCCCTTCAATTGCGGCAAGCACTTCTTTTGTCATTTGTTTTTGAAACTGGGCGTAATCCGGAGCGCTCAGTTCGGTTTCACTCCACACGGTTGTGCCCGTTATCCCCTCGATGTCCGCACTTATATATACTTTCATTTATAACATTTCTCCTTTCATTTTTTATTTATTCATCAGTCTAGAATAACAATTTAGAAGATTTAGATTTTTCAGTCTTTTATTTATAATCTATAAAATACCATACTTATTTCGATTGTGGAAGTTTTTTCTAATAGTTTTCTCAATAAAATAATTAAATTATAAAGTGCCAAAACCTAGATAAATAGCATTATTTTAAAAAAGATTAAACATATTATCCCAATAGATATTATATTTTCATAAGAAAAAAGCCTTCTACATAGATGTTATGTAAAAGACTCAATAAACTTTCTAATGGAAAAATACATTATTCGACAAAATTATAACTTTGGACTTTATGATTATTTCTTCCCGCTGTAGTTTTAGCTTGCGACAAAGAATTCAGGATTGCTTCTTCTGTCGCTTCGACAGCTGCCATAAATAATGAGTTCATGACGTCATGATCTTCCCTAATCTGTTGGCGACTTTCCAGTTCACCATCGAATTGATGATTTACTGTACAGGCTGTTGTAAAACCGATGACAATATCTCCGCTCCCATGGGAATAATGGCTGCCTGTTCTCCCTAACCCTATGCCGCATCGTTTTATAACTCGTTTCAGCTGGCGGCTGCTTAATGGGGCATCTGTCGCCATTACAATAATAATAGAGCCATCTGTAGGACTAATTGTCGATTCTCCGTTGACAGCCGTTACCTTATACCGTTCTGTCAAAAATTCGCTCGCCTTGCCAAAGTTACTCAATACGAGGCATCCGACAGTATATTTTTGGCCAGCCTTATCTTCAACGATGCGTGAAGAGCTGCCAATTCCTCCTTTATAGCCAAAGCAAACCATACCTTTTCCTGCTCCGACTGCTCCCTCTTCTATAACATCTGTTTTAGCTTGCTGTATGGCTTCAATTGCATGTTCAGGTGTCACCGGAAAATGACGGATGGAGTTTAAATGGCTATCATTGCATTCGCCGACAACGATATTAACTGTACCAGTCGAAATTCCGATCTCTTCGTTTTGTTCAAGTAAATACCGGAGTGTCCCTTGTGATACGTTTGGTACCCCAAATGTATTAGTTAGCATTATCGGCGACTCGATTACACCAAGTTCATCCACTTGAACGAGACCGGTTGTTTTACCGAAGCCGTTTAATACATAGCTGGCTGCTGTTACCTTTTCCCGAAAAAGATTGCCTTGATGCGGTAAAATAGCCGTTACTCCGGTACAGGCAGCATCACCTGAATCATTTAACGGATAATCCAATGTCACATGCCCGACACTTATACCTTCAATATCGGTAATACAGTTTTTATCCCCTGAAGGCAATTGTCCAATCTTTATACCCAATTCACGTACTTTCATTGTCTGTTCTCCTTTAATCATTTATGTAGTTAGTTTTATCGTAAACAACTATTTCCCAAAAGAAAACAGAAAAAAGACACTTCCTCCCACGAGGTCGCATCTTTTTCATCATATCGAAATGAATTTATGATCTATTAATACTTCTCACTCACACAAAATTATATTTCCAGAATTCCTCTTGTCCAACGATCAACAAAGCTTTCAAAAGTAATGCCATATTTGTTGTACACTTCATGATACACAAAGTAAATTCCAAGTTTGTCTAGCAATTCATCATTAATCCGCATTAAAAATCACTCACTTTCGATTATTTAGATGATGGACTTTTCAGCGCCAAGCGATTCCTATCTATTTCTAATCATACCCAGAGTTGCGAACGTTATTCATCACCAAACAATGCAAACAATTTCGGTAAAGGATTTCTTTATTCAACCAATTAACGAACTGTTACAATTTTTTCACAATCTGTTTCAAAATCGGTGCGAATCTTTCATCACAATTTAGTAAGATGAATGAAATGACAGCATTGGAGGGATTCTAATGAGAAGATTTAGTTTAGTAATATTTACTGTAATTTTATTGGCTGGATGTGGTGATACGGTAGCGGATTTAAAAGAGGCGGCAGCAGGTATTAATTCCAAGGCAAATGAAGCAGCTTCAGCTATTTCAATCGATGTCCATTCCATTCGAGCTACTGAAATCGAATTCGACAATAAAACTTTTACTATTAACGACTTATTTAAGACTATATTACGCGATGTTCAATGGGATTATGACGACAGCGATGAAACCCAGCAGTTGAAAATCACAGGGACTTGGCAAGATAACGGTTTATTCGCCCATCATTCATTTTCTGCGAGCCAAAAAGAACTGTTAAAAGAAAATGACGAAGTAGAAGTTATTCTTTCATTTAACAACGGCACAATGGATGAAATAAAAACAAAAGTATCCATGAAAATGGATGGTCAGACACTTATAAAAGAAGATGGTCAGGAAATTCTTCATCACTTATACAAAACCTACACAAAATAACAATTTCTTTATTCTGCTTAAATCCGAATTTTCTATCCATTTTGTTTAGCATTAATACAAGAGGGAATATGATTATTATCTAAACTTTTAGGAGGTCATATTATGTCAAACGGATTTACAGATAAACTAAAAGGCGCAGGAAACAAAATTAAAGGTGAAGTAAAAGAAGAAATCGGTAAAAATACAAATGATCCATCTTTACAAGTGGATGGTCAGCGCGATCAGCTAAAAGGGGAAGCACAGGAAAGAGTTGCTGATGTTAAAGATAAAATTACAACTAAAATCGACGAATATCGAAAATAAGGTTTACAGAAACTAGTAAAATATTTACTAGTTTCTTTTTTATGCGTTAAAATAGTTAACATACTCTATTTTTTATCAAGTACTTTGGACTCAATTAAAAGGGATATTTTTATATTAATATAATCTCGCTTTAAATTTATAGGAATTTTGTTATACTTTAGTTAAAATACACATTACTTTTTAAAGGGGAAGTTAGAATGACCATTGATCAATTTATACCCCTATCAAAAGACCGCTTATTTAATTGGCTAAAAACCTTAAGTAACCAGCTTTCGAAAGGATCGCTCATCATTGATATAAATGATGAAAATTTACCTATTTTACATGCTAATCCACACTTTTTAAAATTTACATCATTTGAAATGAATGAATTGCTTCATCAAAATATCAATATTTTGAATGGACACAGAACGAATGCAACATCTATTGAAGAATTGAATTTACATTTAAAATCAAGTGTAGCAAAGAAATTTACGATTTTGCATTATACGAAAGAAGGATCCGCTTTTTGGAACTCGATTACACTGCATCCGATTCGAAATGAAGACAATGTAATTCAGTATATTTTATTAACTTGCGAAGATACAACGGAAGCAGAGTTAAATAAAATGGTTTATAAATTGGAGCATGAAGTTTATGAAGCGATTGATCATGAAGATAATCTGGAGTCAATTTTAAATTTAATTACCGAGAAGATAGAACTTTTCTATATTCGCGATGTGTATTGTGCCATCCACATTTTTGATGAAAAATGTGAAATTAAATCGTTAGGTACACATTCATTGCCATTGGAAATTATTAGAGAACTAAATATATTAGAAATTACTCCTAATACTAGCCTGAATTCGAACGCAGTTTATTTAAAGGACTTTGCTCCAAAAGATCATCGTTTAGATCTTTATAAACATTGGCAACTTAATTTTATCCATGGTTCATGGACAAAGCCTATTTTAACTCCTCAAAATGAAGTAAGCGGCATTTTGACCCTGTTCAACCAGGATGCAACAGAGCTAAAGCAAATTGATATTAATTACTTAAACCGATTGGCCTTGCTGATCCAATTAGCCATTAAATATGCTGAACAGAAAATTGAGCTTAGCAGACTTGCTTTTTTTGATGTTGAAACAAATTTACCAAACCTCCATTATTTCAAATCTGAATTATCAGAATGGATTAATGTCGGCAACTCGGGATTAGTCGCAATTCTACATCCTTCAGAATTTAATAAGGTCGTTGATTTATACGGAAGAAACGCCGGAGCCGATTTACTCCGTCAAGTGGCAGATCGAATGCAAATATATTTTCCGGAAAGTGATTCACTAATTTCACGTTTTTCAAATTCGCTCATTTTCGGAAAAGTTGACGAAAATGATTGTTTCCTTGCCTATAATAAGCATCTTGAATCGATCACACAATTGCCTTTTATAATCGATGGTAAAGAAATCTATATTACATTAAAAATCGGTTATACAGTATTTAATCAGTCGATGACAGTCGAACAAAGCATTCACCAGGCTGATATCGCCTTATCCAATGCACAGAAGCGGACTGGGACGAGCTATGCTGTATATGAAGATAATAGTACAAAACAATTGACGGAAGAAATGGATATCCTCAATCAATTGGCTTATGGGCTTCAACATGAAGAATTTGAAGTTTATTTGCAGCCTAAGATTAACTTCCAGACAATTGAAGTAGAAGGTTTTGAAGCACTATCTCGTTGGAATTCGAGCAAACTTGGTTTTATTTCACCAGTAAAATATATCCCGATCGCTGAACAAACCGGAAAAATTAAAGCGATTGATTTACTGAATTTTAAACAGATCCTTGTCTGGCTTCAAAATCGAATAAATGAGAATAAAAAGATTTTACCGATTGCGCTCAATATTTCGCCGGACCATTTTTACGATCCGAATTTCCTGCAAAATATAAGAGATATATTTTATCAATATAATGTCCCGCCGTATTATATAAAGCTGGAAGTAACGGAAAGTATTGAATTGGTGGACTTTAAAAAAGCAAAAGAGATTTTAAATCAACTAAGACTTATGGGCATTGAATGTTCGATCGACGATTTTGGAATCGGCTTTTCTTCATTAAGTTATTTGCCCCAGTTGCCCTTTTCTGAAATCAAAATTGACCGCAGCTTTGTCAGCGCAATGAATGAACCTGGGATGTATGCAATCGTTCAAACGATCATCCAATTGGCGAAAAATATTCAAATGCGTCCCATTGCCGAAGGAATTGAAACAGAAGAACAACTTGCAATGCTTCAACAACTTGGCTGTCCTGCCGGTCAAGGCTATTACTTCTATAAACCGATGTCTATTACCGAAGCAGAACAATTGCTGGACACGAAAAAAACAGCTGACGGGAAGTAAATCACCTTCCGTCAGCTGTTTTCTTAGTTAATAGTGTTCGGTAAATCTTTTGATATGAATGCGATTAAATCGTGTAGATTTTGCTCGCTCACTCCATGGCCTACCGGATAAGTTCTGAATGTTACGTCCGTGTCATAGTCGTTGAAAAAACGAACGGCATGCTCTGCCCATTCAATCGGAAAATCATAATCATATTCCCCGTGAGAAATAAAGATTTTAGATTTATCCATCGTTTTTTTACTATATTCAAGCGCAGCGAATTCCGGTAAATAACCGCTTAATGCTGCTGTTCCACGAATGGCATTGCCCATCACCATTGCAAGTGACTGTGCCATCGCTGCCCCTTGGTTGAAGCCAACAACATATATTTGCTGTTCATCCAAATTGAATTCCCAAATGGCTTCTTTAATAAATAATTCAATACCTTTCAGCACTTTATCAAAGATGGCACGATTCGGCTTACCCTCTTCTTCAAATGTATAAAATGCATAGCCGGGACGATGTTTAATCGGCCCTTGCAAACTAAAAATATGACAATTTGTTGAAAATGAATCAACAAGTTGCAGTAAATCGTTTTCATCGCTCCCTAATCCATGCAGTAAGAAAATCGCCGGTTGCTTATCTGCATCTACTTTAGGTGCTTTGTGTAAATAAATAAATGGTGTGTTCATTTTATATCTCCTTTTAAGAAAGCGTCATTTTATTGACAAGCTGGTCCGTGTAATAAGCCATATAGCCATCTAGCAATTTGATTGTTTCCTCGATATCGCCTTCTGTTAAAATATTTGCATTTTTAGCACAAGCAACTGCCAAAAAATCAATTCGGTATGCATGCTCTACCGATGCATACGCATAATCGTATATCACATCTTCATCTTCTATCTTTAATGCTTCATATTGCTGATGGAAAGCTTTCTTATAATCATCCATTTTCTCTCCGACACTGTTGCGAATTTGCATTTGCTGTGCCATTAATTCATTTTCGATATAAGAAACGCTTGGCACTTTTCCTGAACTGAATGTTTCCCGAACAAGATCTGTCCATGCAATTTTATTTTCCACATAATACGCAATATTTAACATTAATCGATCATAAAAATCAGTCGTTGATGTGGAGGAAGCTCTTTTTTCATCAATATTTTTTTGAAGCATTGTTTGGAATTTTTCAAGGTCCGCTTTATTCGATAGGAAATAAAGTGTCTGTTCGATATATGTAGTAATTTCTTTTTGCTTATTTTCTGCTGTCATTATTCATCCACATCCTTCATCTGATACTTCCATATTGCTTTATTATCGTACCATTCCTTCAGTAAAATCGCACGTTATCCAATTATTTGTATGGGCATATTGTATCTGAATTTGCTCTTTTTGCCAAAGCTTTTTTCTTATCGTCTAAACAATTAGCCAGGCTTCCGATTGATTTAGAAATGAAAAAATGCCACTTGCCATAGTAGACAAGTGACATTTTGAGCTTCGAATTAAAGTGCTTTTACTTTCGCAACTACATTTTCTACTGTGAAGCCGTATTCTTTTAACACAATTTTCTCTGGAGCCGATGCACCAAATTTATCGATTGCCAATACATCGCCTTCAAAGCCAACATATTTATGCCAGCCAAGTGATGCACCCATCTCAATTGCTAAACGCTTCGTCACAGCTTTTGGTAATACAGATTCTTTGTATTCCTTCGACTGTTTTTCAAAGCGGTCCATTGATGGCATTGATACAACAGATGCGTCAATTCCTTCTGCAAGCAATGCTTTTTTCGCTTCTACCGCCAAGCCAACTTCAGAACCAGTTGCAATTAACAGTGCATCCGGAGTTTCTTTAGCTGAAGCTGAAACAACATATGCGCCTTTTTCAACACCTTCGTATACTGTCTCTGTTGCAACATCCAATACCGGCAAGTTTTGACGAGATAATACTAATACAGTTGGCGTTGATTTGCTCTCAACAGCTAATTTCCATGCAGCTACAGATTCATTTGCATCTGCAGGACGGATCACTGAAAGATTCGGCATTGCACGTAATGATGCTAAATGCTCGACTGGCTCATGTGTAGGACCATCTTCCCCTACTGCAATTGAGTCATGTGTAAACACGTATGTTACAGGTAATCCCATTAATGCAGATAAACGAATTGCTGGGCGTACATAGTCGGAGAATACAAAGAAAGTACCGCCAAATACGTTTAAGCCTCCATGTAATGCCATACCGTTCAGCGCAGCACCCATAGCAAATTCACGAACACCAAACCAAATATTACGGCCTTCCGGAGTTTCAGCAAAGAAATCGCCAGCGCCTTTAATTGTTGTTTTGTTTGAGCCTGCTAAGTCAGCAGAACCTCCGAAGAATGATGGAGTAGTTTTAGCAATTGCATTGATTGCATCACCAGATGATGAACGAGTAGCTACTGCAGTACCTGCTTCATATACAGGTAATTCAGATGCAAAGTTCTCTGGTAATTTGTTTTCCATTGCGTTTACAAACTGTGCAGCCAGTTCTGGATATTCGTTTTTGTAGCTTTCGAATAATTCATTCCATGCTGTTTCTGCTTGTACACCTTGTACTTCACTTGCAGCTTTAAATGTATCATATACTTCAGTTGGAATGAAGAATGGCTCATGTTCCCAAGCGTATGCAGCTTTTGTTAAAGTAACTTCATCAAGTCCTAAAGGAGCACCATGTGAATCTGCTTTACCGGATTTGTTAGGAGAACCAAAACCGATAACAGTTTTCACTTCGATTACAGTTGGGCCGCCAGTATTTTGTTTCGCTTTTTCAATAGCTGAATTAATTTCCACGATATCTGTACCGTCTGCAACTTTTAAATAGTTCCAGCCGTATGATTCAAAACGTTTTTGGATGTTTTCCGAGAATGACTTTTCTAAATCACCATCAAGTGAAATGTCATTTGAATCATATAGGACAATTAATTTATCCAGTTTTAAGTGACCTGCAAGAGAAATCGCTTCTGCAGCAACACCTTCCATTAAATCTCCGTCACCGCATAGTGCAAATGTATAGTGGTCTACAATGTCTTTACCTGGCTTGTTGTATGTTGCTGCCAAGTGACGTTCAGCCATAGCCATACCTACTGACATTGCAATACCTTGTCCTAATGGACCAGTTGTCGCTTCTACACCAACTGTATGACCATATTCAGGATGTCCCGGTGTTTTTGAATTCCATTGACGGAAGTTTTTGATCTCTTCCATCTCTAATCCGTAGCCACCTAGATGCAATAAACTATATAAAAGCATGGAACCATGTCCAGCTGATAATACAAAACGGTCACGATTATACCAATTAGGATTTTGTGGGTTATGGCGTAAATGCTTCGTCCACAATGTATAGGCCATAGGTGCAGCACCCATTGGTAAACCCGGGTGACCTGAATTTGCTTTTTCAATTGCGTCGATTGATAGTGTACGGATTGCGTTAATTGCTAACTGATCCATCTGTTGTGTCATTATGTGACATCCTTTCCTCGTACGATATTTATACATTTTATAGTGTAGACAAATTTTCACAAGAAAACAATAATTTCTAAAAACGTCCCATAAAATATGTCATACTTTATATGAAATGTGACATATTAATGAAAAGTTGTTAGTTTAAGAATTTCTTCTGTGATTTAATTTGTTTTAATTTTTCAGGTGTCACATCATTGCCTTCTTCATCAATTACTTTCACATGCTCGATTGTATCGCGCATTGTAGTACGGAAAGTATCTAAATATTCTTTGCGCAGTGCTGTACGTTCCTTCGCCTGCTCTTCCGTCAATTTACCTTCTCTCGCTAATTTAGAAAGCTCATTAATACGAGCTAATTTTTCTTTTGATAACATTTGAATCTCACCTTTCTTCCTACCTACTACAAAGGTATAAAAAAAACGACTTGAAAACAAGTGTTTACTCTTCAAGTCGCTCCATATATTCAATATACCTTCTATGTACGGTCGCTTTACTGATAGAAATGCCCAAGCCCGACATAGTCGTAGCAATTTCCGCAAATGTTAAACCTTTCTGGCGAAGCTGAACAATTTCTTCGACAGGCACTTCTTTTCGTTCACGCCCTTCAATATTGCCACGGTTTTTTAAATTATTTTGCGGCTGGTATCCATTTTCTACAGCACGGCGCATTCCCCGGCGGATTTTTGCATTATGCATACGACGCTGATACTCTTCCACAATCGCCAAAATTTCTAGCAGCATTGTATCCATTTCATTTAATACGACAGGACCTGCATCATTCAATGTATATACTGTCGCTTCATATTTTTGCAGTAGGTGAAGCACTGCCATCCGGGCATTCCCTCGCCCTAAACGGGTCTCATCCTGTACAAATAATGCTTTTATGCCGCACTCTTTCATACAGTCAAGCATGTCGAGCAATCCGTCTCGATCAACATCATATCCACTATGCTGATCCATGAAAATCTCCACATCTTTATAGCCGAATGATTTTGCGTATTTTATCAGCTCCTCCTGCTGACGGGCTAGTGATGTTTCTTGTGTATTTTTATCCGTACTGACACGGCAATAAATTACTGCTTTAGTTTTTATCATTGTTCCCTCTCGCTACTTTAATCGATTGCATATCGGAGGATTCATTCAGCTGGGCAATGTATTGTGAATCTTTTTCTACAGGTACAACCAATACTTGTCCTAAAACAACTTTTTCATCCAGCATTCCGTTTTCCTTTTTTACTTCATTGATCCAATCATGCTTAGCCATTTTACCACCATATTGTTCTGCCAACGACCATAAAGTATCGCCATGCTCTATGCTTACGTGTTCGTATAATTCAATATTATCGTCCTGCATCATGAATAAAGCAATCATAAGTACAGAAAATAGTAGAAACATTGATGTGAAGCCATTTAATTTAATTCTTTTCATTAGAAAAACCCTCTTTCGAATGTATGTTCGGAATATTTGTTCTCATAATAATACGAACATATGTTTTTGTCAACCGTTTTTTTCGAACTTATGTTTGCATTCATGTTCGCATACTGCTATACTTACTTTAAGAAAAATAGCATGATAAAGAGGTGAGTTAGTTGACACAAAAAATTTCAAAGCGGCAGCAAGCTATTCTAACTTTTATAAAAGAGGAAGTTCGTGCTAAAGGCTATCCGCCATCAGTTCGCGAAATTGGAGAAGCGGTTGGTTTAGCTTCCAGTTCAACTGTCCACGGGCATTTAGCTCGTTTAGAAAGTAAAGGGCTTATCCGCCGTGATCCTACAAAGCCGCGTGCCATTGAAATATTGGACCAGGAAGAGATGAACATCGCGAAACAAGGTGTCATTCATGTTCCGTTGATCGGTAAAGTTACAGCTGGTCTGCCTATTTCAGCAATCGAGGATATTCAGGAATATTTCCCGTTGCCGGATGCTTACGGTTCACCGGAAGAGGAATTGTTTATGCTTGAAATTATGGGAGAATCCATGATTGAAGCCGGTATTTTAAATGGGGATTATGTTATCGTTAAAAAAACGTCTACTGCGAACAATGGAGAGATTGTCGTAGCAATGACGGAAGACGATGAAGCGACTGTCAAGCGCTTTTACAAAGAAAAAACTCATTTCCGTCTACAGCCTGAGAATAGCTCGATGGAGCCAATCATTGTCGACCAAGTTTCTATCTTAGGTAAAGTAGTCGGCCTCTATCGAAATATCCATTAATCATAAGCTTGCCATTCTAATAGAATCGGCAAGTTTTTTATTTTCAAAATAAAAAGCCCAGCCGTGAACGACTGAGCCTTTCATTATTTATTGCATGCTTCTACAAAACTATTAAATAAGCGCTGTGCATAAACATCCCCGTTCGGAGCCAATTCTTCCGGATGCCATTGCACCGCGACACAATATGGATGCGATTCATGTTCAATCCCTTCAATAATGCCGTCCTTAGCAATAGCCGAAACTACGAGCCCTTCTCCGAGCTTTCCAACCGATTGATGATGAAATGTATTTACACGGAATGAGTCATCTTTAAAAATCTCTTTAAATTTAGGTGTCTTTACTTCAACGGTATGTGCCAATTCCCCACGCTTTGAAGGTTGTTTATGTAAAATTGTATTTTCTACTTGTGAGGGTATATCCTGAATGATCGTTCCCCCAAATGCGACATTCATAATCTGTTGTCCGCGGCAAATACCGAGAACAGGCATTTGTCTTTTATAGGCTTCATTCACTAATAAAAGATCGCTGTCATCACGTTTTCGTACAACACTTCCGATATGACGGTGCGGTTCTTCATTAAACAACAATGGATCTATATCCGCTCCACCAATTAATACGAGGCCATCAATTAGATTTAATAATGCATCTACGTTTTCTTCTGTAGCATTGGGTATACAGATTGGAATACCTCCCGCTTGTTCAATCGAAGTTAAGTATGCGTTGTTAATATCCAATTTCTTGTCAAAATCATACATTGTAAATCCAATAATCGGTTTCATTCTTTTTATCCCCTTATTATTTATAGATAATTCCAATAATTTAAATTATACTATTTCGTTACACTAAATGACTACAAAAATAAAAAGGATTGCATAATCGCAACCCTTTAATCCTTAAACCGTTTCCATTTGTTTTATAAAATACCGTTTAATTTCTTTCCAGTTATGAACACGCATGAAACCTTCTTCTGACCGATTGTACGGCATCGAATACAATATGCCTGTTCCTTTAAATGCTGCGAGTTGGCGTGGGCTGTCATCAATTAAATAATCGGTATGTATTACCGCTTTATTTCCGCAAAACACAATGTTCTGTGTTTTAATAAAGGGTAAATGCTCCATCAACCAATCGTATTTTGCTGTAAATGATCCCGGTACATCCATTGCAGCTGTCGCAATAAAAATTTCATAATGCTCCTGCAGTTCTTGAATGACTTCTATTGCATCTTCATCCAGTACTTTTAAATCTCTGAAATAGTCTGGCTCATTTAATAAAGCAAATAATTTTTTCGCATCTTCTCGAGGCAAATCACGCTGTGTCGTCAGAAGAAACTCTTCATCTGTATAATTTGTTCCGAAATTCTCGTTATATGTAACACGTAATTTCGAATAAAAGTCAGCTAGCACCTGGTCCATATCGATAGCAATACTTTTTTTCATGTAATAAGCCTCCTTGAAATTTCCTAATTTTAGTTTATACAATTATATTGTGAAAAAACAAGGTATAAATCTTTACAATTAACAACGTACATATTTACGTTTAAAACCGATTCGCCCTTTTTCCACCTGTTTTTCAATTTCCGCATAAGCATGAAGCAGACCCGGTTTTTTTCCTTCCCGTTTCGTTTCAATTGGTCCGATTTCATTAGCAATTTGCACTGCCTCATCATGTAAAGGTTTAAATGAAACACCGACTGTCATAACAAAATTGTTCATAGCCACTTGTGTACGCTGCGGTGCTTGACGAATATTTTGTTTTACATACTCAAGCATATCCATTAACTTTTCCTTTGAAAATTCCTCATCTCTACGATTTCCGAGAAGCCAGCAGTAACAATGCCACCCTGCCGACATTTTCAGGTCCTCACTACTGGCAATCCATTTATCGCTTACTTCTTGCGCAATATCGGATTCCGACAATGTCACCGCAACAACATAATCGGAAATCATATAGAAATAGGCTTGCTCGATCCAGCGGTCATAATCTTCCTCGGTCATTGCTTTCGGATCCGCAATAATTCCTGCAAAATACATAGCATCATAGTTGCCTGTAGCATAGAGCTGTTCAGCCAGTTCCTGATCTATTTTTATTTGTTTTACGAACGGTTTCATCGAGCCAATCGTTACACCGAACACCGGCTCCTTTGCCCCATTGGACATATAAATCTTTTTTGTCCGTTCTTTTCCAAGTGCTTCTAATTCTTGCATCATTGTATCGAGTTTCATAATTTCCTCCTTCTATATTATTAAAATTATTTGTCTCTTACTATTATATGATTTAATCGCCCGTCATAACTAGCATTCTTTCCAATAATCGGCTTACTAGTTATAATTTTCATTTTAAACAGTTACGGCAAATATACGGCGACAAACACTCAAGCTTCATTGTCCTTTTATTGTTACCCGCACTTTGAAATTTAATAAAAAATTGGCAATTTATTTAACCGAATAATAAAACAACCTCTGAACAGAATAATCTCAGGAGGTGATATTGATGTCAAAAAATAAAAACAACATCAATAATAAAAACGTCGAATTCGGTATGGAAACGGACGTTAATCAAGTAAAGCAGCAAAACCAAAAAGCTGAAGCTAAAAAGCAGCAATCTTCCGGTTTGTTTGCAAACAGTGGTTTACAAAAGCAATCAAGTTCCTTGAATGCTGAATTCGGTATGGAAACTAACGTAAACCAAGTGAAGCGACAAAACCAGCAAGCTGAAGCCAAAAAACAACAAGCTTCTGGATCGTTTGCGAATAGCGGTTTACAGAAAAACTTTTCTTCCATGAATGCCGAATTTGGCATGGAAACAGATGTTAATCAAGTAAAACAGCAAAATCAGCAAGCTGAAGCTAAAAAGCAACAGTCTTCCGGTTTGTTCGCAAACAGCGGTTTACAGAAGAAGCTTTCTTCAATGAGCGCTGAGTTTGGCATGGAAACAGATGTTAACCAAGTGAAACAACAAAACCAGCAAGCCGAAGCTAAAAAACAACAAGCATCAGGTCAATTTGGTAAAAACAAATTCCAAAACGGCAATAAATAAAAATATTGAACCGGCAATTTTTATTGCCGGTTTTTTGTTATCAATTATATTGGTTATAATTTTAAATAATATGTATATATACACAAAAAAGAGCCGGAGTTTTCACCCCAGCGCTTTCTCTTAGTACATTTTCATATATTGGTCGCGTTCCCACTGATGGACAGTTGAACGGTACATATCGAACTCGATTTCTTTTGCTTCTTTAAAGTTAGCATAGATATGGTTGCCTAATGCTCGTTGAATAACTTCATCTTTTGCAAGTAAGTTTAAAGCGTCGTCTAAAGCTGCAGGCAAGTTATCGATGCCGTTTGCTTTGCGCTCTTCTTCGCTCATTACATAAATGTTGCGGTTAATTGCTGGTGGTGGCGTTGATTTTTTGCGAATCCCTTCCAGACCAGCCTCTAAGATTACTGCCATCGCCAAATATGGATTTGCTGATGGGTCTACCGAACGAACTTCTACACGTGTTGAAACTCCACGAGAAGAAGGAATACGGATTAATGGTGAACGGTTTTGTGCAGACCATGCTACATAACATGGTGCTTCATAACCTGGTACTAAACGTTTATAAGAGTTTACAGTCGGATTTGTAATTGCAGTAAAGCCTTGAACATGGTCAAGTACACCTGCCATGAATTGCATCGCTGTTTCAGAAAGACCTAACTCAGTAGACTCATCATAAAATGCATTTTCTTTTCCTTTAAATAATGAAACGTTGAAGTGCATTCCTGAACCGGCTTCACCGAATAAAGGTTTTGGCATGAATGTTGCGTGTAAGCCGTGTTTGCGTGCAATTGTTTTAACAACTAATTTAAATGTTTGGATATTGTCGCAAGCTGTAATAGCATCCGCATATTTAAAGTCAATTTCATGTTGTCCCGGTGCAACCTCATGGTGAGATGCTTCAATTTCAAAGCCCATTTCTTCTAGTTCTAATACGATATCGCGACGGCAGTTTTCACCTAAATCTGTCGGTGCCAAGTCGAAATATCCGCCGTGGTCATTTACTTCTAAGCTTGGCTCGCCTTTTGCATCCAGTTTAAATAAGAAAAACTCCGGTTCTGGCCCTAAGTTGAAATCTGTGAATCCTAGCTCTTCCATTTCCTTTAATACACGTTTCAAGTTGTTACGTGGATCGCCTGCAAATGGTGTGCCGTTTGGATTGTAAATATCACAGATGAAACGTGCTACTTTCCCTTTTTCAGCTGTCCATGGGAAAATCATGAATGAGTCATAATCCGGATATAAGTACATATCTGATTCTTCAATTCGTACAAAACCTTCGATTGATGAACCATCAAACATCATTTTATTGTCCAATGCTTTATCTAGTTGGCTTACAGGAATTTCTACGTTTTTAATTGTTCCTAAAATATCTGTAAACTGTAAACGAATGAATTTTACTTGTTGTTCTTCTACTAGACGTTTAATATCGCCTTTTGTATATTTGCCCACTAAATTCCACACTCCTAAATTTGTTCAGTACCGATTTTACTCGATCTTTTATAATTTACGCGCTATTGGTAAAAGCGCGATAAATCCCCTTGGCGAATCGATGTTTTTTGCATACGTTGTGCTTGACGCATTTCTTCACGTAAAATTTTACGTAAATCCGAATCGGAAATTTCTTTGCTCGCTTTCTGGGCTTCAGGGTCATTTTTCAATGCAAATACTTTTTTGATCCCTGCCATATTAATGCCCTGTTCAAGCATATCTTTGATTTCCAGTAAAGTATCGACATCATTTAAAGAAAACATGCGTCGATTTCCTTCTGTCCGGTGTGGCTGAATTAAATCATGCTCTTCATAATAACGGATTTGTCTTGCTGTCAGATCCGTTAATTGCATGACGATACTTATCGATAATAGTGGCATTGAACGTCGAATTTCACTACTCATTTAATTCACCTCCCTTATCGTTATATTACGACTTGTTATTTACAATGTCAAATGTATGTCAGAAAAACTAACATACCTCTTGTAAATGAGCAAATAGTTGACAGAATAAAGCGAATTTTATACACAATAAGAATCGCCCAATAAATGGACGATCCCTAAATATTATTTTAATTTTTGGATAGCGGAACAAATGGCATATTTTACATGTTCATATGTTAACCCACCTTGGATAAATGCGGTAAATGGAGGACGAATCGGACCGTCTGCTGTTAATTCAATACTTGATCCTTGGACAAACGTACCTGCCGCCATAATGACATCATCCTCATAGCCAGGCATATAGGCTGGTTCCGGCGCAAAGTGAGCGTTGATAGGTGAAGCAGCTTGAATTTCACGACAGAAAGCTACCATTTGTTCAGCTGTTTGGAATGAGACTGATTGAATGAGATCCGTACGAACATCCGTGTAATGCGGAGATGTTGTCATACCGATTTCTTCAAGCATTGCAGATGTAAAGATTGCACCTTTTAAACTTTGCGCAACGATATGTGGTGCCATGAAGAAGCCCTGGTAAAAATCTGCTAACGTATTTAACGAAGCTCCTGCCTCTGCACCGATTCCCGGTGACGTCATTCGATATGCACATTTTTCCACTAAATCTGCGCGACCTGCAATATATCCCCCAATTTTAGCAAAGCCCCCACCCGGATTTTTGATTAATGAACCGGCCATTAAGTCAACACCAACTTCTGTCGGCTCAAGCAACTCTACAAATTCACCGTAGCAGTTATCGACAAAAATAACGGCGTCCGGTGCGATTGCCCGTATTTTTACAACCATTTCAGCAATTTGCTCAACCGTAAATGACGGGCGCGTCGCATAGCCTTTTGACCGCTGAATCGCAATCATTTTCGTATTTTCATTTACTGCCTGCTTTACACCTTTCCAATCAATTTCCTTATTATCGATTAAACCTACATGGGAATAGCCGATTTTATAGTCCTTTAAGGAACCTGTATCTTTTTCGCCCCCGTCAACGATTGACTGAAGTGTGTCATATGGTTTGCCTGTAATATAGACCAATTCATCATCAGGACGTAAAACACCGAATAAACTTAATGTGATTGCATGTGTACCTGAGATGATTTGAGGACGTACGATAGCTGCCTCTGCCCCGAAAGTTTGCGCATATACACGCTCTAAATTATCACGGCCTTCATCATCATAGCCATACCCTGTTGAAGGATGCAGATGAAAGTCACTTACTTGATTTTCTCGAAAAGCTGCCAGCACCTTTTGCTGATTATAAAACGCACGTTCATCCACTTCCTGATGATAAGTGCGGACTTTTTCTTCCACTTTTGCTGCAAGCGTTAATGTTTCAGCAGTTAATATTGATTGAAATGCCATTTTTACTACTCCATTCTGTTCAAACTGTATCCATTATACATGAAAAAAAATAGTTTTGACGAATGTTTGAAAAACTGCTATTGTCATGGTCGAAAGGACATTAAGGGAGAGATGTGTATGGCTTGGGAAGTATTTAGTTTGATTGGAACGATTGCCTTTGCCGTTTCCGGGGCCATTGTGGCAATGGAAGAAGAGTATGATTTATTTGGGGTATACATATTAGGGATTGTAACAGCTTTTGGTGGTGGTGCCATTCGGAATATTTTGATTGGCCTTCCTGTATCGACATTATGGAACCAGGAGTTTTTGTTTCAAATTGCTCTTTTAGCAATTACGATTTTCTTTTTAATTCCGCATCATTTAATTAAACATTGGAATCGCTGGGGAAATGTGACCGATGCAATCGGCTTATCCGCCTTTGCCATTCAAGGAGCAATGCATGCGGTCCATCAGGATTTACCGATTGTAGCAGTCATTGTTGCGGCCGTGTTGACAGGTGCCGGAGGAGGGATTATTCGCGACTTGCTTGCCGGTAGAAGACCTATTATATTACGGCATGAAATTTATGGAGTTTGGGCAGCCAGTGCAGGATTTTTAATCGGCCTTGAAATTTTTGCGGGCGATCTGTTCTTATACTTATTATTTGTTATCATTACCTTCCTGCGCATATGTTCATATACAAAAGGCTGGAGCCTGCCATCGAAAAAAATTCATTATACAAAGTAGCATAAATTTAGGGAGTGTCGAATCAATCGACACTCCCTTTCTCTTGGAAATTATTTAAATTCTAATTCTCCATCATAGGCCATCATTCCGCCATCTAAATTCGTTACATCAAAACCTTGCTCTGCCAGATATTCGCATGCATTCGCACTGCGTACGCCGCCTTTACATACGACGATATAGGATTTTGAATTGTCTAGTTCATTAGTACGTTCAGGGATTGAGCCAAGTGGAATATGTACAGCACCTGGAATCATTCCGTGTTCCACTTCAAAATCTTCACGAACATCGATTACATTTAAATCTTCATTTGCATCGAGTAAGTTGATCAGTTCATCTGTTGCCATCGTTTTCATCAAAAATCCTCCAATACTTATAGCATCTTAGTAATTATAATCAATCAGACCAAAATTCGCTACAAGTTTGGCTGTGTTGTTACTCTTCTTCCGATAAAGCTACATTTTTGGACGGTACAAAAGTAGAAATTGCATGCTTGTAAATCAGCTGCTGTTTTCCTTCCGATTCCAATAGTACGGTAAAATTATCATATGATTTTATAAGTCCTTTTAATTGGAAGCCGTTTAACAAAAATACTGTTACAAAAACATTATTTTTACGTAAATTGTTTAAAAAAGTATCTTGCAAATTAATCGATTTCATCGTCGTTCAATCTCCCTTACCATAAAATACATGCAATAGTTACCTATTCGTTATGCGGACAAAATTTCCCTTTAATTTTAATAATTTTCAAATAAACTTTTTATTTTACTCCAATCATTACCGATCCACGCAATATCCATTTTGTTTCGGAAATAGGTAAGCTGGCGTTTCGCATAGCGTCTGGAATTTTGTTTAATCTGTCCAACTGCTTCATCAAGTGAAACAAGTCCATCAAAATGAGCATACAATTCTTTATAGCCGATAGCTTTAATCGCCTGGACATCACGTATCCCCGCATCATATAGCGCCCGAACTTCTTCAACAAGACCTGCTTCCATCATTAGATCCACACGTAAGTTAATTCTTTCATATAACTTTTCACGGTCCATATCCATCCCGATGATTAAATGGTTATATAACGGTATGTCCCCTCGATTGAATTGCTCTTCCGCTCTAGAAACTCCTGCAAGTTCTGCCATTTCCAGTGCCCGTATAACACGTCTTGTATTATTTGGATGGATAGATGCTGCAGCTGCCGGGTCCATTTGCAAAAGTTTAGCATGCATCGCTTCAGGGCCAAGTACTTCAAGTTCTTTATAATAGTTTTCGCGTGCTGCTTCATCAACTTCCTGTTTTGCAAATTGAAAATCATACAGGACAGATTGTACATATAGCCCCGTTCCCCCAACTATAATCGGCATTTTACCTCGGGCTTGGATCTCTTCAATTTTTCCGCGAACAAGCTGCTGATATTCTGCAACCGAAAACCCTTCCGTCGGTTCTTTAATATCGAGCAAGTGATGCGGAACACCTTCCATTTCGACTTCTGTAATTTTGGCCGTTCCAATATCCATATGACGATAGATCTGCATGGAATCTCCGTTTATTATTTCGCCGTCAATCTCTTTTGCCAAGCGAATACTTAGCGCTGTTTTTCCGGATGCAGTAGGACCGATAATGGCCACGACATCGATTTTATTATTCATCTTTTAACCACCGTACAATTATTTCTCTTACTTGTTCTTTCTTTTTTTCATTTAGAATTTCATGGCGCATCCCTTCAAATATATGAACCTTCACATGTTCTACACCGGCACGTGCAAGCAGCTTTCCTACTCGAAGCGCTCCTTCTGCTTCAGGCCCGGCAATCGGATCATATGTCCCGTTTACAACGAGTATTTTTAAATCAGAGCGGATGCGCGCATTTGCATGTTCATCTTCCATTTTAAGCATGCCTCCCGTTAGATCAACGAAAAATTGATTCGTTGGGATCACACCGCAAAATGGATCATCGATATATTTTTGTACTTCTTCTTCATCGGTAGTAAGCCAGTCAAAATTTGTTTTCGGATCCTTAATTTTTCGGTTAAAACTGCTATAACTAAGATCATTCATGAGATCACTCTGAATTTGTGCCCCTTGCATGTTTACCAGCTGCTTCGCGATAATATGCCCTGCCTTATGAAGCAATGTCGGGGATCCCGTCCCCGATAAAATCAGCCGTTCAATTTTATCGCTATACTGTTGAATAAAGTGGCGTGCTATAAAGGAGCCCATACTGTGACCGAATAATATAGGCCGTTCCGTTGTTTCTTTCTTTAAAAAGGAGAGCACTTCTACAACATCATCAACAACAAGTTCAAAACCATTTTCAGGACCGAAATAGCCAAACATGCCGTTTTTTTGCGCTGTAAAACCATGCCCTCGATGATCATGAGCTGTTACAAAATACCCTTCATCACATAGCTTTTCCGCGAAATTTTCATAACGCCCACTATGTTCCGACATCCCATGTAAAATATGAATATGTCCAATACGCTCTTTACTCGGTGCATAAGTACGGACGAAAATATCATGCCCGTCTGACACTGTGACAAAAAATGACCGTTGCTCCATAAAACCATCCCCTCGTTTATGAATTACATCACACGTTTAAACATTTTTTCCACTTCATATGAAGTAAAATGAATTAATACAGGTCGCCCATGCGGACATGTAAACGGATTGTCAGCATTTCGTAGATCATTGATCAGTCTTTCCATCTGTTCTTTATTTAAATAATGATTCGCTTTAATCGACTTTTTGCAGCTCATCATAATTGCCGCATCTTCACGTAATTTTTTTATATCCGTTTTCCGCGCACTTAACACTTGTTCGATCAATTCTTCGATAATTTCGTGTTCCTCGCCTTTCGGGAACCAAGTCGGGTATTCCCGTACAACAAATGAAGAAAGTCCGAATTCTTCCAAGAAAACCCCTACTTCTTCAAGTGCCTCCTTCGATTCTATTAGACGCAATGCCTCATCTGCCGCATAATGGAATGTTAATGGCATGAGGAGTGTCTGACGTTCGTTTGCATTCACTTCTCCGACTTTATCACGGAAATATTCATATTTGATCCGTTCCTGTGCTGCATGTTGGTCAATTAAATAAAATCCGTCTTCCATTTGGGCTACAATATACGTCCCGTGAATCTGACCGACAATTTCAACTTGCGGGAAATGCCTTTTTGATCCGGCTTCTTCCATTGGTGACTCTTCCAGAAAGGTGTCTTCTTCAACAGTTGGAAGTTCATCGAAATCGGACCGATTAGGCTGTTCACTGCTTTCTGGCACAGTTAAAGCTGTATGCACGACCGGTTGTTGCTTAGTCGGAACCGGCGCATACGGCTCTTTAACAACAGAAGCTTCACTTGATAATCGCTCAACGATTGTCGATAACTTTTCTTCATTGAAAGTAGGCTGTGTTGAAGATGCCGCTGCAGGGTTCCAAATATTCATCTGTTCAGTCGGCGTTCGAATTGGCTTCTCCTTTTTTTCAGCGAGCGGAATGCGGATTACATCCCGAATCGCAGCACGGATTGTATCTTCAATAAGCTTTAACAGTTCCGGTTCTTTACTTAAGCGTACTTGATGCTTAGCCGGATGGACATTGACATCGGTTAATTGCGGATCACCCTCAACATACAAAAGTACAATCGGAAAACGCTCTATCGGTAAATACGTATGGTATGCATCTGTAATCGCCTTCTGAATCACGAAATGTTTGACCCAGCGTCCATTGACGAAAAGTGACATATAGTTTTTTGAAGCACGTGTCACCTCAGGCAAACTTGCAAAACCATGAATTTTATAATCTTGATTTTGACCTTCAAACGGCAGCATTTTCTTCGCATTATGTGCACCGTAAATGGCTGCCAATACTTGCTGAACTTGGCCGCGCCCGTTCGTTTGCAATAATGTTTGCCCATTGTGCACAAGTTTAACCGCAATCGTTGAATAGCCAAGTGCAATCCGGTTAACAAAATCGATCGTATGCCCAAGCTCAGTCTGAATCGTTTTTAAATATTTCAGGCGTGCCGGTGTATTAAAGAACAGCTGTGCAACCGTAATATCTGTCCCTCTGCGCGATGCGGTCGGTTGATGCTCCTTCAAATGACCGCCTTCCATATACAAATGCACACCTCCATTCCCGTCCGATGTGCGTAATGTTAACTTTGAAACCGAAGCAATCGATGCCAATGCTTCACCACGGAAACCAAGTGTCCGAATGCGGAACAGATCCTGTTCTTTTTCTATTTTTGATGTGGCATGGCGCGAAAAGGATTTAAGCGCGTCTTCCTCGTCCATACCACTTCCGTTATCAATGACTTGTATCGACTGAAGGCCAGCTTCTTCCAGGAAAATTTCGATTGACGTACTGCCCGCATCGATTGCATTTTCTACTAGTTCTTTTACAACAGATGAAGGGCGTTCGACTACTTCACCGGCTGCAATTTTATTCGATAGCCACTCATCCATTATTTGAATTTTCCCCAAAACCGTTCCCTCCTTTATTGATTGCCTAATAATTTTTGCTGCAGTTCATGCAATAATGTCATCGCCTGCATCGGTGTTGTACCCATCACATTCAGTTTTTTCAATGCATCGAGCACTTCTTGTTGTTCCGGTGCGATTGATGGTTCTTCCTCTATTGAAAACAATGAAAGCTGCAAATCGTTCTCCGCCACCTGTTCTGCTAATTGCGGATTTTGTGGTTGTTCTTGTTCAGAAATAGCTTGTGGCTTTTCGGTATTCGTTGATTCAAACTGCTCCAGCAAAATACGGGCACGCTGTAAAATCATTTCCGGCATTTCCGCAAGCTCCGCCACATGAACACCGTAACTTTTATCTGCGGCACCCTTTTTCACTTTATGCAAAAATACAACTCGGCCGTCTTGCTCGGTTGCACTGACATGGACATTTTGCAGTCGTGCCAGCTCGTTTTCCAAATCGGTCAGTTCATGATAGTGGGTTGAAAATAATGTGTTTGCTCCGATTTCATCATGAATATATTCCATCATTGCCTGTGCAAGACTCATCCCGTCATATGTTGAAGTACCGCGTCCGATTTCATCAAATAACAGCAAACTGTTTTTAGTTGCATGTGTAATGGCATGCTGTGATTCAAGCATTTCCACCATAAATGTGGATTGACCTGCCGCTAAATCATCGGCTGCACCGATTCGCGTGAAAATCTGGTCGGTAATCGGTAGGATCGCTTCCTCTGCCGGTACATAGCATCCCATTTGCGCCAAAACGACAATTAGTGCAACTTGGCGCATATACGTACTTTTACCCGACATGTTCGGACCGGTAATCAGCATCATATTTTTATCATCTGTCAGCACACAATCATTCGGGACATAGCTTTGTTTATTGAGCATTTTTTCAACGACCGGGTGTCTTCCTTCAATAATTTTCAAAGCACGTCCTTCATGGAATACCGGCTTTGTAAAACGATATTTATCCGTTACAGTCGCAAAGCTCATCAGAACATCAAGCTCACTGATTTCGGCAGCCAATGCCTGGACACGAGGTATATATCCTTTTAACTGTTCACGCAATGCTACAAATAAATCATATTCCAATGCAAGGCTCTGCTCTTCAGCATTCAAGATCAGTGCTTCTTTTTCTTTTAATTCTTCTGTAATAAAACGCTCGGCATTCGCCAAAGTTTGTTTACGTTCAAAGCGTGCCAGGTCCGTATTATTCAAATGGGATTTTGTAATTTCGATATAGTAACCAAACACGCGGTTATAGCCTATTTTTAAATTTTTAATTCCTGTCAGTTCACGTTCTTTCTGCTCAAGCTGGGCAATCCAGTCTTTCCCGTTTCGGGATGCATCACGATATTCATCCAGCTGTGCATTGTAGCCATCGCGAATGACATCGCCTTCTTTGATCGAAATTGGCGGATGGTCGGTAATCGCTTCTGCCAGCAATTGTTCAATATCGGCACAAACGTCCAGCTTTTGACCAAGCGCCATACAATTTTCCAACCTGCTGTTAACAAGCTTTTGCTGAATCTCGGGTACTTGTCGTAATGATTCGCGAAGCTGTGCCAGATCGCGTCCCCCAACGGAACCAAATGCTACACGCCCTGCCAGACGCTCTAAATCATATACATTTTTCAGCAGTGTCGTTAATTCGTCGCGCAAGAAGAAATCTTCCAGTAATTCCGTAACAATCGCCTGTCTTGCTTCAATCGCATTTTTCTTTGCGAGCGGCTGGTGCATCCACTGTTTCAGTTTTCGGCCTCCCATAGCTGTTACCGTTTCATCCAAAAGCCACAGCAATGTACCTTTCGAATCCCCGCCGCGTATCGATTGGATCAACTCCAAATTACGTTTGGAATTTGTATCGATGCGAAGGAAATTATCAGCTTCAGAATAGGCAAACGGCTGAATATGCGATAATGAACGCATTTGTGTACGTTCCACATATTGTAGTAGTCGCTTTGCCACACCTTGCAGCTGAACCGGCAAATGTGCAACATACGGATCTGCCTTTACCGGATCCATTTCTTCTGTTTCAAGTGACAGGACGATACCTCCTGCTTCCGCATAATCGGCAAGCAGTAACTGTAGCTGTTCCGTCACAATAAGTTCTTTTATCGCATATGCTTGTACTTGCTGAATTAATTGTTTTGCACTTCCTTCAATTAACGAGCAGTTTGCTTCGCCTGTTGAAACGTCCAAATAGGCAAATACGATTTCATCATCTTCATTACTTTCAGCCGCAGCAATAAAATGATTCGATTTTCCGTCAAGCGCTTTCCCCTCTGTAATCGTTCCAGGTGTAATTACTTGTACGACTTCACGTTTCACAACACCTTTTGCATGCTTTGGATCTTCCGTCTGTTCACATACTGCCACTTTAAAACCTTTTGCGACAAGTGTTTCGATATAACCCTGCGCGGAGTGATGCGGTACCCCGCACATCGGAATCGGATTATCGGTATTGCCGGCACGCGCTGTTAATGTAATTTCCAGCAGCTGTGATGCTTTAATGGCATCATCAAAAAACAGCTCATAAAAATCGCCTAAACGGTAAAATAAAAAAGCATCTTTGTAATCTTGCTTTACGAGCAAATATTGTTGCATCATCGGTGTATATGTAGTCATGTTTATTTCCCTCACTTGCTAAAACTTGTACAAGTATTATACCATTTGACTCGCATTTTGCCTTGCAAACACAAAGAAAAGGAATTGTCTGAAAGTAATCTTCAAACAATTCCCATCTGTTTTCGATAGAGTTATACAATTTTTTCACGACTAAACATTTGCTGTCAGAAGATAGACGTTTTACGAAAATGAAGAGGAATCATAATCTTTGCCAAAATCTTTTCCGCCAGAGTCGGACGATGATGACGACGAGGATGAGGATGAAGAACTGCTGGATGGTTGTTGTGAACTTTCTTCAAACGACCATTCATCTTCAAAATCCAGTGGGTGTACATTAATGACAATTGTCGTTTCCCCAATAATTTCCACTAAAAATTCGCGCTCAACCGTCACTTGAATTTTGTCGCCTTGCTTTGTAATAATTGCCTCAATACAATTCGGCGCTTGTAATACACGGACTTTTACATCATTTGAATCAACTTCTTCTCCATCACGGAATGACAGTTTGACACGATCCTTATAGGAAATTGTCTCTGTATGCACTGCCGTTTTTGAATGATTGTTATATGCATACCAAACATTCACATCAAACTTCCCTGTCACCTCAACAAATTTACCATTACGTTTCGCTTGGTATTGATGATTAATTACCCAGCAACCTAATATGCTCGTTGGCGCATTCGGTGGACAGAGCGTTTCTACACATTCGGTACGCTTCTTCCCTTTCGCAATAACTGCTTTCGTCACAATTTGACGTAAACGCTTCACCGAACATCTCTCCTTTCTTCAACTGCTCGACTTATTGTATGCGGCAGGTGCCTAAAGGGTGAAATGAGTTTTTAGAAAAGAAAAACTACCACAATCCTTTATTGTAGTAGCGCTTTTCCTATTGCTTCGCTCAAATGTTGCTCAGTGCTGTTGTACCCGTAAGCGGGATATGGCCTACATAGTGCTTTGTTGTTTAGCCCATATTTTTATTTCACTGAGAGTTTCATTTGCTGAAAGAAATTTTTATTTCGTTATCCAGTAGTTGATTAATTTGTTTAATCGGCATTGGTTTATAATAATAATACCCTTGCCCGACCTGACATCCTAATCGCTTCAGCTCAAGATGCTGTTCTTCTGTTTCGATTCCTTCTGCTACCGACACCATGTTCAAGTTATCAGAAAGCTGAATAATGGTTTTTATGACGGCATTCATCCGCGGATTCGCTAAATCATCGACAAAACTTTTATCGATTTTAATTTCATTAAACGGCAGTTCCTGCAAATAACTAAGTGATGAATAACCAACACCAAAATCATCAATTGAGGTTTCAATACCAAGCTGTTGCAGCTCATCGATTATTTTTTTGGCCCTTAAGACATCTTCCAGTTCGACACTTTCGGTTATTTCAAATTTTATAAATTTCGGATCTATTTTATAACTTTCTATAAGGGCAATGGAACTTTCCACAAATGCCGGATTATAAAAATGACTCGGTGAAATATTAATTGATACTTGATACAATTTTAATCCTGCATCGTGACGTTGTTTTTGCCATTGAAGCACCTTTTTAAAAATTTCGAGATCAACTTTATAAATATTGCCGGTATTTTCTGCAACCGGAATAAATAACGTTGGAGAGACAAAACCTAAATCCGCCGAATTCCAGCGTGCCAGTGCCTCAAAACTTTCGATTTCCCCAGTCATCAAGTTTACTTTCGGCTGAAGCATCGGGAAAAATTCACTATTTTTTAAACCTCGCGTAAAATGAGCCAGTACATTCATCTCTTGTTCGACAGACTCAATTAAACCCATATTAAAATTCTTAATAACAGTGCCCGTTACTTTAAGGGCACTTGATAACGCATTATCCGCCTGGCGGACTGCTTCTATGTAGTTGATAATGGAACTAAAAGATGAAGTTCCTATTTTTAATGTTAAATACACTTCTTTTCCATCAATATAATACGGCTCAGATAAAACCTGATCAGCTTCAAAAGGCGGAATATTCAATTCCCTTAATGACAGCCGTGTCGCAACAATAATCGCTGAGTGTGTGTATCTTGCAATGATCGAGTCTTCGAATGTCGAGATATTCTGAATTCGATTTGCAAGCTGACGCAGTACTTCATCACCGCCTTGGCGGCCATACAAATCAATAATATTTTGATATTCTCCCGGCTCAATAATATATAAATGCCCGTTCGACTGTTCAGCAGCAAAATCACTTAAAATGATTTTAAAGCGCTCATAATTATTTAATCCGGATGCAACATCCTGAAAAGCAAGACGGTGAATTGCAGTTTTCTGATCAAAATACTTTAATGCGAGTGTAACGATCGGTGCAATTCGATTCATAAATTTTATTTCAATCGTTTTTGGTTCTGCCCTTTGCTCAAAGTACATTGTAAATAAGCCGATTGTTTTTTCTTCTGAATTTAAAATCGGCTGCCTCCACATTGAAACTAAACGGTATTTTTCAATAATTGGCCGATATGCTTCATGATAATCTGACTGCCTTAAATCTTTAATGATGAGCGGTTTATTGATTTTTCTTTTGTCTCCGATATCCAATAACAATACTTTTTCATCAAGCTTCTTCAGATCTTTCCACATTTCACCGTAAATATTAATCATCCGGTCATTTTCATCAACTAGTACGATGGAGCAGTGGCATTTCTTCCCGAATGTTACTTCAACCGATCTGCAAATATTGCGTAATACATTTTCAAGCGGATGCCCTGTTTCCAGGCTAAAGTAGACTTCACGTTCCAGCTCAATTAACGACTCGATGTTCATGGAGTCTGTTACATCTTTCATTATGATGACACAATATTGGAGTACTCCTTGCTGATTGAATACTGGTAAATGCCTGACTTCGTTCCAAAATGCATAGCCATCATTTCGGTAATGAAAGGACGATGTTTTAAAAGTAAGTCCATTTTCAATACTTTCCTGAATCGAATTCTCATTTAATATGTCAGTAAGAGGCCCTTGTAGTAATGACAGTGTTGACCCGATCACATCATCTTCATCGTATCCTGTTGTTTGAATAAAGATCTGGTTTACAAAGTCTATTGTATAACCATTATTCGGGTTAATAATTGCTACTGCCGCATCAATCTGCCGGGCCATCTGACATAACCAATTGTACATTCCTTCATCACTTACACTTAGATTGTCAAATTCGCACATAGGCAAAGTCCTTCCTATATAGTTCTAACTAACTTAAATTATAACAAAACAGAGTAGGAATATCGACACTATTATTTACACATATTGCTAAGTATCTAGATTGTTAAATCTAAACAAAAAATGCCCGAAAAAAAAGTAATATCATTGGGTGAGGAGAAATTCGTTATTTAGAAACGGATATTATGGAAAATTGATTGGAATGAAGGGCGACTCCAGCGGGAACAACAAAATTTATTTTGCGACGAACGCGGAGCGACAGGAGCACCGACGCCTGAGACGTTCGTGTAAGGCCGTGCCCGCGGAAAGCGTCCCGGAATGGAAATCAATTTTTAACGCTCAGCAAAAAAATGCTATTTTTCTCTCTGAGAAAAATAGCATTTTTTGGGTTACATCATAACCTCTTAATTATTTTATGAACATGAGCCTGGTGTGCTATTACGTACTTTTGATCCTGTTTCGCCTTTTAATACATCGCCGCCTGTAGAAGCAATGACTTCATCTGTGACATTATTTGCAATGGCATTTGATACTAATTGTAACAATTCATTTACTTCTGTCTGAGATTGTTTAAATTGTTGAACGACTGGTAATTCGTCGATTTCTGTTTCAATTCCTGTAATCTTACCTTCAATCATTTTCAGCGCTTTTTCTTTCCCTAAGTGCTGGAAATTAACGGCCTGCTTTTGCAGTGCTTTCAATGAGGCAATCTTTTCGCGTACAAATTGGTTTTCGTTAATTTGTTCTTCCGCTTTTTTGAAAAATTCTACTTCTTCGGTATTCGCAATCATATGGGCAATTTCTTTTGCTTTTTCTACAATCTCATCTTTTGTATACAATTTTGTTGTCATCTTACGAACTCCCCCTCTTTTGTCACTTCTTCTACAAACTCACCCATTAAAGAGTAAGATTTTGCTTCTAAAATTTTTACCTTCACAAGCTTACCAATATATTTTGGATCTGCCTTAAAGTTAACAAGACGGTTTTTGCGCGTATAGCCAGCTAACACATCATCGCGTCTTTTACTGCTGCCTTCAACTAAAACTTCAACTGTTTGACCTTCCAAGTCTTTGAGCGCTTTTGCAGAATACTCCCCGACAATCGCATTCAAGCGGTGCAGACGGTCTTTCTTTTCTTCCTCTGTTACATTATCGACCATTTTTGCAGCAGGTGTTCCTTCACGAGGCGAATAAATATACGTGAATGCCATATCAAAGCCGACTTGGCGATACAAATCAAGCGTTTCCTGGAATTGCTCTTCTGTTTCATTCGGATAGCCTACAATGATATCTGTTGTCAATGTTACTCCCGGAATTGCCGCTTTAATCTTATCGACTAATTGGAGGAAATGCTCACGTGTATATTTCCGTGCCATAATTTTTAAAATTTCGTTTGAACCCGACTGGACCGGTAAATGGATATGATCGACGAGATTTCCGCCTTTTGCCAATACTTCGATTAAATAATCATCAAAGTCGCGCGGATGACTTGTTGTAAAGCGAATACGCGGAATATCGATTTTACGGAGTTCATCCATTAAATCACCAAGTCGGTATTCGATATCATCAAAGTCTTTCCCGTATGCATTGACGTTTTGGCCTAATAGCATAATTTCTTTATAGCCTTGTGCTGCCAATTCACGTACTTCCTGAATAATTTCTTCAGGGCGGCGTGAACGTTCCTTGCCTCGTGTATATGGAACGATACAATATGTACAGAACTTGTCGCAGCCGTACATAATATTCACCCAAGCTTTAATCGAACCAATACGTTTTTTCGGAAGGTTTTCGATAACATCACCTTCTTTTGACCATACTTCGACAACCATTTCCTTAGACATATAAGCATCGTGTAAAATATTCGGTAATCGGTGGATATTATGTGTCCCGAACACCATATCAACATGCTGATACTGTTTTAATATTTTGTTCACGACAGATTCTTCTTGCGACATACATCCACAAACACCAATTAGCATTTCCGGATTTTTACGTTTATATTTTAACAGGAAGCCTAGCTCACCAAATACTTTATTTTCCGCATTTTCACGGATTGCGCATGTGTTTAGTAAAACGACATCCGCTTCTTCAATCATTTCGGTCGGTGTATAGCCAAGCTGCATGAAAATACCAGCCATTACTTCAGTATCGTGCTCATTCATTTGACAGCCGTATGTTCGAATATAAAACTTACGATCCTGTCCCATTCCTAAATATTTTTCTTCGATATCAAAATCTTTATGGTACTTTACTTCTTCTTTACCGCGTTTTTTCGCGTCTTTTAGTGAAGGAGCCGTAAATACTTTCTCGAAATATTTACTATAGTCTTTTTCTTCTTTAGGTTGTTTAATCTGCTGACTAGCTAGTCGTTGTTCTTCATTCATCGACTACTTGCCCCCCTATCATTTATTACCTTTACTCATTTCATCATTATAGCGAACTGTTACTGGTTGTTACAAGCTAGCCGATAAATTGTTTGTAACTATTCAGGTCATTATCGCGTAAAATTGTAAAAAATGTGACACTCAATTTGATGACTTGTGCCCAGTTCATTTCATATTTCGCTTCGAATTGATGCTTCGGCAGACGCAGAACATCTTGAAAAAGTCGTTTCGCTTCAATGTTTTGCTGCGCTAAATACGCTAAAAACGCCAAAAACAGCTTGTGGTCCTCCAGTTGCAATGCTTTGTTTTCCAGCAGTGCATCTACCCGGCTTCCCGGGGAGTTGGCACGTTCAAACAATTTATTCAATTCACTTTCCAGTTTTTCATTTTTATATTGCAAAAAATTTAAAATATCGGTCATATTTTCTACCTCATTTTTAAAAAACATTTCAGTAAACTAACATCTAAAAATAAAAGGCAGAAAGATTGCTCTATCTGCCTTTTAAAAAATTATTTACTATCGTCCATTTTCAGTACGGCCATGAATGCTTCTTGTGGAACCTCTACTGAACCTACTTGTTTCATACGTTTTTTACCAGCTTTTTGCTTTTCTAGTAATTTACGTTTACGTGAAATGTCACCGCCGTAACATTTTGCAAGTACGTTTTTACCCATTGATTTAATTGTCGAGCGGGCAATAATTTTTTGACCGATCGCTGCTTGCACCGGTACTTCGAATTGTTGACGTGGAATCAGCTCTTTTAATTTTTCTACAATTACTTTTCCGCGTTCATATGCAAAGTCTTTGTGTACGATGAAGCTTAACGCATCGACTTGTTCACCGTTCAATAGAATATCCATTTTGCTTAACTTAGAAGGCTGGTACCCAATTAATTCATAATCGAATGACGCATAGCCTTTCGTATTTGATTTTAGGAAATCAAAGAAGTCATATACAATTTCCGCTAAAGGCATTTCATAAACGATTTTCACACGTGTGTCATCGATGTAATCCATCCCTGAGAAGTTACCGCGTTTTTTCTGGCAAAGTTCCATAACTGCACCAACATAATCGTTTGGTACCATAATTGTTGCTTTTACATATGGCTCTTCAATGCGGTCGATTTTTTGCGGATCTGGCATCATTGACGGGTTATCCACTTTTAATACAGAACCATCTGTTTTTGTTACTTCATAAATTACAGAAGGTGCAGTCGTGATTAAATCAATGTTGAATTCACGCTCAATACGTTCCTGGATAATTTCCATGTGCAATAGCCCTAAGAATCCGCATCGGAAACCGAAGCCTAATGCCTGAGAAGTTTCTGCCTCATATTGTAGTGCAGAGTCGTTTAACTCCAGTTTTTCAAGTGCTTCACGTAAATCGTTGTATTTTGCTGTGTCAATTGGATATAGACCGCAATATACCATCGGATTTAGTTTACGGTAACCTGGAAGCGGCTCTGTAGCAGCACGGCTGCCCGCGAAAGTTACCGTATCACCTACACGTGTGTCCTGAACATTTTTAATTGATGCTGTTAAATAACCTACATCACCAACTGTCAATTCAGCTTGTGGTACGGATTTCGGTGTATGAATACCTACTTCGATTACTTCGAATTCGGCACCCGTTGCCATCATTTTAATTTTATCTCCGGCTTTAACAGTACCATTCACAATACGGATTGAGATGATAACACCCTTATATGCATCATAAACAGAGTCGAAAATTAATGCTTGTAATGGAGCATCGGGATCACCTTGTGGAGCAGGTACTTTTTCAACAATCTGTTCTAAAATATCCTGGATTCCAATTCCTGCTTTTGCAGATGCAAGTACTGCTTCAGAAGCGTCCAGCCCAATTACATCTTCCACTTCAGTGCGAACACGCTCTGGGTCTGCAGCAGGCAAGTCGATTTTGTTGATAACCGGTAGGATTTCCAGATCATTGTCCAATGCCAAATATACGTTAGCCAGCGTTTGCGCTTCAATTCCCTGTGCAGCATCGACTACTAAAATGGCACCTTCACATGCCGCTAATGAACGTGATACCTCATATGTGAAATCGACGTGACCCGGTGTGTCGATCAGATGGAAAGTATAAATCTCGCCATTTTTAGCATTATATTTCAATTGTACAGCATTTAATTTAATTGTAATTCCGCGCTCACGCTCCAGATCCATCGAATCCAGCAGCTGAGACTTCATTTCACGTTGTGTAACGGTTTGCGTCGATTCCAAAAGACGGTCTGCAAGTGTTGATTTCCCGTGGTCGATATGTGCAATAATCGAGAAATTTCGGATATTTTCTTGTCGTTTTAAACGTTGTTCTCGGTTCATGTATAATTCCTCTCCTAATTAGAAAAAACACCTGAGCCCTTTTAGGGTTGGTGTCACTACATATGTAGATTATTCATCCATTTACTTTTCTACTAAAATACAGCCTCTATCTCCACCAATTTGAAGTAATGGAACAATAGAGGCATAACTTATTTTAAATTATACTATGAATTGTAGTGAAACGACAACAGCGAACCTTCACCTACAATAGGAAAACCGCATTTCGCGCCTAACTTTTGCGAAATGCGGTTTTTCATATTGGAGCGAATAGCCATCCTGAAATTGCTCAACATGTCTCACTACCCGCCTGCTATTTGTAAATCAATTAATATCTATGCTGCTGATTCAACGAAAGCAACCCGGATCGCCTGAGCTAAAATTGCCATTGTTCGCTGAAGCTCTTCTTCCGTGTTGTCGATACCGCCAAATTCAATCAGCATTACATTTGTTGCAAGATCCTGATTATAAACACCGTCAACACCAGTACCCGACTTTTTAATAATACCGCGTGAAACGCCTGGCACAATACGGTTTACTTGCTCACTTAGCATTGTTGCATAAGCTAAATTTGCTTCATATGCAGGATGTTCCGCGCCGACAACAAAAGCAATTTTTGCATACTGTTCATTGTTTGCTGTAAGTGTCGTCACTTTTTTAGGGGCTGAATCTCGATGAAAATCAATTACAAGATCATATTCGCTTTCCTCCAAATACTGGGCCAATACAGGTCGAGCCACTTTGTATGCCTGGTGAAATGTTGCATTAACCTGTTTCATTTCGGTCATGACATCAAAGTCTACAATATGTGGGGTTAAATCGTTTAATTCCAGATAATGCTGCATCATTTCCTGAAGTGAAAAAATATTCATTTCTTCATCATAAACTGCCTGCATCCCTTTTGTTTTTTTGACGATCGGCTTATAGGATTCGTGTGAATGTGTGAACATCAACAGTACATCGAATGGATCGACTTTCGGTTCTTCAGGTACTGTGACAACTGGCTCTGCCGCTGCATAAACAACGTGTGGACGTTCACTTTTAGTTTTTTGTGTAGTCATTTCATTATTTGGAAAAGGGAATTGCCCAATAATGATAGGCAGTGAAAATAAAAATAAGAACAATAATGAGAAGCGTTTTAGTTTCCGCAAACACATCACCCTTTCTCCAATACAATATGGGAAAAGAGTAAAACTTAGAACGTATAACTAGTTTTTATTGTTCAGAAAATAAATTGCCGGTTAATTGCCGGCTTTTTGTTTTTCTTCAAGCCATGTAAACAAGCTTTCTCCAAGTAAAAATGCATATTGGCTTAGCCAGAAGTCGACCTCTTTCGGTGTAACCATCAATCGCTCCGGATGGGTACTGAATACTTCTTCAAATAACTGTCTTCGATCTTCAGTCGGCCATGTTGCCCACTGACCGAAAATCGGCTCAACTTTCGTTAAATCGACTTCCTCGTTTACAGGTGTCCAGCTTGTTACTGAGAGCTTGCCGGACGGTTTGTCTCTTTCCTGTATTTTAGCCGCAATTGATCTGAATGCTACATCAATTGCATCGGCGATTAAAATTGGTGCTTCCACAACTGTCGGGACCCCGATTGCTGTTACCGGGACGCCGAGCACTTCCTTGGAAACTTCCTTGCGGTGGTTGCCGACACCACCTCCTGGATGAATCCCGGTATCTGTCAGTTGAATTGTCCGGCATAAACGTGCACTTCCGCTTGTTGCAAGCGCATCGATAATAATGACGAGTGCAGGTTTAATTTTTTCTGCCAATGCATGGATATAATCACTTGTTTCAAATCCTGTTTGGCCGGTAACACCTGGCGCATACAAAATAAACTTCGGTGAATCCAATTCCGACTGTTTTTTATGCATGGCATCAATCGTATAAGGACCAATTGCATCCGGGGTAATCGTCTTGTTCCCTAAGCCGATCACTAAAATTTTTGAATCCGCCGTAATTTTCACGTCTTTATGCAAATCGTGCAGGTAATGGATTAAAGATTCCTGCATTTGCTCAAAACCATGACGGTCTTCTGATGTAAGTGTAGGGATTGACAACGTTATATACGTCCCCTGCTTTTTACTTATTCTTTCTTCCCCTGTAGCATTCACTTCAACTTTTGTGATTTTGACACGATTTTGTTGAGATTCTTCCATGTGAATGCCACGTTCGTGTTCCAGTGTTTCCTTTTGCTGTTTTGTCTGATGTTGGACAACTTCTGCTGTTTCATCAATTAAATCTGTTCGATTCCAATCAATTTTTTTCATAATGCACCTCCACAATTCAGTTTGTTCAAACTGTCAAGTAAATATTCTTTGCATTTATGTATTGCAATTCCTTCAATCCTTTGGTAGAATGATTTTTGTTGTATTGACACATGAAATAAGTGAGAAAATACTCATCTCGTACCTAAATCTAGGAGGTGAAAGAAATGCCAAACATTAAATCTGCTATTAAACGTGTAAAAGTTAACGAAAAAGCTAACGCTGCTAACGCACAAGCAAAATCTGCAATGCGTACTACAGTTAAAAAAGCTGAGCAAGCGATCGCAACAGGTGCTGAAAATGCACAAGAATTAGTAGTTGCTGCTTCTAAAGCATTAGATAAAGCTGCTTCTAAAGGTCTTATTCACAAAAACGCGGCTTCTCGTAAAAAGTCTCGTTTAGCGAAAAAAGCTTAATTGTAAACTTATAAAGCCAACTGTGCATCTGCACAGTTGGCTTTTTTCATTGTTTCCTAGATTTTTATAGTTTCTTCATTAAAAACAGCTCTAGATGACGTTCACGGTTACCACCTGTTGTTTTCAGCTGAAGATCTACTTCCGCCAGACTATAGAGCGCTTGGAGTAACCGCTGGTCGGATGGGCGGTTTCTCTGCCCTGAAATGACCTGCACCCGGTACGGATGAATTTTAAGCTGTTTTGCAATCTGTTGCTGATGGTACCCTTTTTTTTGCAAATAGAAAATATTGGTCATCGTCCGGATATTGTTTGCTAAAAGTCCTACAAGTTTGATCGGTTCTTCTTTTTGACGTAAAAGATCATGATAGATTTTGAGAGCCTCTTCCTGATTGTGGTCCAAATAGGCATTCAGCATTTTAAATGCATCATGCTCAAGCGTTTTCGCTACTAAATCCTCAACAAGCTCACGTGTTATTTCATAATCTTCACCTAAATACAAGGCCATCTTTTCTATTTCCATTTGAAGCTGGAGCATATTCGGACCAACCATTTCAAGCAGTTTACCGACAGCTTCATCGGTGATCGCTTTTCCATGCTGCTCAGCTTCGTTTTTTACCCATATATTCAAATCGTTGTTTTGTGGAGTTTCCGCGACGATTACTGTAGATTTTTCTTTCATAAGCTTCGTTACTTTTTTACGCTCATCCAACTTTTCGTACGGCGCGATAAATATGGTGATGGCTGTATCAGTAGGATGGTGCAGCCAGCTTTCAAGGCGCTTTAAATCATGGTCAATCTTTTCCTTGCCTTTTTCAGTCGCTTTTAAAAATGATGAATTTTTAGCAATTATTAATTTACGTTCCGAGAAAAAGGGAATCGTATCCGCTTCATCAATAACATAATCAATCGGTTGTTCATTTAAGTCAAAGGTCATGACTTCCGCTTCTTCATTTTTTTGAAGAGCCGCCTTCAACTGCTTAATTGTTTCATCTACAAAATAGGATTCTTCTCCTACAAGCAAGTAAACCGGTGCGAAATTCCCCTTTTTAAAATCTTGCCATACTTTTGTTATCATACTGGGAACCTCCTTTACTTTTGTAGTTCTAAGTATACCATTTTTTACGTTATTGAGGATGTCCAGTTTCACATCTCAATATGCCTCGGAAAAGAATTTATGTTGCCTATCTCTTTTATAGTTATTTATGGATTTTTCTAGAAGTTTACACCAAACCAATAAACCAATAAAAGGAATAATTAGCATTTCATATAGCATTTCTAGTTAGAATATTCTATAATTATTGAAGATTAGGAGGGATACTTATGGCAGGACATCAAGATCCAAACTATGTAGCTGAAAACCCGTTTGAAGGTCGTGGCCGAGCGATGAAAAGCAATGACTTCCCAGATGCCGGTTACGGTTTCGCCATCGGTGGCGGATTCTTCATCGTATTGTTTATTATTGCAACAATCGTAGAAGCAGCTACACGTCTGTAATTCCTTTAAAGTGGGATGGTTTCTTGTTAAAAGGAGAAACCATCCCATTTTTTATTTCATAAAAAGAGAATTGGATTTTTCAATGTACATTTGATTTTGAGAGAAAGAAACTTCTATCGTACCTTCTAATCCCGTTGTCGAGTATGGGATTTTTTTCGTCTCAAACCGATTCACAACATCAATATGCGGGTGATTATAGCGGTTATTTTCACCTGCCATAAACACGACAAATATAGGATTTGTTACTGTTATAAATTCTTCGATGCTTGATGTTTTACTTCCATGGTGCCCCGCCTTCAATAGATCGATATTACGTAATTTCTCGTTGTAAAGCCGAATCAGCTCCCTCTCGCCTTCCTGCTCCAAATCCCCTGTAAACAATGCCCGAAATGCCCCATGCTTTACGAATAGAACGAGCGAATCATTATTTCCTTCATATTCGATTTCCAATGGCCATAAATATTCAAAAGCTGTTTCTCCGATTTGCCACTTGTGACCGGCCATTTTCTCTATCAGTTTTGTATTTGTTTTCTCTAGCTCATGTAAAAAATCGTTCATAACCGGCTTGGTGATCGAACCTGGTGTCACATGAGCCTCTTTTACAATCACTTCCCGCAACACCTCTTCAGCCCCCTCTACATGATCGGCATCCGCATGTGACAGCATAAATGTATCGATTGTTTGGATTCCTCGACCTTTCAAATAAGGAACAACAACTTGACGACCAACTTCATAGGGAGTTTTGCGCTCTTTCCATGTTTCCTGTTCAAACCGTAATAAACCCCCTGCATCAATGACAATGACGGATCTTCTGTGAGGCAATTCAATGACGATGCAGTCCCCTTGGCCGACGTTGACAAAGGCAATTTTCAGATCACTGTACAAAAATGGCTGTACATGAAATAAAAAGGCAGGCAGTACTAAAGCAAAGATGACTTTCTTTAACGGTGCTTGCTGGTCAAGCAAATAAATAGTTAAAAAAACAGAAATGTATAAAATGACAAACCACATAATCGAAGGTTTTCCCGGGTTCCACATTTGAACAATCGGCTGCTGAATGAAGAGAATGAAATTTGTCAGCGCTGTACGCAGCGGCTCATATATAAAAAAGAGAATGGAGTCAAACGGGAATGGCAAAAAAGTCAGTACAAGGACAAATAGATTGGCTGGTAAAATAATATAGGAAAAAAGAGGAACGAAGAAAATATTGGCGATAAAAGAGGAAAGGCTGATTTCGTAAAAGTGAAACAGTAATAAAGGATAAACGAGGATTTGGCAAACGAACGTAATGTAAAAGGATTGTACCCAAAAGTTTGAGTAGCGGGCTATAATGCGGCTGGAATAAACTAAGCTGTAAGTGGCCAAATAGGATAGCTGAAAGCCGACTTGAAAAACTGCACCAGGCTCTAATAATACAAACACAATAAAGCTGAGTGACAATGCATCATCCATCGGTATTTTCCAACGAACATACTGCGCAAGCAATACGAATTCCACGACACTAACCGCACGCCAAATAGACGGTGCCCCTCCTGCTAAAATTGCATATAATGGCAATAAAATAAGCAATAATACTGAAGCGACTTCTCTACGTATTCTCAAGCGAAGCAATAACTGAAAAAACAGGAATGAGACAAGTGCGACATGCAAACCCGAAATCGCGAATAAATGGGTAATCCCAAGCTTTTGATATGCACGGTTTAATTGTTCGTCGACATTTTCCTGGAAACCGATTAATAGAGCTTGTGCCTCTGCTGCAAGAGATGGCGGGAAGGTTTCTTCAATATGTTTTTTTAACTGAAAGCGCTGTTCATAAATTGGTTGCATGAAATTTTTATTTTGTCCAAAATATTGGAGCTGTTGAATTTCGATAATCCCTCTTGCATTTTTACTTTGCAAATAGCGGGCCATAGAAAAGCCATAGCGGTGTGCGGGGAAAGATGGGGATACTTGCTCCCCGGTTACAATAAAATTTGTACCAGCAAGCTGCTGTGCCTCGAAGCGTTGTTTTTCCTTTTCGGTTTTCAATTCATAGGTGACATATACTTTGTTACCGGATTCATCAAGCATGAATCCTCTTAGCATTACACCATTTATATTGTACTCGTCAGTCCATGTTAACAATGCCGGTAGTTTAACCGGAAGTGAAAGCTTATTAACTTCATAGGAAAAATAGCTGTAACTTCCAATGCCAACTATTAAAATAAAAAACAGATGAATGTTTGCCAATCGCTTATAATGACTAAACACCAACAATAACGCAAGCAGGAAAAGAAGCCTTCCCGATTCAAATGCAGCAAGTGCACTGATACAAACCGACAAGGCGTAAAATATCCAGTTATGCTTGAACAAGTTTACCAAATAAAGCATGCATCTTCTCCTCTAATGGGAGCAACTGATCACGGCTTGCACCTAACTCACGAAGCTTTTCGAGCATTTCAGCGGTTAATGCGAACTTTTCATCTTGTAGAAAGTCGATTTTTGCTTCATCAAATGGAATATGTGCAACATGGACATCTGCTTTTTTGAACAGTTCCATTGCGTATATATTATTTTTATAATCTTTTGCATAGTACACATTTTTGATGCCGGCTTGAATGATTGTCTTTGTGCATGGCAGGCATGGGAAATGCGTAACATATAGATCCGCTCCATTTGATGGCGTACCATATTTTGCACATTGCAGTAATGCATTCGTTTCGGCATGTACTGTGCGGACACAATGGTTGTCCACAACGTAGCACCCTTCCTCGATACAGTGTTCGTCACCTGAAATCGATCCATTATATCCGCCGGCAATGATGCGCTTTTCCCGTACAATTGTCGCTCCTACTGCAAGACGGCTGCACGTGCTTCTTAATGCGAGTAAATGACTTTGCGCCATAAAAAATTGATCCCAAGTAATTCGCTCCATATGATAACCCCCAAATGTTTTGTCATCTATCAGTTTATACGTAGTTCCTGACATTCGCAATGTAAGTTCGGTCAGAAATTTCACTTTATTTTACGTCGATTAAGTCCTTTAACTGCTCAAATGTTTTGTCCCCGATTCCCGTCACCTTTTTCAAATCCTCAATGACTTGAAAATTCCCATGTTCGGACCGATGCTGAATTATTGCCCCAGCTTTGGATGGACCAATTCCCGGGAGCTGGGTTAACTCCACTTCCATCGCTTTATTTATATTAATCTTCCCGGTCGTACTTCCACTGCCGGAGCCGGTTGCCGGACCTGCCTGTATTATCTGTTCCATTACCTCTGCAGGCTCTTCGCCCGTTTTAGGTATATAAATTACCATTTCATCCTGAAGCTTTTGGGCATGGTTAATGAGCACCGGATTTGCATCGTCTGTGTAACCTCCTGCCGCTTCAACGGCATCGACAATCCGTTGTTCTACGGATAATGTATAAACACCCGGATATTTTACCGCTCCTTTTACATCAACCATTATTGGCTTTTGTTCAGTTTCAATTTCCGTGTCCGGATTTGCGGAAGGTTCTTCAATAGCTGGAATTGTCATTTGGTCTATTGTTTCTATCGTAGCACTGTTCGAGGAATCGAGGAATAATAAGTAGATTAATACCGCAGCAACGATACCGCCCAGAATGGCGAGTTGCTTTTTATACTTCTCCAGAAATGGCTGCAAAATAAAAAACACCCTTTCATAAAGAAGGTTTTATATATGGAGCTTACATCCACTATACAAATTCCGCTTCTTTATGAAAAGGTATTTCCATCAAAACTGCTGAAACTTACTTTTTCAGCTATTTTTATTTAACCGCCCGAATAAAAATTCGTTCGCTTTCATCAGTCGGTTGTGTTGTCGACCAGTCTGCCGTCACTTCAACATGAGAAAAGCCGATTCCTTTCAGCCATTTCGCATATTGCTCATACTCAAATGTGCGCTGATAATGTTCTTCATCAAAACGTTCATACAGGCCGCTTTCTGTTAGTACAAAAAACGTCATTTGATGGTACACTGAATGGGGTTCTTCACCCGGCTCTGTATGCCAAACATATGAAATTTCGCCGTCATCAAATGTAAATGGACCATCCAGAAAAATATAGTCCATTTTATATAACGAATGTACATCAAAGAATAGTTGTCCGCCTTCACGAAGACTGTCAAATATCCGTTTCAATGTTTCCTCGACATTTTGCTGCTCTTTTACATAATTGATCGAGTCAATTGGAATGATAGCAACATCCAACTCGCTGAAACCATCCAGTTCGTCCATTGACATAGCATATAGAGGCATTGAAATTTTTTCATCCTCCATACGGGCACTTGCAATGGCAAGCATGTCTTCCGATAAATCAATGCCAGATACAGCGTAACCCGCTTTATGCAGCATTAATGCAAGCGTTCCTGTACCACAGCCAATATCGAGCAGATTTTTAAAGTTCTGTGCAGGTGCATAAGACTGAATCCATTCCACATATTCCGTATACGGGATATCTGTCATCAATTCATCATAAACTTCCGCAAAACGCTCATAACTATTCATTGTCCATTTGTGGCGTGTCTAATTGTGGTGCATCTCCCCATAGACGCTCTAGGTTGTAATAGGCACGCTCATCTTTATGGAAAATATGTGCAACAACATCACCCATATCGACTAAAATCCAGCGTGCAGTATCAAAGCCTTCAAACTTACGTACTGTGTAGCCTGCTTCTTCTGCTTTTTCTTTAATTTCACGTGCAATTGCCTGTACTTGGCGCTCTGAGCTACCTTCTGCAATGATGAAGTAATCTGCTAAAAGTGAAATTCCCTGCATATTTAATGCAACGATATCTTCTCCTCGCTTGTCATCGATTGCTTTGTACGTAATATTTAATAACGTTTCATTCATGTATGTTTATTCCTCTCTTATTAAGCTGTTGTAGCATTCAATTGAAACAGGGTAAATTGCTTGCTGAGACAAAACTAAAAAACTGAGCGTATGTGCCACACATGCCCGGAATGCATCTTCTAAACTGATGTCTGCCATTGCTCTTAGTTCCTCAACACCCTGAAACTTACGATTTGGTTCAATCATATCTGCTACATAAATAATTTTCTCAAAAGTTGTCATATTCGCACGTCCGGTAGTATGGTAACGAATTGCATTTAAAATGGCTTCATCATTAATTTGGAATTCCGTCTCGACAATCCAGGCACCGACCGGACCATGCAATATTTCTGCATTCCAGTCAAGCAGACGCGCCTCCAACTGCTGTTCAATCACGACTTGCTTCATCCAGTCAACATCCGCATATTTAGCGATATCATGGAAAATAGCCGCAATCTCTGCTTTTTGTGGATTTTCGCCGTATTGATGAGCTAAACGGATTGCTGTTTCCATTACACCAATCGTATGAATATACCTTTTTTCAGGCATTCGATCTTTAATCGCTGCCAGCATCGTTTGACGATCCATACAAACCTTCCTTTCGAATATACTGTTCAACAGCAGCAGGCAATAAAAACTGTAAAGGTGCCTCTGTTTGCTGCAATCGGTTTCGAATATATGTTGAAGAAAGGTCAATTTGCGGAGCTTCCACCATACACACGTCGTAGGAAGATTTTGCTTCACTGCCCGGGCGCTTCACTCCAACAAATGTGACAAGTTCCATTAATTCATCGATACGGTGCCATGTATGCAAAGAATCGATCATGTCCCCGCCGATAATAAAATAAAACTGTGTTTGTGGTTCACGTTCACACAATGCTTTCATTGTATCGAATGTATAGGATACCCCTCCGCGCTCCAGTTCATATGTTTCCACATGAAAATACGGAATGTTCTGGATCGCCAGCTCAACCATCTGCAAACGCTGCGCATTTGTAGCCGAGCGGGACAAATCCTTATGCGGCGGTTTTGCATTCGGCATAAAGCGTACTTCCGTCAAATCAAGCGCTGCATACACTTCATTGGCCATCATTAAATGTCCAATATGCGGTGGATTAAAAGTTCCGCCAAAAAGACCGACTTTCTTCATTACACTTCACCTTATTTCATAGCTACTTTTGGTAATACGATTTTTTTGTTGTTGCGTGATTCTTTATATAAAACAACTGTCAACCCGATCAGTTGAACAAGCTCGGCGCGTGTACCGGCAGCCAGTTCTTCCGCCACGACATTTTTGTCTTCTTCACAGTTGTCTAAAATGCGTACTTTAATAAGTTCGCGCGCTTCCAATACATCGCGTAATTGTGCAATCATTGCATCATTTACGCCACCTTTCCCAACTTGGAAAATTGGATCTAAGTGATGTGCCTCAGCACGTAAAAAACGTTTTTGTTTACCTGTTAACATAATTTCCTCCTAATTGCGCCGTTAAACGGGCAATCATTGCATTTGTATTTGGATAATGACCTAACCAGTGTTCGTAAGCAATCGCACCTTGATGCACGAACATGCCTAACCCATTGACAATTGTCGCCCCTTTTTGCTCAGCCGCTTGCAAAAATGGCGTCATTAATGGATTATACACAATATCTGCAGCAATTGCGCCTGCCGGGAACTTTTCAAGCGAAAATGGTAATGCAAAATCGCCCGTAGTCATTCCTGCTGGTGTTGTTTGAATAAAAATTTCATAATTAGCCAGGCTTTGTTCTGCTTCTTGCATTGAAACAGCTTGGCCAGCATGTAATTCATCAATAATTTGCTGTGCTTTTTCAACAGTACGGTTGGCAATTGTTATATTCGTATAATCTGTCAGTTGAAGGGCAAATGCAATACCGCGGGCTGCGCCACCTGCTCCGATCAGTAAAACCGGTGCATTACGTTTCGTAGTACCGATCACATGCTCAAGTGATTTCACAAAACCCGGACCGTCCGTATTATAGCCCTTTAATTTACCTTCTGCAGTGCGCACGACCGTATTGACCGCACCCATTTTTTCGGCAAGCTCGTCAAGCTCATCCAGGAACGGAATAATCGCTTGTTTATGTGGAATCGTTACATTCCAGCCGCTTGTCCCTAACAGTTTAAATGATGCAACAGCTTGTTGTAGATGTTCTGGCTTCACGTGTATCGGGATATACGTTGCATCCACATTCGCTTCTTCATACCATGCATTATGCATTTCCGGAGATTTTGACTGTGCAATCGGATCCCCAATAACCGCAAACCACTTTTTCATCGACAATTCCCTCTTTCCTACTACCGTTCATTCACTGTAAAATAATTGAATTGATGAAAAGAAGGCGAATTTGCCCGCCTCCCTTCATTCCAATCAACTAACTTCAGATGATAAAAATTTTATCCGACTTAGGTGGAGAAACCGTTCTTTTAAATCAGTGATGGACGAATGAATACTTCTACGCCTTTTGGTGCGTGTGCTGCTACGACAACATTGGCATGCTGTACTGTAATCCAGCCTAATCCTGAAATAACTACATCAGTTTTCGGTTCTTTGATCGAAAACTCGTGACGTACTAATGGCGGTAATTGATCAATATGTTTAGACGTTGGAGGTGCCAGTAACTCACCTTTATGTTCTTCATATAATTGATCCGCACGTTCCAGCTTCGTACGGTGGATCGGTAAATCATTCGCAACATGTACAGTAAATGCCGAACGCTCGCCTTGAATAAAATCAAAACGGGTAAGAGCACCGATAAATAGTGTTTGTCCAGGATTTTGCTGATACACTTTTGGTTTAATTTCTTTTTTCGGCATAATATATTTTAATTCACTCGAATCGATATGGTGTGCCATTTGGTGGTGATTGATAATACCAGGTGTATCATATAAAGATGATCCGTCATCAAGCGGAATGCCAATCATATCAAGCGTAGTTCCTGGGAAATGAGAAGTTGTAATAATTTCTCCCTCACCTGTAGCTTGCTTAATAATACGGTTAATAAACGTCGATTTGCCGACATTTGTACAACCTACAACATATACATCTTTGCCGTTACGGTATTCTTCAATCGCTTCAACGACTTCCTGCATGCCCATTCCTTTATGTGCCGAAACAAGCTTCACATCAACCGGCTTTAATCCAAGTGCTTTCGCTTCACGTTTTAACCAGTTGATTACTTTCTTTTCTTTTACCGATTTTGGTAAAAGGTCTGCTTTATTTGCTACTAAAAGAACCGGATTATTTCCAACGAATCGGTGTAAACCTGGTAGCCAGCTGCCATTGAAATCGAAAATATCCACGATTTTCACGATCAGACCTTGCTGTTGACCAAGACCGTTTAAAATACGTAAAAAATCATCATCCGTTAAGCTAACAGGTTGGATTTCATTATAGTTTTTTAAACGGAAACAACGTTGACAAATAATCATTTCCTTTTCCAGCGAGGATGCAGGTGCATACCCTAATCCATTTTTATCTTCAGTTTGAATCACTGTTCCACAGCCAATACATTGTGGCATTTCATTCATTCACAATTTCCTCCTAACTACTATTGCACCTTCATGCAAAAAAACTTGGGTCGCTTTTTAGTCTTCCCAAGGATACTTTCCTTTTCGCTTTAGATCGTTATATACACGACGTTCGACGAATCGGTTAAATTTTGTAACGAGTCCATCAGAGTCAGCAACAGGACGTACTAAAAACGTGTAAAGTTTTTGACGTTTTGCACCCATCACATCTGTTAATAGCTGATCTCCCAGCATCGCAACTTCATGGCGACGTAGACGCAGCTGAACAAGGGCCGCATAATATGCTGCACCTAATGGTTTTTTGGCACGGAAAATAAACGGTATGCCATGCGGTTCTGCAAACTGGCGCACCCGTGCTTCATGATTGTTTGAGGCGATGATAATTTTTATGCCTGCTTCACGCATCATTTCAAACCATTGTACAAGCTCTTCCGTTGCGTCAGCGCGGTCCCATTCAACAAGCGTATTATCTAAATCTGTTATGATCCCTTTAATGCCTAAATCCTTTAATTTTTCCGGTGTAATTTCATATACACTGCGAATAAATTCATCTGGTAATAAAAAGTTGTACAAAGCCGTAACCCCTAACTCAAAATTTATTTATTCATTATACCATAGTAGCAAAGGCTTCTCCCATTTTTATCTTCGCCCCATTTGTAACATTCTCGGTAAATTCAATTGCATTTTGTTCAAATAACATCACTACGGTTGAGCCAAACGCAAAATAGCCGACTTCTTCCCCTTTTTTCCACTGTGTTGACGTATTTGTAAGTTCAATTGAATTCACAAAAGTCGCTCCTACTTTAATGAATGCTGTATAATGTTGTTTTTCATAGTTAATTTCGCTAATCATACGATAATTATGACTGATCGGTTTTTTTCCATATTGTAAACCCATCTGGTTTACTGGATAAGACTTTTGCCCAAGTATGTATTGTCGTTTAACAACACCATCAATAGGGCTATGGATACGGTGATAATCTGCAGGACTTAAGTAAAAAACAATATATTTGCCATTATTATACCTCTTTGCCTGTGTTTCATTTCCCATTAAATCAATTAAAGAATACGGCTTATTTTTCACAGAAAACATTTCCTGATCCTCAATATTGCCGAATGCTTCTATTTTTGCATCAACAGGACTTGCAAATATATTTTTGCGAACATCTACCGGACGCACTTCTTCTTTCAACTGCCGAACAAAAAAATCATGCAGGCTAGTAAATTCTTTTGTAGATTTTGAAACTTCTTGTATGTTAATTCCGTATATTTGACTATAGCTACGAATAAAATTTTTACTTAAGCGTGATTGTGCAATCTGTTGTAAAATTTTCGAAGAGATTTTACCATTTGATAGTTCTATCATATTCCGGTATAATTTTTCCTTCATTCTAGGTCCTCCGTTAAGTATTGAATAAAGTGAAACTTCAATCAGTTGGGTGCTTTCTTCATCCCCACTGATTAGAAGGAACACAAGCTAAAACCGTCACTTCCTGTGACAACGCTTGTGTGACCAACATCATATTGGCCCGAACCAATCGGGCTTTTAAGGGTAGTTTTACTACCCGTTAATGCGGGATAAAAGTAAATTATATAATGACTGGCCAAACAAAGATAGGTTTTAATATGAATTAACTATTACCTTTTTTTAATAGAACAAGTATAATAGAATTTAGCCGATGTGCAAGGGAGTGTTTTCCAATGTTTCTACTTCAAAAAGTTGATTCAACGTTTAAAAAAATAAAAGCAAATGCTGCTAATATTATTACAATTACAAATATGTCGTTTGGTGGAGCTGCAATTATGGCTACACTAAATGAGTATCATAGCTACAGTGTATTATTAATTTTTATCGCTGCTTTTTTAGATCGGTATGATGGAAAAGTTGCCCGTAAATTTAATCAGGAGTCTGAATTGGGAAAACAGCTTGATTCCATGGCGGATATTATTTCTTTCGGTGTAGCACCTGCCCTGTTAATGTATGAAATGGCATTAATGAATGCAGGATTTACCGGTATGATGATGCCAGTATTATTTATTGCTGCTGGTGCGTTGCGTTTAGCTCGATTCAATGTGATGGATTCAACAGGTTATTTCGTAGGGCTGCCGATTACAGCGGCGGGTACATTACTAACTATTTCTTATTTCTTTACAAATATGTTATCCGAAACGTTTTACTTAATTCTTTTCCCGGTATTGGCACTATTGATGGTAAGTACGTTTACATTAAAAAAAGTGTAAGAGCAGAAATATCGCTCTTACACTTTTTTCATTTCTGTGCAAAATTCATCATATACTGTCGAAAAGATGAAAGGATGTTAATTGCTTGAGCGGTTTTGTGACAGCATTGGTTCAACTTTGGCTTGAGCTTCCCGCATTATTAGGCTATTTAAAAGGGCAGACGTTTTATAAACCGTTATCACGCGAGGAAGAAGAAGAAGTCATCAATCGTTTTATTAAGGGGGATGAAAGCGCTCGTGTCGAATTAATCGAGCGAAATATGCGTCTTGTTGCACACGTCGTAAAAAAATTCCACCCTTCACACGATTTGCTTGATGATTATATTTCAATTGGCACGATTGGTCTTATGAAAGCCGTAAGCAGTTTCACACCAGAAAAAAAGACCCGTCTTGCCACATATGCCGCCCGATGTATCGAAAATGAAATTCTGATGCATCTTCGTGCACAAAAAAAAGTGCAAAAAGATGTCTCGTTATTTGAGCCGATTGGTGTCGATAAAGATGGGCAGTCTCTTCAAATCCGTGATTTACTGCAGCTTGACGAACCTTCAACAATTGAAAAAATTGAACGACAGGAGGATTTTGCCCAGCTGTATCGCTATTTGGATACATTAGATCCACGTGAACTCGAAATTATTTCCTACCGCTATGGACTTCAAAACTTCGACCCGCATACCCAAAAAGAAATTGCCAAAAGGCTCAATATTTCACGCAGTTATGTCTCACGCATTGAAAAACGGGCACTTATTAAGCTTTACCAGCAGTTTAAGCATGGAGAGAAAGAATAAGCTATATCAAAAAGGCAGATATATTTCCAGCATTCAATAAAGAAAATGCCCAATCCTTTAATGTGATTGGGCATTTCTACGCTGATTCGAATTATAGTTTTGTAATTGCGTTTAATACGATTTCTGTTGAGTGTTTCGCTGCAACAGGTAAAAACTCATCAAATGACATGCTCGATTCTTGTCCTGCAATGTCTGATAATGCACGAATGACAACAAACGGTGTATTGAATTGATGGCATACTTGCGCTACAGCCGCCGCTTCCATTTCCACGGCTTTCATTGTAGGGAAATCTTTTCGCACTGCATCAACACGCTCAGGGTTGCTCATAAATACATCGCCTGAACAAATAAGACCTACACTGTAATTATGCTCTCCCACTTCTTTAACTGCCTGTTTTGCAACTTCCATTAATTGTTCATCCGATTTATAAGCTGCCGGCATCCCAGCCATTTGACCGATTTCATAGCCAAAAGCAGTGACATCCACATCATGATGACGTACTTCATCCGAAATGACGATATCCCCAACTTTTAATGCTGCATCAAAACCGCCTGCAGATCCTGTATTAATGACCACTTTCGGATTAAACTTTTCCAATAGGATTGTCGTAGACATTGCCGCATTCACTTTACCGATACCGCTTTTTAACAGTACGACTTCTTTGCCTTCATATGTACCTGTTGTGTATTCACTGTTTGCTATTGTTTCTGTTTGCGTATTTTGTAGAGCAACGCGTAATAATTCTACTTCCTGCTCCATTGCACCGATTACTGCTATTGTCATTTATTCATTCCTCCAATTAAACTTGCTAACAATTCTTCTTTATTGTGAACCTTCTAATGTTGTTAAAACTTCAACTTGAACCGGTTTCCAGCCTTCATTGTCAACCCATTCTATGCTTACACGGTATTTTTGCTCTTTGTCCATCGATGTGACAACGGCAATTGCACTTTCCGTACTACCATTATTATTCACACGTAGAACAATACTGTTTTCCTGCTGTAAATCAATGACACTAAAAATTGCTTTTAGTTTTTCTTCGTAATCAATATGCCCTTTTTCATATGTCGACATATGTTCACCTGTTTGTGCCGTCGGATAGGCAGGCCAATTCGGATTTGTAATGACTTCTTTTACTGACGGATCATCGGAAGGACTTACCATGTCACCTGATTCAGATGTTGGCTGTTCGTTTTCAGTTTCATCTGTAACAGTATCTTCCTCTTCTAATTCTTCCGGTACATTTGTTTCTGTTTCATTATCTTCCGATTCTTGTCCAGCGTCATCTTCCGGGACATCAGTTGCTTCTTCTGCCGGCGAATCTTGCTCAGCTTCGTTTTTAGGTTCTGGCTCTTGAGTAATAATAAATATTAATGTTGCCACAATTAACACAGCGACAATAGCGATTAAATAGTTTAATCTTTTATCCGCTTTTTGAAATTTCGTCTGTTTTGATTTTTGTTCAGCATACTGTTGTCGTGTTTGAAATCGTCTTTTACGTTCCATTTCAATTCCTCCTATGCACACTTATTTTAGCATTATAACAGCGGAGGTTGCACGGAAATTGAACATTGGAAACTCTTCCAAAATTATCAACATAAGAAAAGCAGCTAGCAATTTGATGCTAACTGCTTCATAAATTATTTTACTTCTAAAATAATAACTTCCATTTCTCCGCCTGGTGTTGTCAGTTTAACAACATCATCTACATGCTTGCCCATTAAAGCTTTAGCAATCGGAGAGTCATTTGAAATTTTACCTTCCATCGGATCAGCTTCAGCTGAACCAACAATTGTGTAAGATTCTTCAAAGTTTGCACGTTTACCGTTGATCAGTTCATCAAATGTAACTGTCTTACCTAAAGAAATTGTATTTGATGAATCGTCCTCTGTAATAATTACAGCATTACGCAGCATTTGCTCGATCAATGAAATACGACCTTCCACAAATCCTTGCTCTTCTTTTGCTGAATCATACTCAGAGTTCTCAGAAAGGTCACCGAAGCTGCGTGCTACTTTAATACGTTCTACTACTTCCGGACGCTTTACTGTTTTTAATGTGTTTAATTCTTCTTCTAATTTTTGTTTTCCATCAAGTGTCATTGGATATTGTTTTTCGTTTGACATTATTCCCACTCCTTAGTATTAACTTGAAAACGTTTACTTTTGGCGTTTTCTATTTCTATTTCTAAAAAAATACGTACAAATTTAAAAGTTATTTTCACGTATTTTGTTCATAAATAACAGAAAACCCGACTACTAGTTTACGGTATGTGTAAATCCCTTCTTTTAGAAGAAGTTTACACCGTAATACGGGCAGCCGAATTTTATGATTAATTATTTATGTTGTTCTCTCAATTTAAAATGTAATTAATGTAAATACTACATCATCATATTACAAGTTTGATTCAGTTTCAAGAATTGTTTTTATTTTCGTTACCATTAAGTCAATTGCAACGTTATTTTCTCCGCCTTCAGGGATAATTACGTCCGCATATCGCTTAGTCGGTTCGATAAACATATTGTGCATTGGACGCACTGCTGTTAAATACTGATCGATTACCGAATCAGCTGTACGACCACGCTCTTTAATATCACGTTGAATGCGTCGGATAATACGCAAGTCAGAGTCCGTATCTACAAATAATTTAATATCCATTAAATCACGCAGACGCTCGTCCTCCAACACTAAAATTCCTTCGACGATGATTACATCTTTAGGTTCTACATGAATAACTTCATCTGAACGCGTATGCTGTACATAATCATAGACCGGTTTTTCCACTGATTCATAGGCAAGTAAACGATGAATATGCTCGATCAGCAAATCATTGTCAAACGCAAGCGGATGATCATAGTTTGTTTCCAGACGCTGTTCAAACGTCATATGGCTTTGGTCTTTATAATAATAATCCTGTTCGATTACAACTACTGAATGTTCACGAAAAACATCGTATATAGAACGTGTCACGCTCGTTTTACCTGAGCATGAACCACCGGCAATTCCGATTACAACTGGACGGTTTGACATTTAATTATTCTCCTTTCGCATCATATCAAAATGTGATAATGAGCGATCAACTTTAAATTTAACGATTTGTAGTGGGTGGCGGGCAACATCAAGTTCATTGCCTTTTTCATCCCAAAGCTGGCCAACCGTCATTTTGAATGTATCCATATTAGGGCCGAAAAATTCAACCGTATCGCCTGACTTGAAATAGTTGCGTTGTTCCAATGTAACCATTTGTGTTTCGGCATCATAATCCATTACAAAACCAGCAAAATCCCACTTCATTTTATGTGAATGGAAACCAAACATTTGTTGTTTATAACTTGGCTCACCTTCAAAGAATGACGAAGCAGTTGCACGGTTTGCACAGCGCGCCAGTTCTTCCAGCCATTCTTTTTCGAATGTAAAGTTATCCGGGTCTGCACAGTAAGCATCAATTACTTTACGATAAACGGAAATAACCGTTGCAATATAGTGAATCGACTTCATACGGCCTTCCACTTTTAATGAATCAATCCCTAACTCAATCATGTGAGGAATGGATTCGATTAATTTCAAGTCTTTCGGGCTCATTGCAAACGGTGCTTCACCTTCGTTAAACAATGCTACTTCTTCACCGTCGTTATTTTCATATAAATCATAATCCCAACGGCAAGACTGACAGCAGCCGCCACGGTTTGAGTCACGGGCAGTCATATGGTTTGAAAGTGTACAGCGTCCGGAATAAGCGATACACATTGCACCGTGCACGAATGCTTCGATTTCAATGTCTACCTCTTCTTTCATTTTACGCATTTCTTCCCCGCCAACTTCACGTGCTAAAACAACACGTTCCAAACCTTCTTCTTTCCAGTACTTTACCGCTTTCCAGTTGGATAAAGACTGTTGTGTAGAAAGATGGATTTCTAAAGAAGGGGCGCACTTTTTACAAGTTTCAATAATTAACGGGTCTGCAACGATAATCCCTTTTACGCCTGCTCCCTCGATTGCTTGCAAGTATTCTTCCAAACCGTCCATATTTTCGTTATGCGCGAAAATATTTGTTGTTACATATACAACGGCTCCGTATTTGTTGGCAAATTCAACGCCTTTCTTCATTTCTTCAATTGTGAAGTTCCCTGCGTTTGAACGTAAACCAAATTCCTGACCACCGATAAATACAGCGTCAGCACCGTAGTGTACGGCTACTTTTAATTTCTCCAAGCTTCCTGCAGGTGCTAGAAGCTCTGGTTTTTTCGTAATTACTGTTTTTCCGTTAATAGTTTCACGGATCTTTTCATTTTGAATTAACTGTAGCATACTGCGTTCGTTCTCCTTCCTAGTAGACTGTTTCCTTGTAGATGAAGCCAGTATCCAGTGGACGTAACGCTGGCTGAATTGTTTCGATTTGCTCAAATAGCTCGGATTTAATGTCATCGTACGCATCTTCGCCTTGATCAAAATACGTATCAATTGCTTGACGGTAAAGTTTTGTAACCGTCACCATATAATCAAACGTTTGAAGAACACCATCAATTTTGAATGAATCGATACCCGCCTCAAACAATTCATTTAACTCTTCGATAATACACATATCATTCGGAGAGAAAATATGTGTGCCATTCATATCCTCATAGATTGGATATTTATTTTTACGTTCTTTATCGTGAAGGAACATATTTTTGTTTTCTTTACGATTTTCAATTTCCATCGCTTCGTCACGGTACAGGAAATAGTTTCCTAAAAGTGAGCGCTTAGATTGGAACATACAAGTCATACCATGTACTTGTACTTCGATTTCATGCTTTGTATTTTCTTTAATTTCAAGTACTTCATCGACGGAAAGTTCCCGTGCCAATACAGCACGCTTACTTCCGCGTTCACCCCAATAGTTCACTTGGAAGAAGTTTGTTGCAGTCGTTTCGGGGTTCCAATGCAACGGAATTGTTACATTATTTTCACGCACTGCGATAATTACTGCCGGGTCCCCGAATAGTAGTGCGTCTACCCCAATACGCTGCATCTGTACTAAATATTCATCCAATGCATCTAAACGATCGTTGTGGAACAATGCATTGACCGCTACATAAACCTTTTTACCTTCAGCGTGAATCAGCTTTGTTGCTTCTTCCACCTGTGCTACTGTAAAGTCTCCAGCTAAACGTAAGCCAAATTTTTGTTCACCGATCACGAAAGCATCTGCACCTGCCTGAAGTAGTGCTGTAATATGCTCAATGGATTGTGGTGTTACTAATAATTCTGGTTTTTTCACACTAATCACCTCTTCAAACAAATTAACAAACCATCACCGACAGGGAAAAAGGCACTCGAATAGTCCGGATGTGCCATGATCCAGTCTGAAAATGTTTTTAAGTTGCGGATCATCGTTCTTTTTCTTCTAGGTACTTCTTTTATATCTAAATCTGATAATCCGTGCATATACATATTATCAATGTATAAAACGCCACCCGATGGTACGAGTGTTGCGTATTTTTCGAAAAACTTCATGTATTGCCCTTTTGCCGCATCAATAAAAACAGCATCAAAAGTAGTAGGAAGTGTTTCCATATCTACCTCTAACGCATCACCTTCTATTACTTGTATGCGGTTTGCCACCTCTGATCTTGCAATGAATTCCTTGGCATACTGAACTCGCGACACATCGCGTTCTATCGTCACAATTTGACAATCAGGAAGTGCTTGAGCCATTCGTATAGCAGAATAACCAATTGCCGTTCCAATTTCCAAAATCGATTTCGGATTTTGAATTCGCAAAATTTGATTCAGTGACTCAATCCCGGCAAGCTGCATGATCGGTACATGATTCTGTTCTGCGAAGTGTTCCATTTCCAATAGTAATTCATCCCGTTCAGGAATGAAGGAAGCAATATAAGCGTCTGATAATTCCATTCGTCATTCTCCCTTTACCTGGTTGTTTGCGCACATCTTTCATTCACAAGAAAAAAGACGAAACGAAAATGTTTGCGCCTACAAAATTGTTATATAAGGACAAAAAATCACAATTTATAATAGCATGAAAAGAAAAGGAATGCGAACAATTTACTGAATTCCATCGTAAAACGGAAATTTCAAGCCATTCGATTCCTTTTCTATAACTTAACTTTCTTAACGTAAATATTTTTCGATGTTCGCTAAATGTTCATCATACGTTTTAGCAAAATGATTTATGCCTTCTTTATCTGCCAGGAAGTATAAATAATCTGTTTGTGAAGGGTTCAACGCCGCTTCAATTGATGTTTTTCCGGCTCCCGCGATTGGTCCTGGAGGCAATCCAACATTTTGATACGTATTATACGGGTTGTCCACTTCCAAATCTTCATACAGCACGCGATCTTTATGCGAGCCTAATGCATACAGTACGGTTGGGTCTGTCTGTAAAGGCATCTCAATTTCCATACGGTTATAGAATACACTCGCAATTGTTTCACGATCCGTTTGCGCAGTTGCCTCTTCTTCAAGTAATGATGCAAATGTCAGCAATTCATGAACCGATGTTTCGCGTTCTTCCAATATAGGAGTATATTCGGAAACAATGGTATTCATCGCAGAAAGCATTGTGCCGATAATTTCCTCAATCGTTGGGTTTTCCTCAAAGAACGGATATGTTGCCGGATATAAATAACCTTCTAACGGATGACGGATATTTTCCTTTAAAATAGCTTCTGACAATAAATCAGGATATTCAGTGATTAATTGCTCGACATACGCGGCATCCGTCACTTTTTTCATGAAGTCCTCTGCCTTATGAGAAGTATTTCTCTGTACAACATCAGCTACTTGCTCGAGCGTTAACCCTTCTGGCACTGTCATTGTAAATACAGGCTCGCGATACACACGACCTGTCTTTAAGCTTTCAATAATTTCGTCGAGTGTCATGGATTTCGTTAAAGAATAACTGCCGGCTTGGAATTCCGATTCATTTTTAAATTTAGTGTAATATTTAAAAATCTGCGCATTCTTTACAATGCCCTTATCTTCTAGAATAGTTGATATTAATGTAATACCTGAGCCCATCGGAATTTCGACTTCAACTTTTTCGTTCGATTCCGGGTCCATTGGTTCCAATGCCGATGTCACATAGTTGTATCCTGCGAAACCGACAATGGCAATAATAAGAAGAGCTACAAGCGCGATGATTCCCACAATTTTACGCACCGTTTTAACTTCCCCTTTACGCTCTTTCATCTTATTGAACATTTCTTGCTTCTTATTTTCGTCTAGCACGGGAGTCCCCCCTTTTTCTCTTCCATAATGATACATAAAAATCTCTTTCGACACAATATAGAGGCACGAAAGGTATGGAAATTCTCACTATTTGCGACGTTTTATAATAGAAAATGTTCGTTTTTGTCTATTTTTGAACAATAAAAAAACCTTACTGTCGTATACATAGTCAGTAAGGTTCTTAAAATTAGTTTTGTGCTAATGAGTTTAATACTTGTTCTACCATTTCCCACTCTTCATCTGTTTCGATAGGAAGCAAGTCTGCTACTTCACCGTTATCGCCAGTGGTATAAGCAGAAGCGTATACTTCCTCCAGTACAGGCTCATCGTCTTCCATAATTGCGTAGAATAAGTAATTTTTGCCGTTGCTTTCGAAGCGGTGCAATATTTGGCACATAACTTCTTCATCATCTTCATTCGTGATTGTGAAGTAATTTGTCTGATCCGAGCCAAATTCAGCAAGCACCGTATTCATAACTTCTTCAACCATTGCCCATTCTTCATCTGTTTCAATATCTGAAAAGCCGCTCATTTCGCCATTCTCATCAAGAACATAGCGAAGTGCAGAAATACCTGCTTCTTCATCACCGATTAATGAGAATAAAACATAAGAATGCTCTTCCGAATCAAATGTAAATACAACGCGGCATTGCTGCTCTCCGCCGTCTTCTTTTTGCAAAATAAAAATATTTTCTTCCATACTAATTCCTCCCAATGAATGAATAAAACAGAGCAGGTTCATCACCCACTCTGTTTTTATCGTGTCAAATGAATTATTCTTCTTCGCCTAATTCGTCTTCAATCTGATTTAATACTTCTTCGATTAAATCCCATTCTGCTTCTGTTTCGATCGGCGTTAATTCGCCATCTTCACCGTTTTCAGCAGGAACGAATGCAGAGGCAAAGATTTCAACCGCGCCATCTTCATCTTCTTCTGCGCCTACTAAAGAATATAATACGTATGATTTACCGAATTCTTCCGAATCGAAAGTGTGTAAAATTTCGCAAAGTTGTTCGTTGCCGTTTTCATCGACTACTGTAATGTGATTTTGTTGTTCTGACATGATCGTCACCTCTTCATAATATTTAGGCATTGGTGCCTGTTGTTGCTCAATTCATTATACATAAAGCCTTTTCGGATAAGTACAAAAAAGCCTCATGTGGAGCAACTTTAGTTTTTACTATCTAAATAACCTTGTAAAATCATGACAGCAGCCATTTTATCAATAACTTGCTTTCTTTTTTTACGGCTTACGTCTGCTTCGATCAGCATACGCTCAGCAGCCATCGTTGTCATACGCTCGTCCCATAGCTTAACAGGAAAACCGAATGTATCTTCCAGCAGCTTTTTATAGCTTTCGGAAGCTTCCCCTCTGGGACCGATTGTATTATTCATGTTTTTCGGGTAGCCTACAACAAATTCTGTTACATTGTGTTCCTTTACAAGCTCATTAATACGTTCAATACCAAATTCGCCTGCCGCTTCATCGATTTTTATTGTCTCGATTCCTTGCGCTGTCCACCCTAGCGCATCGCTAATTGCAACGCCGACTGTTTTCGAGCCGACGTCTAAACCCATAATTCTCATTTATCCGCCTCAGTATTCTTTCTAATATAAAATCTAACGAGTTCCTCTAAAATCTCGTCACGTTCAAGCTTGCGGATTAAATTACGTGCGTCCTGGTGGCGAGGGATGTATGCCGGATCGCCAGATAATAAATACCCTACAATTTGATTTGTTGGATTATACCCTTTTTCCTCTAAAGCCGTATACACCTTCAGCATCACTTGCTTTACTTCTTGTTCCATGGATTCTTCTGGAAAACTGAATTTCATTGTTTTATCGAAAGAACTCAAGACCAGCACCTCGCTTTCAGCAATGAGGAGATGGAGCACACTCTCCCATCTCCATTTATATCATTATAACTTATTCCTGCAAGCACTTCAAATATGCCAGTAGTAAAATTTAGATGTTTAGAAAGATTTTACATGTTCGTAAACTGCATTTAACGCTTCTTCCAGTTTAGCAGCATCTTTTGCACCGGCCATTGCCATATCCGGACGACCGCCACCTTTACCGCCGCAAGCTTCAGCAACTTGCTTCACAATGTTCCCAGCGTGATAGTTTCCACCTACGATATCTTTCGTTACACCCGCGCATAACATTACCTTCTCGCCATCGACAGCACCAAGAACAATAACAGCTGAATCCATTTTTTCTTTTAAATCATCCATCATTTGGCGTAATTGATTATTGTCTTTTGCTTCTACACGAGTTGCAAGTACTGTCACATCACCAATTTTTTGTGCGGCATCCAATACTGCGCCAGCTTGTGCATTTGCAATTTTTTGAGACAATGAATCATTTTCGCGTTGAAGTTCTTTGTAATCCGCTTGAAGTGTCGCCACACGAGTTGCCACGTCTTTAGCATTTGATTTTAAAAGTCCCGCTGCTTCATTTAAGATCGCTTCTTCTTCTTTAATCGCTTCGTATGCCGCTTTTCCTGTAACAGCCTCGATACGGCGTGTACCTGCACCGATACCGCTTTCAGATACGATTTTGAAAATGCCGATTTCAGATGAACGGCTTACATGCAATCCACCACAAAGTTCGATAGAGTAGTCTGAAACGGCTACAACGCGGACAACATCACCATATTTTTCACCGAACAGTGCCATTGCACCCATCGCTTTTGCAGAATCGATATCCATTTCCTGAATAACGACTTCGATATCTTCCCAAATCTTTTCGTTCACTGCACGCTCAACTTGTGCAAGCTCTTCTTTCGTTGCAGCGCCAAAGTGAGAGAAGTCAAAGCGTAAACGGTCCGGTCCTACATAAGAACCTGCTTGTGCTACATGGTCACCTAATACGTCTTTTAATGCACGGTGCATTAAGTGTGTTGCTGTATGGTTTTTAAGGATTAATTTACGTTTTGCTTCATCTACTTTTGCAGTAGCCATATCACCGACATTCATTTCACCTGATTCAACTACAACTGTGTGCAATGGCTGACCATTTGGTGCTTTTTGAACATCTTTTACGATGGCAGTGAATCCATCTGCTTCAATGATACCAGTATCGGCAATTTGCCCACCCATTTCAGCATAGAACGGTGTTTCGGATAGAATAACTAACGCTTCTTCACCTTCAGAAGCAGTTGAAGTTTCTTGTCCGTTCACTACAATTGCAGCAACTTTTGCAGAAGCTTCAAATGCATCGTAAATAAATGTAGATTGTTGTGTTAAATTTGACAGCACTTCATTTTGCACTTGCATTGAGTCCACATCAGCACGTGCATTACGTGCACGCTCACGCTGTTGTTCCATAGAAGCTTCAAAACCTTCTTGGTCAACTGTCATGCCAACTTCTTCGGCATACTCTTCCGTTAACTCAATCGGGAAACCGAATGTATCATATAGACGGAATGCATCAGCACCAGGAATAACTGTTTCGCCTTTTGCTTTTTGACTTTCTGCAACTTCGTTGAAAATTGTTAATCCGCCATCAAGTGTTTCATGGAAGCGCACTTCTTCGTTTTTAATAACGCGTTGAATAAATGCTTCCTTTTCTTTTACTTGCGGATAGAAATCATGCATAATCTCTCCGACAGTCGGCACTAATTCAAACATAAACGGCTTTTCGATGCCGATTTTTTTCGCATATCGAACAGCACGACGTAATAGACGACGCAATACATAGCCGCGGCCTTCATTTGATGGCAATGCACCGTCTCCGATAGCAAATGCTACTGTACGGATATGGTCGGCAATTACTTTAAATGGTGTATTCACATCTTCAGTCGATCCGAAAATTTCATTTAAATCCACTTCATGAGGACGTTTGTACGTACGGTTTGCAAACGTTTCTGTTTTTTCAATGATTGGCATGAAAAGATCTGTATCAAAGTTTGTTGGTACGTTTTGTACAACAGAAACGATACGTTCAAGACCCATACCTGTATCGATATTTTGCTTTGGAAGTGGTGTATATGTGCCATCCGGATTGTGGTTGAATTGAGAAAATACAAGGTTCCAAATTTCAAGGTAACGCTCGTTTTCCCCGCCAGTGTACATTTCTTCCGCCGGTGCACCAACACCGTACTCTTCACCGCGATCATAGAAGATTTCAGAGTTTGGACCAGATGGACCTTCACCGATATCCCAGAAGTTGCCTTCAAGTCGGATTAGGCGCTCTTTCGGAATCCCGATTTCGTTGTGCCATACGTCATATGCTTCCTGATCTTCAGGGTGGATTGTTACCGATAACTTTTCTGGATCGAAGCCCATCCATTTTGGGTCGGTTAAAAACTCCCAAGCGTAATGAATAGATTCTTTTTTAAAGTAATCTCCGATAGAGAAGTTCCCCAACATTTCAAAGAATGTATGGTGACGCGCTGTTTTCCCTACGTTTTCGATATCGTTTGTACGAATCGATTTTTGTGCATTAGTAATACGCGGATTATCTGGAATGATACGTCCGTCAAAATACGGTTTTAATGTCGCCACCCCTGAATTGATCCATAAAAGTGATGGGTCATTAATTGGAACTAATGGTGCTGATGGTTCAATATGATGCCCTTTTTCTTTAAAGAAATTCAAATAAAGACGACGAATTTCAGAACCTGTCATAATTTTTGTTGTCATGATAATTTTCCTCCTAATTTTTATTGAAGTCGATGAATTTTGGTACGATTAATTACACCTTCACGTAAATAAGTGCTTCGTTCACCGGTAATCTTAATAATCCGCTGAAGAAAACAAAAAAAGCCCTCATCCCGGTAAAGGGACGAAGACTATTATCTCGTGGTACCACCCTAATTTATAATGCGCTATGCATTATATCTCAAGTGCTTGTAACGTAAGCAAACGGCAGTGATTAGCTGCACTCTGGAGTAGCTTTCGATATTTATTCGGGGAGATTTTTTCAGCCGGGAAATCTCTTTCTGCTCACGAAGTCCATACGTACTTGTTCCATCATCGTTTTCATTTTATTATGCTCTTCATTATAAAAAATAGACATCGTGCTGTCAATCGGCATTCCTTAATAATTAAAACGTTTTTTTGTCAGTAAAATTAAAAGTATCGCAGGCACTGTACATATAATCATTCCCAAAAACGCCAAACCTGGCTCGATTTCATAAAGTGCCCCACCTAATAATGTAAGAATCGCTGCACTTAAACTCATTGCAAGTGCCGAATAAATCCCCTGTGCATTTGGGATCTGCTCCTGTGGTAAAGCCTTGGAAATATAACGGATAAAGGCATAATGGGCCATGGCAAATGACAGGGCGTGAAGTGCCTGAGATATGATAAACATCGGCATATTCGGAAATGCGTAAACTAGTATCCAACGAATGCTCGAGCCAATTGCTGCAACAAGCAATAATGAAGAAGGCTTCCATTTTGTTAAAATTGTATCGGCCTTATAAAAATAAACAACTTCAAATATTACTGCGACATTTAAAATCATACCGATATAAAACGGATTTACATTCAGATCCTGCAAATAAATATATCCATAGTTATAGTAAGATGCGTGCGCCCCCTGAAGTAAAATGACGACAAACAATACGATGATAAAGCTTTTTACTTCAAATAGCCCTTTCATCGAGAGCGTTTTTCCGTTCTCTTTTACAGGCACTAAACTTAAAACTTGAGGTGCAGGCATGAATTGAATGATGAGTAGTCCCGTTAAACCTAAAATCATCATCCATAATATCATTTGCTCCCCGTACATCCCGCTGATCATACTGATGATTAGTACAGCGACGACAAACCCAAACGATCCTAACGAACGCGCTTTCCCATAATGTATGGATCCATGTTGCATTAATGTGGAAGCACTGCTCTCAACAGCAGGTAATAATGCCGGGTAAAAAGCACTGAACAGCAACGTCATTAAAAATAAGCCGCTGAATGAATTAATCGGTATGTATAGCAGCGTCACAATTAATGAACTTGCAGTAAAAAAAATCAGCACATTTTTGTTGCTCATTACTTTAGAAACAAACGGGAAAATAAACATCGTTGAGATGGCCCGTGCTACCAGTCCAAAGCCCATTATGATGCTCGCTTCGGAAACCGTAAGCCCTTTATCGTTAATTAGCCAACCTGTCCAATATGGCAGGAAAATACCCCATGTAATAAAGAACATAAAGAAGTTTTTCGCGAGCCAACGCTGATTATTCATAGTCTTCATCCTTTTTCGTTTTTATTAAGTTGAATATTAACATGAGAAATACTACAATAATGTGATAAATCTCATATTCTACCGAAAGGAGTTGCTCTATAATTTGAGAAAGTTACCAATAGATGAAAGTCTCTCATATATCGAACAATACCCGATTTCCCAATATTTTTCGTTTGATATTGTTCCATATATCCATGTGTATGAATTCGATAAAGGCGAATTTATTTTCCATGAGCATTCCTTCCCCGACTATTTGTATTACATGGTTGAAGGGAAAGCTAAATTATATATTACCCATAAAAACGGGAAAATTTCGCTCATCGATTTTATTACGGCTCCAACATTCATGGGTGAAATGGAACTTTTAAATGCTGAACGCTATTCAAAAGGCATTCAAACTTTATCAAAGTCAGTATGTTTTGCGATTTCGATTCAGGAAGTGAAGGAAAAATTATTGGCAGATCCTGTGTTTCTGAAAATGCTCTGTATTTTTTTAAGTCACAAAGCAACGACAGCAACAGCAAAATATACACAAAACCAGGCCTATCCGTTGGAAAACCGATTAGCCTCATTCATTCTACTATCATCAGACCAACAATTCTATAAAGAAAAACATACTGAGGTATGTGATTACTTAGGCGTATCTTATCGCCACTTGCTATTTGTTCTTGCACAATTTAGCGAAGCCGGTTATATAACGAAACAAAATCGCGGGTATGTTCTGACAAATCGATCTGAACTGGAAAAACTCGCATCAGAAATTACGTATTAAAAAAAGACTGCGCTAAATATTTTTAGCACAGTCTCTTGAACACTGAAAGATATTAAATAAACATACCAGCAATTGCAGCTGATAGTAATGATGCCAATGTACCTGCAACAACAGCTTTAATCGCAAGCTGTGCAATCATTGGCCGCTTATCCGGTGCCATACCACCTAAACCACCGATTAAAATACCCATTGAGCTTAAGTTTGCAAAACCACAAAGTGCAAACGAAATAATAATGGCTGTTTTGTCGGATAGCTCGCCGATAACCGGACCGAAGTTAGAGTAGGCAACAAATTCATTTAAAATTAATTTTTGACCGATAAATGAACCTGCACGTACTGCTTCATCCCATGGAACACCGATTAAAAATGCTAATGGCGCAAAGACATAGCCTAATAAACCTTCAAGTGTTACATTATCAAAACCGAATAATCCTGTAATACCGCCTAAAATACCGTTTAATAAGGCAATTAACGCGATGAAACTTAATAGCATTGCCCCAACGTTTACAGCTAATTTCAATCCGTCAGATGCACCAACAGCCGCTGCATCAATAACATTTGTCGCTTCAGAATTACGCTCTAATTTAAAGTCATCTTCATTTACTTCTTCTGTTTCAGGGATCATTAATTTCGCCATTACCAGTCCAGCTGGAGCAGCCATGAAACTTGCCGCCAGTAAGTATTCAAGTGGAACACCTAATAATGAATAACCGATTAATACCGAACCTGAAACCGATGCAAGTCCACCTGTCATAACAGCGAACATTTGCGATTTCGTCATTTTATTTAAAAATGGACGAATTACAAGCGGCGCTTCTGTTTGTCCAACGAAAATATTGGCAGCAGCGTTTACTGATTCCGCTTTTGTTGTACCTAATACTTTTGATAAGAAACCACCGATAATCTTAATGACAAATTGCATAATCCCCAAGTAATAAAGGACAGAAATTAAAGATGAGAAGAAAATAATAATTGTTAATACGCTCATCGCGAATACAAATCCAACATTTTCCGGATTTGCTAAACCGCCGAATACGAAGTTAATCCCTTCATTGGCATAACCAACTAGTTTCTGCACACCTTCAGAAAGTTGCATAAGCTTCTCACGGCCGTAAGACCACTTTAATACGATAAATGCAAAAATCAACTGGACAACTAATCCTGAAACAATAATTCTCCATTGAATTGCTTTACGGTTATTAGATAACCCGATGGCAATCAGTACGATTCCCAGAATACCTATGATTCCCCATACGAAATCCATGTATGTGCACCTTCTTTTTAAGTTTTGAAAACCTTTTCATTTTCTAAAATTTGACATCAAACTTCGGACGTCATATAAGTTTTTTTCATACTAACATATCCACACAAATAATATTAATTAATAGTTTCTTTCAAAATTTCTGATTTTTTCGCAAAAAGTTATCATTTTTTTATTATGCCCCGTTTTGTTTCAAACTTTTATTATATTCAAAACATTTTCCCTCTACCCTTGAACATAAACACATCATTTAATAAATTTGTCCAAAATAGTACATTTCATGAGCAATAAAAAACTAGCCATTCCCATTCAAACATGAACGAAAATGGCTAGTTCTATTCTTCATTGAAGTCGTATGGCGAAATATTTGCCATACCAATTAATGGATGAATATATGGTGCTGTTTCTGCTGTTAAGTGATTTGGCAACGATTCCCCAATTTTATGTGAAGCCGAAACATTCAAGAGACCAAGCTGCTCTGTAGAAGAGTTTTGTTTCACTTCTTTAACGGACGCTTCTTTCTCTTCTATTTCCGGTGACTCTACTGTCTTTTCTTCAGTGGTAAATTCGGGATTTAGTCGTCCCTTTAATGTTGTTAATCGGGTTAAATCATCTGTTTTTGCTAAACCGTTCGCTAATACATCCGGCTCACCGCATAAAATTAAAAAGTTTTTAGCACGTGTAATACCCGTATAAAGTAAATTTCTGCGAAGCATTTTCGAATAACCGCGGACAATCGGCATGATGACAGTTTGAAATTCCGAACCTTGGGATTTATGAATCGAACAGCAATAGGCCAATGTTATCTGATTTAAATCAGCACGTTGGTATGTCACTTCAATCCCATCATAGCTGACGATAAGCAAATCCTGCTTTTCCACTGTTTCCTTTGCACGGATTATGGAAATCACTTCACCCATATCCCCGTTGAATACATTATTATCCGGCTGATTCACTAGCTGCAGCACTTTGTCCCCGATACGATAAATTGTATCACCGAAAACAAGTTCTTTTCTCGTGCCATCATTCGGATTTACAAGCTGCTGAATTTCTTTATTTAAATTATCAATACCTGCAGGTCCTTTGTACATTGGCGCTAATACTTGAATATCTCGAATTGCCTGACCTTTCGCAAGCGCACCTTTTACAATTTGTGTGACAACACTCGTTACTTGTCCTGCTCCTGCCTGAATAAAAGAACGGTCCGTTGTTTTTGCAGTCAATGTATTCGGAACTTTACCTTTTTTTATTTGGTGGGCCATCTCTATAATTGTAGACCCTTCCGCCTGACGGTAAATATCCGTTAATTCAACGGTTGGAATTTGCTTGGATGCAAGTAAATCCTTTAATACTTGCCCTGGTCCAACAGGCGGTAACTGATCCTGGTCTCCTACAAAAACGACCTGTACATCTTCATGCAATGCTTTTAAAAGCTGATGTGCCAGCCATGTATCCACCATCGACATCTCATCGATAATGATGAGTCGTCCTACTACTTCACGTTCTGTTTCTTCATCTTTTTCCTGCCCGTTAAAACCTAGCAGCCGGTGTATTGTCATTGCAGGTAAACCAGTCGATTCCGCCAGTCTTTTCGCTGCGCGTCCTGTAGGTGCTGCAAGGACGATCGGAAACGGTTCCTCTTTTTCGGCATACGTTTTGGGGTTTAATGATAACCCGTGAAGTTCAGCATATACTTCGACCAAACCACGGACAACGGTCGTTTTTCCCGTACCCGGTCCGCCTGTTAAAATCATCACTGCGGAATTAATTGCCGTTTCAATCGCCTGTGCCTGTGTTGGCGCATATGTCACATCATATTGTTCTTCAATATCACCAATCGCTTTTCGGATTTCATCTTTCGAAAAACTTTCGGCCATTTTATTTTTTTCTTTCAGTTCATTAATCTTACTTGCAATGCCCACTTCGCTGAAATAAAGTGACGGCAAGTACATGCGTGTTTCTTCCCCGCATATTTTCGAATCCTCTCGCATTTCGATTGCCGCTTTCGAAATCGCTTCATAAGGAATTTCAATGCGCTGACTTTGTTCAAGTATATTTTTCACCATCGGAAGCACCATTTCCGCGTCCAAATAAACATGTCCTTCAGATAATGCTGCATTTGTCAGTACATGAAAAATGGCTGCTTTTATCCGATCTGGATGATTCCCAGTTATCCCCAGTTTTGCACCAAGTTCATCCGCACGTATGAATCCGACCCCTTCCACTTCCTCAATCAAACGGTAAGGGTTTTCTGTCAGCAGCTGAATTGTTTCTTCACGATACGCCTGATAAATCTTCATCCCGAGCTGAGGTCCGAAGCCCCAATCGTTCAGCCGTACCATCACCCGTTCCAATCCAAGGTTTTCCTCGATCGTTTGGCGAATATGTAATTTCTTTTCAGCAGATAAACGGGGAACAGCATCAAGTGCTGACGGATCCTCCAGTATTTTCGTGAGGGCATCCATTCCGAGCTTTTCTACGATTGTCTCTGCCGTTTTTCTGCCGACCCCTGTAAATAAGTCACTTGATAAATAATGGACAATCCCCTGCTCTGTTGTCGGCACTTCTTTTTCAAATGTGTCAATTTGAAACTGCATCCCGTATTTTGGATGACTTTTTAACTGCCCAGTAAAGCGGTATAGTTCATCATTTACTAATTGAGGGAAATAACCGACTACGATGATTTCTTTTTCGTCATACTGAATATTTGTTTCTTGAATTTTGACACGAACAATGGAGTACATATTCGTTGAATTATGAAAAATTGTTACAATTGGTCGACCTAAAATAAAAAGCTTATTTACGTCAAACAAATTTAGATTTTCCGCCATTTTCATGCCACGCTTTCTAATAAATTGTAAGCCCATTTTATCATACCGAATATAGCCTGTCCTACAATAATGCAAACAAGCCATTACGTCTGATTTTTCTATTAATTTAGCACACTAAAATGTTATGATACGTATAGAATGTAAGAGAAAGTAGTGAAGAAGATGAATTTTAGACCTTGTATTGATTTACACGACGGAAAAGTGAAGCAAATCGTCGGGAGCACTCTTGGATATGACAATAAAGAAGTAGTTGAAAATTTCACTTCTGACCAGGATTCCTCGTATTACGCTTCATTATTTCTGCAAAACAAACTGACTGGCGGACATGTTATCATGCTTGGTCCCGGAAATGAAGAAGCGGCGATTTCTGCCTTGGAAGCTTATCCGAACGGTCTTCAAATAGGCGGCGGAATTACTGCAGATAATGCACAAAAATATATTGATGCCGGTGCTTCGCATGTCATTGTGACATCATATATCTTTCATGACGGGCAGCTAGATATGGATCGTCTGCAGCAATTAGTAAAAAAAATCGGCAAAGAAAAACTTGTCCTAGATCTGAGCTGTCGTAAACATGATGGTAAATGGTATGTTGTAACAGATAAATGGACAAAATTCAGCGACTTCGAAGTAAATGCGCAGTCGATTAAGGAAATTGAAGAATATTGTGATGAACTGCTCATTCATGCGGTTGATGTGGAAGGAAAACGCAGTGGCATGCAGGAAGATTTAGTCCGTGATCTGGCGGAATGGACTTCGATTCCGACAACGTATGCTGGAGGCGTCCGTTCAATTGATGATTTGAAAAAATTCGAATCACTTTCAAATGGCAAATTACACGTAACAATCGGCAGCGCCCTTTCCATTTTCGGCGGTGAACTGGACTTCCAAACAGTAGTGAATTATTGCGAAGGTAATTGAATAAACAGAGTTCAATGAATTCCGTAAGAGACGGACATAACAAAAAGCCCATTTTTCTATCAAAGAGAAATGGGTTTATTTCTATACACTGCATTTTACATATTGAACATTAGACGTTTTGCGATCATCTGGAACTCTTCCGGACCGATTCCCGGTGCAAACTCTTCCGGCAATTCATCTAGATCCGGCATCTTTGCACCTTTTGGCGTGCCCTCTTCTACAATGAGCGGTGCATTTGTTAATGGATGCGGGCCTTTCCAGATTTTATTTATATCCTGATAATCCCCTACGTAATTCCACGTAAATAATACATTTCCATAGCCACGCTCTTCATATTTTCTTGCGTGGTCAAATACATGATTGTCAAGGCTAGGAATCGGAAGCATCCGTGTTACATCTACACCAGTCGCCATTTCCAGCGCTTTTGCATAGGCAATAACATGTGTTCCGCCTCGCACCAGTAAATAGCCGATCATTTCACGGGCTGTCGGATGATCCGTCATTTCATAAACACGCATTTTATGTGTCCGCGCGCCGCATTCCAAGAAGAAATTATGCAGTAAGTCGAGCACTAAATTCCCGCTGGAAAATACATACTCCCCATTCCAAGGTTTCCCCATCGAATCGACTGGTAAAGCTGTCTGCGCAGAAGCGATAAAGCTCTGCGTATTGCGCATATTTTTGGCGTTCATCATCGGTGCCAGATTTGGGTTACCGGAAAACGTCGTATCTTTACTGAGTAGATTGATTGTAGTCGCTACAAGTTCCACATGCCCAAACTCTTCTGCTGTAATACTCGCAACTAAATCATAAAAAGGTTTTAATTTCTTTTTTCCACGGAAATTGAATGACTGATACATATAGTTATTCAAAGTCGACATTTCGCCAAACTTTCCGCCTAATAATTCCTGTACCGCACTTGCAGCGTTTGCGTCTCCATATTCAACCTGTGGTAAATCAATAAGTAATCGATTGACGCGTTGAAACAATAAAGCACCCCCTAATTGTCATAGTAAGCTTATGACGATTAGGGGGTGCGTAGACCACATTCATTTCATTTTTTTAAAAATGGCATAATCCAAACAATTTTGTCGATACGGATATAGAACGGCGTTTGGCACACATCAAGTACAATATAGTCCGGACAGATTGCGGCCAATATCCCTTGCTGAACACGATTTCCCTCTTGCTGGACGGCAACCATTTGCCCTAAATAGTTTTGGATCGCTTCAAGCCAGTACGCGTTTGGATATGTGTTCATTTGAACCAAAAAATCACTCCTTTGTATGCATACTGTACAATATGCGAAAAAGGAGTGATCCGTTCATCGATTATTTGCCTTAGACTCGATCGTGATCGTTACAGGACCATCATTAATGAGTGCAACATCCATCATCGCACCGAAAACACCCGTTTCCACATGCAGTCCATTCGATTTTAATTGTTCATTGAATGCTTCCCATAATGGCTTTGCCTGTTCCGGTCTTGCCGCTTCAACAAAACTAGGTCGCTTCCCTTTACGAGTGTCGGCATAAAGTGTAAATTGTGAGATTGATAGAATATCACCGCCTGCTTCAGCAATGGAACGATTCATCTTGCCGTCCTCATCTTCCCAAATACGCAAGTCGGTAATTTTTTTCGCTACATATTTAATATCTTCTTCTGTATCACTATGTGTAATGCCGACAAGCAGCACATAGCCTTTTTGAATGGCACCTGTTACTTGTCCATCGACTGTAACAGATGCCTGTTTTGAACGTTGTAATATTACACGCATCTTTTCCCCTACTATCTATTAATTAATTACACGCTGAACGGAGTAAATATCCGGAAGCTGTTTAATTTTTTCGACAACACGATGTAGTCCTGAAATATTGGTAATGGCAATTGTTAAATGAATCGTGGCAATTTTTTCACGATCTGCACGACCTGTAACTGCCAAAATATTTGTTTTCGCTTCACTGACAGCATGCATGACGTCATTTAAAATGCCTGGACGGTCGAATGCCGAAATCTCGATATCCACAGGGTAGTCTTTGCGAATCTGTGTGCCGTCATTTTCCCATTCCACTTCAATAAGACGTTCCAGGTTTCCATCTTCCTGGATATTTGGACAATCTGCACGGTGCACTGAAACACCTCGGCCTTTCGTAATAAAGCCGACAATATCATCACCCGGTACCGGAGTACAGCAACGTGATAAACGAATTAATAAATTATCGATTCCTTTTACAATAACACCTGATTCCGTACGCTTTTTCGGTGTCGGATTGTTCATGCTTTTAACGATTTTTTCGAGTGCTTCTTCCTGCTCACGCTCTTTGCGCATTTTTTCAGCAAGACGATTGACGATTTGCTGAGCCGTAATTCCGCCTACGCCGACAGCCGCATATAAATCATCTTCATGTGTATAGTTGAATTTTTCAATCACACGTTTAATATTTTCTGTTGTTAAAACTTCCTTCATATCAAACTCTTGAGCCTTTATTTCTTTTTCAACGAGTTCCTTCCCTTTAACAACACTTTCTTCACGCACATGCTTTTTGAAAAATTGCTTGATTTTGTTTTTCGCCTGTGAACTTTGTGCAATTTTAATCCAGTCTCGGCTCGGACCGAATGATTGTTTTGATGTTAATACTTCGACAATATCCCCTGTTTTTAAAGGAGTATCAAGCGGTACCATTTTACCGTTAACTTTTGCTCCAATTGTTTTATTCCCTACTTCCGAGTGTACGCGGTAAGCAAAGTCAATCGGTACAGAACCGGATGGAAGCTCAATAACGTCTCCTTTTGGAGAGAATACATATACCATGTCCGAGAATAAATCGAATTTCAACGATTCCATAAACTCGGCAGCATTGGATGATTCATTTTGGAACTCGAGAATTTCACGGAACCAAGTCAGCTTCTGGTCAATTGTTTCGGCATTTTGTTCTACGGTTTTGCCTTCTTTATAAGCCCAGTGTGCCGCGATACCGAACTCTGCTATTTTGTGCATATCCTTTGTACGGATCTGCACCTCAAGCGGATCCCCATATGGTCCGATGACAGTTGTATGTAGGGATTGGTACAGATTTTGCTTTGGCATCGCAATATAATCTTTAAAGCGTCCGGGCATTGGCTTCCATAATGTGTGGATTATTCCGATTACCGCGTAGCAATCCTTAATACTATCGACTAAAATACGTACCGCCAGTAAATCATAAATTTCATTAAACTGCTTTTTTTGTAATACCATTTTACGGTAAATACTATATAAATGTTTCGGACGGCCAAAAATATCCGCTTCAATCTCCACTTCTTTCAGCTGGGAATTGATTTCGTCCATTACGTTATCCAAATAAGCTTCACGTTCATCACGCTTTTTCTTCATCAAGCTGACGATCCGGTAATACTGCTGCGGATTTAAATAGCGTAATGCCGTATCCTCCAGCTCCCATTTCACTTTCGAAATCCCTAATCTGTGTGCTAATGGTGCGAAAATTTCCAGTGTTTCCTGAGAAATTCGGCGTTGTTTTTCAGCCGGTAAATGCTTTAATGTCCGCATATTGTGCAGACGGTCCGCCAGTTTTATTAATATCACTCGGATATCCTGAGCCATCGCAACGAACATTTTCCGGTGGTTTTCCGCTTGCTGCTCTTCTTTTGACATATATTTAATTTTCCCAAGCTTCGTTACCCCGTCCACAAGCTTGGCTACTTCTTCACTAAATTCATTTACTAGATCTTCGCGTGTCACTTCCGTATCTTCCACGACATCATGCAAAAATCCTGCCGCTACTGTTTCAGGATCCATCTGCAGCTCAGCCAAAATACCCGCCACTTGTACCGGATGAATAATATATGGTTCTCCTGAGCTGCGGAACTGCTCTTTATGTGCTTCTTTTGCTACCTCAAATGCTTTAACAACAAAGGTAACATGTTCTTCGTTCATATAAGATTTGACGAGCTCGAAAACATCTTCGGGCGCCAATATTTGTTCTTTCGCCATTATGAGTCCACCTGTTCTTTCTATTTTCGCTTTAAGTATAAGTTCAATTGTATAAAATATATCTACTAAATGTAAAGGCACGTGGGCATTTAGTTTTGCAGAAAGTCGAAATTTGTAGAATTATTGAACAGCTTCTAGTATATAATTCATTGAAAAAAAACTATCCCGCAAAGTTTACGCGGGATAGTTCAGTGGATTAATATTGAATTAAAGTTTTAATTGGAATATTGTTGATTTTGTTGCGGCCGTTCAATTCTGTAAGCTCGATAATGAATGCAGCACCCACTACTTCGCCGCCTAATTGCTCGATTAAGCGAACAGTAGCTTCTACTGTACCGCCTGTTGCAAGCAAGTCATCACAGATTAAAACTTTTTGGCCTGGTTTAACTGCATCTTTGTGCATTGTTAATGTGTCAGTACCGTATTCTAATCCATAATCTGCAGAAATTACTTCACGTGGAAGCTTTCCTGGTTTACGAACTGGTGCGAAACCGATTTCTAATGCATAGGCAACCGGACAACCAATAATAAATCCGCGTGCTTCAGGACCTACGATGATTTCAGCGCCAACTTCTTTTGCATATTTTACAATTTCATCAGTCGCATATTTATATGCCGGACCATTATCCATGATTGTTGTAATATCTTTAAAGCTGATGCCCTCTTTCGGCCAATTTTCAACTGTTGTTACGTATTGTTTTAAATCCATTCTTCCTATGTCCTCCTCAAGAACTCAATCGTTCATTAAACCATTGCTTAAGTTCACTGTATGTTGCATATAACAGCTTCTGCTCAAGTTCAATTTGTTGTGAACGCAATTTATATGACGGTGCTTCGGATAATGCTTTTTTTGGTGCATTTTCGTTTACTGTCGTCAAACCATTCTCTATTGTAACAAATCCTAGCTCAAAAAACACTTTTGTCATAAATTTAATTACTTCTATATTTAGTCCGATATGTTCGGATAATTGTCGAATATGTTGTTTCAAATTAAAGTCAGGACGTTTTTTCAGGAATCCGTAATACCATTTAAAGTGTTCCCTTGTCGGCATTCCATTAAAATATGCTGATTGATCGGTATATAAATGTGCATAGATTCGTTCAATTTGAACCTCTTCCAGTAATTTTTCCAATGTGGATACATTTTCCGGCAAATCGAGTAATACGATATTTTTGTGTAATTTTTCGGCTTCTGTTCCAACTGTGAAATATATAATTTCTTTCGGCATTTCCTGTTCAAAATGGACCTTTGTCTGTTCGGAAAAAGCAATAAAATCCGTTTTTTCCACGTTAATTTTAGCAAGCCAGTTTGCAGTTTTGCTTTTCCCGCGGTAATCATATAGTTGCCATTCATTAACCCGAACATCCTGTATCATGAATTGCGGTTTTTTATTGCCCTGCCATTCATTGATCTGCAAATCCCCAACTAATGATAAGGCAACTCCATATGAAATTTCATCATGTAAGGACCCTTTGTTGAACCCAATTGCATCAAGAGAGCCATACGGATCTTCCAGCTCCATCTTCAGATGATTTTCTCCGGAACCAATTTTGCGCATCGATTTTACTTTTACATCCTGAATGCCAAAAACCGGCTTCGGAAATTCTGTGCCAAATGGGGCCAATTGCCGCAGTTCTTCAATCGCATCGACGGTAATTTCACTTAGCTCAATCGGCACATCAATCTGCATCTTCTGTATAAGCTGCTCTTCGGTTAAACAAAGTCGAGCCTGTTCATTTAAACGTATACGCAATGAATCCACATGTTCAATCGGAAATGTCATTCCCGCTGCCATTGGATGTCCGCCGAAATGCGGTAAAATATCACGGTTTTTCGCCAACTCATTATACAGATGGAACCCTTCAATACTTCTCGCGGAACCTTTTGCGATTGCTTTTTCATGATTGAGTGAAAGAACGATTGTCGGACGATAATATTTTTCAACTAGTCGCGACGCAACAATCCCGACAACACCCGGATTCCAACCTTCTCCCGCTACTACTAAAACAAGGGAATCTTTTATGGTAACATCATTTTCAATCATTGCCATTGCTTCATGTGTAATGTTTTCTACAATTTTTTTCCGTTCTGTATTTTTATCATTTAATTGGATTGCCAATACATTTGCCTGTATCGGGTCTTCACTCATTAAAAAATGCACACCCGGTTCGGCACTGCCTAAACGCCCAATTGCATTAAGACGCGGGCCAAAATAAAAACCAACTGTTTCTTCATTAATATCTCTCTGGTTTGCCCCTGAAGCATCACAAATGGCCTTAACCCACGGATTTGGAGACTGTTTTAATGCCTGCAACCCGCGCTGTACTAAATAGCGGTTTTCGCCAACAAGCGGCACTAAATCGGCAATTGTCCCAACCGCCACATATTCAAATAAATGGTCCGGCAACTCGCCATATAATGCATGTGCCAATTTGAATGCAACACCTACCCCTGCCAGCTCGCCAAACGGGTAATGACCTTCTGGTACACGTGGGTGGATAATAACATTGGCATCCGGTAAAACATCCCCCGCCTCATGATGATCGGTAATAATCACATCCATACCAAGTTCTCTGGCCATTTTTACTTGCTCAATCCCGCTTATCCCATTATCGACCGTAATAATTAAATTTACGCCATCTTCATAAGCTTTTTTGAAAAGTTCTACGTTCGGTCCATATCCATGAATAAACCGATCCGGAATGACAAAGCTGACATCTGCCCCCAGATCAAGTAAAGCATTGAGCAGAACAGTTGTACTTGTAATACCATCGGCGTCGTAATCACCGTAAACGAGAATCTTTTCACCGTTATCCAATGCTTGTTCAATACGCATAACCGCATCTTCCATCCCGGCCATTAGAAACGGATCATGGAACTGGGTTTCATCAATTTTCAGTAATGGCTTTGCTTGTTCTATTGATGTGCAGCCACGGGCAATTAAGATTTTTGCTGCGATCGTTGAAATATTCAGCTGTTCAGTAAATTGTTTTACAAGTTGTTCATCTTGTTTTGTTATTGTCCATAATTTTTGTGACTGTATCATATATATTCACTTCCTCACGCAGTTCATTATAACGGAAATCTATTACGTTTCCCAAAGTTTCTTCTGATATTAATAGAAAAATTGATATGTAATTTCAGGAAGAGTGTTTAATAAAATGGATACATTATACTGTCATCAAACTGTTTCTTTACCGAATATGTTAATCAATTAAAAAAGCTATTTGAAACGTTTTTCCTGTTTCAAATAGCTACTATTAGTCAGCATCCCTTTTGCCTAATTTTTCGGCATTTCCTCATTATCCCGAATTTCTTCTGTCACAAATGCGGAAGCACTCCGTTCCCGGAGCTCGTTTTTCAATCGGACAATCTCAGCATCCTTCTCATTAATCAGTACATGCGCTGCTTCAAGTTCTTTTCGAACTGCTTTCGTTTGCTTTTTACCTCCATACATACGGAATGCCGAAAAACAAAAGCTGATGATAAAACCGATTAATACCGATCCTAAAATGATTAATATCAACGGCCAGCGCGCTTCTCCAAAAACATAATTGACCTGCACGCTATCCACATTTACTGTAGCAAAGATGGCAATTATAATAGCAAAAATAAGTCCAACTACCAATGTCCATTGAATTTTCATATTAGTCTCCTCTCATGCTTTATTTAAGGAATTTATTCCTTTTTTTCGATGAGGGTAAACAAAAACCGCGTAATTTGCAGAAGTGCAATTACGCGGTTAATATTCTTAAACTTGTGGCTCGTCTGAACCCCATTGTTTTTTCTCTTTTTTCACAACAGAAGTACCTTTTTTGTCCATTTCACGGCATTTTAGTGAATACCAAACTTGTGCCGCAATACAGATTGAAGAGTAAATCCCTGTAATTAACCCGATTAATAGAGCGATTGAGAAGTTTTGAATAGAAGGAGCACCTAAGAAAATCAATGCTATAACTACTACAATAACCGTCAATACTGTATTAACGGAACGTCCCATAGTTTGACGAAGAGATTTGTTGACGATCAACGCAAGCTCTTCTTTCGTCGTAATTTTTTCGTGACGGTCAATATTTTCACGAATACGGTCAAACGTTACAATGGTATCGTTTATTGAATAACCAACAATCGTTAATACTGCAGCGATAAATGTAATATCTACCTCTAAACGCAGCATACTGAAAATCACGATAATAAAGAATACATCATGCAGTAATGAAATAATGGCACCTAGACCCATACGCCATTCAAAGCGAATCGCTACATAAATAATAATGCCGAGTGCTGCCAATACCAATGCATACATCGCATTTTCTGCAAGTTCTTTTCCGACTGTAGCCGAAACAGTACTTAAGCTTGGCTCATGACCGTACTTTTCGTTTACCTGCGCAGAAAAATCAAGTACTTCTTGTTGAGTGAAGTCATCTTTATAACGCATTACCGCAATTGTGTGTTCATCGCCTGAGATTACAACATCATCGTTTGCAAAGCCGATTTCATCCAGATAATCTACAACTTCTTCTTGTACTAGCGCCGTATCGGATTTAATCTCTACCCGTGTACCTTGAGAAAAATCAATTCCCAGATTCAGCTTGAATACGCCGAGTACAACAATACCTGCAACTAAAATAATTGTAGATATCACATAGAATTTTTTACGGTTTCCAACGAAATCAAATTTATCGAATTTCGTTGTTAAATCTAGTGAAGTAATTCCTTCATCAAGTGAATGCTGTTTCGATCTACTAATTCCGAACCATGCCGGATTATTGAAGTAGCCGCTGTTTACAAGTAGCCCCTGCAATAAGCGAGAACCCCATACAGCAGTTACAAATGATAGTAAAATCGAAATGATTAACGTCGTTGCGAAACCTTTAACAGAACTTGTACCGTAGTAGAATAATACGACAGCAGCAAGCAAAGTTGTCAGCTGTGCATCGATAATTGCTGATAAAGATTGCTTAGAACCTAGTTTGAATGCGTCTTTTACAGAATGGCCAACACGCAGTTCTTCACGAATACGTTCTGCTGTTAAAATGTTCGCATCAACGGCCATCCCGATCCCTAATACAATTGCTGCAATCCCCGGTAATGTTAATACAGCATTAATACCATTAAAGACGATTAATACTAAATATGTGAATACCGATAATGTAATAATTGAGATAACGCCCGGTAAACGATAATAGATCAGCATGAACAGGAAGATTAGCAGTACGCCGACAACCCCTGCAAATACTGTATCATTTAATGCGTCTTTACCGAATTGTGCTCCAACCGATGTTGAATAAATTTCCGTTAACTTAACAGGTAAAGAACCTGCATTTAATACAGACGCAAAGTTTTTCGTTTCTTCTACTGTGAAGTTGCCCGAAATCATAACATCTGTTGTATTTAATACTTGTGTTACAGAAGCAGCTGACTGGAATTTCTGTTCGCCTGGTGGTTTTTTGCTTTCTTCAGCGTATGAATCTACGCCCTCTTCAAAATCCAACCAAACAACTAATAAGTTATTCGGTGCGCCCATGCTCATAACTTTCTGAGTCACTTCCGCAAATTTAGCCGCGTCTTTCAATGTTAAAGTTACGATTGGCTGGTTCTGCTGGTCAAATGACGCTGCTGCGCCACCTTCCTTTAAATCTGTACCATCCAATAAAATATTGTCATTTACATCACGGAAAGTTAAATTCGCTGTACTAGATAATAGCTCACGAGCAGAATCCTGATCTGTCAAACCGGCAAGCTGAACACGAATTCGGTCTTCCCCTTCTATTTGAATGCTTGGCTCACTAACACCGAATGCATTTATACGATTGTTTAATGCCGTCGTTGTATCCGCCAGTACACTCTGGGTAATCGCCTGTCCATCAACAAGTGATTCCACTTTATAAAGTACTTCAAATCCACCTTGAAGGTCCAATCCAAGTTTTACATCGTTTAAAACCTTCTCTACCGTTGTGCCCATTCCTGTAAATAGCAATGCTACGACAAGAACGAACGTAATGATACGGTTTGCTAATTTCATTAAAAAATCCTCCTCAATATCACACTAAAAGCGGTGTGATGTAAAACGTAAAAATTACTTTCCACAAACTATGTATTCATTTCAATAATTTCCTGAATTACTTTTCAAAAATAACAATCCAATAGTTTGAAAAGCACAACACTCTCATTATGAAACAGCTAGTGGAAACTGTCAAATTATTACTAGATAATTTATTATATAATTCTTATTTTTCCCTACTCTTTAAGCGGTTGAAATAAACTTTGGAGCTCTTCATTGGAAAGATTCAAGTTCAATTCATTGCGCTTAAAATCCCTTATTTGCATATAGCTTAGCACTTCCGAAGCCGTTGCACCGAAAATGCCGGATGTCAGCTCATGCAACCGCATATTTTGCACATCTTTTTTGCGCCACACCTTATCAATGCAATATTTCCATAAATCCTGTTCTGTTATTGAATCATATCCATAGTAATGGAATTCTTCAATTTTGTTCGTCAATATAAGCTGTACCTTTTCGTAAAGGCCGAAAAATGGAATTTGCATGTCGATCACTCCTGAACTTAGGTTTTAACTGCGATTACTACTGCATACTTTATTGTATATGAATGAAATTAAATTGAGAAGGGAGAAAGCAGAAGTTATTTGGGCTCATTTCTAAAAGGAACATTATTTTTAATGTTTGTCATATTTATTTCAAAATGTCTTGGGTTTATGTACAGAATGCAGTTTATGCGTATTGCCGGGGAGGAAGCGGTCGGGCTCTATATGACGGCTTATCCGACATTTATATTTTTCATTTCGCTTATTCAATTAGGTATTCCGATTGCCATTTCCAAGCTGATTGCAGAATACCATGCGAAAAAGAAAACGGAACATGTCACATCCGTAATGAAAGCGGCAATCAAAATTTCCGCCATTTCAATTATTTTATTTAGCCCTTTCATTTATTTTGCTATTCCGTATATCGCAAAAGTGCTTTTACATAATGAAAACCTTATTTTCACTCTTTATATTAGCCTTTTCACAATTCCAATCGTGATCTTTTCAAGCTTAATAAAAGCATATTTGCAAGGTTTAGCGAAAATTGCACCAACTGCATGGGCACAGCTTCTTGAGCAGCTTGTACGGATTGGTCTCATTGTCGTATTGTTGCCTTATTTCATTTCGGAATCGCCTGCATTGACAGCAGCAGCCGCTATGGGGATAACTGCAATTGGTGAGATTTTTTCATTACTGTTTTTGGCGATTTTCTATAAGCGCTCAAGTAAAATGTTCAAAAAGGGATCAACAGGCACTTCCTTCACAAAGCCGATTTTTAATATTGCATTGCCATCAGCCGGCAGTAAGTTGTTTGGTACCTTTACATGGTTTTTGGAACCGATCATTTTCTTAAAGGCACTGACGGTTTCAGGATTGGCTGCAGGCGCCGCCACTACATTATACGGAATCATCTCAGGTGTGCACATACCACTATTGCTGTTCCCTGCTTTCATACCTGCTGCATTGGCAATAGTCCTAATTCCTGCTGTAAGTAGCGCATTGGCGAGCAACAATTACCCGTTGCTGAATAAGCGTATTACCCATTCATTACGGCTATCTTCATTAATTGGCTGTATGGCCGCTACTGTATTTTTCATACACGGTGATGAGTTGACAATGGTGCTGTTCCATTTGGAGGAAAATCGCGGCTATATGAAAATATTGGCACCTATTTTTTATTTTTACTATATACAGAGTCCGCTTCATTCCATTTTACAAGCACTTGATGAAGCACAGGCTGCCATGATGAATTCCATCTATGGGGGAATCGGGAAACTGTTTTTACTGTTTTTCCTTGCTTCACAACCAGCCATACAGGAAAAAGGTGCGATTATCGCAATAGGCTTTGGCGTACTTATCACATCCTTTTTACACATCGCTTCAATTAAACAACAGAAAAAAATCAACGTCGGTTTTAGATTTTTCGTTCTGCCTTACGGAATTTTTATCCTTACATCGATTGTGCAGCCGATCATTACTGTGGGATTGCCGCTAATTGTAAGCTGTTCGATTACAATCGGAATGGTATTACTTCTACTGTTCCTTACTAGACAAATTCGTTTTACTGATTTCCAGTATCTTCGTTCAATTTTTTCGCGCTCGTAATTGGACAAACCACTTTCCGTCTTCATAGCTGCAGTAAAAAATATCCCTTATATTCGGATAGCCGTTAACCAGTAATTCACGAACGAGCCAGTCTTCATCTTTACCAATAATTTTTAAATGTCTTTTATCAACATAGCCATCCAAAATGAGAGGCAAAATAAATCCGCCCTGATTCTTTTGATAAATCGATAGCTTTCCTGATTGCTCCAAAAAAGCATAGGCAACATCCTGTATAGAGCAGACTCCCTGTTCACGTAATTGCTGGAGTAAGTCATCGAGATTGTAGCGCTGCTTTTTCATCTCCATCTCACAGATAAATCCGTCGCGGATAACAAGAGAGGGATCGCCTTCAATAAAGTCACGCAGCTTTTTATTTTTTAATATGAGCCAGGAATTTAAATATTGAATTAAAAATAATAAAATAATAGGCAAAACGGCTTTGAAAAATTGCCGGTCATAATCGTCCAGTGCGATTGCAGCTACTTCAGCCATCAATACGAATATCGCCAAATCGACAATACTGAGTTCACCAACTTCACGTTTGCCCATTAGACGGAAAACGATGAGTAAAATAATATATAAAACAATTGTTCGAAATATAATTAATGTATAATCTTCCAATTGATTCACCTCTCATACAATAGCTTGTTCTAAATTGCATGAAAGATACAAAAAAGCTTGTGGAAAATAAATTTCCACAAGCTTTTTTAAGAACATTTATACCGATTCTACACGGCCAATTGCTTGGCGTTCGAATTTTAAACGTGTATTTCCGTCAACGATTAAATAGACAGTCGTATCTTCAATTGCATCAACTTCTCCGTGTAAGCCACCTACAGTAACTACTTTATCACCACGTTTTAAGCTGTTTTGCATTGTAGCAGTTGCTTTTTGACGTTTTTGTGCCGGACGAATTAAAATGAACCACATCGCAACGAACATTACGATAATCGGTAAAAATTGTACTAAACCTTCCATTTTCAAATTGCCCCCTTTCTCTATCTCTTTCTCACTTACCTAGTATAGTATAGAATTGCACGTTATTGCGCAAAAAACTCTTTTTTTTCTTAAAAAATTATATTAAATTTCGGAATTCGAACATATTTTTAGAAGTTTTTAGCATTTGGTTTATTGTAACCGTACTTTTCAAAGAACTCTTCTTTGAAATCACCTAGACGGTCTTCGCGGATAGCCTGGCGGACATCTTCCATTAATTTAATAAGGAAGCGCAGGTTGTGGTATGACGTTAAACGTAAACCAAATGTTTCTTCCGTACGTAATAAATGACGCACATAAGCACGTGTATAATTTTTACATGTGTAGCAGTCGCAATTTTCATCGATTGGCGTAAAGTCTTTTGCATATTTTGCATTTTTGATGACCATACGTCCTTCAGATGTCATTAATGTACCGTTACGTGCAATACGTGTTGGTAATACACAGTCAAACATATCGATACCGCGCATAGCTCCATCGATTAAAGAATCCGGTGAACCGACCCCCATTAAATAGCGTGGTTTATTTGCCGGCATCATAGGTGCAGTAAAGTCCAATACTTTGTTCATAATATCTTTAGGCTCACCAACTGATAAACCGCCGATTGCATAACCCGGGAAATCCAGCTCAACTAAAGCTTCAGCCGATTTACGGCGCAGCTCTTCATATTCTCCGCCTTGAATAATACCGAACAGTCCTTGCTCGTCAGGGCGCTGGTGTGCTTCTTTACAGCGTTTTGCCCAACGTGTTGTACGGTCAACAGAAGCTTCCATGTATTCGTATGTCGCCGGGAATGGCGGACATTCATCAAATGCCATCATAATATCAGAACCTAAGTCGTTTTGGATTTCCATCGCCTTTTCCGGTGATAAAAACAGCTTGTCTCCATTTAAATGGTTACGGAAATAAACGCCTTCTTCTTCGATTTTACGGAATTTTGATAATGAAAATACTTGGAATCCGCCTGAATCCGTTAAAATTGGACGATCCCAGTTCATGAATTTATGCAGTCCGCCTGCTTCTTTCACGATATCATTCCCTGGACGCAACCATAGATGATATGTGTTTGACAGAATAATTCCTGCATTCATTTCTTTTAATTCTTCAGGGCTCATTGCTTTTACTGTCGCTTGTGTACCGACCGGCATAAATGTTGGTGTTTCAAATGAACCGTGTGGTGTATGGACAATACCTAATCGCGCACCTGTCTGTGCACATGTTTTAATCAATTCATAACGAATTGGTGGTTGTTTTGTTGTTTCAGTCATAATAAAAAAATCCTCTCGTTTCTAAAGTAAACACAGTACTTCGAATGAAAACACCTACTAAGTTTAGTAGGTGTTGCACAAATCATTATTGTATATAGGTTTTTGTTTAATTGCAAATTACTTAGCCGGGCGGATAAACATGGCATCGCCAAAGCTGAAGAAACGGTATTTTTCCATAACCGCTTGTTCATAGGCGTTCATAATTGTTTCCTTTGAAGCAAGTGCGCTGACAAGCATTACTAATGTCGACTTCGGCAAATGGAAGTTAGTAATGAGTCCGTCGATTGCTTTATATTCATATCCAGGATAAATGAAAATATTTGTCCATCCTTGAGAAGCGACAATTTTTCCGTCATTTTTCGATGCGACTGTTTCAAGTGTTCGAGTTGAAGTTGTCCCTACCGATATAACCTTGCCCCCTGCTTGTTTGACACGTTCAATTACAGCCGCTGCCTCTTCTGTCACACTGTAAAATTCAGAATGCATATCATGGTCCTCAATCGTATCCACACTTACAGGGCGGAATGTACCAAGTCCTACGTGCAGTGTAATAAATACGACTTCTACACCTTTTGCTTTAATCGCTTCAAGTAAAGGCTGCGTAAAATGCAGACCCGCTGTTGGTGCCGCTGCAGAACCTCGCTCTTTCGCATAAACCGTTTGATAACGATCTTGGTCATCCAACTTTTCCCGGATATATGGCGGTAATGGCATTTCACCAAGTTGATCTAAAATTTCATAAAAGATCCCGTCATATGTGAATTTAAAAGTACGGCCGCCGTGATCCAGCTCACCCGTACAAGTTGCCGTCAATAGTCCGTCACCAAAAGTGACGACAGTACCTGTTTTTACACGCTTTGCTGGCTTTACTAACGTCTCCCACTCGTCGTCATTTGTCTGTTTTAACAGTAATAATTCAATGTTCGCACCCGTATTAGCTTTGGCACCCATTAAGCGTGCCGGCAATACACGTGTATCATTCAACACAAGGCAATCCCCTGCATTTAACTCATCTAAAATATGACCGAATGTGTGATGCTCCACTTCCAGTGAGTTCGGATTTACTACCATTAAACGGCTCGCTGTACGGTCCAATAATGGTGTTTGGGCAATTAATTCCTCTGGTAAATAAAAATCAAAATCTTCTACTTTCACGTTCAAAACTTCCTTCTATTCATTTTGTGTCGGTGGATAACCGAAATGGTCGTAACATAGATTTGTCGCAATTCGGCCGCGTGGTGTCCGTTGGATAAATCCGATTTGCAGTAAATATGGTTCATATACATCTTCAATCGTAATGCGCTCTTCACCGATCGATGCCGCTAATGCATCCAATCCGACAGGCCCCCCGCCGAATCTTTCAATCATTGACTGCATAAGTTTATGATCGATATGATCAAGTCCACGAGGATCGACTTGTAGCAGTTCTAATGCCTGCTCAGCAAGACTTGTGGAAACAATGCCATCTGCCAATACTTGTGCGTAGTCACGGACACGCTTTAACAATCGATTTGCAATACGAGGTGTCCCTCGGGACCTGCGGGCGATTTCAAATGCCGCATGCTTATCGAGCGTAACACCGAATAATTCGCCGGAGCGGATTACTATTTCAGCGAGTGACTGTTCATCATAATACTCGAGGCGGGATAATACACCAAAACGGTCACGAAGTGGAGCAGATAAAGCACCCGCTCTCGTTGTTGCACCGACGAGTGTAAATGGCGGCAATTCCAATCGGATCGAACGGGCTTCAGGACCTTTTCCGACAACGATATCTAGACAGAAATCTTCCATTGCCGAATAAAGCACTTCTTCAATCGCTCTAGGCAGGCGATGAATTTCATCGATAAAAAGTACATCCCCTGCTTCAAGTGAGCTTAAAATCGCTGCTAAATCCCCAGGCCGCTCAATCGCAGGACCGCTCGTCATCTTTACATTTACATCCATCTCATTTGCAATGACGATCGCTAACGTCGTCTTCCCTAAACCTGGTGGACCATAAAGGAGAACATGGTCAAGACTTTCCTGACGTAGCTTAGCGGCTTCGATAAAGATTTTCAGGTTTTCTTTCACTTTATCCTGGCCTATGTATTGCGCGAGACGCTGTGGTCTTAAAGATAGCTCAAACTGCTGCTCGGCATCTGTTGCTTCACCAGAAAGTACACGGTCTGACATGATTCTCACTCCTTTTTATTTCAATTTCAACAACAGCTTTAATGCCTGTTTAATATAGGCGTCTGTCGTCGTTAACTTTTCGTCTTCACTTAATTGCGGTCTGATTTTATCTAATTCTTTTTCCGAATAGCCTAATGCGACAAGTGCCAGCATCGCTTCCTGCAACTCATGCTCATTCGGATTCACTCCAAATAATGGCAGTTCATTTTCGGCGCTCGGTAACTCAACATGGTCAAGCAGCATGTCCAGCTTCCCTTTTAAATCGAGAATCATTTGACGCGCTGTTTTCTTCCCGACACCTGGGAAACGGATTAAAAATGCTTCATCTTCCATTTCAATTGCCTGGATGACTGAAGTTGGATTTCCGCTCGCTAAAATAGCAAGCGCACCTTTGGGACCGATGCCTGATACTTGAATCAGTTTTTTAAATAATTCACGTTGCTCCAAACTATTGAATCCATATAAATTTTGGGCATCTTCACGCACTTGCAATGACACATAGATTTGCTGTTCACTTGCAGATGTACGGAATACAAATGGATTTGGTGTATAAAGCATCCAGCCAATGCCTTGTTGCTCTAATACAATATATTCTGGTGTAACCCTAGTAACCTGTCCTTTTAAATAATCATACATCTTTTTATCCCTCACATTTCTCGCTCTATTATAGCATAAGAACTGTGAATTACCGAACGTATGTTGCACCAAAAAAGAAAAGACCGTCCTTAAAGACAGCCTTTAATAGTTTATCATATTCTTCTCCATCTAACATCGATTATAAACTGCCAATTAGTTTTGCAATGTATCAATTTGTCTTGCAAAAGAATCATAATTTTTCATCCAGTCATAAACAATCGATTGAATAAACGGATAGCAGGAAAGCTTTTGCCGGTCGCTGAGTTTCAAATAGAATAGACATTCCCTTAATATTTCATTCGGGAAAAACAGATAATGAAGCTTTTCCTGCGCTTTATGCAAATAATGATGGTCATTTACAAGTGGCTGGATCTCATACTGAACATGCGGCAATACGCGATGAAGCCATAAAATAATTTCATCTGACGCCTCTCCTAAAGAGGCTAAATCAAAATCAATAAGTTTCACGTCTTCACCACGTAGCATCACATTATGATGAACAACATCCCCATGTAAAATCGTTTGCTTTTCACTCGGAACTGTAATTTGAGCCATTAAACCTAAGGCATAAGAAGCATGATTGACTAAAATATCATAATTGCTTTTTAATAAACGTCTTAGTTCTCTTTCATGATTGATAAAACGCTCAAATCTCCTCGTCCACTTCTCCTGTAATTGATACGTGGACAAGATGCCCGTTTCCGCCCAAGGAATGACCTCATTTGTTTCATGCAGTTTTTCGATTGCATGGAGGGAAAGCTGCTGATGTTCAAAACGTTTATACTCCGCACTTTTCCCTTCAAACCAAAACTGCTTTAATATATGGGGCTCTTCATTTTCAACAAGTGGAATATGATATGGAAATTGTATATTTTCAAGCTCTCGATGAATTGCTTTAACTTTCTGCGCAACAAAACCATTCTCATAGTACTTCATAAAAAAGGACCCTTTATGTGTATCCCACTTCCAGCAATTTTCTTTAATTACTATTGACATGATTTCGGCGGATGTGGCATTGGTTGCATTTGAGGCATCTGATTTGCTGGATATGGCATCATTTGTTGCATTGTATTTTCTGTATACGGCATCATGTGTGGGTGACAACAAGGGTTTGGTTGACGCATCATGTGGTCAATTTCTTCATAATACTGATGTACTAGGTGATCCTTATCCTGGCAATGATCTCCTTTTAATGAAGACTCTTCATGAAAAATTGGCTGCATCTGCATTTGCATCGGCACCGACATGGGCTCCATATACATATTTGGTTGCATATGCATTGGAGATTCCATTGCCATTTGGTTGCATTTTGAACATCCAGGCATTTGTGGCATTGGCATTGGGTGCATATACATTGGAGATTCCATTGCCATTTGATGACATTTCGAACATACAGGCATTTGCGGCATTGGCATTGGCATTGGCATTGGCATTGGCATATGGTGACACGTTGGACACACAGGCATTTGTGGCATTGGCATTGGCATCGGCATTGGCTGGATATATTGCGGTTGTTCGATAAAAATCGGTTGCTGTGGTTGCTGCGGAGGTGGTTGAACAACCGGTTGCTGTGGCATCGGCATTGGTTGCGGTACTGTCACCGTATTTTCAAATGTCGGCTGAACATGTACATGTGTTTGCCAATTCGGCATTGGCATCGGCATCGGCTGAGGTTGCTGGAAATAAATATCCCCTTGCCAAAGCGGCTTTTGCGGCTGTGGCATTGGCATCGGAACCGGTATTGGCGCTGGCGCTGGGGCCGGCTTAACCATTTGCTCTTTTTTCGGCGCTGGTGCTGGTGTTGGCACTGGGGCCGGTGTTGGTACAGGCTGCTCTTTAACAGACTTTGGCTGCTCCTTCATAGGTTGCGGCATTTCTTTTTTCGCTGTCGTGTCCGGTAAATAGATTTCCATTCCCGGAACAATATAGTCAGGGTTTGCTAAATGGGCATTTAATCGCTTTAACTCATCAAAGCCAACCGCGTATTGTTTCGCGATTTTCCACAAAGTATCTCCCTTTTGAACAATATGAACGCGCACTTCTTTCCTCCTTTTCTCGTAATAGCATATGCACAAATTGTGCTATTGCCACAATGTTCACGCTTAGCAAGCGGTAAATATGATAAGATGAAAAGGAACTGGTATGCTAATTGAGGTGAATAGATTGAAAAAATTATTAGGTGAAGAACGGCGTCTGGAACTGCTTGCATTGTTAAAAACTGCTGAACAGCCAATGACAGGTACAGATTTAGCGAAGCATACAAATGTTTCAAGACAAGTCATCGTCAATGATATGAATTTATTGAAAGCACGAAATGAACCGATCGTAGCAACAAGCCAAGGGTATATTTATATGCACAATGTCCAGCAAACACGCCTTCAGCGAAAAATTGTCTGTATGCACAATCCAAATGAAGCAAAAGAAGAACTTTTCATATTGGTCGATTGTGGGGTTACGGTCGAAAGCGTTATTGTCGAACATCCGGTGTATGGAGAAATTACCGCTTCGATTATGGTATCTAACCGCTTGGAAGTCGAGCATTTTGTAAAACGCGTCCAGGAAACTAATGCATTGTATCTTTCTGCATTAACGGATGGTACACACTTACACGTCATTAGCTCAACTTCTGAAGAAAGCTTGAATCTGGCCGAAGAGAAATTACGCCAGCGCGGCTTTTTAATTGAAAACTAAGTTAAAACAGCTTATTCAGAAGACACTTGTCAGATGAATAAGCTGTTTTTCTTATGAATAATTCCGTTGAATACCACTTCTGATGAATGTTTTCCGGCGATATACACTTAGTGCAATCCCGATGACAAATGAGTTTATTAGGAGAGGTGTAAAACCATAGCTTATAAATGGAAGCGATAATCCGATAATCGGCAACCAGCCAAGTATCATGGCAACAGAATATCCAAACTGCATGCAATAAAAAGATACTGTTCCAATTACAAGCATTTTGCCATAGGAACGGGTTAATCGGTTCACTTTCCAAAGTATACGAATGGCGATGGCAAATAATACCGAAACAATGGCAATCCCTGCAATATATCCGAATTCCTGAATAAGCAGTACTAATGCAAAGTCTGTATGCCCTTCCGGAATGTAACGAATCGTTTCTGCCCCCAACCATCCTGCTTCATCTAGTGCATTTTTAACTGCCAAATAAACATAGCCTTCCGTTGTCGCATAGCTAGCCGGATCCAAAAATGCGTATAACCGTACAAGCTGATAATCGTGCAGCCGGGGAACGACCAAGAACATGCTGCTCGCTATAAACCCGCTTACCAATATACTTGTCACAACTTTTGTCTTGGCGGAATAGTCGCTAACAAAAAATAAAACCGTCACTACCCCGGCATAAATGAGGGCCACTACCAGGCTTGGTGCACTTAAAATAAACCATAACGGCAAAACAAATAAGACGATTAACTGCCAGCTTTTAAGTTTTCTTTGCGTAAAAAAGCCTGCCCAAGCAATGAGCAGCAACGGTAAAACGGTCCAAGCCTGAATCTGAATCGGTCCTACCATTAAATAGCTTTGCCCTTGCACCATAGCTGTCGGAAAATAATTTAATACCATTAACAAAATAAGGGCACCAAAATATATAGCTAAACTGAAGCGTTCCAGCTTACGATAATCGATATACATTAATGCTGCAATCAATATTACGGCAAATAAAAGGTGCAGCCATTTATTTCGTATAAAATAACCGGTCATATCAGTCCCAAAAATGATGGTACTGTCAAATGATAAAATCGGGATAAAACTTGCACCTAATAGAATGGCAACCAAACTAATCAGCAACCAGTCCATTTTCGGCCGGTGAATTTCGTCCATCGATTTCCCGATTTCGGACGGAGATCCCATTTCTTCGATTGCTTTTCGTTCGGCTTCCTCCGGTGTATATCCTTTTTTCATCCATGCATTTTTCGAATGTTCAATATGATGCTTTAATTCGTCATAAACATGAACCTGAGCTTCCTTCGAACGAATAAAGGCGGTTACTTTACTTAAAAACCTTTCACTCTGCATGCATGCGCACCCCCAATAGACGTTCCTTCAATGTCAGTTTCACATGCCCGTCTTGCTGTAATTGTTTTTTACCGCTTTTCGTTAACTCGTACCGCTTAATGCCTTCCTCCCAATTAGCACGTACAAATCCATTGCTTTCCTGTTTATGAAGAATTGAATAGACCATCCCCTCATTGTTGACGACATCCTGTATTCCCCTTACATGGAGTAATTGCGTAATTTCAATACCGGACTTTGCTTCAAAAAGTAGTGATAAAATAACCTTTTTCAATTCATCAGCGCTTATCTGTCGCTGAACATTTTCTTTGTGCTGATCTGTAAACTTCGTGCTGGAAAAGGCAGTGCGATCCATCGCTTTTTTCAAATTTTTTAAACGATCATCCATTTTCTTCACGCTCCAGATGTTGTTTTAATAGCTGCTTCCCTTTTCGAAGTCTTGTTTTTACTGTGCTCTCATTAATTTGCAGTACATCGGCCATTTCCTTCATCGTCTGATCTTCGTAATAACATAAATAGATTACTTCACGGTATTTGACCGGCAGCGCCATGACCGCCTTTACTAAATTATCATCTTCCTGCTGCTGGATAACTTCCTGTTCTACGGAAATACTGCTTTCCACTTGCATAAAAACTTCATCATCTTTTGCTTCAACATTTTTGGCATACCAGCTTTTCAGATAATCTTTTGATTGGTTAATTGCAATGCGCCAAAGCCAAGTTTTTAACGACGAGCCATATTGGAAAGAAGGAAGTGCTTTGTAGCATTTCACGAAAATTTCCTGTGTCAGATCCTCGGCAACCGAGTTGTTATGTACATATTGCATGACAAGCTTTAATACGTCTTCTCCGTAATGTTGCATTAGTTCATCTATAATCGCTTCATTTGTTAAGTTAGCGGTATCATTTATTAAATAACCTTCCACCGAAATACCTCCTTTCATCAATTAGACGAGCCCCATTATAGGAAAGTTTGATTTCTTAAACAGAATTTCTAATATCTTTGCAGATCTTATAAAATAAATTATTATGTTCTAATAAAATGGCGATCTTCTAATATACCGTCCCGATGTTCTAATACTTTGCAGCAATATTCTAATATAAACGGTACGCCCATTTTTTTCAGCCCTATACGTATTAAAAAACTCGAATGCGTCTTCAAAATTCATCCAAGTTCTAATAACCACGTTGCTTTTTCTGATAAACGGCTTAATTTTTCTAATAACCAGCACCATTGTTCTAATAAAACGCCCGACGCATCCTAATAAACAAAAAGAGCACTCCGCATAAAGCAGAGTGCACCTGTACATTTTATAAAAATCGTTTTCGCTGTTCTGGTGACGGTAACATGCATTCCTGCTTTTTCCCGAACCATTTGTAGCGGTTTTTGGCAATCCAGCGATACACAAGATCGCGAACCGGTTTTGGTACAACGATAAATACATAAAACATCTTCCACAAACCTGATAAATTTCGTGTAATTTTAAGCGCGGCCGTCGATTCCGTATAATGTCGATCATTTTCTATATACACAATACTGTCCGTTGTTTCCGGCACATCATACTTTTTCAACAAAGCTACTCCCACATCACTTTGAAGCGAGGCAAACTGAAACAATGCTTTCGGGTCACGTTTTATAATAAACTGGACGCTAGCATCACAGAAATTGCACTCTCCATCAAATAATAAGATTCGCTTCATGCTTTTCACCTCATTCCGGTGTGACGTATGTATAATATGTCCCGAGTGACTTCACTTTGCAGCCTAGCGCAATCAGTTCTTCCACTGCGCCTTTCATCATCGGTTCCTCTTCATCTGCTAGTATATCAGTTATGAAGAAATAATTCCCGAGTCCTGTTTTAAGTGGTCGCGATTCAATTTTGCTCAAGTTCAGTTTACGCCAAGCAAATACCGAAAGTACTTGATGCAGCGCACCAGACACATCTGTTGGTAATGTAAGCATAAAGGTTGTTTTCGGCTGTGCATGCAACGGTACTAAACCATGCTTAATATTTTGCTTCGATAAAACGAAGAAGCGCGTATGATTAAAATGGAAATCATGGATATTATGTTCGAGTATATGTAAATTATATTTTTCAGCGGCAGAAAGGTTCGCAACTGCAGCGATATAGCGGTCTTCTGTTTGTGAAACAAGCTCTGCTGCGGCAGCTGTTGAAGAATACGAAGTCTGCCTTACGTCACCATGATTATAATATAAATATTTATGGCATTGTGCCAAAGCATGCGGATGTGAATAAATCTCTTCGATTGCCTCGCTATTTTCCGCGAATTTTTTATTTACTAATAAATGCTGCTGGATTTTCGACATGACTTCAGCTGTAACGAAAAGCTCGGATTCATGATACAAATAGTCAATTGTCAGCGGAACAGAGCCTTCCAGCGCATTTTCCACAGGGACAACCGCCAGCTCAACTTTCCCCTCTGATACAGCTTCTATACATTCCGGAATAGACTTGTACGGAATATGCCAATCATTCGGGAACAAACCCTTTGTCGCTAAATATGTAAATGATGCTTCCGGACCTAGGTAAGCAACTCTTTTTTCCCAATTTTTCTCTGACATTAATAAGCACCTCGATTATAAGTTCTAAATTTTCTGGAAATTCAATCAATAAAGAAAGCTGTCCAATATGCCCTAAAACTTATTGGACAGCAATTTTTATTTAATTATATTCTGATGAAAATGCACAGGGACATCTCACTTGAAGAAAAGTTAAAATGCGCCTGAACTGATCACTTCAGCAGATTCGATAAATTCAAGTTGATTTAAGCTGCGAATAAGTTCATCCAGCTCATAAGACATGCTTGTAACATCTAAAGAAAGCGTCACATTGGCACGTCCTTGAATCGGAATCGTCTGGTGAATCGTCAGTACATTGCAATGGGCATCAGATACAGTTTCGAGTAATTTGGCAAGTGTACCTTTTCGATCTTGCAATTGAATGAAAACCGTTAAAATACGTTCTTGCACAATCGAATGGAAAGGAAAAACCGCATCACGATATTTATAAAATGCGCTGCGAGATAAATCCACTTCTTTTACCGCATCCCAAATGGACGAAACAGATCCTTTTTGCAATAATTGTTTTGCTTCCAATGTTTTTTGCATCGCATCTGTCAGGACATCTTCACGCACTAAATAATATCGCTGATTTGCTACGTTTTTCATCGTCATCCCCCACTTAATTAGTCGACAAAGTCAAATTCAAATTCCATTAAACGTACAGTATCGCCATTTTGAGCACCGCGTTTACGTAACTCTTCATCGACACCCATCGCACGTAACTGGCGAGCAAAGCGTCGAATACCGTCTTCACGGCTGAAGTCAGTCATTTTGAATAGGCGTTCGATTGTGTATCCTGAAAGCACATATGCACCATCATCATCACGTGTAATTTCGAAGTCGCCACCTTGGCCTTCATGCTTGTACATTACTACCGCATCTGACTCTTCGTCGATTACATCATGCAATAAGAACTCCGGTGTTACTTCTAAAAGATCAGCAATTTCAAATAGCAACGGCTTTAAACCTTGGCGGGAAACGGCTGAAATCGGGAAGATTTTTACGTCTTCGCCTACTTTCTTTTTAAACTCTTCCAAGTTTTCTTCCGCATTCGGCATATCCATTTTGTTTGCTACGATAATTTGAGGACGCTCAAGTAATCGTAAATTATATTGTTCAAGCTCGTTGTTGATTGTTACATAATCATCATAAGGTTCACGGCCTTCCATACCGGACATATCGATTACGTGTACGATGACACGTGTACGCTCAATGTGACGCAGAAACTGCATCCCTAATCCGACACCTTGGTGTGCGCCTTCGATTAGACCAGGTAGATCTGCCATTGCGAATGAACGGCCATCATCTGTTTCCACCATACCTAAGTTCGGGACTATCGTTGTAAAGTGATAAGCGCCGATTTTAGGTTTTGCAGAAGAAACAACAGATAGTAATGTTGATTTACCTACTGAAGGGAAACCAACTAATCCAACATCTGCTAATACTTTCAACTCCAAAATTACTTCCAGTTCCTGACCCGGCTCGCCTTTTTCGGCTAATTCCGGTGCAGGGTTAGAAGGTGTCGCAAAACGGCAGTTACCGCGTCCGCCACGGCCGGCTTTAGCAATAATAGCTTGTTGGCCATGTTCAACTAAATCGGCAATGACTGTTTTTGTTTCAGCATTCATTACAACTGTTCCCGGTGGCACTTTAACGATTAAATCTTCTGCACGACGACCGTGCATCCCTTTACTCATTCCGTGCTCTCCGCGTTCAGCTTTGAAATGACGTTTGTAACGGAAATCCATTAATGTACGTAATCCTTCTTCTACTTCAAAAATAACGTTACCGCCACGTGCTCCGTCTCCACCTGCCGGACCACCATTTGGTACATACTTTTCACGACGGAAGGCAACCATTCCATCCCCGCCGTCTCCACCTTTAACATAAATCTTTACGTGATCGACAAACATTTCTTTCACTCCTCATACGTGAAGAACATATTTCCAACTTGTATTCGTTTGTTCATATGTTTCCACATTAAAAATATTCTGTTCTATTGAAAATGGCGACTGTTCCCATTTTCCCTTTAAATGAAATGAAATATTCCATTTATCTTCATATGTTTCGATGTTTAACAGTAATTGATGCTCTTCATATGGATCAAGCTTGTCGTAAACATGAATAATTGTGTTTTCCAAGTATTGAACAATCGCTTCATCGTACTTGCTTTGTATTGGTGTACTTACATCACTTGTCATGTTTAGCTGTAAAGCCGGATAACGCCAACATAGGGTATGAAGCCATTCAACTGTTTGCGTTAATTGAAGTCGATTGATGTTCGAAAGTATTTTACAATGTTCAGACTGGTCAAAAATCACCTTTTTTGCCTCGTCCACTCGTCCTAAATCTAAGTTCATCTGAATTAAATGAAGCTGATTCAAATAATCATGATTCGCAAAGCGCAATGCTTCACTTACAGTTAATTTTGAAACGGTCATTTCACACACTCCGTTTTCCAATATTATTAGTATAACAAGTATTTCATCTATTTTCCTTCCATACTTCATACTCATACATATTCAATACTTAAGAAAATTTCAATCATCCATTTCCATAAAGGCATCTCTGCATTCAACTATGAATTTGTGTAAAAACTTAAAAAAAGGACTGCAATAAATGCAGTCCTTTCATTGCAAGAATTATGCTTCTTGAGCTGTAGGGTATACAGATACTTTTTTCTTGTCGCGACCATAGCGTTCAAATTTAACAACGCCGTCAACTTTTGCGAATAATGTATCGTCACCACCGCGGCCTACGTTTGTACCTGGGTAAATTTTTGTACCGCGTTGACGGTAAAGAATTGAACCACCAGTTACGAATTGACCATCAGCGCGTTTAGCACCAAGGCGTTTAGACTCAGAGTCACGTCCGTTTTTAGTAGAACCTACACCTTTTTTAGATGCGAAGAATTGAAGATCTAAAGTTAATAATAACATTCTGTTCCACCTCCTAGATCATTTTATATTTCAATTCGATATATTCTGAATAGCTCGCAGTCATTGTATAGAACTGCGTTACCATTGTGTTCAGAATAACTTGTAATTTAGCGTCTGTTTCATCATTCAGTTCAGCTTGTGGAACAGTTACTTTTAAGTAACCACCTTCAGCACCTTGTTCGATTTCAGGAGTAATTCCTGTAATTTGCGGGATTGCGTTTACTGCACCAAAGGCAACAGCAGAAGCACCTGCACAAACTAAATCACGACCATAGATATCCGATAAAGCATGTCCTGAAATTTCAAATCCATACGATTTACGATTTTCATCACTATAAATAGTTACTGTAATCATGTCCGTCACCTACTTATTAAGCGTTGATAGCTTCAACTACTAATTTTGTATATGGTTGACGGTGACCTTGCTTACGACGGTAGTTCTTTTTCGCTTTAAGTTTGAAAACAGTAATTTTCTTTTGCTTACCTTCTTTAACAACTTTCGCTGTTACAGTAGCGCCAGCAACTGTTGGAGCTCCAACTTTAACTGTTTCTCCACCTACGAATAAAACTTTGTCAAAAGTAACGACTTCGTCAGCAGCCACACCTAGTTTTTCAACATAGATTTCTTGACCTGCTTCAACTTTGATTTGTTTACCACCAGTTTCGATAATTGCGTACATTAAAATGCACCTCCTCTTAGACTCAGACTCGCCCGGAATTGCAGGTGACCTATAAAGATACTTAAACCTGTTCAGCGCGGTTGCAGTAGCACGGGTGCTACAAACAATAACATTAAAATACTACCACACCGAAATTATCAAGTCAACCGCTTCATTACTATTTTTTCAAAAGCAGAACGGTATTTTCGATATTTCCAATCTCCAATTACTTTGCTCCATAAAAAGAGGCATATAATTGCTAAAGATAATGTTTGCGGCAATAAATATAATAGTACGATAATTGTTACCGTAAGTAAATAAAAAGAAGCCGTTAAATAAAATTCGAAAATTTTAGAAAACGGCCGCCGTTTCAAAATACTGTAACATACTATTCTTCCACCATCGAGTGGCCAAATAGGAATAAGATTAATAGCAAGAATAAATAACTGCACTTCTATTAATCTCGCACTCAGCATATCAGGCAGAAATAAACTGATAAAGATTCCCACACATGTTGCAACCGGTCCGCCAATAGCGATAATGATCAGCTGCTGATAAGATAATTGCAATTCATCCTTGATCGTCATCTCCCCGCCGTACGGAACAATTTTACATTGCGTTATTTTTGCTCCGACTAGCTTTGCAGCGATAAAATGACCTAATTCATGAAATAATAGCGAAACAATAATAATACTGTATAAAGCAATATCACCATATAAAACAATTGATAAGAGCAGTAACAAAAATAATGGATGAATCGTAACTTTCATCTAAATCGGCTGTTCCTTTAGCCAGCGAATCGTTTCTTCCATATTTAAAACTTCCCCGTTACGTTCAATCTGAATGTAGAGTTCCCCACTTTTTTTCGTTGCGACAATAGTTCCTTTTGTCACTGTCGTGTATGGTAAAACATAGAAGTCGTCCACAAATCCAAATGTAACCGTATCGCCTGTATCATAAACAACCGAGACCGTTTTTCCGTTATACTTTGTATGTCCCGTAAACACAATCATCCCATCATACAATGCATTTAATACGAACGGTTCTTCATACACGAGTAAATATCCGTCATTAAAACGATCAATCGTCTCAAACAGCTGTAATTGACTAATCGATACATCTGCACTAACAGGGAGCTGCTGGTCTTCATTAGACAACATATTCACAACCGCTTTTCGCATCATGACTAAATCATCTGAACTATAGACAATGGAATGAATGACACGTTTTGTAGCGATATCCCCATAATAATTACAGCTATAAATAACAACAAAGACAATACTCGCGATGAGCCACTGCCATTTTTTCAAGCTCACCATCCAATCTTTTTGCACTATTATATGTCAGGAACGACAATACAATTCAAGAAAGCCTGTACATAGAAAAAAGCTGTAAAGAATAATTGATTTTATCCCATACAGCTTACTTCTTATTTAAATAATGCTTTTAGTTTCGCGAAAACGCCTTTTGGCTGATCATCTTCCAAGGACATTAACGGCACAGAATCACCTAATATACGGCGTGAGATATTACGGTATCCCAGTGATGCTTTGTTGTTAGGATTCATGACAATTGGTTCACCTTTATTGGATGAACTAATAACATCTTCACTATCGACAATGATTCCCAATAAATCAATCGATAAATGTGTAGTTACTTCTGTAATATCCATCGCATCTCCGTTGTTCATCAAACTTTTACGGATTCGGTTAATAATAAGTTTCGGCGGTTCGATCGGCTCCTGCTCCAATAGTCCGATAATTCGATCCGCATCTCTTACTGCTGAAATTTCAGGTGTCGTCACAACAATGGCACGATCCGCACCAGCGACCGCATTGCGGTAGCCTTGCTCAATACCAGCCGGACAATCAATTAAAATATAGTCAAACTCACGCTTCAACTCATCTATCAAAGCTTTCATCTGTTCTGGGTTGATGGCGTTTTTGTCTGTGTTTTGGGCAGCTGGCATCAAGTATAAACGTTCATCTACACGCTTGTCCTTTACTAATGCCTGATGCGTTTTACAGCGGCCTTCAATTACATCCACTAAATCATAAATGATCCGATTTTCCAAGCCTAATATAACATCTAAATTACGCAGTCCGATATCCGTATCGACTAGACAAACTTTCTTTCCTTGAAGTGCCAATGCCGTTCCTAGGTTTGCAGTCGTAGTAGTTTTCCCTACCCCACCTTTTCCTGAAGTTATAACGATTGCTTCTCCCACATTAGCGGCCCCTTCCTTATATAAGGTAGCTTTTTGAGCTCCAGTATCATCAGTATTCTTAGAGAATAATAATTCTTCATCACTCATTTAGCTTCCTCCTTTGAATGTTGATAAATTCGGTCGTACATTTCTTATTTCCTGGATTCTATCATATGCTATTACCTTATTTTCTCCAAGATAGGCAAAAATTTGATCGGTATTATCTAATATATATTGCGACTCGTTCGTCATTACTTCCACATAATTCCCAATTAATATATGTGTCGGTTCAAAATGTGACGCGGATACAATTGCTTGTTCATTGCCACCCATGCCTGCATGCACAATGCCTTTTAACTTACCCGCAATATGTACATTACCCCCTGCCTCAATACGTCCGTTTGGATTGACATCACCTAACACAAGTATATCACCTGTTACACGAATCGTTTGTCCGGAACGCACAATGCCTACATATGTTTCAAAGCGACTTGTCTCAAGCAGTTTATGGCTTTCTTCTAATGTAATGACATCACTTTGAATCTTTTTCACACATAGTTTTTGCTGTTCTTCCACAATTTCAGTAAGCTGGTCTTTTTGTTCTTGTGTACAGTAACGTCTTCCTAAGTGCAATTGTACATCTATTTTACCATCCAGATGGCCGTCTGTAACTTTTTTTCCAAGTTCTTCTACCAACTCGGAAAAAGAACACTGGTCATCCAAACGAAGTACTAACCCATCTTTTGTTCCTTTAATATGGATAAGTTGTTTTTTCATAGCTTTTTCAAGTCACCTCGCGCTACATAATAACGAAAAAAAACAAGCGGATTACAGATCCGATTTGTTTCTTTTCGTTTTTTTTAAATGCTATTGTGCCCGTTGAAATACACGAGCGCTAAGACAATATTTAAACGCCCATGCAAGCATTATCAAAAATAATAGATTACCAATTGTTGTCGGAACTAATCGATTCACTAGAAACGGCTGAAGCGCCATCGTTGTAAATTGGAGCATATAGAAAAATTCATATACAACAAATTCGAAAACAATCATTAGCAATAATGCCAAAATCGTAGAAAATACTAAATGTGGATGAACACGTTTTACACACCATGCCGCGACATAGCAGATAGCGGGATATAAAACCGTATAAAGACCAATAATATTAATATAAAACACATCAAAACAAAGTCCAAAAATAAGACCATAAATCATGGCTTTTTTTCGGCTGTAATAAATGGCTAGAAAGATTAAATATAAAATTAAAAAACGCGGAATCAAATAATAGATTCCTTCCCCCAACTGCAATGGGGAGAAAACGGCGAATTCAGATTCAAGCAAAAATAGCAAGACAGCAACGAAGCCAATTAAAAATCGAGCGAGCATTACTCATCCCCCTCATTTTCATCGGCTGGTCCATTTACTAAATCTTCATTTGTACTTCCACCGTCAGAACCATCTACAGAAATTGTTTTGCGCTTAGCAATAATAACATGTTCGATCATTGAAAAATCTGCTGCTGGTTTGACATAGGCCATTTTCGTTAAACCGAAATCATCAGTTGTTACTTCTGTAATCTCACCGATTAAGATACCTTTCGGGAAGATTCCGCCAAGTCCGGAAGACAATACTTTTCCGCCTTCTTTTAGATCAACTTTGGAATCGATACGCTTTAATAATAATTCGTTACGCTCAACGTCATAACCTTCTACTAAACCATGAATTTCCTTATTCTTTTCATCATGTACTACTGCTGATACACGATAGTTTTCATTATTCGTATAAAGCAATTCCACTTCGGAAGTATAAGGTGTTGCGATGACAATTTTACCAACTAGCCCTCGAGAAGTCATAACAGCCATGTTTTTTTCAACACCATCTGCTGTCCCTTTATTTAATATAATTTTTTCTTCCCACTGATCAGGGTTTCTCGCGATGACCGTCGCCTGAATTGGGTCGAAATCACGCAAACTTTCCTCGATTGATGCGAGTTCACGCAATGAAGAATTTTCGGCCTTTAATGTACTTACTTCCGCCTTCAGGACGGCAAAGTCTTCTAGACGCATTTTTAAGCGCTGGTTCTCTTCATACGTATTTAACAGCGAATCAATATTGCTAAAAATACCTGTTATGTAATTAGCCGGCTTTGCGACAAGCGATTGTGCAAAGCCAACTGTATCTTTAATAATTTTCTCGGGTAATGTTGCGTTATGACGATCACGTAAAGAGAAACCAATCAATGCCACTAGAAAAATCACGCTTACTAATAGGACAATTAACTTTTTATTAGAAAAATGTGGCACTGCCAGTCCTCCTTACTTCAATTGTTGCGCGCGAATTAAAGCGATGTTGTCTAATGCTTTACCCGTTCCGATTGCAACACAATCCAACGGATCTTCAGCAATAAATACAGGCATTTTTGTTTCATCGCTGATTACTTTATCTAGATTGCGTAATAATGCACCACCGCCTGTTAAAACAATGCCGCGCTCCATTACGTCTGCAGATAATTCAGGTGGTGTTTGTTCCAATGTTTTCTTAACGCCATCTAAAATAACTACAATAGCTTCATGTAAAGATTTTGAAATTTCATCTGATGTAATTTCAATTGTTTTTGGTAAGCCAGTTAACAGATCGCGTCCGCGAATTTCCATCGTTTCAGCAGGTCCTTCAGCACGTGCCGTACCAATTTCTACTTTGATGCTTTCAGCTGTACGCTCACCAATTGTTAAGTTATATGTTTTACGGATGTAAGCAATGATAGATTGATCCATTGCATCACCACCAACACGTACTGATTCACTTGTTACAATACCACCAAGAGAAATAACAGCAACTTCTGTTGTACCTCCACCGATATCAACTACCATCGAACCTGTTGGCTCCCATACCGGCAAGTTAGCACCGATTGCTGCCGCAAATGGTTCTTCGATTGTAAATGCTTCTTTTGCGCCCGCTTGACGGCTTGCATCAATAACCGCACGTTGCTCAACTGAAGTAATACCATATGGCACACAAATCATGACATTCGGTTTCTTCCAGTTAGAACCCGATGCTTTCATTGCTTCTTTTAAATAATATTGGATCATTGCTGTTGTAATTTCAAAATCAGCAATAACGCCATCTTTCATCGGGCGGATAGCTACGATTGAACCCGGTGTACGACCGATCATATTTTTTGCGTCATTTCCGACTGCTACAATATCGCCTGTTTTTGTATTTTTCGCTACTACTGAAGGTTCACGTAATACAATTCCTTTACCTTTTACAAATACTAATGTATTAGCTGTGCCAAGATCGATCCCGACATCTTTATTCCCTAATCCAAACAAATTAAGTACTCCCTTTCTTATTAAAACGATTTCTAATTTATGATGCTAGCAAAATCATACGCTCTATTATAACGAATTACATCAAAAAATTATAGTGTTACAAGCACCGAATCGCGACTTTTGTCGAATGTTTTTTTCTACAACACTACTTTACTATTGTATTTCTATTTCCGTTACGAGACAAATAAAATTAATATGTAAGATTTAACAAAATCGCCACATGCATATGACGAATATAACAAATAAAAGTTGCGATTGCGAAAATTGTCGACGAATTTTTAAATCCGTAATAATTGTTATCGCAATGTAATAATTCCTAATTATAAAATAACTGCAAAATAAAAATAAAAAGACAAACGCTTTAATACGTTTGTCCAGTTATCTAGAATTTCTTAGAAATATCCCTTTTCCTTCATACTTATAAACTGATGATCACCAATAATGACGTGGTCGAGCAAATCGACTCCGACTATTTTGCCGGCTTCATAAAGTCTTGTTGTGACATCGATATCTTCGGGACTAGGTGTCGGGATGCCGCTTGGATGGTTGTGGGAGCAAATGATAGAAGCAGCGGAACGTTTTACAGCTTCGCGGAAGATTTCCCGTGGATGGACGATGCTGGCATTTAAGCTCCCAACAAAGATGGTTTGTTTGTGGAGTACCTGATTTTTTACGTTGAGGAAAAGACAGACAAAATGCTCCTGCTGTAATGATGTCATATCCTGCATTAGGAAGGTCGCTGCATCTTCCGGCGAACGGATTGTAAAGCGTTCTTCTAAATCTTTCGATGCCAGTCTTCTACCTAGTTCGATCGCGGCAAGCAGCAAAACTGCTTTTGCTTCCCCTATTCCTTTAATCTCGGTAATTTCTTCAAGTGTTGCATGCTTTAAGTTATGCAATTTTTCAAAGTTAATCAATACCCGATTGGCTACTGTCAAAACAGATTCTCTTTTTGTGCCGGTGCCGAGCAATATGGCAATGAGCTCCTGATTGGACAGGCTTCTTGCGCCTTGGCGGATGAGGCGTTCACGCGGGCGGTCTGCTTCATGTACGTCATGGATTTTCATATTCAATAACGGTTGTTGGACCGTCATTTACATCACTCCTAAAATGGTAGTTTTAGTAGTTGTAATGTAAGCATTTTTTGAACTAATGTAGCAATCGGTAAACCGACAACATTATTATAGTCTCCTTCAATACGGTCAACGAGCATGGCGCCACTCGTCTGTATTCCGTATCCGCCTGCTTTATCGAAGGGATCTCCTGTCTGAACATAGGCCTTGATCATTTGCGGAGAAACATCTTTAAATAGCACCGATGTTACTTCTACAAATGTATGCTCTGTTCCGTCCGCCAAAATAAGTGCTACTGCTGTCATCACTTCATGTCGATTTCCTGCAAGCTTCGTTAAATGCTCTACGGCTTCTTCCTCCGAAACAGGCTTGTGCAATATTTGGTCATTAAACACAACAATTGTATCCGCTCCGATAATACAATGATTCGGACATTTCTTAGCCACATCACGCGCTTTCAATAATGCCACTTCTGTCACATATTCATGAACCGTATCGCCAGTGACGCTTGTTTCGACAACATCGCTTGTCACAATTTCAAACGGGACATTCAGCATTTGGAGCAATTCCTTTCTCCTTGGTGAAGCAGAAGCTAATATGAGTTGTTCATTTGTAGTAAAATTCATTTCCAATCCTCCTACACACTATAGTAACTGAGAAATGGAAATTTGAACAACAGCCAACTCTATTTGCAAATTTGGGTAAAACACGATTTCATTATGTTTTCATCAATTAAAATGTTACTTTCAAGCAATCAAGACTCTCAAAATAATTTATAAACATATGCAGACGAACAACATTCGGATTCGTGGAAAGCTTTGAAACTTCTGTCATAAGCCCTGTCCAGTCTTCTGGTACCTGTTGTTTGTCAATTGGTTCAGTCTCCTCTTTCGAGAACAATTTCGAATCTTTCAATGTGACCGGCAGCTGTTGTTCTGCAGGATTAGGACAGCTGCTCGCAATCGTAATTTTTTTATAAAAACCGGTCGGTACAATCGTTAATGCGGTTTCCACTTTTTCTGTATCCAGTCGTGACCAGACAAAATACTGATCGTCCACTTTAACAACGGCTGCTTTATTTAACGTAGGGTAAGTCCCCAAAAATTGTGCTGCACTATCAAAATTTGAAAAAACACCATGCTGCAATGCAAAATACTGTTGTTGTACTTGCTCCTCCTCAGGTGTTTGAACAGTCGGGATTGTTTCTGCAGCTTCTTCGGTTGTCGTAGGTAGTTGCAGAATAAAAACAAATAGTATGACGCCAGCAAGCCCTGTAATACTTCCTATGAACATTGCTTGAAAAATGGCATTATTCCTTAAAGCTTTCATCGTTGCCACAGCTCCATCTCTTTTTCATACAACAATAGCAAAATAGCGATAAAAAAAGAGGAGACTGCTGTCGCCTCCCCCTAAAAAGTTTTCGCTATTATTCTTCTTTATTTGCAGCCCGCTTTTCTATTTTGGCAATTCATACTTTTCAAATTGCCTCAAACCGCACTATGCGCGCTTTATCCCGGATTTGTGGCCTGGTCGGCATCAGTGCATATTTCGTCGAATTTCACTCAGTAAATAGAGTGAACCGGTAACAATTCGAACTGTCCCACCTATTACCGGGCGCTGTAAAAATTCGTTTACATCTTCTATTATTTGTTTTTCCTTCGCCTGACTAAGTTCATAAAGAGTCATTGCCTGCATTGCCCGCTCATTATGAATATTGGCGAAATAAAAAGCATCACCGACTTCTTCCAATAACCGCAAAATTGTTTTGACATCCTTGTCCGCCAGTAAACCGATGACAAATTCTATTTGTTTGTTAGGAAAGTGTTCTTTTACCGTATCAACCAATGACTGAATACTTGCAGGATTATGTGCTCCGTCAAAATAAAGATTCGGCCGGATTTGTTCAAAGCGCCCGGCAAGTATTGCATTATTCACACCTGTGCGGATCTTTTGTACATCTAGCGGCAATTCGAAATACTTTAAAACTTCCAGAAGTGCAGTAATGGCCAATGCCATATTATGCCCTTGATGTTTTCCTGGTAGCTGACGCTTTAAATCTGAAATTTTGAGTTGCAGTAATGGATACTCATACGCTTCGGTTCCTTCATTTTTTGAAACGAAAAAGTCGGTGCCATACTTGAATAATGGCACATTTTTCTGAACGGCTTCCTTTTCGAAAACTTCGGTAACCTCTTCTGTCATTTCCCCAATTACCGCCGGACGGTTTTCTTTCAATATGCCGGCTTTATGATATGCGATACTTGTTAATGTATTGCCTAAAAAATTCGTATGTTCCAAAGCGATACTCGGCACAACCGAGACGATCGGTGTCACTACATTTGTACTGTCTTCTCTGCCGCCCATCCCTGCTTCAATTAACACTAAGTCCGGTTTTTGCTCGGCAAAAAATAAAAGCGCCACCGTCGTCAATAGTTCAAAGTCCGTCAGTTTCCCGCTAAGTCCTGCTTTCGCCAACTGCTGAAACATCCGGTCCATCTGCTCATTAGTGATTGATCGGCCATCAATTTGTATTTGATCATGAACATCTACAATACAAGGTGACATAAACTTCCCGACTGATAACCCGTATTCACGTGCCATTCCTTCAATAAATGCCAATGTTGAGCCTTTTCCGTTTGTTCCAGCTAAATGGACTACATTCAGCTGTTTTTCAGGCTGCCCAAGCAGACGAAGTGCGGATTCAATTGCGTCCAAACCCGGCTTGATCGCTCGTTCACTTTCCACTTGCCAACGCTCTTTGTATACCTCCAGTAATGGAATCATGCAATCCACCCTCTTTCTGCAAACAAACTGCGCACTTCAGCAATAAAATATAAAGAGCCGGTAATAACGAGCAGCTCATCTTCAGCCAATTGATTCATTTCTTTTTCAATTAGCTCCTGCCAGTTCGAATGCATAAACTTTTTTGTATGTGTGCTTTGCTCATATAATTGTTTCGCTGTCGCCGCGCGCGGCAAATCAATTTGTGTGAAGTGCATTTCAGATGCGACATCATCCATTAATTTTATACTTACACCATGGTCCTTATCCTGCAATGCAGCATACACAAACTTCACTTTTTGCTGTGGTGCAGTTTCCTTTAATGTATGAATGAGGGCAGTCGTCCCTTCCGAATTATGGGCACCGTCCAAAATAATATTATGGCGCACTTTTTCAAAACGCCCTTCCCACTTCGCATGCTGTAAGGCCAATTTTACTTTTTGCGCACTAAAGGATTCAAGATATAAATGTGCTGCAGTAATGGCAAGCGCGGCGTTGGCCATTTGATGTTCCCCTGCCATAGCAAGTTCAATTTTGTCGATGATGATACTCCCTCGGTAGTCAAAATAAGCACCTTTTTGATTCTCCACATAAAAGTGTTCGCCCAACGTAAAAATCGGAGCATGTAGCTGTGCTGCCGTTTGCTGAATTACCGCGAGGGCTTCCTCATTTTTTACTCCTACAACGACCGGCTTACCTTGCTTAATAATTCCTGCTTTTTCTGCGGCTATTTCGGCATATGTCTCACCGAGCATATCTGTATGCTCAAGCGAAATTGTTGTAATGATACATACTTCAGGCGTCACAACGTTTGTCGAGTCCAAACGCCCTCCAATACCGGTTTCAAGCAATGCGATATCCAATGACTGCTCCGAGAAGTATTTTAGGGCAAGCAATGTCATGAACTCAAAAAAGCTTGGGAATTTCCCGCCCAATTTATTTTCAATAACTTCCGCAATTTCATTTGCAATACGTAAAAAGTCCTCTTCGGAAATTTGTTGTTTATTGATTGTCACCCGTTCATTTGCACGCTCAAGATGCGGAGATATGAAAGCGCCGACCGTTAAGCCGTGCTCGATAAAAATCTCACGTGCCGCATTTAATGTTGAACCTTTTCCATTGGAACCGGCAAAATGGATGAATTTTGTTTTTTGTTCCGGGTTGCCAAGCGCATCCAGGATGATCTTTGCTGACTGTAATGGTTCACCTTTATATTGGCTTGCTTTTAATTTAAAAATAAAATCTGTGCATTGCTCCATCGTTTGAAACATTATGTTCTCTCTCCAATACGGCTAATATGTAATATGTTTTATTATAGCTGAATTAAAAGAAAGAGGCACCGTTATACGGTACCTCTCTTTGGCATTACATATTTTTCAGTTCTGCAATGCGTTTTTCAACTGTTGCGTATTTTGCTTCATAGTCCGCAAGTTTTTCGCGCTCTGTTGCTACTAATGCTTCCGGTGCTTTTGAAACGAATCGTTCATTCGATAGCTTTCCGGAAACTAATTTTACTTCTTTCGCCCATTTGTCGAGCTCTTTTTCAAGACGTGCTATTTCTTCTTCAATATTGATTAAGCCTGCAAGTGGCATGAAGATCTCTGCTCCTGAAACAACTGCTGACATCGCCTGTGCTGGTGCTTCAAGATTCGCTCCGATTGTTAAGCCATCCGGGTTACAGAATTTTTCAATATAGCCTTTGTTCACTTCAAGCACTGCCGATGTTTGTTGATCTTTTGCTGAAATCGTCATCGGTACTTTTTTGCTCATTGGTGTATTCACTTCTGCACGAATATTACGTACAGCACGGATAATATCCATCAACAGCTGCATATCGCCTGCTTCTGCAGTGAAGTTGAATGCCGGATTTACAGTCGGCCATGCAGCAACTGTAATTGAATCCCCTTCATGCGGCAAGTGCTGCCAAATTTCTTCTGTTACGAAAGGCATGAATGGGTGCAGTAAACGCATCGTGTTGTCTAAAACGTGAGCAAGTACTGAACGAGTCGTTAATTTAGCTGCTTCGTCTTCACCGTATAATGGCAATTTCGCCATTTCGATATACCATGAACAGAAGTCATCCCAAATAAAGTTGTAAAGTTCACGGCCTACTTCACCGAACTCGTATTTATCAGATAATGTTGTAACACGGTCAATCGTTTCATTCAAGCGTGATAGAATCCATTTATCCGCTGTTGAAAGGTTACCTGTTAAATCAATTTGCTCATATGTTAGGCCTTCCATGTTCATCAATGCAAAACGAGAAGCATTCCAGATTTTATTTACGAAGTTCCATGTAGATTCTACTTTTTCTGTAGAGTAACGTAAATCCTGACCTGGAGATGAACCTGTTGCAAGGAAGTAACGCAACGAATCCGCACCGTATTGGTCGATTACATCCATCGGGTCAACCCCGTTACCAAGTGATTTAGACATTTTGCGGCCTTCAGCATCACGAACTAAACCATGGATTAAAACGTCTTTAAATGGACGCTCGCCTGTGAATTCTTTCCCTTGGAAAATCATACGGCTTACCCAGAAGAAGATGATGTCATAGCCCGTTACTAAAGTATTTGTCGGGTAGTAGCGCTTGAACATTTCAGATTCTTCATTTGGCCAATCCATTGTAGAAAACGGCCATAACGCAGATGAGAACCATGTATCAAGAACATCTTCGTCCTGTGTCCAATTCTCAGCATCTTCAGGTGCTTCTTTTCCTACATAAAGCTCGCCTGTTTCTTTGTTGTACCATGCTGGAATTTGATGTCCCCACCATAATTGACGAGAAATACACCAGTCATGAATATTTTCCATCCAGCGGTTATACGTGTTTTCAAAACGATTTGGTACGAAGTTTACTTTTTCGTTTTCTTCAACCTGCATTTTTAATGCTTCTTCAGCAAGTGGAGCCATTTTTACGAACCACTGCTTAGAAAGATATGGTTCTACAACAGCATTCGTACGCTCTGAGTGACCAACTTGGTGGACATGTGGTTCGATTTCGATTAATACACCCGCTTCTTGTAAATCTGCAACGATTTGCTTACGGCATTCGAAACGATCCATACCTGCATAAATACCCGCTAAGTCATTCATTGTACCATCTTCGTTCATAACTAAAATGCGTTCTAGGTTATGACGGTTCCCTACTTCAAAGTCGTTCGGGTCATGTGCTGGTGTCATTTTTACAACACCTGTACCGAATTCCATATCTACATAGTCATCTGCAACGATTGGAATTTCACGACCTACGATAGGTAAAATAACTGTTTTCCCTACTAAGTGTGCATAGCGCTCGTCTTCCGGGTGTACAGCTACACCAGAGTCACCTAACATTGTCTCTGGGCGAGTTGTGGCAACACGTAATTTACCTGAACCATCAGCAAGCGGGTACTCCATATGGTAGAATGCGCCTTCTACTTCTTTGTGGATTACTTCGATGTCTGACAGTGCAGTTTTAGCAGCTGGGTCCCAGTTAATAATACGCTCACCACGGTAAATATAGCCTTTTTCGTATAGTTTAACGAATACTTCTTTTACAGCATCCGATAAACCTTCATCAAGTGTAAAACGCTCTTTAGAATAGTCTAAGCCTAAACCTAATTTCGACCATTGTGCACGGATGTGAGAAGCATATTCTTCTTTCCATTCCCATGTTTTTTCAAGGAACTTTTCACGGCCAAGGTCGTAGCGGGAAATACCTTCACCGCGCAATTTCTCTTCAACTTTCGCCTGTGTCGCAATACCCGCATGGTCCATACCTGGCAACCATAGTGCATCATATCCTTGCATGCGCTTCATACGAATTAAAATGTCTTGCAATGTTGTATCCCAAGCGTGGCCGAGGTGCAGCTTACCTGTTACGTTTGGCGGTGGGATAACGATAGAGTATGGTTCCTTATCGCTTGTTGGATCTGCTTCGAAAAATTTGCCTTTTAACCACCATTCATAGCGGCCGGCTTCAGTTTGCTGCGGATCATATTTTGTTGGCATTGTAATTTCCGTCATGATGAATTTCTCCTTTGTCACCTTATTATTAGACATAAAAAACTCCCTTCGTCTTAAAAAAGGACGAGGGAGTTAATTCGCGGTACCACCTTTATTTCCGATCGGGTTTAGTCAAGCATTCGCATTCCTTATCTGACATATGCTTTCTTTAGTGAAAGAAAAGCGCAAGCAGTCAATATGCAGCTTTGCAATGCCCAATCGGCACTTCATTCGATAACGGTGTTTAACCGGACCCTAGCTACTATCAGTTCACTAAGTCAGCTCCTAGGCTACCTTCTGCATGGTTGATGGAGAAACTTTTCAGCTACCGTTTCCTCTCTTGCCATCGATCTCATACGTACTCTTCCTATTCTTCGCTTCAATTATATAGTTGCACTTTATTTTAAGCTGTTTTTAATGAAATATCAAGCACGAATGAGGAATATACTTTAACACGTTATTTGCGCTCTTCACATATACTATGCAAAAGGAGTCTGGACATTGCGAAAAAACTACAATCCTTATTTATTGCCTCCATGGCTGCGAAAATTCCGTTTCTTTATGCGCCATTGTATTTTGCCGATTACGATTTTTCAGGCGATTCGAACGGTCTTTCTTCCGACAACGGGTGATATATTATTGCTGGCCATTCTAATTTTATTTACTTACTTATTGCTCACAGATTTCATTTAAAATTCACAACAAAAAAATGTTCCGTAAGCTTCAATTCTTACGGAACATTTATTTATTTTTTCAATTGTATTTGCACGCGACTATATGCATCTGCCAACTGTTCCAGGAAATCAAGCTCATGGGGAACGGTTTGGGCCATCTGCGTTGATTCTACCTCTTTTTCCGCTTGAAGTCGGGGTTGTACTTCTTCTACAGGTTGTTCAACAACGATTTCTTCAACTGGTGCCGGCTCCTCTACTTCAGCAATTGCTTGTACTTTCTTTTCCACATCACAATGGACTGCCCAACTACATGAGCAATAGCCATTATTCGGCTCCACTTTAATATCATTTATGCGAAGTGAAACAGCTTCAATGTCATCGTTCGGAAAATCTACTGAAAAAGGCAGGGCGTATTCGAAATAACCATGATCTTTTTCAATATCCATATGCTCGATATAGATACCTTCCTCAATTTCATCCTCGCGTGCTACATGATCAAATTGAATATTTCCTTTTACTACATAAATTCCTCTTACTACGACGGAATCTTCGCTAATCTCTTCATGCCATTTCGGTTCTACTACTATTTTAGAATTCTCTTGAACATTTCCTAATTGCTTTGGAAATGTAAATGTCTCTTTCATTTCCCACTGTTGCATAAAAAATCCCCTCCCTACGCTTACATTATGCATAGAAAGGGAATTTATGATTTATTTATGAGATTGTCTCGCTAATTTTTCAAAGACATTATGGAATGCCTGAACTGTTTTAGCGATATGTTCCTCTGTATGCGCCGTTGAAATAAATAGTCCTTCAAATTGTGATGGTGGCAGGAAAATTCCTTCTTCGGCCATTAGCTTGAAGTATTCTGCAAATAACTCTAAATCCGAACTTTTCGCAGATTCAAAATCGATTACATCTTCGTTTGTAAAGAAGAAACCGATCATCGACCCTGCACGATTCACTGTATGTGGAATATTGTATTTCGTCGCTGCCGCACGGAAACCTTCTTCCAACTGATCTCCTAGTTTGCGGAAGTACTCATATGAGTCTTTGTTCAGGCGGCTTAGTGTTTCATAGCCTGCTGTCATTGCAAGCGGATTACCTGATAATGTACCTGCTTGGTAAATCGGACCTGCCGGAGCGATTTTCTCCATAATTTCGCGCTTTCCGCCAAATGCACCAACCGGTAAACCTCCGCCGATTACCTTACCTAAACAAGTAAGATCAGGTTTAATTCCGTAATATTCCTGGGCACAGCCATAGTCTACACGGAAGCCTGTCATAACTTCATCGAAAATTAAAACCGTTCCATTCTCTTCTGTCAGTTTACGCAGCCCTTCAAGGAAACCTGGCTGTGGCGGCACAACACCCATATTGCCGGCAACCGGTTCTAAAATAACTGCAGCTAAATCAGCGCCGAATTTTTCGAATACTAATTTTGCTGATTCCAGATCATTATAAGCAACCGTTAATGTATTTTTGGCAATATCAGCCGGAACACCCGGTGAGTCAGGTAAACCAAGTGTCGCTACACCCGAACCTGCTTTAATCAGCAGTGAATCCCCATGACCGTGATATGAACCTTCAAATTTTAAAATTTTATCGCGTCCAGTAAATCCTCGCGCTAAGCGAAGTGCAGACATTGTTGCTTCTGTGCCTGATGATACAAAACGAATCATTTCCACTGACGGCAAACGGTCCATTACAAGCTTCGCCAATTTGTTTTCTGAAACAGTAGGTGCACCGAATGATGCGCCTTTAGCTGCCTGATCCTGAATAGCCGAAACAACTTCCGGGTGTGCATGTCCTAAAATTAACGGACCCCATGATAAAACATAGTCAATATATTCATTGCCATCAATATCTTTAATTACTGCACCTTTGCCCGAATCCATAAATATCGGATCCAAGTTTACAGATTTAAATGCACGTACAGGAGAGTTTACTCCTCCTGGCATTAAATCAACCGCTTCCGTAAATGCTGCTTTTGACTTTTCATAACTACGCATATTATTTTTCCTCCAACCAACGACAGACGTCTTTTGCATGATAAGTAATGATTAAATCGGAACCTGCACGCTTCATACCTAATAATGTTTCCAGCACAACCGCTTTTTCATCGATCCAGCCATTTTGTGCAGCTGCTTTTACCATTGAATATTCGCCTGATACATTATACGCCACAACAGGTAACGGGAAGCTGTTTTTCACATCACGGATAATATCCATATACGCTAATGCCGGTTTCACGATTAGGAAATCTGCACCTTCTTCAACGTCCGAAGTTGCTTCGCGAATCGCTTCCATTCGATTGGAAGGATCCATTTGATACGTTTTGCGGTCACCGAACTGTGGTGCTCCTTCTGCAGCTTCACGGAATGGTCCGTAATAGCTTGAAGCGTATTTCACCGCATAAGACATAATCGGAATATGTTGGAAGCCTGCTGAATCCAATCCTGCACGAATCGCCGTTACAAACCCGTCCATCATGTTTGATGGTGCAATAATATCAGCACCGGCTTTCGCTTGAGAAATTGCTGTACGCGCCAACACATCAAGTGATGGATCATTCAACACTTGATCGCCTTCAATGACACCACAATGACCGTGGTCCGTAAATTCACATAAGCAAGTATCTGCTACGACTAGAAGCTCTGGATGACGTTCTTTAATTAAACGTGTCGCTTCCTGTACGATACCGTGATCATGGAAAGCTCCGGTACCGACTGCATCCTTTTCTTTAGGAATTCCGAAAAGTAATACCGCACGAATGCCTAAGTCTACAATTTCATCCACTTCAGCAGCCAAGTTATCTAAAGATAATTGGAACACGCCCGGCATCGAACTTACAGGGTTTTTAATATTTTCGCCTTCAATAATAAACAACGGATAAATAAGGTCTTCTTTTTGTAGGTATGTTTCTTTTACGAGTGCACGCATCGCTGCATTTTGACGTAAGCGACGGTGACGTTGGAAATATAGTTCTGTCATTTTGTCTGTTCCTCCAGGATGAGCTGTTCAATTACAGCATGCATCGTATAGATTTTCGGTTGCACCATAGGCTGAACCCCGTATTTTTCAAGGGCTGCGGTTGTTACATGACCAATCGATGCAAATTTCACATTTTGCCAATCTACATGCGGCACAATATGCTCAGCATAAATATCTACCGCAGAAGGACTGGCGAATATTACAATCGGATGTTTTTCTGTCAGCAGGCACTGTGTTAACTGCGAAAAATATTTCCTGCACGGACGTGTTTCATAAACGGTCCATTCATCCGCTCCAGTACCTTCATGAATCGTCTTTTTCGCCATCGTTCCGCGTACAAATAATGCACGTTCACCTGGCTCCATCGTAAATTCTTTCACAAATACATCAGCACTGTAGACAGTTGGCATAAAATGAATTTCATAGCCGTGCTCCTGCAATAAAGCAGCTGTCTTTTCACCGACAGCCGCAATTTTCATTGTGGCCGGAATCGTCTGTTCATGCCGTATACATTTATCGATAAAGCTTTTCACCGCATTTTGGCTCGTAAAAATGAGCCAATGATATGCATGTAATTCACGAAAATAGAATTCATCTTCCTTAGAAACCTTTTCTACTGTTTCGATTAATGGATAATTATAAACTTTCCCGTCATGTTGCTCAATCAATTGCTCTACGGACCTTAAAACCGCAGAGCCTGTAATAATTAATGTTTTCCCTAAGAGTGCATTACTCGGCATCTAACTCAGCCTTTACTTTTTGAATTAAGTCAAAGGCACCTTGCTCAGTTAATTTTGCTGCAACTGCTTTACCAACTGCATCCGCGTCAGTCCCTGTTAATGTTTCCTTATACGTTACAGAAGCATCCGGTGCTGCCACTAAACCTGTTAAAGTAATAGTATCACCATCTACTGTTGCATAGCCGGCAATCGGCACTTGGCAGCCACCATCCATTGCAGCTAAAAACGAACGCTCGGCATGTGCTGTAGCCCATGTTGTAGCATCTGTTAATTTTGCCAGTTGCTCAAGCAGCTCCGCATCATCCGCACGGCATTCAATCCCTAATGAACCTTGCGCAACAGCTGGAAGGCAAATATCTGTATCTAAGTATTCCGTTACAACTTCATCGCTCCAGCCAAGTCGTTTTAGCCCTGCTGCCGCTAAAATAATCGCATCGAAATCTTCTGTTTCCAGTTTTTTCAGACGTGTATCGACATTTCCGCGAATCCACTTAATTTCAAGGTCCGGACGTGTTTGTAATAACTGTGCGCTACGACGTAAAGAACTCGTACCAACGATTGCACCTTTTGGCAGGTCGGCAAATTTCACATGACCATTTGAAATGAAAGCATCACGCGCATCTTCGCGTGTAGGAATACAGCCAATGATCAGCCCTTCAGGCAATACGGCAGGCATATCTTTCATCGAATGCACAGCAAAGTCGATTTCTTTATCAAATAGAGCTTGTTCGATCTCTTTAACGAATAGACCTTTACCGCCAACTTTAGAAAGCTGTACATCTAAGATGCGGTCGCCTTTTGTTACAATTTCCTTGATTTCAAAATCAAATGGTACGCCAGCTTCTTTCAACTCATTAATAAACCAGTTAGTTTGTGTTAATGCTAATTTACTTTTTCGAGATCCTACAATAATTTTTCTCACGTTACTCCGACCTTTCTATTCTGTTAAACCCACAGATGGAAATTTGATAATTTGCTGCCGAGGAAGAAATTAATGACAACGAGTAAAAATAAATAAATATGCACCTGTGCATATACCATGCCGATTAATTTCCCTTTCCGATGCAGCAAAAAAATAATTAAGTAAACAATCGATACAATAAACGAGCCTAAAATTTTCACATCGAAAACGGAAACATTCTCTAATGTTAAAAATGCCCATTCTAACCCTAAAATTAAACTTATTAATAGCAATGGAATACCAATAATAGTCGATAAATTAATCCACTTAACCATTTGCTGTAAACTTGGCAATCGTGACCATAAATTCGTAAACTTTTTTTGCTTTAATATGCGATATAAAATTAAATACAGCAGCGAGAAGACAAACGCAACCGAAAAAGCGGCGTATGACACAATCGCAAAACTAATATGGATTAACAGCATTTCCGAAACTAATGAATCACCGACAATCTGATCATTAGTTTCCGGTGCAAATAAGTGAATTGTCATAAATACAAAGCTCAATACGTTAATAAAAAACACCGGTAAATCAACCCGTACAATACAATGAAGGATGATTGAAAGTGTCGTTAAGAGCCATGCATAAAAGAATACCCCTTCATACAATGACAATATCGGAAATCGTTTCGTTTCAATGATAAATAAGACGATAAATAGAGTTTGCAGCACCCAGACGATGGAAACAAACCAGAAGGCTACACGTCTGAATTTTATATTTTTGTAAAGGTAGTCTGTAAAATAAAGTACGATACAGAGCCCATAGAGAATGATCATGAGCTCGTATAATCTTGTCATTACCATTTCTGTCATATGCACCTTCTCCTGATGGAAACTTACTAAAAAAGCGCTTTCGCTATCTATAATTTTACCATATAGATACGAAAACGCTTATGATTTATTTGAATAAAGTGCTTCAATAAGGCTCAATGTCTATTGGCTATTGTTCAATTAATAAGAGAAACCTGGTTTTAAAGTTACCTCTTTTGCTGTTTCACTGCTTTTTACTTCCGGGCGTAATTGCTGTACTTCTTGCTGCACTTCGTCTTCAATACCGAAGATTTGCTGGAATAATGCAAGCTGTGCTTCCGCATTTTTCTCGTTCGCAAGTTCTTTTGCTTGTAGAATCGGCGTTTTCAATAGCTGATTAATAATCGATTTTGTATGCTTGTTTAAAATTTTACGTTCGCGCTCTGTTAAATTAGGCATTTTGTTTTCGATACTCATCATTGTTTCTTCTTGAATAGTTGCCGCTTTTTTGCGCAAAGCAGAAATAACAGGCACGACACCAAGTGTATTAAACCAATCTTTAAATTGAATAATTTCCTCTTGAATCATCGCCGTAATTTCATTTGCCGCACGTTCACGCTCAGCCAAGTTTGCTTGTACAATTCCTTGAAGATCATCAATATCGTAAAGGAATACATTAGGCACATCGCCGATAAGCGGATCTAAATCACGCGGTACCGCAATATCGACCATAAATAACGGATCGCCTTTACGGAATTTCGCTACATCTTTCATCAAGTCCTGGTCGATGACATAGTCTGTTGCCCCAGTTGAACTGATTAAAATATCCGCTTCAAGCAGCGTACATTGCAGCTCATTCATTGCTTTCGCATCTCCATCAAACTTCGATGCCAAGTTTTGGGCTTTTTCAAATGTACGGTTAATCACCGTTACTTTTCCTACACCATTACCGTATAGGTTTTGAATTGCAAGCTCACCCATTTTACCGGCACCTAAAATGGCTACATGCTTATCTTTTAATGAACCAAAGATTTTTTTGGCAAGCTCCACGGCAGCATAAGATACAGAAACAGCATTTTCTCCAATTGCTGTTTCACTATGGGCACGTTTTGCGAATGTTACGGCCTGTTTAAATAATTGGTTGTACACTGTACCAGTTGTACCAATTTCCTGACCTTGTAAAAAACTTTTCTTTACTTGTCCTAAAATTTGCGTTTCCCCAAGCACCATGGAATCAATACCAGCCGTAACACGGAATAAATGGTTTAATGACTCATCTTCTTCACGGATGAATAAGTGATCCTCAAACTGTTCCATCGGTATGTTAAACCAGTTCGCTAAAAATTGTTTAATATAATAGCGACCAGTGTGTAATTGATCAACAACCGCATAAATTTCAGTACGGTTACAAGTAGAGATGATTACATTTTCCAATATGCTTTTTTGTTTTTGTAGCGCTTCCATAGCATTCGGAAGATCCGATTCGATAAACGAGAGCTTTTCACGAATTTCTACTGGCGCTGTTTTATAATTCAGGCCTACTACTAATGTATGCATGAACCCCCACACCTCACACGTTCTAATTCATTGATTTTATTGTAACATAATGACAGCATGATTCCAGATTAGTTTGTGAACATGCTTTGAAAGTATTTACTAAACGTACTTATTTAAATCCAAAAACAACTTTTAAATTGTCAATGGATGTTTAAATCTTAGTATCTATACCCTATCTTCAGAAAAATACATCTTGTCACAAACAGCGCAAGATGAAGTATTTTCGTAAAAGGATGTTGAATTGTTAAATTAGAATTATTCTAATGTAAGTTTAACAAAGTTCGACACAGATTTCAATCATTCAAACAAAAAAAGAAGCTCACTTTATGAGTGAGCCTCTATTTTGTCACATATTATGAATTTTAGTCCCGATAATGTTTCCTGTTGCATCGAGTGCCTGGAATTCCACTTCTACATACAAATCAAATTCCGGGAACTCATAAAGGTTCGGTCGATGCATATAGCGCGAAGAGCCTCGTGCCGGCAAGTCGTATTTAACATCTCCACTCGGTGAAATAAATACAACGCGTACACCTTCTACATTGTCGCAACCTGTATTCACATCCGCCAAAATGGTTACTTTTGATGTTTCGATACGCACATCGGTATTGTTAAAGATTGTATCTCCTACTAGACAACTATTGTTCATAGCAGGTGTTTTACATAAAATCGTTGTAATGATCGCCTGTAAGGAGCTGTGCAAGTTTTCAATCGATGTAATATTTTGATATGTGCCTTTTGTTTCGGAAGAAATATCTTTCAGTAGTTTTTCATTTACCGTTGTATATGATCCAACCGATACTGTATGGATTGCAATGCCTTTCTTTTTGGCATCATTCAGCACTTTTTCGAGCCCATTACTGTTTGAATAACCGTCTGTCACAAGGACAATGGCTTTACTTGTATATTGGTTCGTCGTGAAATTACCGATTGCTGTTTCAAGAGCCTTTACAATATTTGTCGAGCGGTTTTCATTTTTATACGTTAATAAGCTATCGATACTTGAAACAACATCCGCTTTATCTGTCGCTTCATGATTTGGACGATTATTGAACCGATACACATGACTTGGGTTTGCTCCGATTTGTTTTATCGTTTGCTTCACTTTATTCGCTGTATAATTTTTTGCATCTCGTGCTTTCATCGAGCCTGAGTGGTCTACGACGAACATTACTTCCGATTCAATAGAACATAAATTGTTTTCATAGCGCGGATTGGCAAAAATTTGTTCAGAGACCGTTGTATTTTTCAGACTTTGAACGACTTTTTCATAACGTGGATCTAAATCGATCAAGCGTGCCTTAACTTGAGCTTTACCGTATAAAATATCGTCAAAGTATACTACAGCAGATCCGCGGCTGCCTGTGCCATTATTATAGTCTTTCGTATTTGTATCAAATGATACGACACGTGTTTTGCCGTTAAATGTAACTTCCACCGTTCCTTTATAGTCGGTAATAATTACCCCGCCTGGCGCGACAAGGTTGACGATTACTTTCGTATAACGGTCCATTCCATCCGGGCGTTGCTGCAGTTCTTTTCCTGCAAGCAATACTTTAATTTTCGCAACGGCACCTTCCAGCTTCCCGATTACGTCCGCATAATCTTTTCGCAATAAGTTTTTGTCGATTTGACCTAAACGATCATACATGGCCTTAATGACCTCAACCGATTCTTCATGCGCTAATGTCACCTGGTCAGCAATCGGTAAAAACTTGTCTGTCAAATAAATAATCACCGCATGGAGCATTGAATCGAATGCTTCAGTATCTTCTTCACTCATAACTCCTTGCAAATCATATGTGGCACGTCCCTCATTGTTGACCGTGTACATTACTTTAGCATTGCCAAGACCGCCCCAGGAAGATTCCTCTTTTGGTCCTTCAATCATATAGTCGAGAATTTGTTCGAACAGCCAAACCGAAATAATCTGACCTTCCAGCTTCAGGTCCGCATTCCCGTATTGAATTTCCTTGGAAGTAACCTGTCCTTGTGTCAGTTTCCCGTCAGCAGTTGTATAGTTTTCCCATTTAGATCCAGTCATCACTTTTAAATCGGGATCGTAATCTGAAATTGTAATAACCCCGTTTTGTGTAAATGGTACTGTTGTTGTCCCTACAACACCTGAAGGTAATGCAGGTAATGGTCTTACTCCGGGATCAACAGTTCCACCATTCCACTCCGTCTGTTCTGGATCAAACACTTCATAAGTAATACGAAGTTCCGCTTTTGGCACATAGCGAACAGACGCTTCAATAACCTGATTTTTGTATGTGTAATACTTTTCTGATGGATTAATCATCTCAAAGCGAATTGTATCGACTACTGACTTCGTTAAAGCAGGAGCCGTTACATATACGCTAAGCTGTGGTCCATCGGTATAAACCGTTGTTGATTGACCGCTTGTACTTGTATTCGTTTCGGATACTTTTGCCCCGGCTTTTGAAGTCACTTTAAATGCCAATGATTCATCATAAGAAATGTCATTGCCGTAACTATCGCGCAAATCAATTGTAATTAAAGTTGAATCAACACCGTTTGCTGTAAGCTCTTCGTTTTCTACATTAATTTTTTTAACCGCTTTATAAACATCCGGACGTGTCGCTTTATCATCCGTGTTTTTACCTGGTGTTGTCGGAATCGTCACAGTACCGTTTTTACTCTCAACAAAGTTCACCGGTAATGTAATTTTATTATTGTCTTTGCCGGCAGGTGTACTTGCCAGACCTTCGATTGCCAATTTCCCCTGCTGATTGATGCGGTACATGAAGACCGCCATATCACCGCGATTAATGTTGCGTGTCGGCTTATAGTCTTCATATGTGCGTTTCCCGGTTGTACCTGTTGTAATCTCGTTCATATATAAATATCTGACTGCCTGCGTCTCGGATAAATCAAGGCCATTTACCGCCGCATATAGCCTTGCAAAGTGGCCGCGTGAAATATTGGCATTGCGCTTTGATTTATTATTCACTCCATATAAAGGAATATTCAAGTCACCATAGTATTCATAGAGCATATCTTTATCATTTGTATTGAAATGATAGTTTTTGTCCATCTTTGCTAAAAACTGCAGCATCTGCCATTCCATTACGAGTGTCCCGGACTGGAATTTATTGCCTTTATACAACTGTAAATAATCATTATCTATTGTCCATTTGGCTGCTTTATATTTCGAATTTTTACTCGCTATATCCGTAATTTGCTTGCTTGCGGCTTCCGTTTCCGTAGCACCGAACGGAAATACCACGGAAAATACTAGAAGACAACAGAGCAGCATGGCCATTAGTTTCTTCATTTTACTCATGTTTGCAACCCCTTAGTTAAAGAACAGAATATTGTCTCGGTAATTCTCTTTTAGATCGGCTTCTAAATAACGTAAAAATCGTTCAATAATCGCAGAAGACTGTGCACGTGTCAGTGTTGCTTTCGGATTGAAATAACCGTCGCTGCCTGACATTAATCCTAACTGTGTTGCAACATAAATTGCATCGCGTGCATAATCCGTAATTTTGTAATCATCTCTATAGTCTGTAGAATAGCCAGGATCAGGTGCTTTTCCTTCCAGCCCAAGTGCGCGCACTAAAATTGTCGCTGCCTGCTGGCGTGTTAAAAAACCATCCGGATCAAATGTCGTAGGATTTTTCCCTTTAATAACTCCTTTATCGACCGTTGCCACTAAGTAATTGTAATCCTTTACTGTACGTTTCACGTCTTTAAAAATAGAAGGCTGTGTCTTCTTACGGTTCGTTTCTTCCAATACACGCAGATCAATTGCTTTACCAATTGCGATTGCAAAATCAAAGCGCTGTACAGGTGTATTTGGTGAGTAGAAGTTGGATTGGTCATCCAATATGCCCAGTGAATACAGTTTTTCAATTTGCTCGCGTGCCCAGTTGGAAGATAAATCACGGAATTTAGGAATTTTCAGCATTTCCAGTTTCGGCATATAATCGATATTGCTTGCGACGGTTCCTTCGCTATCAGGCAAATCGTATTCGTATTCCGAAAGCGAATCGGCAGAGCTAATCGTTTTATAGTTACCGTTAAAACTTGATAAAGATGCATCGTTTTCGTTATATTCCAATGTTCGTGATTTGGATGTAGATACTTTATTTTTCACTGTACCGATCGTCCCGTCATCAAATTCAATCTCGAAATCCGTAATTTGTGTTTCAGTAGCTCCCCAGAAATTTTCATATCCTTCATTTCGGCTATCTGCATGTACTGTTATCGTTTTTGTAACAGCGCTCTTGCCTCGGCCTGTCGTTTCGGTATATGTTTTGCGGGCAATCGCATTTCCTGAATAGTAGTCGGATGCCGGACGCTTGTCTGTAATCGTACTTTTAGAAAGCTGGTAATCCGCCAATGTAAATGTTCTTTCGCCAACTGTAATTTTTTCGGTAAATTTTGTAACCTCACCCGTTGCCGAACTTTGCCCTACTTGGTCATAGTTTGTAACGTCGTATGTATACGTAAAATTCCGCGTCAGCTTCTCTCCATTTGGTCCAGCCAACGTAAACTTATACGTCTCAGTTAACTTGCCTTTAGATTCTCTTGTTGAAATCGTTGCATTTTTATTTGTGCCCGTAAATTTAATCGGTTTTCCTGTTAAGAAAAAGTATTCTTCATACTCATATTCGTTTTTTATACCGCCTGTTAAATCAATAGATTGTGCGGAACTTGATGAAGGGAGCAGCATCAGAAAAAATGAGCATGCCAATAGGAAGGTGAAGCAAAGTTTCTTTCTCACAAATTCGTCCCTCTTTTCTTTTAAATTCACTTTTGTTTAAATGGCATGCGAGAAACTTGTCCCGCATGCCTTTTTAATTAGTTTACTAATAATACATAAACTTCTGATGTTGAACGTGCAATCGCTGTTACATGATCTGCCTTATTAATATCAGCAATATCGATTACTTCCCCATCTTTAATAACCATCGCTTTTGATAGGTCGAGTGAAAGTGAACCGAATCGGTAGCTCCAGTGACCGTCTTTGCTCCACTGGCTGCTGTTAACAACAGATATCTTTTTCGTATTCAGATTAATCGAACTTACACGGCCAGTTAATGTTAACGTAGCGAGTTTCTCATTTGGCACAAAATGAATGCCCTCAATGTGACCATCATTTACAAAGAAATATCCGTAATATGGATTTGGTGAATTTGTATAATTATCATATAAATCGAGATCCAGTTCCGGAATGACTTTAAATTGATTTGTTCCATCCAGTTCTGATGCGATTGTTGAATTACTGTAAGCAAATGATGCAAGGGAATTATCCGTATTCCAGAAATGATTATCGAAACGTTGTAAGTCTGATAACTCCACTTCATATGCATCTAAATCCGCCACATCAATTCGACCAAAGTAAAGTTTGTATTTAGATAGATTCGGTGCTAAATAAGCATCATTTGTTATATTAACGATATGGGCATAATCACTCTTAGTCGAGCCATCCGTTAATACAAATGCCGTTGTCGAAATTGGTTTTTGCGCTAAATCAAGAGCAATAAGGCCTTCAGGTTCTACTAATCGGCCATTGCGGATTAAAATTGAACCGTTATGGTAATTTAATTTTAATGAATTTTTTAGTTGCAGGGTATTCACACCAAGATTGACACTTGTAATAGGTTGATAGAAAGTACGCTCATTTTTAGCCAATACGATAATCTTATCGATTACTTCTTTGCTGAATTGAGTTTTTGTTACAAAATAAAGCTCACTATTTTTATATTTTTTTAATTGGCTTTTTGAGATTTTTTTATTTCCTACATAAATGCTTGTATTGTTTGTAAAATTGAATGTAGCCTGTGTTTTCGTTCTTACTGTTCCAAAGCGCCAGTTTAGTAAAGGATGTGCATTTTTAACATTTAGCGAATTTTTGTTTGTATTAACCGTATTTAAATCTGCTTTATATAATTCCGTCACCATATTGGCTGTGCTCATAATCGTAATTTCAGCGATTCGGGAAGTATTGGCTGTTGCAAATTTTAAGCGGACACGATCTCCTACATAAAGTGTGCTTAAATCTACCGATGAGTTTCCTTTGAACACTTCCGTATTATTTGTCACTGTATAATTTTTCGTTGAAGAGCCATCGATTTTCACACGAAGCTGCAAACCGTTCGGATCAATCTGTGTCACAGCACCGGTTACTTGTTTGCTGTTTTCGACGATTGAACCGCCTTCTACATTTGTAGAACCACGCATTTCTGTAATTTTGCCTAAGTTTAATTTAATCGTGACACTCATGCCTGCTTTAAACCCTGCAATTGTTGTCAGCGTATTATTAATATAGTATTTCTGCGTATTCGCAAGGTTAAATGTTGCGGTTTTCCCTGCGCTGTTTTTTAATGTGACACTTTTTATTGTTCGTGTGATATTCCCTTTCTTATCTTCGGTTTCATTATAATTTGCTTTCATAAATGTATATGTATTCGATGCTTCAGCTTGCTGCCCTGTTGGTAAGTTTGCTAATGCAAAAGTAATTGCCATTAATACGGTAATGATTTTTTTAAGCAATTTTTCCGTCTCCTTCTCTCAGTAACTTTTCTTTTAATTCATAGTAAACGTCTGAAATATTTGTATTTAACCCCAAATATTGTTGCAGGACCTATATAAGTGTAACAAATTTGACTACTATTGGCATTGGTTGTCGAAATTATTTATACGGAAATATCGATTGTTTTACCTAATATGGGGTGTGACGCATCGATCACTTCGACTATTTGTTCCGCATTTTCTTGCTGAAACTCCATCATTTTTTTCGTCATGGCCAATGAAACATCTTGCATCAAATCAGTATGTTTCATCGACATCGCTAATGCAGCAATATCCAAATGTACACCTCCTATTTACCTTTATCGGCTAAATACCATTAATATCAAGTAATTATTATTATTTCTGAAAGTAAATTGACCAAAATAAAAAACAACCCCGAAAGTTAATTCGAGGTTGCATTGTTTACATGCGTGATTCAATTTCGGCCCAAGCCTCTTCAAAACCAAGACCTTTTTCAGAAGAAAACACAATTAATGGATCTTGCTTTTCCATTTGTAATGTTTCGCGAACAATCTTTTTATGCTTATCCCATTTCCCTTTCGGAATTTTGTCGGCCTTAGTTGCAACAACTATAACCGGGATATTGTAATGCTTTAAAAAATCATACATCATGCAGTCATCTGAAGTTGGGTTATGGCGAATATCAACAATTAAGACAACCGCTCTTAACTGTTCACGACTCATAAAGTACTGCTCGATCATTCTTCCCCATGCTGCACGTTCTGATTTTGAAACTTTTGCATAGCCGTATCCTGGTACGTCAACATAATAAAGCTGCTCTTCAATTTTATAGAAGTTTAGCTGTTGTGTTTTACCAGGTTTTGACGAAATACGCGCCATTGCTTTACGGCCAATCATACGATTGATAAACGAAGATTTGCCGACATTTGAACGACCCGCTAAAGCGAATTCAGGTAGCCCGTCTTCCGGGAACTGTTCTGGTCGGACAAAGCTGCCGATCATTTCTACGTTATGGACTTTCATTACTTATTAAAACCTCCATCTAGTGCGAGCGCAAGAACTTCTTCCGCTTGTGAAACTAGTTTAAATGTGAGTTGCTCACGAATTGTTTCAGGAATATCATCAATATCACGTTCATTGTCTTGCGGAATGATAATCGTCGTTAATCCCGCACGGTGGGCACTTAATGATTTCTCTTTTAAGCCGCCGATTGGCAGTACACGACCCCGTAATGTTACTTCTCCAGTCATTCCAATTTCGCGTTTAATTGCTTTTCCAGTTATTGCAGACACAATAGCAGTCGTCATCGTAATACCTGCTGAAGGACCATCTTTTGGTACTGCGCCTTCCGGAACGTGGACATGAATATCGTGCTGATCGAAATAATCAGCATCCACACCTAAATCGTTTGTTAATGTGCGGACAAATGAAAGCGCAATTTGTGCGGATTCCTTCATTACATCGCCAAGCTTCCCTGTTAAAATTAATTTACCTTTACCAGGTGTTAACGAAACCTCGATTTGTAATGTATCTCCTCCGACTGTCGTATAGGCAAGTCCTGTAGCTACACCTACTTGGTTTTCCATTTCCGCCTGTCCATAGCGGAAGCGGTGTTTCCCAAGCATATCCACTAATACTTTAGAGTTGACCGTTACTTTTTTCTTTTCGCCAGATACGATTTTTTTCGCAGCTTTACGGCAAACAGTCGCAACTTGGCGTTCCAATCCACGAACACCAGCTTCACGTGTATAGTAACGAATTAAATCCGTAATCGCTTCGTCTTTCATTGCCATTTGCATTTTCTTCAAACCATGTTCCTTCATCTGTTTCGGAATCAAATGGTTCTTAGTAATTTCTACTTTTTCAAATTCTGTATAACCTGCGATATTAATGACTTCCATACGATCCAGTAATGGTGCAGGAATCGTACTTAAATCATTTGCTGTTGCGATGAATAATACATCTTGCAAATTGTATGGCTCTTCAATGAAGTGATCACTGAATGTATTATTTTGCTCCGGGTCCAATACTTCAAGCATTGCAGCAGAAGGATCACCACGGAAGTCGTTTGACATTTTATCAATTTCATCGAGTAAAAATACAGGGTTTGTCGTGCCTGCTTTTTTCATCCCTTGAATGATACGTCCCGGCATTGCGCCGACATACGTACGACGGTGACCACGAATTTCAGACTCATCACGCACACCGCCAAGTGAAACACGGACAAATTTACGGTCAAGGCTTTCTGCAATAGAACGCGCTAAACTCGTTTTACCTACGCCCGGAGGTCCTGCTAAACATAAAATCGGACCACGCAATGAATTCATTAATTGACGTACTGATAAATATTCTAAAACACGCTCTTTCACTTTTTCTAACCCATCATGATCGCGATTTAAAATTTCTTCAGCATAGGCAATATCAATACGGTCTTCTGTTTTTTCTGTCCAAGGAATCGAAACAAGCCATTCCAAATAGTTGCGGATGACACCACTCTCTGCACTTGCAGCAGGTAACTTTTCGTAGCGATCCAGTTCTTTTAATGCAACTTTTTGTGTAGACTCCGGCATTCCGGCACTATCGATTTTTTTACGAAGTTCGGCAATTTCACCCGTTTTTCCTTCGCGGTCACCAAGCTCTGTTTGAATTGCTTTCATTTGCTCACGCAGATAATACTCTTTCTGTGTGCGCTCCATCGCCTGCTTCACTTTTGTGCTGATTTTTTTCTCGAGATTTAAAATCTCCTGCTCGTCATGCAAACGAATCATTAAGTGATCCAAACGCTTCTTAATGTTCGTAATATCGAGCACTTCTTGCTTTTCATTAATTTTGAAAGGTAAATGAGAAGCTATGACATCCGCTAATCGGCCCGGTTCTTCAATATCAAGCACCGATTCGATTGTTTCCGTCGTAATTTTATTTGAAGATTTTGCGTATTTTTCGAAATACGATAACACAGTACGCATTAAAGCTTCCGTTTCCGCATCTTTGTGCAGCTCATCTTCAAATAGTTCCAAATCTGCAGTTGTAAATTTACCGGAATCTTCATAACGAACCATTTCCGCACGGTTTAAACCTTCAACCAGAATACGTAATGTTCCATTCGGAAGCTTTAGCATTTGTTTTACTTTCGCTAACGTCCCCATTTTATAAAGATCTGCTTTTCCCGGTGAATCAACACGTAAATCTTTTTGAGTTACTAAAAAGATTGTGCTATCTTCAAGCATCGCATGTTCTAATGCAGCAATAGAACGTTCTCGACCCACATCAATATGTAAAACCATCGTTGGGTATACAAGAAGTCCTCTTAACGGTAAAACTGGCATATTAGTTAATTTTTTTGTCACGCGGGTATTCACCTCCATCCAAATCTTAAAAACAACCCGCAATATAAGTATGTGTAAGTTCCTTGTCAATTACGCCTAAGCGTAACTGTGTCCAGATTTTACCGAGTTTATGTGCTCTAAATACTCGAGCAAACAGAAAAACGCTCCAAAACCTGTAATATTCGGCGAAAATATCCGAAAAATTATGTATATACGTTTTGTAAGAAAAAGCTGACTTTGGACTTGCTTGAGAAGTCTAAGTCAGCTACATAGTTGAAATTCATTCAGCTATAAATTAAGCTGAAGTTTTTTTGTTGTCATCTTTTTTCAATTCAGACCCATCATCCAAAATTAATTTTGGATCTGCTTTATCGCGAATTGTTTCAGCTGTAATGATACATTTTTTAATATCTTCACGTGAAGGCAATTCAAACATTACATCAAGCATTGTTGCTTCGATGATTGAACGAAGACCACGGGCACCTGTTTTGCGTTCGATTGCCAATTTAGCAATTTCAACAAGCGCTTCGTCTTCAAACTCCAGCTCTACATCATCTAGCTCCAACATTTTTTGGTATTGTTTTGCTAAAGCGTTTTTAGGCTCAGTTAAAATTTGTACTAATGCATCAACATTTAACTGCTCTAAAGTAGCCAATACCGGTAAACGTCCGATAAATTCCGGAATTAAACCGAATTTCAATAAGTCTTCAGGAATTAACTGTGACATAATTGAAGCGTCTTCATCGATACCTTTATTCTGAGTTGAAGCAAAGCCGATTACTTTTTCGCCTTGACGACGTTTAATAATAGTTTCGATTCCATCAAATGCTCCACCTACGATAAATAGGATGTTCGATGTATCGATTTGAAGGAACTCCTGGTGTGGATGCTTACGTCCGCCTTGTGGAGGAACACTTGCAACTGTACCTTCTAAAATTTTCAGTAATGCTTGTTGTACACCTTCGCCTGATACGTCACGTGTAATTGAAGGATTTTCAGATTTACGTGCAACCTTGTCAATCTCATCAATATAAATGATACCCTTTTCTGCACGTTCTATATCATAATCTGCAGCCTGGATTAGTTTTAAAAGAATATTTTCAACATCCTCACCAACATAACCTGCTTCAGTTAAGCTTGTCGCGTCAGCAATTGCGAATGGTACATTTAAAATACGCGCCAACGTTTGAGCTAGTAAAGTTTTACCGCTACCAGTTGGTCCGATTAATACGATATTCGATTTTGATAATTCAACATCGTCAATTTTGGAATTCGAATTAATACGTTTATAGTGATTATATACAGCAACTGCCAATGCTTTTTTTGCACGTTCTTGTCCGATTACATATTCACCTAAAATATTTAAAATCTCTTTAGGTTTTGGAATTTCATTGAACTCGATTTCCTCTTCGATCCCTAACTCTTCCACTACGATCTCTGAGCATAGTTCGATACATTCATCACAAATATATACGCCTGGTCCTGCAACCAGTTTACGAACTTGTTCTTGTGGTTTACCACAAAAAGAGCATTTTAAATTGCCTTTTTCATCATTAAATTTAAACAATTTGGTTCACCCCTATTCAAGCAACAATCTTACAAGATTCTAGTTGTTTTATCAAATAAATTGATTGCGCGTTGTTACTAGCTTATTTTATGTCCTATTAAACTTTGCTGGCTGTTCAATAGTTAATGAAATTATATTGTAACTTTTTATCATTAAATATTCAAATGAACCAACTATTATATGTATGTATTCAAAGGTAGAAAACAAGGCACGGGAATACCGTACCTTGTCAAAATCTCATTTTATTCAATCCGTACTAGTTTTATCTTTATGTTAGACGGTAGCCCAGGAATAAAACCGGTACTTGTCTGTACTGACTCTTGCTTCACCATGGTCATGAATCAGTACAGGATCGAAATCGAATTCGATTATTCAAAACAAATAATTAGTTTGAAATTTTAGCGTTTTCAACTAGGAATTCAACTGTTTTTTGAGTGCGGATATCGTTCTCAAGAACTTGAGTTCCACCTAAAGCAGTTAAAATTTGGTCGTTTGACATTCCGAATTGAGCAGCCATTTTTTCAACTTCTGTATTGATATCTTCTTCAGATACTTCAATATTTTCAGCTTGACCAATTGCTTCTAAAACTAAAGATACACGTACACGGTTTACAGCTTCTTCAGCCATTTGAGTACGTAATGCTTCTTCGTTTTGACCTGAGAATTGGTAGTATAGATCTAAGTTCATACCTTGCATTTGTAAGCGTTGGCCGAATTCTTGAACCATACGGTCAACTTCAGTGTTGATCATACCTTGTGGAATTTCAACTTCTGCATTAGCAGCCGCTTTTTCAACTAACTCGTCGCGTAAAGAAGCTTCTACGTCTGCTTCTTTGTTAGCTAAAGTTGTTTCTTTTAATTTAGTGCGTAATGCTTCTACAGTTTCAACTTCTGGATCGATTTCTTTAGCGAACTCATCAGTTAAGTCAGGTAATACTTTTGTTTTAACTTCTTTAACTGTTACAACGAATTTCGCTTCTTTACCAGCTAATTCAGCAGCATGGTATTCTTCTGGGAAAGTAACTAATACATCTTTCGTTTCACCAGTTTTAGCACCTACTAATTGCTCTTCGAAACCTGGAATGAATGAACCAGAACCGATTTCTAATGAGTAGTCTTCACCTTTACCGCCTTCGAATGCTTCTTCACCAACAAAACCTTCGAAATCGATTACAGCTGTATCGCCTTCAACGATTGCTTCATCTTCTTTAATTTCCAATTCAGCTTTTTTAGCTAATTGAGCGTCGATTAAAGATTGAACTTCTTCGTCTGTTACTTCAGCAGATTGTTTTGTTACTTCTAAACCTTTGTATTCACCTAATTTAGGTTCTGGTTTCACAGTTACTGTTGCAGTGTATGTGAAGTCAGTACCTTTAGCGAAATTCTCAGTACCCGCGATTTCTGGGTAGTCAACTGGCTCAATACCAGCTTCGTCTAAAGCAACTGGGTATGAAGAATTGATAACGATTTCTAAAGCATCTTGGTAAAGAGCTTCTACACCGTACATTTTTTCAAATACGTTACGAGGCATTTTTCCTTTACGGAAACCTGGTACATTAATTTGTTTTACTACTTTTTTGAAAGCTTGGTCTAAAGCTTTATCAACTTCTGCAGCTTCTACAGTAACCGTTAATAAACCTTCGTTACCTTCTTGTTTTTCCCATTTTACTGACATATATATTACCTCCAAAGTTAACATTCGTTTGAATAAACAAACTCGTCATATATATTGTTTGACAACCATTTTAGTATAACATAGATGCTCAATGTTTCAACTTTTTTCACTACTCTTGCAAATCCGACATTTTTTCTATTTTTTGTAAAAAAGTTACTATTCCACCATTCTTTTCTCCATCTTCACCGAACATTGTTTTCACGAAATCGATATAGCCTGCAGCAACTTCTTCACTGGAATACCCGGACCATTCATACGGATAAAGGACGATTGCATGCTTATCGATTAAGTGCATCGCAAACTCTAATGTCGAAGGCTCCTGCGTCAATTGTTCCGCTATTATTTCCGTAATTTCAGTATATTGAGGCAGCTTCGTCGGCAACGGAAAATTCACCGGGTTTAATTCTATGGACTGATCAAATTTTGTAACAGTAACCGTCATATTGATTTCCTGTTCAACAAGCAGGATGAGCAGTAGACTTTTTATAAACGGTTGTATTGCATTGTTTTCAATGGTGGCTTTTAAATCAGTTGCATATGGACGTACATTCTTTTCCGTAAGCTCATGAATCAGCATCAATTGCTGTTGTGCGGACATATTTAAAAATTCTGTTGCCGTAAATTCCTCATGTTCGTCATCTTCAATAATTGGTGCTTGAAAATGGGATTCCTGATTTTCGGCAATATGGGCATTCAAGTTTTTTAAGCGTTCGAATTTTTCCACTTCATGATCAGGAATTAACTGCTCGTCAAACAATGATTCAATGATTTTTTCAACTTGTTTAAATTGGCGTAATTGCATGCAGATCGTTAAGTACAGTTCCATTACTTCAAAGTACATGTTAGGACCTATCGCAAGCAATTCCTCACATACTTGTTTCGCACGTTCGAAATTTTTTTCTTCATATAATGAGTACGCAAATATACTAAGTGACATTTCATCCCCTTCACCTAGCAACAAAGCTTGCTCAAATAACTCATTCGCTTCTTTGTATTGGTTATTTTCAGCCAAATATTTCGCTTCATTAAATAACCGGTCCGTCATGCCTGGAAATAAAATTACTTTTCCATGATCTTTATTCTTTTTATTTTCTTTCATCTAATCACTCCATCGGCGACAAAGTAATGCAGTTGCACTCTTCGTCAATTGCATTTATTTTAACGTTGTTTATTCATTCCAACAATAAGCACTCAAAAATTATAGTTATATACAATTTATTACTCGTATGCGTAATTTAATCCGAAGTCATAAACCCTTTTTCCTCAATGTTCCCGTTCTTACTTGGAAATAACCTATTTTAATGATAATAACAGCAGAATGAAGGTTATTTTTGTACATGAAAAAAGTCGTTCTGGTTGCATTGACCGACCAGTGCGGTATACTAAGCGCTATGAATATTTACGTAATAAATTAATTGAAAGAAGGATTTATAAATGAAATTTGGATTTATCGGCCTTGGAAACATGGCTGGCGCGATTATTCACGGCATGATTACAAGCGAACAATTTAATTCTGCTGATGTATACGGGATGAATCGGAGCCGCGAAAAAACCGATGACCTTGTACATAAATACGGTATTCAGGCAGCCGATACGATCGAACAGTTAATGGAACAAGTTGACGTTATTGTCATCGCTGTAAAACCTCAAATGTTTGAAGAAGTTTTGCCCGCAATTAAACAACACCTGACAAATAAACACATCGTCATTTCAATCGCTGCCGGAAAATCACTCGATTATTTACACGAGGAACTTGGAAGCGAAACGTCTATTTTCCGCGTTATGCCGAATATCAACGCAACAATTGGGGCATCGACAAGTTGTTATTCAACTCAGAAAGCTAGTGCCGGTCAAAAAGCAATCGTTGAGAAGCTTTTTGCTACAGTTGGAACAATTGTCGAGCTTCCTGAAAACCTATTCTCAATCTTTACAACAATCGGTTGTGCTTCTCCTGCCTTCACTTACCTTTATATCGACTCATTGGCACGTGCGGCAGTTCGTGAAGGAATGCCAAAAGATATGGCACTTCAAATTGCAGCAAGCTCTGTATTAGGCAGTGCGCAAATGGTATTACAGTCCGAATCTCACCCATGGGCATTGATCGATCAAGTATGTTCGCCAGGAGGAACGACAATTCAAGGTGTCACTTCCCTTCAAGTCAATCACTTCGAAAGTACAATTTACGAAGCCGTTGATGCCGTTACGAATCGTGATACATTTTTGCAAAAACAAACAATTAAATAGAAATACCTGTCCAGTGGATTTGACTTCTCACTGGGCATTTTCTTTTCTGGTCAAAAATAATAATAATTTATGTTTCTAATTTCTATCAATTCTTTAAAAAAAAATATGAGAACATAATTGCTAACTACCGTACTATTCTATATAATCAATCTTGTTTCAAAAATGAAACCAAAAAATTATAGATTTGGAGCGTGACAAGAAATTGGGTAAAGCATTGATTATTGGAGCTGGCGGAGTAGCTAGCGTTGTCGTACATAAATGTGTACAAAACTCAGAAGTATTCGAAGAGATTATGATCGCAAGTCGAACAAAATCAAAATGTGATGCTTTAAAAGAAAAATTAGATGGTGGAAAAACGATTATTCACACAGCACAAGTGGATGCGGATAACACCGAGGAACTAATTGACCTAATCAATGGATTTAATCCAGATGTGGTGATCAATGTAGCTTTACCATATCAAGACTTAACTATTATGGATGCATGTTTAGCAACGAAGACGCACTATGTAGATACAGCGAACTACGAGCCTTTGGATACTGCTAAATTCGAATATAAATGGCAATGGGCGTATAAAGAGCGTTTTGAAGAAGCAGGTATTACTGCGCTTCTAGGTTCAGGTTTTGACCCAGGTGTAACAGGCGTATTCACAGCGCATGCACAAAAGCATCATTTCGATGAAATTCATTACATCGATATCGTTGATGCAAACGGTGGAGACCACGGACTTCCATTCGCAACAAACTTCAACCCTGAAATCAACATTCGCGAAATTACTGCGAACGGACGTTTCTGGAAAGATGGCGAGTGGGTTGAAACGGAGCCTTTAGAATATAAAACAGTTTATAACTTACCGGAAATCGGTGAAAAAGATTGCTACCTTCTATACCATGAAGAATTAGAATCTTTAGCGAAAAACATTAAAGGTTTAAAACAAATTCGCTTCTGGATGACGTTTGGCGAAAAATACTTAACACATTTACGCGTTCTTGAAAATGTAGGTATGACTTCAATTGAGCCAATCGAATTCCAAGGACAAATGATTCAGCCAATCCAGTTTTTAAAAGCTGTTTTACCAGACCCAGCTACATTAGGTCCTCTTACAAAGGGTAAAACAAACATCGGCTGTATCGTTCGCGGTATTAAAGACGGTAAAGAAAAAACTTACTATGTATACAATGTATGTGATCACCAAGAATGCTACAGAGAAGTTGGCTCACAGGCGATTTCTTACACAACTGGTGTACCGGCAATGATCGGCGCTATGCTTGTAATGAATGGCGAATGGCAAAAACCAGGTGTATGGAATGTAGAAGACTTCAATCCAGACCCATTCATGGATGCATTAAATAAATGGGGGTTACCATGGCACGAAACAGAAAACCCTGAATTAATCGACTTGGAATTCACTTCTGCTGGAGAAAAAGCATAATGGAAGATATTAAAAATACTAAAAAACCTGTGATGGCGGCTGCTCTTGCAGAAGAAACAGGCATAGACTGGTCACAGGCACCATCACCAGCCTTCGTAGTGGACGAGCGATTACTTGAGCGCAATTTAAAACTGTTAAAATCCGTACAAGATCGTACGAATTGTGATATTTTACTTGCACTTAAAGGCTTTTCCATGTGGTCAACATTTCCGATGGCGCGCAATTATTTAGCGGGGATTACATCTTCCTCACTATTTGAAGCACGTCTTGGTTTTGAAGAATTCGGCAAGGAAGTACACGCTTACGCTCCTGCTTATGCAGAGCATGAAATCGATGAGTATTTAACTTATGTCGACCATATTGTATTTAACTCATTTGATCAGTTAAATAAATACAAAGATAAAGTGTTAAATCACGAGAAAAACATTTCAATTGGTTTACGTGTAAATCCTGGTTATTCAGAAGTGGAAACACCTTTGTATGACCCTTGCTATATTAACTCACGTTTAGGTATTCCGGTGGAGTCATTCCGTCCGGATGAAATTGACGGTGTTGAAGGCATTCACTTCCATGCAATGTGTGAGCAAGGTGCTGAAGTTCTGGAGCGTATTTTAGTACACTTTGAAGAGAAATATGGTGAATACTTGCATCAAATGAAGTGGATCAACTTCGGCGGAGGACACCATATTACAAAACCAGGTTATAATGTTGAGCTATTAGTCAGCTTAATCAACCGCATCCAAGAAACATATGGCGTAAAAGTTATTTTAGAGCCAGGCGAAGCAATTGCACTGAATACAGGATATTTAGTGGCGACAGTGCTTGATATCGTGCATAACGGTATGGAGCTTGCAATTGTCGACTCTTCAGCTACTTGTCATATGCCAGATACGCTTGAAATGCCTTATCGCGCGCATATTATCGGTTCGGGTCAGCCAAACGAAAAAACTTACACATATCGTTTAGGCGGCATGACTTGCTTAGCAGGTGACATTATCGGAGATTATTCTTTTGATGAGCCGCTTCAAGCAGGCGACAAACTTGTCTTTACGGACATGGCCCATTATACAATGGTAAAAACGCATATGTTCAATGGTGTAAATTTACCAAGTATTTGCACTTACAATGAACAAGATGGTGTAAAAGTAATTCGTACTTTCCAATACGAGGACTACCGTAACCGTCTATCTTAATTAACAATACAGGGTAACAAAAACATCCATTTCTCCATGAGGAAATGGGTGTTTTTTATTTTCAGAAGTTCCGTAAAACGAGCACGGCAACAACTTTTATGTTGTACCATGCTCGTTTTTTAAGTTCCACAATAGCTTACAAACGGTGGTTGTTCGTCTGTCGGTGGATCTGTATATTTTTTGTACTGCTCCGTTACATTAAACGGACTTGTCAGCACTTGCAGCATCTCAGCAAACATTGACGGGTCGCCTTCTGCAAATTGTTCAATTGCCTGTTCCACAAAGTGATTTCTTGGAATAACGGCCGGATTAACAGACTGCATCACTTGCATCGTTTCATCAATTGTCGTGTCTTGCTGTTCGATCCGTTCAAACCATGTTTTTTCCCACTGTTTAAATGCCTCTGACTGGAACAAGTCATTATTCGGTCGTTTACCTTTCGACAATGCACGGAAAGTATTTGTATAATCCACTTCGTGTTCTTCCATTAAATTCAGCAGATTATCAATCAGCTTCTCATCCTGTTCATCAATTGAAAGAAGACCTAATTTTTCCCGCATTTCGCTATAATAATAAGCTTCATAAATTGATGGGAATTTCCCAAGAATATTTTGTGCTAGTTGAATTGCTTCCTCTTCATTTTCATGAAGGAGCGGCAGCAAGCTCTCAGCAAAACGGGTTAAATTCCATGATGCGATCGGCGGTTGATTGCGGTAGGCATAACGCCCCTGACGGTCAATCGAACTGAATACAGTTGCCACATCATACGTATCCATAAACGCACATGGCCCATAATCGATTGTTTCACCGCTGATTGTCATATTATCGGTATTCATTACACCATGAATAAAGCCGACACTTTGCCATTTCGCTATAAGGGCAGCTTGTCTATCAAGCACCGCTTCGAGAAATGCAAGATAGCGGTTTTCTGCGTGCAAAAGCTCGGGATAATGGCGCCGGATTGCATAATCTGCCAAAGCTTTTAAGTCGTCCGCTTCGCCAAATGCAGCCGCATACTGGAACGTCCCGACCCGCAAGTGACTTGCGGCAACCCGAGTTAAAACAGCGCCTTCCAAAGCCGTTTCACGATAGATTATATTACCAGTTGCCGTAACGGCTAAGCTGCGTGTTGTCGGAATCGAAAGTGCATGCATTGCCTCACTGATGATAAACTCTCGCAACATTGGACCGAGTGCAGCACGTCCATCGCCACCACGAGAATATGGCGTAAGACCGGATCCTTTTAACTGAAGATCAAATCGTTCACCTTTTGGCGTGATATGCTCTCCGATTAATAACGCTCTTCCGTCGCCTAACATATTAAAATGTCCGAATTGATGTCCTGCATAGGCTTGTGCAATTTGTGCTGCACCATCCGGCATTTCATGTCCCGCCAAAATTGCGGCACCATGCTCTTTTAATTCCTGAGCCTCTAAACCAAGCTGCTCTGCTAATGTACGGTTAAAGATGACGATTGAAGGTGATGTCACTTCATTAGACGTTACATGGGAATAAAAAGTTTGCGGCAACTCCATGTAACTGTTATTAAAACGAAAACCAAAATTCTGCTTTTTATCTGTCATTGTTTTCGCCTCATTCCTTTCAAAGATGCATTTATTATAAACTTTTTTATATAAGTTAACCAAAATTACGCCCGGTTATGTTTATATAAATACTCTTTTCATATGTTAACCTACCAAAAATAAAAGTTGACACAAAACAAAACTCACTTTATATTTATGTTAACCAAAATAATATAGAAGTTAACAACAAGGGGAGTAATGTATGGAGACTGTTCACAAAACACAAAGCTTTAAAACAATCGATTTAATTTACAGTGCACTTTTTGCGACACTTATTATGGTAGGAGCAAATATTACATCATTTGTGCCTTTTCTAACGGTCGGTGGTGTGCCGATAACATTACAAGCATTTTTTGCAATATTAGCAGGTTTAGTGCTTGGAGCAAAAAAAGGAGCCATTGCATGTGCAGTTTATATGTTTATCGGGTTAGCAGGGGCACCGGTATTTTCTAAATTCTCGGGCGGATTTTCGGCGATTCTACTTCCAACTTTCGGCTTTATCGTAACGTTTATTATTAGTGCATATATTGCCGGTAAAATTGCCGAAAAGTTTCAAACGCGACTTGCCTATATTATTGGGGCACTTATTGCGATGGCAGTTAACTATATTATAGGAACAACATGGATGTATTTTGCCTATACATTATGGGCATCCGCACCTGAAGGTTTTACATTTAAAATTGCGTGGCTATGGATGATTCCTCCAATGCCAAAAGATATTATTCTTTCAATTTTTGCCGGGTTCTTTGCTTATCGTATTCAAAAGATCCTGAAAATCCTGCCTACAAAATAATATAGTAGGTGGCAGTAGAATTCCTCATCACATGTTCTCGGCGTCATCATTATACCGAGATTCATATATTTGGTATACTTTATTCAAAAGATGAAGGAGGAATTTCATATGGCAAATCATTATCAAAATATAGTTGTTGCAGTAGATGGTTCAGAAATAAGCGAACTCGCTTTTCAAAAATCGATTGATATAGCAAAAAGAAATATTGGCTCGACTTTACATATTATCCATGTAATCGATACGAGCTTCTCCGCATCTTTTGATATGCTTTATGATAATATGGTTGAACTGGTTCGGAAACATGGCGAAGTTTTATTGGACCGCTATGAATTGGAAGCAAAAGATGCAGGTATTCCTTCGATTAATAAAATTTTAACAAAAGGGACGCCTAAGACAATTTTAGCAAGAAGGCTTTCAGAGCATGCGCCAGCAGATATTATCATTTGTGGTGCAACCGGATCAAATGCGGCCGAGCAGATGTTCATGGGCTCCACTACTGAAGCAATTGTCCGACATGCAACATGTGATGTCTTAATTGTACGTACACCAGAAAAATAAAAAAAGGTTATGAGGTGCATAAAAATGTCCTCATAGCCTTTTTTAAATCATTAAAATTTCCCTGATATCTTGCTCGGTTAATGTTCCCCTCGACGATTCATCACCGTCCAATATATCCGAAATAAGCATTTTCTTTTTCTGTTGAAGCTCACTCATTTTTTCCTCAATCGTTCCGTTTGCAATAAGTTTAATAACTTGTACAACTTCCTTTTGCCCCATACGATGGGCACGGTCAGCTGCTTGTTCCTCTACTGCCGGATTCCACCATAAATCATATAAAATAACTGTATCTGCCCCTGTTAGATTCAGTCCGGTACCACCTGCTTTTAATGAAATTAAAAACATATCCCGCTCCCCATCATTAAAAGAGTTACAAAGTGCAATCCGCTCTTCCGAAGGTGTTTGTCCATCAAGATAAAAATATTGTTCCCCTCGCTTTGAAAGCTCTGTCGCAATCATTTTAAGCATTTGCGTAAACTGTGAAAATATTAATACCCGTCGGCCTGACGCCTTCGATTGTTCCAATAAGCGGAACAGCTGTTCAAACTTTGCAGAACCACCTTTATACCCTTCGACAAACAGTGCCGGGTGACAGCAGATTTGACGCAGTCTCGTAATTCCCGCCAAAATACGAATACGGTTTTTATGGAACGTTTCTTTGTCCAGATGCTTCATTGTATCAACACGCAACTTAGCCAAATAGGCTGTATATAACGCTTTTTGCTCCGGTAACAGTTCAGCTTTTTCAATCATTTCCTCTTTTTGAGGTAATTCACCTAATACATGTTCTTTCATTCGGCGAAGGAGAAACGGCCGTACTCTTCGTGCAATATCTTTTCGCTGCATATGGCGGAACTCTTCTAGCTCACGGAACAGCTGTGGAAAGATAACACGGTAAATCGACCATAATTCCGATAACGAGTTTTCAATTGGTGTCCCTGTTAAACCAAAGCGATTTGTCGCATTGATTCTTTTCACCGTTCTTGCTGTCTGTGTTACAGGATTTTTAAATGCCTGCGCTTCGTCAAAAAATACCGTATGGAAATGCTGACGTTCATAGAACGCGCTATCTTTACGTAATAACGGATAGGTTGTAATAATGACATCATGATCTTCTATTGTACGCAGTAAATGACGCCGCTCCGCTACTTCCCCATCAATGACAATAGCTTCGACTTCCGGTGCAAATTGCATGAACTCATAAAGCCAATTGTATGAAAGCGATGATGGACAAACAATTAGAACCGGCTGTTTGTTAGCACGGATTATCGACAATTCGGATACGATAAAAGCAATACTTTGAACTGTTTTCCCGAGCCCCATATCATCAGCAAGCACACCGCCGAAGCCATAATTCGAGAGCAATTTCAACCAGTTATAACCATGTTTCTGGTAATCCCGAAGAATCGGTTCCAAGCTTTCCGGAACTTCAAATTTCAATGATTCAGGATGTAATAACTGCCCTGTAAACTGTTTAAACGATTCTTCCGCTTCGAATATATCACTTTGATCAAACTGCTCCAAAAACGGTAGACTATCCATTATTGACATATTAAACGTTAATTCATACTCATCATCCTGAGCTGGAATTGCTCTAAGGAAGCGCTGAATTTCTTCGATTTCCCTCGTCTCCAGAGACAGCAATGCCCCATCTTGTAAACGATAATATTTTTGCTTCACTTTAATTGCCGCTAAAATTTCTTTAATCTGCTTATTCGAAACACCATCCATTTCAAATTTAAACTCAAGCCAATTTGTCCGTTCCTTTTGGACATTCACCCGGATTTTTGGAAAGTTATTTTCTTTGGCAATCCGTAGCTTAACAGAATTTGTTGCATAGATTTTTGCAAGTTTTGTGAGCTTTGGAAGCTGGTGATATAAAAACTCATATTCAAGTTCTTCATTTTGCATATAGTAGCCGCCATCCGTTTTTGTAAAGCCGCTTTTATCCATCAACGCTAAAACCGCTGCTTCCTTTTCGATATCGCGTATGATGAACAAGTCATCCGAAAGCTGATCATCCAATGGTTGAATAACAAATTGCCCGTACTGAAACTCCACACCTGCAAGGAAACGGTTTTTCAGACGGTCTAAATAAACATTTACAACTAATGGGTTTTCCATCTGTTTTACTGAAAGCTCACGAGCCATTTCCACAACACCTATTTTTTTCAGTTTAGGTATCACCTGTTCCCGGAAGTAATCCCAGTGTGAATGTTCAATTGTTAATACAGATTTTTGCTGAAGCATTTGCTTTAATTCGAAAAGCTGCTTCATGCTGTCATCACTCATTTGCGTCAATTCGCCGTCAAATAGCACTAACTGGTAACTAAGAAACAAGACAGCACGTTCAATTCCTTCTATATAAAGTAGATACTCTTCACCTTTTGTTTCAATGATAAAACGAAGTGCTGTAGGCTGTGTTTTAATCTTTATTTCGTCATAGCTTTCGTTTTGATAAAATAACGAAACATTTTTCGTATTCGAAATCAATGAAGAAAGTAAATACCAGGATGAAGGCGGAATGATCAGCAAATGCTGCTCCTGATTTTGTACAGGCATGTCATTATAAAATGCATCATCTTCCACAATTTTCATAAGGAAGTGTAATATGGCATCATGCTGTTCATCAAAACAAAACTGTTCAAAATTATAGGTTGTATTATGGGAAATCCGGTATGGCATTTTATTTTTTAATTGTGTTAAAAACTCCCGAATAGATAAAATCTGATCTCCATTAACTTGGAGTTTCATCCCAATAACCGGGTCTTGTTCTGTAAATTGAACAGGTGTTATTAAGAACTGTACATCCAATACTTCTCGCTTTTCAAAGTGACGCTGCTGCCTTGTCGTTTGTACTGTCTGTTGTTTAAAAATTGAAAGAAAGCTGTTTTCAGAAATAAATTTTTCATTGTACTCATCATTTGGCAGCGATTGAGCCTTATTCTTGTTGAGATTATAAATAGCGATAAGAACCGCCGCTACATGTTGACAGCTTTTACTGAAATCATCCAATGTCGGGCAACTGCACGATGATTTAAATTGACCTGTTCCCTCTTTTTCTATACGGACAACGAATTGTTCCGTGCTTTTTACAACCGCTTCTCCATACATATCCGTATATTTCAGGAAATTCACTTTCCCTGTTTGATAAAAAGTTTGCCCTTTTTTAAAAGAAACGGCTCCGCATAGATTTTTTATTTGTTTTTCCGATAGTTTTATATCCATGCCGATCCCCCTTTTTCTATTCACTCCATTTTCTCATGTCACTCATTGAATTACTAGTTCGAAGCGAAGCTGAAAAAAACCTTTAACTCTTCAATAATTACGATATGAGGTGAGAAAATGAAAATAATTAAGAGCAAAAAAAAATCATTTTTCTCTTAGAGAAAAATGATATTTTGAGGTATCCTTGCCCCTTTAAACTCAAGCAAAAGATGATTTGATTTTTTCCAGATGTCGAACTGTTGGCGTCAAGTTGGCAAAGAAGTATGCTTCACGCAGTTTACGGGATGGTACACTTCCTGCAACATAACCGGCAGCTCCATTGTGAATCATATTCGCCTGTACCGCACCTAATGTATCGTGCACTGCTTGCAGACGTGTGTTGACAATTTCCTTCAATGTCAAATTGCTTGCCAAGTTGTTCAACTCTGCATTAATTCTTTCATAGTGATCGCGCAGTTCGGTTGCCTGTACTTTTAAGTATTCATTACAGCCGTTTTGTTTCGCTTTTACCTTTTCAATACCTTCCACTGCTGCGGCGATTACACCTGCACCAAGTGGAACTTGATAATAAATAAACGTTGGGCGAATAATATCGCAAAATGCTTTTGCATCCTCGGAAATGACAAGGTCTTTCGAAATTACGACATGATCAAATTTACATGAATATGTCGCGCTGCCATTCACTCCAAGGAAACCAAGTCGCTCATTCATTTCAAGACCTTCGATATCAGTTGGTACAAGCACCAAAACTTCACGACTATCGACTGTCGCAACTGCACCAAAGTAATGACGGTTCCCCAAGTTTGATACAGCAGGCAATGTTCCATTAATGACATAGCCTTCTTCTGTCATTTCTGCCTTCAGATGAAGTTTTTCTAATCCGGAATAGTATTTCATCGCATTTGATAAACCTGTTGCACCAAGTTTTACGCCGCTTTCCAGCTCAGGTAATATTGTTTGCTTTAAATACGTGTTATTACTATTACGCAAATAAGTTAATGCGGCTAAATGGCACCAAACACAAAACGCTGTTGTCATACAAACCTTTGCTGTTTCACGAACAACCGCTGCCTCATCTTGTAATAGCGTCGATTGGTCCTTATTTGCCGATTGGAAGAATCCAGCCTCACTTAGCGCTAAAATATAATCTTCTGCATAATGTGCCTGCTCATCGACCTTCTTCACTACGGGCTTCAGTTTTTCATCGATGATTCGTTCTAACAATTCTTTGTTCAATGCCATTGTCCCCGCATCCTTTCCTTTTAGTCTGCCAATTCCGTTAACGATGTGATCGGTGTTTGTACTGCTTCACGTGCACGTTTTACAGCTGCTTCATCTGGAGCATCATAGAAACATAAACATTTTGTCATATCTTCACATACATACGTACGAGAGAATTTTACATCTGGAACTTCTTCGTATTTTACCGAATTTTTCTTTTTACGCTCCAAATATTTTTCCATTGTGATTTCTGCAGGAATTTCCCATTCTACTAGGTAGTTTACTTGCTCGCCGCCTGCTTTGACTTCATCAAGTTCTTTACCGATCAAACGTACTTCTTTTACTAAATCAATTGCAACCCCTTGTGCTTGTAATGCTGTTTTTGCAGCTTCCTCATCAGATGCTTCAATAATGAAATAGCCACGTGAAAAATCTTTCGCCACTTGAACTTCGATAACTCCAACACCTTCTGTAGCATGCACTTTTTCGACTAATGCCGAAAATGCTTCCTTCGAAGAAACCTCGTTAATTGTTGATTCTACTAAATATAAACTCATTGTATTTTCCTCCTAATAGTAAATGTTAGATTGTTATATATTCAAATAGGCGTTCTGTTAGAGCGCACTATGAATACCCACTTCAAATGTCTTTAACAGGTTAAAAAAATTAACTCGCATTGCATAAAATTAATGTTTATACTTGTATCAAGGAGGCGAAAACATGAAAACACGTTATGACTTACCTTGTAACATTGCACAAACATTAAATATTCTTGGTGATCGTTGGACGCTTCTCATCATTCATGAACTGCTGGTCGGTGAAACTAACTTCAATGATATTAAGCTGAAGCTTCCAGGTTTGTCAGCAAATATTCTGTCAAACCGGTTAAAAGAATTGGAAGAAGCACAGATCGTACAAAGTGAGCTATATTCCGTCCATCCCCCACGCTACCGTTATACATTAACGGAAAAAGGTACCGCCCTTGAGCATGTTTTCAATGCGATGATTATATGGGGTGCTGATCATCTGGAAACCTGCTATAAAGAAATCGTCGGTCCTGATGAACAGCGTGTAGAAGTCGGATATTATTCTACTGAAACAGGCGAACGCGTCGACACGATTCATATACGGCCGTTAAAAACTGTCTAAAATCTTTAGGCAGTTTTATTTTGCGCCACCCCAAATGCGGTTTACCCAACTTTCGAAATAATGAATGCCTTTATCCAGTAAAAGGCCAAGTACCCCGATTACAACAATACTCGCCATGACTAAATCCAGACTTAAAGAATTTCGTGCATCGACAATTAAAAATCCTAAACCTGATTGCGCACCTACCATTTCCCCGGCTACGAGGAAAATCCATGCAGAACCCAGCGCCATATGCAGCCCATTGGCGATCATCGGAAATGAAGCCGGCAATATAATTTTTCTCATTGTCTCAAAAGGGCTCATTTCAAAATTTGATGCAATGCGTAAATACGTTTTGTCGACTTTTTTTACCGCTGATACCGTGGATAATAAGACCGGGAAAAATGCAGCGATAAAAATAATAACGATCGCCGGCATATTGCCGATGCCGAACCATAAAACGATAAACGGTGACCAAGCAATCGGCGAAACAGGTCGCAATACTTGAACTACTGGATCGAGCACTTTCCAGACAGCCGGCAATCTTCCTAAAATCAAACCTAACGAAATGGCTGCAACGACAGCAATTAGATAACCTGAAAAAAATCGTAATAAACTAATTTGTATATGTGCAAACAGCGAACCATCGAAAATGATCGCAAGTAATGCTTCCCCCACTTTTAAAGGCGGAGGGAAGAGTGCCGACTGATGCCCACCTATCATAATTGCAGTTTGCCAAACGACAAGTAATAATAGAAAGCCAAGTGCAATCGGGGACAATTTCTTCACTATCGCCATAATATCCCTCCGTCCTCTACTAATTTACAAAGCTAGCATCAACAAAATCTTCATAGGAAGGCGGATTTTCGGATAACCCCATTTCCAGTAATGCATCACGTAGAATCGCATAGCTGTCTTGTTCAATGCTTAAATTGTCGTAGGAAATCCAATCTAATGAAATATCCAGTACATTTTCTTCAACTGTTAAATATTGACCAACGACTTCATGCATATGGTCGTCTTTCCCTTGTGCAAGCTCTCCGCCCGCTATATAGTCATCGACAAACTTCCCTGCCAATTCTTTATTGTCTTTAATAAACTGACCGCGCAATACTAAACCGCAATCAATTGAATCTTTCCAAATTTCTTCTGACTGATAAAGCACTTTCCCGTTTTCCAATGCAACGGAAATCGCACCAAACGGCTCAGCTACCACATAACCAGCAATACGCCCTTCCGCTAAAGCTGCAGGCATTTCCGCTGGCGGTAATTCGACAACATCTACTTCATCGTAAGCAATGCCATGTTTTTTCAGCATTTCATACAGCAAAATATTATGTGTTGAAAATCTGCTTGGAATCGCAAAAGATTTCCCTTTCAGTTCTTCCACGGAATTTATATCTTTCCCACCGATTAATACATTGCCATCACGGTGACCAAGTGCCACTGCTTTAAGATCAATGCCTTTTTCCTTTGCATTCATCGCTAGCTGGATCAATACAGATGCCCCATCAATTGCACCAGTATTCAATGCATCCATCAGCTCAGGCCAAGACCCGAATTTCACAAGCTCTAAATTGTAATCTTCATACTTTTCATCATTCTGCATATATAACGGAACTGCGTGCGTAATCGGTAAATAACCGATTTTAATCGTTGGCTTTTCCCCGTCACCTACAGAACTGCCTGTTTCGTTCGTCCCACATGCCGTCAACAATGCCACGAACAGCATTGTCATGATTAACACTACCTTTTTCATTTACTATCCTCCTAAATATTAAATTCGATTGCTGCTTTACCATGAGTAAATTGGAATTCATTGAATATGATTTCGCGGTAATGCTGAAAATCCGCATCAGCACGATTGCGTTCCTTTGGCAACTTCAGCACAACTTCTTTATGGATTTCACCAGGATTTGGCTTCATGATGAGAATGCGATCTGCTAAATAAATCGCTTCATCGATATCATGGGTTACTAATACAATCGTCATTTTCTCGCGTTGCTGGATTTGTTTCAATTCATCCTGTAAATAATAGCGTGTAAATGTATCAAGCGCTCCAAACGGTTCATCCATTAAAATAACTTCCGGTTGAATCGCAAGTGCGCGGGCTATTGCGACGCGTTGCTGCATACCACCCGACAGCTCGCTAGGCAATGCATTTGCACGGTCTTCCAATCCGACCATCTGTAAATAATGGGCCGCTCTTTTTGTAATTTCAGCAGTCGATAAATCCGAATTCTCAATCCCGAGCTCCACATTTTTCCGAACAGAGCGCCATGGCAGCAGTCCGTAATTTTGCATAAGCATAATACAGCGTTTACTAGGTTTTTTAACGGCAGTCCCATCAAGCAGGATCTGTCCTTGATTAATTGTTTCAAATCCACCGATACAATTTAGCAATGTACTTTTACCGCAACCGCTTTTTCCCAGAATGGCAATCACTTCGCCATGTTTTATATTAAAGGAAACATCTTTTAATACTGTCGGACCTTTTTCTCCATACGACTTTGAAACCTCATTAATTTCAATCTTAGCTGTCGACAATTATTTTTCACCCCAATACCGATTATTCAACTTGGTTTTATATTATATGAGTTATATTATTATACTTACTTAAATAAAACAACCTTATTTTTAATTAATTTTTATTTTCTAAAAAATAATCGGATATTTTTTGAATATAATGTAAAATAGAGCGATCTACTCTTTGTAGATTTCGCATGTTTTTTCGGAAAGTGAGGTAATATGAATGAAAAAAGTAACATTAGTTCCACAAGCACTTAGCTATGCTAAAGAAATCCATCGATTATCACAGGCGCCAGAAGTAAAGAATGCACTCGGACTCCCTACACAATCTTTAGAGGATACGGAAAACTTTATTATTAATACATTAATGGAGGAATCTGAAGGGAAAACCATTTCCCGTATAATATTGAATGAAAAGGACCAGTTAATCGGGATTACGACACTGATGTTTATCGATCAGTCGAATAAGCAATGCCATATCGGAAGCTGGATCGGAGTGGATTATTGGGGACAAGGCTATAATCTGGCCTCTAAAATAGAACTATTGAAAATAGCATTTGAATACTTGCACCTTGAGGTAGTATTCGCCGGTGCACGCACAGTCAATTTGCGTTCTCAAAAGGCACAGGAAAAACTCCCGTTTATATCCTTAAATATCGAACAGCAATTTCCTGAAGAACATTTACTGTTGGAAAAAAGACAAAAGCAGCCGTGTATTTTAAATGCTGTTTTCAGGGACGACTTTCTCAACTATTTATATCCAACACAAAAAGAGCGAAAAATTTAGAGATTACTCTAATTTTCCGCTCTTTTTTATTTGTTTTAGTTAGCAGTTGCTTGTTTTGTGAAACGAGGGTGTGCCCAAAGTTCACGCCATTTTATGAATGATGTAATTACAATGATCAATCCTAATGTCAGCATAATAATCGACAAAATACCGTTTAAAATATTGTAACCACCGGCCATTTCGTTCCAGTAAACATTTTTTACCATCCAGAATCCTGCTACATTTACCGTAATATATAAATACACTAACGGAATAAAGCAAGTTAAAGCATAAATTCGTTTATCTGCTACTTTCAATACGAATGTTACACCACATACTAGACCAATGGAGGCCATCAACTGGTTGGATACACCGAATAACGCCCAGACAGAAGCAATATCCCCTGAATTTAATAAGTACCCCCACATGATACAGGCTAATGCACTTGCCCCAATTGCCCCTGGGAGCCAATCCGTCTTTTTCAGCGGCTTATACACATTTCCTAAAAAGTCTTGAATTAAGTAACGCGCTGTACGTGTACCTGCGTCAATTGCAGTTAAAATAAATACAGCTTCAAACATAATAACAAATTGATAGAAGTAAGCAGTTAGATGGCTAAACCATTCTACCCCGGCAAATATGGATGCCATGCCGACTGCAAGTGTTACGGCACCACCAGTACGTCCCTCTAAATCCATACCAATCGCTTCTGAAAGCACCGGTAAATCAACTACCGTCATTCCTAATTTTGCGAATGCTTCAGGTGATGAGTTAATCGCAAAGTAATCTGCCGGATGTAATACAGTTGCAGCGATCAGTGCCATTACCCCAACGACACATTCTACGAGCATTGCACCAAAACCAACTACGCGAATATCATCCCAACGATTTAACATTTTCGGTGTAGTACCTGATCCTACAAATGCATGGAAACCAGAAATAGCTCCACAAGCGATTGTAATCGAAACGAATGGCCATACAGGACCTGCAACAATTGGTCCGCCTCCCAGGAAGTCAGGAATAATGGCAGGGAATTGAATTGCAGGGTTGATTATAAACACACCAATGATTAAAGCAATAAACACCCCTATTTTCATGAAACTGCTTAAATAATCGCGTGGTGCAAGTAAGAACCAGACTGGTAAAGCAGCCGCAAAGAACGCATAAATCGGCAATAGAATCGATAATGTTTCACGATCTAATGTTAGTACATCACCTAACCAAGTACCTTGAATAGACGGTCCGTAGAAAACGGCCCCAATGAGGAGGATGACCCCAAGTATTGTTGAAATCTTTAAGTTCCCTGTGAATTTATTGATCAGACCCATGAGCATTGCAATCGGTATTGTTGCAGCAACTGCAAATGTTCCCCAAGGGTTTTCTGCTAAAGCTCCTAAAATAACCATTGATAAACCAGCCATTGTAATTGTAATAATGAATAGCATCGCTAATCCTGTACAAAAACCAGCAACAGGCCCCAGCTCTTCACGCATAACTTCCGATAATGACTTCCCGCCTTTTGTCATCGAAGCAAATAATACAACGGCATCGTGTACAGCTCCCCCAATAACAGCACCAATTAATAACCAAAGGTAACCCGGTAAATAACCGAATTGCGCAGCTAAAATTGGTCCAACTAACGGTCCAGCAGCTGCAATTGCTGCAAAGTGATGCCCGAAAGCTACCCAACGATTTGTTGGCACGTAATCTTGTCCGTCATTTTTTTCGTTTGCAGGTGTTGGCGTATCTTCATTAATTTTCAATACTTTTTTTGTAAAGAAAATTCCGTAAAAACGGTAGGCAATTACTAAAATACATATTGCCCCAATTACTAGTGTAATCGCATTCATTTCACTTTCCCCCTATGTATCTCTCTTTTGTTGTAATACAACAATAACAAAATCAAGAACTGTTGTATCACATTTTTAAAACTAACTGAAAATTATGCATAATAGCTATTTTATCATACTAGCCGAAATTGTGGAAATTATCGAAATAATAAAATAAATTCCCCTTACAATGCTTCACATATCTATGTTATATGAAGGTTCTCTTCTAAATTATGAATTACATTTTTTGTTTCTAATAATTTTAGAGCATTTTTTTGTAATATAAATGAAATATAATTAATGTTTAATATAAAGTGAGATGGGAATTTAACTAGTAAGCTTAGCAATAAGCTAATAAATTTTCACTAGGAGGATGTAAGAAATGGCTAACAACAACAAACGTAATCAGAATCAGAATGACGGATCAATGACGGTTCAAGAAGCGGGTCGTAAAGGCGGAGAAGCTACATCTAATAACCATGGTAGAGAATTTTATGAAGAAATCGGCCGTAAAGGTGGAGAAGCGAGCAGCGGAAACAACCAAAACGGTAATAACAACAATAACAGCAATAACAACAACAGTGGTGGCAAAATGAGCCGTGAAGAAGCTGGCCGCAAAGGCGGAGAAGCAAGCCGTAGAAACAATAACAGTAACAACAAAAATAACTCATAATTATTTAATTAACCTTGAAGATAGGTTAATTCTAGATGTAGATGTTGATAATTTACATTAATAAAGGATGTTTGCCGTTTAGAAGAATGGCAAACATTCTTTTTGTATGCATTTACTCGCCTATCCAAAATTTCCTTCCAACAGAATACATAACCAAACAAATTACTTGAAAATAGTATATAGGAATTATATATTATTTTATGCTTGCTTTAATTAAAGCGAGCGTTTTATTGTGTTTTCTTATTTATTTTATATATTTAGAAAAGGAAATGAGCGCATACATGCAACAATCTACAAACGAATTTTTATATGAATTAATTTATTCCACTATAAAAGCTACCGGCCTCAACACAATGTTGGAAGAGGATCATACCGGGGTAAATATGAGCTATAACTTTATAACAAATGTTGTTAGTTTTGATGCAAACCGTTTAGTGGAAGCAGCTGGAGAACTATCAAACATTCGATTTAATCAATATGTAAAAACCATTACACTTCATGAACTAGGTCATGCGATTGACCGCCCTGCACTAGATGCTTCTTTAACTAGAACCCTCGATTATTTTGATATGCGAGATCAACACTCTACTAAAGAAATTTTTAATAATCCCGAATTATTAGGTATGATTATTGAAGAACATCAAATGAACATTGCTTTTGAAGAAACAGCATGGGCTAATGCTGACATCCTGAATCAAAAATTACAACTCATCGATCAAAATACATTCGAAATGATAAAAAAACATAGTCTTTCCACATATATTAGAAATTATGAAGAAGATTTGGCAGCTTACAAACAGCTACTGGAACAAACAGAGCTTCAGCCTGCTTAATTTTAGTGAGCCCAAACAAAAAATGAATAAATTGCATGTAATAAAACAACGATCTTGAAAGCGAATATTTCCTTTCAAGATCGTTTTTCTGTAACTATTTAATTTTATATTTCAATAATTATCGGCAAAATCATTGGCTTTTTCATTTTTAATGTAAAGATATATTGATCTACCGCGTGTTTAATCGCTTTTTTCATAGCAAAAGGATTGGCTTCATTAAAGTTTTCTACAGCTGCTTGAGCAATTTCGTTTATATCATTTATTAATCCTTCTGATTCCCTTGCATAGACGAATCCGCGTGAAATACTGTCCGGACCTGAAATAATGGAACCATCGAATTTACTGATCGTGACAACAATAACAAGCATCCCATCTTCGGATAGCTGCTTTCGATCCCGCAGTACAATTTCACCGACTTCATCACTTCCAGTACCATCCACATACGTATCACCCGCCGGAATTGCACGTGTTTGCCGTGCTTCTCCGCCTTTAATATCAACTATTTCACCATTTTTTAAGATAAATGTATGCCCTTTTTCAACTCCAACCGCTTCCGCCAATGAACGATGAATATGAAGCATACGGTATTCTCCATGAATCGGAATAAAATATTTTGGCTTCATGAGTGTTAGCATCATTTTTAAATCTTCTTGATAGCCATGTCCAGAGACGTGCATACCGGTAATGCTTGAATTTCCGTAAACTACATTTGCGCCAAGCTGAAATAGATTATCGACTATTTTTGAAACATCTTTTTCATTTCCCGGTATAGGAGAAGCTGCGAAAATAACCGTATCGCCTTGAACAACTTTGACATCTCGATTACGCCCAGTTGAGAGTCGGGAGAGCGCAGCTAATGGTTCCCCTTGGCTTCCTGTACATAATATTACTGCCCGTTCCGGCGGTAACTCTTTTAACTCTCGCGGTTCGATAAGCATCCAGCCTGGAATATCCAAGTAGCCTAGTCTCATCGCTACAGACGTAACATTGACCATGCTGCGACCTAATAATACAATTTTTCGATTCGTCTTTTTTGCTGCTTCGACAATTTGATGAATACGATTCACATTGGATGCAAATGTAGAAATGAAGATTTTCCCGGTCGCCCTTTGAAACGCCTCATCCAAATGACGTCCAATTACTTGCTCGGATGGTGTAAATCCCGGACGTTCAGCGTTTGTACTTTCGGAAATAAGCGCAAGCACCCCTTCTGAACCGAGTGCTGCCATTTTGTGAATATCCGACGTTTGATCATTAACAGGTGTAAAATCAAATTTAAAGTCACCTGTATGAATGACCTTCCCTTCAGGTGTATGAAAAACAATCCCTAAACAGTCAGGGATACTGTGACTCGTCTTAAAGAATGTGAGTGATAATTGGTCGAAACTAATTTGCGATTCTGCATTAATCTCATTTAATTGTGAATCACGGAGCAATTTATGCTCCTTTAATTTCAATTCAATTAACCCGAGTGTAAATCTGGTAGCGTATATTGGTATATTAATTTTTCTCAGCAAATACGGGATTCCGCCAATATGGTCTTCATGTCCATGTGTTACAACTAAAGCTTTGATTTTATGTTTATTTTCCTCCAAGTAACTTAAATCCGGGATAATCAAATCAACACCTAATAAACTTTGATCCGCAAATTTCCCGCCACAGTCAACAATAACTAATTCTTGTCCATATTCAATTACATACATATTTTTTCCGATTTCATTAATACCGCCGAGTGCGAAGATAGATAGTGTGTTTTCAGTATTTAGCAACTTCGAGTCCTCCTATAGGATGGATATTTTTATGTGTGCATAAAATTTCGCCTTATACACTAGTATTTCTAATTTAAAACGAAACTATACGAAAGCAGTTCACGATATTTTGAAATAATTCATCATATTTCGCCCATACTACTATTGAAAGGAATTGATTATGATGCTTAGTGAAAAACAGCTTACTAAATTAAAACGACTGCTCATCGAACAAAAAAGAGAATTAATTGGTGATGTCAATACAAATGAAAATGAAATTATTGCACGTGCCAGTTTAAGGGATTCTACTGATGAACTCTCTACTATTGACAATCATCCCGCAGATTTGGCGACCGAATTATATGACCGTGAAAAAGATATGGCGTTAAAAGTGCATAGTGATGACTTATTGGGCCAAATCGAAGCAGCATTTGAACGGATGGATGACGGTACATATGGAGTTTGTGCAAAATGCCAAACAGAAATCCCATATGATCGGCTGCAAGCAATTCCGTATACGACATTTTGTATTGAGCATAGTGATGCAAAAACTCCTGCAACAGATCGTCCGGTTGAAGAACAACTGCTCCATCCGGCTGTTGACAACTCCTTTTCAAATCGGGAAAAGGATGATGAACTTCAAGATAACGAAGACTCCTTCCAAATCGTCGCACAGTATGGAAATTCCGATACACCAGCAGATTTTGAAGGGGACTTCGACCACTACAATGATTTATATAAAGACAAAGATGATGAAGATACGTATTCTGCACTGGAAATATTGCATGTCTCAAAAGAAGATTATCTTCAGGGGCAAATTTCCAAAGAGTACGCAGATGAAGCACGTAAATATGATTATTTAGAATGACCGCAATATAATCAAAAAGCCGAGAATTTCTGTGTTCTCGGCTTTTATCTTTATTTCGCGATTTTTAAAATAGGCTTAATCGTAGTCCCTTTTTTAGAGTCTTCAAAAGCTTCGTTAATTTGTTCAAATTCATAAAACTTAACGAGTCGATCAAACGGGAATTTACCATCTTTATAATAGTTGACTAACTCCGGAATAAATACTCGAGGTACCGAATCTCCCTCGATGACCCCCATCATTGTTTTCCCTTCCGCCATTATATCGTTATGGACATCAATTGCCATCTCAGGTGTTACACCTACAATGGCACAAGTACCTAATGGGCGTAATGCATTTAGGGATTGTTTCACAACGGGCGGCACACCAGTCGTTTCAACAGCATAGTTTGAACCGCCGTTGGTAATTTTTTTCACCTCGGCAACGACATCAACATTTCGTCCATTTAATACATGTGTTGCCCCGAGTTCTTTTGCAAATTCCAATCGGGAATCATGGACGTCCACGGCAATAATTTGTTTACAGCCTACAATTTTTGCTGCCATCAATGCAGACAAACCAACAGCACCGCATCCGTAAATGACAATTGTGGAACCAAATTGTGGTCGCAGGCGATTTAATACTGTCCCGGCACCTGTTTGAATCCCACATCCAAGAGGACCAAGCAACGCTAAGTCGACATCTTTATCTACTTTTACAACATTTCGCTCATGCGCAATTGCGTATGTTCCGAATGAAGACTGGCCGAAGAATGTTCCTAACTCGGTACTGTCTTTTGAAAGGCGTGTTGTGTAGTCATTTTGGACACCGCCAAAGTTGAGTGGATTAAACGTATCACAAACTGTCGGATGGCCAGTCAAACAGTTTGGACATGAACCACAATGTGCAAATGAAATGACAACATGGTCACCCTTTTCTAAACTTGTTACGCCTTCACCTACTTCTTCCACAATTCCTGATCCTTCATGACCAAGAACAGCTGGAAGTGGAGCAATTGCTAAATCACGTGCTACCGCATCCGTATGACAAACGCCAGTTGCTACAATTTTTATCAATACTTCATTTGCTTTTGGAGATGCAAGTTCCACTTCCTGCAGGACGAAATCTTTTCCTTGTGCTTCAGTTACAGCTGCTGTAATTTTCATTTCTTTGTGTCTCCTTATTTGTTAATTTATTCTCACCTACCTTACTATTCCCAATCATTTTGTAATTACACTTAATTATATAAAGTAGCTCATAAAATAAAAAGCTGTGTAAAAGCAATTGCACTTTTACACAGCCTTATTCATTTCATAATACTTAAAATAATTTTTACAGGTGGGTAGTCATTTGGTAAAGTTCATCTGCGGTAGTTGCAACATCTCTCGTTTCTTGACCGATGTTGCTAATGACACTTGTTAAGTTTGTTATATCCATTGCGACTTCTTTTATTTGCGCTTCATTCTGTTCGATTGCTTTTAAAATTTGCTGGAATTTCGTTTGAGTATTAATAGACACGTCCAGACCTGAATCTACCCTTGACTGGACAGCATCAATCATTTGAACAGCAGTGGACGTTAGCAACGTGGATGTCTTGATAAGGTTTGTTATGTTCTCTACTGAACTTTTTGATTGCTCTGCCAGTTTACGTACTTCCTGTGCGACAACCGCAAAGCCTTTTCCATGCTCCCCTGCTCTTGCTGCTTCAATTGAGGCGTTTAATGCCAGTAAATTTGTTTGGTCCGCAATATTTTTTACAAGCGCCACGATATTGATTATCTGTTCTGAAGAGACTTTTAAATTTCCGATTAATTGTCCCATTTCAATCGTGCTGTCTTTAATTTCAATCATTTCTTGCTCCAGCCTTGCAACTTCATTTTTCCCTGTCAATGCATCTGTATGAATATGTTGGACAATTGCGACATTGGATTTGATTGTATTGTTTATATGGGATGTATGATTGTTTACTTGTTCAATCGATTGGTTCGTTTCTTCTGTTAAATCAGCCAGATTTTGAATAATGGCCGATAATTTATCCTTTAATTCAAGTTTGACAACATTATATTGCTCTCTTCGAAGGTTTTGATTTTCCTTTTCGTATTCCTCCAATACAATCTGCATTTCCAGGTTAATAAGTTTTGACACATTTAATGTAATTTGTTCTCTAAGTGCAAGGTCCGTTATATCTTTACTAATAAGCACAATCATCGTTTCCTGCAATTTTTGAAATGTACCCATATACCATTTCGGGTCCAAACCAATTTTGAAATGCATACGGGCGAGTTTCCGTTTTGCTTCAATTGTCTCTTCATTAAAAACGCCATCAAACATAGAAATAATGTATGAATTCAATGTTTTCTTTAAGCGATCGATTTTTGTGCGTTCTTCAATTATTTTTTTTAGTGATGGTACAGCTAATACATTTTCATAAAATACATCCGTAATCTCTGATACACCGGCAGTAATTGCAGGTTGATACGATTTTATGTAACGTAAATTATTTTCGTCTATTCCAATCAATTTCATCTGCTGCTCTAATTCCGGCATGCTTGTAAATTGTATAATAGGCTTAAAGTAATTCATTTCTACCAATTTATTATCTTCATCTACCGATTTTTGCTTCCACCATATCACCATTATCGTCACCCTTACATTCCGTATAGTATTTGTACAACATTATGCGCTATTTTTTGTAAACATTAGTACTTTTTAATCTAATTACTATACAAACATTGTACATATTATATAAGCAATTGTATATACTATTAATTTTTTTATAGTATATTTGTACTTAATGGTTTACAGTAAAATTAAAACTTAGAAGTGAGGGGAAACTCATGTCCTGTAAAAACTGTGTCGTATCTGAATTACAGTTTGATATTTTATTAGAAGGCGAAAACAATATAGCTATGATGGATATGATTGTCGATCACTTTAACCGTCGGAATTTAACGATTACTAAAAAGGAACAGCTCGTAACGATACAAGAATCTGGTGTAAAGGAGTTTCTTGACTTTAGCAGAGATTATATGGAGTCCGAACAGATTTATTTTAGAATTGACGAGATGGCTTGGAAAACTATTGCTGAAATTGAAACAGTGATGGAAATGCAATGGATTGATGCTGTCATACATAGAAAAGCGATTGTCAGCTATTCACAGCCTATCGTAAATAACAATAAAGAAATTTATGCCTACGAAGTGCTGTCACGCTTTACCCGTGAAGATGGAACGCTTATATTCCCAAATGAAATTTTCACAGCAGCAAAAACACGGGGGCGCTTGTATGCATTGGACCGATTATGTCGTATGGCTGCCGTAAAATACGCTGCCGTGCTTAAGAAAAAAACATTTATCAATTTCATTCCTACATCGATTTATTCTCCTGAATATTGTCTGCAGTCAACGGTGAAGCTTGCTAAACTTCTGCAAATTGACCCGAGTCAATTTGTCTTTGAAGTCGTCGAATCAGAGCAGGTCGATGATATTGAGCATTTAAAGTCGATTTTGAATTACTATAACGAAAAGGGTTTTCAATATGCTTTGGATGATGTAGGAGAAGGGTATAACACTCTGGAAATGCTCACCGACATGAATCCGCATTATATGAAGCTTGATATGAAGTATGTACAAGGTGTAAAAAATGATCATGAAAAACAACATACCGCTAAACAGTTTTTAAAGAAAGCGATTGAAATTGGTGCTACACCACTTGCTGAAGGAATTGAAACTGAGGAAGACTTTGAGTGGCTAAAACAAATCGGCTATGAGCTTTTCCAAGGCTATTTATTTGGTAAACCGAGCGTTGAACCACAGCGTTCTATTGGATAAGAAAAAGCTATGTGCAAAGTGGTTTCCCACTACTGCACATAGTCTTTTTTCATTCATTATTCTTTTGGCTTTAAATCTTCAATCGAATCAATGTCCATATATGCTGGTACAACGAAACCATTTTGTGTACCTTTCAAATTTTCACCTAAGTCGACGATATCATCTTTATGTTTTTCGTAGAATGACTGATGAGTTGTAGGTAACCACGGTGCTACAGTAGCATCCCCTTCACCTGTTGCAATTGCCTGGAACATAATTGCCGGGTCTACAGGGATTACTTCTACTTCATAGCCTAAATTCTCCAACACTAGTTTAACAACGCTGCTAGAAGCAATTTCCGAATCCCATGGTACTGAAACAAGTTTCACTTTTTCACCATTGCCTTGTGCAATATCTTGTGTCCACTCATTTACTTTATCTTCATTCTTTTCTACCCAATCGGCTGCAGCAGTTTCAAAATCTGCATTTTGTGCATCATACATGACTTTTTCCATATCTTCCGTTTCCCAGTGGAATCGGTCAAGCACTGTGTAGACATCCGGCAAATCCTTTTCAAGGTCTTTTCTTACAACAGTATTTATATTTTCCGCTCCTCCTAAAACTCCTTTAGGATCTTCAAGAAATTTTAAGTCATAAGCAGAAAACATCCAATGAGGTGTCCAGCCAGTAACAATCACAGGTTCTTCATTGCGAATCGCTTGGTCCAACGTCCCGATCATGCCGGCTGTTGAGCTTTCCTGTAATGTCCAGCCTTCTAGATTCTCATATTGTTCCAATGTATCATGTGACAAACCTGTTATCCCCGCACCAGGCTCTATCCCAATGATTTTATAATCTACTTCTTCACCTATACTTGCAGTTTCATTGTTTGAATTATCACTCCTGCCTGTATCATCCCCGCATGCTGCTAATAACAATGCGGCAGACATCCCTAAAGTTAAACCTAACGTTTTAAATCGAATCAAAATATTTCATCCCCTATCTTCAAAATTTATCTACTCCCAAAAGCGACAACCCCATTTTAACTACAAGTTGTTACTTTTGTCAAACTGTAGGTACAAATAAATAAAACCCGGTAAAGTCCGTCGTTCTTACCCGTGTCTGGAATTCCAAAACACAAAAAACCTGCAGACAGAAGAAATGAATTCTTCGCCTACAGGCATTTTTATAATTATTTTGCTTTTAAACCATACTTGCCAAAACCGTCTGTACCGTCTCCAATATACTTAATAGCGCTGTTTTCATCTAAAACATCCACTGCTTTTTTGGAAGATTCAAATACAACGTTTACGCTATCCGGAATCGGAGCGAATTTCCAGTTACCATCTGCTGTCGGATCGATTGTTTTTTCGGCTAAAATATAGTCGATAATTGCTTGGCGGTTTTCATCAGGATAAATTTCAACCGCTGTTGCATTACGAACACCCGGGAATGTACCGTTTGCACGATAGTTATTTGTCGCTACAATAAATTCCTGTGCCGCATCAATTGGCTTTCCGTTATATTGGAGATTGAAAATACGTGATGCTTGTTCGTTTACTACATTTCCGTTTTCATCGTATTTTGCCGGCTTTGTTACATCAATTTCATACGTCACACCGTCAATAACATCATAATTGTATGAACGGTATTCTTCATTAATTAATTGCTGCTCATCTGCTTTTGTTACATCAATTTGGTTGAATTGGCCAGCAGACATTTCCAGCCATTCTTTCACATCCGCACCTGTTACTTTCAACATAGCAAGTGTATTATCATATAAATATAAATCTGCTACATTTTTAATTGCAAGCTCGCCTTTTGGTACAAATGTATAGTATTCAGGATCACTTCTTGTACCTGCTTTGAATGGTGCACCCGCTGATAGGACAGGAAGGTTTTCATACGCTGTACCTTTCAACTTTTCTTTCACATAAATTGATTGTGCATCCGTTACAATTTGGATAGAAGGATCATCCTGCACTTGCGAGAAGTAACTGTGGATGTTAGCTGTTGTTGTACCTACTGCCTGACGCACATACTTAATTGTTCCTTCATGTGCTTCTTTTACACTTTCTACAACTTCAGTGCTGACAGTGTCATTATCTTTTGCGATTTCACGCACCGCGCCAGTACCTGTTGTAACATCCCAATCGTCGTCTTTTTTCTCTAGCTCTAGATCAATGACCCCTAAATGACTACCGAATTTTCCAGCCATAACAATCGGCTTGCCGTTCATTGTTCCTTTTTCAATATCCACATTTGTTATAGAGCTATCCACTTTACCAGGGAACACTCCATGGGCATGACCAGTAATGATTGCATCCACATCTTCAATTGTAGATAGTAAATACGATACATCCTCTTCCCCTTTTTCATGTGTAGCATCCCCCATACCAGAGTGTGAAAGTACTACGACAACATCCGCTCCTGCTTCTTTCATTTGCGGAACGACTGTTTTAACAGCCTCTACTGAATCATCAACTGTTACTTTTCCTTCTAAATTTGCTTTGTCCCACTTCAAAATTTGAGGTGGGACAATACCTGTTACCCCAATATTAATTTTCGTTTTTTCACCGTTTGAATCAACCACATCTTTTTCAATCATAACATATGGCTTATACATTAATTCCTTTGTCGCCGCATTGCGCACATTGGCATTAACATAAGGGAATGGAGCATCATCCGTTACTTCATCGATAAATTCCAAACCGTAGTTGAACTCGTGGTTACCGTATGTCGCTACATCATAATCAAGAGCGATCATTGCAGCAATCGATGGGTGAACTTCGCCGTCTTTTAATTTCGTTACTGACTGAATATATGAGCCAAGTGGTGTTCCTTGTATTGCATCTCCATTGTCAAACAGCACTGTATTTGGATTTTCCTCACGTGCCTTTTCGATTAGTAGCGCAGTTTTTGCCAAACCTAAACTGTTCGTTGGCGTATCTTTGTAATAGTCATAATTCACAATATTTGTGTGAATATCTGTCGTGCCTAAAATACGTAAAGAAACCGTCGTATTTGCTTTCACCGGGCTATATTCTTCCAAAAAGCGCTGAAGAATTTTTTGCATCTGTGCTTTTGTTACAAAATCGTTCGGACGAATCGTGCCGTCATTAAAACCTGTCAGTAATCCTGTTGCTACCGCTTTGGCCATTTCCTGGCGATTGCCTTGTCCAATTTTGTTTGCATCTTTAAACTGATCCAATACCTTTTCAGAATATGTTTCCTCATCTTGTAATCCTCTTGCCGCAATAAGGAAAGCATGTGTGCGCGTTAGTTTTTCATTTGGTGCAAATTTAGTTGGAGTTTTACCTTTAATTAGCTTTAATTCTACCGCTTTTTCAATATACGGTTTAAGTGAATCAGGTACATCCTGGAATTTTACAGTCTCCCCAGTGCCGACCTCTACACCCAATGCATCAATTACGGCCTTCACAAATTCTCCACGTGTCATATCTTCATTCGTAGATGTTGGTGCCGCTGAAACTGCTGACATGCCACTTGCTAAAAGTGTTAGCGTTAAGGCTGAAGCAGATAGTTTTTTCAACATTTCTTTCACTCCCATATTCTGTAGTGTATAACAGAACTATCATACTAAATTGCCAGAATAGTAGAAAAGAGTATATTGGTACAGGCTTCTTCTATATAAATAGTATTTTTATGACAATTTTTAACTTAGAGTATATTTACAGTTTCTTTTATATTATTACTATGACTAATAGCAGAAATAACTGCTACTCCATTTACTCCCGTTTGTCTCACAATGAAACTATTTTCAGTGGAGATTCCCCCAATTGCTACAATCGGGAATTTAGGAAACTGAGATTTGGCATCTTCCAATAACGTCAGCCCTACTGGTGCTCTCGCATCATCTTTTGTGGAAGTTTCATAAATTGGACCAATCCCCGCATAATCTGCCCCATTTGCCATGGCCAATTCCAGTTGTTCCATTGTATGAACCGATACTCCGACGATTTTATTTTTCGCAAAAGATCTAAATTTTTCTACCTCGGTGTCTTCCTGTCCTACATGAATTCCATCTGCATCTAATGTTAATGCAAGTTCGACATCATCATTGATAATGAATGGTATTTTATATATTTGGCACAGCTTTTGGCATTGACGGGCAAATTTAATATACTCATCCCCTTTTAAAGCATTTTTCCCTTTTTCCCTCAGCTGGAACATAGTAATTCCTGCCTGTAGCGCTTCTTCTAAAACAAGCAGCGGGTCGCGTTTACAATTGATTGTTCCCATAACAAAGTATTTATTTAAATCAAAAGACATGGACATTACACACCCCCCGCTGTTCATGATAGGCGAAATGATTTGTCGGGCCAAACCCGTGACCAATATTAAGCGGATGACGAATTGCCAGCTGCACATATTTTTTTGCTTCTATAATGGCTGCCTCTGTCGATCTTCCTTTTGCCATCTCCGCCGTGATTGCTGCCGAAAATGTACATCCTGTTCCATGGGTGTGCTTCGTATCCACTCTCTCGGTTTTCATTTTAAATGGTTGCTCCCCGCGAATGAAAACCGTATCTGTCGCATGCTTACTGTTTAAGTGACCACCCTTAATGACAACACATTCCAGCCCTAGACTTAATAGATGCTGCGCCGCTAAATTGATATCTTTCTCAGTTTGAATTGTATACCCAGTCAGGATTTCCGCTTCCGGAATGTTCGGTGTACAAACAGTTGCAAGCGGCAATAACTTTTCCTTAAGGGCTGTTGTAGCCTCCTGCTCTAGTAAACTGGCACCACCTTTTGCAATCATGACTGGATCAACGATTAGCGGAATTTCTGTGTCTTTTAGTAAGGCGACAATAGCTTCGATAATTTCTGCACTAAACAGCATCCCTGTTTTAATCGCCTTTATCTCAAAATCTTGAAGTACCGCTTTTAACTGAGCTTGCACGAAATCGGCCGTTGTCGGAAAAATCCCATGCACTCCTTCCGTATTTTGTGCGGTTAGTGCGGTAATGACAGATGTGCCAAATACACGTAGTTCCTGAAACGTTTTTAAGTCTGCTTGGATGCCTGCACCGCCACCGCTATCCGAGCCTGCAATTGTACATGTAATCATTGTCGTCCCTCCGCTAAATTTTCTAGTTCATTCAAGAAATTTTTATGGAAAGTTCCTATAGCTGCCACAGAATTGGCACTTGCCTGTTTATATTCATTGAGCAGAATTTGTAAATCATTAAACGGTTCTTTACTGTTTGCCAGCACCGCAGCACAAAGGGCACTTAGTAGGCAGCCGCTCCCCGTCATTTTTGTCACTTTTTCATGACCACCCGTTACGAATTCAACTCTTTCCCCATCCGTAATAACATCTTGTTCTCCTGTTACGATTACAATAGATCGATAGTTATTAGCAAGCTGTTTGGCAGTCGCTGCAACATCTATATCCCCCTTGCCGCTATCAACACCTTTGGAAGTCCAATCCGCTCCCGCAAGAGCCGCAAGTTCTCCCATATTGCAGCGGATTACATCAATCTTTAGAAGATCGAGCAGTTGTCGTGCTATCTCAACTCGAAACTTCGTTGCCCCTACCCCTACTGGATCCAGAACAACCGGAGTACGATGCTTATTTGCGCTCAGTCCAGCTTGCTTCATCGATGCTACTGTCCGTTCATTCAAAGTACCCATATTTAAAAGTAATGCATTTGACTGAGCAGCCATTTCTCCCACTTCTTCTATCGCATCCGCCATGACTGGTGAAGCACCCACCGCAAGCAAACCATTCGCTGTAAAATTTGCGACGACATAATTTGTAATGCAATGTACTAACGGCTGATTTTTATTAATTGCTTGCAGGCTCATTGATATACACCCCTTGTTCCCAGCTTTGCTTCGTCCAAGGCATCTCCCAGAACATCCATTCGTAATAACAGCTTTTCTTAAAATGTTCCTGCAATACTTTTAGCTTTGCCGGTTGTTCTTTCGCATATCGATCCAGCATCGATTTTTGTATTTCAATATTTTGAAGCATCTCCTCGGACGCATATAGTGCAATCCACTGTTCATAAAGGGGGACATTGGGGCATGCATCTTTTAACCTTTGCCCTATTTCCTGATACAGCCATGGGCAAGGTAAAATTGCCGCAAATGCTTCTGCTACATCTCCGTTATGCACTGCATTGTACATATGGCTTACATAGTTATAGGCTGCTGGAGCCGGTTCGAATTGTTCCAAATCCTCCGCTGTCACACCTAATTCTTTAAACGTTGTCCGGTGTAATTCCAGCTCTGCGTCATGAATAAATTTTGCTGTTTGCAGAAAATATTGTACATCATCATCTGTTGTAGCTTTTGCAGCTGCAAGAGCAAGGACTTTCGTATAATGTTTTAAATAATATGCATCCTGCAGCATATAAAACTTAAACTTCTCCAGCGGTAAACTCCCATCTGCAATCCCTTGTACAAAAGGATGATAGAAGCTAGCCTCCCAATAAAAATCCGTTTCTTTCCTTACCTTTTCACAAAATCCCATTGTTACTCCTCCTTTTTGTTGGCGGAAGCACAAAAAAGACGCCTCAATATAGAGAGACGTCCCCAAAAAGTGTAAGTACCACTTTTCTTTGCTCCCTACGTCCGTATTAACGGCCAGGTTCCAAGGGTCAGGTTTTAACCTTCTCAACACTACTGTGTCCCCCCGCAAATCAAATGCTTGTATATTTGCAAAAGAAAGACTCCACGTTAAGGATACGCGGAGCCAAAGTAAGTACATATGTATAGCGTGTACTTTGCTCCCTACGTCCGTATTAACGGCCAGGTTCTAAGGGTCAGGTTTTAACCTTCTCAACACTGCTGTGTCCCCCCGCAAATGCATTTAATTATCCAGAGTGTAACAAATTAATTCAAACCGGGCAAGTGAATTCAAAAATTACGAAATTACTCCTACGCCCGCAGAAAGCGTCCCGGAATGTAAATCAATTTTTAGCGCTCAGAAAAAAATAGCATTTTTGTTTTTCACAATTGCTATTAGCTATTGTAAATGGGCTACTGCCGATTTTTTACCAGTCAGTTCATGATAAGCCTGTGTATATTCTTCAGCCAATTTAACAACATATTGCTGTGTTGAACTAATCTCTTTAATTGCACCAATTCCTTGCCCGCTTCCCCAAATATCTTTCCAGGCTTTTGCCGTATTATCGTTGAAGTTCATTGCAGAAGGATCACTTTCTTTTAGATTATTCGGATCCATCCCCGCATTCATGATAGAACCTTTCAAATAATTTCCATGGATTCCTGTAAATAAATTGCTGTAAACAATATCTTCTGCGGTACTATCCACAATCATCTGTTTATATTCTTGACGAGCAAAGGCTTCTTCAGTCGCGATAAACGGTGAACCAATATAACCGAAATCAGCTCCCATCGCCTGTGCAGCCAATAGTGAATGGCCTCGTGCGATTGATCCTGATAAAGCTAATGGACCGTCAAACCATTCACGGATTTCCTGTACAAGCGCAAATGGACTCTGCTGACCGGCATGGCCTCCTGCACCTGCTGCTACTGCAATGATACCGTCCGCACCTTTTTGAATCGCTTTTTTGGCAAAGTAATTGTTGATAACATCATGAAAAACTATGCCTCCATAACTATGTGCTGCCTCAAAAACTTCTTCGCGTGCCCCAAGTGAGGTAATAATAATCGGGACTTTATATTTCACACAAAGCTCCATATCCTGTTCCAGCCGGTCATTTGTTTTATGGACAATCTGGTTAATTGCAAATGGCGCTGCCCGCCGATCCGGATTTTTGGCATTATAGCTTGCCAACTCCTCTGTAATTTCAGCTAACCATTCATCCAACTGTCTTGCCGGCCTTGCGTTCAGCGCTGGCATCGACCCTACAATTCCTGCCTTACATTGTGCAATGACCAATTTTGGATTGCTAATAATAAACAACGGTGCCCCTATTACTGGGATACGTAAATTTTGTAAAATTTCCGGAACATTCCCCATCAATAATCCCCCTTTTATTCAACTACTACTAATACTTCATCAGTATCAACCAAATCTCCTTCTTAAATGGATAACAATCAAAAAAGTCAGATGAATTGTTTTCCATTTCATCTGACCGTCAATTTTGCTTTTTCTATTTCTTCACCACATTAAAATTAGCCCCGATGAGCTGCCAGTTTTGCGGGAATGGCAATCCTAATTTCCAATAACCAACACCGCGCAAATTCAAGCGCTTTACTAAATCAAACTTCGCCTGAATGGAACGTGCGTCCTCAAACCAGACAATATGTGAACGGCCTTGCTCATCATAGTAATTAAAGTACGGGGCCTGTGCAGTATAGTCAAATTGGATAGCCGCATTATAACGTTTTGCCACTTCAATTGCACGTTGAGGGCTTATTGCTTCTGCATAATCTCCTCCTTGTACAAAGGGTAATGTCCAATCGTAGCCATACAAATTTTGTCCCAGTAAAATTTTACTCGCAGGAACTTCTGTTAAAGCATATTGTACTACTTGCTCGACTTGCGGCAGCGGAGAAACGGCCATTGGAGGACCAGCAGAATATCCCCATTCGTATGTCATCAGCATAACAAAATCCACTATTTCGCCATGAGCTTTATAGTCATGCCCCATAAACCATTCACCCGGCTGATCGGCTCTCGTTTTTGGTGCCAATGCAGTAGAAACTGTATACCCTTCTGCATGCAAACGCTCTACAGCTCTTCGAAGGAAATTATTGTAGGCTTCTCTCTGATCGCCCGATATACGTTCAAAATCAAAGTGGATATCCGAAATATTTCCGATACGTTTTGCTTCTGCAATGATATTGTCCAGCAGCAAGTTCTGGACAGCGACACTTTGGAAAATATCACGTGCAAGCTCAGCGCTAAACTGATAATCTTCGAGATTAGTAATCGCCATTGCTATACTTGTATTATTTTGTTCAGCGATCTCTGGTAATGGGTTTATTGTCGGTGCTTTTAATGAACCATCCCGCCTCGCTTCATAACTGAATACAGCTAAGTAAGTTAAATATGGACTCGCCTCACGAACTTGATCCAGCAGCATTTCGTTTATTTCATCACCCCTTGGTTCTACATATGCCAAAATTTCTGCTGACCTTTTGGATGGTTCCGGTATATACAATGATGTTCCGATCATTAGCAATGCATCCGGATTTAAGCCATTTGCTTGAGCGAGCGTTAAATAATTCACCTGAAAACGTTGACCAATTGACCATAAACTATCGCCTGGCTGTACAATATAATATTGACCTTTCAGTGGAACGACCAATGCTTGCCCGACAACTAACCGAGCCGGCTCTGGAATTTGGTTGGCTTCCACTATACTTTGCACTGTTGTTCCATAAGCTTGTGCAATTGCCCACAATGATTCTCCCGGTTGTACAACATGAATTTGAATTGTCCGTCCTCCTTTTCCTATGTACTAATTTATGAACTATATCCCGTGTTAATGCGGAAAGATAGGTTAGAAATACATAAGTAATAACAAGAAACAATTTTTAAGTGATTTCATTTATTCATATGCGCAACCAGGTTAACTGTTTCATACTATAGTTGTGAGGTGAAAAAATGCCAAGAGTAAAATACCGGGATTCCGATGTCGATTTAATGGCTCGAATGATGCGGGCCGAAGCGGAAGGCGAAGGAAAACAAGGGATGTTGTACGTAGGTAATGTAATTGTGAACCGAGCTATTGCCACATGCCTGGATTTTAATGATGTAAGAACAATCGAGCAGGTTATTTTCCAAGTACAGGGCAATAACTATTCTTTTGAGGCAGTACAAAAAGGAAACATGTTTTATCAAAGGGCCAGAGAGACTGAAAGAAGACTAGCAAGACAGACGCTGGACTATTGGCGAGACCATCCAGCGAAGTATGCACTTTGGTATTTCAACCCATATGGTCCTTGTCCTCCAACATGGTACGATCAACCATTTACAGGTCAATTTAAACAGCATTGCTTTTATGAACCGATAGGTGGTACATGTGACAGTGTTTATCAGGGCTAACTGTATTTACTGCCCAAATATATAAAATAGCCTTGCACAAATTATGTGACAAGGCTTTTATCATTACTTTATCAGCTATTTTTTATTTGACTGCTGGTTTTTATCATGGTTTGTTTTATTGTTTTTATTTTTTAATTTCGAATCGAATTCTTCCGCAAATTCCGCTGTATTATCTTCCGGATTCCGGTTATGACTTGTTGTATTTCGGTGCAGTTCTTTATAAGTAGAAAAAGGATTATGTGTTCGCGTATTCATCGTTTCTTTGCTGTTTTTACTCATTTCATCACCTCCTACTGACTTAATGTGCTCAGGTTAGGATGTTTTATGCTTTTTGAGGCTGACTCGATTTTTGTAATGAAAAATTGCTGGAAAGCCATATTAAGAAGGAATCAAAATTGAAAGGAGCATAAAAATGGGCAGAGACGATAGTAAGAGTAAAGGAACGAATAAACAATCATTACCGCAAACACCAAAAAACATGAAAATTGCACCTAACAAAGTAAGGGAAGAAATTGCAAACGAGCTAACGGAACTCCATCAGCAAGCTCAAAATGGAAAAGGAAAACGCAAAATGGATTGATATAAAAATGGCCTTCATCACAGTATGTACTGTAATGAAGGCCTGATTTACTTCAAGACAAAGGTTAGAACTGTCTCGCCTTCGCATTAATTCTCAAAATCTGGTTATGCAGAGTTACCTCTGTTTCCCCTTTGATTTGAGATTTTTGATGCTTGTCGCTCGCCCAGTTTTGGTGGATCTTCTTAGATTTTGGATCTGTGAAACCCTTCTTATCCATTCGTTCCGCCTCCCTATGTTTAAAAGTGAATCAATTGTAGTATGGCTGTACTAGCTGCAATTATTCCCTATAAAGATAAAAATTGATGTCGGTACCTTTCCCCTTTCCTAACAATTTCGAATTTCTTCCGCGTATGGAATCATTGCATACACCAATACTAAAAGTGTGAATCAGTCAATTTTCTTTGGAAAGGATGAGGAACAATGGCTAAAAAAAGTTCAGGTACACCTAGCTGGAAACAAAATCACCCGATTACTTTATTATCCAACTCCGTTGAACGAACAGAACGTGCAGTAAAGCAGGCAATGTCCCACCCGGAAGAGTTTGCCGTTGAACATGCATTCAATTCAATGGAGCGTACCGAAAATGCGCTTGCCAATGCATTGCAAAGACAGGAGCATTTGGATATTGTCGAGCAAAATATATCCAAACTAGATGTGCTAAAGCAAAGCATCCTGGAAATTGATGAAAGCTTGAAGGATTCATAAAAGTTCCCCCGTTACATCTATGGACGTAACGGGGGACTTTCTTTACATATAGAGTGCACTTAAAAAAATCCCTAAAGCTTCTTCATAAATTTCACCAAATTGGCTAATTGGCAATGGGTTCGTTCCTAGTCCCAGTTCGACTGTAAAACCAGGACGGCGCCAATCTTGAATAAACCAGTCTTTGTAACCCGCATAGCTTTCAATTGTCTGTACCGGCTCATATCCGCTTACCCTCGCAAATTCATTGACAAGCTGTTCTGTTTCAGGAGGTTCCAATCCCATGAATCCCCAATAAATAACCTGCCCTTGTGTATGGAAAGCTAACACGCGCGCAAAATCCCGTTCAACAGTCAGTTCGGCCATTGCGATGGATTCCGGTTCGGATAGCGGACTTTCCCCACCATAGTCCCGCGGCCCAGGTGTTTTCGGGTTTCTTTCTCTTTCCCGTTCCCATTCAGCAGGGAACTGGTCGTTCAGATCAACCCCATTAATATTCGCTTTCCAACCAGAGAAATCTGTACTGCCGCTATTCCATTCAATAAGCCTTGTGCGGATAGTTTCATCTTCCGGAGGTCCGTTCAGCACTAAATCCACTCCGTCCGGATTTACCATAGGTACAATATTTAAATTCGTCTGATTATACAATGGCAATGTATAAAGCCCTCGTATTACACCATTGTTCGTAAGTGACAGTAGATAATCATTAAGAAACGTCATGACAACCGATGTCGTAATCCACTCATTGGCATGAAAAGAAGCATTAAAATGAACACGTTTCTGCCCGTTCCCAATCGTGAGACCCGGAATTTCTTTCTCTAATACGGAATTGCCAATCGGATCATTAACTATAAACGGATAGATTGCCTGCAATGACCGAATATCCTGCACCATCTTCCTGTAATCATAATCCTGTTCACCGTTCACAACTCTCCATGTTACACGAACAGGCAACAGCAGCCGTAGACCGACTTGAAGTATATATGGACTGAGTACCGGATTGAGCAGAAAAAGCGCATCCATCTGCATATTGATTCTTTGTGCTATCGACCAAATCGTATCTCCACGTTGAACCGTATATGGACTTGTCACATAACCGGGAATCTGAACAGGTTGGTTGGGCATCAGTGCCTGTGCATTCAAATTCCGGTTTGAGTCAAGTATCAGCTGAAAAGGAACATTGAAAACTTGGCTATAATACCAAAAGGAATCACCCGGTCTTACGAAAATCTCCACAAAGCTCCTCCCTCAATAAAATCATCAATAGGAAAGTATATGAATGCGGTGGGTGATTATTAACCGGATATAAGAAACTCACTGTTTGTTTCAAAATACGGTACTAGGTAGCCACTTCCGGGGAAGGTCCTGGATATTGATTATATCGTTCTTTTTCCAATGGCCTTCCCTTTAAATCGTCAGCACCATCGAAGTGTAGACCTCTCCCTAATATATGATAGGTTTCTTGTTCTGAGCAGAGTATGGAAATTACTAAGGAAAAATTAAAACACCTGATTCCTAATAAGGCAATCAAGTGCTTATGGTTAATCCTATAACATACTCCTGACGATTTCGTGTGAAATATAAACCGAGCAATATATAGGTTGGTTTTTATATTGTTTATTATAACCAATCCCATATGTCAGCTAACTATCATGAGATTCAATAAAAAAAGGAAAAGAAAAAAGTCGACTAAGTATGAGCGCCTGATTAAGGTTTAGTGAATTATTTTGAGAACAGTTCTACTAAAAATGTGCAGAAATTTTCATATTTATATATTCCATCCTCATCATCTTGCTCCCGCTGGGGATTTCAGACAAATATTTTAGTTATCTAATGTATAATTTTCTCATAAAAAAAGCACTTGTTACCTAATAGACAACCAAGTGCTTTTGCTTTATTTGTTTTCTTGTGCGTTACCTATAGAAAAGTACGAAAAAATCTGTATTAATCCTCATTAAACATTTGCTCATCCACTTCTTCCAGATACCTTTCAGTATCTAAATGAGATTCTATAAGATTATCTAAAAACTCTATGCTAACCTCTCTTTTCTCCTCAAACATATGAACTTTAGCATTCGCCGCTAATAATAAACTTACTATTTTTTTCATTTCCAACAATTCATCAATTTCAAATAAATTATACGATAAAATGAAATCATTATTATTAAGTAATTCTTTTATTTCAGATATACTCTTGTTAGTATTTTTTCTTAAAATAGAAATGTACTTGACCTCATCAGCATCTTTTTCTATTTTTATATTTATTTTAGCCATTTAATGCCTCCTCCATGGATTAAAAATCATCAATAGATTTAATAGGTTTACCTGGCAGACTATTTTTCCAATTACCACCATGCCAACCTTTGAAATGTTCGTTTGGTGTAGCCGGATATATAATTTCCCCTTTATTAGCTAAGTGCGGATATTGTGAAGCACTATAAGAATGGTGCCCTTGTACTGTTTCTCCATCTACTTTAGGTTTTTTACCATTCAATATATCATTTAATTGTTCTTTATTCCATTCTCTTGTTGGAGTTTCGTTACTTAGTATTCTTTGACGTTCTTGATACCAGAAATCGTTTACACCAGCAGCCCTATGTTTAGCAAATTTTTTATTCCATATATATTGTTCATACTCAGCTTTTGTAATAGTCCTGTTCTCTATTTTCACTCTCAGTTCTTTCATCTTTTTAGCACTTAATTGTTTTTGCTGAATAGGATATGGGTTTAAATCCAATCCCTTAGTTCTATCTGAAATTATTTGCTCTGCTGTTCTTGGCTGGCTGGTTTTCTTATTACCCTTCCCAACAACCTCATCTACATCACTTTTCTTAACAACCTCATCCACATTACTATCTACAATCTTATCAATCGCTTTCGGGATTTTCAAAGCTTTTCCTACCGGGATGAAGGATGCTGCGGCAATTCCTTTATCAAGTAATGATGCATCTTTATCGGCCAGCGTATTTACATCGTCTAATATTAAGAAATCCAACAACCCTTTTCCGACTTTTACTGTGCCGCTTCCGACGTCTCCGAGGAAATTAAGAAAACCATTCCCTTCTTCTTTCACATCATCTACTGTTGAGGCTGTATCGGAAAGTTCTTTCGCGATTTCTTTTTCTTTTTGCTTCATAAATGACACAAAATTTGTTTCAGCCATTGCACCGCTCATACCAAAAGTACTTAAAGGCTGCTGACTATTTTGATAAAGACCAGGGAGTGTGTACGGATTTGCTTCTCCGATGCCTCCCGGATTAAATAATGGATTCATATTAATCACTTGATCCCGCGATTGCGTACGATTGGCCAGTGCAATCGTTAACGGATGCTGCCTAGCGAATGATTGCCACTGTTCGGCCGGGAAGTTCACATCCGTTACCCCTTCTGTCATCATCGATTCTATGTTGGCGATCCACGTTTTCATAAGCATCAGGTCTGTTTGAATTGTCGTTAATGCACCTGTTTGGGACACGTCGAATTCAATCAGTTTTTCAACAGTTTGATCACGATGCCGTTTCGCGTCCTGTACACTTAGTTGAACTTCACTATCATTCAATTTTGGCAAGTTCACGATATCTGACACTTGATCCATGATATTATTGGTTTCGTCTGTCAGCTCTTCCGTCACTTGTTTCACACGATTTAAGCCTTGCTCAATTTCGCCTTCCAATGCTGCTTGACGAATAAATCCTGATGAATCCGGTTCGAGCGATGAAAGTGCTGATTTCATCTCTTGGAGAACATTTGTGAAGCTATTTTTAAAGGTGCTGAAAAATGTGAGAAAAGGCAAATGGCAATTCTCGTAGTATGCACGTAATGCTTCTCCGCCTTGACCTTTTAGCGATTCTTCTAATTGCGTAAGACCTTGAACCGCACTTGCAATTTGTTTCATTTCACTTTCCAGTCGGGTTAACCGATTAACATTTCTTCCGAGTCCCTGCTGAAACTCATTTACATCCAATACCTTCAATTTATCACCATCTTTTATTCGTTACGTTTGAATTGACCTCCGTTAATTACCTTACTCCGACACTCATTTCCACATAAGTTGCTCCGGAATGACTGCGTTTGTATTCTACAAAATAAGGGCTGCTCTGCGAGAAATTATGTTGTTGTATGTACTCCGCCAGCTCCCAAAACTTCACTTGAGATTGTTCATCAAATTGATCGGTAATCCGTGTCATCAGCATGCCATCAATTGAAAAATAGCTTCTGAAATTAACATCTTCTTCTGAACTTATTTGCGAAATATCACTCTCTTCAATCGGCCGGAAAATTTCAGCAGTCATAACGGATGCGGTCGGGTCACTGATAATAGAAAAAAACATGACATCGGCCATCTCGTATCCATGACTCGTTAAAATTTGGTCAAAATCTTGGAAAGCCAGATCGATTTCTTCCGGCACAAAGTTATAATATTTTGAAGCTACATTTCTGTATGCAATTTGATGGTTTTCTATAATCATTGCACTTCGCTCCATTCTTTCAATGGGACATACAAATCAATAATATATTCTCCGTAAATATTTAACAGTACACAGATATATGAATCCTCTACTGAAAGATTTTCTGCTGCTGCATACGCTTTTACTTTCTCATAAGCAGTGCTGAAATCAGATTCTTCCTGTGCCTGGCGCAATAACAGAGATTGCTTCAATTGATATTGATTCAAATAGGCGAAATCCGTAATCCCTTCTTCAAATTCGATTTCCGTATTAATCGGCATATAATAAGTAAACAAACCTTCCCCATCTTCCTCTTCTTCAAACGAGAAAAACACCGGCCCATTTTTATACACTTCATGATTTAATGGGAAATCTTCTAAAATCTTAATTCCTTCTAGCCAATTTTCTTTTTTTTCCCTTACTTGTAACGTAATTAAATGATCGAAATGAAATCCGCGAATCTCCATTTTATTCAATCCCCCTAACTTTGTTTTACTTTTCTATTATTTTTGGCTGCTCTTTCCGTATATAGATAGCCCCTAATATCATAATTAAAGGTTTTGAAACGAATTTTGCAATAAAGAATAACGAGTTGCTCGGGCAAAACGAAAATCAGTGTATAAAATATTCCAAATGGCAAAAAGACTAACGTGAGTGTATTAGTTAAATCCGATGTTCCCATTTTCATAACAGCCTGAATTAAGAATACGAGACCGATACTGCCTATAATAGCAAGCGGTACATATGAAGTCGTTTCAAATTTCCCGCGTAATTCTTCACTTTTAGAACCTGCCCTATAATGACCTTTTTGAAGAAGTATATAAAATCGAATAAACGTTGCGATAAACAATAAAACTGCGATGGAAAGGCTAATCCATGTTAACCTTACCAAGGATTCAACTGTGGCAGTATCTTCTTCTCCGAGAAGAAATAGCGGAGATAGGAAGAAAAACACAGTGAAATTGTGTGTAACAATTATCGAGAAGAAATATTGCAGCTTTTCCAACCTTTTAAAGACGGCAGGGATGGCAAATATAATTGAAATACCTATTAATATTGCTGTAAACCACATATGAATCGTCATAATGCTTTCAAAGTTCGGATAGATTGTGTATTTACCAGCAACATAATAAGTAAGATAAAATAGCAATGCCTGCAGAAAAATACCTAATATGAACACAGCAGCTAATGAATTAGGGCTTTGTCTACCAGATTCCAGCGGTCCTTTCAATACAGCAAAATCTTGTTCTGATAGTTTTTTAACCATGCGGTGAACCCTCCTATTTTTTAGTGGAACCAACCTTTAATTTTATCCATTGGAGATTCCCCTGTTTTTTTATCTTTTTTGTTTAGCAATGAGTTGATAGCGATACCCGCAGCGACACCGATTGCAGTCCCGACTCCCGGAATAGGAACAGCGGCTGTGAATATTGCAACACTTGCAGCTTGCACCGCACCGCCCACCGCTGTATCGATTGCCGTATCCACTGTGGCACGGGTGTGGGCTTGGGCACCTGTTAGCCCGTCATCTTTCGCATTATGGTAATTGCTGTAGTAGTTCAGACCCGCCGATACAGGGCCAAGAGCTTTTGTAAATCCTTTTGCAGCCCCATTGGTAAAAATCCCTTTTACATCTACAGCATCTTTGAATGATTTACCCGCACCTGCTACAGTAGCTTTACCAACCGTTTTAGCTTTTTCGGTAATGGTCGCTTGATCATTCCAGTATTTTAGCGATGAATGCTCTTTTAAGGCCGCTTCCCCAACTTTGGACCAGCCTGATTGTCCCTTTTTTTGAGTAGCAAACTTTAAAGTCGCCCGATTATTTGCCTGCTGCTGGTAATGTTTCGGTTTCCATGCTCTATTCCCTTTTGGCAATTTATAATTAAACTCGCGCATTGCTTTTGCATCCGGTGTTACACGTAAATAATGGAGGGCACGTTCACTGGCAAGCATACGGTATACATTTCGCCCTGTTCTCGCATCACGCACCAACTCCATTTTCAGTCCGCCGTTTTTCCCTGCCATGAACATGCCAAAGCTTTCAACTGCGCCATTGACCGCGGTATTAAATTTCTTTACATTCCCTACATCTTCTTTATGTCCCATAACTGTTTCGTCTGCAGATGTGACATCGCCCGTTTTTTCCTCTACAGGCTCGTCTGTCACTTCCTCGACCGGATTTGTTCGGCTTGTTAAATTTGTTAAAAGTGCTGTCGTTGAAGCATACTGCGCCCAATATTCAGCAGCGAAAGTTACATCGGTCAACCCTTCTATAATCATTGTTTCAAGATCTTTAATCCAAGTACTCATCGCCGCCAGATCGCTTTCCACTCCTGCGAGCACGGCTGTTTGGCTATTGTCAAACATCATTAAACTATCAATTGTTGTATCCCGGTGGTTTTTGGCAGCCTGGATTTCGTTTTGTACTGCAGAATCATTGAGCTTCGGCAATGCAACTATATCTGCCACATTGTCCATAATCCCATTCGCTTCAGTTGTTAGGCCCTCTGCAGTTTCTTTCGCATTATTCAAACCTTGTTCAACCTCTGTTTCAAGAAATGATTGTTTAATATAGCCGCTTTGATCCGGCTCAAGGCTGGTTAACGCGGCTTCTGTTTGCTGAAGAACTTCTTGAAAATTGTTTTTAAATAGGTAAAAAAATTGCAAAAAGGGCATGTGGCAATCTCGATAAAATGTACGTATTGCATTACCACCTTGCCCTTTTAAAGACTCCTCCAGCTGAATAAGTCCCTGTATCGATGTCTCAATTGTTTTCATTTCGGTTTCAAGTCTAGTCAGCATGGTGATACTGCGCGCAAGACCGCTATGAAAGTTTTCTGCATCCAATATTTTCATTATTCCATCAGCCTCCCATGACTAGAAGCGGCACCGTTAATAGTTGTTGAAATACGCTGATCCTGCTCTTTTAAATATTGAACAGAATTTTCCGTTGTTTGAATATTATTTTGCAGCACAGCCTGGTAGCTTGTTAAAATCTGTTCCAATTGCAGTGACAGTTCGTTTAATTTTGTAACAACATCCAACGTATTTCCTTCAATCGGTGGTTCTGCTGTAGGCTTCATTGTTGACGCAGCGTTTTCCATTACCCCCAACTGTTCCTCAACATCCGCATATACAACTTTCACTTCATTTGACATATACCTTCTCTCCTTTCCGTTTGTTCGCTTCATATGTGTCAGCCTTTTTCACCCTGCACCATTTTCGGGACTAGCCATAATAAGACAACGAATATACAGGCAATTAAGAGACCATTATAGAAAAATTGCAGGCCATTGCTTTTGCTGTCGTCATCAGGAATCGATTCGGGTATTTTGGCTTTCACTATGTCTCTTTCATTTGAAAAAAGACCATATTTCATCAAATCGTAAGCAATCGTTTTCCGTTCTTTAAAATCATCCACAAAAAGCTCTAATTTTATTTTCTCGTTTCGTTTAAATACTTTTGGTGTGAAGTCCAATTGTTTTTGCTCATCCCGGATATTTTTCCGGTTGTCCAGCAGCGATTCATTATGAAGATACTCTTTGTTGTCTTTAAACTCTTTTTCTTTATATTCATTAGGATTGAGGCTATTCAATTCAGTAGCTGCAGACACTTGCTTTGTCCCTAAATTTAACGGAAAGCCGGGTTCATTTTCGAACCCGACTCCCATTAATATACAAAACCCAAAAACAACTGCTAATTTCCTACATTTCATAAATCGTTTCCTCATCTTGTTCGATTTTACGATTTTTAATTTTGTCGGCAATGAGCGGCACAAGTGCACAAAACCCGATCAGAACAGCAAGGAAAATACTTGCCGGAATAATCAGGGATTCCGGGCCATATTGAATTGATAAGTACACCTTCGACATCGGATCCTCATAATCAATATTGGAAGCCAGAAGTGTCAGCATTGGTGTGACAAAGAATACAATTACTGCAATTGTTACAAACCATCCAATTAGCGGTCCCACTGAAAAGCCGGCAAAAATAAGTGTGGAAACTGCTGTTAATAATAAAATTGTGAATATCGTCCACTCAATCGAGCTTGTTTCGTTTAACGAATAAATATCCATTCCGTACATACTGATAATTAGTCCAACAATCAGATTGAGCAATGCAAACAATGCAATGCGCACACTTCGTTTATTATTTTTCAAATAGTAGCAGAAGTAGCCGATTAATAGGCCACTGACCAGAACGATAACAAGTACAATTACGGGGGGTAATTTATTTTCCTGCACGGAAGAATTCAAGCTCTTTGCTGCAAGCGGTGTAGATAAATGACTGTAGATATGACCGTTCCTTTGTCCATCGATAAAGGCATTATTAAGTACATCATGGATCGCATTCCGGTACTTTTCTGTTGTCATTACATTTTCATTCCATTTGTAATTCAATTCTTCCGTATCTGCGTTGACGTTCTTCGCTTTCGATTCCAAGTCATTTGTAACCGAGATAATGTTGTCCTGGTTTGCCATAATGCTGTTCATCGCATTGCTCATCGCCACTAAGTTTTGACTGATGCTTTGCTGATTCGTGACAAGGCTGCTGCCGTCAGCTGGCGGTGTGGAAACTTCTTCCGATCCAGCAATAAACGCATCAAGGCTTTGCTGCATACTATCCGCACTTGTCTCAATTGCATCCAGCTGTGCAGATATCGCTTCATGATCTGCATCGACTTTTTCCATATACGTGAAGAAGAAAGAATTAACTCCTTTTTCCAAAGTTGCTAATTGATTTTGTGAAGCGGGAACGTCCATTTGCAATTCATCCAAAATTGTTGTTCCCCGATCATTGATGCCTAAAATTGTATTGACATGTGATGAAATTTCCTTGAAGTTGGATTCTTCGCTTAAGTTCGTTTGCACTACCGCTTCATACTGGGCCAGTGCACCGTAATATTCCATCAGCTTTGTCGTACTGTTACTTCCGATAGACTTCGAGAAAACATTTTTCAGACGCTCTTTTTTACCGTTATTCATCATAGGCAGCGCCATTATTTCCGATTCTTTACGCTTGATTTCTTCGATTACGGCTGTTGCATTTTCAAAGGTTGGCGTTTTTTCTACTACTGACTCCTTAACCAATTCACTTTGAGATTGTACAAATTGTTCCTGCAACTGTTTTTCCTGCTGTTGGATATGCTGGATATTGGCTTCAATTGCCGTCATCTGTGATGAAATTTGTGTAAGCTTTTCGTTAACTGCTGCAGTAGCATTTGCATCAACTGTAGCTTCCGGTGTCGTTTCGCCCGAATTCACCTCTGTTGCACCCGCTTCCTGTTTCAGTGAATTCATGTTCTGGACTAAGCCAAGCAGTTTTTCGCGTTCCGAATCAAGTGCTGTAATTTTTGATGAAGCGATAAAGTTATTTGCATTATTTGTAACTTTTCCGCTACCATTTTTCGCTTGAGTTGTCGGATCTGCTACAGGGGTACTCGCATCAAGCTGATTTTTTAAACCGATCACTTGATTTTCGTATTGTACCAATAACTCCCCTTCTACTTGCTTTAACAGGCTGATAATCTCATTACGCTGAACGACAACTTCATCGGATAAATTTCTAACATTATCTTTATTTTTAGCCAGCTGATTCTCCAGTTTCTGTACATCGGAATTGAACTTTTCGTTTTGCTCCATTAAATACGATTTCACTTCCACATAACGTGGATCATGCTCACTTTTCAGCGCGACGATTGAAGCCGTATTTGCACTTTGAAGCGGTTGTAAAAGCTGCGGCTGTGTACTGTGATACTCTCTATAGGCATCCACATATGTAACAAATTGTGCCAGCAGTCCTTCAAATTCGCCTGCGTTTTCGATATTCCCCTCAATCGGAGTTTCTTTCACAGTGGCAGCCAAATTATCGAGGAGGCTTTTTTGACTTTCAATATCGCCTACTACACTTGCTAAATTCGGCCGGTAGAAGTTAGAAATCGTACTTAAAAACTCCATCTCTTTTTGAAGAATCGTATCAAATTCATTTCGTACTTTCTCCAAATCCTGAGATACATAACTCCAGTATAATGTTGCGATTTTCCCGTTAACTCTTGCCGTTGCGTTATCAATTTCACGCAATATTTTTTCACGGTTTGCCGCATTCAGCTCACCGGCAACCGTATACTTAAATTCCGCTTTTACCGGCTGCTGCTCTTCATAGGTCATAATGTTCTCAGAGAAATTCGAAGGGATATATACGACCGCATCGTACTCTCGATCTGTCAGCCCCTTTTCAGCTGCGCTTCTGCTGACGACAGACCATTCATATTCGGAATCCGTCGATAGAATCGGTGCTACTTCTTTTCCGAATTCCAGTGAACTTTCTTCTTTTTTTGAACCTGTATCTTCATTGACAACCGCAACTTTTTTCGTTCCATTCGAAGAATCGAAAAACGGATTTTCTCCGATTGCTATAAAATAAATGACAGGTGCTCCTATTATCAAAATCATGACGACCACGATTTTTAACATGAGCTTTTTTTGAACCGTCATGAACAGATCTTCCTTTCACTATCATAAATTGGTATTTGGATTTTCATTTCTTTATTGTTAAGGACATAATAGCCAAACCCTGCCTGTATTTCTTCTTCTTTACGGTCATACGGAAGCGTGTACAATGTTTGATCTGATTTTTTCATTAACAGAACCGCCTGACGAATTTGCTTCACTTCCGTAGTTAACACATCGTAACCTTTCGTCAAATCTGTAGAATTTCCTGATGCGATGAAGTTGAATCCTAAATAGCCTGCATTTTTCATTAACTTCGCAATCCGTTCCTGCAATTTCGCATCTAAGCTCGAATTGAAGCGGGCATAATCATCCACTACCAGCAAAATTGGCGTAAATTGCAATGCCTTGCGTTCAGTTACCGCCGTATTGGCATATGTAATCTCACGTAACGAAAGCTGCTCTTCGATTTGAACTAACCATTCTTCCATGTGATCTTTTGATTCCAAATATGATACCGGTTCATTTTCAGCAAACATTGCCAAACTTCTTTCGAACGAATCAAAAACGCCGATATGATGTAAGTTGTTCTCCACTGCATTCATCAACAATACTTTCAGCACATTTGTTTTTCCTTTTTGGGCTTGTCCCATAATCAGAAGGTGCTTGTTCGTCAGGAAATTCACCACGACAGGTCGAACAAATTCTTCATCCAAACCAATCGGATATAAATGCTGCTGATCGACTAATCCGCTGTATTCAGCTAATTGTGTCAGTGTTAAGTTACTTGGAAGCATCGGTATAGGTGTTGGTCCGACATGATCCTTATACTTTTCTTTTAATGCCTTCACAGTTTCCTTAATACCTTCTATCACTTCGAAGTCATTTTCCCCGTTTGCCGGCAGCAGAATTTGCGAGAAGTTTGCTTCTTCTTTTTTTATAATTGCCCGACCTGGAATTGGTTCAGGTACTAAAGCGGTTTTCCCGAGGATTGTATAGGCTTCACTATGATCCATTAAATAATGGACAATTTTCGTCTTGAGGTTATTCATGACCGCTTGACGAATTGAAGAAATACGGGTCGCTGTGAAAATCATATAAATGCCTAAAGACTGTCCATCCCGGACAAATTGATTGAAGTATGTTTCGAAATCCGGCATTTCATCTTTAATGAAATCAAAATTTTCTACAACGACAAACAAAAGTGGCAGCTTTTTATCTGCAATATGGTTATAAAGCTTGATATTGCCTACTTCCAATTGTTGAAGAAGCTGTTTTCTTCTTGCTATTTCGTTTCGAACCATTCGCATGAATTTCTCCATTTTGCGTCCTTCTTCCATTAAGAAGAAATCAGCTGTATGCGGAAGTTGTTTTAATGGCAGCAACGAACCGTTACCAAAATCCATTAAGTAATAATGGACTTCCTCAGGACTGTAATTTTCCGCGATATTTAATAACAATGTCAGCACGGTAGTTGATTTGCCGTAGCCTGTCGAACCAAAAATACCTAGGTTCCCGTCTTCCATCATGCGATAATGATATGGCGATTGACTTTGTTTTTCCGGTTCATCGATGAGGGCCATTGTAATTTCATCCTGAATTTCTGAAGTAATGCCGTTTTTATACAAACGTTCTGCAAGTGGAGGCAGCCAAGGACTTTTCAGTTTTTCTATGCTGTATGCTTCCTGGGTTTCTTTAATTTTGGCAACGATCGCTTCAATCTCGGATAGCCCTTTTTGTTTACTTTCTTTTGCGGCAATATTCGATAATGGAATCAATCCCAGATCTGTTACGATTGCGATTTCATCTTCCCCGCCTATGTGCTCAGATTGGTATGGAGCACCACTCCACGCAGATTGGAATAAGTCGTAAACTTCATTGTTGCCAACTTGCAAGTAGCCTCTTCCGGTAACAGTGATTGATGCAGCATCGGCATTTTTCAGAATTTCCTTACTGTCGTTTGCATCCTGAACCTTTAATGCTACTTTAAAGCGGGCGTTACTCCATATTTGATCATCAATGACTCCGCCTGGCTTTTGCGTTGCCAAAATCAGATGTACCCCCAGGCTACGTCCGATACGGGCCGCACTCACCAATTCACGAATGAAATCAGGCTCTTCATTTTTCAGCTCCGCAAACTCATCCGAAATTAAAAACAGATGCGGCAGCGGTTCTTCAGCAAGTTGCAGCTTTACTAGAGTTGTATAGTCATTAATATGGGTCACGTTATAGCGGTCAAAAAGACGTTGACGACGCTTCAGTTCACTGCGGATCGAGGCAAGTGCCCGATTCGTAAAGTTCACGCTGCCCTCAATATTTGTGATTGTCCCAAGAAGGTGCGGTAACTTCCTAAAAGGCTGCGCCATCCCTCCGCCTTTGTAGTCAATCAGCAAGAATGCAACTTCATGCGGATGAAAATGAACAGACAACGATAAAATATAGGTCTGCAGAAATTCACTTTTCCCTGATCCTGTTGTACCTGCTAATAGTCCATGCGGGCCATGTGCTTTCTCATGCAGATTCAGGTACACAAGATCATCTTTTCCCTTCAGGCCGATTGGTACAGCAAGGGATTTGGAGGATTCGTTTTCCAACCAGCGATCGCCAATTTGTAGTTCATCCGCGTCTTTCACGTCCATCATTTCAAGGAATGTCACACTTTCAGGTATTGAATTCGTCATCCCTGTCTGATGATCCAGCGTCCTTAATAGACGGGCAAATTGCTCATTATTATCCTGACGATGGGAATCAAGCTTAAACGGGATGTTTACTGCTTTTTTATTCTGAATTAATATGTCGCCTTCTGTATCATTCAAATATCGTACAAGGGTATGGATATTGTCCGACAAACTTTCCTTTGCATCGGCAGCAAAAATGACCGAAATGTCCAAGTCTTTATGATCGCCTTCAAGATATTCCAAAATGACATGATCTGAAATTAATTGCTGGTTTGTAATGACGAAAACAAGATGCGGGGTGAAACGGAGGTTTTCTTTATCCTCCTTTATTTCACGCTCGCGAATCATTTCATAAATCGTCGACAGCAGCTGGTCCCGGGTTTTCTCGTTATAGATGAACCCGCGTGCATACATATTCGGAATAATGAAATGAGGCAGCCACTTCATCCATTGGACATTCTCATAATCGGCTTCATCAAAAATAAAAACAAAGCGCAGATCATGGTAGCTGTGAAAAAATGCAAGCTGGCCTATAATCTGATGAATTTCCTTTTTTACAATACGCTCTTTTCCGATTAGTCCAATCGGCCCTTTCGCCAAGTTCGCTATGACAGGAACATCCGAAATTTCTTTATACACTTTTTCAAGTTTCTGCGATTGTTCGATTAGATCATCCATTTCGCGATTCGCCATATCATTAGAATTCAAGGCAATGGTAAAGCTAGAAGGAACGATTCCTGTTCCTAAACGTAACTGCAGAAAGTCATTACTTTCCATAGAACGTTCCCAAATCCGGTCGGAAATCTGATTGGCTAAATATTTCATACGCTCAAATTCCGGAAAGTGAAACTCCATTGTAAAGCGCTGTTTTTCGGACAGCTGTTGAAGTTCCTGCCGTTTATTTTCCAAGTAGGCCGTATAGATACGGATCCGTCTTTCTTTTTTTCTTTTTTCATTGGCGCGGTCTTTAAAATACTGCACGGACGATGTAATTAGCGTCATGACAAACATGACCATCGTTATTAGAATAAAGATGCCGCGTGGCTGGATAACCGCAACAATCCCCATTACAATGAGCATGACGAGCGGCGGTAAAATGACGAGCCACAAACCGCGGTTAGACGGGTCGTTCTCCTGTGAAGGAAATGACAGGGAAACTTTTTCTTTCGGCAGTTCATATACCATTCTTGGCGTTCTTCTGTATATCGGGTATTTTTTTTTCATTTTTGATTCAGGTTCACTGATGATTGAGAGATTTGTCTCAAACTTTTCGAAGCTCATCACTTCCAGAACATCCTCCTCCACTAGACGGAAGAAAATAAATGGTGTAAAAATCACATCTCCGATTTGGATTTCCTTAGTTGACTGCTTCTTTTGTCCATTTATGTAGAGCATAGTGTGTTCCGGAAGTTCAGCAATCCATTGCTGTCCCGTTTTCAGAAGTGAAAAAGACTGCTGCTGTATTTCCATTTCCGATTTCCAAAAAATATCTGCATGATCGTCTATCGTAGAAAAAGTAATTTCCACTTTATTCCCTACAAAACACGTTTCACTTTTGGAGCTTGAAAGAAAAAAAATAATTTTCAGCAGTTTTTTGCTGTTAACCTCTTTCCACTCAAAAAATTGCTTAGGATTCACTTTTCCTAGCAGATTTCCGTTTTGTTTTACCGTAAAACCAAATGAATCCTCCGTAATTTGGAGCGGACCATCTGAAAACGGCAAACTTTGTATTGTTACCGTGTCGGATGAATTATTCCCTACAGTAATTGAATTCTTTTTTAGTTGGTTCATGTCTATTGACTGATAATAGTTGTCATAAAAAAATATTAGTGTACTCATCAAATCACCTTCTACTAGGAATTTCTAATCCTGTAATGTTATTTTCGAAAGTGTATTTACAATTTTCGTTTTGAAAAATATCATCGGAATTTATTCTGTTCCATCTTCTTTTGTTTTTTCCGAATCTGCTGGCTTCTCCGCTTTTGCTTCTTTCGTTTCTTCGGAACTTGTATTTTTCACTTCTGCTTTATCCCGCTCTTGTTTAGAAGCTGAATCATTCCCTTCCGATTCACTTACCTCATCTGCAGTCATATCTTCCGATTCCAGCGCTTCTTTTAATTCTTCAAGCTGTTTTGTCACTTCGTCTATTTCTTTTTGAATTTTGTCCAGCTGCTGTTCGCGTTCATCACCGTCCAGTTCTCGGTCAGCCTTAATCGACTCTTCATAGTGCAGCAGTGCAAGCATGATCAAATCCAAATCTTCCAATTGACGCGCTAAAGTCAATGCTTCCTCTGCCTGACCTCTGCCAATATAAATCCAGTATTTAAAATAATCCGGATCCGTTTGCAGTGTAATCGTCTTTAAGACATTTTCCTTTTGCTCTTCCGTCAAAGTTTCATTAACAATGTAGGCAAGCGATAACTCGTACTGAATCACGTTAGGCATTTTTTCAACGTCATACTGTGCAAGCTGATCGATAATTTCACTGTAATTACCTTGAATGTACGGTGCTTGTACAGCTACATACGCTTCTTGTTGCGGCTGTAATACGAGAGCTCCGTATCCGGTATAGATTCCTAACGGCAATAACACGAGAAAAAGCCCAATCAGGCTATACCTCACCCAATTCCATTTTGTTTTTGCAATCTTTGTATATTTTTTCTCTTCTTTTTCCAGAAGCTGCAACTGATTTTGGATAATGATCAAAAGCTCATGTTCATCTTTTGCTTCCATTATTTTTGCTGCCACCGGACTCAATTCAATTGATTTAGAAAATTGAATATATTGATCAAACTTGTATTTTGGCTGTACCGCAGCGGCAATAATTGCTTTTGTTTCATCCCAAAGTCGTTCCTTATTTCTTTCATAAGGAGGAATACTCTCTTTTACTCCGTAATGCAGAAAATACGCAGTCAAACTTTCATCTATCAGAATATTTTCAGGACAAACAATGAGATGAAGCCGGTTTGACTGGTGAAGCATGATGAATCTTAATACCTTTGATGCAAACATCCATCGACTTCTTTCATCTAATGTTCGTAATTTCCCGAATGTCATAAAATTCGGTTCTTTTTTATATGTAAGAATTAATTCATCTTCTGTTAAAGTGATGTTTTTCTCAATGAAAGGATTGTTTTCTTTCAACAACGTAATTTCCAATTCATTGGCTAATTTAATTTTTTCCCGTTGAAATGTAAATACAATCTGGTCCTGTTCAAAGTTGAGGGTCGCCTCTAACTGTTTTTCTAAATAGGATGTTATTTTATCTGTCATCTCCATGACTCCTTACAAAATTTCTAATCGATCACCTGTTGTAATGCCGCTGTTCACCAAGAGGTCATTTCCGGATAAAACTCTTTGCTTATTTGTATTTCGTACCCAGAACCCTTCTTTCGGAGGATAGGGAATCGACTTTACCTGCCAAACGATTTCAACTAACTCTTTGACGGTATAGGAGTTTGATAGACGAAGATCAAAGCACTCCCCGTTATATTGTTTTAAATCTATTGAAACTTCTATGTACATTTCCTTCACCTCAACACATCTTCTACAACATGGCGATTAACTTGTTCAAATCGGTCAGCAAAAACAAAAAGAGCGCCTTCATCCGAATATGACGCTCTTTGAAACCTTAATCACCGATGAAATTTAGCCGCGGATTTGTCCTGCAATTTGACGATCTGCATCTGCAAGAGCATGTGCAGTATTTTTCAGTTGTACTGAAACATCCTGTAAAAGTCGTTGCATATCTTGAATTGATGGACGTAAAGTTGCATATTGATCCGCGAATGCGCGACTTGATTCACCTTCCCACATTGACTGCAGTTCTTGAATCATATTATCTAAACGCGAAATTTGTTCTTCTACTTGAGCACTTTCACTCCCATAGCGATTCGACATTGCCTCTAGTTCTGCTGGGGTAACACGAATAATTCCTGACATGAAGTTCTCTCCTTTTTGGCATTATTAAATTTCGTAATCAAACTCACAAAATTTAACAATCCGCATTTTCAGTTTCATTCTATAGAACCCCTATAAAAGAGGTCAATAAGAATCTAGCAAAAGAGGAATTTTATACTAATTTTTTTTGAATAAAATAAGCAAAGTATATCATTTTATGTTAAATTCTTTGTGATATATTTAAGTGGTAATATAAAATAGTTCCTACTATTTGCTATGTATCCAATAATTTACACTATATAGTTACCCTTTTTTTAAAAGACTAAACCAATTAATTGAGAGGTGATAGAATGTCTTTAGCCTACTGGTATGCTCTGTTGAATAAAAAACAAAATGACTTAAGTCGTTTGCAAACGTGCAATGGTCAATTAACCGGCAAACAAAGTGAGTTCTCAAGCAATCAGCATCTGATGACAAAGCCAGAACTCACTTCAGCCACTTGGAAAGGTACTTTAGCCACACGATTTGATGACATTCGAATCGATGGGATTCTATCTAGCTATGAAGAAATCCAAACTACTCAATTTTCCAGAACCTTTTCAACTTTAACAGCTAAAATGGAACAAATTCGGTTGGAGATTGAGTCGATCCGCGCTACGATTGCGCGTCTTGAAGCGGAAGGGAATAATTAATAAATTTTATATCGTTCGTTGCAGTTCGAATGACGGAGAGGGTTTTACGTAAAAAGTACGATTAAATCATTATTTTAAAAATCTTCGTCATTCAACTAACCTTCTGATTACTCGTTTTAAATAATGCTGAAATTAAAATACATAGTATTAGCCCTATACCTAAATATCCCATTACGACATACAACTTACTGATCAACGTTGTAAAGCCGACTAAACTAATCGCAAAGCCAACGATGCAGAGCAAATTGACCGCAACCTTAAATGCAAAACGATCCGGTTTTACAATTCGCACAGCCAGTATATACAGGGTTCCTACAGCGGTACTGTAAATCATCGCTAACAGCACGAAGGACATGATGATTCCTACAGCAGGGTGAATTTGTTTTGCCAGTTCCAGTGTTGGCATTTCCACACCCGCCACTATATCCATTTTGACAAATAGGGCAATATTAATGAGCAATATAAGCAAACCTAGAAAAATGCCCCCTAAAGCACCTCCTCTTCTTGCAACCTTTCTATTTGGAGCCGTGCCCCCCATTACAATAAGCATTGCCGCACCACCCGCAATATTGTACGAAACATATATGACTGCACCAGAAAACCAGTGCGGTGTTGCAGAAGGCTGACTTTTTGCGATTGCATTAAGTTCACTGATTGGATAATTCATCGTAAACAATGAATAAATTAATAGGATAAAAATAATACCAAGTAAATAAGGCATGAGCGCCGCCAGCATTTTTATGATGCTTTCCGCATTAAGCATCAGTGTCACTATGACGAGTAACGCCATTAACAAGCTGCCGACCGATGCGTCCATACTGTACATCTGATTGAATGTAGAGCCCGCTCCAGCCAGCATAACGACCGCAATGCCGAACAGCACAAAGGAAATCAGCTGGTCGAGTACCGGACCAAAAAAGCGTCCACCAATAAAATGAATACCTTCCTTATGGGAAGTCGTCTGCAAATCCGAACCAATCTGAGCAAGCGTCATCCCCAACATTGTAAAAATAATCGTTGCTACAATACATCCAAACACACTCATTAACCCAAAGCTTGTAAAGTACTGCATAATCTCCTGTCCCGAAGCAAAACCTGCACCGACAACTAAACTGACAAACGCCCCTGCAATTTGAATACTCTTTTTCAATTCGCACCTTCTTTATATTTCTATTTATCATAGATACTTTATGTACAGGCAGGTAAAACATGCTTGAATATAAAAAGAAGAGAGCTTAGGATGAAAACTGCCGCAATAAAAAATACCTTAACCGCTATTTTTCTAGACGGTTAAAGTATTATAGAATGCAATATAATTTTTCTAATAACTAAACTTTACACGAACTGATGCGCTTACTGTTATTGTTCCAGGTTCTATCGGTGTCACTACCTGTTGGCTGCTTAACTGCATCGCTTTGTACGGAATCGGGGCAATCGTTTGCTCTTCGATTATTTCCACCGGCACCGTGTGTAATGTGACGCGCATCGTTTTAGCCATAGCTGTTGCTTTACCCACGGCATCGATCAGAGCAAACTGGAGTGCCTGCCGGTAGTAAACATCTGTATCCGTTATTTTAAACTCGATAGCGGAGACATGGTTTGCACCATTTCGAATTGCCGTATCAATTACCGTACCTACTTGACCAATATCGGCTATTTTCACTGTTATGGCGTTTTGTACCTCATAGCCTCTTAGCACCTGTCTTCCATCTATGAAATCATACATTGGAAAGATATTGTAAACAGTCGTCTGAATCGATTCTTTTGGAATCATTAAAGCCATTAGTGAATCTATAACACGATTCATAATGACCGCATTCTCCCGCTGAATCGTGCTGACATTTTCCCCTTGCGTCCGAACTTCGATTTGTACTTGCGCATAATCAGGCTGAGCAACGATTTCACCATTCCCTGTAACGGTCATTTCCCGTCTGTTAGCGACTGGTTGAAACATCATTTGTTGGTGATACAAGAGCTTCCACCTTTCCTATAACCTTTTTCTATTATACTATGCACTACATACCAGGTAGTTGTTTAAAGAGCATTTATTCTGTACATTCTACCGCAAAAGCTTTCAAAAGAGACTATTGGTTTTTTATTGATTACCAGGCAGTATGGGCCCTCTTTATGCTATAGTAGAAACTACTAAATTTTTATTGTATGGAGGTTCATCATGGAGACGAAAAGAATATCGCTGCACCGTGCACTGTCTGAGTTAAAAATGCTTAATGAACGGATCCAATCGGCGACCTACCGTGTAGTGCTGACTCGAGCAAACCGTAAAAGCAATGAAAAAATTGAAGGTATGTCTATTGATGAATACAAAAAGGAAATGCAGGGATCGTATGACAAGGTCACAAGCCTAATTCAATACCGCAATAAAATGAAAGCACTCGTTGTTGAATCGAATGCCAATACAATCGTTAAAATTGGTGCAACTGAAATGACAGTGGCTGAAGCAATTGAACGGAAACAATCGATTGCATATGAGAAGGAGTTGCTGAATCACTTGCGCCGACAATATTTTGAAGCGATTGAGGAAGTAACAGCTGCTAATGAAGCACTTCCCGAAAAGCTTGAAAACTATTTAATTAATATTTTAGGCAGTAAGGAAAAGCAATCATCTTCAGAGGAAGTAAGGCTCCACACAGATACTTTTATGAAGCGCAATGAATACGAACTGATAGACCCGATGCAAGTAAAGAAAATCATCGATGAACTTGCAGCGAAAATCGAGGAATTTGAGTCAGAAGTTGACGCTGTATTATCAGAATCAAATGCCACAACATTTATTGAGATTTAACTAATATGCATAGCATAGCGAAAACAGTAAACGGATCGGCGCTCGTGCTTTGACTGTGTGCGAGTTAAAACAACCAAACAGTCCCTCAACCTACAATTAATAATTGAACTTTCAATAAAAAAGGTCAAAGCATAAAGTTCAAACCTGAAATTTTAAATTTCAAAGCTCTTAACTTTTAAAGCTCAACGTTTAAATAATAAAGCTCGTTCAAATCCTGGAGCATGGTTTAGGTATGCCGATACATGACCGTCTGTGGTCCCACCAGGCAGCTATTGTTGTGCATAATAAAAAACCGAATTACGATTTTTAGCGAATTCGGTTTTTTTATTTATCTTTTATTTCCAAACGTGATTTTCCGCCAAAAACCATTAATCCCCAAAAAACTTATACGTGTTCTTGCCTGCAACTTTTGCTTGATATAGAGCATTGTCCGCATGTTCTAGTATTGTTCCAAGAGAGGAAGTATCTTCTGCCACATATTGAACTATGCCGATACTTGCGGAAAGCTGATATTCGTAATCCCATGTATTTAGACACTCAAGAAGTTTATCAGCCTGCTTGGCAGTTTCTTTTTTAGAAGAAATAAGCGGGAAATTAATAATAAACTCATCCCCCCCCAACCTCACTGCAAATACATTTTCCTGATCTTTTATAAATTTTTGAATTCTTAATGCTACACTTTTAAGGATCTGATCCCCTTCATTATGACCATGCAGATCATTTACCTTTTTAAACCCGTCCAAATCAAGAAAGAATAAAGTCCCTCCTAATTTTGAATATTCTTTGAAAAACGCAAAAAGAAATTCCCTATTGTAAAGCCCTGTCAATGAATCTTTATAGGCCAGTTTTTCCAACAATAAATAGTACGAAAACATCTTCGCTATCTTTTGAAGCAAACTGACACTTTTTGTATCAAAGCGAGCGGCATCATGATCTACCACACATAATGTTCCAAACTTTTCACCATTTGCAAGGGAAATTGGAATACCCAAATAAGCGTTGATATTAATTCTTTCACTTATTATTTTCAGTTCTTCAAAATCAGTTTCTTTACTAATATCCTCAAATATTAACGGTTGATTTTTTTCAAAATCAATTAGATTACAGGCCGTTTGATTAAGCTTTATTGCGATGCCTTCAGTCAAATAAATATGTGTATCTGAATTTGAAAGTTGAAGAATAACTTGCTCACTCTCAGTGAATGAGCTTAAATAAATCAATTTGTCAGGCATAATTTCTTTAGCTAGTTCTAATACATCATTGGCAAGTTCCTGAAAATTTTTATACATCTGTAATTCCTGGAGTGGTATTACCATGAAATTACCTCCATTCTTATTTACATATCTTTATATCCGATAAAAGTTATTAAGTTAAAAGTTACTTACCTTTTATTTAATATAACATAATTAAATTTGTCTTATTCTGTAATTGATTTTCTAATACTTTACCCATTTTTTGTTACAAATATGGAAATAAAAAAAGAAGCAGTCAATTGTGACTGCTCCTTTATTATTTTGTGGATTTTAGTAGGAATCAAACATCTTTTCCAGAAAAATTTTCCGTTGAATCGAATTGGATTGATACCTTTCTTCCAAGCAATCCTTTAACAGCTTATGCTTCTGCTCTTTTGCGAATTTACTCACTTTTACCAGTTGCCGAACTTCCTTTAAAAATAATAAGTATTCCGGTTCAATCCCATCAACAATGGCTGCGAAGTCGTCGCGCAGATTTTTGGCGAGCATCGGGCTAATACCACTCGTCGTCACCGCGATCGTAATTTCATTTTTCTCATACATTGCCGGAAAATGAAACGAACTATTTGCAGGATCATCGACAATATTAATAAGCTGATTGGTGTGGCAGCTTTCTTTAACCAGTTGATTTACCGCTGCATCATCTGTAGCGGCAATGACGAGAAGGGCTCCTTGCACATCACCAATTTGGAATGCTCTAGCAATATGCTCGATTTCACCACTTTTAACAAGGGCATGCAAACTTGCCTCAAGCACTGGACTTACAACTGTAATATTCGGTTGGAAGCGTAATAACGACTCGATTCGCTTAGTTGCGATTTTTCCGCCTCCTATTACAACCGCTTTTCTATTTCGTATATCGACCATCATTGAAAACATCGTCAGCTTCGCACTTCGCTTGGTTCATGAAATTGTCGGCCATCCGTTACTGCTTCTACATAACCTTTACGTATCGTGAAATCACCGAAATGTTCACCTTCGATACGCTCTTTTGCATACTCAGAAAAAATTGGCGCAAGGATACTCAATATTTCTTCTTCACCAATATTTTCTTTGTAGATTTTATTTAGGCGCTGTCCTTTAAAATCGCCGCCTAAGTATAAATTATATTTGCCAGGTCCTTTTCCGATAAAGCCGATTTCGCCCATTGCTGCACGTGAACAGCCGTTCGGACACCCTGACATACGAATACCGATTTCGGTTTCACGCAGCCCGTTATCCGCCAGTATTTCATCAATTTTTGTAATTAACGAAGGCAAATAACGCTCCGCCTCTGCCATTGCCAAGCCACATGTCGGTAATGATACACAGGCAATTGAACTGCGGCGCAGTGCTGAGTAATGTGCACCGTCCGTAATGTTGTAAGCTTTTAATAGCTTATCAATGACTGTTTTTTTCTGTGGTGTTACATCTGCGATCAAAAGATTCTGGTTTGGTGTTAAACGGAAAACCCCTGTATGCACTTTCGCAATTTCACGCAAGCCTGTTTTTATTTGATAATCATCAAAATCTTTAATACGGCCATTTTGGATGAATAATGTAAAATTCCATTTTCCATTTTTGCCTTTTATCCAGCCGTACTCATCTCCTGTACGATTGAATTTGTACGGTCTTACTTCTTCAAGCTCCCACCCTAAACGATGATGCAGCTCTTGTTTAATAAAATCCAAACCCTTTGCATCCACCGTATATTTAAAGCGGGCTTTTTTACGTTCCGCCCGATTTCCGTAGTCGCGTTGAATTGTTAAAATTTTCTCGGCTGTTTCAAGCAGACGTTCTTTTGGAATATAACCGATTAAACGGCCTAATTGCGGGTATGTTTCTTTATCACCATGTGTCATACCCATCCCGCCGCCTACCGCGACATTAAAGCCTAGCAGCTTGTCATTTTCAGCAACGGCAATAAAACCAATATCCTGAGAAAATACATCAATATCATTGCTCGGAGGAACGGCAATACCGATTTTAAATTTACGCGGTAAATACAGGGCACCGTAAACCGGCTCTATTTCTGTATCTTGTGTTCCACCGTAAACTTTTTCCCCATCGAGCCATAGTTCATGGTATGCACGAGTACGAGGCAGTAAATGTTCACTTAACCTCGCCGACCAATTATATACTTCTTCATGAAATTCTGATTGATTCGGGTTAACATTACACATCACATTTCGGTTTACGTCACCGCATGCAGCGATACAGTCAAGCAGTACTTCATGAATTTCCTGCATATACTTTTTGACATTCCATTTTAAAATGCCATGCACCTGGAATGCCTGACGAGTCGTTAACTTTAGTGACCCATTCCCGTACTTTTCCGCCATCTCGTCCATTACAAGCCACTGTTCCGGTGTTGCCGCACCTCCTGGAGTTCGAACACGGACCATAAATTGATAGGCTGGCTCCAGCTTTTGTCGTTCACGTTCTGTACGTAAATCCCGATCATCCTGCAAATAGCTGCCATGAAATTTCATGAGACGATTATCATCATCTGGAATTCCTGAACTAATTGGATACTGCATTGTTTTTTCTAAAGTTCCCCGCAAATAATTACTTTCATCTTTAATTCGTTCGACATCATTCGGTTTCCCCGGTTGTGGGGGGATTACGATTTTCTGGCTCATATGTCTCTCTCCAATCTCTGTTAAAATTAACGGTCAATTACAAGCTAAATAGTTTAATAAACGTCTCGCTGATAACGTTTTTGACTTTTAAGCTCATTAAAAAATAATGAAACTTCTTCATCCGTTTTGCCGCCCTGTTCCGCAACAATTTTGCGCAATGTCTGATCCACATCATGTGCCATATGTTTCTCATCACCACATACGTAGATAACCGCACCTTCGTTTATCCATCTATATACTTCTGCAGCGTTTTCAAGCAGTCGATGCTGTACATAGACTTTCTGTTCAGTATCGCGTGAAAAGGCCACAGATAAATTCGTCAATGTCCCATCTTTGAGCCAGCGCTGCAGTTCCGTCTGATACAGGAAATCTGTAACAAAATGCTGGTCACCGAAAAACAGCCATGCATTGCTTTCGATTCCTTCTTCAGCACGTTCTTCCAAAAATGAACGGTACGGCGCAATGCCTGTACCGGCACCAATCATAATAATTGGTGTTGTATCTTCAGGCAGACGGAAATTCGGGTTTTTATGAATATATACCGGAACTTTATCCCCAATTTCAATTCGTTCTGTCACTTGCCCCGAAATAACACCTAGACGCTCACGTTCATCTACTTCATAGAAAACTTTACCGATTGTTAAATGCACTTCTTCTTCGTTCGCCTTTTGGCTGCTTGCAATCGAATATAGGCGTACTGGATTTTTACGAAGCTGTTCAACAAATTGCTGAGCAGTCCAGTTGAAAGGACCAAATGTTTGCACAACATCCAGCAAGTCGCGTCCATAAATATATTCTTTCAACTTGACATCATCTACCAGCAACTTTTTAAGCTCTTCATTCGTTGAAAAGGCAGCCAGCTTTTGTAATAATGGTTTTGACAGTACGGTAATTTCAAAATGGGAAGTGAGCGCTTCACTTAATGTTTTAGACTGGTTTTTCACAGATACTATTTCTGATCCTTCAAAGCCAAGCGATAGAAGTAATGCAGTTACTAAGTTTGCATCATTTTCCGGAAGAATGCCGACACTGTCTCCCGGTTCATAAGTCAAACCGGACCCTTCCAATGAAAGCTCCAAATGCTGCGTATGCTTATTCGATCCGCGGCCATTTAAATTGATGCTTTCCAGCACTTCCGCATAAAAGGGATTATTTTTGTTGTATACGGATTCTTCAATTGCATTTACCGCAACCGGGTTTATTTGTACTTCCAGCTGTTTGTTCGGCGTATTTTTTGCCATTGCTTCTACGATACTCCCGATCCACTCTGATGCAAGATCGTCATAATCCAAATCACAATCAAAGCGGGGTACTAGACGCTTTCCGCCCAATTTTTCTAATTGCTCATCAAAATCCATTCCTGTCTTACAGAAAAATTCATACGAGCTATCGCCTAACGATAAAACAGAGAAAGATACATCCTCCAGTTTAGGCGCACGTTTACCATATAGGAAGCTATGGAAGGAGATTGCATTATCCGGTGGATCGCCTTCACCATGTGTACTTGTAATGATGAAAATATTTTTCTGTTTTTTCAGATTATTCACTTTAAAATCGGACATTGCAGAAAGAGCGACCTCAACCCCCTGTGACTCTAAAGCCGTTTTCAGTTTACTAGCAACCCGTTGTGCGTTCCCTGTTTGTGAACCGTATAAAATGGTTGCCTCCTGTTTGACTGCTTCCAGTACTGCAACGGTTTGCCCTTGTTCAGTAACCGTTACTTCAAGCGGCTGACTGGAATCTCCAATTGTTTGTATTGCGCTTAAATAACCGTTCAACCAAACTTTTTGATAGTCCGTTAATGTTGGATAAAGCTCATTGATTAATTTTGTCTGTGCCTCGGAAAATGGGCTATTATGCAGATTTAACGTCAAAAATTCCACCTCGCGAATGTTGTTTTTATTTCAATCTTATTTTTTCGTTTTTTTCAATTTGTACAACATGACCGTCCTGAATAACTAAAGTCACTGTTCCATATTTAACTGATGCAACCGTATCTTTAATTTTCTCAATCGTTTCGGAAATATCTTTTGGTTTCGTCATAATTAAATGCCTCCTAATTTTCAGATGACCTCTTGCACTCTTTCCAGCAAAACATTCCGTACTTTTTCGTTATAGCCCAAATGGTTACATAAAATAACGGAAGTTGGATCAAGGTCAAGCGCCCGTATTTTCTTTTCGATTCCTACACTTAAAAGTCCTGAAAACAATAAATAAGGTACAATAAAAACTTGCTTCGTCTGCTTTGATTTCAGCTTGATTAATGCCTGATCAAAAGACGGACCTGCACCATATAAAAAACAAGATTTTACTTCCCGGAAGCCGTAAGTTGCCTTTAGCTGTTCACTGATTATCGCCATATCTCTCACAACGGCATTGTCGCTGCTTCCTCTGCCGATCAATATAACTTCTGCATCAGCATTGATCGGAATCTGTTGTTCAGCAATTCTTTCATAAACTGTCTCAATTAAGGCTGAATGAATTCCAAAAGGGCGTCCGATTTTAAAGGTTACATGCGGGAAACGTTCTTTTGCGATTTTTATTTCAGCAGGTATATCTTCATTTGCATGCTGAGCCGTTAATAATAAAATCGGGACAACTGATATATGTGTTGCACCTTGATTGACACAATTTATAACGCCTTCAATAATATTCGGCTTGACTAGTTCCAAGAAGGCGGTTTCCTGAATTTCGGCTTCTAAAAAAGACTTTGTTTTATCAAGAAAACGTATTGCTTCTTCAACACCTTTCTTCAATCGTGTTCCGTGCCCAACATACAAAATTGCCTTCATCAGAGTCACCTGCTTCCTGCTTTACACAATTTTTTCTTTCAATCTTTTATCCTGTTGTACGGTTTGCTCATACCAGGCTATTTTTTCTCGTAACGCTACGACTTCTCCCACGATAATGATGCTTGGATTTTCTACATCGTTTGCTCTAGCAATATCAACGATCGTACCAAGTGTGCCTGTAACCGTCTGCTGTTGCTCAAAAGTTCCCATATGTACTAATGCAACAGGTGTCGATGCGTCACGTCCATACGTTAAAAGTTGTCGGCAAATATACGGCAAATTGCCTACTCCCATATAGATGGCAAGTGTATCAATGCCCTTTGCCAGACTCTCCCATTGAATGGAATCGTCCTTTCCTTCACGCATATGTCCTGTGACAATCGCAAAACTGGAGCCCAATTCCCGATGTGTAACCGGTATACCTGCATAAGCCGGAGCCGCAATGCCTGATGTAATTCCCGGCACGATTTCAAAAGGTATTCCATTTTCCGCTAACTCTTCCGCTTCTTCAGCACCACGTCCAAAAACGAATGGATCGCCACCTTTTAATCGGGTCACCGTTTTACCTTGCAGAGCATGATGAACTAATGATAAGTTGATATTTTCCTGAATCATTGCATGACGGTTCGGCAATTTCCCGCAAAATATTAACTGTGCTCCTCGCTTTGCATAAGAAAGCAACTCATTGTTAATTAATCGATCATATAAAATTACGTCTGCTTCTTGTATACAACGCAAGCCTTTTACGGTGATTAAATTGACATCACCAGGTCCTGCCCCTACAATATATACTTTCCCCATTAATTTACTCTCCTTTGTGAAAATGAAAGTCCAATATTTGTATAATAAACCATATGATACATGGAAATTTTCTACAAATCAATAAAACCAAGTAAAAAAATATGAATAATTAGATTAATAGTACAAACCGATTAGTTGTTATTTGCTCTTAAAGTCTTTCATAAAAATAAGCTAAACAAATTCGTTTAGCCCAATTTATGTTACACAACTTTATAGCGACCAAGCAGCTTGCGTCCTGTATATGCGAAAATCCGGTCCATAACAAAGCCCATTAACCCAAGTACGACAAGCCCTACAAAAATCCAATCTGTTTTAAAGTACAGTCGTGCATTCCAGATCATAAAACCGATCCCTTCATTTGCAGCAACCATTTCTGCACCGACAATCGCCATGAACGATGAACCCATTGCAAGCTTCGCACCTGTGAATATGTACGGGATTGTTGCAGGAATAACGACATAAATAAGCGTTTGGAATTTCGAAGCTCCCATACTTTTAGCAGATAATAATTTATCATTTGAAATGGATAGGACCCCTGTTAATGTATTAATCGTAATGACAAAAAATGTTGCATAAACAATTAAAAAAACTTTTGACTGTTCGCCAATCCCAAACCACAGCATAAATAGTGTAATGAATGCAAGCGGCGGGATGAAACGCACAAAGTTAATAACCGGTTCAAACAGTGCCCGCACAAACTTGTTCGTTCCTATAAGCAGGCCAAATGGTACAGCAATTAATAGCCCGAGTATCCATCCTGCCAGTACCCGTAAAAAACTGTAACCCATATAGAGAAACAATGTCCCATCACTGGCAATTTCAATCGCCCCGATCAATGTTAAATAGGGGCTTGGCAAAAACATCGGTTCGGAAAACATCGATGCAATTTGCCATACGAGCAGAATGAATAACCAGCCGATAATACCAGACTGTAAAATCAATTTACCTATTCGGCTTTTCTTTTTTACCTTTGCGACAGGTGCCACTTGCTGTCCTTTTTTCAGTTCAATCGTCGTCATAAGCTGCCTCCTTTATTTTTAATCAAAGCTATTATTAAATGGTGAAGTCCTCAAAATGTGTCTGAACTTGCTTATAATGGTTGTTGAAATCAACACTTGTTATATCTCGAGGATAAGGCAGGTTTACGTCATAAGTCGTTTCAATTCGTGAATTCGGACCGACAGACATAATGCCAATCTTCTGACCTAAAAGAATCGCTTCCTGAATGTCATGTGTCACAAAGATAACGGTTTTATTTGTTTCTTTCCAAATTCGAATGAGCTCATTTTGCATCGTTCGTCGTGTCATCGCATCCAGTGCCCCAAACGGCTCATCCATTAATAAGATTTCCGGCTCGTTTGCCAAAACACGGGCAAGCTGTACACGCTGCTTCATTCCGCCCGACAAATTATCAGGAAACTTTTTCGCATGGCCAAGTAAACCCGTTAGCTTTATGAAAGTATTGGCTACCTTTTTTCGTTTTTCTGCAGGCACCTTCTTCATTTTTAAGCCAAATGAAATATTCTCCTCAACAGTTAACCAAGGAAACAAAGCTGAATCCGCTGACTGAAAAACGAAACCACGTCCATCTCGGTTTTCTTCACGAGAAGTCACAATTTGCAATTCTCCAACCGACAAATCCAAAAATCCCGCAATAATATTCAGCAATGTCGATTTACCACAGCCACTTGGTCCGAGAAGTACATAAAACTCGCCCTTCTTAATCGATAAATCTACATTTTTTAATACATACGTCGGATTTTCAACATCTGTTTGAAATGTTTTGGCACCATTTTTAATTACAATTGCTTCTTCTGTTATCGTATTCAGCATTGCCTTTTCCCCCTTAGTTAGTAAGTTACCTTGTCTTTCAATACTTGCTTCGCCGGATCTAGATACAGCTTTTCATGCAAATCAAAATCTTCATCCAAAATACCGCGCTCCAGCAAATACTCTTTCATATTGGATAAATGTGTATAATCTTCTTTCGTAAAACCGAGCGTATAGTTCACTCGTTTTAAATCAAGCAGTATGTCTTCTTTTGCGATTTTTAAATCTTTATAGCCGATGTCCGCAGTACCTTCCGGATTCCCCTTTACATACTCAACTCCTTGTTCAATGCCTTCAAGGAACTTTCCGATTTCTTCTGAATTTGCTTCTGCAAATTTACGGTCAACAATTAAATAGCTCGATACACCTAAATCAGGTACAGAACTCAATCGGTCGATTTCATGCACACCATCAATATTTTTGAATTTCTCTATTAAGGCACCCGATCCAATAACAACATCGATATCTCCTTTTTTCATTCCGACGATAGCTTCATCAGGTGTACTGTACGGTACATATTTAATATCGGTCTCGCTAATACTGTAGTGCTCTAAGTATTTAGCCCATTGATATTCAAATACCGTTCCTTTTGCAACACCGATTTTTTTACCTTTAATATCCCCTGGTACTTCTATGCCCTTTACTGCCAAAATTTCCGACAGACTGACAGAATTGAATTGCTCATCGCTCCCTGTCAGTGATGAAACAACTACGAAATCACCTTTCCCTAGTGAGTTCAATAATGCATAATCTGCTGCCAATCCTGTATCTGCCTGCTTAGTTAAAACAGCGTTCACAGTATCGATTCCGTAGGCAAAATTGGAAACCTCTACATTCAATTCTCTATCCGCAAAGTAACTGTTATTAGCAGCGGCCCGAATTTGGAATGAGCCCCCTGCTGCTGTATCAATCGCTGCCCGAATTGTTTTGCCGCCAGCATTGGCTGAATTTGCATTATTACCGCATGCCGCCAATATAAGCGCTGTTACTAATAAGAGCAGTAAATGTATCGATCCTTTTAATTTCATATTCTCACTCTTTCCATTAGCTAACTAATTTTATTTTTATACTAGGAATTATTTCAGAGAATTTATGTTGTAATTTTCTTCTCCACTGTCTCATCATAACGCGCAACACAAAGTGCTCCTTCTCCATAAGAGAAGGCTTCTTTAATCTCAGCAACCGAATGTGCACCGCCTTCTGCTGCATTCGGCACACGGAAATCTTTCACATCAATTGGCTTGATTTCTACTTCAACAGGTGTTTCCAGTTGAGGTACCCAGTTGTATGGAACACGATATGCGCGGTAAACCATATTTGACCCTCGTTCATTTTTATAGGCAGAAATATATTCCCATACAATTTCATGGTCTGCCGTTACTTCAAAAATACGTCCATTCGAGCCTTCTGTAATAAGCGTATTGCCATTTTCCAAACGCTGTGCCGAACTAATATAAGGACTGTAGAATTTATAGGAATCGGTTGGTACCGAAAACTTCGCTTCAAGCCCAGTATATTGCCATACAATTTCAAGTGTAATTGGATCGATTTCCAAAATGCGGGAATGATCGCGGATCGCAACTTTATTACCGTCAACCGAGTTTGGACTTGGTGCGCCGTATCCTCCCCATCCTCCGTTATCAAAAACTAAAACATTGCCCTCACCTGGCAAACCTTTTGGGATGATATGTGCATGGTGCTGTCCGATAATCCATCCTAAATGTTTCGTCTCCGGTGTGTCATAATCCGGACCAAGTTGCCATACGATTTTCCCTGTTTCTTTACTTGTGATCGCGATAATGTTTGCCTCACGAGCATCCCAAATAATGTTGTCCGGATGGAAACGCTCATCTCCATTATCATAATGTCGGTTCGGGCCAACTAATGAAATGGAATTAATGTGAAGCCAGTCGCCAGAATGATTACCAAAGAAACGTCGATTCGGCTCCTCATAAATTGCCTTTTTCGCTTCCTCACTAAAGTTAAGCTCATCGAAATGCTCATATGCGTTCCATTCCCATACAATATTACCTTCCCAATCAACCTCAATGAATGCATCATCCAATAATGGGTGTTTAGAGATTTTTTCTTCCACTACATCACGGTGAACCAAAATCAATGTATTTCCACCTGTTGTTTGCGGCTCCTGACCAGGTGCCGGATATCCAACAGGACTGCCCGTACGCTGATAGTCGTGGTGCGCTCGTGCAACCCATCTTGCTTCGTGACCCGGATCTTCGATAAACTGATGCTTGTCAAATTTCCATACAACATTACCTTCAAAATCAATTTGTACTAAATCGCCCTCATCTTGGAAACCGTACTGTGGATCACGGTTAAACGTGTGCCCAAGCACAAAACCACCTGGAAATACTTTGTTCGGGAAGCCGCGTAGCCCTTTCCATAAATGAACTTCTTTCCCGTTCATATCAATCAGTAATGCACCTTCATTTGCTGCCTGGAAAATTGTAAAACCGCTTGCCGCCTTTTCTGGATTGTAAATTGTTGCCCCTGTCGGATGAATTGTTGGATTTCCCATATATACCGCTCCCTTTTCATTATTTTTTCAAGTTAATCGTGTATTTTAGTTTTAATAAATGACCATTCAATAGTTATCCATTGTTTACGTTGATTAAATTCCTCCTTCCTAGACAACCTTTTAACAGAAGTTAAAAAGAAAAGGCACTAAAAATACAGCCTCCTCCAATGTGTTTGGTGAGAGATACGTATTTTTAGCACCTTTAGTTGTCTAATCAGCACTTTATTAAATTATTTTTTAAAGTAGTCGTTCACTTATTCAATCCCTAGTAAACTACTTAACTTTAAAAGTGTTAACAGTATCGTACCGATTTAATTCTTATTCGTCAAGTAGGTTTTTAAAATAATTTAAATTTTCGGAAAACAAATAAAAAATCGCTAAACTTGGACTATACAAGTTTAGCGATTTCCTTCAGTTTTCATGCTTCTGTTTTCTTGCTACAAAAACAAGCATAATAAGCATTAACATGGTCATTACAAAAAATGCTATGGCATCCCAAAACGCGGCACGATCACCTGCTCCGAGAAGGTTCATATAAATAGTAGAGTACGTAAAATTAAGCTGAGGTACAAAATACATAACTGCTAGAATTAATGTTAAAACTACTCCAACTATGTAGAATACACTATACAGACGAATCAAATTCCATTCATTTTGGAATATCTCTTTATAATTTTCTCCATCTTTTCGATTTTTTTTAAATAGAGAATTCAAATAGATTTTGCCGTTTTCCATTAAGTTATAACAGCCTGTTATATTTCCCACAACATAATAAACATCTGTTTTCATATAGAAACAGCATTGATAAATAAACTTAATGAAAATATCCAACACGATAATCCCAAGAATTCCTATAATGCTCGAATCCGGAAAAAGAAGCATTACACCGAATGAAAGGAAAAGAATTACCTGCTCGAAAGATATTCCGGCAAGGTACAGGATATTTCTCTTTTTTGGCTCGAGCTTCCAAGCTTGAGTGAGATCTGTTTCAAAAACTATAAATATCAGCCGATTTCCAATACTTAATTTAGCAAGCAAATCATGTGATCGAATGGCAAAAATATGTCCGAATTCATGAATTAAAATTAATACTAAAGAAATTGATAGATACATAAGGATATTCAGTACCATAGAATCGAAAAGGAAGATATCTTTGTAATGAGGAAAAAGTTCCGGGTTCAGTATGAGAATAATGATGTTTGCAATGAGCAGAAGCAAGTAGATCTTATTCATCGCTCCATTAAAAAATAGACGCCCCACCGATTGCGGAATCCATAAGAAACCAGCAGAACGTGACGAGGATCCTGACTGCTCTTTTTTTACGAGCACACCATCCACTTCTTGAACAAGCCCTAACTCCAACAGCTGTTCTACAAAATCAACAATATCCACTTCTTCCTCTGGATACGAATTTTTTAATGCATGTTCAATGGAAACGAGTTCCTCACCTTGTTCCAAACGTTTGATGGCATCAACACCAATCTCAGGTAATTCAAAGAAATCTCCGGAAATCGGCTCCTCTACAATATAATGTTTTTTATCTTTTCGAATGGATAACGGATATAACGTTATTTCGGAATGCAAGGATACCTTCAACGTATAGCCTCCTCTACAAATTAAAATAGGATGCTATAATTCTAGCATCCTAAAACTTCCTTACTCATGCTTTCGGAGTCCACCAACACCACCAGCAAGTAACTTTAATTTTATTTAGTTTGCGAATTTTCATGTTTTTCCCCTCCTCTCATGTCCATACCCTTACTATATATTTTAGAAATTTTCATCCATTCCGGGTATATCTGTCTAAATATTTCTATCAGTTGTGGATCGAACTGGCTCCCTTGCCCATCGAGAATTCGTTGATGTGCCTCTTCCAATTGAAGAGCAGGACGATAGGATCTGGATGAAGTCATTGCATCAAAAGCATCGGCAACCGCCGTAATTCTCGCTAAAAAAGGAATATCATCTCCAGCCAGTCCATCCGGATACCCTTTTCCATCCCATCTTTCATGATGATGGTAAATGACATCAATATTATCAGCAATGCCTTCAACTTCCCGAATAGCTTCAGCCCCAACTACAGGATGTGTCTTGATTATATCATATTCTTCATCTGTCAATATACCAGACTTTGTCAAAATTGAGTCCGGTATATTAACCTTTCCAATATCATGAAGCAAGCAGGCATAATAAAAATTATTTAATTCGGATGGTTTAAATTTCCCTGTAGCTTCTGCCATGTTCATTGCATAGGCAGCAACCCGTTCACTATGCCCACGAGTATAGGGATCCTTCAACTCCAATATAGCAATGACACCTTTAACAATACCTTCCAATTGTTCGTCGTATGAGTACTTTAATGCTTTAATATAATTTAAAAAGCGGTGTAGTAATAAAAAGGAAATAAATGATAGTACAATCATGATACTAATCGGAAACAAAACCAATGGATCCTGTATGAATAAACCTACCAATATATATTTCAATAATAAACCACCTGTTATAAAATATGTAAATTTCTTATTCACAAAGATTGGAGAGAAAAGAATCATTACAAGTTCTACCATGTTTCCACTAGTATAAGTAAGCGTACTGTCTTTATAATACAATATATCCGAAATTACATTAGTTAAAAAATAACCAAAAAATACTATGTATTTTAAAGGTTCTGCTTTTCCCTTCTTTATTAAATAAATACATAATGGGATGAGCGCAATTATAACTCCATATTTCACAAACATAAAATCGAACCATTCTGAATCCCTTGCATCTACATCTATCCACGGAAATGCTGGGAAAAGGTTATAATAAAAGATTTCATAAACAAAAAATACAGCATAAAATAACCATAAAAATAGAATCGTGGAATTCTTTTCTTCTTGTAACAATGATGTTTTTTTCATTTTTTACCTCACAATTAAATCACCAATCAATAGACCTTATGTTCCACATACCATTATATCACGAGATTGGAAATTAGTTCTATATATCTATGATTTAAATTTCTCACTTTTTTATTAATTTACTCTTTTAACCATAATATATTCACTTTGTACCTATTAACTAATAAAATAGGAATTTATTTACTACTGTTTCAATAAGCCTATCTTAACAATACTCTTTTATATAGTACAACTCAATTCCTAATTTTTTTGATTTCAATTAATTTATGTTTATATAAAAACTCTAGTCGAGAATGTACCAAAAGACTCATTATCCGAAAAGCGTTTTAATCCTGAAAAATAAAAGACCCAATCAAAAATGTTGATTAGGTCTAATCTTATTGATATAAATTTTAAAACGGATACTCACGTGGGTCTGTCTGAACAGAAATCCATTTTGTTGTTGTAAATTCATGGATTGCCCATTCGCCGCCATATCGGCCTAATCCTGAAGCTTTCTCTCCGCCAAAGGCAACGATCGGTTCATCATTGACTCCCTGATCGTTGACGTGAATCATTCCTGTAATAATCTGTTTAGCTACTTCAACACCATGTTCTGTTGTACCGGCATGAACGGCACCGCTCAGTCCATAGTCACTGTCATTGGCAACGCGAATGGCCTCTTCCTCACTATCTACAACGATCACACCTACAGCAGGTCCGAAAATTTCCTCCTGTGCTATCGGCATATCATTTGTAACATTCGTCAATATAGTTGGAGCTAGTACATTACCTTTCACTTCCCCTTGAAGGGCGTATTCTGCTCCTTTTTCAATACTTTGGTCGATTAATCTCTGAATTCGTTCGATTTGTTTATTATTAATAAGAGGACCGACAACCACATCATCGTTTTTTGGATCCCCATATTTAATTTTGGATGCTCTATCCACAAATGCTTTAATAAACGTATCGTACGCTGGACGTTCAACAACAATCCGATTCAGCGACATACAAATCTGTCCGCTGTTTAAAAATTTTCCGAATGCGGCAGAAGCAGCTGCTCTTTGAACATCAGCATCCTTCAAGACGAGCATGACATTGTTCCCGCCAAGTTCTAGAGCTACACGTTTTAAGTTTCTTCCGCATACCTCTCCAATATGGCGTCCTACTTCTGTAGAACCGGTAAAAGAAATAATTTGAGGAATAGGATGCTCAACAAATGTATCTTTAATTTCAGATGAGCTACAAACTGTAACATTCAACAATCCTTTAGGAATGCCGGCCTCCTCAAAAATTTCAGCTAAAATAAGTCCACCTGAAATCATCGTCTGTAAATCCGGTTTAAGTACAACCCCATTACCAGTTGCCAAAGCAGGAGCAAGGGAACGCATCGTTAAATGGAACGGGAAGTTAAATGGACTAATAATCCCCACAACCCCAGCTGGATTGTGATACACTCGGTTCTCTTTCCCAGGAATAATGGATGGCATGATTTTCCCATGCATCCGGAGAGGAAACGTTGCAGCCTCTTTCATAATGCCAATCGCGCCACTAATTTCAATATTGGCCTTTGTATGGGAGGCCCCATTTTCCTCCACTAAAATTTGCACGATTTCTTCTCTTTTTCGCTCTACGATTTGGGCAGCTTTTTCTATAATCGCTTGCCTTTGATAGGCATTGACCTGTTCCCATTCTTTTTGTGCTTCTTTGGCTGCTTGATACGCCTCATCTATATCTTTTTCATTAGCCAATCGAATTTCCGCAATCGTTTCCTCGTTGTAAGGATTCTGGTCTACGTATACTCTTTCGCTGTTTCCTTCTCTCCATTCGCCACCAATAAACTGCTTATTCCACTTTTTATTCATAGGTATCATCCTTTCCAACGTTTAATGCAGTAGAATTTTACTCAAAATGCCATGCGTCTTACCTTGGTGCATGTACATATATCACTTAGTACCCTTGATTCGTCGTTTTATTACTATAAATATCGTTTTCTTTTAATAAAATCATTCTCTTCTACTTACATTTTGCCACGTTAGTATAAGTGAAAATCTTCACAATATACGTGAGTTACTGATGCATTTCCAAATACGCATTGAAATAAACTGAAAAACATACTATTATTGCTAGTAGTACATTGGTAATATTATGTAAAAATAGTAAGGGGGTCCATATGAAACTACGTGTATCAACTGTTCAATACCATCTTCATACGATTCGATCATTTGAGGACTTTGCTCAGCAAGTAGACCATTACGTACGAGCTGCCCTAGAGTTCGAGACGGATTTTATTTTATTCCCTGAGTTTTTTACGACGCAACTGTTATCAATAGGCAACGATAAGGGGGAGCCACTTTCCATCAATGAGCTTTCTGACTTTACAGTGCAGTACCTTGATCTATTTACAAGCTTAGCCGTTAAAACAAAGACGCATATTATCGGCGGTACCCATGTCATACGGAAAAATGACAAACTCTACAATGTCGCTCATTTATTTTATCCGGATGGCAATGTTGCCACACAGGCGAAACTTCATATTACCCCAACCGAGGTAAACGAGTGGAACATGGCGGCAGGTGATGAGTTACACCTTTTTGATACAGAAAAAGGTAGAATTGCAATTTTAACGTGTTACGATATCGAGTTCCCTGAAATCGTACGAATGGCAAAAGCTCGTGGCGCAGATGTTATCTTTTGCCCATCTTGTACCGATGATCGCCACGGCTTCCATCGTGTACGATATACAAGTCATGCCCGCGCTATTGAAAACCAGATATATGTCGTTACCGCTTCTACTGTCGGTTCACTCCCAACCATTGATTTTATGCGCATGAATTTTGGACAGTCCGCGATTATTGCACCAAATGACGTCCCGTTCCCACCGCGTGGAATCGTCGTTGAAGGAGAACTCAACAACGATATGGTTGTTACGGGGGATTTAGATCTGGCACTGCTTTATCAAGTACGCGAAAAGGGCTCTGTAACAACGTGGCGTGACCGTCGTACCGATTTATACAATGATTGGGAAAGCAGTTTTATCAATGTACCGTAAACAGTTTTATGTGTTTCAAGACAGCAAGCCGATCCTTGCGACAATCCGGAATTACACGTCTGCAGATTTTGATGCCCTTATCCGTATTCAACAGGATTGCTTTCCTCCCCCATTCCCTTCAGAGCTATGGTGGAGTGAAGAACAGCTTATAAGTCATGTAACACATTTCCCGGAAGGTACACTTTGCATTGAAGTGGATGGGCAACTCGTCGGTTCCATGACGTCTTTGCTCGTTGATTTTGACCCAAATAATCCCATACATACGTGGGAGGACATAACAGATAACGGCTATCTTCGTACTCATGATCCAAATGGCGATACGCTCTACATTGTTGATCTTTGTGTGAGCCCGGCTTATCGCAGTTTAGGGCTTGGCAAATGGCTCATGCTTTCGATGTACGAAATTGTCATTGAGCAAAAGCGCATTCGTCTGCTTGGCGGCAGCCGCATGCCGAATTATCATCGCCATGCCGAGCAGCTTTCACCAGAAGCGTATATTGAAGCCGTTTTGCGTGGTGAAATACACGACCAGGTCATTTCGTTTCTACTACGCTGCGGTCGCATGCCTATACAAGTTGTACCCCATTATTTAGAGGATGAAGAGTCGCATCATTATGGTGTATTAATGGAATGGCGCAATCCTTTCGTCCAAATCAAGGAGGCTTATTAATGGATTATCATCGCATTACATCGATTACCGATCCACTGTTTGCAGATATGTATGAACTATTAAAAACGGTGTTTCCACCGGAGGAAGTATTAGCATTTGATTTATGGAAAGAACCGCTGGAGGATCCAAGCATTCGCGTATTTGTCGCTGTCCAAGAAGGTAAAGTCGTTGGGACAACAGAATACCGCTATTATAAAGATTTAAATGTTGGCATGACCGATTTTACAATTATCGGCCGGGAAGGTATTGGTGTAGGACGTTTCCTAGCAACAAAACGTGCGGCAGATTTACAAGCATTGGCACAGGAAAACAACAAGCAAATGGCGGGCATGTTTGCTGAAATATACGACCCGTATCGTGTAGACGACCACGGTTTTGGCGGAGTAAAACCAATGGACCCGTTCGTACGCCGTGAAGTATTATCGCATTTAGGCTACAAACGCTTAAACTTTCCATACGTTCACCCCTCATGGCAATTGGACGGGACAGCTGTAAGCGGACTTGATCTATGCTTTATGCCAGCCGACTACGAACAAACTGTATTAAATGCATCTCTGATTGCGACATTTTTAAAGACGTACTATGCAGTATTGCCGGAGAAACCAGATGCATGGGTAGAGATGATCGAGGAGCTTGATGCAAAAGAAAGTGTGGAGTTGTTGGCGTTTTAAGAGTTTTCTTACTATATTAATCATGCAATCGGGTTTATATATTTCTCACAAACAAAGCACTTCAGATTCTAAGTACTATAGAAACTGAAGTGCTTTTAAGTTGTTTTTGCCCTGGTAAATCAGAAACGCTAAATTACAGTTTATAGCGGAACTTCTTGTGGAATTATTTGCTGTATATATGGATTAACCGGGCGTTTTAAGCCAAGATTTTCACGTAATGTCGTACCTGCATACTTCGTTTTAAATATTCCCCGTCGCTGCAATTCTGGAATTACTAGTTCTACAATGTCATTGAAGCCTTGCGGGAAAGTAGGTGCCATTATATTAAAACCATCAGCCGCTTCATTCTCTAACCATTCCTGCAACTGATCAGCCACTTGGGTAGGCGTCCCGATAATTTCACGATGCCCGCGAGCCCCTGCAATATTGTTGTATAATTCCCTCAAAGTTGTTAACCCTTTTGTTTCTACAATACCTTTCACAATACTTGCTCGAATATTCGGGTTCGTGGGTTGTGCCCCTTTTTTATTTTCATCTCGGACTAAGAAGTTTTTGGAGACTTGTTCAAACTTGATCTTTTCCATTGTTCAACCTCCTATATCGTACAATTCCAATTAAAATAGTATGTTTATTGCAAAAAATTTTTTATATGAATCGTCCACTCACAATGAGTTATCCCCCTCTCAGTTAAAACAAAAGGCTCCCTTATCATTTAGATAGGGGAGCCTCTAGTATCTCTAGTGAGCTTGCTAAGCCATATATTGAAATTAATAATAAGTAAAACGGTTTTAAATGTCAACTATTTTTATTAGAATTATCTGATTATTTTTTATTACTTTCCTTTGAGTCCGCAAATTATATGCCTGTCTGATTTTTTCTATCCATCAACTTAATGTATTCTTCTAAATAGACCTTTTCTGCATTTGAAGCTCTATCCAAAGTATTCATAGCGCGGTGCCATGATGGATAAATAGGTTCCAGTGCTGTTAAGTCATTTATCTGTGAGATATCATCGTTTGTTAATTTTAAATTATATGATGCAATATTCTCATGCAACTGTTCTTTGGTTCTTGCAGACAAGATAATTGAATCTACATTTGGTCGATCACGTAACCAAGCAAGAACAATTTGCGGTACTGTCGCATTATGTTTAGACGCAACATCTTGCAATAAATCGATTAGATTATAAAACAAATCCGGATTTTTAATATATGTTTCCGGCCAGCCATTTCCTTGTCTTGTACCTGGTTCGAACATTTTGTTTTTTGTAAATTTACCAGTAAGCAACCCTTCACCAAGTGGAGATTTTATACTATTAGCAATGCCCAATTCTTTACCAGCCGGCAAAATTTCGTACTCTGCTTCACGAGATTCCGGTGTGTAATAGAGTAGCTGAGCAATTGGCGGTATCATATTATTTTCTACAGCCCACGTATGTGTCTTCGCAAGCGCCCAGCCGTTGTAATCGGATACTCCCCAATGACGAATTTTCCCTTTTTTAATTAAGTCATTCATCTCTTGGACCGTTTCACTAACGTCTACTTGACCATCCCAACAATGTACATAATATAGATCAATATAGTCCGTACCTAGTCTTTTTAAGAGCGCATCTATCGATGAATCAACATTGATTAAAGCACCCGTATCGGTTGGTTTATCTATCAGCTGAAATCCTTTTTTACTGCTGATGATCATATCCTGGCGTTTATCTCGTATCGCTTTGCCAAAAATAACTTCTGCATCACCTTTCGCATACATATTTGCTGTATCAAAATGGTTGATGCCTTGATCCATTGCATAATCCACCATATAATTTGCGGTTGCCTGATCCATAGCACCCGCTTCTTCAAGCCCATTTGTACTGAACATTACAGTACCCAAAGCATATTTAGAAACATTCAAATCTGAATTGCCGAATAAATTATAATCCATCATCATCCCTCCTATGCATTGTATTTCCCATGTTCCCTATTAAGTAAAACATTCTAAGGCCCTTTCTTGATATATTGCGCAATTTTAGTAATAGATTGGAGTCCGTTAAAGAGAGCTATTTAATAATCTTCATATAACCTCTGAAATACTTTGTGGTATATTAGGGAATCAAAAAAATAGTTGATTAATACAAAAATTCGGGTAAGAAAAAATAGGTGACTTGTTGCACAGGGGCAATGAACGAATAAGCATCCCCCTTTGTTGTTAAAACTAATCGTCGGAAGGAAGTGTTTGAGTTGAGTAAAAAGAAAGAAATCAAAAAATTAAAAGATCATGCATTTGCTGATCTTTGCTTAATCGAAAAAGAATTTCAGCAAATTGTAAAAAATACCTCGAATAAATCAGGCGCTTTTAAATGGGTGGAGCTATTAAGCGATTATGAATTAGAAGAATTTTATGGACGCCGTAGAGACCGAAAATATGCAACGCTCACAGTTGAGTTGTATTCATTAACTGAACAACTTCTAAAAGACATTTATAAAGTTTTCTTTAATCATAAATATAAAAATAAGTCCGATATTAATATAATTCTTGATTTAGAGAGGAAATTGGATGATTACTTAACTTTTAAAAATAATACTAAATTATTGGCAAACCTCAGAAGTTGTATTGTTCATGAAGAATTTTCTTTAAAGTCTGCAAGAAAAAAAATAAATATTAAAAAGAAAAATAGAATTTTATTCAAACAATTGATGAAAGATGTTGATTTATATATCGAAAATATTGCATTGAAATAATTTTATGCGTTGCTGGATTTAATCTCCGGAAATCCAACTACTAATCATAATCCGTGCAAATGAAAAGGTCAGCCAGAAGTACTGGTCGACCTATTTCATGGGAGTATTCACTTCAAATTCTTTCAGGTATTTCTAAAAAACTCTCAGCTAAATAAACACCTTTTGTTTGTTTATTTTTTGTTTCCTTTAGTCTAATTGTGACAGATCTATTGAACTGCTTTGGGTCAAAATAATAGCAGAGGTCTGTCTCTGGACAATAAACACAGTAAAAATCTATTTGTGATTTATCGACATCCTGAATTTGTACACCGTTTTTAGTCGAGTAGCATTGTTGAAACTTTACATACATCGTTCCATTTTCGTTCATATTGCGGTACTTAACTTGTATTCGCCAAAATTGTTGATCTTTATATCCTACGATATCAAAAGGTGCATGCTCAGTTTGTGGCAGCAACACCAAATACCCTTTTTCAAATAAATCTAATTGGCTTTTTAATACCGCTAAATCTCCTTTTGTCTTTGTATGATGATAATACATGCAATCACCTCCACAAGGAACATTTGTTCTTATTTTAATTCACCATTTGAGTTTTTGCAAAAAAAAAACCACCAAACTTGTTAAAATCAAGTTTGACGGTATTTATACGTCCCAGGAGGACATACAAGGAGCCTTATGTATCAACACTTTTCCCTTACTTTGTACACCTTTTGTGCACTTAATATATTATCATTGAAAATGTTTATAGATAAAACACCTTTAAACTAATACTAATTTCTCCCCAGGAATATCCACAATCTTATCCACAATTCGCACACGGTAAAACTCTAAATGTTTATCAACTATTTCCCCCACTTCTAATAACTGTGGATGGCAACAGTAGATAAAATCTAATTCATCTTGATAAAATCGAATCCTCACTAGATCACCTTTCATAAATCCATTATTACGTTTGCTCTCATAACCAATAGGAAGAAACTCAAAAATATTGGTCTGCCCTAATTGTTCCATTTGCTCAAAATGCGTCATTTCACTTCAACCCTCTCTGATAATAATTTCAACCACGCTTTGATATATTCACGTTCCATATTTATCACGCTCCCAATTCCGCTAATAATTTCTTGCGTTGTTCTTCAAAATATTGCTTTTCATTTTCCGACAACGATTGTTCCTTCTTCTCCAGGTGCTCACCTTTTTCAAACCATTCTGGAACAACGCCAACTTTTTTCCCAAAATTAAACGTTGTAGCTTTTGGTTTGATATGTTGCTCAAATAGTTGCAACGTTTGGCGCTCAATCATTTTGCTGTACATGGCAAATTGATTACGAACACCTTGTTTACGTACTAAGTCATTCATGGCCTTTAATACGATTTGTTCCATTTGCGTATAAGGTACCTGATGCGACTGCATGTATTGCTTTAGACGTCCAAATGCGATTTTACATAGTTCTTCAAATGCTTGGTTGCCCTCCACAGATTGAGGATTGTAAATAGTTCTTAATTGCAATTTCAATTCTGATTCTCCGCACGCATATACGTTATTTTCTACATTTTTTATTACGGAAGGATTAAAAGAAAGATTAAAAGATTTTAAAGATACCGTTTCGTGTTTTATCTGTTCAACCTTACTGCTACGTGGTGTTTCGTGTACTGCTCGATGGTTCATTTCCGATGGTTCAACTCGATGGGTCACATCTTGGGTAAAAAAATTGATGCGGTAAATGTTCGCACCTTTTATCCCGTTCATTTTGCTTGTGTTTACAACTTCAATAATGTTCATTTCACTTAATCTTTTAATAGATCGCTTGACTGTACTATCTGATTTACCGATTTCCTCTGCGATAGTGGAAGTCTTTAAGTGACATGCTCCTACATGTTGCAAAGAATGTTGAGCCAGGCATGTTAAAACTTGCTTGTCACTCTTAGTGAGCTTGTCGTAATTGTGGTAAAGATGTTCCTTTACGGATAAGTCCAATCCAGTAACTGTTTGGTGTGTGCGATATTGTGATAAGTAAATCATGTTTGTTCCTCCTGTAAACTTATTTGATTACATTTAAACATATAAATTTATTTATGTAAACATTTTTATTTACATTTAACAAAATTAATTTACTTTGTAATGTATAAATGCTACAATAAAGTTAATAATATTAACAAAAGGAAGGTGTATTCATGACGCTAACAATGTCTGAAAAAATTAGAATTGTGCTTAAGAGAAAAGGAATGACATTAACTCAATTAGCAGATGATCTAGGAACTTCACGACAAAACTTAAATACTAAATTAAATCGGGATAATTTTTCTCAAAGTGAATTAAATGAAATTGCAAATGTTTTAAATGTTGAATATGAAAGTAATTTTATATTAGAAGATGGGACAAAAATTTAAAGAACGCGTAAATGGTCGTTTTTTTACAAACAAAAACCACTCCGTAATGGAGTGGCCTTTTTTATTTCTTGAAATCAATTATCTCTCTAATATCCTCCACATTTAATGCTTCAGCAATTTTACATATCGCCTGTTTTGGGATTCGTTCAATTTGATTGTTCACTAATTCAGAAATTGTTCGAGTTGTTAATCCAGTCATTTCAGATAGTTGATACTGTTTTATATTTCGCTCTTTTAAAAGCTGCTTTAATTTAATTTCAATTTCCACAGTGATCACTCCAAAATTAATTTTTTCTTTTCAGGAATATTTTGATTACGGTATGCGTAATATTACATCAAACGTAATATAACAGATTGAATAACAGATTCACTAACAAATTAAATACCACTCCATAATTTCTACCTGTTATATTCGAAATCCTTTATTACCAACTATTTAATTGTTGTTTTACGAATAACAGATTGCTGCAACTCTTACTACGTAAGAGAACCCGTGGGCACACAAAGTTGAAGGAAGGAGAGGTTAAATGATTTTTGAAATTTTAACAACTTCGATTTTTGGAGGAATTGCCGCAACTGCTTTCTTTAAAAAGCAAGGACTTGCAACAAACGAGAGTGGAAAGATTCAACGCATCATGTCATTGAGCGGTTTAAATGTGAAAGATGGCAATAGCACTTTGTCTACTCAATTAATTAAAAAGAAACAGCATGAATGGGGATGGGAATACAAATACCGGATTCCATTAGGTCGTAGTTTTAACGACTATTACAGTAAGTTAGACATATTGCAGGACGGCATTAACAATCGCCGTAAACGAATTAAATTTGCCGATTTAAAGGCTTTAGATTTTGATCGCAATATTTTCCTACAACTACAAGAACTGTGGAAGACAAAGCTGACTGAGACAAAAGAAATCGAGCTTGATTATGATGGACTTCTAATTATTCGAGTTTATGATAAATCATTACCGAAACAAATCGATTGGAATGACACATTATTGAAACTAAATTCATGGTCAGTGCCTTTAGGAGCTACTCGAAATGGAAACATGATCAGACATGATTTCGATAAAGATAAACATTTAATTATCGCAGGCGCAACCGGTTATGGGAAAAGTGCAATTTTAAAGCTGATTACCACTACATTAATTTCACAACAACCTGAAAACGTGGAATTATCATTAATTGATTTAAAAGGTGGTTCTGCCTTCCACAGATTTAAAGACTGTAAACAGGTGAAATACTATTCGCGGGATCCGTTTAGTGCGGAGGAAGTCTTGAAATCGGTTCAAATCGATATGAATGAAGCGTTTGAAAATGTCGTTAATAATGGCTATGAAGATGTTAAAGAAGCAAACATAAAGAAACGCCATTTCATAATTATTGATGAAGCGGCTGACTTAACTGAATATAAAAAAGCTATGGAAATTATTACTGATATTGCCCGCCGTGGCCGTTCTGCCGGTTACTACCTTATTTTCTGTACTCAATACCCAACGGCACAGGTCATACCCTCTCAAACTAAAAGGAATATTATTGCTCGTCTGTGCTATGTGGTCGATACAGATACTGCTTCAAGGGTTGTATTAGATGAAGGCGGAGCAGATAATTTACCGGATATTCCAGGTAGAGGGATATACAAAAACAACGTAAAGCGTTACACAGTTCAATCCCCTTTTATTTCAAATCAAACTATCCATGATTTAATTCTTCCGCACATTGTCGAGAAGGAGGTCAAACATGCAAAAGTTAATATTGTCAGTGAGAGACGAACAGATACTATTACTTTTGAAGAAGTTTGATTTCCTTACTCGCGATCAATTAGCTGCTCATTTTAAATTAGGCAAAATTTGCAATACAAACAGAGTACTTAGAAATTTATCGGAATATTTAACATGCATTCGCGATGGTTACCAATCGATTTATTATTTAAATAAAAACGGCCGTGAATATGTGGATTGCGAAAAGATCCGTAAAAAAGGCGGCCATGTGCAGCATGTGGTAATGAGGAATGAAATTTGGCTATATTTCAAATGCCCGAGCGATTGGAGAAATGAAGTTAAAATATCAAACGAAAGTACGTCTGTCATTGCAGATGCTGTATTTACTCGTAATGGTTTTTATCACTTTTTAGAAGTCGATAACCTGCAAAGCATGAAAGAAAACCGAGCGAAAATAGAACGTTATAAAAATATGTCGGAAAGCCTTTTAAAGCAGTTTGGCTATTACCCAACATTGGTATGGCTAACGACTACAGAACACCGCAGAAAACAGTTAGAGAGTGCATGCAATGGTTTGAATTGTAAGGTGTTTACGATTAACGACATCCAATAAGGAGGAAATTAAATGTTCTTCAATAAGAATAAAACTAAGGTTGTTCCTGCAAGTGAGTATACGGATTATTCAGAGAGATTTAATGATTTGGAACAAATGAGAGCTGAACAAGGTTATGCAACTAAACGGGATGTTGCTGTAATGGCCTCTATTCCAGTATTAAGTGCTGCCGGATATATAGCATATCAAAAGTTAAATAGCGTGAATGAGATCGCTACTACAACGATTAGTGAACCGATAAATGTTTTACAACATGTACCATTCCCGGAGCCTTCCACACTGACAGAAGCATATACACCCTTAGTCGTTAATGCCATTCCACAACCTGCTGGATTCATTGCGGATAAATCCTTAGAAACCCTTGCTACAATTTTAGATCCGATGGTTCAAATTATGGTTGCTATTTCATTCCCTATCGCAAGCGTGATTATGATTGGTGCATGTTTCTTCTTCATGTTTGGTAATAGCGAAAGGGCATGGAACATGATTATGAATGCCGGATTGGGTTATGTGCTTATTCAACTTTCACCGCTGTTTTTAGATATTCTAAGAGAAGTTGGCGAAGCTGTTTGAAAATATGGTAACATTATGGAAATCAATATTTAGGAGGAAATGTCATTGAATACTATTGAAGAAACAATCAAAATGGCTGGATTCGGAAAGAAAAAAGCAATCGCAGGGCAAATCAAATTATTCGAAGATCGCTTATCGAATGAAGGAGAATCGTTATTAGGTGTATGCGCATCGAAGGATTTGAAAACGCAATTGTATGTAACAGATAAGCGAGTAATCCTGCATGAAATCAAAGGCATGTTATCAAACGCCGAAAAGAGTATTCCGCTTGGTAACATCACATCAATTGATATTGATTCATCATTTGTATTCTCTACATTGAAAATTACAACATCAGGCAACGTGGCGACAATTGACGGTGTAGGTATTGCCATCGCTAACGAAATTAAAGCTATTATTGAACATTTGAAATCGGAAGATAAAAAGCCGGAATATAAAGTAAAAACAGATACGGCTAATGAAATTCGTGAATTAAAAGGTTTACTGGATGATGGGATTTTAACACAGGAAGAATTTGATGCGAAGAAGAAGCAACTACTTGGAATATAACAAATAGGCCCTCCACAACTAATCTGTGGAAGGCTTTTTTAATTTAGATTTAACAATCGTTCAATTTCCTTCATCGTATGGTTACGCAATGCATAATTCATATAGCGTAATTCTGCAGACATTCCACGCTGTGCAAAGTGGTAAACTGTCACCATATCATCGAGCCTTTTTTCCTCTTGCATACGCAAACCGATTTTACCCATTTCATTTTTTAATGCTAACAATTCATCTTTTGCTTTTCTAATTGCTTGATCAAAGAATTTATCCATTACATCTTTCATCTTGAACGCTTCCACATGCTGCCTGTCTCTTTCTAATGTACGGATCATCAATTCAGTAATTATGTATCTATGAGCTAAATCGCGATTAATAGTATTTAACACAGTTTCCACCTCATAATTATCATAACCATTTTTGGGCAAATAAAAAATACCCTCCACCATATTCTGTGGAAGGTATACTGTGTTTATCCATCACGGTGAATAGCCATTTCACCTACTTACAATATAGTATAATTCGAAATTGGTCGTCAAACTTTTGATGCGTTAACAATGGCCGCAGCTGCTAATACTAAAATTTCATCATCGGTAATTGTACGATCGTTTAATTTATCTAGCCACGATTTGTGCATACCCTCGGCAATGGCACAATTCACAAGGATTTCACGTTGTGCTTTACTTTCCAGAATACTTTTCGCAAGATCATTTAACGATGGACTGTTAATATCCAATTTACGCGCTTCCTTGTCCTCCACAGTAATAGAAGCAGTTGTGGAAGGCTTCAAAGTTTTACCGACTGCTTTAGCCAGTTCATTTGCAATTGCTCGGCAAATCTTATCAAAGTCTCTCCGGTATAATGCTACGTCTACTGTGTCATTCACAAAGCATACTTCAATTAAGTAGCATGGTTTATTTGTACCTTTGAGTAATCCTAGATCAGTTCGAATTTTAACGCCACGATTTTTTAGACCCGATACATTAGAAATAGCATCAGTAATTTTTTGAGCGACTGGCTTATTCTTATCGCTATATACGAGTGTTTCTGTACCAATCCCCTTGCCGTGCGTACCTATTGACGAATTAAAATGAATACTTACATCAATCTCCCGACTTGTCTTATTATGCTGGGCGATTAACCACGGTATATTTTGCTTTGCTGATTTACTAACATTATCCTCAATGTAGTTGGTAGTAATGCCTGATGCACGTAATATCGCCGTTACTTCTTTAGCTACCCGAATATTTTCTTCGCCTTCATCAATTAAGCCATGTGCTCCAGTACCTTTCCCATAATGTCCACCGGAAATTGTAATCATAATCCATCATCCTTTGGTTTGTTGTATCGCATGGCTCTCATGCTGTCAGACGCGCCGTTTGTCGTAGGGTCTACTACAATACCCATTAGCGCTAAAATCATTAGGATTGTTTCTGAAATGCCTGTGACTTGTTCGCTGTAAATAGTGATGTCTACATTAAAAATACCCGCTATTTGATTAGCGAGTACAAGTAATAATGCTATTAAGGCTACCCAAAATTGTTTATGTTGCATACGTACTTTCCAGTTAATTTTCATATTATTGTCCTCCAAATTTATCGATAAGTGTTATTAAACCGGCAATTACTCCGCCTGAACCTCCAAGGATAGCGAAAAATCCAAGTATAATTTTTTCCGACCTGCTAAGCCGTTTCATCGTGACTTTTTCATTCATCAACAACTTTTTATCATCCGTACCGAAATAATGGTCGACAAACTTCCCTAATAATTCCCTAGTTTGCTGACCATCTTTCATAACTGTTAATTCCAACTCTTTTTGTCCTTTTTGGACATTGAGCATTTCTTGTTTAAATTGTAACTGTTCTCTTTCTAATGATTCCAAACGAGGGAAAATTTCATCGTTAACAGCTTGATCAAGTTTATCAATCGTTTTACCATGCTGTTCTATTTTTTCCCCTTGCTCGTCCAACATTTTAATCATAGATGGTTCACCTCCAATTGTTTCAACAACCATCCTCTCCCCCCAATTCGTATGCTACATATAAAGTGTGTATAAATTGTCTGCTGTGAGACGCATCGAGATTCTATTTTGTGCACTGGTGTCCTTTTCGATTCGTCTGAGAAAGCAATATAAAAAGCACCCCCGTGAGAGTGCTTATTCTAAACCAAATATACTTTTAATTTGTAACGTTGCAAATTGCTTTATCACTTCGATTGGAACTGAACCAAATTCGAGACCTTTTGACTTAATACCTTCTTTAGTTTTGTGCCAAATGCCATCATCCCTTACTGATTCTAAGAAATCATGACCATCCCAAGTTAATGATGCAAAAATCCAATAAGGTTGGTCGCCGGCCCATAAAGTATTATTTTTAACAAATCCAGCTTGATCTAAAATTTTTAAATGGTAAGCAACTATTTCTCTATTCCAATCGCTAGGTAAAGACAACTCTTTATCTCCATCGTTTTCTTCAATTATTAACAATAACTCTCTGATGAGTTCCATGTCTCTTTTCATAGCAAAACCACCTTTCGTCGATTTAATTCGACAAAAGATGAAATCTACCTTTAATAAGTTTTTGCTACTATACAACTGAGTGAGTTACTCAACATTTTGGAACAATAAATATATTGTCGTTAAATGTTCGGCGAATCATCTACAGTGGGTTCATTCCCCCAAACCGCTAAAATTGCAGTAACTTGCGCTTGTGGTAATTCAGCTACAATTTGTGTACGTCCGTCTATACTATTTTGATATGCTTTTCGCCAAATCTGCCCAATCGGATATTGTTGTCCCATATAGTCAATGAATGTTTGTTTGCTGACGCTTACATTATCTTGATTTAAGTTATCTAAAGTGTATTTTTCTATCATTATAAATCCCCCTAGTTAGTTTTATATGTCATGCTACCTTGAAGTACAAAGTTATCCAGCAAATGTTCGTGAGTCATTTGCAAATATCCGCCTGCCCCCGCTTGTACAACGAATGGCCTTAGAGATACTCCATCACCAACGCAAGTTGCAAATCGGTCATTAACTTTCAAATTACAATTTACTAATCCTAAAGTGCAACTAGTGTTAAGGTCGGCTACTACAAATGGCAGACCATCAATAAACAAATCTCCACTCACTGACAAAGCTTTTTTAGATAAAACAATAGTAAATAAAACGGTTATCTGCTTGTTTTGTTTAATATAAATTCCCGAGCGTTCCGCATAGTTATGCGTACCATTTACAACCGCAGTCTTTAGAGTGGGCGTCCAAATACCTTCTTCGACTTTAAAACCATGCACACCGCCGTAAACGTTAGTATTTTCATGTAATATTCTTGCATCATTAACGAACTTTAAGGCTTTCGCTGTCGGGGCGTGTGACAGACTCTCGCTTGTAGCGCTATCTAATAAAGAAACATGCCCTTCAGTACCTACACCTGCCTTTTCCCCGATATGCGTAGTAACTTTATCATTTAGTGCCTTACCTTGTGCAGCACTTAAAGCGGCAGTTGTGGACGTACTTGTTAACGTATTATTGATTATTGTATTATTTGCTCCGGCCTCAATTTCGGAAAGTTTATTCTTTTCAGTGGTAGTGTAGTCGTTGGTCGATAGTTGTTTACCGTTAACCTTATCGACCTTACCGTCATTTAAACTTTTTAGTACCGTATCAATAATATCCGCATTTTGATTCAACGCTTGAATCTTAGCGAAGTCCGTTCCGTCAGGCTTATTCAAATTATAATTCGTTGTATTTTTCATTAAATCACATCCTTGCTGAATAGTTCATCCCATGTATAAACGGAAAGTTCATCCCACGTTTTTACTGATAAATCATCCCATGTATTATAGGTATACGTATAAATCACATCTAAATGAGCCGGCAAAATTACATCAAGCGTATTCATTAAACCCTGCATGTTATCAGGAATACCGATAACGCTAACGAATTTAATTTCAAACACACCTTCTGCATCAGTAGGATTAATTTCAACTTCACCGTTTGCAAATGCTGATGCGACATTTTTTATTGTTTCATCTGTCGTTTGCTCCAAAATAGCCCGATAATTAGCTGTAATTAATTCTCTACGTTGTTGAATTGTTAATGTACCTTTTTCAATGTTTAGATCACGTTCATGTAATTCCAATGCTCTGATAGCTGTATCAATAAACAATTCCGAATAGCTTTGTTCAGCTTTAACATTTAATCCATTTAACTCTATTGCAATCACGCGCAATATTTCAGTAATCAATACATTTGAACGTTCATACTTTGGCAGATGCTTAATCATTCGTGAATGAGTAATATTCATACATTCACCACGTCCCCGATAACTGGCACTTGAATTTCATCAATAGGAATATTTCCTGTCGATCCATTTAACCTTAAATCTGAATAATCCTCTATGCCTTCCACATCAAGTAATTCACGTCCAACTTGCGCATGGGATAAATAAGATAAACCTTCATCGAATGCAATCGATTTGAAATATCCGGCAAGTTTACTTTTGAAAAATGGCTCAACTTGCGCAAACGTATATCCTGTTTTCAAGGCGAAGTCCGCAGAAATATTAACAACAAATTCTTCACCTGTTACAACAGTCACATCAGCACCAAAAGGCTTTTCAGTTTCAATGTAATTCGAAACACTTTCAATTAATTGCTGTGAAGCTAGTTCGTTATTTATATCCAGTACTGCAACCTTTACAGTTAAAGCGCCATTCCAACGAGGGAAAACTTTAACTTTACCGACCCCAGGTACATTTTGCGCCCACTCACGATAATGATATTTATTGCCTGCCTTACCTGGCCTTTGTAACTTATCGTAATAACGTTGGCGTAATGACGCGTCTGTTTCTTCTGGATAACCGTTTTCAAAAGCTACTAGATTAATCACATCCGTTACGTTATTTAATGTAGTAGGAAATGAGTTGATTGCACCTACTGGAACGTTTCCGACCGTACCCGAATTTACTGCTTTTACTGGAATGTAATGCTGCCCCGCCGCTCCAATAACAACGGTTTCAGTTGCTTCAAAAAATATGTCTTCTGCCGAAACTAAATCACCTTTATTTATTGTTGTAGGGCCGAAAGTTGTGATTACTACATCATCACTTGCATGCGTTGCTAAAATACGACTAATTCCAGTACGTTGAAAAACAAACCTTGTTAATTCATCACCTGTTAAATTTTCAACATCGATTTTATTTATGATGCTGTCAGTCAATATTTCATGTTCATTCAGTTCAATTGCCACGGCTTTTTCAACATCATACGTCCACGATCCAACTGATTTATCAAAAGTATCGTTTGTATTGCCTAACATACTTTGTAATTTCTGTTCTGTTGTCATGCTGCCACCTCCATTACAAAGGCATCATCTATCGTCACTACAGTGAAGGTAATACGCCACTCACTGCCATCAATTTCAAAAGCCCATTCTGTTAATTCTTCCACAAATGGATTTAATGAAATGGTTTCTGTTAATTCACGCTTCAATTCAGATTCAATAAAACCACGTGGTAGCATACTGCCGATTAAATCTTCAATCGATACCCCGTATTCCATTTCTTCGTAAATTTTAAATCGGAAACGTTCTGTACGGATAACCTTTTCAATCCATACCTCCAACGCTTTAATTCCTGTCACTTCAATAGGCGCCCCGTTTTTATAAATGAAATCCCTTTTTTTAAAGTCATACAAAAACGCCCTGCCATTGAATGTGAAGGACGTGTCATTTGCAATCATTTCTTCATTTTCAATATACTCTGCTACATCTTCGGGAAACATTATAATTCCACCGCCTTATCAATTAAGATGTACATTTGTTCGTTCTTTGATGGGATAAGAATAACTAAATCCCCCGTTACTAGTGTGTTGGTCCATTTGAATTTACCCTTTGCTTTTAAGGTTTGGGAATCGACGTTCAGTGATTGAATAGAGTGAGAGTGATTACTAACATTATTTGTAGTACCCATATTTTCATCGTTGAATTGTATGTCGCCTTCAACTATTTCAAATTCACGTTCGTAATTATTGAGGACATGTGCCGCAACAATTAAATTCGTTTTATCTAAAATGATTGCTTCATCAATAGACACTCGCAAATCGTCCGGTGGCGAAACAATTCGACCAATTATAAACCCTTCAAAGCGTGGCACTTGATTAGTTACACCTTTTATAACACTCGCTAGTTCAACAATTGATTCTTCCATTTACACAACCTCCAATCCGAGTGTCATTAAGTGAATGCCGTTTGAAATACTGTGCTGTGCATCCTTTATATAATAATCACCAATCAATCCAGTGACAGGCTCATTCAATGTGATTAAGCGCCCTGCTCTTGCTTCGTGATTACCTAATAATGAAACAGATCCGCTTTGTTGCACTTTATTTAATTCATTCAATAAATTATTTGCAACTTGCTTCGCCTTTGCTTTTTCTTTGTCGTCAATGGATTCCGAATGCTGTAATAATCCATATTTTCTAATGGATGTAGCATCTCGAACAGTAGCAACGATTTTTGTTTTCTTTTCATCACCAGATACGATTTCAACGCTGTTCTTCATATCTCCAATAGATAATGATCGTTGTGGATTATGCAACCATTCCATTGCAACATTGATTTTTAAATCTCTCCATACAAAAACAGTAAACGTATCACCACGCATTTCAAAACGGTACTTTTTCCCGCTTTTCTGCTCGGATATTAATAAAATATCCTTGATGATTTCGCTTACTGTTTGCGATTTGTATATTTTTTTAATCTTCGTAGGAATCGAAGTAATTGTCGTTTTAATGTTAAACTTTGAACAAATTTCTTTAAGACATTCGCTCGCCGATTTGTTATTAAATTGAATTGTCATGCTGCTTTTATTTAGGTAAAACGCTAAATCGAAGCAAGTGTACTTTCTAGGCTGTCTACCATTTGCATCTTCACTTTCCACAATACCGAAAAATATTACTTGGGATTTGTATTTCAACGTTACTTTATCACCAACTTTTATAAATGCTTTAGGTAACAGTCCACCCGTTTCATCAAATGGCATTTCAAAATTCAACGATTGCCCTAATGTGTCAGCATTACTGGACCAACTTAAATTACTTGCAATATGATTCAGCTCATAGCCTTCCACAGATAAAATATAATCCATTATGCTTTCACCTGCTTTGGTACAAATTGCGTTAAACTCAATGAGTATGTCATATCGCCAACACGATCATATCCAAATGTAAAGTTGTCAATTGCATATAACTCATTGTGGATTTCCCAGCCAGTTTTACTTGTAACAACAATTCGAATCGGTCGTCTTTTCCTTTTCCATTTAGTAAAGAAGTCTTTGCCTTGCTGCGCTAATACCATTGACTTTGCAAATGGATATGAGCGATTAGGAAACCATGAATCGAACGAAATTGTTTTAAGTCCTTCCATACCGATAATGTTCATATCACCGGCTGAAATAGTCGTAATGGTTTCATTGTTATGTGGAAACGACACGCTAAATGCTTCCGGGATGATTGGCAAATGTAAGGTTTCTTTTCGGTTCTCTGCTGTAAATACAATTTCCATGTTAATTCATCCCTTCTACATATTTGATAACGCTAATTTTAATTTCGGTACTATTTCATTTACTACTTCTGTGGATGTCACACCTTTAGCATGGATGATGATGTCACCGAATGATACGCCACTCGACTTGCTCGCTGTTGTGGAAGGCGAACTCACCATTCTATCGATGTTATTAATATTACCGCCCGCTTGACGTACTCTTTCAGCTTGTCGAGCCGGTATAATCATTTCGCCTGCATGGATTTGTGCCACTTGGTCACGTGATATGCGGTTAGAACCAACGTCAAACGATGCCATTTGAGGACCCTTAGACGAATTGGCAGAATATACTTCACTTGCGCCACCCATTTGAACATTGCCCCATTGAACCTTTGGAATAATCGGGATATTTACACCAGGAATCAAGTTAATTACTTTGATTAAGCGATTAATTTCTTCTACAACTCCGTTGACTGCGCCTGCTGCTGCTCGCTTCACACTCCCCCATACACTATCCCAAATACCACGGAATTTTTCGGAATTTCGGTATAACAAAACAATTCCTGCAGTTAATCCAGCAACGGCACCAATGACAAGTCCTATTGGATTGGCTAATAACGCCGTATTCATTAACCACTGTGCTGCAGTACCGGCAACCACCGCTGCTCGATATGCTTTGATAAATCCTGTAATCGTACTAACAATAGACATTGCAACCATACCCGCTTTAAATACTCCAACCGCTACAGCAATTCCAATTACTGTTTCACGAATAGGTGTCCAATGCGTTTTAATTGTATTACCTAATTCAATTGCTTTTTCAACCACGTTGACAACTTTAGGGACTAATTCATCTGCTTTATCCGCAACTGCACCGAAGAATTCTTGTGCGCCACTTTCATTTACTACATCAGAAATCGTAAGTTGTAAGTCTCGCCATGCTGATTTTAAACGGTTGCCTATTGAACTTTCTACCGCATTGGCCGCTGTTTGAGTAGCACCCTCGAAATCCTTCATGGCATCTGTCGAACCGAGCATTGCGTACATTGCTTTGCTTTCTAAGTCTTCCCATTTTGTCAATTTTGTTATCGCAAGGCTTTTTATCCTTACTTCTTATAGTTTCCTATAAGTTCGGCATACATTTTCACTATTTACTAATAGTGTCATTCACTCGTGGGGATGTTTTATTCTCAAATGGTGAGTTTCAATCCCTATGCTCTACGGTGAGCCACACCTTTTAAAGTGTGCTTTACCTCGGTATTAGCGTATTGGGGACTTTAAGCAGCAGTCCACAACTTAGCCTTCACCGATTTTGAATGATTTTTCTTCGGCACAACTTTCCGTCTACCGAATAGTGCTACCCCGGCTTCGTTGGCATCAACTTGATTTTCCATTGCTTGCAAGTCTTTTACTACCGAGCTTGCTACTTCAGCAACGGTTGCTTTACCTTGATATTGCGCCTCCCACAAGTCTAGTGTGGATTGCGACATCAAGCCCATATAATCAGAAGTTTTGTCCGAGTTGTCTTTAATACGAATCTGGAACTCTTTCATTACATCGTTCACGTAATCTAAGTTATAAACTCCCGATTTCGCTCCACGTTCCATAATCCCAAAGTACTCTTCAGCGCTATAACCCATTGCCCCGAACAAACTTGAATATTCTGCTACGTTATCGAACATTTCATTGGAGAAGTTTAATCCTCGTTGACCGCCTGCAGTAAATAGATCGAATGCTTTTTCGGATGAAACACCGAACGCTTCCATCATGTTACTAACGCCACGGGTAACTTCATTTACATCAGAATCAAATGTCTGCGATAACAATAAAGCATTTTGAGTAACCTTCCCAACTTCGCCATTATCAAGATTTTTAAAGTTTTGTCTCACCCTAGCAATAGCACTTGAAACCTCTGTTAAACTTTCGCCATAACCATTTGAAAAGGTTTCTTTTGCGGCATTTTCTAGCTCTCGTAACCCATCGCCTGTTAAGCCAGTCTGAGCTTGTAATGTTGCAAAGGCACTGTCCATTTCAGTCATTGCACTTGCGACTGATGCACTTAATCCAGCAACAGCCGTAACCGCCCCCGCAATACCGACCTTCGCAAAGTTTTTTAGGTGTCCGGTTGCAGAGCTAGTAAAATCTTGAACTTTGTTTTGTGCTACGTTCATGTACCGCCCGAAGTCGCCGGCATCTTTATTTGCTTTACGTAAACCTGAACTAAAATTTTGATCTTTTAATTGTAAAACTGCCGATATAACGCGTTTTGCCATTTACTCACCTCCTAATGATTAATCACGTGAGTTACCTTGTCGGCAATTTCTTTTCGTTTTTCTAAAATCATTTCTAAGCTTGCTGCCATGAAATTTTTGGTCATGTAATCAAGTGACAATAAATAATCCATCTTGTAGCCAAGTTGTAAATAATGGTGGAAGAAGTATAATTCATCATCACTTTTAATTAGTTTTTTAGCGTTTCAACGACCTTCACTGTCCCTCGTTTAAACCCAGCTTCATTTAATGCGTAAGTTGCAATGTCGGCAATTTCTCCAAGTGTGAAGATTTCATTCACAATGTCTGTAGGTTCCGCACATTCATATGCTTTCTGTAATTCAGAATCCTTTAAATTTGGTTCCTTAACGATTGAATAAACAATGTAGTTATCTGCTTTTGTGCCTTCGTCATCATCCTTTTGAGACAATGCATCCATACATAACGCAGTATCAGGAATTTCGATAACGATGTTGGCACCTAACCGCTCCATATGCAATTCGGCAGTACGTTTTTCCTCGCCTAACTTGTATTTTGCTTTTTCCTTGATTAAGTCACTTAATTGCAAAACTTTTTTCTCTGACATATTTTCGCCCTCCACAAATTGAAATAATAAAAAGGCACGACTTTAATCGCACCTTGTAAAATGATTATGCAGCTCCTAAAACTTGCGATTTGATTTCCTCGATAATATCGAAGTCTGCGAATGCAAAGTTAAGTTCTTCTGTAAGCAACGCTTTTTGTTCAATTTTTGAAAGTAAGAATCCGTCAAACGTTACTTCTGAAACGGAAGTTCGCTCCGTACCATATGCGTCTGGGTCTGCCAATTTCGTTGTGATTGTAATATCCGGCATTTTCCCTGATTTAACCGCCTTCGCAAGCAATGATGAACCACGAGAGAAAATTTTCTTTACTACAAGCGCTCCTTCACCATTCCAACTAATAAACTTACGATGCGTTGCAGGGTCTTCGGGGAAACTTACTTCTTCATAGTTGATTGCCACATTTAGTTCAAGAGATTCTAAATCATATAACTTTTCTCCGTTAATCCAAACGGCACCATACGTACCGTTGATAACGCGTTTAGCTTGACGTTTTGCCATTGTTTATTTCCCTCCTATACCGTTAAAATATCGAATGTTAAGTCTTCCATTGCGTCAGAAATCTTCACTTGACCGGCTAAGAATACTTCTGAACCGAATGACATTTCACGTACTTGTTGATCGTCCATTTCTGTTGTATCTGTACCGATTGATTCCCATGCTAAACGCTGTGCAGTTACATCAATGAATGAAACGTTATCGAATGATGGGTCAAGAATCTGATCACCCATTAAGATTTTGAAGTAAGCATTAACCGCTGTAATAAATAGCACTTGATTGTCGTAAACGTTGATAACTTTACCAACATATTCTCGGTTGTAAGTATCACGAATGTCGTCCACAATCATATCCATTACTTCAACAATTTTAATTTTCTTGTAATCTGCTTTTTCTCGTACAGTCAATGTAGTTAAACTGTTTACCGCTCGACCAATCTTGACGTTTTCGCCATCGTTCACAAGGATTAATTCACCGTTATCAATATCAGCGTTTGGATCTTCATGTTCTTCAATGAAATCAACTTCTGGCAGAACAAAATACGTTGCTGAACGTGTAAATGGTAAGCCGGCTAAAATACCCGCAATACGTGGTGTATATTGTTGGGCTGTATACGTTTTATCACCCACTACAATGCCACCTGTTGTGAAGTTGATAATACCTCGGTCGTCAGCATCAACGTTTGAAATAACAGCTTTGTATGTCTTTTTATCGTTTGTTCGTTTCGCTTTAACCCACGATACTAATGATTCCGTTTCTGCTGCAGTTGCATCAGGCATAGCTACATAGTTAAATTTCACGCTGCCTAACTTTTTAAATTCGTTGTTTAATTCTGTTTCTTCGCCAATTCGTAATACAACTACCTTTGACGGTGTGCCTAATAACGTTTTGTTAATATAATCATAGTTCGCTTGTGTCCAATCCGTTGAAACTAAATCTTCAACCGATTTCAGCGTAGTCACACTGTTCACTACTGTGGACGTTTCATCACGCAAAATAAGCGCTACAATACCCATAGCGCTACGTGAGATTGCCGAAACAGCCTTGGCGTGGAAAGTAATATTAATTTCCGGTAAGCCCATTCTTAACGACCTTCTTTCTTTATTTGAATGTGTAATTCTTGCATAAGTTCTTTTCCGTATTCTGAATCAAGTGATTCGATGTATTGTTCAAATAGTAAGTTGAAGCTGAACTCTAAAATGCCGTCAACGTCAATGACTTCTGGCTCGATAACATTCAGCGCCCTGTCTTCCACAATTAATTTATTGCCGAATGCAAATGGGATCTCGTACAATTTTTCCAATACATCAATGGACATTTCTTCATCATCAAAATTAGGAAAATAAAAAACCCGAACAATTAATGACTGTTCAAGGCTTTCTTGTATTTGTTCAGCTCTATACTCTTCGAAACGTACAGTAAAAGACGGTTGCACAAATCCTTTTTCGATATCTTGAGCAATGACGGGGATCGTTGGGAATGCTTCTTTTAATTTTCGATTGATGGCTATTCTAAGCGTTGTAGGTGTAATCATAGTTTGTTTTTCGATAGCAAATCGTCAAGCGCTTTACCTATAAGTCCATCGACTTCTCCGCTCGCTTCGAAATCCGCCATACCTTTCTGTAAAACTTTCTTACCAGGTGTGAACCCAACTACTTTCCCATGAACAACTTGTTTGTGTCCATCCTCGATTAAATGGGCATGTGGAGCAGAGTTAATGACACGGGTAACGAATTGACCGTCTTTATCAATAAACACTTTCCCACGTTTCCACTTTTTATGGTACATCCCTGTATCTTTCTTAACTAATTGCCTCGCTCTTTTACTGACTTTGTTCTTTGCATTATTTCCGACCTTACCCATAACCGTTCGCATTGCTTTTGGTGATTGTTGAGCAACTTCAAGCAAATCATTTTGAAAGTCTGACAATCCACTGATTTTCATTACCTCAACACCTCCTGGACAAAGATTTCGAACGTTTCATTTTTTTCATAAGGATTTAAAATATATCGAATTTCGAATTTACGACCTTTGAACATAATTTCCATTTCTTTTGTTATATCTGCATTACCGCCATGCCGCACAATAATTTTGTGGGTAACATTCGTTAAAATGGTATCAGCTTGTTGAACCTGTAGCGAGCCCGTTTGTGGTACGATCTTGGCCCAAATACTTTTAATTCTTCCAAATTTCCGAGTGACTTCACCGAGCTTATTTACCGTTTCGATATATCCATGAATTTCAATCTTATTGCGCAAATCGCCATTATTGATTTTTGGAGTATATTTAAATGGTTGCAATGTCATCACTCATTTCAGCAATAGCTTTCGAAATTGCTAGTGAATTAATTTGAGACTGAAAATTGGAGTTAAAAAATTCAATGGCATCGTTATATGCATACCGGCTACGTTCAAAAACAAGCTCTTTGAATCGCGCACTTATATGCACATCATATTTACCGCATTTTTCGATTAGGTCTTCCACAGATGCAGAAAGAATACGAGTTAAATTACCATCTTCATCATCACTTAACTTCATGCGCTCTTTAAATTCAGCTAAAAGTTCTTCTGTGATTTCATTCATTTAACTCGCCTCTATTCTTTTTCTGTTTCGGTTTCTACTTCTTCAATATAAACCTTCTTGTATTTGTTATCTGTGGAGGACAACGTTTTAAGACGTGCGTTAGAAGCCTTTTTAGCGTCTTTGTGTGGATATTCGTCACCTACTGCATATCGACGTTTATCCTTGTCCTCGAATGCTCTAATGACCTTATACATCGCTTATCCCTCCTGCTAATTTTATAAAAAGTAAAGACCCCTTAAATTAAGGAGTCTCAACACCAGTTCCAAATTTAATATCCAAATCATATAGTAAAGCTGTTTTATTATCTTTAGGTTTACCATTTGCAAATTGTTTAATTGTGTATAAAGTTGCATCTTCCATGGCAAATGTTTGATCGAATTTTTTAAGTTTATATCCACCTGCAATTACCGCCAAGTATTCACCTTTCACGAAGAATAAGGCTTTACCAACTGGAATTTCTTCTGATTCGACAACTTGGATATTGTATGGTAATGCCGTTACCCACTGTCCGTTTGCCGTTTGAATGGTATTACGGAATTGTACACCAATTGCATCAATTGGATTTACAACCATTACCACTTTCCCACCAATTTTACGAGACTCATTTTTAGCGTTAGTTGATAAGGCTTTTACTACGTTATAAAGTTCACCGGCGATAATTTCACCGTATTGAGATGGAGCAAACGTCAATGTACCTGAAGATGTTTTATCAGTTACCGCACCTGTATCGGCATTAACATCTTTCAATAATCCAACAGGTTCACTTTGAGTGGCACCACGACCGTTTACGAAACCATATTCAAGACCGACAGAATAAGATTCAACAAGTAAAGTACGAACGTATCGTTCAATCCATACTGGACCAAGTTCTAACATGTCATTTGGAATTACGGCAAATGCTGTTAATTTAAGTTGCCCGATTTTTTCCGAACGGAACGCTGCATTAACCTGTCCTGAAATGTCACCGAAAATTTCTTTCCACGCAAACGCTTTTGTTGCATCAGAATAAATGAATTTTGTAACAGCGCCTAAGTCTTGTAAACCTAATGCATCAAGTAATGGATGTTCTTTTACTAAATCTTCAAATACTCGTTCTTGAGTAGTTTCCGGAAGAATTGAATCATCTTTAAATCCGCCGTCTAAAACTGCGGCATTAAAGAATGTAGTTTCTTCTGACGTTAAAACGTTTTGACCACGTTGTTGTAAAATTGAACGATCAAGCATTTCATTATTTACTTGTTTTGTAATTGCAGAAGCAACTTCAGTTTGTAAAGCATTGAAATAATTTTCATATGCTTCAGTAGTCTCTTGTTCCGTTACATTCTCTTTTGAAAGTACATCCGTTAATGCTTTCTTAGCGTTTTGGAACGTTTCTGATTTATTAAATTTAATTGTCATTGTGTAATTCCTCCATTTTTTAAATTAAAAAAGCCTAACAACTCTGTTTTGTTTAACAGTTGTCGGCTTTTCTGGTTCTTTATTTGTTAACTCATCAATTTTATTTTGCATAGCTTGCATTTGCGCTCTCATTTGAGCCATTTCTTCACTTTCATCTTCGTCTTCCACAGTTGTTGCAGTAGAAGTAGCGAAACCGATTTCAACAGCTTTAGATGCACTAAACCAAGTTTCAGCATTAACCTTTTCATAAATTTCTTCACGACTTAATTTTGATTTTGTCATGTAAATATCAATAATGCCTGCTTCAAGTTCCTCTAACATATCAGCAACTTGTCGCATATCATTTTTAGTTCCCCATACGATATTAGAAGCTTCGTGAATCATCATCATTGCGCCTGTACCCATGATAACTTCATCACCGGCCATTGCAATAATACTTGCAGCAGAACACGCCCAGCCATCAACATAGACAGTTACTTTTCCCGGATGATCTTTCAAACGGTTGTAAATAGCAATACCATCGAATGCTGAACCTCCAGGAGAGTTTAAACGAACGACTATATCATTTGTTCCAGCTTGCTTCAATGCAAAGTCAACATCAACAGCAGAAGTTGAATCCCAATACCACGATTCACCAATGTCACCGTAGATCGTTAATTCTGACACACCTTTTTCTTCATCATGTGTAGCTGCAAAATTGTGTGGAATGCTTGCTAATTTTTCATTATAAGCTTGGTTTTTAAATCCGAATTTACGTTTCATTGTTATTTGTCTCACCACCTTTCAAAATTTCTTCACTAGTTGCTAGGTTTTTGGTCATGAAATAAGCGTTAAATTCCTCTGAATCTATCGCATCATAACCCAGCTCACCGCGTAATTCATTACCGTTAAATAAACCACTAAAACGAACTTTCTCAATATTATTCGCCATGTCGAAAATGTCTAAATATCGTGGAATATAGACGTTCACAACATCGCCGTTTAAGTAATCTTTTGGCTCAATAAATTTTGCATTAATTTCATCACTGATCTTTTTAATTAATGGCTTGATGGTATACATCATATAGTTTTTCGTTACCTTTTCAACGTCTGCCATATCACCGCGCATTAATGGAATCGGAATCCCTAATGCAGTTGCTACTTGGTCAAAGAAACCGTCAGTAACCTTATTAATTTCATCAACGGATAAAATGCCATTACCGCCACCACTGAAGTGTTCCTTGTATTCGAATCCTGACATCTGTGGAATGACTGCAACGTCTTTTTCACCAAATGCTTTATACATTCGGTCGATGAAATCCTGAACACCTGCCATACCTTCTTCACTCTTTGATGTCGTTCCATCAATGTTTACTGTAGACCGAATTTGGTTTTTACGTTTTTGAGAGCTTAATATTCTACCGAATAACTCACCGTAGTCTTTGTACAGCGCATCGATTAAAGGACTGATTTTTTCATTCGCAAACTTTAAATGTAAAACTTCGCTTTGTTTAAATGTTCGCTCGAATGTAAAGTCGTTTACAGTAACTTGCGAAAAGGTATCTTCATACACAGCTTTTGAATTACGAGTAAAAGAGTCAGCGATTAATAAATCTTCTGTATCGGATTGAACAATCAAACATTCGTTTTCGTACACCATTTTGTACATTAATTTCTGCCAAAATGTTGAAGCCGTCTGGTTAATATTAGGCCGCAAGTTTAAACGTCGATACAATTCGTTTTTGGTATACTTGCCGTTTTCTTTCACCCTAAATTCAGCTTGTGAAATGGTCCGCGCCAAGAATGAAGCGCATGTATCAATCGCAAGCTTTCGCATGTGAGCTCGTTCAGAAACGTCTTGGAATAATTCCAGGTCGAATGAGAATTGAACGTCTTTACGTTTGAAAAATTCTAGTAATCCCATATCTATCTATTCACCCCCTTCCTAGAATCGTAAAGCAGCCAATGCTTTGAATCCTCCGCTACCTGTAATGTCCAAGTCTCGAGCCGCCCAAACGCCATATAAAAAAGCCATGAATCCGTCTGTTTTACGTTTCACTGGCTCTTTTTTGCGATATAGTTTATTTCCTTTATTATCAATCACGACAAGTACATTATTTGTATACCAACGCATCATGCTGTTATCTCCGAAGATGATATTTTCATTATCAAAAGCTAATTCAATTTTTGGTGAAAGTAATGCAGAAGCAGCATCTGGATTTCGAATGACTTCTACTTCAAATCCTTCCGCTTCGAATAATGGTTTTAATAACTCCATTCGGAAATTATCGCCAACAACTTTCTTAATTAAATAGCCTTCCTTACGCTTATCAACGAACCATCTCACAATTAAATGCGGATCCATTGTATCTTTGTGGAGGACCGTTAATAACCCTTGCTGTTCCCATTCACGAATCGGCGCAAATTTACGGTTTTCTTTTTTATTGTTACCTTCGCTCTTTATGCCTGAGTATGCATAATGCTTATCAACAAAAGGTTTGCAAGCAAATGACTGTGTGAGCTCTTTTGGCATAATGAATTTGTCGCCTTCCACAAACAATAAGCCACACGCTGCAAAATCTCGAATGGAGGCATAGTCAACAGTAGCAATACATTCACGGTTTCTAAAGTCGTCAATGTTATACGTTTGATTGGTTGCTTCAATTTTTTCCCATGATGTAACTGACTTTTCTAAATTGATTCTAGGTAAATTCATTCGTTTGGTAATGAAGTTTTCATAACCGGATGAATCATTTTCAAGCTTCTTATATTGCTTATAAACCTTTTTGTATAAAGTTTTTGCATACTCACTCATTGGTGGATGAAATTGAGGATTCGCTTTTTGCCACATGTTTGTATCGTGCAATTCATCTTCATTGTCAATGCAGCACATAAACGGAAACAATGAATCTTCTTTAACCGTCACTTCACGATTCAACACACGCATCGCACGTTCTTTCAAACGATCAATGAAGCCGTCTCTGACAAATCCATCAGTCCCAATAAAAAATTCCCGACTGTCTCGTACTTTACCGAGACCACCCGAGAATACATCTACAACCTCATTATTTTCGTATTCATGCACTTCATCATAGATAACACAGCCATCACGTAAACCATCCTTTGTGGATGCGTTAGACGTTCTGTATTTAAAGATGGCCTTTGTATCGACCGATTCAATCATTGCTTTCTGGTGCTTGAAATAACCTTTCAATGCATCGTTTACATCAATCGTATTATAAACCTCTGTGAACGAAGTCTTTGCTTGGTCCTCACTGTTGGCCACAATCGAAATGTTGTATAAATCGATACCGTGCAATTCACTGATGAAGTAATTCGCTTTCGATGAAACGTAACCATTCTTCCCAGCTCCACGGGCCATATAAATGAAAAATTCATCGAACACTAAACTGTCATCGTCCTTGTATCTTAGGAAAACAAAACATGAGATGAATTTTTGGAAGTTGCCTAATTTGAAGTACCATTTTTCAGTGAACTGGATATAATTTTCAATCTGCTCACTATCAAAATAAATATTGTCCATCGTTAAAACATCTTGCTCAAGCCACTCGATTAAAAGAATACGCTCTTTATTTAATATGATTTCACCATTGCGCCATTGGTTAATATATTCATCAACATAACTGTAGCTAATCAAATCAACCCACCTCGTTCATCCTCGTCTTCCACAGATGACGCAGCAGAAGGGGGCACTTCTTTAACATTTTTCAATTTAAATTTAATCGACTTTTCCAATGCAATAATTTGTGCATTGATTTTCATTTTCTCATTCATTGACGGATGGCTTTTAATAAATTTCTGCGTGCCATTTTTAATGACGATCCGCACGCCTTCTTTATCAATAATTGCATCACACTTTGCATCCAGTTCATACAGACGTATCAAGTTGTTAATTTTTTTGATTTCCAATAAATCTTCTGTATCGACCCGCGCTAAAAGTTGTTGTTTTAATTTTTCTAAATCAATCTTTTCCATGTAACCCCTCCCCTCTGCCCCTTCTAATGTGCAAGGTGTATTTTGAACGAAAAATTTAGACGATTAAGTCCAGCAGCCGGTTTATAGGTTTTCAAAGGTTTGATGAACCTAAAAGGGGCGGGTATCACCATTTTTCATCATTAACCCATTTATTCTTTTTACCATTATGGTTGCTGAACAAATATATCCTATCGTGTATGCGCTCATGGCACTCAACGCAAATCATTTCAATGTTGCTAGGTTCTAACGCAAGCTCAGGATGGAACTCTAACTCTTTTTTATGGTGAGCGACTAACTTAATAACCTTACGACCATTGTCACTCAACTCATAAGTATCAAGAGTAACCCTTCCATTGCGCTTACACTCTTGACACTCTTTGTCGCGCTCATATACTTGTTTGCGCAACTTTGCCCATGCATATGAATTATAGAATTTACGCTTCTGCTCTTTTGATTTGTATTCTTTCAATTCATATCACCTCATAACATCAACACCATTTGTCCTGTATCTTCCACAATCTTCTTATCATTCTTTATTGAATTACAATAATGATGAGCAAGCTTTACGTTATCCCATGTATGTGTACCACCCTTACTGATAGCAACCACATGTTCAATTGATGGATAGTTTCTACCCACAATAAAAGAACCTCTATCATCTATAGTGAAGTCAGTTGAATCACATTGACCTCCACATAAATAACAGACGTTCTTCTCTTTTTGTATTACCTTTTCAATTGTTATTGAATAGTCTACTTTACCATTCGCTCTTGCTTTTCGTTTACGTAGTTCCTTCATTCGGTTGTGTCTACGATTGATACAAGTTTGAGAGCATATAGCACGTTTCCTTTCACTACCAAAAACAGAACTACATTCAATACATTTTATTACGTGCATTACTTTTAATGATGGCTTTGGTTTTATGGCTTCCTTTAAAATCTTTTTTCGTAACAAATGCAATTGTCTGTCACGTACCCTTTGTTCAGCCTTTAAATGTTGAGCGTCAGATTGATTACGCCGCCTTTCGCCACATTGTTCACACAAAATCCTTTTGATTCCTTTAAAAGTTTTCCTTATAGTAATTCCGCTACGAATTGTTTCGTGTCCACAATTTTTACATTTAATTTTCATCGGTTTATCCTGATTAATAAAACCACTAACATATTCAAAACCGATTTCGGCCTGAGCAATCTTATCCGCAAAATTTTGTTCTCTTTCTTCTATGATATCCAACTCTGTTTTTGCAAGTACCCCAGTAAGTCCGTTTTTCCTGCAATGTCTTTTCACTGTAGTCAAACTAATATTTAAACGTTCGGCAACTTTCTTAATACTCACGCCTTCCGTTCTCAATTGAATTATTGCTTCGACAATGTTACAATTCATATATCAACAACTCCTATTCAGTTTGTTGGTCACAATCCTTGATGTTACGAGCATCAGAGGATTATTTTTTTGCATTAAAAAAGCCACGCGATCTATTCGCATGACCTCATTTCCTTTTAACCCTTCCGTTCACCCGTTTATGAATCTGCTTATTACAATTCATCAATTCTCTAAGCTCACGTTCAGATAATTTCTCTTTATTCTTAATCAAAGGACGATGAACAGCATTTAATTTATCTCGCGTATCATCATCGATTAAATTGTAAATTTCCATGTGTTCACCGCCTTCTCTTTAATTAACCACGTACCTTTGATTTGTATATTAAGATTCCAATTAATCGAATTTCCGTTATGAAATAAGCGCCTTCTATATAACGAATTTTTCTTATCACAACATTCCCTACCTTCCACAGTTATGATTGATTGCATAATAAAAAGCCGTCAGCAATCGCCAACGACTTTCATATTGCCCCATTCGCTTTTATAGTCTGTTTAGGCTTTCGACTTATGATATTTCGTTTGTATAAATTATGGTATGTTATCAATTTACACGGTTTTGTTGCGCAATTCACTAGGTTGCACTATTGCGGTAGTTTTCTCAAATTGTTTAGTATTTACTGGACTTCATGTTCTTCAATTCCGACATTTAAATAATGTCCATCACTGTTTAATTCTTTGTTAGACAGCAATTCTTCTTTGCGTTTTTCCGCTTTTCTTACACTGTCATAAACACCCCAAACACTTGTTGTCATATCGCCACTTTCAAAAACTGTTACTGTCCAAACTTTCATTTTCCCACTCTCCTTACTAAAAAAGTTATTAGCTTATGAAGCACCCACAACCACCCATATCAAAGAAATCGAGTTGTTTAGAACCAGCTTCATATTCTTCTTTAAGCTGTTGTAATGATAAATTTTCACGTTCACCATTTACGGTACGTTTCAAAATAGTTACTTCTTGTCCTAAATAATCTTGCATTTCTTTTTCGTACTCTACCATCCATTCAAAACGTTCTGGAAACTGTCGAAGTAGGTTTAAGAAATGCCCTTGTCCACCCTTTACACACATCCCTCCACAATTGTTGTGTGAGAACCCGAGATCGTACAGTCTAGGTGTTTTAATACCTAATTTGTTAAGTTCATTAAGCATTTCATCTTTAGTCATTAATGGTTCTTCGCACATCGGAAACTCGACTTTATATGGAGCCCAATTTCTTTCAGGTGCTGCTTTTCGGTGTGATTCGGTCCAATCGATGCCTAGATACAAAATACATTCATCTGGTTTGAAATTTTCCTTAATCCATTTATCAGCAGTCTTTTGTTTTAAATGGTGTGAGCATTGAGCGAGTCTGCTATTACCAAGCCAGCGGACATCTTTAAATACTTGCCAAGGTGTACGACCATCTTCAATTCTGACGTATTCAACATCCATTTCCTGAACTGTTTCATCTACGAATCTATATAAATCTTCGTCCTCGATTAGAGTGTCTGTAAAAAATAATATGACGTTTTCTTTACCGTGCTTTTTGACTACTCTTTTAGCAGTCATCCAGGAGCCAATGCCACCGCTATAGAAAATTATGTGCTTCATCTTTTCACCTTCCTGTTACTCAACAATTTTGTTCGATTACTTACTAAACCCAACCTAACCGTCTAGCCGTTTCATCGATCAATGCATTCCGTTTTCGTAACACTCGATACGTTGACATATATAATTCATCACCGATATGCTGCCACTCATACGCTTCATTCTTATCAAAGTAACGCATATCCACGATTGTTTTTTGGTCGTGATCCAATTCCTTATACATACATTCAATGGTTTGGACAATGCGTTTTAAATTTTGGTATTTCGTATCTTCCGCAAGCACGATCGCTTTATTCCCAGTCGTATCAGAAATACGATTCACCTTCCCTCCACCAATATTCGTATCAGCTTCCTGGTATGCATTTAACAATTCCCATTCACGAAACTGTAAATCTTTTTTATATTGTTGAAGGTTAATCCAGTAATCTTCGAGTTTTTGTATATCATGCCTTGATAGTTTCATGATTTGCCCTCCACAACTTACGCGTATGCGCCCATTATTGTTTCATCCGCTTCGAAATCTCGGACACGAATATTTTTAGTGCATTCACACTTATCGTCAAATCCCCAAAATTTGAAGTTGTCGTAATAACCTTTGAATTCGATAACCACCATATCCAGTCCACAATTACATTTAGGTTTTTGTTTAATATTCATATTGCCCCTCCACAATCTATTAATATATATCTGTGACGCTTCACAATGCGCTGTAAGGCTCTCTATTATACTTTTGGTACTCTCGTTAGGTAAAAGATTAGAAAGCCTTTAGCGACTGTTTAAATGTGTTATATTGATATGCGCATTATTTCGCCTTCAACTTCTTCTTCAAACGATTAATCTCATTCAAGTTTCGCTTTTTCCAATACCTAAAGAAATGGTGACTAACATTCAACCCTTTATAAAAATCACCATCTGACATTTTGTTGAGCTTAGCTTGTACATAATCCTCAACGGCAATCGAATAGTCAGGTTTCTTAACTTCCTTTTCAACTTTCTTTCTAAAAGGTACGATTTGACCGCTTGTTGTAACGTCCATTCGTGGTTTCGTTAATTTGAGTAATTGCTCGCCTAAAGGTATTAGCTTTACACAATGCTCACACGTTTGTTTAATATGTGCATTGCTGCAATGGCAAAGTTTCAGAATGCCATTGACCTGCTCAAGAATATCTAAACGCTTTTGTAACAACTGGTTATCCGTCATGATAAACACCCCTTATTTGATTTTCTTCTTTCCGTTGTTTCGGAATCGTGGTTTTTTATGATCCAGTAGCGCTTTGTATTTTTTATTCAACGCAGCATACGATTTCTTTAATGCACGAATCGTTTCATTACGGTGAATCAGTTGACGTTTCAATGCGTAGTTTTCCGCTTCAATCCTTTTATAATGTTCCCAGGCTTGCTGTTCTTGTATTGTCTGCTCGTCAAGTTGGTGCATGGAATCACCTCAATCTTCTAATTTAACAGCTACAACCTTTTGGCCACGATCTTTCCTTCTACTAGCCGGCATCGAATAGTAATAAATTGTGTTTCTCGATACCCCTCGAAATTCCGCTAATTCATCAAGCGTCCCAATTGCCAGTAATTCATCGCCTTTGTATAATGCGTAATCATTCGTATCTTTCGGTCTGCCTCGATTAGCCATTTGGATCACCTCATTATTAGTATCGTGTATAACCATTGCTAACTAACTTGTGATTGTGTGCCCATATCGTATCTTGTGTCCCATCATCAAATTGGACATGAAAAGCTTGATAAATATAGGAATGGTGTTTGTGATGCAGAATACAACCTATAACCACTCCGTATTTTGTTTTTTCGACTTTACGAACTTTGGCAAGAAATTTATCTGTAACTGCTACTCGTCTACCTTCAAGTGATTTCTCCATGTAAAGTTTCGGTGTATTCATTGCACATCAACTCGCTTTATACTGTCCTCCACACTGAACTTCTCAGGATAGCGTGTTTTTAATTTGTCGATGTTGATTGTTAAAACGTTCGAATATTTGAATCCGTAATGTTTCGTGATTGTTTTTAATGTGAACAATATATCGATTAATAAATTTGGTTCAAAAAGTTCATGCTCACGTCCATGGAAAATATGCTTTTTTACCGATTCCGAAATTTCACTGGAACGCGACAATAATTCTTCGAGGATTTCACTAGGTGCTAATTCGCCATTACTTATAACACCTACATGCTCAGGTAAATCTAAATCCATCAATTGAGCTAGTCCGACTGCATAATGCGAAACGTCACCGATTTCTTTTAAAAATTCAACATCCAAAGCACCGTGAGTAATACCGTCATTATGCACCATCATTAACTCTACTGATTCTCCAACTAGACCCATTGAATAGTTTACTAACATGTGTTCATATTCCACTTGATTAGCTGGTTCCCCACCAAATGGCATTGTGCGTTTTGATAAAGTTTGAAATTCAGTTAAGTTCATATATTAGTAATCTCCTTTTTACTCAATAGTTTTCTCAAAGTGTTCAGTATTGAGATTTTAATTTTTGTAGTTGATTAATTAGAGCATCAATTGATTTTTCATGTCCGAAATACAATGTACCTAATCTACCGTTTTTGATTTCTTCGTCTGTCACATCACAATCAACATCTATAGCTAACGGATATTCTTTATCACGCTTCACAAAAGTGATGCAATCTGCTTTTTTATCCTCTCTTGTAGATGCGAGCATAATTGCGATATCGCCTTTACCCATTTCAATAATCATGAATATTTCCTCCTTTTTTCCTCAACAATTTTGTTCGTTTATTTAGTAAGCCGATTTAAAAAATTTCCCTCCATCCATCACCCTTCAATAACTCCACAATCGGCGAGAAGTAAGGCACCACGACCTCAACTTCTGCTTCATCATTGATTAACGCAAAACGCTTCATGCCTAATTTCTTATCCTCTAATGCTTGCATACGTTTCATTCGTTCTGCTTGCCGCTTCAACTTCCTACGTTTCTCTGCATTTTCTTTTGTCTGTACTGGTATGCCGTTTTTATTCAGTGTTTGCATTAGAACACCTCACTTGTTTTCTTCCACTCTATATTTCTCTAGCTCCCGTCTTAATGAGGTATTTTCACGCTTTACCTCTCCCAGTTTCTTTTTCAGAGCTTGATACTCGATATTCTTTTCATGTGCTGCCTTACTATGCTTTCGTTTCAATCGCAGTTCTTCTGAACGTAAATGCCCCATGACCCCCGATACAAGTTTTGCCGATACAACCTTTTGCGTTTTACATTTTTCGATTAGCGTATTAAGTTTAGTCATTTAAAACACCCCGTTTTTTAGGTAATGCCTTGCTTGATATAAAAACCGATGATACAAATTGTGAGCAATGATATTTTTACTCATTGGAACAATTTCAAAATTGTATTTCGCTTTGAATGATTCAAGTCGGCCCTTCAATGCTTTTGGATCATACTTGCTACGGTAATTTCCTTTTGCTAGGTTTTCATCGAAATTCGGGTCCTCCACAAACAAAACAAACTTGCTATCCTGGCTACGTATAAGCTCATTAATAAATGCCTGCTGCGTATCTTTCTGTAAATTGCCACATATCTCGTCCAATGAGTTTTTACGTTCTACGAAACTATTGAAATATAAATCTCGGGTAATCCCGTATTTTAAAGTTTCATCATTACTCGGAATCATAAAGCTGTAATCGCCCGTATCTAATTTTTGAACTTTCATGGCAATGTTTTTCTGCTTGAAATATTCAAGAATGTGCAAGGCCGATTTTTCGCGTGTGTCCATGATTATTGTTAAATGCTTTAGAATGGCATCAATTTCTTTGTCGTTGTATTTATATCTGATCAAGCGTTTACGCTCCCTTCTTAGCAAACGCGACTGCCCTTGCGTAGATTTCGTTTTTTAATGCTGCTGATTCATCGTTTTCATAATGTCGCCAATCCTCATAAATTTCTTTCCAACCGTTTTTAGCGAGTGCTGCTTGATATTCTACGAATAAATTCAAAGCAGTTTCATCGTTGTTTAAGAAATTGCTGATTGATTCGTTTGTCTGCCAACCGCATAACGCAACAATCATTTTCCATAAAGTTGTATCAGTTGCATTCATGCCTTCCACAGATTGAAGATATTTATCGATTTCGGGAAAAATCGGTTCGGCTGATTTCAAAACTTCAGCCGGTATATTTTTATGGTTTAGTAATTTTAATGAGCCGTCTTTTTGGCGTTCGATAATTCCGCCGTGCCGCCAAATTCTTGATAAAACGAAAATGACCATTTTCCGAACCCCCTTTACTGAATGAGTTACTTAAAACATCGTTCAGTAACTAAGTAACCCCAAAAAGTTACCTAAAGTTACTAAAGTAACTCTCACTCTAGCCTTACAGCCCCAAGGGTTTCAGTAGTTTTATATATTAAAAAGTTACAAAAGTTACTTAAATTCACGGTTACGCTCTTATATAGTACTTATATATTTATTTTTATTTTTTAATTAATACTAAAACTAAGTAACTAAAGTAACTAAGTAATAATAAAAAGTACTTCAAACCCTTGGTATTACTGGTTTTATGGAGTTATCTAAAAAAGTTACTTAAATAACTCGAAGTTACTAAGCAAGCGTAAAACCCGCTTTTTCGGCTCCTTCAGTAACACTTTCTTGTTCTTCAGTAACCCCTAAAGGTTTCCTGTCAACTAGTGTAATTCCATAAAAATACATTTTATTTTGAGGGCCACGTTCTTTTTTGAAACCTTTTGTTTCCAACATTCGATAAAAACTACGATTTCCTAAAGTACGTTCACCCGATTTGAAACAAAAATTGTTATAAATGCTGTACAGTTCTTTTGCTTCGATTTTGACCTCTTCATTTTCCTTATCTGTATAGCAACATTCTGCAAGGAACGGATCTAAAATATCCATATCTTCTTTGTACATTCCAGTTGCTCTTGTAACGACTTTTGGTTCTTTCAATCCGTCCTTTTGCCATTTCAAGCATCCTTCGATTGCCCAATTTAAGATGCCTGGCATTTCGAGCGATAACTTTTCCGGTAATTTTTTATCTCGTTGATGTGCCGGTAAATTTAAATCGAATGGAACCAATTTCACTCGGCGCCAGATACCTTCATCAAGTCCACCAATGATTGGTTTATGGTTTGTCGTAAAGAACACTTTAAATTCCGGAATATACTCGAAATATTCTTGTCGTAGGAATCGGGCCAATACCGGCTCACCACCTGTTATCTGCTTAACAAATGATTCTGATAGCTTTTCGCCTTCCTCCGATTCGATAGCAGACACAAAACGGCTACCTACGAGCCTTGCAATATCGTTATTAGCGCCCGTTTCCTTTTTCTTGATGAATGTATCGGACTTCGCTTGTTTGCCGTATTCGCCCACTAAATCCTTTACAATGTTGATGAATGTACTTTTACCATTACTACCTCCACCAACAAGGAACATCATGATTTGCTCGGAAATATCACCTGTTAATGAGTAACCAATTAAACGCTGCATGTACTCGGCTAAATCTTTGTCCCCTAAAAATATTTGATCCAGGAATGATAACCATGTTGGACACTGTGCGCCTTCCACATATTCAACATTTGCTATTTTCGTTAATCGCAATTCCCTGTCATGTGGTTGCAGTTTGCCTGTTTTTAAGTTCACAACACCGTTTGCTACGTTCAATAAATATTTGTGTTTATCAAATTCAGCACGATCTGCGGGAACTAATATTTTTAAGTCCTTAATCGCACTTTCACGGACATTATGCTTTTCGCAATGTCGCGCCCATTTCTGTTCGTTTTCGTCCTCAGATTCACCTAATTTGCGAACAACCTTTGCAACGATCCGATGCAATTTTCCTTTTTCGTCATACTCCCAAAACTTGCCGTTCCAGATATACCAACCGACCGAAGGAATATAGCGGATAATATGGCCATATTCGTATGCGATTCGTTCGGCGTTTCCTAAATCGGTTAATTTAAATTTACGAGCTGGCTTTTCCGGAACTTCTTCCACCACATCATCACTGTGGAAGGCAAATGAAAATTCGTTGTCGCTTTTATGGTCCAATACCGTTGTGGTAGTAGAAGCGATGGCCTTTGCAATTGTGCGTTCTCCGTATGTCTCGCCTGTGTCGCCGTATGTGATTCGGTCCCATTTATCACGCATAAGAGCTGTTTCACGAAACATTGAATCCATACGATTCGCTGATTTCCCTGTCCAGAAAGCTAGGTGATTCATGAGTGCCATATCGCTGCTTGAATGATCATCGTTGATTAAATGGCCATTGTATAAAGCTCGAATTTCATCGCCTGCTTTACCATTGAACATTTTCTGCCATAACTGCTCGTTTGAAATTTTAATATCATCGCTTTCATAGTCTTGCAGTTTTACGATGCGGCCCTGTAAATCACTATCATCGAAATATTTTTCAAGAAGTTCCTTAAGTTCGTCTGTACGATCAAATATTTCATTGGAATTTTCACGGTTGCCTGTCATGGTAAAGTAACGGCCGTGCTGATATACTTCTAATCCTAATTTCGAGTTTTTCCGGCCTGTCCCGCAAATTTCTACTGGAAGGCTCCCACGAACGATAATATGAACGCCGGTACCGCTGACACTAAATTCCGTATAGCTATCTAATGTTTCGATTATTTCCTTTGCGAAATCGCTAATGATTGGATTTTCTCGATTCATATCATCGGCTGAATACGATACGCATTTATCAATATCGATGCCCACGAATTTATCACGTTTCGAAAATACAAACCCGATGCCATCTACATTGGTTTTTGTATAAAATTTTGCTGCAGTCGCGAATGTGGACCATGTTTTAGCATCGTTTGAACGGGCTTCGTTCCCATCAATCTGATATGGAATTTTCGTTATTTTCCCATTGTCCTTCTCTTCAGCCTTCCACAAGATCCAATTGGGCATGTTTCGTAATTCGGAAGGAATTTCGTTGAAGTTGTATTGAATTACTTTCATGCTGCTCACCTACTTGTTGATTCCTTTGATTTCATTAAGAATTTCGATTTCATAAAAAGTTGCGAAATTAATTTCATGTGGATGTTCATAACTACCGCACCATAGCGTCCCTAAGCCATCGTGATGATGATAGAAAATCGTATTGTGATCCCAGTTACCTTCGAAAAACCTAACTTTCACAATGTAATAAGTTCTTGTTTTCAACTGTGAAATATCACGACTACCCTTCACTTTTTCAGTCATTCGAATCACCCTCCTTGTAAATAGAAGAAAACGCGATTCTTATTTCTTCACCGATTAAATCAATCGTCATTTCCTCGCTTAATATTCCCGCCATATGATAATCATTTAAAATACCGTGAATGTTATCGAACGCCTTTACCTTCACTTCTAATTCTTGAATCGAATTCTCCAAGCAAGCTAGATAAACCAACTTATCTGCCGTTTCTTCTTTTGCGTGTCCAATCCATTCCAAAGCGCTTAAATTTTGATATTGAACTGTTGTGCCGTACTTTTTCAAACCTTTTTCAGTTTGTTTTATCAATAAACCTTGTACCTCACTTAGCACTGGATTTTGTTTGATTTCATTAGTAATTTCTTTCACTTTTAGCCCTCCATAACCGAATTTGGGTATAAGAAAAGAGAGCCCCAGAAAAAGAGCTCTCTATTAAGTTTTTAATTAGAATGGTAGATCCGATTCTTTAACAGCCACTTGCGTTTGTCCTAATGAAGTAGGTTGCGTATATTTCACACGAGCACGCATTACTGTTTTATCTCGGTAATCCGGTTCATGCTTCACAACAAGTTGTAAGTTGCGGCCTAACAATTGATTCGCCATATCTGCTAATGATGTGAATGGATGGCCGTTTGCAAACCCAGCTGATTTGAGTAACCCTTGCACCATTCCTTTAGCTCCATCGCTACCGAATGTGAAATTATTGAACATGAATTTTGCGCCTTGGTGTTCCTGTGTGAAGTCTGAACGAATTTCATAAGTCAGTGTTAACATTGGAGCACCATCTTTTGTTTTTGTTTCCTCTGCTGCAATGATCGTACCTTCATAAGTCCCTTCTGCTACTAAACCAAACCCTTCGCTTGCTTGTGATTCATCAAATGTAAAGAATGTCATATTATTTTTCCTCCTGTTGTTTGTTATTTGTTGTGGAAGGCATATTGCCTACTTTGAAAATATCTTCATGCGCACATGATTTTCGATTGTCCAATTGATTTTTCGCGAAAATATATGGCGATGGTTCTAAAATGAAACCGTAATTTCCTGTTTCTTCGTTTTTCACTGACTTTGCTACCATCTGGCACAATCCCATAAAGTTGTTAATAATCTTCATTCGAATATCGGGATATGCTCGATTGACAATTTGTCCACTTGGTAAATGCCATGCATCTGTGATTTCCCATGCTGTGAAAACCACTCGTTTACCTAAACCTTTAATAAATCGAATACTATCAATTATGAAGAAATCAATTTGTTGATAGTTTGCTTGAGACGGAACACGATTGTTATTACCGTCACGGCCCAAGTTTGCTAACATCGAACGAATTAGCTCAGAAATGTTATCGAAAAAGATTGTGTCGTATTTGCTTAAATCTGCTTTCGCTAAATCTTTCATTAGCTCATTCCAAGCATTCCAAGCATCATATGAGTTAAAGCTTAATATGTCGATATTCTCCGAACCTTTTAACACCGATTGAGTATTGTCGATGGGTATATAAAGTGTTTTGCCTTCTAAATATTTAGCAGTTGAAGTTTTACGCATGCCGGGATTACCATATATCAGCCAAGTAGAATTATCCGTTTGTATTTCCGTTGCCGGTGTAATTTTCACTTACTTCACCCCCTTAAAAGATTTCATTTTCTTTTGGTGCTTCAGTCACTTCCTCAATGCTCATTTGACCATCCGGAGCATCATTTCGAGGTGTTTCACCGTCCATAATGTCGCGTGGTGTATCGTAGCTGTAAGTTAAATCAACAAGGTAATATGTGCCATATTTATTATGCTTCTCCGTAATTTTGTGCATCATTAGGTAGTTACTTTCTTTTGCAGAAGTAACGATTTCCTCTGCTTGCTCACGTGTATCTGCATAATGTTGTTCTTTTTGGTTTAATTTGATTTTCGACATATTATTTAGCCACCTTTTCAAAGTTTAAATAAGCCTTGCCACCATTAGCGATAACTTCCTTCGCCCATTCATCGTATTGTTGAGCTGCTTCGATTTCCGATTCGAAACGTTTCATTTTGCGCTTACCTTTATACGAAATTTGCGCTCTCCAACGACCACATTCCTTATCCCAATACACCCCACGATAACGACTTGTTCCATTGCCTTTGCCTGGTAATGGTTCTGGAACATTCATGATATTTGTAACAACCTTTTCAATTTCAACTGTCTGCGGATCGCTTGTATGAATTTCGATAGTTCCTTTCATTAGCGATACCGGATTATAAAATATCCCATCAAGATTTCGACCTGCGACATGCTTGTTGATTTCCTTAATGACCTGAGCGACTGAAAATTTACCTACTGGAATGTGCGCTATTTTTGTCATTTGCCTATCCTCCTATCGAATCCGAATCGATTCCCCTTGTTGGATTTCTACACCGTTTATTTCAGCGCCATTCTTTAACTCTGCTAAAATAGCTTTCTTATCGATATTCCGTACTTCTTCCACAGAAATGAATTGTGGAGGGATAACCGCATCATCTAAAACTTTTAATGAAGGTGGATTTTTCTGAACAGTGAATGTGAATTTCTCACCTTTAAGTTTCTTCTCGCCACTTGCTTCCATTGCCAGTTGCATATTTTCTTTCATTCGCTTAATAGAATTTTCCATTGCTTTACGGCGCTCAGCTAAACGCCCTTCTTCTGCTTTGATGCCTGCAATATCTGATTCAACGTTTTTCATAACAGAAGCATAGTTTTCTAGTTTCTCTGCAAGCTCCCCGTCAATCGCATTCAATGCTTCAATGAATGCTTCTTCCGGTGCGCCATCCTCGATTAGTTGCTGAATCAATTTATATTTATCTGCGATTTCGTAGATTGTCGCCATTATTTATTCACCCCAATTTCATATTGAGCGTTGGTATCGTTGATGATTTTTAATCTCGGATAACCGTGCAATTCATCTCGATTAGAATCGTAGTAGTTATCGTAATCTCGTTCATCCTCTAATGCATGCCAAATTTCCTTACCTCGAATATCTTTTACTTCGATTTCCCTATCGCGATCTTCGACATATAAAATTTGACCAACTGCATAATGAGATGGTTGCACAGCCTGTTCAAACTCACTAACATCCAACCCTTCTAATCTACCAACCGCAATTGCTTTACCAATATCTTCGTTGAATACATCTTTAGGTGAACATACAGCAACACCCGTTAACGCATCGTAGCCTTTACCTTTGCGGATGATTCGCCATGCTAATACTTGGTTGCCTTCGATTTCAAAATGTGTATCATCTGATGCTGTAGCATCAACAAACCCCTTAGCCTTCTCAATAATTTCAGCACGTAATTGATTGGCTGTAATAACCGGTGTTTCATCGACCATTAGAATGCCTGGGTTGTAACCATCCATTAATTCGTAAACATCTACGTTTTTTAGGTTACGACCATGTTCATATATGTTAAAAGTAACATCGCAAATTGAATTTCCGTCATAGTGAGCAGCTCCTATAGACGATTCTCTATTTATAAGATAAGGTTTATTTTGCTCTCCGTTATGAGGATAAATTTTCGAATTAAATATAATTACATCGTTTAACCTCGCTTCACGGTCAACCTTTTTATATTGCTTGCCTTCAAATTCGATAGTGTCATTTGCTAATGCTTCCTCAACAACTGTGGAAGGCTTACGAATTTGGGCAACGATTAATTTCAGTTCAGATAACTCGTTTTCTAACACTTCTACACGTTGTTCGATAAATTTATTTGTCATAATTTCCTCCGATTTATGGTATACTACCACTGTCTTTTAGTTTTTTATTGCTCGTTTAGAAGTTGCAGCTTCTAGCGAGTTTTTAATTGATGCGTACCATCTTCAATCAGATAACGAATGACATTATCCCTGTGGATGGCTTCATCATGTTGATTGAGAATATATTCCTCACCAGGTACAATTTCCGTACCGTATTGATCAAGCATCATGACTTCACAATCACATTGACTTGCTAACCTTCCACACTCATTGCAGCTGTTCATGCATGTCCAATCCTTTCAACTCCACATGGATTTCGAACAGACGTCTTTTGCAACGTTCAATTTCTTGTTCGTCCTGTCGCTTAAGTGCATAACTTAACGATGCTAAATAATAATCCTGGTCAGCTAATATTGATTCCCGAGCCAGTTTCACTAAATCCGATTTGCGGAGAATCTTAATCATTTGTTTCATACTGATCGCCCCTAACATTTTAATGTTGGTTGTTGCAAGGCTAATTCGTAGGCTGCTTGTAACTGTTCAAGTTGTGTCATTTTGAATCACCTTCCAATGCTTTACGAGCCAATAATTCAACACGCGATACGTATTCAGTTGGATAAACATGATTTCTAAGTGCCGTTATTTCTTCGAGTGTCTCACGTAATTCTTTTACTTCCATAAACTTTGCACCTAATGCATATTTACACGCTCGATTATCATTACTCAATCGGTTATTGTGGTGATTCACCGTATCGATAATGTGTTGCTTCTTTTTAATCGTGGCTTTCATACGACCGACTTTATTACGCAATTCTTCAAGTTCTAAAGCGGCATTAATTATTAACTCGCCATTTTCGTAACCCATTTCATTTGCGATTTGTTTTAACTTAGCTGCATCTACTTTAGTCATCAATTTCATCACCACCCGATAAATCCACATCATCTTGCATGAACGCTTGGACAATATCCCGTGCATCCATCAAGCCGTATGTGCGTTCCTTTAATGCCTTGCGATCCTGGACTTTTTCATTTACCGCGAAAGGTTTTTCTTCTACATCATTTGCAATTTCATCTGCTAAGAGTTGAATTTCCAATTGATTTTGCGCAATTACTTCACAGATAGAGTCGAAAATATCGTCATGTTGACCAATCCATTTGAGACATTCATCCATACTCACTTTTAACGGATTTTCAACATAATACTGTGCGTATTTTTCGTTGTAATAAGTGGCTAATGTTTCGCCATCGGAAATCATCACCCTATGCACATTGCCTTCAAAATAATCAACTGAACGTACTTCGTGTGCTTTGCCTTCCACAATTAATACAGGTTTCAATTTGTTTCCTCCTTTTTATCTGCGATTAGAACGTAAGAATGTTTTGCGATACCATGAAGACTGCTCGTCAACCTGAATATTATTTAATTGATGTCTCATTAACCCACCCTTTCGCCATTTCACTTACATGTGCTTTAATCATTGCTACACGCTCACTCGCTTCCATTGAACGCCATTCACGAATATTGATTTTCATTTGGTTTCAACTCCTTATGGATTAAAAATTTGATAAAAATTGTCGTCCAAGAACTGTGCCATTTTCTTAGCATGAAAGCTCCACTTCTCGCCTTTTGCTTTGGGATAATATACAAACCCACCCTGCAGCACATCTAACTGTTTTTTGAATCTAGTTGGATAAAGAACGTTTTCTTTTATCCAAACTTGTTTTTTGCCTATACGATCCTCCAAATCTTGCATAGTCCAATAGATTCCTTGTAAGGCAGATTCTTTTAAAGTTTCATATTCAACTTTTTCAATAAGTACAAGGTGTTCTGGGACACTTACAGTCAAATTAACTTGTAACTGTTGCATTTAATTCACCTCATTTAAATATCTAAAATTTTACGGATGTGCTTGATATGTTCTTGTGCTTTCGGGCCATCTTTACGACCTCGAATAATATCTGTTAAATACGCTCCTGAAATACCTAACATTGCCGCTAGATCCTTCTGACTCATTTTCCGTTTAAATAATTCACTTCTTACTAGTGCTCCCAAATCTTCCGTCATTTTACAACCTCCCCTACAAACTTCTATTGATATACCGTCATTGGCTCGGTAACACAGCGCATTATACAAAAAATTACCAAATAATTTTTTAGCTAATCATTGACATACGTTAGCTTAAAAGCTATTATAAAAACATAACGAAATAAGACTTTTGAAAAGCCTTCAAATCAACATTTAAACCGTTCCCCAACGAAAAATGTTTATAGGTTGCGTTTTTATATTGTCTTTTTTAACTAATCTATTAGCTTATGAACCTAGTATATTAGCTTAAATGCTATTTGTCAAACTAAAATAGCTTAAAAGTTAATTTATTCTGTCATAAGCTCCGGGAAGGTTGATACAAGTGGGTTTAGTGAATAGAATAAAAATTTTATGTGATGAAAAAGGTATTACTTTTGCAGAACTTGAGAGAACTGTTGGAATCTCTAACGGTCAAATTAGAAGATGGGATAAAGCATCGCCAAAAATTGATAATGTAAATAAAGTTGCTGATTATTTTAAAGTTACTACTGACTATTTGACGGGTAGAACTAATGAAAGAACTTTTGTAGATAATTATGAAATTGAAACGATTGCTGCTCATCATGACGGAGAGGAATGGACAGAAGAGGAATTAGACGAAATAGAACGCTTCAAACAATTCGTAAAAATGAAACGTAGCCAGTAATTCGAGTGGAGTGATTGCAATGATATTAACTTATGAACAACTTATACATGAAGCATACACTGATCAAGTTAGCGTATCAGAAGAAATAATGCAACCACGCATTAAAGGTTTGTATTCTGACAATGTCATTTGGATCAATAAATCAATTATTTCCATAACCGAAAAGAAATGCGTTTTGGGTGAAGAATTAGGACACCATTACACATCCTCTGGTGATATTTTAGAACAGAACAAAATTGTTAATCGCAAACAGGAATTGCGAGCTCGTAGATGGGCTTACAACAAGTTAATACCGCTTGAAATGTTTATAAGAGCTCATCAAAGTAATATAGCGAATAAGTATGAGTTAGCAGATTTTTTAAATGTGACAGAAGATTTTTTAAACGATGCAGTCCAATGGTATATAAGTAAATACGGTCTTTCGGCTTCCGTGGAAGGTTATACTATTTGCTTTGAGCCATTAGGAGTTTTGGAAATGTTTGATTTCATTGAAAGAGCTATTTGAATTTATAAAGGAGCAGAATCCATGGCAAGCATAACGAAACGTGGAACTACATGGCAATATCGCGTCAATCATATTGTGGATGGCAAAAGAAAGCCAATTGTAAAAGGCGGTTTTCGTACGAAAAAAGAAGCACAAACCGCAGCAGCAGAAGTGGAACTATCATTAAATAAAGGTGTACAGGTAATCGTTAAGGAAAAATCCTTTGCCGAATACTTTAATCAATGGATTGAATTATACAAGTCAAATAAACACGTGAACACATACAATCGTTATCGAAACTCTTATGAGCGTATCAAAGAACATTTCAAAGAGAAACCAATCCAAAAAATTACTCGTGCAGATTATCAGAAGTTTTTAAATGACTACGGCACTGGTAAAACTAAAGAAACTGTTCGAAAACTCAATACACATGTACGAGCTTGTGTTAAGGACGCAATTGAAGAAGGTTATATTAATAAGGACTTCACTCAAAAAGTTGAATATAACGCTACTGTCGCTTCAAAGACAAGTGATGAAAAACATTTGAATTATAATGACAGCATCAGATTTTATAATGAATTATTTAATCGTTTATCTACAGATACAAGTACATACCATTTAATTTTACTTGGGCTTGTATCAGGAATGCGCTATGGCGAACTAACAGGTTTAACTACTGATTGCTTTGATTTTAAAAATAATCGTATCAGTATTTATAGATCCTGGGATTATAAAAGAGGGACAGGATTTGGGCCATTGAAGAACGAACAATCAAAAAGGACTATCTCAATTGATAAACGTGTCATGCTGGAATTTAAAAAACTGTTGTTAGCATTGCCTGCTAATGAAAATAATTTGGTGTTCTATAGACAATCGGTAATTAAGACCGTTACTAATGAGGGCGCAAATAAGTTATTGCGTAAAGTACTTGAAGCATTACAAATTGAACATATTTCAATTCATGGGTTACGTCATACCCATGCGTCTGTACTTCTATATAAAGGCTCTAATATCAATTCAGTTTCGAAACGATTAGGACATGCAGATATTCAAACAACAATGGAGCATTATGCGCATGTATTAAAAGAGATGGAAGAACGTGATGAAGAGATCGCAATCAACATGTTCACATCTTAATTTTTTTGTTCACCTTGTACACTTTTTGTGCACTTCAATTATATTTTATATGTTATTTAATGCGTTTCTTAAAATATTACCCAATAAGAAAAACCGCCCAAAACCTTTTATTATCAAGGTTTCAAGCGGTTTTCTTCGTTGTATTATGTTGACCATAATCACTTGTATTACGTCCCAGGAGGGATTCGAACCCCCGACCGACGGCTTAGCTTACCACTATAGTTTTCACTACTTATACAGATGTATAATTTGTTGGTCTGGACTATAACTTCACCATTTCAGGTGCGACACGTTTAGTCTCTACGGAACCTCTCGCAATTTCTTGCAGCAAACATTTTACCTGCATAAAGCCATTCAAATGTTCTCGTTTCCTCGGTATTGCCATCAGCATAATCTGTTAAGGGTTTACCGATACGGTGTCGTCCACTTTATACGTTAATTTTCCGTATAAAGGCTCCTATTTACTTAAAGGCCGTTGCTCTATCCTGCTGAGCTACTGAGACAATTTCTTCAAACCAATTGGTAATAAAGACATTTTTTATTATATGGTATATTATACTTAAAGTCAATAAACAAATTAAACAAAATTATTATTTAACTAAAATAAATTTCCGTACGTTAAATTACGAATTAAAAAAGTGAAGCCCTCCTTAACTCAAGGCTTCACTTTGATAATTAACGCTCATAAAACAATTCATCGATCAAATTATTATTATCGTCATAACATTTTAATGTAAAATGCGTGGAAGTTATTGTCAGGTTAACAAATGACTTTTCTTCTATCCGACGTGGCTTCAGTAAGCTGCCCGGATTGATAAATAAGATGTCGTCAATATATTCTGCACCAAGTACATGTGAATGACCAAAACATACGATTTGTGCGCCGACTTCCTTTGCGCGGTAAATCAGTTTCATTGGAGAGTTTTTCACATCGTATAAATGCCCGTGTGTCACATACACACGATCCCCATTTACCTGAAACAGCATCTCCTCTAAATAGTTATGGTCATGATCACAGTTCCCTTTCACACGCTCTACTCCTTGCAGAGCAGGATGTGCATACGGTAATTCACTATCACCACAATGGATCACTTTATGCGCATCTGGATGGTAGCCCTTTACACGTTCAATGATTTCCTCGTCACCATGTGTATCACTCATAATCAATAGCTTCATTCGTATCCACATCCTTTACATTTCTATACTTAGTGTGACAGCATTGAAACGAAAATTCAATCGTTATTAAACAAATTTTTACAATTTCCAACAATTCCCGAAATTGCTATTTCAGAAATTCTGCTAACTGTAATGCCAGTTTGCGAATGGCATTGCCTCGGTGTGAAATTGCACCTTTTTCTTCGGCAGACAGCTCAGCCATATGTTTTTCCAAAGCAGGCACATAGAAAATTGGGTCATAACCGAATCCGTTTGTCCCCTTCTTTTCATGTGCAATCACACCTTCACATGTGCCGAATACTGTTTTTGTTTCCATATTCGGTCCTGCAATTGCCAATGCACAGCAGAAACGGGCTGTACGCTGTTCTTCCGGTACGTCCTTCATGTTTTCAAGCACTTTCACCATATTCGCTTCATCGTCATGATCGCCGGCATAACGTGCTGAATACACACCAGGTTCACCGTTTAATGCATCGATCGCTAAACCGCTGTCATCCGCAATCACGATTTGGCCAAGCATGTTCGCTAATGTTTCCGCTTTTAAAATTGCATTTTCTTCAAAAGTCGTACCTGTCTCTTCAATTTCCACATCTGGAGCAACGTCAAACATTGTGACAACTTCATAGCCGAATGGTCCGAATAGTGCCTCAAAGTCTTTCGCTTTACCTTTGTTCTTTGTTGCGATTACTACTTGTTTCATTATGCTTCCGCCTTTCCAATCAAGTTTGCGATGTCACCTAGTGCTGTTTTTTGCATTTCGATTAGCTGTGCAATTCCGGCTTCTCCTAAATCGAGTAATTCATTCAGTTCTGAACGACTGAATGTCGCTTCTTCGCCCGTACCTTGTAATTCCACAAATTCGCCGGCACCAGTCATAATAACGTTCATATCGACTTGTGCAGCTGAATCTTCCACATAGTTTAAATCCAAAACTGCGCCAATGTTTTCTAGTTTTCCGACACTAGTTGCAGCTAAATAATCTGTTACGGGGAATTTTACGAATGGCTTGGCTACGCCTAGTTTTGCAATTGCCTGTGTCATCGCTACAAATGCTCCTGTAATCGATGCCGTACGCGTTCCGCCATCTGCCTGGATCACGTCACAGTCAATCCATACTGTTTTTTCACCTAGTGCTTCTAAATCAACGACAGCACGTAATGCTCGGCCGATTAAGCGTTGAATTTCCATCGTGCGGCCACTTACCTTCCCTGCAGAGCTTTCACGGCGTGTGCGTTGCTCTGTAGCGCGTGGTAGCATGGAATATTCAGCCGTAATCCAACCTTTACCTTGTCCACGTAAAAAACCGGGTACTTTTTCTTCAATCGTTGCAGTACAAATCACCTTTGTATTTCCAACTGTTATTAATACCGAGCCTTCCGGATGCATTAAATAATCATTATCAATTTGAACTGGACGTAATTCATTCACAGCTCGTAAGTCATGTCTAGTCATTCGTGACCTCCTCAATTTGTTCGCGCACTTATCTTATCACAATTTAAGGAGGGTCTAAAGCAGAAAAGCAAGACATAGAAGGAAAAAGCTCAAATTAGACAAAATGCCTAATTTGAGCTATCAACTATTTTTCGAATGTAATTTTACGTATATCCAATTCACCTTTTTCCAGCCAACGCTCTGCTATGGAACGGAAAATCGGAACGGAACCAGATGCATGCAGAATATGCTGCGGCGGTTCTTCATCTGTTCGTAATTGTCCTGTATAGCTTAAAATCGCTTCGACATCTTTAGCCGTTTCTTCGGCAGATGACAGGACATGAACTTGTGAGCCTACTGCTGCCTCAATTTGTTTTTGTAAAATAGGATAATGTGTACAGCCTAAAATGACTGTATCAAATCGCTCATCTTCAAGCGGCTTTAATCCTTTCGCAACGAGGTCATACGAAAATTGGCCTTCGTATTCGCCACTTTCAACGAGTGGCACAAATGTCGGACAGGCAAGTGGAATTATTTTCGCTTTTGTCGATAATGATTTCACCGCTCCTTCATATGCGCCGCTTTTGATCGTGCCTTCTGTCGCTAATACGACAACTTCATTGCGCTTTGTCTTTTTTATGGCCGCTCGTGCCCCTGCATTAATAACTCCTAAAACCGGAAATGGCATATGTTTTTGCAGACTTTCCAATGCAACGGCAGTCGCAGTATTACATGCAATGACAAGCATCTTCACATTCATCTTTTCGAGCGCTTTTGCCATCTCCCATGTAAAATTGCGGACTTCTTGCTTTGTGCGGGGCCCGTAAGGACATCGCGCCGTATCACCTATATAATATATTGTTTCATTCGGCAAAAGCTCCATAATCGCTTTTGCCACTGTTAATCCGCCAACTCCGGAATCGATAACACCAATTGGGGCATTCACTAGTACCGCCTCTATCCTATTTCATTAATAAATGTAGTTTTTGTAATGTTCTTGATAATTGTTCAAACTCTTCTGCGTTAAATTCCTGTGTAATATCCCGCAAATAATTTTGACGCTTTAAAATTACTTCCTGAATAATTCTTTCGCCTTCAGGTAAAAGATGAATCCGTACAACACGTCGATCATTTTCGTCACGTACACGCTGTACCAATTCATTTTTCTCCATCCGGTCCACTAAATCTGTCGTTGTCGAAAATGCTAAATACATTTTCGTCGACAAGTCACCGATCGTCATATCACCCGATTCATGCAACCATTGCAATGCAATAAATTGCGGAGGTGTAATCGTATAATTGCTTAAAATTTCTCTACCTTTTTGTTTGATTAAGTGTGAAATATATCTTAGTTCTTTTTCCAGGATTGCTACAGATTCAGAGCTATGTGTGCTGTGATCTTTCATCTACTCCATTCACTCCTCGATGCGTTTCATAGTTCTATTTTGAAGTTTTTTTAATAAAATAGCAAGCATCGAATCAGTATATCGACAATTCCTGAAGTCTTAAAAGCTCAAGAATCGCTTGCGTACGACTTGATACACCCAGCTTTTGAATCGTATTGGAAATATGATTACGAACGGTTTTTTCACTAATGCCTAGCTTAGTTGATATTTCCCGTGTTGAATAGTCCTTTATTAATAGCTCAAAAATCTCGCGTTCTCTTTTTGTTAACAGCGAACGATGCTGCGGACGATTCATTTTGCAACACCCTCCTATCCTCTTCTTTGTACATTATGTCGAAAATACAAAGCAGGTGAGGGCATTTAACTATTTCCCAAGCAATAATTTTTTTTGCTCTTCCAGTAACGGGACACCTTTCCCCGTGTCACTGCTCAATTGTACAAGCGTTCCGCGCCCGGTATAGCACACTTCATCATTTTCATTTTTCACCAAATAATGCAAATCCATTGAAGAAGTACCAATCGATGCAGTTTTTACAAATATTATTAATTCTTCATCAAAGAACACTTCTTTCAAATAATCGCACTGAATATCTGCCACAACAAGCATATTTCCCGTATCCGATCCCGCTGTGAAATCAAATCCTAATGCTTTAAAATATTCGATACGTGCATACTCGAAATAGGCAAATACTTTTGTATTATTTACATGCCCGTACATATCTGTTTCCGAAAATCGCACCTTTACCTTTGTCGAAAATGAAAATCCTGCCATCCATTCTGTTGCATCCTGAATATATGTAGCTCGCATAAAAAATTCCCCCTTTGTTTGATTACTTCATCATCCCCCGATAATGAATGCTCATTCATTATAGCATAATTTGTCAGAAATCAAAAAGCGATCCTAAACAAAAAGACCCCCACCAAGGTGAGGGTCAATTATATTCATTCGATTAGTCAACCATGTGGTCAGAACCGAAGAAGTTTTTGAACATTTGAACTGTTGTTTCACGGTTAAGTGCAGCGATAGATGTTGTCAAAGGAATACCTTTTGGACAAGCAGCTACACAGTTTTGAGAGTTACCACAGTTTGCAAGACCACCGTCGCCCATGATTGCATTTAAACGCTCGTCTTTATTCATTGCACCAGTTGGGTGTGTGTTGAATAAACGTACTTGTGATAAAGCAAATGGACCGATGAATGATGCTGATTCAGAAACGTTTGGACACGCTTCCATACATACACCACAAGTCATACATTTTGATAATTCATAAGCCCATTGACGTTTGCGCTCTGGCATACGAGGACCTTCGCCTAAATCATAAGTACCATCGATTGGTACCCATGCTTTAACTTTCTTAAGTGCGTTAAACATGCGCTCACGGTCTACTTGTAAGTCACGGATAACCGGGAAAGTTTTCATTGGCTCTAAACGAATTGGTTGAGTTAACTTGTCTACTAATGCTGAACAAGATTGTTGCGGACGTCCATTGATTACCATTGAACATGCACCACAAACTTCTTCCAGACAGTTCATATCCCATGATACTGGAGTCGTTTTTTGACCATCAGCAGTAACAGGATATTTTTGAATATGCATTAGAGCAGAGATAACGTTCATACCAGGACGGTAAGGAACTTCAAACTTTTCAACGCGTGTAGCACCATTCTCATTGTCTTGACGAACGATTTCTAACTTAACTGTTCTACCAGTATTTACTGTTTCCACTGTTTAGTTCCCCCTTCTACGCTGAGTAGTCGCGTTTACGTGGTGGAATTAACGAAACGTCTACATCGGCATAAGTAATAATTGGTTCGCCCGTTGCCGGATCGAACTTCGCCATAGTTGTTTTTAAGAAGTTTTCATCATCACGTTCTGGGAATTCAGGCTTGTAGTGAGCCCCACGAGATTCGTCACGTAATAATGCACCCTTAGTCATAACTTTAGCTAAATATAGCATGTTCTTTAACTGACGAGTGAAGTGAGCACCTTGATTCGACCATTTTTGCGTGTCGTTAATGTTGATGTTTTCCCAACGCTCTTGTAGCTCAGTTAATTTCGCATAAGTTTCTTCTAATTTTGCGTTTACACGTACAACAGTCATGTTGTCAGTCATCCACTCACCAAGCTCTTTGTGTAGTAAGTAAGCGTTTTCTGTACCATCCATTTTTAGGATAGCTTCCCATTTCTCTGTTTCTTCCTGTACGCGACGCGTGTAGATTTCTTCTGGTAAATCTTCTGCATGCTTTTTAAGTCCTTTAATGTACTTAACAGCATTGGGACCTGCAACCATACCACCGTAAATCGCTGATAATAATGAGTTCGCACCTAAACGGTTTGCACCGTGTTGTGAGTAATCACATTCACCTGCAGCGAATAAACCAGGGATTTCAGTCATCTGGTCATAGTCAACCCATAATCCACCCATTGAATAGTGTACCGCCGGGAAGATTTTCATCGGTAATTTACGTGGGTCATCACCTACGAATTTCTCGTAGATTTCGATAATACCACCTAATTTAATATCTAATTCATGAGGATCTTTATGGGATAAGTCTAAGTATACCATGTTTTCCCCGTTAATACCCAACTTTTGATTTACGCACACGTCAAAAATTTCACGTGTTGCGATATCACGTGGTACTAAGTTACCGTAAGCAGGATATTTCTCTTCTAGGAAGTACCAAGGCTTACCGTCTTTATACGTCCATACACGTCCACCTTCACCACGAGCAGATTCAGACATTAGACGGTTTTTGTCGTCTCCAGGAATCGCTGTTGGGTGAATTTGAATCATTTCACCGTTTGAATATGTTGCACCTTGTTGGTAAACAATCGATGCCGCAGAACCAGTGTTGATTACTGAGTTTGTTGTTTTACCGAAGATAATACCAGGACCACCTGTTGCCATAATTACAGCATCAGAACGGTATGAGCGAATTTCTTCAGTACGTAAATCTTGTGCTACGATACCGCGGCAAACGCCTTCGTCATCAAGCACAGCACCAAGGAATTCCCAGTGCTCAAACTTTGTAACTAAACCAGCTACTTCGTGTGCACGAACTTGCTCGTCTAGGGCATATAATAATTGTTGACCAGTTGTCGCACCAGAGAATGCTGTACGGTGCATTAACGTACCACCGAAACGACGGAAGTCAAGTAAACCTTCTGGAGTACGGTTGAACATTACACCCATACGGTCCATTAAGTGGATAATACCAGGTGCTGCATCACACATACCTTTAACTGGTGGTTGGTTTGCTAAGAAGTCGCCACCATAAACTGTATCATCAAAGTGGATCCATGGAGAATCCCCTTCACCTTTTGTATTAACTGCTCCGTTAATTCCGCCTTGTGCACATACAGAGTGTGAACGTTTAACTGGAACTAACGAGAATAATTCAACTTCAGTACCAACTTCAGCTGCTTTAATCGTAGCCATTAAGCCAGCAAGACCGCCACCAACGACGATAACTTTACTTTTTGCCATGATTATTTCTCACTCCTCATTAATTGCTAAAAACTTTTACTCATATTCCATTCCATCTAGGATCTTAACTATGTAATAGTAATTAAGTTAAGTGATTAGACGAATGCTAAGATAGCTGCAACACCAACGATTGCTAATACTACGAAAATTAACAACGTAACATAAGTTGCGATTCGTTGAGATTTGTTAGATTGCGTAATACCCCAGCTTACTAAGAACGACCATAAACCGTTTGCTAAGTGGAATGCTGCTGAAACGATACCTAAGATGTAGAATACTAACATTAATGGATTGTCAACGATTTCAACCATCATATTAAATTCGACTTCAGTACCGAATGCTTTTTGGATACGTGTTTGGAAAATATGCCACGCAATGAAGATTACAAGGAAAATACCAGTAAAACGTTGCAATGCAAACATCCAGTTACGGAATGTGCTGAAACGTCCAGTGTTGTATGTTGCAGTGAAAGCAATATACACTCCATAGAATCCGTGGAACATTAATGGAATATAGATAATGATCCATTCCATCGCTAACAATAACGAGTGTGGAAGTAATTCCATAACACCAGTTGCGTTATTGTAAGTTTCTTCACCGCCAACTGCAGTGAAGTTCAGAAATAAGTGGAACACCAAGAACAACCCGACAGGAACTACACCTAATAACGAGTGTAAGCGGCGCCATAAAAATTCACGATCTTTCGACAAAACTGTTACCCCCCTTAGTACTTGAAATACACATGCGCAACGCCTCAAAATTGTAAAAGTTGGGATGTTGACTGCGCATTTCATCATGGTACAATATTATGACATGTCCATTGTACTCTCAACAGATACTAGCGTCAAGGCAACGCAGGATATTTTATAATCATTTTAAAGACGGTTTTACGCTGTTTTGAGAACCGTTTTTTCTGCTTATAACTCAATTCTTCATGAAAGAATGAAAATTATAAGAAAATTTATGAAAGAGGTTTTTTATATGGAAGGGTACAAAATGAAAACGATTCCAACTTTTGGCTACGAAATCATTCGTGACCATCTTCTTCCTTCTATTCTAGGTAAGCATGAAGAAGATGTTTTATATTGGGCAGGGAAAGAAATTGCAAGAAAGTTCCCATTATTTTCAATGGATGAACTACCTTCCTTTTTTATGGAAGCTGGCTGGGGCCAGTTAGTTCTGGAAAAAGAAACGAAGGACGAACTTCATTACATACTTTCGACAACAGAGGAATTGCCACTCAATATTGTACAACGTTGCTTCCGTCTTGAAGCTGGCTTTTTAGCAGAGCAGAAACAAAAGCAGCTAGGCTATTTGACGGAATGCTATGAGGAAAAAGATAATGACAAACATGTCGTAAAATTTACGTTAAAATGGGATTTAAAAGAGAAAATTTAGCCTTCAACTTATAATAATTGTCTATTGCTGAAGCATCAGGTTTACTCAATAAAAAAGCTGGAAATAAGCTCCTTAAGCTCATTTCCAGCTATTACTTTAAGAAGCGGTTACTTCTTTCATCGCCAAATTGAATTCCTCATGCAGCACATTCGCAGCACGAACCATTTCTTCCTGTGGTACAACGACAGACACTTTAATTTCCGAAGTGCTGACCATTTTTACAGGGATATGTTCGCGTCCTAAGCGTGCAAACATGCGAGCCGCCACCCCCGGATTGGATGCCATCGCAGAACCGATAATAGATACTTTCGCTAAACCTACTTCAAAATCTGCAAAACTAAATCCAAGTGACAGTTTACTAGTTTCCAGTACCCGTAAAGCTTCCGCAAACTCATCTTTGGAAATTGTAAAGGAAATGGTCGGCTTCACGCCATCAATGACTGCTTGAACAATAATATCCACATTGATATCATTTTCTGCTAAAACACTAAACACTTCTGCCAATGACGCGGTTTCATAAGAATCATAGCCGATCGTCAAACGGATAATATCCGATTCGTAGGCTACCGCGCGTACAAGTAAGTTTTTCTCCATGTCTACATCCCCTTTAATAAAAGTGCCTTCCACATCCTGTACGAAAGAGCGTACAATTAGCGGTATATTGTATTTTTTGGCAAGTTCAACCGAACGTGGGTGCAAAATTTTAGCCCCTAAATTTGCAAATTCCAACATCTCATCATAAGAAACTTCCGGTAGTTTCCTGGATCCTTTTACAATTTCTGGGTCTGCCGTAAAAATCCCTTCAACTGATGAAAAAATCTCGACACGCTCTGCTTCGAGGGCAACCGCCAGTGCAACAGCTGAAGTTTCAGAACCCCCTTTGCCGAATGTTGAAATATCGTCTGTCCCCGTAACTCCTTGAAAACCTGCTACTACGACGATTTCACCTAATGCCAAATGTTCCTGAATTCGTTTACTATTGACATGATCAATCCGTGCATTGCCATGTTTTTGATTTGTATGGATACCTGATTGCCATCCAGCAAGCGACACAGCTTTCCCTCCATGTTCCTGAATTGCCATTGCAAGCATTGCACTAGTTATTTGTGTCGCTGATGAGGCGAGTGCATCCATTTCCCGTTTCGACGGCTCATCCGTGATTTCAGCAGCATATTGTCTCAATTCTCGTCGTATAGCGGGTATTGAAGAAACGACAACGACTAAGTTTATGCCACGCCCTTGCTCTTTTATCACCTTTTTAGCGATGTGTACTATTTTTTCCGGTGTAGTCAATGCCGGTCCGCCAAACTTTACAACAACTGTCTCCATTCTATTCCCTCCTTTAATTCGAAAACAAAAAAGACGACTTTCCATGTTCATGGAAAGCCGCCGTCAATACAAATAATAGTTATAAGTTTTTCAGGATAGCCCTCCAGAACATAAAGCTCTGACAGTTTTACATTTCTTAAATGCAAAACCAGCAAACTGCGCGAACAATACGCACTTCACTTCGGCAGGATCCCCTTTCGATTGCTGTCAATGGAATTGTTCTTCCTCGAGCAATGTACTGTTGAATACTGCGCCTCTATCTTAGTAAATATTGAATTATCTTATATATTAGCATAAAATTACTCTTTATTCAATGGTGCTTCATGAAAATGACGATAGATGACTTCCGCCAATTTTGCCGGCACTCCGGATTCCTGCAGCTGCAACTCGCTTGCCTCGCGGATTTTTTTCACGGATCCAAAATGCTTCATGAGTTGCTGCTTCCGCTTCGGACCTACACCTTCAATCCCATCAAGAACAGAAGTGATGGCATTCGTCTGATGCTGCTGACGTAAAAACGTGATCGCAAATCGGTGTACCTCATCTTGGATGCGCTGCAATAAATAGAAACCGTCACTTGTACGCTTTAACGGGACAACTTCCGGAGGCGTACCAAATAAAAGCTGGGACGTATTGTGCTTTTCGTCCTTAGCCAATCCTGCTATCGGAATGACTAACCCAAGTTCGTCTTCAATTACTTCACGTGCGACTTCCATTTGTCCTTTTCCTCCGTCGATAAGAATCAGATCAGGCAATGGCAGATTTTCCCGCAGTACACGTGTGTAACGGCGTCGAATCACTTCCTGCATCGCACCATAGTCATCATGTTTGGCCGCTTCCCTTGTTTTATATTTCCGGTATTCCTTTTTCGCAGGCTTTCCGTCTATAAAAACTACCATCGCCGAAACCGGATCCGCACCATGCATATGACTGTTATCAAATGCTTCGATTCTTAGCGGCAATGGAATTTGCATCGCTTCAGCAAGTGCTTCACAAGCCCCGACTGTCCGCTCTTCTTGACGTTCAATCAACTGGAACTTCTCATGAATGGCGATTTCCGCATTTTTCATTGCTAGATCAACAAGCTCTTTTTTGGAACCGCGCTTCGGTGTCAGTACCTTCACATCCAACAGCTTTTGTAAAATGGTTTCGTTAATCGACTTCGGTACAAAGATTTCTTTTGGCAATAGATGATGCGGCTGTTCGTAAAAACGGCCTACGAATGTTAAAAATTCCTCTTCCGGCTCATTATAAATCGGGAAAATCGAGACATCCCGCTCAATGAGTTTGCCTTGACGCACGAAAAACACCTGGACACACATCCAGCCTTTTTCAACTGCATAGCCAAATACATCCCTGTTGCTCAAATCATCCGTAACGATTTTTTGCTTTTCCATAATCTGATCAATATGGGCAATCAAATCCCGGAATTCCTTTGCCCGCTCAAACTCCAGATTTTCGGCAGCATCCATCATTTTTTGCTGAAGGTTTTGTTGAATTTCTTCGACGCCCCCGTTTAAAAACTTCGAAATCTCATCAATCATTTCGTCATATACTTGTTTTTCAATATCCTTCACACACGGTGCCAAACATTGACCTAAGTGATAGTACAGACATACCTGGTTAGGCAGGTGTGTACATTTACGAAGCGGATACAAACGGTCCAGTAATTTCCGTGTTTCGTTAGCTGCATAGGCATTCGGATAAGGACCGAAATATTTTGCTTTATCCTTCTTCACTTTTCTTGTTGTAATAATACGAGGGTATCGTTCATTCGTGATTTTTATATAAGGGTACGTTTTATCATCCGTTAGTTTCACATTATATTTCGGGTCATGCAGCTTAATTAGATTCAGCTCCAGTATAAGAGCTTCCAAATCACTTGAAGTCACAATATACTCGAAGTCTTCGATCTCACTGACTAGTCTCGCAGTTTTACCGTCATGACTTCCCGTAAAGTAGGAGCGCACTCGATTTTTCAATACTTTAGCCTTACCAACGTATATAATCGTGCCTTGACGGTCTTTCATAATATAGCAACCTGATTCATCCGGTAGTATTTCTAGTTTTGCTTTAATGATTGCATTCATCTTCTCACCTGTTTAATATGTCCTTTCTTTTATTTTAACTGATTGGGGTATAAGAAAAAAGCCGTACACCTTATACGGCATACGGCTTTTTGACATATCAATAACGCCTCGGCGTTTGAATGGTCAAAGGTTTAATTATTTGTTGTCGTTAATGAAATCAACTAAAGCTTCTTTTGGCATGAAGCCAGCTGTTTTTGCTTTTAATTCACCATCTACGAATAATAATAATGATGGGATTGACATGATTTGGTAATCTGCAGCAGTACCTTGGTTGTTATCAACATCAACTTTTACGATTTTAACATCGTTACCGATTTCTGAATCTAATTCTTCAAGAACTGGAGCGATCATTTTACATGGTCCGCACCAAGTAGCCCAAAAGTCTACTAAAACTGTGCCGTTTGAAATTTCTTGTGGGAAAGTTTGATCTGTCGCGTGTACAATTGCCATATTAAATAGCCTCCTTAAATAACATATGGTTGTAGTATAGCATGTTTTCCCAATTAAACAGTAGTAAAATGCTTGGGAATATAAATGAACCTCAAATTTAGCGTTTGTTTCTGATGCCGTATAAATACTTATTGAGGATATTAGAATACGTATACCCTTTATTTAAACATTTTAAAGCTTTAGACGAAATCCATCTCCATTCACACCATCCAAACTACATCACTTTAAAATAAAAAAGCTCCCTTCATAAGAAGGAAGCTCTTGATCACTTTTATGCATTTACTTTAAGTGCTTTAAACTCTTCGATTAACATTGGTACTACTTCGAATAAGTCACCAACAATACCGTAGTCTGCTACTTTAAAGATATTTGCTTCTGGATCTTTATTGATTGCAACGATAACTTTTGAGTTCGACATACCAGCTAAATGCTGAATCGCACCAGAAATCCCTGCAGCGATATATAGGTCAGGTGTTACAACTTTACCAGTTTGGCCGATTTGTAGTGAGTAATCACAATATTCAGCGTCACATGCACCACGAGATGCGCCAACTGCCCCACCTAGTAAATTAGCAAGCTCTTTTAATGGCTCAAAACCTTCTTCGGATTTAACACCACGACCACCTGCAACTACTACTTTCGCTTCTGAAAGGTCTACACCTTCAGTCGATTTGCGCACAACTTCTTTGATGATTGTACGTAAATTTGTAATATCAACTGACACTGATGATACTTCACCAGTACGGGAATCGTCTTTAACTAATGGTGGAATATTATTTGGACGGATTGTCGCAAAAATAATACCATCTTTGATTTTTACTTTTTCAAATGCTTTACCAGAATAAATCGGGCGAACGAATACTGTATCTTCGCCAGCACCTTGAATTTCCGTTACATCTGAAATTAAACCTGATTGTAAGCGTGAAGCAATTTTTGGCGATAAGTCTTTACCTAAAGAAGTATGACCGAAAACGATTGCTTCTGGATTTTCTTGTTCAATTACTGCTAAAATTGCTTGGCTGTATCCGTCAGATGTATAGTTTTTCAAGTGTGGATGTTCTACTGTAATAACACGGCTCGCTCCATATGCGATTAATTCCTGCGTTAAACCAGCTACTGCATCCCCTACCAATAAACTTACTACTTCACCGCCGTCAGCGATTTGTAAACCTGCTGCAATTGCTTCGAATGATACGTTACGCAAGCTCCCTTCGCGAACTTCACCTAACACTAAAACTTTCTTTGACATAGAATATCCCTCCATTACCATCTTCGTAAAAATTTTCGTACTATAGTTGACTTCTATTAGACTACTTTTGCTTCGTTATGAAGTAAGTTTACTAATTCTTTTACCTGTGCAGAAAGATCGCCTTCTAATACACGACCAGCCGCTTTTTGTGGCGGTAAGTAAATTTCAACTGTTTCTACTTTTACCTCAACATCGTCTTCATCGATATCCAAATCATCCAATTCCAGTTCTGCAAGCGGTTTTTTCTTCGCTTTCATAATACCTGGTAAAGATGGGTAACGTGGCTCGTTTAAACCTTGTTGAGCTGTTACTAATAATGGTAATGATGTTTCTAATACTTCAGCGTCCCCTTCGATATCACGCACAATCTTAACGTTCGTGCCTTCGATTTCCAATGAAGTAATTGTTGTTACGTAGTTAATGCCCAGCAGGTCTGCTAAGCGCGGGCCAACTTGTCCTGAACCACCATCGATCGCTACATTTCCTGCTAAAATTAAATCTGCTTCTTTGTCTTTTAAATATTCCGCTAAAATATAAGCTGAAGAATATTGGTCAAGCTCATCTAAATCATCTTCTGTATTAATCAATACCGCTTCATCGGCACCCATTGCTAAAGCTGTACGTAACTGCTTTTCTGCATCTTCGCCACCGATTGTCACAACTGTTACTTTACCGCCTAATGCGTCGCGCTTTTGAATTGCTTCTTCAATTGCGTACTCATCGTATGGGTTGATGATGAATTCTGCACCATCTTCTTGAATTTTACCGCCGGATACGACGATTTTTTCTTCTGTGTCAAAAGTACGTTTTACTAATACAAAAATATTCATAATCTAGACCTCCTAAAAGCTTTTTAATTTTAATCCCGAAAAACAGGGAAGAATACATTTTTTTATTTGCCAGTAAATACTGGCTCACGTTTTTCGATAAATGCTTGGATTCCTTCTTTAGCATCTTCAGAAACAAATACCTCACCGAAGCTATTTGCTTCAGCATTTACTCCCTCGTAATAAGATGATGGTTTCGAGTAATTCAGCATTTGGATCGCTGCTTTAAGAGCAATTGGTGATTTCTTCGCAATTTTTTGAGCGATTTTCAATGTTTCAGGCAACAGCTCTTCATCGGAAAAAGCACGGTTTGCTAATCCCCATTCAACAGCTTCAGTCCCCGAAATCGGGTCGCTTGTAAACATCATTTCCGCTGCTTTTGCTACACCAACATATCGTGGTAATCGCTGTGTTCCTGCAAATCCTGGTATTAAGCCTAATGATAGTTCAGGTAAGCCTAATTTAGCCGATGCGGTTACAAAGCGCATATGGCATCCCATCGCAAGTTCCAAGCCTCCGCCTAATGCTGCACCGTGGATCGCGGCAATAACCGGTTTACTGAATGTTTCGATACGCTCGAAAACATCTTGTCCATTTTTCGCCAATCCTGTAAATGCTTCTCCTGACTGTACGCTCGTAAACTCTTTAATATCCGCACCTGCAGAGAAGAAACGTCCTTCGCCATGCAAGACGATGACACGTACATTTTCATCTTGTTCTACAGCGTCTAAAAGTGCATTCACATCTTGGATCAAGCCTTGTGAAAGTGCATTTGCCGGTGGTCTTGAAATCGTTGCAACTGCGACCCCTTCTTCTACTTTCCAACTTAGAAACTCCATCCTCTACATCCCCTTTATGCTTTTAGTGCGTTTAGCAGTAATTGCTTTACTTTCGGAGCTTGCTCTAATAAATCATATCGATTTTCATTCATTACCCAAGTTGTCGTAATTTCGTCAATCGTGCCAAACACCATTTGCCTCGCAATACGAACATCCATCGTCTGGTTGAACTCACCATTTAGCATACCTTCGATTAAAATCTGATCTAGCAAAATTAAGTATTCTTTTAGAATAGAATTAATTTTCAGTCTAATTTCTTTATTCGATTGCCGTAGCTCAAGCTGAGTTACAGTTGCCAAGTGGCGATCACTTGATAGAACATGGAAATGATTTTCGATCATTTTACATAACTTATCTGAAGCAGTTTCCCCACTTTTTATTATAGCCTGTAAATTCTCTACGAAAATACCCATTTTTTCCTGGAATACAGAAATTAAAATATCTTCTTTGTTTTTAAAATATAAGTAGATTGTACCATCAGCAACCCCAGCTTGTTTGGCTATTTTTGAAACTTGGGCTTGATGATAGCCGTTTTCTGCGATAGCAATGACTGCTGCGTCTACTATTTGCATATATTTGGGTTTGTTTCGTTTCAAGCAGATCACCACCAAAAAAAATATGAAAACATGAATGACCATTCATTCATGTTTTCATATTATAGTTTGTTCTGCATTCTGTCAATAGTTTGCTAAACAATTAATTATTTTGCTTCTTGTTGTGCCATTTTCTGTTTTTCTTCTTCAATAAGCGTACGACGCAAAATTTTTCCGACTGTTGTTTTCGGCAGCTCTTGACGGAATTCATATAAACGAGGCACTTTATAAGCAGCCAGGTTTTTACGGCAATACTCGTTCAGTTCTTTATCTGTAACAGATTTACCCTCTTTAAGAACAATATATGCCTTTACGGTTTCCCCCCGATACGGATCCGGTATTCCGGCTACGACACATTCCTGGATTGCCTCATGTTCATACAGCACTTCTTCTACTTCACGCGGGTAAATATTAAATCCGCCTGCAATAATCATATCCTTTTTGCGGTCAACAACATAGAAATAACCCTTCTCATCCATATAACCTAAATCACCCGTTAAAAACCAGCCATCTGTAAATGTCATTGCTGTTTCTTCAGGACGATTCCAGTAGCCCTTCATAACTTGCGGTCCTTTTACCGCTATTTCGCCGATTTCACCTACAGGCAACACTTCCGATTCACCTGAACGTAATATAACCGCTTCTGTATTCGGCCAAGGTAAGCCGATTGAACCGTTAATACGGTGATCCCAAATTGGATTGGCATGTGTAACTGGAGAAGTTTCGGTTAAGCCGTATCCTTCTACTAAACGCCCGCCTGTCAATTCTTCAAACTTTTCCTGAACTTCCAGTGGCAATGCAGCAGAACCGCTTAAACACGCTTTAATTGACGATAAATCATATTTTGCTAAATCCGGGTGATTCAACAACCCAATATACATTGTTGGGGCGCCGGGGAATAAAGTTGGTTTTTGTTTATCAATTGTTTTCAACGCTTGCTCTGCATCAAATTTCGGAAGCAATACCATCTTGCCTTGCTGCATGACAGATAAAATTAATACCGTTGTCATACCGTATACATGGAAGAATGGAAGTATTCCTATAATTGTCTCTTCACCCTTTTTACATTTATACATCCATGCATCACACATTAATGTATTTGCAATCAAGTTTTTATGCGTTAACATAACACCTTTCGGGTAACCTGTTGTCCCGCCAGTGTATTGCAATAACGCCAAATCATTTTCAAAATCAAATTCTTGCTCGATTTTATCCAATTTACCCATTTTCATGATTTCTGTGAACAGGTGATTCGTTCCGCTATGTTCTACCTTTACACTAAAACCGTATTGTTTCTTTTGGATGAACGGATACACTAAGTTTTTTGGGAATGGCAAATAGTCTTTAATTCCTGAAACAATGACATTTTCAATATTAGTCTCATGTAATATTTTCATTGCCCTTGGGTATAAAATATCCATCACTAAAATTACTTTTGCTCCGGAATCCGCCATCTGATATTGCAGCTCCCGTTCTGTATAAAGCGGATTCGTCTGTACGACAACCCCACCGGCATACATCGTACCATAATAGGCGATGACTGCTTGCGGACAGTTCGGCAGCATAATTGCTACTCGATCCCCCTTCTCCACCCCTAGAGAATGCAGGTAGTTCGCAAACTTCAACGCTGATTCATAAAGCTCTTTGTACGTAAGCTCGCGCCCCATGAAGTGGATTGCCACTTTATTAGGCATTGACTCAAATGCTTGTGTTAAAAACTTGTGTACAGGAATTTCCGGCAGCTCAATAGAATGTGGTACTTCTTTCGGATAGCTTGCCAACCAAACCTTTTCTGTCATAAAACTCCTCCCCTTTGCTAAAGCTTTACTTGTTTACATCATTATAATGAAAATTGGAAATGGTTTCAAACTATTTTCATAGATATACACATTATCTTCTCGTTTATGCACATATTTCCTCATTATTTGTTTTGACTTTTATAGTATTATTGAATTTAAAACATATAGGACTATTCGTTTAGTATGGAAATATACTTTTTCAAAAAAGTTTTTAAATAGTTTAAATTTGTTAACAGTCTAAATAAAGATTAGATTATTCGTTTGATATAATCAGCTGATGAAAAAAGCAAATGAACTAACTGAATGCTAGTTCATTTGCTTTTATGTTTAGAGTGTCATCATGTAGTAAATGCCGACTGCCAGAAAGATGAAACAGACGACGAGTAAGATTTTCGATAATGTTTCCATGTGTATGCTCCTATGAAATACTTGCTCCGATAACAAATGACAAACCGAGAGAAATTGTAAATGAGATAAATCCAACTGAACGGTTGTCAGCAGCAATCTCCTCATCCACATTAAATCTTGGTGTTAAAAACTCAAATAAAAAATAGGCAAAAATCAATAACGTAAAACCAAACAAACCCCAACCGAGCATTTCAATAAATGATGTATGCTGATTAATTGAATATCTGAAAATATTACAGACGCCTAAAATTTTTCCTCCAGTAGCTAAAGCGACCGCGACATTTCCCTTTTTTATTTCATCCCAATTTTTATACTTTGTTACGACCTCAAATAAAATCATCGATACGAATAGGCAAAGGACTACCACACTAAAATAGCCTGCTGTTTCTACGAGAGGATGGTGCCAAAAGTCTGATCCTAGCAATCCATTTTACCCCCTTTAGTTATTTTCTTTCTATGTTTAATATTAGCGCATCATTTAAAAGGAGCAACAACTATTTTAGTTCTACGACTGTAACACCGAATCCGCCTTCGCCCGCTTCACCATATCGGTATGATTTTACACGCTTATGGTTTTTCAGGAAGTTTTGAATCCCTTGGCGTAATGCACCAGTCCCTTTACCGTGAATAATCGATACACGCGGATAGTTCGCTAATAACGCATCATCCAAATATTTTTCTGTGCGAATAAGTGCTTCTTCATATCTTTCTCCACGTAAATCAAGTTCCAGTTTCACGATACTGTTGCGATTTTTCACATTCATCATCGGACGAGTAGCCTGCTCTTTTTCTGGTTTCACATACTCTAAATCAGATTCGGGCAGTTTCATTTTCAAAATACCGATTTGAACAACCCACTCATTTCCTGCTTTTTGCAGAAGTGTACCTTTTTGACCGTAGCTTAATACTTTCACTTCATCGCCCACTTGCAGATTTTGCTTACGCTCACGGGCAGCGACAGCCTTTTGAAGCACTTTATTGTTATCAATCGGTGCTGCATTATCTAGACGCTTCTTAGCATCGATTAACTCATGCTCTTTCACCGATAATGCGGCATTTTCTTTCATCTTTCTTAACTCTGCAATAATCGATTCCGCTTCTTTCTTCGCCTCATCGACAATTTTGCGAGCCTTATCTTTCGCTTTTTTCTCCAGGTTTTCCTTTTTCTCATCATAAATACGAAGACGTTCTTCCAGCTCTGCACGGATTTTTTGTGCGTCTTCCAGTAAAAGATGAGCTTCGTCCGCTTCACGTTCAGATCGTAATCTGCTTTCTTCAAGTGAAGCAATCATAGACTCTACTTCATGACGGTCAGTACCCGTAAAGGATTTTGCATGGTCAATAACATTTGAACTTAATCCAAGGCGTTTGGAAATTTCAAATGCATTTGAACGACCCGGCACTCCAATAAGCAATCGATAAGTCGGGCTGAGTGTTTCAATGTCGAACTCTACACTCGCATTGACAACAGATGGACGGTTATAGCCATATGCCTTCAGCTCCGGATAGTGAGAAGTCGCCATAACACGCGCACCGCGATCGACTGTTTCATCCAATATAGCAATTGCGAGTGCTGCACCTTCCTGCGGATCAGTACCTGCGCCAAGCTCATCGAATAAAATTAACGATTTTTCGTTAAATTTGCTTAAAATGTCTACTATATTCACCATATGAGAAGAGAAAGTTGATAATGACTGTTCAATTGACTGTTCATCACCAATATCAGCAAAAATTTGTTCAAACACGGCCAATTCTGAACCATCCAGTGCCGGAACAGGCAGTCCGCACTGTGCCATGATTGTACACAGACCCACTGTTTTCAATGTTACTGTTTTACCGCCGGTGTTTGGTCCCGTAATAACAATTGCTGTAACATCTCGTCCAAATTCAATTGTATTTGCAACTGCTTCTTCAATTGGCAATAGCGGGTGTCGTGCACGGACTAGTCGTGTATAACCATCTTTATTCATTTTTGGCATTGTGCATTTATTTGCTTGTCCGTATTTCCCTTTTGCTAAAATAACGTCCAGTTCCCCAAGTAACTGCACAAGAACAAATATTTCATGACCAACTTCCTGTACCTTTAATGTAAGCTCGGATAAAATACGCTCGATTTCAGCCTTTTCTTTCACTTTTAGACGCTGTACTTCATTGTTCGCTTGAATGACTGCATCAGGCTCGATAAACAATGTTTGGCCTGAAGCTGACTGATCGTGGACGATCCCGCCATAATGTGAACGATACTCTTGTTTAACAGGGATTACAAAGCGGTCATTACGAATCGTAATAATCGCGTCAGACAGCATTTTTGTTGCATTCGATCCACGTGTGAGACTTTCCAGCTTTTGACGCACTTTAGATTCTTCTGAACGCAATGACTGGCGAATTGAGCGTAATGCAGGACTCGCTGAATCAAGCACCGTACCATTATCATCGATACAATCATTAATTTCGTGCTGCAATGCCGTCAAGACAGGCATTTGTTCTTTACGTTCGATAAAGTGAGGGATTTCAATGATATTTTCTGATTCGATATCTTCAATGAAATTCCGTAAAATACGGCTTGCTCGTATTGTGCTTGCGATTTCCATTAATTCCATCGGGCTGAGCATACCGCCGATTTGTGAGCGTCGTGCATGTGGACGTACATCAAAAATGCCGCCCAACGGCACATTGCCTTTCACACGCAAAATCGCGAGTCCTTCATCCATTTCTTCCAGGAGTTCGACAACTGTATCGTAATCTGTTTCCGGTACAAGTTCATCGATCGCTTGTTTTCCGATAGAGTTTGTACAAAATGCCGCTACTTGCTCGCGTACTTTATGAAATTCTAGTGTTTTCAATGCTCGTTGTTCGATCATGAGAACACCTCCTATTACTTTTCTTTATTTTTCGCAATAAATGCTTCGAACTTTTCCTTTGACCATGTGTTGACGATCAGGTCTTTTTTCAGCCATGCTTTTTGCGCGTACTTGACACCGATGTCCATAAAGCGCAGTTGGTCAATTGCATGGGCGTCTGTATTGATGGCGATTGGTACATTTTTCTCCATTGCCAGCATTAAATATTCGATGCTTAAGTCCAGGCGGTATGGATTAGCATTGAGTTCCAATATTTTGCCATGTTCTGCTGCCCATTCGATCAATAACGGTACGTCCGGGTCATAGCCTCCGCGCTGCCCGACGATACGGCCTGTCGGGTGAGCAATCATATGGACGTACGGATTTTCTACCGCTGTTTTTAAGCGCGCCATAATTTTGTCCTGCGATTGTGTAAAACTTGAATGAATCGATGCAATAACAAAATCCAGTTCTTTTAAAACATCATCTCCAAAGTCTAATGTTCCATCTGGCAGAATATCCATTTCCGTACCTCTGTATAGTCGGAAATTTGGATTTGCTTCGTTAAATGCATAAATATCAAGCTTTTGCTGCTCAAGTCGTTCAGGTGTTAATCCATTCGCCACTTTTAAATATTGAGAGTGATCGGTAATGACTGCATGTGAATATCCGATATCCATTAAAGCTTGCCCCATCTCGCTGACTGAATGCGCGCCATCTGACCAAGTTGTATGCATATGAAGATCCGCTACGATATCTTCCAGCTTCACTAACCCGCTTAGCTCATCCAAACGATCCAGCTCTTTCCCGCTTTCCCGCACAGTTGGAGGAATAAAAGGTAAGTTAAAATGCTCAAAAAATGCTTCTTCCGACTCAAATGTTTCGACAGTGCCGTCTTCCTGCTCGACACCATATTCACTAATTTTCTTACCCATTGATTTTGCAAGCTGACGCATGCGTACATTATGGTCTTTCGAGCCAGTGAAATGATGAAGTGCTGTTGCAAATTCTTCTCGCGTCACTAAACGGAAATCTACACTTACCGGTTCTTCACGGTCCAATATGACGGACACTTTTGTATCCCCTGCCGCAACGGTTTCCAATATTGCGAGGCGCGTTAAAATCGCTTCACGTACAACTTCATATTCCTTCGTTGCCACGATAAAATCCACATCTTTACTCGTTTCCGCAACTCGTCGAAAGCTCCCTGCAACCGAGAACAGCTCTACTTCAGGCAAACCTGCTAAAAGCTCGTTAACTTCCAATACGACAGGCTCAAGCTGCCAAATAGGTAATCGTTCAGCGCGGGAACCAAATGTTTCAAGTTCTTTTAAAATTTTCTCCTCTGTTTTTGCCGCAAACCCAGCAAGCCCTCTTACTTGTCCTGCCTCACAAGCTGCCTTTAATGTGGTTGCATCAACTATGTTCAGTTCCTGATACAATTTGGCAAGCTTTTTACCACCTAAACCCGGTAGTTTCATCAACGGAACAAGCCCTTTCGGTACGACTGACTCCAGCTCTTTCAATACAGTAGATTCCCCGATTTCCATCAGCTCTGTAATAACCGAAGCAGTTCCTTTTCCGATCCCTTTAATTGCTGTAATATCATCTATTTCGCTTAGGCTTCGCTCATCTGCTTCAAGTGCCGCTGCCGCTTTTCGGAAGGCGGATACTTTAAACGGATTTTCTGCCTGTAACTCCATATATAAAGCTATTTTTTCTAATGTACGAATAATAATTTTTTTGTTCATCATTGTCTCTCCTTTAAAAAAGCTCCTCCCGAAAATCGAGAGAAGCATTCGCATGATTTTCAAATCAATTACGCCTCGGCATAATGGTGTCCTGAACCGGCTAAAGATCCACGGTGCGCGGATAAGTCAGCTGTTTTAGCATAATGCGATGCTTTTAGGTTGACTTCTTTCTTTAGTAACTCCTTTTCCGAATTTAGGACACCCGCTGAAATAAGTTAATTTTTTTGAATATACCACCAATTTTGGAACATGCTCGTAATAAGCGGTGTATGCTCAAGTATGAGTCCTGCCAAAATTGAGCTGTCGATGAATGTTTGAATCGATTCCACCGGCAGTAATGCCACAACATACAGTCCAATAAATAGTACAAGATACATTTCGATAAATCCAAGAACTGCACCTAATACGTAGTTTAACGAACTCAATACAGGTAAATACGTTAAAAAATCAAACATTGATCCGACAATTTGGAGGGCAATCTTCACTGCAAAGAAAATAATGGCAAACGCAAAGACCCGATAAAATGTACGGTCAACATCGAGTGAATCCAGAACGAGCGTCATTGTTGAACCTTCTGTAAATCCAGGATACGGAATCCATAAAACAAACTTTTCTGCTAGCGGCTTATAATAAATAATCGCTACAATGAGGGCAATAATAAAACTTCCGATATTAATAAGCTGAACAACGAACCCTCGTTTCGCTCCAACTATAAGACTAATGATAAAGACTGCGAGAATAATTAAATCCAACATGTATGTCAACCCTTCAAATGTTTCAATTGTATTTCTAGTTTTTCAAATTGCTCTTTTAATAATAGATAGTCGTGCACAGAATTAACGGCTGTTAATACAGCTAGCTTCGCTGTATCTAAAGATGGATTATGGGCACTGATTTCCCGCATTTTGTCGTCCACTAATGAAGCAACAAGACGCATATGGACCGATGATTCTGTTCCTACCATTTTATATGTATTACCATATATTTCTACGGAAATGCGATTCTTTTCTTGCTCAGCCAAAATAATCCCTCCAGAAAAAATAAGTGAACAGTAACGAATAAACTTTTTTCGTTCTTTGCCCAATAAAAGATTGAAAGCAAACCTGATTGATTCTATTATATAACGATGCCATTTTCCTATTGTACATCATAACATTTCCAATTTCACTATCGCAACACCATGTCCCGAATGTTCCAGTGAAAGAAGCATACATATGTGAGTTCCCCTTTCTTATTCAAAAAGCTATACTACATAGTAATACATTGTTTTTGAAAGGATCGATTATGACAAATATCGTTTTACTTTGCACTGCTGAACAACAGCAATCAATTCAACATTTCTATAAAGACGCTCTTATTGAACGAAAGGCTCCTGGCGTTATTTTTGCGGTAAAACTTGCCGATACGGCCATTACTGCATATAAATCAGGAAAAGTCATGTTTCAAGGGGCTGGTGCAGAACGTGAAGCCGCACGCTGGGGGCAAGCAGATGCTCCAAGTACTAAAATCGCCTCCACTAAGGGCGATACACTTCCGGAAAATTTTGCGGCATTATCTGTTTTAGGCTCAGATGAGACTGGAACAGGCGATTACTTTGGTCCTGTAACTGTTGCCGCTGTCTATGTTCCCGCAGATAAAATAGCGCTCGTCCAGGAACTTGGTGTAAAGGATTCGAAACAATTGACTGATGACTATATGCGTCAAATTGCTCCGGATTTAATGAAAGTGTGCGTTCACAGTATTTTGACGCTCCGCAATGATAAATACAATGCAATCCAGGCACGCGGGTACTCGCAGGGGAAAATAAAAGCGCTGCTGCACAATCAAGCATTAAAGCATGTGTTGATAAAAATAGCACCGGAAACCCCTCAGTATATTTTAATCGATCAATTTGCAGAGCGCGGAATTTACTATAATCACATAAAAAATGAAAAAGAAATTGTCCGCCAAAATGTCCTGTTCTCAACTAAAGCGGAAAATCTGCATGTAGCAGTCGCTACTGCCTCGATTTTGGCGCGTTATGCATTTCTTAAAGAAATGGATCGTCTTGCAAAAGTGACAGGGTTCCCTCTTCAAAAAGGAGCGAGCGGCAAAGTCGATGAAATGGCCGCTAAAATTTGGTTAAAGCATGGCGAAGAGACACTTCGTTCTATGACGAAATGGCATTTTGCCAATACTGAAAAAGCACGCAAACTTCTGCAAAAGAGAAAATAGAAAAGGAGCTGCCGCCATTATTGGCACAGCTCCATTTTTATTTTTCCATAATTGCAAAATAATTTTCCTCATCATCGGCAAAGTTGAACACTTTCCCGAAAGGCATCTTCATGAACTCCCCAACCGTAATTCCCTTTGCTTTAAAATCTTCATACAGTTCCTCTAAATTTTGTGCATAAAACATTAATGAAGGCGTAGATAAATTCAATTCAGGAGACATTTCTTCTATTTTCTTTTTATCATGCAATACAATGCTTGTCTGCACTTCATCTTTTGGTGCAACCGTAATAATTCGCATGCCGTTATTGATGTCGGAAACTACAGTAAACCCTAATTTTTCAGTCCAAAACTTTTTTGACTGTTCCTGGTCTTCTACATACAACATGACTTGCCCTAATTGTTCAATCATTTTTCGAACTCCTTTTTATACAGCGTACTTTACCTTACCCAAGTATAACAAATAAAAAAACGGCAGGAGATAAAATCTCCCGCCGTAGCATTATTTTATTTTTCTTCTGGTACATTTCCCATAAAGTCTTCACGTTTCGTTACGTCTACACGCTTAATAAATAGCGCTAAAATTAAAGCTACGACTGTAATACCTGCTGCTACGAAGAAACTGAAGGTAATCCCGTCAAGCATTGCCTGTTGCATTACTTGTGCTTGGGCTTGTGCAATTTGCTCAGCAGTCGGTTGTACTGCAGATGAAGCATTCGCTTGCATATCTGCTGCAATTTCAGCTGCTCGAGTTTTTGTATGTGAGTTGAAAACTGTTACTAAAACAGCTGTACCAATTGCCCCGGCTACTTGCTGAGCTGTATTGTTCATCGCTGTACCATGCGGATTTAAACGGTTTGGCAATGCATTTAAACCGTTCGTCATAATTGGCATCATAACCATTGAAATACCTAACATACGAATTGTGTAAACCGAAATAATAAATAAGTAAGATGAATCAACTTCCAAATAACCTAATCCGACAGTTGCTAATGTAGTAATCGTTAATCCGATAACAGCTAAAATACGCGGTCCGAATTGATCAAATAATTTCCCTGTAATCGGTGACATAATCCCCATTACTATGGCACCTGGTAACATCATTAAACCTGCTTCAAACGGTTCGATTCCGCGAACATTCTGCACATAGGCAGGTGTTAAAATCATCCCAGAGAACATCGCTACAGATAATACCATTGATACGACAGAAGCTAAAGCATATGAAGGATATGTGTAAATACGTAAATCCAGTAAAGGCTGCTCTAAACGGAATTGTCGAATGATAAACCACGCCAAACCAATTGCCCCTACAGTAATCGTTCCCCATACTTCAATTGCTGACCAGCCAGCTGAACTAGCTGTACTGAAGCCGTATAATAATCCGCCAAAACCGATTGTAGACAATACAATTGAAAGTATATCGATTTTAGCATCACGGTTTGGAAGGACATCTTCCAATTTCCAAACTGCCAATAATAGTGATAAAACGGCAATCGGAAGAATCATTTTGAACAGTACGCTCCAGTCATAATGTTCAACAATCCATCCAGATAAAGTCGGTCCGATTGCTGGTGCCAATACCATAACTAGTCCGAACATCCCCATCGCCTGCCCGCGTTTTTCAACCGGGAAGCTGATCAGCATAACGTTCATTAAAATCGGTGCCATCGTTGCTGCACCAGCTGCCTGAATCATACGACCTGCTAGTAAAAATCCGAAGGTAGGCGCAAATGAAGCCAATGCTGTACCGATAACGAAAATTGCCATAGATAAAATGAATAAAGGACGTGTTCTGAACTTCGTAATTAAATATGCAGAAGCCGGAACCAATACCCCGCTCACTAGCATGTAGCCTGTCGCTAACCATTGTACTGTCGAATAATCTTTAATATCAAAGGCAGCCATAATAGATGGTAATGCTACGTTTAATAATGTGTTATTTAAAAATGCTACAAACGCCCCAACAAATAATACAGCTATCATTAAATATGGGGGTTTTTTAAATGTTTTTACATCTTGTGTCTGTTCCATAATTTTATTTCCCTTCTTTAATCTTTCAATCTTCCTATTTCTGTACTCGAACTATTTTATACTCAGAGTCCAATAAATTCAACAATTTTATACTCGCAGTCTAAAAACGTTGCGAATACGCGCTTTAAACAGTAGAATGAGAGTACAATTTGGAGTATACAGTATAAAAAAATTCACTTTTATTACGTTATATGCACAGCAAATCGTTTTAATTGTTATGGAGGAAGTTCATGAATCAACGAAAAAGACAGGTGCTTGATAGTGCATTGCAGCTTTTTATCGAAAAAGGCTTTCATGAAACATCAATACAGGACATTTTAGACAAAGCGCTTATTTCAAAAGGGACATTTTATAATTATTTCTCATCTAAAGTGGAATGTTTTAAGTCGATTATGGAACAGACCCGATACGAAGCAAGCTTATTGCGCCATGAAATGCTGCTAAATCAAGATATTACCGATGAAAACTTATTATTGGAACAAATTCTCGTTCTTATGCAAATCAATAAAAAGCAAAACTTAGTATCCGTGTTCGAAAATATCTTTCAATCGAATGACAAGGAGCTCCGTCAATTATTGGAACGCTATCGCCTATTGGAAATTGAGTGGGTATCCAATCGTTTCATAGATATTTTTGGCGAGGAAGTCCGCCCTTATTCTCTTGAGATTGCCATTTTATATTTTGCGATGGTTCACCATTTAACCTATTCCCACCGTCTCTTCTACAGTGAAATGATCGACCACAAGAAAATATTGCAAATTGCATTACGGAACGTTAAAGCAATTTATCCTATTATGTTGGAAAATGGCGAAATCCTCATTACACAGGATGCACTTCAGCTAGTCGAAGAGAAAAAAATTTACCAGTCGATTACGAAGCACGATTTAATCGAAAAGGTCCAAGGTTTCCTTGACCAGTTAAAACTGGATACTGACAATGAGGTTGGGGCTCAATTCACTGAAAGTATTCTGGACGAACTGCAGCGTAAAGAGTTACGTCTCGCTGTTATCGAAACTTTGCTTAAGCCTTTCCGTGAAGCTTTTATTAACACACCGCATGCCGGAGAAAATGTCGAACTTGCAAATTTATTATGGTACTTTATCAAAAACGGGTACCAGAAATAATACCCGCATCTGATTCCCTCACCAATTAAAAAAAGTCGTATTGAACGGTGATCTGGTTCAATACGACTTTTTATTAGTTATTGCTCGTTGAGATGTGCACTTTCAATTGCTTGCCCTTAATCGGCGTTGTTTTCATCGCTTTTAACACGAGATTACCTTTACCATTTAGAATTTCCACGAATGTAGACGTATCCAGAATCGTAATAATGCCGATATCTGCCGCGGTCATACCCGGAATTTTTGCAATCGTTCCGACAAAATCAACAGCACGCAGCTTTTTCTTCTTACCGCCATTAAAATAGAGCTTCGTAATGTTTGCATCGACTTTGGCATTCTTTTGTTTTTTCTTTTGTGGTCGGCTTTGCATCTTTTTGTCAAACGCCTCGGCCTTTGCTTCTACTTCTTCATGTGTCGGCAAGTCCATCTTTGGAATCGTAAATCCGATCAGTTCCTCAATCCCCGTCAGGAAGTCATGTTCATATGGGGTCACAAACGTAACAGCCTTCCCTTCCTTGCCGGCACGTCCTGTTCGACCGGTACGATGTACATACGCTTCCTTTTCCATCGGTAAATCATAGTTAATTACTAAAGAAATGTTCTCGATATCAATACCGCGCGCCGCAACATCTGTTGCCACCAAATAGCGGAAGTCTCCGCGCTTATAATCATTCATGACAAGTAGACGAGTTGACTGTTCCATACCGCCATGCAGCTTATCGACACTGTATTCTCGGTCATATAAATAATCGTGCAGGGCATCGACACGATCTTTCGTACGACAGAAAATAATGCACGTATCCGGATTTTCCACAACCGCAATTTTTTCGACAGCAGCTGTTTTTTCCTCGTTCTGTACTTCAATAACCGCATGCTCAATTTTTGGCACAGCCTCTTCTGAATGGACTTCGATATCAATCGGGTCTTTTAAATAATTGGATGCCAGTTTTTTTATCGTTTCAGGTACTGTCGCTGAAAACAGCATCATTACTTCACGATGTTCCACATGAGCCAATATCGCTTCAACTTGCTCGATAAAGCCCATGTTTAGCATTTCATCTGCTTCATCAAGGACAACATAGCGAATTTTATCAAGCTTCAATGTTCCCTTTTCGATATGGTCCAGTACGCGTCCCGGAGTACCAACTGCAATATGTGTTTTCTGTTTTAATTCGTCCTGCTGATAACGGAATGGCTGTTTTCCGTATAATGCGGTAGCTTTAATACGTTTGTAACGTCCAATATTGGTAAACTCTTCTTTAACTTGGACAGCCAATTCACGTGTCGGTGTTAACACTAGTGCTTGTGGCTTGTTTTCAATCCAATCGATATTTTCGCAAATCGGAATCGCAAATGCAGCAGTTTTTCCGCTTCCTGTTTGTGCTTTAACAATTAGATCTTGTTCTTTTAATGCATGGGGCAACACTTTTTGCTGAACTTTAGTCGGTGTGCTGTAATCCAAATCTTTAAGCGCACGCTGTAATTCAGGTGATAATAGATAGTCGTTAAAATTAGTTGTCATATTTATTCCTCATTTTCTTCTATTAATGAATGATTCCCGGATCAACAATAGCGATAAATTTTCTTGTTGCTTTTGAAAGTGAAACATTTTTTAAATGGACAATTCCTAAATTGCGCTTAGGAATTGGCTGTTGGAGCTCAATTTCATATAAAAGCCCTTTATCAAAGTAATCGGTCGCAAACTCCTTTGTTACACTTGCGACACCTAAATTAATTTTTGCAAATTCCAATACTAAATCATGTGAGCCTAACTCGAATTCAGGTGAAATTGTATAGCCTTGTTCTTTTAAATAGTTTTCCACATAATTTCGAGAGTTTGCCTTTTTCTCCAAAAAAATTAACGGCAGCTTCATGAGCATATCAAGGCGAATTGGCTTTTTTGATAAATTTTTATATTTTTGTCCGCAGACAAATATATCATGAATTTCCTTACAAGGGATAACTTGAAGTTGTGGATCATGAATCGGCAAGTTGCATATGCCCAAATCCGCTTCCCCTGATTTAATAAAAGCTAATATTTCATTCGTTGTACCGTTTAAAACCTTTAGTTTAATGCCAGGATATTTAATATGGAATGCCTCTAGATAAGGCAGTAAAAAGTATCTTGAAATCGTATCCCCAACCCCGATGCGTAAAACGCCTGTTCGTAGATTTTTAAATTCGGCAATTTTTTCTTCACCCGCGTCTAAAATGCCAAGAGCGGAGTTGACATATTCGTGTAACAATTCGCCTTCTTCAGTTAATGTTACCCCTTTTGGTGTTCTGTTAAATAAAACAGTACCAAGTTCTTTCTCAAGTTTTGAAATAGACTGGCTAACGGCCGGCTGTGTCATATATAAAGCAGCTGCTGCCTTTGAAAAACTTTTACTTCGACTTACTTCATTGAATATGCGATATGCTTCCAACTTTATAATCATATAACCCTCACTTATATCTGATATTAGAATTATTAATTTCACTTATATCACATGAACAGGTTATAGTAAACATTGTGAGATTACTTATGTTTTGCTTAATAGTAAGCAAAAGCAATTAAAATATAACTTACAGCTATTGAAGGAGAGATTATTTTGGAACGTGTAGTAGGGACGGTTGTACGAGGTCTTCGTGGCCCAATTATTAATGAAGGGGACGATATTGTTCAAATCGTTGTTGATACAGCGTTAAATGCTGCAAAAACAGAAGGCTTTGAAATTGAGGATCGTGATATTGTGACAGTGACAGAATCTGTTGTTGCACGTGCACAAGGTAACTACGCTAAAATTTCAGATATTGCATCTGATGTAAAATCAAAATTCGGTGATGACACTGTTGGTGTGATTTTCCCTATTCTTTCGCGTAACCGCTTCTCTAACATTTTAAAAGGAATTGCTGCAGGTACAAAGAAAATCGTTCTAATGCTAAGCTACCCATCTGACGAAGTGGGCAACCATTTAGTATCATTGGATGAGCTTGATGAAAAAGGTATCAACCCTTGGACAGATGTGCTGACAGAAGCTGAATTCCGTGGTCATTTCGGTTTTAACAAACATACATTTACAGGTGTGGACTACATCGAATATTATAAAGAATTAATCGTTGAACAAGGTGCGGAAGTTGAAGTCATCTTCTCGAACAATGCAAAAACGATTTTAGATTATACGAAAAGCATTTTAACTTGCGATATTCACTCTCGCTTCCGTACAAAACGTATTTTAAAAGCTGCTGGAGCAGAAAAAGTTTATGGCCTTGACAATATTTTAGCTGAATCTGTAAACGGATCTGGTTCTAACTCTAATTACGGATTACTTGGATCAAACAAATCGACAGAAGATAGCGTGAAATTATTCCCGGATAACTGTCAACCGATCGTTGATGACATTCAGGCAAAAATTTTAGCGGCTACAGGTAAACTTGTAGAAGTAATGATCTACGGTGACGGCGCATTTAAAGATCCAGTAGGCCAAATTTGGGAACTTGCAGACCCTGTTGTATCACCTGCTTACACGCCAGGTCTTGACGGTACTCCGAACGAAATTAAGTTGAAGTATTTAGCGGACAATGATTTCGCAAACTTGCATGGTGAAGAGCTGAAAGAAGCAATCAAAGAATATATCAACAACAAAGAAGAAGATTTAACTGGTAATATGGCTGCGCAAGGTACAACACCTCGTAAGCTGACTGATTTAATCGGTTCATTATCTGACTTAACTTCTGGTTCAGGCGATAAAGGAACTCCAATGATCTACATCCAAGGCTATTTCGATAACTATACAAAATAAAAACAAAAAGACTCAATTTCCGTTAGCGGAAGTTGAGTCTTTTATTTCGTATTTAAATAGATAAAAATAAAACGGTGCAAATTTCAAAATTTGCACCGTTACTTTATTTAAGCTAAGTCTTTTATAGACTGTATTGATTTACTTCTCAATACCTTCTGTCCACCTATTCACAACGTCTTGGTTTTCTTTAACCCATTGTTGTGCTGCTTCTTCAGGTTTTGTTCCTGAGTAAATGTTCAGCATGACTTCTTCGATATCTTCTGTTGTCCATTCAAAGGCATCTAAAATCTTGAATGCATCAGGTGACTCTTGTTCCAAGTTTTGACGTACAAATGTGTGAATGCTTTCTTCTCCGCCAAATACACCTTCAGGGTCTTCCAAATATTTCAAATCATAGTTGGCAAATTTCCAGTGTGGGCTCCAGCCTGTCACAACGATGTCTTCCTCATTTTTAATTGCCTGTTCTAAAGCTACTGTCATCGCACCTGATGAAGATGGTTGTAATGACCAAGATTCTAGGTTTGGATATGTTTCAAGTGCTCTTTCTGCAGCCGCAACAACACCTGCACCTGCTTCAATACCTGTAATTGTTGATGCAGCTTCTGTAGTTAAATCAGCAATTGATGTTGCTTCCATATAACTTGGTACAACTAAGCCGATTTTTGCACCTTGTAAGTTTGGTCCTAAATCTTCTACATCTGCACCGTATTTTTCATACTGTGAAGCATGTGTAGCAGGTAACCAGCCAGATACCATTGCATCTGCTTCACCTTTAGAAACTGCTTCCCACATGATGGCATTGTCCAATGGTGTAATGTCAACTTTATAGCCGACACTTTCAAGTACTTCTGCCACTACATACGTAGAAGCAACCTCTGAATCCCATTCTACATAGGCTAACTCAATTGAACCTAAATCTTCTGATGATGACGTTTCTTTTTTCTCTGTTGTATCATCTCCACACGCAGCTAATAATAGCGCTGCGCTCATTGCTGTTGCTGCAGGCATCCATTTCATTTTTTTCATTTTACTTTCCCCCATTTGATTTTTGCTTATTTAAACTTTGTGTTAAACGGTCTACAATAATAGCGAAGATTACTAGACTTATCCCCGCAACAAATCCATTACCGATTTGTGCTCGTTGTAGAGCAGATAAAACTTCACGACCTAAACCTGGTGCACCAATCATTGATGCAATAACTACCATTGATAGCGATAATAGTACCGTTTGGTTAATACCGGCCATAATCGTAGATTTTGAAAGTGGCAATTCTACTTTCACTAATTTTTGAGTGAATGTACTACCATAAGAATCCGCCGCTTCGATTAAATGGGTCGGAACTTGACGGATACCGAGATTTGTAAAACGTACAGTTGGTGGTAATGCGAAGATAACTGAAGCAAATACACCTGGTACTACACCAATTCCGAAAAATGCTACGGCTGGAATTAAATAAACGAATCCAGGCATTGTTTGCATAAAGTCTAAAATTGGTTTTAAAATTTCTTCTACTACTTTTGATTTCGACATCAGAATGCCAAGTGGTATACCAATTACAATCGCGATTAAACTAGAAAATAGCACGAGTGTAAATGTATTCATAAGCTGATCCCATAAGCCCTGGTTTAATATGAACAGTAAACCAATGATAGAAAAGATGGCTAAGCCGAATTTTTTGCCTGTTGCAAAAAATGCTAGCACGGCAATGATTAAAATAAATACATACGGCGGAATAGCTGTTAATGCGGATGTAACAAGATCCATCATATCTTCACCGTTGTTTTGAATGAAACGGAATTGGGCTGAAAAAGTGTCTGTTACAAGATCCATCAAATCTTCTACTTTTTCCGCTACCGGTAATGGGGTTGCTAAATTTAAAATTTTACTCATTGTCTACACCTCCGTTTTTTTCAGAGGCTAACGACTCTAAAACAACTCCACGGATTAGTACACCGCGCAGTTTCCCCTCTTCGACTACAGCAACTGGTGTCGGAGAATCGGAAATAACCGACAAAATTTCCTGTATAACTGTAGATGGTTCAACAATCGGCATATCATTGCGTAAAATTGATTGCAGTGATTTTTCACCGGATTGCGCAAGCTCCAGTGCCTCATTTGCAGTAATATAGCCTAAATATTTTCGGGCTTTATCTACTGCCAGCAGGACACTTACTTTATCTTCTCTCATACGCTGCAACGCAACTTTTGGCCCTTCATGGTCAATTTGAATTGTCATTGGACGAATCATTGCATTTTCCGCCGTCAATACTTTCGAACGGTCTACATCTTCCAGGAATGAACGGACATACTCATTTGCAGGGTTAGTCAAAATTTCTTCCCCTGTTCCTACCTGCATGATCTTTCCATCCTTCATAATGGCAATACGATCACCAATACGAAGGGCTTCATTTAAATCATGTGTAATAAAGACAATTGTTTTTTGTAAATTAGCTTGTAACTCCAATAGCTCATCTTGCATCTCTTTACGAATGAGCGGATCAAGAGCAGAAAAAGCTTCATCCATTAATATGATTTCTGTATCATTTGCCAACGCCCGTGCAAGTCCTACACGCTGCTGCATACCACCTGATAATTGTTCTGGATACTGGTCTTTATAGGAGAGCAACCCTGCATTCTGTAAAGCCTTTTCTGCTTTTAATCGTCTTTCCTCTTTTGGAACGCCTCTTACTTCCAGGCCATACTCTGCATTTTGTAAAATAGTACGTTGCGGGAATAACGCGAAGTTTTGAAACACCATGCTCATTTTTTCCCTGCGAACAAGCTGCAGGCTCTTTTTATTGAGCTTTGTAATATTTTGATCATCTATATAAATATCACCACTCGTTGGTTGAATGAGACGATTGAGTAAACGGATTAATGTAGACTTCCCACTTCCTGAGAGCCCCATAATTACGAAAATCTCACCCTCTTCAATTGTCAAACTAGCTTCATATACACCTACAGTAGCATTTGTCTCTTTTAATATCTGTTCTTTGGATTTTTCTTGCTTCACTAGCTTTAATGCCTGTGATGTATTTTTTCCAAATACTTTAGTGACTCGGTCAATTTTAATTTTCCCCATAATCCACTTCCTAATATAATTAATTTCACGCTAGTAACAACTTTATATTTATCTCGGGTTGTTAAAAGCAACAACTTTTATATTAATGTACGTTGTTACTATTGTCAAATAAGAATTGATTTTTTTGCTCCTACACCTAGAAATAAGGTCCCTTAAACAGAAAAAACTACTCCCGAAATACAACGAGGGAGTAGTTTGTTTTTATTATAAATTTGACGACCTTTATCTATTCTGATCGAAAGTTGTTACTTTCTAGCTGTAAAAAGTGTTTTACATTCGAATAACATTCTTCTTTACCAATAAAAAATAATGTATCTCCAGCAGAGAGTGTTGCGTATGGACCAGGCGAAACAATTAGTTCATGATCTTTTTTGATGCCAATTATTGTAGCACCCGTTTCCTGCCAGAAATTGATCTCGCCAACATTTTTCGATAGAAATGGGCAATTTTCAGTAATATCAATTTGAAAAGGTACAAACGGGTTTATCGATTGATAGCGGCTAGTCCGGTTGACCATTTCTCCTAAAGTATCCTGGAAATGACGCAACTCATCAATTTGGCGTTCAATACTGTCGGTTAATTGTTTTTGTAAATCTCTTATCGATTTAACGCCTGTTAACCGTTGAATGTATTTAGCCGCGTTTTCATAGGAAACGATGACAACACCGCTTCCCTTTGTCGCTTCTACTATATTTAGATCCTGCAGAACGGCAATCGCTCGTCTCGCTGTTTCCGATGAAACACTGTATTGAGATGCCAGCGATGAACGGGCATAAATCTTTTCCCCGACAACATATTTTTTTTCAACAATTTTAGCGGCAATATCTTCTGCTATTACTTGATATTTAGGCTGCTTAATTTGGATTTTCTTCTCCATTATTTGCACTCCTTTGTGCTGTGTTCAGTATGCATAAGCGAAGTTCCTATATTTATACTATATCGAAATTATATACCTTTTTTTAAAAACAACAAATAGTTCGCTGATTTTATACAGTTTCCTTTAAATACACTTCATTAAATTTAGGTATTTTTTTCTGTTAAATACTAACAATAACATTATTATCTTTTTATTCGAGTTATTTCTCATTTTTTCGACAAAACCAATACTTTAGCACTTTAACTTAATAAACTTGTTTATTATTCAGGAAAATGATGATAAAATTTTGATTATTGTAAATTAGAAATAGGTGTAAAAATGGAAAAATTATTTAGAAAAAAACCAATTAATGACCTTTTACTTAAAAGTGGAAACATGCAGTTACCTAAAACAATCGGTCCTTTTGATTTGATTATGTTAGGTGTCGGTGCCATTGTCGGTACTGGCATTTTCATTTTACCCGGGACGGTCTCTGCGCTTCATGCAGGCCCCGGAATTGTCTTCTCCTTTACGATTGCTGCAGTCGTTTGTGCATTAGCCGCACTATGCTATTCTGAATTTTCTTCTACTGTACCCGTTGCAGGTAGTGCCTATTCATATAGCTATATCGTTTTTGGAGAAATCATAGCTTGGCTTGTCGGCTGGGCATTATTATTGGAATACGGTCTCGCAACTGCTGCTGTAGCAACAGGCTGGTCAGGTTATTTCGTTTCACTGCTGGAAGGGTTGAGTATCCATTTGCCGGTCGCTTTGACAGGGGCATTCAGTCCTGAAAACGGTACTTATATTAACTTGCCTGCGATATGTATTATCTTTGCAATAGGTGCTTTACTGTCATTAGGAATGAAAGAATCGACACGTTTCAATGCATTATTGGTGGCAATTAAACTTGGCGTTATTTTATTGTTCATTGTAGTAGGTGTCTTTTATGTGAAGCCGGATAACTGGACACCCTTCCTTCCATTTGGAATAAGCGGTGTTTTCACAGGTGCCGCGCTCGTATTTTTTGCTTACTTAGGGTTTGATGCCGTCTCTTCTGCTGCCGCGGAAGTAAAAAATCCCCAGCGGAATATGCCAATCGGAATTATCGGTTCTCTGCTTGTCTGTACAGTATTATATGTTGTAGTTTCACTTGTACTGACAGGGATTGTTCCATATACAGACCTGAATGTAACCGATCCTGTATCTTATGCGATGCAAGTAATCGATCAGGAATGGGCAGCGGGAATTATATCAATCGGTGCTGTCATAGGCATGATGACCGTTATATTAGTCATGATGTACGGCGGGACACGATTGTTGATGGCATTTGCACGTGATGGCTTAATGCCTAAAATGCTGGCAAAATTAAGTGAAAAGCGCAAAATGCCTGCAAAAAACACTTGGCTGTTTACAGTGATTATTTCATTTTTTGCAGGATTTGTTCCATTGGATTTGTTGGCGGAACTTGTAAATATGGGTACACTGGTCGCATTTATTTTCGTTTCTGCCGGTATTTTATATTTGCGTAAAAATAAAGACTTGCCGCTAGATCGGTTCAAAGTACCTTTTTATCCCGTTTTACCAATCTTATCATTTATTTTATGTATTTTTCTGATTACACAACTTTCCATGCACACATGGATTGCTTGCGGTATTTGGTTTATCATCGGTATAATCGTTTATTTTACGTATGGAATAAAACATTCTACGATGAATTTTAAATCTAAATAGTAGAACAGAGTTGGAGCAATAGACGCTCTATATAAAAAGCGCAGCAAATTAGTTCCCATAATTTGCTGCGCTTTTATTTTTTTGAGAAATTCCCCATCGTATTTGAGAAAAGCAGTATGTAAATTTTCTGACCTTATTAAATTGTTTGTTTTTGGACCTTTTACAGATGCCAACGAATTGCTAATATGAGAGATAATTTCAAGCAAGGGAGCGTCAATTATTATGGAATCATCACGAACAATCACCACTTCATCAGAGAAAACTAAAGATTTAATTATTACGAGCCTACTAATTTCACTCGTATTCGTAGCCACATTTTTTATTAATATCCGTTTGCCGATAGCTGCAAATGGGGGGCTCGTGCATTTAGGTTCTGCCATGCTTTTTATTATCGCAATTTTATTTGGTCCTAAGAAGGGTGCAATGGCCGGAGCATTCGGTATGGCACTGTTTGATATTTTATCTGGCTGGACATTATGGGCACCATTTACATTCATTACACGGGGTTTGCAAGGCTATATTGTAGGTAAAATTGCTACAATGCATGGAAAAAATGGTGGAAGCATTATTTACAACTTTGCGGCTATCGTTATCTCGATTCCATTTATGCTTGGCGGTTATTATATTTGTGAACGTGTTCTCTATGGAAACTTGGTCATTCCACTTGCTTCAATTCCAGGAAACCTCGTTCAAAATGCAGTAGGTCTTCTCATTGCACTACCTGTATGTATCGCTTTGAAAAAACTGCCTCTTTTCAAATAAAAAATTGGTTAGCGCTCAATTGCCGCTAACCAATCTAATTTTATTTTACTAACTTGCTGATTGCTTTAAATGTATCGCCTTTTGCTACTTGTTGCATTTCGAATAATGCCATTTCTACACTAGTTACTTGAGCACCAAGCTGCATCATTTTTTGGATGCCTACTTCTCGGTTACTTGCAGTTCGTGATGATACACAGTCTGCCAGCACTTCGACTTCATAACCGTTTTCCAGTAATTGAGCAGCTGTTTGATATACACAAATGTGGGCTTCAATTCCGGCCAAAAGAATCTTTTTACGTCCTGTTTGCTGTAATGCTTGTACAAATTCCTCAGTATCATAAGCACTGAATGTAATTTTCTCAATCGGTTTTTCATCTGTTAAATGCTCCGCAACTCGCTCATCTGTCGGACCAAGCCCTTTCGGATATTGCTCAAGCCATAAAATAGGTAATTCCAATAATTTTGCACCTTGTACCATTGTCGCGATATTACCTACAACGAGTGCGCTTTCCTCAACAACTTGCGCCAATTTCCCCTGAATATCAATCAGTACTAATACTGCTTCTTCTTTTTTTAACATGAATATACCTCCCCTAAGTTGCCTTCTTCTCTATTATACTGAACTTTTCCACTAAATGAATAGTAGATCCTCCATTGAAACGAAATGCATGACAATGTATAGTGAAAAGAGAAATGGAGGATTTACATGTTGCGTCTTAGTTGGCTCATAAGTATGGGCATCAGTTTGTTTGGAGTATTAATCATTCAGCACTTTTTTACGGTAAAACCGGACGATGTTGCAAATGGAGGAAATCTTGGCGCACTAGGTTTAGCACTAGTTGCACCATTTATTATACTTAGTTTATTTATTACGTTTCGCTTCTTTACTGAATGCGCAAGAAACGCCAAAGATCAACTTATGCGTATGATTTATTTAGTATTTGGAGTTGCGCTGTTAATCGCGTTCATCTATTATGCCATTGATTTTTCAAACAATGTGTATGCATCCCTTGGCGGTGATACGAAGATACCCGGTTCCACAATCTATCGTTTCCCCCTATTAAATGAGTATACGAATCACGTTTTTCTTAATTTTTATACGTTTGGAATTGTCCATACATTAAGTGCTTTAGTCGGTGCTGCTACAGGAATGGTCAAGCCTGCCAAACAATCCCCGCAATAACAAAACCCGAATGGTCATTGAACCATTCGGGTTTTTATTGTTAATTAGCGTACTTCTGCACCAGCTGCTGCTAATGCTTTTAATACTTTATTGTGCGCTGCAACTACTTCTTCGTCTGTTAATGTACGCTCTGGGTCGAAGTATGTCAATGAGAAGGCAACTGATTTTTTACCAGCCGTCATTTTCTCCCCTGCATAAACATCAAATACTTTTACTTCTTTCAATAAAGAAGTTCCTGCACCTTTAATAATGCTGACAATTTCACCAGCTGGATCTGCTACATTCAATTCTAATGCGATATCACGACTCATTGCCGGGAAGCGCGGAATCATTGAATAAACAAGCTCTTCTTGTGTTGCACTTAAAATAGCATTCAAGTTCAATTCAGCTACATAAGTTTCTTTTACATCATATGCTTTTTGTTCTTGCGGATGAAGTTGGGCAATGACACCCACTTTTTCGCCATCTAATAATACATCAGCTGTACGACCAGGATGTAAGCCGTCTACTTGCGCTTTTACATAGCTTACGCGAGATGTTAAGCCTAATTTTGCAAATACCGCTTCTACAATACCTTTTGCAACGAAGAAATCAACATTTTTCTTTTCGCCCTGCCATGTATTATCAATCCATTTACCTGTTAACACAAGTGCTAAGTGCTCTTCTTCAAACGGTAGCTCTTCAGCAGTTTGTCCAAGGAATACTGAACCAATTTCATATAATGCTACTGTTTCCGCTTGACGGGCTACGTTATAGCTTGCTGCCTCTACTAAATGAGGAATTAAGCTTTGGCGTAATGTTGAGCGTTCTTCAGACATAGGCATTAATAATTTTGTCGTCTCTTCAGCTTTTAATGCAAACTTTTGAGCGTGCGCTGCTGAAGTTAATGAGTAAGTTACCGCTTGATATAGACCGGCACCTTCCATAACGTTGCGTACAATACGGCGTCCTGCTTGATATGGCGTTAAGCGGCCAACTTGATCACTCGCCGGTAAGCTTACAGGAATCTCATCATAACCATACATACGTGCAATTTCTTCAACGATATCTTCCGGAATTTTAATATCTTGACGTCGCGTCGGAGCATCAATGATCAATAAGCCATTTGCTGCCTCCACATCAAATTTTAAACGCTCTAAAATAGACAGCATATCCTCTAAAGAAATCTTCATACCTAAACGACCGTTAATAAAGTCAGGTGATACAACAACACGAGCAGCTGATTTATCGAGTTCATCAACTAGCACTGTACCTTCAAGTACTTCCCCGCCTGCTAATTCAGCAAGTAATTGTGCTGCACGCTCTGCTGCAGGAAGGACACGGTTCGGATCAACACCTTTTTCAAAACGCGCTGAAGAATCCGAACGTAAGCCGATTTCTTTTGAAGTACGACGCACAGAAGCCGGATTGAAGTATGCAGATTCGATTACTACTGTCGTTGTAGTATTTGATACTTCTGATTTAGCACCGCCCATAACACCTGCAACCGCTTCAGCTTTTTGACCATTTGTAATGACAAGATTGTGGCTAGCCAATTTACGCTCCTGATCATCAAGCGTTGTCATCACTTCGCCATCATGAGCCATACGCGTCACAATTTCACCAGTTGCCAATTTATCGTAGTCAAATGCATGTAATGGTTGACCGTATTCCATTAATACGTAGTTTGTAATATCAACTACGTTATTATGTGGTCGTACTCCTGCAGACATAAGCGCATGCTGCAGCCATAATGGAGATTCTTTTACTTCAATATTTTTTACAACTTTTGCTGCGTATATCGGGTTGGCTTCTTTATCTTCTACCGTTAATTTTAGAACGTCTTCCGCTTTTTCAGCTGAAGCTGTATAATCGATTTCCGGTAATTTTACATCTTGGGATAAAATCGCAGCTACTTCATAAGCAACACCAAGCATGCTCATTGCATCCGAACGGTTTGGTGTTAAACCAAGCTCAAGCACTGTATCACGTAAGCCTAAAACTTCCAATGCATCTGTCCCTGGAATTGAATCGGCAGGTAATACATAAATCCCATCCGCATAAGCTTTTGGCACAAGACGGCCTTCAATGCCCAACTCTTGAAGTGAACAAATCATCCCGTTTGATTCTTGTCCGCGTAACTTCGCTTTTTTAATTTTAATGCCGCCTGGCAATTTTGCCCCTGGACGCGCTACGATGACTTTTTGACCAGCATCAACGTTTGGTGCGCCACACACGATTTGTTGAAGCTCTTCTTCCCCAACGTCCACTTGACACACATTTAATTTATCTGCTTCCGGATGTTTTTCTTTTGATACAACATGACCAACAACAACATTTGACATGCCTAGTGAACGGTCAATTACTGCATCAACTTCAATCCCCGCACGCGTAATTTTTTCTGCTAATTCATTTGCTTCTAAAGAAGAAATGTCTACATATTGACTTAACCATTTTAATGAAACTAACATTTATATTGTCCTCCTTCTTACACTTCTGCCTGGTGGAATTGTGATAAGAAGCGTGTGTCATTTGTATAGAAATGACGAATATCATCCACACCGTATTTTAACATTGCGATACGTTCTGCACCGATACCGAAAGCGAAACCTGAAAGCTTAGTTGAATCGTAGCCAGCCATTTCAAGTACGTTCGGGTGTACCATACCGGCACCTAAGATTTCGATCCAGCCAGTTTGTTTACATACATTACAGCCTTTTCCTGAACATTTATGACAAGAAACGTCCACTTCTACAGATGGCTCTGTGAATGGGAAGAATGATGGACGAAGACGGATTTCGCGTTCTGCTCCGAACATTTTCTTCGCTAATGCATCAAGAGTTCCTTTTAAGTCAGACATGCGGATATTTTCACCGATTACAAGGCCTTCAATTTGCATGAATTGGTGTGAGTGTGTTGCATCGTCTGTGTCACGTCGGAAAACTTTACCTGGACAAATTACACGAATTGGTTCGCCTTTTTTAGCTTCCATTGTACGTGCCTGAACTGGTGACGTATGCGTACGTAATAATGTTTCTTCTGAAATATAGAAAGAATCCTGCATGTCACGGGCCGGGTGACCTTTTGGCAAGTTCATTGCTTCAAAGTTATAGTAGTCTTTCTCTACTTCTGGTCCTTCTACGATTTCGTAGCCCATTCCTAAAAACAGGTCTTCGATTTCTTCGATTACACGTGTTAACAGGTGACGGTTTCCTGTACGCACTTTAGCGCCTGGTAACGTAACATCGATTGACTCGTTTTCAAGCTGCGCTAAAATTGCTGCTTCTTCTAATACAGTAACCTTCTTCTCAAGTTCGGCTGTTACATTTTCGCGCACAGTGTTAACTAGTGCACCCATTTTCGGGCGTTCTTCTGCAGAAAGTTTCCCCATTCCTTTTAGTAAGTCCGTGATTGGTCCTTTTTTACCTAAGTACGCAACTCGAACGTCGTTTAATGCTTTTAAGTCAGCTGCATCGGCAATTTTAGCTAATGCTTCTTGCTCCAATTGCTTTAATTGTTGTTCCATTTACAAAGTCCTCCTAAATAAAATTCAGCGTCATAGTGCCTGCTTTGACCCCGTTGCTTTAACAAATTTACATATACGCACTATAATAATCACCATTTTTGAAAATAAAAAATCCTCGTCCCCTAAGAAAGGGACGAGGACGAGTTTCGCGGTACCACCCTAGTTATTGCATAAAGCAATCACTTCATTGGAGCTAACGACTATGTCTAGCCGGCAATCCTTTCACCACAAGTGGATCCCGGATGCTGCTCGCGGGGTGAACTTCACTATACAATTTGTTAGCAAGCTTTCAGTCATTGGCTTGCATTCCCTAAAACAAATGTTGTATACCTACTCTTCCCGGTCAACGCATTTCGTAATATATTCTCCAACTAGTTTAATGTATTTTTGTACATTTATCAACTAGCTAAAGTGCTTTTCATCATTACATATCCCAAAGAAGGATTAATAAAGAACCTAAAACAGTCAATACTACTAAACCGATTCCGTATACGATGTTCGAGTAGATAGCCCACTTGTCATTTGTTTCACCAGCATGCATGAATACCATGAACTGTAAACCTGCTTGAATGAATGCTGTTACTAAAAGGATAACCATTCCAGTTGTGAATGACATATCTGTGAAGTAAACAAGCATTGCAATCACTGTTAAAATCAGTGAAAATACGAAGCCCATAATTTGGCCGATTGGAAAGAACTTAGCCATAGATTACATCATTCCTTTCAAGTAAATGAAACTGAAGATGAAGATCCAAACAACATCCAGGAAGTGCCAGTATAGTGAGAATATAAATGTTTTCCCAGCTGTTACTGAGTTAAGTCCACGTTTAGCGATTTGGATCATAATGAAGATTCCCCAGAATAAACCGAACGTTACGTGAAGACCGTGTGTTCCTAACGTTGTTAATAAAGCAGATGTGAAGGCACTAGTTGTAATACCTGCACCAACATGTACGTAGTGTATAAATTCATATACCTCTACAGAAATGAACGCTGCACCAAGTAATAATGTAATACCCATAAATGACAATGTGGCTTTTTTACTGCCAAGGCGCATCGCATGAATGGCTAAACCGATTGTAAAACTTGATGTTAAAAGAATGAATGTCTCTGCCAATACTGGACCGATTTCGAAAATCTCAGCAGGAGTCGGGCCATTACCTGTACGACCCGAAAGGACAAAGTATGATGCGAATAATGTACCGAATAACATAATTTCCGCACCTAGGAAAGTCCAGAATCCGAAGATTTTCAGGTTATTTTCCTCTGTTGAATATTCCAATGGAACATTGTTATTAACTTTACCCATTATTTCGCACCTCCTTCTTTTTCATATTTTTTCTCGATTAATTCAACTTCTTCTTTATGGATATGGTAGCCATGGTCGTCTTCTAGAGAACGGTAACCCATGCAAGCTAAAATACCGATTAAGCTGATGATAGCTAAAGTAAACATACTGAATACTAGAGCGAAACCACCGATGAAGAAGAACACTGATAAAATAAATGTTTGACCAGAGTTATTTGGCATGTGAATATCTTGAATTTCACCTTTGAATAACTTTGTGCCATTTTTCTTAGAATCCCAGAATGCTTCTGAATTTGAATCAGTTACGTCTGGAGTAATTGCAAAGTTATAGTGTGGAATTGGTGTATGTGTCGCCCACTCAAGACCACGTGCATCCCATGGATCTGAACCGATGTCGCGTGGAGAGTTTTTGAAACTGTACCAAATGTTCCATACTAGCATTATGAATGAAACAGACATGATTCCGGCACCGATGAACGATACCATGTTTAATGTACTGAAACCTGAAGCTTCAGAGAAAGTGTACATACGACGTGCTTGACCATCTAAACCAGTGATATACATTGGAATGAATGCAAGTACGAAACCGAATGACATTACCCAAACTGTTGCTTTACCAATACGTTCGTTTAACATGAAACCGAACATTTTTGGCCAATAGAACGTTAAACCAGCTAACATCGCGTAAACAACACCAGGGATGATTACGTTATGGAAGTGGGCTACTAAGAACATTGTGTTGTGATATTGGTAGTCTGCTGCTGACATCGCAAGCATAACCCCAGTTACACCACCAAGTGTGAATAAAGGAATAAAGTGCATTGCATATAACATTGGTGTTGTAATAACAATTTTCCCTTTATAAAGTGTGAATAACCAGTTGAAAATTTTAACCCCTGTCGGGATCGCAATTGCCATTGTTGTGATCGAGAAGATCGAGTTCGTGAATGCACCTTGACCCATTGTAAAGAAGTGGTGAGTCCATACAGCGAACGAGAATACTGAAATTAAGATCATTGACCAAACCATTGATGTGTAGCCATATAAGTTACGACGTGCGAATGTCGAAATAACTTCAGAGAAAATACCGAATGCCGGTAAAATTAAGATATAAACTTCAGGGTGACCCCAAACCCAGAACAGGTTGGCCCAAAGCATGTCCATACCACCGTCGCCGATAGCAAAGAATTTAGTATCCCATATACGATCCAACGTACCCATAGCTAATGCTACTGTTAATACCGGGAACGCGAATACGATGATTAAGTTTGCAATAAGTGCTGACCAAGTGAACATTGGCATTTTGAATAATGTCATGCCTGGTGCACGCATTTTCATGATAGTCGTAATGAAGTTAATACCTGTCATTAACGTACCAAGTCCGGCAATTTGCAGAGCCAGCATGTAATAGTTTGTACCAACCGATGTGCTGAACTCATTATCCGCTAACGGGAAATATGAAGTCCATCCAGCATCAGGAGATCCACCAACGATGAATGAGATATTAAATAATCCCATACCCATGAAGAATAACCAGAATGCCAAGTTGTTTAAACGTGGGAACGCAACGTCACGTGCCCCGATTTGTAAAGGTACTAAAAAGTTAAAGAAGAATGTAATGAATGGCATTGCCATGAATAAAATCATGACTACCCCGTGAGTTGTAAATACTTCGTTATAGTGCTGTGCGTCTAAGAAACCGTTTTCTGGAACAGCTAGCTGTAAACGCATCATTACGGCATCGACACCGCCGCGGAATAGCATAACCAAAGCGACGATTAAATACATGATACCAATTTTTTTATGGTCAACAGTTGTAATCCATTCACGCCATAAATAGCCCCACAATTTAAAATAAGTAACGATCGCTACTAACGCGATTGACCCTAAAACTATAGAAGCCATTGCGATATAAATTAATGTGCTTGGGTGTGGAACTGCAAACTGTGCAAAGAATTCCGACATAGTAGTACTCCTTTCGAAAAGTTGTTACTTTCAAAAATTAGTGTGAAGAGTGATCCTCTTCATCTTCTTTTTCTTCGTCTGAAGATTCATGGTTGTGTTCCGGAGCTGGTGAGAACTCTAGATGTGTACCAGTATAAGTTGATTTACCAAGATGACCTGGCTCTAATAATTCGTCAAACTTCTCTTCTGTTAATGGAGCAGCCGTTTCATGAACTTCTGTTACCCATTCATCAAATTCAGTTTGAGTTAATGCTGTTACATCAAAAATATTTTCTGCTGTACCACGACCTGAGAAGTTCGCGTTACGTCCCCAGAATTCGCCTGGGTTATCAGCAGCTAAGTGTAATGTTGTTACCATGTCTGCCATTGCGTATTTCTGACCACCAAGTTGTGGAATCCAGAAACTTGTAATTGGACCATAAGAATAAAGTTTGAATTCAATTGCACGTCCAGCAGGAATGTATAGGTAGTTTACTGTTTCAATACCTTGTTCTGGATAGCTGAAGTGCCATTTCCAGTTAGATGATGATGCATAAATAACTAAAGGTTCCTGATCTTCATATTCTTGAGGAACATTCTCAACAATGTAGTTACTCTTAACAGAAACAAATGATAAGAAAATAACGATGATTACAGGAATACCAATCATAATTGTTTCTACAAGCCAGTGACCATGAATATGCGGTGGCTCGTAATTTGGACTTTGTTTTGATGCACGGTATTTAAATAACATAAACACCAAAATTGCTAATACTGCTAGAACAATCCCTGACATTAGGTAAATTAATAACATTGTGTCATCGGCTTGTCTTTGAGCTTGAGGACCTTTAGGATCAAGTACTGCTAACTTATCGTTACAGCCTGCTAATAGGATAGCACCTAGTCCCATGAAAGAGAGTAATGTTCCCTTCATATTTACTTTCATAGTTGGACTCCTTTCCAATTAAATAAAGCTTGTTAGATTTTGCTTAAGCGCTTTCATGTGAGAGCGAAAATAAAATAATGACGATAGTGCTACTACGAATGAATAATTTCACTTATTACCATTTACACTATGCATATAGTGGCAAATAGCCAGACCATCAATTCATCACCATTTAGAACCTTTAAATTGAATCCATAATTAACAGTTTGCTCACTATTTGAAAAAGCATTATTTTATTTTTTTGTTGTGACAACTTAAGGCGCCTGTCTAACCTACTTAGATTTTAGTTAAACATCAAATAAGTGTCAAAACATCAAATTGGAAAATACCCTTATTTCTGCCATTTTTCGAGCGATTCTTTTTTAATATTTTAAAATAATGACAACAAATGCAGTAAAACAAAGCAATTACGAGCTAAAAGGTGCTTTCATTTCAAAAATGACATTTCTATGAACTCGTTAAAGTTCATATTTTGCGACTAATCAGAAAGCGCAATATGTTTCATATTATGGGTTTTATTTCCGCTTTTTACCTATTAATTTAAAAGAAATGGGATTTTATAAGTACTTACTTACAAAATCCCCCGTTTAACTTTTCACCTGGTTATTTTACAAATGCATACAATAAAATTCCTGTTGCCACCGCAACATTCAGTGATTCTGCGCCACCGAAAATAGGAATGATGACGTTCTGGTCTGTTTTTGCCAAAATTTGCGGATTAATGCCACTTCCTTCATTACCCACAATTAATGCAAATGAATCACTTGGCTCCAATTTTTTATAAGAAATCGATTCATCCAATGAAGTACCATATACACGAACACCATCAGCCTGCAGATTTTCCACCCATTCCAACAAGTCACCACGTACGACTGGAATATGGAAATGAGAGCCTTGTGCAGAACGCAAAGATTTCGGGTTAAATGCATCGACACTGCCTTTCCCTAATATAACTGCATCAATTCCAGCTGCATCTGCAGTTCTAATCATTGTGCCGATATTTCCCGGATCTTGAACCGCATCGACTAAAAGCACTTTGCGCCAATTGAATTGTTCATCTTCGGAAATTTGGCGTTGCTTACAATGAGCAAATACCCCTTGGGAATTTTCAGTTTCCGCAATTTCTTTTGAAACTGCATCATTTACGTGTACTAATACCACTTCATCTATTGCCCATAATAATGGCAGATCAACACCATCACGTACAATGATTTGCACGATTTGATCTTTATGTTTTAACGCTTCTTCCACTAGATGAAAACCTTCTACTATATACTCTCCTGTTTTTTCACGTTCTTTACGTTGTGTAACAAGCTTTTTCCAATGCTTCACTAGCGCATTTTGTGTCGATTCGATTCTTTTCATAATTTCCCGTCCTTTTTTTACGTACTCGATTGTATATTTTATCACAATTATTTTGTAATCCATAATGCAATGCCATGTATAAAGTTTATTATTTTGAACAAAGTATGGGAAAAGGAGGTTTCATATGGATTTTCAAATTCGACAAGCAATTACTGCCAATGTAATGGGTTCAGATGCCGCTGAATTTCAGGATATCGTCAATGATGCAATTGCACGGGGCGAGGAACATTTACTTCCAGGCCTTGGTGTATTCCTGGAGAAATGGTGGAACGGTGCAAGCGAAAATGAGCGAAATGAATTTTCACAAAAACTTGCAAAACAATTTGTCAGCTAACTTTTAGCGTAACCACCCATCATTCAATTATGATTCCAGACAAAAAAGCAATCCAGCGTCTCCCGGATTGCTTTTTCTATGTAGTGATGGGGCATTCCATCTTGAATACAGACATCACTTGTAGTTCTTCACGAATCGTCACAGCGTCTCCCGTTGTTATTCATGTTGGACTACTACATTATTTATTTGCCCTTCCTGCCCACAAATAATGTATGGTTCACAGCGGCGACTACAACCCGTAGTATAAAGCCAACTGCCTGTTGCTTGTTTTACGCCAGTAAAGATACTAAAACTGCTTTTTGTGCATGCAGGCGATTTTCTGCTTGCTCAAATATATAAGAATTTGGGCCGTCAATAACTGACGTCGCAACTTCTTCCTCTCGATGTGCCGGTAAACAATGAAGGAACATATAATCCGGCTTTGCATGGGCAACCAATTCATCATTAATCTGGTATTTCGCAAAATCCTTCAGTCGTTTTTGAGTCTCTTCTTCCTGCCCCATAGATGTCCAAACATCTGCATAAACAGCATCTGCATTTGTAACAGCTGCTACTGGGTCATTCGTTACAACAATTGTACTGCCGTTACGAGAAGCAATCTCTTGTGCTTTCTCAATAATACGCGTATCGCATTCATATCCTGGTGGTGTTGCAACGGCTACATGCATACCAACATGTGCTGCAGCAACAATAAGTGCATGTGCTACATTATTGCCATCACCTACATAAGCAATTTTTAATCCTTTCAATTCCCCTTTATTTTCGGCAATTGTTTCAAGATCAGCTAATGCCTGACATGGATGATCAAGATCCGTTAACCCGTTAATGACCGGAATCGATGCGTTATCAGCCAATTCTTCAACCATCGTATGAGAGTTGGCACGAATCATGATTCCGTCTAAATAACCTGACAATACTCTTCCTGTATCGGAGATTGGTTCACCACGTCCAATTTGCATATCACGTGCATTCATATACATGCCATATCCCCCGAGCTGCTGCATGCCTACTTCAAAAGATACACGTGTACGCGTTGAGCTTTTTTCAAAGATCATGCCGAGTGTTTTACCTTCCAATAATCGTGGACATTTGCCCGCTTTAGTTATTGTTTTCAACTGTGTCGCAAGTTCCAGCAGTTGCTTCACTTCTTCACTCGTATAGTCAAGCAGTGTTAATAAGTCTTTTCCTTGCAAACTTTCAACGGGCTTTAATTGCACCTCTTCTAATAACTTCATCATTACACACCTCTGTGAGCTTTATGTTGGTTTTATTATACAAATGAATAAATATAAAATCAAGTGAATTATTATAAATTTTTCAAATTAATTTAATTGTTCAATAATTACACCATTCCTATAATACGAAAATTTCACTTAAACGATATTTTTTTCTGTTTATTAGAGAAAATTTTCGTTTTATATTGAATTCCCATTCATTTTTTAGCATACTATTTACAGCAGTATTTTTTGGAAATAATTTACTTGATATGCTAATTGATTTTTTAGGAGGAATTGTTATGCCGAACGCTATCCATACAGTGGAATTACCATTATCAAACGATGTAATTTGGAATTTTCTAAAGGACTACAATAATTGGGCACCATTAATCCCAGGTTATATCGAGCACGAAGCACAACATGATACACAGTTCATTTGGACTTTACTGGCAGATTTAGGGTTCACGAAAAAAAAGATTACACTTCAAGTCGATATTACAGATTCTATTGAGCCAACTGATGTAAAGTTTAACATTAAAGGATTGTCCGACAATTTTGACGGTAATGGCTATTTTAACATTGCAGCAGGCAATAACGAATCCGTTCAAGTTACAGGAAGCCTGGATCTATCTGCCGGCGGTTTTATGGGGATGATGATCAACCCTGTATTGGAAAGTTTCGTACCTAAAGCGACGACCGATTTGACTAACTCAATTGAAACAAAGCTTACTGCACTACATGATGTAAAATAAACAAAAAACCATTAACTTTCCCGATAACCGGAAAATTAATGGTTTTTGCTCATTTTATTTGACGTTGGCATATGATGCACTCAATTTCCTCATCATATTCACTGCAGATACTAATACAAACTTCATCCATAAATAATGTAGTCACAGTAAATTTCGTCTTTTGATAACTGCTAAACTCATTCATCTTTTCATGAATGCCTTCTCCCGTACATTTTAATATAGCTTCTTTTCTCGTCCAAACTTCTGAAAACGCCGTGCCGTTACCTATACTTCTTTTTTCCTCTTCATGTAACACCCAGTCATGAAGGTGTTCATCATAAAATAGATTTTCTTCCTCTATATCCACACCAACTTGACCTCGATCGCTTAAAACATAGACAAGTGTTGTATCATTATGGGACCAATTGATATAGTAAGGGGCATCCACAAAGTAAGGTTTACCAGTAGCGCATTTTTTAATTGTAAATAAACCTAATTGTTCTTCAATCAGCGATAGTGCCCATGTGCTTTTTGCACTATTTCGGTTCACTTTTAATGTCCAATTATGAATTATATATAGCTTCAACATACATTTTCATCATGCCAAATTTATACAAGCACAGCCTCTTTGATAAATTGCTGTTCATAAGCATATTCGATCAGCTTTCCAATATACGCTTTATTTACAGTTGGCAAGTTTTTAATTTTTAGAAGCTGCATCGTTTTCCGGCTGTCAAAGATAGCATTCGAATCGTTCGCACCGTCCCCGTCCAATTGTGCAATGGCAAGGTTTTTTACTTCCTCGGTCATGCCGTCACTTAAAATATAACTTTCGTAATAATCTTTATCGACCAGTTCAATCTCTAAATCAAGCTCATTTAAGAGTCCCACAAATTCTTCAAACGGAATCGGTTCCGTATGACATACATGGTATACACGAACAGACTGCTCTTTGGCTACTACGGATTTCACGATTACATCCGCAGCAAAATCAACTGGTGTGAAATCCACCATCCATTGAACTTTTGGTGCTTTATTAACTAAAATCATCAGCTTCAGCATACGATAAAATGCATTTTCATGAATATTATTTTGGAATTGTCCGTCACTATATCGTCCCGATAGATTACCCATACGGTAGACGAAGACTTGTTTCCCTGCATTTGCCTGATCTAAAATCCACTTTTCCGCCTTCAATTTTGTATCTGTGTAGACACTTTCAAGCTCCAATTGTTCCTGGATTTCTTTCATACCCTTTACCTTTTCCCATTTTCCCTCTGTTAGTAAATCCTGGACAACCCCAACAGTTGAAATATGGTGGAAAACGATAGTTGAATTAAATTCGACAAGGTCAAAAATATTCTTCGTTCCTTGTACATTTACTTTTTCAAAATGTTCTCGGTCACCGAAGTGTCGAACATCCGCTGCCGAATGGATAATGGCATCGAGATTTTTTGAAAGCGCAGAAAAGGCTTCTTTTGATAAACCTAAGTACGGCTTTGTTAAATCACCGTTAACAATTGTCAGTTGTGCACTGATATCACGGTTAAAATATTGCAGCATTATTTGCTTGATGCGCTCTTTTGCATTGTCGCCACGAACTACTACATAGACATTTTTTCCTTCCTCCAGCAATTGATAAGCGATATGACTTCCTAAAAAACCTGTCGCTCCTGTGACCAATACTGTTTTCACTTCGTGCAATTTTTCATCGATTGACATAACTGGCCATTCTGTTAGGTTTGTAAATTCGCCAGTAAACTGCTCTACTTCATTTATTGTGCTATGAAGGACTTTTTCGGCTAATTTTTCAACTGTTTTTAAATCGAAGAAATCTTTAATCGTTAATGTCGGATAGATTTGTTTTACGTTCGCCAATATTTCAATAATTTTAAGCGAGTGCCCACCTATATCAAACAGATTATCTGTTACACTAATTCCATCGATTTTCAATACCTTTTCCCATACCGCGACAAGGTCTTTTTCGACTTGGTTACGCGGGGCGATTATTTCCCGAGAACTTGTTAAAGAGACGCGCTCCGCCTCGATTTTTTCCAGTGCTTTACGGTCTACCTTACCAGTCGGCGCAAATGGAATATCCTCTAGCTGTTTGAGCTTTGATGGAATCATATAGCTCGGTAAATCATTTTTTAACGAATCGATAATTATTGTATAGTCCATTTGTTGTACTGATGTGAAGAAGGCTTTCAAGTTTTGATCGTCGCCTTCTTTTTCAACAACCACAACCGCATTGTTTACAAACTGAATTTCATTCATCTTAGTTTCAATTTCCGCAATTTCAATTCGATGACCGCGTATTTTAACTTGCGTATCCTTTCTTGAAACAAACTCGATATTGCCGTCACTTAACTGCTTCACAAGATCCCCTGTTTTATAAACAATTCCTTCATAAAGACCTTTATCAAATAGATTTTCAATAAACACTTCATTTGTTTTTTCTTTATTATTCAAGTAGCCTAAAGAAATCCCGACTGAAGCTACCCATAACTCTCCGATTTCATTTTCAGCGCAAAGCTGTCCCTGTTCATTGACGATATATACTTTATTTCCTGGTAATTGCTTGCCGATTGGCACACTATATACATCTTGCGCAAGGTCTCTCGGCACTTCATAAGCTGTTGCCATTACCGTAATTTCCGTTGGGCCGTATAAATTGAAAAATCTTGTCCGATCACCTACTACCGATTTAAAGTTTCTCGCTAAATCTCCTGTTAGAAGCTCCCCTCCAACACCTACAAGTTTAACCGAAGCAAATAAATCCGAGTTTTCAGCTGTTAAATGATTCACAATCCGGTTAAAGAATACAGTCGGTAATACTGGAATGATTGTAATACCCTCGTTTTTTACTACATCCAGGAAATTGTTTTCGGACATTCTTTCTTCGTCATCGATTAAGTATAATAATGAACCTGTTAATAACGATAAAAATGTATCTAAAACAGATGCATCAAAACTGTATGTTGCAAACTGCAAAATTTTATCTTGTTTCATAACTTGCCAATCATTTTGCATATAATCGACCAAGTTCAGAATTCCTTGTTGGCGGATCAACGTACCTTTTGGCTTCCCTGTTGTACCAGATGTAAAAATTGTATAGCATACATCTTGCGCCTGGTCCTGTACCTCTTTATATGATTGTGGCAGAGTTTCGCCGTTTAATTGTTCTAAACTTAAAATATGTATGGATGAAACAAGTTGTAATGTATGCAAATTTTGTTCCGCGCTTGCATTCGTAATAATAAATGATGTTTTAATATCTTCAATAATATAGCTGTTCCGTTCATTCGGATGAGATGGATCCAATGATACATATACTCCGCCTGCTTTAATAACACCAAGGATTGAAATAACAGTATCAATACTTCTCTTTAAATAGATTGCTACAAATTCGCCTTTTTTAAGTCCGTTTTCGATTAAATAGCTCGCTATCTTATTCGACTCTTCCTGTAATTCCGTATACGTTAATTGACGGTTTCTTTCCTTTACTGCAACAGCATCTCCTTGCTGAAGTACTACCTTATTAAATTTGTTTAATATCGTATTCATCTAAATAACAACCTTTCATCAAAATTTTTTTGAACTACACAATTGGTCAAGGGGTGCATTCAAAATATTTCAAATGCCCCCCTTGTATTTTTTATGCAATTGATTTCGTTAATTTTTTATTGTACTTACGACTTCTTCCAGCTCTTCAGAAGTAATTTTCAAGTTCTCGGACATGCTGCGGATATTACTTAATGTACCGCGTTGGTTTTCAACATTGATCGCGATGCCTTCATATCCGTCAACAATTTCACTGGCATTTGTTGATAATGTAATAATCATTGCTGCAGATTCTTCCACCCCAGCAGAAATTTCCTCAGTTGCAAATGATACGGATTGCAACCTATTCGTAATTTCCTTATTGAATTCGTAGATTTTATTGAACATTTCATTTGTTTGCTGTGTAGAAGCTTTACCGCCATCAACGCCTATTTTTATGCTTTCCATAAACTTCTGGGCTTCAGTTACGGCTTCACGCACACGCAAAATCAGTTCCTGAATACCTTCTGTTGATTTTGCTGACTGCTCGGAAAGTTTCTTTACTTCCTGTGCTACGACGGCAAATCCTTTTCCATGCTCACCTGCACGCGCTGCTTCAATACTTGCGTTTAATGCCAATAAATTAGTCGCATCCGAGATATCGGTAATGACTTGTAAAAACTTACCGATTTCATCTGACAATTTTACAAGAGTGCCGATATTTTGATTTGAATTTTCGACATTTGCCACGATTACTTCCATTTGATCTGCTACTTCTGCAGTCGACTTACTTCCATCTTTTGAATATGATGTAACCTCTTCTGCATATTTGTATACATCTGTTACATCTATTGCGATTGTTTGAATTTGACTAGACATTTCTTCCATTGACAATGCTGCCTCTTCAATTGAAGTTTCCTGCCCTTTTAAATTCGTTTTCATATTCTTTACTGCACCTGTAATCGTATCGAAGCTTTGGAATGTCGATGTAAAGGCAGATTCCAGTTGAACCGAGTCCTCTTTTACTTTGCTAGAAGAATCGTTAACACTGTTTACAATATTTCTTAATGAGGCAATCATTTCATTAAAACGTGCATTTACTGTACCCAATTCATCTTTTCCTTCAGGCAGGCTTACTGTTAAATCACCTTTGCTTGCTTTATTAATGCCATCCAGTAAAAAACTTAATGGTTTTAATTGTGACTTAATGACGAAATATTGGACAATTATTGCAATGGCCAATAAAACGATTAATATAATTGAAGACCATTTTAATAAGCCCATTTGTCCTTCGCCAACACTTGATGCATCTACATCAATGGCATAATAGGCAATTAAATCATTTTGGGGATTAAATATTGGATACATAATAGTTACCCATGTTCCGTATGCATCTTTATAAATATCCGTAAACTGGGTTTCACCCGTTTCTTTTAAAACTTTCAAACCTTCTACAACTATTTCCGGTTGTTCGTATAAAGTACCTGGTTGCAGGCCTTCCCCTAAAAACATTTCCCAAATTGCATTATCAAAAGATATTAAAGTAGTTTCATTATTTTTTTCACCTGACAATTCCACACCGTAAATATACCCTTGTGCTACGATTGGATTGTATTCACTCATTTTGTTGAACATATCAGTATACTTAGTATGTAAGTCACTTTGAACATCTGTATCCTGCATTAATTGTTCTACTTCATTTCCGTCTAGCTTTTCATACCATGATTCAGAAATTAGCTCAGTCTGTTCTCTTAACTGCTCTTTAAGTAAATAACCCTGAACGAAATAACTGATACCGATAAGTATGGTTCCCACACATAAAATGGACAGTATTGTTACTAAAATATTTTTTGTGAAAAATGTTAGATTCCGAAACATTTTTTACCCTTCCTTTTATCTAATTATTTTGTTTTTCATCCTTATATAAATGCCATGAAAAGGAAACATTGGTATATGAATAAAATAACACCGGTAAAAACTATATCATTTAACCTACTTTATATCGAGTGAATATAGTCACCTTGATTTGTCCCATTTCTTTATATCCGCTACTTTATTTAGTAAAATATACCCAAAACAGTTGCAGGATTTTCAGTTTATACTTCATCGAATGTTATTTCAATTAAATTTTAATAGTAAATTCTTTATCCACTTATAAATAATCATTAGTCCAATGCATCAAACTCGCCAATAAAAAAAAGCTGAAATTCTATCATTCAGCTTTTTGAATCGGTTTTTCTTATTAAAATTTGCGCTAAATCCTTTACTGAAACACACCATCTCGGACAATTGTAGTTTTTACAGTAACGTTCACTTTCATTTCCGGATACATTTCATTCCATATCTCTTTATCGATATCCGCATTTCGATGCTGTGCTTTATAATATTCGCCAAACTGGAGTATATCGGTATCGATTTCATGGCTATATTGTATAATTCGATTTATTTCACTTTCAATTTTCTTGTTGATTTCTTTCTCAAGTTTACGAATGACATCTGCTCCTTCAGTGCTTACTTCTGTATCCACTTCCAATAGCCTGCATTTAATTTTAATCGTCAGATTGAATTCAGGCACATCTGAATCCACTAAGTTGATCGTCCGCTTAGAATTTATGGAGTCGATGGCTATTGGTATTTTTTCCGAAGGATCCGAGGGGGATTTCTCAAATGTTGTTATAGGTACTTCCAATTCAAGCGTTCCTCTATGAGTCTTCCCTTTAACCATCAATATATATATTGCTTCCTCTGCCGGGAGATTGCCGACTATTTTCCCTTCATTAAAAAAAGCAATACCTGAAATTTTGACATTTTCCTCTTCTCTTTTTAATATCGGCATCGAATAATTGCCTATAAATGAAAGTTTATCTCTGTTGATTTCATGGAGGGTCGATGAAATCATATACTGCTTGTCTACATTATATTTAATTAATTGATAAATATGTTGGCCTAGATCTGATATGTTTTCATACTTATACTTCAATAAATCGTTCAAATCTCCTTCTACAGTAGCCATATATGTTGCGTTGCTGATTTCCGAATTCATTTTTAAAATATGAATGTTCTCACTTAAACCCGCTTTCGACAGCTCTTCACCGAATAGCACAACCCGTAATTGCCCTGAACCAATAATCTTCGATGTTTTTAAATCAATTTTTGCACGTGCCCCTCTACTTGTTGAAGCAGTTGCGGATTGCAATTCAATTTTACTTTCTAAATCCGGATTAATTTGCCGGATAACCGCAGTGGCGGCCAACTGATCCTCTTCCGCTTTATCGAAGCCTACCAGTGTCGTTAAACTGATTCTTTCAAGAATTTTCTGTTCTGCACAACCAGCCAAAATGATAATACAGGCAAACAGCAAAATCAGTTTTTTAAACGTAATCAGCTCATTCATTCCCTTCTAGCCTGTCGTTTAAAGATTTTTTTCTTTATGAGCGCAATGAAATATAATAAGACAAGATAAACAAATACGATATAAAATGCATAAAATCCGAAATAGTTATTGAACGCATTAATCTCAACTCGTGTCTCCACAAGCAAAGATCCTATAAATATACAAAGGGAGAAAATAAAAATAAACTTCTTGTCGGTTATGTTTATTATTCGACTAGCCCCCCGATAAGCAGACCATGCAAAAAAACAAAGGTTCGGCAAAATAATCATCATCCAGTAACAGACGGTTATAAGTTCAATCCGTTCAAGAAAAGGCAAACGGACAATGCTGAATAATGATAATGTTGCCCAAATCGTTTTCTCAAGCTGTTCCCCGCTAAAAAAAGTTAGGGTAACCAACATAACAAACAAATAAATGGCCAATGTGAACAGCAAGCCAAAGTGTACATATTTTTGCGCTTTATTCTTTTCCTTGACGTAAGGATACATTGCATTAATTATTTCAAAGCCTACAATGGTAAGCGTCATCGAGTACGCTCCTTTGAGTAGACTTATAAAATCATTATCCAGTACAGGCAACAAGTAATTAATATTCGAATATTCAATCGGAAATAACAGTACAATTAAAATCCAGAGACTTAAAAAAAAGCTAAAAAAACAAACTCCTATTATTACTCGTAGTCCGCCCGTAAAAGCATAACTTACAGTAATAAGCAGAGTAATGGTAATAAACGATGAACTTAAACCCGGAAATACCCATGTATTAATAACATCTGTATAATTTTTAATTATTGCAAAATATGCTAATCCGCAATAAACAATATAAATTAAATTAATAAAATTGCCTAAGTATTTACCAAATAAATCCAAATTAACTCCATATATATCATTTGATTCGTACAATTCCAATGTTTTAAAAATAATAAAGACGATAAAATGTGCTGCAATAAAACTGATAATGATGGAAATCCAAGCATCTTGTTTTGCTTCTTTATAGATAATGCTTTGAAATCCATGAACTCCTACACCTATTTGAGCTGAAGAGATGATGAAAAAGAGAAGAGGGGCATTGAATGTTTGAGTAGGATCAATTTGCAGCTTGTTCTTCACTTTTTCACCTTCTTCTTATCACCCTTAAGATTTACACGCATCTTTGAATAATCCGGATTTTCCACTCGCGCATTTGCCGATTTCCGGATAATAAACGGGTATGGCAGACGTATGAGGCTATCGCCCAAATCTTTAAGTCTAGGCGGGTAAAATGGCGCCATATAAGGAGCACCTAGGCTTGTTTGTCGTAATAGATGAATTATCAGAATACAAAAGGCAAGCATTATACCATAGTAACCCCAAAACCCAGCTAAAATGATGATGGGAAAGCGAAGTAATCTAATTACATTTCCCATCATATAACTCGGTGTAATAAAGGAAGACAGCGCACAAAGAGCGACAATAATAATCAGAATATTACTCGTAATCCCTGCCTCCACTGCTGCTGTACCAAGTACGATCCCTCCGACAATTCCAATCGTTTGGCCTATTTTTGTCGGTAATCTTGCCCCAGCCTCACGAAGGAGTTCCATAATCAATTCCAGAAAAAGCGCCTCTAGTATTGGAGGAAACGGTACTTTAGCTCTTGATTCACTAAGCGGTACTAACAGCGGCTGTGGAATCACTTCATAATGGAAAGTTAATGATGCTACATACAATGGGGTAAAAAAAATGGAGATAAAAATTGCTGCAAATCTTAGCCATCTCACAAAGGTTGCAATTGGCCACCGCAAGTTTTTATCTTCTCTACTTTGAAAAAACTCAATAAAAGAGTAAGGACAAAGTATCCCCATTGAACTGCCATCAACAAGAATACCTATTTTCCCACCCAATATACCGTCGCAAAATCGATCGGGGCGCTCCGTTAATAACATTTGCGGGAATATAGACATGGAGCTGTCATCGATTAATTCCGCGAGTTCCGCACTATCGATCAAATCTTCAATATCAAGAGCCTGTATTCTTTGTCGGACAGTATTAACATTTTGTTCTGTTGCAACACCAGCTATATAAATTATAGAAAGCGCCGTATTTGTTTGATTCCCAACCTTCAGTTTTTCGTTACTAAGATTTTTGCTTAAAATATACCGCCGAATAAGCGAGATATTTGTGGAAAGACTTTCATTAAAACCAACTTGTGCACCGATAACTTGCGATTCATTTTCAGGTGCGGACAATCCACGGGATTCTCTTGCTGGAATAATGACCATAGCGACCTGTGCATGTCCCGCAACATGAATGATAACAGCACCTGTTAACATGATATCGATACTTTGACTCATTCGATCTGCTACGTTTACTTGTGGAAGAGGTAACTGACTATGGATACTACTTGGCGTTGCATCTTCCATATTCTGCAAAACAGGTAATATTTTTGTATTCAATATGTCTTCTTTTACTAAATTATCGATATATAAAATAGTTATTGAATCTGTTACATATCGAATGACTAAATCAGCCGGAGAATGAATCTGCTCTTTTACATCTTTTATAAAAATCTCAGTTGAATCGGAAATAGGCATCTGGTCATCTGTTTGGGAATTTCCTTCGCTAGTTGATGGAGTGGATTGTTTTTCAACCATATTCTTTTGTGAAGGCGGTGTTAAATTTCCAGTTTGCTTTTTAAGTGATGCCTCCTTATTCTTTTTTCCAAAAAACATAAACTCCCCCCATTTTAATAGTAAGATTTCTTTAATTTAAAGTTGAAAAATTTGCACTTATCAACCTGGTCTATTGTATATTTCAACAGTCTAGCTAATTAATAAGTTCATCATTCCCATTTTTTAGTCATATATTCAAAAAATCCTTACTTTGATGAAGAAAAGCAGAAAATAAAAGACAGTCGAGTGTCTAGTTGAATTAGACTTTCGACTGTCTTATTAAACGGATTTTAACAATCCATTTTAAGTATTAGAATAACCATTTTGCATTTGCTTCTACTCCTGCTGACAATTTAAGTTATTGCTATGTTTGTTAATCCATTCCTCAGCCTCTTTAGCTTTCATAGGTTTGCCATAAAAATACCCTTGCATTAAATGGCATCCAAGCTGGGTTAAGGAATCAATCTGTTCTTGACTTTCTACACCTTCCGCAATAACCTCTAATCCGAGATTTTCCGCCATAAAAATAACAGCACTTATAATAGCGCGTTTACTGTCCTTTTCTAAATCATTCGTAAATACTCGATCTAATTTAAGTGAATCAAGCGGCATGAGATCGAGTAAACCGATGGAAGAATAACCTGTCCCAAAATCATCCATAGAGATTTTTATTCCTAATGAACGAATACTCTCAAGTTGGAAAATTACATCATCCATATCATGCAATACCATAGATTCTGTAATTTCTAATTCAAGGAGCTGTGCGTCAAGGTTCACTTTTTCTAATACAGAGGAAACCCATACCGCTATGCTGTCTAACTGAAAGAGCCGTTTGGAAAGATTGACGGAAACTGGATGACTCACCCCTTGTTCCTGCCATTCCTTGATTTGTAAACATGCTTCCTCCAATGTCCACCGAGTAATGGGTATAATAATACCGGTTTCTTCTGCAATTGGAATAAACTCGCTTGGTGGAATCGTACCAAGTCGAGGGTGTTCCCATCGTATTAATGCTTCAAATCCGCATAAATGATTCTTTTTTACATTCCATTTCGGCTGGTATACTAAATAGAACTGCTTATGTTCCAGTGCTGTTCGTAAATCTTTCTCCAGCTCCATTCTTCGCAGCTCTTTTATCCCCATTTCTTCGTTATATACGAAATATTGATTTTTCCCTAAATCTTTCGCCTTATACATCGCTGTATCTGCTGATTTAAGCAGAAAGGAAGGATTACTTTTTTTAACCGAACCAATACTAATTCCGATACTCCCTGTAACATATAATTCATGGCCTTTTATATAATAGGCCTTCTTATTTATCTGCAAAATTTGCTCTGCCAATTGTTCTGCGCGGTTTGGATTACAATCTTTTATAATAAATAAAAACTCATCTCCGCCAATCCGAAACGCCTGCTGGTCACTTTTTACAAACTGGTTCAGTCGCACACCCACTTCTTGTATAAGAAAATCTCCTATATCGTGCCCTAATGTGTCATTGATCGTTTTAAACTGATCAAGATCGATAAATAACACACCAATGTTCTCATTATCTATCAGTCTTTCAAAGAAACGATTCATTTCATGACGGTTAGGTAAACCTGTAAGCGCATCCCGGTATGCCATTTTTTCAAACACATTTCGATCAAAAAACATTGCTCCCCAAGATACACATAAAATAATTAAAATTATTAATGTCACACCATACAGCAAAAAAGGATCCATTGGTTGATCATGAATCATTATTTCAGAATGAAAATGGAACTTTGCTGCCTTCATTCCCGTGTAGTGCATCCCACATATAGCAATCCCCATTATGATTGCAGATATCCCTTTTATCCAGCTGGAAGAAGATTGATCCTTAAAACGAAGAAACAAAAATAGTGCGGCATAAGATACAATAAAAGCAATGATTACAGATAGCGCTACAATTAATTTATTGTAGGATAATTCAAAAGGCATAATCATCGCCTTCATGCCAATATAGTGCATCGCTGTAATCCCGAGCCCCATAAAAAAGCCGCCTAATGCAATGTGATATATATTAATATTTTTCGGCAGCGTAATGTAAAGTGCGATAAACGATGAAATGATACTCACTACTAAAGAAAGCAATGTGATCCATACATTATATTTCATGCTTATATTTAAATGAAAAGCAAGCATTCCAATAAAATGCATAGACCAAATCCCGCTTCCCATTACAAAAGAACCAGAAAACAGCCAAAAGTACTTGTGCTTCCCATTTGCGTAAGTAATTTTTGCTGTTATATTTAATGTAGAATACGATGCTAATATTGCTACAACGATCGAAAGCGCCACAATATAGTAATTATAACTACCTTCTATTATCAAATTTTCCACTCCAAAACTATATACACTGAACGTTTTGTTCAATTTTATTAACAAACTTCTTTTTCTCTTTTCTTTCTACAAACGACTAGTTTATATGCTATGATAATCATCTATTCCAGTCTAGCTTCCTTCCTATAACAGATTCTGTTCAATAACTGAGTCTATCACTATAATATGCCGTAGATTTCCATTCCGGTACGCATGCTTATACGCAGCATAGACAGAAAATATTACTGTTCACCGCATAAACAATGGCCTCTTCCAATGAAATTACTAACCATTACTATTTTAACAGGGCGCAAGGTGTTCGGCTACAAATAGTAATATTATAGAGTATGCATTTAAAATCCATTGAAATATCACCAATTTTCAAAATGCAATCGATTGTACAAGAACATTGTTTTAAAAATGAAAAAATGGGAGATTCACAGAGGAGTGCTTTGTGGGGAAGAAGCTTTCTTTCATTGGCATTGTAATAAATGAAGAATTTATTCTCAAGTAAATAAAATGAGTTGGGCGAAATAGATATGCCGCTTTTCTTTGGGAGAAAAGCGGCATTTCTATATTTTTGCTAAAATTGATTTCCGTTGGGGGTCTGCTTCCAGGAACACGGCTCTACACGAACGCGCCTTTTTCTCCAGCCATCACCCGCTACCCTTCCAGCAATTCTCAAAATACTCTATTTTTTATATTCTTCTCGTAATTAATCAAAGGTAATTTTATTTACTGTCTCGCGGTCTAATCGTTTAATCACTTCTACGATTAATCTCACCGCATTATCATAGTCGTCACGATGTAAAATACCCGCATGGGAGTGAATATAACGAGTTGCAACACCGATTGCCAATGATGGTACACCGTTTGCTGTAATATGGATACTTCCTGCATCCGTACCACCGCCAGCCATTGCTTCGAACTGGTATGGAATGCCCGCTTCATCAGCTACATCAAGGACAAATTCACGTAAGCCTGTATGAGATACCATTGATGCATCAAATACGACAATTTGTGGACCTGCGCCCATTTTTGATGTGGATTCTTTCGGTGTCACGCCCGGTGTATCACCAGCAACACCTACATCTACAGAAAAACCGATATCAGGCTGTACTTTAAATGTCGAAGTTTTCGCACCACGAAGTCCGATCTCTTCTTGTACATTCCCAACACCATACACAATGTTTGGATGCTTTTCGTCTTTTAATGCTTTTAGTACATCAATCGCAATCGCACAGCCAATTCGGTTGTCCCATGCTTTCGCTAATAGATGTTTTTCATTTTTCATCACATTGAATTCGAAATATGGTGTAATCATATCGCCAGGACGTACGCCCCACTCCATCGCTTCTTCTTTTGAAGTGGCACCGATATCAACGAACATTGATTTAATATCCACCACTTTGTTTCGTACATCAGCCGGTAAAATATGGGGTGGCTTTGATCCGATCACACCAATGATTTCTTCCCCTTCACGCGTTGTAATAGTCACACGTTGGGCAAGCATTACCTGACTCCACCAGCCGCCTACTGTTTGGAAGAAGACGAACCCTTTATCATCGATGCGTGTAACCATGAAACCTACTTCATCCAAGTGACCCGCAACCATAATTTTCGGACCGTTTTCATCGCCTACTTTTTTTGCGATTAAACTGCCCAAGTTATCTGTTTCTACTTCATCTGCATATGGTGCGATGTACTTTTTCATCACTTCACGTGGTGCACGTTCATTTCCTGGAATGCCGTTTGCATCTGTTAAATCTTTGAACATCTGTAATGTAGCATCGAGCTTTGTCATGTCGGTTTTCCCCCTAATAATTACTCATCTTTATTATAGCGACAATATTTCGAAATGTGAAATAGTTTCTCGACTCTATGTAAATTAATAGCCATTTCGTTGGCGCTCATAATTCTTTTCATTTTTTAATTCATACGCTTGCAAAACATCATCGATTGTAAAATTCAGATTGTAGGCAATTATACTGTATTTTTTCCACATAGCACTGTAAGTTTCTTCTGTTTGGTGCTGCAAAAACGTCAGAATCGTCTGTGTCGTATTAAGAAATGTTTCAGTTAACTCTTGCTTCTCTTTTAAATAGGGCCACTCCTCCAATAGAAAGCCTCGCATATTTCCAAGTGAAAGCATAAAGTGAACCGAATCTACAAACTCTTCTAATAGGACAGCTCTTTCCGATGGTCCTTTCGTTGACCAAAACTTGAAACAGCGTGTTTCGTTAGCAAGTTCGCTTAGCTCAACTAATAATGCGAGGCCTTTTTCGGCAAACACATCCTTTTGTACTTGTTGGTTTTCTTCAATAAATCGATCAAGTTGCCGCTGCTTTTCAAATAATTGACGAAATTGCATTAAAACATCCCTCTTTTACAAAATAAAATGAAACTTTTTATACTACTCAATCGTATAGGAGGGAATCACCGTAAGCAAGGAGGAAGTTTCATGGCTATATTGTTACGAATTGCCATCATCCTTCTCATCATTTACATATTTTATAGAGGGGTACGCTACTTAATCGACCCAAAGCGTAAATTGGATGAGGCCTATGAAAATGGACAATATTATTTTTATGATGATGTGAAAAACATTCGGAAAAACTTTTTCATTTCGTATAAGGGAGCATTATTTGAAGGAGAAAAGTATTTAGGTACGACTGACAACGCATTTGAAGTCGTAAGTATTTTCGTCTTTGTCCATGATGCGATGAAACTTCAAGGGTTTACGAAAGAAGATTTTTTGTATTTGGAAAATGAGATTCTTATGAATTATCCAAACGCCTCGATTAATTGGAAAAATCCGATTGAACAACTGATGAAAGATTAACTGGAGATAGCGAGCCTCATGATTGTGAGGTTCGCTTTTTTGAAACTTTTTACTCTTATTACCGTATAAATGGATGAGGTGAAATATTATGGAAGTATATATTAAAAAAGCAGGTTACATACCAAATAAATCAAGTATCGAACAAATCGAATTTTCGATGCAACCCGGCACAATCATTGGTTTAATTGGAGGAAACGGCGCAGGAAAAAGTACTACAATTCAATCAATGCTTGGTGTTATTCCTTATTTTGAAGGGACACTCACCATCCCCTCCTACGGTTATGTTCCAGAACGTCCATTATTATATGAGCATTTCACACTGCGAGAGCATCTTCAATTTTTGATTGATGAATATAACGACAATACACTTTGGGAAAAAGCAAAGCAATTACTTACACTCTTTCAAATTGATCTGCGACTGGATGATTTGCCGATCTATTTTTCAAAAGGGATGCAACAAAAAGTGATGCTTGTGTTGGCTTTTTTAATAGAACGTCCACTCTACATACTGGATGAACCATTTATGGGTCTAGATCCTCGGGCTATGCGGGAATTGCTAGTTTTAATTGATGAACGCAAACAGCAAGGTGCATCCTTTTTACTTTGTACACACCAATTAGAAATGGCTGAAATGCTTTGTGACTATTACATTCTCCTTCATGAAGGAAATATCCAAGCTAAGGGTACCTTGAGTGAACTTCAACAAATGATTGGACAGCCTATTTCTTTACTGGATATCTTTTATGAATTGCAAGGCAGGTTATAACTATGTTTACTAAGCGTCTTTATAGCTCTTATCAATTTAATTTTAAACTGATTAAATCAATTACAGATTGGACAGTCCTTCTATACCTTATAGTGCCCAGTGTCTTTATCGGCTTTTTCTTATATCGCGATATTGCGGGTAATTTTCAAGTATTGGAACTTCAGCAAATTCCCTTACTCCTTCTGTTATTTGGAATAAGCTTCTTCTTAGTTAAACCATCTTTACGCCTCTTTATATATGATGCAGATCTGCTATTTTATAAGCAGCAGGGAAGGAAAATTCATCATATTAAACTATGGGGTTATAGTTATTCATTTTTACTTTATAACTTTGTACTTGTAATTCTATTATTGCTCGCTTCGCCCTTTATCATATTCCCATTTTGGAAAGTCCTTTTCGCTTTAAATATAATAAGCGTACTTCATATATGGATTCAGTATAGATGTCAAAAGTGGTTTACAAAATGGCCGTTACTATTTATTATTCATGCACTCATTATTTTTTGCCTCAACATTTTACCATTATGGGGATTTTTCATACTGCTTCTTGCTGTTCATCTATTTTTACTAAATTGTGTACTAAGCAATCGTTACTGGACAATTGAAACACGCTGGGAATATGAGGCCTTTTACAGTTGGATGAAGCGAATTTACCAATTTAGCTTGGAAATGCGTTATTATATGCCTGCTAAAACGAAGCAGCCGCTTATTTTAGTTGCGAAAAAGAAAGTATTAAGTACACATCGGATCGATAATTTAATTTACAAAACAATATTGAGGAAACTGAATTACTTGAAATCGCCTGTTCAACTCATTCTCATTAGCATTGGTCTTCTCTTCGTTCTACCTATATGGGCAAAAGCAGTTGTCCTCATATTTTCTTTTATCGGTTTAAACGTTGCCCTTAGTTCTATCCTCAATGAAATTAAACAAGCTCCTTTTTTTCAATTAATGTCCGTTCATGAAAACGAGTGGCTTCAGGCAAAAAAACGTATCAAGTACCGCTTTTTTGCTCCAATAAGCGTTGTCATGATGCTCCTATTTTTTATCATTTAATATAAAAACAGATGCTGCATTTACTGCAGCATCTGTTTTAACGATTATGTCCGTAATGGCCAGGATTTGCGACTGCCCCAATCGTACTTACCCAGCGGTTTGTATAATTGAAGAATCCGGCAACATATGCGGCTTCCAATATTTCGTGATCATTAAAGCCAGCCTCACGTAGTAAATCGACTTCTTTTGTCGTTATTTCATTTGGATATCTCGTAACCCGGTAGGCATAATCACATAACGCACGCTGCTTTTCCGTAAGTTTTGCAGAGCGGTAATTGTATGTTAATTGGTCAACCCATCCAGGATTTTTTGTTATCCCTCGAAGGACATCACTATGTGAAGTGAGGCAATAATTGCAATTATTCGTCGAAGAGACAACAAGCCCGATCATTTCCTTGTCTGCTAACGACAAATACGTTGTTTCTTCGTTGAACAAGGAATATTTAAATTCCAAAAACCCTTTATACTGAAGCGCATTTAATGGAAGAATTTTAAATAAATTATTTACAAACCCATTCTGCTCCAGCTGCTTTTCAACATGTTGATCAAAAAGTTGCTGTACATCTTCCGGTATTTCCTCTTCATTTGGCTTTTGTAAATAAGACAACTGCTCTTCGTATTTGACCATTTCACTACTCCTTGCTTTTGAATTTACTGAATTTATTATAAATTACAACTATTAATCTAACAAATGAATAATCTACCTACCTGTATAAAAAAAGCATAGACAACCTTAGTCTATGCTTCGAAATGATATTAAAATAACTGAACGAGTAAGAATACATGAATTGCTCCAAGTAAAGGAAAGCCAAATGCAAATTTGTTGTGCTTTGTTTTATGACGGAATAAGTACATTCCTAAAACACCGCCAAGGGCCCCTCCTAGAACGCCTAATGTTAATAATGTCCGTTCAGAAATACGCCATTCCATCTTTTTGGCACGTTCTTTATCTATGTACATGTATACACATAATACGAGTGAAACAACTGCAACATATGAAAGTGCTGCTAATTCCATCTGAATTCCCCCTAGTCAAAAAAAGACTGATAAGGAGCAAATCCCTATCAGTCTTTATTATATCTTCAACTAAATATTTTGCACTTGTCGCTTACGCTTTCGGTGCAGAAATAGTTTTTGACAAAGTCAAAAATTATTTAGCAACTGCTTTTTTAGCTTCTTCAGCTAATTGAGCGAATGCTGTTGCGTCAGTTACAGCTAAGTCAGCTAACATTTTGCGGTTAACTTCGATACCTGCTACTTTTAAGCCGTGCATTAAACGAGAGTAAGATAAACCGTTCATGCGAGCAGCTGCATTGATACGAGTGATCCATAATTTACGGAAATCACGTTTCTTTTGACGACGGTCACGGTATGCATATTGACCTGACTTCATTACTGCTTGGTTAGCTACTTTGTATAACGTGTGTTTTGAACCAAAGTAACCTTTAGCTAATTTTAAAACTTTTTTGCGACGAGCGCGTGTTACTGTTCCGCCTTTTACGCGTGGCATAGTAATTACCTCCTGCTAATTCTTTCGAATGCTTAATTTTATTTTTGTTATTAATAATCTTTTAAACGGTCAAGATTATTTCATGTAAGTTAATAATGTACGGATACGTTTGAAATCGCCTGAAGTTGCAACTTTTGCTTTACGTAAGTGACGTTTTGCTTTAGTTGATTTGTTAGCGAATAAGTGAGAGCCATAAGCACGGTCAAATTTTAATTTACCAGTACCTGTTTTTTTGAAACGTTTCGCAGCTCCACGGTGAGTTTTCATTTTTGGCATGTCGATTTCCTCCTAAACTTGTTTCTACATACGTATTATTTCTCTGTCTTCGGTTGAAGAACTAAGAACATGCTTCGGCCTTCCATCTTCGGTTTTTGTTCAACCGTAGATACTTCAGCACAAGCTTCAGCAAAGCGATCTAGCACACGCTGACCAATTTCTTTGTGTGTGATTGCACGACCTTTAAAGCGAATTGAAGCTTTAACTTTATCTCCTTTTTCAAGGAACTTAATCGCATTACGTAATTTCGTTTGAAAATCATGTTCATCGATTGTTGGGCTCAAACGAACCTCTTTCATCACGATTACTTTAGAGTTTTTACGAATTTCACGGTCTTTCTTTTGCTGTTCAAACTTAAATTTACCATAGTCCATGATACGAGCGACTGGTGGCTTGGCTTGAGGGGCCACAAGGACAAGATCCAAGTTAGCACGAGCGGCAATTTCCAACGCTTCTGTACGCGTTTTTAGACCAAGCTGATCACCATTGTGGTCAATTAGACGAAGTTCGCGCGCGCGGATGCCTTCGTTTACATACATGTCTTTGCTAATATTAATCCACCTCCAAGTGTTTGTCGCGAATACATGAGTTGGTGTAAAGTATAACCCTGTCGAACGGTACACCTCTGCGTGATGTCCATATGTTCTTCTTGTCTTTACAAACAAAAAGGACGGACATTTGAGATGTCCGCCCGCTATATGTGCATACGCATTCATGCGTAAAACAATTCAACGTTTCTAATACCTGCACGTAACTTATATAAAAGCACTTGTCAGGTGAGAAGCGGGCAGCCTCTACTTTCAAACTTTTGTATTCATAACCTAAATAATCTTAACACGAGTCCAAAACTACGTCAAGCGTTTTTATATGATTAATTTTATTGTTTCTCGTTTTCAAAAAAATAAATGAGATTAATTTTCAGTTCCAGGTTTTACTTAAAAAATACGTGGTATCTAATTAGGGACTCACATTTTATCGATAGGAGGAATTTTTAATATGTTCAGACATCAAAAAGAATTACAATTTGAGGTAAAAGTTGAAAGACCAGATCCATTATTAGCGAAACAAATTCAGGAAGTTCTTGGCGGTCAGTTCGGTGAAATGAGTGTCATGATGCAATATCTTTTCCAAGGTTGGAACTGTCGGGGCGAAGAAAAATATAAAGACTTATTAATGGATATCGGTACCGAGGAAATCGGTCACGTCGAAATGCTATGTTCTTTAATTAGTCAATTACTTGATGGTGCATCACCGGATGACCAGCAAAAAATTGCACAAGATCCGATGATGAATTCAATTATGGGCGGCATTAATCCGCAACATTTAATTGTTAGTGGTTTAGGAGCTACTCCAAAAGACTCTAACGGTGTACCATGGAATGCCGGTTATATTGCAGCGAGCGGGAACCTGCTAGCAGACTTCCGCGCAAACTTAAATGCAGAATCACAAGGCCGTTTACAAGTTGCGCGTTTATACCATATGACAAAAGATGAAGGTGTACGTACTGTATTCAGAAAAATGCTGGCACGCGACCGTTATCACCAATATCAATGGATGGCAGCAATTAAAGAGCTTGAAGAAAAGAAAGGCTTCGTCGTTCCTGCTTCATTCGCACCGGAAGACGAGTTGGAAGCTCAGCCGCATGCCTATGAATTATGGAGCTTGTCAGAAGGTACAGTATCTAAAAATGGTCCGTGGGCACAAGGCACAGCACCAGACGGAACTGGGGAATTTGTATTCTTGGATAACCCGGCACCAATGGGACAAGTACCTATCCCAGCAGTACCACCAACAACTTTACACCATGATATCGATGTAGATAAAAAATAGTAATCTACTATAAAAACTGTCCTCGACTTGCTATGATTTACATACAAGTCGAGGACAGTTTTTTTGTTTTACATCATATTAGCAGGTGTATCGAATATAGTTGGCGGAGCTGCACGTAAAACAGGGGCCGGCGCAAAAGGTTGCGGGTGTTCCACATAATTAAAGACACCTTCCCCGTCCATACTCGGTCCGTGCGCCCAACGCCCATGCGCACTTTCATTTCCACGTGAGAAGTTAAATAATGTATAGGCTACTTCTCGTCTTTCCAGTTCTTTAGGGAAAGTACTTGGCACGACAATATTTTCCTGTGCCTCTAATTCTTTAATCGCTGCAACCCACTGATTTTGATGCATTGTATCTCTTGCAAGCAACCATGAAAACATATCTCGTACCCCTGGATCATCCGTTTCATAATAGAGACGCGCTACCTGTAGACGTCCTTGTGATTCGGCATTCAGATTCGCACGGAAATCTGCCAGTAAGTTGCCGCTTGCTGCAATATAGCCGGCATTCCATGGTACGCCATTGGAATCCTTCGGTGCAGCCCCTAGACCACTAACGATTATATGTTGCGGGTTACTGCCCCCTAAAATTGCTGCTATCAGAGGGTCCTTTGCAGCCTCATCTAATAATATCGGTTCTACCCCATCCAGCAATCTCGCGATCATTGTTGAGATCATTTCTATATGAGCAAGCTCTTCCGTACCCGTATCCATCAGTAAGTCACGGTATTTTTCATTGCCTCTCGTATTCCAGCCTTGAAATAAATATTGAAGTGCTACCGACATTTCTCCAAATTGACCTCCGAGAATTTCCTGCATTTTTCGGGCCATAACCGGATCCGGTTTACACGGCTTGGCTTCATACTGAAGTTCCTTTATGTGATAAAACATTTATTCACTCCTTTTATATTTCCTACTATATGCATTTACCTAAAAAATGCATTTAAAAATATAAAATTCGTAGCTTTCATTTTTGAAAACCAAAAAAGGCTGCCCACAAAATGAGGGCCGCCTTCTTCTTATTATTTCTTCACTTCTGCAGTAATATCTGCAAGGAACTGTTCAAAGCTGATTGTTTCTGAATCCTTTGAACCGTAACGGCGGATATTTACCGCATTTTCGGCTACTTCTTTATCTCCAAGTACAAGCATGTACGGAATTTTTTGCATTTGTGCTTCACGGATTTTGTAACCTAATTTTTCTTCACGGTCATCCATTTCCACACGGATACCAGCTGCCGCTAATTTCTCTTGTACTTCACGCGCATAATCATAGTGCACTGCATTTGATACAGGAATAATTGTTGCTTGAACCGGTGCCAACCATGTCGGGAATGCCCCTTTGTATTCTTCGATCAAGAATGCTACGAAACGTTCCATTGTCGATACAACTCCACGGTGGATAACAACTGGGCGTTGCGGCTGACCATCTTCACCAATGTAAGAAAGGTCAAAGCGTTGTGGCAATAAGAAGTCAAGTTGTGCAGTCGATAAAGTTTCCTCTTTACCAATTGCTGTTTTTACTTGAACGTCTAGTTTTGGACCATAGAATGCTGCTTCATCTTCAGCGATAAAGTAGTCATATCCAAGCTCATCCATTGCTTCTTTTAACATTGCCTGTGCAGTTTCCCACATTTGATCGTCATCAAAGTATTTTTCAGTGTTGTTAGGATCACGGTAAGAAAGACGGAATGAGAAGTCTTTTAGATCAAAGTCTTTATATACTTCTAAAATCAGTTCCACTACTTTTTTGAATTCTGCTTTAATTTGATCCGGACGTACGAAAATGTGCGCGTCATTTAAAGTCATCCCGCGTACACGTTGCAGACCAGATACCGCACCACTCATTTCATAACGGTGCATTGTGCCAAGTTCCGCGATACGGATTGGTAAGTGACGGTATGAATGCAGACCGTTTTTGAATACCATCATATGGTGAGGACAGTTCATTGGACGTAAAACAAGTGTTTCATTGTCCATTTCCATCGGAGGGAACATGCCGTCTTGATAGTGCTCCCAGTGTCCTGATGTTTCGTATAACTTTTTCGAGCCAAGCACTGGTGTGTATACGTGTTTGTAGCCTAAAGATAATTCTTTATCTACGATGTAACGCTCAATAGTACGGCGGATTGTCGCACCGTTTGGTAACCAAAGCGGTAAACCTTGACCAACTGTTTGGCTAGTCATGAATAAATCCAATTCTTTACCGATTTTGCGGTGATCACGTTCTTTTGCTTCTTCAAGCATTTGAAGATGGTGTTTCAACTCGTCTTTTGTGAAGAATGCAGTACCGTAAATACGTTGCAGCATTTTGTTATCTGAGTTACCGCGCCAGTAAGCACCAGCTAATGATAATAATTTGAACTCTTTTAATTTGCCTGTAGATGGTACGTGTACACCACGGCAAAGGTCAAAGAAATCGCCTTGGTAGTAGATTGATACTTGGTCATCTGCTGGAATTGCTTCAAGTAGTTCCAATTTATACTCGTCGCCAACTTCCTCGTAAATTTTTTGTGCTTCATCACGAGAAACGTTTTTGCGCTCGATTTCGATGTTTTCAGAAATGATTTTTTTCATTTCTTTTTCGATTGCTGGTAAATCTTCGGCAGTAATCGGTGTTGGTGAATCGATGTCATAATAGAAGCCTGAATCGATAACTGGACCGATACCTAATTTTGCGTCCGGGTAAAGACGTTTTACTGCCTGTGCTGTTAAGTGGGCAGTAGAGTGACGAAGAATTTCTAATGCTTCGTCTGATTTGTTTGTAATGATTTCAATCGCACCATCTTGTTCGATTCCTGTTTTTGCATCGATTAATGTGCCATTGATTTTACCTGCTAAAGTTGATTTTTTAAGACCTGGGCTGATTGAGCCTGCAACGTCCAATGTAGATGTTCCCTTGGCGTATTCCTTTACTGCGCCATCCGGGAATGTTAATTTGATCATTTCTGACATGTTGTTGTCCTCCTTGTAAGGTTTAATTTATTTGAGAGTGGCAAAGTTCCAATTCCTCTATCCGTTGATTTCCGTTTCGGGCGGACGCTTTCCGCGGGCGTGGCCTGAGCCTGTAGTCTCAGGCGTCACGCTTTTCCCGCAGGAGTCGCCGCCCTAAACTACAATCAACTAATTTAAAACTAATAAATTGATTCTGCTCCCAACTATTTAGTCTCAGCCAAAAATTTGCACTTTCAGGCAAAATAAAAAGCACCGTCCCAACAAAGGGACGATGCTGTATGCTCGTGGTGCCACCCTTCTTCCTTCTTCGTAAAACGAATCAGAAGCTCTCGGTCAGTTAACGTACTGAGAAACGATGACGGATTGGCCCCGTCACTGCTCCAAGGTAGTAAAGTATAACGCTTGTGCTAGGAAGCTTGCAGCCGTGTCTTCCCTCTCTAAAAGCCAGTTCGTTAAACTTGTTGTCCTTTTCAATGCATTTATTGTTTATTTACGTACAAAGTATACGCTCGATTTTGCAGAAATGCAATATTGAATAATAAAACTTTAAAGATTTTATTTTCTGCGGTTTGTTCCTGTAATTTCAAGCGGAGTCGTTAATGCTTGTACTCGCTGTAAAATACGACCTGATTTCATTTCATCAATTGCCCCATGTTCAGTTACGGACCATTGTTCTTCCAACTGTTTGTAATTGAAGTTTGAAGAAATAAATGTCGGCAATTTTTCCGCCATACGGTAATGCAGGATCGACCCGATAATTTCATCTCTTGTCCATGTAGAAATCGGCTCTGAGCCAACATCATCGAGCATTAATACCGGCACTTTTTTTACAAAGTCGATTTTCTGTTCAATCGAACCTTCTGTTACCGCCGACTTTAATTCACGGATGAATTCCGGCATATATACTAATAAAGTTTGAATACGTTCTTTTGACAAAGCATTTGCGATGGCGCCTAAAATATAGGTTTTTCCAACACCAAATGTGCCGTATAGATACAGCCCTTTTGCAGGAAGCTCTTTCGTTTCACGGTATTGTTTCCTGAATTCAACCATAAACTGTGTCGCAGCCATGCGGGAGTTATCATTCATATCCATTTCATTAAAGTCAGCCTTCAAGACATCTTTTGGCATATACATCGTCTTCATCATTGAAGCTAGTTCACGCTGGTCATCTTCTTTGATCATTTGTTCGCACTTGCGGTAAATAATATTAATTTGACCATTCGAAAGCATTAATTGCGGAACATGGCCTTTATAGAAATTTTGACATTGTGATGGAGAACCGGCTCCACAGCAAGTGTGCTTTTGCTCTACAAATTCAAAAAGAGTTGTCATTCCATATTGAATAACAGCCGAGTTTTCCGTCATATTATGGTCAGTCATAAACTGTTTTACACTTGGATGTGAAAGGACCCGATTTTTTAATTCATTATATTTTTGCTCAAATGATGGGATATTTATTTTATTGAGCGAATCTTTTATTGGTTCGATAGTACTCACCTGCTTTTTAATCACTATTTAATTGCTCTAATAACTTTTTGCGCTGCTCTTCAAAATCAATATTGTTTTGAGTATTGTTGGAATTAGCTTGCTGTACAGGTTCCTGATCTTTTTCTTTAAACCAATCCGGAACAACACCAACTTTTCTTGCACCGCGCTGTTTGTTTTTCTTATCTTGCATTTCAGTATATATCTTCGCTTGATTAATCGTCTGAATCTTATTGTTTCGCCATGTATTTGCGACACTGTTAATATATTTTTCAGGCAATGCACCTTCTGTTTTTTCCATTACATACTCTAGCATGTAATTGACGACAGCCGGGACCATCTTGTAATGCAGGATCAATTTTTCCGCTGTTGCGACAACATACGCAAACGGCTCATGACCATCGTTTAACTCTTTTGTAAATACATAAGGCGTCGCTTTTTCATAGCGGATCAATTCTGGTGTAAACACATAACCTGGAGGATAATATTTCAGTAAATCCTGCTCGGTAATTTTTACGTCTACTTTATTTTCTTTATAATTCGATTCAATGTAAGCAAGTGCATCTTTAGCCAACAAGATGTTTTTCAGCTGCATATTTAATGCAAGTGTCTGAATTTGGTTACGTCCAAAACGGCTCGTTTTATTCGTTAATATAAATTCAAGAATGGCGTTGACAACGCCGACTTTAATGCCGTGTTTTAATACGAGATCATCCACTTGCTTCACTAACATTTCAACCGGTTCTTTACCGTTAAGTAAATTTTTCATGAAATCATATGGCAATGTTTCATCGAAAGCCGGAATCCATTTTGACATATCCTTAACAGTAACCTTAAATGCACGCGGTGTATCCATCGTAATTTTAGAAGCCTTCAATTGAGTTCCGTCGCTTTCTTCTACAATACGAAGAGCTTCTAAAGCGTTTGCCGGAGGGTTTAACATCCAGTTTCCGGCGATAGACTGCACAAAGTTTTTCGTTAGTTTCCCATTGCTCTCATTATAGGCATATTCCATCAGCACATTGACCGCACCTACCGATAGCCCTTGCTGCAATACGAGTTCCTCGGCTAAATCGACAATAAATTTCACCGGCTTTTTCCCTTTATACAGTGATTTCAGGAAATAATAAGGCACCGTTTTATCATAGTGAATGGACTGGTCATCTACCGTTAAATAATCTTCTGTCACTTTAATAAGATTGCGTTCATTTCGCTTTTCAATATAGTCCAATGCTTGGTCGGCTGTTTTAATTTGATTGTAACGGATTTCAGATGCCAATGCTTCTACAAACGATTCCGGCAAGTTGCCTTTTGTCGAATCCCACACATGACGAATGATGACGTTCGCCACTTCTATCGGGATATCATAAGAACTGTAAAGCGATTCTGCTATTTTTACATGCCCTGAAAATGGTTCTTCACCATGAGTCAAAATCAGCAAATACTGATAAGGTGTAGAATTTTTATAATCAACGAGCGCTGAATCAGGAGAATCGGTTTTCGAGTTATTATTTTCTTCAACTTTATTCAAATCATTGTTCGTAACCGTAATTTGCGATAAGTTTTTCGATTTACGATCACGGTAACTATGTTCAACCTTTGCAATTTCCATTGTATTTCCGGCAGTTTTTGCACCTTTTTTCAGCCAGTTATTCATGACTACCTTCATAAAGTTTTTATTATAATTTAATTCGTCATTCATTGAAATATAATGAATCAAAACATTCAACGTGCCGTAAGAAACCCCTTTTCTAATGAAATTATTAAATTCCATTACAACGGATTCCGGTGGCAAATAACCATTAAATTTTTGAAAAACTTCTATCGGTGAAGTTTTTTCTAAATACTCGATTAAACCTTCTTTATCATTAATATTTTGCTGTGTATTTGCAGGAGCGGTGTTGATGACTTCTACCGAACGGAAAATGTCCTGTTTTTTAATCAGTTTCGGCTTTGCGACACCTACGTTCAGCTGGTAGTATTCTTCACAGCGTTTTTCAAGCTCTTTTTTCGTAAGTCCTTCATCTGTATCCCATGCGAGTAAAACTATTCTTTGCATATCCGTCACAGAGAAATTATACATAAACGCTAATTTAGCAATGGCAATTTTAATATCCAGTGTAAATAATTTACTTGGGATTAAGTTTTGGCTCATGCCCATCATGAAGCTTTTAAAATCAAATAAGTCATACTCAAACGGGTACGACATTTTCGAACGTTCGTTTACCGAACCTGTATTTTCCTGCATTACCTGCTTTAGTTCAGTTTCTGTTATTGCAACAAATGCATCATTAAAGCTGCATGTCACATCTTTGTATCCTTGTAAGGAAATATCATGTTTCGATAATTTATTACGTAATGATTCATATTGTTCGCGACCGATTTTCCGTAAAAGCGCTACAGAAAGAATTGAATCGTCAAAGAAGTCATGGCCAGTCAATGGCGGATATAAAATATACTTCATCGATTTATATGAATCCATCATCTTTTCAAAGGACTTCACTAAACCTATTGCTTCTAATACTATTCTTGCTTCCAGTAATTGCTTCGGTTTAAAACTTAATGAATCGAGCAGGTTGCTATGAAAACAAGTAGCTTTTTCGTGTTGTTGTGTTTCAACCCATAACTTTAAATATAGTGCCGTAGCTTCAACCCCGATAATCGGCTGATAGCATAATTGTAATGCAAGCTGATGCTCACTAGTGATAGTTTGAGGGCAATGAATTTCACAATGGTCATATGGATTTAGCTGATTCATCATTACCATTTATCCCTCCTAACACTTATTTGTCATTTGACTGACGGGTCATGATTTCTTTCAATTCCTCGATAAATACAGTAATATCTTTAAATTGGCGGTAAACAGATGCGAAGCGTACATAGGCTACTTCATCAATTTTCGCAAGTCGGTCCATTACCATCTCCCCGACATCTTCCGAGCGCACTTCCGCATTGCCTAATCGGCGCAGTTCTTTTTCAATCGATAAAACAATCTCTTCTAATTGTTCTAATGCAACCGGCCGTTTTTCACATGCGCGTATTAGACCACGCAATACTTTTTCACGGCTAAACTCCTCGCGTGAACCATCCTTTTTCACAACGATTAACGGTGTTTCTTCAATTTTTTCAAATGTCGTAAAGCGAAAGGCACATGATTCACATTCACGACGTCTGCGAATTTCTTTATTATCATCAACAGGTCTTGAGTCTACAACGCGTGTCCCGTTGTATTGACAAGCTGGACATCTCATATAATAATTTCTCCTAAAAGTTAGTTTAATTCTATTATAACAAAAACAACGCGCTTGAAATAGTGCTTCACGCGCGTTGAAATTTTCCAATGGAAAGTCATTCAATTATATAGTGCATTGTTGCTTCACACAATAGAAAAAGCCTTTTGCAAAAATGATTTACTTTCTGGCAAAAGGTTCTTTCTGTGTCATTAAGGCGCGTATTTATGCCTTTTTAAAGTGATCAATCACACTTAATGAAGCAATAAATTATGCATTTACTGCTGCTAATTCATTTGCAATTTTCTTTGTTAAGTCTACTACGCGAGCAGAGTAACCCCACTCATTATCATACCAAGCGATCACTTTTACTTTACGGTCACCTAATACAATCGTAGTTAAACCGTCTACAGTAGATGAGAATGTTGTAGTATTGTAGTCAGAAGATACTAATGGCTCCATAGAGAAGTTTAAAATACCATTCATTTTGCCTTCAGCTGCCGCTTTAAAGGCCGCATTTACTTCTTCTACTGTTACGTCTTTTTCTACATCTACAACTAAATCAACTAAAGAAACGTTTGGTGTTGGCACACGTAATGCCATACCGTGGATTTTCCCATCCAATTCCGGTAAAACAAGACGTAATGCTTTTGCTGCACCCGTAGAAGTTGGGATAATCGATGATCCACAGTTACGTGCACGACGTAAATCTTTGTGTGGATTATCGATGTTGTTTTGATCGTTTGTATAAGCGTGAACTGTAGTCATTAAACCGTTTACAATACCGAACTCATCGTTTAATACTTTTGCTACAGGAGCTAAGCAGTTTGTTGTACAAGATGCATTCGAAATGACATCATGTTTTGATAAATCCAATCTATCGTCATTTACACCTAAAACAACTGTAATATCTTCGTTTTTACCAGGAGCAGTTAAAATAACTTTTTTCGCGCCAGCTTCAATATGTTTTGCCGCTTTTTCACGGTCATTGAATTTACCAGTAGCTTCGATTACGATATCTACGCCCATTTGAGCCCATGGTAATTTTAATGGATCACGTTCACTAACTAATTCAACACGTTTGCCGTTTACAATTAAAGCACCTTCGACTGCTTCAACAGTTCCCGGGAAAACACCATGATTTGTGTCATACTTAATTAAATGTGCTAACGTTTCAGATGGATAGCTTGCGTTCACTGCTACGATATTCACGTCACCACGCATCATTGCTTGTCGGAACACCATACGACCAATGCGGCCAAAACCATTAATTGCAATAGAAACTGTCATATTATTTAAATCCTCCTAAAAGTACGATTCATTCGTTTTATTTATTCGTTGATTAGTATAACACATATTCGAAAAAGTTGAACATATTTAATCCACTTAATTAAATTTGTTATTTTCAGATAATACATACCCTCAAAATAAAAACCTCAACCAACTTTTAATAAAATTAGTTGAGGTATTATTCTACTTCAGTACGTTCCACTCATACAAAATATTTTGAAGCTGAATTGCTGTATCTTCAAGCGTGTCGTTATTGTGAATAACTGCATCAGCTAACTGTTCTTTTTCTTTGACCGGAATCTGTGTCGCAATACGGGTATTTGCTTCTTCTTCCGTAAAGCCGTTTCGTTCCATTAAGCGCTGCAGCTGCACTTCTTTATTTACAGAAACTACAATAATTTTTTCAACGAAATGTTCCAGCTTGCTTTCGAATAGCAGTGGAATATCCATGAAAATATTTTTTTCGCCAAACGAGATAAATTCATCACGCTGACGCAGCATTTCTTCACGAATAGCCGGATGTATGATGCTATTTAAAGTTTTGCGCATTTCCTCATTATGAAATATAATACTTCCCACTTTTGCACGGTCCATTGAACCATCATGTGCAATGACTTCCGGTCCAAATGCTTCTGCAATTTTTTTTAATGTCGGTGTGCCAGGCTCGACTACTTGTCGTGCTACTACATCTGCATCAACGATCGGCAATCCGTAAGACTCAATCATTTTTGCAACTGTGCTCTTTCCGCTGGCAATACTACCAGTTAAACCAATAATCACAGCAATTCCCCTTTACTTTTGACATTGCGGACAATATGTTGATGTTCTGCCCGCGATTACGAGCGACTCTGTATTTGTTTCACATACAACACATTGCTTTTTTCCATACATTTTCAGTCGATGCTGCATCGTGCCTGCACCGCCATTAATACTCCGGTAGTCTGAAATTGTCGATCCGCCCGAATCAATGCTTTCCTGCAATACATCACATATTACGTGAAAGAGCTTCGTCTTTTGCTCACGACTTAACTCATTCGTTATCTTTCCCGGATGAATAAGCATTTTGAACAATGCTTCGGTTGCATAAATATTACCGCAACCGGAAATCACCTGACCATCCATGATGACTTCTTTAATCGGTTTTTTAGCAAATTTCGGTTTTTCACTTTGTATAAGGAAAAAATCACAGGCGATTTCATCAAAAGGCTCCGGTGCCATTTTTAACAATGGCGGATGATCGGCAATTTCTTTAATAAAGCGTAATTCACCAAAACGGCGGATGTCAGCATAGACAAGCAATTCTCCGCTTGCCAACGTGAATATCGCATGAATATGCTTCCGGAATTTTTCTTCCGTAATCTCCAGAACATCATTAACTACAAACCATGCTCCACTCATCCCTAAATGATTCACTAAAATAAAACGTTCATCATTTTTATTTAGATGAAAGAATATATATTTCGATCTGCGCTCCAATTTATCGATTGTCATATCGCGTACTAACAGTTCAAATTGAGAAGGCTTTGCTTTTTTTACAATCGCCTGTTTACCTGCTTCATGCGATGTATAAACGACATCCGATAAAGAGACAGATTCAATCGTTTTCCCTTCTACGATAGGCCGTAAATCACGTACGACCCCTTCTACTTCTGGTAATTCCGGCATAAATGGTACTCCTTATTTCGCATCGTACCATGTAGGACCATATGAAAACTCAACCTTTAACGGCACGCTTAACTTAATTGCATTTTCCATAACTTCAGGTACGATACGTTCTAAAATTTCAACTTCTTCTTTTGGTGCTTCAAAAATTAGCTCATCGTGTACTTGTAATAATAGCTTCGTCTGTAAGCCTTCTTGTTCAAGGCGTTCATTCATGTCAATCATTGCTTTTTTAATTATGTCCGCGGCACTTCCTTGAATCGGTGTGTTCATCGCAGTACGCTCCGCAAAACTTCTTAAATTGAAGTTCGAGCTTGTGATGTCCGGCAAGTAACGACGGCGATTTAAAATCGTTGTAACGAAGCCTGCTTTCTTGGCCTCTTCAATACTTGCATCCATATAGTTTTTTACACCCGGGAAGCTTTGCAAGTAGTTTTCGATAAAAATTCCCGCTTCTTTACGTGTAATATCAAGGCTTTGTGATAATCCATAATCACTAATGCCGTATACAATACCAAAGTTAACAGCTTTTGCTGTGCGACGCATTAAGCTTGTCACATCATCCGGGTTTTCAAGATTAAACACATCCATTGCCGTACGTGTATGGATGTCCATTCCTTGCTGGAATGCCTCCACAAGTGCATCATCACCGCACATATGTGCCAATACGCGCAGCTCGATTTGAGAATAGTCTGCTGCAAACAAAATCCAGTCTTTTTTCGATGGAACAAATGCTTTTCGAATTTTGCGCCCTTCTTCCAAACGAATCGGGATGTTTTGTAAATTCGGGTTTGTTGAGCTTAAACGTCCCGTTGATGTTAATGCCTGCTGGAAACGCGTATGCACTTTCGAATCCGCTTCATGTACCTCTTTAATCAACCCTTCAATATAAGTTGACTTCAGTTTCGCGAGTGTTCGGTATTCCAGAATATGCTTTACAATATCATGCTCGGACTGCAGCTTTTCCAGCACATCGGCTGCTGTTGAATATCCTGTTTTCGTCTTTTTAATGACAGGTAAGCCAAGTTTATCAAATAATATGACACCAAGCTGTTTCGGTGAATTAATATTGAATTTCTCGCCTGCGAGTTCATAAATTGTCGTTTCGATTACTTCGAGCTTTGTCTTCAGTTCATCACCCATTTGACGCAATGTATCGATATTGACTGTAATCCCTTCGCTCTCCATTTTCCCTAAAATATGTGCAAGCGGCAGCTCCAGCTCTTTATATAATTCAAACTGTTCATTTTCTTTCAGCGTTTGCTCTAAAACTGGCTGCAGCTTCCAAACCGCTACAGCTTTTCGGCTTACATGTTCTGCAACATGGTCTGCACCGGGAACAATCCACTTGGCCCCTTTTCCGTAAATTGCTTCATTGGATTGTACATCCTGATAACCGAATTCTTTTGCAAGTGTTGCAACATCATCACCTGAAATCGACGGCTTTACAATGTACGAAGCTAACAATAAATCGAACTCCACACCTTTTAGCTCAATCCCCAGACGATGGAGCATTGCTTGTGTCGCTTTACTGTCGGCAACATACTTTTTCTTTGTTTCGTTTTGCAGCCATGCTTTTAACTCCGCATTTTCAACAACATTATTGATCGCTGTATAAAAAGTACGTTCCCCGTCCGTCAATGCTAACCCGAGGGCATTACAGCTATGGTAATGTTCATTTTCCAACTCCAGGTGAATAGCCATCGTATCTTTGAGCATTTCAGCTGTAATATGCTCCACATTTTCAAATACTAAATCAGCTTGTTCAGTTTCTACTGCTTCAAAATCGCTTTTTTCGATTAAAGATCTAAACCCAAGCTCCTGCCATACAGCAAGAAGTGCTTCCTCATCAGGACCTTTATAAGCTAAATCATCAAGTGTAATTGTAAGCGGTGCATCTATATGAATTGTGGCAAGCTTTTTTGACAAGTGTGCCATTTCTTCATTATCTACCAGCTTTTCTTTCATTTTCGATGCTTTCAATGAATTCATCGCTTCATATAGTTTTTCAATTGTACCGTGTTCCTTCAATAGTTTAATCGCAGTTTTTTCACCAACGCCCGGAACTCCAGGAATATTATCCGATTGATCGCCCATAAGCCCTTTCATATCGATAATTTGTTCCGGTGTCAGTCCATACTTTTCTTCAATATGGGCCGGTGTATATTTTTCAATATCGGTAATCCCTTTTCGAGTAATATATACAGTAACATCCTCTGTTGCAAGCTGCGTTAAATCCTTATCTCCTGAAACAACGATAACTTCTATCCCTTGTCCAGCAGCCTGTTTCGCTAACGTTCCGATAATGTCATCCGCTTCGTACATTTCCAGCTCATAGCGTTTAATCTTATATGCATCGATCAGCTTACGAATATAAGAGAATTGTTCGGAAAGCTCTGGCGGAGTTTTTTGACGGCCCCCTTTATATTCACCGAAAGATTCATGACGAAAAGTCGTTTTTCCGGCATCAAACGCAACAAGCATTTGTGTCGGATTTTCCTCACCGATAATTTTTTGCAGCATCGTCGTAAATCCGAAAGTCGCATTTGTATGAATCCCACTGTCATTCGTCAGCAGAGGCAATGCAAAAAAGGCACGATATGCTAATGAGTTTCCATCTAATAAAAGTAATTTTTGTTTTGTCATGCAAGTTCCTCCATTTATATGATCAATTCTGCCCTTGTGTAATTGCGTCCAGATCCGGGTATGCGCTTGCGCAAAGGATTCATAAAACGAATCTGTGACATCCACCTTAGGCACCAACTTCATTTAGCAGATGTTAAAACATTCGCTAAACGAAGTTCGGTACGATTATATGTTCTCTTTCTACTTTAGCGATTGTTCACATGAATTGCCAATATTTAATGTGGCGTTCGCGAGATTTTTTAAGTAAACAAAAAGACCCCTGTTTCTAGGAGTCTGGAATCTTTATTTTAACTTTTTAAATTTAAAATTTTTCACAACTTCTCGTTTTTCTTCATAGAATATTTCTTCAAAAATAACCGTTAATAAAAAGGCATTTAAAAATGGAATGATAACATACATCGGCATGCCGCCTAAATCGTATGGCATTAACCCGCGCGCAAATACTTCTACGAATCCAATTTGTGTGAAATAAAAGATCATACCAATACCAACTTGCCAGATCGGACGCTTATCCTCACGTTTTTCAAACCATAGTACTTTCTTGAACGAATCCCGTACATCTTCTGCGATAAACAAACTTAATACTAAAATAGCAATAAACAAAATTGATATATGAAAAATTTCCACCTTCACGACATTAATATTGGATTGATAAAAAAGCGCCGTTACAGATGTTGCCATAATAAATGCGATTAAACTATTCTGTATTACTTTACTCAAACTTTGCCACTCCCCCTATATAAACTAACTATACTATAGTATAACAGTAATATAATAGTTTCCAATAATATAATTTGAAAATTTAATGAAGTTAAATAATGTAATTTTTTCCACACAAAGAAAAAGCCATTTAGAACGGTTGCATTCCAAATGGCTTTAACATTTTTTTAATCCAATTGACCGGATAACAGTTTAGCATATGGTGAATCTGAAGGGATAATGATCATCGTCTCATTGCCGATTGTTTTCTTGTATGATTCTAACGTTCTGAATAAACTGTAGAATTCCGGATCTTTTGAATAAGCAGCATTATAAATTTGTGCAGCCTGTGCTTCACCTTCTGCACGGATGACAGAGGCTTCTTTATTTGCTTTCGCGAGTGTTACCTGTACTTCCTGATCTGTTTTTGCCTCTTTACTGCGCTTTTCCGCATCCCCTTCAGACAGATACTTTTGCGCAATCGATTGACGTTCCGAAACCATTCTTGTATAAACAGACTGCTCGTTTTCCTCTGGTAAATCTGTACGGCGAATACGTACATCAATTACTTCAATACCAAAATTGGCTGAATCGATTAACTCATTGACACGTTGTGTAACACGGTCGTTAATATTCCCGCGTTTTGAATCTTTTTCATTAATAATATCGCCGTATTCAGTCTGACCGAACTCTGTACGAAGTGCCGAATAAATGAATTCCTCCATACGACTTTCCGCATTCAGCAACTGCCCGGCATTTGAAATTAACGCCTTTGGATCCGTCACACGCCAAACAGTATAGTTATCAATAATAATTCGCTTTTTATCTTTCGTACTGATCTCTTCTTCCGTCATATCATGTGTCATTAAATTGCTTGGAAGAGTTGTCACACTTTGAATGAACGGAATTTTCATATGGAGTCCCGGTTCGCTCTCATACTTCACTACTTCCCCGAACTGGCGAACTACTTTATATTCGTTTTCTTTTACAATATACAGATTCGCAAATACGATGATTAATGCGGCAAATACAACAGTTAATACAATCGCAGAAGATACCCATTGCTTTACATTTACCGGCTTTTTATCTTTCTTTAATGGCGAAGGAGTTTTTTTTGCTTTTGTATCACCATTATTTACTTGTTGATCAGGATCGGTTGCTTTCGGTACTTCCTTCACTTCTTTCGATCCTTTTTTGTTGCCGAACAGTTTTTTCACAAACTCATCTAAATCGCCTTCAAAATTATTTTTGTTGTTACTCATTCACTTTTGCTCCCTTCTTTTTTCTCTTCTGTAGAAGGAGGTGTCGTTTGCATTGGCTGAATCGGCAAGTACTTCATCGTACCGCTGCCATCATCATTCATAATATAAATTTGGGCATTCGGTAAAACTGCCTCCAATGTTTCAAGTACTAATCGTTCACGTGTAATATCCTTATTCAGGCGGTATTCATCATAAAGCTGGTTAAATAGCGCAACTTCACCTGTCGCTTGCTCAATACGTGAAGCCTTTTCTCCTTCCGCTTTTGAAAGAATTGCCGCTGCTTCACCAACCGCTTCACTTACCCGCTGGTTTTCATATTTTTCCGCTTCGTTAATCTTTGTATTTTTTGTCTCCCGTGCATCAGTAACATCTGTGAATGCTGCACGTACTTCCTCATTCGGAACTTCTACGTCTTGCAGTTTTACTCCTAAAACCCCAATACCGATATCGTACTTTTCGATTAACGATACAAGCAATTCACGTGTCTCTGCTTCAATATCCGCTTTACCATCCGTTAATGCCTCATCGATTGTTGAGCTGCCAATGATTGAACGAATCGCACTGGAAGTCGCATTATGTAAAATCGTTCGCGGCTCCTGTGAACTAAATAAATATTTTTTTGGCTCAACAATGCGCCATTGGACAACAAGATCTGTTAAAACAATATTTTCATCACCTGTAATCATTTTTGTTTCTTTATCGAATGCTTCTACCGTACCGTCCGGATTTTGCTTGTAGCCGAACTGTAAACTGTACGTTTCTTTTGATAAAATCTCTACAGACTGTATTGGCCATGGTAATTTAAAATGAAGTCCTGAATCTTGTATTGTTTCATCCGCTTGACCAAATGTAATGACTACTGCCTGTTCCGACTCATCTACTGTATACCAGGATGTCGTCACAACAATAATAGCTACGACAGCCATAAGAATAAGTGCTACCCACATTAATGTTCTTTTTACACTCATCGTATAAAGCCTCCTTACTTTTCAATTTCCTCTTATTCTACGGGTAATGAATTGTAAAAGTTTCATATTTTTTCAAAATGAGCTATCCAACAATGTAAACGAAAAAAAACCGCACAAAAAGCTTCCAACTTTTTACGCAGTTTCTTCATTATTATATTTAGTTTTCTTGCTAAGCGTTACCTTCTTTTAGAAACGGGGGTTTCTATTAGAACTATAACACCGCAATATAAAGTTCAATTTAATGTTTTGTAAATTTACTGTTAAATTTTAATCTTTCAGAGGCAGGAACACTTTAATACTCGTCCCTTTTCCGACTTCACTATCTACTATGATTTTACCGTTATGTGCTTCAATCAAATGCTTTACAATGGACAAACCAAGACCTGTCCCACCAGAATTTCGGCTTCGTGCCCGGTCTACCCTGTAAAAGCGTTCAAAAATACGTGAAATCTCAGATTTTTCAATACCAATTCCTTCGTCTTTCACTTCAAATATTCCGTATTGATCATTGGCACTTATACGTAGTGTAACTGTAGTTTCTTCTTTAGAATAAGCGATCGCATTGTTAATTAAATTCGTAAAAATTTGCATTAGACGATTTACATCACCTAAAATTACCGCATCCTGCTCTATCTCTACATTAAACTGCATATTTTTATTTTCCAATTGTGAGCTTGTCAAATCAACAACCCGTACTAAAATATCCTGCAGCTTTGTTGGCACTACATCGAGTGTAAAACCATGCCGCTCAATTTTGGATAGCTCAAGCAAATCATTGACGAGAACCTGAATTCGATTGCTCTCATCATAAATGATTGTCAAAAAGGACAGCAGCATCTGCTCGTCTTTAAATGCCCCGTCTAGAAGTGTCTCTGAAAATCCTTTAATCGAAGTAATCGGTGTTCTTAGCTCATGCGAAACATTCGCTACGAAATCTTTTCGAATCTGCTCCAATCGCACAAGTTCACTCACATCATGCATAACAATTACGACACCAAGCCAGCGTCCATGTTCACCAACAACAGGCGCCCCATAAACTTGCTCATAATATTCTTCATTTGCGATTTCCATTTCAAGCTGCTGACGATATGGTAATTCCGTTAAAAACACATGATCGATAAACTTTTCAAGCTCTTTTGGCAATCCGAGCATCATGAAATTCTTACCAATGAGCTTCTCTTTCGGCAGCTCGAACAATGTCTGGAATTTCCTATTCACAATCGAAATATTGCCTTCACGGTCGATCATCATTAATGCACTGCCCATATTTTCAATCAATGTTTTTAAACGTTCTTCTTCAATTGCTCTTGTTTTCGTAATATCCTGTAAATTGCGTGCCAAAATGTTAACGGAATTTCTTAACTCAACAATTGTATTCGGTCCATTCGCAAAAGCACGCGCACGATAATTCCCTTTCGAGAGCTCTCTCGCAGTTTTTGTAATATTAACAATCGGCGTAATAAAATTGCTTACAACCCGGTATGCCATAAAACTCATAATAATTAAACCGCCTAATAATAATGCGGCAATAATTAAATATATTTTTTGCTTTGTACTTTGTAATCCTTCTGCATGTCGATCAATTGCATAAGTATCTAGAATGGCTTCTTTCTGTGATTCAGTAAGTTCAATCTGCTCCTGCTCGATCACTTGCTCCAATTGCTGCTCGGAATCCTTTGTCACTTCATGAACAAATTCATCGGCGAAAAATGGAAAAAGCTGCCCTATGAACAGTCCTAGAACAGCTAAACTTGATCCAATTACTAAAATAAACGAATAAAATAAACGATTTTTCATTGCGTTCATTATTTTTTTGGCTCCTCAAATTTATAACCTAAACCACGGATTGTTTTAATAAACAGTGGTTTACGACTATTTTCTTCAATTTTATCCCGCAGATGACTAATATGTACGTCTACGATGCGAGTATCTCCGGCAAAATCATAGTTCCATACAGCACTAAGCAGCTGATCACGCGTTAATACGCGGTTTTTATTTTCAAGTAAGTAAACAAGCAATTCAAATTCTTTCGGTGTGAATTCCAAAGACTCTTCATCGATAAATGCTTCAAATCTTTCCGGGAAAACTTTTAAATTACCGAATGAGTAAACAACTTCACTCGATTCAACTGCTTCTTCCACAACCGGTCCAGAGAAACGTCGCAGCACAGCCTTCACTCGGGCAATTACTTCACGCGGGCTGAATGGCTTTGTCATGTAATCATCCGCACCAAGCTCTAAACCCAATACTTTATCAAATTCATCGTCTCTCGCAGTCAGCATAATAATCGGTATATTGATGCGCAAACGTCGTAATTCCTTACAAACTTCAACACCATCAAGTTTTGGCAGCATTAAATCCAATAAAATCAGATCTGGTGTTTGTTCTACTGCTGTATCTAGACCCGCCTGACCATCATGAGCCAACAGAACTTCAAAACCTGCTTGTTCCAAGTTATATTTTAATAATGTTGCAATTGGCATTTCATCTTCTACTACTAAAACCGTTTTAACCATTATAAGTTCCTCCAAAATCGATTTGAAACCCCCATCTCAAAATCAATCTTTCAGTGGTTGGCTATCAACTATTTCGTTAAATATGTACTGATTAAAGCACTATCTTCATAGTAACAACTTTTTTTGAAAAGTACAATTATTCCTTTGTTCAGCTACTTATATGCTCTTTTATAATTGAAGAAATCTTTAAATCTTATTATTTCGATAGGTAAAATAATTTTTACTATTGACTGAATATTTATTATTATGGTAACATTTAGAAAAATTGTTTGTGCACGCTTTAAGAAGAGCATGTGTAAATTTTTTTATTAACAATTCCGAGTAATTCAATATGTTAAGTATTTTAACAGAAAGTAGGTGCTTCCATGACAAATGGAATCAATATTGAGTTAGTAAATTTAACAAAAAGTTTCGGTGAAAAACATGTATTAAAGGATATTAATTTAACAATCCCCGCTGGACAATTCGTTGCAATCGTCGGGAAAAGCGGATGCGGAAAAAGTACGCTTCTTCGTATCATTGCAAATTTAGAACAAAAAACAGCAGGGGAATCTTTAAAAGACGGTATTCAACAAGAAGACTTTTCAGGCGTCCGCGTCATGTTTCAGGAAGATCGTTTACTTCCATGGCTGTCTGTTCTAGAAAATGTAGGGGTTGGCACAGAGTTGAAAAAGGATTGGCAACCGCTCGCATTAAAATCACTTGAGCACGTAGGATTAAAAGACCGCGCAAAAGAGTGGCCACATGTACTGTCAGGTGGCCAAAAACAAAGGGTTGCATTAGCTCGTGCGCTTAGTGCACAGCCAAGACTTTTGTTATTGGATGAACCGCTTGGTGCATTGGATGCACTGACACGACTGGAAATGCAAAATCTAATTGAACAATTGTGGTTAAAACAAAAATATACGTCGTTACTAGTGACACATGATGTGGCTGAAGCAATTGCATTGGCAGATCGAATTATATTAATCGAAGACGGAAACGTTGCTTTAGATTTGCCGGTAAATCTTCCTCGTCCAAGAACACGTTCAAATCCACAATTTGCGGAGCTTGAGGAAATTCTGCTTCAACATTTATTAGGACAACAAACAAAAACAGAAACACCAACTAAACAAAAAGAATTACAAGCGATTATTTAAGGAGGTATTACAAATGAAAAAATTATTATCTGTCTTTTTGCTCTTAACTTTATCAATCATTTTAGTCGGGTGCTCATCATCGAATGCCGAAAACAAAAAAGTTCGAATCGGCTACCAGAAAAACGGCACAACATTGCTATTAAAAGCGAATGGCGAACTTGAATCACGTTTAACAGAGTTAGGTTATTCAGTGGAGTGGTCTGAATTCAATACAGGAAGTTCAATTCTGGAAGCATTAAACTCCGGAGCTATCGATTTTGCCAATGCAAGTGATGCCCCATCAATGATGGCATTATCAAAAGGAATGAATTTTAAATATATCGCAGGTGAAGAATCATCTCCTCAAACAGAAGGGATTTTAGTAAAAAATGATGGCTCTATCCAATCAATCGAACAATTGAAAGGCAAAAAGATTGCGTACAATAAAGCTTCCATCTCCGAATATCTATTAGTTTCTGCTTTGGAAACAGTTAAACTGACACTGGATGATGTGAAATCTGTTATTTTAAGTCCTGCAGATGCGACTATTGCATTTCAAAACGGCGAAGTTGATGCCTGGGTTACTTGGGATCCGTATATGACGGTTTCCGAAAGTAAAGGCAATCAAATTTTAACTACAGGAGAAGGCATTGTGGAACACCGTGGCTTCTACTATGCATCTGATAAATTTATCGAGTCCAATAAAGACGCAGTAGTTGCCTATGTGGAAGAACTATCTAAAGTCGGTGAAGCCATTGATACAGATTCAAGTGATGCAGCCAAAATTCTTGAAGAGAATACAGGTATCGCCGCAGATGTTTGGGTAACAAGCTTAGCTCGACGTTCATCTGTTGCTACTTATTTGGATGAAGCTGCACAGGCAGATTTACAACGATTAAATGAAGATCTTTATGACATTGGATTAACGACTAATCTTGTAGAAAATCTCGAAAACTATATTTGGAAGCCATAAGAGGTGAGAAAAATGAAGAAGAAAAAATGGTTTCATTTAATTGAGCCGTGGATCATTCCTATTTTAATTATTGTCATATGGGAAGTATCGAATAAAACAGGTATCCTTGCCAATACAATTCTGCCCGCCCCTTCCGATGTATTAAAAGCAGGCTATGAACAAACAGTTTCCGGTGTTCTGTTTGACCACCTTCAAATTAGTACGACGCGTGCTTTACTCGGTTTCTTGATCGGCGGGAGTATCGCTTTTGTAATCGGTATTTTAAATGGAATCGTTCCTTTTGCACAGCGTTATTTGGATACAACTATTCAAATGCTGCGTAATATTCCGAATTTGGCACTCATTCCATTAGTTATTATATGGTTTGGTGTTGGTGAAGAAGGAAAGATTTTCCTAGTAGCAATCAGCGTATTTTTCCCGATCTACGTCAATACATACCATGGCATCCGCAATGTTGATCCACGGTTGATCGAAATGGGGAAAATTTATAATCTTTCGAAATACAAATTGTTTTTTAAAGTGATTATTTTAGGTGCAATGCCATCCATTTTAGTAGGTATTCGCTACTCATTAGGAATTATGTGGCTTACTTTAATTGTTGCAGAAACAGTTGCGGCAAGTTCAGGAATCGGCTATATGTCGATGAATGCCCGTGAATATATGCAACTTGATATTGTGGTATTGGCCATTATTTTGTATGCTATTTTAGGGAAAATTGCGGATTCCATTGCAAAATTATTAGAGAAAAAATTATTGAAATGGAATCCAGTGTATCAGTAAACAAAAACAAAAAAGGGCTTCGGTTTAAATAACCGAAACGCCCTTTATAGTTATTTCAGTGCTTTCATTACATCTTTAACAGCATCTGCAGATTGATCAAGCGCTGTTTTTTCATCTTCTGTCAGCTCAAGTTCAAATATTTTCTCGATACCGCCAGCACCTAATAATGTCGGAACCCCTAAGTATATCCCTTCATATCCATACTCGCCCTCTAAATAGGCAATTGCCGGCAATACACGTTTTTGATCTTTTAAAATTGCCTCTGCCATTTCCACCATTGCTGCAGCCGGTGCATAATAAGCCGAACCATTACCTAACAGATTCACGATTTCACCGCCACCTACACGGGTACGCTGCACAATTTCTTCTAAACGTTGTGCCGGTATTAAGCTTTGTAACGGAACCCCACCTACCGAAGCATAACGTATTAAAGGCACCATTGTGTCTCCGTGACCGCCTAATACAAGTGCAGATATATCTTTTACCGATACATTCAGCTCCTCGGCAATAAATGCACGGAAACGGGCAGTATCCAACACACCCGATTGACCAATAACCCTTTGTTTCGGGAAGCCTGATTCTTTAAATACTGTATAAGTCATCGCATCAACTGGGTTTGTAAGTACAATAATCGTCGCATCAGGTGAAGTACGGGCTATTTCCGTTGCAACGGCTTTCATGACACCTTGATTAATCTGTACTAAATCATCACGACTCATTCCTGGCTTACGGGCAACACCCGCAGTTATTAAAACGACATCCGAGTTTGCTGTATCCTCATAATCGGAAGAGCCTTTTACATAAGAATCAAAGCCTTGTACCGGCGCTGCTTCCCACATATCCAATGCTTTTCCTTTCGTAGGATTTTCTGCTGTTGGAAGATCAATAATTACTACGTCGCCTAATTCTTTCTGTGCTGCTAAAAATGCTGCGGTTGCACCTGTAAAACCACTACCGATAACTGAGATTTTTTTACGTTTTAATGTCACCAAGAACCACTCCTTCATCGTAATTATCTTTACACATGAAAATTATATACAAAAAAAGGGAGAAAACATAATGTTCTCTCCCTTTTTTAACAATATTGATTTAATAAAAAGTAAACTATTTCCATTACCGCAAAATTATATAAATATACTATTTATTACTAAACAATTTGTTCATAATTTCACATATATAGGCAAATGAGTAAAACTTTTAATTAGAAGTTTTCGATTAATTTTGTAGCGAATTCAGAACATTTAACTTCTGTAGCGCCATCCATTAAACGTGCGAAGTCATAAGTTACATATTTAGAAGAGATTGTTTTCTCAACTGAGTTTGTAATTAAGTCCGCAGCTTCTTGCCATCCTAAATGCTCAAGCATTAATACGCCTGATAATAATACTGAAGATGGGTTTACTTTATCTTGTCCAGCATACTTAGGTGCAGTACCGTGAGTAGCTTCGAAAATAGCGTGACCAGTTAAGTAGTTAATGTTAGCACCTGGAGCGATACCGATACCACCAACTTGAGCAGCTAATGCGTCAGAGATGTAGTCACCGTTTAAGTTCATAGTTGCTACTACGTCGAACTCGTTAGGACGAGTTAAGATTTGTTGTAAGAAGATATCAGCAATAGAATCTTTTACGATGATTTTGCCTTCTGCAACAGCTTTAGATTGTGCTTCGTTTGCAGCAGCTTCGCCTTGCTCAGCTTTGATTGCATCGTATTGGTTCCAAGTGAATACTTTATCGCCGAATTCAGCTTCAGCTACATCGTAACCCCATTGTTTGAATCCACCTTCAGTGAATTTCATGATGTTACCTTTGTGTACTAAAGTTACTGATGGACGGTTGTGTGAAATAGCGTACTCGATCGCAGAGCGTACTAAACGTTGAGTACCTTCTTTAGATACTGGTTTAATACCTAAACCAGAAGTTTCTGGGAATCGAATTTTGTTAACGCCTAATTCGTTTTGTAAGAAGTTTAATAATTTCTTTTGCTCGTCAGAACCAGCTTGGTACTCGATACCAGCGTAGATATCTTCAGTGTTTTCACGGAAGATTACCATGTCAACATCTTCTGGACGTTTAACTGGTGAAGGAACACCGTCAAAGTGACGTACTGGACGTAAGCAAACATATAAATCCAACTCTTGACGTAATGCTACGTTTAGAGAGCGGATACCGCCGCCGATTGGAGTTGTTAAAGGACCTTTAATAGCGATTAAGTATTCGTTGATTTTTTCTAAAGTTTCAGCTGGTAACCATTCGCCAGTTTGGTTGAATGCTTTTTCACCTGCTAATACTTCTAACCATTCGATTTTCTTTTCACCGTTATAAGCTTTTTCTACAGCTGCGTCAATTACGCGAGATGCTGCAGCCCAGATATCTGGACCGATACCGTCACCCTCGATGAAAGGAATAACAGGATTGTTTGGAACGTTTAATTTACCATTCTCTACTACGATTTTGTTAGTCATTGGAAATTTGCCTCCTAATAATCATAAATCTAGGACTGTGTCAAATCACAGTCCCAGATATTTTAACATACTTTTTTAATTAGCGCTCGTTAATTGGAACGTATTTTTGCATATCTGGACCAACATACTCCGCACGTGGACGGATTAGACGGTTGTTTGCATACTGCTCTAAAATGTGCGCTACCCAACCTGAAGTACGAGATACTGCGAAGATTGGTGTGAATAAGTCATGCTCGATACCTAAAGAATCATATACTGATGCTGAGAAGAAGTCTACGTTTGCAGGTAATTTCTTTTGCTCAACGATCATGTCATGGATTTTCACTGACATATCGTATAATTCTGGTTTGCCTGTTAATTTAGTAAGCTTTTCAGACATTACACGTAAGTGAGGTGCACGCGGGTCGCCTTTACGGTATACGCGGTGACCGAAGCCCATGATTTTTTCTTTGTTATCTAATTTGTTTTGAACCCAAGATTCAACTTTATCGATTGAACCGATTTCAGTTAACATTTTCATAACTTGCTCGTTAGCACCACCGTGTAATGGGCCTTTTAATGCGCCGATTGCAGAAGTTACACCAGAGTATACATCTGATAATGTCGCAACACATACACGTGCAGTAAATGTAGAAGCGTTTAATTCATGGTCAGCGTGTAAAATTAACGCTTTATCGAATGCTTCAATTTCGATTGCTGCTGGTTCTTCACCTTTCAGCATATATAAGAAGTTTGCCGCATAACCTAATTCTGGTTTTGGAGCAACTGGTTCTTTACCTTGACGTACACGTGCAAAAGTAGTTACTACTGTACCAATTTTTGCTTGTAAACGGATTGCTTTACGGTAGTTTGCTTCAGCTTCCATAACATCAGCTTCTTCGTCAAATGCACCTAACATAGATACCGCTGTACGAAGTGCTGCCATTGGGTGCACTGTGTTTAAAGGCATAGATTTGAATAAATCTGTGATTGCCGCTGGAATTTCCATATTTTTAGCTAGTTCTTCTTTTAAGTTAGCTAATTCTTCAGCGTTTGGTAAACGCGTGTTCCATAACAAGAATACTACTTCTTCAAAAGTCGCATTGTTAGTTAGGTCGTCGATGCCATACCCTACATATGTAAGTGTATCATCGATAATTGAAGAAATTTTCGATTCTGCTGCTACGATACCTTCTAAACCTTTTGTTGCTGACATAAAAAATCGCTCCTTCACTTAGTAAATTAATTTTGTAAGTGCTTTCTTTTTATTCTATTAAAAAGTCGCACACTCATATCGTTCTGCTCAATTGAACCTATAAGTAAATCGCTTACAAATTTCATTATAATCAATTTTGACGGCTTTGTGAATGAATTAGTAGGATTTTAGGAAAAAATCACATATGTGATAAAATTCATGCAAAAAAGAGAATTTATAATTTGTAATGAGTTAATCTAGGTAATAATTAGGAGTGAGATAAATGGATTATACAAATAAAACAAACCAATGGCTAGTAAAAAGTAGGAACTTTATCGTTCTTTTACTTTATTTTATCCTTTTTTATTTCATTCCGCCTATTATTTTCGGTCTATTTTTCGCTTACTTACTTTTTCCAGTATTCCTCTTTTTCAAGCAGCAATTTAGACTGCCATTCTTTCTCGTAGTCATTATACTTTCCGTATTTCTATTTTCGGTTGTCGTCTCAGTTATCATGCTCATCATTCACAGCTTTATAACCATTCTTCCTCAGCTGCAGTCAACACTCTTATCTTTGGACAGCACCTATATGAAACATCCGCTTCTTCCGTTTATTGTAGAAAAACTTCAAAGTTTAATAAGGGACTTGTTGTTCTATACAATCAATTTTATAAAAAACAGTTTTCAATCGATCTTTGAATTTTTCATTTTTATTGTAACATTCTACTTCGCGTTAATGGAAAGCTATAAAAACCGATTATGGTTTTTCGCTTATATTCCAAAAGCTTATCGCACTACATGGGCTCGTTACTTTCAAAAAGGAATGGAGCTCATTGGCCGCTTTATCGTAGTGGAAATGCAATTGTTTACACTGACGTTTATCCTGCTGTGTATAGGGTTTTACTTTTTGAAGTTTGAAGCATTTGTTATTAAAGCCTTTTTAATTGCCTTTGCAGATTGCCTGCCTTTTTTAGGAATCGGAATTTTCCTGATTCCAGTTTCTATTTATTATTTTATTGTAAACGAACCGATAATGGGTATTGCGATTTTGGTTCTGTACTTTATTGTACAAATGATAAGGCAGCTAACTGAATCAATGCTCTGGTCACATACGTTGCATTTACGTATGATCCACACATTTCTAATCAGCGCTGCCTCAGTATTATTATTCGGTTTTTACGGAATCATCCTCAGTCCAATATTATTGATGATTGCCATTAAAGTGAAACAACATGCTATTTTTGCAAAATAACGACTTGTCCTCTTTTCATTTTTTTACGTAAAAAGTAGAAGATGACCGGCTTAAACAGGTTTCGTGTAATTCCTGATACAAATAATAATCCGAGAATATCCGTAATGAAGCCCGGTAATGCCAAAAGAATGCCGCCAACAAAAATCAGAAATGTTTCGATGACCGGTACTGCAGGTGGCTGACCTTGCTGCATGCTCTTTTGAATATCCTGTATAGATTTTGTACCGCGTTTCTTGGCGATCAACAGTCCTGCAATGGATGTGAAAATGATTAATAACAATGTATAGAAAACACCGATCGCGTTTCCAATTACGATAAATACCGCAATTTCTGCAAATACGAGTGCGAGTAATCCAAATAAAATCTTTTTCATTTATGAACCCCCCTCTTCTTCTATTTTATACGAAACAGCAAAGAAAAAGTTTCAAAAAGAGGTTAGAACAAAAAACAAAAAGACAGAGACATAACCCAAAAATGCTATTTTCCTCTGAGAGAAAAATAGCATTTTTGCTGTACTAAATTAAATTTTACCGTTTTTCATCTTAAAGAACGCTCGCGTGTCCTTTATAAATGACACCTGTTTCGGCGTCCATTGTAATTTCCTGTCCGTGTTGGATAAGAGTAGTTGCTTCTTTTACACCGACAATTACAGGAATACCTAAGCTTAGGCCGACAACTGCAGCGTGGGATGTTAACCCGCCTTCTTCAGTAATAATACCTGCGCATTTTTCGATTGCTGGCATCATTTCACGGTCAGAGCCTACTGTTACAATAATTGCGCCTTCAGTGTCATATGCCAATGCTTCTGCTGCATTGTTAGCGATAATTGCATTACCAACTACTGACAGTTTACCGATACCTTGTCCACGTGCCAATAAGTCGCCAATTACATGTACTTTCATTAAGTTCGTTGTACCTGCTTCACCAACCGGAAGACCAGCAGTAATTACAACTACATCACCATGGCTTACAAACTCATGTTTTAGAGCTTCATCAACTGATAACTCTAAAATTTCATCCGTTGTTGAAACACGTTGCGTTAAAATTGGTTTAACGCCCCATACTAATGTCAATTTTTGAGCGACATTTGGCTGACTTGTAACTGCGATAATTGATACACCTGGTCGATATTTTGCAATCATTCTTGCAGTATTTCCGCTTTCAGTCGGAGCTAATACTGCTTTTACACCAAGGTTAATCGAAGTATAGGCAACTGCCTGAGAAATAGCTTCTGTCATATTTGCTTCTTTTTCACGGCTTCGTGTTGATACAATTGCTCGGTAATCTAAAGCATTTTCCGTACGAATCGCAATTTTGTTCATTGTCGCTACTGATTCTACCGGATACAGACCTGCTGCTGTTTCCCCAGAAAGCATAATTGCATCTGTACCATCCATAATTGCGTTTGCAACGTCTGATGCTTCTGCACGAGTAGGACGTGGATTGCGCTGCATTGAGTCCAGCATTTGTGTAGCTGTAATAACAGGCTTGCCGACTTGATTGCATTTTTTGATTAATGATTTTTGTACTAATGGTACTTCTTCTGCAGGAATCTCTACACCTAAGTCCCCGCGCGCCACCATTAAACCGTCTGAAACTTCGATAATTTCATCGATGTTGTCAACGCCTTCCTGGTTTTCGATTTTAGGGATAATTTGAATATGGCTGCCGTTATTTTGCTCCAGTAGCTCACGAATTTCGAGTACATCCTTTGCAGTACGAACAAATGAAGCTGCAATGAAATCGATACCTTGCTCAATACCGAATAAAATATCTGCCGCATCTTTATCTGTAATACCAGGTAATTTCACAGATACGCCCGGTACGTTAACACCTTTTTTATTCTTTAAAATACCAGCGTTTTCAACGATTGTATGGATTAACCCTTGCTCCGTATCTTTCGCAAGTACTCGCAATTCGATTAAACCGTCATCCAATAAGATAATATCGTTTTGGTCTACGTCTTCAATCAACTGATCGTATGTGATGGAGAAACGTGATTCATTTCCTAAAACCTCTGTCATCGAAATATCGATTACTTGTCCTGTTACTAAATGTAATTCACCATTTTCCATTGAGTGTGTTCTGATTTCAGGTCCTTTTGTGTCTAATAAAATTCCTACCGGTTTTTTCATGCGTTCTGCTGCATCACGAATTGCGGCAATACGGTTTGCATGTTCTTCATGATTTCCGTGTGAGAAGTTTAAACGGGCAACATTCATCCCTGCATCAATTAACTTTTCTAACATTTCTGGTGATTCACTAGCTGGTCCAATAGTACAAACAATTTTAGTTTTTCTCATAGTTTTGTCATCTCCGTTTTTATGCACTTTAAATTGAAAGCTCTTTTGATAATGTATACAAACTTAAGTCTGCTTGGTGCTTAGTTTCAAATGCTTTTCTTAAATCATAATCGATTATAGCGTGATTTTTCACGCCAACTGCTCTTCCACCTTTGTTTTCCAACAATAGCTCTACCGCTCTTGCACCAAATCTACCTGCTAAAACACGGTCCCGAGCAGATGGAGACCCTCCTCGCTGTATATGACCTAATACAGATGTACGAATTTTAATTCCTGTGCGTTCTTCCAAAAGCTGCGCAAGTTTATGGCCATTCATTACACCTTCAGCGACAATAATAATACTGTGGCGCTTTCCACGAGCTGCCCCACGCTCGAGACGTGTTACAATATCATCCAGCTCATACGATTCTTCAGGTATTAAAATCGATTCCGCACCAGCGGCCAAACCTGCCCAAAGAGCAATGTCTCCAGCGTCGCGGCCCATTACTTCAATAACAAACGTATTTTCATGACTTGTTGCCGTGTCTCGGATTTTATCAATCGATTCAACTACTGTATTAAGTGCCGTATCAAAGCCAATCGTATATTCTGTACCAGGTACGTCATTGTCAATTGTACCGGGAATACCCACACACGGGAATCCTTTATCTGATAATTGCATGGCTCCACGATAAGTACCATCTCCGCCTATAACAACTAACCCTTCGATTCCCTCTTCTTTCATGCGTTCGATTGCCCTATATTGAATATCATCCTGCTTAAATTCAGGGAAACGTGCTGAGTACAGTTTCGTCCCGCCTCGTTGAATAATATCGCCAACAGAACCAATATCTAAAAGTTCGAAGTTCCCATTATAGAGACCTTCATAACCATGATATACTCCGACAACATCAACATTATGAAAACGTGCTTTACGAACGACTGCACGAATAACAGCATTCATTCCCGGTGCGTCTCCACCACTCGTTAAAACCGCAATCTTCTTCATACGACCTTTTCCTCCTATTACGCTGTTACTATCCACATTAACAGAAAATACGCTCATATGTAACTATTCTAGAAAACAAATTGTAAAGCTTTTGAAAAAAATGAAGAATGCGCTCACACGCATTCTTCAAAGTATATTACTGTTATAAAACAACCTTATTGTTCTATATACTGTCCAATATTTTTAAATTTCATATAACGATTTTCAACTAATTGATCTGCGCTCACTTTGTTTAAATCATTTAGAACGCTTGTTAGATATTCTTTCATAAAAATAGCTTGCTGCTCAATATCTTTATGGGCACCGCCGGCAACTTCCGGTATAATCCCATCGATAACTTTAAGCTGCTTTAAATCAAGGGCTGTTATTTTCATCGCTTCAGCTGCCTCTTTAGCATAGCTTGCATCTTTCCATAAAATTGATGCAGCTCCTTCAGGAGAAATTACCGAATACGTTGAGTTTTCAAGCATCAAAATTTTATTTGCAACTCCAAGTGCAAGCGCACCGCCACTTCCACCTTCACCAATTACAATACTAATAATCGGTACCCGAATGCCTGCCATTTCAAACAAATTACGAGCAATTGCTTCACTTTGACCTCGTTCCTCAGCTGCTTTACCAGGATACGCACCTTTCGTATCGATAAAACAAATAATAGGGCGTTTGAATTTTTCTGCCTGTTTCATTAAACGTAACGCCTTGCGGTAGCCTTCCGGATGAGGCATACCAAAATTGCGGCGAATATTTTCTTTTGTCGTCTTCCCGCGCTGGTGTCCAATAATTGTAATTGGCTGACCATTGAATGATGCAATCCCGCCGACAATTGCTGCATCATCTTTAAATGTACGATCCCCATGTACTTCGATAAAATCTTCAAAAATACGTTCAATATATTCAAGTGTTGTTGGACGGTCAGCATGGCGGGCTACTTGCACACGGTGCCAAGGCTCCATATTTGCATATACGTTTTTTTCAAGTTCCTGCAAGCGTGTTTCCAGCTTCTCGATTTCTCCGCTCATATCCACGTCTGCTTCTGTGGCAATTGTTTTTAACTCTACAATTTTTTCCCGAAGTTTTACAACCGGTTCTTCAAATGCCATTAATTTAGACATGCGATACGCCTCCTTGTACATGCAGCTTAACAATTGTTGCAATTTTATCGCGCATTTCTGTCCGGTTAAAAATTGCGTCAAGCTGTCCATGATCTAATAAAAATTCTGCTGTCTGGAAATCATCCGGTAACTTTTCACGTACCGTTTGTTCTATTACACGACGTCCCGCAAATCCAATCAGACTTTGAGGCTCTGCAATATTATAATCGCCGATCGATGCAAAACTTGCTGATACACCACCTGTAGTCGGATGTGTCAAAATTGAAATATATAGTAAGCCTTCCTCGCTATGGCGTTTTAAAGCAACACTCGTTTTTGCCATTTGCATTAATGACAATACCCCTTCTTGCATACGCGCACCGCCACTTGCCGTGAAGATAATAAATGGCACTTTCAGCTCTGTCGCCTTTTCTACAGCGCGTGTAATTTTTTCACCTACAACCGATCCCATCGATCCCATACGGAAGTGCGAATCCATTACCGCAACAACGACCTGCATCCCTTTTAATGCACCTACACCTGTTAATACAGCTTCGTTTAACCCTGTCTTCTTAATATCCGCTTCCACTTTTTCCACATATGCAGGGAAGTTTAACGGATTGGTAGTTTGAAGATGATCGTCCATTGAAACAAATGAACCCTCATCTAAAAAACAGGCAATTCTTTCATTGGCATTCAAACTAAAATGATGCTGACATTTTGCGCATACTTTCAAGTTTTTTTCGAGTTCTTTTGTGACATGAATCGTTTTACATTTAGGACATTTTGTCACGATGCCTTCCGGAAAGGATTTTTCATCTTCTTTTCTAGTAATATTATCAGTATTTTTTTTACGACTAATTGTAAATAAATCACGAATTGCCATCGTAATCCCCCTTTATATTCACGTAATCATTCTTTAATAATGAACATCCATTTTTCATATGAATCAATTGCTTCATCTAAATAACCCATTTGCAATGAAGCAAGCAGTATTTTTAATTCCATTTTCTCTTCTTCTGTAATTTCATTTGCCAATAAATTATTGCTGAAAGAAAGAAGCTGGAGCCAAATTTTTAATGCAAGCCGGTTACCTGAAACGATCATACATTCACGAAGTATGTCATCTCTTTTTAACTCCTGCTCAAGCTCTACCTTTACAAAAAAGCTCTCCCAAATCGGTAGTGCCCTCAAATTGTCAGACTGGCAAATAATTCGAATCGCTTCTTTTTCGTGCATTTCTCTCGTTGCATGTACATCCGCAATCAATTTTTCGTCCTGTAAAATAAACGATCCGACAATTTCAACAAATTGATGGTGCTGCATACTCGCCAAATATGTACCACCGCCATGCCTTGTTTCGATTAAGCCCAGCAACTCCAGACTGCGTAAAGCCTCCCGAACCGAAGACCTTCCTACTTGCAGCTGCTCGCTTAACATTCTTTCTGAAGGAAGCTTTTGCCCTTCCTGAATATTTTGTTCTGCAATTAAATCGTGTAATTGCTTAACAATTTGAATAAACATCTTTTTTGCGGGCTTATCTTCCACATTTTTCACCTCACCGTGACTAACGCTTTTCGTTATTATTAACAAAAGTGGTCAGACCAGTTACTAAAGTAAGAATACAAAATGTTTTTCACATTGTAAAGAGAAAATATAAAACATATATTTTATATATAATAAAATTTGCGAATATATAACTAGATTTACGTTTTTTCGATAAATTTAGATGAACCCATATAAAAAGAGCACCTCTAAAGCTATTAAAAGGCGCTCTTTAATACTGTTTATTTTATATTAATCTGTTTAACTTTTATTTGTTGTTTATTAAATCGATGCTCGTAAAAGCCTTCGATATAAAGCAATCCCTCTTCTCGGATTTTCCCGACAACTTGCTCGTATTCTTTCGGGAACAATATTAAAGAGACTGTTCCAAACTCATCTTCCATTTGAACAAATGCCATCAGTTCACCGCGTTTTGTGCGGAGCTGGCGCATTTCCCGAACTTGACCGATCATTTTTACGAATGCATTGTCTTTAAGATGCGCCAAAGTTTGAACAGTTGCCGTAACTTCCGGAAAATGGCTCCGTAATTTTACAATCGGATGATCTGATAAATAAAAACCGAGCACATCCTTTTCGTACTGCAGTTTGATTTTTTCCGGAATTGGCGATGTTTCACTATATTTCGGTTTGCCGAATGCGAGCAATGCCCCTTCAAACAAGTCATCCCCACCCGGTCGTACGAAATCAGCCTGTTTTTGTGCACCTTCAATAGTGGCGAGTAATGTTGCACGATCTTTGCCGAATTCATCAAGTGCTCCTGCTTTAATGAGCGGTTCGATAATTTTTCTGTTGAAATTCGCTGTCGTCAGCGTCACAGCCAAATCAAATATAGAGTCAAACGGCTTTTGTCTTTCTTGGCGCGCAACTAACAGTTTTTGCATAAAAGGCTGCGGTACACCTTTAATCGCAGACAGACTAAATCGTATTTTCCCGCCTTCCACTTTAAAGTGTCGCATACTTCGATTAATTGACGGCGGTAAAATTTCGATTCCCCTTGCTTTTGCCTCCATTATAATTTGGGCAAGCTTTTCTGGATTACCCGTTGCATTTGTCAGGAGGGCAGCATAAAAATTGACCGGATAATTGGCTTTTAAGTACGCCATTTGATAGGAAATAACACTATAGGCAACGGCATGGCTTTTTGGGAAGCCATAATCTGCAAACCGGACAATCAATGCATATACTTCTTCCGCTGCCTGTTGTGTATAGCCTTTTGTTAAAGCACCTTTTACGAAAGAGGCTCGTTGCTGTTCTAGTACATCCCGCTTCTTTTTACTCACAGCACGTCGAAGCAAATCAGCCTGTCCAAAAGAAAAGCCCGCCATCACATTCGCAATGCGCATTATTTGCTCCTGATAAATAATAACGCCGTATGTCTCTTCCAAAATCGGTGTTAAATGGGGATGCGGCATGATTACCTGCTCTTTTTTATGTTTTCTTCTTGCATACATCGGGATGAATTCCATCGGGCCCGGTCGATACAATGCATTGACCGCCACAATATCTAAAAAGTGAGTCGGTTTAATTTCACGGAGTGCATTTTTCATGCCATCCGATTCTAGCTGGAAAATACCATTAGTGTCGCCATTTTGTAATAGCTCAAATGTCTTCTCATCATTGAGCGGAATTTGATTAAAATTGATTTGTGTATTATGAGTAAACTGAATCGACTTCCGTATTTGCTCTAAAATTGTTAAATTTCGGAGCCCTAAAAAATCAATTTTCAATAATCCGTTTTGCTCCACTTCCTGCATCGGCCACTGTGTTAAAAATATCCCGTCATGTCCTTCTTCAATTGGTACGACATCAACTAATGGAACAGGACTCAATACGACCCCTGCTGCGTGTGTCGACGCATTCCTTGGAAGTCCTTCCAATCGAAGAGATGTTTGAAACCACTTTTGGCGGATAGGCTCTGCTGTAACCCATGCTCTTAAGTTTTCCGACATTGCATATGCTTCCTTTAGTGTAATACCGGGCTTATTCGGTATTAGATTGGAAATCATTTCCAATGCTTCACTTTCGAAATTAAACATACGGGCAACATCACGGGCAACCGCCTTGGCAGATAGTGTACCGAACGTAATTATTTGTGCGACATATTGTTTACCGTATTTTTTTGCAACATACTGAATTACTTCATGCCGTCTCGTATCTAAAAAGTCGATATCGATATCCGGCAGTGTAATACGCTCCGGATTTAAAAAACGTTCAAACAGTAAATCGTATTGCAAAGGATCCACCTGTGTAATCTCGAGTGCGTATGCGACAATAGAAGACGCGGAAGAACCACGGCCCGGCCCTGTTAATATTTGTGCTTCACGTGCAAACTGCATAAAGTCGGCAACAATCAGGAAATAATCCGAATAGCCCATCGACTGAATAATATGGAGCTCATAGTTCATCCGTTCAATATACTGCGTTGGCAATGTGTGCATATTTAAACGTCGCTGTAAACCAGTCACTACTTGCTGCTGCAGCAAGTTTTCAGCCGTCTCTCCTTCGCCTACTGGAAACTTCGGCATATAAACATTATTTGTGTTTATTTCAATTTGGCAGCTCAGTAATAAATTTTCCATTTGTACGAGCCATTGGTGCTGGTCATGAAACTTCTGCTGCCATTGTTCTGCTGTCAGTAAATGATTTTCCTGTTTATTGGTTTCTACAGCATCACTTAGTTTTACACCGGTATGGATGGCCTGCGCCACTTCATAGGCAAAAAAGTCCTCGTTATTAAAAAACAGACTTTCATGTGTTGCAACAATTGGGAGATCATTTTTTTCAGCGAGCTGCACTGCCGAAATTTCCAGACTTGCTGGGTCGGATAAACGGGAAATCCCGATGTACACTTCATCCGGATAGGTCTTAATAATTTCTTTCAATAGTGGCTCCGCTTCCTGTTGCAACCATATAGCCTGCTGTTCAAGCACTGGAATCATAAAAGCAATGCCCTTTCCATATGCGAGAAGCCATCTTAATGGAATCGTCTGCTCCGATCGAATGGAAATGCTGCTGGAGATTTTCAACAAATTACGATAACCTTCGTTTGTTTTTGCATATAAAACAAGCGGCAATGATTGTTCTTCAGTCAATTCGAGCTGAATAGTCAAGCCTACTACCGGATGAATACCGGCCCTTTTCATTTCAAACCAAAAAGGCAAAAGTCCGTACAATTTCGTATTAACAATTGCACAGCTTTTTGCCTTTTGCTGATGTAAAAAAGGGATGAGCTCTTCGATACGAATTGTACTTTTCAATAAATCGGCACTTGTCCGTACTTGCGGATATACAGTCACCCGTCATCCCTCCATCATATTATTTATATTCACTGCAAATGACTTTCAAATCTTGAATTACTTGATCTGCCTCTTCCCAAGAATATGCTGTAGCACCAGATGCCAGTGGATGTCCGCCACCTTTATACTTTTTCGCCAGGCCGTTGATAACCGGACCTTTCGAACGGATACGAACGCGAATCGTATCATTGTCTTCAATGAACATCACCCATGCTCGGATATTCTTTACATTGCCCAATGAACTAACTAATAGGGATGTTTCGGAAGGGGTAGCATCAAATTGCTGTAAAATAGCTGCAGGCAATTTAATTGAAGCCGCACCATTTTCATCCATTTCGAAATGCTGGTATATATAACCTTGAAGATTTAATAGTTTGCGTTCCATTTCGTACATACCATCAAATACTTCATTTCGGTCGAAATTATATTGTATAAGTTGTCCTGCTGTTTCAAATGTTTTTGGGCTCGCACTCGGATATAAGAAACGCCCAGTATCGCCGACAATTCCCGCAAATAACAGACGTGCCGCTTCATCGGACATATCCCAATCCGCATACGTTTTGCCTTCTTCATAAAGCTCATAGATCATTTCACTGCATGAACTTGCTTCCGTATCCACCCATAATAAATCACCATAAGCATCATCATTCGGATGGTGGTCGATTTTAATAAGAAAATCGCCGTTTACATAGCGCTGATCATCAATACGTTCGGTATTCGCAGTATCTGTCACAATGACCAGTGCATTTTTAAACTGTACATCTTCAATTTGCTGTGGAGATGCCATGAAAGATAATGAGTCGTCATGCTCACCGACCGTGTATACCGCTTTCTCCGGATAATTTGCCCGAATTAATTCAGCCAGCCCTATTTGTGAGCCGTACGCATCTGGATCCGGTCGTACATGGCGATGCAGTACAATTGTTTCATATTTTTTAATTTTGTCAATAATTTGACGTTTCAATACATTTCCTCCTCGTCCATAATGAATACCTATATCATTTTCCACTAAAAATCGTTACAATATTTAGTAGTTTGGCTATTAGGAGGTTCAATATGGTCTATTTAAATTTTCTGTTTGTTGCCTGTATTATAGCGTCACTAGTATTTTATTTTTATTTCAAAACGAAGCAGTTCCGTTCGACACTGCCTATTCGTCGTAAATGGTATACTGCGAAAGCCGGAGTTGCGCTTGCCGCATTTCTCATCTTCTTTGGTCTGAATGCAACGATTCTGTACCCGGATATTCTCGGGTTTGCCGTTGCAGCTGTTTTCTTTATCATTGGTGCAGGTTTAGGTATTAATAACTATAAACGCATGCAGCATGAAGGCCGATACATAAAAGAAGAATACGAATTAAACAGGTAAAAGAACGGGGTCAGTTGAAAGCGATTTACTTTCAGCATGACCCTTTTTTATCGTTCTAATAACTGGAATGTCATCATCGCTTTTCCTACAAGATTTGTCGTACTGTATACTTCAAAATCCATTTTCACGAATTTACGTGACATGTCCAAAATTCTAGGACGGACAGTTAATACACTTTCCATCTGAACTGGTTTGATAAAATAAATATTCATATTTTCAACAACCGCTTCTCCGCGTTTACGACGTTTCAATGCAAAAGCACCTACTTCGGATAATAGGATTGTAAAAGCACCATATGAAATCGCTCCAAACTGGTTTGTCATCTGCGGTGTAACAGTAAATTCCACTTCAATATCCTCTTCACCCAAGACACGCATTTCATTTTTCACTAAATCATCGATCGTCTCGCCATGCTGAGGCTGACGCTGTGCTAATTGAATTGCCTTTAATACGTCCTGACGACTGATAACCCCTTTTAATAACCCTTCTTCATCAATGACAGGAAGCAAGTCGATTCCTTCCCAGATCATTCGGTGTCCAGCTGAAGCGACACTTGTTTTCATTGAAGCAGCAATCGGGTTCTTTGTCATTACTTTATCAATCGGCTCTGACTCTTCTTTACCGATCACGTCCTTACTCGTAATCATTCCGACAAGCCTGTTTTGACCTGTTACTACAGGAAAAGCTCCATGTGTCGTACGACGGTTCTGTCTATGAAAATCAGCGATCGTATCATTATTTTTTAATACAGCCGTATCTTCCATCGGGACATATACATCTTCAATCAGTAATATATCTTTTTTAATCAGCTGGTCATAGATGGCACGGTTGATCATCGTCGCCACTGTAAAAGTATCGTACGTTGTTGAAATGATTGGTAGATCTAATTCGTCTGCCAGCTCTTTATTGGATTCAGTTGTATCAAATCCGCCAGTAATTAATACGGCAGCCCCTGTTTTCAATGCGTATTCATGTGCCTGTGTACGGTTACCGACAATGAGCAGGCTCCCTGCATCTGTATAGCGCATCATATCATCAAGCTTCATCGCACCAATTACAAATTTCGTCAATGTTTTATGGAGACCTGTTTTCCCTCCCAAAACTTGACCATCAATAATATTTACAATTTCAGCAAATGTTAAGCGTTCAATGTTTTCCTTCTTTTTCTTTTCAATTCGAATCGTACCTACACGTTCGATTGAGCTTACAAGACGTCGATTTTCAGCTTCTTTAATCGCACGGTAAGCTGTCCCTTCACTCACTTGCATTTCCTTTGCAATTTGACGAACCGAAATTTTATCGCCAACTGGTAGTGATTCAATGTATTGTAAAATCTTCTCGTGTTTCGTTGACAATTACATCACCTATTTCTCATCATTCATTTATGTCTTTAGTGTACCATATTTAAACGGCGCAATTATACTATTTTCAATACATATACCCGTATAATTGCTTATAAATGTAAGAAAAAGCTCAAGAAATTAATAAGACAAACTGCCCAACAAAATAAATTGTTGGGCAGTTTGTGTTTAAGAAATGAATCATATCAAATAGATGTGCGTTCAATTGTAAATTAGAATTTCACAAATTCCCCTGGCTGCAATACTTGTACTTCTGCGCCTTCAACAAGTTTCGCAAAGTCAGCCGGATCTTGTTCAATTGGCGGGAATGTGTTGTAGTGGACCGGCACAACAATTTTCGGCTTCAATAACGAAACCGCATAAGCTGCATCTTCTGGCCCCATTGTAAAGTTGTCGCCAATCGGTAAAAAGGCAATGTCAATTGGATGACGTTTTCCGATTAACTCCATATCCCCAAATAATGCCGTATCACCAGCATGGTAAATTGTTTTACCTTCTGCCGTAAATAAAATTCCGGCTGGCATCCCCATATAGATAATTTCATTGTTTTCCGTTACGTATGACGAGCCGTGGAAAGCCTGTGTAAATTTCACTTTTCCGAATTCAAACTGGCGTGCACCACCAATATGCATATTGTGAACTTTGCAACCTTGCCAGCCTAAATAATCTGCAAGCTCATTTGGCGCAACAACGAGTGCATCATGTGTTTTTGCTAATTCCACAGTATCTCCAACATGATCATTATGTCCATGCGTCAATAAAATAACATCCGGTTTTTCATTTTCAACCTTTAAATCTGTTTGTCCATTTCCATTAATGAAAGGGTCAATCAAAATCGTAGTCCCATTTGTCACAATTTTTACGACGGAATGTCCGTGAAATGAAATCTGCATATTATATACCTCCTAAAATAACCTTCCCTGTATTATTCGATATTTATGCATAATTCTCCTTTTTTTGATATGCTTAAACCGCGAATTCTTTAATTGAATAACAAAGGAGTTTATACAATGTCGAAAATGAAACAATTACAAAATCATTTAATTGAAAATGGTTGGGATGCTGCTTTTATTACAACACCTGACAATGTCTTTTACTTTTCCGGTTTTAGAAGTGAGCCGCATGAACGCTTACTTGGAGTTATGGTATTTAAGGATGCAGAACCGTTTTTAATTTGCCCGAAAATGGAAATGCCTGATGCAGTAGCTGCAGGATGGACTTTCGACGTTGTCGGACATGAAGATACTGAAAATGCCTGGGATGTTGTTGCAAAAACTGTAGCGGCTCGCAACGTTATATTCAATACATTGGCTATTGAGAAATCTCATTTAACGGTTGAGCGTTTAGAAGCGATTCAAGAACGTTATGAGCAATTGAAATTTGCTGGTATTGATGACAAAATTAACGCGCTTCGTACTTTCAAAGATGAAGTGGAACTTGAAAAATTACGTAAAGCTGCCGAATTAGCGGACTACGCAATTCAAGTGGGCTGTGATGCAATTGCAGAAGGCGTAACAGAAATGGAAATTTTAAATGCAATCGAGTCAGCTATTAAGGCAAAAGGCTATGCGATGAGCTTTGATACGATGGTATTAGCTGGAGAAAAAGCGGCTTCTCCTCATGGAACTCCTGGAAACCGCAAAATTAAAAAAGGTGACTTCATCTTATTTGACCTAGGTGTTATTTACGAAGGGTATTGTTCGGATATTACGCGAACAGTAGCATTCGGCCAGCCAAATGACGAGCAAATTGAAATTTATAATGCTGTTCGCCGCGCAAACGAATCAGCTATTGAAGCAGTTAAACCAGGCGTCCGCGCAATGGACTTGGATAAAATTGCCCGTGATGTTATTACAGATGCAGGCTACGGCCAATACTTCACACACCGTTTAGGTCACGGTCTTGGTATTTCTGTTCACGAATTCCCATCGATTAACGGCGCCAACGAATTTGTTCTGAATGAAGGAACAGTATTTACAGTCGAGCCTGGAATTTACAAAACAGATGCTGCAGGCGTTCGTATCGAAGACGATGTAGTCGTTACAAAAGATGGTGTGGAAGTACTTACATCATTCACAAAAGAACTTGTAATTTTATAATATATTAGTTCATTTGATTGTATAGGAACTATTAAATTTGCATAAACTAAGCGAGCAGTCCCTTTTCAGAGGATTGCTCGCTTTTTAATATTAATAGGCTATTAAATACATTAGTCTCTTTACATTTTTTAACTTGTTTTCTAAAAGCAAAAATGAGGAATAGAATATTAATTACTTGAAAATAACCGAAAGGAAGTGGTGCATTATGAAAAGATGGTCATTTACAACGCTACTTATAATTGTGCTTACACTATTGCCAATAAGTCAAATTGAATGGAATACGGAAGCCGAAGCAAGTCAAACAAGTAAGGTAAATAATGAAGTCATTTCAAAAAGTGCATCACCGAATAAAGCGGTAAAGGAAAAAGCTCCTGTCTCGAATACAGGTTATATGCCAAAAGTAAATCGCAGTTATACGTATAAACCATCATTCGAAGATGCCGGCCCAAAAACATATACCGCTTCTAAAAACAAATCGATCGAAAACTCGGTAGAATTGTTGGAAGAAGACTATATCGGCTATACGTATATTGAAGATCAGCAGCAGCTTGCATTAGGTGTTGCCTATTCAGATATATTTTTCTTCTCATTAAGCTATCCGATGAAAGAAAAGACAACAATTACCGATACAGATTATTTATATGACGGTACTACGGAAACAACACCGGTTTACGTTGAAAGCACAAGTGCAACAGTTAAAACTAAAGCAGGAACATTCCGTAATGTAGTAGTTTTAAAATATCCAAACGGCTCTAAAATCTACCTGGCAAAAGATTACGGTATTATCCGTATTACTGATTTTGAAGGTAATATTACAACTGAATTAATCTCGGTTAAATAGAATGACCAAAAAATCCGCTACGTTTGGTTTTGCCAATCGTAGCGGATTTTTGCTGTAAAATATTTATTAATTTAATCCTGTCAGTGCACCTAATACATCTTCTACTTCTGCAAATTCAAGCCCTTGCGCGTCTGCTACTGCACGGTATACAACTTTACCGTCCAATGTATTAACACCGCGCTTTAATGCAAGATTGTCCAGACATGCACGTAAAAAGCCTTTATTCGCAATTTGTAAGGCATAAGGAACCGTATTGTTTGTTAACGCGATTGTCGATGTACGTGGAACCGCACCTGGCATATTTGCCACAGTATAGTGCACAACCCCATGTTTAACAAATGTAGGATTGTCATGTGTTGTTACTTTTTCAGATGTTGCGAAACAGCCGCCTTGGTCAATCGCAATATCAACAACAACAGATCCAGGTGACATCGATTGGATCATTTCTTCAGTAACTAATTTTGGTGCCTTCGCTCCTGGAATAAGCACTGAGCCTACTACTAAATCAGCAGAACGAACAGCATCTGCAATATTATAAGGATTTGAAATTAACGTTTGAACATCACGTCCGAATAAATCATCAAGCTGACGTAATCGCTCAGGATTCAAATCGATAATCGTAACATCTGCTCCCATGCCGACTGCTACTTTAGCAGCATTTGTTCCCGCAATACCACCGCCAATTACCGTTACTTTACTGCGAGGAACACCTGATACTCCACCAAGCAAGATCCCCTTACCGCCCGGCAGTTTTTCTAAATAATGTGCGCCGATTTGTGTTGCCATTTTACCTGCAACTTCACTCATCGGTGTTAATAATGGTAAAGAACCGTTTGGTAATTGCACTGTTTCATAGGCGATACCGATTACTCGATTTTCAAGTAAAGCTTTAGTCAATTCAGGTTCCGGTGCTAAATGTAAATACGTAAATAATATTAATCCTTCACGGAAATACTTGTATTCACTTTGCACAGGTTCTTTTACTTTTAAAACCATCTCTCCTGACCATGCTTCAGCTGCTGTTTGTACAATATGGGCACCAGCTTCAATATAGTCCTGATCCGTAAATGCAGAACCTAATCCTGCACCTGTTTCAATATATACTTCATGACCATTTGCGATTAATGACAATACCCCTGCTGGTGTCATCGCAACTCGATTTTCATTGTTCTTTATTTCTTTCGGTACCCCTATTTTCAACGTAATTCCTCCCTTTAACAATCACTTAGAAATATGCTTAACATAAATCAAATCCATTTTACCAATTTTACCAGCAAATTAGTAGAGGATTTTGAATGTAAATTCTATTCTGAAAAGTGAATCGCTAATCATGTCTTACAACTGTAGGAAAACTGCTCTTATTTAACTGAGAAAAATATTTTATAATAGTAAAAAATATTATTTCCAACACGAGAAATTTGTGACTATTTCATGGAATTTATTGTATTTTATCTATATTTCAGCGCAGGAATTATGTCCTTTGAAAAATTCTTTGGTATAATATAATTATAGATAATTAGGAGGTATGGAAAATGGCAAACCATTATAAAAGCATTGTAGTAGCAGTAGACGGCTCGAAAGAAGCAGAATATGCATTCCGTAAATCAATCAATGTTGCAAAACGCAATGAAGGTGCAACAATCAACCTAGTAAACGTTATCGATACACGTTCTTTCGCAGCTATAGAAGCTTATGACCGTTCAATTGCTGAGCGCGCTCAACAACATTCTGAGGAATTGTTAAACGGCTACAAACAGCAAGCTGAAGCAGAAGGCGTTGAAAACGTTAACCTGATTATTGAATATGGCTCTCCTAAAAATATTATTACAAAAGAACTTTCAAATGTTGTAGAAGCAGATTTAATTATTTGTGGTGCAACTGGTTTAAATGCTGTTGAACGATTCCTGATCGGTTCTGTATCAGAAGCAATCGTACGTTCAGCTACATGTGACGTATTAGTAATCCGTACACCAGAGTGATTTAAATAAAAAAATACAAAATGCCATCTTCTCAAATTGAGTCGATGGCATTTATTATTTATCATGAATTAACGTGGCGACAGAGGTAATACCCCTGCCCCTAGACTTTAGCGTTTCTGGTTATTGCTTTCTTTCCACATGCGTACTTTTTCGAAGAACATCGCTAAAGCATCACGGTTTGACATATTCGGTACTTTTGCCAATAAAACCTCACGCGGTGCTTTTAACTGCTCACTTTGCTTTTGTAAAATTAAAATAATTTTCTCATGCGATTTAGATGAGAACAGGTTTTCCGGCAATTGGATGACCGCCTGAATCCATGCATGTCCTTTAATATACTGGTGAAGCTGTTTCGCCTGATCTGATTCGAATAAATTTGCCGGAATCAGGAAAAATCCAAAGCCGCCTTCTTTTGTATAATTTAAAGATTGCTCGATAAACAAGTGGTGTGCGTAGCTCATTCCCTCTGCCGCGCATAATTCATAGTCAAGTGCCACTTCTTCATTCGGATAATATCCTACAGGCAAGTCGCAAACTACCGCATCAACCGGATCAACTAACAGTTTTTCCAAGGCATCTTGACGGAAAAGTGTAACAGGTTGTTCGATAAGGTCACCTGTCGCTGCTGCCAACCGAATTAATAAATCATCAACTTCCACTCCTGAAGCAACTACTTTCCCTTCCAACGCATTCATGACTGTAAAGAGTAAATTCCCAGTACCGAGTGCAGGATCAACAATAGAGATCGTCCGTTCCGTTAATTCCTGATCAAAGCATTGCTCTACAAAATGGCTTACAATAAGCCCAAGAGTATCGGGTGTCATTTGGTGGTTCGGCTGCGCACTTTTACGCATCCCTTTTAAAATTGCAATTTGGATTGCTTTTCGCATATCTTCCTTCGTTGCACCTTCTACTTGCCACTCTAATTTCCCGTCCAGTGTATCTTCCAATGTTTGCAGTAACGCTTCCAAATAATCCTGCTCTTGCTGCGCTGCGACATTTTCTGCGTTGTCATTAATATATTTGAAAATTTGTTCAAACTTTTCCATTAAACTAACTCCCTCATTCCATTCATTTGGATTTCTCGCCGAATTGCGACATATCCACTAAATGAACAACCCACTCAATAATTATTGAGTGGGTGTTAATTATACATGTAATTACTTTACAATAAAATCGTTTAAAACGAAATTATTTTGCAAGAGCTTTTACTGCTTCAATTGCAGCATCATAATTCGGGTGGTCTGTACCTTCTGGAACATACTCCACATAAGCAACTTTACCTGTTTCATCAACAACGAAAATTGAGCGTGCTAAAAGGCGTAATTCTTTCATATGTACGCCATATGCTTCACCGAATGATGCATCGCGGTGGTCTGATACTGTTACAACATTATCGATACCCGCAGCTCCACACCAACGTTTTTGAGCAAATGGTAAATCCATTGACACTGTGTAGATTACAACATTGTCACCTAAGTTAGCCGCCGCTTCGTTGAATGTACGAGTTTGCTTATCACAAACACCCGTTTCCAGTGAAGGAACAACCGAGAATAAACGAATTTTACCTTCAGAATCTTTTAAAGTTACTTCTGATAAATCATTTGCAACTACTGTAAAATCCGGTGCTTGATCACCAACTTTTACTTCATTACCGATTAGTGTTACTGGACTGTTTTTAAATGTTACTTGTGCCATATTAAACGCCTCCTTTATATTCCCTAATATTACTAAAAAAGATTTAGCAATTGCAACTAACTGAGCTTATATTCATTTAAATAAAGAAAACAAAAAGAAAAGAGCTGTTTTATAAGATGTATCTTACAAAACAGCTCTTCTCTTGCTTAGAAGGTGTCGATAGTAAATTCTTTCCCCTTCTTTTCTTTTTTAAACATCTTTTGTAAAAATATTTTCATGAACAACGACCGTATCGGCAAAATAATCGGCAATACTTTTATTGTTTGGTGAAAAGGCGACAATTAAATACGGTAAGTATAATAATGTACCATTGATAAATCGGCCTACCCCTTCACGAAATAGCACAGTTATCCAATCAAGCGCTTCCCCGTCGTCTTTTTCAACTTTTATTCCAAACGTCATTTTCCCTAATGTTTGCTTGAAAAATTTTGTCATGAGCACAAAATAAGCGTAGAAAATAATTCCCGAAAGAATTGTCATCGGTGCATACCAAACATCGCTGGCACCACTCCAATTCATCAATGCAAATACCGGCTTAATCGAGACGCCGATAATCGCACTTATGACAATTGAATCCAACAGGAATGCCCAGAAACGCATCCAGAAGCCGGCTGTTTTTTGTTTAATAGAAGGCGGCTTTACGACAGATGCTTCATCCACTACTTCGATTATGTCAGTCATCGTAATCCCTCCTATTAGTAGTCACCATATAAATACATCATACGAGGCGAATTTGTCGTTGAAATAATTTTGGACAATACTTCTGATTCAGCAGATGGTCGCAGCATAGAGCCAAGTTTTACACCTAATAAAGAACCCCAGTTCGATGTATCCATTGTATATTCAAACAACGCTGCATCTTCCAATCCAAAATCCGTGCGTAATGCATTAATCGTCGCTTCTTCATTTCCAATTTCATCAACTAGCCCAGCACGCAATGCCTGATTACCGCCTAATACACGGCCATCCGCTACTTTTTTCACTTGAGCTTCAGACATATTACGTCCAGCTTCGATAATATCAACGAAATGCTCATATGATTCATCTATCATTTCCTGCAGCATCGCAAGCTCCTCTTTTGTAGAAGGTCGTACACCGCCAAACATGTCTTTATGTTCGCCTGATTTAATTGTTTCAAACTCGACCCCGAAATTTTCGGCTAATTTCCCATAATTAATCGATTGCATAATAACACCGATTGAACCGGTAATTGTCTCGCGCTGAGCAAAAATCTTATCTGCCGGTGCTGAAATATAATAACCGCCGGAAGCAGCCATTGATCCCATTGAGACATAAATCGGAATTTGTTTTTCTTCTTTAATTTTCAATAACTTTTGGTAAATTTCTTCTGATTCAATAACACCGCCACCTGGAGTGTTTACAGATAATACAACACCTTTAACTGTATCGTCTTCCAGTACAGCATCCAATTGCTCCATAAACAGCTGGTGGTTGTAATCGACCGTTTCCCAAATACTCGGTTCCCCTACATCCTGGATTACACCATCCACCGTTAAATGGGCAATTCGACTCGTTAAATCTCCTGTTTCCACGACGTTTTCGTATGTGAGCGACTCCGTACCCATCAAATTATCGAAACTAGTAAAGAAATCGGTCTTAAAAATCGAAATAATCGTATTGATCCCAATAGAGAAAAATAATAATACAGCAGCAATAATGAGTGCCACAACTCGTTTTGTATTCATTTTCACGCCTCCTCAATATATGTACGAAACTATTTTACAAAAAGTTTCATCAAAAACAGTGATTTTGACATATTACCATTTTAACACTCAACCAAGCTAGCTTTTTTCAAATGGTGGAGAATAATTTCTATTAATTCAACTTGTTTAACTTGTAGAATAAAATGAAAAAAGGCGGCATATTTCGCCACCTTTTTTAATTACCCGGGAAATAATTGTCGAGCAATGTTATTTCCCTTACTTTACTCGCAATTCAACACGACGGATTTTCCCTGAAATTGTTTTAGGTAATTCGTCTAAAAACTCGATAATTCGTGGATATTTGTATGGTGCAGTAAGTTGTTTCACATGATTTTGCAGGTCTTCTATAATCGTTGGGCTATCTTTTAATGTAACATCTTTTAAAACGACAAATGCTTTTACAACATTTCCTCGAATTTCGTCGGGACTTGCAACAACAGCACATTCCTGTACAGCAGGATGCTTCGTTAACGCATCTTCTACTTCAAATGGTCCGATTGTATAACCTGATGAAATAATAATGTCATCGTTTCGGCCTTCAAACCAGAAGTAGCCGTCTCCATCCTTTATTGCGCGGTCGCCTGTTACATACCAATCTCCACGATATTGAATCGCTGTACGCTCAGGATCTTTATAATATCCTTTAAATAATGCAGGAGTCGACTTGTGTACTGCAATATCACCGACTTCACCGGCCGGTACAAGGTCACCATCTTCATTGATTAAATCAATGATATTTCCCGGAGTCGGTTTCCCCATCGAGCCAGGGCGCAATTCCATATTTAATAATGTCCCGATTAACAATGTATTTTCTGTTTGACCATAGCCATCACGGACAGTTAATTGGTGTTCACGTTCAAAAGTTTCGATCACTTCCCGGTTTAAAGGCTCACCAGCAGAAACAGCGCTGCGCAATGAAGATAAATTAAATGAATTTAACTGATCTAATTTCGCCATCATACGATATTCTGTCGGTGTACAGCATAGTACATTGATTTGTTGCTGCTCGATCAAATGTAAAAACTGTGTTGGATCAAACTTTCCTTTGAACACAAATCCTGTTGCACCACTGCCTAATACAGCAAGAAACGGACTCCAGATCCACTTTTGCCATCCTGGAGCTGCAGTTGCCCATACAGTATCGCCATCACGCACTCCAAGCCACTCTGCTGCCGTTGTACGTAAATGTGCATATCCCCAGCCATGTGAGTGCATTACGGCTTTTGGATTTCCTGTCGTACCTGACGTATAGGCTAAAAACGCCAAATCATTTGCTGTCGTCTCAACAGAATCGAACTCGTTTGACTGCTGCTCTGCAAGCGCCATTAATGAAGTCCATCCTTCTTTTTCATTCCCGACGATAAAGCATTCTAAATTCGCTAAATTTTCTACATGTTCAAATTCATTTACGAATTGTTCCATCACGATAATCGCCTTAGCCTCTGAATGGTTTAGACGATAGTCAATATCTTTAGCTCGCAGCAGCTCTGAACTTGGAATAATAACTAATCCTGCTTTTAATGCTCCAATATAAGAAACATATGCTTCTAAACAGCGAGGCAGCATAATTAAAATAACATCACCTTTTTTTAATCCTTGTGCATAAAAGGCGTTTGCGACCTGATTTGCTCTTTGTAGTAACTCTTCGTATGTATATTGCTCTTGGTGTCCGTTTTCTTCCTGAAATACTAATGCTGTTTTTGAGCCTTTATTTTCATGCTTTTCAAATTCATTTACAATATTATAAATTTCCGGTGCAACTAATTGATTTTCATTCATTTTTGAAACTCCCCTTTGTTTGAAAAAAATGAGCCTTACATATTAAGTATAATAATCCTTTTCATTAATATCAAAATATTCCGCTATTTTTTATTGCATAACAAAAATTATTTATTAACAAAATAAAAAGAAACGCTACTTTAAAAGTAGCGTTCCTTTTGTAAAACGGATTATTGGTTTTGGTTGCCGCGTAATTGCTGCTCAGCCATCTGTACTAGGCGTTTCGTAATTTCGCCACCTACAGAACCGTTTGCACGAGATGATGCATCTGGACCTAATTGTACACCAAATTCTTGTGCAATTTCATATTTCATTTGATCTAAAGCTTGTTGTGCACCAGGTACACGTAATTTGTTTGAGCTGTTGTTGTTTGCCATCTGTCTCTCACCTCCTTGTGACATTAGAATGCGCCGGGAGGAGAGATTAATACATAAAAAACACAGGTAAATTATAGCTCGATTAGGAAATCATTATCAGTTCCTAAAATTATAGTAAATCAGCGAATTTATCTTCTTTTATTTCCTTTTGAGGGAACTGATATACTTCGCGGTTTTTAACGGCACGATCAATTAAATCATCGAATTCAGTAAAGCTTTCAAATCGCTGAACCTTTTCTAATTTCGGTTTTGTTTTCGGACTAGATGGTGTAAATATTGTACAGCAATCCTCAAATGGCTGAATTGATGTTTCGTATGTGCCAATATCTTTTGCAATTTTGATGATATCGTTTTTGTCTGAAGAAATTAACGGACGTAAAATTGGTGTATTTGTCACATCATTAATTGCCGTTAAGCTTTCCAATGTCTGTGAAGCGACTTGCCCTAAGCTTTCACCTGTTACAATACCTAATGCGCCGATATCTTCACGTACTTTATCGGCTACTTTCATCATCATACGACGTGTTGATGTCATTGACATATTGTCTGGCACCGCGTCTTTTACTGCTACTTGCAGTTCTGTAAATGGAATGACATGCAGGCGAATATTTGCTCCGAATTTTGTTAATTCATTCGCAAGTTCTTTGACTTTTTGTAATGCGTTATCGCTCGTATACGGAGGACTGAAGAAATGGATTGCATCCAGTCGAACGCCGCGCTTCATCATTAAGTAACCGGCAACAGGGCTATCAATACCGCCTGAAAGCATTAACAGCGAACGTCCGTTTGAACCAATCGGCATTCCCCCAGCACCTTGGATTACTTGAGCCATCATATAGATCGCATCTTCACGTACTTCAATTCGAAGTGCGAAATCCGGATTTTTCACCTGTACTTTAAAGTTTGGGAAATTCGGTAAAATTGTAGCTCCCATTTCACGTTGTAATTCATGCGTGTTCAACGGGAAAGTTTTATCTGTACGATGTACTTCAACTTTAAACGTTAAATCGCCTTTATCACGATAGTCTTCTAAAATTTCAAAGGCTAAAGCTTTCATCACATCTAAATCTTTTTCACAAGATGCAACAGGGCTGATTGATTGAATACCGAAAACATGTGGTAAACGATTCATTAGCACATCAAATTTTTCTTTATTTTCAACTTCAATAAACATACGGTCACGCTCTGCACGAATTTTCAGTGGTGCAATATCGTTAAATGAATAACGTACATTATCACGTAAACGGCTGATAAAATCTTTTTTGTTTCGACCTTTTGTTGATAATTCACCATAGCGAACTAAAATCTCTTTAAAAATCATTGCGTAATATCTCCTTTTAATTCTTTCATTACGATTGTGAATTGCTTTTTGAATGAAACAATATCTTCGTCTGTATTGATTGCGCCTAAGCTTAAACGGAGTACACCGTTTTTATAGCGGCTATCGATATTTAATGCTTCTACAACATGGCTTGTTTTCGTCTGTTTTGACGAGCAGGCACTTGATGTTGAAACGATAATATCACGTTTTTGTAACGCGTTTATTAGTATTTCACCTTTTAGTCCTTTAACACTAAACGATAAAATATGCGGTGCACCGTCTTTCGGCGAGAGGACATATACTTCCTGACCAAATTGCTCAAAGAATAGATGGAGATCTGCAGACCATTTTTTAAAATTTTCAACATTCTCCGGCATGTCCTCAACAGCTAATCGGACCGCTTTTGCCAATGAAACAGCTTGCGGCACTGCAACCGTACCACTTCTTAATCCAAACTCTTGACCACCACCAACGATAAATGCCTTCAGTTGTGGTTTTTTACGGAATGCTAACAAGCCACTCCCTTTTAGACCTTGAATTTTATGACCTGAAATGGAAATAACATCAGGGCCATTGTCTCCAACAAAAATGACCGGCAGCTTTCCGAAACTTTGAATCGCATCAACATGGAACATCGCCTGGCATGTACGATGAATGATTTGAGCTGCTTCCTTAATTGGCTGCACAGCTCCGATTTCGTTGTTTACATGCATAATGCTCACAATAATTGTATCTTTGCGAAGTTTTTGCTGTAATTCCTCTAAAGAAATAACCCCATATTTATTTACTTTTAGGTAGTCAATTTCATAACCTTCTTCTTCCAAACGCTTTACCGCTTCCAAAATTGAAGGATGTTCTATTTCTGTCGTAATAATATGTTTGCCTCTAAAATTGCTAGATTTAGCAAGACCAAAAAGCGCTGCATTATTCGATTCCGTACCTCCGGAAGTAAATAAAATATTCTTTTCTTCTGTATGAAGAATATTCGCCAATTGCTCACGAGCTTTCGTTAATAAAGCATTTGACTCGACACCTGCACGGTGAATCGATGCAGGGTTGGCATAATATTGTTCATTCACTAACATAAATGTAGCCAAGACCTCTTTGTGCGGTTTTGTTGTTGCACTATTATCTAAATATATCATCTATACTCAACCTTCTTTTTAAAACTAATTTCCCGTAATCTTATTGCCATTACAGTGTCCTGCTTTTTATCATCACTTACCAAAGAGAGAGGTTGTGTTAATAGTCAAACTGACTACTAACACAACCTCATAAATGTGCTTATTTATTATAACGCTAAATCGATCAACATGTAACCGTTATGCTTATTATTTTGTAAGCAGCTGCTCTTGAACGAGCTCCTCAATCCGTTTGATTGCATTAGGATCGATGATTTCAACCGCTTTTGCTGCATCTTCCAGTGCTTTTATGTAGCGGAATTTCTTGAATGCGTCTTCAGCTTCAAGTAGATTTTCATGTACTTGTCGATTTGTTGCACGGTAGCGGTTTCCGAACTGAATAAGACGCTCAATAATTAATACATTCTCAATCATTTCCTGTGCTTTTTCATGTGTCTCTTCAATCGATTGTTTTGCATTTAGTAAATGCTGGTTCACTTGGATAATATTCAACGGTACTTCCTGTAAACTTTGAACAACTACAAAAATCTGTTCTGCCGCTTCTTCTAATCTCGCATCCATCTCTTCCGGAATCCCAGGAATATTGGCACGTCCAAGCAGACGCTCTGTATCTTGCAATAAACGCTTTAGAGCTTCCAATTCAGCTCTTGCTTTATTTTCATCAATACGGAGATTCTTTAGTTTGTTCGAGAAATTTTCCTGTTCCTCAGCAATTTGCTCAATCTCATCAGTAATTTCTTTTAGCTCTTCCTGTAAGCTTGAGTATGCGGATTTTTCTTCTTGAACACGTGTCGATAACAATTCATAGCGTCTTTGTAATACTTCCAAATGCTTTAAGCCCACTTTTGGAATTTCCGCTTCTTTTTCCTGTAAACGGTAGCTATGCTGCACATAAGCGACTTCATCATTAATGTCCTTTGTAAGACGCATAACATCGTTGATCACGCTGTACATGCCTGAACAGTTTCGTTCAACATACTTTCTTGCCATAACTTCTTTTTCTAGCAAATTATAAAAATGGTCGATTTCATCATTAATTGTTTGAATTCGTGGTGAAACAGCCGGCAAGTTAAGTCCAGCGATTTCTGCTTTTAACATTTCCAGTTCGCTCTCAAGTCCATTCAAATATTCAGTCAGTTCTAAATGGCGTAAATAATACTTTTGTTCTTCCATTTCACGCTGTCCATTACGAAGTTCATGAATTGCAGTTGGGATTTTAGTTTGAATTTCCGTCAGCAGTGTCGGCACATCATTTAATAAACTAAAAATTTCCTGCGCTTCACTGTTCAGTTGTAGGACAATTTCACGTGCCTGCAAATAGTTGCCGTCTTTCGTTAATTCATCGAACTCTTCAAATTTCGGCGTAAATTGCTCCAGCTTCTTTTCCAATGCTTCCAAAGCGGGACCAAATGAATGCTGGTGTGCCAAAATTGTCTTGCGTGCAGAACGGTAATATTCTTTAAGCTGTTCGATTTCAATACGGTTTTTTTCTTCACTGCCAATTAATTCGTCCAGCTCAGTAATGATCTGCACACGTACTTGCTCACATTTTGCCAGTTCTTGTTCGATATCGCGTTCTGTATGTGTTGCTTTGTTAAATTTAAATCGGTCGACAAATTCTTCCGCATCAAACAACAATTCGTCGATTTTCGGAATTTGCTTATCGACAACATCCAACCAACGATTTCGCCAGTTTTCAAACAGCTCTTCTGTTTGACCGTTCATATTAAGGGCTTTTACTTTTGCGAGCTCCTCAAAAATCGGGTAATGTTGTATTTGTAATTTTTCCTTATCTAATCGTCCTATTTCTGCATTATGCTTGCGTCTTACTACTAAGCCTGCCATTAATAATGCTAATAGTACGACGACAACAATGATGATATACTTTATCATTGTAAGCCCCCTAATCCCAAATAAAATCAATATTTTAGCTATATACGTATTATTTATAATAACATGTTTTTTTATATTTGTTTAACTATTTCCAGCTTTTTTTACTTTTAAATACCATATTTTTGAAGGAAGGTCATCCAATTGAAACGAGACGGTCATATACATACCCCTTTTTGTCCACATGGTTCTACAGATTCGATAGAAGAATATGTCGAAAAAGCGGTAGCAAGCGGATTTAATGAGATCACCTTTACGGAGCATGCGCCTTTACCTGAAAACTTTGTCGATCCAACACCTGACAAGGATAGCGGAATGAACCCTGCTTATTTGATGGATTATTTTAAACAACTGCAGCGCGCAAAAGAACTGTATCAATCGCAAATTAAAATCAATATCGGCTTAGAGGTCGACTACATTGTCGGCTTTGAACAGGAAACAAAACAATTTCTGAATGAAGTCGGCCCATTAATCAATGATGCGATATTATCCGTACACTTTTTGAATTTCCAAGACGAGTATGTATGTATTGACTTTTCACAAGAAGTATATTTACAATTTGCCAATAAGGTTGGCGGCATTCTTCCTATGTATAAGCTATATTACGAAACTGTGAAAAAGTCGATTATAGCGGATTTAGGCTTATACAAACCTAAACGTATAGGACATCCAACATTAATTCATAAATTTCAGCTTGCCCACAACGAACAGATCGATGATGCCGCTGACATCAATGAATTATTGAAGATGATGCAGGCTGATCATTATGAGCTTGATTTTAATAGTGCTGGTCTAAGTAAACCGTATTGTAAGGAGCCATACCCTCCATATCCATTTGTGAAACAGGCAATTGATTTACAAATTCCAATTATTTTTGGCTCGGATGCCCATACGGCAGCGGATTTACATCAGCATTATGAATTACTACAGAAAAAAATAACTTTTTAATCGGAGGTTTCTATGTTTGGAAATATTACTTATAATGGGACACTATCAGAACAGTACAATCAGCTATCAAAACAGCTGGATGCACTGTTGGAAGGGGAAAATAACTTAATCGCTAACTTAAGTAACGCTTCAGCTTTATTAAATACTTTCTTAAAAGAAATTAATTGGGTTGGATTTTATTTAATGAATGAAGGCGAATTGGTGCTTGGACCATTCCAAGGCTTGCCGGCTTGTGTACGAATTCCTGTCGGGCGCGGTGTTTGCGGTACAACGGTTGCGAAGGAGCAAACAATGGTTGTAGACGATGTTCACGCTTTCCCTGGTCATATCGCTTGTGACGCTGCATCAAAATCGGAAATCGTTATTCCTTTAATAAAAAATGGTGTTGTTCTAGGTGTTTTAGATATCGATAGCCCGATTGAAGCACGTTTTACTTCTGAAGATAAAGATGGTTTGGAAAAATTTGTGGATGTACTGTTAAAACATATTTAATCGCTAAAAAGAGAGTACCCGAAAGTTTCCGGGTACTCCCTTTAATATTGTAGTTCCATAGGTTTTTCATATACACATAGACGATTTTTTCCGTTTCGCTTTGCATGGTAAAGTGCAATGTCGGCTTGCAAAAACATATTTTTAAAATCCGGGCGGCTGCTCTTATGCCACGTAATCATTCCCGCAGAAACCGTAACAGAAGGATTTGTTACATTTGGTACCATTTGTACAATTGCATCTGAGATTTCAATTGCTTCTCTGTCTGAAATATTCGGAATATAGATGGCGAGTTCTTCACCGCCCCAGCGTGAGCAAATGCCTCGTTTCCCTATTTCATTTTGCAGTCGTCTAGCAATTTGTACAATAACATCATCGCCGACTTGATGCCCGTATGTGTCATTAACCTTTTTAAAGTTATCAATATCAATTAACAGAAACATCCCTGAATCGTCCTTTTGAATAGCCTTTTCCACGTATGAATCGGAGAAACTTCTTGCGTAAAGCTTTGTTAAATGATCTCGATCCACCATCTCTTGAAGTTGTTCACGTAATACCGAATTGGAAATCGCTAATGACGAATGGTGAATAAGCGATTGCATTAACTTGAAGCTATCAAAGGAGAAAAAATACGACTCTTTATGCAATACAATGCTAAACCCGATAATATCTTCTTCTACAATCATTGGAATAGCCATTATCGACTTATACTCAATGTCTCCTGAAATAAGACGGCTAAAATCAGCAATAAACAAAGGGTCTTGTGTCGACTGGAAATGTTTTTCCACATGCTGAATATATACGTTACATGCTAGATGATTGAAAAGCTCTGTACACACTTCAGTCATGATATACTTTTCATCTTCTTTAAACAGGAAGCCAATTTCCATAGGCTGAAAAGATTTCAGCATTTGCTTTTGTAAAAATAAAAGCATTTCACTGATCGTCAATTTCATATTTAAACGATGGGAAGTTTCATTGATCAACTGTAAATCCGTGATGAGACGATGTGATTGATGATAGAGTTTCGCGTTTTCCAAAGCATTTCCTGAAGCTTGGGCAAGCATCCGGATGAATTCTTTTTCTGGACTTGTAAAGGAGTAATTGACGGGTGCTTTCACCTGTAAAATTCCGTAGATTGCTTGTCTCCCTTTTATAGGCACATTTAATAATCGACGTTTTTGTTCAACGGCTATATCCTCTTTCAATTCTCCCGATACGAAAGATTCGATTGTTGCAGGGCGTTCCGACAAATAGTCGAAAGGCTTTATTTTCACTCTTGTTTGACGGTCTTGGTCATTTGACAATATCAGTTCAACTTCCAGACCCGGAAAATTTTCTTCTATTGTTATAAGGACATTTTCCAAAATTACATCTATATCCATCGTCGAATGGAAAAGGTCTGTCATCCCGTATAATTTACGGTACTTTTGCTCATTCGAATAAACTTCAAATTTTTTAGTTAAAAATGAATAGGAAGCGGATATCGCCCCTACAATTTCTTCTGTCAGCACTGCTTGTATAGGTGCATTTTCAGGATTATATTTAAATATAATAATAGCTTCTATTTTTTTGTTTATTATAAGTGGCATAACGTCCGTATGATTTTTAAAATACGGCTGTTCTCTAAAAAACCCGGGTAACTTCACAACTTTATTACCATTAAAATAGGGTTGTATTAAATCTAATGTTACATCAACATTCAGTAACTCTAAGTTGTCGATCGGTTTCAATTTATTTTCGCTTACATGAAATAAAAAACAATGCTCCATATTAAAGTGTTTGATTAGGTTTTCTTTTAATAGAAAAAAGTAATCATAAAATTTACTTCGTTGTAAATTCGTATTCATACAAAGGCTTAAGATATCCGATTTAAATTGATCAATCTTTTGTTGATTTTCCACCATTAAATCACCTTTTCTTTTACTATTGCGATGTCGGTTCTTTTTACTTAACCTCAAGTATACACATTTCATGTCTTATTGACTATTCAATTTTGTTATATTTTTCTAATAAACACCTCAATTTGAATTGTTTTTTGAACATTCGAGCATTTTCCCATTCTTATCTACTACCCACTTTTATGATTAAATACCCATAAAATGAAAATATATTTTTATTTTCTTTCTCTCATATTATATTCAAAAAGTAACACACCTTTGTTGACGGATAGATAAAAAAAAGATACAATAGCCTTTGTGTAAAATGAATGCAGTAGTTGTATAACTTAAATGTAGTATTTTATTCCTTCTGTGTAACAGAATGGTGTATTGTGTAACCCTTTCGGCTGCATGGGCGAAGATACATGAAAATAGAATACCGTTTAATGTCGGGTACAACTGGTTTTTTCTTTTACAACAAAAACCAATTTTAAGGAGGAGACACAATTATGTCTCGTTATACAGGTCCATCTTGGAAACTATCTCGTCGTCTTGGTATTTCATTAAGCGGCACAGGTAAAGAAATTGCAAAACGCCCTTACGCACCAGGTCAACACGGCCCGAACTCTCGTGGTAAAAAATCAGAGTACGGTCTACAATTAACTGAAAAGCAAAAATTACGTCATATGTATGGTATGACTGAACGTCAATTCAAAAACACTTACCTACGTGCTGGTAAATTACAAGGTGTACACGGTGAAAACTTCATGATCTTACTTGAAACTCGCCTTGACAACTTAGTTTACCGTTTAGGTTTAGCTCGCACTCGTCGTGCAGCTCGTCAATTAGTTAACCACGGTCACATCTTAGTTGATGGTAACCGCGTTGACATCCCATCTTACTCAGTAAAACCAGGTCAAACGATCTCTTTACGTGAGAAATCAGCTAACCTTTCAGTTGTTGCTGAATCAATCGAAGTAAACAGCTTCGTACCAGAATATTTATCATTCGATGCAGACTCTAAAGTAGGTACTTTCGTACGTTTACCAGAGCGCTCTGAATTATCTTCTGAAATCAACGAACAATTCATCGTAGAGTTCTACTCTCGTTAATCTTTCGAGCTTCAGATATATTCGATCAAACCATCAAGCCCTGTTCATCAGGTTCTTGGTGGTTTTTTTAATTAAATTAATTTGGGCAAAACTTTTTTTAAAAATTTGTTCAATCGCCCCGATCAACTCTTCTTCGTTGAATAGGATAACGAGGAAAGGGGGTGAATTAAATGGGTTACGGATATGAAGGATATCAAAATCAAGGAAACTACGGTGGTTACGGCGGTTACGGCTGTGGTGGCGGTGGTAACAGCGGCGGTAATAGCTCAACTTTCGTTCTGATCGTTGTTCTATTCATTCTTTTAATTATTGTCGGCGCTACTTTTGCTTACTAATAGCATCGATTCACAAAAAATTTTTAGCTAGCCAGGAATAATTCCAACTACTTATTACTGCTTTTCACGCCATTAGGGTCACTTCCCCCAGTGACCCTTTTAATTTTTAATTCATTGACAGTGTACTTAGCTTTTTCCTGAACACTCAGACAATACAGCCCGCTAACAATATAAAAGATGCTGTACGCTTATATAGCGACAGCATCTTTTAATTTAAACGTATAATTAGAATACGTCACAATTTTAACAATATATTTTAAAATACAAAGAAACTTGCTCCTAGTACAGCAATTACTATAAACGAAGCAAAAAATGCTTTCCACTTAGAAATGCGGTGAACTTCTGAGATCCCAATAACTGTGATGACATATGTCCAAATACTGCTAATAATAATTAGTGTTCCACAAACAAATTGCAGAATCAAATCACCTAGTGACGTTTCCATATAGGAAATCGTGAAAAATGACTGTGGTGCGAATTGCATCCAGAACAGTAGAACCGGCAATATCCAAATATAAGGAATCATTGTCACACTGATCATACGGAACATTTCTTTAAACTTCCCTATACCACCGAACGCTTTTGCTGATAGTGTCAATACGCCTGCCGATAAAACTGTAGAAAGAAAATACAGTATTAAACTAAATAGAAATGTTGAATAAACGATATCCCCTATTGTATATTGCCCTGTAAATTCACTACCGATAAAGCTGACTAAATTGCTAGCAAACACTCCGATAATACCAACGAAAATGAAATAAGATAACTTTTTAGTTGTTAACACATAACGAATAGTATCTCGGGGTTTAACAGCAATGCTTAATATGGCATGTCGATCATCGACAGTACCTGTTAATTGCTCACTCAAAATAACATCCCCCTAAAAATATGTATACATTCTATTATACTGATATTTTTAGGGTGATACAAAGTTATTGCTCCTTTAGTAGCATACCAATCTTTTACTATTCGGCAGATTTAAGAGATACATAGCCAGCCTTTTCCACTAATGTCTGCCCTTCTTCCGACAGCACCCAATCAATCAGTTTCTTAACATTTCCTGTTGGCTCGCCTGCTGTCACAATATAAAATTCGGAAGCGATCGGATACGTATTGTTGCGGATCGTTTCTCTTGTCGGTTCAACTCCATCGATTTCCAAGAGTTTGATTTCTTTATTTTTAACCATCTCATTTGAATAGTAACGGAAAGTATAACCGATTGCATTTTTATAATTTTTATATTGGGACACTTCATTGATAATTCCACCCATACCTGTCGCTATATCTTCCGTTGGTGCTTCCATTAAAGGGGTATCCCCCATTAGACGTTGCAGTGCTGTTTGCGATCCACTGTCCTGAGGTCTTTGGAACGCCCGGATTGCATCATCTTTTCCGCCCACTTCTGACCAGTTTGTAATTTCACCAGCATAAATCCCTTTAATTTGATCGAGTGATAAACGATTGACGTTATTTTTACTGTTGACGAAAAAGACAAACGCTTCTTTTCCGATCGGCGTCAAATGAAGTTTAATACCCTGTTGTTCGGCTTGATTAATTTGGGAATCGGAAGGACCAGCTGCAAAAATCATGTCCGTATTTCCGAAAATCAGATTCGTATAGGCTTCATGAGTCTGGTTGACCACCACTTCGCTCTTGTATGGATTGTATTCTTTTTCCGGATATATATGCTCAGTAATGGCGGCATACAATGGATACAAAGCCGTTGCACCGTCGATTTTAGGTAAAGGTTCCTCTAGCTTTAAAGTCGGCTTCTTATCCAACTGAACTAATTTATTTTTATCTGTAAACGGCTCATATTGATAAATATCCACTTCTGCGTCTACAGTAGGCACCCGATCATCGAACCATTTATAAACAGGTTGGACCGAACAGGCGACTAAAACGATTCCTGCAATTGTCCAAAAGATTTTTACACGTTTACTGTTTTTATAAAACACATCAAAAATCACAAGCACAAAACCAATATATAATATGACCGCAGCTGAAATCACCAACGGTATATAATGAATGTTACCGCTAAACGCTACAATAAATAACAATATGAAAGTAAAAAAGCAAACAGTCAGTAATACAAAAATCGAAATAATAATTTTCCCTAAATAAGATTTATTTTCCATACTTTCACCCCTAACCTATACGTTCTTTATGAAAATAGAAATTCCTTTTAAAAAAACGTCTTGGAAAACTGCTTTCCAAGACGTTTAAATTAATTAAGCAAATTTCACCATATGGTATTTTTTCTTACCGCGACGGATAATTGCAAAAGCATCATCCAAACGGTCTTTCGAATCGATTACATATTCAAGATCCGTAATTTTTTCACCGTTCACACTAATTGCACCGTTCGTAACATCTTCACGTGCTTGACGCTTTGAAGAAGAAATCCCTGCTTCTACGATTAATTCCACGATATTTTTATCCTCTTTTGCCACTTCTACAGAAGGTACACCAGAGAAGGCTACTTTCATTTCTTCTACTGATAATGCTTTTAAATCACCAGAGAATAATGCTTTTGTAATACGCTCTGCTGCTTCCAGACCTTCTTCACCGTGGATCAGACGTGTCATTTCTTCAGCCAGCGCTTTTTGTGCTTTACGTAGATGCGGCTCTTCTTCAACACTTACTGCAAGACCTTCAATCTCTTCGCGTGTCAGGAATGTGAAGATTTTCAGGTATTTCACGACATCGGCATCCGCTGTATTGATCCAGAACTGGTAGAACTCGTATGGAGATGTTTTAGCAGCATCTAGCCATACAGCGCCGCCCGCTGTTTTACCGAATTTTGTACCGTCTGCTTTTGTTACAAGCGGAATTGTAATACCGAACGCTTTCGCATTTTCATCATGTGTTTTACGAATCATTTCCAAGCCCGTTGTAATATTGCCCCACTGATCCGAACCACCTACTTGAATTCGAACGTTGTGATGATCATACAAGTGGTTGAAGTCGATACCTTGGATTAATGTGTATGCAAATTCAGTGAACGAAATACCTGAATCAAGGCGTGATGCAACGGTATCTTTATTTAAGATGTAGTTTACATTGATCAGTTTCCCGTAATCACGAAGGAAATCGATTAATGACATTGGACCAACCCAGTCATTGTTATTTACAAGAACAGCACTGTTTGCCGCATCCGATGAAAAGTCGAATAAGCGCTCCATTTGCTTTTTAAGTCCTTGCACATTTTTTTCGATTTGGTCCATCGTCTGTAATTGGCGCTCTTCTGAACGGCCAGATGGATCCCCTACTGTACCTGTCGCTCCACCAACTAATAAAATCGGTGTATGACCTGCTTTTTGGAAACGGCGTAATGTAAGCAATGGCACGATATGACCGATATGCATCGAGTCCGCTGTCGGGTCAACACCTACGTATAGGGAAACCTTCTCCTCGTCTAAAAGCTTTTCCATACCTTCCGCGTCAGTTTGTTGGTATAACAATCCGCGCCATTCCAAGTCTTGCAGTAATTCGTTTGTCATTTGTTTTCTCTCCTTTTTCATGATGCGTCATTTACTTGTAAGGAAAATAAAAAAGTCCCTACACGCAAATGCATGCAGGGACGTCAAATTTCAGTTTAACGCGGTACCACCCGGCTTGAAGAAATTTCAGTCTCTTTCTTCCACTTTAAGCGTCTATAACGTGACACGATCCGTTCAGGCTCCAAGTACGTAATTCATAAATGCGCTATGTCTAGCTTTCACCAACCGCTAGCTCTCTTTGCAGGGAACACATTTATTACTGCAAACTCTTCGTTGCCTGAAATTTATATTTTCTATTCTACCTAGAAAATAGTTGATGTCAATATTTATATTCGTTTATATATCAAATATGCTATAATAAACAAGATTTTAGGAGGTCGATGATGTGAGAGAATGGCTCGAAAAATTTAATAAAAAAATCGATATCCTTGCTTCTTCAGAACGAATGCGCTACGTCCGAATTGGAGGCGGTGTATTCTGGAATTTAACATTGCTGGCGATTATTTTTATAGCTGCGACACTGTTGTTTGTCGGAGGTGTAGGCGCAGGTTACTTCGCATCATTAACAAAGGATGAACCTTTGCGATCGAAAGAAGAAATGCGCGAACAAATTTTCAGCTATGAAGAAACAAGTGAACTTTATTTTGCGAACGATATTTACATAGGAAAGATCCGAACTGATTTAGACCGACGTGAAACATCGCTAGCTAATATATCCCCATCCTTAATTAATGCTGTACTTGCTACAGAGGATGAATATTTCCGGGAGCATACCGGCATTGTTCCAAAAGCGGTATTACGGGGATTACTGCAAGACGTATCCAACTCGTCTACACAGACAGGTGGCTCTACCCTTACACAGCAATTAATAAAAAACCAAATATTAACGAATGAAGTTTCATATGAACGTAAAGCAAAGGAAATTTTACTTGCGTACCGTTTGGAACATTTTATGACAAAAGAAGAAATACTCGAAGCCTATTTAAATATTATCCCGTACGGCCGAAATTCTTCAGGTCGTAATATTGCCGGTATCGAGACGGCTGCACAAGGAATTTTTGGTGTGTCCGCATCTAAATTAAATTTACCGCAGGCTGCCTATATTGCCGGTATCCCTCAGGCACCTTTCACCTACACACCTTTTACAAATAAAGGTGAGCAAAAAAGTGCGGAAGGGATACAGCCAGGTATTGACCGTATGAAAACGGTTCTTTATCGTATGCAAGAGGCGGGTTATATTACCGAGAAAGAATTTAACGAAGCAATTGCGTACGATATTACGAAAGACTTCAAAGGGTATGAAATCCGTCCGGAAGAAAAATATCCTTGGTTAACAGCTGAGCTTGAACTCCGTTCTAAAGAAATTTTTGCGAAAATACTCGCCGAAAAAGACGGCATTGACCCGGATCGTTTAAAAGAGGAAGAGAACCTAAATGAAAAGTATACAATAATGGCCGACCGTACAATACGTTCCGGCGGTTACCGTATTTACTCAACGATCAATAAAGATATGTATGATTCCATGAAAAAAGTGACGGAGGAGTTCACTTTATACGGACAAACATATAAGAAGAAAGAAAAAGATCCTGAAACAGGCGAAGAAATCGAAGTGGATGTACCTGTACAAACAGGAAGTATTGTTATTGAAAATAGTACCGGCCGCATTTTAAGTTTTGTTGGCGGACGCGACCATAGTATTACACAAGTAAATCATGCAACTAATGCATTCCGTTCAAACGGTTCAACAATGAAGCCGTTACTTGCCTACGCACCAGCGCTTGATTACGGTGTCATCGGAGCAGGAAGCCCTGTTGTTGATGTGAAATTTGTACACCCGGTTACCGGTTGGGATCCTGTGAACTATAATCCGAACCAGGAACTAGGAATTATTCCAGCACGCCAGGCGGTTGCCTCATCGCAAAACTTGGCAGTAGCACGTTTATATGATTCCATTTTAGACCGTCGTCCTGCAACTTATTTGGAAAAGATGGGCTTCTCTAAATTAGTGCCGGATGATTACGAAAACAGCTCGACAGTTCTGGGCAGTTTAACTATTGGTGCTTCAGTTGAAGAAAACACAAATGCATATGCAACATTTGCCAATAATGGACAATTTATCGATGCCTACATGATTGATCGCATTGAAGATTTAGACGGCAATATTATTTATGAACATAAAGTAGAGCCTGTGAAAGTATTTGCACCGGAAACAGCATATATGATGACCGATATGCTGCGTGACGTTTTGAAGCAGGGCGGAACTGGAACATTGGCAAAAAGCCAGTTAAAATTCTCGTCTGACTTTGCTGCCAAAACTGGTACAACACAGGACCATAACGATGTTTGGTTTGTCGGATATAACCCGAATATATCGGTAGGTGTCTGGATGGGTTACGAAAAGCTGCGCACCCTTTATGCATTTAATAACCGTTACCAGCATCCAAGTCAGCGTGTAAACCGTTTATGGGCAAAGTACTTAAATACGCTTTATGACATTGACCCGGAATTAATCGGTACGAAAGAAACATTCAAAAAACCTGAAGGCGTTGTGACAAGATCATTTTGTGGTATTTCAGGTCTGGCACCTTCTACTTCATGCGCCAATGCCGGTTTAGTCACTTCCGATTTATTTAATAAAAATGTATTTTTACCGACACAGCCGGATGATAGCTTTGTATCTTCCACATCGGTTGTAATTAACGGCAACACATATGCTGCATTACCGAATACACCTACTGAGTTTGTTCAGATGAGTGGTTTCGGTTTAAATCGGGCCTTTGTTGACCGCATGTTAGGCAAACTAGGTGGAGACGCTTCAAAATTATTGTCATTCAATTCAGGTAAGGGCGTTGTAACCGGCGCACCATTCTCGGCAGACAGTGCACCACCGCAACCTGTTTTTGCTACATTGTCAAACAGTTCTCTTTCATGGACAGCCTCTCCATCAAATGATGTTGTTGGCTATCGCGTATATAGCGTTACCGACCAGGGTAGATCGCTTGTACGTTCATTAAAATCTTATGAAGGATACCGGGTGTCTGTTTCACCAGGCGTTCGCTACATCGTTGTAGCAGTCGATATTACAGGATTGGAATCAGGCTATTCGAATGAAGTCGGAGAAGTGGTGGAAACTGCTCCACCTGCTCCACCGGAAACAGAAGAAGATGAAGTTGAAGAAAATGTTGTACCTGGGGAAATAGTTGAAGACCTGGACGAGATTGAAGTTGACGTCGATCCAGTCGAACCAGAACCTTCAGGAGAATAAAAGCAAAAAAATCTCACCAACTTATAAAGTTGGTGAGATTTTTTAATGCGATTAAATTGATAACTGTTCCGTTTTTAAAACATCTTTTAGTAAATTGACTGCTTCATCAATTTCTTGTTCGCGCACTGTTAAAGGTGGTAATAATCGAATCACTTTCGGGCCGGCTGCAACCGTTAATAGACCAGCTTTATCCAATGCTGCAACATATGGTGCCACATCTTCGCCACCAAGGCTTAGACCAAGCATTAACCCTTTTCCTTGAACTGAATATTTATCTTCCGGAAAAGCTTCTTCCAGTTTTTCAATAAAATACGCCGATTTTTGTTTAACATTATCCAAAAAGGCATCATTGAATATTTGATCAATAACTGTTTGTGCAACGGCAACACCTAATGGATTTCCGCCGAATGTCGTACCGTGCGTACCGGCACTAAATGTATTAAACAGCTTTTCTGTCCCGAGGATCCCACCAATCGGGAAACCGCCACCAAGACCTTTTGCCATTGAAACAATATCCGGTTTGATAGCTGTCTGTTCATATGCAAAACGTGTTCCTGTACGTCCGATACCTGTTTGTACTTCATCAACAATAACTAAAATATCCGATGATTGCTGAATTTCATGAATGGCTTTCGCGAATTCATCCGTTGCAGGATTTACTCCGCCTTCACCTTGAATCATTTCTAGCATAATTGCAGCAGTATCTGCATCAACTGCAGCTTTTAATGCTTCGACATCATTAAACGGCAATGTAATAAACTCGCTTACTAAAGGACCGAAGCCTTTACGTACTTTATCTTGTCCAGTTGCGCTCATCGCACCAAATGTACGTCCGTGAAAGCTCTGTTCAAACACAATGATTTTATGTTTCCCTGTATGCTTTCGTGCTAATTTAATAGCTGCTTCATTCGCCTCTGCACCACTATTACAGAAAAATGCATACGATAAATGCAAATCTTCCACTAATGATGCAGCAAGTTTTTCCTGTCCTGGACTTTCAAATAAGTTACTAATATGCCACAGCTTTTGACTTTGTTTTTGAATCGCTTCAACGATTAATGGATGTGCATGCCCTAAACTACAAACAGCAATGCCGCTCGTAAAATCTAAATATCTTTTCCCTGTCGTATCAAATACTTCTGTTCCTTTTCCTTCGACAATAGCAAAAGGTCTTCTTGCGTAATTTTGGAATAATGCACTCATTTCACTAGCTCCTCACTTAAAATAGTCGTCCCTGTTAAAGTTTCATTAACAATTTGTACAGAAGGAATGCCTGCCTTCAAACAATTAAGGGCGCCTTGCACTTTCGGAATCATTCCACCGTATATCTGCCCTTCGTCAATCCATTTTTCGATTAAGCTTGGTGTCACTTCCGTCTGGTATTCATCCTGTATGCGAATACCGGCGACATCCGTCACAAGCAGGAGACAATCTGCCTCGACAGCCAATGCAATTTCACTTGCCACTGTATCACCATTAATGTTCAGCGCCTGCCCATCCTTCGTTGCACCGATACAGGCAATGACAGGTACAATTCCAGCTTCCGTCAAAGAGTTTAACATATTAATATTAACATGCTTCACTTCTCCTACATATGCGTAAGTTTCATAATCTAAAAATTCACTCTCTAGCAACCCGCCATCAAATCCATTCAGTCCAATGGCAGAAATATTTGCTGAATGGAGCTCATGGACGAGTGAAGGATTTACTTTTCCGATTAAAGTTGACTGTACTATATCGATCATTTCTTCACTCGTTACACGCAGTCCATTTACTGTATGTGACTCGATTCCGGCAGCAGCTAATTCGCGGTTGATCGCAGGTCCTCCACCATGGGTAATAATGAGTTGGATACCTTGTTCCTGCAATGCTTTAAAACTGTGAAAGAAGGTCTCATTAAGACCTTCTAATGTACTGCCACCAAGCTTGATGACCATTTTACGAGCGGTATGATGCGTTGATTTGAACGTAGTCATAAGTCAAATCACACCCCCATGCAAATCCGTGCCCTTTACCGACTTCAAGCGACACATATATTTTTACTTCATGCTGTTTTAATATTTCGATTAGCTCTTCTTCGGAAAACTTAATTGGTTCGCCATTTTCCACCATTGTTGCACCACCAATTTTAATTGTGATTTTATCAGGATCGATTACAGCTCCGGAATAGCCAACTGCTGCAATAATACGTCCCCAGTTTGCATCACAGCCAAATACTGCTGTTTTCACTAGTGGTGAACCTACAACTGTCTTCGCGATTTTACGTGCTTCTTCATCTGAAACTGCTCCATCCACTTCTACTTCAATCAGCTTTGTCGCGCCTTCCCCGTCACGTGCAATTGACTTTGCTAAATCTTCTGATACGAGACGTAGTGCTGTGTAAAAGTTTTCCCAGTCCGGATGTGCAGGAGATAGCGGTTCGTTTCCCGCTATGCCGTTTGCCATTACAATAACTGTATCGTTCGTTGATGTATCTCCATCAACTGTAATTGAGTTGAATGTGCAATCCGTTACACTCGATAAAGCTTTTTGCAGCTCTTCTGATGCAATATTGGCATCTGTTGTAATAAACCCGAGCATTGTCGCCATATTCGGTTCAATCATCCCAGAGCCTTTGGCTGTTCCTGAGACAATTACTTCCTTGCCATCAACGATCGTTGCATAAGTTGTATTTTTCATTACTGTATCTGTCGTTAAAATTGCTTGAGAAAAATCAATACCGCTTTCTAGCTTTGAATCCGGATTTAATAGCTCCACACCTTTTTTAACTGGCTCCATCTTCATAATTTCCCCGATGACACCCGTTGAGGCTACCCCTACCAAATTAGATGCAATGCCAAGCTTTTTTGCGGCAAGCAGTTGCATTTCATATGCGTCCAATAATCCTTGTTTCCCTGTGCATGCATTGGCATTTCCTGAATTTACGATGATCGCCTGCATTTTTTTCGTTTCATATACAACTTCTTTTGTTACTTTTAACGGTGCTGCCTGAACTGCATTTGTCGTAAATACACCGGCAACGCTTGCTGGTACTTCACTTATTAGAATCGCTAAATCTTTTTTCTTATGTTTAAGTCCGCAATGAACACCTGCTGCAGTAAACCCTTTTGGTGATACGATATTTTTGCTTGATAATTTTTTCATTTCTATTGTTGAAGTCATCTAATGACCCTCCCTTAAGTTAAATAAAATGCGGAACGAGTTGTAAGCCTGTTTGCTGCGGGAGGCCGAATTGGACATTCATGTTCTGAATTGCCTGGCCGGCCGCTCCTTTAACTAAATTATCAATCACACCGATAATCGTTGCCCGATTTGTCCTTTCATCAAGCTTCACATATATATCGCAATAGTTCGAACCTTTCACACGGTTTGTTCCTACTGCGGATGCCTGTTCAATGACACGGACAAATGGATGGTTTTTATACGTTTCTGTTAAACAGTCCACTAATTGATTTTGTGTTACACCATCCGTTACTTGTGTATAGGAAGTTGCTAAAATACCGCGTGTCATCGGGACTAGATGAGTATTAAATGTTATTGTTGTTTCGATATCAGTAAACATTGAAATCGCTTGTTCGATTTCTGGAATGTGCTGGTGTTCATTAATTTTATAAATTGAGAAGCTTTCATTTGCTTCACTGAAATGCGTTGCTTGTGATGGTTTGTTACCTGCTCCTGAAATTCCGCTCTTCGCATCGATGACCAAGAAGCTCGGATCAATTAACCGATGTTTTATAAGAGGCAATATGGATAATAAAACAGCCGTTGGATAACAGCCCGGGTTGGCAATTAAATCGGCTTTTTCAATAGCCGGACCATTCCACTCCGTTAATCCGTATACACTTCGGTCCACCACTTCCTGTGGAGCCGGATTTTTTTTATACCAAGTTTCATAGCTTGCTAAATTTTTCAGCCGGAAGTCCCCGGATAAGTCAATTAATTTTGGTCCCCGTTCAACTAAAGAAGGGAAAATCGTACTTGATACCCCAGACGGCGTACTTGCAAATACAACATCGTATTCCGCCAATGCATCATCGTCCAATTTAAGTAATGGCTGATTATAAATATCCGTTAAATGTGGAAATTTATCCGAAAATCGAGTTCCTTCATCAGAGGATGTAAATAATCCAATATCTTCTACTTCTTTATGATTATGCAAAAACCGTAGTAGTTCTAGTCCGCCGTACCCTGTTGCACCAATAATACCTGCTTTCATGTTGTCACCTCGTCATTTTTATATAGCCGAAAAAATTTTTACGAAATTCTAAATGATAAAAATAAGTATAAGTATGTATATTTATTTAGTCAACTGTATTTTTATATAATTGTAGATTATTCTAAATTATCGTAAAATAACAACGCAAAAGGCGCCTACATATGTAAGCGCCCTGATTTAAGAAGTACCGGCATATAAAGTTAATCTTCCATTGTTGATAAGTCGCCTGCCGGTAAATCGAGTTCCCACGCCTTTAACACGCGGCGCATAATTTTACCGCTTCGAGTTTTCGGCAACTTATCTCTGAATTCAATTTCTCGTGGTGCTGAATGGGCAGATAATCCTGTTTTTACAAAGTCCCGAATATTTGCTTCAAGCGCATCACTAGGCTCTACCCCTTCACGCAATGAAATAAATGCCTTAATAATTTCACCGCGTACCGGATCTGGTTTACCAATTACACCTGCTTCCACTACATCAGGATGTTCAAGCAGTCTACTTTCCACTTCAAATGGTCCAACTCGTTCTCCAGCCGTCATAATAACATCGTCAACTCGACCTTGGAACCAGAAGTAACCTTCCTCATCCTTAAATGCAGAATCTCCTGAAACATACCATTCTCCTTTTAAGAAATAAGATTCATAGCGTTCTGGATTCCCCCAAATTTGCCGCATCATCGCCGGCCACCCTTTTTTGACAGCCAAATTCCCCATCGTATACGGCGGTACTTCATTGCCTTGATCATCTACAATCGTTGCATAAATTCCCGGCACAGGTTTCCCCATCGAACCCGGCTTAATATCCATCGATGGGTAGTTGCAGATCATATGGCCTCCTGTTTCCGTCATCCACCATGTATCGTGAATACGATGATTTAAAATCTCCATACCCCATTTCACTACTTCCGGGTTTAATGGTTCACCAACCGATAAAACATGACGAAGTGTAGAAAGATTATATTTACCGATAATGTTCGGACCTGCACCCATCAACATTCGAAATGCAGTTGGCGCACTATACCATACTGTGACTCCATATTCCTCAATTGCTCCATACCAAGCTTGCGGACTGAAACGCCCCCCGATAACTACATTAGTCACACCATTTAACCATGGACCAAATATTCCGTAAGCTGTCCCAGTCACCCAACCAGGATCAGCTGTGCACCAGTAAATATCATCTTCCTTTAAATCCAGTACCCACTGTGCTGTCTGATATTGCTGAACCATTGCATAATGGACCTGCAATACCCCTTTTGGAGCACCTGTTGAACCGGAAGTATAATGCAAAAGGGAGCCATCTTCCTTATCGACCCATTCAATGTCAAATTCTTGAGATGCCTCTGCAAAGTATTTATTAAAATCTAATATCTTATCAGTTTCTTCTATATTTTCCCCGACTACAAAAACCGTTTTTAAATGAGGCAGCTTTTCTAGCGGTACTCTGTTCAACAGTGCAGGCGTTGTAATGATTGCTGTCGCCTCACTATCCATTAAACGGTCATATACGGCACCTTCCATAAATGCTTCAAATAATGGTCCAACAATCGCGCCAATTTTCAATGCCCCAATTAAGCTGAAATAAAGCTCCGGCGTGCGTGGCATAAAAATAAAAATACGGTCCCCTTTTTTTAAGTCCGCCTTTTTCTTCAATACATTCGCAGCTTTATTCGTATGACGTTTCATATCATAAAAAGAATATGCTTCTTTTCGGTTCCCATCATTATAATAAAGAGCGACTTTGTTTTTGCGGTGTGATGTTGTATGCCGGTCTATTGCTTCATATGCAATATTAACCTTCCCCGTTTCAAACCAAGAAAATGCTGTTTCACTATGTTGCCAATCATGAGTCGCAGCTGTTTCCTCATAATTTTTTAAATTATGTTCCCCCGGAATAACTGCAAGCTTTTCCATTGTTTTCATCCCCATGAAAAATCCCCTTTCAATAAAAACTACAATCATTTTACAATAAAAATACTATAATAGGCAAAATATTTAAAACTTTCAATCAATTTAGTTACATCTCGCGAATTTAAGCGTATTTTCGCATGAAATAGAGTATAATAGATTTATTAAAAGCAGGTGGTGTGATTATGATTCATGTGAAAAATTATTATCGTCTTGAATTCAAAACGAAGAATGGTAATGTTTTAGTAGAAGGACCTGTTTCTTCCGCAAAACTAGCTACCTACACATTACATGAAGATTTAAAAGCTTTTAGACCTTCCCATCAGCAGCATGAAGCCCTTGTCGGGATTGCTAAGCTGGAAGAAGGGCGCATTATTGTCATTCGACAGGATAACCTTATCGTCGGCTATGTTACGTATCTCTATCCAGATCCGTTGGAACGCTGGTCTGAAGATCGGATTCCAAATATGATTGAGCTTGGTGCCATTGAAGTCATTCCTGCTTTTAGAGGATCCGGCGCAGGCAAAAAATTATTGGAAGTATCATTTATGGATGATGCAATGGAAGATTATTTAGTGATTACAACTGAATATTACTGGCATTGGGATTTAAAAGGAACTGGTTTATCTGTTTGGGAATATAGGAATATGATGGAGAGAATGATGACTTCTGTCAATTTCGAATATTATGCAACAGATGATCCTGAAATTACATCCCATCCTGCCAACTGTCTAATGGCGCGTGTAGGGGCACGTGTCGAAAATGAGACAATGGAGAGATTTGACAGACTTCGCTTTAGAAATCGTTTCATGTATTAATTCTTATCACAAAGGGGAATGAAGAATGATTGTCGAAGAAATTATGCAAAGAGAGATACATACACTCCTGCCCGAAAACACAGTACGTGACGCTGTACGCCTTATGCGAGATAAAAATATCCGTCATGTGCCAATTGTTAACAAAGATAAACTGGTTGTAGGAATTGTTACAGACCATGACTTGAAAAATGCTTTGCCATCTCGTTTGCGTGAAGAACCAGACTCTACTATTTATGATGCCCCAATCGAGAAAATCATGGTTAAAAATCCGATAGTCGGTCATCCGCTAGACTTCGTTGAAGAAGTAGCCATGACTTTTTATGATGCTAAAATCAGCTGTTTACCTATTGTTACTGCCGGAAAACTAGTCGGCATCGTAACGACGACAGATTTACTATATACTTACATCGAACTAACAGGCGCACATAAGCCTGGTTCTAAAATTGATATTCGGGTAAATGACAAACCCGGCATGCTTTTTGAGATAACGAAAGTATTCCATGAAAACAAGGCAAATGTATTAAGTGTTCTCGTATATCCTGATGGTGAAAATGTGAAGTCCCGAATTGTAAGTGTCCGTCTGCAAGTAATCAATCCGCTGCATATTATTGAAGAATTGCGAAAGCAAGGATACGATGTATTGTGGCCAAACTTGCCTGGCGTTACATTATGAAAAAAGCTGTATTTATTTATTCACCAGAACAACTCACTTACAAATTTTCGGACACACACCCGTTTAACCATAAGCGATTACACTTAACGATTGATTTACTAAAAAGTATCGGTGCACTCCAAGATGAGGATATCGTCCCCGCTCGTATTGCAATAGATGAAGAAATTGCGCTGGCCCACGACTTGCAGTATATTGAAATCGTAAAAAAAGCAGGTCATGGCGAGTTAACAGCTCAACAGGGGGAACCATATGGTATTGGAACAGAAGATACACCGATTTTCAAAAATATGCACGAAGCTAGTGCATTGTTAGTTGGCGGGACTTTACAGGCGGTCGACCAAGTACTGCAAGGTAAATCTCAGCATGCATTAAACTTGGGCGGCGGACTTCATCACGGTTTCCGAGGAAGAGCTTCCGGTTTTTGCATTTATAACGATAGCAGTGTAGCTATTAAATATATTCAGAAAAAGTACGGGCTGCGTGTTTTATATGTAGATACTGATGCACATCACGGCGATGGCGTTCAATGGACTTTTTATGATGACCCGAATGTATGTACATTATCGATTCATGAGACAGGACGCTATTTGTTTCCGGGTACCGGCAATATAACAGAACGCGGGAATGGTGAAGGGTACGGGACTTCTTTTAACTTCCCGATTGATGCGTTTACGGAAGATGAGAGCTTCTTGGAAATATATGAACAGTCAATGCGGGAAGTTTTTGAATTCTTCAAACCGGATGTTGTTTTGACACAAAATGGTGCAGATGCACATTATTTTGACCCGCTTACACATTTATACGGGACGATGAACATTTATAAAGAAATACCGAAGCTTGCGCATAGATTGGCACATGAATATTGTGAAGGTCGCTGGATTGCTGTTGGTGGCGGAGGGTATGATATTTGGCGGGTTGTCCCACGGGCCTGGTCACATATTTGGACGGAAATGACCGATCAGCCTGCTCCGACTGGACCGATACCGCAGCAATGGCTTAATAAATGGCAATCGGAATCACCTGTTCCGCTAATCCCGACTTGGCATGATCCACAACCTTTATATGATCCTATTCCGCGTAAAGCAGAAATTGAGGAAAAAAATGCACGAATGCTTGAAAAAGCACTACATATTATTCGTACAGAAAAAAACCGTTCGTAACGATTGCTATAAAGTTCGGACAACATTATAAAGCTATAATAAAACAAAGCGCCTGTCAGCTGATTGACAGGCGCTTTTGTTATTTACTCGAACCACGCTTTTCTATGCGGTGAGGTAAGATGACATGTTGCTGTTCAACTTCCTCTTTGTTCATATACTTCGTTAATAGGCGCATTGCGACTGCTCCAATATCGTATAAAGGCAATACAACACTTGTAAGTCTTGGTCGTACCATGCGCGCTAGTTTTGAATTTTCGAAGCTGATGATTTCAACATCATTCGGTACATTTTTTCCGCTATCTTGAATGCCATGTACTAGTCCAATTGCAAGCTCATCGTTCCCGACAAAAATGGCTGTAGGCGGTTGCTGTAGTTCACTTAAATTCTCCCAGCTTTCCAAGCCGTCATCATAAGAGCCATCTCCGGCAACAATTAAAGCATCATCTATTTCAATGTTTGCTTTTTCAAGAGCATCTTTATAGGCTGCAAGTTTATGCTGACCATTCACTGTATACTGCAACGGACCTGAGACAAATGCTATTCTATTATGTCCATTATTAATTAGTGTTTCTACAGCTTCAAATGCCGCATTATAGTAGTCAATGTTTACAGAAGCTACTTTTTCAGTGGAACTGATTGAACCTGCCAATACAATCGGTACTGGACAAGCTTCAACTGCGCGTTGAATATTTTCGGTTACCTCTTCACTCATCATCACAATACCGTCAACTTGCTTTCCTAGCATCGTATCAAGTAAAGACAACTCTTTTTCTTCATTTTGATCTGAATTTGCTAAAATAATATTATAGCGGTACATTGTCGCAATATCTTCAATGCCTCTTGCAAGCTCGGCATTTAAATTATTCGAAATATCAGGGATGATGACTCCTACTGATGTTGTTTTTTTACTTGCTAAGCCACGCGCTACTGCATTTGGACGATATTCGAGACGCTCAATCACTTCCAACACTTTTTTTCTTGTCGCAGGCTTAACATTTTGATTTCCATTTACTACGCGAGATACGGTTGCCATTGATACATTCGCCTCACGTGCAACATCATAAATTGTGACAGTCAAAAGTTTCTCCCCCTTTTTATCTTAGTGATACAAGTTTTTATAAACGACTAGTTGAACTAATTGTTATGTATAGCTTCATCATATAATATTTTCATTTCTATTTTCAATCTAAAACCTAGTGAATACCTGGTTTTTTCAGCAATTGTCTTAAAATATTCAAAAAGTGTGCTATCAACACGATAGCACTTGTTTAAATTCGCTATTTTTTTATTGAACGGTGTATCCTCCATCCCATACTACCGCTTGTCCCGTCATTCCTTTTGCTGCATGACTGCATAAATAGATGACTAACGCTGCAATTTCGCAAACATTAATTTAGCGCTTTTGTGGCACTAAAGGATAGAGTACTTGCTCCAATACATCCTCAACCGCTAAATTCCGTGTTTTAGCTAAATCGTAAAATTGATTTTAACTAGTTTCGTTTTGCACAATGTTACTCCCACTTATATAAGGTATTTAGAAAAAATTGTAATTTCCTATACTGCAATTCGTCAAAATAAAACATGCAGAAATACATAAAGGCCCATGTTGAAATGACTCAACATGGGCTTATTAATGATTATTTTGACACTTCGTATTGTTTCATGAATTTTAAAAGTTCATCGTAGTAAGCGTTGAATGTCGGGATATCCATTTGCTGTTGCTGATCCGATAATGCGATTGATGGATCTGGATGCACTTCCGCCATTACACCGTCTGCTCCAATAGCGATTGCCGCTTTTGAACATGGTAATAATAAATCACGACGACCTGTAGAGTGCGTCACGTCTACCATTACCGGTAAATGTGTTTCTTGTTTTAAAATCGGAACTGCCGAAATATCTAACGTGTTACGAGTTGCTTTTTCGTATGTGCGAATACCGCGTTCACATAAAATAATGTTTTCATTACCTTTTGACATGATGTATTCAGCTGCATGGATGAACTCATCAATTGTCGCTGCTAAACCGCGTTTTAATAAGACAGGCTTATTCGTTGATCCAGCCGCTTTTAATAGTTCAAAGTTTTGCATATTACGGGCACCGATTTGAATTACATCGATGTAATCCAATGCATGGTCTAAATCAGCAGGTGTTACAATTTCAGTGATGACACCTAAACCGTATTCTTTAGAAACATCTTTTAAAATCTTTAGCCCGTCCAGACCTAAGCCTTGGAAATCATACGGAGATGTACGTGGTTTGTATGCACCACCGCGGATTAATTTTAACCCTTTTTCCTGGATTGTTGCAGCTACTGCAGCAACTTGTTCATATGACTCAACTGCACATGGTCCAAATACGAAAGAAGGAGCACCTGTACCGATTAATTCACCATTTACATTAATGACAGTATCTTCTGACTTTTCTTTACGTGAAACAAGTAGTTCTTTTTTCTTTTCTGCTTCTAATTGTTTAAGCGCTGTTTTGAAGATTTGTTTAAAAATATAATCAACCGTCATTTGATTTAACGGACCGTTATTGTTTTCTTTAATTAAGTCAAGCATATGACGCTCACGTAGCGGATCATAGCGATTGACACCTTGCTTTTCTTTAATCTTACCAATTTCTTCTACTACTGCTGCACGTTCATTAATTAAACGTAAAATTTCTAAGTTCAAGCTGTCAATTTGGCTACGTAAGCTTTCTAAATCTTGTTGATGCATATTCCTCTACCCCTCTTCTTTGCGTATCCGGCACTTTCAGTTAAATAAAAAGTATGATACATTTTTAAGTAATAATCTTATTATAATCAAACTATTGTAGAATGTCACGCATTTTTAATTTAGCGCTTCAACTCGCTAAAGTATATTGTGATAATAATAGAAAGGAAGCGTTTTCATATGGCAAACAAATTGTTCGCACTTGATATCGGAACACGCTCCGTTGTCGGTATTATTTTAGAGCAGCATGCAAATACATATCATGTCGCCGATATTTTAGTAAAAGAACATAAAGAACGTGCAATGGTTGATGGCCAAATACATAACGTCCTGTATGTTGCGGAGCTTATACAGGAGATTAAAACTGAATTGGAAGAAACTCACGGTCCTTTGGAGAAAGTGAGTGTAGCAGCAGCCGGGCGTGCATTAAAAACCGAACAGGCCAGTGTTTCTATTTCTATTAAAAACCGACCGATCTTTACTGATGAAGATATTAACCGCCTGGAGCTGCAAGCCGTTCAACAGGCTCAGCAGCAATTATTGCTTCATAAAGAAGATACAAAAAATAACCATTATTACTGTGTAGGCTATTCGGTTTTATATTTCCGTTTGGATGGAGAAGAAATTGGGAGCCTCCTTGATCAGCAAGGTGATGAAGCATCCGTTGAAGTGATTGCCACTTTCCTGCCGCGCGTTGTCGTGGAATCATTGCTTGCGGCATTAAAACGTGCCAATTTGGAAATGGAAGCCCTCACGTTAGAACCGATTGCCGCGATCAATGTACTTATTCCTCCTTCAATGCGCCGATTAAATGTGGCACTTGTTGATATTGGTGCCGGAACTTCAGATATTGCCATTACAGACAAAAGTACGGTTGTAGCATACGGAATGGTGCCGACTGCTGGTGATGAAATTACCGAAAGTTTAAGTGACCATTATTTACTGGACTTTCCAGTCGCTGAAATGGCAAAACGCCAATTGCATACGAGCGAGGAAATTCTCATTCAGGATATTTTGGGATTTGACGAATATTTTCCACGTGAAGAAGTAATCAAAGCAATATATCCTGCAATTGAAAATTTGGCAAAGTCCATTGGCGAGGAGATATTACGGTTAAACAATAACACCCCTCCAAAAGCGGTCATGTTAGTTGGCGGCGGGAGTTTGACACCCCGCTTGCCTGAAGAAATCGGCAAAACATTAAATTTGCCGTCTAACCGAGTAGCGGTACGTGATGTGAATGCCATTCAGAATTTAACACGTGCACAACATATTGCCGAGACACCTGAGCTTGTGACACCGATTGGAATTGCGATTGCCGCACAAAAATCACCGATCCATTACATGTCAATTCAAGTAAACGAGCAAATTGTACGACTATTTGAGTTGAAGGAAATGACAGTCGGTGATGCATTTTTGGCTGCGAACGTCAGAGCAAAACAATTATACGGCAAACCCGGACACGGTTTGTCGATTACAGTGAACGGTCAAAATGTTTTCGTGCCAGGTGAGCATGGACAGCCTGCACAGATCATATTGAATGGTGAAAATGCTTCGATTAAATCCCTTATTAAAAATGGAGATCAAATAGAGCTGATACCAGGAAAAGATGGGACAGCCGCATCTGTTACTGTAGGGGACATTATTGACCATGCTTCCGTAAAGACTGTGACAATTCAAGAAAAGGAATACAATGTTGAACCGAAAGTATTTCTATACGGTAAAATTGTAAAACTGGATACTCCTTTACAGGACCGAGACGTAATTGTCGTCGAAACAATCGAAACGGTGGAAGATGTTTTGAAATCACTGAACCAATCTATCCATATGCAGCAGTTCCAATCATATTTTCTTCATATCGATGGGAAACCTGTATCGTTCCCTGATTTTTCATCACAGCTTTTCATTAACGGAAAGCCGGGAAAATTGCATTACCCTATTCAAAATGGAGATATCATTACATTTGAACAGCGTCATTTACCAACAGCTGAACAAATTGCGGCACATTTGAATTTGTTGTTGGAAGAAAAGGCGATTGTAATATTCCAGCATGAACAAGTCGAACTTGTAAAGGTTGCCCGTGAGTTTTTGGTAAACGGTCAAGTTGTCCAACGTGAAGCAACAGTTCCGAATGGGGCTACAATTAATATTATTGAAAAAGATACAAGCAAATGGATTTATCAAGATATCTTTCGCTTTTCCAACTGGCAGCTTCCTGCGTCATTTAAAGGTTCATTTACGATTTTACGTAATGGACAGCCTTCTTCATTTGATGCTGAAATATTCGGTGGCGACCAACTTGAAATTCAGCTTACCGATCAACCGGTTGTTGAATAATAAAAAAACGGCTCCCAATAATTATTGGGAGCCGTTTTTCTTATTGTACATCTGTATGGCGTGTTGAGTTTGGGGCGATATCCGGGTCTGTATTTACGCTATCCGGATCCGGAGCTTCAGCAGCTAGTACTTCTTCATCTACCATTTTATCTAATGGCAGTGGTTCCTCACCTTCTGATGAAGCTGTTCCATCATCGAGAACTGGTGGTTGTTTCGCTGTTTTCGCTTTTACTTTTTCAACAATTGAAGAAGATTGTTCTTTTAATTGCGTTGAAAGCTGTGCTGTCTTCTCCTTTGCAGTGCCTGAAAGCTCAATACTCTTATCCTTTAATGTGACAGCTTGTACCGCAACATCATTACGCATTTCACTGCCTGTCTTCGGTGTAAGTAATAAAGCTGTCGCTACACCAACAATACCGCCTACCAATGCGCCGATAACAAAATCCTTAACGTGAATTTTTTCATCATCATAAATCGATTCATCTAATCGTTTATAATCATAGTTTACGCGTTTTTCTTCCATTTTAAAAACTCCCCCTTGTTATTGAATGTCATTTTCCCTATTACTTGCGTTTTAAGAAACCAAACTTTGACTTCTGGCCTAAATTTGGTGGTGTTTCATTTGTTTTAGTACTCGTATAAATAATATCTTCTTCATTAATCGGCTTGCGCTGACGCCATTGGTCTGCAATCCCCATCGCAACATTGCTCCATTGAACGACTTGCGCAATCTTATCTTCATTTTTATGCACTTCTGTTGAAATCGATGTTGTAATACGTTGAACTGATGAATTCAAATTATTCACAGAATCCCCAACACCTTTTACAGCATGCATTACTGAATTTAACTTCTCCGATTTATCTGAAATATCATCTGCCAATGCATTTGTTTTTGTAAGCAGGCTTGTCGTCTCACGTGTAATGCCTTCCATTTGCCCTTCAATACCGGCAACTGTTCCCGCAATTGAATTTAATGTATTCTTAACAGAAAACAAAGTCATACCAATACTTACACATAGGACTAAAAATCCGATTGCAGCCACTAATGCCGCAATATAAAGTAATACTTCCATCAAATATAACCTCCTCTATCTAGTTCCATTTATTACATTCGACAAAAATTGCGACAATCCTTTTCCTAGAAAAGCATTTTTTCCGCATAACCCTTACGAAATACAAGCTCTTCTTACGTGAATATTTTTAATTTGTTATTTATTTATTCACTAAAGGTGAATGGCCATTTTGTCCATGCTTTCATATTCCCCAATCTCTTGATGAATAAAACCCTTTATGAATAGAAGTTCTATATTTATCCCGCATTAACTGAAAGCCCGATTGGTTCGGACCAACACGATGTTGGTCGGTACAGGACTTAACGGTTTTAGGTACTGTTCCTCTTCTAATCAGTAGGGGGTGAAAAAACTCCTAAGTGTAGTTTCACTTTATGTATGGAAAAACAGCTTATCCTGTTACTTATAGGTTAAGCTGTTTTTCAATTAATTCAAAATTGCTTCAAAGGCATCTTGATATTTATGAACATCTCCCGCTCCCATAAACAGGAATACGGCATTTTCATGTTTTTTAAGTTGATCTACTGTTTCGATTGTTAAAACAGTACAGCCATCGATTAAGTTTGCTAAATCATGAATCGAAAGCTCTCCATGTTTTTCGCGTGCTGAACCAAAAATATCACATAAGTAGGTTGCGTCGGCACCGCTCAAACTATCCGCAAAGTTTTGTAAAAATGCTTTAGTTCGAGTAAAGGTATGCGGCTGGAATACCGCTACTACTTCACGATCAGGATATTTTTGTCGAGCTGATTGCAAAGTTGCCGCAATTTCTGTCGGATGGTGTGCATAATCATCCACTAAAATCGCATTGCCAACTTTTGTTTCAGTAAAGCGACGTTTTACACCGCCATAAGTATTAAGGCGTTCTTGGATCAGTTTTGCTGGAACCCCTTCATAATGACACAGTGAAATTACCGCCAACGAGTTTAAAATCGTATGGTCACCGAATAGCGGGATAAAGAATTTACTGTAAAACTCATTACGTACATAAACATCAAATTCCGTACCTTCCGATGTTTTTACAATATTACGCGCCGAAAAATCATTAGCAGGATCAAAACCATAGTAGACAACTGGTACATTTGCTTGAATTTTCTGAAGCTGTTCATCATCTCCGCAAGCAATGATTGCTTTATTCACTTGTAAAGCCAGCTGTTGGAAAGCATCGTATACATCGTCAATGCTCGTGAAATAATCCGGATGATCAAAATCAATATTCGTCATAATTGCATAATCCGGATGATACGCTAAAAAGTGACGACGGTATTCACATGCTTCCATAACAAAATATGAAGCATCTTTTTTACCTGAACCAGTACCGTCACCGATTAAATACGATGTCGGCATATAACCGCCTACAACATGGCTCATTAAACCAGTCGTAGACGTTTTACCATGTGCACCTGTAATGGCAATAGAAGTATAGCGGTTGCTGTATTCACCTAAAAATTTATGGTAGCGAATGACCTCAACACCCAACTCGCGTGCACGCACTAACTCTGGATGATCATCATTAAATGCATTCCCTGCAATAACTGTTAAACCTTCTTTAATATTGTTTTCATCAAAATTTAAAATTTCTATTCCGCGGTCACGTAATGGTTGCTCCGTAAAATAGTATGTTTCATAGTCGGAACCTTGTACTTGCTCTCCTGCATCAAATAGAATTTGTGCCAGGGAACTCATGCCTGAACCTTTAATACCTGTAAAATGATAGCGTGTCATTATTTATAAAACCCTCCTAGGATACGAAGACCCCATTGAATTATCAATTTATTGTTTCAAAGTATGCCTACATTATAGCACTAAATACACGTTACGATAATTGAACGACAATTCTAATTTTTTTAATTGTTCAACTTGCTGGTGCTTTAGCCTCCGAATTGCTCAAACAGCTCTTCCTCTGTAATATATACATCTCTTGGTTTGCTTCCTTTTGGTTCTGAAACATAACCATGTCTCTCTAACATATCGATTAATCTAGCTGCTCGATTATAGCCAATATGATAACGGCGTTGTAAAAGTGATGTCGATGCTGAGCCTTGTTCATACACAAATCGGCATACCTCTTCAAACAACTCGTCTTGTTCCTCTATTGTTTCTGAGCGTTTTAATAATTCTTCCTGTTTAAAAATATATTGTGGCTCGCCTTGTTCACGTACATACTCGATAATTTCTTCGATTTCATCATCTGTTACAAATGTACCTTGAATACGGGTTGGAGCCGACATTCCATTTCCTAAATATAGCATATCTCCACGTCCCAGCAATCGTTCGGCACCCTGTGAATCCAAAATTGTGCGAGAGTCGATTTGTGATGATACTGAAAAGGCGATACGCGTTGGAATATTGGACTTTATCAGACCAGTTATAACATCTACGGATGGGCGCTGTGTAGCAACAATTAAGTGTATTCCTGCAGCACGGGCCTTTTGCGTAATTCGTACAATGCTGTCTTCCACATCTTGCGGGGACATCATCATTAAATCTGCCAACTCATCGATGACAATTAATAAGTATGGAAGCTTCTGTGCATACATACCATTTGCATCACACATTTTATTATATGCTTCTATTTTACGTGCACCGCTGTGCATAAATAACTCATAACGTCTTTCCATTTCCTCAACTGCCCATTTTAACGCTGCTGTCGCTGCTTTAACATCTGTAATAACCGGGCTGACTAAATGCGGTATATGGTTAAATGGCGCAAGTTCTACCATTTTCGGGTCAATCAGCATAAGCTTTAATTCATTCGGATTTGCTTTATACAGCAGGCTGACTAAAATCGAGTTAATACATACCGATTTACCCGATCCTGTCGCACCGGCGATCAGACCATGCGGCATTTTCCGTAAGTCAATTGTGACCGGCTTCCCTGTTAAATCCAAACCAAGTGCTGCTTCCAATGGTGAATCCGAATCTTTAAACGAAGCTGATTCTGTTACTTCTGAAAGGCGCACCGAACGGGAAATCCGGTTTGGAATCTCAATACCGATTGATCGTTTCCCCGGAATTGGCGCATCAATTCGAATATCTTTTGCAGCTAATGCCAATTTAATATCATCCGTTAAATTGCGGACTTTGCTTACCTTTGTCCCGTGCCCTACTGTAATTTCAAATTGTGTAACAGCCGGTCCTTGAACAATCGATTCAATTTGCGCCTGAACCTGGAAATGCGATAGTGCTTCCACTAAATTTTCGCCTTGTTCATCCATCCAGTCGCGGTCTTCCACCATTTCCTCCGGCGGTACTAAGTAATCAAGAGGTGGTTTTACATAAGGTATTCTTTTAACTGGAGGTGCTTCTATTATGGTCTCAGCTTCCTCTGCTACCACTTCTTGAGTAGAATGTGCTTTTATGTCTGCCGTTTCGTCAACAATTGGCTCTTCCTCTTCTATAACTGACGGAAAATCTGTCACCTCTTGGATTTCCGGTACTTCTTGTACGTTCAACGTTTCCGGAACTTCTTCCACTACAGCTTCCGTAGTTGCGGCGACTTCTAATAGCTCTTCTACTTTTTCAGGTATATCGGATTCACGTTCCAGCAGTCCAACTGATGTAGAAGTCGATGTTCTCACCGTTTGTTCTTCGTACTGATTATTCGGCTCATGCTTCACAACTTGCTCGTTAAACGTAATGACTTCAGCATTTTCCTGTACTTGTCGTACTTCATTCTGAGATAACTGAATTTCTTGTTTAACAGTTTCTACTTCATCATTCTTATCATGTTGCACTATATCCTCAGTATGAACTTCAATAGTTTCTTCAATCGGTTTAATATTGTCTTCTTCTTGCTTTACTTCGTCTACTTTATTTTTTTTACTCTGCATGCTAAGCTGCTGTTCTACAAATTGTTTCGTCATCAGTTTTTGCTTGTCTGACTTCAGCATCACCACGTTAAAAGGAACACGGCTTCTCGTACTGATTGGCTGTATTGGATCCGTTTCTTCCTTCTTCTCTTCAATTACAATGGCTTCTTCAGATGGAGGCATTTGCTCCACATTTAATTGACCGATGTGTATCGTGGAATTTTCAATCGTTACATGCTTTACTTGTACATCATTGATTGTTTCTGCAACGGAAGATTCTTCTTTTACAGCTTCTTCCGCTTTCTCTTCATCTTCTATTTCGATAACTGCTTCTGTCGGTTGTTCAAGTACCTCTTCTTCCACCGGCTGCTTGTCTTCTTCAACGGATTCGCCGTTTTCGACTGAAATCAATTCTTCTTCTTGCACAAGTTCTGGTTCTTGTGGTTCCGTTTGTGCAACTACTACTTCTGATTCAAGAGGTTCCGTTTGTGCAATTTCTTCTTCTGAATCAGGCTCGTGTAATTCTTGTTCATAATTTGTTACAGCTTGTTGTTCTTCCTCATTTGGTTGTACAACAACCGGTTCAGTCGGCTGTTCTGCCGTTTCATTATGTTCTGGGGCAATTATTGTTTTATGCTCGTGCTCTTCTTTTTTAAGCTTTTCATCCTGCTGCTTTTCAATTAATTTTTCTATTGATGACGGCTTTTTAAAACCATGTACCGGCGACGGAACATCTGTAGGAATAAAACGTTTCCTAATTTCTATCGGTTTTAAAATTTGTTTATTTTCTGTTCTTTCTGCGCGTAAGGGCTTATTGTGACGTATCGCTTCCCGTTCTTCTTTTAAATTCGGTAGACGGCGAACAGGGTCTCTTGTATGAATGACATTTGTGTGGCCTTTCCCTTTACGACGGCGTTCAAGTAAATCTCGTATACCGGAAACTTCGACATCAAATACTTCCTTGGCTGTATGCTTTTGCAAGTAATTAGGTAATGTCAGTTTTTCCTTCTCATCATCATAAAAGCGCGTCGTTTGTCGCTGCTCATTATCCTGTTTAGCTGTTTCCTCATAATCATCTTCTATTAGAGGAAATCGGAATGCTTTTTTTGGCGCATCAGTTTCTTCATAATAATTTTGCTGTGCTTGTGATTGTTTTGTTTGATCTATTTCATCCGATTCTGGAGAATCTTCATACTCATCATATTCTTCCTCTGAATCCATTCTAAATAGTTTATTAAATTTATTTTTAATCCAACTCATAAATACCACTTCTTTCCTTAAAAACATTGCCGTGCAAATCCCACTATTTGCAACGGTCTTTATTCTATTTAAATTGCTGTGTATAAATAATATACACCTCAAAAGCATATCATATTTGCCGGGTAAATGCGCTTTGTCGCTGATATTTTTAAGGATAAAAAAAAGTTAGTATGAGAGACTCAGCTCAACATACTAACTTATCGTACTTATTAACGAGTTGTAACCTCGAATGGGCTTCCTACTTCTGCAGAATCCTCCAGTACTAAAATACCTTTTACTTCAGGTGCGCCCGGAATTGCTAGTTCACGAGCAGAGCAAAGCATACCGAATGAATCTTCACCACGTAAGTTTCCTTCTTTAATCAATAAACCTGAAGGCATAACAGCGCCAACTTTAGCTACAACTACTTTTTGGCCAGCGTCAACATTCGGTGCTCCACATACGATCTGTAATGTTTCATCCCCAACATTTACTTTACAAACACTTAGTTTATCTGCATTTGGATGCTTTTCTTTTGATTCAACATAGCCAACTACAAATTTAGGTGAGAAGTCTACATCTAAAGAAATTTCTGCGCCATTTGCTTTTAAAGCTGCTTCTAATTTCTCTACTATTTCCGGTGTTACTTCCACATTACCTGCAACATCCAGCTCTAAGTACTTGCTAGCATTAAAAAGGTTAAATGCTTTCACTTCACCAGTCGTCTCTTCTTTTAAAATGGCTACATCGCCAGCGCGATCCATCGCTGTTTTTACGATCGGCTCCATTGATAATTGAACTAATAGGACATCTCCTACATGTGCTTTGTTGTAAGCTACTTTCATTTTTCTTCTTGCTCCTTTTTCACTTTGTTTTTCGCTAAAATAAATATTGGTTCTAAATGACCGTTTTCATATACAAATGACAAGCTCGTAATCGGAACCGCGCCAACTGTAAAGAAATGCATCGTCATCTGCGCTAATACATCATAACCTACTTCATTCCGAATATCACCAATAATTAATACATCCTGATGTGGGACAGATACCGTCATTTCGCCTTCAATTTGACTTTCCATTTCCTTTAAAAAGCTTTCGTTTAAAATACGGCTTGCATCATAACCATCATTCTGATTTAAAAAATAATAAACATTGCCCGAAACTTCATCACGTTTAACAGATGTCGGCAATTTTTTTACAGAAAAGCGGGCTGCTTCGCGTATATGCTCCTCTGTGACATTTAATTTCGGCAACATTGATTCATCTATTAAGCGATAAGTTGTGCCTAAGTCGAGAGCATAATAAATACGTGTTTCCGCTGTATGATCCGTCATGACAAAAGCATGGCCATCATTCGACTTTTTGGGGAAGGATGTTGAGCGGATAATCGGATAAACAGAAGCAAGACCGGCAAAGCCCTGTTCTTCTTCCCGTTGCATTGCTAAAAATGTTTGCTCAATTGTATAAATAACTTCATCAATTGCCTGCTGTTTTTTCTTCTCGTACTTCGTTAAAATTTCGGGTAAAGAGATATCCATCCCTCGTCCAATTTTTTTATGTTCAAGACGTAATTTATCATGCTTTTCATCGAATGTGAATGTAAAGTTTGCCTCACCTAACTTAGTCTTCAGTTTAGCTACTAACTGTTTCGATTCCATTCAACCACTCCTTTATCTAATCAAAAACGGCTCACAAATGTGAACCGTTCCATTTACTTCATCTATTGTAACAAAAAAGCTATGTGATTACTTTACTCAACGCCTCAACTAGTTAACCACTTTCACTGTTTTCACAATCTCCATCATTTCCTGGATTTTATCGTCAATTTTCTTATCCTCGGAAATAGTCGACAGCTTAACGCCGCCTAAATTAACGATCAGCTCATATTTCTCTTCAGGAAATTTTGTGACAGCAGAAAATCCGAATTGGCCATCCGATTCGAATGTTTTCTCTTTAACAATTTCATTTTTGTTTTCCTGCATTAACAAGTCATACTGTAACTGACTGTCTTCAGGTTCATTCTGATTAACGAATAATATATAGGAATCTTTACCGTTCAGAATTGTATAATTCAGTTCATCGATTCCTTTTTCAATACTATAACCTTTTGGTAAGTATAGCTCTATATGTCCAATCGTTTTGTTTGCTTCGTTCGGTTCGCTGCTAAACATTGTTTCAGCATTTTGCATCCCTGCTTGTGCCTGTTCTTCGACTGTCTGACTGCATGCTGATAATATAACAACAAGTGAAGTAAGCAAAAACGCATGTATCCATTTACGACTCATTGTTTTCCCTCTCTTTCAAACGTTCCATCAGTATCATAATAATTTTTCGAGCCGTAATGCAACGAATGTGCTCTACATCCGGTCCTATTGCTCTTTATTTATTTTAAACAAGATTTGACCGACTAATAACTTAACAATATGTTCAAACATTTCTTTTCGGTCGATTAAATTATTTGAGAAAATACCAATTGCTCCTTGATGGTGACGAATATTTTCGCTATCTGTATAGACGTCCATCACCGGTCCAAGTTCCTTGCCCATACGAAGCTCCTGTGCAATTTCTTCCGGCAAGGCAAATTGAGCTCCTGAGCTGGCAATAACCGTCCCATCCTTTAAAACAGCCGCCCCCCAGTTACAGCAATACATTGTTCCTTCTATTTCATCGACGCCACCTTCAAGTCCAAATGTTATATCCGCATTTGTAAGCATCATTGTATGACGTGCACGGTTGATCGCACCTTGTCTCGTTTCTTCATTTGAGAAGGGCTGAATCGATACATCTGAAGGTACTTCCATATTTTCGATTGTGGCTTCAGGAAAATACTGTTTGGCAATTGCTTCAACAGCACCTAATTTCGCCTTATTTTTCGATCCGACTGCTACTCTCATTATTTCATCTCCAAGCTATTCGTTTTTAAACGGTCTATACCTAAATAAATGGTTTACCAATTTTTATGTAAGTCACGATAGACCTATTGTCCGCAACTAAAAACAAGAATGCGATAACTTCGCATCCTTGTATTATAATAGAATATCGAATTTTTTTATACGTTTGCGCGAATAGATTCGATTGTAGAACGATCGGCAGTTTGAATTAATTTTACTAACAGTTCTTTAGCAGCTGCATAGTCAGCCACATGAATAATCGAAGCAGATGTGTGAATATAACGTGAGCATACCCCGATTACAGCTGAAGGAATCCCGTCATTTTGAGTGTGTACACGTCCTGCGTCTGTACCACCTTGAGAGACGAAATATTGGTATGGAATATTGTTTGATTCCGCTGTATCCAGCACGAATTCACGCATACCACGGTGTGTAACCATTGAACGGTCTAAAATTCGAAGTAATGTTCCTTTACCTAGTTGACCGAATTCATTTTTATCGCCAGATGTATCATTCGCCGGTGATGCATCCAATGCAAAAAATAGATCAGGTTTAATTATATTTGATGAAACTGCTGCACCGCGTAAACCAACCTCTTCCATAACATTCGCTCCAGAATAAATATGGCTCTTCACATCTTGACCGTGAATCTCTTTTAAAAGTTCGATCGCTAAACCGCAGCCATAGCGGTTATCCCACGCTTTTGCCATAATCTTTTCCGGATTGGCCATCGGTGTGAATGGACATACCGGAATAATGGATTGTCCTGGACGTACACCTAACTTCATCGCATCTTCTTTTGAATCTGCTCCGATATCGATCAGCATATTTTTAATATCCATCGGTTTTGAACGTTCTGCATCTGTTAATAAGTGCGGCGGAATTGATGCAATAACACCCGGAATTTCACGGTCTTTTGTATAAACCGTAACGCGTTGTGCCAGCATAACCTGATTCCACCAACCACCAAGTGTTTGGAAACGGATCATACCGTTTTCAGTAATGGAAGTAACCATAAAAGCGACTTCATCCATATGGCCAGCGACTAGAATTTTTGGCGCTTTTTCATCTTTTGCTTTACGCACACCGAATACGCCGCCTAAATTATCCTGAATAACTTCATCAGAATATTTCGCTAATTCCGAGCGCATAAAATTACGGACCGCACGCTCATTGCCTGGTGCACCAGGCAGTTCTGTTAATGTTTTAAAAAGAGCAAGTGTATCTTGATTCATTCTGCAACACCTCTAAATGTAGATTTGCCTTCATTATATCACAAATTGCAAGCAATATTTCGACTTTCGAACCTTCTATTATTTTTACTCTATTTTCAGAATATGATAAAGTAAATGTAGTCACTATTTTGAGGAGGTATTTTGAAATGAATTTAAAAGACTTTACAATAGGGGTTGTAACAGGGATGGCTGCAGCTGTCATTGTTAAAGAAATGAGCAATCGTGTCGCACCATTTGCGAATCCAGATCATATTTTAGCTAACATTAAAGATGAATTTAAAAAACATGCACCAATTGATGGTTCTTGGATTTACATGAAAACAGAAAACTTCAGTAATGGCTTTACAGAAACTCCGGTCTACCGTGGAGGTATTTCACGTACAATCAACGGCGAGCTTGAAAACTACGAGTTCGCAGCAGATGCCCGTTCCGGTGCCATTGTAGATATTAAACAAATATAATGTAAAGGATGCGATGACGTAATTTTAGTCATCGTATTTTTTATATGCTAAAAGTGCGCAACCGATAATAAAAGCACCTGCATCGAGAATCATGCAGGTGCTTCGTGTTTACTTAATTAATGCCGGTTTCGAACGTTCCAGGCGGTCTGTTACTTCCTTGCCTGTTGCATCCCACTGAATCATGCGGTAATACGCATCATGGTAGAAGATAAAGCGGTAGCCATTTGACAGGGCTTCTTTCATTAACTTTTCCTTCGCAAATACGCTTGTCATCGGGTAATCATCATACGCCAATACCCAAAGCGGATTTTGGTGAGCATGTGTCGGCATAATATCCGCCATATGTAGCGCCACTTCACCATTCTGTTCAAGGCGAACAATCGCATGTCCTTCACTATGGCCGCCTGTATGGATCAATTTTAAGCCCGGAGCCACTTCCAGCTCCCCTTCATATGTTGATACTAAATGCTGTACAGGCTCCCAGTTTTCTTTCCAATACGTATTTTTTGATCGAATGTTCGGATTGCGCATCTCATCCCATTCAATTTGTGTCGTGTGAATAACTGCATTCGGGAAAACCGGAACAAGCTTGTCCCCTTCCCACTTCGTTAAACCACCAGCATGATCAAAATGTAGATGTGTCATTAAAATTGCATCAATATCACCTGGCTGTAATCCAGCTTCAGCTAAGCTTTTTTCAATTGTTGATTCTTCAGAAACACCGAAATTACGCAGCTGCTTTTCATTTAACTTACCAGCACCTACACCCGAATCGATTAAGTAATTTTTCCCCTCGTATTGAATTAAAATTGGTTCACATGCTAATTCAATTTGGTTCAATTCATTTACCGGATATTTACGAGACCACAGTGCTTTTGGCACTACCCCAAACATAGCTCCGCCATCCAGTGCTGTGACACCCCCATGTAACCAAGTCAGTGTCATGTTGTGAAATTCAAATCGATCCATTTCTCCATCCCCCTAAATCGTTATAATTTCGTCTTGTATTGGCATTCTAGTCGATATATTGGCTGACCGAGCTTCGAGAATTTCTCCTCGTATTCTGTCATAATATTATCTTCCGGCATATTCGCATGTAAGTCTAGCGATACATAGTTTAATACCATACCATACTCGTTCATACTTACGAGTGAATATTCAAAAAGACCACGGTTATCCGTTTTGAAATGGATTTCACCGTTATCAACTAAAATGTTCTCATAAATTTTCAGGAAACCTTCATGTGTAAGGCGACGCTTTGCATGTCGCGTTTTTGGCCATGGATCCGAGAAGTTCAGATATACACGGTCCACATCCCCTTTTTCGAAAAACTCTTTCAGCTTCGCGCCATCAACTTTTAACAAACGTAAATTCGATGGTTTGTTTGCTGCTTCGATTTTCTCAAGGGCACATACGATAACACTATCAAATAATTCAATACCGATATAGTTAATATCCGGATTTTGCAGTGCCATCCCTAAAACGAATTGCCCTTTACCCGTACCAACTTCGATATGAATCGGGTTGTCGTTGCCGAATGCTTCATTCCACTTGCCTTTATAATCTTCCGGGTTTGGAATAATTACATCAGGATGTTGTTGAATATATTCCGCTGCCCATGGTTTATGCTTTAATCTCACTTACTTATCCTCTTTTCTATTGTGTAGCTGCCTCATATTATAACGGAAAATAGCTTCGTTTGCTTTTATTTTGCTAAATTCCATGCTTTTTTCTGAACGGTTATTTCAATTTTATTTTGACCGGGTGCTAAATTTTGGGTTTCCCCGTCTGCATGTGCCATGACCGGTTCCTCAAAAATCAACTGTGCATCCGTTGCTGCAAACTGTTCGACTTCCTTCAAAAGTGTATGCTTCCCTAAAAAGACTGTTCCAAAAAGGAATAATAATTTCCATTTCGATAAATTGGAAACGACTGTCAGTTCAAGCTGGCCATCGGATGTATTCGATTCTGGAGATATCTTCATTCCCCCTCCAAAATAAGGCTGATTGCTCGCAGTTACAAACCAAACATTTTGATATTGTTTCTTTTTCCCTGCTTGAACTATCGTAAGCTTAAACGGTTTATATGTAAAAAGAGCATGAATAACATAATAAGGATAGCTCAGTTTCCCAAGTTTCCATTTATTAATCGACCTTTTAAGTGTTGAATTGTTTGCGATGTTCGCCACTAATGCATCAAACCCCACACCAAAATTATTAATAAAGTATTTGGTAGTCCCGCCTTGTCTAACTACCCCGCAATCATGTGAAGTACTATTTACCCCGTTTACAAAATGCTCTAACTGTTTGCTCGTTTCGAATGCTTGATACCCCCTGGCAAAATCATTGCCAGAGCCCGCAGAAATTGCCCCTAAATAGACATTTTCAAAATGTACTGCACCATTCAGTACTTCATGAATCGTCCCATCACCGCCAATAGCAATTAGACAGACCGGTTTTTCCTTTGTTGCTCGTCCGGCAATTTCCTTTGCCAGCAGTAGCGAATGTCCTTCGTATTTTGTCCAATGGATTTGATACGGAATCGCCAACTGCTGGTGAAACTTATGCCAACGCTTAACCCCCTGCCTGTTACCCGCATAAGGATTAATTATAAAATGCACTTCCATTATTTAATCTTCCTTATTTTCCGTATTCCAAATATCTCGATGAAAAGATGTTGTTTGCACAGTATTTAAAATCGCTTGTGCACCACGTATTTGCATATGCTTCATCGGTGAAACAGAACGCGCTAATTGTCCCATCCATTCAGGGAATTTCCGTTTATCCACAAATGAAACGCCATACATTGTTCCGGGATAATCAATATAGCCATTTCTTGTTAACAACACTTTGCGAATCGGCAGTTCAATATGATTTTGGTGAAAAATCTGCTCAATAACTTTTTCCATCCGGTTTAATTGAATTAAAGGGCTTAACACTTTCTTTTCATTTTTTCCGACCTTCTTTAACCAAAAGCGTTCGCTATTCGCAATATATACCGCCTGACTTTCCTGTTCCAAAACCGTAATACATAGACATTCTGTCGGTGTCATTATAATAATATCCAATTCTATTGGCGCTTTTTTCACACGTAAAATCGGATAATAGAATACTAAGTAATTGTCCGGCAATGTTTGGAGCACGGAACGCAATAATGTATCACGCATAAATTTTGGATCTACATAAGATTTTTCACGTAATGTCGAGCTTGCCCATTTCATTTGAAAATGAAAAAACTGATCGATGAACATTTTCTTAAGTTCTTCTAATGTTTTTGGCGTATAGACAAGATTCGGTTCAAAAATCAGCGTCGTATCGTCTTCCTGATATGGATTTTCTTCAACTGTCCAATCGTTGGAGATGGTCACTTTTTCGATATCTTCTTGTTCTTCTTCGGTTATTTCTACTTCTTTTTTGAAAGGGAAAAGTTTTTGAAACAGTGATTTTTTCTTCTCTTCCTTTACTTCTTCCTCTATATGTTCCCAACGTTCAATTGCTTCACCCGTCTGCCATTGATACTTTGTCCGCTCCCACTGATTTTGCTTTAAGCGAATAAACTGCGTTGGATAGCGTGCCAAGTCAATTTCATAACGTGAAATATAATCTTGAAGTTTTATTAACTGAGCCATTTTATCTACTCCCTAATTTCTTTCCTAATCTTCATTACGTTACATTTTACAGGTTATCCGCAAAAAAAAATAGCGCCTTGCCGATAAGCAAGACGCTATTTTATTTAATTAATGAATTAAGCTTTAATCCCTTTTGGAATTTTTGTTTCAAATTGAGCTTGTAATTTACGTGTCCATTCACCCGGTGTACCGTTGCCGATAACTGTACCGTCAATTTCAATAACCGGAGTTACTTCTGATGTTGTTGAAGAAACGATTACTTCATCCATAGCAAGCAGCTGCTCTTTCGTCATTGCCTGTTCGTTAACAGTAAGACCGATTTCCGCTGCACATTTAATAATTACTTGACGAGTAATCCCATTTAAAATGAGATTGTTGGCTGGGTGTGTAAATAGTACACCTTCTTTAACCCCGTAAATGTTTGAAGATGAACCTTCCGTAATAATTTCACCACGGTGTAAAATTGCTTCATAGCATCCTTTTTCATATGCTTCCTGTTTTGCTAGAACCGCACCAAGCAAGTTTAGTGATTTAATATCACAACGCAACCAGCGAATATCTTCCACACATGTAGCTTTTACACCTTTTTCAAAATTTTCTAATGGGCGTGGATTTTCTTTCGCATTCCCTGTAATTACCGGTTTCACATCATCACCAGGGAAAATGTGGTTACGAGGGCCGGCACCACGTGTAATTTGGAAGTAAACATGACCTGTGTCGATATTGTTTGCTTCTACAAGTTGATGCAGTAATTGGTGTAATTTATCTTTTGTATAAGGAATCGTAATGCGGATTTTTTCAGCACTGTCAAAAAAACGGTCAATATGCTCAGTCGCTGTAAACAGTTCCCCATTATACACTTTTACTACTTCATACACACCGTCACCAAATTGATAGCCGCGGTCTTCCTTGTCCACCAATACCTCTTCATTTTTTACAATTTGATCATTCCATAAACTAAAGCTCATCTCAAATACCACCTTTTTATTAGTTAGTTGCTAAATTTACTATTGCTTCTGCATAAATGGCAGTCGCTTTTATCAAGTTATCAATATCAACAAATTCATCGGCCTGATGGGCAACATCTAATTCGCCTGGGAACAGCATACCGAATGCAACCCCTTTTTTCATAACGCGAGCATATGTCCCTCCGCCAGTTGAAAGTGGCTTCGAGTAGTCTTTGCTGTATTTCCGATATACTTGCAGCAATGTTTGAATCAATTCATCTTCCTCACTCACATAATGCGGAACTGAATTGCTCACTACATCTAATGTAAATGCTTCATGCTGTAGTAATGCCTGTGCTTTCGTTATTTTTTCTTCAAACGGATACGTTACCGAATAGCGCATACTCACTTCAATTGACGCACCACGCTCATCAAAAGTTACAATTCCAGGATTTAATGTAGTCGGTCCTGACATCGCATCTTCAAATTGGAAATCCAATGCTGTTCCAAAATGAACGTTGTCAAAAACACGGACAATAAAATCGATAAACGACTTACTTTGTTTTGTCTCTACAACATTTTGTAAAAATTTAGCTAAATAAACCGCTGCATTTTTTCCCTTTTCTGGTTCCATTGCATGAGCTGATTTACCTTTCACAACAATTATAATCCCATTATCGTTATTAGTGAAAGTGCCTTCAACGTCATTTTCTTTTAAATATTTCAGAAAATTCTCACTTGTGCTTTTTTCGGCATATTTTATAGTAGCGGTTGCTTCATCCGGCACCATATTTGTTCTGCTACCTGCATAGAATGACAGTAATTGCTCATCGCCTGATCGTTTTTCTTTACTAGAGAACGTTAAATGAGCAATTCCTTTTTCAGCGTTGATTAGCGGAAAATCTGCATCAGGTGCAAAACCAATTGTCGGCATTTCCTCTTTTTCGAAGTAGCGCGTTACACATTGGAATCCGCTTTCTTCATCTGTACCAATAATCATACGTACACGTTTTTTCAAAGGGATGTTCGCATCGTGGATCAGTTTCATCGCCAGCCAAGCCGCCATTGTCGGACCTTTGTCATCAATCGCACCACGTCCAAATAATTTTCCATCTGCGACTTGTCCTTCAAACGGAGGATATGTCCAGCTTGCAGCATCTCCGGCAGGCACTACATCTACATGGCAAAGCACTCCAACAAGTTCTTCACCTTGCCCCAGTTCAATATGGCCGGCCATATGATCCACGTTTTTTGTAGTCATCCCTTGCTCTATACCTTTTTGAAGCATAAATTCCAATGCTGCTTTCGGACCAGCACCGAAAGGCATTATATCAGAAAAATTATTTTCATCTTTTACACTTTCTATTTGAATCAATTGCTGTAATTCTTGAATAAGCTCTTCTTTTCTTGCCTGAGCCAGTTGTAACCAATCCATTAATACACCTCATTTTTATAATATTGTTATTGTACTCCTTCTTGTTAAAATTACAATAATCATTTGACAAATACATTACAACCTATATTTCTAGGAATATTAAATATATGAATTTTCTGTAAAAATAGTGTTTTTCGTCTCTCATTTCTGGAAATCTGTTTGGTTTTCCGCTATAATGTATGTGTCAGAACATCTATTCTGACCAAACTTTCAGAAAAGGGGATGTCTAAGGCAAACTACTAAAGCCTAAGTGCACTCCGCACATATTTTGTCGTCCGCTAGTCTTATGCCATGAGAATTTAAGATCGAAGGAGTGGTTTTTAGAAATGAAACCAACTACTGATAGAATGCTTAATCGTATTAAAGACGTGTATATGTTTATCCTGAATAAAGGAGAAGTGACTACACAGGATTTAGTCGAAGAGTTTAACATCACTCCTCGCACCATTCAAAGAGATTTGAATGTGTTAGCCTTCAATGACTTGGTAATGAGTCCAAGTCGGGGTAAATGGACAACGACGAAGAAAAAAGTAAAAATGACATCTTAGAATTTTGAAAGCGGCTGATTCTTATTTTGTGAGAAAGGACTAATTGTCCCAACATAACTTAAGGTGTCGATCAGTTACACATGAAATATTATGAACATTGCTGTGTCAGCAAGCGTTCACTTAGTTCTTGACACATAGAACTAAAAGAAGCGAATGCCTTTTCGTCGGGGCATTCGCTTTTCCTTTGTTTATTATTTTGTCGCTAAAAGATCAAGTTCCTGTTCTGTCAGCTCGCGGTATTCACCTAATGCCAGCTCTTCATCAAGCTGCAATGTTCCCATTGACAGACGTTTTAAATACGTAACCTTCTTGCCCACCGCCTCAAACATGCGCTTCACTTGATGGAATTTTCCTTCTTGGATCATCAGCTCAATTTCCGATTGCTTGCCAGACACTAATATTTTTAATTCTCCCGGCTTTGTATGATAACCATCTTCCAATGTTACACCTTGTGCGAATGCTTCGATGTCGGCTTCTGTAACTACCCCGTCAATTTTGGCGTAATACCATTTCGGGACATGCTTTTTAGGAGAAAGAAGATTATGTGCTAAATTACCGTCATTTGTAATTAGCAGTAGCCCTTCTGTATCTTTATCCAAACGTCCGACAGGGAATGGCTCAAAGTGCTGATAAGATGGATCGAGTAAATCAATGACCGTTTGATCGTAGCGGTCTTCTGTAGCTGAAATGACACCCGGTGGTTTATTCATCATTAAATAAATAAACTCCACATATTCCACACGCTCGCCAAATACCGAAACATTTTGCTTTTCAGGATTCACATGCATTGCTGAATCTTTTACTGTAACACCGTCCACTGTTACAGCTTTTTGCTTTAATAATAGTTTAACTTCTTTTCTTGAGCCGTAGCCCATATTAGCCAGTAATTTATCTAAACGCATAAAGTCCTCCATGAAAAAAGGGGACGCCTACGTTGCGACGTCCTCATTTTTATTTTACTAATCTTAATTTACGTGCAATCTTTGTGAATTTTTCACCTAATAATAATTGGGCTAACCCTAGTCTATAAGAAATCGCGCCATAAAAAATCGCGCCGACCCCTGCACAAATAATTGCATATAGAAGTGCCAATGCTTTCGTATCAGCCGGTGCAATCGCTGTTAAAATAATATGTGTAATCCATACCGCTAAAGCCATTACAATAGTCAAAATAATAATTAATAAAATACGTCGTAAAACAACAGTCGCATCGTAATTTGTCACTTTCTTTAAAACAAAAATATTAATTGCGATTGTCGCTCCATAGCCAAGTGCTGTCGCTAAAATAGCTCCATCAACCGACATTAGATGAATAAGCGGTGTAGTTAGTATTGTTTTTGTAAGCAATCCGACAAGTAAACTGAAGATTACCCACTTTTGGTAATTGACCCCTTGTAACATAGCAGCTGTTACTGAAAATAAAGCAAAGAAAATAGCAAGCGGTGCGTAGTGGCTTAATACTTGTGTACCCATTTCGCTGAAGGAATAGAAGAAATGATATAAATCTTCCGCTAAAATCGAAATTCCGATTGCTGCAGGTACAGTAATAAACAACAGCACTTGGTACGTTTTATCCATCGCACTATGTACTTGACGCAAATTACCTTCCGTATAAAATTTCGTCACCGTCGGAATGATTGCCATTGAAAAGCCTGTCGCCAAAACAACAGGAATCATAACGATTTTTTGTGTTAACAAGTTAAGCATTGTAAAATACGGTTCATAAATTTCCGCCGGTACTCCACTGGCGATCATTGCACGGTTAAATGTCAGCAAATCGATAAGCTGGAATAATGAACCACCCAATCCGACAAAAACAACAGGGATCGAATATTTAAATATCTCTTTGTACATATCCGAATAAGGAAGTCTCTGTTCTTTCGGGGCTACAACCTGAACAGCCTTAATTTCGGGACGTAGTTTTTTCCAGAAATAAAACAATGTTAAGAGTCCGCCAATCGCTCCGATAAACGCGGCAAATACCGAGAAATTAATTGCGGTAATCTCATCACCGTCCATAACTTTGACAACGAGGAATGCCCCACCGAGTAAAAAGACGATGCGCACAATCTGCTCGACTAACTGAGAAACAGATGTCGGCAAATAATGTCCATATCCTTGCAGGTAACCACGTACTAAACTCATAAAAGGCACTACAATTAATGCATAGCTAACCCATTTAATAACGTTCGCTACTTGCTCTACAGTAAATGTCTGTTCTTCACTGTCAATTACTATATTTGCAAGCGGTGTCGCAAGCAGATTCATTAAAATAAACGCTACAATTCCTGTAAGCGTCATCAATAAAGCACCTGTTTTTACTAGTCTGCGGCCGGCATCAAAATCCCCGAGCGCATTATATTTCGATACGAATTTTGATACTGCAATTGGCAGTCCCGCAATGGCAACACTTAACATAATGTTATAAGGAATGTAGGCGTAATTGTATAAAGCAATATTATCTTCACCTACAATGGCGTAAAACGGGAAAATATAAATTAACCCTAAAAGCTTTGATAGAAACAATCCAATTGTTAATATGGCTGTTCCTTTCATTAATGAAGACATGAAATAACCTACCGTTCTATATGAAATTCTCTCAGTATAACAATTCACTTACAATACGAATGCGTATAGCAAGTTATTTATTTACATTATTTAACTTCCTTCTTGTGACGGTACTCTCATTAAAAAGTTCCCGTACATTTCCTTTTACAAGTTTACATGTGAAAGACCATTTACTCAAATAGTTTCTTCACTTCGTGTATAATAAGTAAGAGAAAAATCCGTTGAACGAAAAAATTATTGCAAAAGAAAGTGAGAAATTATCTATGTATGATGTAATTGTAATAGGAGGCGGTCCATCAGGATTGATGGCAGCAATCGCCGCAGCCGAGCAAAACAAAAAAGTGCTCCTCCTTGAAAAAGGCTCAAAACTCGGAAAGAAATTGGCCATATCAGGTGGTGGCCGTTGTAACGTAACAAATCGACTATCAGCGGAAGAAATCATTAAACATATTCCCGGGAATGGACGCTTTCTATATAGCCCTTTTACCGTTTATAATAATGAAGATATTATTGCATTTTTCGAAGGACTTGGCGTGGCATTAAAAGAAGAAGATCACGGGCGTATGTTCCCTGTGTCCAACCGCGCACAAGATGTCGTTGATGCGCTTGTCAATGAGATGAAACGATTAAAAGTGGAAGTCCATTTACACACGGCCGTTAATAAATTGCTCATGGATGATGAAAAAATATATGGTGTGCGTTTAGAGAGTGGCGAAGAAATCCGTACAAATGCTGTTGTTGTAGCAGTCGGTGGTAAAGCAGTTCCGCAAACAGGCTCAACTGGAGACGGTTATCCTTGGGCAGAACGTGCAGGTCACACGGTTACTACGTTGTATCCGACAGAAGTGCCTGTGACTTCAAAGGAATCGTTCATTCAATCACGTGAGCTACAAGGGCTGGCATTACGCGATGCTGCTGTCTCTGTCCTGAACAAAAAAGGAAAAGTTCTTGTAACACATCAGATGGATATGCTGTTTACTCACTTCGGTTTAAGCGGCCCTGCCATTTTACGCTGCAGTCAGTTTATTGTAAAAGAGCAGCTGAAATCAGGAAGCGCACCCGTACAAGTTCGAATTCAATCATTACCAGAGTATAACGAAGAAACATGCTTCCAAATGTTAAATAAAACAATTAAGGAAGAACCGAAAAAAGCGGTGAAAAACTTATGGAAATCACTTGTTCCAGAACGATGGCTCTTATTTTTAATGGAGCGTGCAGGTATTGACGCACAGTTAACAGGCATAGAATTATCTCAGGAGAAGATTCGCAACTTTGCACGTGAGCTTGTCGCATTTACGATGGACGTTCACGGTACCCAACCGATCGAAAAGGCATTTGTTACAGGGGGTGGTGTTTCGGTAAAAGAAATAGAACCAAAAACAATGGCCTCCAAGAAAAAACAGGGACTCTACTTCTGTGGTGAGATTTTGGATATTCACGGTTATACAGGGGGTTATAATATTACTTCTGCGCTCGTAACAGGAAGAATTGCGGGTATGAGTGCGGGTCAACAGTAACGTTTCTGATTTTAATCGTAAAAATACTAGAACTGCTCATCATTCCCTAGTATCATAAGAGGTATGTACACTCAGGAGGATACGGCACGATGAATAATTCTCAAAAAAACCAGACTATGCTTTATTTAGCATCAGATGAGCTAATGCAAACTCATTTATCTTGCACTAAAATAAGCAATCGTAATAAGGATGAATTCACCTTTTCCATTCGTGTTTTTTGCTATGTCGAAAAAAATAACTCCTATGCGAAAAGTGTTCCATTATATTTGATACTCGGCTTAAATAAACAAGGTGTCGGCATGACTTTGGCTGTCGATTTAGTCAATATCCCAAATGTTTGCCCGATGCAATTAAAAAAGATTGTTGAACATTTACAACAAAGTCCAGCTCTATTGCTAATCGTCTGTCAGCAGCTCGATAAAATTGCCTCTTCTTCATCAATTGAAGAGGCCGTGCAAGCAAAACTGGCAAAGCATTTCTTCATTGAAAATGCGCCTAAAGGGATTACAAGCTTTACGACAAACCGTCAGGCAAATGAACTGTACTGGCTTATGCATAAAAATCTAATGATTTCAGATATGGATTCATTTAAATTAGATGGTGAAGGCGGACATATTGCATTTACCGTTCAGGTTGGCTTTAAACATGATTTTATTATGCAATGCTATGAAGTAGATTGCATGATGCATATGTTCAATGAAGACGAAAAGCTCGGCTATTATTTTGAGCTTTATTTGGATCAGGAAAATTACCATCATCAGCTACTATATGAAACGTTGCCGGATCAGTTCATGGACAACAAAACTTTTTTAAATCAGGTTTTGGAAGAAATGAAAAAACGCAACGAAGAACAATACGATGACTATTTGCAGGATTTAATTGAAAAGTTTACAGCGAGCATATAGAAAAAGAGTCAATCCCCAATAACGGGATTGACTCTTTTATTTATACATATAAGTAAATTGCGAAGAACATTGCAACACTGCCGCCCATAACAAATAAGTGCCAAATTGCATGGTTATATGGAATACGGTCATTTTTGTAAAAGTAAGTGCCGACTGTATAGGAAAGCCCACCGATTAATAATGTTGCAAAGCCGGCGATGCCTATATGTGCGAATAACGGCTTGGCAACAAAAATAATAAGCCAGCCCATCCCGATATAAACAAATAGCGACAGTAATTTAAAACGGTAAACAAAAAATTGTTTCAGCACAATACCGATTGTTGCTAAAATCCATTGAATCGCAAAAATTGTCCAACCCAATTTGCCGCCAATTGCGACTAATACGATCGGTGTATATGTTCCTGCAATCAATAAAAATATTGAGCTATGATCGAACTTTTTCAGAAATGTTTTATGTTTCGGCCATGAATGATACATTGTTGAAGCAAAATACAGGCAAAACATTGAAATACCAAAAATAATATAGCTAACAAGCTCTAATGTTGTGCCTTGATGCTGGGCTTTGTTTACTAACAACAATGTTGCGGGAATCGTCAGCAATGCGGCAACTCCGTGTGTCAGCCCGTTCCAAAATTCTTCCTTTGTACTATATCCACTTTGTTCCATCATGATTTGTGTCATAAAGCCACCTCTTTCATTATTCAATTATAAAAAAAATGTATTTAGTTGTTAAAGAAGAACTTGTCATACTTTCCATATGATATTTATCATGGATTTGCTGGAAACTTTCATTTCTGAAGTGAAAACTTTTTAAGGGGTTCTTTCCATAAAAGCTATACCCCCTTCTAACAAAATAAAAAACCCCCTGGGAAAAATTTTTCCCAGTGAGTTATTTCATCTTACGCTTGAATATGACGAGCGATTTTTTCTGTTAATCGAGTCGTTACTTTTGGCAATAATACTTTAATAGCCGGATTTAATACTGCGCCTGAAAGACCGCCAGCAGTTACTTCTACTGTACCTGTCATATATGTACCGCCATCTTTCGGCTCGGCTGTAAATTCACCGCCGCCTTTAATATTATCTGATAGCCCTGTAATTTCAAATTTGATTTTAGAAGGCTCATTCATTTCGATAATTTTAATTTCGATTTCAACTTTTTTCTTTAAGCCTTTAAAGTTTCCTTCGAATGTCCAATGTGATGTTTGGGCATCCAGTTCTTTATGCTCTTTGTAAGCTGGAACTAATACAGCCCATTTTTCAATTTTACTTACGAATACCCATACTTTTTCCTGGCTAACTGGGATTTGTACTGAATGTGATGCTTGTGCCATGTTGTTACACTTCTTTCTTCAATTCATTAAATGTGACCATTTACTATTCTAGTATTACATAGAAATCGGTTACGCAACATAGTTATTTTTGCTTTTCATGCAAGATTTGTGCTATTTCCCTTAGTTTCTCATTTGTTGTACTTTCCATCCGAACAAGTCTAGCTTCACCATCAAAAGCTATTCGTCCAATATTCAGTGTCATCAACTGTTTATCCTCTAACAGAAAGCGTAGCTGTATAAATGACTGTGGCACCCCTTCCCATTCAACCTGTGTACCGATCACATTTATGCTCATGCCATAATACACATTATCACCTATTTCAATCCGTTCCCCGATTTTTAAATCCGCTTTAGGTAATACAAAGTTTCCTTCTACTGTTTCATATGTTAAATACGGCTCATTTCTTGCTAGAAATGCAGCCTGTTCATATGTAGTCACAAAAGAAATTTGAAATTCATTGCTCCTAGGATAGATTTTTAGCGTAACATCATTCGGTACAGATTGTACGAGCTGTTCATCAAAAGGATAATCTTTCTCCACAGGATACGGTTCCTTAGCTGTCATATCTGCGGTACAGCCACTAAGTAAGAATAATAACGCAATTAATAATAGCTTTTTCATCCACGGCCCTCCTTACCCGTAAAAGAATAGAATCCATAAGAATATTAAGAATATTGCTGTCATAATCCAGTCATAAATTTGCTCTTTTTTAGACTTATCCTTATCTTCCGTTAATGGCATTACAACAATAAATCCAAGCGCATATACAATAAATTGAAGATCTAGATAAACTACGTATTCATGTGCCTGCAAATAATTAGTATAGTAATGCATTGAAAAAAAGACCGCTAAATAGACTAAAGAACCTTTCCAGCTAACTGTTTTTTGTGGTTTTTGCTTTGTTTTAGGTAATTTTAAGGCTAACTTTAAAATGTAGGAAAGTATTATTATTGCTCCTCCTAACGTTGCTAATTCCCCAAAACTCAACCCAGCTTCATCTACTTTTTGATTCCATCTTGAATAATTTACCGCCGACGTATCTTCAAGTTTATAAAATAACTTTGTTCGAACATCTTGGACTGCGAACCATCCGCCACTCTTATAAATTTTCAGCTTTAGATGCTCACCATTCGACATCACTATAAGTACATCTTTTTCAAACCCATTATTATAAGGACGTTCAACCAGCTTTAAATCATGTAAAAGCCTGTTCATATCGAGGGCATCTTCTTCTTCCTTAAATGCATGCACGCCCCTATAACGACTCGAATCCCGTGCAAAAAATTGGTCCGGTTCACTATATTGGGAACTTATAAAAAACTCTTCCACAGTTGTTTCTTCAATAAGCCTTTCCAAAGGTGTTGCTGTTTGGACAGGCGGTTCAACTTGAGTAGGTCCTATTAAAAAAAGAATGAACACAACGATACAAAACGAAATTGCAGTTAGCCCATACCGCCAATCAATCGAACGTTTAGATGCTTTATGCAATACTTTGGCTCTCATTTCAGGTGTGAATTTTTGTTCTTCCCCGATATAGCGGTCAATTTCATCCTTCCATTTCGTCATATTGCTGCACCTCCCATTCAAAATTCACTAACAGCGGCTTTAGCTTTTCTCGACCGCGAACAAGTCTCGTTTTTACAGTGTTTTCACTTACCCGTAAAAGTTCTGCAATTTCTCTGATTTTATAATCATCGTAATAATGTAGAATAAGGACTTCACGGTATTTAATCGAAAGCTGCAACAAAGCTTCTACTAGCTCAGATTGCTGTTCTTCATGAATCTTCTTTTGTTCAATGGAAGGAGTGACAAGCTTTTTAGGTGAAATATGGGTCATTTTGCGTTTCCAGCTTCTTAAATAATCATGACTTTTATGTATTGTTATTTTCACTAAATATGTTTTTAAAGAAGAACGGCCTTCGAATCGCTCCTGCTGCCTGTAATAAGCTAAAAACGTGTCCTGCACAATTTCTTCCGCAGCTGCCCAGTCCTTCACATATAAATAGGCAACACGCATACAGTATTCGCCATATGCCATCATTACTTCTTCTAAATGCGCCGACACGGTCCCACTCCTTTCACTGTTTTCTTTATAGTCGCATATTTCCATGAAATTGTTTCACTTTCTGGGAATTTCTTTTAGGATTTTTTCTTTCTTGATTAAGAAATGTAAAAAAGCCATTTTTCTCACAGAGAAAAATGGCTTTTGATATTATTCCTATTATTTAACAACGATATTAACTAATTTACCTGGGATGACAATTACTTTCACAACTGTTTTTCCTTCGATAAATTCTTGTACTTTGCTGTCTGCTAAAGCAACTTTTTCTAATTCTTCTTTAGTAATATCTTTTGCAACCGTTACTTTTGCACGGACTTTACCTAAAACTTGTACAACAACTTCGATTTCATCGTCTACTAGTTTCGACTCATCGAATATTGGCCATGTTGCATACGTAATAGTATCTTCATGTCCTAAAATTGACCAAAGTTCTTCAGCAATATGCGGTGCGATTGGTGATAAAAGCTTCACGAAGCCTTTTGCATATTCTGTTGGAATTACTTCCGCTTTGTAGCAATCATTAATGAAGACCATCATTTGTGAAATCGCTGTGTTGAAGCGAATGCCTTCATAGTCTTCCGTCACTTTTTTCACAGTTTGGTGATACACTTTTTCCAATGTTGTATCAGAAGAATCTTGAATTTTTGCAGCTAGCTTCCCTTCATCTGTTACGAATAGACGCCAAATACGATCTAGGAAACGACGTGCCCCATCAAGACCATTCGTGCTCCATGCTACAGAAGCTTCCAGTGGCCCCATGAACATTTCGTATAAACGTAATGTATCTGCACCGTGTGAAGCGATAATGTCATCCGGGTTTACTACATTGCCTTTTGATTTAGACATTTTTTCATTGCCTTCACCTAGAATCATCCCTTGGTTAAATAATTTTTGGAACGGTTCCTTCGTATGAACAAGTCCTAAATCATAAAGCACTTTATGCCAGAAGCGTGCGTATAGTAAGTGAAGTACCGCGTGCTCTGCACCACCGATATAAATATCGACTGGAAGCCAGTGTTTTAATAGTTCTGGATCTGCAAGCGCCTGATCATTTTTCGGATCGATATAGCGCAGGAAGTACCATGATGAACCAGCCCATTGCGGCATTGTATTCGTTTCACGGCGTCCTTTTTTGCCTGTTACTGGGTCAACTACATTCACCCATTCTTCAATATTGGCAAGTGGTGATTCACCTGTACCTGAAGGACGGATGTTTGTTGTTTTCGGTAATTCCAATGGCAGCTCTTCTACAGGAATCGTAGTCATTGTGCCATCTTCCCAGTGAATTACTGGAATTGGTTCACCCCAATAACGTTGACGGCTGAATAACCAGTCACGTAGACGGTAAGTGATTTTCTTTTCACCTACACCATTTTCCACTAACCATTCAATTGCCTTCGCAATGCCGTCCGTTTTATTTAATCCGTTTAGGAAGTCCGAATTAATGTGCGCACCGTCACCAGTGAATGCTTCATTCTCAATGTCTCCGCCTTCAAGAACCGAAATAATTTCTAAATTGAACTCTTTCGCGAATTCATAGTCACGCTCATCGTGTGCAGGAACAGCCATAATCGCACCAGTTCCGTATGTCGCCAATACATAATCCGCAATCCAGATTGGCACTTGGTTGCCGTTAATCGGGTTCACTGCATATGCACCTGTGAATACACCTGTTTTCTCTTTTGCTAAGTCTGTACGTTCTAAATCAGACTTTAACGATACTTTTTCCAAGTATGCTTCTACCGCTTCTTTTTGCTCTGCAGTAGTAATTTCAGCTACTAATTTATGCTCTGGAGCTAATACACAGTATGTCGCGCCAAATAATGTATCCGGACGTGTTGTGAATACTTCGAAGTTTTTGTCTGTGTCAGCAACTGTGAATTTCACTTGTGCGCCTTCAGAACGGCCGATCCAGTTACGCTGCATTTCTTTAATTGATTCAGGCCAGTCAACATCAACTAAATCATCGACTAAACGGTCTGCATATTTTGTAATACGCAGTACCCATTGTCGCATCGGACGACGAACTACCGGGTGACCGCCACGTTCAGAAACTCCGTCGATTACTTCTTCGTTTGCAAGTACTGTACCTAATGCTTCACACCAGTTTACTGCCACTTCATCTACATACGCTAAATCCATTTCCACTAACTTAGTGAAAATCCATTGCGTCCATTTGTAGTATGACGGGTCAGTTGTATTAATTTCACGATCCCAGTCATAAGAGAAGCCTAGTTCGTTAATTTGACGTTTAAATGTTGCGATGTTTTTTGCCGTAAATTCAGCCGGGTCATTTCCTGTATCAAGAGCATATTGCTCTGCAGGTAAACCGAATGCATCCCACCCCATTGGATGAAGAACATTATAGCCTTGCATACGTTTAAAACGAGATAAAATATCTGTCGCCGTATAGCCTTCAGGGTGTCCTACGTGCAGACCCGCACCTGATGGGTACGGGAACATATCCAATGCATAAAACTTTGGCTTATCCATTTCATTTTCAGTTTTGAATGTTTTATTGACATCCCAAAACGTTTGCCACTTTTTTTCAATTTGCTGATGATTAAAACTCACAATAATTCCTCCTTTAAATATATTCTTGCTGTGGTTTATGTATTTTAGGCGCATCATCAATGATTTAACAGAATATTTAAAAAATAAAAAAATCCCGTCCCATCTTATGATAAGAAGGGACGAGAGGTATTTTTTCTCCCGCGGTACCACCCAAATTAGTGACGCAGCACTCAGCTTCATTTCTTAACGCGAATACACGGCCATTAGCTACTATTACTTCACTAAAGCAAACTCCGAGGCGAGTTCAACTTGACACTTACCGGCTTCCACCTGCCGCCAGCTCTCTATAAAGTGCGTCCATTTACTATTCCTCATCACAGTCAATATTATTATTTCATTCATTTTAACGAATTCAACACAAAAGTACAAGTAACTGTTTTATGTTTGTTCTTTTCCTAGCGTACGATCAAAGACCAGACACGGAATTATAGCGATGACAATGAGTAGTGATAATATAAGCATCAAAATTTGCATGCCATATAAATCTACCATTAACCCGCCAAAAACAGGGCCAATCATCCGTCCAATTGTAGATGCACTATTGACGAGCCCTTGATAGAAACCTTCTTGTCCATGAGGCGCCAATTTATTGGCAATCATCGGAATGACCGGTGTAAAGAACACTTCCCCAAACGTCAAAATGACCATCGCTGCAGCAAACATCTTAAAGTCCTGGGCAAAATAAACGACGATATAAGATAGCGACATCAATATGAGACCAAGCACCAGCTGATGTTTTATTTTGTTTTCCCAGCGTGTGACAAGCGGCCGGATAATCGGTTGAACTGCAACAATCATGAAGCCGTTGATCGTCCATAGTAAACTGTATTCGGATAGACTCATTCCTAAACCTTGTGTATAAGAAGAAATGGTCGCGCTCCATTGAGAGTAGCTTAACCAGCAGACAATTAACGATATACTTAATATACTGATCGCCACAATCGGTCCCCTGTTTTTTCTTTTTGTCTCACCGGAGAACGGTTTAGTTGTCAGTCCCTTCATATCAAATCGCTTATATGTCGTGATGACAAGTACAAAAAATATAGCATAGAAAAATAGATTTGCACTAAATACATAGTCAAACTTAATATCGGCAACAATACCTGCCAATGCCGGGCCAATTGCGACCCCTACGTTGTTTGCCAAAAAGATCGAGTTAAATGCTCTTCGCCCCCCTTCTGGCCAGGCACTACCTGCTATCGCATAAATCGCCGGGTAAACAATCCCTCCACTAAAGCCCATCATCGTTAAAAATACAATGTACTGCGGCCAGTCATGCCAAATGGTCAACAGAGTGATTGAAATCAAATTAAATACAACCCCAATTAAAATTGCTTTATAGCCACCTAATTTATCAAATAAATAACCGCCTACTAGATTGCCGAACACACCTGCCAATGAATTTAGCATGAGGACAATTCCAGCGGTAGTTAAAGATTTTCCTAAATGATCATGAATATAAATACTATTTAAAGGCCATAAAAATGAATTTCCAACCGTATTTACGAATGTGCCAATAATTAAAAACCATACTTGTTTCGGCAATCAACTTCCTCCTTCAATATTTGCTCAATTTACTAGTTTATTCTTTAACAGGAATTTGTACAAGAAAAATATTTCTATTAGGACACGATGTTCTGTCCGTGTTAGAATAATATGTTAGAGGAGTGAACAAGGAATGACTGAAACAAATTTCCCTTTCCCGTCAGACGGGAAACGTTATTATACATGGAATCGCTATTTACGAAATGAATTCGGAAAGAAAGTTTACAAGGTTGCTTTGGATGCTGGGTTTGATTGCCCAAACCGTGACGGTACGGTCGCTTTTGGCGGTTGTACATTCTGTTCGGCAGCAGGTTCAGGAGACTTTGCGGGCAGTAAAGTCGATCCGATTCCGGTGCAGTTCGAAAAGATCAAAGCAAAAATGGAGAACAAATGGAAAGACGGCTTAACTATGGCCTACTTCCAAGCGTATACAAATACACATGCTCCACTTGAAGTATTAAAGGATAAGTTTGAATCAGCACTTGCCTGTGAAGGAGTAATGGGACTTTCAATTGCAACGCGTCCTGACTGTTTGCCGGATGATGTTGTTGAATATTTGGCAGAGTTGAATGAACGCACGTATTTATGGGTAGAGCTTGGACTTCAAACTGTTCATGAAAAAACAGCCAATTTAATTAACCGCGCACATGATTACGCGACATATGTGGAAGGTGTTAATAAATTGCGCAAGCATGGTATTCGTGTCGTGACACATATTATTAACGGATTGCCTTTAGAGGATTACGATATGATGATGGAAACAGCCCGTGAGGTGGCGAAGCTTGATGTACAAGGTATCAAAATCCATCTGCTGCACCTTTTAAAAGGAACACCACTTGTGAAGCAATACGAAAAAGGCATGCTGGAGTTTATGGAAAAGGATGCTTATATTCAGCTCGTGGCAGATCAGCTAGAAATTATTCCGCCTGAAATGATCGTCCACCGTATTACGGGTGATGGTCCAATCGATTTAATGATCGGTCCGATGTGGTCTGTCAACAAATGGGAAGTTCTTAACGGAATTGATGCGGAGTTGGAACGTCGCAGTTCTTACCAAGGGAAGTTTTATAAGGCGGATGTTACAAAATGAAATTAGAACGTGTTCTTCAATATGCCCAAACCTTATTGGAAATGTCAGTTTCCGAGGGTGATATTGCAGTCGATGCAACAGCAGGAAATGGACATGACACGCTTTTTTTAGCAAATCTCGTTGGAGATGACGGCTATGTGTATGCGTTTGATGTACAAAAGGAAGCGGTTGATGCAACATTACACCGTCTGCTCGATAATGCACTTGAGCATCGGGCAATCGTTTTAAAAGACGGGCATGAAAATGTAGCAAACTATATTCAAAAACCAGTATCAGCCGCAATTTTCAATCTTGGTTATCTGCCAGGCAGCAATCATGAAATTGTAACAATGCCGAACACTACGATCCAAGCGATTGAAAGTTTGTTAAAGCTGCTAAAAGTCGGGGGAATGATCGTTTTAGTCGTTTATCATGGTCATGAAGGCGGAAAAGACGAGCGCGATGAAGTGATTCGCTATGTAAGTGATTTACCGCAAAAACATGTACATGTTCTGCGCTATGAGTTTATGAATCAGAAAAATGCTCCCCCGTTTATCATTGCATTAGAAAAAGTAAAAGATTTTCCGATAGAGGGCTAAGTTTTCTTAGCTCTTTTTCATATCCTTAATGAGGTGAAATGATGCGTTTATGGCATACCGAGTTAATTCCATTCATACCGAAAAGTCAACTTCTTGCCCAGTGGCGTGAGTTGAACAGCATTTTCGTGAAGGAAGACAAACATGTATTAATTAATTATATTTACGAATACCCGAAAGAGGATTTATATATTTATACACAAATTGTTCTGGAGGAAATGCGCGCCCGAAATATAATGATTCGTACGATCGACAAAATGGATCGCTATTTTTCCGATCTTCATATTCCTGAAAACTACCCGCCGTACAGCCGGCATCATAATGATGAGTATTTAACAATTTGCTACTACAATTTGTACGAAAAATATATTCGCGGACAAAAAGATTTTACTACTGAACAGTTCGAGACATTACAGCAGTATTATTCAATGAAATAAGGAGCAGCTTTTTAATTAGCTGCTCCTTTTAAACTTCTACTCTTTCTTATATGTCTCCCAGAAATCCGCGCCTTTAATACCAAGCTTTTTCGGATCAAATACCGGGTCTTTCCCTTCTTTTTTCTGTTGCTCATAATCCTTCAGTGCAATGAGGGCTGGCTTCATAATAAATAATAATAGAATTACGTTAATCCAAACCGTTAATCCTAACCCGACATCACCGAATGCCCATGCTAAATCGGATGTTTTAACTGTTCCGTAAAATGCCGATGCGAGTAATACGAACTTCATTAAAAATATCCCTATCCGTCTCGCACTGCCATTTAACATATATGAAACATTCGTTTCAGCAATGTAGTAATATGCCATTAATGTTGTAAAGGCAAAGAAGAAAAGTGCAACCGCTACAAAACCTGAACCAAAGTTGTTTAAAGTTGGGAATGCATCATTAACAGCTGCTTGTGTAAAGCCTGAATACGTAATTGTCTCATCCATTTTGGCTTCGATTAGAGCTCCATCCTGGCTGCCTTCATGGACATTGTATGTACCCATGAATAAAATCATCAATGCTGTTGCAGAACATACCAGTAAAGTATCAATATAAATTGATGCTGCCTGCACTAACCCTTGCTTTGCCGGATGTGATACTTCTGCGGCTGCTGCTGGATGTGCACCAGTACCCTGACCAGCTTCGTTTGAGTAGATTGCGCGTTTTACACCCCAGAAAATAGCGCTACCAATCATCCCGCCAAATACCGCATCGGCCGCAAACGCACTGCGGAAAATTAACCCTAACACTTCAGGCACTGCTGTAATATTCATAATAATAATAATGCCAGCAACTAATAAATACGCTAATGCCATGAACGGAACTAAAATTTGTGCTGTGTTCGCAATACGTTTAACACCGCCAAAAATAATGACCGCTAATAAAAGAATCGTAACTAATCCAGTAATCCATGGTTCGATACCGAATGCATTGTCAACCGCACCCGCAATGGCATTCGCCTGAACACCAGGCATTAAAAAAGCAACAGATGCAATCATCGCAATTGCAAAAATAATACCTAATGCACGAATTCCTGTTGTTTTTTCAATGTAGAATGCTGGACCCCCACGATATTGACCATCTTTCTTCTCTTTATAAATCTGCGCAAGCGTCGATTCCATGTACGCTGTTGATGCACCGATAAATGCTGTAACCCACATCCAGAATACCGCTCCAGGTCCACCAAAAGCAATTGCTGAAGCCGTACCGACGATATTACCCGTACCGACACGACCCGACAAAGCAATCGACATTGCCTGGAAAGAAGATACACCAGCGTCAGACTTCTCTCCTTTGAACATTAGTATGAACATATCTTTAATTAACCGGACTTGTGCGAACTTTGTAAGGATGGAGAAAAACAGACCAACGATTAAAATACCATAAATCATGACAGGACCCCATAAAATATTGTTGGCCCATCCTACAAAATCATTCAAAAAATCCATACTTATACCCCCCTTGTTGAAATAATGTATTAATTTGAAATTTAGTATATTACAAATATTCGAAAATTTCGATATATTTTTTTATTGGAAAAAAAATAAACCTAACAAAGTATGATTTTGTTAGGTTTATCTTTACTCTATAATATATCCCAAGTCTCTTAAAACATTATTAATATAGTCTATTGTAAACTTAAAGACATCTTCCCGTTCCAATTCGAAATACAGACTATGAAGGCAGCCTTTCCACTGTTTGTAATGAAACTCGGAAAGCGTATGCTCGGTAATCCACTTCTTTGATGTACTGATGTCTGTTACTTTATCATTTTCACCCGTCATTAATAATACCGGAATGTCCGGGAACTTCAATTCGGGGTTACGGATTGTCCGCGTCATCTGCTGCCAGTCGCGATACCATTTTACTGTCACCATACTCGTTAACGGCAATTGTTCTTTCAACTCCATTAACACATCTGTATTCCTTGTAAGATGGTGAGTCTCCAACTCATGTCTCAGCTTAACATTTGATGTAATGGCGCTGAAGCTTGATAAAGCATTCGACAATTTTCCCGGTGCCAGCTTTAAGTTATACCAAGGGGATGTTAGAACAACACCCGCACATTCTATTTTATTGTTCTGAAGCACATACGTAGCTATTGCAGCCCCTAGCCCATTTCCGACGATAAAAAGCGGTAAATTATATTCCAGTGCCACTTTCAATAACAATTTTGTATACTTGTAATATTCTTTAAAGTCCTCATCATGATACTTTGTATACTTTCCTTGCTCTCCATGTCCCGGTAGATCTCCCATTACAACGTGAAAGTGGGAACTGCGGAACTTTTCGATTAACCATGCGTACCACCGGTGATGTTCATATGCGCTATGAAGAATAACGACTACGGCTTTTGGTTGTTGCTCTGTTTCCCATTTCCACATGGCCATACTCCTTACATCTAAATTATTTTTATGTCATAAACATGTGACCTTTAAAATTAAGTCCGAGTTTTAACGAGTATCAAAAAATTATGATATTGTGCCTTCTTTAATCTCGGCATCATTATATTACTATTTGTTTGTTTAATTATAATACATTCCAATCTAAAAGAAATGTTAATTGAAAAATCTTCATGTTTTGTTACGATATCTATAGATTTATCTACAATTTTATAGAAGAAATGAGGAATTGAAAATGATTTACCCCTATAAAGATAAAATACCGACGATTCACCCTTCTGCATTTATTGCCGACTATGCCACAATTACCGGTGATGTAACAATAGGAGCCGAAACTTCAATTTGGTTTAACACGGTAATACGCGGCGATGTGAACAAAACAATAATTGGCGAGCGTGTCAGCATTCAGGATTTGAGCTGCCTTCACCAAAGTCCCGCTTACCCTCTCATTATTGAAGACGAAGTTACAGTAGGTCATCAAGTTACATTACATAGCTGTACTATTAAAAAACGCGCTTTAGTTGGTATGGGTTCCATCATATTGGACGGGGCCGTTATAGGCGAGGGAGCATTTATCGGTGCCGGCAGTCTTGTTCCTCCGGGAAAAGTGATTCCTCCCAATTGTTTAGCAATGGGACGCCCAGCAAAAGTCGTACGTGAAGTAACTGCAGAAGATCGCGAAGATATGGATCGCATTATTTCCGAATATGTAGCGAAGGGACAATACTATAAATCACTTCAGAAATAAATTCACACTCATATACGTTTATCGAAATCTCTACCTATAATATAGGAAGTTTATTGGAAATTATAAAAAAAGGAGCTATCCATTTAACTGGATGCTCCTTTTTATTTTATTAAATTCCTGCTTTTGCTTTTAATTCAGCTGCTTTATCCGTATTTTCCCATGGCACATTTAAATCTGTGCGACCGAAATGTCCGTATGCTGCTGTTTGCTTATATATTGGGCGACGTAAATCAAGCATTTTAATAATGCCTGCAGGACGTAAATCAAACAGTTCCCGAACCCAGTTCACGATTTCTGATTCTGCTACTTTTCCTGTACCGAACGTATCAACTGCGATTGAAACAGGTTGAGCAACACCGATTGCATAAGCCAGTTGTACTTCAGCACGGTCAGCTAAGCCAGCTGCTACAATGTTTTTAGCAACATAGCGTGCTGCATATGCTGCAGAGCGGTCAACTTTCGTTGCATCCTTACCAGAGAATGCCCCGCCACCGTGACGTGCATAACCGCCGTAAGTATCAACAATAATTTTACGACCAGTAAGACCTGCATCTCCTTTAGGTCCGCCGATTACGAAGCGGCCTGTCGGGTTGATGAAGTATTTTGTAGCTCCATCCAATAGATGAGCAGGGACTACCGGTTTAATAACGTGTTCTTTAATGTCTGTTTGGATTTGTTCCAATGTTGCTTCTTCATCGTGCTGTGTTGAAATAACGATTGTATCCACACGAACAGGTACATTGTTTTCATCGTATTCGATTGTTACTTGTGTTTTACCATCCGGACGTAAATATTCCAATTCCCCTGATTTACGCACTTCTGTTAAACGACGCGCTAATTTGTGAGCTAAAGAAATAGGCATCGGCATAAGTTCCGGTGTTTCGTTACATGCATAACCGAACATTAAACCTTGGTCGCCTGCACCGATTGCTTCAAGTTCATCTTCCGTCATTGAACCTTCACGTGCTTCCAATGCCTGGTCAACACCTTGTGCAATGTCAGGTGATTGCTCTCCTACTGCTACTAGTACTGCAAGATTCTCAGCATCAAAGCCGTACTTACCGCGTGTATAGCCGATTTCTGCTACTGTATCGCGGATAATTCCTTTCATATCTACATAAGTAGAAGTTGTAATTTCACCAGATACTAATACTAAGCCTGTTGTTACCGTAGTTTCACAAGCTACACGTGCATTTGGATCTGCAGCTAAAATAGCGTCTAAAATGGCATCCGAAATTTGATCACAAATTTTGTCCGGATGTCCTTCCGTTACACTTTCTGATGTAAACAGTCGACGATTTGTCATGTCATTTCCTCCTAAATCACTTTGGCAATTGTTTTTTATTGATACGGTACTCATTACCCATGTCCGTTATATTGCGGCAATTACACTTATGCGTATCCGCCTTTTTAACGTCAAGCTATATTTGCTTTAACACGAGGGTCTGAAAGGCTGTAACTATATAATTTTCGCTCAGTACGAAATTGTAAAACAAAATAAAAAAATCCTTTCTCTCATAGCCGTGTTCATCACACGTGAGGAAAGGATATTACGTTTCGTTACCTTTCACTCTTATCGTTCAAGGGAATTTTTGCCCTTGCATCAGGTTGGCACCAACACGTATAAAATATACGCAGGTTGCCGGGTTTCATAGGGCCTGCCCCTCCACCAGCTCGGGATAAGAGTATCCGTTCAATTAAACATCTTACGCAAAAAAACAAGTGCTGTCAACAAATTTTGACGTATTTCGCAATGTTTAAAATTCCGGAAAAAATAATTTGCAATTAGTATAGATTATTTCACTTAATGTGTTATACTATTTTTGAATTAGGAATCAACTCCCCTCTATAAGGGAATACTATAAAAAAGGATGGTATTTAATAGATGAATTCGGTAGAAATTGCTAACGAGCTGAAAGAACTTTTAAACGGGGAAAACATCAAAACTCAATTATCTGTTCCACAATTAGTTGAAAAAGCTACATCACGCGGAGAAGCCGTGCTGACTGTTGAAGGCGCATTACGTGCCCAAACAGGAAAATACACTGGCCGTTCTCCAAAAGATAAATATATAGTAAAAGAAGAAATTTGCAACAATAAAATCGATTGGGGCAAAGTTAACCGTCCGATTTCTGCAGAGGTATTTGATAAACTTTATGTGAAAGTTTTAAATTACTTAAAAGAACGTGACGAGTTATATGTATTCAACGGTTTTGCTGGTGCAGACAAAGAGTCTCAATTATCTATCAAAGTAATTAATGAATATGCTTGGCATAATCTATTCTGTCATCAATTGTTCATCCGCCCAACAGCAGACGAATTGGCTAAACATGTTGCCGAGTTTACAATCGTATCTGCGCCAAACTTCAAAGCAGATCCTGAAGTAGACGGTACAGGATCGGAAACATTCATTATAACATCTATCGAAAAGAAAATCATCTTAATCGGCGGAACTGAGTACGCAGGTGAAATGAAGAAGTCAATCTTCGGTATTATGAACTACTTGTTACCTGAACAAGGTATCTTCCCAATGCACTGCTCTGCTAACGTTGGTGAAGAAGGCGATGTAGCATTATTCTTCGGTTTATCTGGTACAGGAAAAACTACGTTATCAGCTGACAAAGACCGTAACTTAATCGGTGATGACGAGCACGGCTGGTCTGACAACGGTGTATTCAACATTGAAGGTGGTTGCTACGCAAAAACAATCAACCTATCCGCTGAAAATGAGCCGGAAATTTACAATGCGATCCGCTTTGGTTCAGTATTGGAAAACGTGGCGGTAGACCCTGAATCACGTGAATGTGACTATGCAGACGGTTCTTTAACAGAAAACACACGTGTTGCTTACCCAATCGACTTTATCGACAATATTGTCTTACCATCAGTAGCAGGTCATCCAAATACAATCGTCTTCTTAACAGCCGATGCATTTGGTGTATTACCTCCTATCTCTAAATTGACTAAAGAGCAGGCAATGTATCACTTCCTAAGCGGTTTCACTTCTAAACTTGCCGGCACAGAACGTGGTGTAACAGAGCCAGAACCAGTATTCTCGACATGCTTCGGTTCTCCATTCCTACCGCTTGCTGCAACAGTTTATGCAGAGCAATTAGGTAAGAAAATTGATGAGCACGGTTCACAAGTATTCTTAGTAAACACAGGTTGGACTGGTGGCGAATACGGTGTAGGTAGCCGTATGAAGCTTTCATATACACGCAAAATGGTTCGTGCTGCAATCGAAGGGAAATTAAATAACGTTGACACTACAAAAGATGCTGTATTCGGATTAAACATCCCAGTAGAAATTGAAGGTGTGCCAACTAACGTATTAAATCCTCGTGATGCATGGGCAGACAAAGCTGCATATGACAAAAAAGCTTCTGAACTTGCTGAACTGTTTAAAAATAACTTCAAGAAATTCGAGAATGTTGATGAAGAAATCGTTCAAAAAGGCGGCCCATTAGTATAATTTACTAATTTGCTACGTTTATTTAATCAAAAAACAGCATTTTTCTCTTAGAGAAAAATGCTGTTTTTTTTTGTGTTTATTGGTGTTTCATCCAATTACATAAGTTTTTCACAGTGTCACGGTTTAGGTTTGGAGGATAGTGATGTTTTAATCCAGATGAGTACCATGTCTCAACAGATTTCCCTTCTTTTTTTAAGTACTGCTCCAGTTTATAGGCATGCTCTATATCAACATGCTGATCTTCAGTACCATGGATAATAAGTACGGGGGTTTGAAGCTTTTCGATTTCAAATAATGGTGTACGGTCATCATAGTTTTCTGGTACTTTATTTGGAGTACCGCCAACAATTCTTTTTAAGCCGCGCCGCATATCAACACGTTCCCAATATGTCGCTATCGTATCCGATACACCTGCCCATGTCACGAGCGATTTAATATCATCACGTAAAATCGCTGTCCACAATACCATTAACCCGCCGCGGGAAAAACCATATAAATTCACTTTGTTCACTTGAATAAATTGTTTCAATACTTCTATGCCGTTAACCGCATCATAACGGTCATCGCCGGCAAATTCGTCCTTACCTTCTCCTCCGCGATTTCCACGATAATATGGAGCAAATACAACGAAGCCTTGCATCGCAAATTGGGCAATGCGTGCAGGTCTGACCATGCCGATTGATTGAAGTCCCCCACGCAAATATAAAAGCGCTTCATATGTACCAGGGGCTTTAGGACGCGCCAATAATCCTTTTACACGCAGTCCTTGTGACCAATACGTAATTTCATCTAATCGGATATGAGGATTGGGTGATGGGTAATGGTGTATCGAAAAAATCTTACCATTATCGTTCATGATTTTTCACTTCCTGCAACATCATTTTCATTCCTGCATCCCGCATATAGAAACTTAATTTTGGCTCCTGCCACAGCTCTTCTTCTGTCAGCCATAACATGCCTTCTGTTTCATGGTCTCCTGTAAAAGGTTCAATGTCCTTTACCTTAGCAGTGAAGACCGCTTTGCAAAAGGGAATCTCATCATGCACAATATAGTAGGCAAACCATTTTACATCTTCTATGACCACATTTGCCTCTTCATATACTTCACGGATAGCCGCTTCGTATAATGTCTCGCCGGGTTCCTGCTTGCCGCCAGGAAACTCTACGCCACGACGATGATGAATCGTGCATAACCATTTCCCTTTATATCGTACGAGTGCCAATACATGCTTCGGTTCAACTTCGAAAGGACCTTCATCAAATCTTAAATCTACTTTTAAATTATTTTCATCGATAAATGTAAACATCTTTTCGCTCAACTCCTACTATATAGTGTAACGAACAGATGTCTCCCGTTCAATCAAATCGCCTAATTAGCGAGTAAAGTACAGCAGTTGCTCAACGAATTTCTTCGCCTCCTCGTCACCGAATTCATGAATGAGGGCATAGACTTTTTTTAGACGGTGATCGATCTCATGATTTAATCTGTCCAAATGATATGGAATAAACGGCATATGGGCACGGAATGCATTTGATGCCTCCAGCTCCTGCATCTGATTGAACAGCTTCATAAATACACGCGCTTTTAAAGGTTCCATTGTCAATACAAATTCATACGATGATCCAGGATGCAAATTGCATGTTAAATTGGCAACTGATACGTAAACATTATTTTTTTTCATTATTCTCACCTCTTAGTTAAGGTGGACTTCAATAATCTCGTTTATACATCGGAAGTATATTGTTCAGTCATTCCGTATTCCAACAAACGAAAAAAAACGACCCCGCATTTGGAGTCGTTTATCCGATATTATTTGCCTAAATAAGCATTTAACATCCATGTATGTTTCTCAAGGCTTTGGAATTGAGCATTCAGTAAATCCTCTGTACGATCATCGCCTTCTTCTGAAGCTGTTTCCATTGCCTTATTTAAAGCTTCCATGATTGTATTGAAGTCTTCGATTAATTTAGAAACCATTTCCTCTGTTTCTTCTTTTCCGGAAGCCTCTTCAATTAGAGAAAGCTCTAAATGTTCCTTTAATGTTGCAACAGGCTTGCCGCCCTTAGTTAAAATACGTTCTGCAATTTCATCTAAATTTAATGTTACCTCGTTATAAAGCTCTTCAAATTTGACGTGTAATGTAAAGAATGATGGTCCGTTTACATACCAGTGATAGTTATGTAACTTTGTGTACATTACCGACCATGTTGCTACTAAATCATTTAATTGTGTGTTTAATTGTTTCTTTGCCATTGTCCTTCACCTCATAAATTATATTTAAAACTTCTTATGCGAAATTTTAATCCTGATATAAAATCAGCTTACTATTTCTATTATTTTTAGAAATGTATCATTACTTGTATTATATCCGTTCTTGCACTTCTTAAAACATTTAGTTCACTCATTATTCACACTCACCTCAATTTTTTCCTGTAATATGGAAGGATACGAGGTGAAAAAAATGAGCTTACCTATTGTATTGATTATTATCATAACGATTATGGGGATATTCGCATTCTCTATTATTTTACTTGCCCGGAAAAACAACGTATCATTAAAACAAACCGTTGATGACAAACCAATTCGGACTTATAAAAATGGAGAACAAAAATAGCAATGAGAAAACTATTCATCGGATTAATTCGTCTTTATCAAAAATATATTTCGCCCATGACGCCACCTTCTTGCCGGTTCCATCCGACCTGCTCACACTATGGAATTGGAGCAATTCAAAAACATGGTGCAATTAAAGGAGCGATCATGACTGTTATTCGAATACTAAAATGTCAGCCGCTTCATCCAGGTGGATTCGATCCAGTACCTGAAAAATGGCCTTCGAAAAAAAAATAATTTTCGAAGGCTTTTTATATTGTTTTTTTTTATTGAATCCTGTATGATTGAAAATGTTCAAAAATACAAATCGTAATTATTACTATTAAGGAGACTTGTTTATAATGAAAAGATGGTTTTCAATCATTTCGATGTTTACACTAATTTTATTATTAGCTGCTTGTAACACAGAAGATACTAAAAAAGATACAAGCGAGCTGCAGCAAAATGAAGATTCACTATCGGTTTATACAACCGTTTATCCATTGCAGTATTTCACGGAACAAATTGGTGGAGAGTTTGTTGATGTCTCATCTATTTATCCAGCAGGTGCAAATGAACATTCATTTGAACCAACTCAAAAAGATATGATGGCATTAGCAGATGCGGATTTATTTTTCTATGTCGGTCTTGGATTAGAAGGCTTTGTTGAAAATGCGCAAAAAACTTTGGCAAATGAAGATGTAAAGTTAGTCCCTACAGCTGCCAATGTAACGGAAGATCAGCTTCATATTTCAACAGGACATACACATGCTGAGCATGAGGAACATGATGACCATGGACATGATCATGGAGAAGAGCATGCACATGAAGAACATGATGCCCATGTATGGTTATCACCGGTCATTTCACAGCAGTTGGCATTAACGATTAAAAATGAACTTGTTGCGGCGTTACCGGAACATGAAGCAATATTCAATTCAAACTACGAGCAATTAGTAACAGACCTTGCAACATTGCATTCAGACTTTGAAGCGATGGCTGCAGCTACAACAAAGAAAACTTTCTTTGTATCGCATGCAGCATTCGGCTATATTGCGGGACATTACGGCTTCAACCAAGTTCCTGTAGCTGGTCTTAACTCGCAAAGTGAACCGTCACAAAAGGAATTAACGGCAATTGTTGATTTAGCAAAAAAAGAAGAAATCCAATATATTTTCTTCGAGCAAAATGTTTCTTCAAAATTAACGGAAATAATTCAAAAAGAAGTAAATGCAGAAACATTAACATTGCATAATTTAAGTGTTTTAACAAAAGAAGATATCCAAAACAATGAAGACTACTTCACATTAATGCGTAAAAATATGGATGTCCTCAAACAAGCTTTAAGCAATTAATAACACAAAAGGTCCAAGCATTCATTTATGCTTGGACCTTTTTATTTCGGCATCACTCTTCCAGCAGCTGCATCAATTTTCTTCGCAAAAGCTTATTGGAGCCGCTTCGAGGTAAATGGCTGACGAAGTGAACTTGTTTCGGGACTTTATAATTTGCTAAGTGCTGTATGCAGAAGTCGATGATTTCTTGTTCTATCATCTGTTTTTTGGCAACAATAAAGGTAACAGGTACTTGCCCCCATTTGTCATGCTCGATTCCACATACACCCGCCTCTTTTACGTTTGGATGTCCGAGGAGTACGTTTTCAATTTCTGCCGGATAAATATTTTCTCCACCTGAAATAATCAAGTCGCTGCGGCGATCGACGACGTATAAATACCCTTGTTCATCTAAATAACCGACATCTCCTGTATGAAGCCAGCCATTGATGGTCGTCGGTTTGTCTTTAAAGCGGCCGATATATTTTGGTGTTACATGAGGTCCGCGGATTAAAATTTCACCTATGGATTCCCCGTCTTTTGCATCAATTTTAATTTCATTGAAAAACAGTGGCTTGCCGGCAGAACCGATATGTGTCATGGCATCCTCGTTTGCCAATGTCGCGGTTTGTGAAGATGTTTCAGTCATACCGTAAGTTTGGGCAACACGTAAATCCAGTTTTTCCGCACGCTTTAAATAATCGACCGGTACTGGGCCGCCACCTGCCAAAGCGGTTGTAAAATGCGGATGTGCTTTTTGACCAGCCTGCTCCATTTCGGAAAGTATATTTTCAAGAATGACCGAAACGACCGACATTTTCGTAACGGTACCTTCCATAATTTCCCGAGCACACTCTTTGGCATCGAATTTTTCATATAAGCGTATTTTCATCCCATATAGCAATGAACGGACGACAATCGAAAAACCACTTATATGAAAAATCGGAACAGTACAAAGCCATATATCGTTCTCTGAAATGCCTAAGTTCAATGCTGAGCTGATTGCGCTGGAACTATGGTTTGAAACAGTTTGACAGACGCCTTTCGGTAACCCTGTTGTTCCGGATGTATACATGATTGTCAGTGCAAAATCCTCTTCCCACTGTGCTGCAATCTCAAATTCTGACTCAGTTGTTTCATAAAGCTTGGAAAATGGAATGATCCGGGCATCATCAGGAAGTTTCGCAAGCTCATCATCGGCTACTAATATCGCATCCACTTCTGCATCTTCAACTTGATACGCAAGCTCCTGCTTAGCGAGTCTTCCATTTAAAAGCACCATCTCACACTGTGCCTGCATACATGCGTAAAGCAGTTCGATTAAAGACGGTGTAGACGGTGCTAAAATAGCTACCCGTTTTCCATTCGTTAAACGAAGTGTATTTAATTTATATGCTAAGTTGACAGACTTTAAATAAAGCTCTTTAAATGTCCATTGTTCGTCATGAAAGCTCAGTGCAACCCGATTCGGTGTTAAATAGGCTCGTTGCTTTATCCAGTTTGGCTGCATCCCTTTTTCCTCCTATCGTAAAGAAAAGGGATGTCCAAAATTTTCGGACATCCCTTTTGAATATTATAACGAACAAATCAAGGGAAACGAGGGAATTGACCGAAGTCTGGTTTACGTTTCTCTTTGAATGCATCGCGGCCTTCTTTTGCTTCATCAGTTGTGTAGTAAAGAAGTGTCGCATCACCAGCAAGCTGTTGGATACCAGCTAAACCGTCTGTGTCTGCGTTCATTGCAGCTTTCAAGAAACGTAATGCTGTTGGAGACATTTCCAGCATCTCTTCACACCATTTTACTGTTTCATCTTCTAACTGCTCATATGGTACAACTGTGTTTACTAAGCCCATTTCAAGTGCTTGCTGCGCATCGTACTGACGGCATAAGTACCAGATTTCACGAGCTTTTTTATGTCCTACGATACGTGCTAAGTAACCTGAACCGTAACCAGCATCGAACGAACCAACTTTAGGTCCTGTTTGACCGAAACGTGCATTTTCTGCAGCGATTGTTAAGTCACATACTACGTGCAGTACGTGGCCGCCGCCGATTGCATAACCTGCTACCATCGCTACAACCGGTTTAGGAATTTTACGGATTAACGTTTGTAAATCTAAAACGTTTAAGCGAGGAATTTCGTCATCGCCTACATAGCCGCCATGACCGCGTACTTTTTGGTCGCCGCCTGAGCAGAATGCATGCTCGCCCTCACCTGTTAAAATAATTACGCCAACACGCTCATCATCACGAGCACGTGTGAAAGCATCGATCATTTCCGCTGTTGTTTTTGGACGGAAAGCGTTGCGAACTTCTGGACGGTTAATCGTAATTTTTGCGATTCCGTTATAGTATTCATACTTAATATCTTCGTAAGTATGTAAAGATGTCCATAGACGTTGCTTTGTCATATATATTGCCTCCTAATTCGGTTATGAAATCGTTTCCTTTACTATTGTAGCAAACTTTGTCGGATTTTCCACATGAATTGCGTGGCCAACTGCTGGAATTATAAGATGATTTGCTTTTTCGATACGCTCTTGCATTTCATTGTTTAATTGAACGAATTTTTCGTCAAGCTGTCCGGTAACGAGTGTCACAGGCATTGTTAGTGTATCAAGCTTGTCCCAAAGTTCCGGCATTACACCTGTTCCCATACCGCGCAGACTGTTTGCAAGACCGGTATCCCTTTGCTGTATGCGCTCGGATCGAATTTCCTGCTGTACTTCTGCTGGAAGACTTTTTTGAGAAGCAAACAGCGGAATATTTTCCCACTTGTTTACGAATGACTCAATCCCATTTTCAAGGATCTTTTCCGCCAGTGTATCATCCGCCTGTTTTCGTATAGTACGCTGCTGTTCATCCAATAGACCGGGAGATGCACTTTCCAAAAGCAAATGCTCGATTTCAGACGGATAACGAACCGCATAGCTCAGCGCCACACGTCCTCCCATCGAGTAGCCTGCCACCGAGTAAGTATCAAGCTGTAATTGATGAAACAGTTCATGCAGCAGTTCCACTTGAAATGCCATCGAGTAGAACTCAACAGTACCCGGTGCTGCCGTTTTACCGTGTCCGATTAAATCAACAGCAATACAACGGATGTTTGACGGCAGTTGCGAAACGACCTTTTTCCAAGTATTTGTGCTCCCTGTAAAACCGTGGAGAAAAACAATCGTTTGAGTTGCCTGTTCATTCCACTGTTCAATATGCACATCCAACCCTTTTACAGTGAATCGAGCCATTGTTCCATCACCTCATGAATCCGCACCCATAGCTGACGGTGCTGCTTCACATTTTCTTCTCGATCTGTGAAAGCTTCGATTAGTTTAATCGATGTTTGTTTATCCGCAGCCAATGCAGTCGTAAATTGTTCCAATGATGTTGCTTTTACGTAATCCAACTCATACATTTTGGCCATTTGTTCGAATGTCAGTGCAGTCGGTGTACCAAAAAGATCTTCATAATGCTCCTCTACCTTCGATTGCGGTAAATAAGAGAAAATGCCGCCACCGTCATTATTCATGACAATTACCGTCAAATCACATTCCTGATAACGACTTGCAACAAATGCATTGGCATCATGCAAAAATGCCAAATCACCAATCAATAAATACGTTTTGCGGTTTTTGCGGCCATTACTGAATCCAAGTGCTGTAGATGTTACCCCATCAATCCCGTTTGCTCCTCGGTTTGCGAAAATTTGAACAGGGCGATTTTGTGTAAGTAAAAACGTATCAATATCACGAATCGGCATACTGCTGCTGACATAAATGTCGGCGTCTTCCTCAATACTTGTAAGGAAGGCCTGTACCATAGCCCCTTCGTCATCGGCAAATTGACTGTACTTTTCAATAACATCAGCTGCAAGTAAATCTGCCATTTTCCAAAATTGAACGTATGCCATTTCTGCTTGAGAATGCGCTAATTTCACATCCGACAGCCATTCTCCTGGTAAGGCATGAATGAAATGTGTCGACATATGAGTAGAATCTCTATACATCGGATCTTCATCGATGACAATATAGCTTTGCGGGTTTGCCTGTACGATAAACTGCATTAAAAATTTAGAAACAGGCTGTGCTCCGAAACGAATGACCGTTTGTGGTCGAACATTTCGCTTGAAGCGCTCATTTTTCATCAATGCATCATATGTAGTAATCGCATATATTTGGCAATCTTCCGGTATTTCTGTGCGCAAGTTCGATAAGCTTTCAATCATGACCGGCCATTTCACTTCACGAATAAAATCCCATAAATGTTCCGTGTTCGTTCCCAGCGGCAATTCCCCTACGATCAGGATTCCGGTCGTTGTTTGTTCGATGATTTCTGTCAGTTCAGCCATCGCTTGCTTGGCAGGCTGAAGCTCATTTGTATAGCTTTTAATATAGCTTGAAACCGGCAAAGTTTCCGCAAAATCAATGATTAACGGTTCACGGAACGGAATATTTAAATGGACCGGTCCAAACGGTGCTGTCGTTGCAATATTTACCGCACGCACTGTATGGCGTTCGATAAATGGAAGCGTTTGCGGTGCCTCATCCGGAATCGGAAATTCTGCGGACCACTTCACATTTTCACCGTATAACCGCACTTGATTGATCGTCTGTGGTGCACCTACTTCGCGCAATTCATGCGGACGGTCTGCTGTTAAAACGATTAGCGGTACTCGAGCATATTTTGCTTCGACTATGGCCGGATAGTAATTGGCCGCTGCTGTTCCCGATGTACATACGAGTACGACTGGTTTTGCAGTCGATTTAGCTAAACCTAGCGCATAAAAGGCTGCGGCCCGTTCATCGACTTGGCGATGCATTTCGATTTCCTTCGTTGAGGCAAATGCATAGGCAAGCGGTGTAGAGCGGGAGCCGGGACTTACGACAACCTGCTCTACACCAGATGCTACTAACGCTGACACAATCGTATAAACATAATTGGATAATACTTCACGATCATTCATGTAATTCGCCTCCTAAAGCTCGAAGCATTGGACGGAATTTCACGAGTGTCTCTTCATATTCCGATTGTGCTTCCGAATCTTCGACAATGCCTCCGCCTGCATATAAATACGCTTTATCCTGTACTAATGCAGCCGAACGAATTGCTACTGCAAACTCACCATTTCCATCGGCATCAAGCCAGCCGATTGGCGCCGCATACAGCCCTCGGTTCATAGGCTCATATGTCCGGATTATTTCCATTGCCTGTTCACGCGGAACACCGCCTAATGCTGGTGTTGGATGCAAATGTTTCACGAGCTGCAAAATTGTTGCTTCTTCATTCAACTGTCCTTCAACAGGTGTATATAAATGCTGAATATCACGGATTTTTAATAGCTTCGGTCCATGAGGGACTTTTACTTCCGTACAATTCTTGTTAAATGTATCGGTAATCATCTCAACAACATAATGATGCTCACCAAGGTTTTTCAGATCGCTCAGCAACGTTTTTCCTAATTCCTCGTCGGCTTCAGCTGTTGTACCGCGCTTAATCGAGCCTGCTACACATGAAGAATAGGCACGCCCGTTGTCTACTTTTACTAAACGTTCCGGTGATGCACCGTAAAATAGTAAATTACCATGTTCCAAGCCAAACAAATAGCTCTCCGGCTGCTCATGTACGACATGCGACAAAATTTGCGGAGATGTAATCGTTTCCTCAAATTGCAATGCTAAAGATCGTGCAATGACAACCTTTTGCGCCTCGTTTGCTTTGATCAGGCTTGTCACCTTATTAATGGAATTTAAATATTCCTGCTTATACGGTTCCATATAGCTTGTCATCGTGGGTTTCGGATAAGTTTTCACTTCCTTCACCTGTGCTGCATGAATGAGTTCATCACGTTCTTTACGAAGTGCTTCAAACGTTTTCGCGCTGTTTTCCTCATCCGTAATATAGTTGATTGTTACATAAGCTTTATCATTGCGAATTACTAACTGATGTGTTGCGACAGAAAAGTAGCTTTGCGGGAAGTTTGTCCATTCTGCCGAAACTTCATTTTGTGGATCAAAAGTAAAGCCGCCAAAAAGGATAGGCTGCAGATGCTGATCTTCCTGTATGATTTGACTCGTCAGTTTTTTCCATTCACGTTCCACTAAATCGAAACGAGCGTCAGACGCATTGTTTTCGATTGTATAGGCATGTCCTAAACCAACCAATGTGAAGGTTTTTTCCCGATTTTGCCAGTAGTTGCGTTTTCCTTTATACTTCGATTCGCCCGCTGCAAAAAATGCCAATGCGGATAATCGGCTTACTTCGATTGTTTCCATATAAAAAATTTGCTTTGAATTTGAGCCTACTTCTATTTCAGTGGCGTTGTACCACTTGTGTTGCATGAAAATTCCCTCCGTCATGTTGCAAATTCACTAAGTATGATGCAAGTATAGCGTTATTTTAATACGTGCCTGAATTTTTATATAATTTGCTCATTTTTTTTGCGTTCGCGCAGTAAATAATACCTTCCTATCATAACATTTTTCGAGCAAACGTTACATGTATTGTCCCTTCACTCTGTTCAATTTGTTTTATTTGCATTACAATAGTTTAGATAATTGTATTTAGTAAGGAGCGTTTTTTTATGACAAAAGTCGTTGAAGCGGACAAGGGATTTAAAGTTTGGTGGCATTTAACACGTCCCCACACATTAACAGCTTCATTTGTACCTGTATTATTAGGTACGTCAATGGCACTTTCAATAAATCATGAAACAATTCATTTCGGACTATTTTTTGCAATGCTTATTGCCAGTATGCTAATACAGGCAGCAACTAATATGTTCAATGAATATTATGATTATAAACTAGGCCTGGATAATGAAAACTCAGTCGGTATTGGAGGCACAATCGTCCGACATGGTGTAGCACCAAAAACAATTATGGCTATTGCGCTAAGCTTTTACGGTATCGCGATGCTTTTAGGCGTTTACATATGTGCCATGACATCCTGGTGGCTTGTTGCTGTCGGTCTTGTATGTATGCTGATCGGCTATTTGTATACTGGAGGACCTTATCCGATTGCTTATTCACCGTTCGGGGAGCTGGTTTCAGGGGCAGTAATGGGTATGGGGATTGTTCTAATTGCCTTCTTTATTCAAACAGGAGATGTAACAGCTGATGCTGTAATTATTTCTGTGCCGAGTATGATTTTAGTTGGGGCAATTATGCTTTCTAATAATATCCGGGATATTGTTGGAGATACAGAAGGCGGACGTAAAACTATGGCCATTTTAGTCGGCCGACATAATGCTGTAACAGTACTTGCTGGTTTCTTTATTGTTTCGTATATTTGGATTATCGTTCTTGTAGTTATTGGCCATTTAACACCATGGGCACTGCTTGTATTATTAAGCGTGAAGAAACCGATTGAAGCGATTAAATTATTCCGGGCAAAAGAAAAACCGCTTGAAGTAATGCCGGCAATGAAATATACAGCCCAAACAAACACGATTTTCGGCTTTTTATTGGCTGTAGGTCTATTAATTTCATATTTCATTTAAAACTAGTAGAGGTATGTTGAGTGATCAACATACCTCTTTTACTATTCAGTCACTTCTTCTACATGATCAATACATGTTAAAGTTGTTGGAATCGCTTCTAAACGCTCAAAAGGGATCTCTTTTCCACATACGATACATTCCCCATATGTGCCCTCATCCATTGCGTTTAAAGCCGTTTGAATTCTTTCAATTTCGTCTTCCTTCAATTCACTTAATGTTTTTTCTGTTACAATTGTCGTTAAATCGGTTGCTGCATCTGCCGGATGATTATCAACTGCAGTTATTTCTGTATCCTCTAAAGGAGGTTCTTCATTAACATGCTCCTGCAATGTTGCAAGCTCCTCTTCCAAAATGCTGCGCAATTGTTGTAATTGATTGATATCCATATAAAATCCCCCTTTTTTCCATTAATAAAATATTACCTATATGAGGATTTCTAAACATCTTTTCTTATTTGTTCGCTGCATAAACAGCGATTACATCATGTAAAAATTGTGAAGCACCGTCACCGACACGCTCATCATAGTAGGCAGTAAACCGTTCATCGCTTATATACATTTGCGCTAGGCCTATATGTGCTTCTGGGGTATACTTTGCCCAAGAGAAGCTTAGCCAGCGTTTATGAAGCTCCGCTGCTTCCATTGCAACGTCTGACGTTACATCCCCGGACGCCATCGCTTCTTTTAATCGTTGAAACAGTTGGTGTTCCAATTGCTGCATTGCATTATATTGCTCTTCAGTCATATCCCTGAATTTCTTATTGCTCGCTTCCACTTGAGCTTCACCGTATTTATCACGTATTTCCTGGCCGTAGCTCTTTTCGTTTTCTTCAATTAAATTATTTCTAAACACGTCAAACTTTTGTTCATTTGTCATTTTAAGTTCCCCTTCCATCGTTTGGATTGTTTGTTCTATTGTTATTAGTAAGTCGTCGATATATCTTCTTTTCTTTTGTAATAGCTCGGATTGTTTTTTTAGTGCTTCTTTTACTTCATAATCTGGATGATCGAGCAACTTTTTTATTTCTTCTAACTTAAAATCAAGCTCCCGGTAAAATAGTATTTGCTGTAACCGGTCAATATCCTCTTGGCTATATTGCCGGTAGCCATTTTCCGCAACTGCAGAAGGCCTCAGCAAACTGATTTCATCATAATAACGTAGTGTGCGTGCACTCACACCCGATAGCTTGACTAGTTCATTAATCAGCACATGATCACCTCCTATTTAGTACTATAAAGGTTGACGTAACGTGAAGGTCAATAGTTAATTATTTTTTCTTAATTATTTTATAAAAAAAGAAGCTAACCTAAGTTTTCAGGTTGCTTCAAGTAACATCTTTTTCAATCTTGGGATAAACTCGACCAAATAGCTTTCTGGTAGTGCAGACATGTGTTCTAGTCCGATCTGCTTCACTTCATCATGACGAATATCATTTTCGTATTTATAACCGGATACTTCGATTTTCTTTATTTTTTGTTTCGCAAGCAATATAAATTGTTTTAAGTTAGCAGAGTATATACCATCCAGTTCTTCTCGTTGAAGAGTAAACTGCTCAATTCCTCCTGTTAATTCATAAACAAATACATTTGCAAACTCATAATCCTTTATTATTTCATTGTCTATACTGTATGGGATGACTCCAAGTGACGTTAATTGCGAAAACATTACGTTAAGCCCTACTTCTTCCTCTAATTCGCGTACACCATCTTCAATCGTCTCCGTTGCCAGTATATGACCAGCTGCCGTAATATCAAATTGATTTGGGTAATCCTTTTTATTTTTGCTTCTCAGCTGTAAATAAATACGCCATTCAGAATCTGTTTTTTCAATAATCCAGCAATGAAACACTTCATGCCAATAACCTTTTGCATGGACGAGATCACGATGTTCAATGCCCGTTTCCTTATAATATTGATCAAATACTTTTAAACGTTCATTCACAAAATCCGCTCCTTTTATACAAAAAAACGCTAAGTACATGTTAACAGTACTTAGCGTTTTCCGTTTTTCTATGTATGACCCGTACGGGATTCGAACCCGTGTTACCGCCGTGAAAGGGCGGTGTCTTAACCACTTGACCAACGGGCCGATGGCGGAGACAGAGGGATTTGAACCCTCGCGCCGCTTACGCGACCTACACCCTTAGCAGGGGCGCCTCTTCAGCCTCTTGAGTATGTCCCCAAAAATAGAAAAATGGCTCCGAAGGCAGGACTCGAACCTGCGACCTGCCGGTTAACAGCCGGATGCTCTACCAACTGAGCTACTTCGGAATAGTTGTATATGGTGGGCCTAAATGGACTCGAACCATCGACCTCACGCTTATCAGGCGTGCGCTCTAACCAGCTGAGCTATAGGCCCTATTTAAAAACTGGAGCGGGTGATCGGAATCGAACCGACAACATCAGCTTGGAAGGCTGAGGTTTTACCACTAAACTACACCCGCATATGGTGGGTTTGGACGGAATCGAACCGCCGACACTTAGAGCTTCAATCTAATGCTCTACCAACTGAGCTACAAACCCACAAATGGCGGTCCCGACCGGGATCGAACCGGCGATCTCCTGCGTGACAGGCAGGCATGTTAACCGCTACACCACGGGACCATTTGGTTGCGGGGGCAGGACTTGAACCTGCGACCTTCGGGTTATGAGCCCGACGAGCTACCACTGCTCCACCCCGCGATAATATGATGTTTGAACCTGTTTTAAGTACACAGTTTGTAAAAATGGAGGAGGTAGAGGGATTCGAACCCCCGCGCGGTGTTACCCGCCTGTCGGTTTTCAAGACCGATCCCTTCAGCCAGACTTGGGTATACCTCCGTTATGATTAGTACGTTAACTGGTGGACCTTACAGGACTCGAACCTGTGACCGGACGGTTATGAGCCGTCTGCTCTAACCAACTGAGCTAAAGGTCCTTTAAGATGGCGGCAGAGGGAGTCGAACCCACGACCTTTCGGGTATGAACCGAGTGCTCTAGCCAACTGAGCTACACCGCCAGGATCTTTATTTTGGTTACAAAAATTATGGTGGAGCCTAGCGGGATCGAACCGCTGACCTCCTGCGTGCAAGGCAGGCGCTCTCCCAGCTGAGCTAAGGCCCCATAAATGATGGTCGGAATGACAGGATTCGAACCTACGACCCCTTGGTCCCAAACCAAGTGCTCTACCAAGCTGAGCTACATTCCGAAATAATATGGCGCGCCCGGCAGGAGTCGAACCCACAACCTTCTGATCCGTAGTCAGACGCTCTATCCAATTGAGCTACGGGCGCATATTGTTTATTTAAAAGATGGTGCCGAGGGCCGGAATCGAACCGGCACGGTGATCACTCACCGCAGGATTTTAAGTCCTGTGCGTCTGCCAGTTCCGCCACCCCGGCATTTTGGAGCGGAAGACGAGGTTCGAACTCGCGACCCCCACCTTGGCAAGGTGGTGTTCTACCACTGAACTACTTCCGCAAAATGCTTAAGATATTTTTTACTCTGACAGTAATATGAAAATTAAAATGGTGCGGGTGAAGGGAGTCGAACCCCCACGCCTTGCGGCGCTAGATCCTAAGTCTAGTGCGTCTGCCAATTCCGCCACACCCGCTAAGCAGTATATAAACTGGTGAGCCATGAAGGACTCGAACCTTCGACCCTCTGATTAAAAGTCAGATGCTCTACCAACTGAGCTAATGGCTCTCTAAATGGTGCCGGCGAAAGGAGTCGAACCCTCGACCTACTGATTACAAGTCAGTTGCTCTACCAACTGAGCTACACCGGCATTTAAAATGGTGGAGGATGACGGGCTCGAACCGCCGACCCCCTGCTTGTAAGGCAGGTGCTCTCCCAGCTGAGCTAATCCTCCAATGGGTATTTACTGATTACTCTTTCGTAACCGCATGTCCTATCTCTTAAGGACAAGATTTATATTATCATTACTTTTTTTATAATGCAATACCTTTTTTGAAATTATTTTTAAAAAATATATTAATTCCTATTTTTTTCATTTACCAATCGAGGTTATTCATGAAAACGTTTACTTAGTATAACGAAATTCTAATATGTTTGACAGACTTTATCAAGACTTGTTTTTAATATTTATAAATCATTCTGATATAATTATTAATATTACTTCTAAATATCAAGTGTTTTAGAATATACGACTACTTATTTATACATTTTATAGATTAAAGCTGTCAAGAAAATGTTCGTACATTTATCATTATTTTTTAAAGCATTGATAGAATTCACCTTTTTATTATTTCTACCTATTGGTTTCTCATTACACTCTTTATCTTTATATTATTTCCATTATCTTCAATGTATTTTATTATTCTATAATAATAATTCCCATGTTTAAATGCGCTTAGAATTGCGCTATTCCATTCGATGATGTTGTTGCATACCGCAATTTTATTTGGATTACACGATTCGAGCGTTAAATCCTTGTTATTACCTATTAAATTGCTTATTACGAGCTTTTTGGTGAACCGGGGATTTTTATACCCCTATTTAGATTAATGATGGGAAATCGGTATTTAAACAGCCCTCTAATATAGCGTCAACTAAACTTGCCTGTTCACAATCGACCTTGATTAAATAACCGCAAAATTTCTGCTTCTTTTCCGCTCTTTCCTAATATCTTGTTCTTCCTTAATTCATGAAACTTCCAATATAGTGATCGAGGAAGTATGCCTTTCCAGCCAGTAGTAATAAAATAATATGAGTTTAAAATAGATTCCGATTTTGGGTTAATTGAAGCAATTATATTTCAACAAGATTTTTTTATCTTTATTATAAGACAGCATAATATTTTGTAAGAAATTATTCAGCCCATAAATATAGCTGCATTGTTTATTATGTTAAGAGAGCTTTTAACGCAACAAAAAAACGCTAAGTACAGGTAACAGTACTTAGCGTTTTTCGTTTTTCTATGTATGACCCGTACGGGATTCGAACCCGTGTTACCGCCGTGAAAGGGCGGTGTCTTAACCACTTGACCAACGGGCCGATGGCGGAGACAGAGGGATTTGAACCCTCGCGCCGCTTACGCGACCTACACCCTTAGCAGGGGCGCCTCTTCAGCCTCTTGAGTATGTCCCCAAAAATAGAAAAATGGCTCCGAAGGCAGGACTCGAACCTGCGACCTGCCGGTTAACAGCCGGATGCTCTACCAACTGAGCTACTTCGGAATAGTTGTATATGGTGGGCCTAAATGGACTCGAACCATCGACCTCACGCTTATCAGGCGTGCGCTCTAACCAGCTGAGCTATAGGCCCTATTTAAAAACTGGAGCGGGTGATCGGAATCGAACCGACAACATCAGCTTGGAAGGCTGAGGTTTTACCACTAAACTACACCCGCATATGGTGGGTTTGGACGGAATCGAACCGCCGACACTTAGAGCTTCAATCTAATGCTCTACCAACTGAGCTACAAACCCACAAATGGCGGTCCCGACCGGGATCGAACCGGCGATCTCCTGCGTGACAGGCAGGCATGTTAACCGCTACACCACGGGACCATTTGGTTGCGGGGGCAGGACTTGAACCTGCGACCTTCGGGTTATGAGCCCGACGAGCTACCACTGCTCCACCCCGCGATAATATGATGTTTGAACCTGTTTTAAGTACACAGTTTGTAAAAATGGAGGAGGTAGAGGGATTCGAACCCCCGCGCGGTGTTACCCGCCTGTCGGTTTTCAAGACCGATCCCTTCAGCCAGACTTGGGTATACCTCCGTTATGATTAGTACGTTAACTGGTGGACCTTACAGGACTCGAACCTGTGACCGGACGGTTATGAGCCGTCTGCTCTAACCAACTGAGCTAAAGGTCCTTTAAGATGGCGGCAGAGGGAGTCGAACCCACGACCTTTCGGGTATGAACCGAGTGCTCTAGCCAACTGAGCTACACCGCCAGGATCTTTATTTTGGTTACAAAAATTATGGTGGAGCCTAGCGGGATCGAACCGCTGACCTCCTGCGTGCAAGGCAGGCGCTCTCCCAGCTGAGCTAAGGCCCCATAAATGATGGTCGGAATGACAGGATTCGAACCTACGACCCCTTGGTCCCAAACCAAGTGCTCTACCAAGCTGAGCTACATTCCGAAATAATATGGCGCGCCCGGCAGGAGTCGAACCCACAACCTTCTGATCCGTAGTCAGACGCTCTATCCAATTGAGCTACGGGCGCATATTGTTTATTTAAAAGATGGTGCCGAGGGCCGGAATCGAACCGGCACGGTGATCACTCACCGCAGGATTTTAAGTCCTGTGCGTCTGCCAGTTCCGCCACCCCGGCATTTTGGAGCGGAAGACGAGGTTCGAACTCGCGACCCCCACCTTGGCAAGGTGGTGTTCTACCACTGAACTACTTCCGCAAAATGCTTAAGATATTTTTTACTCTGACAGTAATATGAAAATTAAAATGGTGCGGGTGAAGGGAGTCGAACCCCCACGCCTTGCGGCGCTAGATCCTAAGTCTAGTGCGTCTGCCAATTCCGCCACACCCGCTAAGCAGTATATAAACTGGTGAGCCATGAAGGACTCGAACCTTCGACCCTCTGATTAAAAGTCAGATGCTCTACCAACTGAGCTAATGGCTCTACATGGTGCCGGCGAAAGGAGTCGAACCCTCGACCTACTGATTACAAGTCAGTTGCTCTACCAACTGAGCTACACCGGCATTTAAAATGGTGGAGGATGACGGGCTCGAACCGCCGACCCCCTGCTTGTAAGGCAGGTGCTCTCCCAGCTGAGCTAATCCTCCAAATTTTTGCGAAGCGACGTCCTACTCTCACAGGGGGAAGCCCCCAACTACCATCGGCGCTAAAGAGCTTAACTTCCGTGTTCGGTATGGGAACGGGTGTGACCTCTTTGCCATCATCACTTCACTATATTGGGCTTTAAATAAGCCTATGTAAAAGAATTTTCATTCTTTCAAAACTGGATAAACGTTTCATTGAATTGAGCAATAAAATGTGGTTAAGTCCTCGACCGATTAGTATTCGTCAGCTGCATGCGTCACCGCACTTCCACCTCGAACCTATCTACCTGATCGTCTTTCAGGGGTCTTACTTACTTGCGTAATGGGAAATCTCATCTTGAGGGGGGCTTCATGCTTAGATGCTTTCAGCACTTATCCCGTCCATACATAGCTACCCAGCGATGCCTTTGGCAAGACAACTGGTACACCAGCGGTATGTCCATCCCGGTCCTCTCGTACTAAGGACAGCTCCTCTCAAATTTCCTACGCCCACGACGGATAGGGACCGAACTGTCTCACGACGTTCTGAACCCAGCTCGCGTACCGCTTTAATGGGCGAACAGCCCAACCCTTGGGACCGACTACAGCCCCAGGATGCGATGAGCCGACATCGAGGTGCCAAACCTCCCCGTCGATGTGGACTCTTGGGGGAGATAAGCCTGTTATCCCCGGGGTAGCTTTTATCCGTTGAGCGATGGCCCTTCCATGCGGAACCACCGGATCACTAAGCCCGTCTTTCGACCCTGCTCGACTTGTAGGTCTCGCAGTCAAGCTCCCTTATGCCTTTACACTCTACGAATGATTTCCAACCATTCTGAGGGAACCTTTGGGCGCCTCCGTTACCTTTTAGGAGGCGACCGCCCCAGTCAAACTGTCCGCCTGACACTGTCTCCTACCCCGCTAAGGGGCATGGGTTAGAAGTTCAATACAACCAGGGTAGTATCCCACCGACGCCTCCTTCGAAGCTGGCGCTCCGAGATCTCTGGCTCCTACCTATCCTGTACAAGTTGTACCAAAATTCAATATCAGGCTACAGTAAAGCTCCACGGGGTCTTTCCGTCCTGTCGCGGGTAACCTGCATCTTCACAGGTACTATAATTTCACCGAGTCTCTCGTTGAGACAGTGCCCAGATCGTTACGCCTTTCGTGCGGGTCGGAACTTACCCGACAAGGAATTTCGCTACCTTAGGACCGTTATAGTTACGGCCGCCGTTTACTGGGGCTTCAATTCACAGCTTCGCTTGCGCTAACCGCTCCTCTTAACCTTCCAGCACCGGGCAGGCGTCAGCCCCTATACGTCACCTTACGGTTTTGCAGAGACCTGTGTTTTTGCTAAACAGTCGCCTGGGCCTATTCACTGCGGCTTCTCTAGGCTATGCACCCAAAGAAGCACCCCTTCTCCCGAAGTTACGGGGTCATTTTGCCGAGTTCCTTAACGAGAGTTCTCTCGCACACCTTAGGATTCTCTCCTCGACTACCTGTGTCGGTTTGCGGTACGGGCACCTCTCACCTCGATAGAGGCTTTTCTTGGCAGTGTGAAATCAGGAACTTCGCTCATACGAGCTCGTCATCACAGCTCAACGTTATAGTATGCGGATTTGCCTACATACACGCCTTACTGCTTGAACACGCGCAACCAACGGCGTGCTTACCCTATCCTACTGCGTCCCCCCATTTCTCAAACGGTGAGGAGGTGGTACAGGAATATCAACCTGTTGTCCATCGCCTACGCCTATCGGCCTCGGCTTAGGTCCCGACTAACCCTGAGCGGACGAGCCTTCCTCAGGAAACCTTAGTCATACGGTGCATGGGATTCTCACCCATGTTTCGCTACTCATACCGGCATTCTCACTTCTAACCGCTCCACCAGTCCTTCCGGTCTGACTTCAACGCTGTTAGAACGCTCTCCTACCACGCATACTCAAAGTATGCATCCACAGCTTCGGTGAATCGTTTAGCCCCGATACATTTTCGGCGCAGCGTCACTCGACCAGTGAGCTATTACGCACTCTTTAAATGATGGCTGCTTCTAAGCCAACATCCTGGTTGTCTAAGCAACGCCACATCCTTTTCCACTTAACGATTACTTGGGGACCTTAGCTGGTGGTCTGGGCTGTTTCCCTCTTGACTACGGATCTTATCACTCGCAGTCTGACTCCCGTGTATAAATATCCGGCATTCGGAGTTTGTCTGAATTCGGTAAAGCGAGATGCCCCCCTAGTCCAAACAGTGCTCTACCTCCGGTATTCTCAATCACGAGGCTAGCCCTAAAGCTATTTCGGAGAGAACCAGCTATCTCCAGGTTCGATTGGAATTTCTCCGCTACCCACACCTCATCCCCGCACTTTTCAACGTGCGTGGGTTCGGGCCTCCAGTGAGTGTTACCTCACCTTCACCCTGGACATGGGTAGATCACCTGGTTTCGGGTCTACGACCACGTACTAATTCGCCCTATTCAGACTCGCTTTCGCTGCGGCTCCGTCTTCTCAACTTAACCTCGCACGTAATCGTAACTCGCCGGTTCATTCTACAAAAGGCACGCTATCACCCATTAACGGGCTCTAACTACTTGTAGGCACACGGTTTCAGGATCTATTTCACTCCCCTTCCGGGGTGCTTTTCACCTTTCCCTCACGGTACTGGTTCACTATCGGTCACTAGGTAGTATTTAGCCTTGGGAGATGGTCCTCCCGGATTCCGACGGAATTTCACGTGTTCCGCCGTACTCAGGATCCACTCTGGAGGGAATGAACTTTTGACTACAGGGCTTTTACCTCGTTTCGCGGACCTTTCCAAGTCGCTTCGTCTAGTTCATTCTTTTGTAACTCCGTATAGAGTGTCCTACAACCCCAAAGAGCAAGCTCTTTGGTTTGGGCTCTTCCCGTTTCGCTCGCCGCTACTCAGGGAATCGAATTTTCTTTCTGTTCCTGCAGGTACTTAGATGTTTCAGTTCCCTGCGTCTGTCTTCAACACGCTATGAATTCACGTGAAGATACTATCCGATTAAAGATAGTGGGTTCCCCCATTCGGAAATCCCCGGATCAAAGCTTACTTACAGCTCCCCGAGGCATATCGGTGTTAGTGCCGTCCTTCATCGACTCCTAGTGCCAAGGCATCCACCGTGCGCCCTTATTAACTTAACCAAAAGTTAACACTTGGATATAATCCAAGATTTAAGTTTACACGTCAATTGCTTGACTTGTTTAAAAATCTATAAAATAGAAATTTGATTTATTGCTTTCAATGTCGTTTTATCCAGTTTTCAAAGAACAAAGGTTTTGAAGTGTTCCATTCATTTAAGAATGAACCTTCAAAACTGAACAGCAACCGTTAATGTTTCATTCCCCAAGGGAATGATTCCGAAAAATCCTTAGAAAGGAGGTGATCCAGCCGCACCTTCCGATACGGCTACCTTGTTACGACTTCACCCCAATCATCTATCCCACCTTCGGCGGCTGGCTCCAAAAGGTTACCTCACCGACTTCGGGTGTTACAAACTCTCGTGGTGTGACGGGCGGTGTGTACAAGGCCCGGGAACGTATTCACCGCGGCATGCTGATCCGCGATTACTAGCGATTCCGGCTTCATGTAGGCGAGTTGCAGCCTACAATCCGAACTGAGAACGGTTTTATCGGATTAGCTCCCCCTCGCGGGTTGGCAACCGTTTGTACCGTCCATTGTAGCACGTGTGTAGCCCAGGTCATAAGGGGCATGATGATTTGACGTCATCCCCACCTTCCTCCGGTTTATCACCGGCAGTCTCCTTAGAGTGCCCAACTGAATGATGGCAACTAAGAATAAGGGTTGCGCTCGTTGCGGGACTTAACCCAACATCTCACGACACGAGCTGACGACAACCATGCACCACCTGTCACCGTTGCCCCCGAAGGGGAAACTATGTCTCCATAGTGGTCACCGGGATGTCAAGACCTGGTAAGGTTCTTCGCGTTGCTTCGAATTAAACCACATGCTCCACCGCTTGTGCGGGCCCCCGTCAATTCCTTTGAGTTTCAGTCTTGCGACCGTACTCCCCAGGCGGAGTGCTTAATGCGTTAGCTGCAGCACTGAGGGGCGGAACCCCCCCAACACTTAGCACTCATCGTTTACGGCGTGGACTACCAGGGTATCTAATCCTGTTTGCTCCCCACGCTTTCGCGCCTCAGTGTCAGTTACAGACCAGACAGTCGCCTTCGCCACTGGTGTTCCTCCAAATCTCTACGCATTTCACCGCTACACTTGGAATTCCACTATCCTCTTCTGCACTCAAGTTCCCCAGTTTCCAATGACCCTCCCCGGTTGAGCCGGGGGCTTTCACATCAGACTTAAGGAACCACCTGCGCGCGCTTTACGCCCAATAATTCCGGACAACGCTTGCCACCTACGTATTACCGCGGCTGCTGGCACGTAGTTAGCCGTGGCTTTCTAACAAGGTACCGTCAAGGTAGCGCCAGTTACTACGCTACTTGTTCTTCCCTTGCAACAGAGTTTTACGAACCGAAATCCTTCTTCACTCACGCGGCGTTGCTCCATCAGACTTTCGTCCATTGTGGAAGATTCCCTACTGCTGCCTCCCGTAGGAGTCTGGGCCGTGTCTCAGTCCCAGTGTGGCCGATCACCCTCTCAGGTCGGCTACGCATCGTTGCCTTGGTGAGCCGTTACCTCACCAACTAGCTAATGCGCCGCGGGTCCATCTTATAGTGACAGCGAGATGCCGTCTTTCAACTTCAAAACATGTGTTAAAAAGTGTTATTCGGTATTAGCCCCGGTTTCCCGGAGTTATCCCAATCTATAAGGTAGGTTACCCACGTGTTACTCACCCGTCCGCCGCTAAAATTTTAAAGGTGCAAGCACCAATAAAATTCCCGCTCGACTTGCATGTATTAGGCACGCCGCCAGCGTTCGTCCTGAGCCAGGATCAAACTCTCCATAAAAGTAGTTTGAAAGCTCATTTGCTTTGCTAGCGATCCAACTTCGTTAGAAGTTGGAATCTATTGTTTGCTTCATTTAAGAAGCTTGTTTCATTAACGTTGCTTGTTCAGTTTTCAAGGTTCATTGTGCTCCGAAAAGGAACTTCTCAATGTTATCATTTCATATCTATTATGTCAATAACATTTTTCGATATTTTTTCGCTTCGGTAGCGACTTCCATTATTATATTACAATGTTTTATTGAAGTCAATAATTATTGTAAAATATTTTTGAAGCAACCATCCTCTTAAGGACAAGTAATAATATACCTCAAAAGGATAGTTAAAATCAAGCTTTTTTTCTAAAAAACTTTTTCAAGTCTACTACAAACAACGTAATCCCCAAAATAACGACCAATCCACCTACTATTTGGGAAACAGTCAAATATTCATTGAAGATAAAGATCGCAAGTAGAGCTGCACCAACCGGTTCGAATAAAATCGCAATCGAAATTACATTCGTACTTGTCCATTTCAATGCCCAGTTGAAAAGATTATGCCCTAATAAGTTTGGAATAATCGCCAATAGAATAAACCACATCCAATCAATCGCCGGATATGGACCGAATGATTCCCCTTTTATAATAATATAAAAGAATAAAGTTATTGTACTTACGGAATACACGACCATCGTATAAGTAACAAGAGACAATCTTTTCCGTACATCTTGCCCGAACAATAAATAACCCGTTATTAAGGCACATGCAATCAATGCTAATATATCCCCATAAAGTGCCGTACCGCTAACTTGGAAATCTCCCCAACTAATCAGGACGCTGCCTAAAATCGCAATGCCCCCTGCAATAAATGTCTGGAGCGTTATTTTTTCTTTGAAGAATAAATACGTTCCGATAAATGCAAATAGCGGCTGCATTGTTACCAATACAGTAGAACTTGCTACAGAAGTGTAATTTAATGATTCAAACCATAATATAAAATGAAATGATAAAAATACCCCTGCGATTGATGAAAATATCCAATCACGTTTTGACAGCACTTTTATTTCATTGCTATATTTCATTAAAAACCACGGGAGCATTATCAATATCGAAAACAGCATACGATAAAATGCAATAACTCCAGCATCTGCACTTGCAAGTTTTACAAAAATCGCAGAAAGGGAAACAGAGATTACGCCAATAATAATAGGAATATACGGGTGGATTGGTGGTTTTTCCACTAAAACCCCTTCTTTCTATATATATCATCTAATACGAAATATTTTGCGATACCTCATATTCACATTATCAAACTATACCTTATTAAAGATATTTTTTCGAGAGGATTTGAATTCCATTTAGTATGAAGGAGATGTTTGGACATGGAATGGTTAGCGAATGATAAATTCACGGTAGAAATTTTATTAAAATTACTAATTGCGGCTACACTAAGTTTAATTATTGGTATCGAAAGGGAATTAAAAAAGAAGCCAGTCGGTCTAAAGACAAGTTTAGTAATCGCGACATTCAGTTGTTTACTTACAATCATCTCCATTGAGACTGCCTATTCAACTCCTGCACGGGACGATATTAACATTACGATGGATCCGTTGCGTTTAGCCGCGCAAATTGTAAGCGGTATTGGTTTTTTAGGTGCCGGTGTTATTTTGCGTAAAGGGAATGACAGTATTACCGGACTTACGACAGCCGCCATGATTTGGGGAGCCGCCGCTATCGGAATTGCTGTAGGCGCAGGTTTTTATATTGAAGCATTTATTACGGTCCTTATTGTCGTACTGGGAATTGAACTTCTTGCTCCCTTCCTATTGAGGTTCGGTCCAAAACGTCTAAGAATGCGCGAAGTTTCTTTAATTATTAATACCGACCAAGCGGACAATATAAAAAATGTCGTGGATTATTTGAGGGAGCATGATATGTATATCGATAATATTTCAATTCGAGATGTACCATTTTCCGAAAAACTATTACATGAAATCGATATACGATTATCTACCGTCGAAACGAACCATACTATCGAACTTTATAACCGGCTTCGCAAATTGGATTATGTAGTAAATATTAAAATCGAATATTTAGATTAACGGAGGAAAACGCAATGGGAGAATTTTTCAGATTACTAAAGGATGGTAATAAACCGTCCTTACTCGCAGCATTCGTCAATACATTTTTAGGAACAATTAAAGGAGTTGCGTTCTTCTTTACAGGAAATGTTGCGATGTTTGCCGAAATGATGCACTCTTTCGGGGATGCCGCAAACCAATTTTTTGTATTCATAGGCTCTGCCTTAGCAAAAAAGGCTCCTACTCCAAAATTTCCGAATGGATACGGACGTATTGTTAACTTAGTCTGTTTGGGAGCCGTTTTAATTGTAGCAATCCTTTCATATGAAACAATTAAAGAAGGATGGCATCATTTCATGCATCCTGCAACGGAATCATCAGGAATTTGGATTGCCCTTGGTGTATTGGCGATCGGTATCATCTTGGAAGCATTTGTTTTAAATAAAGCAGCTAAAGAAGTGCTTCATGAAGTTGGTGTAGAACCTAAAGGAATTACAATTCTACAGTCCGCGAAATATTTAAAGCGCGCAAAACCGGCGACAAAGCTTGTTTGGATGGAAGACTTAGTGGCAACTTCAGGAAATGTCCTGGCGTTTTTAGCAATTATCATTGCGTATTTCACCGGTTTCTACCGATTGGAAGGTTTTATTTCAATGGTAATCGGTTTAATGATGTTTTATGTAGTAGGTCGTGTCTTTTTAGATAATGCGCGTGGTGCAATCGGTGAAACAGATGAGGAAATGCTTGTGCATATCGGAAATCTCGTTATGGAAGATCCACATGTAAAGGATATTGCACGACTTGAAGTAATTAAAGAAGGCGAATTTTTACATGTTGAACTTATCGCGGAGACAGATCCAAGTTTATCACTCGCCTATTTAGATGATGTACGTGACCATTTAACAACACTGCTGTTAAACCAGAAAGGTGTAACAAAAGTTACGATGGCGTTCGATGAAGATAATGGCGAACGTAGCTGGACACATACCGTAACAAAACCTGAGTCTGAAAAAGGCATGATTTAATTGAATCTATAATTTAAAAAGGAAGCTGGTCCACTATTCGACCGCTTCCTTTTTTCACGTTCTTATAATGACATTTCTAAAATTTTGCGCACATCGTCTGCTTCAAGTTTATTGAAGTTACCGAATGGACCATATACCATACAATGTTCCACCATTTGTTCGAAGTATGTCGTATCAATTTCATAGTCAGCCAAGCGATTCGGAGCACCAAGAGATGTCCAGAATGCAGATAATGCATCAATACCTTCCAATGCAACTTGTTCCTCCGTTTTGTTTGTCGGATCAACATTGAATACATTTACGGCTAATTTTGCAAAACGGGCCGGGTTCACATGTAAATTGTGCTTCATCCAGTTCGGGAATAAAATAGCTAAGCCGCCTGCATGTGCAATATCGTAATACGCTGAAACTGCATGCTCGATATTATGTGTTGCCCAGTCACCGCGTGAACCTAATGCAAGGAATCCATTTAACCCGATTGTTCCTGCAAGCATTAATGTTTCACGATGCTCGTAGTTAGACGGATCTTTCAATGCTTTTGGCGCAACATCAATTAGCGTACGTAAAATTCCCTCGCTCATTTCATCTGTAATCGGCGTGTTTGTCGCATTGTTGAAGTACTGTTCAAAAATATGCGACATTGTATCAACAACACCATTTACCGTTTGGTTTGCCGGCACTGAATAAGTATAAGATGGATCTAAAATCGAAAATTTCGGGAAAGTTGCCGGACTGCCCCAACCATACTTCTCTTTTGTTTCTAAATTCGTAATAACAGATCCGGAGTTCATTTCAGATGCTGTCGCTGCTAATGTTAAAACAGTCGCCAATGGTAATGCTTCAGTTGCCATTACTTTTCTTGTAACGATATCCCAAGCATCCGCTTCCACCTTTGCACCTGCAACGATTAATTTAGAGCAGTCAATTACCGAACCGCCACCTACCGCTAATACGATATCAACCTGATTTTCTTTACAAATTTCAATACCTTTACGCGCTGTTTCTACACGAGGGTTAGGCTCGACACCTGATAATTCGAATACGTTCATATTCAAGTCATTTAAAATGGTCATAATATCATCGTATACACCATTTGATTTAATACTTCCTCCACCATACACAATTAAAATGTTCTGGCCGTATTGAGGAAGTTCTTTTCGTAAATGTTCGATACTCCCTTTACCAAAATGAATCTTTACTGGATTATAAAATGAAAATTCGTTCATCAATGGTTCCCCCTATTTTTCAAAAAAGTCCCACTCCAATAATAGGAGTGAGACTTAATAATATAATGATTATACCCATCCACGGAAGCGAGAGGCCTCGGCAGTGCGGCGAACACCTACCATATAAGCAGCTAAACGCATATTAATATTGCGGTTTTGTGCTGTTGTGTAGACATTTTCAAACGCAGCAGTCATTTTTGAATATAATTTTTCACGTACTTCTTCTTCCGTCCAATAATAACCCATATTGTTTTGAACCCATTCAAAGTAAGACACCGTTACACCACCAGCTGATGCTAAAACGTCTGGTACAAGAAGAATACCGCGCTCTGTTAAAATCTTTGTCGCTTCAGCTGTTGTTGGTCCGTTTGCTGCTTCTACAACAATGTTTGCTTTAATTTGATGTGCGTTGTCTGCTGTAATTTGATTTTCAATGGCAGCAGGCACTAAAATATCGCAATCCAGTTCTAAAAGCTCTTTGTTTGAAATTGTGTTTTCAAACAATGTCGTAACCGTTCCAAACGAATCACGGCGATCTAATAAGTAATCAATATCCAAACCGTTCGGATCATGCAACGCACCGTGTGCATCTGAAATACCAATAACTTTTGCACCTAAATCACTCATAAACTTCGCTAAGAAACTACCTGCGTTACCGAAGCCTTGAATAACTACTCGTGCACCTTTAATATCGATATTACGTTTTTTTGCAGCTTCTTCGATGACAATTGTAACACCTTCCGCAGTTGCACGGTCGCGACCTTGTGAACCGCCAAGAACGATTGGTTTACCTGTAATGAATCCTGGCGAGTTAAATTCATCCATACGGCTGTACTCATCCATCATCCAAGCCATAATTTGAGCATTTGTAAACACGTCTGGTGCGGGAATATCTTTCGTCGGACCAACTACTTGACTAATCGCACGAACATAGCCGCGACTTAATCGTTCAATTTCGCCCATTGACATTTCGCGTGGGTCACAAATAACGCCACCTTTACCTCCACCATATGGAAGATCAACAATGCCGCATTTTAACGTCATCCACATCGAAAGCGCTTTCACTTCTTCTTCCGATACCATCGGGTGGAATCGTACGCCACCTTTTGTTGGACCTACTGCATCATTATGCTGTGCACGGTAACCAGTAAATACTTTTGTAGTACCGTCATCCATTTTTACAGGAATACGCACAGTCAACATACGAACTGGTTCTTTTAATAATTCATACATTGCTTCATCATAGCCTAGTTTATTTAATGCCTCATGAATTACTTCTTGAGTTGATGTAAATAAGTTCAAATTTTCAGCCATTTTATAATTCGCCTCTTTAAATTTTGATGTATTTGGGTCTTTCCGCCAACATTGTAACATACTTTATTCAGAGTTTGTTAAATATTTAGCCACATTTTATATACTTTTAATATTTTCGTTGATAATTGATGAAGAAAGCGCTTTTTTCATGAAATTTGCTCAAAACTGACCAATTTCCCCCATAAAAAAACATGTTCAATTTATTTAAAAATAAATTAAACATGTCCTGCTTAATGTCCAGATTGTTCGATCCAATCTTTCAATTTTTCCTTTAAAATTTGAAAGCCATCCGCATCCACTTCATCAACCCGATCTTGCAAAGTACGTCGTGGCGGCATATCCCTTTTCCGATGGAACGGTACTTCCTGTAATTCGCGTATCGATAAGCTTATTTTTTTTTGATCTGTATCCACATCCAGAACTTTAACTTGTATTTCATCCCCGACGGATAAAAAATCACTTACATCCTTCACAAAACCGTATGTGATTTCAGAAATATGCACAAGTCCCTGCGTATATTCATCTAAAGCAACAAAAGCTCCGTATGGTTGAATTCCTGTCACTTTACCCGTTAGCACGTCACCCACTTCAATTTTTTTTGCCATACTTTGTTCCTACCTTCTTTTCGTATATACGTAAATGTCATGTTAAATTATAACATATGAGAAGGGCTGTAACAAAGAATCGCCTTAATCTAGCGTTTTTAAGTCATTAAATAAGAGTCTTTTAAAAAAAATGTGAAAATTTTTTCTCTTTCTATATTTGCATTCAATAAATTCACAAAACTTTTTGCTAAATACGTGAATCGTACTGTAAAATGAGTAATTGCATATATATGAGGAGGTTTTGTTTTGTCATCTAGAGATCAATTTACATCTAAGATAGGATTCATACTTGCGGCAGCAGGAAGTGCAATCGGTCTTGGCGCGATTTGGAAGTTCCCCTATATGGCGGGCACGAATGGCGGTAGTGTATTTATTATTTTGTTTGTTATATGTACAGTTTTAATCGGCTTGCCGATTTTAATTGCGGAATTTATGATTGGACGACGTGGTCAGAAAGATCCGATTACATCGTTTAAAGAGCAGGCTCCAAATAAACCATGGTTTATGATCGGTTGGATTGGCCTTGTTGCGTGTGGGTTAATATTATCCTTCTATAGTGTTGTAGGTGGTTGGATATTAAGCTATATACTTCGGGCTGTTAGTTTTTCTCTTACAGGACAAGGGGTTAATTTCAGCACTTTGTTTTCAGATATTATTTCCAATCCATGGGAAGTATTAATCGCACAAGCTGCTTTCATGCTTCTAACATTATTTATTGTACAGGCCGGGATTAAAAACGGGATTGAAACAGCAAGTAAATGGATGATGCCGATTTTATTTTTATTTTTTATTTTGCTGTTTATCCGTTCTATTACATTGGATGGTGCGATGGAAGGCGTTAGGTTCATGTTCATTCCAGACTGGTCATACTTGAACGGCGATACGTTAATGTTAGCGTTAGGTCAAGCATTCTTCTCTCTTAGTATTGGAGTTGCGGCAATGATAACATACGCATCTTATTTATCTAAGAAAGAAAAAATTGTTACTTCTGCAGTCAATGTAGCGAGTATGAATATCGCGATTTCTTTATTGGCGGGCCTTGTAATATTCCCTGCTGTATTCGCATTAGGCTTCTCTCCTACAGAAGGACCGGGCTTAGTATTTATTATGATTCCAGCTGTTTTTGAGCAATTGCCATTTGGCGGATTTTTATTGCTAGTATTTTTCATCTTACTTCTGTTTGCGACAGTTACTTCAGCGATTGCATTGCTGGAAGTGGTCGTTTCAATTGGTATTCGGGAAAAAACTGCCCAGCGTAAAAAAGCCTCTTGGTTATTAGCATCAATTATTTTTGTCATCGGTATTCCTAGTGCTTTATCATTCGGAATTTTATCGGATATCACAATTTTTGAACGTTCCATTTTTGACTTTGTCGATTATGTAACGAGCGCGATTTTAATGCCGATCGGTGCCTTTTTAACTTCTATTTTTGCCGGATATTATTATTCAAAGAAAATTTCTCGCGAAGAAATGCTGGCATCACCAGTTGTTTATAATTGCTGGCTGTTCATTGTACGCTATCTAGCCCCACTTTCAATTGCGGCTATCTTTATAAATAAAGTGTTCTTTAGTTAAACTTGAAAAACTTGTTCGATATGAAATTCGGACAAGTTTTTTTATTTTTACAATTTAGAGGACTTTATAAGTTGTTGTTCATATGATAGTAAACATATACGGGGAGGAGATGGGAAATGAAATTGCAGTTTCAGGAACAGTTAAAAACTTTACGTTCGGAAAAGAATTTATCAATTGAAGAGCTTTCATTACGAACACAAGTAAGTATTGAAAAACTGACAGCCTACGAAAACGGTGAGCGAATTCCTTCAACCCAAACCATTTTAATTTTATCGACTGTTTTGGAAGTACCGGTTTCTAACTTAATCGACGGATTACATTAAAATGCGGGCGACCTCAGCTTACAGGTCGCCTGCATTTTTATATAATACACTTCGCTTCAAATTTTACGGCAATTAATTTATATGCGATGGCAACACATTGCTCAAAAGGAATCCATTGTTCAAAAGAGTATTCATAAACTCTTTGAATGACTTTCGCCAATGTTGTTGGATCGTCAATATTTTGAAGCGCAGCGACAACATCCGCGGTTTCAGTAGCATAACTTTCGGAACCGTAGCTAAAAGGATCCCACTCTTCCAATAAATGTACACACTTTTGATTCATTTCAATATTATCCATTTGATTCACCTTACTACCTCTTATAATAGTTAGTATGATACCATAATCTGAAAGAAAGCATAAGAAATGAGGGTTCAAATGTCTATTTTTAATAAAGTTCATGAGCGTCGCAGTTCCGCATCTGTAAAATGGGATATGATGAATGTCGTCTATAATTTGAAAGATACAACAGAATTACTGCCGATGTGGGTAGCAGATATGGACTTCCCACCGCCTGCAGCTTTAACAGAAGCGTTAAAAACTCGATTAGAGCATCCTATCTTCGGCTATACTTTTGCCGATAATGATGTAAAAAATTCGATTGTTCAATGGTATAATATCCGACATCAATGGACGATTGATCCAAACTCGATTATTTTCCAGCCTGGTGTTGTCCCGGCAATCGCGACCGTTATCGAATCCTTTACTGAGGCTGGCGATAAAATCGGAATGTCCACACCGGCGTATCCTCCATTCACAAATGTACCGGCTGCTCAGAAACGTGAAGTCGTGACATGTGAATTAACCGAACAAGAAGGTCATTATACGATGAATTTTGAGGAGCTTGAAGAAATATTCCGCTCCGGTATTAAACTGTTTGTTTTATGTAATCCGCATAATCCTATTGGCATTGTATGGAACCAGGAAGAGCTTGAACAGTTAGTTGCGCTATGTATTCAATATGATGTGTATCTATTATCCGATGAAATTCATGCAGATATTTCAATTCAAAAAGCGTATACACCTGTCTTAACATTAGAAAAAGCAAACGAGGCAAAAATCATCACATGTATCGCCCCAACTAAAACGTTTAATATTGCTGGAATTCATGCCGCTATGATTGTAGCACCAGACCGAAAACTATTTACGGCAATCGAGAAAAATACACAGGCTCACGGGAATTTAGGTTTAAATACATTTGCTTCGACTGCTGTAAAAGCTGTCTATACAGAAGGAGCAGCCTGGTTGGACGATCTTCTTATTTATTTAATAAACAATATGGAATATGTTGTGAAAGAATTGAACGCTATTGAAGGACTAAAAGTGGAAATTCCTGATGCAACGTATTTAATGTGGATTGACTACCGCAAGACAGGGATTGAAGAAAAGGAACTTATGGCACGTCTTCTTTCAGTAGGACAAGTTGCTTTAGATCCAGGGACAAAATACGGGGAAGCAGGAAGAGGCTTTTTACGTATTAATGTTGCTTGTCCATTTGAACTGTTGCAGGACGGGGTTGAACGCATTAAACGAACGATGGCTACATTCGAATAATCAAACAAAAGGGGCAGCCCGGAATTATTAGTTTCCGGACTGCCCCTTCTTCTATTACATCATTTTGATTATTGTTTTTATTATTCTTCCTTACCGTTTTCTTTAGCGATACGCGCATCACGTTCTTTTAATGCGCGTTCTTCTAAGATTTTAGCCTGTGCAGCCTGGCGAGCAGCGATGCGGCGTACGAACCGGAATGTAACAAAAACAATAATCAGTAAAATGGCGAATTCAATTGCAGCGGGAAGATACAATGACTTGTCTTCCGGGAAATATAAAAAGCCACCAGAAAAATTCATTAAAAATTGGTTCACTTGCCCACACGTCCTTTAAAAATTAGTCAATTACTGTGATTGACTCAATCTTAACATCTTCTTTAGGCTTATCGTGCATATTTCGGTCAACTTTAACAATATTGTCAACAACATCCATACCTTCAACAACTTGACCAAATACTGTATGCTTGCCGTCTAACCATGGTGTACCGCCGTTTTGTTTGTAAAACTCAACTTCTTCTTTTGACCAGCCGCGCACTTCCATTTGTTTTAACATAGATACTTCAACTTGAGGTGCTTGAACGATGAAGAATTGAGATCCGTTCGTACCAGGACCTGCATTGGCCATTGATAATGCTCCGCGGATGTTCATAAGTTCAGGAACACACTCATCTTCGAATGTACCACCCCAAATAGACTCGCCGCCCATACCAGTACCAGTTGGGTCTCCACCTTGTACCATGAAGTTCGGAATTACACGGTGGAAAATAATACCGTTATAGTAACCTGATTTTGCATGACCTAAAAAGTTTTCAACTGTTTTTGGTGCGTGCTCCGGGAATAATTTAATTTTGATTGAACCCATAGTTGTGTTCATTTCTACCATTACTTCACCTGGATTTAGTTCTTTCGATAATTGTGGAAACATTTTTGTCTCTCCTTTAAATAAATTGTGGAATGGTTGGGTATAGGTATAGAAACCAAACTTCCCCTTTAATACCAAGTCCAAGTTTACCATAACTCTAATATTTTAAGCCAATAACTTGCGAAGAACTTCCTTCGTATTCCGAAATAAGTTATACTAAATATTAAATAAAAAGGAAGAAAGTGATATATTGAAAAAAAATATGAGACATAATTTCATCATCATTTTAATAGCTAACTTTATTGTAGCGGCGTCTGTTACGATGATTATGCCGTTTTTGTCTTTATATATTGATACACTCGGCGACTTTACAGATAGCTATGTGCAAACATGGGCAGGAATAATCTTTGCGGCAACATTTATTACAGCATTTTTAATGTCTCCGATTTGGGGGCGGATTGCTGACAAATACGGGTACAAGCCGATCATGATCATCAACTGCTTCGGCGTTGGGTTAAGTATCTTTTTAATGGGCTATGTTCAAAATGTCGAGCAGTTCTTTTTACTGAGGCTTGCTATGGGTGTTGTAACCGGCTTTATCCCTACTTCCATTGCGTTCATCAGTAAGCATACCCCTAAAGAAGTGGCCGGAAAAACGCTAGGGACATTGCAGATGGGCAGTGTTGGCGGAACATTATTCGGCCCTGTATTAGGAGGCTTGATGGCCGATACTTTCGGGTTTAAGTACACTTTCCTCATTACAGCGGTCACAATTACAATTGCAGCGGTTATTATCATTTTCGGCATTCATGAACCGACTATTATCCGTAAAGTTAAAAATGCTATTTATTCAAGGAAAAATGTAATTTGGGCTATTTTCCATCATCGCCTTATATTAAATGTAATGTTCGTAACTTCACTCATTCAGATCGGGAACTTTAGTATTCAGCCATTGCTGTCCCTTTACGTATCTGAACTTACACCTTCTCAGGAAGTTGCCATGCTCGCAGGTGTTACCTTTAGTGCCGCTGGGCTTGGTAATATATGTTTCGCGAGATTTTGGGGGAAATTAGCCGACCATTATGGATATGAAAAAATTTTATCGTACTTATTAATTCTTGCCGTCGTTTTCATCATTCCACAGGCTTTCGTCACAGAGCTATGGCAGCTTATCATTCTACGATTCTTATTTGGCATTATATCCGGCGGTCTCATTCCGATTACGTCCGCGCTTATTCGCCGTGAAGCGCCGATTGAAGTGCAAGGCGAAATTATGGGCTACAACCAGAGTTTCCGTTTCCTTGGCAATATTATAGGACCGGTATTAGGCGGGGTTGTAGCAAGCTTTGGCGGAATTCATTCCGTATTTTATACAACCGGTCTATTATTTTTAATCGGCTTTGTCATTATGTCCTTTTTGAAAAAGCTTCCGACGCAGTACATGGACGAGATGTTGAAAAAACATGCTTAAATGTTCAATGTATATATGGTATCCTTTAAAAAACAACAAATGATTACGCTTAATACGTTTTCATTTTGTTGTTTTTTGTTTGGACAATTTCAATGAATATCCTATTTGGGGGCCAATTATCCATGAAACTACTTTTCGGCTACATTGTCATTTTATGTAGCATTCCTTTACTTCTTCTGATCGGGAATGAGGCTTGGAAAGAAATTGCGAAAGCGGAGCAGTATGAACAATTGATCAAGAAATCGGTTGAGCTCCCTGAAGTAACTTCCACATCGCCCATTACTTTATACGATGCAAACAGCAAAATTTTCAGTGAAGAATATACTGAATGGTCACAACCACTTCCGCTGGATGAGGTCCCTGAAATTGCAAAACAGCTATTTATATATAGTGAAGATGAAAGTTTTTATGAACATATCGGTTTTGATGTGAGTGCAATTGCCCGCGCGCTCATCGCAAATAAATCGGAGCAGTCCATTCAACAGGGCGGTTCCACCATTACACAACAGCTTGTCCGCATGCGTTATTTAACAACGGACAAAACATATGAGCGGAAATTGATGGAGCTTTTTTACGCTTACGAAATCGAAAAATCCTTTTCAAAAGACGAAATTTTTGAGATGTATTTAAATGAAATGTATTTCAGCAATCAAGTATATGGAATCGGAGCTGCGGCAACTTTTTATTTCAATCGACCATTATCAAAACTTTCCATTCCCGAAATTGCTTTTATATCGGCTATTCCAAACAATCCCTCATTATATGATCCGGTCGTGCACTTCGAAAATACAAAAAGCAGGCAGGAACGCTTAATCGATAAACTGACAGAGCATGGGGTTATTACAGCCGATGAAGCAAGAACATTTAAAAATGAACCAATTGAATTAAATATTAAACAAAAAGCACAGCAGTATCCGAGCTACAGCACATTCGTTTTACAGGAGCTGAAATGGCTCATTGCCGAACAAACGGGTTACCGTGAAAAGATTGACAATACACCCGATAAAATGGAAAAGGAATTTTTACAGTTAGAGCTGAAGAAAAAAACGGACGCAATTTTACGTCAAGGTGTTCATGTATATACTGCACTACAACCTGAGAAACAGCGACAGGATGAAGCGGCCATCAACCGGATTTTACCGGATACTGATTTACAGGCAAGTGCAACGATTATTGATAATGAAACACGTGAAGTTATCAGTATTTTCGGCGGAAAGAATTATAGAAAGCATGATTTGCACCGTGCATTCCAATCACCAAGACAGCCGGGTTCTGCATTTAAACCGATCAGTGTGTTTGCCCCTTACTTTGAAGAAACATCCGCAACACAATATTCGATCGTAAATGGCGGTCCGTACTGTGTCGGGAATTTCTGTCCGGAAAACTATGGGCGCATTTGGTACAACAACATTACCATGGAAACAGCTTTCAAAAAAAGTATTAATACAAGTGCTTTACGATTGTTTAATGCCATTGGTGTTGATACTGCATTTCGGTATATTAACCGATTCCATTTTGAATCGATCATAGAACAAGACCGCACACTTGCCGCGGCATTGGGCGGGTTAACATACGGTGTGACTTCACTGGAAATGGCCGATGCATACTCCAGCTTTATCGACGGCTATTATGTACCTGTTCATAGCATTCGAAAAGTAACAGATTTAACAGGAGAAACGATTTTTAGCTGGCCGCACAAACGTGAGGAAATATGGTCTGCATCGACAACGAAAACGATGCGCAGCCTTTTGAACGAAACGGTGGCTACCGGAACAGGGAGAGGTCTTTATAGCTCATCCGGCTATATCGGAGCCAAAACCGGAACGACAAACGAATTTAAAGATTATTGGGTTGCCGGATTGACGAATGACTATACGGCAGCCGTCTGGATTGGCTATGATCAGCCCCGTTCAATGGAAGCAATCGAAGGCGCAAAAATTCATTTTTCTATATTCAATGCAATAACAGAATAAAAAAGCTTGTTAGTTTTAAATAGCGCACCTCCCCCGCTAAAATCCTAACAAGCTTTTTTTTACTGTGCGAACGGCAAGCTCGCAAGAATTCCGTTGTATAGCTTAATAACGGCATAGACGACGAGAGCCAATAATAGAAACCAGGTAAGTACTTCATAAAAGATTAATCCGATCACACCTGGAATGGACATATACTGACTCTTCTTGTAAACATTGTAAATAAAATAACAGAAAATCGTGAACATAAAAATGCCGACTAAAATCGGTAAGGATTGACTCCCAATTACCGAAGCAAATGCTCCAAAAAAGAAAATGACATATCCACCGCGTGCAACATGGATCGTTTGCCCTTCTTTATCTTTTGAGAAGAACAGCATCCCAAGCTCATGAATCGTTTCCCCGATCAGCTTCAATGCTGAAAAAATCATGAAAAATAGTAGCACAAATACAATCAGTAATACGAAACGCAGCTCCAAATCCGATAAAAACTCACGCATTCCTTTATAGATACCGATTGCATGAAGTAGTTGTAACGATTCTGATATGGCTAACATACTGAATGAAAAACTGAATAATATAATTGTAATGAATGGTAAGTAGCCATACAAATATGGATTTTTCATAATTTCGTTCCCTCAAAACTCGTAATATTCTTTTCCCATCATAGCTAACATTGAGGAGACGAGCAAGCCTCTCCTTATCTACTTACCGCATTCTTACCAGTAGCGTCTCGGATAGCGCGGATAGCGCGGATAATAAGGTGGATAGTAGTAATTAGGCGGATACGGTTGATAATACGGCGGATATGGTCCGTAACGATTATTCAATGAACCTCCTAAAAAACCTCCTAAAAAGCTCCCTAAAAACGGAACCCCAAATGGATACCCGAATCCAAAACCTGGATTATAGCGATTAACCATGTTCATGTCCTCCTCCCTTATGAATAGTGTATTCATAATTATGAGAGCCGCTAGTCACCCGCCTAAAAAGAAAAAGATGCCTTGCAAGTTTTTTATTGCAAAGCATCCTGTCATGTTAATTAGTTATCGCGTAATTCTACCAGTGTTGCCAAAGTACGCACCATCGCACCTGTGCCGCCTTTTGGTCCTAATGCATGCGGTGCATCCGCATCAGAAGTTCCTGCAATATCAAGGTGAACCCAAGGAGTACCTTCTGCAAACTCTCCAACAAAGCCGCCGCCGAAAATCATATGGCCGTCACGACCCGGCGAGTTGTTTAAATCTGCAACTTCTGATTTACGAATACGCTTTTTATCGCTTTCTGTTAATGGTAAGCGCCATACGAACTCACCTGTTTCAAGTGCCGCGCCCATAAACTCTTCGAAAAATTCTTCGTTATTCGTTAAAGCACCTGTTTTATCTTTGCCTAATGCAACGATTACTCCGCCCGTTAATGTCGCTACATCGATTAAATAGTTGGCACCTTGCTGTTTCGCATATGTCATAGCATCTGCCAATACTAAACGGCCTTCTGCATCTGTATTTAATACTTCAACCGTTTTGCCGTTGTACATTGTAATAACATCATCCGGCTTAAATGCATCCCCTGATACCATATTGTCTGTAGAACCGATTACGGCAACGACATTTTGTTTAGGGCGTGTTTCACCGATAATGCGCATTGCACCAAGAACAGCGGCTGCACCACCCATATCACCTTTCATGCCAACCATGCCTTCACGCGGTTTTAATGAGTAGCCGCCTGTATCGTATGTTACACCTTTTCCGACAAAGCCGATCACATCTTCCCATTCCGGTTTCCCTTTATATTTTAATGTGATTAAACGAGGCTCTTCTACAGAACCTTTATTGACAGATAAAATACCGCCCATACCTAGTTCTTCCATTTGTGCTTTGTTTAAAATCTCAACCTCTAAACCATAAATATTGGCAAGTTCTGTAGCATAATCTGCCAAATCACTTGCTGTCAGTAAATTAGGAGGCAAGTTGATTAATGTACGCGCTTCATTTACCGCATCCGCATAAATTTTCCCTACTTCGAAATTACCGATCACATCTTCCATATTCGCTTCTGTAACAAATTGAATTTGATCAAAATACGTTTTCGGCTCATTTGAAGTCGTTTTATAATTTTGTACTGAATAATAGCCTAGATTTAAACCTTCTCCAGCTAAATACGCAACTTCCGCTTCCTCCAGCTGATCTGTTGTAAACGATTCTACCCAAACTGCCGCGTCGCTTACTTTTGATGCCTTCAGTTCTTTACCAACTGCTGCAAATACTTCACGTAATTCGTTTGCTGTTATATTTTTGCGTTCACCGAGACCAACAAAGTAAATACGTTTAAGTGATGAGTGGCTGCCTGAATACGGTAATTTCGTAATTTTTTTTGTGTCTGATGAAATTTCACCTGCATGTAGCCATGTATCAATGATATCTCCATAAAATTCACTGAACGCTGACCAGTTTTTCATTTGTTCACGATGTTTTTGTACTCCGATAATCAATGTCTCAGAAGTTTGTGTTTCAAACGTTTTTGCTGTTGATTCAATATTCATAGTTAAAAACCTCCTAATGTATAGTTTCATTATATACAATATTTTTTAATTCGGGTAACGAAACATCCAATAATTTTTTATTTTTCTGCAAGTTTAAATTCAAACGATTATAGGGAAAATGATATAATTATAGCAATGAGGAGAAAGTAGGTGTAATTATCGAACTTCTACAAAATACGCCGCTTTGGCTTGGGGTTTTTGCGATTGTTTTTGCGCAAATTTTAAAAGTACCGATTCATTTTATCGTAACGAAAAAAGTGGATTGGAGCTTGCTGACATCTACCGGCGGAATGCCAAGTTCCCATTCTGCAGCTGTAACAAGTGTTGCTACGGCGGTCGGTATCGAGACCGGATTTGATTCACCCACTTTTGCTGTTGCAGCGATGCTGGCAGGAATCGTCATGTACGATGCGAGCCATGTCCGTTTTCAGGCTGGACAACATGCGGCCGTTTTAAACGAACTGCGCCACGATCTCCGTTTGTTTTTTGATGAAATTAAACGTTGGCCTGAAATGAATGAGCAAGAAAAAATAGAGGATTTAAAAACATTATTAGGTCACAAAAAAAGTGAAGTATTCATCGGAGGATTGGCAGGAATTGTTTTTGCAACTTTATGGTACACCATTCAAGTGTTATAAAAAAAGGGGTATGTTAAAGGCTAAATCGGCTTTTAACATACCCTTTATTTTTTTCATTGCGGATACTCCGCTAAAGTATACTAAAACATGCGATATCCTGCTTTTCGCAGCGCAATCATAACAAAGCCCGACACGATCGCCCCGCCAAAACCACCAGATAAGACAACTATATCAACAACCTGTAATGCTTGAATTTTATCGATTAAAGCTGGAAATGCTGTCCCTGCCTTAAAGAAATAATCCAAAAAGCTTACTTCATCAATGATAAAAATTACGACAACCGGATAGACAATAGCCATTAACCATGTCATCCGCAATAACATATTCAATAAAAAGCCGATACCGAAAAACATGACAAAAAATAATACGACGGAAATAATTACTTGTACTAGCGAAACATCATTCATGTTATGTATACCCCCATTAATCTATCATAATTTTACATGATATAACGGGTCCTTTCAATTCAACATCCAAAATAACGTATAGAATACTAATATTGTCAGAATCCCTTCATAAAGTAAATCGTTTATTTTTTGAAAAACAAATGGTATTCACTATAGCCGAATACGTCCCCCGGATTCACACCTTCAATAATCGGATGAATATGTTGTGCCGCATGCTGGTTTGCCATTTCTCTGAGCATAACTGATGACAGTTCATGGTGAATAATTTCACTCTGTGCCATCCAGCATGCTTCACCGATTTCTCTTTCCTGCAAAGTAAAAGGCTGATCATTATCGACCGGCTTACAATAAAAAATCGCCATATTATCACTAATATCATTCAGGATCACACCGGAACGGAAGCCGACAAGTCCCTTTACTTCGCAAAGAATCCCTGTCTCCTCCAAAACTTCACGCATTACTGCCGTCGTAACTGTTTCGGCTGGCTGGACAAATCCTGCCGGTAAAGACCAGGCCCCTTTTAGTCCCCCATATGTTTTTTTTACAAGCAGCCATTCTCCTGCTGAATTTTCAACAATTGCTGCAACTCCAAGCCAAACTTTATCTCGATCCTTTTTCATTATTATCAATCCCCTTTGCTGTGCTAATAGAGTGAGACTTAAAACAGTGGATATTTCTTCCCCTCCACTGATTAGACCTGCTTAAGTCTTGATTCCTATAATACGGTGTAAAAAAACTTGCAAAGGAAGCGTTACACTCTCGTTTGCAAGTTTGAAGTTCATTTATATAAATTTGAATTTCCCTTTTTTCAACGTTAAGCCGACACCGCCGACTAAATATAATGCGCGGTCATCTACGACTTTCTTTAATGCCGATGCTGGCTTCCCAGTAAATTTGCGACCAAATGCTGTTCCAATAGCATCTTCTTGACCTAATGAACAAACAGCTCCTTTATCATCGTAAGTAAATACTTCTGTCGGCTCATCATTCATTAAATGCTTTATATTTTTAGCAATGATCTCTCCTTGCTGCATTGCAATTTGAGCTGTTGGCGGGTAAGGTCTGCCTGCTTCCTCATTTAGTAAAAATGCACAGTCTCCTACTACAAAGACATCATCAAAGCCTGGTGCGCGCATATCTTCCCGAACTGCAATACGTGCACGGTTCGATTCAATACCGGAAGATTCGATTAAAGCATTCCCACGTACTCCTGCAGCCCATACAACTGTACCGGCTTTAATGAATTCCGTGTTTTCTTCATCTTTTTTAATGTTCACACCTTCTGCAGTTGCTTCCACAATCGGTGTGCCGATAGAAAATTCCACACCTTTTTTACGCAGCTGTTCCTGCGCATAATCGACTAATTCCGGATCGAATCCAGGTAATACAGTCGGTGCTGCTTCTACACAAAGAAGACGTACTTTTTCCTGAGGAATATCAAATTCTCTGCAAAGCTCAGGAATCCGGTTACCGAGCTCCCCTAAAAATTCTATGCCTGTAAAGCCGGCACCACCTACTACAATCGTAAGTTTACTGTCTTCTTTCACTTCATCCAATGTCCAAGAAGCAAACTGATACTCGATATGCTCACGGACTTGGCGTGCAGTATTAATATTCGTTAATGATAATGCATGTTCCTTCAGACCAGGAATGCCGAATGTTTCCCCTTCAAAGCCCAATCCGATCACTAAATAGTCATACGAAAACTCACCAGCTGATGTTTCTACTTTCTTTGTATTAACATCAATATTTTCTACATTGGCAATGACGAACGTTACATTATGATTAATAACCTTTGAAATCGGATAACGTGCTTTATCCGGAGAAATCGTACCAGCCCCTACTTCATGCAGCCAAGTTGTTTCATAATGATAGTCGTTTTTGTTCACTAAAATAATTTCTGCTTCATTTGAATTGATTAACTTTTGAAGATTTACAATCGTTGTTAATCCTCCGTACCCTGCGCCTAATACTAAAATTGTCGGTCTCTTCATTCAATCAAACCCCTTCATTTTAATGAACCGGCGCTATAAAACTATTTGCCATTTTTATAGAGCGCCGGTAAACGATTTTTTTACTGAAATACTAACATAATAGTAGCGTTTTTCCTGTGTGATTTCAAACATATGGATATTATTCATTCCGTCAATTTACAATATTATGTTCATATAAATAATCGTATTTAATATCAATAAATAGAAACTCTTCGTTTGAAATGGCCATTGAATACGTGCGTGTTAACTCCCCTGTTTCAATATCACTGTAAACGGAAGACAACTCGCCTTTATTGTCTTTTGTCATTTTTATAATGTTCAACAGGAAGTACGGTCGCCAGCTCCAGTTTTTACCGATGATTTCTTCTTGCTTTTCCCATTTATCATTGTTCCAGCGGATATTCGGGGATGTTTGGAAACCATTGCTGTCACAAATATAAATACGAAATGCGCATTTTTCCAAAGCATTTGCCAGCTGCATCAATTTATCTATCTGTGAAGTAGATGGATTGATTTGATCGACTGTTGAACAAATCATACGTTCGAGACGTTTCATTTCCTCATACTTTTGCAAAAGGAGTTTCTTTTCGGTAGCAATAAACTGCTCACAATCTTTACGGAAACGTTCTTTTAAAGAGTCGCGTACTTGCAGCTCTTTATGTGGCAGTTGCAAATATGGCCCTTTGAAATAACGGGTACCGTTTTTCCAGCCATGCTGTAACTGATAGACCGTTTCAATATTTTCGATTAATAATTGCGTTCCCATCTTCACAGCGAGTGTACGGATTGTTGAAAACGCATGGTTTTGCGCACCCCATAAATTATAGTTCAACTGGCCGACATTAATTTTAAGAATAGCCGGTTCAAGCAGTAAAATATTTTCTAGCTGTGTTTGTGAGCCAACATCTGCCAATGCAATTTTAATGCCATATGTTTTAATATAGCGAATTAAATGCTGCAGCTGATTCATTTCCCCTTCGTAAAGATGTTCCTTCATAACAAGGGTAATATTTCGGAGATTCGATTCAGCGACTGTTTCTTTCAGCATCGTAAAATAACTTTCCCCAAAATCCAGCAAAAGCAGCTGGGGGTTGCACGGAATATACAACCCAACATCATCAATTAAATGGGCGACATTTTGCAACGATCTGCGAACAAAGATTTGCTCAATTTCGGCTCTAATATCTGCTGGTACGTCTTTTTCATATGTAAATTGCTCGATATTGATCGGCTCTTTTTCATTTTCACTTTCCACTTGGCCTATCGCTTCATAAGCCACGATGCGATGTCCATCTGCACTATAGATTGGCTCATATAAAATTTCGATTTGATCTAACTTATCCAGTAATTCTAAAACACTCATTTAAAAAAGCCCCCTAGCAGTATGGTGATAAATCTATAATAATTCAAACCTTATAATAATACAAAACCATCAAATAAAACATAGTTATTTTATAGGAAATGTAAGTTTTAAATTTTTGATAATTTATTCTGCCTTTGAAAAGGTGGATTTTTATAAAAAACCTTTAACGGAAGTTCACCGCTAAAGGTTTCGAGATTGGTAACATTTTATTCACAGAGCGTGCTGCCAAAAAATATTTAAAGTTTAAACTCCCTCACTAATGTATTGAGTTCTTCTGCCAAATTGGCAAGTTGTTTCGAACTTCCGGCTACTTCCTCCATTATACTGCTTGTTTGTTGAACAGATGCTGATGTTTGTTCTATGCCAGCCGCAGATTCTTCAGATACCGATGCCACTTCTTCAACAGAACCGTTCATCACTTGTGTACTAGCTGAAATCTCTGATAAGTTTTGCCCGATCGTTATAATACTATTTACCATTTCTTTTACAGCAATAGTAATCCCTTCGAAAGTTTCACCTGTTGATTCAATTTGTGTTTTTCCTTGCTCGACTTCTTTATACCCTAATTTTAGTGAGTCCGACACGAAAATAGTTTCCTTTTGAATATTGTCTACAATACCCGTAATATCTGTTACAGAATTAGATACTTGCTCAGCCAGTTTTCTTACCTCATCAGCAACTACAGCAAATCCTTTTCCGTGTTCTCCAGCCCTTGCAGCTTCAATTGCAGCATTTAAAGCAAGAAGATTTGTCTGATCGGCTACATCCTTAATGACGGTAACTAGATTTGATATTTCCTGTGATTGCTTGTCTAACCCTGCAACCTTTTTAACGGATTCATTTACTATAGAATGGATTTTTTCCATCTGTTGAATTGACTTTTTCATTAATTCCGATCCGTCATTGGTCATATTTAATACGTCTTTTGAATTGACCTCTATCCGTAACCCATTCTTATTTGCATCATGGACTCTTTCGACAAAAGTATTCATTACCGAAGCTAATTCACTTGTATGATTAGCCTGCGTTTCAGAACCGGCAGCTAATTCTTGCATAGTAGATGCCACTTGTTCCGATCCCATTCTCACTTCATCGGCAGATTGTGATAGTTCTTCACTTTGACTAGTTAATGACTCTGAAGTTTCGGCAACCTTTTTCATCGAATTTTTAAGATTTTTATGTAATAAATTAATGGCATCCGCCAATCTGCTTATTTCATCTTTTGATTTAACTAGCAGCAGTTCTTTCGTTAAATCACCATTTGCTAGATGTCCCATCTGTTCAGTTACTTTAATGATTGGTTTAGTAATTAAACTTGCATAGAACCAAATGATGATTACCCCTAAAATAATTGAAATTCCCATAACAACAAGAATAATATTCAACAGCTCTTTAGCAGGTTGATTAAAATCCATCATATAAGTACTTGCAGTCACCACCCAATCCCAGTTTGGATCTACTTTTGAATAGGAAACCTTCTCTTCAATTTGTTCTTTATTATTTGGTAATGCTGAATTATAAAAAGTAAACCCACCGCCGTTATTCGCTATTTTAATCATCTCTTGAGCGAATTTTACACCATTTTCATCCTCATCATCCCATGCACTAGCACCCTCTTTAGATGGATGCGCAATACGAGTTCCATCTTGACTATACACAATCATATAGCCATTATTACCAAGATCAATTGAAGAGTTTATAGGTCGAATCCCATCTCCATTCTTTTCGCCTAAAATAATCTCCCTTACTTTCTCTTGAGCACTTTCAAGTGAAATAGTTCCTTTTTCAACTTCCGAATTATAAGCATCAATTGTTGCAAGTGTAAATTCAACGCTGTTTTGCAAGTTTGTTTTACCTATTTGCTCTAAGCTAGTAGAGCTTTTCTGGTAACTTGTCACTCCAATTACAATCATCGGAACAATCAATAGTAAAATAGAGATTCCAATTAACTTTGATTTAATAGAAAAGCTAGATTTAGATTGGTTTTTCAATTAATATACACCCCTTATATTTAATTTTTTATTTGTTACTGCAACAAATTAACCTCCCTATTTATAGAATTAATTAACTATTAATCTCGATAAAAAAAGTATAAAATACTCCTATATAACTTCAAATTATAGATAAAAGTACTAGTTTTAATTCCCGAATGCTATTTTAACCTAATTTTTTACTTTATCCAACATATTTTTATTTTTACATAATATACTCTCTCAGTTCTTTTTTAAGCATAAAAAAAGCCTCCTTGATTTGTATGTTTAATAACATCACAAATCAAAGAGACTCGTTATTCACAATCCATTATTCACATGGTTGCTCTACTGCTGGGCGTGCTGCCGCTTTAAAGCTTGTGCCGCAGCCGCATGAAGCAAGTGCGTTCGGGTTGTCGATTGTGAAACCGCCACCCATTAATGATTGTTTAAAATCAATTTTTGTGCCTTGTAAAATGCCTGCATCTTCTTCGGATACGATAATTTGAATGCCGTGTTGGTTGTCAACGAAGTCATCGTCATTTATTGTTTGCTCAAATGCCATACCGTATGAAAGACCACTGCAGCCTCCGCCTTTTACAGCTACACGCAGGCTCGCATTTTCTTCTTCGTTATGAACCATCATTTCTTTGACTTGAAATGAGGCCGCTTCTGTTAAAATGATTATTTGTTTTTCACTTGCCATTCCAGTCACCTTCTTTCTTTTATTTATCATAACAATTGTAAAAGCTATCTGACAACAAAACTGCTCTACCTGATTATATTCCTGTATTGAGTGAAAAAGGATAAGGATAAAATACCTAAAAAATTCACACAAATTCAGTAAAATACTTACAATTATTTAATTTTCCTTGTTATAATAAGGGAACATAATTAAACGAAAGGTATGAACCTTTATGGAAATTTCCCCATTTTACGAAAAAACAGTGAACTGTATTCATTGCAAGAAAAATTTTTCAACACTTAAAGTTCGTACCAAGTCCATAAAAATTGAACATACAGCATCCGACTTTCAACCAGTCTATACAGACAATAACGTGAATGCATTATATTATAATGTATTTGTCTGTCAGCATTGCGGGTTTTCGTTTACAGAAGACTTCAGTAAATATTTTGCTCCAGGTGTGAAAGAACAAATCGATGAAAAAATTTGCAGCCATTGGGTACCGCACAGTTTCAGTAAAGAACGCTCTGTTTTTGAAGCAATTCAAACATATAAACTTGCATTGTTTTGCGCAACGATCAAAAAAGAAAAATTCGTCATTACTTCCGGATTGGCATTGCGCCTGGCGTGGTTATATCGATCATTAAAAAATGTTGGACAGGAACAGCGCTTTTTAAAATTGGCCCGCGATCATTATATGGGAAGCTATTCAACGGAAGATTACGCTGGTACAACAATGTCCAGTGTGAGAGTAGTATACATGATTGCTGAACTGTCCCGTCGCCTCGGGGATTATAAAAATGCAACACGCTTCTTTTCACGTGTAATTGAAACTCAACGTGTAGGCGGTGAAGCCAAACTCGTCAATATGGCTAAAGAACAATGGGAATTAGTTCGTGATGAGCGAGGTAAAATCGCCCAATAAAAGAGAGCTGCCAAGTAAGTAATAACTTTCTTGGCAGCTCTTTCAATTTGAATTAGAAAACTTGTTCTACTTCGACGATACCCGGCACTTCTTCTAGTAGTGCACGTTCGATACCTGCTTTTAATGTGATTGTAGAACTTGGGCAGCTACCGCATGCGCCTAATAAACGCAATTTAACGATACCTTCTTCAATATCTACCAATTCACAATCTCCGCCGTCACGTAATAAAAACGGACGTAATTTATCTAAAACTTCTTGTACTTGTGCATATTGTTCTGTTTCTGTCATTTTGCTCGACTCCCTTCATTAAAATCATTATAATGTGAAGGAGCAAAAAAATCCATTATTGAATAACGAAAGGTTGGAATTCCTATGTCACAATCTCATCCAGTTATAGAAGTTTTCGGCGCTGACATCATCTGTGCCAGCTGCGTAAATGCACCATCTTCCAAAGATACATATGAATGGCTTCAAGCTGCAGTTTCACGGAAATATCCGAAACAGCCGTTTACTATCCGCTATATCGATATTGAAGGTGTAATTGATAATGAACGTGATCAAGATTATGCAAACCGTATTCAAGAAGATGAATTTTTCTACCCTTTAGTTCTAGTCAATGATGAAGTAGTTGGTGAAGGCTATGTGCAGATTAAGCCTGTATTTACAGCGCTCGAATCAGCGGGATTTGTACCAACTGAAGAGTAAATTATAACATAAACAAAAAATTCAATTTTCCCATCGAGGAAATTGAATTTTTTTGTTTAAAGTCAAATTGATTTCCTTTGGCCGGAAGCTCAATTTTAGTTTTCGTTTTGCTTTTTATAGTACCAAAGCAGACCCGACTTCATAAGGCGTGCAATGCGTCCTGTAACCGTTGTATCAGCTAGATGAACGAAGCCTTGTTTTTTACCAAGGGAGCCCATAAAGCCTTTCATTTTGATTTCTGAAAGCTTTTCTGGAAGCGGCTCGCCTTTCCAGCGCATTTTTAGAACTTTAACGATACGCTCGCCTTGTTCTTCTGCCAGTTGCGCTGTTGGAGGTAAATGAGAAGAAGCACAGTCTCCTACAACAAATACATTTTCATCCCCAACTACATGATAATGATCCGTAATGATCGGACGATTGAATTTATCCTTTTCAACATCCAGTTCACGAACGATTTTCACAGGCTGTACACCAGCTGTCCATACGATTACATCAGCTTCAATTACTTCATCATGGTTGTATAAACGGCCTTCTTCAACGCGAGTGATATTTGATTCTGCAATTACGTCTACGTTGTGTTTAATAAACCAAGACTTAATATACTCACTTAGCTTTTCCGGGAAATCGCGTAAAATACGGTGTGAGCGGTCAAATAATTTAATTTTTAAATCCGAACGGCTTTCACGTAATTCACTTGCAAGCTCGATTCCTGAAAGACCTGCACCAATAATGGCAACTGTCGAACCTGGAGCTAATCCGCATACTTTTTCGAATGTTTTACGTGATTTGGCGATTGTTTGAATACTATATGTGAATTCATCGGCACCAGGCACTCCATGATATTTATCGATACAGCCTAAACCAATAACAAGCTGATCATAAGAAAGCTCTTCGCCGTCACCTAAATAAATTTTTTTATCTTCACGGTCGATGCGTACTACTTCTCCGTACACGCATTTTAAGCGCTCATGTTCCGGGAACGCAACACGGATTTCCTTATCTGTTGATGTACCAGCAGCAAGTGCATAAAATTCTGTTTTCAAACTATGGAATGGTGTACGGTCTACCAATGTAATTTCTACATCTGCTGGTAAGCTTGGTAATAGACGGAGTAAAATTCGCATATTTCCGTAGCCGCCACCTAATAATACTAACTTTTGCATAGCATATTCCCTCATATCTGTAAGTAATCAATTATGAAGCCTCGAGGCATCATAATTGTGTTCACAAAGTTTCCATAAGTATTATAACTGTTTGTGATAAGTTTCACAATATGTTAAACGATATTTTGTGAATTTATTCACATAAGTTTTTTATTACCCTTTTTTCTTTATTTTGATGCAATTGAAGCATATTCAAACATATGGCGAAAGATATTAAATCGGAGAAATTGACGTTCGCAGCAAAAAAAAGTAGGATTGCTAATAGTGAGGTGACAACATGTTAAATCCATTAGTCGAATTTTGCATCAGTAATTTAGCAAATGGTGCGCAACAAACATATGAACAACTGGAGCAAGATCCTGATATTGATGTATTGGAATATGGCTGCCTAAGCTACTGCACGAAATGTGCCGAAAACTTGTATGCCGTTGTTAACGGGGATATAGTTGAGGCGGACACTCCAGAAGAGCTGACGAAGCGCATTTATAAATATATAGAAGAAAATCCGATGTGGTAAACGACCCACATCGGATTTTTTCTTTATTTAATAAGTTCCATCAAATTTTCTACACAATACGTTGGCAGCTTGGCTTGCTGTTTTACAATTCCAGTAGGAGTAACTCCCGTATTGACATGAATCGTATCACAGCCGAAGCTAATACCACATAAAATATCGGTATCATAGTTGTCCCCGACCATGACCATTTCGCTCTTTTCAAAGTGATGCTCTTCAGCAATGATCTGCAGCATAACCGGTGATGGTTTTCCTACGAACGTCGGTGTAACCCCGGATACATTTGCTACTAATTGAACAAATGACCCATTGCCGGGAGTAAAACCCGTTTCATTCGGAAATTTAATATCACCATTTGTTCCAATGAGCTTCGCGCCATTCTGGGCATAGTCACATGCTCTTACAAGTTTCTCATATGAGATTTGACGGTCAATACCCATTACTAGAATATCGCTCTGCTCGTCGGTAATCTCTAATCCTTGCTCGATTAAAGCCGTGCGAATGCCAAGTTCACCGACAACATTCACTTTTTTATTTGCACTCATCTTAGCTACATAGGCTGCCGTTGCAAGCGAGCTTGAATAAATATGATCAAGCGGTGCATCTACGCCAATATCTTGTAAAACTTGCTGTAATCTTTCGCGGGTTTTCGATGAATTGTTCGTTAAATAATACGGCTCAATTCCTTCATCCTGTAGTAGGTGGACAAATTTCACGGCAGAATCGATCGCTTCACTCCCCCGATAGATTGTCCCATCCAAATCAAAGCAATATGCTTTATACGGAAACATTATGCCTCATCCTCTGGTAAAAAGGCTGAAACTGGTCCTAATTCATTCGTTAAGTAATCGTGAACTTTTGGAGAGAATTGCTTTAGTATATTTATGTTTGCTGTTAATACATTTAAAATTTCTTCACTATCTACAGCGATAAATTCACGAACGATCATTTTGCGTAAGCCGACAACCGCTTTTAATGGTGCATCCATCTCTTCTGTAATCACTTTTTCATCAACGAAAATATCGATAATGTCTTCGTAGCTTCCGGGATCACGCATAATAAAGCCGTCAATCACCAAGTTTCCTACATCCATCATCGCTTCCATTACATTATGGCCGATACGTTGTAATGCCAGCTTATGAATATCATCTGCCAACCAGTTCTCAGTCGATTCAAAGATCGCCAATAACTCGTCCAAGTGTGCTAAGTTGTTTGTAATTTTATTTCTATCTACGAAGTACATAGATAAAGCCTCCATTCAATCAATAAAAGTTGATAGTGTTTTCCTTTATATAGTACCATATTCTATAGAGATGGAAGGGGTACAAAACAAAATGGAACGATTTTTCTTATATGATGATGTAGAAGATACAAAAACGCGCTTCGTCAGCTTTGCCGGAAAAACTCAGCGTTATGATTTAGCTATATTGCAAAGTAGTCGCTTTTTCGGAAAAGTGCTCGTTCTTGATATCCAGTTTGGCCGTTTTGCCATTATTGGAGCAGATGATGTGGAAGAGCCTGGTTATTTAGAGCATGTATACAACCGTACAGAAGAAGAGACGGAAGACTTACGTGAATATTTACGTGAACTATTAAGCTAAAAAAGAGGGGGCGCTATACGACGCCTCCTCTTTTGTACGTTATTCAGCTGATTCAACCGGCTCTTCTGCCCCAGTTTGTTGTGCAACTATTTGTTCTTTCTTGTGTTCTTGTGCACGGCCTGTTTTTTGAAGTATAAAATAGGCACATCCAAAATTACAATATTCGTACAAATAGTCTTGAATCGTACTAATTTTTGTATCAAACGTAGATTTTTGATTTTTATCGTCAAAAAATCCTTTTAAACGTAGCTGACCGTAACCCCAGTCCCCTACAATATAATCATATTTCGATAAAATATCTGAGTATCGTGCGATAAATGCATCTTCTTGAAAACCTTCCCGCACATTTTCGATCACTTCATAAGCATACCCATCTGCAATAATCAAACTAGACACCACCTATCTATTTCCATGTTAATGAATATTGAACATGAAAGCAATATTCACAACAAATTTTGTAGGTAAATATGGTGAAATCAGCTATAGTCCGTCTATCGGCGAGTATTATGATGCCCGCATAAATAAGTTAAACGTCTATTTTCTACAATGTAACACTTGATTGTTTTGCTGCATTCACTTGTTCATCCGCATGGTAACTACTGCGCACTAATGGACCTGCTTCACAATGGCTGAAGCCTTTTTCCATAGCAATTTTACGCAGCTTGCCAAACTCGATTGGAGAGTAATATTTTTTTACTGGCAAATGTTTTTTTGTCGGCTGTAAATATTGGCCGATTGTCATAATATCAACATTGTTTGCACGCAGGTCATCCATTACTTCATAAATTTCTTCTAACGTTTCCCCTAAACCAATCATTAAAGAAGATTTTGTCGGTATATTTGGCTGCATTTCTTTTGCTCTGCGTAAAAACTCCAGTGAACGGTCGTATGTCGCTTTTGCCCGTACACGTGGTGTCAGACTGCGCACTGTTTCGATATTATGGTTTAAAATATCAGGTTTTGCGTCCATTAATATGCGTAAACTTTCTTCACGGCCGCTTAAATCAGATGGTAGTACTTCCACCGAAGTTAACGGGCTTTTACGGCGGATTGCACGCACCGTTTCTGCCAATACTTCCGCGCCGCCGTCTTTCAGGTCATCACGCGCTACCATTGTAATAACAACATGCTTTAAATTCATTAACGCAACAGAATCTGCTACGCGCTCTGGTTCAGCCAAGTCCAATTCATTAGGCAAACCTGTTTTAACTGCACAGAAACGACATGCACGTGTACATACAGAACCTAAAATCATCATTGTTGCTGTACGACGTTCACCCCAGCATTCGTGAATATTCGGGCAGCGAGCTTCCTCACATACCGTATGCAAGTTATTGTCTCGCATTAATTTTTTTAATGCTTTGTATTCGTCATTGGTATTTAGCTTAATTTTTAGCCACTCCGGTTTGCGCAAGTGTTCTTCCCTAGGATTAGTTGGTTTACAAGATGTCATATCATTTACTCCCCTCACTCAAATGCAACGATGTTCTGATGTCAGAGTATCATATTAACTACTTTCCAACAACAGAGTATTCTTATAATTTGAATTTATCATAATTAAGTTACTAATCGTAAGGGATTGGTACTTCGATAGACGGCTGTGCCCCTTCCCCTGCACTATAAATATGCGGCACTGTACCTCTTACTAAACCAATTGCTATCGGGATTTTCTGTTCGACTGCTGCTGACTTACTGGCAAATGGCACAATAATTTGGACATTTACTCCAATGAGCAAATTTACTTCTACAATTGCATTATTTATGCCAAATTCACTTATTGTTGATTCAACATCGCTGCTTACATTCCCGATAATATGAAAGCGAATCGGTATTTTCGGCCCTAAATTCCCGATAATCGGAAGGTTTAAAGCCTGCCCTAATGGTACGAAAAATACGATTCCGTCTCCGGCTTCCATTTTACCTACGTCATATTCTACATTTTCCAAATTCGGCAAATGTGATAAATCTCCATTTTCGGCCTGTTCTAAATACTCTTTTACTAATGCTGTTGTTTCAGCCCGTACTTGGTTAATTATTTCCGTATTAAATTTTGTCGTAATCATATCGTCTGATTGGGTCGGTAAATCGACGATGACATCATTTACATCAAGCACACTTGATGTTCTGGAATTAATTGCTTTACTTACAACATACGAAGCTACTTTAAATGTTTGGACTTCAGCGTACTGTAAATAGGTTGGCATTAATCTATCGTTAATAACATATATACTAAAACAAACCATACCGACAATACTGATGATAACGATTGTTACGGCATTATGCATTTTACCTTTTTTCCTGCCATAGGAATTCCACTTTCTTTTACGAAAACGCAAAAAAAATCCTCCTTCCCATAAAATATGAGATTGAGGATTTTTCTATTCTATATTTTCGTCAAAATCTACATCAACATTTTTAATGTCGACTGTCGGGTAATCACTTAAACATATTTCATATGTAGCGTCCAACATTTTACCGTTTTCCTGGAAAATACGTATCCAAGGACGTGTCACATCAACTAGATTCTGCTTTGATACAATTCCACGTCGTCCATCTGACATCACTACAATTGATCCATTTGCGTAATGGACGATGCTCCGTCTAAATGCGTCCATTACCTTTGCATCAAACTGTTTCCCGTCACCTTTACCAATAATCGAGATCGCTTCTGACGGCAACATTTTCTTCCGGTATATCCGATTGGACGTCAATGCATCAAATACGTCTGCAACAGCGATAATTTTTGCAAACGGATGAATTTCATTGTTAACAAGCCCCCGTGGATAACCGCTTCCATCAATTCGTTCATGATGCTGAAACGCGCAATGTGCTACAAGCAATGATACTGAATGTAAATTGCGTAATAAGTCAAACCCGTAGCGTGCGTGATTCTTCATTTCTTCATATTCTTCATCTGTTAAGTTACTCGGCTTTAATAAAATATCGGGCGAAATAAGCAGCTTGCCCACATCATGTAAAATAGCCCCAATTCCAATTAATCGTATATCTTCGTCAGAATAGCCCATTTCTTTAGCAATCGCGATTGAATACAATGCTACTTGGAATGAATGCTGGTAAATATATTTATCATACAAATAAGCATCAGTCAGAACCATTAATACTTCCTCGCTATTAATAATGGCACCCATAATATCATCGACAATTGAGCCAATTACTTTGGACTGTTGATCCAGCACATAGGTTGCCTGATCCCGTTTCGCTTTTTTCACATTTTCAAACGATTTTGCCATGTTTTTAACGGCTTCCATTCTTTTTAACGGTGCAATCGTTTCTTCTATTTCAATTCCAGCTGATAGTTTGTCATCAATGTATAAATAATGAATATTCAGCTCTCGCAGCCTTTCAATAATTCGGCTTGTTACAATGACATTTTTATGAAGCAGTGGATGACCGGCTTCATTCCAAATAGTTCTGCCGACTGCCATACCTTCTTTCAAAACATTTATCGATATTAATCGCATCTATACTAATTTCTCCATTCTACTATTACGTTCATTATATAATTGGAAAGTGGCTTTTGGGAAATTTACTGAAACTTATTTATACAATAATTTTTAAATACATCCCGGATAAATTCTGGTAGCAAATATTGTTTTTTCGCATATTTAAAGCTTGGGAAAAAATAACCGAATGTAAACAGATCCAGTGTCGCTAATCGGTAGATCCGATCTGGCTCCATGAGTTGCCCGTTAATATATAACTCACGCTGCTTCGTCATCTCAATACCATAATTCAATATTTTTCCGAAAATAACACCCCTAAAACCAAGGCCTTTTAATTCAAGACGTGGCCATTCTTCGTTTTCGGATTGAGTGAAAATTTCTTTTAATTCATTGCCCGTTATTTGCACGACACATATATTTATCGGATGGGGAAAAATTTTATGAACATCATATGTAGAAATTAGTCCTTTACGCAGCGGTTCGACAAAAATTCCAGCATTGAACATAACACAATCCGCTTCTGTATAATCATACATACACTCTGCAAATAAATCCGATAATTGGGAACGGTGAAACCATTCTTTATTGTAAGGTTTCGTTAATGAGAAAATAGGCTTTTCCAATATAGCCTTTGCTTCTTTTTGAAGATTGGACAACCACTGTTCTTCTTCTTCGACAGTTGGTAAAAGTGCGTTTTCAAATAATTGATCTGATTTTTCTACTAATTTTCGGGAAGCGTGGTCAAATTCCATCGTTAACTGGCCGGTATACTGCCCAAATTTCCCGCCTCCAGTTAAAAGTACATCGTTTTCCACTTTACCTTTTTCAAACACATGATGTGTGTGCGAACCGAAAATCACATCGATAACAGGGCATTCCTGTGCCAGCAATTCATCTTCGGTAATCCCTAAATGTGATAAACAGACGATTATATCGGCCTGCTCTTTTAATTCAAATGCAAGCTTTACAAGCTCTGTACGCGGGTTTGTTACGTCCCATCCAAGCTCCTTATAGAAAAGTTCGAACGGAGCAGTCGCAGCTATCACAGCGATTTTGGTGCCGTACTGGGTAGTTAATATTGTGTAAGGTTTCATCCACCGGGGATTTTCTTCTGATTGTGAATAAAGATTTGCAACAACTACCTCGAACTTTGCATCATCATATAAGTGATAGAGCAAATTATAGGAGAGCGTTATGCCTTCATTGTTTCCAATTGTCACAACATCATATTCAGCATCATTCAGCATTTTAATATTACCCTTACCAAGTGTTGCCTCTGTATATAAATTGGAACGGTCCAAATGATCTCCTAAATCGATCAAGAAGCTAGTTTCACCTTTATCGGCCAGTATTTGACGTTGTATTTGAATAAACGACTGACTGCGCTTCCAGTACGTAAAATGACTATGCAAATCATTCGTATGGAATATATGAATTACTTCTCGCACTTTTGCATTGCCACCTCGCTCTACGTTATTCTTCAAAAAAACCTAATTGCTTTGGCGCTAAACCATCAAATTCAAGATCAAGAATTTGCTGCATTCGTTTTGCATTTTTCGCTGCATGCCCTCCAGAATTATTATTAAATAATACGTAGACATGTTTTGATTGACTTGCCAAAAATTTTACTTCCTCTGCAAGTTTCTGCAGTTCTTCTTCATTATAATCATATAAAAACCGCACTTTGCGCCAGTTTTCCCCATGTCCTATATTTCGCCATCCATGAACATTGCGCCCATGGATACGTACGAGCACCTTCTCACTAGTAGCGATTGGTACAAAAGGAGCGGAGCCGCTTCCTGCCTGCGGTTCATCACAAACTGTATGAATCAACTGATGGTCTTTTAAAAATTGCAGTGTCTTTTCTTTCATTTCTGCACTGTACCAAGTTTGGTTTCGAAACTCAATAGCAATAGGATATCCTTGTAATTGTTGATTTATATAGCGAATATATTGAACATTTTTTCCTTGGCAGTCAAACCAAGGAGGAAATTGAACTAGTACCATTGCAAGCTTACCGTGCTTTTTAAATGTATCTGCACAATTTCGGAATGCGTTGAACATATCATTTTTCGTCTCAAATGGCAGTTCATCGCGTAAATGACCGGTCATGCCCTGATAAGCCTTCACGACAAATTGAAAGCTATCCGGTGTATCCTTGCACCATTTCTCAACATTTGCCGGTGAAGGAATCGCATAAAAGGACGTATCTAATTCTACGACAGGGAAATGCCCGCTATAATCAAATAATTTATCTTTTGCTGCAGTAACTTCACTATATACTTCCGGGTGATCTCCCCAACCAGTTAAGCCGATTGAAATCATCGTTCTTCACCTCTCTTGTATTGTATAATACCTTACCCTTTTCAATGGTCATTCATTGCAAAACACTACATTTCACATCATAATATTAGAAAAAAGGAGGACAAGTTTATGCATATTTTACAATCAACAGAGGAATTCGAGCAATTTAAAAGCAGTTCAGCAGTTATTTTCGAATTTACAGCGGACTGGTGCGGAGATTGTCGTTTCATTGATCCATTTATGCCGGAAGTCGTTGAAAAATTTCCGGAATATAGATTCGTTAAAGTAGACCGCGATAAGTTTTTGGATTTATGTATTGATTTAGGAATTATCGGTATTCCTAGCTTTTTAGCTTACGAAAACGGCACGGAGCTTGGACGTTTCGTCAGCAAAGACCGTAAAACACAACAGGAAATCGAAAACTTTATTTCCAACTTAAAATAGAAAAAAGCTTCAAACGCATAAGTAGTCGTTTGAAGCCATTTTAATATTATTTAATAATACCTTCATGCTCTTCATTTTTCATAATCTTACCGTTTTTCTTTTCCCCTAAAGCCCAAAAAGTGATGGCTACCGCAACTACAACTACAGCACCAGGAACCCCTAAAGCTACTGGCCAAAATAAGTTTTCCATTTTTGTCGCTCCTTTATGTACATTCTCTAAATCCATTATTCCATCTAATACAATTATTGTAAACGAATACTCAGCGCTTTCTGGAATCTTTCTAGTAAAGTTATTTATTTCTTCACGAATTCAACACAATTACATTAAAAAAGCACCTGTCTCCAATAAATTGGAGGCAAGTGCCTGGATATAAATTATCCGATAGAACCTTCCATCTCGAACTTGATCAGACGGTTCATTTCTACTGCGTATTCCATTGGTAATTCTTTTGTGAATGGCTCGATGAAGCCCATTACGATCATTTCTGTCGCTTCTTCTTCAGAAACACCACGGCTCATTAAGTAGAACAATTGCTCTTCAGATACTTTTGAAACTTTCGCTTCGTGCTCTAAAGATACGTTATCATTTAAGATTTCGTTGTATGGAATTGTATCAGAAGTAGATTCGTTATCCATGATTAATGTGTCACACTCGATGTTCGAACGTGCACCTTTAGCATTTTTACCGAATTTTACTTGACCAAGATACGTAACTTTACCACCTTGCTTAGCAATCGATTTTGAAACGATTGTTGAAGATGTGTTTGGTGCTAAGTGAATCATTTTCGCACCAGCGTGTTGGTGTTGACCTTTACCTGCAATGGCAATTGATAATGTCATACCACGTGCGCCTTCACCTTTAAGGATACAAGCAGGGTATTTCATTGTTAGTTTTGAACCGATGTTTCCGTCGATCCATTCCATTGTACCGTTTTCTTCAACAACTGTACGTTTTGTAACAAGGTTATATACGTTGTTCGCCCAGTTTTGAATCGTTGTGTAACGGCAGTAAGCATTCTTTTTAACGATGATTTCTACTACAGCCGAGTGTAGAGAGTTTGTTGTGTAAACAGGCGCTGTACAACCTTCTACGTAGTGTACAGATGCATCTTCATCTACGATGATTAGCGTACGTTCGAATTGACCCATGTTTTCAGAGTTAATACGGAAGTATGCTTGTAATGGCGTGTCTAATTTAACGCCTTTAGGCATATAAATAAATGAACCACCAGACCAAACTGCAGAGTTTAATGCTGCGAATTTGTTATCTGTATAAGGGATTACTGTACCCCAGTGTTTTTTGAAGATTTCTTCGTTTTCTTTTAATGCTGAGTCAGTATCTTTGAAGACAATACCTAAATCTGTAAGGTCTTGTTTCATGTTGTGGTAAACTACTTCAGATTCATACTGAGCAGATACACCTGCAAGATATTTTTGTTCAGCTTCTGGAATACCTAATTTATCGAACGTTGCTTTGATTTCTTCAGGTACTTCATCCCAAGAACGTTCTGTTGCTTCAGATGGTTTTACGTAATACGTAATTTCATCGAAGTTTAATGACGCTAGGTCACCGCCCCATTGAGGCATTGGCATTTCATAGAATTTTTCAAGAGCTTTTAAGCGGTAGTCAAGCATCCACTGTGGCTCTTCCTTCATACTTGAGATTTCACGAACGATATCTGCTGTAAGTCCACGTTCAGAACGGAAAATAGATACGTCCTTATCATGGAAGCCATACTTGTAATCGCCGATTTCAGGCATTTTTTTAGCCATGTTGTCTCCTCCGTTCATCTATTGAGAAGTGCTGAAATGTGCATAAACACACTTTAGCCTTACTACTATTTATTTCTTTTCGTTATTTACGCCTTTTTCCATCGCTTTCCAAGCTAATGTAGCGCATTTAATACGTGCCGGGAATTTTGCTACACCTTGCAGTGCTTCAACATCCCCAAGATCGTACTTTTCATCGTCAAAGTCTTCGCCCAGCATCATTTTCGAGAAAATATCAGCCAGTTCCAAAGCTTCGTCCAATTTTTTGCCTTTAACGATTTGAGTCATCATAGATGCTGAAGACATGGAGATGGAACAGCCTTCCCCATCGAACTTCGCATCTTCCACGACATCATCGTTCAGCTTCAATGTTAAATGGATACGGTCACCGCATGTAGGGTTATTCATATCGATTGTCACACTGTTTTCTTCAAGAGACCCTTTGTTACGAGGGTTTTTATAGTGGTCCATAATTACGGAACGATAAAGTTGATCTAAATTATTAAAAGACATCGCCAAAATACTCCTTCGCTGAGCGCAATCCTGCAACTAAACGATCAACATCTTCTTCATCATTGTACATGTAGAAGCTAGCTCGAGCTGTTGCTGTTACTTGAAGCCATTTCATTAAAGGTTGGGCGCAATGATGTCCTGCACGAACAGCGATTCCACTCATATCCAATACTGTCGCCACATCATGTGGATGTACGTCATCTAGATTGAATGTAACGAGTCCGCATCGTTTCATCGGGTCACGTGGTCCGAAAATCTGAAGACCATCAATCGTTTCCAATTGATCCATTGCATAACCTACCAACTTATGTTCGTGGGCTGCAATATTGTCTAAACCGATTTCCTCTAAAAAGTCGATTGCAGCACCTAAACCAATTGCACTTGCAATGATCGGCGTACCACCCTCGAATTTCCATGGTAACTCTTTCCATGTTGATTCATTTAAACCTACGAAATCAATCATTTCACCGCCAAACTCTACTGGTTCCATTTCTTCAAGAAGCGCCTTTTTACCATATAGTACCCCAATCCCAGTTGGTGCACACATTTTATGTCCTGAAAATGCTGCGAAGTCAACATCCAAATCTTGAATATCGATCTTCATATGCGGTGCTGCCTGAGCTAAATCAGCAACAACTACCGCGCCATTTGCATGGGCAATTTGTGCAACTTCTTTAATAGGATTGATCGTACCTAATACGTTGGAAACATACATCATAGAAATAATTTTCGTTTGTGGCGTTATTGTTTCACGTACTTTTTCTAATGAAATAGTACCATCTGCTTCAAGGTCGATATATTTCAATACCGCCCCTTTTTCTTTTGCAAGCTGTTGCCATGGAATAATGTTTGAATGGTGTTCCATATACGTAATGACAATTTCATCACCCTCTTGTACATTTTGACGACCATAGCCTGCAGCAACCGTATTAAGTGCTGTTGTTGTACCACGAGTGAAAATTACTTCTTGTGTTGAACTAGCATTAATGAATTTACGAACTTTTTCACGTGCACCTTCATAGGAATCCGTTGCACGGTTACCAAGTGTATGGACACCTCGGTGAACGTTTGAGTTATCTAAATTATAGTAATTTGAGATTGCTTCAATTACTTGAATTGGCTTTTGAGATGTAGCCGCACTATCCAAATAAACTAAAGGATGTCCATTGACTTCCTGATTTAAAATTGGAAAATAACTTTTAATATCGTTAGGTATCATTATCGAACTTTCCTTTCGATAACCTCCGTCAGCTGCTTTTTAACGCCTTCGATTGGCAATTTAGCAACAACTGGCGCAAGGAATCCGTGAATTACAAGGCGCTCTGCTTCTGCTTTAGAAATACCACGACTCATTAAGTAGTACAGTTGAGTTGGGTCAACACGTCCAACAGATGCCGCGTGTCCTGCTGTTACATCGTCTTCATCAATTAACAGAATTGGGTTAGCGTCACCGCGTGCACCTTCTGAAAGCATCAGTACACGAGACTCTTGTTCTGCATTTGCTTTTGTACCACCATGCATAATATGACCGATTCCGTTAAAGATTGACTGTGCAGAATCTTTCATTACACCGTGTTTTAAAATTTGACCGTCGGAATTTTTACCCCATTGACGGATTAATGTTGTGAAGTTAAGTTTTTGATCTCCGCTACCTACAGTTACCATTTTGAAATCTGAAGTAGAGTTATCGCCAATTAAGTTTGTAGTATTTTCATAAATTGTATCTGAGTTTGTCATTAAACCTAATGCCCAGTCAATTTTTGCATCGCGCTCAGCATGTCCACGGCGGTTTACATAAGCAGTATAGCCATGTGCCAAGTTGTCTACTGCACCGAATGTTACTTGTGCATTATCTTTTGCGATTACTTCTGTTACAACGTTTACTTGACCATGTGCTTCATCAAATGTAGAAATGTAAGTTTCAACATAAGTAACAGCCGAAGATTCTTCTGCTACTACTAACACGTGGTTAAATAATGAAGCTTCTGCATTGTCATTTAAAAATACAACTTGTAGAGGTGCTTCGATTACAACGTTGCGTGGCACGTATACGAAAATACCGCCGTTTACTAGTGCTGCATGGTAAGCAGTTAATTTATGCTCGTCCACTTTTACAGCTGTCGTCATAAAGTATTTTTCTACTAAATCTTTATGATCGCGAACCGCTGTTTGAATATCCGTGAAAATTACACCTTTGTTTTTCAGTTCTTCTGAAACTTTAATGTACGCTGGTGTATTGTTGCGTTGGATATACAGGTTTTCTTGCGTTTCAATATCAACTACTGATTTCACCTCTACAGGCAGCTCTTCCAATGAATTGAATGGAGCACTTTCTACTGTGTGGTTCGGGAAATCAATGAAGTTCCACTTGCTAATGTTCGTTCTGTCTGGTTTTGGTAAGTCAAGCGCAGCAGCTTTTTCCATTGCGCTCACACGGAAATCAGCAAATGTTGCTGGTTCAGCATGTTTTTGCGAGAACGAGCGTACTTCTTCTGCTGATAACGCTAATTTTGTTTCAACCGTCATCTTCGTCGTCCTCCTTAATTATGCTTCTGTTACTTCTTCAGTATCTTCAATACCTAATTCAGCTTTAATCCACTCATAACCTTCTGCTTCCAAGCGTTGTGCTAATTCAGCACCACCTGATTTTACAACTTTACCCTGCATCATTACGTGAACATAGTCAGGTGTGATGTAGTTTAATAAACGTTGATAGTGAGTGATCATTAAGCAGCCGAAACCTTCGCCGCGCATTTCGTTAATACCTTTTGAAACTACTTTTAATGCATCGATATCTAAACCAGAGTCGATTTCATCTAAAATACCGAAAGTTGGTTTGATCATCATCATTTGTAGAATTTCGTTACGCTTTTTCTCACCGCCAGAGAAGCCTTCGTTTAAGTAACGTTGAGACATTTCTTCAGGCATTTCCAGGAATTCCATTGTTTTATCTAATTCACGGATGAATTTCATCAATGAGATTTCTTGTCCTTCTTCACGACGAGCGTTAATAGCTGAACGTAAGAAGTCCGCGTTTGTTACACCAGGAATTTCTGATGGGTATTGCATAGCAAGGAATAAACCAGCTTGTGCACGCTCATCTACTTCCATTTCTAATACATTTTCACCATCAAGGTAGATTTCGCCTGATGTTACTTCATATTTTGGGTGACCCATAATTGCAGAAGCTAATGTCGATTTACCAGTACCGTTAGGACCCATGATCGCATGTACTTCGTTTGTATTGATAGTTAGATTTACACCTTTTAAAATCTCTTTTCCGTCGATTTCAACGTGAAGATCTTTAATTTCTAATGTTGACATTAAATTACCTCCAAATATTCATTTGCATACTTTCTGTACGCCAAATTAAGTTCATTACCAATCTTACCCGAAATGAATGTTGGTTGCAAATAGTTTAGAATGATTTTAATTAAAAAATATCTATCATTCTCGGAAAACGCTTTACTGCAGTTTATTTCTACTATTTTAATAGTAATAATTTGGCTTTCCATTTTTTCAATAGCAAACCTTTAATTGAGAATCAATTTCACTTATTCAAATGATCGATTCTATATTTCCTCAAAAATATTTAAAGTTGAGGCATAACTTAAAAACGCCATTTTTCTCCGGGAGAAAAATGGCGTTTTTTGCTGAGCGTAAAAATATCTGTACTATCCTATTAACTTTTCACTAACATTTCAATCAAATAATAATGAACACTTGCGGCTACTCCGCGTCCTTCTTTGATTGCCCAAACGACAAGGCTTTGACCTCGGCGTGCATCACCGGCAGCAAAAACGCCAGGAATATTTGTTTCGTAGTCTTTAACCGATGCACGGATGCGGTTATTCGTTAATTCTAGTCCGAAATGTTCTGGTGTTTCTTTTTCGACACCTTCAAAGCCGATTGCGACAAATATATGCTGTGCCGGCCAAATTTTCTCAGTACCAGGCAACTCTTTAAAGTAGTAGAAGCCATCCTCGCCTAGAATTTTTTCCATTTGAATTGTGTGAAGCGCTTTTACATTACCATTGCTATCTTTGTCTATTTTCGTAGATTGAATACAATATTCCCGTGGATCGCGGCCAAATTTTGCATCAGCTTCGGCATAAGCATAATCCATTGTGTAAATGTTCGGATCTTTTGGCCACATCGTTTCACCTGTACGAGTTGTCGCTTGTTGCGGATGTTTCCCAAATTGGTACACTGAACGGCATTTTTGACGGAGTGCTGTTGCTACACAGTCGGCCCCTGTATCACCGCCACCAATTACAATGACATCTTTCCCTTCTACATTTAACGCCTGATTATCTGCAAAATCAGAATCTAACAGGCTTTTCGTAACATCCGTTAAATAATCCATCGCTAAATGAATATTGCCTGCATCGCTTCCTTCTAAATGAAGGAGCCTTTGTTTTTGTGCTCCGGTACATAAAATTACAGCATCGAAATCAGCATGTAATTGCTCCTTCGTGATATCTTTACCGATTTCTGTGTTTGCAACGAAATCAATTCCTTCTAATGATAATAAATGGATACGACGTTCAATCACATCTTTTTCAAGCTTCATATTCGGGATACCGTACATTAACAATCCGCCAAATCGGTCAGAACGTTCGAACACCGTTACGGAATGGCCAAGCTGGTTCAGTTGATCTGCTGCTGCTAAACCAGCAGGACCTGAGCCGACAATCGCCACTTTAAAGCCAGTTCGCGCTGCCGGGATACGCGGTGTAATCCAGCCATTTTCAAACCCTTTATCAATGATCGTACGTTCGATCGATTTAATTGCGACAGCCGGATCCGTAATGGCAAGTGTACAAGACCCTTCACAAGGAGCAGGACAGACACGGCCAGTAAATTCAGGAAAATTATTCGTCATATGCAAACGTTCCAACGCTTCCTGCCATTTCCCTTTATATACTAAGTCATTCCATTCAGGGATGACATTTTGAATCGGACATCCTGCTGCAGTACCACGAATTTCAATCCCCATATGGCAAAACGGCGTTCCACAATCCATACAGCGTGCACCTTGTGTCTGTAATTTTTCATCAGATAGCCTGCTTGTATATTCACCCCAATTTGAAAGACGCTCTAGTGGTCGTTGCTCCTGAACTTTCTCTCGTTTAAATTCCATAAAACCCGTTGCTTTTCCCATGCTAGAAACCCCCTCTTATTTTGTGCTCACAAGCTTCTTCTGACTAGTCGTCACTTCCGTAAATGCCTGCATTGCTGCATCGTCCTTTGTAGAACCGATTGCAGTGTAGTGGTTTATTTTATCTACCATTATTTTATAATCCGTTGGCACAACTTTAACGAACTTCGGAACAAACTGCTCCCACTTCGCTAACACATCCAATGCGTAGGAACTATCCGTTTCTTCCAAATGCTGAATAATTAATTGGCGAACGGACTCAATCTCCGCTTTGTCTGTCAGTTTTTCAAAGTGGATCATTTCCATATTGCACTGTGCTTTGAATTTCTCCTCGTCACTCGGCAGAATATAGCCGATTCCTCCGGACATTCCGGCACCAAAGTTTTGACCGACATCCCCTAATATAACGATTTTCCCGCCAGTCATATACTCACAGCCGTGATCTCCAATTCCTTCAACAACAATTTCAGCACCTGAATTACGAACACCGAATCGATGTCCTGCACGTCCATTGATAAAGGCTTTACCGCTCGTTGCCCCGTATAAACAAACATTTCCGGCGATGACGTTTTTCTCCTGATCACCTTTAATCGGTGCAATGGCTGTCACTTTTCCTCCTGACAAGCCTTTACCGAAGTAATCATTAACATCCCCGACTACGCGCATCGACATTCCTCTTGGGATAAATGCACCAAAGCTTTGACCAGCATGACCTGTAAACGTTAAGTTGATTGTGTTATCAGGCAAGCCTGCTTCCCCGTATTTGCGGGAAATTTCACTGCCGACAATTGTTCCAATTACACGGTCTGTATTTTTAATCGGATAATTCAATTCGATACGTTCATTTCCTTCTATTGCCATTGAAACTTGCGGCAATAATTCGCGTAAATCAAAGCTTCCCTCTATATTATGGTTTTGCTGATGCTGCTTCGTGCGTGTTCCTTGGATTTGATGAAGCAGTGCCGTTAAATCAAGCTGGCTTGCTTTCCAATGTTTTGCCGTACGATCCGAAATTTTCAGTACATCTGTACGACCGACCATTTCTTCAACAGTTCGGAATCCTAAAATACTCATATATTCACGCATTTCTTCCGCAACAAAACGCATATAATTGACTACATGATCAGCTGACCCCATAAATTTAGCACGGAGTTCCGGATTTTGTGTTGCTACACCTACAGGACAAGTATCCAAATGACAGGCACGCATCATGACACAGCCTAAAACGATTAACGGTGCTGTCGCAAAACCAAATTCTTCTGCTCCTAAAAGTGCTGCCATTACAACATCTTTCCCTGTCATGAGCTTGCCGTCCGTTTCCAGTGTCACTCGGTCGCGCAGTCCGTTAAGCATCAATGTTTGGTGAGCTTCAGCTAAACCAAGCTCCCACGGTAAGCCTGTATGCTTGATCGATGTTTTCGGCGATGCCCCCGTACCGCCATCATAGCCCGAAATGACGATGACATCTGCTGCCCCTTTAGCAACACCTGCTGCAATTGTACCAACCCCCGCTTTAGCTACGAGCTTTACAGAAATTCTCGCATGACGGTTTGCATTTTTTAAATCGTGAATTAACTGTGCCATATCCTCGATTGAGTAAATATCGTGATGCGGCGGCGGAGAAATTAGCCCTACCCCAGGAGTGGAACCACGTACATCCGCTACCCACGGATATACTTTATTGCCTGGCAGCTGGCCGCCTTCCCCCGGTTTCGCTCCTTGAGCCATTTTAATTTGCAGCTCATCGGCATTTACTAAATAATGCGATTTCACCCCAAAACGCCCTGAAGCAATTTGTTTAATCGCACTGCGCTTGTTGTCACCATTCGGTTCGATCGTAAAACGGGCAGAATCTTCCCCACCCTCACCAGAGTTCGAGCGTGCACCTAGACGGTTCATCGCTACCGCTAACGTTTCGTGTGCTTCTTTCGATAACGAACCAAACGACATAGCCCCTGATTTGAAACGTTTCACGATGGAATCCACTGACTCGATTTCTTCCATCGGGATTCGACGATCATTCTTTTTAAAGTCGAACAAATTACGTAAAAATCCGATTCGTTCCTCATTGGCCATTTCCGCATACATCCGGTACAAGCCAAAATCATTTTTACGTGTTGCCCACTGGAGTGTATGAATTGTTTTCGGATTAAACGCATGATGCTCTCCGTCTGCACGCCATTGGAAATCTGAACCTGATTGCAGTTGAGCTGACATCGATTGCATTGCTTCCTCATGACGGCGTCTCGCTTCTTCTCCGATTGTTTGTAAGTCAATGCCGTCAATTTGCGATGCCGTACCTGTGAAGTATTCGTCAATCACTTCTTTTGAGATCCCCACTGCCTCAAACACTTGGGCACCGCGATAAGATTGGACTGTTGAAATCCCCATCTTCGACATTACTTTTACCACACCGTCTGCTGCACCTTTACGGAATTTTTGAACCGCTTTTTCAAATGGTACAGATAAATGACCTTTTTCAATTGCCTCATAAATCGTTGCATATGCTAAGTACGGGTGAATGGCATCTACACCGAAACCGATTAGTGCAACAAAATGATGAACTTCCCGAACTTCCGCACTGTTAACGATAATGCTCGCCTTCGTACGTAAACCGATTCGTACTAAATATTGATGGATTGTACTCGCTGCCAGAAGAACAGGCATTGTTAACTGCTTTGCGTCATCCATATAGTCAGACAGTACAATGATTGTCTTACCGCCAAAGATAGCCGCTTCCGCTTCTGTTTTAATTCGGTTAAGTTCACTTTCTAAATTTTCCGTAAATTTCAGTGAGATTTCCGCTACTTCAAAATGTTCTTCGTTATTATTTACGATTTGCTCATATTCTGCAGTCGTTAATACCGGCGTTTTCAGCATGAGGCGACGTGCATTTTGAGCATTCGGATGTAATAAATCACCTTCCGCTCCAAGCAACGTCATTGTCGATGTCACGACATGTTCACGAATGGAATCAATCGGCGGGTTTGTCACTTGTGCAAATAGCTGCTTAAAGTAATTAAATAATGATTGCGGTCTATCTGACAGAACAGCTAATGGTGTATCATTCCCCATCGAACCAAGCGGATCTTTTCCCTCATTTGCAAGAGGTACAATATATTTTTGTACGTCCTCAAATGTGTAACCGTGAATTTTCTGGCGTAATGTAAGATCATTTATTTCCGGTAACTGCTCATCCTTTTCTTCAAGTTTGATCATATTTTCTTCCAGCCATGCTGCATAAGGTTTTTCTGCTGCGGCTTCGGATTTCAGCTCGTCATCCGAAATGATTTTTCCTTGTTCTAAATCGATTAACAGCATGCGACTTGGGCTTAATCGGTCCTTATAAAGAATATCTTCCTCTGCGTAATCGACAACCCCTGTTTCAGATGAGAAAATAACATGATCGTCTTTTGTCACATAAAGTCTTCCAGGTCGTAAGCCGTTACGGTCTAAAATGGCTCCGATTTGTTTGCCGTCCGTGAAGCAAATAGCAGTCGGTCCATCCCAGGGTTCCATTAAGCTTGCATGATATTGATAAAACGCTTTACGGTCTTCATCAATGCGCGGATTTTCTGTCCATGGCTCCGGAATCATCATCATCGCTGTCTCTGCAGGTGAACGACCAGCCAATACAAAAAATTCAAATGCGTTATCAAGCATCGATGAATCAGATCCCGTTGTATCTATTATCGGTAATAGCTTTTCAAGGTCATCCCCAAACGCTTCAGATACGAACTGTTGCTCACGTGCACGCATCCAGTTAATATTACCGCGCAATGTGTTAATTTCCCCGTTATGGATAATGTAGCGGTTTGGATGGGCCCGTTTCCAAGATGGGAATGTATTCGTCGAGTAACGTGAATGCACTAGCGCTAGTGCGGATACAAAGCTTTCGTCCTGAAGATCAATATAAAATTCACTTACTTCTTCTGGTGAAAGCAATCCTTTAAAAACAATCGTCTGACTTGAAAGACTTGGAATATACAGTTCGAATTGTTGCTCCGTTGCCCAATGTTCAAGCTGTTTGCGGATGACATACAGTTTTCGTTCGAACGCCTTATTGTCGTTTTCGTTTGAACGAATAAATACTTGGCGAACAACCGGTGCAGTCGATTTAGCAATCTCACTCAAACTTTCCTTATTTGTCGGAGCAGTTCTCCAGCCGATCAGTTGCTGATTTTCCTGTTCAATTAATTCGTTCATCTTTTGTTCAATTTTTAGGCGTTCGTTTTCATTCTCTGTGAAAAAAATTTGACCAACACCATATTCACCCATTTCAGGTAAATTAAGCTCCGTACAATTTTGTTGAAAGAAAGCATGTGGGATTTGAACTAACAGCCCTGCCCCATCTCCTGTCTTGCCGTCCCCGCCGCGTCCTGCACGGTGTTCTAAGCGACATAACATTTCCAATCCTTTTTTTACAATCTGATGTGAAGGTATTCCTTTTATATTTGCATACATGCCGATTCCGCATGCGTCATGTTCAAATTCAGGATTATATAACCCTTGTGCTTCTGGTAACTGATGAAAACTCATATTCATTCCCCCTCATTCTTTCAATCCCGTATTTACATTTTAAAGTTTTCGAAATAATATAAACAATATATAGTTTGGATATAAACAATCTACTTTTTAGATGAATGGGGTGGAAATTGTGGAATTAAGACAGTTACGTTACTTTGTAGAGGTGGCAGAACGAGAGCATATTTCTGAAGCAGCGGAGCATTTACACGTTGCCCAGTCTGCAATTAGCAGGCAAATTGCCAACCTGGAAGAAGAACTCGGCACACCGCTTTTTGAACGAATTGGGCGTAACGTAAAGTTGACGCCGGTGGGGAAGATTTTTTTGGAACATTGTATTACCGCACTCAAGGGAATTGATTTTGCTGCAAAGCAGGTAGAAGAATTTTTAGACCCGGCAAAAGGGACAATTAAAATAGGTTTCCCTACAAGTTTGGCAAGCTATGTATTGCCGACCGTCATTTCGGCATTTAAAAAAGAATACCCGGAAATTTCTTTCCATCTACGCCAGGGCTCCTATAAATATTTGATTGATGCAGTTAAAAATCGTGAGCTGAATTTAGCTTTGCTTGGACCATTACCACCAAAAGACGAAGCAATCAATACGACCGTACTTTTCAGCGAAAATATCCATGCATTGTTGCCCGCAACACATCCACTAGCAAAAAAAGAGTCGATTAACCTTGTCGATTTGCGTAATGATCAATTTGTACTTTTTCCAGAAGGCTATATTTTAAATAAAGTGGCTGTTGATGCATGCCGCTCTGTAGGCTTTATGCCGAATATTACTTCCGAGGGAGAAGATATGGATGCTTTAAAAGGGCTTGTGGCTGCAGGAATCGGTGTGACACTTTTACCGGAAAGTTCACTTTATGATTCAACTCCGCGCATGACCGTCAAAGTGCCGATCGCCATTCCTAATATTAGACGCACAGTCGGCATCATTGCACCAACATCAAGAGATCTTGCCCCATCCGAAGAAGTATTCGTCAAATTCATATCCAATTTTTATTCACGATTAACACGATTCCAATAAAAGGTTCGGACAGAAATAGTTATTTCATTGGATAAGGAGATATCCCATTTTATGTCCAGAAAAAAACCATTTTCTCCCCGAAAGAGAGAAAATGGTTTTTTGAATATTTTATTCGCCTGAAACAGGTACTACTGAGCCGCCCCACTCTTCCAGGATAAAGTCTTGAATTTCTTTTGAGCGTAATGCATCAATTAATGCTTTAATTTCTTTTGAATCTTCATCGCCAGATTTTACTGCAATAATGTTTACATATGGTGATTCGCTAGACTCGATTGCGATTGAATCTTCCAATGGGTTAATGCCGTTATCGATTGCGAAGTTTGAGTTGATCAATACCGCATCGCCTTCTTCATTTTCGTACATTTGCACTAATAATTCAGCTGCTGTGTCTGCATCGAATACGAAGTTTTTCGGATTATCTACGATGTCCTTTGTTTCTGCTTTTGTTTTATCAATACCTTCTGCTAATGTGATTAAACCTTGTGCTTCAAGTAATGAAAGCATACGGCCGTGGTCTGCTACTGAGTTAGAAAGTAAAATTGTTGCACCTTCAGGAAGTTCTTCTAAAGATGAATATTTTTTAGAGTATATACCGATTGGCTCGATATGAATACCGCCAGCATTTGCAAAGTCGTAATCGAAATCTGCTTTTTGTGCTTCGAAGTATGGAATGTGCTGGAAGTAGTTTGCATCTAAATCACCATTTTCTAAATCTTGGTTTGGAAGTACGTAATCCGTATAAGGTTCGATTTCCAGCTCAATACCTTGTTCCTCTAAAATTGGTTTAACTTTTTCAAGGATTACTGCGTGTGGTGTATTTGATGCACCAACTACTAATTTCTCATCTTCGCCGCCACATGCCGCTAAAGCAAGTACTGAAGCTCCTAAAATAACACTTGATAATAATTTCTTCATTTGTTTTACCTACCCTTTTTTAGTTTGTTCAGTTTATCGAAACAGTTTTTATATTCTGATTATTCATCTTGTAGACGCGCACTTTTTTAAAGTTTGCGTCCACATTGTTTCGATGCACCAATATTTATAATTACGGCCTTATTAGCCACTAACTATCGTTTGTCCACTCTTGCTGTAATGAAATCCCCAATATACTGGATGATGAATACGACAACTAAAATTAAAACTGTTGCCATTAATGTCACATCTGTCCGGTTACGCTGGAAACCGTCAAGGAATGCCAGGTTTCCTAAACCACCAGCACCGATAATGCCGGCCATTGCTGTATATCCTACTAACGCGACAGCTGTAACAGTAATACCAGAAATTAATGCCGGTAAGCTTTCCGGAATCAGCACTTTCCAAATAATCGTAGAAGTTTTCGCTCCCATTGAGCGGGCCGCTTCAATGACACCTTTATCAATTTCTCTTAATGCTATTAATACCATGCGCGCATAAAATGGTGCTGCCCCAATAATTAGCGCAGGTAATGCTGCATTGGCGCCACGGATTGTTCCTAGTAAAAACTTTGTGAACGGAATTAATAAAATAATTAAGACGATAAATGGAATCGAACGGAAAATATTTACGAGTGATCCTGTCAAAAAGTGTACAATTCTATTTGCCCATAATTGATTGTCGCTCGTTAAAAATAAGACTATCCCAATCAGAATTCCGAGTATAAATGTGATGACTGTCGCAACAGCCGTCATATACATTGTTTCATATGTTGCTTCGAGCATTTTACCCCAATCTACGTTCGGAAATAATTGATTAAACATGCTCAATCACCTCCGCCTGAATTTCTTGCTTCGCTAAAAAGCTCAATGCTTCCGCGACTGCTTTCGGCTCGCCATCGATATGAATAAATAATGTACCGAACGAACCGCCCGTTGTATTCGAGATTTTGCCATGCACTATATTTACAACTACGTCAAATTGCTTAATTATTTGTGAGATGACAGGCTGTTCTGTCGTTGCCGCGGCAAATGTTAATTTAGCGATTTTGCCTTCTGGATAATTAGCTAAAATCTGTTCAAGTAATGCTTGTGTTTCCTGTGTTTCACCAGAAGCTTGAGATACGAAGTTTTTCGTAATCGGTGCTTGAGGATGCTGGAACACTTGCAATACATCTCCCTGTTCCACTACTTTTCCGGCTTCCATAACAGCTACTCTGTTACAGATTTTACGGATAACATGCATTTCATGTGTAATGAGTACAATTGTAAGTCCGATGTTTTTATTAATATCAAGCAGCAATTCCAAAATCGAATCTGTTGTTTCAGGATCAAGCGCTGAAGTCGCTTCATCACATAAAAGCACTTCCGGATTGTTTGCCAACGCTCGTGCAATGCCGACACGCTGCTTTTGCCCGCCTGAAAGTTGAGAAGGATACGCTTTCCCTCTCCCTTTTAAACCAACAAGTTCAATTAGCTCTTGTACTCGCTTTTCACGATCACCTTTTGAAACACCCGCAATTTCAAGTGGAAATGCGATATTTTCTTCAACTGTACGTGACCAAAGCAGATTGAAGTGCTGGAAAATCATACTTATTTTTTGACGTGCTTCTCGTAATTTTGCCCCGGAAGCTTTTGCAATATCCTGGCCACCTACAATGACAGAACCTGTTGTCGGCTTTTCCAAACCGTTCAGCAAGCGAATCATTGTACTTTTACCGGCACCACTGTAGCCGATAATACCGTATATTTCTCCTTTGTTAATCGATAAGCTTACATTATCAACTGCTGTAAGTTTACCGTTTTTCGTGTTATACACTTTAGTAATATTTTGTATATCAATCATCAGTTGTACTCCTTCTAAGTCGAAATAACCTGCCTGCTATTTCAAAATCATCTTCTTTTTTCATCCAAAACCTCCGTTGAATAAAAAAAACCTTTCTACCACGACAAGTAGAAAGGTTTCACATATATTTATACGGTAAACCGTTCTCTCATCTTTCAAAGTTTAAACTTTGTGTGAATTGGCACCTTTGCGTAAACGCTGGTTGCCGGGCTTCATAGGGCACTTCCCTCCACCTCTCTTTATAAGAGTAACGTTATTAAGTTTTATTATTATGAATGTTACTTTATCACGACAAAGAGACTACGTCAATTACTTTTTTAATATTTCATACAAAAACGGTACGGATTTAAATGCATAAATCTTATTCGTTAGTTCTCCTTTGTCTGAAACGATTAAACAAGGTACACTTTCAATTTTCAATTCATATGGTAAATCCCCTAAATAATTGATATTTGCCATACCAAGAGGGAGATCTGGGAGTAATTTCTCAATTACATCCAACATTTTTTCCGACACTTCACATGTGCCGCACATAGGCGTATATAAGAAAAACGCTGTCTGATCGTGCTGTTGTACATTCTGTTCCCACTGCTGTTTCGTCCATTGTTCCATTATACTGTCATCCTTCTTTTACTAAAAATTTTGCCTGTAGTAAAATATCCTTTAAGATTTTAGTAGGTGTTTTTTCTACTTCTACATATTCGTGAGGTATGATAAGCTGTGTCGCTTCGGGATATGCACGGTTCATCAGTTTACGTAACTTTTCACCGTTTTTATCTGCATCAAACATCGTGATAATTTCATCTTGCTCATATTCTTCCAATAAATCAATCAAATTGACTTCGCTTATTGTGCCATTTGTACAAATAATCGTCACGTCCTCAGCTAATATCGGGAGTAATCTCAATTTATCGGCACGACCTTCTACAACGATACACTTTCCCATCCTTACACGCTTCCTTTCATCCGTCACATTATATATAGAATAACAAAAAAACACTAAAACCTTTAATTAGAAGGCTTTAGTGTTCCAGATTATTGTTCGATTAAAGCAGTGTAAGCGTCTGAATCTAATAATTCATCAACTTCTGCTTCACTTGTTAACTCAACAGTAACCATCCATGCATTACCGTATGGAGATTCATTTACGTATTCTGGATTGTCCAATAATTCTTCGTTGATTGCTACAACTTTACCTGAAAGTGGTGCATATAGTTCAGAAACTGTTTTAACAGACTCTACACTACCGAAAGGCTGATCCTTTGAAATTTCATCGCCTACTTCAGGTAACTCTACGAATACGATATCGCCTAATTCAGACTGTGCGAAATCTGTAATACCGATTGTCGCTTTACCGTCTTCAATTTTAACCCACTCATGCTCTTTTGAATAACGTAATTCTTTAGGTGTGCTCATTCGAAAACCTCCATGTTATATGTAGTACATTCAAGTTCATTTTGCCATATTTCGTTCGGAAATACAATGTGAATAACTGTTTATTTCCAAGTTTCTAAGAAGTCAGACTCCTTAAATCCTAAAGTTAATTTTTTACCATCTGTAACGATTGGTCGCTTAATTAACATACCATCCGATGCTAACAGCTCTAATTGCTCATCTTCAGACATTGTAGGTAATTTATCTTTTAGGCCTAATTCACGATATTTCACGCCAGATGTATTAAAAAATTTCTTCAATGGCACTCCACTTGCTTCGTAAATTGCTTTAAGTTCCTCTTTAGATGGTGTCTGCTCAACAATATGAATATTTTCATAGTCCACACCTTGCTCATCTAGCCATTTTTGCGCTTTTTTACAAGTTGTACATTTCGGATATTGGATGAATTTTACTGTCATGTAAGTACTCCTTTTTGCCCTGGATTTCCCTATATTGTAACGGATATAGAAGGACAAATCAAAAATGTGTTCGCATTATCGGAGTTTTAGTGGTTATGGTCTTTATTAGAAGATGTGTGACGATATTAGAACATGACGGGCATATTATAGAAGAACGGCTTCACTTATTTGAAACTTTGGGTAACCTAGAATTTCTGAAATTATATTAGAACATCTTACGTTTTATTAGAAAATCTATAGAAAAACCGGGTGCAAAGCCATGCACCCGATTACAATCATTTATTAAACTACATATTTTTCTGCTTCGATTAGTTTCGCAGCAGCTTCACGTTTTTTCGGAATTAAGTTGTAAGGGTTGTTGCGCGTTAATTTACGTAATGCTGATAAAATCATACGTGCATCGTCACCTTCAACTGAAGCGATTAATGTTTCTTTTGCTTCTTTTTCGATTTCTGCGAATGCTTCCTGACAGAAAATTTGAGTGTAAAGAATTTTTTGTGCTGCTTTTTCTTCTCCGTCACGCTCGATTGCTTTTTGTGTACGGATTACTGCAGATTCCATTGCGTATAATTGGTTCGCAATGTTCGCGATGTTCACTAACAGCTCTTGCTCCGCATCCAGTTTTGCACCGTAGCGTTGTGCTGCTGCACCTGCTGCAAGTACTGCAATCTTTTTCGCGTTTTTCACTAAATATTTCTCTTGCTCTAAAGCACCTTGGCCGATTTCTTCAGGCATAAGCATTAATAGCTCGTTTTGCAGTTCTTGTGCTACTTGTAATAGTGGCAACTCACCTTTTAATGCTTTTTTCATAAATGTGCCCGGTACGATCATACGGTTAATTTCGTTTGTACCTTCGAAAATACGGTTAATACGAGAGTCGCGGTAAATGCGTTCTACTTCGTACTCAGCCATAAAGCCGTAACCACCGTGTAACTGAACCGCTTCATCCGCTACGAAATCCAATGTTTCAGAACCGAATACTTTTGCGATCGAGCACTCAATTGCATATTCAGCGATTGCTGCTGCGATTGATTTGCCGTCTTTTTGCTCTTCATCAGATAACTGGCTTAAACGGTCTTCGAAGTAACCAACTGTACGATAGTTTAAAGATTCAGATGCATAAATGTGAGAAGCCATTGATGCGATTTTTTCTTTCGTTAAGTTGAAATCCGATAATTTTGTTTTGAATTGCTGACGTTGGTTCGTATAAGCAACTGCTAATTCAAATGCACGTTTTGATGCACCTACAGTACCTACTCCTAATTTATAACGTCCGATATTTAAAATATTGAACGCGATAATATGACCGCGGCCAACTTCACCTAGTAAGTTTTCAACAGGCACTTCTGCATCTTCTAAAATTAATGTACGAGTTGAAGATGATTTAATCCCCATTTTCTTTTCTTCTGGTCCTACAGAAACACCCGGGAATGAACGCTCAACGATGAATGCAGTAAATTTATCGCCATCGATTTTTGCGTATACAACGAATACATCTGCAAAGCCTGCATTTGTAATCCATTGTTTTTCACCATTTAATACATAATGTGTGCCTGCTTCATTTAACTTAGCTGTTGTTTTAGCTCCTAATGCATCCGAACCGGAACCTGGTTCTGTTAATGCGTATGCTGCGATTAATGCACCTGAGGCTAACTTCGGTAAGTACTTCGTTTTTTGCTCATGATTACCGAATAATACGATCGGTAATGAACCGATCCCAACATGGGCACCGTGAGTGATTGAGAAACCTCCAGCCGGTGACATTTTTTCTGCGATTAATGCAGAAGAAATTTTGTCTAAGCCTAAGCCTTCGTATTCTTCAGGTACGTCAGCTGCTAGTAAACCTAAATCACCTGCTGTTTTTAATAGACGTACAGAGTGATCGAACTCATGGTGCTCTAAGTTTTCAACTACCGGTAATACTTCGTTCGTTACATATTCCTGTGTTGTTTGAGCAATCATTTTTTGCTCGTCTGTGAAATCTTCCGGTATAATTACTCGGTTAATATCCACGTCCTCAATTAAAAAGCCGCCACCTTTAATAATGCTGTTTGTTGTTTGTGCCATTATAAATTCCTCCCTAGTTTCCTTTGTGATTTATTATTTCCCCAGACAATTAAAGAACTTCAAATACTCCTGCTGCGCCCATTCCGCCGCCGATACACATTGTTACGACACCGTATTTACCTCCGCGGCGTTTTAATTCATTGATTAGCTTCACTGTAAGAATCGCACCTGTTGCACCTAGTGGATGACCTAATGCGATTGCTCCTCCGTTAACATTCACTTTCTCCATATCAATACCTAGCTCACGAACTACTTGAATTGATTGTGATGCGAATGCTTCGTTAATTTCCCATAGGTCTACCTGATCTTGTGTAATTCCTGCAATCTCAAGTGCTTTCGGTACTGCTACGATTGGACCGATACCCATTACTTCAGGTGGAACTCCGCCGACAGCAAATCCTAGGAATTTCGCCAGTGGCTGCATTCCTTGTTTCTCCGCTTCTTCACGGTCCATTACTAGAACTGCTGCTGCACCGTCAGAAGTTTGAGAAGCATTTCCTGCTGTTACAGAACCTTTTACATTGAATGCCGGACGTAATTTTGCCAACGTTTCTACCGATGTATCTGGACGAACCCCTTCATCTGTATCAAAGATCGTAACTTTTTCTTTTAACTGGTTGTTTTCATCGACATAATATTCCGTTACTTCAACCGGAACGATTTCGTCTTTGAATTTACCTTCTTTAATCGCTTTTTCAGCCAATTCGTGTGAACGTACTGCAAAAGCATCCTGCTCTTCACGTGTTACATTGTAACGATTCGCTACCTCTTCAGCTGTGTGACCCATACCGATATAGTATTGTGGCGCCTCTTCAGCAATTTTCGGGTTTAGACGAACTGTATTCCCAGTCATCGGAATCATACTCATCGATTCTGTACCACCTGCAACGATTGCTTTTGCGTGGCCAAGCATAATCCGCTCTGCTGCATAGGCAATTGTTTGTAGCCCTGATGAACAGAAACGGTTAACTGTTAACGCCGGTGTTTCATCCGGTAACCCTGCCAATGCCCCAACTAAGCGGGCAACATTCATCCCTTGTTCTGCTTCTGGCATTGCACATCCCATAATTAAATCATCAACCGGACCTTCATAGCCCGCACGTTTTAATGCTTCTTTTACTACTACTGCACCAAAATCATCTGGACGAGTGTTCGCAAGTGATCCTTTTTTCGCACGTCCGATTGGTGTTCGTGCTCCTGCAACGATAACGGCTTCACGCATAATGATGTTTCCCCCTTGTGATTAGCCAGCAAGTAAACTCGTAAGCTAGTTGCCGGCAAATATTTCAACTAATACATCGTTTTAAGAAAAAGTCTGTCGCTTTTCGCGGCAAGCACTTCTATTAGTTACGTAATGGCTTTCCTTTTACGAGCATGTGCTGCATACGCATTTGTGATTTTTGATCTGCAACCAGTTCTAAGAATGCTTGTTTTTCCAGGTTTAATAAGTACTCTTCTGAAACTTCTGTTCCGTATGGTACTTTACCGCCTGCGATTACATACGCAAGTTTCTTCGCAATTTTTAAGTCATGCTCTGTAATATAGCCTGAATCGAACATTCCTTGAGCCCCTAATAACAATGTTGCATAACCTGGTGCGCCTACTACTTTCACCGGCTTTTTCACTGGTGCTGTATAGCCTGCTTCTGAAAGTGCAAGTGCTGCTTGTTTTGCATCATAGATTAAGTGATCCGGATTTACTGAAATACCGTCCGCAAAGTCCAGGAAGTTATTTTCACGTGCTTCTTCACCAGAAGTCGAAACTTTCGCCATTGCAATTGTTTCGAATACTTTGTTCGCGATTTGCTGGTAGTCTACATCTACGCCATTTGGCAGGCCTTTAATGAACTTTTGGTAAAGACCTAAGTTACCGCCGCCTCCTGGGATTAAGCCGACACCTACTTCTACAAGACCCATGTATGTTTCAGCAGATGCTTGAATATGTGCAGCCGGTAAACATACTTCCGCTCCGCCACCTAATGCCATTTGGAATGGTGCCGCAACAACCGGTTTTGTTGAATATTTAATACGGCGCATTGCCTGCTGGAATGACTTAATAACAAAGTCCAGCTCGAAAATGTTATCATCTTGCGCTTCCATTAAAATCATTGCAAGGTTGGCACCGACACAGAAGTTTTTACCTTGGTTCCCGATTACGAGACCTTTAAAGTTTTTCTCAACTTCATCAATGGCATAGTTGATCATTTGAACAATGTCTAAACCGATTGCATTTGATTTTGAGTGGAATTCAAGTAGTGCAATTCCGTCACCTAAATCGATTAGGCTTGCACCTGAATTCGATTTGATCACACCGTGTTTTTTCTTGTAACGTTTTAAGTCGATCGCTTTTTCATTCACCGGCACTTTTACATATTCTGAACCGTTGTAGTAAGCTAGATCACCATCGATTTCTGAATAGAATGTTTTCAGGCCTTTCTCTAATAATCCAGTAACGAATTCTGGAATTTCACGACCTTCTTCTTTCATTTTTGCTACTGATTTTTCTACGCCGATTGCATCCCACATTTCGAATGGACCTTGAGCCCAACCGAAGCCCCATTTCATCGCATTGTCGATTGCAACGATATCGTCTGCAATTTCACCTACTAACTTTCCAGAGTAAATTAATGTCGGTGCAAATGAATTCCATAACAGTTCCCCAACTCGGTCATTTGCATAAATTAAAACTTTTAATTTACCACCTGGACCTTTCGCTTGTTTTGCCATTTCCAATGATGGTGCCGCAAGTTTTGTAGTCGGCTCATATTCAAATGTTGATAGATTCAATTGCAGAATTTCTTTTCCGACTTTTTTGAAGAATCCTTGGCCCGATTTTGCGCCAATCCAACCATTTGAGATCATTTTCTTTAAAATAGGTGATTCTTCAAATACTGCCTGTTCCTCACCAGTTGTCTGGTCATATACATTTGTTGCAACGTGTGCAAAAGTATCAAGACCAACAACATCCAATGTGCGGAATGTCGCAGATTTCGGACGGCCGATTAGTGGTCCAGTTACTGAATCTACTTCACCTACTGTATAGTTACGTGCAATCATTTCGTTCATCGTCACGATTAAGCCGTATGTTCCGATTCGGTTTGCGATAAAGTTCGGTGTGTCTTTTGCGATAACAACACCTTTACCTAATACATCCTCACTGAATGTTTGCATAAAGCTTACAACTTCCGGTTTTGTCGTATTAGCCGGAATGATTTCCAGTAATTTTAAATAGCGTGGTGGGTTGAAGAAATGTGTTCCAAGGAAATGTGCTTGGAAATCTTCTGAACGCCCTTCCGCCATTGCGTTAATGCTAACCCCTGATGTATTTGATGAAACGATTGTGCCTGGTTTACGTACAGCATCAATCTTTTCAAATAAGCCTTTTTTAATTTCTAATCTTTCTACAATTACCTCAATAATCCAGTCAACATCTTTCAGCTTTTCTAAATCATCGTCAAAGTTACCTGGTGTAATTAATGCTAGATTTTTTTTCGATGAAAGTGGTGCTGGTTTTTGCTTTAGTAATTTTTGCATTGCCGAAACTGCAAAACGGTTTTTCACAGGTTTTGAATCAAGTGTTAACCCCTTAACTTCTTCTTCCTTAGTTAGTTCGCCCGGAGCGATGTCCAATAACAATGTAGGAATCCCGATATTCGCCAAATGTGCTGCAATCCCTGAACCCATTACCCCTGAACCTAAAACCGCTACTTTTTCAATTTTGTAAGACACGAGCACTTCCCCCTTCTCCCTTGAATGAACAGTCATTCATTTTGAAATCAAAAAAAAACTTCAAACAGCTTTTCTGTTCTTAGTGTAGATTATTTTGACAATTTAAGCAATAATTTTCTCGCAATTTTAAATAAATTTATTATTCTTATATTTTTATTGCTAGAAGGTACATATATTAAGCTAAATTACTTTTCGTAAGCTGTCCTAATCGTGTACAATGGGCGTAAGGAGCGTGATTAATATGCAAGAAATTACAACAATTGAACAATTCACAGAACTAACAAGCAAGGAAAAACCAGTAATCGTAAAATTCTTCGCTGGCTGGTGCCCGGACTGCACACGTATGGATATGTTTATCGATCCAATTATTGAAGAGTACAATCAATATGACTGGTATTCAATCAACCGTGATAACTTCCCGGATTTAGCGGAGAAATATCAAGTAATGGGTATTCCATCATTACTAATCTTCAAAAATGGTGAAAAATTAGCACACTTACATAGCGCTAATGCAAAATCACCTGCACAAGTAGAAGAATTCTTAAACGCACAAGCATAATATGTATTTACGAATAAATCCAAAAGTTTACCGCTTTTGGATTTATTTTGTTTATTTTTCTAAGTTAAAGCGCTAGTCATAATGAGGTTTTTTATTTACAATGGATTACGTGAAATTTTATTGTAAGAAAGGAAAATTTATGACTTCAGATCAACGAAAAAAGCTCGCTTTACTTATGCTTAACATGTTTATTGCTGTCGGGAGTTTCGGGATTATCATTCCAATTATCCCTGCCTATTTAAAAGAAATCGGGCAAGGCGGAACAGCTGCAGGTTTAATCATTGCGATTTTTGCATTCGCACAATTTTTAGTATCACCTATCGGGGGGAAATGGACGGATAAGTATGGTCGTCGCCCGCTGATTAATATCGGACTGCTTACGCTAGCAATTTCGATGTTTATTTTCTACTTTGCTGATTCCATTTGGCTGCTTTACTTATCACGTGCTATCGGCGGAATCGGCTGTGCATTCTTGATTCCTGCGATTTTCGCATATGTAGCAGATATTACAACAATGGAACAACGCGCAAAAGGAAATAGTTTTATTTCAGCCTCGATGTCACTCGGGATTGTAATCGGACCAGGTATCGGAGGTTTTTTAGCGGATTTCGGACTTAAAACACCGCTTCTTGTTTCGGCGGTAGTCGGACTTCTTGCGTTTATCGTTTCATACTTTACATTGGCGGAGAGCCAGGAAGAGAAAATAGAAATTCCACAAGGCGAAAATTCATCCATGGTGAAAGATATTCTTTTATCTGTTAAAAAGCCATTCTTTATTCCACTGATTATTACACTGATCATGAGTTTTGGTTTAATGGCTTATGAAACTGTTCTTGGACTTTATGTAGATGATAAATTTGGTGCAACACCACAGGAAATTGCCTTTATGGTAACATCAACAGGATTAGTCGGTGTTATTATGCAATTGTTTGTAGTTGACCGCCTCGTAAAAGCGATCGGAGAAGTAAATGTATTAAAATTATTTTTAGTTGTTACCGCTTCCGGCTTCTTACTGTCGATTATCGCAGGAAGCTATACGATGTTCTTTGCGATTTCGTTATTAATATTCCTAGCGACATCCATTTTGCGTCCTGTATTAACGACATTAATTTCAAAAATGGCGGGTAATGAACAAGGATTCGCAATGGGTATGAACAATGCTTATATGAGTATCGGTAATATTATGGGCCCTCTTCTTGCAGGCGCATTATATGACATCGATATCCTATACCCGTTTATCGCAGGTTTAATCATATTAATTTTCACAATCATTCTTACTTTTATGTGGAAAGGTATTAAGATTCAAAAAGCAGCATTAAAAGGAGGCCATTAATCGTGAAAATTATTGTATTCGATGCGACTGGTGGCGTGGAACAGCATTTTGTTGAAATGGCTGTTAAGGCTGGTCATACAGTAGCATTGAATGATGCCCAATACGAAAATAAATCAGTTGGTTTAGGCAGCTAAATTTAAACAGACGAAAACTACCCCAAATACTTGAGGTAGTTTTCGTTTTTTTATTTGGCGTTGTTGATTTCTTATTCCGTATAATTATCAAAGTTAACAGGAACGGTATATTCGATCCCTTTTTCATCTTTCAATATGCGCGGAGCAGTTCGGGTTAATGTCCAGCTAAAGCCATTATCTCCCGTGATGAAATATTGATTATCTTTAGTTTCTATTTGGATGTTTGTGTATGTTTCTTCGATTAATTCTCCTGAAAGTGATTTACCTCGATAACGAATCGTATCATCATTAAAAATATAAAATAGCTGATCATTATAGCGATTGGCAATTGACATATCAGTAAAATGTTCTGGTTTCGCTTCAAGCATACCAATCCTACGATAATCCAGTAAAACATCCTTTGCAGTGAATTGGTAATAAGTTGAAGTTTGTTTCGAGTCTTCGACATACTTAAGTAATAAGTGGTTACCTATTCTTTCTGCATGATAAAATTCCTGTGGGTTTGTGAGTTCTGTATGCTCAAATATATCTGCATATAGGAGATGCCCTTGTTTAGTTGTAATGACTTTCGGCGCGCTACCACTCATAAACAGTACAGGTTCGTCATGAAAATCATCGGCAAACGTCATTACGTTTGTACCTTCAAGCTGCCCTATTACAATCTGGTATTCCCCTGTATTATTTCGGTAAATATAAGTTGTTTCATTTGTTTCACTATCGATAAAATAAAACTGATCACTAGTACCTCTAATTACCACTGTCGGTTGATCACTTGCAACATTTAAGTCGAGACGTTTTCCTTCCGGTGTTTCAAATACTCGCCAAGTCCCCTCATCCGTTGGGATTTGATACAATATATGGTCATTCACCGGTTGAATTTCTGCTCCATTTATATCCAACTCTAAATTCTCTAAAACCGGAGCATATGGTGCTTCTTTATATTCCAGCAAGAACTCTTTTGGCAGTTCTATATTTTCAGTGTAAAGCACCATCGATTGCGTAATGTCCAATTCAATCATTTCGGATTCCTTATTAATGACGAGCTTATCTAAATATTCGATATCATTCGCTTGTAGCTTTAAAAAAAGGGTAATTGATTTTTCAGTATCAATTGTTTTAATCACTTCTACAGGTTTATTGAATTTAATTATAGAATAACGGGCATAAGCCTGTTCACTGTCAACCGAGGATAACTTTGCTAATGCTTTTTTATCTTTCTGAATAATCGCTTCGTAAAAATCAGCAACTAACTGTTGATGATTCTCCTCCAAGTATGAAGATTCTATTTCAACAGCCTGTAAAGTTTGATTCGGAGTGAAATACAGCACGGCACCAAGCACAAGCATTAACAGAACAACTATGGCCGGCTGCAAAAATGGCAGCGGTTTTTTACGTTGCTTTTTTTGCATTACTTTTTGTACAAATGCCTCATCCATGAGCGGTTGTCTGCCGATTGTTTCATCAATTGCTTGCTTCACTTGAGAATTCGTCATGCCATTCACCACCTTTTAATTGTTCTCTTAACTTCTCACGTCCACGCCTAAGCCTTGTCTTCACGGTATTGTCCGAAATTGATAGTAAATGTGCGATCTCATCGATTTTCAGTTCCTTATAATAATAGAGAATGATAATTTCACGGTATTTAACCGGTAGCTCAAGAACTGTATTTCCGAGTATTTGACTTTCACTTTGTTCAAGCACTTGCTGTTCTGCAGATTTGGTTCCTTTAAAAATTTCCTGTATTTTATTCGTTAAAATGGTATTTTTGTAGCTCCAGCTGCGTAAATAATCATAACTACGATTGATCGTCATTCGATATAAATACGTCCGGTAACTCGCATCGCCACGAAATTGCCCACGCTGCTCATAAGCTTTTAACAGCACGTCCTGTACAATATCTTCTGCCATTTCTTTATTTTTCACATATGTATAGGAAAGTCGAAGCAATTCTTCGCCATGTGTTCTTATAAACACTTCAAGCTCCATTTTCTTCCCCCCTTTGTTTTAATTGCTAACCGTTAGACGGAGCTGTTTTATTTTTAGTTTCAACTTTTAATGATTATTTTTTCAAATTGTGGGTATTAAACTACTTTATAACACTTTGGAGGTTTTGAGTATGCGAGTATTATTAAATGTAAATGGCAGGTCACAATATAGTTCGGATATCCGGCCTGAATATCAAAACTCGGCATGCGGCCCTACGACTGCACACGTTATTTTGAATTACTTATGCGAAGATGAAACAATTCGCACAAAAGATGTAAATGAACTTTATAAATTTTTAGGTGGTACAAAAATCGGACTTTTTAAATGGCGGATGATTAGAAACTTACGTCGATTACTCGGTGATGACTGGTGTATCGAAGAATGTACATTAACTCAGGCGATTGAGCAATTGCGCTTAGGTAATCCGGTTGCGATGAAGTTTGATGTTTATTTTACCGGGCAGTTTCTGAAAAGTTATACCCCTCTCTATAAATACCACTGGGTACCGTTAATCGGTTACGAAATAAAAGACGAAGAACTATACTTAACTATTCACGATAATGGCGGCCGCAATCGTGACAGTCAAATCCGAACTTTTAAGTATGATGACAACCGCAAAATATTAAGCTTCGTTAAAATCGAAAAGGAAAAGCATTAGCGCAACACGCTAATGCTTTTTTTTGAATAAATAGTAAATTTATTGTCTATTACTATAAAAAAATTGCGAGGAATTTTATGAAATCTGTTAGCTCTATTAGTATTTTACATATTATTTTTTTAACGATGACATTCATCGGGTTAAAAAACCATGTCACGATTATTCCATCCTTACTAAATGGAGCAGGTCGTGATGCTTGGTTTTCTGTTATTTTTTCAATATTTTTGATAATTCCCTGGTTAGTTCTTCCTTTTATCACATTAAAAAAACTTAAAGACGAATCTCTTCGTATGTATTTACTAAACAATTACCCTAAGCTGGGTAAAGTGCTTATTTTTATCATTGCTTTTTACTTACTTCTCATGGCCGTTATTACAATGCATGAAACACTACAATGGGTTTCAACAACCTTTTTGCTGCAAACGCCGCCATTGCTTTTGTTTTTCTTTTTTACATTTGTATGCTTTTTACTGGCAACATCCTCCGTATTAACGATTACGATGGTCAATGTTGTCGTCTTGTTTGGTGTTGTCGTCCTTGGCTTCTTTATCGCCATTGTTAATATTCAAGTGAAAGATTATGCATTGCTGCAGCCATTTTTCGAGCATGGATTTACACCGGTTTTCACATCTATGGTATACCCTGCTTCCGGCTTTATTGAGCTTTATTTGCTCGTATTTATTCAGCAGCACTTTAAAACAAAGCTTAAATTTTGGCATTTATTAATAATGCTCTTTATACTATTTGGATTAACACTAGGTCCCTTATTGGGGGCAATTGCAGAATTCGGACCAACTGAGGCTGCTAAACAGCGCTACCCCGCATTTGAAGAATGGCGAATTGCCTCAATCGGAAGCTTTATAAACCATATCGATTTCTTTTCTATTTACCAGTGGCTTACAGGTGCATTTGTCCGTGTTGGTTTTATATTATTCATAACTATCGAGCTATTAGGGCTCACTGGTCAAAAGAAGAAAATTTGGGAATATATTTTTCCGCTCTTTGTTTTTTGCTCGCTGCCTCTTTATTTACTAGATGACAGTATATTTAGCAAATGGAAGGGGCAATATTTTCTAATAAGTACTACGTTATTCTTTTTCGTACTTTCATTTATTCTCTTAATATTAGTAAATCGAAAATCGAAGCGAAAGTTGGAATATAATGATTGAATACGCTACCTTAAAAAAGCAATTTGATAATTGTGCTGATATTCGCTTTCAAATATTAGACTTTCCTGCAAGCAACGTTATGCTCATCACCTGTGAAGCGATGACAGATAATCATTTATTCAATGAAGTAGTCGTACCCCGATTAAGAATGGCATGCCAACAAAAAGAACAATTTGATGAGGCAGTTTTAATGCAGAAACTGCATCTTCCCCAGCTACTGAAAATTGAAGATTTGCAAGAAGCTGTTACGAATGTATTTAGCGGATTTGTTCTTATTTATATCGAAAATTTAAATATACTGTTATGCAGCAATATTGAAAACAAGCCTAATCGAAGCCCTGAGGAAACAAACTTAGAAGTAACTATTAAAGGTCCACGTGATAACTTCATAGAAGATTTAGGTGTAAATATTGCTCTTATACGCAAACGTCTACCTACGAATTCATTAAGTGTTGAAAAGATAACGTTAGGAACACGCTCAAAAACAAAAATCGCTATTTTATATTTTAATGACATTGCAGATTTATCGATCTTGAAACAATTAAAAAAACAACTCTCTGAAATCGATACAGATGTTATTTTAAGTGGTGAATTAATAATGGAACGGTTGAATAAAATTTCCTATTTAATTCCTTTAAATGATTCGACAGGTCGTCCTGATTTCGCGATGCAAGCACTCGTTACCGGACGCTTTATCATTTTAGTAGACGGAATTGCATACGCAATTATTACGCCCGCCAATATTCTAACATTATTAAAGTCCGGAGAGGATAATGATTTTCCGTCTATATTCAGTTCGTTTGAAAGATTATTACGTTTATTCTGCATATTAATAGCGCTTTTACTTCCGGCTTTTTGGCTTGCGTTAACAACATTTCATCAAGAACAGCTCCCAATTCAATTACTTGCGACAGTTGTACAAGCAAATACGGGCTCCCCACTGCCTGCAGCTTTAGAAATGCTTGGAATGCTTTTTATGTTCGAGTTATTTCGTGAAGCGGGATTACGCTTACCGAGTATTTTAGGTGGAACGATCAGTGTTGTAGGAGGTTTAATTATAGGGGATGCGGCCATTCGAGCTGGGATTACAAGTCCGGCAATGATTGTGGTCATAGCTATTTCAACGATTGCTACCTTTACACTTGTCAATCAGTCCCTCGTTACAACGATAAGCATGCTGCGAATTGTAATTATTATTATTACATCGATTACCGGACTTTTCGGGTTCTTCTTATCGATCTTTATTTGCCTTGTTTATATCGCGAATATCCGTGTATTTGGAGTTCCTTATTTAAATATAGCAGTCAATTTGAGCTGGGATAATTTGAAAATGTCCCTTTTTCGTCCACCAGCAACTTCAAACACTAAACGACCGGAAGTATTAAATGTTAAAGATAAAACAAAGGAAAAAACAAAATGAAGAAATTGCTTTTATTTCCATTGTTACTTTTAGTTGCTGGCTGCTGGGATACAAATCAGCCTGAACGTATGTATTATCTACTTGGGCTAGGAATCGATTATAAAGAAAATCAATATGAAATTTATAGTCAAGTTGTTGCTTTCACTAATATTGCTAAAAGCGAACAGCCAAACCCGGAAGCTACGCAGGCTGAAGTTGGGATTGCCAAAGGAAAGACATTTGATGAAGCATTTTTTAATTTATATCAAACGATGGATGAGCGCTTCTTTTTAGGGCATTTAAACTATGTTCTCTTTTCGGAAAATATCGCAGAGGAAGGTAAAGTAGAACCTGTCATCAATTCCCTTATCCGATACAGGGAATGGAGGTATACAACTTGGGCTTATATTACAGAATCACCACTTAAGGAAGCTTTGCTCATCACACCCATTATTAATAAATCCATTACCCTTTCAAAGGTGTCCGACCCACTCAATTCATTTAATCAGTCATCCCGGGTCCGTCCCATACAATTACGGGAACTTATGATTCATTTGAATGAACCTAGTCATGAAACCAAAATACCATTAATCGAAATTAGCGAAAACTGGTCAAAGGAAGATGGACCGGATCCAGTCTATTCATTTAAAGGCATAAGCATTCTCGGTAAGAACTCTGGTTTAAAAGGGAACTTATTAGGCGACGATCTAAACGGTGTTCAATGGCTAGAAAATGAAACAGACCGCTCAGATATTACCGTTAAAACGGAAGAATTTGAAGAATTATATACAACGACAACCGTTGACGAAGTGCGTTCTAAAATTACACCAATTGTTTCTGAAAGTAATGTCCAATTTGATTTACAAGTTCAATTGGTTGTACAAACAAATGAAATGCTTGATGAAAATAAAATGGATTTATTAGAAAATAAGATTAAGGAGCAAGTAAAAAAAGAAATCGAGCAAACCTATAAAGCTTCATTGAAATTTGATGCCGATATATACCGGTTATCTGAGATATTGTACCGAAAAGATTTGAAAACATGGAAAAAGTATGAGCAAGATGGAAAAATTCCTCTTGACGAGTCTACTATTCGGAAAGTGGATGTGGAGCTTGTAAAAGTCAAAGGGGAACGTATCATTTCCCATTAAAAAGAGGTTGCGCAGATGTGCGCAACCTCTTTACATTTATTTATAAATAGAACGTGCATGCTTCGCAATCAGTCGATAGCCTTGCTGTTCAATATGATCAAACAGCTCCGGAGCATAAGGAGATAAGGCTAATTGATCCAACTCAATATCAATCGGTACTTCACAATGGATTGTAGCCAATTGATGCGATAAACGTAACATCGCTTCGTTCTCACTGATTTTAATACGCTGACCCGGTTTTAATGTTGGCAATGCTTCCAATACGCCATCGATGGAACCATAATTTTGAATAAGCTGTAATGCTGTTTTCGGTCCGATCCCCTTAACCCCCGGGTAACCGTCGCTCGTGTCTCCCATAAACGCTTTAACTTCCGCGAATTGTTTTGGCGCAATGCCATATTCTTCAATAAACCGGCTTTCCGTATACACATCGTATTCTGTATAGCCTTTTTTCGTAAAGGCAATCGTTGTCGAAGGGTTTAGTAATTGCAGTAAATCTTTATCACCGCTAATTACAGTAATTTGTGCATCTTCTTTCCACTTTTCAATCATTGAGCCGATTAAATCATCCGCCTCAAGACCTTGTGTACCAAAGTTTTGCCACCCGATCATTTCCGATACTCTTTTAGCCATATCAAATTGCGGCAGCATCTCTTCCGGTGGTGCAGGTCGATTTGCTTTATAGCCATCGTATAGATCATTGCGGAACGTAACCGCGCCCATATCCCAGCATACTGCTAAATGTGTCGGCTGCATCAGACTTTGTGCTGTCAATACATGGCGGGCAAAGCCTTGAACACCGTTTGATGGTGTCCCGTCATCTAAACGTATAAATTGATTCATTGCGGCTGATGCAAAAAATGAACGAAACAATAGCGCCATTCCATCAACTATTAATAAATGTGGTTTTGTCATAATAAATCTCCTCTTTCTACTAAACACCTATTATAACAAAAGCACCGGTAGAATGTAGCTGTAAATACTTACCCATTCAGTTTCAAGTAGTCGATAATACGATTCACGTCTTTGCTGAAAATACGATCCTCTGTCATCGCAGGTGCTATGTTGCGAATGTCTTTCCACTTCTCATAAAGTTTTGGCGACATGTTCTCTACACCCCTGTACTCCACTGCCTGTGCTGCACAAAATGCCTCGATTGCCAGTACATTACGCACATTGGCAATAATCATACGTGCATGGCGAGATCCTGTCGTACCCATCGATACATGGTCTTCCTGATTCGCAGAAGATGGAATGGAGTCAACCGATGCAGGATGTGCCAATGTTTTATTTTCCGATACTAAACTTGCTGCGCTATACTGCAAGATCATCGCGCCTGATTCAAGTCCTGGATTCGAACTTAAAAATGCAGGCAGTCCTTCATTCAACTGCGGGTTTACTAATCGTTCAATCCGGCGCTCTGATACATTGGCCAACTCCGCCATCCCGATTTTCAGAAAGTCCATCGCAAACGCAATCGGCTGTCCATGGAAATTCCCACCTGAAATGACTAAACCGCCATCATCAAAAATGAGCGGATTGTCTGTTGCCGCATTCATTTCTATTTCCAGCTTTTCTTTTACGTAATTCAGCACTTGCCAGCTCGCCCCGTGGATTTGCGGGATGCAGCGAAGCGAATACGGATCCTGCACACGCTTTTCCCCTTGATGTGTAATGAGTTTGCTGTCCTTTAACCAATCACGCATACGTTCTGCAACACCTATTTGTTCTTGCATGCCTCGCGCTTCATGAACAGCTGGATGGAAGGCATCGATTATGCCGTACAAACTTTCCATCGTCATTGAAGCAATCCATTCACTTGCATAAGCCAGTTTCTCGGCTTCCAAGTAATTGACTACGCCTTGTGCAGTCATTGCCTGGGTTCCATTGATTAATGCGAGACCTTCTTTTGCCTGCAGTTCAATTCTCGGCAGTCCCCGCTTTTCAAATATTTCATGTGACGGATGTTTACTACCATTTATAAATACTTCCCCTTCCCCAATAACCGCCAAAACTAAATGAGAAAGTGGTGCCAAATCTCCGGATGCTCCAAGTGAGCCTTGCTGTGGAATTACTGGAATGACGTCCTCATTAATCATCCATAACAGTCGTTCCAGTACTTCCAAGCGAATTCCTGAGAGACCTTTTAATAATGCATTTAACCTAAGCACCATCATCGCTTTTGCAACGTGTTCCGAAAAAGGCTCCCCAAAACCGCATGCATGGGAACGAATTAAATTAACTTGCAGCTTGCTTACTTCATGCTCTGCAATTTTCACATCGCTGAACTTTCCGAACCCAGTATTAATCCCGTATACGGTTTTATCCTGCTGAACAATCCTTTCCACTGCGTCACGGCTTTTAACAACACGTACTTTCGCTTCTTCCGCAATCTCTATTTTTTCCCCTTTATATAAAATGCTCCCTATTTGTTCGATTGATAAATTTTGTCCGTTTAACTGAATCATTTACCGCACCCCTTTTAACTATTCTTATCTCTCAATTTATTATTGTTTAAATAGCAGTTAATTGCTACTAATATTTCACTCTTAAAACCATAGGTAAGTTGAAAATGCTTATTTTAAAGGCTTCATACGCTTTATCCCTAAAAAGTTGTTCACCTGCTAATACATTAACCTTCTAGCAATTTAGTATTTTATTATAGTAAAGTGCTAAAGCGAAGAAGTATAAAAAAATAGAGACCCTGTAAATAGGACCTCTACTTTGTACGCTTCATATCTCGGATTGCTTGAATCGATAATCGCACGAGCAAAATCGCACATAAAAACAAACCTAAATAAGCAGCCGTATTTAAATAAATTGCATACGCATTATGAATAAATTGAGAGATTGCTAGTAATGCAACCGATATAATTCCAAATGTAATTCCAACCATCAGCAGAATAAACCTTGAAAACAGCTGTGTTACAAACATGGAATTCGCTTTATCCGAAAAAATATCATGATGCAAAATGATTTTCCCGCTCTCCACTTTTCTGAACAACTGATCTAGGCGGCGCGGTATTTTCCGTAGATTTGGCAACATCAGTGCCAGTTCTTCTTCGATTAAGTCTTTCGTCTCTACCGGATGTTTGAACGGTTTCAGGAAGCTTGATTTCAAATAATCATTGGAGAAGTCTTTTACTTCACTGAAAATCCTGAATCTTGGGCAAATAATAGACAATGTACCGTCTAATGTTACAATGGCACGTAATGCCACGTTGACGGATGGATAGAAATGGAGTCCAAATTCACGCACAACAGAGAAAATGGAGTACATTAGCTCATCAGTCGGGATCGTCGACACATAGTTGATTTTCAGCAGAATCTGGCTAATTGCCTGCTCCATTTCGTGCCGATTAATCTGCTCGGCATTTTCTACAAGCTGGGCAATCCCATCGACAACTAGTGCTGCATCGTTTTGATGAATTCCGACAAGGAAGTACTTTAACCCTTCCTGTTGCAATACAGCTAAACGGCCGACAGCCCCATAATCGAGAATCGCGACACGTCCGGTTGTTTCCTCAATATAAATATTCCCCGGGTGCGGATCAGCATGGAAAATACCAGAAACAAGCGTTTGTTCCAAAAACGAATATAATAATGTCTTTGCAAACTGATGACGGTCAATGCCCAAATCTGTAAATAGTTCATTTGCTACTGTAACGGACTTTCCTTTTATATATTCCATCACTACAACATTGGAATTACTGCATTCCTGGTATACTTTCGGCACTTTTACATCAATACTGCCACGTTCCACAATTTTGGCAACCTGCTCCATATTGCGAGCCTCGATATTAAAATCAATTTCTTCCTTCAACGCCATGCTGAAGCCTTTCGCCAAATCGTAAAAGCCCAAGTTTTCAGCCCACTGCGATTTACTCGTAATCCATCTGGCAAACTCCATTAAAATCGATAGATCATCCTGCATTATATTTTTCACGTCAGGACGTAAAAACTTCACGACAACAGGTTCGTCTGTTTCCTTTAACACCGCTTTATGTACTTGACCGATTGAAGCGGAAGCTAACGGTGTTTTACTTATATAGGAAAAAATTTGATCCGTTCCCGCATTAAAGTTTTCGGCAATTATTTGGTCAACTTGCTGTTCGGAAAGGGGTTTTACATGTTGCTGAAGCTTTTCAAGTTCATCAATAAATATCGGAGACAAGAGCTCTTTACGTGTTGACAGTACTTGTCCAAATTTAATAAATACCCCGCCGCACTGCTCAAGTGTATCCCGTAATGCTTTTGCCAGTTCACGTTCATCTTCGCGTGCACGGGCATATTTCATTGTTCGTGTGACTCCGTTTGTTACAGCAATCCCCACTACTTCACGTAAACGTTTTTGACGCTTCCAATACGTAATGAGTGTTTTAAAATAGGATCGTCTGCCGACAGGTGTTCCGTTTTCATTCAATTCTATCGAATCAAACAGCTCAAAAAACAGATAAAGCAGCATCGAAATGAGAAGCATACAACCAAGCCAGATAATAGTTGTTATGTTGACGACATTTGAAACAATTCCTTGGTCATAATAGTCCGACCCACGCAAATATGTATACCAAAATACAAAAGTCGTTAATGAAACACTAATTAGCACGGATAATATTCTTTTCATCAGACTTATTTGTGAGCCGATTAAACGGCCGCTAATAAAGAATATAAGCGCGGATGCAATGAGCAGTTGAATTATAGCTGAAATGAAATCCATTCAAATCGCCCCTTTAGGTCAAAGTTAAATGTGTATGCACTTCTACATTCCCTTTTAACGCTTTACTAATCATACAAGTTTCCTCTGCCTTATATGCATAGCGCTCCGCTATACGACGGGCACGTTCATCATCTTTGTTCTGCAGTTCAATATCGACATAATGGTGGATCGCTTTATATGTAAAAACACCATTTGTTACATCAACAAGCCCTTCTGACTTCAAATTCAGCTTTGCGTCAATTTTGCTTCGCTCAAGCATTGCCGCCAGTGTAATTAAATAACAGGTTGCCGCGGCCCCAAGCAGCATTTCATCCGGATTTGTCCCAACACCAGGTCCATCCATTTCAGGCGGAATCGAAATTTGTGTCTGCAATCGTTCGGCTTTCAATTCCCCAACCGCATTTCTTCCCCCTGGCCAGTCAATCGTTAACGTAAAAGTATGTACTGTCATAAATATCACTCTTTTCATTTTTCTTTAACTATAACATTTTGGTCTAAGATTTTCAGATTATGAAAACAGCCGACTAACAGAAAGTTTCTGTTAGTCGGCTGATGTTTACCATACGTTTTGTTTATATTTTTTATAGTAGTTGACCTGACGGATAAACATGTAGATTTTGCGTTTCAAATGCTTGTCCTGTTTGTAGAACAACGGATTTACAAGTTTCTTTTCCTTGATCAAACGTCCAATATCCTTTTTCACCGATTCTTCGTAAACGAATTTTTTCAATACAATTTTCGGAACGACTGAAAACAGGACATCTCCTTTTAAATACGAGCAAGGTTTCGGAATATCGTAAATCAGATCTTCCACAAAGTTGCGCGCCAAATTATGACCCATAGCGTTAATATAATAACTTGAACGACCTTGACGAATATTTACTTCGAACACTTTAAACTTCCCGTCACGCTCATCGTATTTCAAATCAAAGTTACCGTAGCCGCGATAGCCCACCGCTTCCAAAAAGCCGCGCAGTTTTGTCATCACTTCTTCGTTATATCGGGAAATAAGCGCTGTGTAATTGCCGATCGCCGTTTTCGTATGTTCCTGAAGGACTACTTGTGCAAACGATACAAGCTGTGTTTCCCCTTTTGAATTTACATAGACAACTGAATCCCACATTGCTGTATCATCACCGGGAATATAATCCTGAATAATGATCTCTTCCTGGTAGCCGCTATTTTTAATCATATCGATTACTTTTTGAACTTCTTCTTTGTTTTCCACTTTGAAAACTTTTGCCTGGCCTTCAAATGGATGTCGGCTGTATTCAATCCCGTTACTCGGTTTAATAATAACCGGATACATCATCTCGGTTTCAAATGCACCATCTGTTTTGCAATCATAAAAGACAGTCGTTGGAATATCGATTCCGTGTTGTTCACACAGTTTATAGAAATTGGATTTAATCTGCAGGTCATTCATTAAATTCTCATCGATATAGTTGAACACAAAATAATCTCTTAAGATCGCGCGGTTTTCAATAATTAAACGGACGTATAAATCGTTTGTACCGATTAAAATCAGCTTTTCCGCTTCATTTTCATATTTCTTCGCTACGCTAATTAATATTTTGGCAAACTGATCCGGTTCACCAAGTTTCTTGTCATACTCAATCGCACGTGGAATATTGCTTAAATTCGTAAAAGGCAAAACACCTTTTCCTACTAGAATCGGACGGATTTTATATTCTTCATGGAAAGAAATCGCCATGTTATATGCATTAATATCAGTACCGACAATAATCGGTAAAAATGGTTGTCGAGTCATTACTATACTACCTCTCAATCTGTTCAACGGACTTCTTATTTGATTTATCACTTATTTATCATACAATACTCTATCGATTTATGCTGTATTTTGTAAACGGTTTTTAGTATTTAACGAATATTTTAATGAAACTTCTCCTCGTTTAAAACGTACGTATTAAGTAAGAGGTGATCGGGATGAATGCTCAATTACAATTATTTTTTACAAACATTGATAAAATCATTTTATATTTTGGGGCAGATGCAAAATATTTTTATATTGACCTTGCATTAAAGCTGACTGTCCGCAATATCGTGTTCAACTATGAAGATTATGAAAAAGTTCGTCAGCAAATCAAAAACAATACAAAATGGTATAACTTTGCTCGGGTTAATACTCAAATTATTAATACATACTTTGTACATTATGCAAAGGAACCTGAAAAAATCGGTGAAGCTTTAAATCTCCATAAATTACTGACAAAGCAGTTTACCCGTCATGATGACAGCTATATTGCGGCTGCCTATTTAAAATCGGAAGATCATATCGAGCGGATCAATCTGTTAATTAAAGATTTAATGAACAAACAAAGCGTAAAATATGCGCCATTAAAGCTTTCCACTAGTGCGATGCTTGCCGGACGGGCGGAAGACACAAAAGTACTGGCAAATAGTGTGGAACTGTATTATCAGGCACTTGTGTCAATCGGCTATGAACGAACAAAGGACACGACAAATACAGCTGTCATTTTAACAATCGGAACAGGGGACTTTCATAACGAAACCTTTGCCCGGTTAAAAGAGCTGACAACTTTTATTAAAAAGAAAGAAAAAAAGCTTAAGCCGCACCATTACAATACGATTGCTCTGCTCTCGCTCGCCAAATTTGAAGTTCACCAATTCCCGGCACTCCATGATATGCATGAAGAAATTTGCCGCTTTTTAAAGTTAGATCGTAGGCAGTTTAACTCGCTGCTTGTAGCCACTCAAATTTACACATCGACTGAAGCAATCGGTGACTTACCCTCATATGATGTAGATTTCTCAACAATTATTTTCTCTGCTGCTGAGCATTCAAATACAGGACGTTATGAAAGCGACATTACTGCCGACGGTGCTGATTGAATGATAAAAAAACTGTGCTGATCCGGAATTGATTCCGTTCAGCACAGTTTTTGTTAATTTTGTTTACGTTCTTTCGCATATTCAGCTGCTGCTGTAAATACGATGTCTGTCGAAGAATTCAATGCTGTTTCACAAGAATCCTGAATTACACCGATGATGAAACCAATTGCCACGACTTGCATTGCAATATCGTCTGAAATCCCGAATAAGCTACACGCTAACGGAATCAGTAAAAGCGAACCGCCTGCAACACCTGATGCACCAGCAGCAGACAGTGCAGCCAGTACCATTAAGATAACCGCAGTCATAAAGTCCACTTCGATGCCTAATGTATGAGCAGTTGCCATCGTCAGCACGGAAATTGTAATCGCTGCCCCGCCCATATTGATTGTTGCACCTAAAGGTATCGATACAGCATATGTATCTTTATCTAATTTCAGCTTTTCTGCCAATGCCATATTGACTGGAATATTGGCCGCTGAACTTCGTGTGAAGAAGGCTGTAATTCCACTCTCTTTAATAGATGTAAAAATTAGCGGATACGGATTTCTTCTTGCTACCGCATATACAATTAGCGGATTCACAACGAGCGCCACGAAGAACATTGTTCCTACTAAAATCAGAATTAGACGAGCATATTCCCCCAATGCTGAAAGACCTGTCGTAGAAATCGCTTCAAATACTATTCCTAAAATACCGAATGGTGCTAAGTTAATAATCCATTGTACAACTTTCGTAATCGCATCCGAAAAATTCGCGATAACACCTTTTGTTGAATCATTTGCTGCTTTTAAAGCAATCCCTAAAACTACTGCCCAAGCTAAAATGCCAAGATAATTTGCATTCATAATAGCAGTTACCGGATTTGTCACGATATTGAATAATAATGTTTCAAACACTTCAAGTATCCCGCTAGGCGGTGCTACATCCTGAGCTTCTGTTTTTAATGTCAACATTGTCGGGAAAATAAAGCTTACAATGACTGCTACAAATCCCGCAGCGAATGTCGCTACCCCATATAAAGCGAGTACCATTTTCATATTCGTTGCCTTGCCTCCAACATGTGAAGCAATCGCATTAATGACAAGCACAAACACCAAAATCGGTGCAACTGCTTTTAAGGCTGAAATAAATAATGTCCCTAAAATTGTAACACCACTTACTGCATCAGGAATCGTTAGTGCTAAAATAACGCCAATAATTATACCAACAATAATACGGTTTACTAAGTTAATGCTGTTCCATTTTTCGAACATTCTTTTCATAATTTCCCCCGCTATTCTAAGATGTTACATTGCTTCTGGATGTTTGAGACGAGTAAGTGAATGGATCATTGCACTACAATATTTCTCCGGCTGAAGCTTTATTTTTATATAACTCTTTAAAAATTAATAATTTACTATAGACCAATAATACAATGTGCGACTAAATAACACAACTGTATTTTTCCGCAGTACACTTTTGACAAGCGTCTTTACTCTATTTCAGAATTTTTTCGGATTATTTTATAAAATATTGAAGCTAATACTTGCTGGAATAACATCCCGAAAACGACCGGCATTGCTACTTTTGACGGAAAATATGTGGTAGCGATAACGACCCCTACAGCAATATTCCGCATTCCCCCATTAAAGACAAATGTCGCCTGATCGGCCTCTGATTTCCAAAACAGACGGCCAAGCACAAGAGATAGTATATAGCCAGAAACTGCTAAAAACAGAACAACAGCAATCACTTTCGCGAGCTCTAAGTCTATCGTTTTTACATAGGGTGCAATCGCACTACTGTTAATCATAATAATTGCGAACAAACAGATTTTCGAAATTAAAGACATTGGTTTTCCATATTGTTCAAACAACTTTCCTTTCGTCCATTCATTGACAATGATACCCAATATCGAAGGTAAAACAATCATCCAAATGAGATCAAAAATAAGGGCTGACGTATTTAGAGATATGGACCCCCCGACAACTAAATGCAAAATTAACGGCATAAGTATCGGAGCAAGCAACGTGTCAATCAAAATGATGGCGAGTGATAAAGGCAGATTTCCTTTACTGATTGTCACCCAAATGACGCTTGTAACCCCTGTTGGCACGGCAACGGAGATGAGAAAACCGATTGTTAATAGGCGGTCATCGAATATGAGCTCCGCCAGAAAGAACGCCCATAAAGGCATAAGTATATGTAGAAAAGCGATCATAAATAAAATCGTTTTAGGGTATTGTTTAAACACTTTTATATCGTGAAATTTCAGATTCAAACTGCTGATGAATGTCATTACCGCAAATAATAAAGGCACTAGAATAAGAAAATGGGTACCGATTTTTTCGAGCAGAACACCGATGACTAAACTGAGCGGTGTTAATACTGGCATCCACCTTTGAATAAATTGGTTGAGCGATTGAACCATGTGCTGCGCCTCTTTTCATGAATTAGTATTCCTTATCGAATTGTAACATAAGCACAATGCGTTCTGACGGGATGGAAATCAGCCTTCTATTAGGTAATGGAACCATTTAAATAGATAAGTCAGCCAACATTATGTTATTTTTATGATATGTATTTAAGGAGGTTTTACAGTGTCATTATCTAAAAAAGGCTATCTTGTCTTATTTATCGGGATGCTTTTATTAATCAGTTCCATCTTTTTCACAACTAATTGGAGCATTACATCATGGCTAATATTATTTATCGTCAGTCTTCTATTCTGTACAGTCGGTATCATTATGTTAATTGTACATTTAGTTAAACAAATAAAGTTGGAAAAGCAGAATAAGTAAAATAAATGAAAAATGAGCAACCCCATTGTTGGTTGCTCATTTTTATTTTTCTTCCTTTACGGACAGGATGTTAACGGCTTCTTCATATTGAATCCGTACTGTTTTTCTGGCACGTACTGACGATCTTGCTTTTACTTGAACTTGCTTTTTTTCGCCATTATGCTCGATTTCCACTAAAAAGCATTTTGCCCCACATTGCATTTTCTTCAGCTCCTTATTACTTCAATTATAACGACAAATGTCCTTATAATCTATTTACTCAACTTTCGGTAATACTGTAAAAAAGCCGCAAATAATGGACAATACGACCATCATTTACGACCTTTTCTTATGTTGAGGGAACGATAATTTCCCCATCATCTTCATCTTCAATTTCTCCCACAATTTCGGACAATATATCTTCCATCGTAACAAGACCGATTGTGATGCCTTTTTCATCCGTTACAATTGCCATATGGTTGCGCGATTGCTGCATTTTTAAAAACACATCTTTTATCGCTACCGTTTCTTTATAGCGAGGAATCTCACGAATATACGTAGTAAAAGAATTCGTACGTCCTGCAGCAATATCAGTCAGCATTTCCTTAGAGTTAATGAAACCGATAAAGGCTGCTGTATTTTTAGTACGATCAATGACCGGGTAACGCGTAAATTCGTATTCATCAATTACAGCAAGAATTTGCTGTAATGTATATGTTTTTTCGATTGTGATCATTTCACTGCGCGGAATCATTACTTCCCGTAACTTTCGCGTATCAAAAGCGAAAATATTTTCTAAATAGGCAAGCTCCGTCTGGTTGATCTCTCCGCCTTCATAACTTTGTGTCACAATCAGTTTAAGCTCTTCTTCCGAGTAAACTGTATCGTGACCAGCAGGTTTGACACCAAAGATTTTTAGCAGCCCACGAGCAGAACCATTTAATACGGAAATAATCGGTCCTGTAATTTTCCCGAACCAATATAGTGGCGGTGCTAATAATAGTGTCATTTTTTCAGCATATTGGATGGCCAATGTTTTTGGCATCAACTCTCCAAGTACTACGTGTAAAAAAGTAACAACCGATAACGCAATTACATAAGAAAGGGCTGTTGCAACCGCCGCTGGAATGTTGAAATAGTCAAAAACAGGCTCAAGCATTTTTTCTACAGTCGGTTCACCGAGTGCACCAAGGATTAACGCTGTAATTGTAATCCCAAGCTGACAGGCCGATAAATAATAATCCAAATCCTGTGTTACTTTTTTTGCGGTGACGGCTTTTTTATTGCCCTCTGCGATAAGCTGATCGATTCGTGACATACGCACTTTTAAAATCGAGAATTCCGCCCCAACGAAAAAGGCTGTTAACAAAATAAATACCGCAACTAAAATTAAATTTATAATTATAATACTGTCCAATTAATTCCCCCGAAATATGAGGGATTCACCTCCAAGACATATAAAGTATCGTTCATTTACTGCTGAAGTTTATATTGTTTTAATACAACTTCTTTAATTTGATAATTGTCCATATCTGAAATGACCCAAATATGGTCGTCGAATTTTATTTCATCGCCGATTTGAAGCTCTTCTCCGTTTTTGATTGAATCGATATTCGTATGCTGAATCCAGCCGCCGATTGTATCAATCTCTTCGCTGTCCTCAAACTCAAAACCAAAGCGATCTTCCAGTTCATCAAGCAGTACACGGCCATTGATCGTATACTCGTTTTCTCCTGACTTACGGATATCATCTACTTCATCATCGTCAAATTCGTCCCGAATCTCTCCAACCAGCTCTTCTAAAACGTCTTCCATCGTTAGTACACCGGCTGTACCGCCATATTCATCGATAATAACCGTCATATGCACTTTCGCTGTTTGCATTTTTAACAATGCATCCTGGATACTCGTAACACCTAAAACGAATGGTACTTTCGTTAAAAACTGCTCGAGCTGTACCGTACGATTGGAAACGATATGGCTAAGAAGCTTGTTAGCGTTGATGACACCAATAATGCGGTCTTTATCATTATTTTCAACAATCGGATAACGTGTATAGTTATGTTCATCTAAAATTTGAATAATCTCTTTGGCGCTCATATCTTTGTCGATTGTAACTAAGTCTGTTCGCGGCACCATAATATCTTTTGCAACACGTTCATCAAAAGCAAATACATTTTCTAAATATTTCAGTTCTTGTTGGTCTATCTGGCCGCCCTGGAAACTTTGAGCCATAATAATTTTCAGTTCTTCTTCCGAATAGGCCTGCTCTTCACTTGCTGATTTAACACCGATCGCGCGTAATAGTAAACGAGATGTTCCATTTAATGCCTGGATAAACGGATACATAATTTTACCGAACCAATAAAGCGGTCCTGCAAGCATTAATGTTACCTTCTCGGAAAACTGAATCGCTAATGTTTTTGGCGCCATTTCACCAATTACTACGTGCAAATAACTTACAATGGCAAGTGCAATGACATAAGAAGCAGCCGAAGATACTACATCTGAAACATTTAACCAGTCAAATACAGGATACAGCAGTTCTTTTACGTACGGCTTTGTAAACGCTCCCAAACCGATTGCTGTAATTGTAATACCAAGCTGACAGGCAGATAAATAATAATCAAGGTCCCCTGCTACTTTTTTTGCAATGACTGCTTTTTTATTGCCTTCCGAAATCAATTGATCAATACGGGATTTACGAATTTTTACGACAGCGAATTCTGCTGCAACGAAAAATGCGGTTAAACCTAAAAAGATAATTAATAAAATGATGTTTAATATGGTGTTTACGTCCAATTACTTCCCTCAGCGTGAGGGATTCACCTCCAAAAATAAAATTTATGATTAATTGGCCTTTCTCTTATGTACCCAACTATCCTATTGAACATGCTAACAATAATGGAGAAGTTACTAATTCCTTTAAGAGAATTCTCCCTTCAAAACCATCACGTTATAGTTTAAGAAGATTATATAGTTTTTATTTTCAAATCACAATTAATTGTGCCCAAAAAATAAAAAATTACAAAAAAAGTTTTCAACTTTGAATAATCAAAGCTGAAAACTTTTAATAAATTTATTCCACGTCGACTGAAGATTTTATAATTTCGCCATTATATAATTGAACTTTTTCATACTCATCCTTCTCTACTTGGAGAACGAATGTATGAGGCATACCTTCGTCTTCACATTTTTGTCCGACATTGTCGATCAATTGAACTGCCATGTAATTCCCATGTTTGTAAACATTATCGACTGAAGTACCACAGCTGCCCGAATAAGTGACAATAAATACTGCCATATACTTATCCATATCAATTGTGAAATTATCTACATCAAAGCGACCTTGAAGTGATTCGAATTGTCCTTGCGTATTTGCATAGGCAATATGCGGAACGAGCGCTTCATAAATTGGTGCAATTTTTTCATCATACTTAACAATTTCGAATGGTACTGCATGTTTCTCGGTAAATGTAACTTTTGTACTTTCTCCATTACTACAACCTGCCACCAACAACAATAGGATTATAGCAAATAAATATTTTTTCATCATAATTTCCCTTCTCTTTCTTATCTTCATAGTGATTTTAGTCCAGTTGCACACATTTTTCAAATCTTCTATCTTTCTTTAAATAATTGTCTTTTCATTATTAATTTCCCCTAATTCATTATGGAATAAAACATCCTAAAGGAAATCACATCTTTGGGCAATATTATAATCACTACGGTATTTCACCTATTAATAGGCGAATTCCTATTGGCATTTACCTGCATTTACATACATTACAAAGAATACTTAAGAAAGAAGGTATGCTTGTTGTATCAAAATCCGTTTGAACGCTTTGATGAGAGCCCTGAAGGACAACCATTTCAACAACAGTTTTTCCCGGGACCACCAGGACCAGGCCCGGGAGGTTTCCCTGGAGGTCCAGGTGGTTTCCCTGGTAGCCCAGGTGGTTTCCCGGGACCTGGACCGGGATTCCCGGGAGGAGGCCCGGGAGGTTTCCCAGGCGGTGGTCCTGGCGGCTTCCCTGGAATTCCCGGGGGTGGCCCTGGAGGAGGCCCTGGCGGCAATACTCAAATGCCAATGGGACCGCCCCCAAGCTTTACTCCACAAATGCAACAATTATCCGCTAGCCAGTCACAGCAAGGTTCTAGTGGCATAAGACGTTGTATTTTCCGTAATACGTTTATATGGCAACGAAACGGAAATAGTTTCTGGTTCTTCCCAACGTTTGTTACGCAAAATATCATTTTAGGCTTTAGATGGAGTCGTTTCGGTTGGGTATTCAGTTCCGTTAACCGAAATTCAATTCTGACTTTCCAATGTTTCTAACCTAATTACAAAAGCTCTTATGGCGCAGTTTTCAATACTGTGCCATAAGAGCTTTTACTTATTATTATCGGTAAAATTAACTATTTTAAAGCTTCAGTTCCTGAGGTTCACCATCATTCATTAATTTGATTGTGATCGGATCAAATTGAAGTGTCACCATATCCCCGTCTTGTGAAGTAAAGACATCTTTAAAGAAGTTTGTGATTTTCAACTTTAATGTATCATCTTTTACTTCGCTTAGTTTTGCTGTAATTTCTAAATACGGGGCATTCAGATCTTCCTTTGTATAGCCCAGTAAAATATGAGTGTAAGGATTTTCATTTAAATCGTACACTTTTTGAGAGTCTTCAGTTGTTGTCGCATAGAGCGTGAAGTCTTCATTTGTAAATGTCATGTAACGAACATAAGGGTGACGTCCGTTTAATGTAGCCATTGTCCCGATTTTATGGTCTTTAATAATTGAAAGTACTTTTTCTTTTAATGTATCCATTATACTGCCTCCCTTAGTAAAGTTGAATCTCTTCCTGGTTTTTTCCGTTTTTATTCATAATTCTCATTCGTGTCGGCGTAACTTGAATTAATACAAAGTTTCCGTCCGCATGCTCCGGATACTTTTCAAGCAGCTGCTGCTTCACAACATCGTTCAATGTTGTCGTTGCATTTCCTTCAATTTCCAAAAATGTTTCAAGTAAGCCATCGCTTTCATAGCCTAATAAAATATGGGTGCCGCCATACTCCTTAATTTCGCGCACTACATCAGAATCTTCCAGTGCAACGGTATAAAGTTTTGATTCTACATAGTGAAATGTCATATAGCGCGAATTCGGCACACCGTTATTATTTGTGGCCATAACGCCAATACTATTTTCATTTAAAATTTGCAATGCAATTTCTTTATTACTTTTACTCATATTTTCACTCCTCCGGTAAATTAAGTTCCATCATTCGTGAGTTGAGAAGCACGTCCAACCGTATGTAATTCCAAAACAATGGGAAAAACCGCTGTTGTGCTGATGCTTTTATAATTCCCTTAATAAATTTAAATAAAACAATTTTCTCATATTTAACTTGACTTTTGACCCTCTAATCTTCCCCGTTCCAGAAATCCCTACATAAAACTTTATCTTTTTTAACTCAGTAAACTGTAAAAATTTAAAAGTTATAGGGATATTTGTTTGAATATTAAAAAAATTGTAGATAAAATGAAATTGGAATAGATATCCTTTTATTCTGCATGAAAAAGAAAAAACTATATGTAAGGAGGACATTGGATGAAAAGATTTACTTGGCTTTCTCTTATTCTCACAACTCTTTTATTAGTTTTAGCTGCGTGTGGCGACTCCGAAGAGACGACAAATGATTCAACTCAAGGAGATAGCGGCACGACAGAAGGTTCAACAGAAGAAAATGCTTCCGGCAAGCTCGTAATTTACACAGGGCGTGACGAAAACATGGTACAGGGTGTTATCGAAAAGTTTAATGAGCGTTACCCGAATATCAAAGTCGAATATATGACAATGGGCGCCCAGCAGATTTTAGAGCGTGTGCGTGGTGAAAAAGCCAACCCACAAGGTGATTTTTGGTGGGGTGGTACACAGTCAGCGATGATGGTTGCTGCAAATGAAGATTTACTTTTACAGTGGGATCCTTCATTTATCGATTCCATTGACCCTCTCCATAAAGATGAACAAAATCGCTGGGTCGGTGAAATGCTGTTACCTGAAGTCATTATGATTAACAGTGAAGTAATGTCACCAGAAGAAGGACCACAGGATTGGGACGAATTACTTGATCCGAAGTGGAAAGATGAAATTTTAATTCGCGGTGTTCTTGCTTCAGGAACTATGCGCACAATTTATTCTTCTATGATTTTCCGCCAAGGTGCTGATGATCCGTCAAAAGGCTATGACTGGCTGATGAAACTTGATGCGAATACGAAAGAATATACACAGGATCCTAACGCATTGTATTTAAAACTGGCACGCCAGGAAGGTTCAATTTCGTTATGGAACTTACAGGATATTTTACTGAAAAAACATACAACGGATTACACGTTTGACTTTATTTATCCGGAAAGTGGCGCACCGATTTTAGTCGATGCAGTGGGTATTGTAAACAATGCTAAAAACGAAGAGAACGCTAAATTATTTATGGAATTCCTGTTCGATCAAGAGACAATGGTTGAGCTTTCGAAAGAATATTACCAAATTCCTACACGTACGGATATTGCGGCGGATGCAATGCCGGACTGGTATAAAGACTTGGATTTAAAACCATTGGATATCGATTGGCAAGTAATGGCCGATAAAGAAGCGGAATGGATGGAACATTGGGATACAAATATTAAAGGAAAAGGCAAATAGTAGTAATATGACTGACCTCTGAATTAAGAGGTCTTTCTTTTCCTAATTTGTCGGTGTGAAGGGAGTTGGATTGGATGAAAGCTGTTCATATTAACGACGTTTCAAAAAAATTCGGTGATGTCGTAAGTGTCAAAGATTTAGAGCTGGATATAAAATCGGGTGAATTTTTTACATTTTTAGGTCCGAGTGGCTGTGGCAAAACAACAACATTACGGATGATTGCCGGATTTTACTACCCCTCTCAAGGGAAGATTTACTTTGACAATCAGGATGTCACAACATTGCAGCCTAATAAACGTAATATCGGAATGGTGTTTCAAAACTATGCACTCTTCCCGCATATGACAGTCAATGAAAATATCGCATTTGGCCTGGAAATCCGGAAATATGATAAAAAAACGATCAAAGAAAAGGTTGACCGTATACGCGAGCTCGTTCATTTAGGACCATATGGCTCACGCAAAATTAATGAATTATCAGGTGGACAGCAGCAGCGGGTTGCTTTGGCACGAGCGCTTGTCATTGAACCTGATATCTTGCTGCTGGATGAGCCATTATCCAATTTGGATGCAAAATTGCGTGAGGAGACACGAATTGAAATTAAACGGATTCAGTCGGAGCTGGGAGTGACGACAATTTACGTTACCCATGACCAGACTGAAGCAATGGCAATGTCGGATCGGATAATGGTAATGGAGCATGGTGTCGTTAAACAAATCGGTACGCCGCAGGAAATTTACCACCGTCCAAACAACCGCTTTGTCGCTACTTTTATTGGTGAAACAAACTTGCTTACGATGAAAGTAAAATCGATTGAAGACAATATTATTACTGTTACTAATGACAAAGGACTTGAACTGCAAGGCCTGACAGAAAACTTGGCAGCAGGGCTTCTAGTAACCATTGGGGACGAAATTTATGTATCAGTCCGTCCTGAAGCATTTGAAAGCGGTCCTGGTGAAAACTCCGTTACAGGCATCGTCGAACTGATCGAATTTACCGGACTCAGCGTAAATTACTTTATTAAATGGAATGATACAACATTGAAAGCAATGATTATTAGTCGGGGTACTGCAATACTGCAAGCTGGCGATATGATTGAATTACATATCCCTAAACAAAATATTTATTTCCTAGGAGAATAAGAGAGGAGGCACACAATGAGCAAAAAATCCGTTGACACATACGAAGCGAGTTGGTGGTCTCGTCTTACACAATCACGCTATTTTGTCTATATTCTTATCTCCCCGCTGTTTTTAATATTGTTTGCCTATGTTATTTATCCATTTTACTCAACATTTATCCAGAGTTTTGCTGGTGACAATCAGCTAGCTAACTATCAAAAGTTTTTCAGTTTACAAAGTACAGCCAATTTAGAGGCACTTTGGAACAGCTTTTATATATCGATTATTAGTGTCATATGTTGTGCTGTTGTCGGGGTTATGATGGCCTTTTTACTGGAACGCTATGATTTTCCGGGTCGCCGTCTGCTTTCTGTTTTAGTGCTTGTCCCAATGGCATTGCCCCCGCTAGTCGGGGTTTTATCCTTTACATTTTTATATGGTGAAAGTGGTATATTCCCGCGCTTATTTCAGCAGATGTTTCAATTGGAAGATGTTCCTTTTGCATTAAAAGGGATTTGGGGAGTCATTGTTGTTCATACGTTTACGATGTATACGTACTTCTATTTGACTGCTTCGGCAGCTATTAAAGGGCTTGACCCTTCTTTGGAGGAAGCCGCAACTAGCCTCGGGGCAAGCCGGATACGTGTTTGGCGGAAAATTATTTTGCCGATGCTTACCCCATCTTTAATCGCATCTTCCCTTCTCGTTTTCATGGTGTCGATGGCATCCTATACCGCGCCACTCATGTTCGGGGTTGAACGTACAATGACGATGCAAATTTACTTATCGCGTACAAACGGTAATTTGGATATGGCGGCAACACAATCAACTATTTTATCGTTCGTATCCATCACCTTTTTACTTATTATGCGCTGGTATCAAAACAGACGTAACTATCAAAATTTAAGTAAAGGAATCAGTGTTCACCGTTCGGAAGTGAGTTCGAAGCCTTTGAAGTATTTAGCGGTTGCACTGTCCTTCATTGGGACGTTAATTTTGATATTGCCGATTTTAGTGCTGATCTTAATTTCATTTTCAAAAGACGGTGCCTGGACAATTCAGATTTTGCCGACCGAATATACGCTCGACCATTACAAAGCGCTATTTACTGATGAACGGACATGGCGACCAATTTGGAACTCACTGCAGATGGGCTTCATCGCAACAGTCGGCAATATTATATTCGGTGTAGCTGCTGCTTATGCGATGGTCAGACTTAGTTTCAAAGGAAAAACAGTGCTTGATATTTTAATTACGATTCCGTGGGCATTGCCAGGTACGGTTGTAGCTGTTAACTTAATCGCGGCGTTCTCTACGGAAAGCGTATTTACATTCAATCAAGTATTAATCGGTTCATTCTGGATTTTACCGCTTGCGTATTTTATCCGGCATTTGCCGCTTGTCTTCAGGTCAACATCCGCTTCCCTCATGCAGTTGGATCAGTCTGTGGAAGAGGCTTCGCGAAGTTTAGGGGCAACATGGTGGTATACATTTAGAAGAATTGTCATTCCACTTACTTTATCAGGCGTTCTTGCCGGTACATTGCTCGCTTTTGTCCAAAGTATCGGGGAGTTCGTTGCATCGATTTTGATTTATAATACTTCGACGATTCCATTGTCGGTTGCAATTTTCCAAAAGCTGTATGCCTTCAAGTTCGGTACAGCATGCGCATATGGTGTGCTGCAGATTATTTTAATCCTCATAGTCCTGATAATTTCAGAACGCTTATCAAAAGGCTCTGCCGGAAGTGCTATATAACGTAAAAAAAGTAAAAGCAGAAAAACTGCTTTTACTTTTTTTTATAGCTATAACTCTTTTACCATCCACACATGATCATAATAGTTGCCGTCAATCTTTAATGCATGCTGTTCCTTTGCGAATTGCTTAAATCCCAGTGATTCGTAAAGAGAGATTGCCTGTTCATTTGTTGATTCGACAGTTAAATGTAGCTGTTCAAGACCATCGTTTTCTCTTAATAGGCGCAACAGTTCTTCGATCATATCCCGCGCTACACCTTTTCCTCTTGATTCAGGCATTACATAGAGTCCGACAAGAACGCCTTTATGATTTAGTTTTGCGCCCGTTTCTCTTTTAAATGTCGCAATTCCGATCAATTCGTTCTCTTCAAATGCCCCAAGCGTAAATTTATCTGCTTGTGGGCGAAGACGTTGTTCAATTTCCGGGACTGTATAATTGTTTTCATGTTCAAAAGACGTGCTAAATAATGTTGGAGAATTTAAAAGCCCGTGTAATCTAATTTGTTTATATTGTTCTGCATCTTTATAACCTAATATTCGAATGTTCATCTTTTCACCTCATAACATTGCGTTCTATAATCTATACCCCATCTTGTAATCTTTTACACTATTTCTCTATTATCGCTAACTCTATTTCGCTACGTAATTGGACTGGCGTATCTGCATAAACGCCAATATACTTTGCCTTTTTTTCAAATCCACCAACTAATTGGATTGGCTGCAATTCCTTTAATTCAAGTACAAAATCTGGCTGTTCCTCTGTATTGCCTAACACTTTAAAATGATAAATCTTTTCATCTTGCACAGACGTATGCAGTTGTGAAATATTTTTCAGCTTAATTTTTGTTTGTTTCAATAAACCGTTGGAAAGATATAAATTTCCGTTTTCGATCCGGACTGGATTTAGTACAAGTGCACGAGAATCTGCTAGCAAGAATAGAAGTCCATAAAGTGAAAGAATTGTATGGCCCCAAGCTAAAATCGGCATACGGTCATGGAAAAACCAATGAAATGCGATAGATTCAAATAATGCCGCATGGAAAATCATCACTAAAACAGGAACATACATTGTATTTTTGTGAACGGTAAATCCGTCTGGCTGTCTTTTCTTCCAACTGCAAAATGCATAATAAAAAACAAGCATCTCCTGGCAAAGTACTCTCATTAATACGTTATCTTTCACTTTCTCTGCTACGATTCGAGGAAATGCAAAAATAAGTTGTTCCTGCTCTAATTTGACCGTCCGAATGATGCTCGGTAAATATTTTAGAAAAACAAATAAAATGATCAACTCCACAAAAACCAATCCCGCTTCTACAGCGATTGCAGAAAAAGTTATGTAACGGAAAGGTTCCATCAATCCATTAGGGATGACTAGTCGAGCAAACAAAATACCCGCTGCAACAAAGACAATAAAATTTTTGACAGTCCATTTTCCCCTTTGCAGCAAGAGAAGCGCTGGTGCCACTACTGCACAGTCAATTAGCGAACCGATTACCATTCCCCTTACTTCCTCATCTGAAAGTGCGGAAACAAACGACAACTGATAAACAACCATATTGCTCAGTAGAATGACACAAGCAATCAAGAGCCATTTATAATCAACTACTCTTTGAAAAACCATTATGATCCCCTCCCTTAAATGCATTACATGGATTACCTAATACTTCCATTATAATCAATTACTCCCCTTCCATCATCAATAAAAAAACGCAGAAGTTCAGGTAAACTTCTGCGTTGTACTTATTCTAATTTATTCGTTCATCATACTAGCCATTCACGAGCATGTCCTTCATCAGTTCACGGTTACGTTTTTCGAACACTTCATTATGTGAAGAAACTTTTGCATACTGATCTGCTGTTGGTTCAAGGCTAATTTTGATGGCGTTGATCGCATTGACAGCATCCTGGAATGTACCGGTAATTAAATATACTTTATTATCATATTTGGAAATATCGCCAACAGCATAAATACCATCAACCGATGTCAGTCCTTTACCGTCCGTCAAATAATAATAGTCATAGTCTTTATCTTTTTCCGGAGCGAGTGCCGCATCAAAAGAAAATGAAGAATCCCGGTCATAGCCATGGTTTACAAGGACATCATCCACTACGATTTTCGAAGTTTCCTTTGTTACGACATTTTCCAAAATGACTTCTTCTATTTTTGTCTTCGTTTCATTCGCTACAAGTGTTTTAATTTGTGTATTTGTAATGATCGGAACGCCATTATCCTGCAAATGTCTGATTTGTGCTTCGTGCGCAGATAGCTTTTCGCCTCTGTAAATGACGGTAATCTGCTTGGCAATACCGATCAGATCCTTTGCCCAGTCAATCGCCGAGTTGCCCCCGCCTGAAATCAGCAGTGACTTGTCCTTAAAGCTTTGAATGCCTCGGATTGTATAATGCAAGTTCGATACTTCATACTTTTCCGCGCCTTCAATATGCAATTTAATTGGACTAATAATTCCGCCGCCTACTGCAACGATCACTTTTTTGGAATAGTGTTTTTCGCCTGAACTTGTCTCAATCACAAATAAATCTTCTTTTTTTGTGATGAAATCGACTTTCGTATTTAGACATACGGTTGGCTTAAATGTCAGCCCCTGTTTAACGAGATTTTCAATGACTTGCTGTGCTGGTGTTGGAGGCATACCGCCGATATCCCAAATGATTTTTTCAGGATAAACATGAAGCTTCCCGCCGAGCGTCGGCTGAAATTCAATAATTTTCGTTTTTAAATCTCTCAACCCTGCATAGAACGCACTGTATAATCCGCTAGGACCACCGCCAATTATCGTTACATCATAAATATCGTTCATTCGAAACACTCCATTCTTTTCATTTGTCGGAAAATTACGCTTTTCGCTAATCGTCTCCGGATTCCATTGACTAAGTTGCAGCTAAACGAGCATTCCGGATTTCGAATGGTGTCTTCCGATAGGTACAACAGAAGGCGAATCCGAAACAGGATCTTGTGTGACAACACAGTTTAGATTAAATATATCTTTGATCAATTCACTCGTAATTACGTTTGCTGGTGTTCCCTCCGAAACAAGTCGACCTTTATGTAAAGCAAAAATATAGTCGGCATAGCGGGCAGATAAATTAATATCATGGAGTACCATCACAATTGTCGTTCCGTGCTTACGATTTAAATCCGTCAATAAGTCCAAAATCTCCACTTGGTACGTAATATCCAAGTATGTAGTCGGTTCGTCCAAAAACAAAATGTCGGTTTGTTGTGCAAGTGCCATTGCTATCCATACACGTTGTCTTTGCCCTCCTGACAGCTCATCGATATGACTGTCGGCAAGTCCGGTAATGTTCATCATTTCCATCGCTTCCGCAACTGCATCATAATCCTCAGTTGACCAGCCCTTTAAAAAGCTCTGATGCGGGAATCGGCCCCTGCCAACTAAGTCAGCAACCGTGATGCCTTCAGGTACGATCGGTGATTGCGGAAGAAGTCCTAAAACACGTGCAAGTTGTTTCGGCGGGATTTTATTAATCGATTTATCATCCAACGATACTTGGCCGGAGATTGGCTTGATTAATCGTGCCATCGTTTTTAAAAGTGTCGATTTCCCACAGCCATTCGAACCGATAATAATGCTGATTTTATTGCTTGGAATCGCTAGACTAACACCTTGTAAAATCGCTTTATTGTCATAGCCTGCAACAAGATTTTCCGTTTGGAATGTATGTGTCGATTTCATCATAAATCTCCTTTCCGATTAATACGGATTAATAAATAAATTAAGTATGGTGCTCCGATTATCCCTGTAATGACCCCTACCGGATAGCGTGTTTCAAAAGCAAACTGTCCGATAAGATCTGCCGCCAATACTAAAATGACCCCGATTAAACCTGCAGGAATAAGACCTGAAAATCCGACACCTACTAATTTTTTTGCAATAGGACCTGCCAAGAATGAAATAAAGGCAATCGGACCCGTTGCAGCAGTCGCCAATGCAATCATGAGCACCGACGTAATAATAAGAATGACTCTCGTTTGATTGGTATTGACGCCTAGAGATGTTGCCGCCTGTTCACCAAGCTCCAGCATTTCCAGACGCTTCGCAAAATACATTAAAATCGGTGTGCAAATACACACGATAAGGATTAGCGGATATAAGTTCATTAATTTCGCACCGTTTAAACTACCACTCAGCCATCTCATTGCAGCCGGAATATCATGTGTATCCCCGATAAGCATTAAATAGTTGATAAAGGCCGTCAGCATCGCCTGAATGCCGATACCGATTAAAATAAGTCGACCAATCGAAAAGGATGTGCCTTTTGCAAGCAGATAGATAAAGATAGCTGTTGCAAGGCCTCCGATTACAGCTGCGATGGATACGACCGTATTGCTCGCATTTAATACAATAATACAAAATACAGCTGCAGCACTTGAACCTGTTGTTATTCCTATTACATTTGGATTTGCCAGCGGGTTGCGCAACATCGTCTGGAAAATATAACCCCCGACTCCAAATGCAAAGCCTGCAAACAAACCGGCTACCATTCTCGGGAAACGTATTGTTTTTACCGCAAAGGTTGCTCCCTTCACTTGTTCACCTAGTAAAACCTTTATGACATCCTGTACCGGGTAAATCGTGTTGCCGAGCATAAGCATCAAACCGCAAAGTACTAGCGAAATAATTGCCATCAAGGAAGTCATCAATATAAACCGGCGTTTTCTTTTTAATCTTGACGTCTTAATCATCTTCATCGTTTCATTCATCATATTGCACGCATTTTCGCTTTCATCGTAATTAAAATTAAAATTGGCGCACCTATAAAGGCTGTCACAATTCCAACTTCAAGCTCACTTGGACTGCCAAGAAGCCTTCCGATCACATCGGAAAAGGTTAAAATAATCGCCCCCGACAATGCTGACATCGGAATAATATAACGTAGATCAGGACCTACTACGAGACGTACGATATGTGTAGCTAATAAACCAATAAAGCCGATTGGACCTGCCAATGCCGTTGCAGCACCACATAATAATACGCCACCTAATGCCGCTACAATTCTTACAGTACCTGTGCGTACACCCAGCCCTGTCGCAACATCATCACCTAATGCCATCGCATTTAATGCCGGAGCTGTAATTAAGGCAATAGATAGTCCTACTACTATAAATGGAATAAATAACGTGATTGTATCCCAGCTGCCGGAACCGACACTTCCAACTTGCCAAAATCTGAACTGATCCATTACATTCGTTCTTGGTATCATGACTGCAACGACCAGTGATGATAGAATGGCACTCGTAGCTGCACCTGCCAACACGAGTTTTAATGGTGTTGCGCCACCTTTCCCCATTGAACCAATCCCAAATACAAAAATAGCGGTAATAAAAGCTCCCGTTATCGCAAGCCAAATATACTGATTTGCTGAACTGATATTCAAAAAGGCAATGCCGCAAACGACAAAAAGGGATGCCCCTGTATTGACACCTAATATACTTGGATCTGCAATAGGGTTACGTGTTACCGATTGCATAAGCGCTCCGGAAACTCCTAATGCTGCGCCACATAGTAAGCAAAAAATAGTTCTTACTAGACGCTGCCTTACGACGTTCGCTTCATGAGACAGAGCTTCTGAATGGAATAACCCATTCAGAAGATCTGTCCAGCTAATCATCCGCGAACCAAATACAAGTGATGCTAGTATACATAGTCCGAGTAAAATAATTAAAAGCAATAATACTTTTATAAAATTACGCGGCATCATAATTTGCTTCTTTTCTAAAACGGATGTACTTTTCATATTACTTTAACTTTTTTGCAACTTCCGAAATTAAAGTTACATACTCGTCGATTGTATATTGAATTGACAGCGGGTTCGGATTTCCTGCAGCAGCAAGTGGTGTGTTGTCGGGAATAATTAAAACCGTACCATTTTTGATTGCAGGTACTTCGCCTAAAATCGGATCTGCCTGAAGTGCTTTTAATGTGTTGTCATCGCCATATGCAATCAGAATTTCAGCATCATTTAAAGCATCTGCATTTTCTGAACTTAACTCGATATAGAAGCTGCTTTCATCCTGAACTTGCGCTTTAATGCTTTCCGGATATGCCATACCTAGATCTTCCAGTAATTCACCGCGTGGGTCAGCTGGTGTATAAATATAGAACTTCGATAAATCCGTAGCGTTAAACATACCGAACGCCGCTTTTTTACCTTTGATTTCCGGGAATTCATTTGCTTTATCTTGAATTAATTTTTCTGTATCAGCGATTAATTGTTTACCTTCTTCTTCCATACCCATACCTTTTGCATTGTATAGGATTTGGTCACGCCATGTAATTACCCATGGAGTTTCCGGATATGCAACAACCGGTGCAATCTCGCTTAATGTATCATACTCTTCTTGTGTAAGTCCTGAATATGCTGCTAAAATAACATCCGGATTTGAATCTGAAATCGCTTCAAAATCTATGCCATCTGTATCTTGGTAGATGTTCGGGTTTTCTTCACCAAGCTCTTTTAATTTTTCTACTGTCCATGGAAGCATACCGCTTTCATCTTGTACACCGTAGTTTGCTGCTGAGAAACCAACTGGTACTACATCTAAAGCAAGTGCAACATCATGGTTTGCCCATGCAACTGTAGCTACACGTTCCGGCTTTTCTTCAATTACTGTTTCACCTAATGCATGTTTGATTACGATTGGATATTGTGTTGCCGAATCTTCAGAATTCGAAGAGCCTGTTGTTTCATTTGAATTATTCTCATCTGTACTTGTTTCTTTATCTGAGCAACCCGCAACAACTAGTAAGCCCATTGCTACGAAAAGCATTGCCATTAAAGAATAGAACTTTTTTGTTTTCATCTCATTAACGCCCCTTAAAATTGATTGATAACAATTATCATTATCACTAATTAGAATAATAATGCTATTTGATAACGATTGTCAATGAAATTATTACTTAATTCGTACTATTTTTTTATATAGTAAGAATTTTATAAGAATATAAATAAAAAAGCGGATTCTCCATTGAGAAACACGCTGTATCTAATATGGACTATACTTATTTTCCTATTCATGTTCCGCTTGCGATTAACCACCACCCCTTATTACTCTTATTCTAGTCTTCAATAAATATTTTTTCTATTTTATTCTTTATTTCTCTTTAAATTAACGTTAACGTAAATGGTATACTTTCGCCAATGGGGGGTGTCTATGTGAAATCCATTAAAACGATCGCTAAAGAATATGCACTCACACCGAGAACATTGCGCTACTATGAAGAGCTCGGGATTTTGAAACCGACACGACCTCATAATGGAATGCGCCATTATACCAAACGGGAGGAGGCAAAGATCAAGCTAATTATCCGCGGAAAAAAGTATGGCTTTACTATGGAAGAAATTAAGGAAATGATTTTGCTTTTTGACCTTGATCGTACAGGTATTAAACAGCTGGAGCGGACAATCGAATACGGTCAGCAAAAATTAAAGGAAATTGACCAGAAGATTCAAGAGTTGCATGAAATCCGTCAAGATATCGAAAGGACGGAAGCTATTTTTCGGGAAAAACTAATTCTATTATTGGAGGACCAATCATGATTATTTCTAATCTGTTAGCTCGTCATGCAAGAAAGTATCCGAATCAAGTTGCTGTCATTAGTCTCGGTCAGGAAACAACGTATCAACAATTAGATGCCCAAGTAAATAAAATCGCCGGTTCATTGCGTGCAAGCGGAATTGTTAAAGGCGATAAAGTTGGGATTTTCATGCCAAATGTGCAAGAGTTCGTCGCGCTTTACTTTGCCATTCAGCGTATTGGGGCTGTCGTTGTACCGATCAATGCCAAGTTTGTCATGCGTGAAATTGAGTATGTGCTCAATCATAGCGACGCGAAGGCTATCTTTGTCCATGAGCTGATTTTCGAACAGGCCGCTACAATTATGTTCAATGGTCTTAAAGTAAAAACAGGTCCTGCTGTCCATGACTGGCAAAGCATCGATCAATTCCAGGCAGCTGCCAATAATGAGGTCATATGCTGTAATTTAGTGGAGGAGGATGATTCGACTTTACTTTATACATCCGGCACAACCGGCAATCCAAAAGGAGTTTTACTGTCTAACCGCAATGTACTTGCTGTTTCGCATATGATTGCAATTGAAATGGAAGTAAAACCCGAAAGCCGAATGCTTATTATGATGCCGTTAACTCATTCTGCTCCATTAAACTTATTTTTTGTTACAGCCATTTTAGTCGGGGCAACCGCTGTACTCACTCCGACGTTTACTCCTGACTTGTTAATAGATACGGTTGAAAAATACAAAACGACGCATTTCTTCGGTGCACCTGTTGCCTACCTTCTAACTGCCGGCTCACCGCGTATCGCAAATGCGGACCTATCTTCAATGAAATGGTGGGTGTACGGAGGCGCACCACTGTCTGAAAAAGAAGTCGTATATATTCAACAGCAGTTTAATACTGACAACTTAGTATGTGTGTACGGTTTAACGGAAGCCGGTCCGAGCGGTTCGATATTACATGCTGCCGACCACCCTCACAAGGCAGGAAGTATCGGCAAGCGAGCACCATTTGGAACAGAGCTGCGTGTTATTAACGCATTAAATGAAGATGTAGCTCCTGGTGAAATTGGCGAAATCGTTTTATACGGTGAAGGTAATATGAAAGAATACTATAAAAATCCGGAAGAAACGAAAAACATTTTCGTTGATGGCTGGGTACGTTCAGGTGATTTAGCCCGCATTGATGAAGACGGCTATATTTACATTGTTGACCGTAAAAAAGATGTGATTATTTCCGGCGGTGTCAATATTTATCCGAAAGAAATTGAAGATCAGCTATTGCTGCATGACGCTATTTTTGAAGTAGCGGTATTCGGTGTACCGCATCCTGAATGGGGCGAAACAGTAAAAGCGGTTTACTGTGCGAAAGTCCCTGTTTCCGAGCAGGAAATTCGCAAGCACTTAGATGGTAAACTTGCCGCATTTAAAATTCCGAAAATCTTTGAACAAACTGAAGCACTTCCGCGCAATGCTTCCGGGAAAATACTAAAACAGCAGCTAAGAGGTGAAGCAAATGCAAGTGTTAGCCAATAAACGTGAAAAGAGCCAGAATTTTTATGAATTTGATCAAACATTGCATCAGCTATTACAGCAAAAGCTTTCGCCGTCTTTTTACCGTTATGCAGATGAACGGCTGACTGCATTCGGTGCGCTTTGTGCCGGACCAATTGATGCCCGTGCCAAAGTGACGGACCGGGAAGGTGAACCGAGATTACGCCGCTATAATGCATACGGCGATGAAGTAAGCGAAGTCATTGTGAATGAGGGCTATAAACAAACGGTTGCCGAGACTTATGCAATAGGGATTGTCGGCTATGTGCATAAAGACATTCCTGAATTAGGTCACAAAGGCAATTATGTATACAGCTTTGCGCAAGGCTATTTATTATCTCAAACAGAACCCGGCTTTTACTGTCCCGTTACATTGACGATGGCGACTGCGTACTTATTCGAACACTATGCATCTGAAGAGCTGAAGCAAAAGTTTATGCCGCACATCTGTGCAACAGGCGATACAGAATTATTTGAAGGGGCTACTTTTTTAACGGAGCGTCAAGGGGGATCCGATGTTGGTGCGAACGTCGTGGAAGCGCGATATGAACAAGGTGAATGGCGTTTATACGGTGAGAAGTACTTTGCATCGAATGCTGGGATGTGCGGAGTTGCAATGGTACTTGCGCGCCAGACGACCAATTCCAAACAGGGCTCACGTGGCTTAACATTGTTTGCTGTTCCATGGCGTGACGACGATGGTGAGCTTAACCAAATTACAATCCGCCGATTGAAAGATAAGCTTGGCGTAAAAGCGGTACCTTCAGGAGAGGTCGAGTTTAATGGTGCAAAAGCATATGTTATCGGGGATTCGTCCAAAGGAATCTACTATATGCTCGAAGCGCTCAACTTGTCCCGTATTTGTAATGCCGCAGCATCTGTTGGCATTATGAAACGCGCACTGGATGAAGCGGTCCATTATACAAACGGGCGTATCGCCTTTGGACATACAGTTGCCGAGTTTCCAATGGTGAAGCATACGTTAGGCGCATTGCAAGCAAAATGGCATGCATCACTTGTCGCGTTGTTTGATTTAGTGTCGCGCTATGATGAAGTTGTCAGCGGGAATGCTTCAGAGGAAGAACAGCAGATCGTCCGCCTGTTAATTGCATTAGTGAAGAAGGAAACAGCAGAATGGGCAATTGAATTTACGCATGAAGCGATCGAACTTCATGGCGGTAACGGCTATATCGAGGATTTCGTGCTCCCTCGCCTGCTTCGCGATGCCCAAGTATTGACCGTTTGGGAAGGAACTGCGAATATTTTGGCACACGAGCTTATTCGCCTCGTGCAAAAAAATGCGCATATTACGCTACTTAATGAATTACAGCAAACGAACCATCCGTATTTGCAGCAACTTGCCTCTGTCGTAGAGCAGCGTTTTACAGTGTTTGTCACACTGGATCCGGCAATGCAAACACTTGAGGCGAAACCGCTTATGCAGCAGCTGGCCCGTCTTTATGAAGCGGTTGTCGCAGTAAAGCATGGTGAAACAGCTGGTGAACGTGAGCAGGTGCTGGCGGAAATTTATATCGAGGAACAGTTCGATCAGAAGCCCTTTGGTGAAATGCCGTTAGCGGTGAAAGGGTTTGAGGTGTTGAATTGCGGTTATTGAAAAATTAAGTTTAAGTGTAGCGCCTGGTTTGGTTACCGGGCGTTTTTTTGTTTGGTTGGGCCGGGTTTTCTAATTCGCAGATGTTCTATTATAATTTTATTTGTTCTAATAAAGTTGCAATTTTCTAATATATTGTCGTTCTAATATCGGGTCGGTTTGTTCTAATATCACCTCCCGATTTTCAATTATCCGGTCGAGTTCTTCTAATATCGACTACAATTGTTCTAATAAAATCCACCCCGAAAGCCCACCATAACAAAATAACGGATGCAAACGATTCTAAACCGTCCACATCCGTTACTTATTAAATCTTACTTCGCTTCTTCAATTGCTTCCATTAAAGCTGGGAATAGTTTTGCATCGTCCGCATCTTCATCTGTTACTTCATTTAAAATCTCAAAATCATCTGCGTCGATGACAAACAGGCTCATGCCGTCTTTTAAAAACTCATCGGCTTCTACTTCGCCTTCGTAATATTGATACGTTGCTAAAACGATGTTTGAACCTTCTTCTTCATCAAAGAAGAAATAAAGCTTTTCCGTGTTGCCGTATACTTCTTCCAGCACATCCTCCAGCGCTTCCGTACCTTTACTCCATTTCACTTCATTATTTACTGTCGCTGCCACGAGCGATTCTAATAGTTCGTCTACTGTATTTGTCATCATAACCCTCCAACTCCGCTCTTTATGGCGGTTAGTATTCCCACTGTAACATAAATCTAACGATAAAACGTTAAGGAGTATTATTTGCTCACGATTTGTTCATTCACCTCATAATGCGCAGCGAATAATTTTTCGATCGTCAATTGCAATAGATCAACTAATGTTACAAATGCAAAGTCCGCGTCAAGCCGCTCAGTCCATTTATGCGGATCTCTTCCAATCGGACCGATGTTCAGCACCGGAACATTCAGCTTTTTCATATCCCTGATCGGCAGCGCGTAGCCTTTATCCCAAACCGGCATATTGTTTATAAGCGACGCAATCGAACTGTTTTCATAGTTCAACCCTACATAGCTTAAATCCGATATTCCGGCGAAGTAGTTTTGAATAGTAAACTCCATTTTAAATGTTTCATGCGTGTATTGCTTCAACTCATTTACAAGATTGCTGATGAGTCCATTTTTTCCTGAACTGATTGCAGGATAAAATGGCGGCGCAAAGAAAATGACAATCATCGGTGCCAGCTCATTACATAACGCAGCTAGTTGATCAACTAGGTCAATTGTTCGTTCCCGATCTTCTCTATCGCTGTCACCATTTGATAGAAGCTCTCCAACTTTCTCTTCGCCGTATTTCTCCCGCACATATTCGTAAATTTCCTCATACGTCATGACCCTCACTTTTAATTGCTGCGGTGTAAATTCCGTATGCTGTGAATATTTCGTAGCTTTGTTCATATAGGACTGTTCAATTTTATTTGCCGCTTTGATCGCTTTTTGCTGGAGCAATGAAACGACGTCTGTCATGCTTCTTTCAAATAACAATAAATTAAACAGTGTCACAGCCCGATGTGAAATTTGTGTGGAATATCTCGTTTTCAAGTCGCGATAAATTAAATTCGTAGGTGGCGGTGTAATTTCCTCGCCCACTTTTTCACAAAAGTCCGTATTTAATTCCATTTCAGCTGTGATTACCGATGCCATATAATTTGCATTCAGTCCCCCGAACGGTTCCCCGACATGAGTTTCCTTCCCGTAGCATAAAAAGCCCGGCAATGCTTTTCCTATAGATCCGGTATAGAAGTAATTATTTTTATCGCCAGGAAAATTGCTGAACATCGGCTCTGAATTTAAAATCGTTGTGTATTCAAGATTATGCTCTTCCGAAAGTTGTACAAGTTTTGGAACCGCTGCTCGCATTCCTTCAGAGTTTACTTCTTCATCCGGTACGGTCAATAACAAGATGTTGCCGTCATACTCTCCGAACGTCGCTCGTTCAACAATAGACATATGCAATGCAAGCCCGCACTTCATATCCATTGTTCCTCTGCCGAATAGCCAGTTCCCGCTATCGATATCAACTCGCACTTCTTCAGGCAAATCGTCTTTGATTGAGTAAAATTGTTCCGTTAGCTTCTCGGGATTAAAAGCATATTGTTTCCATTTTCCGTAGTCCTGTACATCCACTACATCAAAGTGACTAATTAATACGACTGTTTTTTTAGTATCCGGAGATTTTTTGACCAATGCGCTAATAAAACTGCGCCCATCACTCAAATATGTTTGATTTAAATGGCCAGGGTTTTCTTTGAAATACGCCAGCTCCGACAATTTATTCACTACAATATCAGGGAAATCCTTTTCTGCTTGTGAACCTGAAACACTTTTCACTTGTACAAGTTCACATAATAATTGCCTTAACTGCTCTTTGCTCTTCCATTTAAACACAACATACCCTCTCCTTTGTCTAATTCTAGCTGTCTCTCTATGTCGCCTCATTTTCCTCAGTGTAAATAAATGCGAATATTCAGTCAATCTTTTGTTTAAGAATATAATACTCTTTGATATTTGCAATCGATTAAATACAATCACGATCAGAAGATAAAAAAATCCCGCTACCATTAAAGATAGCGGAATTTGTATGTGCATTTAAGCTTATTTCTTTTCTTACCTATTATTATATGGAATTATTGAATTGAAGATAATGCGTAAATTAATAACGGCTTGCCGGAATATCTTAAAGATTTTCCGCACATTCCTCGATTAAGCGTCTTTCTATCATATACTCCAAAAATCTGTTGGTAGCCAAATTCATTGAGTTTTAATTCTTTTCAGTTATTTTTCTAATTCATAAACATCAGTTATGTGAATATAATATTTTTGTTCTACATTATTATTGATAAGTTTTCCTTCATATAATAATGTACCTTGTTCAATATCAAAAATCTTGAGTACAAAATTGTTATTCACTTCTGTCATGACGTAGAATTTTCCGTTTAGTGTAGCCGTGCTATTAAGTTCAGGAATTAACACTTTTTCAGAATACGGTACAGTAATCGGTTCGAGCCATCGCTGCTGTCCGATATTATATCTGTAAATGACTATTTCCTCTTTTGTTGAATAGGCGATAACTAAATAATTATCATCCACTTCAATACTTTGCATGTTCTGATCTAAACCTTCCGGTAACTGAATATCTGTTATTTCGTTCGTTTCCGTATTTAATGCGCTGAACTGACGTGAAAAAATATCTTGTTCAGGACTTTTCAAATCAAAAGAATTTATAGAATAGACGTGGTATTTTTCATGACCTAAATTTGAATAAGAATTGTAGGAATCAATACTTCTCCTTGTCGTATCATCCGTTGTTGCTTCTTCCAGTAAAGTTTCACTCAGCAGCTGCTGCTTTTTCAAATCAATAATCACATGATACATTTTTTCGCTTCCGTCATTATCCATTTGTTTTACAATAAGTTTAAGCTCATTATCAACAACCGTAATGTCATTATAAAAAACCCAGTTATATCTATTTTTCAGTTGTGACTCGATAGTAAATGAAGTTTTTTCATCCTTCACTTTATCCAGTATATCAACTTCATAACTATATGTGTCCCCTTCTTTTATCTTCCAGCCTTCTTCAGGTTCATTCATATAAATTAGCTTCGTATCGTCTTCAAAACAGTTATTTTCAATAAATGCTTTACCGCGCATAAAGCTTTTATGTTCATCTATAAGTCTTTGAAACGTAATCGGCACTGTACGGTTATGAATAGATTCAATTAATGTGGATTCATCTTTACTAATAAGAAGTGAATTGTATCCTATCCCATACTCAACGCTTGTTTCGAACATCAATGAATCTATATATTTATCATCACCTGAAATTTTTTCGAACGTAAAATCATACTCTTTGTCTTTTGCGTTCACTACTTTTATATAGTGCACAGTAAATGTTACAACGATGATTCCGGCAATTAAAAGAAGTTGCCAATATTTTTTCATGTAATTCCCCTCCTCTACACATTAATCTTTCGTTTTAATAAATAATCTGCTAAATAAATCGCAAGGGCAGTTGTTAAAATACTGAACCCAGTAACTAGTAAATAAATTTCATTCGTATAAAAATAATCGGTAATCGTTTGAATGATTACTGGAACCATTACTATGACTACTGAAATGACAATATAGATTAATGCCAGGAAAATTCCTTTAAGATGATAGCTGCGTTCAAATAATATAGAGGTAAAAATTACGGCAACAGCTGTGATGCCAATTACATAATAGAAAACAAATAATAACGGTGATTGTGGATACAATAAATTCAGTACGTCAGTAGAATAAATATAAATTACACTGTTAGCCTGCCATAATTGGTCAGGTACTATTAGTTGAGTAATTTGTTTCACAACTTCCAGTAAGATGATTTGCATTCCTGTTAAACCGAAAACAAAAAGCAAAATTGTTGTTAATTTGGCAAAATACACATTTCTGCGTGCTGTAGGAAGCATGAGCAAACGATAAATAACCGATGATTTCCCTAACCAGTCACGGTACCAAATAAAAAATACATAGATCATAAGTAAAGCTGCTGCAAATACAACGGACAGTATGAAGTATTCCGAAAATAAAAATTTCTGCAGTGAATACGCACCATAGGTTTGTATATAGTCGCTTACTGTCATTTGCTCACGCAGCATCGTTGTTTCCGCATTGCTTACATAATGTAAAGACGTGATAATGGCCCCGAAAATTTGGGCTGCTACTACCGCAATTATTAAAGCTAGAAAGAGTTTGCTAAATCGTTTCACTTCAAAATTGACGAGCTTTATATAGTGATTCATCCGACATATACCTCCCGCATTACATCTACTACGGATTTGCCTTCTGTTTCCCGCATCTGTTCAACATTCATTTCTCTTAATACACGGCCGTCTCCAATGAGCACCGCTTTGTCGATTAAATGTTCAATATCATTAATTTCATGTGTTGTAATAATGACGCCTCGGTTTTCGATTAAATGACTCGTAAAGACATTTGCAATCTGTTCTCTTGAAAAGATATCGATTCCTGAAAATGGCTCATCCATTAGTATGTAGTCTACATCCAATGCCAAGCCAAGCAGTAAATTGACTTTTGCCGTGTTCCCTTTTGACAAGCTTGAAATTTTATCGCTCGGATCCAGTTGAAAAAAGGCAAGAAGTTCTATTGCCCGCTGTTCATTCCACACTTTATAAAAATCGGCCATAAACTCGAAGCTTTGTGCAATTGTATAGTTTGGTGACATTGTCAGACGGTCTGGAATATACGTAATTTTTTCGTACGCATCTTTGCTGATTTTTTTGCCATCGATAAAAATTTCGCCTCGGTCAATCGGAGTGAGCGCCATGATTGATTTCATAATGGTCGTTTTTCCTGCACCGTTAATTCCGATCAGGCATGTAATTTGCCCTTTTTCTGCAGTAAAGCTCATATCTTTCAATACTTGCTTTCTTTTATATTTTTTAGAGACATTTTTTACTTCAATCACGCTGCTCCGCCTCCTCATACTGTTTCTGTACGAGCTTCATTATTTCGGGAAGTGGCGCATTGATTGATTTTATCGAACTGATAAATACTTGCACCGCTTCACTAATTAATTCTTCACGTACACTTTTTAATACCGCTTCATCTTTCGTAATGCAACTTGGCATATTTCCTTCTGTATAAATCAATTTCTGCTCCTCCATTTCCTTATAGGCACGCTGCACTGTATTCGGGTTGATTTTGAGCTGATTGGCCAACTCCCGTCTAGATGGGATGACATGTCCTGGCGCAAACGAACCTTTTGCAATTTGTTCCTTAAAATGACGGATAACCTGCACATATACAGGATCCCGGTTATTGAATTTCACATCCACCTTGTTCAGCTCCTTTCGTGTATCATTCACTTAGTACACCATCCGCAAAAAAATTCGTCGGACCGTACTCTGTACTAACCACTTAATACAGTATGCACAAAAAAATGTATTAAGCACTTCATACACCTAATAAGTGTATTATGTAATTAATACATTATTTTGTCAATATTATTTTTCACAGGTAATCATTTACAGATGTTTTCGGATAATCCGATTTAATCCATTCATGGTCATTTGAAAGTTTTTCATCGCTTATAAGGAAATATTGATAATGGACTCGATTTCCCTGATCCGGAACCGGGTCATTCCATGTAATATCGAGGTGATACCACTGTCCATCCACTTTCACCAAATTCCAGGCATGTGGTCCGCCTGCATTACCGACAACATATTTCGCCTCGATACCGAGCGCTTCAAACATTAATAAGGCGGCTAATGCATATCCTTCACAGACACCTTCCCCATTCATTAAAACAGAATACGGTGTATGTGGATTCGCTTTACTGTTCACATTGTACTCTGTATGGACGACTAAATAATCATTCACAAATTTAACTTTCTCCGATTCCGTTGCGTTTTCCGGAATTGTACTTATAATTTGATCGATTTTCCCTAGCACAATGGCATTTTCTTCTGCTGTTAAATCATAGTTTACCGTTGCATGCCATTCGACTTTATTGCCATAGTATTTGGCACGTGTTGAAAACTCGCCCATGACCGCCCATAAATACGGTTCATTTACTTCCAACCATGCAAATACTTCATCTATTGTCGTTTCAAAATCGGAGACATCCCCTTCATAGTACACCGTAAACTGATTTTCAAATTGCGACATATGGTGGGCGATTGCCTGGCCTAACTGCTCCACATTTGTCACTGCCTGCGGTAAATCTTTTACGTCATAAACCGGAACAACTTTGTTATTTGCCAAATCCTGAAATTTAAAGCTTTGCAATTTATTTTCACCTTGCATAAAGCTTGTCACGATTTGATCGATTTTATCTTCCAAGTTAACATTCAGTTTTAATTGAATGTTTTCGTCAACTGTCGGCAATGTCAATGAAGAAGCTTTTACTTCATCCTTCAAAATGCCGCCTGAAAGAATTGTCGCAATAAGAAAAAGACATGTAAATAACCCTTTTGAATACGTTAATGCGCTTGCATACAGTTTTGTAAAAGGATTTCTCGTCATACGATTTAATTCTGTATTTGCTTTCAGTTCAAACTTATCTCGGTCTCTGGAGGCAAATAATCGATTTGGTTTTGATGTCGCGTTATTATAAACACTTTTATATACGTCATAAAGCTGTTGCTTATTGCCTTTTGCCAATTTAATTTGTTTAAAATTCTGCCTGATTCCTTTTCGTATTCTGCTTCGAATATATAATTGAGCAGTAAAGGAACGGAACAGCTTTATAAAAATTACTAGGACGATTAGAAAAATGATTGAAAAAATAATTAAATTACTCATATTACCCCCTACTAATTTTACTTATTTCTATATTACTTAATTATAGTTTCAAATGATAAATAATATGCATGACATTCTCATAAATAGTCCTTGTGCTATTTTTCCTCGCCCCTTAATTATAGATTAGCTTTATAGTAAATGAATTTTCCGATAATGATTTACTTCCACAACACAAAAGTGTAAAATTACACTAATAGAGTATCATTACTTTTATTGAAAGAGGTGATTGTGTGGAAAGAGATACAGAGATGCTGGAGAGGATTGCGGCTTTGGAACAGGAAGTACGCTCATTAAAAACAGAAGTACAGCATTTAAAGCAGCATGTGAAAATAGAGCAAGTTGTACCCGTTAAAAAAGAACCGGTAAAACCTTTTGTACGAGAAAAACTATCTGTACCGAGTACGGTTGCTGTTCCAAAGGAAGACCCTATTCCAGAAAAGGAAAAGCGGTCACTTGAAGAATTGTTTACTCGCGCATTACCGCGAATCTTTACGGTCATTTTAGTGCTCGGTGTCCTTTGGGGTTTGAAACTCGTTAGTGATTACGGCTTCTTATCCGATAGCGTCAAAATTATTGCCGGCTTTGTATTATCGATCGGCCTTGGCGCATGTGCCTATTATATGGAGAAAAAGGAAAAAGGGTCGCGGGTTGTCGCGTTATCGCTTTACGGTGGTACCTTCATTGTCGGGATTTTAACTACTGCTGCGGGGGCCATTTTATATGACGTGCTCGGTTTATATGTAGCACTGATTTTTGCACTAATTTATATTGTTTACGGAGTTTTCATCAGCTATGTTAAAGGAAATGAAGCATTGACGGCACTCGTTGTCTTTACGTCATTATTACTGCCATATTTACTGGAATACATGCAGTTTAGCGGAGTTATTATCGGCATTTTCGTCGTGTTGCTGTTCGCCGTTGTGCAAGTCGTTATTTTAAAGCATACACAGCGTAGAGCACTTTATATCGGGACTGCTTTTTCAGTTTTAGCACTGGCAGTTGTTTCGATATTCCATGATGAACGACTCGTCTTTTTTGCCTTTGCGATCATTGCGGTTTTCAGTCTTTTTCTCGTAAGTTTCTTACGGTTATATTCTAGTAATAGTAAATTGCATGCTAGTTTACTATTCACCTTTACTGTCATCGTCTTGTCATTAATAAACGGAATTCTTTCTCGTGAAGATACTCCGTTACTAATTGCTCTTATTTTGTTCTTTGCGATTGTAGCTGGTGCTTTATATATCGTTTTCAAGCGCGCGGACCGACTGTTGATCGATATGTTCGGAACATTATCGGCTATTGTACTGCTGAATATTATTACTCAGCTCAATATTTCAAGTGAAATGTCATTACTTCTGATGATTGTCGTAGCATATGGCGGACTGGTCGTTGCGGTGAAGCATGCGATTTTATTCATGAAATGGGTTAAGGGTATTACGTTTTCTATACTCGCCTTTTTCGTTTTAATGTTTTATGAAGTGGAACCATTTTTCTCGCTGAAGCATTTAAACATTGTTCTTGTCATTGCTATGCTTGTCGTTCTTTATAAAGTGCTGCTTCAGTATAATGCTGAACCGGTTGAAGAGAAAAAGAGATTTTTCAGATTGGAAGATATTTATCCGTGTCTATTATATTTAGTTGCCCTGCTATATTTTTGGAAACTGGACTGGGCGTATATGCCACAGCATTATACAACGTTTTTAGCATATAGTGTAATTGCGTTTGCCTTTGCCGCTGTTTTAGTCGTCAAACGCGAAATTGTCGGCCAAATTCTACCTTGGCTTGCTTCTGGCGTTTACGTGTTTGCGGGACTTGTTTTACTTTCCACTGTATGGGTTGACGACCAGGCAGTTCTTGTCGCCCTTATCGTTCGCATTTTATACTTTGCTATTCTGTGGGCAATTGTTGCAGATGCTTGGGAACAAGGGTGGATTTATAAAAACTACACAACGTTTTTAAGCCAAAATACAGAGAAACTGACGATCGCCAGTATAATTATTTCGATTTTATGGATTTTCAGTATAACGAATTTCATGAATTTCCATGATCTTCTCAATTGGAGCTCAGCGGTTATTTTAAATACTGTATTCATTTTTATCTTCGCCTGCTTATCACTGTTCCTAGCAGCGAAACGAAGTTACTCTAACTTGAAAATGGTTGGTATTGGCTTACTGTTCTTCGGGATTATTAAAATGATTTTCTTTGATTTATCTGAGCTGGACATTCTGATTCGTTCGATTTCGTTCATTATTATCGGTGCAATCGGACTTGTCATTTCAAACAAGCTACTTGGAAAAGGAAAAGACGAATAATTGTTATATGAAAATAGTCTGGGCAATTTTGCTCAGGCTATTTTTCATTCCAATTCGTCGAAATAGAAATGGTATTATGTTATATTTAGTGTATTATTACACGAGGTGATTCGATGGATCGAGATTTTATCATACAAATAACATCGGAAAGTTTAAAACTTATCCGCACTGAAAATAATTATACGCAAGATAAAATGGCCGAAATTTTGGGCATTTCGAAAAAGACACTCGTACAAATCGAGAAAGAGCGCACTTATGCAAACTGGACAACGACAATTGCGATCTGTGCCCTATTCCGCCATAGCGAAACATTGCAAAACCGTATTGGCGGGGATCCGATGGAAGTCATTGAACTAACTGCGCATAATGTCATCATTACCCCGCGCGAAAAAACGATGGGCGGGTATATATGGTGGAAGAACATCGAAGAATATAAAAAACACCGCCTTCAGCAAAACCTATTAAGCAAGCATTACCGCATTTTAGACGACGAAAACTATCGAATCATTAGTACGTTTGAGGAAGAAGTCGTAATGGAAAAATGGCAAGCGATAAAATCCATCATTTAATTAGATTACGAATTATTATATTGCTGTTGTCCTGCTGATTGAAATTTCCCCTGTCAGCAGGATTGTTAATTTTAGGTAACCACCTTTTTTACTAACACTTAATCCCCCCCAAAAAATTTATTAATTAACAACATTCACCTTCCCATTTTTAACAGAAAATTTGTACAAACTATATAATTTGCTGTTTTTTTAACTTTTATAAACTTTTCCAATAAAAAAACATTGAAAATTATCTTAATTCAGAATACTATTATTTATAAATATTAATGAACTTTGTTCACTATATTAATAATATAAGTCGTTTCAATGGGGATTGGGGGACTTAAGGGGGAACGTATATGAAAAAAGTAAACGTAGCACAGGTCATTGCGGAGAGTAAATTTAACCGCTTTCATTTCAGCTTATTGGCATGGTGTTTTCTCATTATTTTATTTGATGGGTATGATTTGGTCGTCTATGGTACGGTTGTTCCTGTACTGATCGAGGAATGGGGATTAACTACAGTTCAAGCCGGCGCAATTGGTAGTTATGGTTTGTTTGGTATGATGTTTGGTGCCATCATCTTGGGAATTTTAGCAGACCGTCTCGGAAGAAAAAAAGTTACCGTGATTTCAATCGTATTATTTAGTTTGTTTACATTGCTATGTGGCTTTACAACAAACGTAGTGTTATTTTCAATTTTCCGCTTTATCGCTGGTTTAGGCCTCGGTGGAATTATGCCGAATGTAATCGCTTTATTGACAGATTATTCACCTAAAAAAATGCGCAGTATGGCTGTTTCCATCGTATTATGCGGCTATTCTGTCGGTGGGATGATAGCTCCTATTCTAGGAATTTTGATTATGCCTAGTTTAGGCTGGGAGTCGATTTTCTGGGTTGCCGGAATTCCACTGCTATTTTTACCATTGATGTATAAAAAGCTGCCGGAATCAGCAGTTTACCTTGCTAGAAAAGGACAAAAAGAAGAGTTATTCAAAAATTTACGAAAAGTAAACCCAAGTTTAACTTTTGATGGAACGGAAGAGTTGGAACATATTCCTGTGGACAATTCTAAAGTACCGGTAGTCGGTTTATTTAAGGATAAGCGTGGTTTAAGTACGGTCATGTTTTGGACGGCGTTTTTCTCTTGCCTTTTAATGGTTTACGGTTTAAACACATGGTTGCCGAAATTAATGATTGAAGCTGGCTATGGGTTAAATTCGAGCTTGGGCTTCCTTATTACCCTTCAAGGGGGGGCAATGGTCGGAACTATTATTATAGCCCGTTTATGTGATAAATACGGCTCAAAGAAAATGCTAGTTCCGATGTATGCCTCAGGAGCAGTCGCTCTAACACTTCTAGGATTTGGCGGCAATACATTTTACATTTACGTGTTAGTTGCCGTTGCAGGTGCTGCGACTATTGGTGCTCAAAATATTGTACAAGCTTACGTTTCACAGTATTATCCGCCTAATATCCGCTCCACTGCATTAGGGATGGCATCCGGAATTGGACGGATGGGTGGTATGATGGGTCCCCTTTTAGGCGGGTTCTTATTATCGATTGCGTTACCGATTGAAATGAACTTCATCGCATTTGCCATTCCAGGTTTAATAGCGGCAATCGCTTTAACATTCGTTTCAGATAAACGCTCGTATGTAAATCTGCAAGGTAACGTGTCTGCAGAAAAGGTTGCCTCAACTAAAGCAACACTATCTGAAGCAGTTGATTGATGAAAAAGTCATTTTTCTCCATGAGGAAAATGGCTTTTTTTATTTCCTTTGAAAACCTGTCTTTACATTGTCTTGTAAATAAACTTCCCCTCCTTGTAAATAAACTTCGAATTTCGGGTATGATTTATTAAACAACTTTTTTAAGGATGTGTGTACGATGTGGAAGGAAATTTATGCGGATTTACATATACATATTGGGCGCACTTATAAAGGACGGGCAGTCAAAATAACAGGAAGCAAAAACTTAACGCTGACAAATATTTTGGAAACCGCTACTTCGAGAAAAGGATTGGATTTAATCGGTATTATCGATTGTCATTCACCAGAAGTAATCGAAGAAGTAGAACAGCTTCTTCAAGAACAAAAAGCAACAGAATTAGCGGAAGGCGGAATTCGTTATAAAAAGACGACGCTTATTTTAGGAACGGAAATCGAGATTTATGATGCCAATTGTCATGGACCGATCCATGTCCTTTGCTATATACCAACACTTACAAAGATGAAACAGTTTTCGAATTGGCTGCAGCTTCATCAGAAGAACATCCATTTGAGCACACAACGGACACGATGTGATGGCCGTACACTGCAGGAAAAAGTCCGTGATCTTGAAGGTCTGTTTATTCCGGCACATGTATTTACCCCATTTAAAAGTCTTTTTGGGAAAGGTGTTAAAAGCAGCTTAACGGAAGTTTTCGATCCAGACCTTATTGATGGAATTGAACTTGGCTTAAGTTCGGACACGATGATGGTCAAAGGGATCAGTGAGTTGGCCCCATATAGTTTTGTAACTAATTCGGATGCGCATTCTTTAGGAAAGCTAGCCCGTGAATATCAGAAAATCCGGTTAAAGGATGCAAATTTTGAAGAGCTGAGAAAAGCGCTCCATCAAATTGAAGGCAGACAAATCATAGCTAATTACGGACTCAATCCCCTTCTTGGCAAATATCACGAAACGGTATGTGCCAACTGTGGCGAACAATTAATAGAAGAAGGTCATAGCCGATGTCCTCATTGCGGAAAGGAACAACTGATTAAAGGCGTTGCAAAAAGAATTGTAGAATTAACGGATAACCCGCTACTGGAAATCAGCAGGCCTCCATACATTCATCAAGTTCCGCTCGACTTTATTCCAGGTATTGGTTCTAAAACAATCGAAAAGATGCTGGATTCCTTTGGAACCGAGATGAATATTTTGCATAAGGCTTCATTGGAAGAACTGAAAAACGTCATTCCTGAAAAACTCGCACTGCTAATCGACTTATCGAGAAAAGGAAAAATTGCCATAACGGGAGGCGGTGGCGGAATTTACGGGAAAATTGATACGAATTAAATCATTTATATCGATTAAACATCATAATTCTTTCCACTTTTTAAATCATCATATTCGTACAGTCTACTAAGTTATAGTATACTTAGATGATAGAAATTTTATATAAAGGCAGGGTAGGAACATAATGAAGAAAAAACGTAAATTGGGCATTGGCTTCAAAATTACGAGTGGATATATTATTCTCATAGTATGTTTAATCGTTGCGGCGCTTGTCTTAAATAACCAAATAACAAGTTTACAAAAAGAACGAAACGACATTATTAAATATGATTCTCAAATGCGTATGATGTCAAATAATCTGGAACGCCAAATTCTTAATATGGAATCCTCCTTACATCGTTATTTAATTACGGACGATGAAACGCATTTAGATAAGTTTAATGAAGAAATGGCAACATGGAAAGCTTCCTATGATGAATTAAGCACTATTGTTTATGACTTTTCAAGCGGGCAAGAACAGCTGGAAGTAGTTCATAGCGGTATCGAAGATTGGATTAACAATATTGGACAACCTCTAATGGACGCAATACTTGCTAACGATAATGAGGAAGTACTTGCAATGTTCAACGGTGTTGAAAGCAGCTTAGCCATTAGTGAGCTGCAGCAAAAATTCACCGCTTTCCGTAATTTTGAAACAGAAGCGATCCAAGAAAAAGTTGCGGAGCTTAATGATCAAAATACAGCATTAACGTATAGTCTTTTTGCGATCTTAACATTAATTGCGACCGTGACTATCGTTATTTTCACAATTATTTCTCGTAATATTGCCGGTTCGATCAACGAAGTTACTGAAGCGGTTCAGGATATGAATGCCTCAGACGGTAAAGTGCGAAAACGAATTACTGCTAAAACGAACGATGAAGTAAGGGATCTCGTATTGGCAACGAATTCGCTCCTTACGACATTGGAAAACCGTCAATGGTACCAAACGAACTTGGCCGAAGTTGTAACAGCCTACCAAGGTGTCGATACACTTGATGAATTAGGTGAAGTATTGCTGAAATCATTAACGACTCGTACACATTCGGTGTATGGTGCGTTTTACATTCAGGATATTCGCAACCATAACAAGTTCAATAAAATTTCTGCCTTTGCGGAAACAGGCGATGATGTAGGTCGTGACAGCTTCGAAGTTGGACAAGGCTTCATCGGTCAAAGTGTAAAAGAAAAACGTGTATTAAGCTATGACAACAAAGATAACAGTTTCCACTACTTAGAAACATCACTCGGAAATATTCCGATCTCGAACGGTATTATCGTTCCTGTACTTTTCGGAAGAGAAGTCGTTGCTGTTTTTGAATTAGCTTCACTTAAGCCTTATAGCGAACAGCATCGTGAGCTTATTAAAGAGGTTGTTGTACATCTAGGTGTAACGATCAACAGTATTATTGGTCGTATGGAGGTTGTTCGTCTATTAAATGAATCACAGGCAATGACGGAAGAATTGCAAGTTCAGTCAGAAGAACTTCAAACGCAATCTGAAGAACTGAAAATGCAAACAGAAGAACTGACAACTATTAATGAACGTTTAGAAGAGCGTACACGTGATGCGGAACAGAAAACGCATGAACTGGAAAAAGTACAGGTTGAGCTAAGACAAAGTGCAGAACAGCTGCGTCAAAGCTCGAACTACAAATCAGAGTTCCTTGCGAATATGTCTCATGAATTGCGTACACCGCTCAACAGTATTTTAATCTTGTCTGAAATGCTTGCGGAAAACCATGAACAACATTTATCTGAAGATGAGTTGGAATATGCAAAAGTTATCCATGATTCGGGTGAAGATTTACTGAACCTGATTAATGACATTCTGGATTTATCGAAAGTTGAGGCCGGAAAAATGGATTTATGGTTTAGAGAGATGGATGTTTATGAAATTCCACAGCATATTCAAAATTTATTCCTACCGGTAGCGAATCAAAAAGGCCTGGAATTATCCGTGGATGTTGCAAATGATCTTGCTGAAATTTTCCATACGGATGTGAAACGATTCCATCAAATCTTAAATAACCTACTTTCCAATGCATTGAAGTTTACGGAGGAAGGTTCCGTAACAGTGAAGGTGGATAAAGCACGTATAACACCTGCCATGAGACAGCTAAGCGATACATGGATCACGGTTAGTGTGACAGATACAGGCATCGGTATTCCGAAAAATAAACAAAACATTGTTTTTGAATCATTCCAGCAAGCGGACGGCGCCACTGTTCGTAAATATGGCGGAACAGGCTTAGGTTTATCGATTTGCCGTGAAGTTACTAAACTTCTTGGTGGATGGATTACGTTAACAAGTACTGAAGGTCAAGGCAGTACGTTTACAGTATACTTGCCAAGCTTACCTGACGGAAATGCTGTACAATCGAGCATCGCTGAACAGGAAGCCGTTTATACAGATGCCACTCCAGGGATTCCGATGGATGCATCAAAATCGATATTTGATGAAAAGCATATTTTGATTGTTGATGATGATTACCGTAATATTTATGCGCTTCGTCAGGCATTGGAACATAAAGGTGTTCACATTATAGAAGCGTCCAACGGTGTAGAATGCTTAAATATTTTACAGACGGCAACACGTGTTGATGCTGTTCTGATGGATATTATGATGCCTGAAATGGACGGATATGAAACGATGGAGCGTATCCGCAAAGATTTACAATTATATGAGCTGCCGATTATTGCATTAACAGCAAAAGCGATGAAGCAAGACCAAGATCGAGCATTTGAAGCTGGGGCTTCCGATTATATTAGTAAGCCTTTAAACTTGGAACAACTATTCTCCGTACTAACGGTATGGCTCACAAGTGGGGAAAGTTTACGAAATGTATAGAAAGAAGTTAGAAGTACGATTATTATTGGAAGCAGTTTACACATTATCGGGATATGATTTCCGAAAGTACAATCAACAATCTATATTGCGACGCATTGAGCATCGCATGCGACTTAATAATTTTTCATCAATATCTCAATTAACCGAATCGATTATATACAATAAAGAGTTGTTAAGTGTATTGCTGAACGATTTTTCCATTAATGTAACTGAAATGTTCCGGGACCCCTCATTCTTTAGGGCTTTCCGGGAAGAGATCATCCCACAGTTGAAACAGCTTGATAAAATACGGATATGGCATGCAGGCTGCGCAACGGGTGAAGAGGTTTACTCAATGGCCATCCTGCTGCAGGAAGAAGGTCTACTGGATCGTGCGATGATGTATGCGACAGATATGAACGAAGATGTGCTGAAGAAAGCAGAGCAAGGTGCCTTCCCTCTTCATAAAATGCAAGCCTATACGAAGAATTATATTTTAGCTGGCGGAACGGAAAGCTTTTCCCAATACTATAAAACGGATGACAGTTTCGCCACATTTCAACCTTTCTTAAGCGAAAACATCATGTTTGCCCAGCATAATCTGGCAACGGATAAATCGTTCCAGGAATTTGATATTATCATTTGCCGCAATGTGCTCATTTATTTTACACCTGAGCTGCAGCATGAAGTGCATCACCTCTTTTACGATAGCTTAGCAAGAAACGGATATCTTGGCTTAGGAGATAAAGAAACTTTGCAATTTACTCCACTCGTATCCAAATACCGCACCGTTAATGGAACGGAGCGTATCTATCAAAAGAGATTTTAACAACTATATTTGAATAATGTAAGAAATGAAAAATGGTACATCTGTTATGGATGTACCATTTTTTTATTTTGGAACAAATAGCAAAAAACTCAATTTTTCTACGAGAGAAAAATTGAGTTCTTATATTTATATCCGCTTATTAACTGTTAGCACGCAATAATAATACACACATATCATCCGGTTGATTATGTTGCTGTTCACACTTCAATAAGTAGTCGATCGGTGAAGTTTCTGTCGACCAGTGGGTACTCGCAATTTTACATAACTCTTTATCAGATTCCAGCTCACATGGACCCATTGCTTCCAAAACTCCGTCTGTAAATAGGACAATTTGGATCGACGAATCATATGGAATAATCGCCTTTTCAATTTTAATATCTTCAACAAAACCTACCGCATAGCTAGTAGGCGTAATCGGTACTGTCTTTTCGCCATCAACCAAAGCATAGCCTTTTGGATGACCTGCATTGACGTATTCCACTGTCTTTTTCTTCGTATCAATAATAAAATACACACCTGTGAAATAATACAATATATTTTCTTTTTCATTTTGCAGTAAATTCATATAACGATTCAACTCTGCAATAACACGTTCAGGGTCGGTCAACTTTTTAATTGCCTCACGCAAAACAGATGAAATATACATACAAACAAGCGATGCGGACACACCATGCCCCATCATATCCAATAACATGACAGCATAGCGATCTTCATCAAGCTTGTCCCAATAATATAAATCTCCTGCCAGATTCGATGATGGTAAATAAGAAGCGGTAATCGAAATATTCGGTTCATGAACAGGTGGGCTTAAAAGACTTTGTTGGACACGGGCTGCCAGATCCAACTCTCTTTGAATAATCTTTTCCTGATTTGTATGCCAGTCCAGTTCTTTTTTCAACCTTTTCCCAACACGGATACGGGCTAATAATTCTATTCGATTAATAGGTTTTGTTATGTAATCAATGCCGCCAACATCTAAAGCTTCCGACAACTTCACCTTATCTTCCAGTGCCGTGACGAAAATTACCTGGATATCTTTCCATTGAGGATTTTGTTTTAAAATACGACAAGCTTCAATTCCATCCATCTCCGGCATCATAACATCCAATAAAATAACATTAATGTCATAGCACTTAGGAGCATTGGATGGATCTAGGTAGTCAAACATTTCTTTTGCAGATTGTACGGAAACAAACTTCTCATAACCATCACTTTTCAATATTTTTTCAATAACAAAGAGGTTAACTTGGTTATCGTCTACAACAAGAATGGTCATTACATCAACTTCTCTCTATTTTTTTAGATAAAGCATAATTCATTGCCCGTTCCACATAATTATACAGAAAACAACAGGTAAAAGAAATGCGGAGGCTTTCTTGTCCCATTTTCAGTCTATAAGTCTTATTAGCTATGTACTATGTATAATATAAGTAATTGATAGACTTATTACAAAAGCTCCTACCTGTCTCTTTTTCTAAGGTAAAAGTAATACGTTATAACGAATAATTTGCTATGGATTATCCTCATATATGTTTCCCACAAATAAAGGATGGGTAAACATATAAGTTATGTTTTTTTTGAGAAATTTTGTATAGAATATTCTTTATTAGGAAAGCGCTATTAGTCAGGGTGAATATTTAATCATGCTTCTCTATATAATCTTATCTATTGCATTTGTAAGAGTGCACATATTATGATGAGCATAATTATTTAAAGAAAAGGATTCGATTTGATGAAAGAAATTTTGCTTATTCTATTATTACAACTACTTTACGTTCCTTTATTTACACTGCGTACAATTTTTTTAGTTAAAAATATTACAACGCTCGCTTCAATGATCGGAATCGTTGAAATGCTCATCTACGTGTTTGGTCTGTCTCTTGTTTTCAGCGGCGACCAAGGATTTCTTGCAATGGTCGTCTATGCGGTCGGTTTTGGTCTAGGGATTATTATCGGAACGCGCATCGAGCAAAAACTTGCGATTGGTTATATTTATGTAACGATCAATACGCAAAAACGCAATGAAGAGCTGATTCAGGTTATGAGAAATGAAGGGTTTGCGGTAACGACATACGTTGGTGAAGGCCGTGACAGCCAGCGTTATAAATATGAAATTTTAACGAAACGAAATCGTGAGAAGGAATTATTTATGCTTGTTCAGCATCATGAGCCATCAGCGTTTATTATTTCCTATGAACCGAAATCATTTAAAGGCGGTTTTTTAGTAAAACGAATGAAGCAGCATAAGAAACATAAATAAAAAAGTCCAATGAAGAAAGTGCAGTATTGCACTCCCCCTTCATTGGACTTTTTATATTATTTCACTTTTTGAGCTGTTACTTTTTCCAGTTCCTGCCCTAAAAAATTCGCAAGCTGCAGCATTGCGTACTTCTCTTCTTTTGCCTCTGCATCCGGGTTGTAGTTCGTATTTGTGTTGACATCATACGTAAATACTTCACCTTTTGCATTTCGGATAAATTCAATGCCCGCTACATCAATCCCGCTATCTTTCAGGAAATTCGCATAGTTTTCAAGCAGCTTTGTTTCGTTGTTTTCGACGATTACAAATTTTGCACGTTGCTCTTTCGGCTCTTCCCCTACCGGACAGAACAGATCGCCAATTTGGCATACGTCTGCAGGACAAAGCTCGAATCCTTCCGATGTATCGACTTGTACTGAGTAGAAGTACTCGCCGCCGATAAATTCAACACGTGTAATGTACGATTCAGGTGATTCGATATATTCCTGGATCAGCACAATTCCATCAACAGGCTCTTCGTAGTCCTGTTTAGCCAAATGCTCTTCGAGTGCAGCGATTGAATAGAACAGCTGAACACCTAATCCTTTTCCGGCACGATTATGCTTCGTAATAAACGGTACGATATTCAGTGCTTTTGCTGCTTCAACAATTTGCTGTTTTCCAACAGCAGCAATTGTTTTTGGTGTTTTAATTCCGTGCTTTTCCAGTGCTGTGTACTGCTTTACTTTACTTAACTCCAAGCGAAGTGCATTGCTGCCATTTAATACTTTTCTTCCGTGGAATTCAAGCCAGTCCAGTACTGCTCCTGTCAGTTCAGGTGCGTAACGGTGATCACGTGTATGTGATGAGGCGCTCATTCGGTTGTAGAATACGCCTTCTGGTGGGGCTTCAGTTAAGTTGACGATCCCCTCATCTAAATGCCAAGTTTCATATGGTAAGTTCAATTCTTCTAAACGATTTACTAAGTGACGCGTCCAATCATCATTTTCATGGATTACGTAGATTTTTGCCATCTTTCATTCCTCCGATATTCTTGCAAGCTTTTACACAGAATTTTTCAACTTTAAAGATTATACTTCCATCATACATTAATTCATATGAAATTAGTATGATTTGCTACCCGGTTATTATTAAAATTTCTTTGGAAAATAATAAAAGAACTCCATAGCATTAACTAAGGAGTTCTTTTAACGTGAATACTCTGCTACTTTATTGCGTCCGGCCTGTTTTGCTCCGATATAAAGTGCACGGTCGGCATTGCGTAAAAGCCCTTTTGTTTCATCCGTGTCATCCGGTACATTTGAAACGCCAATGCTCACTGTAATAAATACTAGCTCTTTTTGACCCTCTTCGGCTAAATCAGATTCAATTAAAAATGGTGTTACTTCTACACATTGACGAATCTCTTCACCTAACTGGACTGACTCTTCCTTTGTCATATGCGGTAGAAGCATGACAAATTCTTCTCCCCCATACCTTGCCAAAACCGCTTCTTCCGGAACAAAGTTTTCTAGGAGTTTAGCAAAATTTTGAAGAATAATATTACCCGCATGATGGCCATACGTATCATTAATCCGTTTAAAATAATCGATATCCATCATTAACAATGAGAACTGCAGATGGGGGTTTGCTATAATCCGCTCCTGTTCCATCACGAGCTGTTTATCTAAAAAATGATAATTATATAGACCTGTTAATGCACATGTCTCACTTTTCTCAACTGCCGCGCTGAAATATTTCGCTTTTTCCAGAGACACCGCAAAATACGTCGACAGTAAGTGAACGATATCCATCTGGTACTTTTCGAAAGCGTTCTTTTTTCGTGCCGTTAAAATCAGCGTTCCTTCCGTTTTTTGGTTACGGTGTATAGGAACTATCATGACACTGTTCATATCGAATGGAATAAAATCCGGAGCATCTTTTTCCCATTCTTTTGCACTTGAGAACACTTTTTTGTCTTCTGTCTGGAAGCAAATATGAATAAAGGAATCGCGAATTGAATCTGAATCTGCCTGAATTTCGATATCTTTTCCATCTACTCTCGCACGCAAAATCACGTATTTCCCCTGAATATGGTCGACAAGATACATTGCATCATGTGCAAAGAGCTGACTTACCCGGTGCATAAACAGTTCAATAATTTGCTGTGCGCTTAATCGATCTGCCAGCTCATGACCAAACTCGCTTGCTTTACTGAGCGAATGGTTGACCCGTTCCGAAATATTGTACATTTTTGCAATAAACGTTATTGCAAAAAACGGAATGCCGAGCAGGAAAATCGCCGGTGCCCCTATACTATTAATCAGGATGACTAATGTTACGGCAAACGGGATCGTAATGGTCGCGCTGCCATAATCCCATAATAAATGCTCACTGAAAAATTTTTCATCTTCACCTGTAAAACGGTCGCGTACATACAAAATCGTATGATTGATAAACATGTGCAACACGACAAATACTGTTCCATATAGCAGTAAATGTGTTAAATTCGAATTCCCTACTTCAAACCCTGCTAAATGCACAATGCCGGCAGCGAAAAAGGATGTATAGGCAAACATCCATGAAGTAAAAATAATGCGGTAAAACGCATCTTTATGATTTCTCATCTGGTAAATAATCGGCAAAATACTTAACTGGACGATCAGCATTTCTGCCCCGACACCATACAACAAAAAGGCTGCCAATGTCACCCATTGTGAAAGAATAATCGTCGTATTCCCAAATTGGAATGGAATCGCTGTTGTGATGAGCGCGAAAATAGACAAGTATATGAAAATTTCCCAGTCGATCGGCTGACTTGGAAACAGAAAATATAATCCGTACATGAGGGGTAGCCCAGTAGCTAACCAAAGCAATAATACATTCTGTTTTGTTCTTCGATTAAATTCCATACCGGGCCCCCTTTTTCACTTTAACTGAAATGTCTGACAACTATTAGTATAACATGACTACTAAGGAAAGTAGCATGTTTTAGTTCCTAATTTTTTATTTCTATTATCCTAATAATTAGAGAAATGATAGGTTTTTAGCTATAGCACACTGTAAAATAATAACATAATATTACAATTATTCAATAATATTATTTGAAATAAGACAAAAAATGTAAATCTTTTATCTAGACTGTTGAATTACTTTTTCTACATTGTTCCATACATAAATTTCTTCATCTAATGTCTTACCTGCTATATTTAATTGAACGGTTTTGACATACTCAGCACCATAATATTTATAAAACTGTTTTGTTTTATTCGCTGCTAATACATCAACATATATTTTTTGATATCCTTGCTCTAAAAAGGCACTCATAATTTGATTCAATAGTTTTTTCCCGACGCTTTTGCCTTGCCATTCTTCAAGTAAATAAATCGATGTTAGATCGCTTGCTCCTGCCTCTTCATTAGTATTACGTGTGCCCCCCGTGACAAAACCGATAATTTCTCCCTCATTTTCTGCCACAAAGATCGTACTAGTTTTATCTGAAATATTGTTATCCCAAAGTTTTGTGCGTTGCTCATAGCTTAGCCCATCCAGAAAGCTCTGGGGAATAATGCCTTTATATGTAGTTCGCCAACTATCAACATGGACTTTGGCAATTCCCGGTGCATCACTTATATTGGCTTTGCGAATAATCATTCCGTCTCTTCCCTTCCTAATTACAGTATTTCAAATTGCTCAACTTCACCTGTTTGCATATCTTTCAACTCATATCGTCCGCTCTGAATTTCATTTTCTCCTAAAATAATTACTTTACGGATATTTTCACGATTTGCTTTTTCCATTGCTTTTCGCAATTTCTTTCCGCTTAATTCCACTTCTACACGATTTCCTTGCTGGCGTAATTGCCATGCTAAACGCAGTGCTTCCTTTTCCGTATTTAATGGAATAATAAAAATATCTACTAACGCCTCGATGGCATTATTTTCTCTTTGCTCCATCGCTGTATATATAACATCCAAACCAAATGAAATGCCGACAGTCGAAATTTTTTCCTCTGAACCGAGCAACCCTCCAATGGCATTATCGTACCTACCGCCGCCTCCAATACTTGATTTAACGGCACCGTCTTTTAGAAACAGCTCATAAATCGTTCCTGTATAGATTTCCAAACCACGAGCTAAAAATGGATTAAATACACAACTCTCACCGACATTTAAAACTTGTAAATAATCTAGCAGCTCGACCGATTCTTCATAGCCTTGCTTTATTAATTCATTCTCCATTCGGTACTTTTCAAAATATGCGAGTGTCGGACTAGCGTTCAAAAATTGCTTAATCAACTCAATTGTGGAAGGTAAAAGGTTCTGTTCTTCCAGTTCTTTCAGTAAAGTGATTTGATCGATTTTCTCCATCTTATCCAGTATAAGAATGACGCTGTTTATTTTTATTGGAGGGACTTCAAAAAATTGCAGTAACCCTGCCAATAACTTGCGGCTATTGAATTGAATCATCATTTCAATATTCAACTTGTTAAATGCATCAATTGTCATCATCATCAGTTCAGCTTCTGCTGACTGAGATTCGATGCCGACAACATCCACATCGCATTGAGTAAACTCTCTAAACCTTCCTGCTTTAATCGGTCCATCACGGAAGACTTTCCCGATTTCATAACGCTTAAAAGGCATTGATAATTGTGGGTTCATCGCAATCACTTTCGCAAAAGGTATCGTTAAATCATAACGGAGTGCTAAATCACGTTCCCCACGATCTGTTAATGTGTACATTTCCTTTAAAATTTCTGCCCCTCCTGCATATTTAGAAGCCATTAACTTTGTATAATTTAATATCGGTGTTTCCAATGGCTTGCATCCATACAATATAAACGTATCTTCTAATGTGCGCCGTATGTTGCGTCTGATGACTTCCTGGGTTGGCAAATAATCCTGTGTTCCTCTTACGTTTTGATAGTCCATTTTTTTCATACAAATCCTCCTATTTTCGAAAAATAAAAAACCGTATAATGATAAAGCTCCAAAACGGCTTTATTATACGATTCAATGCGAAAAAGTCTTCCTATTCATTATTAAAAATTTAATAAAGATAGCAAGACTACTTAGTATGAAGATGTAATTGTGTAAACTGCTGAGAATATATGATGCCTTTCATAAAAGTCTCCCCCTTTTTAATTACTACACTATACCGGATTTTTCCATAATGTGTCAACTCTAGTCTCAGAATTTTCTATTTATACAGGCAGGATGTTCTAATATATTCGATTGATGTTCTAATAAGGTGGCGCGTTGTTCTAATTAGACCGGTAGTAGATTTTCTAATATCATTCGCACTTCTTCTAATATCCCGCAGATTTGTTTTAGTAAAATCCATTACTTTAAAAAACTTCCCAGTAATTGTTAATTATCTGCAAAATTTTTTTATTTTATTTATTAAATGACATGTATACGTTAAAATTGAAAATGTTGGAGGTCGAACTTCTACATAATGTATTTAATGTAAAGGACTGATGGAATGAAAAGAAGATGGTTGTTTTTTATGAGTCTTCTCGTTATAGTCGAGCTCTCTGCCTGCTCACAGAAGTCAGAGGAAGAGACAAAGGAACGGGTGAAAATTGGTGTCATGCTGTCAGATGCAGGACTTGGTGATCAGTCGTTTTCGGATCTTGCTTTTGAAGGCCTTGAGAAAGCACGCGATGAACTAGATATAACGTTTGATTACCGTGAACTTGAATTTACCGGTACATATAAGCAAGGATTGGAAGAACTCGTTGCGGAAGGACAGGATCTGATCATTGGAATCGGATTTACAGTTCAGGAAGATATGGAGGCAGTGGCTGCTGCTAATCCGGACGAGCAATTTATATTAATCGACGCAGTGTCGGACTTGCCGAATGTTCATAATATAACTTTTAAAGAAGATGAAGGTTCCTATTTACTAGGTGCACTCGCTGCAATGAAAACAGAAAGCAATACGATCGGATTTATCGGCGGTGTTCAAAATGAAGTAATTGAGCGTTTCGAAATTGGATTTAAAGCAGGTGCCAAACAAGTAAATCCTGATATAGAGGTATTATCCGTTTATGCAGGTGATTTTGGGGATGATCAGCTAGGTGCTTCGATTGCACGCGATATGATTGAGCAAGGTGCGGATTATATTTATCCTGCTGCTGGCTTTACAGGGGTCGGCTCTATTTTAGCGGCACAGGAAGCCGGTGTACATGCATTTGGTGTGGACAGCGATCAGTTTTTCCTTGCAGAGGATACGATTGTTTCTTCGATGCTAAAACAGGTTGATACTGCTGTTTATCAGGCAATTAATGAAATTGTGGAAACAGGGACACTTTCGGAAAAAGATAAAGTGCTTGGCATTAAAGAAAGTGGTGTCAGTCTAGCACCAATCCGTGTCGTGAATTTAACTGCGCAGGAACAAAAGAAAATTGAACAGTTACAGCAGGAGCTTGCGGACGGTCAAGTGACGATTAAGTAGAAGAAAGGATCGTACAACAGTGAAATTAAAACAGAAAATATTAATGTTGGCATTGGTACCGCTGCTACTGGCTGTCATTATTATCGGCTATAATATTAGCCAGCTTATGAGCCTGAACGCATCAACGGAAGAAGTCGTGGAATCCTTAGTTGCCGTTGAGGAATTAAACAGCTCGGTTCAAAGCCTGCAAAAATCATTGAGCGTCTATTCGATCAATGTATCCGAGAATAATAAATATAATATTGAAACTGATTTAGCGCGAACTGAAGAAGTTTATAACAATCTAAAAGGCAGTTTTTCAACAGAACGCCAACGTCAGATCAGTGGACAGTTTGAAGAAAAGTTTGCAAAAATTGCCGAAGCGACTGCCGCTTCCCTACAGGAAACAAATGTAGCGGAAATTAAGCGTCAATCCCAGCGTACGCGAGGAATCGTCAATGATGTAATCGAGCTAAAACGCGATGTGAGCGCAAACTATACGGCGATGCAGCAAGAGCTTGGCAATAAAATAAATGCGATTACATGGATTTCCATTATTTCTGCTATCGTACTTATTATCGTAAGTGTCGTATCGGCACTGTATTTCACAAACAGAATTGTTGGCCGCATCGGTCGATTAACAACAGGCGCAAAAGAAATTGCTGCAGGGAATTTAAATGTGCAGTTTGAAGATCAGGAGACTGATGATGAAGTTGGTGAACTGCAAACTTCATTCCGCCAAATGACAGGTAACTTAAAGGAAATCATTACGCATGTATCTGACAGTTCAGATCAGGTTGCAGCATCTGCCGAAGAGCTGATGGCCAGTGCCGATGAAACAATGCTTGGTACAGAACTGATTTCCACTTCCATTCAAAATGTTTCAGACGCAGCGGACAAGCAAAAGGAAATGTCGAGCTCCTCTGCCGCCTTTGCACAAAAAGTATTGGAAGAGGCTGAAGAAATAGCGAATCAGGCAAATCAGGCGACAGCATTGTCTATTTCAACTAATGAAAAAATTGGGAAAGGTTCGGTATATGTAGAAAATACCGTATCTCAAATGAACCTCATTCAATCAACAGTAGAAGAAACAGCAGATTCTTTAACACTTCTTGCTAGCCGTACGACTGAAATTGTGAATATTTTAAAGCTTGTACAGGATATTTCCGACCAGACGAACCTGCTTGCACTGAATGCTGCAATTGAAGCAGCGCGTGCGGGTGAAGCTGGTAAAGGCTTTGCAGTTGTCGCTGATGAAGTGAAGAAATTATCCGAGCAGACGAAGCAGTCCGTATCCGACATTTCGCGTATTGCCGCTGAAATTGAAAACGATACGACGACAACCGTTTCATCAATCCAGCAAGTGAAAGACCGCGTCAATGCCGGGATTACAATTTCGCATGATACGAAGGCAACGTTTGAAGAAATTCTTGCTATTATTGGACAAGTACAAAACCAGGTAAACGAGATTACCGCTGTATCTGACAGCATTCATTCGAAAATGGAATCGGTGTCAGAGCAATCACTTGAGATGGCTGCGGTTTCCGAAACTACGGCAGACAATGCCGTGTCGGTCGCATCCGCTTCAGAAGAGCAGCTTGCATCGATGTCCGAAGTGAATACCGCAGCAGGTTCCCTTGCCCACCTTGCAGAAGAGCTGCAAGGTATTGTGGCGAAGTTTAGAACTTGATGTTACATGTGCCAACCGAAATCCTTTTATAGGGTTTCGGTTTTTTATTGGGTTGTAATTATTAGAAAGTTTGCTGTTGATATTAGAAGATTGTGGTTAGTTATTAGAACATCTGTTAGGTTTATTAGAAGTTTTATAAAACGTTGTCGCCCAATCATTGAGCGAAGGCGCGGTAGGAGTTCAAGAACAAATCAATGAGTTTAAAGTGTAGAAAACATGAAAAACGCAAAAGCTGTAAATCAGCTTTTGCATTTATTTTTATTGGATTCTACTAAACTCTAATACAACGAATTAATCTGCTTGTACCATTTTAACTAACACACTTGCCAATGCTTTCTTTTCGCTTTCATCTGCTACTTTCCATAATTCCTGTAGCACTTTCTCTTCACTGTTTCGAGGTTCTTCATTTTTAGCTAAATGATCAGCTACAAACTTGGCGCCTTTTGCCAACATGTCATCGCTTAAACCAAGTCGTTCACCTTTAGCAAGCTGATCGTTCAAATAGCTTTTGAACGTTGAAAAGCTTTCTAAAATCTGATCTTTTTTTTCTGGAGATAATTCATCAAGTTTCTTGTTAATGTTATTCATTTCACTCATTTTGTAATTCCTCCTAGATTGTGTTTTGGCGTTCCCTTAACAATTCCCCGCCTCATTTGTAATTAAACTTATTTCAAAAAAATCTTCTAAATAAAAATTATTAAGTACTATATAATGATGATTTCTAAAAAACGGGTACCGCTTCACCTATGAGTGAGCAGTACCCGTTTTTACTATCTATTTATTTTCAGTTTTTTCGATATGCTCCATAATTCGTTTATGACGACGGACATCCCGCTTAATTGGAATGATTTTATGTCGGATCATTTTAAAGAAAGAGACGAAGAGTAAGAGCATGACGACAGTAAATGGAAGGCCTGATATGAGTGAAGCTGTTTGCACAGATTTACCACTAAATTTTATTATTTTCCAAAATACCATTGCGACGCATTCGAATATAAAATTTTATCGCTAGCCTGTTCATCAAAAAGTTGCTGAATCAGTGTAATATCGGCAACTTCAAATGGTCTTTTTGCCCGAGTTGACGGCAAATCCGTTCCGAACATCAGTGCATCCGGGTTAATGCTGTAAATCTCCTGCATTGCTTTTTGTAAATCCAATTCGACACGGCCAAAACCGGTCGCTTTCACACGAACCCCTTTTTCGACAAGCTTCAGTAAATGCGGCAGCCCTTCTTCGGATAACCCTAAGTGATCGATGGAGATTGCCGGTAATTTCTCGATCGTTGCAGCAATTTCAGTCAGTTCTTTCGCATCAATATACAGCTCGCTATGCCAACCGACTAGTTCATACACACGTCTTGCAAAATAATCGAGTTTTGATAAATCTTCCGATCCCCCGCGTTTAATGTTAAAACGCAATGCTCTCACTCCATTTTTGTGCAGTGCTTCAATTTCTTCGTCGGACACTGTATATGGCAACTGGGTTACGCCGCAAAATGCCGGACCAAGCTGCTTCAGTGAATGCAGTAAATATGTTTGGTCAAATCCTTGAAATGAGCCCGAAACAATTGCCCCGCCTTTAATTGCTAGATCTTTAGTTTTTTCGCTATATGCTGCCGCGTCATAGCTTGGCGGCATATAGCCCTGACTTTCGATAATCGGAAACTGATAATCGATAATATGAAAATGCGCATCAAAAATTCTCATTTCACTTCCCCCTTTGTTTTTACTATATATTTTTTATTAAAATATGTCTCTTAAAGAAGCAAGGGGGTTTATTAGAACAGTTGTTGCGGATATTAGAAAGAAGCGGCTGCTTATTGGAAGATTCGAGACGTTTATTTGCACTTCTGCCGGGGTTATTAGAAATTACAGAGGGCTATACCTTATGAAGCAGCCAACTGATACGGATGAACGGCTTTTCGGCACTGCATTGAAACGTCAAAATGGTTCGGTTTTATTCTGGGATTACGCCATCCAAGATTGATTTTTTCGAAGGTAACTCACTGTTTCTTTATTGAAAACCCGTTTTTCATTTCGGTAATTCGTGCGCTGTTTGGATTTTTCATATAAGTAGCGTTCTTCGATTGTTTCCGGATAAACTTGCGGGATTTTAGTAGGTTTCCCGGCTGAATCAAGCGCTATAAATGTAAAATAGGAAATGGCCGCGATCTTGCTTTCCCCTGTCCGCATATTTTCGGCATGCACTTTTATAAACACTTCCATCGAGCTCGTCCCTGTCCAAACTACAAACGACTCGAATGTAACGGCTTCTTCTGGACGGATCGGTGTTAAAAACTCAACTGTATCAACCGATGCCGTCACACATTCTCGCCTGCTATGTTTTGCCGCAGATATTGAGGCTACTTGGTCCATATCGCTTAACAGCCTGCCGCCAAACAGCGTATTATGATTATTAAAATCATTCGGGAATACCCGACTTGAACGAATTACTCTTGAAGCATTACAGGGTTTTGACTCTTCCATTTTTTATCATCTCCAACGAATATTATTCTAAATTTTCCGAAAATTCTTTTGTTGACCATAATAAATCATTCCATTTGAAGAATCAATGTTAATTTAAATTATTTTATAGTACTTATTATGTTCGGTAGGTATTTAATTGATTCTATTTGGGGTGGGATTTTATTAGAAGTTTTGCGGTGGATATTAGAAAATGTCCACCCAATGGCTTTTCTCATGTGCATACGCACCCACACTATAAATTGGAATAAGTTAATTATATAGCCGACTCCTACGGAAAGAGTTACAAAAAGGTTACAGTTCAAATTTCTGTATGGTAAGCATATAAAAAACCTGCATGCAATTAAAAAATTGCCTGCAGGTTTTGCGGTCCCTTGAAATTCCGGTATATAAAAATAGACCTGTGTTTGGCACACTATTTCATGTGCAGAACTGCAGGTACGATATAAACCGTATTCACATCAAAAAATTATTGAATGAATTCATTCTCTTTTTTCTATTTAAGTGAGCTTGTTGCTGGTACTGACTTGGGCTAACCCCTTCATACTTTTTAAACACTCTGGCAAAATAATTTGAATCCGTAATGCCACATTTCCTGCTTATTTCTAAAACTGTATAGTCACTTGAATAACTGAGGTAATGTTTCGCTTTTTCAATTCGACAAGCTGTAATGTATTGCGTAAGCGTATGTTTGGTTTCTTGTTTAAACAATCTGCTGAGGTACTGACCATTAAAGTGAACCAGTTCCGCCAGATAGTCCAGCTTTAAATCTAAATGGAGATTATTTTTTATATGCTCGATAATTGTGGCAATTTCAGGGTGCCTGCTAAATCCCTCCGATTTGACAGTGTTCATCACCGGTCTTTGCTCAACAGGAATATGCTTTGTTAGGGCTTGTATAATGTCCTGAGGATGTGCGGGTTTTAATAAGTACTCATTGGTTACTTTCGGAATGATCTGCTCAGCTAAATCAATTTCATTATTCGCTGTCAGGAAAATTATCCGGCAATCCGGAAGATCTTTTTTGATCATCCTGGCGGCTGTTAATCCGTCCATAACCGGCATTTCTATATCCATAAGCACCAGATCAATCTGCTTTTCCCTGGCCAATTGAACGGCATCCATTCCATTTTTCGCTTCTACAACGCGATTGATTCCCAATTTTTCTTTTTTAATAATTATCGATAAAACTTCCCGCTCCAAAGGTTCGTCATCAACAATCAGAAGATTCAAGCACATCCCCCCCATGAAACGGTAATACAATCCGGACAGTCGTACCTGCACCTGCTTCACTTTTAATGACGCTAATGCCGTATTCCTCGCCGAAATAATACTTCATACGCTTTTGGACATTATCCATACCGATTCCTTTTGTAAGACTATTTCTTTTCATTTCTGCATGTGAAAAAACGGCAGCTATTCTTTCTTCCGATATTCCTACCCCTGTATCCGAAATCTCTAAAATCACATTTCCCTCTTCTAAAAAACCATGAAATCTTATTTTCTTGTCACCACTTTGCGGTTCCAGCCCATGAATGATAGCGTTTTCAATAATTGGTTGAATAGAGAGTATAGGAACTTTAATTTCTGAGGGATCGATCTCCAATAGTTCCTCATATTCTATCAGATTGCGAAAACGTGACTGTTGAATGGTTAAATAACTTTGGATGTAATCTAATTCTTCCTTTAAAGTCACCGGTTCAGTTGTACTACGCAAACTGTATCTCATAATTTTCGCCAACGAATACGTCACATTTTGGGTTTGTTCCGCATTTTCTAAATAGGCAATACGAGAAATGGTATTCAAAGTGTTGAATAGAAAATGCGGATTGACTTGAGATTGCAGTACTTTCAATTGCATTTCCTGCAGTAGGGATTTCAATTCCGTATGTTCTTCAAGCTCTTTCATCAGCTTTGTATGCTTCTCATTCAACTCTTCTTCTACAATCGTATTAGAGCTGATTTTCGCTATATAATCCGCAATTAATTGTAGCATTTGCAAGGTAGAGTCAATTTGCTTCTGGTTGGTAAATTCAATCTGTGCTAAATACTGCGCGAGCAGCTCCTGTTCAACCGGTAATTGTTTGAATTGTTCACGCATATGGTGCAGCTGCTTTTCGTCTTGAGGCTCTATTAATACTTGTCCGCATAAAACAGAACCAAGATGTTTTCCATTAAGGATGATGGGCGCAGCTAAATCGATTAAACCTGCATGGCAATAATGAACAACCGGTTTTCCTTGCTGAACGGCTTTGATTCCTAAGTTTCGGTCTGAAAAAACACAGCATTGCAGCCCTTCTTTAGATGAACGCATTTTTGAGCAAAAATTGGTGAAATTAGATGGTGTAGTAATCGGTTCACCATGCTCATTTGCAATAATGACACCTAATCCGATCGCAGCTGCAAAACGGTCCTGAATTTCCTGAAGAACCTCAACATTTACAAGATGGTTTAAAGTGTATGTAGTCAAAGTCTAACTCCAACTCCCTCTTGAATATTTTTTCTTTGCAGAAATTTGCCTTCCTTATAACTTATCGAATCTTTATTTCGAATATTCTTTCTCTTTGAAAGTTATTCTTATTATAGCTTATTTAATCTTGAGAATAAAAGTTTTGACGCCTTCTTCTCTGCTTAAGGTATATTAAAAAGTATTTCTAGACACTATGTACCCTTTCAAAAGACCTTCAGGAGTTCGAAACTCCTAAAGGTCTATTAAAAGGATATTCTATTTCTTAGTAGATAGTCTACGTCTTTTCTTTATTCTGAAATACTGGCAGTCTCGTTTAAATGACTCAGCATATCAACTGCAGCTTGCGCGACTTGTATATCTTCTTTAACGGAGCCCCCACTTACCCCTACGGCACCAATAATCTGATTGTCTTCTATCAATGGAATCCCCCCGCCGAAAATCACTACACGCCCATTATTGGTTGTATTGATACCGAACAGCTCATTTCCCGAACCCGTTGCTTGTGCCAGGTTTTCTGTTGGCATTTTCATAGCGATTGAAGTCCATGCTTTGTTTTGAGCAATATCCACACTCACTAATAAAGCTTCGTCCATTCGGTGACATGCAACGAGATTCCCTCCTGCATCCACAATACTGATAACCATGGGAACGTTGATTTTGATTGCTTCTTGTTCAGCAGCCTCAATCAGTTTTTTTGATAATGCTAAATTGATTCGACTCATCTTTTTCACCCTTCCTTATGCTTATAAGGTCAATGACAACCCTTTGACTAAACGAGCTGCATTCTTGCCCGCAGTTCTCCCATTTTGCAAGTCCCCTAGTAAATAGGGTTCTTCCTTTTTCAGCTTTTCATGATGAACACATAAATTTCCTGTTCGATCAATTCCTATTCCCACTTGCAACGTAGAGCTAGAAGCAGCCATCGCTGCGAGTTCGATGCAATTGTCTAGCTGGCTTTCTTCTTGAAGTGAATATGGAACACCCTCTTCTTCCAGTCCAGCACAAACTTCTTTGATGGCATCCGCATTAAAAACAGGATGATGAAGAATCAGTATATGAATTTCCTGCATACTCATTGGGTAACCTCTTTTCCAATTGAGGACAATATTAATCCTGTTGCTACGGCATTCCGAGGCCCTTCAGACCCACGTATGTTTGCAAAGCCTGCTACTATTCCATATTTACCTAATTCTTCTGTAACCATCTGCGGAATTTCAAAATCCAAGGCTGAACCACCTAACATTACAACAAAGGACAAATGTTTTAAATTTCCTGTAGGTATCACTCTTTTAAGGGCCCTAAGCGAATTTGTAACGAACACCCGACGTTTAGCACTCCGGCGTATGTCCCGAACTTTCTCCATTGATAACGTGTTTGGTAAAGGTGTAAGTTCATTTTCCTCACGAATCAGTACTTTTCCAAATGTATGTGGCGGGAAAGGCGTCTTCGAAAACAGGATTGTTCCATCTTCTAACTGCATATGGAACAAACTTAAGACTTTACCCAGTGGGTTTTTCTTTATTTTTTCAGCCAATTCTTTGTCTTCCAAAGCCAGTTCAGAATTGATGAGCATAGTGACCATATCCCCTGCACCCGCTAAATGAATAGATGTTATTTTCCCGGATTCATTCATCAAAGCCGCATCGGTCGAACCGCCCCCCATATCCAAAATAACAATCGGTTTTCTGGTTCCAGGAGTTGTTAAGGCGCCACGAATTGCCATATCCGCTTCAATTCCTCCAATTTCTACAGGTATGCCCAGTTGCTCTTCCAATAAAGAGGCTACTTTTTGTATAGGGATTTTGTCAGTTTTAACCATGGAGGCTAAAGCAACACCACTTTCCATAGAAAGTTCGCCAGCTATTGCCCCGCTAATGGACGTTGGAATCACTGCATCAACAGCCAGAAAATCTGAAATCATAATTTCTTGCGCCGGTTGGCCAGTAAGTTGTGCTAAATCATGGCGCAGACCATTAAACATTCCCCCTACATTGGTGCCCGTTTCTCCACGGACATCTTGAAGAGTCCCCAGTTTTTCATAAGTCCCCATAATTGATTCAGCACCGTCATTAATTGATACTTCTGACTCCTGCCTGTTTACCCCTTGCATTATGATGCGCCCTGCTTCTATTTTCCTTTCGACCAATTCACCTTGAGGCGTACGGATTACGACAGCGGAACGGTTTCCCACTAAGGCTTTCGCAACAAGGGCAATCTGCTTCGTCTGATCCGGATCAAGATTGAAAACAGTTGAAAGTCCATATGGATTGCTTAATGTACGAATGACATATCCCGGTAAAGCTACTTCAATTGCCGCCAATTTAGCAAGTGGCACTTTTTCTATGAGGGAAACTTCATCTACAATCGGGATTTTTTTTATTAACCTGTTATGGATTAACACCCCGTCATCTTTTTGCACAATAGCACCTGTAATTGATATTCCATTCTGTTCGGCTTTATTTATCTGATAAGCAGCCCATTCATAGTCAACCTCTTTCGGGATAACCACAATATAGTCCTGCTCTTTACCTTCAACCGTGCTCAGCTGACCAAGTAAAACCGTTATCCCGATCCCCATACCTGCTCCACCTGGCGTATCTGGATTATGACCGATCATTGAAGATTCCGTGATAATCGTTTCGCTGATTAAATCCATCGCTAAATCACCAATTACAGGAACGGCATCATTCAAACGAATCAGCTCAATACCGGCTAATGGAATCGATGCTTTTTTGGCTGCTTCTTGTATCGCAACACAGATCCCCTTCACATTGTCAGTCGTTCCTTTTATTCCCGTTGTTTTAACCAGATGTTGAGAAAGAAAGTTTGCGTAACCTCCTTCTAGCTGTGCGATCGCTACTTCAGTTGAGGAATTGCCGATATCTACGCCGGCTAAAATTTTTTTCATAACACTCAGTCCTCAATTTCCTTTAATCTCCCTCTTCTCTCGTAGACATCTGCTGCTTCACGGATTAAGCTGGCATTTTCTACAGCCCCATATTCTTCTTCAAGTTCTTGGGCGATTATCAATAACTCTTCTTTTGTTGAACGATTTGGACGCATCGCATTATAAATCTCCAATATACGCGCATCCGAAATATTAATCATTTCTGCTGCTCGACGGAAATTTTTTGCAAGTTGTGTTCTGCCTATACTTTCACTGATTTCCGCTTGCATCTCCAAAGTTCTTGGGCTAATTCGCAGATCGCTGCCAGTAATGTCACCCGCCAAAGCTGCATCCAACGTTAACTCGTCATATGCTTTATCAGTTGTCGTAAACAATAAATCGGGGCTTTTCAAACCTAAAGGATAATCTTCTTTTGTTAATCCCTTCTTTTTTTCCTGGACCTGATTTCCCATTTTCCATTCCTCCTATTCGGTAATTGAAAATTCCGCTTTTATTTCAATTGCTTTTTGATGTGGGACGAGTGACTGGCATTCTTTTAAGTACAGTACAGCCGCAATCGCCTGATATTTTGGACGTGTCATCGCGTCATTCACGACCAGGACGGGATTAGGGCTTTCTCCTAATGCATATTTGGCCGCATTTTGCCCAATCTTTCGATACATGTCTAACGTAATAACCGGAGACTGTGGAAACAATTCAAGATTGCTTAAGGGATCCAGGTCACGCTGGTGAATAACGACCGTTCCCCTTGACTGCAAGCCGATACTGATTCCGGAACCACTCAGTTGCGCTGCTCCGTGTGCCATAAATGCCAAATCAGCGGTGCGTAAACTTCGAATAACTTTTGGAATAGCTCCTTGCTCTTCAATGCCTGATAAGATTTCACGTAAAACGGCCGCATGATCCAATTTTACAATCGTTTTGTTCAATTCTTTTCCATAAGCAGGCCCCAGTACTACAATTACTTCTCTCGGATTGGTTCCTTTAGTTGCCTGTCCTATTTCCGTTAATTTCATATTGATAGTAAATGCCGATGTCGTCATATCAAATTCCCCCTAATCAAAGTCTTTCGGGCTGATTGCTTGGCGAATATTTTTAATTTCTTCCCATCTCTCTGGGCTGAGACGATAGCCTGTTCCGGGACCGCTGTAATCATTTTCATCATTTACAGCACTCATAACCAGATTATCCTTATTGATAATGGCTGATGTATGAAGATAATCCCCTGCTACTCGCTGCTTCAACATATCGAAAATTCGTTCAGCTGTTTGTCGATAGCCTCTTTTGGCTAATATAAGTGCAATATCAAAACCGGAAATTCCATCTCGTATGATTTGTTCAGCTGATTTTAAGTCTTCTACAACATTTCTTGCTGGCATATCGTCACTGCTATTGGCATAAGTGGCAGCTTCCACTTCTTCCTCAGTGATGGCAGGAAACCCAAGTTCATCAAAAATTGCTTGCATGGATTTGGCCGCCTGATAACGCGCTTCGATCACTGTTTCTTCATCCACTGGCTTTAATCCGCCATCAACCATCAAATCCCGTTGAATGATTAAATAATCATCTAGGTCACTTGAGTCCATATTAGATCCGGCAAACATATCTTCATTGTTTGGTACGGCGCTAAATCCGGCAAAGATAAAGTCCGTTCCCGGTAACATTTGACAAAGCATTTTTGCAGTACGTCGAATTTCTGAATGCGAAAATGTTTGATCGTTTCCAGAGGCTACTTCCAAGTCAAAGATCATTGTGGCTAAGTTTTCAGCTAAAACAGCACGTAGCCCGCTCGGAACCGATGCCGGTATACCGATACAGCTAATAGAGCCATTTTGCAGTCCTTGAACTCCCGCCCCTTTTGCCATCATTACACAGCGAAGTTCCAGATAAAGCATTGATTTCCCTTCTGCTCCAGCCATTTGTACCTCTGAACCTGTTCCTGACGTAAAACGCATTTTAGCACCGCGGGAAGCATATGCAGAAGCTAGAAATGATTTGGACCAAGGTGTATCGTCTCCATCAATGAAAACCGGCTCAGTTCCGTAAATCGAAATGGTCTCAGCATATGAAGTCAGACCAAGCATGGCTAAACGGAGTTCAGTTGCTTCCTCCAATGAATCCTGCGTCAGAATCCCGCCCCTTACCGTTTGCGATCCTACCAGTAAAGCTAATGCATTGAAAGGCGCATACCGAACGACTCCCACCGTTGTTTCCTGCTCGTCAAATCCGTATAATCCTGCTTCTGCAGCGTCCGCAGCCATCAGTACAGGATTATCTCTGACATTTGTTACGTGACATTGATTGGACGGTGTTTTTCTAGCCCGCATCTTTTGCAGAGCCATCATCATTTCTACCACATTCATATGATTGAGCACTTCCAATAATTTTGCAGGTGTCAATCCTTTCGACAGCTCGACAATTTCAGTTCGAGGGACATTGATATCAACAAGTTTCCGTGCAATTTCCAAACTGTCAAGAGCCATCACCTGTTCGGTAATCGTCGCATCAATTGTATAATCTGCAATAAACTGATCGAGCATATCGAAGTCTTCTCTTTTTTTGCCATCCAATTCAATAATCTTTCCATTTTCCAACTTAATCGAAGGTTTTGGATCATTGGGGCTCGCCATGGCCACAAATCCCATTTCCGGCCATTCTTTTACAAATCCATCCTTATTGACGGGTCTATCTTCTAAAATCTCAAACCGTTTTGAACGTTGCATGTAAAATCCCCTACTTTCTATTTATTTCTTGCCTGAAAGGTAGTAAAAAGAACTTCTCTCCTTTTCCGATTTTAATTATTATAATTTTCTGTCATTTAAAAGTCTCTGGATTTTAACGACATTCATTAGCATATTTTTGATGTTCGTGCGAAAGAAAGAGCCGCGTTTATATACGATCATGTCCGAAGAAAGCCTCCCGGAACGAAAATTAATTTTCCATTCAGCAAAAAACCACCCATTTTCTCACGGAGAAAATGGGTGATCTGGTTAACAGTCCGGTCTCTTTAGCCAATTCATTTTATAATCGCCGGACATTTCTAATGATCACTTTACTGTTAGGGAGACTTGGAATGCTCACTTTGCTGTAGCTTAAATCTTGTTCCGGTACATCATAAGTCATTCGGTTTACTAAAAAATGGAGGCTCACTTTCATCACTTCGATTGTTACCCATTCTCCTGCACAACGGTGGCCCAAATAGTGGTCGCCTCCACCTTGCGGAATAAAGCTGAACGGACTGTCATCCCAGTTTTCAAATCGACTCGGCTTAAATACGTCGGGGTTCTCCCAAATAGTCGGGTCATGATTTGTGCCATACAGGTCCAATAACGTTAATGTTCCTTCTTCAAATGTGTAATCGTTCCAAGTAAATTCATCCTTCACTTCCGCAGCGGCAAATGGGAAGAATGGATAAAAGCGGCGCACTTCTTGTACAAACATCTGTGCCAGTTTCCCGTCACTGGATTTCAGTTTTTCACGCTCTTCAGGATAATGATGAACAGCAAGTGCAGAAAAGTTGATGTAAACGGAAATCGCGACGATCGGTCGTAAAATATTGATGACTTCCACAGCGGCTACTTTTGTTTCAAGGAGATTTCCTTCAAGGTTCCGGTGCCAAGAAAATTCAAGCAATGCCGTACCTTCTTCAGGACTTAATTTCTCATCACGTACTTGGTCGATCAACTCGCCTACCCACTTTTCCACCCGGTTTCGCGCATGTCTTCCCGCCCAATGCGATGGACCGACAGCAGTTGCCGACTCGAACATCGCCCGTAAATCGTCCGCAAGTTTCCTGATTTCCTTTTCTTCCACCGGCACACCTGCCCACTCACAGGCAGTACGGCACATGATTTCCAATGTTTCTTCGTACAGTTCGATTTCTTCCATCTGCTGCCACTTGTCCAATGCATTTTCCCATTGTTTCGCATGGATTTCATTCAGTTTTTGAAGTCGTTCGCGGGACATGAGCGACATGAACATTTGTTTACGGTGCTTATGGGCATCGCCATCCAATGTTTGCACACCCTTTTTACCAAACAATGTTTCGGCAACACGGTTTGGTGCAACACCTTCTCTTTTAAATTTGCTGTTGTCGTAAAAAACAGCCGCCGCTTCTTTCCCGCCCATACAGATCGCCTTTTTTCCTAGCAGCCGTGTTTCGAATATATCTGACTGGAAGCTTTGGCGCCTATTTAAAATATACAGATAACCTTCCCTCAAAAGGCTCAGACTGTTGTCAAGCCCTTCTTCCTTCGGTACCGAGTTTGTCATTTCATCCATCTCCTTTATATGAGTAACATTGTTGGTAATCAGTTCCCTGTTTATTCTTCGGAAAAACTTCACGCTAATCTGGAGTATCCAACAAGCAATTTCAATTTTTATTTCCAGTAGTAAAACTCCTGCCACGACAGCTTTTTGGCTACATAAAATGCAATAAAAATACTACCCATCGGAAATATTTTTGTTTAACAACCGCTTGTTTGTGCTATTTACAGTAATAACACTTTTTCTGATGACAGAAAAAAGTTCTACATAAAAAACTTGCTGTGCAGTTTTACTTAAAAAAATGATTTATAAAAATAAAAAGGACGTGGTACATGAATGTTGGAAATCGTGAATTTTTTGAATAAGTATGTTTGGAGTAATGCGTTAGTCTTTTTATTTTTGGCGGTAGGTCTCATTTTTACGCTGAGAACTCGATTTGTTCAAGTACGGCGTTTCAAAGATATGATCACATTGCTGTTTGAGAAAAATAATGACAGTGCCGGGATTTCTTCTTTCCAGGCATTAGCGATGTCATTAGGAAGTCGTATCGGTACAGGTAATATTGTTGGTGTTGCAGCGGCCATCAGCCTCGGTGGTCCTGGTGCAGTTTTCTGGATGTGGGTTATGGGATTTTTAGGTGCAGCCACTTCATTTATTGAAATTACCCTTTCTCAAATTTTCAAGAGTAAAATCGAAGGTGAATATCGCGGCGGAACTCCGTTTTATATTTACAAAGGCCTAAATTTAAAATGGTTTTCAATTATTTCAGCGACAATTTTAATTATCGTTATCGGAATTTTATGGCCGACAGTACAGGCAAACACAATCGCTTTAACGGTTCAGGAATCATTCAATGTTCCTCCACTTGTAACAGGTTTACTGCTTGCTGCATTAATGGCCGTGATCATTTACGGTGGTGTAAAGCGAATTGCCACTGTTTCTGAATATTTAGTTCCGTTTATGGCTTTAGCTTACGTGACAATTTGTATCGCTTTATTAGTCGTTAACATTTCTGAAATTCCGGCGATGTTTTCATTGATTGTAACTAGTGCACTTAACTTGAATGCTACATTTGCAGGTTTAGTCGGAACAGCCATTGCAATGGGTGTACAGCGTGGTGTATTCTCAAGTGCTGCCGGGTTAGGTACGGAAACGTTTGAATCCGGTGCAACGAGTGTTTCTCACCCTGCCAAACAAGGTTTAGTACAGGCGTTTTCTATTTATATTGATACGTTTTTAATCTGTACAGCGACAGCGTTTATGATTTTAATTACAGGTATGTACAATGTTGCGCCAAGTGCTGGCGAGGCCATCGTATCCAATATTCCAGGTGCTAATCCTGAAGTTTATACACAGTCTGCGATGAGTACACTGATTTCTCCGACATTCGGCCAGTACTTTATGACAATTTCATTATTCCTGTTCTGTTTTACTACGTTAATTACGTACTTCTACAAAATGGATACAAATATTGCCTTCATTAAAGAAATGTTGAATATCGGCAAAGCAGGCAAAGTCATTACGCATACTGCCCGCATCTGCCTTCTAGGTATGGTTATTTTCGGTGCAGTGAATTCGGCTACACTAATTTGGGCGATTACCGATTTAGGTGTCGGGATGCTCGGCTGGGTAAACGTTATTACAATTGTACTTCTTTCTAAAACTGCTTTAATAGCACTGAAAGATTACGATACGCAAAAACGCTTGGGGCTTAACCCAACGTTCAACCCGTTAGTGTTAGGGATTAAAAACGCGGACTTCTGGGAAGACCTCGAAGCAAGATCTTCGATACCAAATACCGTTCCTTCAAAAGGAAAAACGGTCGTTGCGAAGAAAGTCCAAGAGCGTCTGCAACCAGTACCGAATCCGTTTTCTGAATAAGTATTAGGCTGACCATCGCCAAATGTATCGGTTATGGTCAGCTTCTATGTTATTGCTTCTAATTCCCCATTTCCATCCTCTATATATGACTCCATTTTACGGACCGACTCCGAGGAGGTTCCTCCTAGTGTACAGAGCTAAAGTAAAATCTTAACCTTATCTACAATTCTGAATGTGTAAACCTTGTTTTAATACTTTGTTTAAAATCACTGTAACTTTTTTATTTTTTTATTTTTTCTAAAATAGTACTTTTTTATCATAACAACAGTGTGTATAATACTAAAGTTGGCATGAAATTATATGGTGTACACTTAAATTATTTTTAAACAATAAAATTCGTCGTATTCCTATAAATTCTGTAATAAATTATGTATTTTAATATTATCAAGAGAGCAGAGGTAACAGGATGAAATGGTTTAAAGATTTAAAAACATCTGTCAAGTTGATCATTACGTTTCTTTTCATGAACATCGTTTTAGGTGCAGTGGGAATAACTGGTTTGATTAATTTGAATAAAATGGAAGAACAAATAGGTATTATGTACGACGAACGTGTTCTACCAATAACTGACCTGGGGACAGTGGAAACAGATTACCAACGCCTTCGTGTCCAGATCCGCGACATGGTCTTCGTTGCGCAAACAGAAGAACAAAAAGATACATTTAATGATATACGGTTGCAGATTATTCAAGATATAAAGAATAATATAGTGGAATACGAAGATGGTGAAATTACTCCGGAAGAACAAGTCATTCTTGATCAATTTCATCCTGAATTCGACGAATATTTGTCTTTATACGAGACAGCCGTTAATTATGCTTACGCAAATAATATTGACAACTATTTAAAAATGGCTCAGGAATTTAATGAATCCGGAAATGCAGTTCAGGGTTATATCAATGAGCTGATCAATCTGAATATCAGTTTAGCTGACGCTACGGATCAAGAGTCAGACGAAATATATAGTTCTTCAAGAACATTTACTATAATACTTATCGGTCTATCTGTTCTAGTCAACATTGGGCTGGGTGCGGTCATTTCCAGACTTATTTCGAAACCATTAAAAGAAGTATCCGAACTGGTTGAGACAGTCGCAAATGGAGATTTAACAGCAAGCACTACAATTCATTCAAAAGATGAAGTTGGTGATTTGGCCCGTTCAGTGAATAAGATGGTAAACAATCTACGTAGGACCGTAGAAGGTATCCTTCAGTCAGCAGAGAGTGTTTCTGCTTCTGCTCAGGAAATATCTGCCACAACCGAGGAAGTGGCTGGCAGTGCATCAACACAGGCAAATGATTCACAAAAAATTAACGAACTGTTTAAAGAGATTGTAAAAGGCGCACATAGTCAGGAACATGATGCGCAAACGATGAGGGAATTGTTCGGAGAGTTAAATACGGCCATTAATGCCGTAGCGGAAAACACGAATGATACAGCCGTATTGACCGAGAAACTTACGACTACAGCCAAAGACGGCAGTAAAGTCGTACAGGAATCAATTCAGGGTATGGAAAGTATCAGTACGCAGATGGCACTCCTCGAAAAAGATGCAGCTCGCATTGATGATATTATTAAAGTAATCGATACAATCGCAAGTCAGACAAACCTGCTTGCATTAAATGCAGCTATTGAAGCAGCACGGGCTGGTGAAAACGGAAAAGGTTTTGCGGTTGTTGCAGACGAAGTACGGAAACTGGCAGAGCAATCCAGCGAAGCCACAAAAGAAATCACTTCTATTATTAAAGGCATCCAGAAAAATACTTCCCTCAGTGCCATTGCAGTAGCTGAAGGTGTAGAAACAACAAAACGTACTGAACAAGCCTTTACACATATCGCAGAAATGATGACACAGGCAAACGAAAAAACAATGGAGATCGCTTCAGCGAGTGCCAAGCAATCTTCCCATTCAGCCAATGTGATGAACTCGATTGAAAGTATTGCCTCTGCAAGCTCTCAGCAATCCGCGCAGTCCAATGATATAATGAACGCGGTACAAAGCATTACTGGCACAAGTGAAGAAGTCGCCGCCGCAAGCGAAGAAACAGCCGCAACAACACAAGCACTGGCAAATTTAGCGGAAGAATTAAACGAGCTGGTTGCCACTTTTAAAACCCATAAATAATAGTACACGATAATCACTTATTAGGACTATTTCTCATTCAACTACAGAGAAATAGTCCAATTTCCTTTTTTTGCGTCAATACGACCCTTTGGCAGAATGACAAAAAGAAGGCGTAGGTTTCAGTTTCCTTTACCTATGTCTTCTTTTTCTGTTATTCAGGAAAATACGGCAATTCGCCGCTCTTTGGAACAGTCAGGTCTTGTAGTTCTGTATACGCAGCAAATGAGTGTGATCCAAATTCTCGACCTAAACCGGATTGCTTCACTCCGGATATGTGGGGTCCCACTATGTATGCTGATTTTCAAGATTTTTAATGCATTATATGTGTATTTTTAAATGAAAGTTTAGTGATCAGCGCTTTCCTGAATATGCCTAAGCACGAAAAGATATATTAATGCATACGTTAACTACAACAATAAAAGAGGTGAAATTTTGAGTCCGACTATTGATTACACATCGCCGCATACACAGTTTACATTCGATGTTAATAAAAACCCATTATTCATTAAAGATCAGCATAATTTTATTAATCTATTGGGCATAAACCAGTTAAATACGCTTGATAATGTATCATTACTCGATATTTATCTCAATGCCAACAATGTCATTGAGCCTCATTACCATCAAAATGCGGCGGAACTTGTCTACTGTATTACGGGAAGTGCGGTTGTTTCGATCTTGAATCCGTTTACGAAACAGCTTATGCATTTCCCGATTACTCCCGGTCAAGTGGCGAACGTTCCTGAAGGGTGGTGGCATTACGAAGTCGCTACGCAAAACAACACGCATCTGCTCGCCATATTCAATGCTCCGACACCGGAAGTCATTTTAGGTTCTGATCTGCTCAAGCTGACACCTTCAAATATTATGGCCCACACATATGGAATGAACGAAAATTTATGGACGCAGGCAGTTGCCCCTGTCAGACCAAATACTTTCATCGGTCCGCCAAATCCGTGGCAACATGCCCAGCCCGGCAACTATGGCGGCGGGTATCAGCAATAATTTTTCTCGGTCAAAGGAATTAAATTACAAAAAACCATTTGCATACTGAGATGGCCATGTTATGATAACTGTGAAATTAAACCAGTATTGGCAGAAGAAAATCTGCTCGTAATTGAATATGAAAACTACTAGGGGCGCCTTTTTGGCTGAGAAGTACCCTTTGCACCTGATCTAGGTAATACTAGCGTAGGAAAGTAGTGTCGACCCCCTATTTTTATTTTTTTGTATAGGCTACGATACCACTTTCTATAGTTGAAAGTGGTTTTTTTGTTGCAAAAAATTATTGTAAAGGAAGGTAGAAATGAATAAAACGAGAAAGCTTACATACTCAGCGATTATCGCAGCGATTACAACGATTCTCAGCAGTATGGTGTATATTCCATTAGGTTTTGCCAAAATATTTCCGATTCAGCACTTTGCCAATGTCGTATCGGCTGTACTGCTCGGTCCATGGTATGCGGTATTACAGGCGTTTCTTACGTCGACGTTGAGAAACTTGATGGGGACAGGTAGTTTATTCGCTTATCCGGGAAGTATGATTGGTGCACTTCTCGCCGCGTTTCTATTTGCGAAAACGAAGAAGTTATCGTTTGCAGCGGTAGGTGAAGTGATCGGCACAGGGTTGCTCGGTGCGATGGCTACTTATCCGATTGCCATTTTATTTTTAGGACAAGAAGCGGCGCTGTTCGGTTTTGTCCCGGCATTTATGATGAGTTCGTTTGCAGGAGCGCTTTTAGGCTATGGTTTGCTGAAGATCATGGTAAGAAACAGGGCATTTGGCGGGATGCTTTATCAGAATGCCGGGTGAGTGAATGATCTGAGATGGTATAGTTTGTCAGAGGGTTTTATAGAATAGTTGAGGCGGTTATTAGAACTGAACTCAGGACCGGATTTTATGAGAGTTTTTTGCACTGGCATATCGTTTTTATTAGAAGATTTCAGACTATATTAGAACAACTAAGCCCTTTATTAGAAAACGAGCGCCGGGTCTATCGCGCCACACCAATTGATACACCCGACGCAAAGTTTAATTAGGTAGATTTAACTGCCACGATACGCCAAAACGGTCATTTAGCCAGCCGAACTTTTTACTGAAACCGTAATCACCGAGTGGCATTAGCGGATGACCACCTTCAAGCAATTTTTCATAAAGTTCGTCGATTTCTTCTTCCGTATCACATGTAATAAAAATAGAGAATGACGGCGTGAAGTCAAATTCATGTTTTAAATTACTGTCAATGCACATATATTCCTGTCCTTTTATCGAAAAAGTAGCTTGCATGACTGTTCCTTCGTCTCCGCCTTCATTTGCACCATAGCGGACAATGCTCGTAATTTTCGTATCTGCCATAATGGATGTATAGAATTTCATCGCTTCTTCTGCAACGCCGCCTTGGAACATTAAAAATGGTTTTGCACTTTTCATCGTTACCTTCCCCCTTCTTTCACTAAAATCAAGTATTTCGCGAACTTTCCTTCCCACAATTTAAAGGGCATCACCTCGTTCCGGAGATGCTTTTTTGATCATGTTTCATTCTGCGTACTCTAACCTTGATAGCTCACTTTTCCTGTCTCCACTAATTCCTTCAGCCCCATGAACATTAAATTCCACCCTTGTTCCGTACCTTCTCGCATTTCGTCTAGGGCTTTTACGGTATCAGCATCTGTCCAATTCTCTTCGTTCTCAACATGGATCAATTGGGTAAACGTCCTTTCACAGCCTTGCCCCATTTCCTTCAGCTCCACTGTAATCGTATCTGCCAGCTCGCTGAATTGCGGCATTTTAAAAGTGAACACGATTTTTTTAGAAGGATCGATTTCAAAGTACTCTCCGATTGCTCGGTAGTCCACTCCCTTTCTGTGGTCTACGATTTCCCAAGTCCCCCCTACTTTCGGGTCATTTTGTGCGACCTTGTTCGTTCCTTCTAATGTAAAGAACCACTTTTTCATCATGAAAGGATTCAGCCATGCATCAAACACTTTTTCAGGCTTTACATTAAATTCTCTTTTCATCGTTAAATTTGTCGTTGAGATATTGTTCATCAATATTCTCCTTTTGGGTACTCTGTTATTAGTTTATTAATAACCTATTTACAAGAATATTTAAACCAATTGCTCCAATATTCTTCCCCATATAAAATAGTCTCCTGCGAGAAAACCCTCACAGGAGACTTGCTTCATCAATTATTCTCCGAAAACGACATGCCACTCAGCGCGGCCTGCTAAAAATTCTTCAGCCAATGCTTTTGCGCCTTCTAAGCTATGGCTTGCCGCCCAGCCGCATTGTACTTCATTACATGCTGGTACTGACTCTGCCTTCAGCACATCTTTCAACGTATTTTCAATAATCGTTAATACTCCGTCATAGTCATTGTAGTTCAGTAATGCCAGGTAAAAGCCTGTTTGGCAGCCCATTGGCGATAAATCAACGACATCCTCACTATGATTGCGGATACGATCTGCCATTAAGTGCTCTAAAGAGTGTAATGACGGCATTTCCATATGTGCCTTGTTCGGCTGTTTAAAACGGATATCGTATTTTGTTACGACGTCGCCTTTCGCTCCTGTTTTTGTACCGGCAAGTCGTACGTATGGTGCCACTACTTTCGTATGGTCTAAATCAAAGCTCTCTACATTTGTTTTCTCTGTTGGCATGTTGAATCCCCCTAGTTAGATAAATTGCATAGATTTTATAAATTGTTGAATCCGTTCGTTGTTGTTCGCTGTAAAGAAGTTTTCGGTTACACCGTCATAGCCGATTTCGCCGTTTTCCAGAAATAAAATCCGGTCCGCCACTTCACGCGCGAAATTTAGGTTATGCGTTACGATAATCATCGACTTGCCTTCCTCCGCCAAATCCTTCAGCACCTTCAGCACTTCCCCCTCAAGCTCGGGATCCAGTGCACTCGTCGGCTCATCGAACAGTAAAAACTGCGGCTCCATTGCCAATGCTCTTGCAATGGCGACACGCTGCTGCTGCCCGCCGGATAGTTGCGAAGGATACTGATCTGTTTTATGACTCAGGCCAACCTTCTTCAATAATTGCTGCGCCTTTTGTCTTGCAGCCGCTTTATCTTTCCTTAAAACGGTAACCGGCCCTTCCATCACATTTTCAAGCACCTTCATATGCGGAAACAGATTAAAGCTTTGGAATACCATCGCCGAATTTTGACGAATTGAAAGTAGGTTCTTTTGAGAGATCGGCTTGTTCAGTTCAACTGTCTGGTTGCCGACTGTCAAAATTCCTTTTTCAGGTCGCTCCAATAAATTGATACAGCGTAACAGCGTTGACTTCCCTGAACCGGATGGACCTAAAATAACTGTTGTTTCGCCTTCATGAAATGTTAAATTGATATTTTTCAATGCCTCGTTCTCGCCAAAGAACTTCGACATTTGCTGAAATTGTACGATAATAAGCCCTCCCTTCTAGCGCTTCACTTGACACTCTTATACATACTTCGATGCGTACTTTTCCAGGCGGCCTTGAATGACCATCAATATACTAATAAAGATTAAATAGATGACCGCACAAAGTGAATAAATCATTAGCGGCTCATATGTACGTGCGGTAATTTGCTGCCCGACCATGAATAAGTCCGCCAGTGTGATACTCGCAACTAAGGATGTGCCTTTCACTAAATCGATAAAATCATTGGCTACTGAAGGCAATGAAATTCGGACAGTCTGCGGTGCGATAACTCGTCGCATCATTTGCCAATACGTCATACCGAGAGATTCTGCTGCTTCCCATTGTCCTTTTGGGATGGCCAAAATCGAAGCTCGAATCGATTCAGATGCATAGGCGCCCGTATTCAGAGAGAATGTAATAATAGCCGCTGTCCATGCATCAAGAGTAATCCCCAATTTCGGAAGACCGAAGAATACGATAAACAATGTCACCAATAATGGTGTTCCACGAAATACCCAGACGTAAGTACCGAAAATCCAGCGTAATACTTTATAGTTTGAGATTCTAGCCAGTGCCGTCACGACTGCGATGACTAATGCTATGGCAAAGGCAATGAGCGATAGCGGAATGGTAACAAGAAGTCCTGCTTTTAAAATCGGCCAGATCGAGTTAAGTAAAATATCCATTTCTCTACTCATCCACTAACACTCCTTTCTATAGTTAAATCCACGTAAAAAAGGCCGTCGAAACGACCTTTCCATTAGTTGTTTGAAATAACATTTTCACCGAAATATTTTTCCGAAATTGCTTCGAATGTACCGTCTTCTGTACGTTCTTTAATAATTTCATTTAACTTCTCACGGAATTCATCGTTTTCTTTATTTAAGATTAATGCGATATCAGTTGAATTGATCGCACCGTCCAGGACTTTCAACTTCGTGTCTGGCTGTTCCTGCAAGTATGTCAGGAATGTCACGCGGTCATGGATTGTTCCATCTGCGCGGCCTTGTACAACAAGCTCGATTGAACTCATTAAATCATTTGTAGCAACAACTTCTGCACCAAGCGCTTCTGCATCCCGGGCAAAGTTACTTGTAATTGTTTGTGAAGATTTTTTGCCGTCCATGTCAGCCGGCTCTTTAATTTCTGTGTTATCTGTATGTACAGCAACTACCGCTTCTGATTTCATATATGGGGTTGAGAAGTCGTACTTTTCTTTACGCTCATCTGTAATCGATACGTTGTTAATAACGAAATCGTATTTATCTGTATCTAAACCTGCAATTAAAGAATCCCATTTTGTTTCAACATATTCCGCTTCAACACCAAGGTCTTTTGCGATTTGATCAGCAATCTCATATTCAAAGCCTGTTAATGCTCCTGATTCATCATGGAAGCTAAATGGAGGGAATGTTCCTTCAAGACCGATTTGGATTTTTCCGTCTGCCTGGATTTCCTCTAATTTATTTTTTGCCTCGCTTGCGTTTTCTTCCGATTTGTCACCACCACATGCTGCTAAAACAAGCGCTGATAATGTAACAATTGATAGTAATTTTTTCATGCTAAATGCCTCCACTGTTAATTCCTAGTTATTTAATAAGCTTTATATTATAACAGGGTAATAATAAAAACAATCTTTATTTTCTGAACAATGTTTAAATTTAGAACTATTAGTTAATAAAAGCTAGAAAATGTGCAAAATGCAGAAAAAAAGTGTCAATTTCCCCAAATGGAAAATTGACACTAACTTTATAATTGCATGCCAGTCCATTGCCAAAAAGTAAAGTAGAACAGCATGATGATGAATATATAAAGGGGCATTAAAATGGCGCTAATCTTTATGAGGTTCCGATAATGCTGCCCGCCCTGATGTTGAAGGGATGAAGAAGGCCGATGTAAACAATACCGTACTTAGCCCGAGCACGACATTCTCTTTTTTGTTTGATTTACTTAAGATGAACAGTGTTAGTCGCTCGGCAAGTCCAGCTCTTTTAACGGCCTCCCCGATAATAAACGCGCCGATCATGAGCCACACGACTTTCTCAAATAATGAGTTGTACAATAAATCAGGTTCTGCCGCATTCATTAAAATAATAAATGCAATGAGGGCCATCGCCACCCACCCTGCTGTTCTTTACCCGTGGATCAAGGTGTTCCGTTACAATAGATTCTACCGCCATCAAATCTCCCCCGCCGTTCACATGGATGATTTGCTTGTTTTCGTCCAAAAACCGAATGCCCAATGCTTGTGCCATCCCTGCACCTCCGTCCGATGTACCTGAATCTCCGCAGCCAATCTTAAACGAACAATCGTCTTTACGAACCCTTCACCACCATCAATCATTGGCATTACTTCCAAATCAACGGTCGGGTCAAATCGTCTTACCCCACGCTCCATTGCTAACGCGACATCCTCTGCGTCCAAACATTCCTTAAACCCCGATGGTACGATTACAATTTTCATTTCAACATCCCTCCAAAATTTATTAGTTGTAAATGTACCATCCCAAAATTAGAAAATACTGAGAACTGTATTAAATTACGATGATAGAACGGAGAGTGCTTTTTTTAATAGAAAATGGCGCTGTTCCTTCTTGCAGGAACGCGCCATTTTGGTCAATCTACTATTCTTCATAAATCATTTTCTTCGTCATTCCGCCATCGATTGTCAGATCTGTCCCGGTAATAAAGTTATTTTCCGGGTTCGCTAAATACAGACAGGCGCGGGCAATATCATCCGGTTTGCCAACACGGTTTGAAAAATGCTGGTTATGGTCGGACGGTCTGAGGGCATTGTAATCCCCTGTTTCAATCCAGCCCGGCGAGATGCTGTTCACTGTAATATTAAGCTCACTGAACGAACTCGCCAATGCATGTGTCAGGGCAAGGATTCCGCCTTTTGTTGCGGCATAGCTTTCTGAATTCGGTTCGGACATGACTGCACGTGTTGAAGCAAGATTGATGATCGCTCCGCCACTGTTCATCCGTTTTGCCGCTTCACGCGAACATAAAAAGACACTGCGCAAATTCGTATTGATGATGTCATTCCAGTCGTCAAGCGATAATTCCAGCGGCGAAATCCATTTCCCTTTTCCTGCATTATTGATCAAAATATGGATCTCGCCAAAACGGGTTGCTACCATTTCCATCAATTGACGTACACTCTCTTCACTGCGCACATCTGTCTCTGCAAAGATTGCGGAGTACCCTTCTTTTTGGAGTTCCCCAGCCAGCTGGACACCTAAGTCATGTTCGATATCTGCGATGACAACATTTGCACCGGCTTTTGCAAAATGAGTTGCTACGGAGCGCCCGATTCCTTGCGCTGCCCCTGTTACGATAACAGTTTTGTTTGGAAACATTTGTTGAATTCCTCCTTTGTAAATTGCTTAGTAAGAGTGTAACTGAAATGGGTTGAGATTTCGTGTTTGAGGTTGTGCCGGGGCGGGGTTTATTAGAAGATCTTAGTTAGTCGGGCGCTTTTTTTCCTGTTGACTGTGGGGTGGGATTTTATTAGAAAAGTTTGGGAACATATTAGAAGTGTTGTATTGGATATTAGAACATTGACGGGGTTTATTTGAATATTTAGAGCACTTATTAGAAAAAATAGGATTTATATTAAACTTCTCACTTTTATTAGAACAATTTTGGGATATTAGAACAATGGAGAGCTTTATTAGAAAATCAGCCTCTCTGCAATCGAGACCGCACATCTAGTAGAACGAGTAATTGCCTCACTTTCATGCTATAATAGATGGAGCGGATCATTGCTAGTAAGGCAATGACAAAGGAGACAAAATAATGAGTCAACAAAATCAAGAATCAGCACAACAATTACCTGAAAATTTCAGTGAATTAAAGAAGGCCGTAAATCGTACAGCAGACTGGGAAGCACGTTTAGAAGCAGTTCAGGAGTTAGCGAAAATCAAAGCGGATGAATCGATTAAAATTTTGCAATATGTTGCGAAAGCGGATTTAGTAACAAAAGTTCGTGATGCTGCGGCAAAACAGTTAAAGAAAATGGGTCATCAAGTGGAACAGTCGGAAGCACCTAAAGGCGAATTGTTCAAAGACCTGCGCAAAATTTTCAAACGTATTAAGAAGAGTTTGCCTGCGGACCACACGTACGAAAACTTCAAAGTAAAATTGGAAAAAATGCGTATCGATATTTACAACACATATGAAGGCGAAAAAGGCGCACAGTTTGACGCTTGGCTTAAGGATATGTGGGAAACAACGACAACTCGAAAATAATTACAATGAACACGGATTAATTTCCGTGTTCTTTTTGTTTTAGTTTATTATATAAAAATAGCGCTCTCCTTATTGGAAAGCGCCATTACGAAACTATTAATAATCTCTTTGAGCATCTGTTTCATGGGGACTATCAAATACTTGTCTATCAATATATTTGTGGAAGAACCATTCCCCTAAACCGATCACTACAGCCGAAACAATGGCTGCTGCTACAATATTATCGTTGTTTTCAGAATAGCTTTGTGCCATAAAGTAAATAACAATCGCTGCTAGAAGTACATCTGATAATGTAGCGATGATATTTCTTTTATCCTGCTCTGCGTGAGTACCCGCATTTTGGAAAATCCCTAAGTCCCCTACAACATAAGCTAAAAGTGTTAACACTAAACTGATTACTAATGTGTCGCTAAATGCGAAATCAAAAAATCCTGCAAGAATAATACCTAAAACTGCCGCAATCATCACAAATTTAATAACTATAGCTTTCAAATGATTCATATAGAACTCCTCCTTCAAATTTGTTATACAGCATTAATACCCAACTCATATATTTTTACTCATTTTAAGAGAAAATTATTATATATTTTTTTAATTTAAATTAATATTTTGGAATAAACTTCATCATTCGCAAGTATATCTTTTAAAAGAATGGAAAAAATAGATGAGGTGAACATAGTGGGAATTTTTGATGGTTTGATGGGCAATGCAAGTGAATTGAAGGCAGAAGATATCCAAAAAGAGGTTGCCGAAATTATTACGAGTAATGAAGTAGTCGAGCATGCTTATAAAGTGATACGAGATACATTTATCTTCACAAACAAACGCTTGATCCTCGTTGATAAACAAGGAATGACTGGGAAAAAAACGGAGTACATGTCCATTCCGTACAAAAGCATTACAAATTTTTCGATCGAAACAGCCGGAACTTTCGATTTAGATGCAGAGTTGAAAATTTGGATTTCCGGCAATAGCGTCCCTCTTCAAAAGAAGGTTAACAAAGCGACGAATATTTATGCTGTGCAGCGCGTTTTGGCAGAAAATATTTTGTCTTCATAACAATTAAAACGAACGATTTTGAATGCTCCTTTTCCGGAGAATCCGAATCGTTCGTTTTTTGTTTCTTTTATATTTTGTGATTTATGATATGGTAGAAGCAATACGGATATTAGAAGATTTTCCGTTATATTAAAACATGTCTAGAGTTTATTAGAACTTCCGCCGCACATATTTGAACATCGGAAACACTTATTAGAAGTTCGTACATATATATTAGAAAATCACATTTTATTAGAACAATTTATAGTTTATGAGAACATTGAGCCGCGATATTAGAACTTCTCTACGAAAGCGAGGAACCCTTCATGCAAATCGAACTTGATACAAATACGAAAAAATGGATGCAGTCAAAAGGCAAGCCTGTTTCCGTAAAAACTATATCTGTTAACGCTTGCTGCGCACCTCCTATCCAGGAATTGATGACCCATTTAGGAAAGCCGAAAGACGTGCATAACTATAATGAAATTAAAATCGATAACCTGTCTGTTTACGTTGAGAAGCACCTTTCAAATAATGAAAAAATGACATTGAAGCTTACAGGCATCGGCATTTTCAAAATGATATCGGCTAAATTAGGTTAATACGCGACCCCCACGCGCGCTTTTATAAATTCATCGCTTTGCAATAAACTATAGGCAAAGTCAGCTGTATCCGGAACTGAAATTTGACTGCCATCTAGCGGCAGAAAGTCTCGCTCTGTCCGGTAGTTCCCAAGCCGTTCACCGTCAGGCAAATATGTAGGGCAGACAATTGTCCAATCAAGTCCCGACTGCTCCAACAATTCGTACACTTTATGGTGTTCTTCAGCAGCACGGGTTAGTTTCCGCTTTGATTCACTTGACTGGTAGCGCAACAGTTCAGAGCTTACCCGACTTTGCAGGATACCGGCAGTACCGATAGTGATGATTCGTTTAATGCCTTCCTTTTTCATCGCATCGATAATTAGCGGCATGCTATCAGTTAGAGTCGTTCCCCCATCCGTATTCAATGCACTTATCACCACATCCGCCCCATGCATCGCCTGCTCAATATCTTCCTTACTAAGCACATTGCCTTGAACAACCGTTAAATTGTTATGCTGGATTTGGATTTTCTCCGGTGTACGAACGAGTATCGTTACATGATGATCGTCCTGAAGTGCTGTCTTAATTAAGTGACTTCCAACCCGGCCAGTTCCGCCTAAAATTAATAAATTCATTTGTAAAACCTTCTTTCCTAAAAAATGATAAGCCTAAACAAATAAACAGTCGGCCCCGGATTACAGGTCCCAACTGTCTGAATAGAAATTATCCCTCAATATAATTCGCTTCCAAGCCGCGCGCTACTTCCTTTGTTTTATCCATTACTGCCGGGTGTGACACCGCAACATACAGCTCGTTCTCGTAAAAACGGAACGGTATTTCCAGACCTTCTATATGCCACATGAAGAAGTAGCCGTTAATTTTCATATTAACGCCGTCTTGTGTAACACTGTAGTAATCTCTATATTCGAAATCCGGTTTTGCCGCAAAGAAGTTTTGGCATTCCTGCAGGCTGAGCGTTGGATTGCCTGCTTGGTCATGACGTGTAATTTTATATCTTGTATTCATTCGTGTATTCATTAAAAAGATCTCCTTTAAAAACCATCTATCGTTTCATTATAGTTGGTTGGCAACGTTAAGGCAAAAGACTGGATTTTAGATCGTTCAAAGCTCTCCCTTTACCTTGTATCATAATTTATGTTCACTTTAAGTTCATTTAAATCCTTATCAATTTTAGAAATTAATATATGTAACTCTTCATTTTCAGAAGGGGTAAAGGTTTCGCCACTGCGTTCCCTTAAAATCACCGCTTGATTAATGAGTCTTAAACACGTTTTAATCAACGCCAAATCCTTTTCGATCGCCTCTTTACTTATGTCTATTTCGCCCATTTATAACACTCCCTTCCATAAATTATATAACAGGAAGCATAAAAATACTCCCCTTTATTCTATATACATAAAGGAGAGTATTTCTTGTTATTTTATTCCCAAATAGCCGATGCCCACTCGGGGTGATCGATAAATGGATTGCGGTTGTGCTGGTAATCTGTATAAATAATTTCATTTCTGTTCCGTTCGAAATTGTCGACCGGGTCTTGTTTATGCCATTGAAGCAATACCGAAAGTTTCCCGTGGTAAGGCGCCGAGCCGTTGTTCACTTTATTATTTAATTCCAAATCCACTTCCCCGCTGTCCCCTTCATAGCGAACCGCCATATAAAACAGCATCCGGGCAACATCACCTTTTACGCTGTCTCTCGGTTCCCATGAATCCGAGTCATAGTAGTTTCCGGCTGCTTCTGAATGCTCGTTCCCGCCGTTGTCAAAATCAAGATTGCTTCTTGTACCATTGACGCTGACATCGGTTGGACGCAAATGATGCAAGTCTGTTCCTGCACCCATTGACGTGCCGAACCCGCCATGGGATTTTGCCCAAACATGCTCGCGGTTCCAGTCATTCGCATTCCCGCCGTTTGTCAATTTGCTTTGGGATCGGCCAGTATAAAGAAGAATGACATTATTCGGATTGTTCGGATCTTCATCTGTTTTGCGCAGAGCTGTCCAAACATTGGCATATGATATTTCTGTATGGTCATCAATAATATTATGCAAAGCGGTTTTTAAAGCGACACCCGTTTTTCCAATAGCCGCATCGTAATAGTTTCCAGTTGATGGGTTTGGTTCCGGTGTTGGATCAGGAGTTGTTGGATTTCCTTCCTGTAACGTAAATGCAGTGCCATTTTTTAACCCAGGATGAGAAAAGTAAGCTGACAATGTTCCCGTTATTTTAATACTTGTCCCCATTAATGAAGGATTGGATTTCAAACCGTAAGAAGAGCGGAAAGAAGTTGGTATTTGTACATAGATTATTTTAGCGGTATTCGTTTCGTTCACACTGTCCGCTATGGCCAATGCATAGTCATTCGGAAAACTTTTAGTAAGGACTGTCGTTGTTGATGTAGGCTGTCCTACGATATAACCTTGAACTGTTTTTACGGAGTTATTTTGATTGCTGATTGCCTGAGATACCGAGTAAGGTGCAGAATATGATCCGTCCCCGGAAGCTGCATTCGTGACAGTAAATTGAAGAGGCTGAATTAAAACGAAAACAATTAGTACCCATGAAAACAGTAGACGTACATTTCGATTTTTAACCATTTTTCTCCTCCTAGACATTCGATTTATGGTCAATCAGCAAAGGCTAACCAACTCCCTTTTATATTATCATAAAGTTGTTAATATTCTGTAAAATTTTGACGCAAAATGGTTAAATGAATAATTTACTTGTTAAGAATGTGATTGAATCAGTAATGCGACCGAAAAAAACCTTCCAGTCAAATTTGAGATGGAAGGTTCATTTTTCATTTATATTTCTTTAATAACGCTTCAGGAATATGGCAGTAATCATCTGGACATCTTGTTAATCGGTCCTGATGCTCTTCCGCGCTTCTCACATAGTTTGTCAGAGACAGAACTTCAACTACAATCTGGTCAGCATCCGGTCTTGCTTTAATGAATGCTTTTGCTTCAATCAAGTGCGCTTCGTTTTCACTGTACACACCTGTTCGGTATTTCTCACCGACATCTTCACCTTGTTTGTTCACACTGTACGGATCGATAATTTCTAAGAAGTACCCCATTAGTTCCTGCATCGATACAACATTCGGATCAAATTCGGTTTTGACACATTCGGCATATCCATCATAATCTCCGTCCAAAGTGTTTGTCGTTCCGTTCGCTCTTCCCGCTTCAGTAAATGTTACACCAGGCAATGTTTTTATAAACGCCTGTACACCCCATAAACAGCCGCCTGCAAAATATACGGTTTCCATCTCGGTCACTCCCCTATGTAAACTTTTGTGAAACGTATGACGTTCATTACTCTCTACTATTAGTATACCATTTCAAGGTAAATATTTTTAGACTACTCTTTTTCTATTTCCATACTATACTGAAATATACAAAACGAAAGGGGTGTGTCCTATGAAAGATCAAACAGATGTCCTGGATCGAGGTCCTTTTTTTCATGGCACGAAAGCTGAACTACGAATTGGAGATTTGTTAGAGCCTCAGCACTTATCGAATTACCAAGATAAGAAATCGAATTATATTTATTTCACGGCAACATTGGAAGCTGCAAAATGGGGTGCTGAGTTGGCAAGATCAACAGCAAAAGAGAGGATTTATATTGTGGAACCATTAGGTGAATTTGAAAATGATCCGAACGTTACCGACAAAAGATTCCCCGGAAACCCAACACGCTCTTATCGTTCGAAATCTCCTTTGAAGATTGTAGCCGAACTAGGTTCATGGGAGCGTCATTCCGATGATGTCATCAATCATATGCTTGCGTCTTTAAAGAAGTTAAGTGATGAAGGGAAAAATGTTATTTACGATTAAGACGGTAAAAAGCCAGGTACACCAGGAATCTTATGTGTACCTGGCTTTGGTTTACCTATTTTCTCGGTGTTGACCCGTCAATAACTTATTTCGTAATGCTTCATCACTTGCATAAATGTACAGCCCTTTAATGCCGCGCTTCATTAGAATATAACACAACACTTTTCCCTACGCCCGCTTCACCTTCAATAACCAACAAACTGCCGTACTCTTCAGGAATGGCACTTACTTGTTTCTCACAAAACTCGAGTACCTTTTCTTTCAGTTCAAGCTGCTCGATCGAGAGTTCTTTAAACGGCGACAATTTAAAAATGTCTTTGTTTTCGATGACATGCAGTTCATGATCAACCAGGTTTTGCTCGTGCAGCTTCTGCCAGATTTCTTTAAACAACTGCTGATCGTAATACGGTTTGTCGTAATAATTGTGCGTAAAATCGCTCGCCGTTTTACTTTTGTTTTGCAATGTATACTTTTCATCACCAAGAAAATAATTGATCAGCTTCGTTTCTAAATGAAATGTTGCCGAACGGTTGAATTTTTCATGCTTGATGAGATTAATCTGACTGACATTTTTACGGGCACTTAAATGAGCTTTCATCCGGCTTTTAAAATACACCGTCTCCCCAATGTAAGCTTCTTTATTGCCATTTAACACGTAGATGACCGGGTAGTTCAGATAGTGTTCGTTGTTACTAATTTGGTTGATGCTTTCTTGCTTGAACAGCCAGGACATTATTTCGATTGCTGACATAATGCCACCTTCTTTGTTTTGAATCATTGCTAATTATTATTTACATATTAGCATAAAGAATGTTCATAAATCCCTCGTAAACCGACACTTCGGAAAGCCCTGACAGCCATAAAATAAGCCTCGCTTACCATTGCGCATTACCAAGTTATTGCCGCATTTCGGACAAGTAGCATCCTTAGAAACACTAGCAGGCTCAACAATTACCGGTCCGGCAATTAGAGGCTCCGCCTTCAACTTACTCACTTTTTTCTTAGCGGGTTTGGCGATCTCTTTTACATGCTCCAGATGGCGCTTTTTAATTTCCTTCTTTTGCTGTTTCGTTTCAGGAATGAGTGTGTGGAGCATCTGAGAAATCCGGCTAAGTTGTTCGCCTGAAATTTCCTGTGTTGTATATTGTTTAATTGTTCGTTTTAAATGCTTTGTTTGAATAACATGTGCTTGTTGAAAAGGTTCCTTGAATTTAAATGTTGCTGCATTCGAAAAAACGATAATTGAATGTATTGGCACATTCAGATTTATGTAATTTTGCAATGCTTTAATATGCGTGTTATTTTGCATGACTGGATTATAGAATCGCGATTTTTTCTTATAAATTGTTTGAGTCCAGTTTCTTTGATCTTCACTACCAAAAATCCAACCCGTATAATTTTTCGTTTCGATTACGAAAATGCCATTCGGCGAAAGTAAAACATGATCGACCTGCGTCATTTCCCCATTCTTTTTCGGGACATACAGATCATTAAAAATCTTGACTTCCTCCCCTAAACTTTCCAGTATTTTGCGAATACGCCGCTCCCCTACATATCCTTTCAGCTGTGGTAAATAAGCATTAGAAACTAGTGAAGTTATAACAATAAAACCGAGTGCTACATAAGTGTTCACCTTTAACAAAATTACTAATACCAATATGTATGAAAGTAAACCGAAAACTAACATTTCCTTCCCCCTTAAAAATCCTACTCTTTGTAATTAGACACACATCATATTATCCATTTTTTACAACAAAATCAACAAATCATTGCAAACAAAAAGCCGGTCCGTACAAATCATGTACGAACCGGCTTCTGTCACCTGTCTATAATACTTTACTTAAAAACGATTTTGTTCTTTCTTCTTGTGGTGATTCAAACAACGCTATTGGGTCGTTTTCTTCAACGATGTAACCGCCATCCATAAAAATAACACGGTCCGCCACTTCTTTTGCAAAGCCCATTTCATGTGTTACGACGATCATCGTCATACCTTCTCTTGCCAAGTCTTTCATAACATCAAGAACATCCCCAACCATTTCAGGGTCAAGTGCACTCGTTGGCTCATCAAATAACATGATTTTCGGTTGCATAGCAAGTGCACGGGCAATCGCCACACGCTGTTGTTGTCCACCTGATAATTCAGAAGGATACGCATTGGCTTTCTCTACTAAACCAACTTTTTTCAACAGTTCCATTGCCCGCTCCTTGGCCTGGTCTTTCGTTAAACCTTTTAATTTTAGCGGAGCATATGTGATATTTTGCAATACGGTTTTGTGCGGAAATAAATTAAACTGTTGGAAAACCATCCCTACTTCTTGTCTAATTTGATTTAAGTTTGCATTTTTAGCGGAAATCGCATGACCGTTTACAATGACATCACCGCCTGAAATCTCTTCAAGGCGATTCAAGCAACGTAAAAAGGTACTTTTTCCTGAACCCGATGGCCCAATAACACAGACAACTTCTTTTTCTTTAATTTCTGTAGAAATATCTTTTAAAACTTCTAGTATCCCAAATGATTTTTTAAGATTTTTCACGGTAATAATGCTCATCGCAGGGCCATTCTCCTTTCGAGGTAATTACTTAACAATGTTAACGCATATAAAATCACAAAGTAGATTGCTCCGACAGTTAACCAAATTTCAAACGCAGCAAAAGTAGCAGAAGCCTGTATGTCCCCTTTTTGAGTTAAATCGGCTATACCGATAACAGATAATAGCGATGTATCTTTCAAACTAATAATCGCTTGGTTCGTAAAAGTAGGAAGCATTCTTCTAAGTGCTTGTGGCATAATAATGTCCTTCATCGTCTGAGCCCCGGAAAGGCCAAGTGAACGTGCTGCTTCTGTTTGTCCTTTATCAATTGACTGAATTCCAGCACGGATAATTTCAGAAAAATAAGCGCCGGCATTCAATGAAATCGCAAGGATTCCGGCTGTAATATTATCCATCGGAATGAACTTTGTTACACCGAAGTAGATGAAGAATAATTGTACAATGATTGGTGTACAACGGATGATATTAACAAAGACTTTTGCAATGATATTTAAAATTGTTAAAGGTGCTAAACGGAACAATGCTACGACAAGACCGACAGCAAACCCTAATACAATAGCAATAACAAAGATGTAAAGGGTCATCTTTAACCCTTCCAGCAAGTAAGGTAACGCAGCGATTGCTACTTCCATATATATTTCACTCCTCTTAAAAATAAGCACGCTATACGCGTGCTTACCGTTTTATTCAGCTAAATAATTGTCTAGAATTTCTTGGTATTTTCCGCTTTCTTTTAAGTTTTCTAGACCAGTATTAATTTTCTCAAGAATCTCTTCGTTTTTACCTTTTAATACGCCAATTCCGTATTTGTCATCATTTAAACGGTCACCAACAATTTTTAATGGTAAATCTTGCTGTGCGATTGCATATGAGATAACTGGGTAATCTTCAAATAATGCTACAGAATTTCCGTTTTGTACTTCTAGGAACATTGATGGGCTATCATCAAATTGAACCATTTCAAATCCAATTTCTTGTGCAATCGAAGTCGCATAGTTTGCGCCAACTGTTCCTTTTTTAACTGCTACACGTTGCCCTTTTAGATCTTCTACAGATTGAATATCTGTATTTGCTTCACTAACAATAAGTGACACACCTGCATCGAAGTACGGCTCAGTGAAGTCAACGACATTTTTACGTTCTTCCGTGATACTCATTCCACCCATAGCTACGTCTAATTGCCCTGCTTGTAGTGCCGGAATAATTCCCTTGAAGTCCATTGCTTTTAATTCCACTTCAAAACCTTGATCTTCACCAATTGCTTCGATTAATTCCACATCAATCCCAACATATTTACCATCTTTTTCGAATTCAAATGGTGGGTATGTAACATCAATACCTACTGTATAAACTTCTTTGCCTGAATCAGTTGATGTTGATTTTTTTTCTGTTTCTTCTCCACCGCACGCTCCTAATAACAATGCTGGTACGAGTAATAGACTTGCTAATAGATTCTTTTTCATGAATTTTCCCCTTTATTCTATATTTAGATATTTCTAAATTCAGTTTATTATTAAAAAACTTCCATTACAAGCTTTTTCGTCCTTTTTTCCTTCTTTATATCATTATTTTGTTATTTTAGGATATTTTCCTGCTATAAAATTCCATTTGTCAGAAAATTGATTCTATTAATTAAAAATAATTATCATTTTTTACCAATTTATTAAGTGATATGGCCGTCATAGAGAGAAAGATGCTACGAAAACCAACACAACGCCAATCTATCGAAAAAAGAAGCCCCTATTAAAGGGAGCTTCTTTAAAAATAGCGATCTATATTTGTACTATACCTAATAAAACCGCAATAATCAGTAGTGTAATACTCAATCCCCACATCCAGAAGAATGAGAACTTCAAGTGTTTGCCCATTTCCAAACCTGACAGACCTAGTGCCAACCATACTGCTGGTGCAAGTGGTGATACGAATGTGCCGACGATGTTACCGATGATCATCGCATACGCTGTCGATAATGAATCGATGCCATATGTTAAACCGATTTGGTCAACAACCGGGAACAACGCGAAGTAATACGCATCCGTACTTAACAGCAAGTCAAACGGTACCCCAAGTACTCCTATAATAATATGTAAGTACTGTGCTAAAAAGCTTGGTAAAATATTTACGGCATTATTGGCAATAGCCGTTAGCATGCCTGTCCCGTTTAAAATTCCTAAAAACAGTCCGGCTGCAATAATGATCGAAGCCATTGTTAATGCGTTCGATGAGTGTGCCTGAATACGTCCCATCTGCTCTTTCGGTGTGCGGTAGTTCAATGGTAAAGCGATTGCGACACCGATCAGGAACGCTAAGCCAGCTGGTAAAAGTCCTGACATTAATACAGCAAGTACAACGATAGCTAAAATCGCATTTGCCCAAATCAGTTTTGGACGTTTTAACGTTTCATCTGTTTCAGCATTTAAAATACTGTTGCTTAAATCGAATTTCAATGTTTGTCCTGTTTGCGCCCGTTTCGCAATCAGGCGTTTTTCACGGAAGCCCATAAAGACAGCTAGTAGCAGCATCAGCACAACACCGATGACCTGAATTTTAATTAACGGATGCCATAGCTCTGTTACATCTGTTTCTAGAACGGAAGCGACACGCCCTAATGGCCCGCCCCATGGAATCATATTAATAATCGCCGCAGAACCGCCGACTAATAATAGAAGTAAATACGGGTTCATCCCAAGTCGAACATATAGTGGCAATAATGCCGTAATCGAAATTAAGAATGTAGAAGCACCTGAACCATCAAGCTGTGCAATAACCGCGACTATCACGGTAACGATTGCCACAAGCACGACATTCCCCTTTGACAGCGCTACCATTTTATTGATAAGTGGTTCGAATAAACCGACATCCTGCATAATCCCGAAGAAGATAATTGCAAAAATAAACATGATGGCAACACTGATTACAGAACTAATTCCATCATTGAAAAATACCCCTAAATCATCAAACGAATAGCCTGCAACAAACATTGCCACTACTGGCGGAATAACCATCGCAACAATTGGTGATACACGTCCGCTAATTAACAGCGTAACGATAACTAAAATCGTAATAATACCAATAATACTTAACATTCAACAACCCCCATTGCTTAGAATTCTTATAATCTTATGACAATTCTATGTTAGGAGGAAGAATGTGCTCATTTATTTAATAAAAACAATAAAGCTAATTTTGTTCATAAGTTTCACGGAGGACATAATTACGTTCCGGACGACCGACTGTTCCGTAAAGCAGTTTCGTCTCCAAAATGTTCATTTCCACTAAGTATTCCAAATAGCGTCGGGCTGTCGAGCGACTTGTCCCGATGACTTCACTTAACTGTGTCGCCGTCAATTTTGTGTACTCTTGCTCCTTAAATAAGTGAATGACCTGTTCGAGCGTAAAGGTATCGATCCCTTTCGGCAGTGCCTTTTCAGTCGTCATCGAATGATTTTGACGGAAAAACAGCGTATCCAGGTCTTGTTGCGAGAAATGTGTATTCTTTTGCAAAGCAGATTGCATTCGATGAAACTGCTGGAATGATTTTTGCAGTCTTGCTTCATCAAACGGCTTCACAATATAATCGAATACACCATATGCATATAATGCTTCCACATGTGCACGCTCAGCCGCTGCCGTCACCATAATGATAGGGATATTCGGAAATTGTGTCCGTACATACGCAACGAGTTCATAGCCTGTAATATCCGGAATATATAAATCCATCAACAGGACGGTTGGTGGTGTTTTATGTAGGAGTGCTTCCTTTAATGAGGCCCCCGTTAAAAATTGCTGTACTTGTGCATCCGGCTGAATCGCTTTAATATAGTCAGCATGAATCGCCGCAATGCGAAAATCGTCTTCCAGTAACCAAATTTCCATTGAATCACTTCCTTTGTAAAATGATTAAAAAGCAGGCCCCGCCTAAATCACTTTCTTCTATTAACAGTGAGCCGCCGACTTTTTCAAGCGCCTGTTTACTAATTGCCAGGCCATAACCCCGATCATAGCCGTCCTTTGTCGTAAACCCTAGGGTGAAAATCTGATTCGCCGTTTCTTCATCAATTCCCGGTCCATTGTCATGCACCTCAATCATCAGCTCATGGCGATATTGATGAATAAACAGCTTAGTTTGCTTGTCCGGTATGTTTGTTTGATCCAAAGCATCCATCGCATTTTGCAGAACATTCCCTAATGCGGTTAATAATGCATCCACTTCTTCATCATTATAATCGATTAATACGTCCTCTGTTTCGATTGTAATCGTAATGCCGCGCTCTTTTGCTTCCGATATTTTCCCTTCGAGTAACGCCTGCAGCAATATCGAAGGCTGGGTTGCAAGTGCCTGCTGCTGTTTCGTTGAGTCTTGCTGCTCCTGCCTGATAAATGCAATCGCCTCATCAATATGGGATTGCTTTAACAAGCCTAAAAGAACGTGTAATTTATTCGCAAATTCATGTGTTTTTGCTCGTTGCATCCGCGCCTGCTGCTTCACCAATGTCAGCTCATTAATGACCGTTTCGTATTCAAGCTTAGCCCGTAAAATATATAAATAGCCGAGCTGCTTCTCGTGTTTCAATGGCGTTTTTGTAATAATCATCTCCTGCTGCTGCAACGGAATTTCTAGTGCCCGAATGACCTCTTCTTTAAATAGCCGTTCCGGAAGCAGCTTCTGTAATGAAATACCTTCTGTCAGTGGTGAAAGAAGTTTCTTTGCACGTGAATTGGAAATCACCACTTCATTATTCAATGTCGTTAAGATTACCGCATCCGTCGTTTCCTCAAGTATTGTATGATACGCCGAATAAAGTTTGGCAATTTGTGCCGGCTGCATTCCGAGCAGCTGATCTTTTACATAAAGCGATAACAACACTGCGCAAACAATCCCGAAAACCGCGAGGAGGAGCGTGATTTGAAGCCAACTGAAAAAGGCGGTATCAATTGTCCCTTGTATTTCCTTCGTTAAAAATCCGACCGAAACAACCCCGACAACATTGCCGTCAACTATGACCGGCACTTTCCCGCGGATCGATTCCCCCATTGAACCCGTTGTGACCGAAACAATGGATTCTTTGTTAATAAGCGCCGAATCATTATCCCCACCGACCATCGACAGGCCAATCTTTTCAGTATTCGGATGGGTGTAGCGAATTCCTTGCTCATTCCCTATCACGATAAAACTCGCACCGGTCTGCTTTCGTATATCTTCTGCAATCGGCTGAAGAATGGAAGACGGATTTTCCGCAGAAAATGCAGAAACGACATCCGGCCGTCCAGCAATCAAGTAAGCACTCGTTAACGCCTTCTCCCCCATCTCCTCCAGTATCGATTTATCCAGATAGTGATTGATTAACAACAAAAACAGCACACAAATCGTAAATACGATACCGCTGATCGTTATAAGAAGACGGGTTGTTAGTGATTGTTTTAGGCGATTTATCATGAGGGTCTCTCCTTTGCCTAGTGTTTTTAATAGTTTACCATGTACAATGATCTCGTTTAACAGGAATCACGATGAGATTACCTCAAAAAAACACGCAAAACCTTTTGTGCGTAAGGTTTTACGTGTATTTATTACTTATGCTAATTCACGGTACCAGAACCGTTGGACTGCTATGGCTTCAATGAATTGGGTTGCGAACTCCTGCATATCTGTTCCTGTTATGACACCCGGCTGACCTAAAATCTGATTAACACGCAGCCATTCAATACCCGCGCCAGTCGCACCTATTGGCTTGTAATGTGAATAGGCTTCATCAATGAAGTAGGCTGCATCCTTGTTGAACATGACGTTTGTGTTACTTCCCCTTACCATATAAACAGCATCAAACAGTACGGATTTTGCAGTTAAGAAGGTGTATTCGGCTTTTACGACCACTCCCTCTGTTCCGTGAACAATCCCAATATGTTCGCTAATAATTCCCGGAACAATGCCTTGGTTAATCAATTGGTAGAGCACGTAGTTAACTTCCGGACCATTGAAACCCTCTGTCAAAATAACTGCTACTTTCCGTGTTTGTACGGATTTCACTGTATTTTCCTGGCTGAGTGCCGGGGAGGACTTTGTTACAGCCGAACCGCCCCTTGTCGGAGGTTGTGACCCGATATTTATTGCAAAGGCGGTTGCTAGTTGCATATCTACATTGGCGAACATATTCACTACCTGCTGTTTAACAGAGTCACTTTTCACTTTACTTAGCTCAAAACTGAACGCTTCGATGATATGCATCTTTTCAGGTGGGCTCATACTGTTCCAGAAAAGTGTTGCTTGTGAAAAGTGATCGGCAAAACTTTCGCTTCGAGCTCGGATTTTCACACCGTCCACCCTTTCCTGATAAGAGGCATACCCGCCTTTATCCGGACTTACAGGTGACGGAGTGTTCCCGGCTAATGAGTTTCGGTGATAACTTACTTTCCCAAGATTAATCGTCTGTCGATGGAAGCCTTCCCGCTGATTGTTATGGAATGGGACAACCGGTCTGTTAATCGGAATCTCATGAAAGTTAGGTCCGCCCAGACGAAGTAATTGTGTATCTAAATACGAAAATAGCCGTCCTTGTAATAATGGATCATTTGTAAAATCAATCCCTGGTACGACATTCCCCATATGGAAAGCAACCTGTTCTGTTTCCGAAAAGAAATTATCTACATTCCGATTTAACGTCATCTTTCCGATAATATTTACAGGAATGTCTTCTTCTGGCCAAATCTTTGTCGCGTCAAGGATGTCGAAACCGAGACTGAATTCGTCCTCTTCAGCAAGAATCTGAACACCTAGTTCGAATTCAGGGAAAAAGCCGTTTTCAATCGCACCCCATAAATCATTCCGATGAAAATCCGGATCAATACCCGCCAGTTTACGAGCCTCGTCCCATACTAAAGAATGCGATCCCAATAAAGGCTTCCAATGGAATTTTACAAAATGTGCTTTTCCTTCCTCATTGACGAGACGAAACGTATGCACACCAAATCCTTCCATCATACGGAAACTGCGTGGGATGGCGCGGTCTGACATGATCCACATTATCATATGGGCAGATTCCTGGTTATTCGCGACAAAATCCCAAAACGTATCATGGGCAGTCGAGGCTTGCGGTATGTCATTATCAGGCTCCGGCTTAAATGCATGTACAAGATCCGGAAATTTGATGGCATCTTGGATGAAAAAGACCGGAATATTGTTGCCGACTAGATCATAGTTCCCTTCTTCGGTATAGAATTTCGTTGCAAATCCTCTCGCATCACGTACGGTATCCGCAGAACCACGTGATCCATTGACAGTAGAAAATCGAACAAATACAGGCGTCTTTCTAGTTGTATCCTGAAAGAATTTCGCTCTTGTATAATTTTTCATGCTTTTGTATAACTGAAACTCCCCATGCACACCGAAGCCACGTGCATGAACAACGCGTTCTGGAATTCGCTCATGGTCAAAATGCGTTAGTTTTTCACGAAAATGAAAATCCTCAAGTAAAGTTGGGCCCCTCACGCCAGCTTTTAATGAGAATTCATCCTCCGACACTTTTAATCCTTGATTCGTTGTAAGATCTTTTCCCCTATCATCTGTTCGAAAAATATCTAATTGTTCGTCTTTACTGTTCTTGCGGTCATTTTGCTCATCCATCCATATCCCTCCTCAACATTAAATGGTATGAGTCCATGAAATAATTTATGTAAAGAGCCATTTGTATTTGGAAATAGCATAAAAATAAACGGACATCGGTGTTTAAACGCGAGAGGGCTATTACTAAAAAAATGCTGCCCGGTCATTTCTCACCGAACAGCACTTTATATTAAATACAGAATAATCAGTCTTTTTAGGGTACACCTAATTTAGGTTAATCGTTTTCCGGAAGTTGTTACACGTACTTCTTTATTGCCTTCTGCTTCAATTTCGATATTCGCTTTCGGCATTGTTAATAAAATCAGGATACCGACAACTAAAATAACTGCCAGTGCAAACATGCCTGTCTCTAAAACAAACATACCTAAAATTGTTGGTCCTACAAATCCACCAAGTGCTGCAAATGAGTTAACAAGTGCAATTCCTACTGGTGCTGTTGACTCGGTGAAGAAGAATGTTAAGTAAGCAAAGAAACTACCCGTAAAGCCGTATAGTCCTGCTGAAGCAAGTGATAACATAGCAACCATTGGCCATAGCGTCGTGGCAAGGGCACAACCTACAAAACCGACCGTAGCAATGAGCAAACATACTACTAAATGCTGTTTATGCTTTCCTGTCCGGTCAGCGTTAAGCCCGGTAAAGATAATGGCAGGTATACCGACTAACGATGGTAACATAGCCATCCAACCAATTTCCATATTCGTTGCATTGATTGCAGATAGTGATTTAATAATCGTTGGCACCCAGAATGACAAACCGTATACTCCTGTATAGCCAGCAAAATAGAATATCGCTAACTTCCATACAGTTGCATCTTTTAGCATCTCCAGTTTAGACGGCTTATTCAATCTTAACGCTGCTTGTCGCTCTCCCTCTAATTCGCCTTCCAGCCATTTAATCTCTTCTTGTGTAAGCCACTTCGCTTTACTTGGACGATCCGTTAAATAAACTAACGTGATCACACCTAAAATTAATGCTGGAATCCCTTCTAAAATAAACATCCAGCGCCATCCTTCTAAACTTGCCCAAGCAATGTTATCAATAATCCAGGCTGATAACGGAGCACCGATTAATCCTCCAATCGGCAAGGCTAACAATAAAACAGCTGTCGCTTTACCACGCTCACGTTCACGGAACCAATAAGTTAAATATAAAATAATACCAGGAAAGAATCCGGCTTCCGCAACACCTAGTAAAAAGCGTAAAATGTAAAGATGTGTAGCTGATTGCGCAAACCCAGTCAGAATAACAATGATTCCCCAAGAAAGCATTATACGCGCAATCCAAATTCTTGCCCCTACTTTATGCATAATCATATTACTAGGAACTTCAAAGAAGAAGTAACCGATAAAGAAGATACCCGATAGTAGACCAAAAACTTCAGCAGTTAATGCTAAATCTGCATTCATTTCTAATGCGGCAAACCCTAAATTTACACGATCTAAGTAGGCAATGATATACAGGATTAAAATAAACGGTAAAATACGAGTCATCGTTTTCTTTGTCGTCTGTTTCGCTAAAGCGCTTTCATTCATAGCTTTACCCCCATATCTAACTGAATTTTTAATCGGTCTTGCAATTGTTCAATCGTAAGGTCACCTAACAATTCCTTCACAATTACTTTTTCTTCTTCAAATTCAAATACCGCATATTCAGTTACAAGCATTTCTATCCTGCGTATACCGCTTCTCGGATAAGTTAAGCTTTCTACAATTTTTGGCTCGCCATCTTTTGTAAACAATGTTGCGGCTGCAATTACCTTTTTAGCCCCTACTACTAAGTCCATTGCTCCACCTACACCTAAAATCGGTTGCCCCGGTACAGACCAATTGGCAATTTCACCAAAACGGTTCACCTGTAAAATCCCTAATACAGCTACATCAATATGACCTCCTCGGATCATTGCAAAAGAATCGGCACTACTGAAAAATGATGCATCTTTTGTAATCGTAACGGGTTCTTTTCCTGCCGAAATTAAATCTGCATCAATCTGGCTTTCTGAAGGAGGTGGTCCCATTCCTAATAAGCCATTCTCTGATTGTAGATAGACATCTTTTCCTTCAATGTAAGAAGTCACTAATGTAGGGATTCCGATGCCCAAATTCACGATTTGACCATCCTGCAACTCCTGTGCAATGCGTTTAGCGATAACTGCCCGTGGATCAAATGCTGACATAGCGATATCCCTCTTTCACATAGTTAGACTGCACAATATAATCTACATAAACATGTGGTGTTACAATTGCCTCAGGATCTAACTCACCTACCTCTAAAATTTCATCAACCTCCACGATGACCGTTTCAGCCGCAGTTGCCATCATTGGATTAAAGTTTCTGGCAGTTGTATGATAAATTAAATTTCCTAGACGATCTGCTGCTTTCGCACGAATAATGGCTACATCACCCTTGATCGCTTTTTCAAAAATATACGTTTCTCCATCGATAACTCGCTCTTCTTTATTGATTGCCAACTCAGTGCCTACAGCCGTTTTCGTATAGAAGCCGCCAATTCCCGCGCCTCCGCAACGAATCGCTTCCGCTAATGTTCCCTGTGGCAAAAGTTCAATTTCTAACTTACCTTCCGACCAAGCAATAACTGCCTCTCTGTTCATTGTAAAAAATGAACCAATTGCTTTTTCAATTTTCCCTTGTAAAAACAGCTTGTGTAACCCAATCCCATGATCACCTAAATTATTACTAACTACATGTAATCCCTTCACATCGGTTTCAGCCATTTGATCGATAATCGTCAATGGTGCACCTGACAAGCCGAAGCCCCCTGCTAAAATAACCTGGTTGTCCTTGAATAACCCACTTAGTTCTGAAAGATTTTGGATGACTTTGTTTTTCAATTTTGACCCCCCTCATCTTATAAACTAGACTGCAGTCTAATTTTACAATAGAATAAAAGAGAAGTAAATGTATAAAGGGTGATTTTATTGATTAAAAGAGAAAATAAAATACATAAAACAGAAAGTAAAAGGGAGTTCATCATTAGAATTGCCATGCAATTATTTAAAGCAAAGGGGTACAAAAACGTAAGTGTCGATGAAATTGTACAAGCCTGCAATTCATCCAAAGGTTCGTTTTACCATCACTTTAAGTCAAAGGCCGAAATATTAAATGAGCACTTTGCATTAGCAGATAAGTATTATGCACAACTGTATAATGAATTACCAACACAATTGTCACCAAAAGGGCGATTACAGCTCTTTTTAGAAAACGTATTTATTTATTTAGAAGAAACATTTGGGCGCGAGTTTTTGTCGGTGGTTTACTCTACTTCTTTAGAGTCTGAAGCCCATTTATATTTCAGGAATCCAAACCGTAAATTATTTATGTTATTTGAAGCATTAATAGCCGAAGTTATTGAAGCCAGCACAACAAAACCTTCTTTATCAATTAAACAATTAAAACTTGCCTTCATTCAACTCTCGATGGGTGTCATTTATTATTGGTGTACTTTCCCGGAAGATCGATCTCTTCAGGAAAGTGGTGCAAGTGCACTAGAGCATTTTTTAAATGGCTTTTCATAAAGGTCTTCTTAAAAATAAATAAAGGACAATCCCAACACCTGGGATTGTCCTCTACATTTTAGTTCATTCTTTCACGAGAAAATTCATCATATAATTTCAGCCCGCGCTATTGCCTCAAATCTTGCCAGCTTTGCACATAGTGGATACCTACTCCGCTAAAATAACGGTTTTTAGCATAATGACCCGCCACTTGGTCGAGCACTTGGTTCATCTTGATTTCACCTTCAGCGGCAAATGTTATATAAGGCTCATCTGGAAACGGCATTGTTTCAACACCAACCACAACCGGTGTTTGATACTTCTTTGCATAATTCATTTCGTTTTTTGTAATGCTCTTTAATGCGGCAACTGTATTGCGGTAGGCCATGATGGAGACGCCATCCGTATTCGCAATAACCCACTCTGCCAAGTTGCCTTCACCGAGTTGGTTATAATATAGAACTTCATCATACCAGAACGGAACATCGACCTCTAATCTTAATCCTGAATACTGTATTTTATATCGTGCGTGTTGTATTAATTCTTGATACTGACTGACTGCCAGGTTTCGATTCTGTTCCCATAATACAGATAAATAAGGCTCTACATCTAAATGGACTGCCGTGAACCTCGATCCGGGATATTCCTGGTGGTATTGACTAATCCATGCCCATAATGCATCAAAGTTTACGGTATTCCAATTTGGACCGCCATCCAACGCCTGTACTTCAATATTTGCTTCCCGCATCTTGTTAATAAAGACTGCGTACAAATCATTCGGTAATGCTGGATCAATCTGCAAATAAACGTTCGTTACTTCTTTTTCTATTAAAAACTGGATTGTTTGCTCATCTGTAATCGTATGGGTGTGCCAAAGCCAGGTTGATTTTGTATTATTTTGCTGTGCTTGTGCATCATTCATTATAAAAATGACTCCTAACATCATAAAAGCAGCGAATAGTTTTTTCATTTACATTCCCCATGTTCATTCGTAGTTGTTATTTTAGTATAAATCATTGCACCCTTCAGGAGGAAGTATATTACAAAAATTCTGTGAACTGGGGCTTACGATGAAAAAAGGAATGGTGTTTTAAACACTCACAAATAAGCTCGCTGCGTGTTAGGAGCAGCGAGCATTATTTATCGGTATGTTATTTCACCAATATATTCAAAATAACAGCCGCCTGCGCCCGTGTTAACGATTGCTTCGGATTGAACTCATTATCAATTCCTGTCATAATGCTCGCCGCTTTCAGTGAGGCAACGGCTTCCTTTGCATGCGCGGATATTTTTGCATCATCCGTATAGGCAGATGCTTCGGCAGCTGTAATTTGGCCATTCGCCTTCAATACATTGTAAACCGCAACGGCAAATTCTTCACGCGTAATCGGTTTTTCTGCACCAAATACTTTGTTGTTTACTGGGCTGATGAACTCATTTGCCACTGCCCATGAAACAGCTACTTGTGTGGCAGGTGCTTTCACGTCATTGAAATTCGTAACATCACTTGCCGGTGTGCCCGATAATCGGTGCAGTACCAATGCTGCATGTGAACGGTTAAATGGCTTGTTCGGTGCGAACGTTGTCTCATTTACACCATTGAATAATCCAAGTTTCGTCACGTTATCGATTGCCTCTTTATCTGGATGGTTCTTGATGTCCTTAAATACGGAAGGTTCTTCTGTTACATTCAACACTGTCACCGTACCACTCACTTCATGACCGACAACTAGCTGTTGTTTGTCCTCCTTTGTAATGACAGCCATCCCTTCTGGAGAGACATCACCTGCGATTTCATCCGAGAATTCACGTAAATTTAAATAGTCTTCAAACTTTGCGCTTGCCGGGTTTGTGATATTATACATCATGACACCGCCTATGCGCTCCAGCCCAATGTAGGCAAAGATTTCATCACCTATTTTGCCGACTTTCACATCTTCTGGCTCAGGTCCTTTTTTGCCGCTGCGATTATCAAGTTTTACGTTCGTATTACTTGCGTTGAAATGTTCGGGATGGTGCTGGGCTGTAATTTTTTCGAAATCACTGCCGCTATCGAACACGACATCCATCGTCTCTACATCAAAAATCGCAAACGAACGTGCACCGAAAATATAATCCTGTCCATCGACAAAGCCGTCATATCCGGATGTGTCATACGTCACAATTTCCTCTTCTGTTTCAATTTCATTCAGATGGAAGTTTTCGCTGTCTTCATCGCCCCATTCCCGTCCATCGCCTTCATTTGCCGTGATGAGATAATCTTTGCCATTAATCGAGACGGTCGCCATTCCATCCGGCATATAGATTCCGAAATAGTTTTCATTTTTAATATCAATTTTGCCGTCTTTCAATAAATCGATTTCATTGCCAGGCTTGCTGTGGTCTTTGAAGCCAAGACCTTTTACAGACACCACTTCATTTGATGTTAAATCAATAGTGGCAACGGCATTGTTTTCCTGTAACGCTACATATGCTTTTGTGCTCGCTTCATTAACTGCTATGTATTCTGGCTCTAAATCATCAGAAGGGTTCGTATTTTTCTTTAATATTACATTGTCTGCCACGAGCTCCGCGCGCTTTTCAGGTGTATCGAATGCATCGAAGAAAAGCGTCTCTTCTGTTAGAACGTCATAGCCGTTTGCTGTATCAATAACAGAAATGCTGCCTTTCGGGTCCACAATATCCTTGCCATAACCTTCACGCGGTTCGCCTTCATTTGCCGTTAAAAGCTTCTTCCCGTCTGTTGTGAATGTAATGTTATCTGGTTGACTGCCTACTTTTGTAGCGCCAAGAAGCTTGCCTTCACCAGTGAGTACTACGGCATAACCGGCAGTATTGTAGCCTTTTGCCTGTACAGACACCGCAATCACATTTTCTTTCGGATGTACCGTAATACTTGTTAAGTCCCCGTATTCAAAAATTTGGTCAAATGAGGCAATCGTTTTCGCGATATCAATCGAAAGGAAAGGCTTTAAATTCATTGCTCCGTCTTTTGTATAGTTGAGTGAGATTGCTTCGATTTTTTTCGTTTCGCCATTTACGACATATGTTGCATGTGAGTGCGGGTTATACGCAACGATTTCCGTTGTACCGCCATCTTCATTTTGAACACCTGAATCATAGCGGGCATCCAGACTTAACGCTGCTTCTGCGACAATGGCAGGTGTAGTGACCGCCGCTCCAATAAGTGCAGCAGCTAATAATTTCCTAGACATAGACAACATTCCACCTTTACATTTTTTCTAAGTGTAAAGGTGGAATGTTAAGGTTATATAAAGGATTTGTTAGAGTTTGTAAGTATTGCTGTGCCGGGTGAAATGAAAGACCGGGGAAAGTAGAACGGATTGGGGCGAAAGTAGAACTCTGTGCCTTGATTGTAGAACGAAAGCTGGGGAAAGTGGAACAACTTAGCTCAAAAGAGGAATGGTTCGGGAATATTAGAAAGTTCCGGCTTGAAAGTAGAACAGTTCGGCCAGAAAGTAGAACTTGGCACCTTGAATGTAGAACGAAAGCTGGGTAAAGTGGAAAAAGCTGCTCTTTTGAAATACCCTACATAAATTTCCCCGAAAACAAGTACCATTTTTCAATTGTTTCATATGATTTATATGAAAGGGGGAGAAGGTTATCGTCTATACGGAAACGATTGATCTTCAAGGTCATTTATTTACTGCTGTAACGGTTCAATTACCTAAAACAACATTGCTGACGATTTCGAATGAGCATGGGTACATTATGTGTGGTGCACTCGATGTCGGACTGTTAAATGAAAAGTTGGCCGATCGTAAAATCATTGCTGGGCGTGCAGTTGGTGTTCGAACGATCGATGACTTACTTAAAGCTCCACTGGAATCCGTCACATACGAAGCGAGAGCGTGCGGTATCGAAGAAGGTATGATTGGTGAAGACGCGTTATTAAAAATGATTTAGCCAAATATTTGAGCTTTCAGGTAATGAGCTCCATGCAAAAAACCGCTCTTTCAATTTCTTGAAAAAGCGGTCTATACTTTTATTGTAATTAAATTGCTTTATTATAATAAGAAGCTTTTGATCCTTTACTTCTTTTTACGGCTAGAAGCTCTTCCAATTTCTGAATATATTCACGATCTGCTGATATTCTTGTAAGGCTTGTTAATAAATATGGTCTTAACCCGGAATTAATTTTTTGGCATCGCGCAAGATTGATCAAATACTTGGCCATCTTAAATGACTTTAAGTGCGTATGTCCATTTTTAAATTCCTTCTTCGTATTGACGACCATATACTCCTGCTTTCGCCCTTTATAAAAAGGAATAATAATAAACTCATCTTTTTTAAAAATTTGATTCATATTATCTTCATCCTTTTCTCGAATATATTCAAAAACGACCTTTCACATACGGAGAAATAGTGATCACCCCGTTTCCTTTAATGCCCCTCCCGCCTCTCCTCTTTATTGGTCTTACGTTTCCATACCCTATTTACCGCTTACTTTATTCCATGTTCGAATAAAAAAGCACTTTTTTATCTATTATTAACAGTTCGGGTATGTTTTTACATTTAGTTAATATAGGATATTACAGAGGGAATGCATTTGACAGGACAATTGCTTGAACTTCACCGAATTTTCTGTAAAATTAAATCAAGTTCTGTCCATTACCTGTAATGTTTTGGTCGCACACTACATTTACAAGGATTGGGTAGAGCTTTCTTTATCGTCTCTGCTTGGCTGCATAAACGATAAAGTTCCGCTTATTGGTATTTTACTGGTAAAATAAATGGAATAGACTGAAAAACCGTACTTATTTTCCGGGCACACTTTATTCATTGAAAAAAAGGCTACATGAAAAGTAATTGTTTCTTTTAATGTAGCCAGTTTAGTAAATTTTATTTTATGAATTTTTTTTCTTGAAACTCTTTTCTACTTGGCTACTAAGAGCGCTGCCGCTTCTTCCAGCGTGACCATATTCGTAATCATCGAACAAGCCGCATCAAGAATCGGGAACGCTAATGCAGCACCCGATCCTTCCCCAAGTCGCATATTCATATGCAACATCGGTTCAAGTCCTAAAAGCGCTGCCGCAATTTTTGCACCTGGCTCTTCCGATAAATGCGATGGAATCAAATACGCTTTCACATTCGGATTCAATTTATAAGCGATTAATGCTGAAACGGTTGAAATATACCCATCAACTACGACCGGTACACGATTCGCCGCTGCTGCAAGGAAGATTCCCGCCATCCCGCAAATTTCCAGTCCGCCTACTTTTGCCACAACATCAATCGGATCATCCGCGTCCGGCTTATTTAATGCAATCGCTTTTCGAATAATTTCGGCTTTATATTCGATACCGCCAGCTCCAACTCCAGCTCCGAAGCCCGTTACTTCCAGCGGATCACAGCCATGAAGTACTGAAAGAACCGCTGCACTCGGCGTCGTATTCCCGATACCCATTTCTCCGGTACCGATAAGATTGATACCGTTTTGAATGGCTTCAACAGCGACTTCAATCCCTACTTCAATCGCCTGAATCGCTTCTTCTCGTGTCATGGCAGAACCTTTCGCCATATTGTCTGTCCCGTATTTCACCTTTTTAATGATTACTCCCGCATCTTGAGGTAAATCTTCCTTTACTCCGATATCTACCGGGATGACTTTTGCATTCGTTGTTTTCGCAATCGTACACATCCCTGTCGTCCCTTTTGGAAAGGAAAGTGTTTGGAAAACCGTTGTACTTTGCGGGTTCGGCGTTACCCCTTCTTCATACACACCGTGGTCTGCGGCCATAACGATCATCGCTTTGTTATCAATTTTCGGTGCAAGCTCGCCGGTAATTGTAGCGATTTGCATAGCTAAAGATTCAAGCTTCCCTAAACTTTGAGGCGGTTTTGCTAATGAGTCTATGTACTGTCGTGCTTTGTCTTCCATTTGTCGGTCGATTTCCTGAATTTGTTCAATCGTTTGCTGTAATAATTCCATATTCGTTTCCCCCATTAAAATGAATTTTGACAATAAAAATAGCCTGCAGTTTATTCGATAACAAATAAACTACAGACATATCCAGTGTCTATAAACAGTAAGCGTATTAGGCAGGTCTCCTGGCTCAGATTCTCGATTCCATAACCCCTTCCCAGATTTACATCCAGTGGGTTTTGCTACGAAACTCCTCTATACATTGTTGGGATTACGCTAAAGCTTTTCACTTTATTCCCTATTCTCCCTTAAAGGGCACCTAATGCTTGATGAATTTATCATTACTTTACTTTGAACCTGTTTTTTCGTCAAGAGGTGTATGCATTCAGCTTTGATACGTTTCCCCAATCGCCAATGTTTTCAGCTCCGCATTTTCCAACTCCGCCTGCTGCCAGTGGAAATGCAGCCGGTCAATCGCTTCTTTCGGTGTATCATCGGCCAGCATATACGCACCGTAATGCATCGGGATGAACACTTGTGCCCCGACATCACAGAACGCCTGGATCGCTTCTTCGGGTGTCACGTGGGAGGCATGCATAAACCATTCCGGCTCGTATGCACCAATCGGCATTAATGCTGTATGAATGTTAAAGCGTTCGCCGATTTCTTTGAAGCCTCTGAAATATCCGCTATCTCCAGCATAATAAATACTTTGCTCATCCGATACCGTTTGCAATACGAAGCCGCCCCAATGCGATGTATTCGTGTCCCACGGCATGCGTCTTGTCCAATGCTTCGCGGGAACGAAATGAATTTCGAGCGCCCCTGCTTCATACTTGTCATACCATGATAGCTCGATAAAGTTGTGCAGCTTATGACGCTTCATTAAATAACCGAGCCCTTCCGGAATAAGAAATAATATATCCGAGTTTCGTTTTTTCAATGCCTTTAACGTCGGTACGTGCAGGTGATCGTAATGCGCATGCGAGATAAGTACAATATCAATATCCGGCAGCTCATCTAACCGCAATCCCGGCTTCGTTAACCGTTTCGCCACACCCATCCAATTTGCCCAAACCGGATCCGTTAATATATTGAGCCCTTCTTTTTGAATCAAAAATGTCGAGTGACCAATCCACGTAACAGACTGCTCTGAACGGTTACTTTGTAAAAACGCATTCTGCTTTTCTTCACACTGCGGTACTTCGTAATCGACAACTTTCTTTTGCTTTGATCGCTGCCACTTCAGAACATCTTTAAATGTCCCGAGTCGATCATCTTCGTCTAAATTTGAAAAGCGTTCTCTCATCGCAGCACTCTCCTACCTCTAAAAGCTTAATTATATAAATTCCTACTATGATCAACCTGCTTTGGTTTCATTACTATCCTTGCAAAAAAGTAAACAAAAAGACTCAATAAAGCCCCGCGTGTAGTAAAGTTTTCTGATATCTGGATAGATGAAGTGATACCGCTCACGATATTCAATATGTAAAATACAAGGAATCCAAATAACGCAACTGTCATCACTTTATTTTTTCTAGACAATTGTTTTCGATACAGCGGGCTGCCAATGCAATTTCCGCTATACTTTGTCTCTTTAATTTGTTTAATTAAAGCATAAATTAAACAAGCAATTATAATTCCAACTACTGCAAACCCGATTATATCATCCATTTTCATTTTCCCCGTTTCGCTGTTCTCAAGAATAAATTCCCTTAATTTTTTTCGGCAAGACTTTATTTAGAATGATGCCTGCTAACGCCAATCCAATCAAAATCAATCCAATTTCTAATAGGTTATTTAGCCATGTGATTTCAATCATATCCGTTATATTGGAACCACCTATAATGATGAAAACGGCCCCAGCCCATGCCAATAAAAAACCTGCAGCAAATTGTAGCCATTCTTTTTTCGAAAGCTGTTTAAAAACCGCCCTATGCTTATAAAATTTCCTACTCGCAAAAATTAACAAAAACCCTGTTAAAATAAATCCGATCATCACAATCCCCCTTCTTGAAAATTGTTTATGTATGATGGTCCAACGCATCTGTTCCTTTAAAATGTTTGATTGTCGCCCATAACGAGACGATAAACAAAAACGAAAACAGGATAAAGGAAATCCCTGCTAACCATTTAGCAATGACTGATGACGGATTAATAAGTAGCTGGATATTTTTAAACAAGAAACCCGCGCACATAATTTGAGCTAAAATTAAGCTAATACATATAGAAATTGCTTTTGAATTTCCTTGTGCCATAACTGCACTCCTATTTAGTTATTATTTTACTATGCTAACATATTCTACTAACACTAGGTAGTATGGAATTCAGCTCATAAAACTCACAACACCCCTTCAACAAATAAAAAAACCAGCATGAATTTCTCCATGCTGGTATCCCTCAAATCAACTAAGTACACTATCACTTGCCGCATACACTTTCACGCGGTTGCGTCCTTCTTCCTTCGCCGTATATAAAGCGGTATCTGCTTTATGTAATAGCTGATACAGTGTTTCTTCTGTCCAGTCCACTACTTCCGCGACACCAATACTTAACGTAGCTGAAAGATTCCCTGCTTCCGTCATGAGCGGAGCCTGCTCAACGGCAGTTCGGAGTTGGTTGGCTAATATTTCACCTTCTCCTTCATTGAACCCTTTCAGCGCAATGACGAATTCCTCTCCGCCGTAACGCGCGAAGAAATGGCCATCCAGCAATTTTGTTTGACAAGCATTTACGACGTGCACGAGCAACTGGTCGCCAATATGATGCCCGTACGTATCATTCACCCGTTTAAAATGATCGATATCCATTAATAGGACCGTGAATGGCATACTTGTTTCCTTAGCTGCCACAAAATCCTGCTCACTTTGCTGCAGAAATGCGCGGCGATTATAAATCTTAGTCAGCTCATCATAATAAGCCTGCTGCTCCAGTTTTTCCTGTAGCCTTTTGATTTCCGTAATATCTGTAAAAACCAACAACAGTCCTTTGCTGTTTCTCGCTTGTTCCAATGAAGTAATACGGACTTGATAAACCCGCTCCGCATGTTCGGAACATAACCTTACTTCTTGAACGTCCTCAATATCGGCCGTTAATTTGAATGGCAGGGCCTCCCCTGTCTGCTCCTTCCAAAACTTCACAAAGTTTTTGCCGAACATCGACTTATTCAAATTATGTAGCATCACTTTCGATGCTTGATTGAATTCAATAAGCCGGTAAGATTCATCCAATACGATGGCCCCATCATTAATACTATTATAGATTGTATCTTTCGCAATCGGCATAATCCGAAACAGCTGCGATGTGCTGATTGCCCACAAGTATAATAATGAAGAAAGCCATAAAATCATCGGTACCGGATCCACCCCAGGAGGTGTTAATCCATTCAAATAAAGAAAGGCCGTTACTATCGGAACGAGCTGACCGAACATTAACGCGATCAATTGTGGACGATATGTCTTAGCCGTTTCCTTCCAATGGGAAATCAACAGCAAAAATGCGATAAACATGCTGGAAAACGTGTATACACCATGCACCATATACCACATGCCTATCTCCTGATAAACGAAAGGTGCCCCTAAATTCGGGTCTAGTTCAAATACTCGATAATGAAAATGATGCCAGTTATTTGTCGCTACCATTATAATTGTGATAAACGGAATAAGAAGTATGAGCATGCTTCTTCTAACTGTCAACTTAAAGCCTAAATAACTCATGACATATAATAAGCCTAAAGTAGCAGATGTAGGCATCCCGATGTAGAGAATGGTATTCCAGAAACTGATTTGTTCGAGCGTCGTCGATATTAAAGTCATAGCCGAAGCAAAACAGTAAATGCTAATGGCTGCTGTATAGAAAATAAAATAATTTGCGATATTCGTATATTTATGACGTTTACTAAAGGCATAGAGACATAAGTACAAATTCAGTACTCCCGACGTACAAACAAGCGTTATATACATGGTCAATTGCGAACCCATTATTGGTTTACCCTCTCTTAATTAACACTTTTTCCTTATAATGTAGCACATTCTTAAAAATAAATGGATATTTTATTGCAATAAGAATCTTTGATATAATGAAGTAACGAAAAGAATCTTATTATTTTAAGTACAAAAAGTATCATAAACCTATGATACTAAGTCTTATCCCTTTACTTCTTTTCTTATTTAATCCAGAATTACAAGTTAATAGAATGAAAATATTTTTTCGAAATATTAGAAGGGAGTGTTGTTCATGATCCAAAAAACGATAAAGCGGAATAACGTACATATTCGTGGAAAAGGTCAAAAACCATTAATATTCGCTGCTGGATTCGGGTGTGACCAAACGGTATGGAATGATGTTTTTCCTGCTTTTGAAGAGAATTATCAAGTAATTTTATTTGATTATGTCGGGTTTGGAAAATCAGATAGTGCAGCTTTTGACCTTGTGAAATATGGAGAACTGTCCGGTTACGTACAGGATCTATTAGATGTTTGTGAGGCTCTCGATATAAAGGATGCTGTTTTTGTCGGTCACTCGGTTAGTAGTATGATCGGTCTATTGGCTTCTTTATCGAAACCAGAATATTTTTCACAAATGATCATGATCGCTCCATCGCCAAGTTATGTAAATGATCCTCCTGCATATTTTGGTGGTTTTGAAAAGAAAGATTTACTCAATTTAATGGAACTAATGGAAAAAAATTATATCGGTTGGGCAAATGCTTTCTCGATTACATTATTAAATAATACAGCAAACGCAAGTGTCGCAAAAGATTTGGAAGATCGTTTCTGTTCAACAGATCCTTTATTTGCGAATACGTTTGCAAAGGCTTGTTTCTTTACTGATAATCGTAAAGATATTCCGAAAGCTACTGTCCCGTCCCTTATTTTACAATGTTCTGAAGACATTATTGCGCCAAGGGTAGTTGGCGAGTACTTACATGAGAATATGCCAAACAGTACGATTGCCTATATGAACGCAATCGGTCACTGTCCACATATGAGCGACCCAGGGGAAACAATTCAATTGATTAAAAATTATTTATTGGAGCAATCTGTGCCACTTATCGGTGAGGGCGTGGGAAATTTAAATGGATGAACTCATAGAAAACGCTCCGTGCGGATTTATCACTTTATCTTCAGAAGGTAAAATTCTTACTATCAACAAGACATTGCTAAATTTGCTGCACTATCCATCATCTGAGCAACTTATAGGAAAGCATTTTAATGTAGTATTATCTCCTTCCTCTCAGATTTTTTGTCAGCTTTATCTAGTACCAATGATGAAAGTGAAGCAAGCTATAGAGGAAATGTTCCTTACATTACTAACTGTAATGAAAGAAGAAGTTCCTATATTATTAAATGCGTCTAAACAAGGTGGTAATCTAATAATTGGTGTGATATTTCCAATCCATAATCGCAGTGCATTGGAAGACGCGCTCATTAACTCCAGAAAAATGACGGAAGAAGCTTATTTAGAAAAAGAGCAGGCCCTTTTGAAATTGGAAAGAAAAAAACAGGATTTAGAACATGCTAATCAAATCAACACGAAAATCATGCGAGAAACCGAACGTGATTTACAGATTGCCAAAAAAATTCAGGAAACCGCCTTAACGAAAGATATTATCAATGACAATATTCAGATTCTATCTTATTACCATGCGTCCAAAGCTTTATCTGGAGATATTTTTGGATTTTATCAAATAACACCGCAAAAATACGGCATTATTTTATTGGATGTTATGGGACACGGCGTTTCATCTGCTTTAATTACGATGTCACTTCAATCGATGTTCCAGAAGTTAATATCACGGGAAGCAGCACCTGAAAATGTATTGCAGGAGCTGGACCAATACTTGCACGATTTATTTCAAAACAACCATGATGCATGGCATTACTGTACAGCAATCTATTTAAATATTGATATTAGTACACAGACGATTGAATATTTAAATGCTGGTCACCCACCTGCCATCCTACAGGCAGACGATGGTGCACAGCATGAGCTAGGTGCAACCAATCCGCCATTAGGAACATTTGATAACATTCAATTTAAATCAAGAACTTTGCACTATAAACCCGGGACAAGAATCCTTTTGTATACAGATGGCGTTTCGGAAGCATTTGAGTTAAACACATTAAATCATTTGCTTAATGACACGATTTCGAATCCATTAGCAAAAACAAAAGAGACCATTCAAAATGCACTCGAAAACAAAGAAAATATATATAGTAAATACAATCACGATGACCAATGTTTTATACTGGTTGAATTATAAAAAACAGCGGGAGAAGCTTCCCGCTGTTTTTTATTTTCCTACTAAGGCTATGATTCCAGCCCATATCGTTCCCTTTTCATTAAAAAATGAAGGATAATAAAAATACTTATCCGAAGTATTGAGCATATGGAGGTGTTTAATATAAAGAAATTAAGCTTAATATTTAGTTTCATTTTTTTAACTGCTTGTTCAAATGAAACATATTCTATTTATGGAGAAATCTCTTCAATTGGAGAAGATAGCATCAATGTTGGGTGTTCCGATTTAGTCAGAAAATCGAATAACAGTAAAGATGACGTAGGCTATTCTTGTGCTATAAAAATAACCGAGGAAACGATTATTAAAACTCAAGCTGGTGATGTAGCAACATTTAATGAATTAAATATAAATCATATGGTTTCAGTATATTTTGAAGAGCCAATAACAAGTGTAGATTCCGAAAGGCTGACATTTACAGCTAAAGAGATAACGGTATTTGAAGGTAAGGAGTAGAAGGATTATTTTTGGTGTCCTATTGAGGCTTATGAAATGAATGTATGTGATTTGTAGCAAGAAATATAATTCAAAAGAGAGGAAGTCGTTTTGACTCCCTCTCTTTTATAATTTTTTCACATTATCTTTAATTAGATTTTGTACAAAGAGAAACAATTCTGAATCCCCGTCTACAATATACTGATCCATATTTTTTTGACCTTCGATGATTCCGATTATTTTTCTTTCGTAGTCAAATTCTATTCTATAAGTGGTTTCGGTCTCTTTGCTGTATATAATAATATACGAATCAGCATTAAACGCCTGTATGTTAGGAATTAATTTCTTCCTCACTTCCAGGCTATCTAATATTGCACTCAGTTGTTCAAGTTCTTCTGAAGTAAGGTCATGCCAATTCATTCCTTCCGGATATGAAGTTTGAGCACTCTCAATATTTGCTGTATCTAATTCAGTGACCTCACTAAAAGCTATTAGACGCTTACTGTAGAAAACAATTATTAATACCGCAATCACTAATATTAATAGAAACACTATTTTCTTCTTCCGAATCGCTATCCCTCCTCATAAAATATCCTTTTTTTTCCTCTAATTCATTATATCAAAATTATCGACCTAAATTAAATTAACAAGGAAAAGGCACAAATGTTGATTTCCCAACATTTGCGCCTTTAGTGTCTTCCCAAACTTTATAAAGCAGGTCTTTAATATAAAGTTGGAGTTGGAGGAGAACAGTGATAGTTAACAATATCACTTAAATCAATCGAATACTGATTCCATCTTCCACCGAAAAATCTAAAACCATAAACTCTGTATTCACCGACAGCTGTTAAGTAAAACCAAAAATTATCATTATTTTTTAACCACATATACGTGAAACGATATATACAATTTTGAATACCTCTAGAATTTTGACCATAGTGAGGCATTTGTTCCATATTTCGCATCAGGGAAGGTACACTCCTTTTGAAATTAGACATTTAACCAATTTATGCTTAAGGACAAAATTGGGGGAGGATACTCGCCCTGATTAGTTTTTGTATTAGGTTATAGAGAGGTTTCAGGAACAGAAAAAGGAGATGCTCAATCAAATAGGAAGCATCTCCTTTTTCCGTTAATAAGTAGTCACCTTGATTGCTTTTTGAGCAGAGTAAATCCAGCGCTGCCACCAGGACATGTTATCCTGATATTCTTCTTCATCCACAGTGTAGAGGGCATCTTCATTTTTCCAAAGTCGTTCAAAATATCGTTCCATATCCAAGACAAGTGCGCTATCATTTGGAGCGAGGATGCGTACGTTATTTTCCAGATTGTAATTATCCAATGTTCGTTCCGTATAGTTGGAAGAGCCGCTTGAAATGATTGTTTGTTCCGCTGTTTGAATCCAGATGGCTTTTGTATGGTATTGGCCGACTACGGTATTGTACCAGCGAATGTTGATTTGTTCATTTGTATCCTCAAGCAGCTCGTTCACAACCGGTCGATTCGGCAGACCGGACTTTTCCTGGCCAAATGAGTTTTCGTTTGGATCTAGTATCATATTCACTTGCACGCCACGGTTTACTGCATCTGTTAAAGCGTTGACAATGCCGCGCTGGGCAATAAAGTACATGCCAACCCAAATTTTATCTCCCTCTTTTGTCGCCTCCAAATCTTCAAGCAAGGCGTCCAAAACTTTCTTCTCGGTCAAATATTGCACAGCATACTGGCCGTCATCTTGCTGGGTAATCTCAGCCCTCGGCAATTTCGGACCATCCGACATGAGTGACACAGCTTCTTCTGCCTCCAGAATATCGTTTATGACGGGCCCCGTTACTTTCAAAGCAAGATTTCCATGGAAGCCACTTGCATCATGCGGGTTTGATGATGTGATAATCGCTTCCTTTTCCGAAACGGCTGCTTTGCGGTGATTGGCTTTTACGTTGAGCAGTTCCAAATAGGAGGATGCGGTCATTTTTGGAGCTTTGCTTGACACAGCGTTGGCTATCCATCCTTTGTCGTCGTGATCAAACCATTGAAAAAATAATCGGTATAAGCCTGAATAAATCGGCGTGGAATCCCTTAGTGGTTTTAAATCGGTGTAAACAATTTCCACCCCGGCTTCACGCATCTTCTTGAACCAAGGAGTTTCATAGGAACCATAGCCCTTATTTAGCGGATCGGTGATGAAAATAACCGGCATATCAGGATTGTTTTTCTTTTTCTCTACAAGCTTGTCAGAAAGGCTATCTGCGATTGGCGGGAAATCTTCTTTTTCATCAAAATACCCATCCATCAAAAAGAAATCCATCACGACAAACTGTTCAGCTTCATCAATCAATCTATAAACTTCATCAAATATATGATTCTCATGTTTCCGATTCGTTCCATCTTGGTCTTGCGCATAAGTTAAATCCGTAATCATTTTAATACTGTCTGTTCTATGTAAGTCTCCTTCATAGGAAATACCTTTTGGCAACGGTTTATATGTATGCCATAACATTACCCCTATATATAGCAAAATAAAAAGAAGTATAAGAACGCTTATAACTTTTTTTCTGCGACTCCAGCTTTTCCATTTCTTCTGAACCTTTTTCATCGAAATTCCCCCAATACTCTTGTACTTTAAGTTCCCGCGAACAAGCAAAGTTAAACAGCGCTTGCTTGTATGGGGGATGAAATTTTCAGGGAAATGTTAGTGTCTATACTTTCCTTTAATAAGGTAAGTGCATTTTCTATAATAGCGACTATTGTTGAGGAAGGCTCTTAAGTAATCATGTAAAATAGTATTGTAAAGGAGTACTTACTTTAATTGCAAAGAGTATGGCTGCGTGGATATCTTGCTGACGACTTGCATGTCTAGAATCCTTATGATCAGTTTATTTTTAGTAAAACAAAGAACATTAAGTAATGAGAAGTAAGATATCTATTCTCCAACAATATGTTAGCTTTTTTAACCGTAATCTAAGGAGAAGAACTGTTAAGATTAAGGTGATTAATTATTTACTTTATTAAAAAGCACAATTCTTGAAAAGGAATTGTGCCTTCTTCAGCTAAAGGTCCATATTGTTAAATAAGGTAAACAAATGTCTATTGTATTATTATATTTGAAATTAACTCTTATACCATAGCAACGTACCTCTATGGCTATAAAACTAAATTCATTCTTAGAAATTCTATTAAGATTGACATAAAATTAATTCCTTTATTAGTTGTTCGAATACGTACTTTACAGTACCTTGTCTAATCTCTTTAAACCGTGTACTTGCCCAAAGTGACATGGCATGAGGATTTTCATCTTTTAATGCTTTTGCACGAATGGGTTGCGTTAATGTATGGACAGCGGGATAAATTGCCGGTGCAGAACTTTCATACGTAGACATAAAATCATTTTTTAATCCACGCGCAAGTCGTCCTGTAAATGTTCGTGTAAGGATTGTTTCGGAAAATTGATCCGATTGAAGGGCTTGTTTATAAATTGGATTAGCTCCACTTTCATCTGTACAGAGAAAAGCTGTACCAAGTTGTACAGCGTCAGCTCCTGCACATAATGCGAGATGAATATCCTTTCCATTCATCATTCCACCAGCAGCTATAATAGGAATTCGAATTTCCTTACGAATGGTATAGATTAAATTAAGCAATGATACATAAGAAGGTTCATCCACATTTGGAAATGTTCCACGATGTCCACCAGCTTCCACACCCTGTAAACAAATCGCATCGGCTCCATTTTTTACTGCAATTTTAGCCTCTGACAATTTCGTCACTGTAACAATGACCTGACTGCCAGTCCTCTTTAATTGCTCGATAATTCCTTTCGATGGACAACCGAATGTAAAAGAAACATAAGGTACTTTATATTTCATTACTAACTCAAGCTTTTCCGCCCAAAAATCATCATGCGATTCTTGAATCGTCAATTTTATTTGAAAGTCTTCTTCCAGGCGATGCTGATATAAATATAAAGCCTCATCTATGGTATCGTTTTGCGGTACAAACAAATTAACACCAAATGGTAAAGCCGATGAATTACATTCTAAAATCTCTTGCTCGAAAACTTCTGGGGTTTTATAGCCAGCTGCTAAAAAACCTAATCCACCATTATGTGAGACTGCAAGCGCTAACTCAACAGTAGATACTCCCCCTGCCATTGGCGCTTGAATGATTGGATATTTTAAACCGTTAAACATGTAAGCTCCACTTCCTTTCACAGATTGAATAGATGACAACTAATAAACTTGCTATTAGCACTGCAACACTCGCAAATATAAAAGCGACACTAAAATGTAAACCATCTAATAGAATGCCCGCAATAGCAGGTCCTATAATTTGTCCTAATGCATATAATGCAGTTAATATGCCAATTGCGGATACATTTATTTGTTTGACAATTTCATTGGTTAAAGCCGTAATGCCCATAAACGTAAAGCCAAATAAAACAGCGCTTAAAAAGAAACTCCAATTCGTTATACTAAGTGCAGGCAAAGCAATTCCAATTGCTTGTAATACAAGGGCTAATGTTAACATACTTGCATTACCAAACTTTTCAGCTAATCGAATGAATAGCATACAGGACGGAATTGCTGCAACCCCTACAATAAGCCAAATAAGCGAACTATCGAATTGTAAAGTTGGTGTACTTTTAGCAACATTCACAATAAAAGTACCTGTAATAATATAGCCTAACCCCTCTAAAAAATAAGCAAAATAGAGCCAATACAGAATGACTGTATTTTTTCCTTTAGTTTTTGGCTGTACAGGCATAATTGGAACATCTCGAATCAGGTAAAGTCCAATGATCCCTATAATCAAACTCGTAACCGCAAGCAAAACCCAAAGTCCTTCCATATCTAAACGTGGCGAAAATAACAAAATTACTATGCTTGACCCGACAATACCAACACCGACCCCACTATATAAATAACCAGCAAAATGATTTTTTTGAATCGTTTGGATGTAAGTTAATATCATTTGTGTTATGAAAATAAAGATGACAGCACTTGATACACCAGACACAAATCGTGCTATAAAAATCACCCATATATTATCCAACATTCCTAAAACTAATAGTGAAAGTATACTAATCAAAATCATTGCCAATAAAGTGAATCGCATTTTTTTAAACACAACAAAGGTACAAAGTAGAGAGCCAACAAAATAGCCCAAGTAATTACTTAATGCTATAAACCCTGCTGTACTATTCGATAAATTTAATTCAGCTTGCATAAATGGTAAGAGTGGCGTATACGAAAACCTCCCAATCCCCATTGCTACCGCTAATAAAAGAACGCCTCCCAAAATAACCTTCATGTAAATCCCCCTGAAACTATCGTACCAATATTTAGCTATAAATAAAAATTCAAATAATATATAATAGATATTAATAAAATCAATACCAAGGAGGGCATTATGGATATTGAGGCATTAAAAGCATTCCGCTATATCGTAGAACTCGGGACTATTTCACAAGCAGCAGAGAAACTAAATTATTCCCAATCAAACTTGACTACAAAACTAGCAAAACTCGAAGATCAGCTTCAGACGAAATTATTACATCGTCATAATAGAGGTTGTGAAGTAACGGCAAAAGGAAAAGATTTATACGAGCATGCACTCCAAATTTTTATGTTGATGGAAAAAGCAGAAAATGCAATGCAAGACGACCATTCGCCAAAAGGTACCTTACAAATCGGTTCGATTGAAACTACAGCAGCGATCTATTTACCTAAAGTCTTAATGGATTATCATGATAATTATCCAAATGTGTCATTAAATGTACGGACACAACCAACAGCTATGTTAATAGAGCAAGTACTGCAGTATCAACTAGATGGGGCTTTTATTTCTGGACCATTAGAGCATAGTTTACTTGGTAAGCAATTGCTTGTGAATGAGGAACTTGTTTTCATTTATGCACGGGGAAAAGATCCTGTGTTAGAGAATACAACCATTTTAGTTTTTCGTTCCGGCTGTTCATACCGATTTCAAATGGAAAAATACTTACGTGAACATCATATTAAAACGTATCAAGTAATGGAAATGGGGTCTCTTGAAGCCATTCTAGGTTGTGTACAAGCAGGGCTAGGGGTAACATTATTACCAAAATCAGTCTTTGAACGATATTCACGCTATTTTGATTTAAATTTAAAAGAAACTGCCGAACATTACAAAAAAGTTCCTACAGAGTTTATTTATAGAAAAGATAATCCATCTGTTGCATTACGTTATTTTGTAAATAGTCTAGCAGTAAAGAATGCAAAATTTGTGTCTTTCTAAACTTATATTTAGGAACGTCTTTAGTTGAAAACGATCTTCAACAATAGGGCGCTTTTCTTGAATAAGAATTTAAAGACTTATTGATAAATTCTTAAAAGACTTTTGAATCAATTTGGTTGAACCGTATCATGCGATCTATAAAAAGAACGAAGGAATCCTGTTAGTTTCCTTCGTTTTCTAGTTTTCCTATAAACTTTTGAAGTGCTGTTTTTGCTTCAGGCGAGTTTAAGTTAAATTGAAATTCATCTTTTAATGATGAGATAGGTCCATTTAAAGATATAGTACTCGCTAAGTTCTTTAGATCTAAATTTTGAATAGTGTCATCGTTAACTTCTCCAAACGCTGCGGCTATATGAATCTCATTATTTTCAGATTGAACTAGTGCCATATTTCCTTGAGATTGATTGTAATCGAGTTGAGTAAGTAAGTATTCTTTTACAATACTTAAAATATCATCTTCATTTAATTTAAAATAATTATGCTTCAAGTTGTAACACTACCTTCGTAAACTCTTTAAAGTCATTAATATGCTTTTCTAAAATTGCTTCTAAAATTTCAAGTTCTAGTGCTTGGTAGTCATGAACGGCAATATTACGAAAACCTACCATATTCATAAGTGTTTTCGCTAAATGCTCCTCTAATAAACCTGCTTCTTTCAGTAATTTAAATCCTTCACGGCTAGCTTTTGGGACGCCAAGTTTTCTTTCACTTACGACATGCATTGCTAAATCAATACTTGCTTCACATGCACGTTGAATATTTAAAATGATACTGTCCTGCTTTGTAAAATCTTTTAGATTCTCAGCATTTCCTTCATACACTTCATGAATACGATTGACACAACGCTCAATTGTAGTTGTTTTATTTAAAATGACATCATTCATCGCCAAAAACACTTCCTCGTTCTTTAATACTTTCTATTACGCCTGCACGTTGTTCATTTAATGTTGCGTACATACTATATGCTCGCATTTTTTGACGTGTAAATTCATTTTCATCTTGAATATATATAGGTATTCCTTGTGAAAATATTTGTATAGTAAACACTGTATCAAGTTGCTTAAGATCAACTAAATCTACTTCTCGTCCAGCCATCTCGGCGAGTTCGCCTGTGAGCAAAAAACGTTCGTACGATGATAACAGCTCTTTGCTGAAATATGCTAAGTCGATATCGCTATCATCACGATTTGTTCCCTTTGCAAATGAACCGAACAATATAATGAAATCTGGATTTATTTTAGTTTGAATTAAATTAATTAGCTGATTTTCAATGTCTTTTTCCAGCATGTTATCACCTCCATTCTATTATTATAAACGTAGACGAAAAAAGCCGTACTTATACTTATTACGGAGAACCGTATCATAAGTAAATGAGGTTGTGAAAAAAGCTTAAAGAACTCGAATTATTCATGTTCTCTAAGCTCTTTTTTTATATGCTAACGGTAAGATTTAATGGTTGCAAAATTGTTTCTGCGACATCTTCTTTTGAAATTTTTTTGGAAGCATATTGCTGCACTTCATTATCCCCTACACATACACTATATATTGCTTTTTCGAATAAACATTGGTCATTGCTATCATTTCCAAAAGCAATAAACTCATCATGGATGTTTAATTTTTCAAGACCCATTACTTTATTAATACCTAATGGACTGATATCAATCGCATTTTCTTGTTTGTAAGTTGTTATCATAACAGGTAATTGTTCAAGCTGAGTGATTACTTGTTGTGCAGGATTAAATATAACTAATTTGCAGATTTTCTCAAGCTCTGTAATAGCTAAATTTTTAGCGGAAGTTTGGTTAATATTTTTATAAATAGGATGTTCAAAGCTACCAGTGAATGCATAATCCCATTCGCCATCAGCTAAATAAGTAAGTTGGTATGTATGGATCATTTCTTGTAGCTGCTCTCTTAAGTCAGAATCAATGTATGTGGAGCTAACTTGACCGTTTACTGAAGTAAAACAACCGTTACCGCCAACTAATTTCCCCTTTCTAAATTGGGCTGGAATAACGGAAACTAAATCACGGATTGGTCGTGCAGATGCAAAAATAATTTCATGCCCCGCATCGGAAAGTCTGGTTAGAGCATCTATTATTGATGGATGAATCGTTTTTCCATCAAAGCAAAGTGTCCCATCAATATCAAAAACAAAGTTCATTCGAATCGCCTCCTGTAAATAGTATAATAAGAAGAAATGGCTGCTGAAAAGACTTTCTGGCAAAAGGAGTATAGATTTGAAAAAAATATGGCTTATTCCTATTAGTTTAATAATAATGTTTATGATGTTTACGATATATCAACAAAATCAATTAATTAAAGATTATCGCAGTTTACTCTATTTTGAAATGAGTAGAATAAATGTTCCGGTAGAACGTATTCTTGCTTTTCATCAGGAAGCCGATAGCTATGATGATGAAGAACGTACCGATAAACTTGAGCGTTTAGACGAAACGTTTACAGATTTTTTCAATTTTACTGGGAGTGGTTTGCAATTAGAGCCTCAAATACGTGCAGAGTATTTTGTACCTTATAATGACGCTAAATTAGCTTATTTTCATCTTATTAGAAATTATATAGCTGCATCCACGACTGAAGATCGTGAACAAGCTTACATAAATTTAAAGAGACGATACGATCAATATAATGAATTCCTTAAAACTTCTGAAGAGAAATTAGTTGAGCCTTTTGAGTGAGTAATTCTCAAGGAGGCATAATGTTCGAATAAAAAAACGATAAACGCTGCTACAACAACGTTTACCGTTTTTTTCCCCCACCTTTAATTTGGGAACGTTATTTTGTATGTATTTGTATAACTCAACGAATACAAAGTTATTTTGAAGTGGGTGTTTCTTTAAACCGTTTAAGCAAAAATAAAATTAAGTTGTAGAAAACTAATGTAAAAAGGAACAAAAAAAGATTATCTCCCCACTGAATCCCGTTATCATAATACATATCTAATATAGTCATACCTATAAACAAAAGACTCGGAAATACAAGAGCACGTATATATTTATTTGTAAAGATGTCCTTCCCCCCCTCTCCGATATACATTGAAACATAGCCCACCTTCACATTATCGGCATAAATTGCAAAGGGGCATGAACCATTATAAAACACCCATGCTTCAGCTAAAAACAATGCTACTGGGTCTACAAAATCAACATTGCTATCAGTTGTTCTCAACTTAAACATTCTTCATAATAGTCCTCGTTAATTTTTCTTAACTCCACCAAAGAAATATCACCTTCCAAATATAGTTGTATTGCATGTTTGGAAACTTTAATTCTCTTATCGTTTTCAATGTCTAATTTTTAAAATTCAGACATTCCGAACATAAGAGATACCCCACAGGAAACCCGATTAAAACAATCGCTGATGCTTTTCTCCAAAAACCGCTTTCGCTATACTAAGAAGCTAGTGCTGAAGCTAAATATTCAATATAAATTTAATTATCTGGAACTTGACAGAGAATTAACTAAGTATTAATATTTTATATTATAAATAGAGTTTTATCCTTAGTTTGGTAGTCAATATTTTGGACGTTGATTATCCATCCAAAAAGGAATTAGAATAATAATTTTAAATAATAGGTAGACATTTTAAAAAACCTAGATTAGGTTAGTTAAAAGTAAACCGACAATTTTAAAAGTAAATGGTTTGATATTTGAAACCATTATTTTTTGATTGTCGGTTTTTTTATTTTTAGAAATGAAAGGACTTGTTAAAAATGGTGCAGAGAAATAATATTTAGATGTGCCATATGGGAGAAACTAGAGGTAACACAGACTATAAAATAAATGTATAACGATTAATTGTGGAATGGAAGGGATGGAAGTCATGATGGATAAAACAAAAGGTGCTCTTGAAGCCGAAATCAGTAAAATGTTAACAAATTGGGAGAAAAGTTATCTAGGGCGCGGTTCCGTATCGGTTAAATCAGATATCTTGCGAGATATGGTGGTTGTTGTGTTAGGGGGGGTCTTAACACCTGCTGAATATGCAGTATGCCAAGATAAAGAGGGCCTATTATCAGTTAAAAAAATGCGAAATAGCTTGGTGGAATCTGGTGTGGTAGAAATAAAAGAAGCAATACTAACCATAACAGGTATGGAAGTAGTGAGTTTTTATAGTGATCTGAGCACAATAACTGGGGAACGCATTATGGTCTTTAAGCTTTCAGGGGATCTGCAAAGTAAATTATGATGTAACAATTGAATGGAGTCATTTCTCTAGAATCGTTTCAAGAAGTTAACGTAGTAGTGAATTAATAGTCTTCTAGGGAAAGAAAAGATTTATATTCCTAATTATAATAGCGGAAAAAGGAGGTTTAAGTTGATATGGATAAGAGTAAGACACCAGTACCTCACTTAGATACAAAACTAAAAAACCACCTTGAAATTTACGATAAGGAAATCCATCTAAATATAAAGGAAACGATAGCTAAAAATAAGGAAATAATAGAGAAAAACCGTGAAATTCTATCCCTTAAATTTGCTAACGATTTAAAAAAAATAACAGAATGAGTTTTCTTTCTTCCTCAACAATCGGGCGCGATTCTTCATTAAGAAGATCGCGTTTTTTCGTTATAGGGCCATATTATTGAATAACATTTTCCATGAGGTAGCGTCAGAAAAGATGCAGATTTACTGTGGCTTTGAAATAAAGTTGAACTGTTTATAAAAAAGTCGTACCGTTTTGAAAAAAGTTTAACCATTTATAAAAAATATGAACCGGAATTTCCTATCTCTATAAAGGAAAGGATTTCGGCTTTTCTTGTGGATTAAGAACCTGTTAAGTGATAATAAAGTTATTCCATTAAGGGCCATATTATTGAATAACATTGTTCTATAATAGATATCCAAACGAGGGTTTGGTAAAATTGCTTTTACATCCATTAGATTTCACAAAAATTTTTAAACTTTCGGAAATAGCAGCTGAATGGTAAAACCACGCTTATATTTTGAATCAACCTCAATTTCAACTTGCAAATCGTCACATAATTTTTTCACTAAAAACAACCCCATCCCTGTAGATTGCTTTTGATTGCTAGTATCTCCTGTAAATCCTTTATCAAATATAAATGGCAAATCCGATTGCAAGACCCCTAGTCCATTGTCAGCAACTTTAATGTAATAGCGGTCTTTGGCATGTTCAAAACCTGTTTCTAGCCAAATCAAACTCTCACTATCTACGTTTCGATATTTAATTGCATTTACAAATAACTGGATTAAAATAAAATGAAGCACTCTTTCATCAGATACAACGGGTATGTCATTTATCTCCGTATAGACACTTACATGCTGCTCTTCCAATAATGATTGTAGCTCTAGTAATACATCTTCAAAGCATGCCACAATAGAGACCTTTTTCAAGCTATAGTCAACATGCACAGCTTGTAGCTTTGCATAAAATAATATGCGTTCTACGTAATCATTAATCGTTATGTTTGCATGATTTAGCCGTTGATAAACCAACGGGGACATTTCATCTTGCCGATTTTGTAAGACAAAATGAAGTAACGAAAGTGGTGTTTTAATTTCATGCACCCAGTTTTCTATAAAAGTTTCATATTCTAATGACTGGTACTTCGCCTCTTGAAATTCATCATGTAGATGACGTAATTGATTAGCCAAATCATGCAGTGGTTCCTTATGTATGTCACCTAAAACTTGTAGCAACTTAGCCTCATGCTCAGCGGAAGGCTCTCTTAAAAACTGATAAAACGTGTTTTTTTGCTTCTGTTGTTTTTTCCATGCAAGGAGCGCTCCTACCAAAATGCTTATAAGGGTAAAAATGAGCATCGTCAACACTAATAATTTAAATGTCTCTGGATACGCAACCCACGCTAAAAAAATAAAAAACCCGCTATTTGCACAAATAAGCAAAATCCATTGACGCGATTGCTGTAAAATATGGAGCCAATCTAATCGCCTCATAGGGACTCACTCCCTATTAGTTGATAGCCAACACCTCTAACCGTTTTAATCTGATGTGACACGCCTACTTTATCTAATGTTTTACGAAGTCTGGTCATGTTTACTTGTAGTATATTTTCGTCCACAAATTCACTACTTCCCCACAATTTATGGAAAAGTTGCTCCTTTTCAACAACCCCCGGTGCATATTGTATTAAAAGCTTCATAATGGTGCCTTCATTTTCAGATAATGAAAGTGAATTGTGACCAATATATATTTCATTCGTTTTCAAATCTAATTGGAAATTTCCCCAATTTAAAAACATCGGCATTTTGGCATATAGTTGTTGTAGCTTTTGTATTCTTGCAATGAGTCTTTTCGGATGACAGGGCTTCGTTAAAAAGTCATCGGCTCCTAACTCTAATGCATGCAACTCATCTCGTATCTGATTACGAGCAGTTAAAATTAGAATCGGACCAATTCCTTTCATTTTTAAAGTACGGCAAATTTGAAAACCTGATAAGTTAGGTAAATTTAAATCTAACAATACTAACCCCGGCTTGACAGCGATGATATCTTCAACAGGTGTATCAAAAGAAGAGATACTCACTACAGAATACCCCTCTTTTTGTAAAATATTTTGTAATTCTTCGCGTAGGAAAATGTCATCCTCTACAATGACAATATTCGCCATACCATCACCTCTACTTAATTTCTTTTAACTTCCTGATTTCTCCATCACTCTTTCGTTGAATCATCCGAATATAGCCAACTTCAATTACAATAAATAATAGCACCACTAAACAAATGACGATACCATTTTGAAGACTGAAAACAGTTCCAGGCATGGCCGTTAATAAAGCCCAAATGCCAAAAATTCCACTAATAAATGCTACCGAAATAGCTAAGATGAAGTATAGCCAAATTTGCTTGCGTGCAGATGTACAAATTGATTCTACATCTGCACCGAGCATCGCTAACGTTTGATAGCGACTACGCGTGCTTCTTTGCTGCATTAAAAAGTTTAAGCCTAGCACCGTATTGGCGATAATTAAAAACATGACACCTAAATAAAACGTTGTATAACTGCCCGCTACCGTATAAAATAACTGTCTACCCATGCTCGCAAGATAGCTCTCATATTGCAAGCCTGTCGAATTAAGTACTTGATCGACTTCAAGCATCGCCTGCATAAGCCCTTTTTCTTCAATGAACTCGTCTTTTAACGTCATATTCCAAAGCCAAGTTTCCTCAGGGTCAAAATATTTCTCGAATACGGCATCCGGTACAATCAACGAATACATTAACGTAATGGCTCGATCTGCCACAATCTGATCCGAATATAATGTTGGCAATAATGTATATTCGTTTTCCGCTATTTCAACTGTTGGATTTTTTTTCAATGTGTCTTTTAATATATCATAAGTCGCTCCTGTATCGTCACTTGTATACATGGCTATCTCATTATCAGTTAACTGAATCGGCTTCTTTCCAGCTGCCTCAAGCATCGCATTATAGCTCGATAATGAAATAAAATACGGCATATCCTGCTGCGATAAGTTGTTTAATAAGATTTCTTTTGGCTCTGAATCGGCTTGACTCGATACTGTTTCTAGTAAGCCTGTCCATGCTAAATGATAATTTAATACTGGCTCATCTTCAGATGTGTAAAAATTATGTAACGCCATCCCATAAAAACTATCAACGTAAGATGCTAGCTCATCAGATTTAATCAATGGCTTAATTTCATCTTCATTACCATTAAACGTATAATCAACAGTTCGATTAGTTACAGCGCTATTCGTTAACGCTGTCGATGTACCAAAAGCAAAGCATACCATCGCCATTAGAATTAGTAATGATGATATTGCGAGTGAACTCCATTGATGCAATACATTTTCTTGTAGCTGTCTCGCGGTAAATATCGATAAACCTGTCGAAGAACTTCCTTTTCGCTTCACATAAACACCAATCATACTTCCTAAGCCACGGAATAAAATAAATGTCCCGCACACACCAACAAGCAAAATCAACGCAAATACGCGATAATCAAAATTTCGTAAATATAAAATCGCCATACTGTAAGCGATGCATAAAAAAATCGTCCCGAATAATAAAGCCGCTCCAGATAGTAAGCTCACAGCGCTCCATTTAGGCGTCATTGTACTTTGCGACTTTTCCTTATCCTCATGAAGTAATTCAATCGGCTCTTTTTGACTCATTGTAAAGCTTAAAATAAGCATCGCTAGCAGTTGCACAAGGAAGAAGCCACAGATCGTCAAGCTAATGCCTGTCCATGAAATACGGAACGCATGACCTATTATCCCCATGCCAACTAAACGTGATGTCGTTAAATTTATAAGCGCTGTTAAAAACAATGAAATCGGCAGACCAATACACAGGGCCACAATGCCGTTCCAAATCGTTTCGCCCATAATCATGAGAAACAGCTTACTTTGCTTCATCCCCATCATTAAATACAAGCCGAACTCATGACTGCGTTGCTGAAGCTGGTAGCGATTTGCAAAATACACGAGGAAGAACACGAACACTAATGAAACTGCATAAAGCACTGGAATTAGTAACAACAATCGCTTTACTGCATCGCTTTCAATCGTCTTCAAATACAGCATTACATCTTGCTCACCTAATGACAAGATCACATAAAACGCCACAATTGATACAATAAGCGATGCAAAATACACACCGTTTTCCTTCCGCGTTTTGCGGCTATTACGCTTCACAAAATCAAAGAACATTACTACTACCTCCAGCAAGCTGCGCCATCACCATAACGATTCGCTCATAAAATGCCTCCTGCGATTCGCCCGGTACATTTCTACGCAGTTCATGGAACGTGACACCGTCTTGGATAAACAAAATTCTTGAGCAGTAGCTAGCCGCATTCGCATCATGCGTCACCATTAAAATAGTAGATGCCTGTTGTTGATTATGTTCAGACAGCTTCTTCATTAAAATCTTGGCGTTTTTCGTATCTAACGCACCAGTCGGCTCATCCGCTAACACAATGCTAGGATTTGAAATAAGCGCTCTCGCTGCTGCAACCCGTTGCTTTTGCCCACCAGACAATTGTGACGGAAATTTATTTAACAGTTCTTCTATATCAAATATTTTCGCTAATTGCAGCAACTCTTGTTCCTGTGCCTTTAAATTAATCCCATGAATCGCTAACGGCAATATGATATTTTCTTTCGCCGTTAAATTATCAATCAGTTCAAATTGCTGAAATAAATAGCCTATTTGATCGCCTCTATAAGCAGCGAGTTGTGATCCTTTGAACGACGAAATATTTTGCCCTTCTAGCAATATTTGGCCTGATGTTGGCTTCAGCATTGTGGCGATTACATTTAGTAGCGTCGTCTTGCCTGAACCACTCGCACCCATAATGCCAAGAAACTCCCCTGGTAAAACATCAAAAGTTACGCCTTTTAATGCCATTGTTTCATTTTGTCCCTCACCAAAAACTTTACGTACTTCTTTCACTTCAAGTAATTTATTCGAAGCATTCATCTGTATAGCCTCCCATTTTTATTCCTAGCAATACCTTACTACAAAAAATCGGGGAATTACTCTTACAGTTGTTGTAAGATTTGAAAGAACTTTATATTTAGGCGACTTAAAGCAGACAATGCTTTATAGACGGGGCTAGAAAAGGAGAATCATGTACTAACAGATTACATCTACAATTTAAAATCATAGATGAAATCAGTCAGTAATATTTGAAACTATTAATAGTAGGGGCTTTAGATGAAAAATAATCTTCAATGTAGTGTAGTGCTTTAATTTAAATTTCTATAATTAAATAAAAGAAAAATCCCCGCTTTCAATATAAAAGTAGGGATTTTTTGCGTTTTAATAGACTTAGGGATTGGTCAAAAACGCAGTAGGCTTTATTAAGAAAAGCGCCTCATAGTGGAAGTCCAACTTCTACTAAAATGGATATTAACTAGTACTCTAGCAGCTTTTAGCAGAAGAATTACAAACTCGCTGGTAAGTGATGTTTATTCATTTCTAATGCATTCGTATGTTCTTCTAAAACAGCGACTGTTTAAGATGAGGCTTAGCATAGATAATGGGATAATCCTTTTCATCAAACACTTCATTTACACGAAAAGCTAATTTTTCTTCTTCGATTGAAAATTGGGCACTAACTCCCTTTTTATTCCCTCGAGCATCTCTACTCTAATCCATTTCATTACAGAAACAACTCATAAACTTATTAACATCTATTTTAATCGGACTTTCAAAAATGGATTCTTCTTTTTTTATAGTAAAAAACGGGTTTGTGAGGCATTTTTTATTTAAACTTTATTGCAAAGCAACACTAAATCGGTACAGGATTACTTCTCCGCCTTAGCTTTTAACCACTAAAAAGATGACTCCAGCAACTTATCGGAGTCATCTAACCGGCTTTTCTAATTTTATTTCGTTGTAAAATTTCGGTTACCAGTGGTTTCAAAACATGTACGAATTTGCTGTGTATCATCAGAGAATGTTAAGCTTAATAAAAGCAAAAACGTGCTTTTTGTGCTAGTAAGTCCCCTGCAGCAATAATATTTCCTGATCCACCGTATACTTCACCCGAACCTACACGGCTTGTAGAAGCGAAAATTTTATATACATTAAACAGTCATAACTATGTTTGGAAGGTGATATAACATTGCTAGAGTTAAGAAAAATTAATAGTGACAATTATGAAGAATGTTTAAATTTGCGTATAATTAATACCGAGAGTAATAAGTTATGCAAATTTTTAGATTTTTCTTTATATTTATATAGTAATTTTGTATATTTTAGGATTAATTTGGATGATAAGCTTTATCCTAGGGGCCTGTATTTTTCCCAAAACAAATTTGCAAATAAAAAAAGCCTGGCGATACCATGGCACATCTGTTGTGCCATGTTCCCATGCTTTCCATTTCATCTTTTACGGTGATGCTCCTTTGATGAAGCGATTATCCTTTATATAAGCTCACACTATGAAGTTAGTTATTAGTAAGAGCTCGCTTTTTCTGAACGTACATATTTTTCAATTTAGCGTAGTAAGCCGCTGCATGTACTGCCCCTGCATCCGTTTTACGTAAAGCAAACTCAAATGCCTCCACTAAATGTTCTGTATTAACCAATTCACTTCTAATTTTAATTAAATCGTAATGCTTATAGTTGTCAGGTACTTTCGATAAAATTTCCTGATCCCCCGTAATTGAAATTAAATGATCGTCGTTAAAAAATAGTTGTAGCATAGTCCATGTCCCCTTTTCTGTTTAGTATCGTGATGTCACCCTTTGATCGGCTTGCTTCAGCCCGTTTTTAACACGCTGTATTTATACGGCTTCTAACCATTACCCCGTTTTTTGCAAAATGAATCACTAATCACTCAAAAAATCTCTATTATTACAATTATTCAGAAAAATGAAATCCTAAGCCAGTAAATCCGGTATAATATATCTATAAAGACTGTATTACAGTTATGACGAAGTACTTGGAGAGGATATACATCTATGAAAATAACACGCGTCATTAAATATAATTTAATCCGGCTATTTCGGCTTAAATCTGGTCCACATCAAGTTGCTTCAGGGTTAACAATCGGTTTTATCCCTAGCTGGCTACCTACATTCGGACTTGGCCCAGTTCTTGCCGTCGGTATGGCAAGACTCCTGAAGGCGAATACCGTTTCTGCACTTGTCGGCGGTGTCCTAGGCACTTTTATTTGGCCGCTGCTTTTCTTTTTAAATTATAAGGTTGGGAGCTTACTACTCGATCGAAATATAAAAGTCGATGAATTTAATGAAGTAGAATACATAGATGCGATTGAACATACGTATACCGGCATTGTGAATTCTCATTCGAGCGGATTCACCTTTCTAACAGGGGCCATGTGCAATATAGTGATCTCCTCGATTCTCATATACATCATGGTATATATTATGTTTAAGACATACCGGGTGAGGATTTTAAACAAAATTCGATGAGTTGGAAATCCTCCCCACTCACTTGGCAGAATTACGGGAATATTATAAAATTACTTTTTAAAATATCGAAGTAAGCAAGGTGATAAAATGCCCTACAGGGGAAGAATATTGGCAACAGGAATCGTTCTCTTATTTAATATAATCCGTTATTTCTACTATCATCAGTATTTAGCTCTGCCCTTTTATTGGACATTTTTCGTTTTAACAGCCATTTTCCTCAGTATCGCCTGGTGGGCCGGCAAGCAATTTGATAAGGTCAAATACCTGTCAGAAAGAGATCCGCTAACCGGTACATATAACCGACGTGCTGTAGAAGAATACTTCCACAAGGCTGCAAAGATATGCGATATTAAGAAACAATCATTAGGGATCATCATGCTCGATTTAAATAAATTTAAAGAAGTAAACGATGAATTCGGTCACCATAAAGGCGATGAACTGCTCATACAAGTTGCCACAGCTTTAAATACATTTGTTACGAAACACGATTTAGTTGCAAGATGGGGCGGCGATGAATTCGTCGTTCTCGTAGACAATATGAAGGAAAAATCGGCCGACGACTACGTAAAAAAACTCCAACTAGCGATTACGCTGCAAAATGCGGAGAGCTTCTCGAATGTTGAGGCTTCCGTGGGATATGCCATCTACCCTCAGCACGGAAAGAGTTTTCAGAAGCTTGTGCAAGAAGCGGATGCTTATATGTATAGGGATAAGAAGGACAAGTGACGTTGCTAAATTGCTCGTTGCGTCATATATAAACGAATCTTGCGCCCACCTGAATATTTCAGGGGGGGCGCTTTTTTATCGTACAAATGGAACCTATGCATTGTTATGTTAAACAAATCCTATACTTGAGGAAGGAAAGATTTGTTCAGTGATTAGGCGCATCAGCACCGATCACTTTAAATTATCCATGAAGTTTTTTATTGCGTCCATTCGTATTTTTGAGTTGCACTCTTCACAACGAAAAGTTTTGCTCTCTCTTTCTTTGAATTGTCTATATCTCATTGTAACTTCATATAATTTGAATGTTTGTCTACAACTACTGCACTCGCTTTCGTCGTAAAGCATAGTTTCCCTCCTACTGTATGGTCCATTAGTTTTTAGTTGATTGCTTGAAAGAAACAATCAATTTTCCGAATTTAGCGGCTTCCTTTGGATATGCCACAGTGAAGTGCTACCATCCAATATGAATCTAGTTCTTTGCTTATTTTCTTTATGTAAATTACATCGAACGCCCGGGTAACATCCCTGAAAACTATTTGAAATAAAAGATGCTTGTACCCAAAAACATTTGAGCCAAGCAATAAATAATATTATTTTAGAGCGGCCACTATTTGATCTGACCGCCTATAAAAAGAATTGTTATTCTTTAGAAGCCATTGTGTTCAAATATAATTATTTATAGGAGAAAATATGATTATTCCCGAAGATACTTTTATCACCCCTGAGGAAAATGTAATGAATGTGAATTTTTTTAATCTCCGCCCCCGCCGCAGCTTGAGCAGGAACTATTAGAAGAACAAGAACTCTTAGATGAGCAGGAACTACAGAAGGTTGCGGATCCGCAACTAGTACAACTCGATGAACTGTTGCTGCTTATTTTCATATAACTTGTAAAGTCATCATAATGAAAATAAGAAACAGACAGGAAAGGTACGAGCATTGCGTTGTAATTTTGCTGATTCTTACTTTTTTTCATCATTTCATGTATCACATTTTTCTCACGATTTTTCACTTTACCTGCTGTTTTTTTCATGGATGAAATAAGCGCGAGAATAGTATTCATATAGTTGCTGTCTCTTTTAAAATAGATGTCTATTAATTCATCTTCATTTAACTCTTTAAACGCATCTATGATATTTGGATGTACAGGGTTTCTGAAAAAACCATTATAAAGATGAATGTTTTCCCTTCTTATAAAAAAGAGTTCAGCATATACCCAATCAAAAAATCCGCGTAAATCAGGATCAGGTTCTATATTTATATTTGGACTATGATGAAGTTTTGTTCCAAGATATTTCTTTGAAAACTCATCATATTCACGGGTAAACATGAGCATCTGATGCCATAATTCATCTACTTTCTCACTAAACATAGGTGCCTCTTTTAAAAGAGAAGTCAAAATAAAATAACGTTTTAAATCCGAAAGACGCCACTCATACTCATTCTCTTTTAACCTATTCTCTCTCCGTACACGCTGTTCCGCATTTTCCATATAACTTTTGCTAAGAGATTGCTCCAGGTTATCACTAAGCTTTTTTAAACCTTTAAGCGGTTTGGTCTCTAGCGACTTTGGAGGCAATCTAAATTTGAATGAGCGTTTTTTAATTATGAATAAAACAAACCAAATAAAAACTGCAAGCAGGAATAACCATTTCATCTAATTCCCCCATTCCTATCCGAACGTTATGTATTTGATCAACTGCAATGCAAAAACCTTATAACTGTAATGTTAACAAATTCTAATAACTCCCTCAAATATTCATAAAGGAAATATCAGTGCAGGAGGGGGTAGGTAAATTGAAATTAAAGATTCATTACCTGCCGAAATCTAAATTTGCTATGATCGTAGAGTTTTATGACGATAAACATGAAATAGCGAAGGTGGTTGAAAAACGTACGCTGAAGGCACTTGAACAGGATAAAACAAATAAAAAACCTGAGATATTACTTTATTCTTAACAGCATTAAAGTAAACTATTTGTGTATTCAACGTTGCGTTTTTTGCCTAGTCTCCCTACATTGATCTTACTAAGGTTTTAAAGAAACCATTCACCTTGAGCAATTTTTTTTACTTTACCTCCTACATAAACATTAATTTTCCCGTGATCATCATCTTTTAACAGTTCGTTTTGAATGATATATGCAGTTCCTGAAGTCGGATGACCAGCAAAAGGAACCTGTATTTCATACTAATCTAAAGAAATAAAGATAATTTTATTCAACAATAATGGCAAAGGCAATTAAAAATGAGTCCGGTACAAACGGACTCATTTTACCAAAGCTGCCTATGCGAAATAACCGTGTCTAACTGGTCACTTCAAACATTAGCTAGAAGTGAACAACCGGCAGCTACTGATTGATTTCCGTCGACTCGGCTAATTTCATTAAATAGTACTGTTCTTCCCTAGCCATGTGGTCAGCCATGGATGCAGAAAATGATCCTAACACTTCTGCGGTTAACTCCATTTCTTCCAGTTCATTCAAAAAAGTTTTAAATAAGCCCATTTCCACTTCAACCTCAGAGTTAAATCGGGTTAACGCCGGGAACTTCTGTATATTCGTACGTAAATAGCCTGTTAGTTCCACTGCTTTCAAATAAAACTGATCAAAGTGTTTTGTAAAGGTACTGCTTTTTTCCTTTAGTCTTTTCTCTACGCCATCCAATCGGTCATTAATGGCACCTGCATGACCGGAAGCATCTACAAGCCAGATGAGATGGTGATGTAATTCGTGGAATATTGGCGGTATTTCTCCCTGTTTGAGATAGTTTAATAATACGTAAATATTCTTCTAATTCGTTCACCATATGGTTTAAGAATGTAGGTGTTAAATGGATTTTCATTTCGCCCGTAATGTGCCGTTCAATTATCGATAGTTTGAAGGCCCTTAATTCATTTACCGCTTCTTCAACATTATTAGCGAAAAGAAGCGCATTGGATTCGTTAAGTGATCTTACTTGAGAAAGAAGTTGATCGAATACCTGTATAAAGGAAGCAGCTCTAGAAATATCCTCTATTTCAGATGGATATAGTGAATCATAGATAAATCGTGAATGATCTCCCAGCACCTGAAGCCAAAACTGATGTTCAAAAACAGCACTCTTCATATAATTTCCCACGCTATTTACATCCCCTTTTTTCACACTGGTATTCAATTTATTCAGCTTGAAATTAATTTATGAGAGATATTGAATTGGATAATAAATTTTTAACAATAATTCTAGCTAATAAAAGATATTAATGTACAATAACTAATGAGTATTTTATATGGAGGGACCCACTATTGAAGAAATGGCTAGTACTGAGTGTATTATTGGGGATGCTTTTATCGTTGGAATATAAAGCGGAAGCATCCTATTTTGATAGTTATATGAAAGATGCGCCGTTTTGGCCTGCAGATACACGTATCGAAAAAATACCGGATTATTCTAATGATTATTACCGGATGAAGGTTGATGAGGATTCACTTGTGACATTTACATTTGATGATGTTACTGAGCCATATAAAGCTTCCATTTTAGTTGTGTTATTGCAAGACAATGGATCCGAACACGGAGATTCCTTTGCTTTTATGGAAACTACGAAGGAGGACGGAGACGAGGCTAAAACAGTTCATCAGATCCAATTACGTGCAGGCCTGTATTATGTACGAATTAATGGACCTACTGGACAGCCGTACAATGCAGCATACACAGTTGCTCCGCTACAGTCGGCTATTGATGTAGAACCAAACAATATGAAACACGTTGCGAATCCAATTCCACTAAACACTACTATTAAAAGTTTTGGAACTGTCAGTGCATTCAAAGATTATTATACTTTTACACTGAATGAAACAAGCAAAGTAACATTGCGGACAGAAAAATTTATGCGTAATTTTTCAGATCCCTCAGTTAGATTGTATATAAATGTTGATGGTGACAAAAGAGGGCGTTTTTTATCAACAATGACAAATCCTTTTTTTACCGATTCTGAAACGGAAATTTTGCCACCTGGAAGCTATACGGTGGAAGTGGAGGCAAATGTTAGGTATAGTCCGACTTATCAATTTATATTAAAAACGGAAGCCATTGAACAACCGGAAACCTATAAAAATAGTATTTTTGGTACAACACTCAAAGCTGGCCAGAAGATTCGGGGCTTTTTAGGGCGTAATGATGAATACTATTTTACGTTAGATCATGATCAAAAGGTGAAGTTTACGATTACCACCGATTCGAAGGAATTAATGGAGGCAAGTCTTGAAAAAGCTGATGCTGCCGGTAACTATTATCAAATTTTAGATTATCATCGTGAGCAACAGCAAGGGATGTATACGATTACGGCACTGTTACAGGCAGGAAGTTACATGATAGAGCCAGATACGACTGCGTCACAAATAGAGGAAGTAAATTATACCATTCAATTTGATGAAGTAACGTATAGTGATGTGCCAACGTCTTATCGTTATCATAAAGAGATTATGGGTCTATCTACGCTGGGGATTATTCAAGGGTATACAGATGGCCAGTTTAAACCAGCAAATTCGATAACACGCCGGCAAGTGTTTACGATGTTATCTCGCACTGATCTAGAGCTAATACCGGTACGCGAAATGATTCAGTTTAAAGATATGAAGCGTTTCAGTGATGATTATCAGCAGATTTTACCGTTTTATAGTGCGGGAATTGTGGACGGTTCAAATGGAAGAATGAATTTAAGAACTAACCTAACACGTGCTCAGCTTGCGAAAATTTTAGTGAATACATTTAATTTAAAAATGCAAGGTCCATCTACGGAATTTAAAGATGTATCTTCAAAACTTTCTGCTTATGAATCTATTCAAATATTAGCCTCAAATGGCATTACGAAAGGTAGTAACGGATACTTCATGCCAAATGAACCAGTAAGCCGTGAACATTTTTCTGTGTTTTTATATCGCTTGTTTGAAAATCTGAAGGAATCGTAATTCAATATAACACTCCTTTAGCTGAAGAAAGCGCAATTTTTTCAAGAATTGCACCCGATTGTTGAACAGTGAAAATTGTCCTATAGAGCATGCGCATAAATTTTTGATTAAAGCACCCCATAGTTTCAAACATTACATCACCAGCATAATTCCTATATTTAAAAACCGACCTTTCTAATATAAAAAGGTCGGTTAAGGTTAAATTCAATGATGCTCTAAAAAAAATGAACCATGATGATGGTTCATTTTTTTTGATCCAGTTTAACGAACTTGGAATGAAGTTGTTGCGGAACTGCTAGTGTAATTTTGTTTCGTTGTTTCACTCTTCACTTTATAAAAGCCTTTTACTGTGAATAAGGATGTCGACATATAGCATGTAAATGCGCCATTTACATTAGTCAGCCCTTTTAGAGTCGTTATTCTGCCGGTTGGAGAGGTAATCGAAAGCGTGACATTTGCATTGGATAGAGCCACTGCCTTGGCATCCACTACTTTCGTTGTAATTGTTACTCTTTCTCCTCCCAGGTAGGATGTTTTGTTGGTAGATACCGTTGTATTGGTTGTTAATGCAACAGGTGCTGGTGTGGTTGCCAAAACAATTGGAGCTTGAATTAAACCGAATCCAAAGAATGTATCTTTCCCAACCAAGCCCAAATCCACAACGTTACTTTCTAGTTTTTTTCGTAAGTCCGAAGCAGAAAGCATAGGGTATGCTTGTTTTAATAACGCCAGATTACCTGCTACATAGGGTGCAGCCATTGAAGTACCGCTCATATAAACATATTGGTTTCCGATGAATGTACTTAAAATTCGGTCCCCAGGTGCCGCCACATCCACCGCCGTACCTGTTGATGAAAAGTAAGCTCTCGCATCTAGACTATTAGTTGCAGCAACAGCAATAGTTGAATCATAGCGGGCCGGATAATTGACAGTATCTCCGGTTCCGTCAGTCTTTCCACTATTCCCTGCAGCGGCAACAACTAATACTCCTGAATTGTATGCTTTATTCACTACTTCTTTTAATGCTAACGATTCACTTGACAAACCTAAACTTAAGTTGATGATATTCATTTGATTCGTAATGGACCAGTCAATGCCTGAAATAATATCTGAAACATAACCGCTGCCATCTGCATCCAAAGCCTTTACTGCATAAATATTTGCATCTGGTGCAACTCCTATTGTTCCAATCGTATTGTTTTTCGCACCGATAATTCCTGCTACATGTGTACCGTGGCCGTTATCGTCTTGATAACTAGTAGTGTAGTCGGTAAAAGCTACCCCACCGGCAATGACTAAATCCTCGTGTGTGGAGATACCTGTATCAATAACAGCGATTTTAGTCCCCTTTCCTGTCACGCCACTTGACCAAGTTTTTTGTGCGTTGATACGTTGAATTCCCCAGTCTTGCGTTTGGGCGGAAACTTGTACAACATCATCTTTTTCCACTGCTGCAACATTTGGGTTATTTCTCAAACCTTTAATTGCTGTTGCTGGCACTGAGATCGCTAAAGCCGGAACGTGTTTATACTCACGGTTCACTTGGCCTTTTGCATTGGAAACCAGATTTTTATCTACCTTTTCTTTAAATAAAATAATGACCCTCTCTTTGTCATTGCCGTTTCTAGCATTTTCTTTTCCTGTAACTTTCGCGGCTGATACATTGCCAGAAAGAAGAGAAAATAAGAGTATAAATACAAGCCAAGTAGCTATGTTTTTCTTCAAAAATAACGCCTCCCTTAAATTTTTACAACGACTCTCTTATAAGGTCGTTGTAATTTTCTCGGATTTTTCCGAATTCATTGTAAATATCGTCACCTTTTTTAACATTTTAATAGATATTTCAAAAAAATTAGTTTTATTAATATAAAAAACTATAACTATTTTACTATTGAAACAAAAGCAGTCATTGGCTATTCTTAAAGAATATTTTTCTGACAAAAAAAAGCAAATCCTCGTAGTTTAGGTAAGAGGATTTGCTTTTTTATCTTTTACTTTAGAGAGGCCTGTATTTCATCTATTATTTTTATTTCACAATCTGGCCCTTTAATGAAATATCACGTTAAACTCACAATTATTGTTTTAATAGCTTTTTAGGATGAACGGGAGTATAAAGCTAATTATCGAATAAATAATTATAATAATAAGCGCAAAGGGAAACTTTTTATGAAAGGCTTCAATTTGTGAACGTGTTAATGCATCTTTTTTTAATAGTTTATGGTACTTAAATAGATTAATTAATATTACAAAAAGCAGAATACTAATAATAATGTAAATAACTTTAAATAAAACAATAAACATTTTTGGTTCCTCCTAACTACCCCTTAACCGATTATTCTTCTGCCTCATCGTTCCATTCATCGAATTTTGATATGCTCACTCATTAAATCAGCCTAAAAAAGTTGTTTCATTTAGAGTTCATACCAAAGATTATACGTGTTAAACTGAATCTATAGTGGAATTTTGAAAGTAGGTTGTTCAATGGAATTTGTCATCTTTTTTATGATTGGAATTATAGGTAATGTAGTCGGTACATTGGTCGGAGGAGGGGGACTGATTAGCTTACCCACGATGTTACTTATGGGGTTACCCGTGCATTCAGCAATCGGTGCAAACAAGGTTTCCAATACTGTCAGTTCGCTCTCAAGCTTTCTTGTCATAATAAAGAGAAAGGAAATTTCCAAGAATGAAGCATTATTAGTCCTAATGTTTTGTCTTGGAGGAGGTATTTTAGGTGGACTCATTGCTTCCTTTTTAAGCGGAACTACCCTAACGATTATTGCCATCATTTTATTAAGCTTTGCATTTGTAACTTCTTTCATGAATACAGGTAATTTTGATGGAACTGAACAGTTTCATGCAAATAAAAAATCAGGAACTGCACTAATTGGTATAGGAATGTATGACGGAATGTTTGGGCCAGGAAGCAGTACACTTGCGATGTATTTATATGCAAGCCAAAAAATTTCCTATATTCGAGCAGTTGGCTTAGCAAGAGTTGGCGTTTTTGCAAGTTGCTTTGGTTCTGCCATCACTTACATAGCAACGGGTAAAATACTCTGGCCACTTACCATAGCATTAATGCTTGGATCCATTGTTGGTGCACAGTTCGGAGTAAGATTAGCTCGTAAATTAAAAACGGAACATGTGAAACCACTTCTTAGATTAGTAACAGTTCTTTTAATCGTACAAATAATTGTAGATTACTTTGGAAGATAGTTATTTAACTGAAACCCCTTAGTTGAACAAAACAAAGTTTTTGTTGACCTAAATCCACCCAATATTAACAGTATCATCATGAAAGAATTCTATAACATATTTTTGCGTAATAAAGTAAAGATATAAATCATTTCCTAACCAGACAATATCTTCTATCTTACTTAATAATTCTCCAGTTAATTTAGTTTTTACACATGGATGATCATTGTATCCCCAAAAGATATATATAGGAATTAAAGTATCAAATCCTTTAGAATTTAGAAGGGAAGAAATGCTTTTAATTCCTTGGTCATTTAATTCAATTCGGTTAACAATAGCATTTTCCCAGTCAATTCTGTTCCAAGAAGTAATCGGGAAATTTTCAGAGAAATCATTTACAATTGAATCACTATTACTAGAATTTAGAATTTCAAATAATTCCGTAATTGTAGCTGTTGCACCCAACTCATTCGCAAGTTTTAAGCGATTATCACGGAAATCAATTGCATTCAAATAAGAAGAAAATCAATAAAAGAAACTTCATAAAGCATTTCCCCTGAAGTAATTTCAAGTAAAAAAGACACCTTCTCAATAAAGAAAGCGCCTTTTTGTATGTTTTGAAGAGATATAAGGGGCTACCCCTGCACCCGTTTCATTGTTATTTATTTAATTTACGATATTAATGGAGCATGATAGAGCCGCCATCAACCATCAATGTTTGACCTGTTATATACTTCGAGTCTTCCGAAGCTAAAAAGACAGCAGCCCGTCCGATATCTTCTTCCGGATCACCGAATTTACCCATCGGAATACCTTCAAGTACCCCTTGATAGTATTCAGGCTGTGCTTTGGCCCATGCCTGTACACCCTCGGAATTTGCGATTGGTGAGATCAAGTTGGCTGTAATACCATCTGCACCAAATTCATTTGCTACGACACGTGTAATCCCGCGAATTGCTTCTTTCGCTGCTGCATAGGCAGCTTGTGTTTTATGTCCCTTTAAACCGGCACCTGATGCAAAGTTAATAATATTGCCACGTGTTTTCTTTAAATGTGGAATAGCCGCTTGCATTAAATACCATGTAGGGTAGAAGCCTGTATCCATTGACAATGCTAAATGTTCTGGTGTTGTTTCAAGGAATGGTACTTGTTTAGAAGCGTGCGCATTATTTACTAGCACATCTAAACGGCCATATTTCTCGACAACTTGCTCCACGACATTTTTTAGTTGATCATGCTTTGTTAAATCAAATTCAATAAAGCTAGATTCTGGTGAGTATTGCTGTAAATCCGCCAATACTTTTGCGCCTGCTTCTGGATTGAGATCAACTGCCACCACAATTGCTCCCTCTTTTGCCATTGCACGACCTATACCAGCGCCAATACCGCCAGCACCACCTGTAATGATCACTACCTTGCCTTTTAATTTCAACTAAATTTCTCCTTCTCAGAAGAATCACAAATCTACCGTGATTGTTCCTAGTATCGTTAATATATTTTTTATTATTAACAAATTAAATATACAACTTCTTCATTTAAGAGGCAAATTATTGTATGCAGATTTTAGAACATCTTTAACTATTTACTTCTACTTCTTTTTATTCTTTGTCCCATTTTTTTATATTGACTGCGTGACCTTGCTCCCGAAGCTTAGGCATTACCATACCCATAATTTGCCTATAGAACAAATTCAAAAATTAATTAAATATTCAAAACTTTACAAATAATTTTCTTGATGATATATTCGGCTTGAAACTTTGAATACAGTTATCAAAGTAGTTATGTAAGCGTTTTATTTTTCAAAATTGGTGAGGAGGGTTTATTTATATGGCAAATTTAAATAACAAAATAGCCATCGTTACTGGGGGAGCTTCTGGTATTGGGTTGGCAACAGTAAAGGCATTTGCAGAAAAAGGGGCAAAAGTGGTTTTGGCAGACTTCAACGAACAAGCAGGTAAAGCGAAAGAGGAAGAATTAAAAGCTGAAGGTTTCGAGGTTTTATTTGTTCAAGTAGATGCTGGAAATGAAGAGTCAGTAAAAAATCTTGTTGCGATAACTGTTGAAACATACGGAAACTTAGACATCATCGTTAACAATGCTGGTATCGGCGCTCTAGGTGAAATGCATGAATTATCTTATGAAGATTATCAACGAGTTATTCGTGTAAATCAAGACGGTGTATTCTTCGGAACCAAATATGCGGTTCAAGAGTTCCTTAAAACTGGCGGCGGTGTCGTACTAAACACGTCCTCTATCTTAGGACTTGTTGCTGAAGCCGGGGCATATCCTTATGTCGCTTCAAAACATGCCGTTGTAGGGATGACCAAATCCTCTGCACTTCAATATGCCTCTCGTAATATTCGCGTTAATGCTGTATCTCCTGGGTACATTGAGTCAGGTATGGTAAACAAAGAAGCTCTTGGAGAATTCTACGAAGGACTTGTTGCCAGACACCCGATCGGCAGACTTGGAGACCCAAGCGAAATTGCTCATGCTTTCGTTTTCTTAGCCGAAAATGATTTCGTTACAGGTGCAGTGATTGCTGTTGACGGTGGATATACAGCCCAGTAATTCAACGTACTCATTTAACAGGAACCCAATAATTAAAAGAATTGGGTTCTTTTTTATATATACCATAAAATACCATTCAGTAATAATGACCCTATAATAAAACGAGCGCTGATTCTTGTTTCAGAAGGTAGTGACCCCTATAATTGAAGAAAGTACTTTCCTTATTCATGGAAAGTACCCGATTTCTATTTATAGTTTAAAACCAGTAATGATTATTGCTCCATAATACGAGAACAACTTCTCAGAAAATTTGGTTCGTACCAATTTGTTTGAACACATAATCACAGGAAACTGACTAGGTTCCGTCCCTTTTCTTTTGCATCATACAACGCTTTATCACAGCGGGATAACAAGGTTGTATGTGTATCGCCTTCTATGTAGATAGCTACGCCAAAACTGGCAGTTACTTGCCCAATTTCATTAAAAGGATAAGCTTCAAGTTGTTGCCGCAGACACTCAGCAAGCTCCAGCGCTTCAAATGTTCCTGTATGAGGTGAAATCACTAAAAATTCCTCTCCACCCCATCGTCCGACCACGTCGGTCTTGCGGATATTTTCTTTTAAAAGATTTGCTGTTTCCTTAAGTACCATATCACCGACTTGATGGCCGTAGTGGTCATTGACTGCTTTGAATTGATCCACATCTAGCAAAATAAGGGCTAGCGGCATTCCCTCTGATTTGGCTATCTGTAATTGTTTATCTAACTGAAAATCCAGACTCATTCGGTTTGCAATCTTTGTGAGGCGGTCTGTATTTGCGAGCTGTTCAAGCCTTTGTGTTGCGTCCTGGAGTTGTTTCGTCCGCTCTTGTACTTTTTCTTCTAGTTTGTTGTTCATTTCTTTTTTCATTATATTAATCTTATCGCCAAGGGCCAATGAGAGAAAAATTGCTTCAAAGCAGCCAGCAATGGCAGGTAAAAGTTCATATTGATGCGGATGGAACGGAATCCATCCTAAAAAACCGAGGGCTTGAATTAGTATCGTCCCAAGCAAAACCGTCCAGCCGACCATATAAAAGCGAGCCATTTTAAACCCCTTCAATAACATAACTAAACCGGAGAACCAAAGAAAAGCTAACACGATTACGGTTAGGGAGCTAAGCATATTATTGACGGTTTCAAGTTCCGGTACGAGGAAGGTGGAAACAAAAGAAAAAATTGAGAGCCATAAAAAGATGTTGAGCACAAGGTTATGCCTCGGTAAATGTTTTTTTAGTTCCAGGAATTCCTTTCCAAATAAAATCATAAAGACAACCATTAAATTGCCACTCATCGCTATTGTTCGAAATATGAACCACTCCGAAAAAACATGGCCGAAAAGTTCAAGGTCAAATGAATTCATTGTGGCTTGGTACGCCATAAAGCTGAACATATAGAACACATAGTAAAAATATGTTTTTTCTTTGAAAGAAAAAAACAAGAACAGGTTATAGAGCATGAGTCCTAACAAAAAACCGTAAAATATCCCAGTGGAAAACTTATAACTCATAACGCTTTCAAGAAAGCTGCTATTTTTATACAGATAAGAAGTGAACATGAGCGGCATTTCACCATAAAGCGCAATATACACATCCTCCACATCGGGCTCTTCAATCGCTATCAAGTTAGAGCGGTACCGGATTGGTTGACGATCAAGCTCGGCAATGCCTCCTTTTTGAACGGTATAAGAGCCGTCTTCTTTAACAAAATACACATCTACGTGATCTTGCTTGTCAATGCCTTCAATCACATAGTCACTCGTGCTCCCTTGAATGAGTTCACTAAGTGGCAGCCGAAGCCATACTGTATCAGTTGTATGCCAAAAAAAGGGATATTTTTGGGTGCTCGGTTTAAAGCTTGAATCATACGTTCCGTGAATCAGATCTTCAATCGTCACTTTTTTAGAAGAATCGTGAAACACATCGAAGTGAAGACCGAGAACGATACGATTGACCTCAGAAGATCCCTTGACTGATAGGGGAATCAGGAACAGCAAGATTATACAGAAGAAGGCGACCCGATGCATTTGCTTTAGTTGGTTACATTTGTACGTCCTCATGACGTGGGACCCCTTCCTCCAAGTTTGTTTATTATTCTTCATGCTACAATTATACTATTTTTTGGTTAAATTGCCTTTAAAAGTTTTCTAATAGATAGAGTAATATTTAAGATTGTTCAATAATTCGGCTATTTATTCAATTAAATGGTCCGATTGTTGAAAGTTTCTCAATCAATTTTATATAATTTTATTGTTAATATTTAATTTATTTCTCCCCTCTTATTAAAAGAAAAATAAAGTTATAATTTAAAATCAGCCATAAGATTTCCATAAAAAATAAACCACCAACCACCAGTAGGGGATTTTTGTTTCCAAAAATAAAAAGCATAAAACCGGTATATTACCGAGCTTATGAGGCAGAACTAATTTTTAATCATCTTTACTGTACAAATCCAATTCTTTTGGAAGGAATAGTAAGCACCGATCACTTTAAGTTATTCATGAAATTCTTTATTGCATCCATGCGTATTTTTGAGTTGCACTCTTCACAACGAAAAGTTTTACTCTCTCTTTCTTTGAATTGTCTATATCTCATTGTACCTTCATATAACTTGAATGTTTGTCTACAACTACTACACTCGATTTCGTAGTAAAGCATAGTTTCCCTCCTACTGTATGGTCGATTACTTTTTAATTTACCGTTCGAAGACGGTAACCAGTTCGTTATCTTAAATGTACCATTTGGTAGGATGTTCATGGGGCGCTATTTCATTTACTTATTACGATTTCTGAAACTCTAAACAAATTGGACATGCTTTCCTTTTGGCCTGCTTATTCACTTTTTCTTCCCACTCATGATTCCGTTTACACATCCACCAAATTTTACGTTGAGAAGTGGGTGCTATTTCAGATGCGGACACTTTATTTTTAAAGCGATGGAAAACTCGTACCAGTTCAGGGGAGTAATTCCTTCTCATTTGCCGCTCCAATCCCTTCTCGAAAGTCATTTTAATCTGATGCCTCCGCTCAGAAATCCCCCTCAATAAAGATCTTAAAATCTTTTAAAAGAATTAAAATATATATATTGTTGCGTTAAAACGCAACCGTATGATGTCCCTGTAATTGAATAAAGCAATTTTCTTATTCAAGAAATTTGCCCGTTTATTCAATAACAAATGTCATTAGTTTTATTCGTTTACAAGGTTAAGAACAACAATATGCCCAAACATCGCTTTGTAAACGTTTTTCATTTTGCGTTTTATTAGTCTTCTTTTTAAAATATAATAAAACAAAAGGAGGAGAATTATGGAAATAAAAACTGACGACTTAACAGATATTCGCACACTTGAACTTATTGAGGTACATTTAGCTGGTATGGCAGAAAATTCTCCGGCTGAAAGTAGGCATGCATTAAATATTGAAGGACTCAAACAAGCCAATATTACTTTTTATAGTGCATGGGAAAACAACGACATTATGGGATGTGGAGCTTTAAAAGAATTAACGCCAGAGCATGGGGAAGTAAAATCTATGCGAACAGCAGAGAAACATTTGAGAAAAGGTGTGGCTGGAGCGATATTACAACATATTATTAACGAAGCTAAAAAACATGGTTACACGAAATTGAGTCTAGAAACAGGCTCAATGGATGCATTTAAGCCGGCACATCGTCTATACGAACGTTTCGGGTTTAGATATTGTGAACCTTTCGATAATTATTTAGAAGACCCCAACAGTGTATTTATGACAATTAATTTATAATTGATGAATTAAGAAAAGATTGTATGAACATTCAAAGTTAGATCTAAATAACCTTCAAGAGTTTATAGTCAAAAGATAAATCGGTAAACGTTGTTGTATCAGGGTTTACCGATTTTTTATTGGAACATTATCTATACGAGAGTTTATGCAAGACAATGAATCGTTACTAAAGCAGCTTTTATTATTAACTAATATCTGCTCTACCTTTTCTTATTCAAGGAAAGTGCCCGATTGTTGTATAAGGCATCAAATCAATACGATTTTAAAAACGGAGCTGAAATATAATTATTGCAGGGGGCATAAACCGGGATGCTAATGGATTTTTATAATCTTGGCAACAACCATTTTGTTGAGGCATCTAATAATTAAAATACCTGCTGACAGTCTTTAGTATTAGGTCGTTTTTTATCATTATTTTAAAAGCAAAACACATATGATTTGTTCTTTTAAGCGGATTACAATTTTCGGATTTTTTTATTTTCCCCAACTAACATTATGTTTCCTACCATTGTTTTCCCCCAACTCCAACTTTATATTAGAAAACTGCTTCTAAAGGAAAAAATGCAATTGATTTTAATCGGATTGCAGTATTGGATAATAAATTTGTCCTCTACCATACATACTACAGATGAGGTGGGTTAATGACGATTGTACGATTAGGATATGTTGCGATGAGTATGGAGCTAAAAAATGCTTCTCCGTCTCAAACGATGACGTTTACACAATTCCAAAAAATTAAGGATCGTGAAGCGGCCATACGAAAGTTAGAGCGGATTGCACTGAAAAATTTAGAAAATACATTTAGGCTATTAAAACATAATGTCTTTAAGGAAATTCATTTCTATCGCTTAACCTCTCGATTGATTCCTCTAGCTAACCATGAAGAACTGACTGATTGGAATTATATAAAACCGTTATTAGAGAAGTTAACTGAAATTGGTGAGTACGCAACAAAACATAATATACGAATTGATTTTCATCCTGATCATTTTGTCGTTGTGAATTCACCTAAAACAGAAGTAGTCAAAAATTCTTTAAAAACGTTAAAGATGCATTATTTATTGTTAAAGGGAATGAAAATAGATCCGACACACCGATGTGTTCTTCATGTTGGTGGCAACTATAAAGAAACCGAGAATTCCCTTGAGCAATTCGTCGATAATTGGATGGATGTTCCAAGAGCCATTCAAAAAATGATTATCCTTGAAAATGACGATACTTCTTTTACAGTAGATGATACGCTATATTTGTGTGAAAAATTAGAAATACCTCTTGTATTTGATTATCATCACCATCTTGCTCATCATTATAATGAAAAATGGAATGATAAGTGGGACCGAATTGTCGCTACTTGGAAGGATTCACCGCTGCCAATAAAAATGCATATTTCAAGTCCTAAAAACGAGAAAGAATTCCGCCATCATTCCGATTATGTGGACGTAGACATGTTTTTCAGATTTTTAAAAGAAATTAAAGGAACAGTACCGGAAATACATTGTATGATTGAGGCAAAAAAGAAAGATGAAGCGTTATTCCATTTGATGGAGGAAATAAAACATCGTGAAGATGCAGAAATCATTGACGGTTCATCTTTTTATTTAAAGTGACAATAACTGGCACTGCTAACAAGCCCCCACCTCTATTAGTGTTGGGGCTATTCGACGATTACAATCATTTCTGCTGGACACCTAAGGTTATGAATGAAAGCAGATCAAATGTTTGAAATTACTTTGCTAAACAATTATGAGAAATATAAACACATTTAAGTTAGGATAGCCCTCTCTAAAAGGGGAATCAATATAAAGAGGAGGTGAATGGATGGATGAATGAACGAATAGTCAAGTGGTTACTGGTTACGGGGTTTTTATTTTGTTTGCCTATAATAGTTATCATGAGCGTTTACGCGAACGAAGGACCCTTGGCAGACGGAGCAAGGCAATGGTTGAAAACTGACTTACAGGTTAATGCGGAACAAGATTTATCTGACCTTAAAGGAGTAACTGAAATTTCCGTGCGGGATCCTGTGCAGCCTGTTGACCTAAGAATTTTACAACAACGGTATCCAGAAATATTTTTCCTACAAGGTCCTACTGATCAAAAACGAATTGCTTTAACTTTTGATGATGGTCCTGACCCACGGTTTTCAAATGATGTATTAGATGTATTAAAACAGTACAATGTTCCAGCAACATTCTTCGTTTTAGGTTCAAAAGCCGTTGCCAATCCTGAAATTGTCAAGCGAATGCAAAACGAGGGTCATGTAATCGGAAATCATACCTACGCCCACCCTAACCTTGTCGAAGAAGCTGACCTCGGAACGCTTGAGAGGGAAGTAACTAGAACGGAAGATGCTCTTAACGAAATTATTGGTTACCGGACAAAATTATTTAGACCACCTTATGGCTTCCTATACAATGAATTAGTCGAGAAGCTTGGGAAAATGAACTATTACGTAATTGCCTGGGATGTTGATTCGTTGGATTGGCAAGAAGACCCGCCAGAAGTTATTGCTTCGAGAGTAGTAGACAACATTCATCCAGGCGCGATTATTCTCATGCACGATGGTGCAGAATCGACTGGGGATCGAACGAATACAATCTTATCACTTCAACAAATTATTCCGAAACTGCAAGAGCAAGGCTATGAATTTGTCACAGTTCCAGATTTGTTGTGTATTCCATTTGAGAAATAAAATGATTAAGGTGTTTAAATACATCTTAAAAAGAGGACATATTCCCCGCGCTGGAATATGTCTTTTTTAAGCAATTCTTTACCAGATCACAGCCCCAATCACTGATTCCAATATTATAGAAAAAATCCCTTATATTAACTATCATGTAATATGCTAAAATAAGTTGGCTAAACGAATACTACTGTTGAAGATTAAGGAAATTTAGAAGTATATCCTGATAAAATCAAGATATACTCAGATTTAATTATCTATATCCTTATAATGAGAAAACTCGAATAGCTGTATAAGCTAAACCATACCCTCTCTTTGAATCATGAGGATCCAGACGGTATCAGTGCACAATTCTTTAATCCTTACTGATGCTTTTGTTTTTCGTTTTATACTGGAAATTCACAAAATAAATGCTGATGGCTACTAGCAGCATCCCGATAACCAGTGAATAGGTCACCGTTTCTCCTAAGAAAAGCACTCCGAGAAGTACCGCGACAATCGGAATGAGAAACGTATAGGAACCAACTTTGCTTGCCTCACCAGCGTTAACTAGATTGTAGTAAAGGATGTAGGCTAACGGTATGCCAATGGTCGCGCCAAAGCCGAGCCCTGATAGATAATTCCGATTCCATTCGATGGCAGACCAGCTTTCAAACACCGATCCGGTACCTAAAAGAAAAATCCCCCCAATGATACATTGAAGTGCTACCATCCAATACGCATCTACTTCTTTGCTTATTTTCTTTACGTAAATTACTCCGAACGCCCAGCTTACAGCAGTTAGTAACCCGAGCGTAACGCCGATTGCTGAAACATGGACTGTCAGACCATCCACACTCACGACCGCAACCCCTACAAATCCTAGAAACAACCCGAGGACTTTGACGGGTGATAAAGATTCACCGAGTAATAGCCAAGCGAAAAGTCCAAGTAATACCGGTTGAAAATAGACCAGAACGGAAAACAAGCCACTCGGTAAATAGAGCAATCCGGCCGTCTGAAGTCCGAAAAACAGAATCGTATTAAAGAAAGCCCCAACACAGTACTTTTTCCAGTTTTCCCGCCAATTTACTTTTTCTCTAGACTTCCAAATGATAATTGTCAGCAGGATGCCTCCTAAAAGCGCACGTTGCCCGGCATAAAGCAATGGCGGTGCGTAGGGTACAGCTAATTTATTGATTGGCCAACTCGCGCCCCAGATTAAGATGAGGGCAATAAGTGCAACAGTCGATTTTTTAAACACTATCTATATCCCCTTTCATCGGCAAAAAGCATGTCCCTATAATCACTGCAAAGTTCAAAGAGACGATGCACGGTTGCATCGCCTCATATTAGTAAGAGTATTTCCACACCCTACCTTTACAATCTATCTTACTATGAAAGTATGATTTCACATACTCTATAACACACTGAATGCTTCATCCTTTATATCACTGATGAACATATGTCCTGGTGCATGAGTAATCATAATCGAAGGCTTACTTTCCATCGCAACAGCTTGTGGCGTCACTCCACAAGCCCAAAATACCGGAATCTCCCCTGATTTAAATGAAACAGCATCTCCAAAATCAGGTTTTGAAATATCCTTGATGCCAATTTGACCAGGATCCCCAATATGTATTGGCGCACCGTGCACTGCCGGGAAACGTGATGTAATCTGGACAGCACGGATGGCATTCTCTGGCGTCATTGGTCGCATACTAACGACTGTCGGCCCCTCGAACATGCCTGCTTTATTACACAGAATGTTCGTTTTGTACATCGGAACATTACAGTTTTCCTCGATATGTCTAATCGGAATACCGCTCTCAAGCAGTGGGGTTTCAAATGTAAAGCTACAACCGATCAAGAAGCCAACCATATCGTCTTCCCAGTACTCCGTAATATCTGCCACTTCTTCTGTAAACACACCATCTCGGTAAATACGATATTTCGGGAGATCTTTACGGATATCTGCATTTTCGGCAATCATAGCAGGAATATACGAACCAGGCTCCGTCACGTCCAGTAAAGGGCATGACTTCGGGTTCCGCTGACAGAAAAGCAAAAAGTCAAAGGCATGTTCCTTTTTTAAAATAACCAAGTTCGCTTGTGTATTACCTTTTGACATTCCTGCAGTCGGCCCAGTAATTTCTCGCTTTCTTATCAACTCTCTTATTTCTTCCGGCTCTAACATTCCATAGTTCACCATAAAGCCCCTCCCGAATTTGTTTTCTTATTACCTTATTTAAAAACCAGTGGAACTTGTTCAATCAAAGTCACGACACTTAAAACACCCATGATTACCACGACAAAAGCGCCCGTAACCGTCAACCATATCGGATGTTTATATGTACCAACAATATTTTTCTTATGTGCAGCAATTAATAATGTACCTAAACCGATTGGCAAAATAAAGGCATTCAATGCGCCTACAATAAGCAAGATTGTTACCGGCTTTCCAACAAAAGCAAACGTTACTGTTGAAATAACGATAAATGCAATGATAACCCAATTTTGGAACTTCTCAATTAGAGGGTGAAACGTTCGGATAAATGAAACCGATGTATATGCAGCACCTACAACAGATGTTACCGCCGCAGCCCACATAATGACACCAAACATACGATAACCAATATCACCTGCAGCTAGCTGGAATACAGAAGCTGGCGGATTCGCTGGATCGATCGCTAGTCCTTTTGATACTACTCCAAGTACGGCCAAGAATAATGCCACACGCATAACACCGGTAACAAGAATCCCTGTAACAGAGCTTTTTGTTACTTCGGGCAGTGATTCAACACCTTTAATACCCGCGTCTAATAGACGGTGTCCGCCCGCAAACGTAATATATCCCCCTACCGTTCCACCAACAAGCGTAACAATAGCGAATATACTGATTTGCTCCGGTTTAAACGTATTCACAATCGCCTCTCCAACAGGCGGTGATGTTGTAAATGCCACGTACAGCATGAGGAGGATCATTACAATCCCTGCAATTTGTGCGAATTTATCCATCGCTTTCCCTGCTTCTTTCACGACAAATATAAAGATTGCTAAAATCGCACTGACAACAGCTCCTGTAATCGGATCCCAGCCAAGCATGGCATTCAGACCCAAGCCAGCACCAGCTACGTTTCCGATATTGAATGCCAAACCACCAATGACGATCAGTATTGCCAAAACAACGCCCAGTCCAGGTAGTACCTTGTTGGCAATTTCTTGTCCACGCAATCCGGAAACGGCAATAATTCTCCAAATATTCATCTGTGAAAAGATGTCTAATAATAATGAAATTAAAATAACAAAGGCAAAGCTTGCAGCCAATTGCTGTGTAAATACAGTAGTTTGTGTCAAGAAGCCCGGACCAATCGATGATGTGGCCATTAAAAAGGCAGCTCCAAGTAAAACACTTCTACTTACCTTCTTTTTCCCCATTATGTTGACATCTTTTTGTGTCGCGTCAGTTTTAGGATTTTTCATATTAAACCTCCAAATTACAGATTGCATCTACAGTAATATTGTTCTTAATCAGTGTTTCGTTTATATATTTTGCAAAGGCTAGTGCATGTGCCCCATCACCGTGAATACAAATGGTATCTGCTCTCAGCGGAACTTCTGTTTTTTGCTCAGAAACTACGACGCCTTTTGTCACCATTTTCACTATTTGCGCTACAGATTCCTCTTGATCTGTAATCATCGCATTCTTTTGTGATCGAGAAGTCAAAGACCCGTCTGCTTGATACGTCCGATCTGCAAATACTTCGTGTGCCGTTCGTAAACCAATCTTCTCTCCAGCCTTCGTCAATTCACTGCCGGAAAGTCCAAATAATATCAATGATGGGGATACATCATATACTGCTTGTGCAATCGCTTCGGCAAGTTTTGGATCCTTTGCCGCCATATTGTATAAAGCACCGTGGGGTTTTACATGCTGCATTTTTTCATTGAACGTCATTAAAAATCCTTGCAATGCACCAATTTGATAGACGACCATGTCATATCCTTCTTGAGGAGTAATTGTCATTTCTCTTCGCCCGAATCCGTTCAAATCCGGTAAACCAGGGTGCGCACCAATTTTGACACCATTGGCAATGGCCATCTTCACTGTTTCTCTCATCACGCTCGGATCTCCGCCATGAAAACCGCAGGCAATATTTGCAGATGTAACGTATTTCAAAATCTCTTCCTGCTCCCCAAGTTTATAACGACCAAAACTCTCCCCTAAATCACAATTCAAATCTACTTGAAACATATTTCTCCCCCCATTGATAATCGTTAAATTATTTTAAGTATTTTCACTGTTCCCGAAATTCGGAACAGTAGTTTTAAAACTAAAACAAATTCTAGCATAAATATTTTCACTTGAATATATTATTTGCGAAATTATTCGAAAATTGTAAATAACGCAATATTCTTAATATATATACTTGATTTTAAATTTGAAAACAAATTATAATGTTAGCAATATCCGTTTTGAAAAACATAAATACCGAAATTCGAAACCTTAAGGAGCTGTTTATAATGGCCTACCAGAAAATTAATGCACACATAAGGCCCTTAGGGGATTCTGCGCTCGTCATACAGTTAGGTGATGGAATCAGCCTTGCCGTCCATGAAAAAGTGAAAAATCTTTCCAATCTATTAGAAAAAGAACCGTTTACAGGATTGATAGAATCTGTGCCGTCTTATAATAGCTTGACCATTTATTACAATCCTGTTGCCGTCTTTATGTCCCACACGGAGAAAGACTCAGCAAGTCCCTATAAGAAAGTAAGTGCAATTCTTTTATCGCTGCTGGATCAATTAGAAACAAGTGAAACTTCCGAACAACGGCTAGTAACAATCCCAGTCGTGTACGGAGGAGAGTTTGGTCCGGATTTGGAATATGTCGCAAGTTATCACGGACTTTCTGTTGAAGATGTAATTCAAATTCATTCGTCAAATGAGTACTTAGTTTATATGATTGGCTTTGCTCCTGGGTTTCCGTTTATGGGCGGGATGGATGAAAGAATCGCAACACCACGTAAGGATTCACCACGTCTAGCCATCGCACCGGGTTCAGTAGGAATTGCCGGTAAACAAACAGGTATCTACCCGCTGGAAACTCCGGGTGGATGGCAAATTATTGGCAGAACTCCGCTTGATTTGTTTCTTCCGGAACTTTCACCGCCCACTCTGTTACAGGCTGGAGATAGAATCCGCTATGTACCGATTACGCTTGAAGAGTATGCTGTCTATAAGGAGATGAAACAATGAGCATTAAAGTACTTCATCCTGGATTAATGACTACGATTCAAGATTTAGGTAGATTTGGTTCACAAAAATTTGGCGTCATCGTAAGTGGCGCAATGGATCCGATTTCTCTAAGGATTGCAAATTTACTTGTCGGAAATGACGAAGGAGAAGGAGCACTTGAAATTACACTTTTAGGGACAACCCTCCAGTTTGACACGGATGAGTTAGTTGCCATTACAGGAGGAGACCTGCAGCCTACAATTGATGGAGAAAAAGCTCCAATGTGGAGACCTGTCCTGATTCGTAAAGGATCTGTTTTACAATTCAAGTCAGCAATTAATGGGTGCAGAGCTTACGTGGCATTCGCTGGCGGAATCGTGGTCCCGGAAGTTATGGGAAGTAAAAGCACTTATTTGCGCGCAGCTATTGGAGGACTTCAAGGCAGAGCATTACAAAAAGGAGATGTATTGGACAGCGGAAACTCCAATCCACTCAGTCAGGCATTTGTTCAACAGCTCAAAAAAACGGCGACTCACTTTAATTGGTCTGTCGACTATACAAAGTTTCTATCATTCGATAAAACTCAAACAATCAGGGTGTTACATGGTGCTGAGTTCGAGCGTTTCGATACCAGAAGCCAACAAGCGTTTTTCTCGAAGCCCTATAAATTAACGACACAAGCGGATCGAATGGGCTATCGATTGGATGGCGAACCACTCAGCCTTTCAGAGAAATTTGAATTGTTATCGGAAGGCGTTACGTACGGTACGATTCAAGTACCTTCAAACGGACAGCCTATTATTCTGATGGTAGACCGACAAACGACAGGAGGATATCCAAAAATCGGTCAAGTTATTTCCGTTGATCTTCCTTGTTTAGCACAGATGCAGCCAAACTCTAACATTCAGTTCAAGAAGTTTTCCCTTGAACAAGCAGAAGTAGAATTAATCAAACAAGAGCAGTTGCTGCGTAAATTAGCAATGGGTATTCAGTTTAAAGCACGTCATAAATAAGAGTATAGGAAAACCGATACATAAGTGTATTTAGAAGCAAAACGAGGCGATCTCCCATCCAATTGATGCAGAGACCGCCTCGTTTATGTTATTTGCTATAGCCTAATTGCATTGAAATATCCTCAGCAACTTTTTTTACTTTCTTTGCATAAATCTCAATGTTCTCATCCTGATAATTCGCTTCGATCCCTGCGATACTTATTCCCGCAATAACTTCTCCGTTGTGATTAAAAATCGGGGCAGCAATGGCAGCTGTATGGTTTTCCAATTCCGAATGACTGATTGTATAACCATCGATTCTCGCTTGTTTGATCGTTTCATAGATTTTATCTTTTTCAGTAATTGTCCCGTTAGCAAACGATTTTGGATTGATCGATTGGAGATATGTCTCTATTTCGGAATCCGGTAAAAAGGACAAGATTGCCCGTGAACAGGCACCGGCATAAAGCGGACTTTTCCTGCCGATCGAAGTATACAAACGCACCTTTTGTTTAGTGTCTATTTTCTCAATATAGATCGCTTCTTCTCCATCTTTAACAATTAAGTTAATGGCTTCCTTCACATCATTATGTAATTCATGCATAAATGGATAAGCAACCTTACGTAAATCAATCCTGCCTAAAACTAGCTGACCGAATTTGAGAAACAAAAGTCCAAGCCGGTATTTCGAATCGCTTCCCTTTTCCACGAACTCCATTTCCTCTAATGACCTGAGCATGCGATAGACCGAAGATTTCGGAATCCCCGATAGATCAATAATTTCTTGAAAAGTTAATTCCGTATTCTCAATAAATAAATTTAATATATCCATCGAACGGACAACCGTTTTATTTTTGTTGTTCATTAATTGTAGACTGCTCCTTCCCATTCTATTTCTATATGTATAAAACTCCCTATTGGAATCCGTTGAATACACTTCCTGACTTAATATAAGTATTATACCAAGATTGGAAGATAAAACGGAACCTATAGTAGGTGTCCAGTTAATAAAGAACAGTTTTACTTATGGAACAGTTTTCCGTGACTATCCTTTTGTACGTAATCGGTTGACCAGACCTGGTTTTCATTCGACTAAGTATTTTTTTATCCATCAAAAAAGCCGATTGAAAATTCTCAATCAGCCTTTCTTGCCATTTTTGATTCTGTTTCCGTTTGTGCTCCTCTTACGATAGTCGATCTGAAATTGTCCGGACGGCATCCATAAATACTTTAACAAATGCATCGCGATCCACATCATGCAATACGTGCACGTTTGGTTTATTGCCTGTTGAATTGTGTAAATCTACGACTGTCGCACCGGTTGTAATACCCTCTGTCGACATTTCTACATAGTAGTCTGTTCCTTTAAAAAACTCAGGATGCAGTAAATACATGATGGCAGAAACATCATGGAAGCGGAGCACATCGGCGTAATGCGGCTCACTAAAAGGTGTTGGTTTCGCTACGTCCAAATAGTATGTCACAAGATCATAAGCCTTTTGTGCAAACTCTGTACCGATGTCTAGAATTTTTTCCGCCTCAGGTTGTGTGACGAATGCTTTGTGCGTCACATCTAACCCGCACATGCTCATCGGTACGCCTGATTGCATAACAATTTGAGCGGCATGCGGATCGACAAAGGCGTTAAATTCGGTAACGGCTGTTTTATTGCCACCTTGAGCTGCGCCACCCATCCATGAAATTGTTTCAATGTTATCCTTTACTTCCGGGTGAGCGAGTAAAAGTGCACCGACATTTGTTAAAGGACCTGTCGCAACAATCGTTACCTTCTCCTCACTCGCTAAAATCGTTTCACGCATAGCTGCAACTGCCGGACGAACATTTGTCGGTACTCCCACTTTCGGAAACTCTACTTTTCCAAACCCAAATGCACCATGAATCTCCTCTGCTACTTCAAGCTTACGGAACATTGGTTGCTCAAGCCCTCGTGCAATCGTAACGTCTTCTTTAATATAATTCAAAAATGCATGTGCATTGTAATTCGCCTTACTTTGCGAAATATTTCCAGATGCAGTCGTTACTAAACGAATATCAAAAATATCCTTATTGGCAAATGCTACTGTCAGCATCATTGCATCATCAATGCCTGGATCTGTGTCGATAATTAATGGTCGTTTCAACATGCTGTAATCACCTAATTCTTTCATTTATAGTCTCAGTATTAGATTGCCATAACCACTGTGGTAATTAAAGCAAAAAAGTACATCCTGATAAAATCAAGATATACTCGGGTTTAATTATCTATATCCTTATGTCGAGAAAACTCGATGAGCATTAAGTCTTCTGTATCCTTCTCGATTTTTCAATATCCGGACGATCCCAGTCATGACCGTTATACTTTTCTTGATCCAATATATAATGAAGCTTCGTATACTCCGCATTTTGTATTAGTTGAAGAATATACCCTACGCGGTCCATCATGTACTTATTTAAAGCCATCATATCTTTATTAGTCAGTTGGCTAATGACTTATAGGGGGTGTACTAAAAATCCCACATAACGACCTTTAGAAATTGGAGGACTAATATTTAATTTCCTTTGAAAATAACTTATTGGCATAAAAAAGTCCCCCCTTAGGTAGACAGCTTTTAATCTGTCCTAATGGGGAGTATATGTCACATTTTTGTTCGGTTCTATTTATGTTAATCTTTTTTGTACTCTAATCCAATGTCTTTTAGTCTGTTTTTTTATTTTAGAATTACAGTTTAAGGATTTCATTTTTAAATGTGCCTTATTAGAGTATGTAATGAAATTTCCTCTTTTTTTATATTTATGACCTAAATGTGTATATATTTGATAAAGTTCATTTCTTTTGAATTTTTTTCCTGTCTTATAGAAAACTCTTTTACAAGTATTAGCCTTTCTATATGCTCTCGTATAATATTTAAAAAGACTTTTTTCTCGGATTTGTATTGAATTACCATTATATACAAAACCTAAATAATCTAAACTACTGAGCTTATAATTAAAATCTAATATTTTATTGTTATGATAGACTCTTATCTCTGTTTTTTCTTCCTGAACTTTTATTCCTAAAGACTTAAAACTATGTATTATTTTATAAATTTCATTTTTAAAGGAATTCATTTGCGCTACTTCTAATTTGTCCACTGGTATTACTATTATTAAATCATCACAATAACGACGGTAAAGGGCATTATTTTTTTTAGCCCAATTAGAAATTTCACAATCAAATCCTACTAAATGTACGTTAGAACATACAGCACTCATTCCAGATCCTTGTGGAATTCCATACGGCTTTTTATTCTTTAGCAAATAATCATTCTTAAATTTTCTAAAGTCCTTAGCACTCATAATTTGCTTTAATTTTTTTGATTTTAACTGTCTTTTTAGTTCTTTCACACCATAATTTGCGAATAAATATTCATCTATTTTTTCTTTTTTTACATAACTATATTGAGTAATGCTTTTAAAAACTTTATACCAATCGTTAGGTAGCTCATCTCTGCCCAACACTAATTTTAGATTATTTTTTAGTTCTCTATGATTTATCGTATCAAAAAACTTTGTAAAATCTATAGAAATTATTATGGCATTCTCGTTGCTTTGAATATATTCAAAGACTTCTTTTGAGAAATCAACATTATTTTTACCTGGCTTATTATTTCTATATGCCAAAATATTATCATCTATCTGATTTTCTCGAGCAAATTTAGAATAATAATTATTTAAAATATCGCCATAGTATTTATAAATATAAGCATCTCTATGAGAAGCATAACAAATTAAGCGTGTTTTCTCTTTTTTTGTTTTCTGCTCATTGATTGGCAAAGTTTTATCCTTACTTAATGTGACATACTTTTTGAATTTAATTTCAAAATTAATAAAAGGTAAAAAAGAATGTGATTTTATCTTATCTTCATTAAGTAAATACTTTTTAAAATGATTAATTTGTATTGTCGTATCAAAGTGTAAATATTTTTTCGTTTCATATTTTTCCCAATTTATTTTCTTCAAAGAGCTAGGAAGGTTATGTAATCGCAATCTATTACTTTGTTTCACAACAGAAAACCTCCTAGCATTTGTTTTTGGGAATTACCCGGTATGATTGCATTAGTTAGTAAAACAAATAAGTTATAATAGAAAGGAGATAATTATAACTATGATAAGTGTATTAGCATTCGAAGAAATTCAATTTGGAATTGACCTCATGGAAATACTATGGTGGCTTGTCGAGTTTCTTATCGATAAGAAATTTGACAAGTTGAAACTTATCTCTCTTATGACCAATTCATAAGACGCCTCCAGTAAAAACCAGATTATTTATATTATAACATTATTTGTATACTAATTAAACTCTCTATCTTAAAATATTCTTTGATTCAGAAAATGAATGCTAAAACATAAAATTAGTTATAAATACAATAAAAACACTAGTTGAACTGGTGTTTTTATCTACAAGTTAAACGCTATGTTCTGATTTAGAACCCCTCCTATGTAGTAGGGGGGTTCATAAAAAATCACCAAAATCTCAGTGATGCTTCATTTTCAATCTTCTACTCGTGTTTTAGCGGTTTGTTGCCGAAAACCTATTAAACGATCAATTTCATTCTTTAACTCATTTTCCATTTCAAACACTGTGATCATGTAATACACCACCTGACTGAATAATCTATTTTATAATTATAATGTTATTGGGTAAGCATTCCAATTAAAGGCCACCACTGTAATTAAAGCAAAAAAGTACATCCTGATAAAATCAAGATATACTCGGGTTTAATTATCTATTTCCTTATGTTGAGAAAACTCGATGAGCATTATGTCTTTTGTATCTTTCTCGATTTTTTCTATGTCCGGACGATCCCAGTCTCCGAAATACTTTTCTTTATCCAATATATAATGAAGCTTCGTATACTCCGCATTTTGTATTAATTGAAGAATATACCCTACTCGATCCTAAATATATAATATATAATTCTATAGAATTATTAAATTTCAGAAATTGAAGCGTATGCTATTGCACTACCAGTTCCAAATTTCTTTAGTAATTGCTCATCTTTTGTTTGCATAGATAACAAAATTTCATTTGAAGCTTCAACCCCAACAAAGTTTTTGCGTCCTTTTTCATTGCCATCCTGAATTATATGCCACTCAGTTGGTATAAAAACACATACAACTTTTTGCTTATCAATTCCAACAACATATTTAATAGATGATAATCGTTTAGCATTCATTTTCCAATTACCTTGGACAGATTGATAATAATCTTTCCCTTCCTTAATTGCATTATGGATTTTAAGTAACAAAATTTCTTCTTTCATTTATTTAAACCCCTCCAAAATCTACTTAATAAGGTTTATCATACTATATCCATACCAAAATTATCCACAAACTTTTAACTCGGTTACATACGCCTCCCCAGATTTCTTTCGTTAAGGTGAAGCGAATATTTCATAGTATTCTTTAGATATTTATTATTAGCAAAATAAATATCTCATTGATATTTATTTTATTATTCAATATACAATAGACTATAATCAAAATAATACCTTATAAACTTTTAAATGGAGTGAACCTTATGGAAGATAAGCTATTTTATTCAACTAATAGCGATGTTTTAATAAGATTTGAAGAATATAACAATTTATATCAGAATTCTAATTTTAAAATACCTTCACAATTCTTCGATACGATTAATGAAATAGTTAAGTCTAAATTTTATATTACCAATTCGCCTAAGGTAGATGAATTATGGAAAGTTACATATAGTCCTGAAATCATTAAAGGTATCTCTAATGAATCTTACTCAATAACAGAAGGTACTTTAGATATTCGCAATACTAAAAATGGGCAATATGTAGGGAAGGCGAAATTAGAAAAAGCTGAGTTGGATAAGTATTTAAAAGAAGATACTTCTCAAATATTAAGTAACGTTACATCTAGTATAATAAGTGTAGCGGGTCAAATTAAAATGGCTGAAATCTCAAAAAAATTGGATAGTATTCAGGAAAAAGTTAACAGTATATCTGATTTTTTATGGCGAGAAAAAGTAACTGAACTTAAAGGGTTAAATGACACAATAAATGACGCTATAGAATCACTTCCAAGTGCTCATGCTTATAATAGGATTAATGATAGCATTAAAGATTTGATTAAATTGTCACATTTCTTTGAAGTAAGTATAGAGGAAGTTTTGGCAAAAGATATAAAAAGAAGTCTTAGTGCGGATATAGTTGAAAGTTTTATTGTTCTTAACTTTAAAAACAAAAGTAAAAATGAATATAACCAGAAATATATAAATGATATTAATACAGTAATTCACTCAACAACATTTTTATTAGATTTATTTATTCAATCTCTTTTCCTTATCGGTTCCTGCTATCAAGTTATATCAGAGGTAAAACATGCTCATAAGTATTATGATCTAGCTCATTCAAAACAAGGTGAATGTAATTTAAAGATTTCGAATAAATTAAGATACCTTTTTAATGTTCTTAACATTGATCATGTTGAAGTATCAAAAATCAATTCAATTTTAAGTGAAAAAAAATTACCTATGGAATTTTTTGGGAATATAAAAAACTTAGAAGTACAGTTTGATGAATTTCATAAAACTCATCTAAAATTACAAAACCAGTTTAGTAGTACAAGTATTGAATACACAATCAATCCACTAAAATTATTGGAGGGGTAGTAATTGAAAGAATATAAATGTAAGCATTGCAAAAAAATCACGTTATTTGAGCATGATGAAAAGAATAAGCTCACATGTACAGAATGCAATGGTACTTTTACTAAATGTAAAAATAAACATTGTTCTAATTTAATAAAATTTGGTATTATTTGTAGTGATTGCCTGGGGGATGGACTAAAAAAAGGAAGTGGTCCTGCTCTTGCAGTTATTTCAGCTGCTGCATTTATAATTAAGAATGGACGGAAATAAAGTTGAAGTGCATGACGTAGCATGCACCTCTTTAGTTCAATATTAGGAATATCTAAACCACTTCCGCCAAAATGACTTGTTACCACTTTCATTAATAAACGCCATAATGATTTCTTTATTTAAGATCAATACAGTGTTATCCTCCAATATACTCTCTGGCGGCAAGTAGTTGATAATTTCCTCACGCTCTCGTTTCGTACGTTTTCCCAACACTTCGCTACGGACATACACTGTATTATCAGTTCTGACATCAAACGCCTCTTTGTTGCTTATAAATAGTTCACGCCAAATCTTCTTTCCACGTTCATTATAATCATCAAATTTTTGAGTAGAGAACCATTTCGGTAATTCCAACTCGCATTCTTCATGATATTCCTTAAATATTTCACGTGCGATAAATAAATAGTCTTCAGCCGTATAAAATACGTCATGATGCTTAATCCGGTCCGCTAATCGTTCTGTAAAATCCTGATATAGTGTAGAATTTACTTCACTCATAATATCCCCTAAAAACTTGCTTGATTCGGCTTGTTTCTGTTTATCAAATGTATTATCAATTTGAAGATAGTAAATACGCGAGATTACTTGGGCAGTCGCATCAAAGTTTGTCGTATTCGTCGTACAAATGAATACAGGATGTTTGCTGTCTAAATTGTTCGTCACATCTTTAATTAAACGTTCGCCTTTATTCGCTGCTGTACTTGTAAAAAATTTTGAATCTACTTCGTCTACAAGAATCGGATTTACGTTGGAAGTATAAAACAAATCAACAATCATATTTTTCTTATTAATTTGTTCGTAGGATAAATAGGATTGGGTGTTCCCAAGTAATAAATTAATAAACTCTAATGCAGACGTTTTTCCTGAGCTTGTTCTACCCGCTAATACTAAAAATAAAGGGATATTGCGACGTACACTTTCTCTCCCTTCTTCTAATACGTAATGATCGCGTATTTTCCAAATGTGGGCGGACATAAAAGCATACAAAATCGCCTCAAAAATACGGGTTTGCGTATCAGTCGAACTTTGTACCGTGTAAGTTTTATAAGCATCTATAAACGCATGAATGAGTTTTAACTGTTCACTTAGTGCCTCTTTAGTCGTACGCTTTGAAAATAAAAACATATTTTCCCCTTCAGCCTTTTTGTATAGAAGGTTATTGCTGTCTTTATATTCAATAAAACCGCGTGTATCCACTTCTTCCGTACGTTTATTTAATCTAGAAAGCTTGCTTTTAATTGTTATATTTTTCTTATCTAATTGAGCTGGCGGTAAAATAATATGATTCCCTGTTTTGCGGTCTTTTTTCGTAATAACCTCAATGAGTTGCTTTACACTTTCTATTTGTTCTGTATTTGAATTAGCATGCAGTGATGCTTCCGTCAATTCTTCAATTTGCACTTCTGTAAATTCCGTAAATACTTTGCCGCTCGTTACCTCTTCTAATAGCGCTTCAAACAATTGATCTGGATCTGCTACATTTATCGGCTCACCAATAAAGTTATGCGTGTATTTCTCAGGTACAAAATCAACCGTTTCCTCATAAATTTCATTGAAACGCTGATCATATAGCTCAAACAGTGGAGAGTTATCGAATACTAATAACTCTTCATATTGTTTTCGCTGGCTAAATGCTTGTTCTGTAAAATTCGCTGAACCTAGCATGACACGTTTATCTTCCTTGCCATCTAACAAATAAATTTTGGAGTGAATCGGATCGTTCTTCTTTGAATAGCGCACTTGATACCGTTCAGCCCGGATACGCTCCTGCACTTCTTCCGGTAGGCTTTGAAACAAATTAATCCGTTCATCAATCGCGAGTAAAGCTTGAAGCCCTGTAATGAATGACCCAGCTACATGACCATCCTCAATCCCAAGTATTAGTTGAATTTCTTCAAAATCCTTCGTCATCTTAAAGAAGAATTTTGGAGATGCCACAAATGAAACAGCACGAATTCTCGTAAATTTTGAAACGTCAAATAATTCATCTAACGCCATGTCTTTCACTTCATTATCCTTTACAACATACAAGAAACGATTCGGTTTTACTTCTTCTATTGCAAATAAACTAAACTGTTCATTCGATTTCATTTAAGCACCTCCTCTAAATTTTCACGAATACTAATTCTGTATATTTAAATAGGTTAACTAATGTATCATTACAGCTCCCGTAAATATAAAAACCCACTTTATTCAATAATTTAATTTCCTCATCAAACTTATCGATTAAAAACTGACGATCATCTTGTTCTACAAAATCGAATACTTCCATCATTTCCATAATCGTTTGCATAAACTCTTCGATTATCCAGGCTTCACGTTCTGACAATTGATCAGCTGGATCAGGATTATACTCGAGATGATTACAATGAATTAAAAGATGAGCCAAGTCTCTACCTGTATTCACATTAGGTTTATTAATACTACGATGCTTACTTAAAATTTCATCTGGATTGGCTTCCGTGAAACTTATATTAAGTACTTGGCAAATATGTTTTAAAAACGGGCTATGTCTCACCTCATTGTTTTCAATTCTCCTAACTGTTCGTACATCAACATGTGCTCGCTCGGCTAATTGTTCTTGGGATAAATTTGCTTCAAGTCTTCTTTGTTTTAACATATCACTTATGAATTTCTCCATATCGGAACACCCCCTACTTCAACTATATTTATTTCATTATTTCTTGAACAGGACACATGGCGGACAAGTAGATTTTTGTTATTAAGTCAATTATTAACGTTTTCAAAGGTAATGAAAATTTTAGGATGTAATATTAAAAAAGGTAAAGATACCTATATGGCTTCTCTACCTTCTAAATATGCTTTATAAATATTATTCTGGCATATACATCTTCTGTAATGGTAACAATGCTCTAGTATCATTTGGCATCAATTCATACCACTCAATGATTAACTGTACTAACTCCTCTAAATCAATTAGCTTAACTGAATTTTGTTTTGCTACAATTATTGCTTGTGAAGTAAATCCACCGGTAGAGACAAATAGACAATTTGCTTTTAATGGATTTGCACCTAATAACTGTTGAATCTCAGGTGACCCAGCTGTTGATTTACGATGCTTTACTTGTACTTTAATAATAGGTTGTTCAAAGCCAAAAGCATCTTTATAAGCTAGAATATCAACGCCTCCATCTGGACCTTTAGGACTTATCCTAACATTATATTTCATCGCTTGTAGTAATCCACCGATCAAATCTTGCATTTGCCATGGATCAAGTTTATCTACTTTATCTTCAATCATAAGTCGAGCTTTACTCTTTAAATCTTCAATGACTACTGCTTCATCATCCTCTGGAAGATCATCAGGTAAATCATTAAATGACGGGTTATGTAACAATCCTTCAATTTCAGGCCCCCATTGATCTACTCTAAATACAGTCAATACAGACCCTAAGCTATTCTTAGCAGCTTGTGACAGTTTATCTCGCTCAATTGTTTTACTCTCCCAATTAACCTTCAATGTATTCGGGTATGAATTGTCATTAGCATCATCATAATAATGTGTTTCCGTAACACTTCCAATAATATATTCACGTTTTTCCTTCGAATAAGAAATAATTCTATCCCCAATTTCAATTTCACGACTAAGTCGCCAAACCTGACTCACCCAACTATGCCTCGTTTGAGGTTTTTCTTCTGAATAAACTGAATCTGCTTTTGACAGAAGCTGTTCTTTAGTAGATAAGATTTTCGGATTTCCTAAGTCAGGCCACCCTATTGATACAATCTGTTGCCGTAACCAAACGGGTATTAATTCATTGTTATCTCCTGCTCTTACCATCCACCACTTAGTCAAAATACATCTCCCTTTCTAATTTCAAAACATTCTTAATAGGTAAAAATATACAATTACATATTACCATGTAATTACTAAATATATAACAAAACACAATAACAATCTTTCTCTTCATTATAATTTAACCTCAAAAACCCCTTCTAATTATTTTAATGATTTAAGAAATTACCCATGTTGTCTTTGGTTAAGGTGAAGTGCATACAACATAGTTTTATTTTTCGATTTATTATTTCAAAATAGAATTATCATCATTTCCCAACAATAAAATCCTGAGCTATATCTGGTATATCCCATGTACAAATAAATTTCCTCTCATCTACCACTCAAATCCCTTGTCATAAGTCACTTCAATCCCATCCCCCTGCCCAAATAAGTCCCCTCAATAAAGATCTTTAAGATCTTAAAATCTTTTAAAGAATTTTAAAAATATATATTGTTGCGTTAAAACGCAACCGTATGTTTTTTCTTTATGCTCTTTAGCATTGGTCAAACGATAAATATATTTTTTTGTATAACTTGTCCCGTTTTTTTATTTCGAAGGACATATATAGTGCAAGACAGTACACAAAAATTGGAGGTTGAGACATGAAATTATTAGTGGACGAAGATCACATGCCTGTATCACCGAGCTTGTCAGCTAAAATTGGGATTGAAGAAGCGTTATTGCTTCAGCACCTTAGTTATCGATTAGAAACTGAAGGGGTTAATAAAAAGGGACACATTTGGTATTGCCAAACCTATGAGGATTGGTCGAAGCAATGCTTCTTTTGGAACGTCCCTAAAGTCAGAAGACTGTTAAGAAAATTAGAAAATTATCAAATTATAGTTTCCTCGAACAAGTTTAACCGTTTCTATACAGACCGTACAAAATGGTACCGGATTAATTATGAAAAACTCAACGCACTGCTTCAAACGAAAATTAACCAAGGTGAGCTGTTTCCTGAGGAGCCAAAGTTGCCCGAGAAGAAAATAAGGATACCAAATACCGATCACAACATTGAGATTGCAAACATTATCCAATACCTAAATGAAAAAGCCAAGAAGAACTTTAACGACCATTCAAAAACAAATATTCGACTGATTAAAGCGATTTTAAAGGAAGGCTACACAGTAGAAGATTGCTACTTAGTCATTGATGAACAAGTGAGAAGCTGGAAAAACGATCCGCAGATGAACAAATATTTAAGACCGATCACATTATTCCGACCTGGGAATTTCGAAAGCTATCTAAACGATGCACTTACAAGACAGCAGGAAAATGACCTCGATTTCGAACCAGTCGTACTCGATTTTGATGAAGGTGAATGCTATTGATTAAAAAGGAATTTTTGGAGCAGAGCATTTTAGCAACAATGCTTGAGGAGAACTATTTGATTATGGATAGTCAGCTGAAGCCGGAGATGTTTTATGGGCAACACCACCGGCAGCTTTTTATACTCATGCAGCAGCTCGTAACAGAAGGACACCCGGTCGATTACCTGACACTGAGCGCACGATTTGAACAGATGGAAACAATCGGCCTGTCCTATGTTACGGAGCTCATGATGTTTGCCGATGTGGAAAAATTTGATGATTATGCCCGACTGTTACGAGAAATCTGGCGTGAACGACAAAAAGCCCAAATATTATTTCAGGCTGCTGAAGGAGATTGGGCAATTCCTCAAATTATCGAGCGGCTTGATCACACACAGCTAGAAGGCAATCAGGTTGATACATCCATCACACAAGATTTGGTCGCGCTGCATAATCGCCCTTGGGAAGATGTCGAGACTCCCGGGCTCATCGTCCCCCACATTCAGAGTCTTGCTTCCATAATCGATGGATTTCGACCAGGTGAATTGACGATTATAGCAGCCCGACCTTCAATGGGAAAAACCGATGTCATGAACAATATCGTCCTACAAGCTGGCTGGCAAGGACATTTACCGATCATCTTTTCATTGGAAATGAGTAAAACCATTTTACTCAACCGGCTTATTGCAACGACAGGTCACTATTCCCGACTTAAGATGCGCAACCCGAAACAATATTTTTCGGAAGACCAGAAAAATAATTGGCTGCATGTACTTGATAAGGTCAATAAGTCGAATATCCATTTAGATGACCGCAGCAGTTTAACAATGCCACAAATCCGAAGCCAGGCTCGCCGCATCATCCGGCAAAACTCAAACAAGACACCGATAATATTAATCGATTACTTACAAATTATTCAGACGGATGGCTACCACGACTATCCGGCGATGGCAATGAGCAAAATCAGCCGTGCCCTAAAGCAAATGGCTAAAGAGTTCAACTGTCCGGTCATTTGCCTGTCACAGCTCAATCGCAATGTTGAAATGCGGAGTAATAAGCGACCAGTAATGAGTGACTTACGTGATTCCGGTTCTATTGAACAAGATGCGGACGTCATTATTTTACTGTATCGCAACTCGTATTACGAAACAGAAAAGACCGATTCCCCTGATTTACTGGAATTCATCGTTGCAAAAAACCGCAATGGTCCGACTGATACAGCGAAAGCAATCTATAACAAAAAAACAGGACATATTTGGACAAGGAGCGAAGTAAATGGCTAAAGTAACCGTCTATAAACTTTTATTAGAGATGATAAAACACGAAGAAAACTTCGGTGCCTACTGGATTTACCTTGCTTTAAAGAAAGGCTATTTGCAAAAAGAAGATGATCCAAAGCATATTTACGATGTACCGTTTACCGAGGAAGAAATCGCTGAAATCAAAGCAATGAATGAGCGTGATGTACTAGGCATCAATCGGATTAAACTCTATGCCACAAGCATTTCAAATTCTAAGTACGCCCTCTATTTTGCAAGAACACCATACGATGCTCAAATGTTGCACTCTAATATATATGGCTCTATGCCTACAAAATGGCACAGCATTTATAATCAACATAAATATACGAGTATCCTACATAACGAAATAAATGAGGAAATCTATCTGTTTATGTTGAAGGAGCGAGTTAAGGAATTTCCTTATTATATTGGGGAGGTTGTTGTGGAAAACAGTGCGAGCGGGGTTACAGTATGAGTTAGAATATAAATTAATAATATTCCCCTACAAATAGCCTGAAAAAGTATTTTCGACGCATAAATTATCAAAAACGGATGATAGAATTGCTTAAAATTTCTTCGTACAATTAAATATAATACAAATGAATGGAGGAATTTATTTGATAGGGTTAGAAAAATCAATTATTTATGAATTAGGGACATTTGAAGCCGAAGTCTATAGTGTTGAAGTTTTTAATTACGAGGAATTAAATATCTCCATCACATTAAAAAAATTTACGAATCAACAGTATTCTGCTGATTATACTATTGAAATTGAAAATCGAATAATTAATGGTGCAACCGGTATCTTCACTTCTAAAGAACAAGCTTTATTTACTGCAGAGAAATTTATATTGGAGACATTGCCTAAATAATAATTTTTAATATAATAGGAAAAGAAAATTAAAAATACTCTCACTACTTTCTTAAAAGTGGTGAGAGTTTTTTTAATGGGAATTTACTATAAGAACTAAGGTGTAAACATGAAAAAAATTATTTATTCTTTAGTTTATCAATCAAACTTTGCACATCATTTTTTCGAATCTCTTTTTCTTCATTTAATTGCTTAAAGTTGTATAATCCATTGTCATTTTCAATTTCTATAATATCGCCTTCAACAATCCCTAGAGGTACATAGTCTTTCAAAATTTCTATTTGGTTTCCTTCATTACCTTTTTCCACAAAAATATATAAATCATTTTCAATTCGATCTAAAGTGTATTTCATATGTTACTCACACGCCCATCCATCTTTATCTCTGTCCATCTTCGACTGATAAGCCGCATGTCCTTTCGCTACCCCAGCAGGATATACTGTGCGTAATTCTGTACAATTCTTAAAGTTCGTTCTAGTTGGTTTAGGTGCTGGCTTAGTTGTTTTAACAGGTGTTACTTTTTTAGCTGGTTTTGTTGTCTTTGCTGGAGCCGGTGCCGCAGTAGCTTTTTTGCAATCTGTAGTAACTGTATGTTTCACACCATCAGTCTTTACAATGATATTACAATGTTTTGCTGTTTCATAAACCTTAGCTCCAACATTTTTTAATCTTGATGGAATCGCTGCATGAGGGTGACCATAGCTATTATTTTTGCCATAGCTTAAAATCCCCACTTTAGGCTTCACGTTACTAATAAATTTTGCTGAGCTACTTGTATTCGAACCATGGTGTCCAGCTTTTAAAACTGTAGCATTCACATTTGATGTAGCCATTAATGCATCTTCAATCTCTACACTAGCATCGCCCATTAATAAGAATGAAACTTTATTATAAGTCAATTTTAATACGATTGAAGCGTCATTATTTTCTGTTGCATTTTCATTTGCATATAATACTTCTAACTTCATATTCGAATCAAGTTGATATGTTTTACCGGCTGTTGGCACATGATACTTAATGCTCTTCTTATCGATTAAAGTTAGCATCTCATAATATGTATCTGTTGTATGCGCTTTACCTGAATCAATGAAGTTTTTTACTGAGATAGATTTTAGAACGTTGATTAGTCCACCAATGTGATCTGCATCAGGGTGTGTTGCAACTACATAGTCTAAGGATTTAATGCCTTTTCCTTTTAGGTATGCTACTACATCTTTCCCAGAAGAAATTGGACCACCGTCGATTAACATCGTTTTACCACCTGGTGCTTTAACTAAGGTTGCATCCCCTTGTCCTACATCAATAAAATGTACTTCTAATTGCTTAGTACTAGCACTTACTGTTGGTATAGAAATCGAAACTATTAACACAACGAAAATAGTAAAATTAGTATTTTTTTCATAATATACCCTCCTATTCAGAGTATATAATTGATTGGTATTATTTACAATATTTAATTATATAAATTTCACCTTAAATTTTGGGGAATCTTTAAATTATTTTTTCGACATTTACCGAAACCTGAAACAATATACCCTAGTATTATTTGATTACTATAAACCGCCTAGTCCCTCTTATATATACCGATCTATAATTTATAAGTGCTTTAAAATATTAAAATAATTTAACTATCTCAAAAATCCACTATAATACTAGCTACTATTTTTGTTATAGTATAAAATACATAGGTTTTTAAATAAGGGGATTTAAATAGACTGTTCTTTTTTAACTTTACTATTTTAAAAAACTTAATACGATAGGGGAATCAAACAATGGCTATTGATAATACAATTACTTTAAATAAAATAATAGATAACAATACAGAATCAAATAGTGTGAAGAACTTTTTAGGAAGTATATGCGAAAATACTCATACATTAGACATTGCAACTGGTTACTTTGAAATTGGTTCACTCCTTGAATTAAATGGAAAATGGAATAACATAGATAAAATTAGAATCCTTTTTGGGAGTGAGGTAAGTAAACGAACACAAAGAGCATTTAACGACGCTGTGACAGACATTTCATCTAAACTTGATAAAAGCTTAGATGAAGAAAAGGATTTTAATGAATTTCTATTTGGAGTACCAGAGATTCTAAAAGCTATTAAAGAAAATAGAATTGAGTTTAGATTTTATAAAAAGACAAAGTTTCATGCGAAATTATATATTGCAAACTCAAAAAGTATCTTTGAAGATAATATTGAAAAGTTAGCCCTGGTAGGCTCAAGTAATTTTACAACTCCCGGACTCTCACAAAACATAGAACTAAACATTAAAATTACAGATAATGTGAAAGAACTAGAAGATTGGTTTGACGAATATTGGGAAGATGGAGAACCTATCAGTGAACAAGTAATCGATGTTATTACAAAACATTCTAGAGACTATAGTCCATATGAAATCTATTTAAAATCACTATATGAATTTTTTAAAAATAAAGATGAAACTACTCAAGAATGGGAAAATAACACATCAAAAATTTATCCTCTACTTGAAAGGTACCAACAAGATGGATATAACAATCTTTTAGCTATATCAAATAGGTTTTCTGGAGCTTTTTTATGCGACGGGGTTGGACTGGGTAAAACTTTCGTAGGATTAATGTTAATAGAACGTTTATTAATGAAGGAAAATAAAAAAGTTCTCTTATTAGTTCCTGCAGGAACAAGAGAGGCAGTTTGGGAAGCTAAAATCAAAGAATTTATGCCGGAAATACTGGATGGTTTTATCCCTTTTAGAATTCTAAATCATAGTGACTTAACAATAAATAGAAATCAGTTTCTGCTAGAACAAATGGCAATGCAAGCAGATTGTATTATAATTGATGAGGCTCATCATTTCAGAAATAGAAGCTCTAAAAGATACAGAAAGTTATTTGATTTAGTCGGTAAAGGCTTGAGTAAAGAGTTATATTTTTTAACAGCTACACCTGTTAATAATAGTTTTTTAGATTTACAACATTTAATCGAATTATTTACTCAAAGGCAGGATAATTACTTTAAAGGACCTCCATTAAATATTAACAGTGTTATGGGACACTTTAGAAAAATGGAAAATAATCTAGAAAAATTAATTAGCACTAGTATAACTAATAACAAACAGGTTAATTTTGAAACAGTTGATTTAAATAATTTTTCAAAAGAGAAAGATACAGTATTATCAGTTGATCCATTAATAAATGCTATTGTAGTACAAAGAAGTAGAGCCTATGCTAAACAAAGTTCATTAATAGAAGGTGAAGCAGCTGTGAAATTCCCAAAAAGGTTGCCTCCTATTGTTGTAAATTATTCCTTAAAAGAGTCGTATGGTCGTCTTCTAGATAATTTTTCTGATTCTTTTGATAGGATTAACCCTTTAACTAATCGTAAAGAGCCTATCTTAACTTTAGCAATATATGCTCCCTATGATCCGCCTTATTATCTAGGGGATCCAGATAAAATCGAGCCTATGAAACGAGGGAGACAATCCCAAATAGTTCATCTAATGAGAATTCTATTACTCAAAAGATTTGAAAGTTCTCCAAATGCCTTTAAAGATACTTGTATTAGACTTTTTAAACGTTTATATACTTTTGTCGAAAATTATCAAACTCAGGCTATCTCTAGACATTTCTCTAAATTTAATACACGTCATATATCAATAGTAGATTACATTAGAAATTTTGACTTAGATGATGAATATGAACTCAATTTAGCTTGGGAAGTTGAAGAAAACTTAACAAAAGAGGATTTTGCTATCGATTTACTTCTAGAAGATTCAATCTCCGACTTAGAAATTTTAACAACTTTTATTAGAGAATTACTATCAACTTCAATTAATTCAGATGATAAATTATGTAAGCTCATCAATTTACTATCTTCAGATGAACTAAAAAATAAAAAAGTAATTATCTTCACTGAATTTCGGTCTACTGCACTATATATTTTTGAAGCTTTAAAAAATTCTGGGTTCAAAAACGTTTACGAATTGGATGGACAATCAACAGTAAACAGACTAGATATCATTAAACGCTTTGCACCATATTATAATGGTGTTTGTCCTGAAGAAATAACTAATCCAATCGAAATTTTAATTTCTACAGATATTTTATCTGAAGGATTAAACCTACAAGATGCCTCTAGATTAATTAATTATGATTTACACTGGAACCCTGTTAGGTTAATGCAAAGAATTGGACGTATTGATCGTAGGCAAGATGTTAATATCGAGAAAATTTTAATTGATAACAACCCTATGTTAGAGAATGATCGGGATGAAATTAGGTACTGGAATTTTTTACCCCCTAATGAACTTAATAAGCTTCTTACTCTTTTTAAAACAGTCACAAAAAAGACATTACGAATTTCTAAAGCTTTCGGTATAGAAGGTAAGAAATTATTAACACCGGATGATGATTACGATGCATTAAAGGAGTTTAATTTAGAATATGATGGGATACCAAGTAATGAAGAAAAATTAAAGTTGAAATTACAAAAGTTACTAAGCAATAATGAGAATTTAGAAAATAAACTTAGCTCATTTCCTAAAAAAATTTATAGTGGTAAATTAAACAAAAGTTCAAGTCACCTCTTCTTCTGCTACAAACTGCCTAGTAAAAATACACAATCACAATGGGAAGAAGATATTATAACTAAATGGTATTTATATGACTTAAACAAGAAAGAAATATATGAAAATATGGAACTTATTAATTCAATAATTGAATGCCCTCCTAATGAACAAAGATTAGTAAGGGTTGATGCTAATACATTAAATTCCGCTAAAAGAAGTTTAGATAACTATATTAATAGAAGCTATATGAGACTAGCTCAAGTTCCTATTGGTTATAAAGCTAAGATTGTCTGTTGGTTAGATATTTCATAAGAAAAGGTGATTTCTATGCATCAATTAAATAAGATTACAAATTTTGAAGAACTAATTGAATATTTTTCAGAAACATTAAATTGGCCTGTAGATATACAGGAAATCCCTGTGGAGGATTTATATTTTGAATATAACCCTGAAGATTTAAATTTATCTCCTGAGTATAAAGTTTCAATTCAACAGATACGTCCCCTGGTAGATAATCAACCATGGGGAGTATTCTTTCTACAATTCGAGAAAAAACATTTGCCTATATCAGCTTTAAGAAAAATATTATCTGCTCTAGTTCCTAAAAATAGACAAACCAATAACTCACCTGAATGGGAAAAGGAAAATTTAATATTTATTTGTATGATTGGAACTGGTATTGATTTAACAATTTCATTCGTCCACTTCCAGGATAACCGCCAGCATTTACCGACACTAAAAACTTTTTACTGGCAACCACATTTTGAAACCAATTTCAAATATGTCTATGAGCAAATTCAGCACCTAAAATGGCCGGAAAATGAAGCCAATTTCGATAATTGGAGACTACTCTGGTCTTCTGCTTTTAAGGATGGTTATAGGACTAGAATTCATAGCTCTATTGAATTAACTGAAAAATTAGCTATATTAGCAAGAAAAACAAAAGATACAATCATAAAAATTTTCAGGGTAGAAAAAAACTCTGGGCCCTTACACGCTCTTTATGATGATTTTAAATCTGAACTAATTGAAGATTTAACAATTGATTCATTTGCAGATATGTACAGTCAAACGGTAGCATACGGTCTTTTCTATGCCAAATTAATGAATCCTGACTCGACACTTAATTTAGGAGATTTTACAAAAACAATACCTGAAATTAATCCTTTTCTAGGTGAATTATTAATCAAATGTTTCGAAATAGGTAAAAGCAGGAAATTAAAGTCTAATTTTGACGAACTCAACCTTAATGAAATTGTAGAACTATTAAATGCAACAGATATACAATCAATATTAAAAGATTTCGGAAGAAGAACATTTAATGGAACTGAAGATCCAATAATTCACTTTTACGAAGGGTTTTTAAATGAGTATGAAAAGGATCAACGTATGGCTAGGGGTGTTTTCTATACTCCAGATCCAGCTGTAGATTTTATAATTAATTCTGTTGATACAATTTTACAGGAGCAATTCTTTATTACCGATGGTTTAGCAAGTGACACTACTAAAAAAACAACTATTCTTAGAACAAGCAGAAAAAAAGATAGAGATAAAGGAACTTATGCAATTATTGAAGCTTCTGAAGAAGTACCATCGATTCAAATTTTAGATCCTGCGACTGGAACAGGTACGTTTTTAAAATCAATAATACTTAAGATAAAAAGTAATTTTGATAATGCTAATATACATTTAAACAAAACAGACCTTTCCAATGCTTGGAATGAATATGTAAGTGAAAAATTATTACCTAGATTATATGGTTTTGAAATAATGATGGCTCCTTACGCTATCGCCCATATGAAAATTGGTTTGCTATTAAAAGAAACAGGTTATACTTTTAAATCGCGTGAAAGGCTAAATATATTTTTAACAAATGCTCTTGAAGCACCTGATGATATTAATCGTACTATTTTTAATGCTAACTCTTTAACTGAGGAAGGTAGCTTAGCAAGTAAAGTAAAAGCAAATAAAAATATTAATGTAATTATTGGTAATCCACCATATTTAGCTGCTTCTACCAATAATAATGATTTCATAAATAATTTAATGCGAGGTAAAACATTAAATAATGAATTGACAGATAGTTATTTTGATTTTAATAATCAACCATTAAATGAACGTAACCCAAAATGGCTAAATGATGATTATGTAAAATTTATAAGACTTTCACAACAACTGATTTCTAATAATGGAGAAGGTATATTAGCATTTATTACAAATCATGGATATCTTAAAAACCCTACTTTTAGGGGTATGCGTGAAAAATTACTCTCAACTTTTGATGAAATTTATATTATCGATCTTCATGGTAATACACAGTATAAAGAAGAAGCTCCAAATGGGGGTAAAAATGAAAATATCTTTAATATTAAACCCGGTGTTGCAATAGCCTTCTTTATTAAAAAAAATAAAAGAAATACACCTATTAAAAATACAATTATTAAACATTTCGATTTATGGGGTACTCGATCCGAAAAGTTAAACCAACTTTCAAGTTTACAATTTAATAAAATCCCTTGGAAAGAAATAAAACCAACTTTACCTTTCTTACTTTTCACACCCCAAAATACGGAGTTAAATATGGAATATACTACAAACAGTTGGAAGGTTACAGATATATTCAATTTAAATTCGGTAGGAATTGTTACTGCTCGGGATAACTTTACACTGGCCTTTACAGCTGATTCTATTTGGGAAACAGTAAATGACTTTATAAAGTTAGATACTGAAATAGCTAGAAGTAAATATAATTTAAGAGATGATGTAGAGGATTGGAAAGTTGGGTATGCATTATCTGATTTAAAATCAAAGAAACTTAACCAAAAGAATATTACAAAGTATCAATATCGACCTTTTGATATCAGACACACATACTATACCGGTGTCTCAAAAGGTTTTATGTGCAGGCCGAGAATTGAAACAATGCAACATATGTTAACTAGAGATAATATAGCTCTACTAACTGCTAGATCAAACAAATCAGATTATCCAAATCATTTTTTCTGTACAAAATATATAGCAGATGCTAAAGCAGCTGAGTCCACAACACAGTCAGCACTCTTCCCTTTATATACTTTTGAGAACAATCAAAGGAAATCTAATTTATCCGAAGAATTTATCAGAGCTCTAGAAAAAATTATAAATGTAAAATTTTCAGATGACTTAATTGGTAGTGAATATATAAATTCTTACGATATTTTTTATTATATTTATGCAATTTTTTATTCAAATAAATACAGAAATAAATATAAAGATATATTAAAAATAGACTTTCCTAGAATACCAATTGTAAATGATACTAATTTATTCTTACGTCTAAAAAATTTAGGTGAAAGTCTTGTTCATCTCCATACAGCTGAGGAAATGATAGAAAATAAATTAAATATTGTTTTTGTTAATAATAGTAATTCAACGATAACTCATAGTGGAGTATTTAAAAATTATAGAATATACATTAATAAAGAAAGTTATTTTGATGGAATTTCAAAGGAAGTTTGGGAGTATAAAATTGGTGGTTATTCTATTTTTAAAAAGTGGTTCGGTTATCGAAAAAATAGATTAATAACCAAAGAAGAAATTGACCATATTATTAATGTAGTTAATATACTTCATAACACTATCCTAATAGTAAAACAAATCGATTTTGAATTAGAGAGTTATTTTAATTGAATAAAGTTCCATATACTAAATATAAATACGCAACATTATTACTTTAAGTAATTTTTATTAATACTCCATCTCTGAAGTTACCTACCTAAGGGGAATATATTACTAATTAGATTGAGACATTTCCCACGATATAAAAAGCATTTTAGCAAATTTGCTACAATGCTTTTTTAAATACGATGACAAAAAACACTTAAAGTTTGTATTTCTTATTGAAATTTAAGCCATATCGTAACCTAAATTTCTTTTCAATTTGGTGGACAAAGTTATTTATTCAGCAAACTTAACGATGGGCTTTTAATGGCGCCTATAGCAATATATTCTGATATCATCATTTATTAGGTAATTTCGTTAACAAACTCTTCTTCGAGTATTTGAAAAATAGCCCCTTGATCTTTAACATCTGAATATTCAGTTATTCTTGCAGGAGAATAATATTCTGCATGTACCCGTCCCGAACCATATGCGTCCAATATTTTATATCCAATTCTCGTTGCAATATGTGTACCTAAAATTATATCTGCAGTAACTTCTAATAAAAGTGTGCGCTTGTATTTCTTTACAAACTCTTTTACTGCTAGCTCGACATTAGTCATTTGATAATTAAGCGCAGCAGTTCCGCAAACTAAATTTTCTTTACTTTGTGCTTTTCGGTTAGATGTCATTGAAAAAGCTATTAAATGACACCATTGCCAATCGACACTTTGATCCGATTCTATAACAATTGTATTTTTATTAATAGCATTATTTGCATGTTGGTTGGCCGTTTCTCCCATTATTTTAATAGCCCATGGCTCACGTTTCCTTAGATGTACCTTATCATATTCTTTTAATTTTTCAGGTTTTAAATTATGTTTTATCGCTTTTTGATCTTCGCCCCAATATTTTTCATAGTTGAACTTTATCCCTTGTCTTGGAGGTTTTTTACTATGGTAATGAATAACTCCAGAACGAACAAATTCATATTTTGAAGGGTAAAATTCTGAAAGCCCTACAGTAATGATCCATGGTATATTAAAGTTGGGATGAGGATAACAGAGAACTGGCCAATTAAGTATTTTCTCAGCTTTTTTACCATCGGAACTAATTACCTCAGAGGGAGTACCTCTATACTCTTCAAATCCCACAAGCCCTATAACCTTTTGTTTATCAACATCATAGACAACATATTTTTCTGATACGGTTCGGTTTAGGTATTTATCCATATTAGTCAAATTTCCAAACCCCCTTTAAAGTATTTATACTTTTTATCTCGCTAATATAATTAATTCATTGGCAAAACAGAATTCCTTCTTGTGGATAAACACGCTTTTAATTTCAATAATATACCGAACTAATTGATATTCAACGAAGAATTCTGATACACTTTTCCATCTTACTCGGGACGAACGTTTAATTTCCAATAAAATTCTTACGAAGAAAAATGCAAATTACCTAGATATGATTTTTATTTACCTAAGACCTTAATGGTCTCATTCTATTTATTAAGGTTCCGAAATTCTATTTTTCTTGCTTATTTTATCTTTTAATTCCTCAATACTATATGGCGTATCATCGACTTTTGAATGTAAGGCTAAATGACAGTTAGGACATACCGGTCGTAAATCATTTATTGGATCAACCTCATATTCCGTATTAATTTCAGAAAGTGCTTTAAGATGATGAACATGTATCTTCCCTTCAAATTCATCTCCATAAAACTTAGCAAAATCAAATCCGCAAACTGAACAGTAACAACCATAATAATCTATACAAAGTTGTCTCGCTTTGTAATTTCTTTCATATGAATTAACTAAAACCTGTTTTCTTGCTCCTTCTTTTAACTTAGAATTTGCATTTGCCGGAAACTCTTCTGCCATTAAAGTCAATTGTTTTCTTTTTATTAAATAATCTATTTCAGACAAATAAGAAACATTTATTTCCTGTTTCGACTGTGAAAATCTAGTTATACTACTGTCAATTTTATTTAGTTCTACTATCGTAATAGGTTGAAAAACTTTGACCGTGCTAGTATCAAATTTATAGGCTCCAAAATATCGTTCCTGAATTGGTTTATCATACTTTTCAATACTCCGTAGATTCGCTGATGCAATAATTAAATTATCGAATTGGAAAAGCACTAGAGATTCTTCAGGTGCATTCATCCCAGATTTCCGAAAGTAATATAAACCTTCTCGATGTTTTATAAAATTATCTTGGAAAAAAATTTTTTGAACATCCTCTATGCTCTTTTCAGAAAATTCTTCTCTACTATTCATGGGTAATATTCTTATAGATGGTGGCCCACCACTTTTCAAAGTAGGCCTTGGCAACTCAATCTCAAGATGTAAATAATCTGCAAGCTTATACCATTCTGTACATTTTCTAATTCTTTTTAGCTCTTCAGAAAACACCTCTTTAGGAGTACGATTCTTTGCATCAGGAAAATACTGTGTAAATAGTTTATAAAATCCTTCTCCAGCTACATTTACTCCCTTTGTTACAACCTTAGCTGAGAGGAATGGCAATCCCAGTTGATAACACAGTTCTGAAATAACCCCTATATGTCTTGGAACTTGGCGATGGTGAATCGGTGGAGAGACTCTGTCCCCAAGTTCCTTATACTCCACAATGGGTTCTTTTTTCACAACGGTTATTAATAGTTGTTCAGCAAGCTTTAACTGTTCAGAAGAAAGCTTAATCATTTTCAGCACCTCTCATTATTTAATATTCATTATTCTTTTTTATATTATTACTATGTAAATTTCATGTTTAATTTATATCTTCCATACCTGTTTGTTTAAGCATTTTATAAACACACCCCAGATAATATTCATCTAAAATATATGTCTTTTCCTTCATTTCTATTGGTGTAAATTCATTTATATACTTGTCTACGTAAATCGGTCAACACCTATTTCTCTAGTTCTATGAGCTGATTAAATTTAATTACAACAAAAAATCATATGTAAAATGGTCTAACTAAAAAATGGGATTTATTAATATTTAGCAATTTAAATATCTCTTACTTATGATAAGGTTCAACGTAGTTATTTAAAAGGCAAAATACAAGTCATTGGGTATATAATCCAATAATTTGTAAATTAATTACCTCATTATGTAAAAACCACTTATGTATTGTATGTTATAACATTCATAAATACTTATTATTAGAGAATAAAGTTAATTTTTCTGTAACGCTTTTTCCTTTCTATTTAGAAATTTCGTTACCATTTTTTTTTATTATTTATTTAGTTTTGTATTAAAACTTTGGTATCCTCCTTTAATCTTTAAGGTATATGGGATAGAGGTTATTTATTTAGTTCAATTAAACAAGAGGTAATGGTTCCCTAATAGTATTCTATTCAACAACCTGGTCCGTTTGTTAAATACTAAGTTTAGCAAAAATAAATTAAGAATAAAAACTAACGCAAGTTTCTCTTAAAACCAACTATAAAGATTTCCGTAAAATAATAAAGCATAAACCTTCCATATGGAAAATTTTATGCTTTATTTCACAACATTCATTGAAACATAATGAGGAGACGGTGGGATTCTAACTTATTTCTGCTTAAAGCTTATTATATCAATGATTCTTGACACTATAATCCCTTCAAAATTTATATCTAATGCCAATTTCAATGCCAAAGCGAGGGTAAGTATTAAAAACCTGAATAATCAACAGATAGAAGAACTTTGAAAAGCTATCTGTTGATTATTTTTACTTATAAGAATATAAGTAAGGTGAAATTTAAATCTCCATAATTGAAGCAATAAGATTATCTATTTGATCCACTATTACCGCATTATTAAAATTATACTCCGTTAGCAATTGTGACATTTCCAAGATTCTATCTGCTACATATTCTTTTACTAATTCTTTTTTAATATCATTTTTATTCATTTCAATTCTCCTTAAAATAAAAAATACCCCACAACAGATTTAATAAAATCACCGTATATAACTAACTATTACGGGTTTTAAAAATCTGAAGTGAGGTATTCTCGCTTACTGTTTATTATGTTGTTATAAAAAATATTAGTTATTTTTTGAACCTCTGTCTAGCAAAACTTTTCTTATCCTTTGTCAAAAAGCATATTTTTTATATAAGTGAACTTAAATTAAAAACTCATTATGTTAGTTTTGAAATAAAATTCGATTACAAAAGTTTACCCAATTCTTATTTAGCAATAAAGCTAAAACCTTCATTTTGAAAAAGATTAATCAAAATGGAGGTTTTCATTTTAGTTAAGTATGAGATTTTTATAAAAAAGGTTGGTCATTTCCTCGGAGTGTTGTTCAACAATAGCGCCCGATTGTGGAATATTGTTTTTATGTATCCCCAAATTTTTCATTTGGGAGCGTTTATTATTTTATCCTTTTTCACTAATTTTGTATTATTTATTTTGCAATAGACATGAAATATTGTCTAATAAGATTTTTTATCAGTGGATTAAGTCCATCAGGTAACTCACTTACTCTAAAAAACATTACTTCGGTAGTTTCTTGACCATCTGCTTTAAGAACACCACCTTTAATTTCTTTTGAAATATATGCAATTGTAACAGGGTAAAATTGGTCGCCGTTTGGTAACTTTACAAAATGCTGTTTTCCAGAATAGACACCCACTAAATCAAGTTTACCTATTTCAAGCCCTGTTTCTTCTAGTACTTCTCTTCTTCCTGCTTCTTCAGTAGACTCTCCTAATTCGATAAACCCGCCGGGAACACCCCATTGTCCATCATTTCTTCTTTGCAGCAATAAATCTCCATTTCCGTTAATCACAGCTACCGCAACTCCAACTAAATTAAGAGGTTGGTTACCCACAATCTTGCGTAAATCTTCAACATATCCCATAGTTTCCTCCTAAAAAAATATAATAAGGAATCGCGCCCGATTGTTGAACAACAGATGCCATTAGCTTTATTCGTTCAAGGTTAATACAACAAAATTACCAACTTATGCTTTCATACTCTTGAGCGCTTCTTTTTTTTATATCTAAGCTAAAGTGATTTAAGTCCGATTTATCTACATTTTTCTTTAAATATTCTTTTAGTTGTAATTCACTTTTAGTTTCATCCATTTCAATCCAAATGATTGAATCATATGTGTTTGCTCCGAAACTAAATAAACCATATTCATCAAAACCATCGTCAAGTACTGATGCAATACGTTCCCATCGTTCTACATTACTTTCACTAGCAGCTATTTCATTTTTAAAAAAAGAAACAGTAAATATTAAAGTAACCACAATACCTACTATTAAACCAGAAATAAATTTCTTCATTCCGTCCCCTCCACTTAATTCACATTACCATATAACACCAATTACTCATACTATTAAATGGCCCTATAACGGAAAAACGCGATCTTCTTATTGAAGAATCGCGCCAGATTGTGGAATAACGAATTCTATTATATGTTCAATAATTCTCCAAACGTCGGTTTGGACTTCTTTGTTCTGACTAACATACAGTTTTCAGGAGAATTGAATTTCAAATAGTGGTTAAAATAGGATATTCTTTAGTTAATTATGTTGCATTTATTAAATACAAACCAGCAGTTTTGGTTTTGAATTCTACAATATATTTCTCGTCAGTTTTTAAATTATCCAGTTTCACACTAGCACCAGGGAGTATTTTCAACTCGTTTATTAAAATTTTCCCATCTTCATCTTTTACTCTTATTAATATTTCAGAATTATTATTTGCATGATTTGTAATTTCTTTTTTCCAGAAAAAATTATCGAACGTCAGGTACTCTTGCCCCTCAAAACGTAATTTTTCCCAATCCTCAGTATTTTCATCAGACTCTATAACAACATTTGCACTTGCCATTGGGAAGAAAATTTGATTTACTGCCCTAACATCCTGAATAACCATTGCAGCGATCACTGTTAGTGTGAAAGTTAAGATAGTTGCTGTTATGACTTGAATGCGTCGCTTTTTATTTATTTTTTTAAAAGGAGCGATGGCAGCTCTATCTGGTTCTGGTATAGTCTCCGCATAATCAGTTTTCATCATTGCTAAATATTTCTTACAATCATCACAAGTGTGTAAATGTTCTTCGATAAGCTCAACGGTATCTTCACTACAAATGCCATCTACATAGGACGGTAATAAATCTTTAATAATGTTGCAATTCATTATCTTCACCTAAACCTTTCTTTTAATATTTGGATTTTATTTCGTGTTGCATTATGGCTTCAAAAGGCTTATTACAACTCATTATTTTCATCTTGTATTTTTTCGGCTAACCTCGTTTTAGCTCTGTAATAAGTTACTCTAGCCCAATTTTCACTTTTACTAAATATCTCGCCAATTTCTTTAAAGCTAAGATTAATGGAAGTTCTTAGTAAAAAAATTTCACGATAGGGTTCTTTTAAAAGGTTGATTTGTTTGTGAATGGTAGTAAGTGTATTACGCTTTATTAATTCCACATCAGGACCATCTGCATTAGATGGTATATCGAATCCCTTTTGCATGATATTCTCAACACTTTCAAGGTTAAATTTTCTTTCCTTTTTCGAATGGTTGTAATATGTATGTTTTGCTATCTGACATAACCAAACAGATAATTTACATTCTCCGTTATACCGATGAATAGATTTTACTGCTTGATAAAAGGTTTCTTGAGTGAGTTCTTCAGCTAAATCAGCATTAGAAGTTAAAAGAATAAGAAAAGTCTTTACATCTTTTGCGTAAGACTTGTACATTTCACTTAAATCCTCCACTTTTTACCTCCTCTCATTTTTCTTATACTTATATATAGCTTTTTTATCTATTTCGTTACAAAAATTTCTAAACAGATTTAAATAAAGTAGTGGGCTCTTCCATTTTAAATAAATATCCAAATTGAACAAGGATAGAATGCGAAAGTAATAGCTTTATTAGAAGGGAATAAAATTAAGGTAGTTATATTAAATTGAAGGATTTAACAGTTAGCATTTCATACGGTTCTGTATATTATATGACCCTTAAAGGAAAAGGCGAAAAAGGACCCTCTCCTTATTCAAGGAAAGCGCCCGATTGTGGAATAATTATGCGTCAAACCATCTGGAAATAAAATATACAGAATTGCGGGGCATCGATAGTATCTAAAAAAATCAGTTTTATAACAATTTACTAAAACCTGTACTTTTCCCTACGTATCCTAGATTTTTATAAAAGTTATGTGCAGCAATCCTTTCTTCCCTATTCCCACTATTCAATGTAATTAATGTACACCGATTTTTTTTTGCCCAATCTTCAACTGTTAGCATTAGATATTGTCCAATATTTTTCCTACGATAGTCTTCGTGAACGACTAATGCTAAAACTCTTACATACGGTTCATCAAATTCATATGCAGCTTGTTTACACATTCCAACAAACCCAACTAGTTTATCATTTACTTCAGCGACGAATGTTTGATAATCAGGCAAGTTTAAAATTTTTATAAATCTTTCTTGGATCTTTAAATTGGTAGATGGATAACCTAGATGATTCATTAAATTCTCTAACTTAGTAACATCATCTAATATCATTGGGCGTATATTCATAATTACCTCCCTTCAATACTTTTAAATTAATTTAATTATAAATTTCAAAAGCTGTGTTGAGAAATATTAAAAAAGTTACTCAATTCAATAATGTGGCTTTTTAACGGAAAAACGCGACCTTCTTATTGAAGAAACGCGCCCGATTGTTGAATATTGTTTTTCTCAACCATTTAAACGTAATTTCATATTTATAAATCTGACTTTTCTAGTAATTCAAAGTAGAATTCCGGTATTTCTGAACCTTTTAATTTGTACCATTCTATCTGCTCGATATAGATATCCGTAGGAATAGAAATATAGTAATCATTGTTTTTCTGATGCAAAGTGAAGTTTATTATACCACCAGTAGAATTGGAAAATGTTTGTTCAACTATTATCTTTGCAGAAGAAGGCTTTTCAACCATATTTTCACTTACTTCCGTTGTCACCATAAGCTCGGCTAGTTTGTCTGTATCATCTTTGCTTATCTTAACTGGAATCAGAGCATCTTCTTTTTCGGAATAGATTCTTAATTCTTCGACTAGAAAATAAGTGTCAGGAGGATATATTAGTACTGAATTGGCGAAGGTTTGAGTTTCTACTGACCCTCTTACTATGTATATTAGAGCAGCTCCTATAACCAGAAATACGATTGCACCTATTATAATAAATCTTCTTTTTTTCATATTACACTTCCTTCTCCAGAAAAAAATAAATATTTAAAATTCTTTAAGATTATCATTATATCCCCTTATTTTACCATATAACTGTTGACTTAAATCGCTTTTCGAAGTGTAGTTTGATACATTGCATCAAAGGTTCTTATTCCACAATATGGCCCTTTAAAGGAAAAGGCGAAAAAGGACCCTCTCCTTATTCAAAGAAAGCGCCCTATAACGGGAAAATGCGATTTTCTAATTGAAGAATCGCGCCCGATTGTTAATGATCGTTTTCTGTGACCCAAACTTTTATTTGGGAACGTTATTTTGTATAGAAATGCATTATTAATAAACTAATGAAATTTTATAATTTAAGTAATAAAACATTCTTTTCATAGTTGTCCAAACACCAGTTAAATTTCGTTAAGATCAGCTCATTGATTGCTGTATTTTTAACGTCGAATGTTTTAAAACCAAACTTCTCATAAAAATGCTTCAGTTCTTCAAATGGTAGACAGTACACTTCCTTTAGCCCTCGTTTTTTAGCTTCTTCGACTAAATAACCAACTAATTCATTGGCCAATGAAAGACCTCTAAATTCATCTAGTATGTAGATACCGCCAATTTCGGCTTCTTCTTCATTCAAATAAACAATTCTACCGACACCTGCAAAACTATCTTTATAAGTCAGGATTGCAATGATTTCATTTTCTAGCGTACTTGGTACAAAGTCTATTTTTTGATACTGTTCATTTACCCATTGAAGTTCATTTTTAGTTGCTAATTGTATGCCCATTTCTCTCCTTAATTGAATGCTTAATTATATCAAATATTCAGATTAATAAACCTAGACATTCAAAATATAAATGCGCCAAAGCGTCGTTTGGTTACATTTCATAAAAGAATGTTATTCAACAATATGGCCCTATAATGGAAAAACGCGATCTTCTTTTTGAAGAATCACGCCCGATTGTTTAAGATTATTATTCAAAAATCGTTAATTATACATCCTTTAAATCTACTTTTATGTTATACTTTTCCATATTGTAAAGGGGGTATTAGTCCAATGGTAAACAAATAATCTGAGAAAATCTTAACTTATTTTATTAAATATAGGATAAACATGTAGATTTTCTCTTTCGTTTTACAACAACCTAGAAAAGAGGAAAATAAAACATGTTAAATAAATTCAGTGATTCTATATATTATATGCCTAATCAAGATGAAAACGACCGCCCTACTCTAGGACTGGTTTGTGGAGAACAATATAGTCTACTTATAGACTGTGGTAACTCTACTCAGCATGCAAAGGATTTTTTAAATGAAATTAAGAAACTAAATGTGCCCCCAATTAAATATGTGATCATTACCCACGCACATTGGGATCATTTCCTTGGCATGAATGAATTTGATGCAACGATTATCGTGAACAGCCAAACAAACGAATTATTAAAAGTATGGCAAGGTTACACATTTGATGACAGTTCACTACAATCATATGCACAATCTAACGTGATGAGCGATAAATGTATCGAGATTATTGAAGCAGAAATTCCAAATAGAGATCACTTTAAATTAAACTCTCCACACATCATCTTTGAAGAAACATTAACGCTTGATTTAGGAAATAAATTATGTGTACTTGAAAAAATTAACAGTACACATTCTAATGATGCTACAATCATTTATGTGCCTGATGAGAAAGTCATTTTTTTAGGAGATTGTGTATATGGAACAACGAAAGATTCTTTATTCCATTATAAGCAATCATTATTAATTCCGATGATTGAAGACGTTCAAAAATATCATGCGGAATCGTTCCTTCTTGGCCATGAATCTATTTGTGATTTGGAAGAAATGATGACTTTTTGGAAAGATTTAAGAGCAGCAAGTAAAGCGGTTAATTCTTCTTCGTTAGATAAGGCATTAGAGTCCTTCAAGCTAGAAAATAACAGAACGCCAAATGATGATGAGTTATTTTTTATTAAGGCTTTTGTAAATGACTACATTATTCAATCACTAATTTGATAAAAGAATGAATTACGTAACCAATGATCACTTTAGAAGTGACCATTGGTTACTTTCATTAAGAATATGTTATTTTCTTTATAATAAAAATTAGCGCTAATCCTTATTACAGAATTGCGCCCGATTGTGGAATAACGAATGTTTTGGTAACTTTCTTTCGTTTAACAAAGTGATTTCTTGGAATACATACATAGAATGTCTATAATAATGATGTTATTAAATTTTATTTATTGACTGACAAGTTATTTAACTCATTTAGGAGTGGCAATAGTGATCAAACAAAACTTAGAATATATCTCACAACTAGTGTATAACAACTTCAATATTCCACTTTTTATTTTCAATAAAAAAAGCCAGAGTGTTTGTACTATTGGCAAATACTTAAAATCCCCAATGTTCGAGTCAGTAGAACTTTTTATAACTAGGCTTCTTCAACCTGATGACCAGCAAAATGTACCTATAATCCATATTACAAACTACTTAGAAACATTTATTATCATACATGTATCTTCAGATGAAGTAGTCATTATCGGACCTTTCACTAATTTTCAAATGACCGAAAATAGTGTAAATGGTCTTATGCGTGATTATCATATTCCGTTAAGCTATCAGCAAGAGTTGTATCAGTATTACAGCCAATTGGAGTTATTAAATCAAAAGCAAATTATATCCCTTTGTTCGCTTATGTATTTTTTAATTTATCAAGAGCCTCTTAATACAGAACAAGTACGAGCTCAAATATTTAATTTAGATTATGTTGAAAAAAATCATACTGAACAGGAAATAAGGGATCTACGTCTGGAACATTCTTTTCATTTAGATCACCAAATCGAACAAAAAATTTGGCAATATGTGAAAGAAGGTAAAAAAGAAAAGTTGTTGAAACATTTAGAATCTATCGACATGGATACAATGAGCCAACTTTCAAAAAAAAGCCACCTTCGTAATATGAAAAATCAAGTCATTATTTATATCGCACTTGCTACAAGGGCAGCGATTGAAGGCGGATTATACCCCGAAATTGCCTATACAATGAGCGATGTTAGCATTCAAAAAGTAGAAGAAACACAAGACTTACAAAAAATATTTTTAATTGGTGATAGTTTATTATTCGCATTAATTGACCGAATGAATGAAAATAAGGCAAGTATGCATTCTAAAACTGTGAATATGTGCAAAAACTATATATTCAATCATATTTTTGAACCTATTTCGATTCAGGATTTAGCAGAACTTGTCCAATTAAATCCTGTATATTTGTCACAGCTTTTTAAAAAAGAAACACAAAAGCCTCTTGGCAAATATATTCAAGATGAAAAATTGAAAGAGGCACAACAATTACTGATATACACGAATAACTCCATAGCCGATATTTGCATGATGCTTCATTTCAATAATCAAAGCCATTTTGCAAGCCTGTTTAAAAAATTCACTGGTGTTACACCTAATCAATACCGTAAGAAACCACCACTTCATTCATGAATAAAAAAACTGCTAACCCATTGCGGATTAGCAGTTTTTTTGCTGTTAGGCGTTAATAATGACGCCTCCATCTACATTGATTGTTTGTCCTGTAATATGTCTAGAATCCTCACTTGCTAAAAATACGACGACAGGTGCGATATCCTCATAAGGCGTTCCAAATCGACGAATTGCTGTTTGTGAGAAACCTAAATACAGTGGATCGCGTTGTTCTTCAGGTAATGTATCTAGATAAGCCTGAATACCATCTGTAATCGCTCCTGGGTTGACAACATTTACATTAATATTATCAGGACCCCATTCACGAGCAGCTACTCGTGATAAACCACGAATGGCTTCTTTAATGGCTGCATATGCTGCATAGCCTTCTTGCCCTTCATTTCCACTACCAGAACCAAAATTAATAATTTTCCCACCATTTTGTTTTAAATATGGATAGCATAATTTCATGAAATCCCATGTCATTACAAGACCTGTTTGGTAACTCGTATCAAGTGTTTCACGTGTATGCTCTAAGAATGAATGCGGTGGTTGAATTGCCATTGCTAAGTTTACTAATATATCGACTGACTTAAATTGTTCTACGCTTTCAGTAATAAATGCTTCTGATTCCACTAACTTTGAGCCGTCTAATACTTTTGCAAATACAGTAGCTCCCTTACCTTCACATAATTGAGCAGTTTCTTTCAGACCTTGAGGATTAATATCACATAATGCTAATGTTGCGCCTTCTTCTGCAAAACGTAGCGCGATATATTTACCTAATCCGCCACCTGCACCCGTAATCACTGCAACTTTACCTACTAATTTACTCATAGTATAATCTCCTTCTTTGTTAACGATTAAATTTATATTCAATGACGTAACCTGTTAATCATTAACAAACTTTTGTAATACAGTTTCATTGTAAGTAATTTCCCTAGAGTAAAATACTAATATTTAAAGAAATATACAAGTATTTATATGTTGGTTATTTTTACTTTTCATGCAATATAAATACAAAAAATGTTCCCAAATGAAAGTTTGAACTGCACCCCATTTGTTAGACACATCTAACAAGGAGGTGCAGTTTTTCTATGACTAGAATGAGTCCAGAAGATAAACTAGCAGCGGTTCAACGATATGTAAATGGCAAGGAAAGCTCAAGAACGGTCGCTGCGGATTTTGGTATTTCACACCGGTATTTATTAACTTTAGTAAAACAATATCAAAATAACGGCGTAGAAGTGTTTGTCAGACGATATACAAATTATACAAAAGCGTTTAAACTAGACGTACTTAATTATATGACTGAACACGGTACGTCCTTACACGAAACGGCAGCGATTTTCAATATAGCAGCTAGTTCGTCGATACGGAATTGGAAAAACCAATTCGAAAGATTAGGAGAAGATGCCCTTCAGCCAAAGAAAAAGGGGCGTCTATCCATGAAAAAAGAATCGACTAAACAACCAAAACAAGCACCAGTAGAAGGTTCACCTGAAGCACTTCAAGCAGAGATCAACCGTCTACGCATGGAAAACGAGTATTTAAAAAAGTTGAATGCCTTAGTTCAAGCCAAGGAAAAATTACCAAAGAAGACAAAGTAAAGGTCATCTATGAATTAAGGCATAAATACTCGGTGAAGGCGCTTGTGGCATTCGCAGAAATCAAACGCAGCACGTATTATAATCTAGTGAAGAAGATGAATCGACCAGATCGAGACGCTGATTTAAAAGCCGATATTCAAGCGATTTACGACGAACACGAGGGTCGTTACGGCTACCGTCGTATTCGTGATGAGCTGGAGAATCGTGGGCAAAAAGTGAATCATAAAAAGGTTCAGCGCATCATGAAAGAGCTTGGATTAAAGTGTTTAGTACGCATGAAAAAATATAAATCGTATAAAGGGACGGTTGGTGAAATCGCCCCAAATATTTTAAATCGCAATTTCACTGCAGAAGCACCAAATGAAAAATGGGTAACGGATATAACGGAGTTTAAATTATTTGGCGAAAAGCTTTATTTATCGCCTGTTTTAGACTTGTTTAACGGAGAAATTATCACCTATACAATTGGCTCTAGACCTACCTATTCATTAGTTTCAGAGATGTTAGAAAAGGCGTTAGAACACTTACCAGAAGACCATCAGCTATTAATGCATTCCGATCAAGGTTGGCATTATCAAATGAAGCAATACCGCCACAAGCTCCAATCAAGAGGCATTGTACAAAGTATGTCGCGTAAAGGTAACTGTTACGATAATTCAGTCATGGAGAATTTCTTTGGCATCATGAAGTCGGAATTCCTCTACTTTAAGAAATTTGAAAGTGTAGAGCAATTTAAATTGGAACTTGATAAATATATAAATTATTACAACACGAAACGCATGAAGGCAAAATTAAAAATGAGTCCGGTGCAATACCGAACTCAATTTACCCAAGCTGCCTAAATGAAATAACCGTGTCTAACTTTTAGGGGTCACTTCAGTTTGGGGACACATTAAAAAGGCACGAACGTTGTTAAATGAACTGCTCCCTGTCAAGTAGACAGCGGAAATATTAAAAATGACTTACGCGGCTTGAGCTCTGTATTCTAGAGGGCTCAAGCCGTTTAATGTTTCTTGGTAACGTTCATTGTTATAGAACTTGATGTACGTATCAATGGCCTGCTTTAATGCTTCAAACGACTCGAACTTATATAAATAATACTTCTCTACTTTTAAGGTTCCCCAAAATGCTTCAATCGGACCGTTATCGATGCAACGGCCTACTCTAGACATACTGTGAATCATTTCTGATTGATCCATGATCTGCTTAAATTCTTTCGATGTATATTGATAACCACGATCGCTATGTAAAAGAGGGAATTCCTTCTCTTTTAATGTTCGTATAGCGGGTCTTACTGTCTTAAAAACTAGGTCATTATTATTCGAATGTCCCAATACGTAACTCACAATGGACTTATCATAGAGGTCAATAATCGCACTTAAATAAGCCTTTTTCCCACTACCATATTTAAACTCTGTGACGTCTGTACACCACTTCTGATTCGGTTTTTCTGCAGTGAATTCACGTGCTAATACATTTTCAGCCAAGTAATCCGGCTTTACTTTAGGGTACTTTTTCCGGCGACGTCGAATAACCGCCTCCAAACCGCAAATTTGCATCAGGCGATAAATTCGTTTCTTATTCACTTTCTTTAAACCTTCGGTTTTGCGTTTGCGGTTAATCGTCATCGTAATGCGACGATAGCCGTATATGCCATCTACTTGTGTATATAAATGTTGGATAGACTTCACCAGCTGTTTGTTTTCCAGTTCCTGCGCAGTTGGTTGACGATTTAACCATTTGTAGTAAGCTGCTCGGGATACCTTGGCGATTTTACATAATAAAACGATTGATATTTTTTCATTTTTAGCTAGCTCTTGTATTGCTATATAACGGTTTTGAATACGAATTCTACTTAACGACGCCTCCTTTCGATTTCCTCTAACTTTTTTAAAAGTAAATTTTCTGCACGTAATCTTTGATTTTCACGTTCCATCTCTTGAATTTTTAAGCGTAATTCATCCTCTGGTGTTCTTTCTTGTACTGGTTTTGTGCGACCTCGTTGATCTTGAAGTGCTTCTTCACCATTTTGTTCAAATTTACGTACCCATAGGTAGACTTGTTGGTAGGATACCTCATATTGTGCTGCTGTTTCTTGATAATTTTTGTCGTACGCTAGGCAGGCTTTTACAATTTCAATACGTTCTTCTACTGTTGTTTTTCTCCCTTTAGTCATAGTTTGGATCATTCCTTTACCCGTATCATTTAAATTACTATGACTAGTATAGAATTTTAACCAAGTATTGAAAACTGATAAACTACTAATCCCATATTTAGCTAGGATATCGAACTGGGAGTAGTTTCCTGATAAATAATCTTTAATAGCACGTTGTTTCAATTCTTCTGAATATATCTTATTTTTTACAGGACGTATGAGCGCTTCTACTCCACCATATTTATAAATAGCGCGCCAAACTTGTAGGGTTCTCATATTGACTGAAAACATTGTACATACTTTTTGGAGTGTATAGCCTTCTTCTAAATATTGAAGTGCTAATAATTTTATATCTGGTGAAAACGATTTTTTTGACATGAAAAAACTCCCCATTTGATAAACAGATTTTATTTTTTAATCTGTCTACCTAATGGGGAGCATATCAAAATCAACGTTTTGTGCCCTTTTATATGAACATTGGTTATGGAGCATTTTAAACATATGTTGCAAACCGTTGATGAAACGGTGTTTATACTTTCTAGGATTGTTCTTTAATTTGCATAAAAACTTGTATAGAAAAGCTCTTATCGTTATTAATTAGGATTTTTACTTACTCAACAATATGGCCCTATAACAGAAAACGCGTTCTTCATATTGAAGAAACGCGCACGATTGTTAAATAGTATAGGTTATATCTCTTTCGTTTTAAGCAGAGGCATAGCATAGATGGCTACTTCGACTTAAACGGTTACTGAATGATTTATTTTTCTGCTGTTTCCTTTAAATCTAAAATAATTGGTGATTTAAACTTTTCTTCTAAGAGACCACGATAAGGGAGTAAAGTCATTTCCTCTGGAATTGTCTCCATTTGCCCTATAGTAACAGTAAGGAATGTAATATTGTTCTCCACTTTATGAAAAGTATAGATATGATGATGTTGATCAAGATTTTTTCCATCAACATTAACCTGCCATCCATAAGGGATGATTTTGGGTTGTCCTTCTACTTTGATACGGAGTTTTAGGTCGCCATCTTTTAATTGTGTATCATAAATGGTGTACAAATGGCCTAAATAGTTGAAACTAGTTTTTTCATTTCTTTTAAAAGTAAATGGCTCGGTGTATGTGAGTAGTTGAACAAAGTAGCTTTCAATTTCAAAGAAAGTTGGGTCAGTTTCAACGGGCAATGAAAAATTCGTAATTTGCTCTCCGAGTACTTCTGTAGGTTCATGGTATGTGCTGACAAGCGGATAAATAGGTTTGATATCTTCGCTTTCTTTTATTTCAAAAGTTGTTACCACTTCGTTTCTATTGTTACGGATGAGTATAGAAATAAGTGAGTTCCAGCCGAGATCAAACAGACGCTCATCTATGTCATAGGTACTTACTAACTTCTTAAGTGTTGCCTCTGAATATTGCTGAATGGCTTCGTTGTAGTTACGACGATAGGTAATTTCCTTCATACCGTTTTTTTCAATAACGCTATCAATTTTAATATCAAGCACAGGTCCTTCATTTAGAGGAATATCATGTGCTTTGGATTCTTCTATTGTGTTTGCAAAGTTTTGTTGATCTAAATCCATATTTTCACTTGTATTGGGTAATACTGTATCAGCCTGCTGGGTTGAATTATTCATTGTGGCCATCAAAGTGAAGCTAATCAATAAAATGGCGGCAGCAATAACCATCATATGGTATCGTTGGCGTTTCGCTTTAATTTTGTTATGATTCTTGATTTTTTGCATTAACTCGTCAGTGAGATTACTTCTTAATTTTGGCTCATTTAATGTGGTAGTAAGTATTATTTGCTCGGTTCTTAAGTTTTCAAGCGTTTGCTGGCATTTGCTGCAACTGCTTATGTGTGTTTCAAGCTCAGTCCTTTCAGCATTAGTTAAAAAACCTTCGACATAATCCTCCAATAAGAAATCATTACATTTCATGAAAATACCCTCCTTTTGTAGTAGCTAGTTCTCGTAGCTTACGTTTACTTCGATGTAGTTTGTTGCGCACTTCATTTAATGGTATTTGCAGGACCTCGCTAATTTCATCATACCGGAGCTCATTTACATAGCGTAAAAGCAAAATGAAATATTCGGTTTTATCTAGTTGATGTAGAAGCTGATCTAATTGATGGAGCTGCTCTTTTTGTAAAATTATTTTTTCAGGGTATTGTTTTTCAATAAACTCAGTATCTTCAAGTACGGAAGATTGCTTCGGTTGCCTTCGTAAATAGTCATAGCATTGATTAACAACTATGCGATAAAGCCATGCATTAAAGGAACCAATAGCTTTATATTTATGTAGGTTATAAAAAACTTTGATAAAAATTTCCTGCACTAAATCCTCTGCAAGATCGTGATGGCGGACTAGGCGAAATACAGTTGTATAGATCTTGTTTTCATAATATTTCACAATATACCTGTAGTCCGCTTCTTTCCCGGACTGCACATTTTGAACAGCTAGTTCAATGTCCACTTTAATCACCTCCTTACTACTATAACGAAGGAAATTTCATTTCCTCTCAAAATAAATTGTTTTTTCAATAAAAAAAGATAACCCTGAAGAGTTATCTCGATAAAATTATCTTTAATGAGTTTACTAAATTATACTTAGTAAGCAAATTTCTTTTTAAAGCCTTTTAATCTATAATATGACCCTTTAGCTGAAGAAGGATGTTGCTCCACAATATGGCCCGATTGTTGAACAACTTGAATATAAATCTACGCCTCCTGTTAATTACAATTGTACTTTGACTAAAGTACCCTTCACTAGAAGAAGAATATTTATAAAAGTTTAGCAATTAAAAAGGGATAAACTGTAAAACAAATAAATTTTTATGGTAACATTTATAGGTAAGGGGGTTCTAAATGAATAACTTAAATAATGAGAAATTGATTCAAGAAGAAATTAGAGCTGTAAAAAAACAGACACTTAAAGTATTGGGTTTTGGTTTCTTGGTTATATTATTTTTTTTAATTTATTGGATCTATTTTGAAGAGAGCTTATTAGTTGAAAGTAAGTCCCCTGATGATGATAAAGAAGTAATTATTAATAAAGTCGGTAATTGGATAACAGACTCCGGTACAATTAAAATTTACTTTAAGGAAAATGGAAGGACTAGAAATACTAAAAAAATTGAGCTTGATATTTTTAGAGAATCTAACCATAAGGGAAAATACAATATTGTTTGGAGTGTTGATAACCATGTCTCAATAGCTATGGTATTTGAAAAATTTATCCAGAGTGTGGATTATAACTTTTCCACCAATGACATAGAAATTGAGCAGTTGGATAAAACAGCAGCGATCAGTCTAATTAAGAGAAATTGAATTTTGTCTCGCGGTTCTTGGTTATATTAAATTTATTAGGGAAAGGAGTTTGTGCATGAAATCAAAAATTTTATTTGGTTCTGCTATTGTCGTTATATCTATGGTTACACTCAGTGGGGTCCTTAAATATTCAAGTGACAAAGATGAAGCAACAAATAGAAACATTGTAGAAGCATCTGAATCTCAAATTTATCAAGCTGCAATCGGAGCATGGGTTTCAAAGATGAACGTATTACTTTCCGAACCGATGGACGATCCAAAGTTGAAACAATCGGGTAACGATGAAGGTTTCGAGTATTACTTGAAGTCACTAATAGTCAATACTGATTCCCCAATTCATTTAATTAGAGCAAATAAAGAATTGGAAGAAGATTATATAAATTTGTTTCTTTTAACAAGTTATATATCTAATAAGCAATTTGCCCGTACGGTACATTTAGGTCCTAATGGGGAAGCAGTAGAATCAACAGATTTAGTTGATCAATGGGCACCTACAGATGAAAATACGCATAAAGCATTCGAGTACATGAAGCAAATTATGAATGATTTAGACGTTGCCATTAATCATAAGGGAAAAGGTGAAATATTTGGTGTGACGCATTTATTAAACGGTGATAAGGCTTCGGAAGTTAAAAAATTCGTAACCAGCAGTTAATAGTAAAAATGCCGAAAGTTATTCGTCCCCTTTAGACGGTAGACATGTCGAAGATTTCGATTTTATCTACTGTCTTTTTTATTTAAATAAGAGCCACTTACTTATACAGCAATTTGGCCCAATTGTGGAATAAGAAACCTGAAAATCCCGGCAGGATTTCACCAAACTTTATTACAGATGATCGAACTTAATATTAAAATCACAAATATATGTAATAAACCCCTTACCCAATATCTTTCGCTGTTTTCAACGTATTAATCATATTTATAACATCATCTAAAATACACATTGTATTTTTAAATGCTTCGCTGTCCGTATTATCCCCTTTTAAAGAAAAATTCCGTAGACTGGTAGCATCTAATTTCTCAAGACTCATTGGTAATTTTATATTCTCATTATAGAAATAGTAAGGATCTTGAATTCAAACCAACTTATTCAATTTCGGTATATCTCTTTTCAAATTTCCTTTCCCCTCTAATAAACAATCAAAATCAACTTGTGAAATACCACTACGATGACTGACCCACCCCTTTGATTTCTCGATAGCATTTATATAATCTCTGATATTTTTAGCAACGACCAAGTTATCCTGTAACTTTTCATTAGACACGTTCTTACCTCTTCCCATAGGTTGAAATAGCAGCTATACTTCAGCTGCTATTTCATGTTTATATTGCTCAATAATTTTATAAAACGTATTCTTCTTTAATCCAAGTAATTTAGCAAATGCTACGCTAGTCAGTTCTTTCCTACTCCACCGTACATAATTATCTTCCAACTTTTTTCGAATATCAGGAGTTAATGAATTCAAGTTAAACGCAGGCCGACCTAAATGCTTCCCTTTAGCTTTAGCAGCTGCTATGCCCTCTTTTTGACGAACAAGGATTTTATTACGCTCCTGCTCTGCTACATACGCTAATAGCGATAAAAACTGATCTTCCATTAATTTACCTAGCTCATTCATTTCTTTGAACTTCCGGCTATCAAATAGTGTCTTATTATCTAAAACAACAATGTCTGCACCTATCGAACGCGTTATATGCTTCCATTCCTGAATAATTTCATCGTAGTTGCGACCCAAACGATCAAGAGAATCTAAATAGATTAAATCTCCCTTGCGAGCAATGCTCCTCATTACTTGATATTGATCGCGATTAAAATCTTTTCCACTCGCTTTATCGATAAAGATAAAGCGTTCTTCTATCCCAAGCTCAAGCATTTTAGTGATTTGGCGATCAATATTTTGCTCTTTTGTCGATACCCTAACGTACGCTAATGTTGCTTGACTCATAACTGTCTGATTGCTCCATCGTTTTTTCTGCACCTTCGACTTGAATTACATCATTAGAATTATTAAAATCTAAATTCTTCGTCGGCATTTCAACTACTTTATCTTTTTTTACAAATTCACTAAACTTTACAACATCCAATAGGTGTAATGATTGTTTTAACAAAGTATTATCAAGAATTTCTGAAAGTACAAAAATAGCATTACTTTCATTGCAAAACGGATTATTATTATCAAAAATATCAGATAAAAAGTTGCTATTTAAAATAATTTGTTTAATCACTACTAATGCTTCATCATTATCATAATATTTATTAATCAAAGTTACTAAGTCCATTGTTGCAAAATTTTCATCTCCATCATTTTTAAAATATTGCTCTTCCTTTAAAATACATTTTAAAAAATTTAATTTTAACTGATTTTTAAAATCTGCCATCCAAACCTCTGAAGAATCCTTCAAAAGACGAATGCCTAATTCTTGAGTAACAATTTTTGTTTTTAAACTTAAACCTTTCACCGCATATTCTTCTTCAATTTTTTTAATCGATTCTCGTAAATTCACAATACTACCCCCTAGGAACATTTGTTCCTATATATTACCAGAATATTAGGAATATTGCTAATATATCTTACATAAAAAGAAAGAACTTACATAAATAAGCTCTTTTTTGATTTTATAAACGTTTATTTAATTTTTCCCAATCGTTCTTTAAAATAGAAGTTAAATACCCCTGCATAAAAAGGATTGGATGTTTAGCGATAATGGGTATGCCATTTAAAATAACAAGTACAAACCATACTACCATTTTATATTTGATACTAGCATTTTTAGATGATTGCGCAAGTTCTACCATTTCTTCTGGGCTTAGCTTCGTTAAGCGTTTTAGCTGCATATAAACACTCCTTATAAACCTTTCATTTCACAAATAAATATTAACGTTGAATAAAATTTTTAAACATGACATGAATATAGGTTTTCGTAAATTTAACCGGAAATCTAAAAAATAGCGGTAGCACATTAACCATAACCACTATAAATGTTAAGATGCTGCCTTTAATTCCTGAATTTTTCGGACTATTAACAACCTCTCTCAGTTCATCTGCCGTTAATTTATACCATTCATTCTTTATCATATAACCCCTACTTTCTTTCCTGCTTTTGATAAATTCGCTATTCGAACTATTTTCATAACATTTACCACCCTTAGTTATGAAATATTTTAGCACCATAAAATGTTTAAAAAGGTATGCGAAATTATAAAAACGTTTATAAATTAAAAACGGAGCCTTTACAAACGGATTAATGTAAAAGAAAAGGCATTCCTTAAAGGTATGGGTTTATAAACTCAGAACTACCAATTTTTATTTCAGAATATAATCTTAATAATTCGACCTTAATTCAAAACTCTTTTTACTTCAATTCGCTAATTAAATAATTCTCTCAAATATGTATATCATTATTAATAAAAATTGAACTTAATATAGTAAAGTTACTATATACTTGTTAAATTCTCAAAAATGTATAGTATTTGTAAAATTCCTCTAATAAATATGTATATATTTACTTTTTTTAATGTTATTCTATTTATATATAGTAAAATTTTACCTTTAAAGTAATCGAGTGAGGTGCTATTAACCTATGTCGTTTAAGATAATACATTTAAAAAAAGAATATCGTTCATTTGAGGACAATGTTGTCCAAGATTTTTATATCCCTGTTTTACAAAATTCAACTCGCTATGATCGAGCAGTCGGATTCTTTTCATCAACTGCATTGATTGAAATTACAAGAGGGTTAAGTGGCCTATTTAAAAACAACGGAAAAATACGTTTAATAGTTTCTCCAAATCTTTCTGAAGATGATATTGAAGCAATTGCATATGGATATAAGCAAAAGCAAGAAGTGATCGAAAAGAGCTTACTTTCAGTATTCGATGAGGAATTCAACGTCTTTCAGAAAAAGCGACTAAATCTACTAGCCCATTTAATCAGTAATGGCCTACTAGATATCAAAATCGCATTAATTGAGGAATGTAATGGTATTGGAATTTTTCACGATAAATTAGGAATCGTAGAAGATTGCGAAGGCAACCATATCGCATTCTCTGGCTCATTAAACGAAACAGCCAATGCATTTTCACATAACTACGAAGCGATCGACGTATTTACGTCATGGACAGGCGATGCTGAGAGGGTTACTTCTAAAATCAATTCATTTTCATCTATTTGGAATAATGAAGCTAAAAATATTTGTACATATCCATTTCCTGAGATTGCTCTTGACAAAATTAAAACATTTGAGACGGACGAACTTGAATTAGATCTGGATGAACAAGAGCTTTACATTATTAATCGAAATATCGAAGAAAGTAAAAAAATTAAAGGTCCTATCTTACCAAGTAATGTTTATTTACGTGAATACCAAAAAAATGCTATTGAATCATGGGAACTAAATGGTTTTCATGGCATTTTCAACATGGCTACTGGGACAGGTAAAACCATTACAGGGCTTGCAGCTGCTGCTCATTTATTTAAAAAAGTAAATCATAAACTAGCTATCATTATCGTATGTCCATATCAGCACTTAGTAGATCAGTGGGTGGAAGATATTGAATTATTCAATATGAAACCAATCATCGGGCACTCTGCATCAAAACAGAGAAAATGGAAGCAACGATTACAAAATACAATTGAAGCTTACAACCTAGACGTGAATTATCATTTTTGCTTCGTCACTACTAACGCATCATTCAGTACACCTTATGTGCAGCAACAACTAAATTCAGTGGAACGTGATTTTTTAATAATCATAGATGAAGCTCATAATTTTGGTGCTGAGCATTTACAAACTAAGCTACCTCATCACGCTAAATACCGACTCGGTTTGTCGGCAACAATCGAAAGACATAATGATGAAGAAGGTACAGCTGCCTTAATGAATTATTTCGGTCAGATTTGTATTGAGTATACGCTTGAAATGGCCATTCGTAATGACATGCTTACACCTTATTATTACTATCCAATCCCGGTCTTCTTAAACGAAGAAGAGTTAATCGAATATCGAGAACTAACGGCTCGTATTGGCTCTATGATACGAAAAAATAAATTTGGTAAAGTCGTTATGTCCGATTCTGCAAAGATGCTTTTATTAAAACGCGCAAAATTAATTGCAGGAGCAACTAGTAAAATTCAAGCACTTGCTAATGAAATATCTATGTGTAAAAACGAGTCTCATCTACTCGTCTACTGTGGCGCTACAACAATTACAGATCCTAGCTATGAAGAGGGTAGTTCCGATAGTGAAGAAAAACGACAAATAGACGTTGTTATGAATTTACTCGGAAATGAATTAGATTTGAAAGTAGCAAAGTTTACATCGGAAGAATCTGCGGCTGAACGCGAACAACTTAAAGAAGCTTTCGATAAAGCTAATCATCTACAAGCTCTTGTCGCAATTAGATGTTTAGATGAGGGCGTAAATATCCCTAGTATTCAAAAAGCTTTTATTTTAGCTAGTAGCACGAACCCAAAAGAATATATTCAACGTAGAGGAAGGGTGCTACGTAAGTTTAAAGGTAAGAAGTACGCACATATTTACGACTTTATTACATTGCCTATCCCTTTTGAAGATATTGACCAATTTAGTGATGAAGAGATTACTTCATTAAAATCCTTACCGTTGCGTGAAATCGAAAGAATGAAAGATTTTGCTCAAGTTGCCGAAAATTCTTCAGTTGCGGATGAATTAATAATTAAAATACAAGATTACTATTTACTAAACAGAGAGGAGTATTCTCTAAATGATTTTGAATAATACTTTGCCTACAAAAATTGATAAAGATAAACTCGAAACGATGAAAATTAGAATTATTGACTTGGAACGTCAAAATTTAAAAACAAAAGCTTTTACTGAAAACGAAATGTTAGACGAAATTAGAAAAATAATTATTGAGGAATCTAATAAGAACTACTAGAGGTGTAAATATGATAATAAAAAAACTGTCACTTCATAACTTCAGACAATTTCAAGGTGACCACGTAATTGAATTTTCAAATAATGAATCACAAAATATAACATTAATTTTAGGTGATAATACAAGTGGTAAAACCACTCTTTTACAATCCTTTTTATGGTGCTTTTATGGGACTGCGAACTTTAAAAGCAAGGATTCTCTATTAAACTCATTTGTAGCCCAACAAACTTTATTAAACAATGCAACTGCGGATATTAAAATTATTATCGATCTTGAACATCAAGGTATCGACTATACAATCGAACGTTCACTAACTCACTATGTAAAAGGCTCTGAATTAAAGGCTAATGCCCTTTCCAAAGTAGAAATGCACTATAAAAAAGCAAATGGTGGCACTGATAAAATTCCATCCCACCAAATTCAAAATAAAATTAATGAGATACTTCCCGAAGATTTATCGATTTATTTCTTATATGATACTGAAAGATTCGGTAATGTCACTTCGAAAACAGATGTTACTAATTCGGTGAAAGGTATTCTTGGATTAACAGTACTAGATAATATGATTAAACACCTAGGCTCAGCTACTAAAAGTCGAAGCGTTTTAGGTCAGCTAAACGGTAATTTAAACTTAGAAGGCAATAAGAAAGCAGCTGAAGCTTATAAACGATTCACAGAAGCTGAAGAAAAGTTAGAACTATTAGAGGAACGCATCGCTCAAAAAAGGAAAGAAGAGCAAGCATATAAAAGAGCAGCTGATGAAAAAAAGGATATCTTACGATCTTTAGAAAAAACAGCTCAATTACAAGCTGAAAAGGATAAAAAACTAAAGCTATATAACTTTGAAAAAAATTCTTTAACTGATGCACAAAATCAATTTTATAATTCCTTTAGAAATAATACCCACATGTTTTTAGGCTTTTCATTGTTCCAAAAAGCTTTAAATGAGTTATCTAATGCAGATTTTGATAAAACTTCGATACGCGATATGAATGCTAATGCAATTAAAGATATTATTAACCGAGGTATTTGCGTGTGTGGCACGAAAATCGAAACTGAAAGCGATGCTTATAACCATTTAACAAATGAAATGCGCTATTTACCGCCTGAATCAATTGGGACTATCGTAAAATATTTTAAAGATAAACTAAACATGTCATTAAGCACTAGTTCTGGCTTTTACTCGCACTTAGAAAATAGCTATAAAAATATTCTTACCGCTGTTCAAAGGTTAAGCGAATTGGAAGATGAAATCCAATATCTAAACGATGAACTAAAAAAACATGACAGTGTGGATAAACATCAAGCAGTTTTATTAGAACTTGAATCTAAGATCGCTACACTCAATAAAGATATTGCGCAGTTAAACCAAGAGTTAGGCGTCACTAATAAAGCTATTAAAGATAACAAAGAGATTTACGAAAAAAACATTCAAACTTCTGATAAAAACAATGAACTTCTTGGCTACATCGGATATGCTGAAGAAATATTAAATTGGGTTACTGCTCACCGTGATAATCGTGAAAAAGAGATTAAAGAGCAACTTGAAAACAAAGTGAATACATATTTCTTGAAAATGTATCATGGCAAACGAAAAGTAACCATCGACAAAAACTTCCGTGTTAACTTAGTAACTACTGACTTATCAGAGGACATTCATACAGATGAGTCACAAGGATTAGAGACGGTGAAAAACTTTGCATTCATTTCGGGCTTAGTAGATTTAGCTAAAGAAAAGCTAAAAAATGCTTATGAAAAAGATGCTGAAGCTTACCCATTAATTTTAGATGCCCCATTCTCTAATGCTGATGAAAAACACGTGAAAAACATCTCAGAAGTATTACCAAATGTAGCTAATCAGCTTATTCTTATCGTAATGGCTAAAGACTGGAATTACGCTGAGAAGTCGTTAAGTAATAGAGTAGGTAAAGAATACTACCTAGATAAACAATCAGAAATCAGTACTAAAATTAAAGAGGTGAGTAAATTATGATTTTTGATAAAAACATAATCATTGTTGGTAAACATTCCGCTTATATTGATTTGTTAAAAGAAAAAGGTTTTTTTAAACGACACTTAGATGCTTACATAAATGCAGCGGTCGTTGGTTTTCAATATAATAGATTAGGTGTTGAGGATAACAAGTCTGAGCATTATAAAGACAAACGTACACAAATTCATACCGAGCAATTAATTGGTGAAAGTGCTACACTAGAGTTTATTTATAGACTTATTATGTTGTTAGACAAAAAAGATGAGCTATCCATTGATGATCGAATTTCACGTGCTTTTCGTGAAGACTCAATTGAAGAAATTAACGAAAAACATCTACAAAATATAACCGTGTTTAAAAGGTATGTTCTTGGTGGCATAGAAGTTCTGTATGAGAAAATTATTGAAAAGGGCGCCACTGATCAGGATTTAATGAAGAACGCATATGAATTTATTAAAGAACAACAAATTTTCTTTACAAGTGTTAATGCTGATGAAGTTTTAAAAAATCTATAATAACGTCGACATCTCCAGAACTTTTAAAAACTTTAAACTCAATAGATCACCAAAGGATGAATTTATATGAATATCAATAAAGCCAAAACAAAAAAAACCGGTAGCGGTACGAATGCCTTAGGAATTTTAAACGCTGGTCAGATAGAAAATAATCATGGTCGTAAACCTATTCACGTAGCAATGTTCAGCGGAGGCGCGTCTTCCGCTTACGTTGCTTATCATATTGTGCAAAAATATGGAAAAGAAAATTGTGTCCTATTTTTCACTGATACACTTTGGGAAGATATCGATAACTACCGATTCATGGATGAGGTTGCTGAATATATCGGTCTTGAAATTACAACGCGCATCGACGGTCGTACACCTGAAGAAGTGTTTCATGATGTACGTTTCTTAGGGAACTCGCGCATGGCGAAATGCTCTGAGGAACTTAAAGTACGCCAAACGCTCATCTATTTAGAAGAGCTGCGAGATGAGCATAATTTAGAGCCAATTCTTTATTTCGGAATAGGTCCACACGAATCTCATCGTGCAATCAACTTACAAAACTTCTATGAACACAATCCGATTGAGCCAATTGCAACACGTTTTCCGATGATCGAAACGTTCACAGAAGACTTAGACACAAAAAAAATCATACGTGACGAATGGAAAATTGCCCTACCTCGTATGTATGGCTTCGGCTTCAGCCATGCTAACTGTGCTGGTCGCTGCGTTCGTGGAGGTTTAGGCCACTACGCCCTACTCTACAAAGTATGGCCAGATCAATACGCCGAACAAGAAGCTATGGAAGAACGATTCCGTGAAAAATTCGATAAAGACGTTTCTATTTTGAAACGTAACAGTAAAGCATTCACCCTACGAGAATATCGTGAAATGATGGATCGCGATGGGCTTGAAAAGTACTTGAGTGAGAAGGATGATACAATTCCTTGTGTTTGTTCGTATTCATAATTTAAATTTAAGAAGCCACCTATTTTAACTTAAAAATAGGTGGCTTTTAAAGTATTATCTTACCCTAAATTATACTATAGGTTTCAAAAGCTTTTAGCATACTTTCCTACTTTGACAAAACATTTTCCTTTAGATAAATAAGCAACATTAGCACGATATATTGGTTCACCAGTTGTTTTATTAATAAATGTATCTGTCGTGTATGGATTATAATAAATTACTTCCCAATCTTTTAAATCTACATAGTTATCTCCTTCATACGTTCCTGAAACAAAAGCATGGATATTTTTCCATTTCTCACGTATCACTCTTTCACGCCCTCCTTTTTGTACATACATTCTTATGTTTGAAAGAATTATGTCTGTTCCATATGCAATTACGCGACGAGTTTTTACATCTCTAATTGAAAAATTATTTTTACGAAGGTTTCTATATACTTGAATACGCTGTCCTTTTTCTAGTTTGTTACCATCAATGATTTTAATCATATAGTCCCTCTTTCATTGGTAATGTTGTTTAACCACTTGTTATAAACATTTCCAATGAAAGCGAAAAAATTACAATAAATAATTGATCAATCAGCAAAACAAATTAAGTATCTAGAATAAACGGTATTGCTAAATACAGCACCTTTTATTCTTTCTAAGAATTAATTTTAATTTCTTGTAAAATCTTATACAAAATATATTTCACTTCATCCGGATTCATTGTCTTTCCACCCGCTTGTACAATACGCTGTAATTGGTTATAAATCGTCCTCCCTTTCACCGATAAATCGACTTCTTGGATCGTCATAAGCACTTGATCGGCATCCATTAGACGAATCTCATTGCTAGTAGAAGAAGCCTTTAAATACTGCGATAAAGTTGCGAAATACGAATCATAAGTTACATCCGACCATTCTTCTAATCGAATACCGACAACCTTTAAAATCACTGCATCGATGTCTGCTGAAGACTCAAATAATTCAACGATTTCTTTTAACTGCGGTGAATTCTGAATAGCGTTTTGTTGCACCAATGAAATTTCATAAACTGTCTGCGCATTAAATAAATCTAATGTCTCTAAATGAATTTGATTTTTAAAGCCTTCTACATACCCTTCCAATTCAGCTTTAATATCCGCTAAATCAATCTCATTTAGCCCCATTGCTAATACCCTTTCACTCGCTGCTAATGGATCTGTTTCACTTGCACGTATAATTTCCTTGAACTCCTGAATTTTCCCACTATGCTTGCCAGTAATTTGAGTGAATCGAGGCAAGTTCAACAACCATTTATTAAGCATTTGGAACAACATATTAGGATGAATCGGGTTGTTATCATTGAAGAATTGATAATTAATTGTTTGCAGTAGCTGCTGTTGTTCTTCTGATAACTGATAGATTTCATACTCATAGAAATGTACTTCTTGCTCTAACACTTCATAAAGCATTTCAGCTGTTACTTGTGTGATGCTTAAATCATGCGAGTAAAATGCCATCTGATGCCACTTATCACGAATTAACGCAACAACTAACAGCGGTACAATTGGCTCACGAATACCGAACGGCTCAAATAGTGCAACCGAGAACAAACTATAAATCGAATTACGATCAGCCGATTCTATATGCTTTACTAAACACTCACGTAAAAGCTTTAGCTCCGGCGTTTGCTGCTGATCTAAATTAGTAAAATTAAATCTTAAATTTTTAAATGTCGTTGCTGCTATTAAATAATCCGGGCCATTCCCTGTAATATTAAATTCGCCTGAAAAGTTCGGATGCATAATCTGATTTAACAGGTACATTGCAGCTTTACGCTGTATTTTCATTGCATTACGTTTATTAAAGTTTTCATTTCGTATCTCTGGTGTACTTGGGAAACGCTTCATCATCCAATGATCCATATATGCAGAAAAAGCTGCTGGACTCGTCAACGAAACCTCTTCACTGTTAATATAGAAGTTGACAACTGCCGAACTAAATTCTTTTAACGGCTGTAGCAACTTTTGAATACGGAATCCAACCGTATCAAGGCGAATCATAATTTCCTGCTCTAAATTTTCGTGCTCATTTAAAAGCTCTGGCATTTTCAACATCGTTTTTAACAGGACATATTTATTCGTATCTTCTACTAATTCCTGTATCTTCAGCTCCGCTACAGCGAAAAGTATGTCGTTACCTTCATACGCTTGAGCAAACTTCTTCATCTCTTTCGCTTCTTTAGCATTTCTAGCTAAAATGTATAAAAGCGTTCCATCACCTGCTGAAGCTAGTTCCATTTCTTTCTGTGCAAAGACAAATTCCGTCTGAATGTAGCGTGTCATACTTTTAATCGTGTTATAGCCTAACGGTAAATGGTACTTGTCACCATAAATTTCTTGAATGCTTTCAATTCTCTTCTCGTCATTTAACAACACTTGTCCTTCAACACGTTTATAAAGCTCCTCAAACACAACAATTGCGCCTTCATACAGTTCATATGAATCTGTGAATGGATTAAAACGCAGTAACTTAACTGCTTTTAGCTCTTTAATAACAGCCTTCGCAACTGCTTCCTCAATCCCTAACGCAAATTGAATGAAATCATCTGTTAACTTGAAACGATTGTTTATTAAATTTAACAACGTCGCCAATTTCACTAAACGTATTGCTTCGTCTGTTACTTTATAATTTACAGCTAAACGATAGTATTTCATCGAATCAAGCGTTAATAACGACGATTTATCCGGATAAAAGTAGTCAAACAGTTGATCGGCATAATATCCTGACTCTAAATAGTCTTTCACCTTAAAGTTGTTTAAGAATAAATAAAGCGTTCGATCATTTTGGCCAAGTAAATTCGACATACTCGGAAGCATTTGAATTGCCAATGGATGGATTGGATGACAACCTTCTAAAATTAGACCGTTGATTTCTTCTGCTGACATATTGGGGAATAGCTCATAGCGTAAAATCGGATATCTTAAACGTTCCAATTCTTCTGCTAAAAAAATATCCGTTTGCTGCTTTAAATTTTTCTTCAATAACTTGTGAGCTGCACGGTAAAAAATCGACGAATCGCTTTCTAATCGATGCTCGAAGAAACGCTTTTCAACACGTTCTAATTCACCCTTCGTAAACGCTGTATTTTCATTCGCATATTGTTGAAGACCTGTATGCGTAATCATCAGTACAAACGCATTTGGTTTACGGTTTACAAGCTCCGCTAAATCTTGAATTTGCTGCATTGTCTCATAAATTTTGCTGTTCGCTACTGTTTGTAAAAAACGACCGAACTCATCAAACACGATAAAGACGCCTATATTTTGCTTATCTAACACATCAAACACATACTCAAGCTGCTCAGAGAAATTCATCTTCGTTGGGTTATGATAAGACATTCCAAAAGCAATTTCAGAATAGACATTTTTAAATAAATGAATCGCTTGTTCTTCGCCCTCTGCTAATGACTTTCTAAAAGTCGAAATATCAATATCATAACTCGCTAAAGCATTCGCTAAATTTGAAAGCATTTCAGGGTGCTGTTCTTCCCAAAGTTCTAGTAAGTTTTCTATGTAAGACACATCATTTTTTAACGTAAATGAAATCTCTTTCTCTGTTAGACTTTTTTGGATACTATTTAAAATAATCTGCTCGAAATTGCCGCTTCGTCCCGTTATTGTTATAGGAATCCACGTCTTTTTGTTTCGAACAAGTGCCGTTCTCATGCTATCTTCTAAGTCCTGGTCTACTTTGAAAACACTTTTAAAAAACTGATTATAAGTTTTTTTATCAATACTTGTATTCGTTATCATCGTTGTAATCATCGCACCTACTAATGATTTACCTGCACCATATGGTCCAACTAGCAAATGAGCATGCTGTTCACTATTGAGTGTATCATTTAACACACGATCCATAATTTCTAGTTGATTTATGTTCGGTACAAAGCTCTCAAACAGCTCGACTTTACCAATATCGTACATAATATTAATGCTTGGCTGGAAACTCATCATGTTAATACCTCATTTTCATACACTTGTCGTAATGCATCTAACCAATGCATATCTTGCTCTAAACGGACGACATCTAAACGGTTCGTTCTAGTAAACTTAATTGGATATTTTTGCTGAATTTCATCTATGTAATTGATGATTGCATCACGGTTTAAATTAAACACGCGTCCCCATAATTCCTCAGCATTTTGTAAGTCCGTTAGACTAACTTCGGTGACTGAATGCTTAGCAAAATATTTAAGCAATGTCACATATAATACACCTGTATTTTGCTTAAAATTCAAGCTCGCCTTCAGATAATTCGTCCCTGTTGTCTCCTGGATTAACTCAAGCACTTCAAACGGACTTTTAATTACATCTTCAGGTGTTTGATTTCGGTACTCCTTTAGCGCGTAGAGCTGCATTAAACAATCAATATCTCTCTTAATCGTCGTTGCCGAAACAGGTCTCGAATAATTTTCAAGCGTCCATTTTGTTAGCTGCTCTACTAACATCATTTTGTTAAATACACGCTCATTAAATACGTTGAAAAACCAATACCACGCAGTCGCAACTTCCTCTTCCGTAACTAATAAATAATGTAACAAACTAAGCGTTTGTTTACTTTTTATGTATGGATCAAACTGCATAACTACTTCAGCTAACTCCGTTAATACAACTTCGGTTTGTGTCCCACGTACATCCTCAACAAGCTGCATCGCAGTTAACCAATAGCGAATCGATTTCGCCATATTTTTTCCGACACCTAATATTTCAAAATGATCCTCTCTATAGAAAAAGCGACCGTCTTCTCTAATTTCACGTAATCCTTTATTTATCCATTGTTGCCTTAAATAAAATGTTTGATGTTGCCCGAATGCCATAATAGTACTCCTTATCTGCCTAATCATTATAGTTACATTTTACCTCATCGGTAAATATATGTAATGCATTTATTGCTAAATTTTTACTCAAACGCTACTAAAAGTGCATTAAAAGTATTATGTTTTACTATACTACTTAATTAAAACATAAAAAAGCGCGTACCTTTCAGATACACGCTCTTCTAAAGTTATGAATTACAACAACATTCCACCAGGTTAAAAATATAATCTAGTTCATATTTCAATCCATAATCTATTTCTGTATTCCTCCAATTCAACCTCCAATTCTCTTTTTTATATGGAGTAATAATTATTGGAAAGAGATTTGGTTTGCTATAATTCGTAAAACAATCAAAATTATATTTCCATTCACGTTTAAATAATAGTATTTGTCGATAAAAATCACTTGTTAAATAAGGGTATTCTGCTGCAAAAAATACTTGCTTATTATTTTCACTTACAGCGATAATAGAACAGGTTTCAAAAACCTTAACCTTTGTTAAAGGCTCTTCTAATAAAGGAATAATTTTCGGTTTATATGATTCATTCCAATATTCATTTATATCTTTTTTTTGTGTCAGTGTTAAATGGTCTATAGCATTTGATAAATCACTAATTTTCACATATAACAACTCAATTAAAGGCCATTTTAACGATTCTGTTTTAATATTCATCCCTTCAAGAAATGCCTTCATAATCGTTTCCCAGCGTCTACTCACTCCATGCTTTGAATTTTTGTCATCATATACGAAAATGATTTTAGTAATTGGTGTTGTTACATTTTCTTTCACCGTATAATCTAAAAAGTTTTTATAGTTTTCAAACTTAGCGACTAATTGGTTATAAGATTCTGTGGAGCGATCAATCTCTAATGTATAGATTTTATCTTCAACCATAATTTCCACATCCGGCTTTAACATTCGTTCTTCATTTTTATAAATATATTTTTCTGTGGCATCTAGCGTCAACCGAAATGGGTATGAAGGCAAATCAGATTCTTTCCCAAATAACGAAATAATTGATTGCAAAATTAAATGATGATGCGAGTACTGTCTTACTGGTGGTTTGTATGTATCGTATTCGTATTCTTTTAATTCATCAAAATTAATATTTTTAGAAGCGTAATGCTGCCACATCGTTCCTGCTTGAAGTGTATTAATATTAAGAAGCTTATAAACCAATTCCAAGCCAGCTGCTGATAGGTAATACATTGATCCTACATCTTTACCTTCAAGCTTTTTTGAGGTTACAACCCCTGCCTCTTTTAATCTTACTAACTGATTTGTTATCTGCTTTTTCTGTTGTTGTGTATAATATAAACTTTCATTAAAATACTGCGTTAAAACAATAGCATTTGCACCTCTACAAAAGTACAAAATCTTACACAGTTTTTCACGTATTTTAGATGCTTGTAAATAAGAAACTTCCACTTATAAAATCCTCTCTTTGATGCTGGTTCTACCTATTTAGTTAGGGTAATTAAATATAGGAGCAAACCCTTAGTATGAAAGGGATTGGAGGTGAGTTACCAGGTGAGCCTGAGTCTCACGAGCTCACTCACCCCATGATTAGTATTTTGACTACTAAAATTCCGAACAAGAATATGCTAGCAGTCTCATCAACTGGCTCAGCATAAAACTCATGAGCAAGCTCATTAGATTACTCCAGAGCTTACTCATGAGACTGCTTAATTAAAACGTAAAATCAAAGTCATCTAAAGCTGCTAAAATATCAGCAGGTTGTTCTTTTTTTGTCTCAGTTGAATTTAAATCTTCTAGTCCTAAATTTGACAGTGCTTCACCACCAAATAAATCAACTTCATTTTCTTTAATTTCAGCAATGCTTGCACTCTTGAAAGTTACTTGCTTAATATTAGTTACGTATTCGTTATATTCTTCAACTAGCCCCCTAGCTAAACGTTGTGGTAAAGCATCTGCTTTATAAAATACATAAGCAGTTACTGTAGATTCATTCTTTTCTTGAACATAACCATTAAAAATCGTCCCTACAATCGGTACATTATTAAGTACATATTCAGACGCAGCATCCATATATGATCCATTTCCATAGTCCTTTTTGGAATCAATGGATGCCAATAACCCCAGATGATGTACTTTAAATAAACTTTGCTCTGAAACTAATTCAATGGGTGCATGCATACTACTCGTCATAACTGCTTTTTCAAATAACTTTTTAATATCATGCGCTGTCTCTACTACATCACTAGAAACCTCTTGTTTAGATAGAATTAAGCAGCCCTGATTTTCAGTCAATGCTCGTTTTAAGTCCTGGCTGTCCATCACAATACTAGTTCCACCTTGCATGGCTGCTGTATTAATTTCGTGAATGGTATTTGCGATTTCAAAATTAGAATAATCCCGATAATTATCAAAGGTAGCCTTTGTAGTCTGAGGTAAATTTTTAAAGTTATTATAGAAAAACTCGTTATCAGGAAACATCACGAAAGAAACGCCTTTAGTAGGATCATTTGCTAGTTTCCAAATCTTATCTGCGAATTTATTCACTTGGCGTAACACGTCCGGTCCTTCTTGTGCTAGCGGTAAACAAGCAATTACTCCGATTTTCACAAACTGTTCTTCTGCTGCTTTTAAGGCCTTTTTATTAATTTCCACTTCATGTTGCTTATAAAAGTCTTCTCCAACTGTTTCAATCATTTTCTTAAGTACTTGCTGAATTATCGGCTTATTATGTATCTCCTGGAAATCCTCTATTGCTTTAACAATCGTTGAAGTACCTGTGCCTCCACCTAATCCACATACAAAAATAACCAAATCATCTTTCACCCGCAATTTTTTAGAAATAAATTCATGCATCTTAGCTTTTACTTGCTCGTTTTTCGCTAATATCTTTTCTGCTTTTTCGGGATTCTTCCCTAATCCACCTAAATCAAAACTGATACGGTTATTAGGATCAATAAATTTTAACTCATTAAAATCTCCAGTATTTGAATTTAACGCTAAACAATTGTATGTTTGTTCTCCTTCTGCTGTTTGATATTTAGCAAAAACATCAACGATACGTGCTCCAGCTTGCCCAAAGCCCACTACTGTCATATTAAGTGCTGGTTTATTAGTAATAAATGATTTAGTCATTACGTTTGTCCCCCATCTTTTCTTTAATTACTTGAGCCACTTGTAAACCTCTAGCTGTTAACTTCAAATACTTATAAGGCCATTCCACTTCTACATGAATCAATGAAGCATGAACCAATCGATCAACAATTTTCTCAGCTGCTTTACGGTCAATTAATGTATTCGTACTTTTAAAGCTAACTAGTTTCTTCTGACTATTTTTAATGGCTACTCTTCTTTCATCATAGATATTTTCAGTTATATGTTTTATCGAAACATGCTTTTGCTTCTGTTGACACTGCCCTATGAAAAATAATATTTTTACATTCAGCATGTCTTTCTGAAGCAATTCTGCGAATAAATCGCAAATATCTGAAGGAAAATAAATGGTGTTAATTGATTTATCCATTTTTTAATTTCTCCTAAGTTTGTATTTATGTGGTCACTACAAGTAGTTATTTCTTGTAGTGACCACTTTGTATAAACAAATGTAAAGCTCGCTTAATCATTGGTGAAACAATGTTTAAGCGTAGTAACAATTAATAGTTACTACAATAAATTCAATCTAATTTTTTTATCAGCATTATTAGTAATTGATTTAAGCATAATCAACTTGTGATTAGGAATTTATACTGTAGAAAACATTTTTTATAAAATATCTCACTAATCTCACTAATCTACTACAAAGCCCTGTGTATCACGCTTTTCGCAAGTGTAGGACACCTCACTAGTCATTCACTAACTCCACTAAAACAATATTTCTAATTAGCTTAAACATATTTAACTCAAGCAGTTAATTCAGCAAAATTAGTAACTTAAAAAAGATATATTCAGAACCCCACATTTTTTCGTAATCATTTGACAAAAGTTAGTGAACTTAGTGAGGTTTAGTGAATCTAGACTTCACTAAGAAGAGAACAGTGATACCAAGGGTTTCAGTCATTTTAGTGAGTTTAGTGATGATTTTCTGGTTATTCCAAAAAAATCTCTTCACATTTGTTAATTAGCAATTCTTAGTTAAATCGGGATGAAGATAAATCATTTCCTTTCGCCCCCTCGATGTATCCTTTTCTAATTTCAAATAATTCATCTCTTCTAAAGAATTTAAAATTTCTCGAAGCACTTTAGATTTCTTTAATTTCCCTGAAACGTCTTGCCAAAGTTTTTGATATGGGACTTCTGAACAATTCCCGTACTTATTTTTTATTTTTTGTAATACATAATGCGTGTCATTAGAAATATGCGTATCTTCTAAAATTCCAAATGCCAATTCTGCGTTGGCTATGATATAATTCCTTAAGATACTAGCTCGTTCAACTACTTCAATAGCAATTTCAGTTGGCATATTATTTAGATTTGTGAGATGATCCATAATATGCAGTAGGCCCATTATGCGAGCTAGATTTCCATCAAATTTTCCAATCCATTGTTTGTACGTTTCGCTTTTATTTTCCTCTAAATGTATCTTTTCGTTAATTAAACGAATATTATTAAATTGTTTTTGTGATTCCTTAGAAAAACTCAGTTCAATTTTGTGACCCTTTAAGCAAAACTCAAGTAATTTTTTCAAATGTCTTGAATATGTTTCTTTGTACACTAAATTAACTGTTGGACTTTCTGGAACTCTATAACCAGCTAAACTTTTGGGATAACAGTAAATAAATCGTTGCATCAGACCACGACTTAAGACACTACTTGGTAATTCTTCAATTACTTTTGGTTGTGTAAATAATCCTACAGTTAATACTGCTGTATCTATATTTATATTACGATTATTTCCCATTCTTTTTACGTTTATAGGTTCATTACTATAGCCTTTTAAGACAAAATCATAATTTTGACTATTTGAGTACCTTCCATTAATAATCCCAAGAAATTCTGAACCTTCACTGCTTAAAATCGCTAATGCCCCTCCGTTATTCTCCATTTCCTCAGCCATCTTTTCTACAGTAATATCAGATGCGATTAAATCAATTACTTTTGTTTTCGTTTGTTCAAATTTTTCTAGTTCTAGATATAAGTTAGTTAATTTCCTTTGGCATTCTTCTTTATCTGTATTGCAAAGTTCTGTTATTTTTAAATTTTCTAATTCCTGTATTTCCTTTTTTAATATTTTCTCCTGTGCCTTTTCATTTAAAATTTTACTTAGATTTTCTTTATTAATTTCTTCTAATGATATTATTAAGGGTTTAATAAGCTCTTTATATACGGGTGTTTTTCTCTCCGATGGTCCCGCAACTATCAATACGAATAAATTCAAATATTCTTCCCAATCAGCTTTAGGTTTTATTGAAAATTTATTAGTCACAGCAGTAGACAAGACTGAAAAAAAATACATTGCAACTGCATCAACAGCAACTTGGATAGAAACCGAGACAGATTGAATATAATTTCTGATATCATTTGGAAATATTTCTAATGGAAAGGTAGGGATTTTTATTTCAGATAAATCTATAATCGGTTCCCATTCTTGTAGATCTGGATTAACTAATTTTCTTTTTATTTCTTCCAAATTAATAGTCCTATTACTCATACTTAAAACCACTCTTTTTTCCAATACTTAAAATTATGTTTTCAAGTTCTTTACCATCTAATGGAGGGCTATTATTCTTATTCCACTGTTCCATTATCCAAACCAATATTGAAAGATCAATCTTCTTGTAGAATAAATAACCGGCTAGAGAAGTTGCGGCATTATTTCTTCCACCTTCAGTAATTCCCTTTAGTATGTTTATCCATTTATCACTATTTTTAATAGCTGACCTTTTCACTTCCCTATTATTTAAACCTGCTTTTTCAAGTAACCAATTAGGCATTTTTGAAATTTGTATATCCTTTATATGGTGTGATTTCACCCAGCTATAACTTCTACCACAATTATGAATACTAGGTGCTGCTACAATATAACCTCTATTATTTCTTATATCTAACCCTGGTAAGAAAGCAGCACTATTTTTCAAAGAAGGCTCATAATCAAAAAAAATATGACATCCTCCTGAACCGGTATTTTGTATGGGTGTAACCGGTAACTTTCCATTTAAAAATTCTAATTCAGTTAATGTTATTCTTCCATCAATCAAAGGTTTTATATCAATATCAAGAACTGTAATATTACTGATTTCTCCACACGCAATTCCTATATTTGCATCCGGCCATCTTGTCCACCACTCATATATCTGCTGATAATCTTTAGTTGCCCCATTAACTCCCTGTGCATTTCTTGGATGCTTTGCAGGTCTTTCACACTTTGGATCGTTACAGCTACAACCACAGGCATTCATTGAATGTACGGGTAATACTGCAAAATTAAATTTCTGTGCATAAGTTAATGCACTCTCTAAATTTCTACTCATAAACCTTGCCCTCGCTAATTTTAAAAACTATTATTCACTAAAAATCTATCTAGTTCTTTTTTTGAGACCCTTGTAGTACCATCTAATTTAAAAAACTTCAATCCCTCGTATTGATACTTTAATAAAGTATTTTTAGAGACATTAACATACGCAGCTGCTTCAGGAATGGATAGCCACTCTTTTCCATCATCTATACCTTGGAAAGAACTAAAAGCATCATAGATAGCATTTGTAACTGTAACCTGAATCTTTTTTTCTAAATCGTCTAATTCAATTTTCATTTTCTTCAACCTTTTTAATAATAATTTCAAATAGATCTTTCAATTGCATATTTAATCCTTTAGCTACTTTTACTGCTGTAGTATTTGATACCATGTTATTTTTATGTAACATATTATGTAGTGTTGTTGAGCTTAAACTACACTTTATTGCTAGTTGTTCTTGATTCAATCCGTATTCGGACATGTATCTTAGTAAGACATCAATTTTAATTTTATAAGATATCATATTTATCACCTCCTATTATTTTGTGTATTGTTCTTCACAAACATAATACATCATTTTTAATCATTTTTAATCATTTTTAATTTTTTATAAGTAATTTTGTATTTTTTGAGTTTATATTAATCATTTTTAATTATTTTTATCCATTTTTAATTTTATTTAATTTTTATTAATTGTTTTTAATTTTTATTTAGATTAAAATCAAAGTGAAGGAGATTATTTATGTCAAAATCATTAAGCGAAATAATAAAGGAATATAGAATTTCTAAGGGATTGAGCACTAGAGATTTAAAAGAATTAACAGGAGTTTCTCAATCTTATTTTTCTAGAATCGAGTTGCAAGGGTTAATACCTTCCCCGAAAATTCTTAAGAAAATGGCTACTCATTTAGATTTAGATTACAATCAGTTGTTACGTTCTGCGGGATATTCAGTTGATACTAGTGAATTTGAAATAGTTTATGATGTAGATGATTCTATTGAAACTGTAAGCAAAGATCAGAAGCCATCTCATATTATTGACTTAGAAGATATACTATTAAATAATTCGTATAAAATCAGGCTGAATCAGCAAGAATTAACTGCTATAGAAAAAGAAAAACTTTTAGCTATTGTTGAAATCCTTATAAATAATTAATTAAACTACTTTATCTTGTCCTCGCAAACAAGAAAAGAGGAAAACATTAATATGGCTTCGATTAGTAAATATACTAAAGACAACAAACAATTTTATAGGGTGCAAGTTTATCTTGGCATCAATCCTTATACAGGTTTACCTGTAAAAACAACACGTTCGGGTTTTAAAACTATTAAAGCGGCTGAATTAGAGGTAGCTAAATTAAAATTAGCATTCGAGAGAGGAGATTTATTTTCCAAACAAGTAAATGTAAATTCAACTTTTGAAGAGATATATTTTGAATGGATTGAAGCTTATGAAAAAACAGTAGAACCGAGTACCTTCTATAAGACAAAGAAGCTGTTTGAAAATCATATACTACCAAATCTAGGGAAATATAGAATGAAACAAATTACCATTAATCAAGTTCAAAAAATAGTGAATGAATGGGCTGACAATTTGGTTCATTATAAACAGTTAAGGTCTTATTCTTCACAAATCTTTAAGTATGCGATCGTATTAGAGGTTTTAGAAAAAAATCCTATGGAACATGTTAAATTACCTAAAAAAAAGAAAACTCAGCCTTCTAATAATTATTATACAAAAGAAGAATTAAACATATTTCTAGAATCTTTAAATGGTAGCTCTGTTAAAGAACAAGCATTCTTTTATTTAATTGCCAATACAGGAGTTCGAGTTGGAGAGGCTGTTGCTTTATATTGGGAAGATGTGGATTTTGAAAAGTCAACATTAAGTATTTCAAAAGCAATAGGAAGATCGGATGCATTATATATGAAAAGTACAAAAACAGGGGATAATCGTCGCATTAATTTGGACCCTGATACAATTGAGAAACTCAAAAACTGGAAAACACAATATATTAAATTGTATGGTCGGATTCAATCAAATAAAGGATTCTCAAAACAATTAATGTTTCCAAATGCTAAAGGTACCTGGCATCAACCTAGTACACCTAACGTCTGGTTAAAAAAAATCCAGAATAAATTTAACTTAAAAAAAATCTCAGTTCATGGATTTCGACATACTCATTGCACATTATTATTTGAATCTGGAGCAACGTTAAAAGCGGTTCAAGATCGCTTAGGTCACTCTGATGCAACAACGACATTAAATATTTATACACATGTTACTAAGAAAGCAAAAGATGATTTAATTTTAAACTATGTTTCTTACATGAAATCTAATGAATTAGATCAATAATTGTTAAAAAATTTAATGCCATTCTAAATGCCATCTTTTGAATATCATTGGACTATTTTGAAAAAAACAAAAAACCAAAACCCTTGTTCTATAAGGGTTTTGGTCTATTTTGAACCATATTGATTCATTTTTATGGAGACGGTGGGAGTCGAACCAACCGTCTCAAAGTACTGATATATCAATAGCTGCGGGGGCAATCCATTTTTTTGACTACGTTTTTGACTACGTTTTAATGAACTTACGTGTATTTATTATAAATCTTCGTCTACATGAAGATGAATTGTTTCATCTACTTCAATATAATTATAGTTAAATCCATGATGTTCAAGTAATTGAGTTGCCTCCGTATGTAAATCTTCTTCATCATCTGCATCAGATATGGTAACTAACAACACAAAATCCATCGAAAGTACCGAGTCATCAGACCTTACTTTTTTATATATAAAATCTCTATACTGACCTTCTAAATATAAAAACCAATTCCTATCCTCTCCAATGAAATCTCTACTATTAGCATCAGTCAGTTCACTTAAATCTGCCGAGAATTTTTTTACTGGATAATATTTATCTCCATACTCAATTAAATTTCGTTCGTATTGAAAACTCTGATTATCACGGATTTTTTTCTTACCATACAGTTTATTTTTCAGAAGGTTCTTAGATTTATCTCTACCTATAGGATTTAAAATCATTTTTTTACTAATGTCACGGTCAAACTTTTCATCATATGTTCCCATCTTTAAATCTAAGTTTGATTGACAATATTCTGGACCCATATCTTTCTCTAAGTAATTATCGTATACTAATGTAACTTTTATCCTCCCAGTATAAACACCATTTTTAATAAGATTTCTTGGATATGGGAAATCCATTATGTCAATTTTATGTTTTTTTCTAAGGTTTCCACTTAACATAAACGTAACAGAAGTAGGTGTTTCAGTTCCTAAGATGTATTCCGAATTATGTGGTTTGCCAAAACCCAATCTCTTTAGTCTCATATCTTCACTTAGTGGAGGGTCTTCTAAATATTGAGCCGAATGTATAATCAACGCCCTAATTAAGAGTGGATTAAAATTCCTTTCATCGAGTCCTAATTCTAAATACAGTTCTGCAGCTAATTTTGCAACTTTAGGAGTTGAATAACTTGTACCAACCTTCAAACAGAAGCTACCATCACTTTTTAATGACCTTTCGCTAACAGTATCATAATCTACCACTGACTGAGGTACATAGGTATTAGCAAAAAGATCCCCCCCATAATGTACTACTTCTGGTTTTATTATACTCGCTGGTCCTCTTCCCACCCTTGAGTAAAGGGATGGGAAGTTAGCTTCTGAAACTGAATAAGAATCTGAATTTCTTATTAAAGAGCCGACTGTTAATGCTCTAACCGCATCAGCTCCTTGGCTCAACTTTCGAGGTTCTTGATTTAACAGGTATGAACGTGAATCATTACCACTAGATTTAATGATAAGTACATTGTATTTTTTTTGAATTTCATCTAATGCAATCGCAAAGTCTGAAAATTTATCCTCCTCCATTTCCTTACCAATACTAACAGATAGACTCCAAATTTTAACATGGCTATTGAGTTCAACTGCTCTTTTTATATTTTCTATCAGTTCACCTTCACTAACACCGCCTATTTTACTAACAGGCACGTCAATAATTTTACACCCTTCTATAGAAGAATCTCTGACTCCATTTAATGCATTACCATGCACTAGCAAAGTAGCAATAAAGGTCCCATGATCCTTATTTAATTCTGTCTCTGTATAATTACAGCCTTGACCTCTTTCAACAAACTCTTGCAAATGAGGTAAAACTTCAACACCAGAATCCAATAAGCCAACAAGAGGATATTTTTTATTTCCATCAAAGACAATGAAATTTTCTTCTCTATCCCCCTCCTCTAAAACTGGAAAGGGATCTTCTATATATGGCATTGGTTCTATAGATTTTAATGGTAATTCTCTTATGAAATTTAATTCATCTAACGTTATATCACTTACTTCAATTACATGTTCATCATCAGTGTAATTAAATTCATTAAAAGCAATTTCTTTTTGCTTTAAATAACTTTTAAAATAAGTATTAACCTTTGTATTGAGATTTGGATTATGAAAATCAATAAACTTAATTTTGTAATTACTCTTTTCTGTACTTAGTTCTATAGGTGCCAGATAATTTTGAATTTCATCTATCGCTGAAATTGAATTTTTATTCCGCTCTAAATTCTTTAGATTTTCTATAGCTCTAATCTTCGAGCCTTCATTATCAAGTTTTAAAAGAAGTTTATTTTCCCCTGTCATCCCCAATTGTGTAGGTGTGGAATCTACTTCAAACATATTTAACAATTTAGATTGATGCGACTTCGCCTTAGCATCATCAATAATGTTCGCTTCAAAAACAATAGGTAATCCATCAATTCCCTGTATATTTTTAGATTCAGATAGACTATTTAGCTGAGAAATAAGTGTCTCACTATGAAGTTTTAATTCTTCGCCATGGAGTGTCCAATCATAGTCCTTTTCGTCTCCGCCACCTTCTGTTCGAAGATTATCAATAGCTCTTTGGTTAAATCTAATCAAAAAATATTTCTTTTTATCCATAATTTAGTCCTCCTTTTTAGTAGCTGCCCTTACTTTTCTTATAGGAATTTTGGTATGGACAACTATTTGCCTTTGGGACAATCCATTTTCGTATAGGAAACTCACTAGTTTATCATTGTCACTTAGAGAAGGATTTTCTCTCAAAAATAGTTCAAAAAGTAAATGATAATAACATAAATCATATTCATAAATTATACTCTTTTTAACAGAATTTGTAATTATAAGCTTTATTAGCGACGGGGCTAATTTTTCCGTCAATATTGCAAATTGATCAATTTCTTTTTTTGAAAATTTTCCACTAACCTCAAATTTAATCAACTCATTCTGAATTATTTTTAATCTGAGGTTACAATCTAAATTTTTCAACTCTAAAATTTTATCAAATCTTCTCCAAATTGCATTATCTAGTAATTCCGCATGATTCGTTGCTGCAAGTAAAATACTTTCATTACTAAATTCATCTATATTTTGTATTAAAGAGTTAACTACACGTTTAAGTTCTCCAGAATCATTATGGTCGTCTCTAATTTTTGCTATTACATCAAATTCATCTAAGAATAATACACATGGTCTTTTAGATGCGTATTCGAAAACTTTGCGAATATTTTTTGCTGTATTACCTAACCTAGATGAGATTAAACTATCTAATTTTAGTACGATTAAAGGTAAATTCAGCTGAAAACTAATATATTTAGCCAATGACGTTTTCCCTGTTCCAGGAGGTCCGTATAACAAAAGGCTGTGAGATACATTTAAACCTTTCTTTAATAAATTGTCTTTTTTATAGTACGTTAATATAAAATCTTTAACTTCATTTTCAATATATTCGTTGAAAACGAGATAATCTTCCAACTCGGTTGGAATAATTACATTTACAGTTTCTAGATTACTCTCTTGGTCTATCGGTTTAGTTGCAAGGCTATCATAACGTACTAAATTTAAGTTCTGTGAATCTATTATTTTAAATATTTTATTCGAAAAACTTTTATTTCCATCAGATTCTATTTTTTGAGCAAGGGACTTAGAATAATTAATGACTTTTTGTATGTCATTATTCATTCCACCCTCAATAATTTTCAAAATTTCTGTATACATTTCGCAACACTCCTCCGTTTCATTTTACACAAAAGACGTACCATTTTATACTTTTTTGTTTCATTTTTATTCCTTCTTGTAACTTATTATTCACTTTTTGTTACAATTTTATTTATAACAATTAAAAAAAAAAAAAACGCAACATCAAAGAAATTGCGTGTACATAAACTTTCTATTTATTCTTTTGTAGTTGTGCTCTTGCAGCTTGAAATTCTCGTTGCTTCTTCAACAAACCATCCAGCGAGTCATTATAAAAAACATCCGAGCATTCTTTAGAGCAAAAACGCTTACCTATTTTATTGGGATCTTTCCAAACGATTGTGACCATATAGTATGATTCTTCTTTATTACTATCGTACTGTAAAAGCATACGCAGCTAAAGTATTAGATTTTGTAGTTAAACATGGATACTTACAAACCAACCCATTCACACATGTTGAAGCACCTGTAAATGTATCTAAAAAGCGAATAGTTCAGGATGATGGAGAAGAAGCGGAAAATTTCTATACACGTGAACAACTTATTCACTTCCTGTCATGCCTAGAGCAAGAAAGTAATTTTAAAGCTTATGCATTATTCCGTTTATAAGCATTTAGTGGCATGCGTAAAGGTGAAGCATTAGCTTTAACGTGGAATGATTTAAACTTCACTTCAAATGAGCTTCGTATTAATAAAGCTATATCCCGTGGGAAAGATAATCAGCTCTATATGAAAACGACGAAAACAGGTGTAGCACGCTCAATTAAAATGGATGATAAAACAATGGCTATTATGAAAGAATGGAAGAAAAAACAGAAGCAGGATTATTTAATACTTGGCTACAATACAATGCAACCAAAGCAGCTAGTATTCAGTAATGAAGTTAATGAATATTTACAGCCAACTAAAACTCGTAAATGGATTTTACATGTACAGAAGAAATACAAGCTAGGAACGATTACGACACATGGCTTACGTCATACACATTGCTCATTATTATTCGAAGCTGGAGCTAGCCTAAAAGAAGTTCAGGATCGTTTAGGCCACAGTGATGTTCAAACTACAATGAACATCTACGCCCACGTTACAAAAAAGGCTAAGGAAGAGGCTATTCAGAAGTTTGCCAGCTATCTTGAAATGTAATTTTTGACTACGTTTTTGACTACGTTCATTTGATATTCGTTGAAACTGTATGATATTAGACAAAATAAAAAACCCTTGATATACAAGGGTTTTGACATTCATTGAAACTCAATGAAATCGTATTATGGAGACGGTGGGAGTCGAACCCACGTCCAGAAGCTCCAATACGCCGGCTTCTACGCGTGTAGTTTGTCTACTTGCGATTCGCGAGTTCTTATGCCGACAAACAGGCGTCCGAATCGCTAACCTGGGAATCTCTTACCGTTGACTCAGGTGGTACCAACGATCGTATCCCACTTAAGTTGAACCCAGCGTAGTCTACATGGGCGATAGACAGGCTGAGTGCTACGAGCTAATTAAGCTGCGTAAGCGAAGTTTTGTTGTTTGCCAGTTATTATATAACTTCCGTTGTTGACGAAGACGAGACCTCCGACGCGCGACCAGAGCTTGAACCACCCCTGTCGAATCCGTAACGTCCCCGAGTAGTAGTAAACCCGAGTTAAGTTCGGAAAAGAGCTAAATGCTCTTTAAAACGTGTACCGTATGAGTAGATACACACTGGCTAGTACAGTCAATTATATGACAAACCGGCTAAGCTTGCAAGTAATTCTGCTTCTCTCGTACACAGCCAATATTTTCTTAGCCTTGTTTATACAATTGGTTGCGGTAGTCTACAGGTGTGACTCCGTGGAATCGCTTGAACAGTTGCGTAAATTCAAAGTAACCGTTCAATCCGATCATTTTTGAAATTTCCTTGAAGTCCATTTGTGTATCTTCCAGTAATCCTTCTGCTTTGTGTAATCGAACTTTCGTAATATATTCTTTTACCGGCATCCCGACCTGCTGTTCGAAAATACCATTATAGTCCGGATACTCATCGGCAATTATATCTTCAACCAATGCCAAACAATGGGCATGTACACTATATTTTTCAACTAAAATAACAACTTTATCGACCAACTCTGCGTTGCGTAATCCGTTCACTTGTGGAAATCCCCCTACGTATGCTAATGCCATTGACTAAAACACCCTATCATTTGATATCTCATCCTCACTTTTACTCCATTTTAAATTTGTACCCCCTATTTCTAGATTAAAAACCACTTTTTTTTGCCCGAAAAAAAGAGATGTGTAAAATATAAACAAATTCGTTTCACACATCTCTTTTGATCAATCTATAAATTCCGTCTAAAACAACGGATTTTTTAGTTTACTGCTGGCGGTCCTTGAAAGCACGTTCCATATCACGCTTCGCTTCTTTTTTCTTCATATCATGACGTTTATCGTAATCTTTCTTACCTTTTGCAAGACCGATTAGTAACTTCGCATAGCCGTCCTTAATATACATTTTCAGTGGAACAATGGTATAGCCGTCACGCTTTACGGCACCAATTAATTCACTGATTTGTTTTTTATGTAAGAGCAGCTTGCGTTCGCGTAATGGGTCATGATTGTAGCGGTTCCCTTGGTCGAATGGCGAAATATGCATATTTTTTACCCATGCTTCCCCACCCATAATACTAATATACGCTTCCTTCAGCTGGACTCGGGCACCACGTACGGATTTAATCTCCGTTCCTGTCAGTACCATCCCTGCTTCAATTGTTTCTTCTATGAAGTAATCATGGCTCGCTTTTTTGTTTTGAGCTAAAACTTTACCTGCGCCTTTTGCCATTCGTTTTACACCTCTACTTAATCAATTATGCCTTGGCAGAATTGCGTCCGGATTCGGCTTTGCGCACACGCAAAGAACTCCTTTCCGAATCCGTGACATCCGCTGGAGGCTTCCTTTCCTATAGCGGATACGCAATAGGAAAGGGAAGAGCTATGATGCCGAAAATGCATCATAGCTTCACACCTTACTATTTCTTTTTACTTTTTTTCTTTTTCCCTTTTGCGATGCCTTCATAAAACTTCGGCTTATCGCCTGATTTACCTTCTTTACGGCGACCGCGTGGATCACGGTCAGATGAGCCTGAACGTTTCGCTTTTTCAGGACGTGCCTTGCTTCCGCCGCGCGATTTGCGATCACGCTTTTCGCCTGTACGCTCATCATCTTTTTTGCGGCCTTCTCGGCGACCTGCATGGATTACTTTCGATGTTTGGCGACGAGCCGGACGTGGGCTGCTCACCATATCGACGATTTCGAAGTCGACAGAAGATTCCTCGATCACGACGTTCGCAACACGGATTTTCACTTCATCCCCGATGCGGAACTGACGGCCAGTACGCTCGCCGATCATCATCATATGACGGTCTTCAAAACGGTAGTAATCGTCCGTCATATTCGAAATATGAACAAGACCTTCCACCGTATTTTCAAGCTCTACGAAAATACCGAAGTTCGTAATCGATGACACGATCCCTTCGAACTCTTCCCCAATTTTATCGGACATGAACTGCGCTTTTTTCAGTGCATCCGTATCACGCTCTGCTTCAACCGCACGACGTTCACGACCAGATGTATGATCCGCAATTTCATCCATTACCGCGCTCCATTGCACTACCGTTTCCCTCGATGTATCGCCATTAATGAGATACGTACGAATTAAACGATGGACGATTAAATCCGGGTAACGACGGATCGGTGATGTGAAGTGCGTATAAAACTCTGTCGATAAACCGAAGTGGCCTAATGACTCGGCATAATATTTCGCCTGCTGCATCGAACGTAACAGCATCGTTGAAATAACCGGCTCTTCCGGTAAACCTTCAATCGAACGAATGACTTCCTGCAATGCTTTCGGATGTACCGAATTTCCAGTACCTTTGATCATAATACCAAAATTTGTAACAAATTCAAAGAAGCGTTGTAATTTTTCAGGCTTCGGATCTTCGTGGATACGGTAGATGAACGGCAGCTCCATCCAGTGGAAATGCTCGGCAATCGTTTCGTTCGCTGCAAGCATAAACTCCTCGATCAGACGCTCCGCAACAGTACGTTCGCGTAACACGATGTCTGTCGGCCAACCGTCTTCATTCACTAATACTTTTGATTCCTTGAAATCAAAGTCAATCGCACCGCGCGCCATACGTTTGTTGCGTAGGATTTGCGCTAAATCGGCCATATCTTTGAACATCGGCACTAAGTTTTCATAGCGCTCCATTAATTCTGGGTTTTCGTCCGGATTTTCTAAAATGTTATAAACGTCCGAATACGTCATACGCTCCGTCGTTTTAATCACACTTTGGAAAATTTCATGTTTCACAACTTGCCCAGCCTGGTCAATCGTCATTTCACATGACAATGTTAAACGGTCCACCTGTGGATTCAATGAGCAGATTCCGTTTGATAAACGGTGCGGAATCATCGGAATTACGCGGTCCGTCAAATAAACCGAAGTCGCGCGTTCATACGCTTCCTGATCCAGTACAGAGCCTTGCGTCACATAATAGCTGACATCGGCAATGTGTACACCCAGTTTGTAAGTGCCATTGTCATTTTTTACAACGGTAACGGCATCATCCAAATCTTTCGCATCGGCACCATCGATTGTCACAATAACTTCATTGCGCAGGTCACGACGTCCGACTAAGTCCTGTTCGGTAATTTCATCCGGTACGTCGATTGCCGCTTGGACAACCTCTTGCGGGAACTCTGGCGGAATATCGTATTTATAAAGGATCGATAAAATGTCCACACCTGGATCATTTTTATGACCTAAAATTTTCGTGATCATCCCTGTCGCAGATTTCGTTGCATCCGGCCAGTGCGTTACTTCTACAACGACTTTATGTCCGTCGACCGCACCCAGTGCATCCTCTTTTGCGATAAAGATATCCATATTCAATTTCTTATCATCTGTAACGACAAAACCAAAACCGCGATTCGCCTGGTATGTACCGACAAATGATGTTTTGCTGCGTTCGACGATTTTAACAACTGTCCCTTCACGGCGGTCACCTGATTGTTCCTTTAATACACGTACGAGCACGGTATCTTCATTTAAAGCACCATTAACTTCGTGTGCCGGGATGAAAATATCGTCCATGCCTTGTTCTTCCGGTGCGACGAAACCAAATCCTTTCGCGTTCCCAATAAAGCGGCCGCGCAGTAAGTTCATGCGTTCCGGTAAACCGTAGCGATTTGAACGGGAGCGCACGATTTGTCCCTGTGCTTCCATTTTTACGAGTGTTTTGACTAATTCACGGAAATCATCCGCTTCTTCTAATTCTAGTGCATCTTCAATTTCCGATACGGTCATCGGTTTATAGCCATCGTCCTTCATCATATCGAGGACGCGCTGTTGTAATTCATTTTGTTGTGTCATGTATTATTTCCCTCCTTTGAACAGAAAATAAAGTTTCTTACGATTTTTGCTTTTGGAATAAACTTTTAGGCAACCGTGGATTTCCAATTTACAAAGTTTCGTAAAAAACAAAAATTTATTCACACCATTAGACTATCCAATCTAACGAATTTAAAAACGTGAGAACTTCTTCATGAAGCTGGTCTTTTTCTTTGTCGAGTGTGATGACATGGCCCGAATGCTCATACCAGCTGATTTTTTTGTCAATCGATTCGACGGTGTCATAAATAATATTGGCTGAATCGGGGTTGATGACTTTGTCGTTGCGCGCTTGGATCACCAAAATCGGCGCATACAGTAAGTCGATTGTCTCTCGTACATCGTAAATCAATTGCTGCAGTTCAGGCAGTGATGCCATTCCTTGCTGCTTGATCGCTTCAATCTCTAATTCAATTTCCTGTTCACTTTTACCTTGTTGTTTTTTATATTGTTTTGCATATTCAAGTACGCCTTCAAACATAATGTCTGTCGTGCGCATCGTCATCGGCGAGCACATCGTAACAACGCCTTTCACCGGATGACTTGTCGCAAGCTTGAGTGAAAATACGCCACCGAGCGATAATCCTGCAACGGCGATTTCTTCATAGCCTGCCTCTTTTAATTGTGTATACCCGTTTTTTACATCTTGCCACCATTCTTCGGGATTTGAGACAATCAGTTCTTCTGGCGGAACACCATGTCCTTTGTAATGTGGGGCAAGCGATGTGTAGCCGTGCTTTTCCAAAAAGCGTCCAAGCATCCGCACATCGGCCGAACTACCTGTAAATCCATGTAACAATAAAACCGCTCTCGGCCCTGCCTGAAAGAAGAACGGTGAAGACAAAGCTGTTTTCATTCTCGTGGCTCCCGTCTTGTTCCATAATATGAGAAATACGATTCGAACACACCTTCGAATCGTGTAAAACTTTCCATTTCTCCTATTATACTTCGTTTCCTGCCACACTAAAAGAAAAAGCCCAACCTAGCATTAAATGCTTGGTTAGGCGTTTAATTTCAATCGAATGGAATTTTGTTATAGCGAGCGGTACCTTGCAGAAAACAACAGAAAGAACTATTCTTTTTACATTTAAGGTTACCGACTTTAAAAAGCGGAAAAGCCACTAAGGTAAATCATATCACCCCTTAGCAGCTTTTCAAAATTTTATTATATAAGTTATTGGACAAGTCTCATCTTTCTGTAATAAATGATGATGACCGTGACGATCCCGCCTACTACTAGAGCCCCACAGAGCAATATATAATTTATTAGGTTTGTTGAACTGTCAGGCAAACCTGGACCTCCTGGTGACATTGGACTTCCTAAGCTGGAAATCTGCCCTATAATTTCTTCTTGAACCGGCTCGCTTTCATTTCCTTCTGCTGTAAAAGTGAAAGCAAATGAAGATTGAAGTGCTTGAAATTCATTTCCGAGATGTTCCGGAAAGCGAATCGTTACTTCCAGATTTTCTTCGGTGCCAGTTGTCAGTTTTCTTCTTGGCAATGATTTAAAGTTAGCTAATTTGTCTTGATACAGTTCTTCGCCACCCGCTTTTATCTCCAGCAGCAGCTCATTAAACAGCTTTTCATCTCCACTATTTTGTAACTGCATTTGATAGTCGAAGTCTTTACTCCCGACATTCTTTACTGTAATTGTTCTTGGCGCCCAGTCACCCGGCTTCATATTACTAACTTCAAATAAAGTATCTGTCGGTGTAAGACTGATGTCTATCTCCTGCTTTTCCGTATCATTTTCACCCTCTGCGTACACACTGGTTACGGGAGACAACGATACCCAACTAAACAGTAAAAGAAGCGGTAAAATTTGAAACAGTTTTTTCATATAATGCCTCCATATCCTTGCAATCGATTCAAGATGTACTTTTTCCAGTATCTTCTGCAATTACTTCAGCTTGTTTTCTTTGAGGGATTTCAATTAAAGATATAGCTTTCCAAAGTGTAAATGCTGAGTATAAAAGTAAAAGCAGGCCTGGAACGATCAATAAAAATGCACCGTTTTTCGAAGAAGCAAAGTTATTGAAGTACCCTACGTACGGCATTGTGAAGCCAGTGTATTGAGCCACGACATTCTCCGCCATAACCGGATTCATATCTTCCGCATTGTTGTTATCACCTTTTGTACGGTAAAGTACAGAATCGCCATTTTTAACTACTTCCGTAATGCGGTGAGTAATTAACATATCTTCTGCTTCCTGGAAAGTGATGACATCGCCTTCTTTATAGTTAGCTTTATCTTCCGCAATTTTAACAGCGATAATGGAACCTGTTTGAATTCCTGGTTCCATTGATCCCGAAAGTACTGTTTTTAATTGGTAGCCGAAAAATTGAGGTTCTCCGCCCGATGCTTTTGATATAACAACTATGAAAGCTAAGCTAATTAGTAGCGTCATTAAAATAGTAGTTATAATATTATTTACCCATTTCATTATTTTTCCATTTATTGATTTCTTTTTTGTACTTCTCACTCGAACCACCCTTTTCATGATTTATGTTATTTAATATTTAACTATCGCTGTTTTAGTCGACACCAATTCTACAGTACTAGCATTTAAGAATCTCATCAGATTTGCCCTAGTCATTGTTTTTCGGTGGATTCGGACTTTCAGTGTTCGATTTCTGCACTTCACTCTCTTTGCTTTCATCCGCACCTGTCTTAACCCCATTTTCTTTATTCACTTCTTTTTCCTCAGTAATTGATTCGTTTTGTGGTTTGGCTTCCTTTTCTTTTTCTATAGCCTGTGTTTCTGTATTTTCCGGTGCGTTTTCTTTTTCTTTTTCAGTGACCGGTGTTTTTACTTCTTCTGTAGCTTTTTCTTTTTCTGCTTTTTCTTCTTCATCAACAGCTGGCGCTTCAATATCCTCTGCTACCTTTTCCTTTTCTTCTTTCTCTTTTTCAATTGCTGGTACTTCTGCATCTTCTGCAGCTTTTCCTTCCTCTTCATCTTTACAATCGTTTGTCACTTTTTCAGTTGATTCAGGTGCCTCCGTTTTCTTACAATCCACTTCTTTAGATTTACCTGTTTCAGCTTCTCCCTCTGTTGCATCACTTAATTCTCCGCAATCAACCTCAACTTCCTCACCGGTTACTGGATCTTTCACAGTAACTACTGTAGCTTCGGTAACTTTATCCTCAGAAGTTGGCGAGGATTCATCGCCCGGTACTTTATCAGTTGAATCTTCCATACCGCATGCAATAGCCGGAACTTCGGGAACCTCCCAGATATCAGCAGTAATGGCTCCTGTAAGTACAGACTGGCTACTGAAATTCGCGGAGGTGTCGGACGACATATAAGAGACACCAAAAATAGCTAAATAACAAATGAGTACAATTTTTAAATAGAGGATAAGATCACGCTTTTTTTTCTTATATCTGCCTTTAGGTCTAGGGTTCAAACCGATACCGCCTTTCTTTTTCCTAATGGAATTTTCTTAAATATATTCCTCAAAACACAAAAACCATTTATACGTTGAGAAATATATATAAGGAAAAGTTCCGACGGATTATTACATAAAATAAGGGAGGAGAAGGGTCTCCTCCCTGAAATCTATTTCTATTATTTTAAAGTTCCAGCTGTTTGTTTTGCATCAAATGTCCACTCAAGTTGTAAAGAATCGCCTTGGAATACATTTTGATCTTGGCCATTGTCGACAAATTCAAACATGACAGAAAGCGTATCACTTGAAAGGGCTTTTAGGCCGTCATTTTCTCCCCCAAGAATCCAGCCTAATACATCTCTATCAACCACATCTGTTGAAGACAATGATTTTAAAGTCGTTTCATGAACCACTTCAGTTCTCTTGTCTTTATTTACTAAAAACTTAACTTTAATATGCTCGCCTAAATCTGCTCCAGCATTATTGCCGTTCGTATCACCAACTGTATATTTTGAAGTTAATAATACTTTTGAAACATCTAGACTACCAGTGTTATTAAGTTTAAATTCACGTAGCATTGTATCACCAGGTTTAATATTCGTTACATTAATAATCGCATTGTCAGCGTCATTACCTTTTACATTAATATCCAATGTACCTGCAGCAAAAGCACTTTTATTTACTTCCACATCATTGAAATATGCATAAGTTCCCCCGCCGATCATGCTTACAGCTAGTGCTCCAGTTGCGATACCCATTGCTAGTTTCTTTTTGATACTCATTTTAAATTCCTCCAATTAGTTTTAGTTTTTTTGCTCTTCCCTGTCTCTTATAAGAAATATTTTTTCTTCCTCGACGCGGGGTATGAGTTTTCTTACACTTGATACATTTGCGCCATTTTCATAGTGTTGCAGCTTTTTAAGGCTCCCCCATTTTTCAACGTTTGTCTGAAAGAGCATTCATTCTATACATAGAAGCATTGGTCCGTCGCTCTTAGCAAATCTTCTCATCAATCTGCTAGTGAGCGATACTAGAAGTAGAATTTAATCATCGATATTAGAGATTTCACTTCTCAGATTAAAGTGCATTAAATGCTAATGTTGTCCTCCTTTGTATTTCACTTTTACGACTATGAAAGTGGAACTAAACTCAGTATAGACCGTTCCAAAAATTTCCTCTCCCCTCCATTGGGTGATTTTTGACAAATGCAAATTCTACTTTCGAACTTACCCAAAGGTATACTTTTGGGTTAGTCCATCTACTACCAATTGGTTATGTAGCCTTACAAACTCTGAAGTGTCAACGTTTCTCTATGGCCCTATGTAGATAACGGTACTTTGAATCCTTTCCTCCCGCTCATAATTTAACGTATTGTTTTTTATATTTTTCTGTTTGTATTTATTCATAGTTCATATGACTTGCTACACCCATGCAACTTTTGCTGGTCAATTCCAACATAAATAGATAGTAAACGACGAAATAAACCGTATGATTGCAAATAAAGTGGTTTAGTTTTAATACAGAATGACAAAAAATACCATTAGATCTACGTATAATAAGAAATAGTTTTTTACATTTTTTAATTCAGAGTCACTTTGAACAAATTAATTTCAAATATTTTATCCGATGTAAATTCCACAGCAAAAAATCTGAAAATTCCTTCTTTCGATTATCCTTCTAATAGATATACTATTTAATTACAGAAAAAACGTTTTACAATGGGAGACTTTGAAGTACATCCTTTAATTGGGCACCTTGGATGTATGGAGTCAGTGGTGCAACCGGCCTCACAACATTTGAAAACATTTGTTAAGAGCACTCTTTTTATTTGAGTGAGGAGGCAGTTTATTGATGAAAATTTTATTAGTAGATGATCAAGCAATCATCCGTAGAGGATTAATTTCCATTTTATCGTCGGATGATAAATCGGAAATTATCGGAGAAGCCAGCAATACGCAAGAAGCTCTTGAATTGCTTCAAAAACAAACGCCGGATCTGGCTATTATTGATTTTCAAATAGGAGACGAAAGTGGATTAAAATTGATTAATGAGGCAAGGAAATTTGGATGCACTTGCAAATTCGCGATTCTAACTTTCTCAAAAGACTATGAATCGTTTCAACGTGCAATGGCAATGGACGTGGTTGGATACATTTCACTTAATTCACACCCCGAAGAACTCATTTATGCCATTCAAATCATTAAAAAGGGACGGAAATATTATGATCCCGACTTAATAGATAAGCTCATACAAACACAAAAGGAGTCTTCAATAGATGATAGCCGTCTTGCGCTCCTCACGACTAAGGAAAAAGAAGTAATGCAAAAACTAGGGATGGGCTACTCCAATAAACAGATAGCCCACAGTCTTTATATAACGGAAAACACGGTGAAAAAGCATGTAAGCCAAGTTTTATCAAAATTGGAGCTTGGTGATCGTACGCAAGTTGCACTCTTTGCGAACGAAACAGGATTGGTTCAATTTAAGCAGGATGTAGTAGCTTTATAATATGATTGATTAATCTAGTATTTCTTGTTTTAAGTGCATTAGAAATTCAAATGCTCTGCAATTCAATTTGTAAAAAACTGAAACAAAAGAAAAAGCCTAACCAAGCAATGAAGCTTGGTTAGGCGTTTAATTTCAATCGATTTAATCACTTACGCCTCGGCGTAAGTGCGTCCTGATTCGGCTTTGTGCTTGCACAAAGAACTCCTTGCCGAATCTGTGACATCTGCCAGAGGCTATAATTTCTTTCAGTCGCTGTTTTATACAGCGAGTGAAAGAAATTAGAATTTCGTAATCGCTAATGCTAATACGAAGAATGCAACAGAAAGAACGATTGTTGTGCGGTGTAGGACTAGATCCATTCCACGAGCTTTCTGTTTACCGAATAGTTGCTCAGCTCCACCAGAGATGGCACCTGATAAACCAGCACTTTTACCTGATTGTAATAATACAACAACGATTAAGGCTATAGCTACGATAATAAGTAATACTGTAAATAACGTATGCATTTGCTCCACCTCCTAAGTATGGACGTCACAATACAAAATAGTATATCAAAATGAAACCGCCATTACAATATTTCTTGGAAATGAACATCATATTTTATCCAACAATATCCACCCTTATTCAAAATTATTAAAACGACACTCGCTAATACCTCGTTTCGCCGCCAATGCGAGCGGCACCATCGTTTCAAATAACAGATCCGCTTCTTCAAAAATCAGCAATGGCCGCTAAACCAAAGACCAGCGCAAAACCTTGTGTCACATAACCATTGCCAAACAGTAAATTCCGATAGAAGCACCAAAACCGGCACCCGCTGCGACCCCTAAAATATCCGCGCTCACTAATGGATTGGCGAACATCCCTTGGAATGCGGCACCTGAAATGGAAAGCCCCGCACCGATTAATAGTGCGAGGATAATACGCGGCAGCCGAACAGTCATGACTACGTTATATTCCATTTGTGTCCACGTTTCTTCTACCGGAAAAATATGCGAACCTAGGATTTTCACCACCGTTACAAAATCGACTTCAAACCGGACGACACCAAGTGAAGCAATCGCAAGAACAAGCGGCAATACCCACAGTAAAATACTTTTCCACTTTTTCATAAGAGTCCCTCGTCCTAATACTTCGCAGCGGCAGAAGATGGATGCAGAATTTGTTCTACTTCTTCGTCCGTTACGTCATATCCGTAAAAGTCTTTATAGTAACTCTTAATTTCAGCGTTCATATCATAGTCGAATAGTTCAGGCTGGTTGTTGTTGGCCAACCATTTCAGCATTAACGGTGCATCGCCACTTGGCGGGAACCAGCGATAAATCCCCAGCGGAATTTTATACACTTGCTTGTTTTTCACAGCTTCCACTTCACTCCAGTCCTGACCTGGAATTGTGTTGTTATATAAATCTTCCGGCTGAATTTCCGTGAAGTTCGTTATGTAGATAATTTCCGGATTCCAATTGTAGATTTGCTCCATGTTCACATCTTTGCGTCCTGTTAAAGGAATTTAAATCACATGCGGATTATGTAATGGAGCCTGCTGCTGAAGGTACATTTTATGAAGGTGTTGATATGAAGGACGGCGGTTCATTGCTGTATGTCGATAAAGTAAGTTCAAAAGGTACTTGGATCGTGACAACACTTGATCCGGACTTCCACTTCGGTTCGTATTTCATGCCAGCAACAGAGAAATTCATGGACGGCTTCTTCCCATGGTTAGCGTTTGGGGAAATTTGATTGAAAAAAGCATGGTACCCGTGTTTTATAACGGGCGCCATGCTTTTTATACATTTTGATTAGTCGTTGCTGTTGTCATCTGTATTAGTATTATCATCAACAGTGCCATCAACATCTGTATCGTCATCTAAGTTATCTTCTACGTTGTCCTCGTTATTGTCGTTGTTGTCATCAACATCTAATTCAACATTCGTATCATCAGTGTTGTCCTCCATTAAGCCATCATCTGTACCGTCATCCACATTGTTGTCGATGTTCGTATCATCCTCATCGTTACATGCTGCAAGCGATAATGATAGTAACAACGTCATCATGAGAGTAGGTGTCTTTTTAAGTTTCATATTGTAATAGCCTCCTTTGGTGTATGGTTTTATGTTTCCCCAATTTATAAAAGAAAAACATCATTTATAATTTTTTACCTCAAATTTATTTGTTCTAATAAATTGCCGAATTTCTAATATAATTGCAGTTTGTTCTAATAAGTGTTCCAGATGCGTGCTCCAGATGTTCAAATAAAGTATCTACTTCGTCTAATATCCTGCCGCTATTTTCTAATAAACGGCTCAAAAGTTCTAATAAAATTACGGCACGCCTTCTTCTCGCCCTTTTCACCCTTAATAAAAGTTCTTCCCTACCTCAAGCACAAGGAACTTCTCATATCCTAGCCGGTTCTTCTAATATCACCAAGATTTCTTCTAATAACCGATCCATTTCTTCTAATAAAAACCCCAGCGCCCCGCTCCCAAACAAAAAAAGCACCCGCCAAAAAAGCGAGTGCCCTATCCAATCATAAAACAATTATTTAATATTGTAGAAAGATTTTAACCCTTCAAAACGGCTAGTTGCGCCTAATTGGTCTTCGATGCGTAGTAATTGGTTGTACTTCGCAACGCGGTCCGTACGAGATGGTGCACCAGTTTTGATTTGGCCTGCGTTTGTAGCAACAGCGATGTCAGCGATTGTGTTGTCTTCTGATTCGCCTGAACGGTGAGAAATTACAGCTGTGTAGCCAGCGCGTTTCGCCATTTCGATTGCTTCAAATGTTTCTGTTAAAGTACCGATTTGGTTCACTTTGATTAAGATTGAGTTGCCAACGCCTTCTTCGATACCGCGAGATAATTTTGTTGTGTTTGTTACGAATAGATCGTCACCAACTAATTGTACGCGGTCGCCGATACGCTCTGTTAATAGCTTGTGGCCAGCCCAGTCGTTTTCGTCCAAACCGTCTTCGATTGAGATGATTGGGTATTTAGAAGTTAACTCTTCGTACCAAGCAACCATTTCTTCAGAAGTTTTTTCAACGCCTTCACCAGCTAAAACGTATTTGCCTGTTTCTTTGTTGTAAAGCTCAGAAGAAGCAACATCCATTGCTAAACGGATTTCTTCGCCCATTTTGTAGCCTGCTTTTTCAACTGCTTCGATGATCACAGTGATTGCTTCCTCGTTTGAACCTAAGTTTGGAGCGAATCCGCCTTCGTCACCTACAGCTGTGTTGTGGCCTTTCTCTTTTAATACTGTTTTTAAGTTATGGAAGATTTCTGTACCCATACGTAATGCTTCTTTGAATGATTTAGCACCTACTGGCATTACCATGAATTCTTGGATATCCACGTTGTTGTCAGCGTGTGCACCACCGTTTAAGATGTTCATCATTGGTACTGGTAATTGCTTCGAGTTGAAGCCACCTAAGTATTGGTATAAAGGAATGTCCAGGTAGTCAGCTGCTGCGTGCGCTACTGCCATTGACACACCTAAAATTGCGTTTGCACCTAATTTACCTTTGTTTTCTGTTCCATCAAGTTCGATTAGCGCATGGTCGATAACAACTTGGTCCAATACAGAATATTGACCTTCAAGTTCTTCCGCGATAATTGTGTTGACGTTTTCTACCGCTTTTTCAACACCTTTACCTAAGTAACGGCCTTTGTCTCCATCACGTAATTCCACTGCTTCATATTCACCAGTTGAAGCACCAGATGGCACGATTGCACGGCCGAATGCGCCTGATTCTGTGAATACTTCTACTTCTACTGTCGGGTTACCGCGAGAATCTAATACTTCACGAGCATATACTTGAGTAATGAATGGCATAATAAAAAACTCCTCTATTGATAAATTTAGTAGGTGCTTGCACAAGGACAAGCTATATAATTAACCGCGCGATCAATTACTGTTCGCTTGGCATAACTAACGATTTTCCTGTCATCTCTGCAGGTTGGGCAATATTAAGTAATTCAAGCATTGTCGGTGCCAAGTCGGCTAAAATGCCTTCTTCATAAAGCATAACACCAGGCTTCGTCACAATAACCGGTACCGGGTTTGTCGTATGTGCTGTCATCGGTTTGTCATCCAATGTCACAACTTCATCCGAGTTACCATGGTCAGCCGTAATGATCGCATAGCCGCCCTTAGCAGTAATCGCATCAACGACTTTCCCTAAGCACTCGTCCACTGTTTCGATCGCTTTAATTGTCGGTTCAAGCATTCCTGAATGTCCGACCATATCCGGGTTCGCAAAGTTTAAAATGATTGCATCGAACTTCTCTGCTGCAATAGCTTCCAGTAAAGAATCCGTCACTTCATACGCGCTCATCTCAGGCTTCAAGTCGTAAGTTGCCACTTTGGGAGACGCGATTAAAATACGCTCCTCGCCGGCAAACGTATCTTCACGACCACCGCTCATAAAGAACGTCACATGCGGATATTTTTCTGTTTCCGCAATACGCAGCTGAGTTTTGCCTGCTTTTGAGATCACTTCACCGACCGTATTGACTAGGTTGTCATTTTCGTATGCAACATCCGCTACGACATCATCACTGTAATGTGTAAACGTAACGACTTTCAGATTCGTCGGATGATTTTCAGAGCGTGGCATCGCGTCAAATTTTTCATTCGTCATTAAAGATGACAATTGAATCGCACGGTCTGGACGGAAGTTGAAGAAAATGACCGCATCGTTCGTGCTGATCGTTGCGGCAGGTCGACCTTCTTCTGTTACGACAAATGGCACAACAAATTCATCAGTCAATTCACGTTCATATGAAGACTGAACACCTGCTGTTGCAGTAGATGCAGTTTGACCGATACCGTCAACTAATACATTGTACGTTAAGCCGACACGTTCCCAGCGGCGATCACGGTCCATTGCATAATAACGACCATGAATCGATGCGAACTTCCCGATTCCGATTTCTTTCATTTGTTTTTCTGTTTCAAGAATATATCCAAGTGCTGTCGTTGGACCGACATCGCGTCCATCAAGGAAACCGTGAACATATACTTGCTCAAGCCCATTTGCTTTTGCCAATTTTAATAAGGCAAACAAATGCTCATAGTGGCTATGAACACCGCCATCTGAAAGCAGTCCCATTAAATGGAGCTTTGAACCATGTGCTTTTGCATGTTCAACTGCCGCTAAAAATGATTCGTTACGGAAGAAATCGCCGTCACGAATTGATTTGTGGATTCGTGTTAAGGACTGGTACACAATGCGTCCAGCCCCGATATTCAAGTGTCCAACTTCAGAGTTCCCCATTTGACCTTCCGGTAGACCTACTGCTTCACCACTTGCTATTAAAGTCGAATGTGGATATGCATGCCAGTAACGGTCAAAATTCGGTTTATTTGCTTGTGCCACGGCATTACCCTTCACTTCATCGCGAAAGGCAAAGCCATCTAGAATAATTAATGCAACGGGTTGTTTAGGCATTTGCTGCCGCCTCCAATAATTTCATGAATGATGCTGGTTGTAGGCTTGCTCCTCCTACTAATGCGCCATCGATATGCTCTTGTGATAAAAGCTCTTCAATGTTTTCAGGCTTTACACTGCCACCGTATTGAATGCGCACTTTTTCAGCTGTATCTTTTCCGTATAATGTTTCAACCGCCAGACGGATTGCGCAGCATACTGTATTCGCATCTTCCGCAGTAGCTGTTTTCCCTGTTCCGATTGCCCAGATTGGCTCATATGCAATGACCATATGCTCTACTTCAATTGGAGCAAAGTCTTTCAATGCCATTGTAATTTGGCGTGCTACTTTTGCTTCGGTTTGATCCGCTTCACGCTCTTCCAATGTTTCCCCGCAGCAAATAATCGGTACAATACCGTAATTAAGAGCAGCACGGACTTTTTTGTTGATCGCTTCGTCTGTTTCATTGAATAGTTCACGACGCTCTGAGTGCCCTAAAATAACATAATCAACATTGACATGCGAAAGCATTTTCGGGCTGATTTCCCCTGTGAATGCGCCTTCGTCTTCAAAATGCATGTTTTGCGCGCCAATTGCCAGACTTGAATCTTCTGCCCCTACGACAAGTGTCGGTAAATATAATGCAGGTGCACAGATGACCGCATCAACTTTATCTGGAGAAGGAATTTCTTGTTGGATTTCTTCGATAAAGTCAACTGCCTCATCAAAGGACTTATACATTTTCCAGTTTCCTGCTATGATCGGTTTTCTCATTCAAAACCCTCCGTTTTTAAAAGATTCTGTTCGATGATTTCTGCTAAGGCCGACGCATTGCGCGTCCATACCTCCTTCGCTTCAACCAACTGTTTTAACAGATATTTTAGCCTATAATTGATTTATTTATCGTTTAACGCAACAATTCCCGGTAATTCTTTACCCTCCATTAACTCTAATGAAGCACCGCCGCCTGTTGAGATATGATCCATTTTTGAAGCGACTTCGAATTTTTCTACTGCTGCAGCTGAGTCACCGCCGCCGATAATTGTGTAGCCGTCTGTTGTTGCCATTGCATCCGCAACTGTTTTCGTACCGTTTGCGAATTTTTCCATTTCGAATACACCCATTGGTCCGTTCCAAATGATTAGTTTTGATTGCTTAATTACTTCTGCATAGTTTTCAGCAGTTTTCGGTCCAATATCAAGTCCCATCCAGTCAGATGGAATTGCATCGATAGCCACAACCTGTGTTTCCGCATCTTTAGAAAACTCATTTGCTACGACAGCATCAACCGGCATATGCAGTTGTACGCCTTTTGCTTTCGCTTGTTCGATAAAGCCTTTTGCCAGCTCGATTTTATCTTCTTCCAGCAATGACTTCCCGACATCGTGACCCATCGCTTTGACGAATGTAAATACTAAACCGCCACCGATAATCAGGTGATCCACTTTATCTAATAGGTTTTCTATAACACCGATTTTATCTTTAACTTTCGCTCCACCAATAATTGCTGTGAACGGGCGCTCTGGATTTGATAATGCTTTACCTAGTACGTCCAGCTCTTTCTCCATTAACAAGCCTGAAACAGCCGGTACATGTTTTGCGATACCTTCTGTTGAAGCATGTGCACGGTGAGCTGCTCCGAACGCATCATTTACATAAAGGTCCGCTAATTTCGCAAACTCTTTTGCCAATGCTTCGTCGTTTTTCTCTTCACCTTTATGGAAACGAACATTTTCAAGCAGGATAATTTCGCCGTCTTGCATATTGTTAACCGCTGCTTCTACATCTGAACCAATTGATTCATCCAATTTTTTGACTGGCTTGTCCATTAATTCCGAAAGACGCTCGCCGACTGCTGTTAAGCGCATGTCCTCATTTACTTCGCCTTTTGGACGGCCAAGGTGTGAAGCTAAAATCACTTTTGCTCCAGCGTTTACTAGTTGTTCAATTGTTGGAATAGCTGCACGAATACGCGTTTCGTCGGTAATGCGGCCCTCATCCATCGGCACATTAAAATCGACACGCACAAATACGCGTTTTCCTTTTACATCTACATCGTTCATTGATTTCTTTAAAAACATACTGAAAATCCTCCTTCATACTCGTTCGTCAATTAATGTGGATCGTATACTCGCTAGTTAAAATAGTAACAAAATTCGATAAGGCTGTCTTGGTATCGCCTCTGTTTTGTATATTTTCCTTATATCCGAAAAAAGAGCGGTCCGGGTGAGTCCCTGCCGCTCTTTTACCCTTATTTATTATAAGGTTTACATGTATTAAAGGCTATACTTTTTATGCCCGTTTCCTTTTAATATGACACACTTTTTCTTTAATTCCGAAAAAGTATGTCACATTTTATCGGATTATTATGCTTTTTCGATACCCTGTTCTGCGATATATAAAGCTAAGTCCATTAAACGAGTTGAGTAGCCGATTTCGTTGTCATACCAAGAAACGACTTTCGCCATACGACCTTCCATAACCATTGTTGATAAACCATCAATTGTAGATGAAGCTGGGTTACCATTGTAGTCGATTGATACTAATGGTAATTCGTTGTATGCAAGAATGCCTTTTAATTCGCCTTCAGAAGCTTCTTTTAATGCTGCGTTAATTGAATCTGTAGTTACGTCTTTATCCAATTCAACAACTAAGTCAACACATGATACGTTTGGTGTTGGAACACGCATTGAGAAACCATCTAGTTTGCCTTTTAATTGTGGTAATACTTTTGATACTGCGATTGCTGCACCAGTAGTTGTCGGGATCATTGATACCGCGCCAGCACGTGCACGACGTGGGTCAGAGTGCGGGAAGTCAAGGATACGTTGGTCATTTGTATAAGAGTGAATTGTTGTCATCATACCGCGTTTGATGCCGAACTTTTCATCCAACACTTTTGCAAGTGGTGCTAAGCAGTTTGTCGTACAAGAAGCATTTGAAATAACATCTTGTCCTGGGTCATATTCCGTATGGTTAACACCCATTACATATGTTGGCATATCGCCTTGTGCTGGTGCAGAAAGGATTGCTTTTTTCGCGCCGGCTTCGATATGTTTTGATACTTCTTCCATTGAACGCCATCTACCTGTACATTCTAAAACTACATCTACACCAAGTTCACCCCACGGTAAATTTGCAGGATCTTTTTCTGAAAGCACTTGAATGCGTTTGCCGTTTACGATAAATGCATCATCTTCTGCTTGAACGTCTGCATCATACACTCCATGTACTGAGTCGTACTTTAATAAATGTGCAAGCTGTTTCGCATCAGTTAAATCATTTACTGCAACTACTTCAAATTCCTCGTGCTTCATTGCTTCACGGAATACTAAACGTCCGATTCGTCCAAATCCATTGATTGCTAATTGTAATGCCATGTGTAATTCCTCCAATAACTTTATTATTAAAATAGTATGTGTAAAATCATACTTTTAAAAACATGTTTAATTTTTAAGAATTGTACTTGCGGTTTGCTCATCTGTAATCAAAATCGTTTGCGATGCGGCATTTTTAAAATACGCCTGAATCGCAGCTGCCTTATTTCTGCCTGCCGCAATGGCAAGAACATGCTTCGCTTTATTTACTTGATCACGCTGGATTCCAATTGTCCTCAAATGATGAACCGTGTCGCCATTTGCATTGAAATAGTAGCCAAATGCTTCGGCAACCGCGCCTTTTTCTTCAAGTAACTGCTGCTCATGCTGTGAACTTTTACGACGAAGCGCCATTTCCTGTGCTGCCCCGATTCCGTGAATAACGATATCCACCTGCTCATAAAGTGTTATCATCTCCCGAATAATCGGTTCATCCTTCATCGCTTCATACGCCTGCTCACTTAAATGCTCCGGCAAAAACAATGTGCGGTATGTTGCCCCGCATCTTTTTGAAAACTTCGAAACAATTGTATTCGCCTGGAATGTCATCTCATCACCCATACCACCGCGTGCCGCAATAAAATTCGCGTCGCTCAGCACCGGGCAGTCCGATAAATATTCCTTCATCGATGCAACACTGCTGCCGCCTGTCACCGCAATTTTGGCTTTGGCAGGTGCGATTTGCTGTAATACTTGTGCCGCAACTTTACCGAGCTGCTGCTTTACCGATTCATCCTGTTCGGCATCACCTGGCACAATGATGACACGTGCGATGCCAAAGATGTTTGTAAGCTGCTGTTCCATCGCCACAATACCGGAAAGCTCACGATACAGTTCGTAAAGCTGTTCTATTACTTCATACCCTTTTGGCGTGCAAATCATGCCTTTTTTTTGAATCAAGATCAATTGCTGTTCGCTCAGGACCGTTGTTTCATTCCGGATATCACGCTCTGTCATCTGAAGCTGTTCTCCTAAAGCACGTCTACCAATCGGGCTAAATGTCGCAATTGCTTGTAAAACTCGAAATCTCTTTTGAAAAAAAGCATCAATTTCAGGCATTAGTTTACGCTCAGCTGCAAAAAATGAAATATCCGTCAAAAAACCACCTACCCGATTTATCTAGTTGGACAATATATGTCCCACATAAATATTTTTTGTCCCACATGGGGTAAAAAAAAAGAATTTCTGTATTTATTATAGATCGACTCGGAGTGATTTGCAACTTATATGACGGAATTACTCGCAAAAAATAGCGAACAGGCACCGATGGCTAGTCCACCAGCGCCTCGTACAATGTCGCATAATCAAGCTGCCCGTATTGCAAAACGTCCCCGTTATACTCAACGACCGGAATCATCAGCATATACTTTTCATGTGCTTCATCGTCTTCTTCTATATTATAGTGCTCAATCGTAAAGTCGATGTCTTCCTGCACAATTTTTAAAGTATGAAGTCCTTCAATGCAAAGTGCGCAGTTCGGTTTTGAATAAAATTTGATGATCATTGGCAGTTCCTCCCTTTTTTAATTATTATAGCGAAGTTTGGTTGGGGTTGCGCGGTGATTTTATTAAAAGTTTATTGGATTTATCAGAACATCTCACCAAATTAACAGAAAACCTCCGCCGCCCCGCACTACAAAGAAAAAGCACCCCACCACAAAAAAGTGAGATGCCTTCCCCTTATAAACTAAAACTTCCTGCCCGCGCCTCCGCCGAATGAGCCGCCGCCACCGAAGCCGCCAAAGCCGCCCGATGAACCGCCACCACCGCCGAAGCCGCCTCCTCCAAATCCACCGAAACCGCCACTGCGGTAAACTCGGCGTGCTGTGCGTCGGCGTCCGCCTGGGCCACCGCCACCGCCAAACTTCGTAATGATAAAGTAAATAATAATGATCATTATTATGAAGCCGATTGAAATCCCATCATCATCATTTGACGCAACAGGCTGTACTAAATCCGCGCCGCCTGCTTCACCACCCATTTCTTCATAAAAAGCGGAGAAGATACTGGCGAACGCATTTGTATAATCACCATCCGCTAGATAAGGCATCATATACGTATCGATCATGCTGCCAATTTTCCCATCCGGATAATCTCCTTCCAGACCTCCACCTACTGTAATCCATACATCATTTTGTCCTGGCCCTTGCCCGGTCGTCGCAAAAATAAGCATACCATTATCGAGCGCTTCATCCCCGATACCCCAGCTTCGCAGCGTCTCTGTACCGAATTCAAACGCATCCATTCCATCGATCGTATCTATCGTCATCATCACAATAACATTTCCCGTTGAACCTTCGAGTGCTTTTGCCGACTGGATCAGGTTCTGTTCCACATCATTGGACAGAACGTTCGCATAATCATACACGTAAGAATTGTAGGCCGGTTTTTCCGGTATAGCTGCCATTGCTTGCAGTGGTACGAGCATTAACCATAAAAGAAGTGATACCATTAATCTCACATACAGTCCCCCCTTTCAGAAGCTTCGGTCATTGCCGACTGCTTCATTACTCCCATCATTAAGCGCCAAAATCGACAGCCGGTGCTTCTTCCACACCTTCTTTAATTTCGAAGTAGTCTTTTTGTTCAAAGCTGAACATGCCCGCGATTAAGTTTCCTGGGAAGCGGCGAACATCATTATTAAACTGCTGAACCGTGTCATTGTAATCTTTACGCGCTACCGTTAAGCGATTTTCTGTCCCTGCCAATTCATCCATTAAACGTGTAAATTGTACATCCGCTTTTAAATTCGGATAGTTTTCAACTACAACGAGTAATCGGGCTAATGCAGAAGACAGCTCATTATTTGCGTCCGCCGTTTCTTCTACTGTATTGGCATTCCCGTATTGTGTACGGGCATCTGCAATCTGTGTGAAAATTTCTTCCTCATGAGTTGCATAACCTTTGACCGTATTTACTAAGTTCGGCACTAGATCAAATCGACGCTGCAGCTGGTTTTCGACTTGTGCCCATGCTGCGTCCACCGTTTCTTCACCTGTTACAAGTTTGTTGTATTTTGGCACGACAAGCATTGCCGCAATGACAATCAATGCAACAATTGCAATAAGGGCGACTAATACGGCGCTCCCTCGTTCATTTTTTTTAAACATTTGCCCCATCCTCTCTTTTTTTAAAAATGCGTATAAAATTACTGTTCGTTTCCACAATAAGAGCGTACGAAATATCTTACTATGGAGGTTACTAATTCATGTTTACCCAATCATCCCAATCTCAAGACAATCAAATGCCTTTTTCAACAAATCATGGTGCCCATGAAATACTGGATGTTCATGAAGTTCTAAGCGCGATGATCGGCGGATTAAACCAATTCGTCCTACTTCGCGATCAAATTCAAGATAGCGAGCTTTTATCTATTTTGGATCGTCAGTACGCATTTATGCTTGATGAGTACAATATTACGATGGAAGCCTTTAAAACAGGTCATGATCCAAAACACCCTACTCGCAGCTACAGTATGAACATGGGGAACGATACGATTTATGGCATCAAACCAGGTGAGCCGAAAAAACCGATCACTTCAGCAAGTGAAATTAATGATGCGATTATTTCAGGCTTCTTGTTAAGCGTTCATAAAATGGGAGCATCAGGGAAAACAGTTGCTGCTTTAGAAAGCACAAACCCTGTTGTTCGTCGTGTACTGCAAGATTCAGTACCTAACTGCATCGAAATGGCCTACGAACTTTCACTGTATCAAAACAAAAAAGGCTATTACCAAGTACCGCAACTATCACCACAGGATATGAGCACAATGCTCAATATGTACGGCCAAGCAGAACAAGCAAAAAATATGCCTAACTAGTATGCCCAATAAACTATACGATTGAATCAATGTATAGTTTCAATTTTCAAAAAATCTATCCAATATTTACAATAAATATTTCACGCAGAAGTACAAACAATAGGAACGGTGCTCGTTTCACCCACTACGATGAAGGAGGGGCTTTTATGAAAAATATTCGTGAAGGTTTAATTCCGACTGTACTTGGATCAGCTGTCACTGCAACGGGGTATGCAATGAAACAAAAAATCGGTACGAACAAAATGCTTGCCAATACCATTTTCGGTTTCGGCCTTGCCCATATAGTATTAGGGGCAATTGACCTTGTAGAACATCGTAAGTAGTTAGGAAAAGCTGCAGCATTTTCCGCAAAGAAACGCCCAACTTTCTAAATGTATAGAAAGTTGGGCGTTCTATATTTGTACATCCCCCTTTTTTTACGATGCTAGCTTATCGCAAATTTCAACGATAAGCGTTAACCCATGCTATAACCACACTCCTCGCAAAACTTTTTCGGTTCATCGTAGACTTCATTACAGTTGGCGCAATTGTATATATAGGACGCCGTAATATCGTCAATCGTTTGCTTAGCTTTCAGGTCGGGCAATATTTCCTCCTCTTCGACACCCGCTAATTTACTCAGTTCATTTAATTCTTCAATATCTTTTTCTAGCTGCGCAATCGTGTTTTCTTTCGCCTCTATTTGCGCGAGCTGATAATTCACCATGCTGACTGAAAACAGGCTGTTGCGGTTCAAATTGACGATTTCCCCGATTTGCTGTTTCAGCACTCTGATTTCTTCTTCAATTCCGTTGATTTGTTTTCGCAGTTTGGACCGGTCGACCGCAAAAGACGTTTTACTGCTAAGCGTTGTCACCTTCTTGTTGACTTTCTTCCTCCATTTCTGAAATGTGCCTTTCCCTTCACCCATAAAAACCCTCCACTTCGATCAGAAATTTTTCTGGATTCAACTGGTGCATCCACTTGTTCTGTTTCAAAATATGTGTTTCCGTGTCGAAATATGCCTTTATTATAAATTTTCTCACGAAATAAAAAAGACGCATCCCGTTAGGAAATGCGCCTGCCGCTCTAAATTTTCAACTGCTTAATTGTTCCAATAATTTACTGGAGAAATATTTTCTTGTGTCTGCCATTTTAATATGCAGTAAACGCTCCTCATGAGTTGCTGGATTGATAAACGTAACGAAAGCTCCTTCCAGATTCTCATCGATCGTTTTAATAATATAGTTTTCAGCAAGCAGTTCATCAATTTGCTGAATTTCTTTTTCTACAAACTGAAATTCTGACATGATCGCACCTCGTTTACATTTAATCTGTGGAAGCTGTTTGTTGAACACCAATCGGTTCTGGAACAACGTCAATTTCCCAGCTGCGTCCTGCTGTAATACCTAAATACTCATCATCGCTCGGATTCGCGATTTCAGCTTGCGGATACTTCTTGAACCACCAGTATTTCGCCAGCACATAATAAATTGCTGCCCCTACAAAGAAGCCGACAAGTGAAGAGAATGATGGCCAAATATTTGCGATCAGACCGCCAAGCACCCAAGCAATAATACCCGCTACATTGACACCTTTCAAATAGCGATATTGCCCTTCCACCTCATAAAGGTCCTTTACATTTACTCGTCGCTTACGGAGCAAGTAATAGTCAGCGAATAAAATACCAACAATCGAAGAAAGGATACCCCCTACAACGAGCAGAACGCTATTTAAAATATCGAACAAACTCCAAGGCTGAACAATCGTCCCAACAATACCGGCAATGACTACACCTATCCAGAACGGCACTTTCGGTCCGCCGATATTCGAGAAAATCGTAGCGGCCGGAATAACGTTCGCGGAAGTATTTGTCGACCATTGTGCCAGTACGATCATCGATAACAGCATCACGAGGACAAAACCGCCTGCCGCTTGCTGAAGTGCGTTGATCGGATCACCTGATCCAGTCGCCATATAACATACCGCACCGATGACGATCATCAGTGTATTGAAAATCGGCTGAACAACTAGTGAGCCTAGTAACTGTGTTTTATTCCGTTTAAACCAGTTACGTTCATTTTTCGGTGCTTTGAAGTGACGGGAAAGCGTCGGCATATCCGCAGCCAATGTCGCCCAAAAGCCCATGATTGCAGTAGCGACTACCATGAATGCCGTAAACTGTTCAAAACCTGTTTGCGGTGCTTCCACCCATGACCATACCGCTTTGCCTTGCTCTTTCGCTTCGGCAGATAATTGCAAATACATCCAAATCGAAATAAAGATAATGACCGGTGCAGCGAAATCCGCGAAACGTTCAATTGATTTAATCCCTAGCGATACGTTGAACAACTGCAACGTCGCAAATACTAGGAAACAGATAAACCAGTTGTCAAAGCCGACCAGAATGTTCAGAATACCATTGACCGCCAATGCCCCGAAATACGTGTTAATCCCGAACCAGCACGATGCTGTAAATGCACGGGCAAATGACGGGAAGTGCGTTCCGATTGTTCCGAATGGAGCACGCATATAAACAGGAAACGATAACCCGTGTTCAACACCGATATCCCCGATGACGACCATGAAGATTCCGATTAGAATCGAGCCAACCAATGTCGCCAGGATTAGCATCGGCATACTAAGATTTACAATTCCACCTGCACCGATCGCGAATGCCGCGAGTACGATGGCCATCCCTACCCAGATGACGCCAAAGCCCATCATACTAATACTGCGGTTTTCATGTGTGACAGGAAGTAAATCTGGTGATTTTAAATAGTTACTCTTTGTGTCTTTTCTGTCTGACATCGCTACACCTCTCTTTATTCAATTTTTTGGTCTACAGAGGACGTGTGTCAGTCACCCGTTGACGCACGATGCGACGCTGTTAGCCTGACATCCATCCTTAAAAAATTTGTGCCAACTACCTTGCAACACTTGAACTGCTCGGAGCAAATCCTGCGATTAGTTTCTGTCTTTCATTCCACGTCATCGGCGGTTGTGTCGGAATAAGTTCCTTCATCGTAATCGCACCTTCTGCCGGACAGACGATCGAACATAAGTTACAGCCTACGCAGTCTTCCTCACGCACTTTCAGCATTGGACGGCCATCTTCTGTATACAGATCGATACATTGATGGGACGTATCTTCACAGGCAATATGGCATTTATTACAGTTGATGCAAACATCATTATTGATCTCTGCAACAACTTTATAATTTAAGTCTAAATCTCCCCAATCCGAATATTTCGGTACTGTTTTGCCAACTAAATCCATAACCGATTTCAAGCCTTTATCGTCTAAATAATTGCTTAAACCATCGATCATATCTTCAACAATGCTGAAACCATGGTGCATTGCCGCCGTACAAACTTGCACACTAGTCGACCCCATTAAGATGAACTCAGCAGCGTCCTGCCAGTTCGAAATACCGCCAATTCCGGAAATCGGTAAGTTGATATATGGACTTCTTGCACACTCGCCCACCATGTTCAGTGCAATTGGCTTCACGGCCGGTCCGCAATAACCTCCGTGTGCCCCTTTATTGCCAACATGAGGAATTGTGTTCCAAGAGTTCAGATCAACACCTGCCAAACTATTGATCGTATTGATCATACTAATTGCATCCGCTCCGCCGCGCACCGCTGCTTCCGCCGTTACAGTTATATCCGTAATATTCGGTGTCAGTTTGACGATGACCGGTACTTCAGCATATTCTTTCGCCCAATATGTCTGCTTTTCCACCAGGTCAGGCACTTGACCCGAAGCGGCTCCCATGCCACGTTCCGCCATACCATGTGGGCAGCCGAAGTTTAATTCAAAGCCATCTACCCCAACATCCTGGACTCTTTTTACGATTTCGTGCCATTTCTCAGCTTTCGGCTCCACCATTAACGATGCGATGATCGTATGGTCCGGGAAGCGTTTTTTCGTTTCATAAATTTCCTTTAAGTTCACTTCGAGCGGTCGGTCTGTGATGAGCTCAATATTGTTGAAGCCCGCCACCTTTTGACCGTTGAAACTAACAGCAGCAAAGCGTGAGGAAACGTTTAAAATAGGGTCCCCTAACGTTTTCCATACAGCGCCGCCCCAGCCCGCTTCAAATGCACGCTGCACTTGATAGCCAGAGTTTGTCGGTGGTGCCGATGCCAACCAAAAAGGATTAGGTGACTTAATCCCAGCAAAATCTATTCGTAAATCTGCCATTTCAATTCCCCCTATGCAATTTCTGAATTTGCGTTTAGTTCATAATGAATCGCGTAAGCCGAATCTTTGCCTTGCTGCGCCGCCGATACAACTGTCGCCTCACCGTACCCATTGCCGTAAATCGCATCACCGCAAGCGTAAATTTTCGAATTGGATGTTTTCAGGCTATTGTGATCCACATCAATCACACCGCGTGTATTTTCCAATCCTAAATGCTCAATCAGCTCATACTGCTTCGTTTGGCCGATCGCCCGAATCACCGCATCCGCCTCTATCACAAATTCAGAACCAGGAATCTCCGTTAACGTCCCTTTTCCACCTTCGATATCCGTCAGTTTCATTTTGATGCATTCCATTCCGATCACTTTACCGTTGTCGTCGCCAATGATACGCTTCGGCAATGTCAGCCATCTGAATTCAACACCGTCCTGCTTCGCAAAATCAAACTCAAAATCATATGCCGTCATTTCGTTTGAAGTACGACGGTAAACGATTTGCACCTGCTCAGCACCCAACCTTACAGAACATGTCGCTGCATCAATCGCTGTATTGCCGGCACCGATAACCAACACTTTTTTGCCTAGCACTCGATCAGTAAATGAAGATTTTGATTCCTTCACGAAATCAATCGCATCATACACACCGTCCAAGTTTTCGCCTTCAATGCCAAGCATCGGCACTTTTCCCATACCAACCGCTACAATGATACGGTCATAGTTTTCAAGCAGTTCATCAACTAGTACATCTTCGCCGATTTTCGTGCTCGTTCTAATTTCAACGCCTAGGTTTTGTACTTGCTGCACTTCCCACTCAACAACATCTTGCGGCAGACGGAATGAAACGATTCCGTAATAATTGAGGCCGCCCGCTTTTTCATCTGCTTCGAAAATCGTCACACCGTACCCTAGCAATGCCAGTTCACGTGCAGCAGATAACCCTGCCGGCCCGCTTCCGATAATCGCAATTTTCTTGCCGTTTATCGGTTTTGGTGTAAACAGGTTGACATTCGACTCACGCAGCCAATCCGTTGCATAGCGCTGAAGATGACCGATTTGAATCGGTTTTTCCTCACTGTTCAACACACAAGCCCCCTCACAAAGCTCGATTGTTGGACAAACGCGCGCACAGCTTGCGCCCACCGGATTTGATTCCATGATGACACGAGCAGAACCTTTCATATTATTCGAAGCAATTTTCTTTATAAAGCTTGGAATATTAATGCTCGTTGGACATGCCTTTACACAAGGTGGATCATAGCAATACAAACAACGATTCGCTTCGACAGTTGCCGCGTATGTTGTTAAACCATCAAATATCTCTTCAAAGTTTTTCGCTAAACTATTGCTCATTTCATAACAACCCTCTCCAGTTTGATTTGTTATTACTTTTAGCTGTTGATATCTTCATTCAGCCTTTCCAGATGGTCACCACCTGCTGAATGAAGATAAGCCCCGGTGGATGTCACAGATTTTTTAATGGAATTGATGTCAGCCTAAAAACTTCGTGTCGTGCGACAAAGGCTGACTTACTCAAGTCCTGCGGGTCCAAAAATCTGGACGCAATTACGCTAAATCGTAATTGACCTTGTTATGAAGTTACTTTAGTGGAACCTTTTACTTCACGACGGATATACTTGCCGCTTCCAAGCTGTCCGACGAATTTTTTATCTTGAATGACATATTCACCGCGCACTAGCACACTTGTCGGCTCACCCGTTACTTCAAGTCCTTCGAACGCGTTATAGTCCACATTCATATGATGTGTTTCCGCAGAGATCGTACGTTTTACTGTCGGGTCGAATAATACGATATCCGCATCCGAACCAACCGCGATTGTTCCTTTTTTAGGGAATAGCCCAAAAATCTTCGCAGACTGCGTTGAAATCATATCGACAAACTCGTTTTCCGTAATGCGTCCTTTCGCAACACCTTCTGAATACAGTACAGAGAAACGGTCTTCGATAAACGGTCCGCCATTCGGGATTTTCGAGAAGTCGTTTTTCCCTAATGTCTTCTTGCCGTTGAAGCTGAATGAACATTGGTCTGAACCAATCGTTTGCAGCTGCTTCGCCTTCAATGCATTCCACAATACTTCCTGATGCTCCACAGGACGTAACGGCGGAGACCATACATATTTCGCACCTTCAAAGTTCGGCTTTTCCAATGCTGTCTGGTCAAGCACTAAATACGGCGGACAAGTCTCACCTAACACGTTGTAGCCTTTATTACGTGCCGAAATGATTTCATCAACCGCTTCTTTACACGTTACATGCACGACATATAATTGCGCTCCAGCCAAGTTTGCCAGCTCAATCGCACGCTTCGTCGCTTCCCCTTCTACTTCAGGCGGACGAGTAAGCGCATGATAAATTGGCTCCGTCTGACCATTCGCTTTCGCTTCTTCTACTAATTCATCGATAACCGATCCGTTCTCACAGTGGACCATAACCGTTGCGCCAAGCTTCTTCCCGACTTTAAACGCCTGGAATAATGTACGATCCGTCGCCTGGAATTCCTTAGCATATGCAAGGAACACTTTGATCGAGCTGATTCCGCCTCGTTCCAACGCTTCCGGTAATTCCTGCAGGCGCTGCTCATTTAAATCACCGATCATTAAGTGGAAGCCATAGTCGATCACGGCTTTATCTTTTGCTTTGCCATGCCATGTATCAATCGCATCCATCAATGTTGGCGAGCCCGCACTAATACAGAAATCGATAATTGTCGTTGTTCCTCCGTAAGCCGCAGCAATTGTTCCTGATTGCCAGTCATCATCGGTTACCGTGTTGTTGAACGGCATATCGAGATGGGTATGAGGGTCAATACCACCCGGGAATAAAAGCTTTCCTGTTGCATCAATAATTTCCGCTTCTGCATGATCTATTTTTGCTGCAATTTGAGTGATGATCCCGTCCTCAATCAGCACATCCCCTTTAAACGTATCCGCAGCAGTAACAATTGTTCCCCCAGTAATAATCTTTTTCATATGAACCCTCCTAGTTTTCTAGTAATTTCTATTGAAAAAATGAAAAACCAAAGTGCATCTAGTACTACTAACTTTTGAGAATATTTACTAGTTTTTAAGCATATAATTTAATATATAGTATTATATGTAACAATTAGTAACATAATATCTAATTAACGAGAAAAATTTAAATAAATATTTCCCGTTAGTAAATCCTTTGTAAATGTTTCATATACATAACTTTACTGAATATTTTGACTAAAATTAATATACAAAAGGTAATTTTTTCCGTAAATATTTTAGACAAAATGTTAAAAGTTGTAATGAAATATGCTATTTTTATGTAAGTTTTTCTAACATAATGTATTGTTTTTGTCAGGTTTCTATTAAGAGTGAGGTTCTTTCTGAAGTTTTCTAATATATTGGAAGGATGTTCTAATATATTTTTATTTGTTCTAAAAAAAGTTGGATTTTCTAATATATCGTTCTATTGTTCTAATATGTATACGCAATGTTCTAATATCCGCAGGCAATGTTCTAATAAAACTATAAACCCGTATTCACCCGAGCCTAAATCTGCATCCACCACCCCCATTACTGCCCAATCTTCTAATAAACACCCCAACTGTTTTAATAACCGGTCCATATCTTCTAATATCAATTACAAATATTCTAATAAAATCACACTCCCGCTGCATCCGCCACGCCATTCTTCTAATAAAAACCCAAAAACAGCCTAACCCCACATCCGGAATCAGGCTGTTTCTGCATTTATTTTAGTTATTGCTAGGGAAAGCGAATGTCGATGCTGTTGTTTCTGTTGTATCTGGCCAGCGTTCCGATACCGTTTTCGTTTTCGTAAAGAATCGGGCCTGATCCGGACCAAACATATGCCCTTCACCAAAGCGCGAACCTTTAAAGCCGGCAAAGTTATGATAGCCGACTGGGATTGGAATCGGCACATTGACGCCGACCATTCCGACATCAATTTCCGTTGTAAACTTGCGCGCTGCCGCCCCATCGTTCGTGAAGATCGTGACCCCATTTGCCAGATCCTGACCGTTAATGAAATCAATTGCTTCTGCAAGCGAGTTTACGCGCACAACATTACGAGCCGGTCCGAAAACTTCCTCATCGAAAATCTCCATCTCCTTTGTAATATTGTCCAGCAATGTCGGACCTACGAAGAAGCCTTCCGAGTTTTTCGCGATATCCAGTTCACGACCGTCAACTACAACCGTCGCACCTTGACGTTCAGCTAGATCGATTGCTTTCAAAATATTCTCTTTTGATTCTTTTGAAATGACCGGACCAAAATCCGTGCCCTCTTCTTTATAGCTGCCCACTTTTAAGTTGCTGATTTTCTCTTTCAAAATCGCTACTAGTCGATCAGCCGTCTCTTCACCAACCGGCATAATTGTAGAAATCGCCATGCAGCGTTGGGAAGCCGCGCCATATGCAGCGCCGATAAACGCATTCGCCACTTGCTCTAAATCCGCGTCCGGCATAACGACCATATTGTTTTTACCGCCACCTAAAGCAGTTACACGCTTGCCGTATTTTGAACCCGTTTCATAAATATATTTCGCAACAGGTGTTGAGCCGACAAATGAAATTGCCTGAACAGTCGGGTTTTCCAGCAGCTCATTTACCGCATCTTTACTGCCGTTTACTACTGTCCAGATCCCGTCCGGCAATCCTGCTTTTTTCCATAACTCACTGACAAACAGCGAAGTCATCGGCACCTTTTCAGATGCTTTTAAAATAACCGCATTCCCGACAGCGACTGCCATCGATGTTTGCGCTAACGGCACCATGATCGGAAAGTTAAATGGCGAGATAGCTGCTACAACACCTAAAGGGTACTTCGCAGAGTAAGCATTAATTTGACCACCTACATTTACCGAATATTCCCCTTTCACTAAATGAGGGGCACCGATTGCCAAGTCAACCGATTCCAGTGCACGTGTCACTTCACCGCGCGCATCCTCCAATGTTTTCCCGCTCTCCGTACAAATAATATCCAACAGCTGATCCATATTTTCTGTCAGTAAAAATCGGAAACGCATCAACACTTCCGCACGCTTTGCAACAGATAAATCACGCCATGCCGGGAAAGCCGCTTTTGCTGCTGCAATGGCTTCACGTGTTTCTTCAGCTGTCGCAATCGGAACTTCGGCAATTACTTCGCCTGTCGTCGGGTTATAAACTTTCGAATAGTTGTTACTCTTCCCTTCGACCAATTCCCCATTGATAAAATGTGTTAATTTTTTTACCGAAACTGCTTCTGTCATTATGAAGATCCCCCTTTATTTAATACTGTTCACTGCTTCAATTAGGGTATTGGCAATCAGGTCCTTTTCCTCCAATGAAATTGAAAGCGGCGGTGACAGCGTTAATACATTATTGAAGTTCGCTACCGTTACACCGTTTTTCCCAATAATGACGCCCTTTTTCTTACAGTAGGCAATCACTGCATTTACGCGCTCAACATCAAGCGCTGTTTTCGTTTCCTTATTTTCAACAAGCTCAATACCGATCAATAATCCTTTTCCGCGAATATCGCCAACAAAAGGATGATCCTCTAAATTTTCTTGCAATGTGCGTTTGAGCGATTCTCCAAGTACAACGGATTGCTCGAATAAATTTTCGCGTTCCATAATCTCAATGTTTTTCAATGCAACTGCACATGCGACCGGTGAACCGCCAAATGTGTTAATATGACGGAAAAATTCATATTCCCCATTCGCGACAAACTGCTCGTAAATTTCACGGCGTATTGCAGTTGCTGATAATGGCATGTAAGCACTTGTTAAACCTTTAGCCATCGTCACAATATCCGGTTTAATGCCGTAATTCTGGAATCCGAACGCTGTACCTGTACGTCCGAAACCACAGATTACTTCGTCAACGATTAACAGCGCACCGTGTTTCTCGCACACTTCCTTTACGCCTTTCAAGTAATCTTCATTCGGCACAATAACACCGCCACCTGTAATGATCGGCTCCATAATAACCGCGGCGATTGTTTCAGACATTTCCCAAGTCATCACCTGGTCGATGTTTTTCACACTTGGCAATGTCGTAGCATCACCGTTGACCGCTTCTTCCGGATTCCGGTACTGGTCAGGTGGTGCTACATGTAAAAAGCCGGGTGCAAGCGGCTCGTATTTATATTTGCGCTGCGCTTGACCTGTCGCTGCCAATGCACCCATTGAACTCCCATGATATGCACGGTAGCGGGAAATGATTTTATAGCGGTTCGTATCACCTTTTTGCTGATGATATTGTCTTGCCACTTTAAACGCCACTTCATTTGCTTCCGACCCGCTGTTTGAATAGAAGACGACATATTCGTCACCAAGCAGCTCACTGATTTTCTGGCTCAGTAAAATCGCTGGTGTGTGCCCATTCGTTAGCGGTGTGTATGAATTTTTAAGCATTTGCTCGTAAGCTGTGTCGGCAATTTCCTTACGACCGTAACCAATATTTGTACACCAAAGCCCTGCCATTGCATCTAAATATTTATTGCCATCGATGTCTGTCAGCCAAGCCCCTTCCGCTCGTTCAACGATAAATGTTGCTTCCGGGTTATAAGGCTTCATCGAGTGCCATACATGTTTTTCGTCATTTGCTTTCCAGTTATACTCTACATATTGGCTCATGCATTTCCCTCCTACATTCCTAAACTCTATTTCTATTTTCGCTTATTGGAAGATTAAGGGCATTATACATAGTGTAAAATGGATGTTTGCCTCGATTTCACATTTAGCAAATGAGGATATCCTGATTAGCACGGGGAGTGATTTCCATTCCGGGTCGAACGCTTTCCGCGGGCGTGGCCTGAGCCTGTAGTCTCAGGCATCACGCTATTCCCGTTGGAGTCGCCTCCCCTTCATTACAATCAACACATTTGATATTTAATTGCACCTTCTTCAATCACGGACCTTTCAAACTTTCACGCCCTCATAATAATTATGCTTCGTCATGAGCAGCATGATTTCCAGGCAGAGGCGGTTTTCGTATTTCATAAAATCATTGCCGATGATCTGCTCCACCTTTTCCAGGCGGTGATAAAGGGTTTGACGTACGATGAATAGTTTTTCGGCGGTTTCCTTTTTTAGTCCGTTACACTGAAAATACACGTCGAGCGTTTGGATTAAATTCGCATTGTGTTTGCTGTCATACTGGCTAAGCTTTTCGATTTTTTCCTTAGCTGCCTGCATTAGACTGCTGTTGTTTTGCAGCACTTTCACCATATGGTACAGCACCAGTTCATCGTAAAAATACGAGAGCTCCATATGTTTCATCCGGATCTGCAACGTTTCCTGCGCTGTTTGATAGCTTTCTTTCAATTCATTGTAATGCGAAACATATTTCCCAACCGCAATAAGCATGTCCTGTTTATTTTGCTGGATCACTTCATTCATCACACGATTCATCCGCTCTTTATACGTAGCCCCCTGCGCCAAATCGTTCACGATAAAAATCAAATATTGGGACTGCTCGACAATAAATGTGTAAAACCCTTCTTTCTGCAGTGCCTGACGAAGATTTATTTTATAATTCGTTAAATCCTTTTTCGCATTTTTCCTTCTCAGCTGATGAATCATAACCATCCAGCCATTATGCTTCAACTTTTGATCGATCTCTTCGATAAAATAAAGCAATTCATCATCGCTATTTTCACCTTCAAGCCACTTCTCAAAAAATTTGCGGTTCTCGCTTTCCAATTTTTCTTCAATATATAAATCTCTTAAAATAAACTGCGACAGTGTGACGACAGTGCGGTCCAAAATGAGCAAATCCAACTCAGTCATTTCTCTTTTTTCGGAGTATATATAAACTGTGCCGTACAACTGATCAAATAAATTTACTTCAATCTTTGCTTTATGTTTACTACTTAAACGATCAATATAATTTTTGCAATTTTCAATCTTTTTATCTGGGATTGCCAGACTTGTTCCTTTTTTTACTTCAAAGTAAATATCCACATTCAAATACTTTTGCATATACTGCAAAATCTTTACTTTATCGTTCACCTTCAAAACATAGTTGTTGATCTTCTGGGAATAATCTTCGAGCTGCCTTAAAATGTCGTATTGCTGATGAATGATTGCTGTGTGCAAATCTTGCGTAATACCGACAAACGGGACAATCTCCTGAAAAACAATAAGTGGAAAATCCAGTTCATCTGACAAACATATCACACTTTCCGGAATCGTTTGAATGTACATCCCCAGTTCAATACAAAGCCCGGCTACATGTAAATCGCTAAGCTGCTTTACAAAATTCAAAAAACCTTGTTCATTATCCTTTAAAATGACCCCAGTTGTCAGAATGAGCTCATTTCCTCTTATTAGCTGCTTCACATCGGTTACTTCCAATATATGAATCCATTTGATCTTATTGTTTAAGCCGGTTTGACCTGCAACGACCTTCGCTGATTCAAAGTATTTTCGATTTAGAACTTCTTTTACGGTTAACATAAGCAGCCCCCTATCATTAACAATTCGTCCATACAATTATTGTAACATTTTACATTAAGTATATATTAATTTGTTATATGCTAGTGCTAATGTTTATATATTATTGAATTTAAGGGGGACATTTATGTTAAAAACAAATCGCGAACGACTTCAAAACACGATTGATTTATTCAGCCAATTTGGGGCTACAGAAAATAATGGTGTCACACGTTTAAGCCTATCTCCCGAAGATATTCTTGCGCGCAACAAGTTCAAGGAAATTTGCGAACAGCTTGGCATGATTGTAACGGTTGATGATATGGCCACTATGTATGCTACACTTCCTTCCAACTCCGATAATTTACCGATTGTCATCGGCTCACATTTGGATTCAGTCATTAAAGGCGGACGCTTTGATGGCGTGCTTGGTGTTTTAACTGCACTGGAAGCTGTCCAAACGATTATTGATGAAAAACTCGAACTGAATCACCCTATTACTATCGTAAACTTCACAAATGAAGAAGGTGCACGTTTTGAACCGTCATTAATGGCTTCAGGTGTTCTTTCTGGAAAATTCGAAAAGGAAAAGATGCTCGCTTCAACAGACCCTAAAGGCGTAACATTTGAACAAGCTCTGAAAGAAAGCGGTTATGAAGGCGATGTCGCAAACCGTCTGACAGAGGCTCATGCCTATTTGGAGCTTCATATTGAACAAGGTCCCGTGCTGGAACATTATAAAAAAGAGATTGGTGTCGTGGAAGGCGTTCTTGGCATGGTATGCTATGACATTACATTAACCGGCGAATCGAACCATGCGGGCACTACCCCTATTTCCATGCGTAAAGACAGCATGTTTGCCGCGATGCAAATCATTTCAATTCTGCAAAATAAATTAAAACAGCTTCCTGAAGATCTTGTTTATACGATCGGGCGCATCAATGCCTACCCGAATATTCATACGGTCATCCCGAGTAACGTAACATTTTCGTTGGAATCCCGCCATCAAGACCCAGCAGTCATTCAGCAAGTGGAGCAAATTATTTTTGACTTGCCAAAAGAAATCGAAAATTGCGAGTTGAGCTACCAAAAACTATGGAGCCGGGATACGGTGTATTTCGCACCGGAAGTTGTCCATGCTGTAGCAGCAAGTACGGATGAACTCGGGCTTTCACGCCATCATATGTTCAGCGGTGCCGGTCATGATGCTCAATTTATCGCCGGCTACATTCCTTCTACGATGATTTTCGTTCCAAGTGCGAAAGGCTATAGTCACCGCGAAGATGAATATACAACTTACGAAGAATGTTCAAAAGGTGCAGATGTCCTTCTTAATGCAGTATTGAAAGTAGCTGAATCTTCGGTTTCACCCGTAAAGTCTGCTAGTGTAAAGTAAAGGTTTTTATGATGGTATCAATAGAATTGCCCTCCTCTTTTTATTAGGTGAACATACTATATGGTACCTACTATAAGGAGGTGGGATGATGAGACGTCCTGCAATGGGTTTCTGCTTCCCTGGTTACCGATACTGCGGACCGGGCTGCAGCGGACCTGGTGCACCAACGAATGCAGTAGATAATTGCTGCCTGAACCATGATGCTTGTTATGCATACGGATACGATAAAAGATATTGTGATGAAATCTTTCAGCAATGTTTAAATCAATACAAAAACCCCTCAACAAAAATGGGGAGGGACGCAAATTTATTTTCCAGAGCGATTCGCTTAAAGAACTTCTTAATATAAACTAAAACACAGGCATGAATTCCTTTACCATAAAGGGTTTATGCCTGTGTTTTCTTATTAATCGATCTTCTGACCTGTAATTTCTTCTAATTTACCGTTTTCTTTAATTTTTGCTAAGCCTTCATTTAAACGGTTCAATAATTCTGTGTTACCCTTTTTCACCATGAAGCCGTAATACTCTTTTTCGAACTCATCAGATTCAATTGCTTTTAGCCCTGAATCTGGATTATTCTTTAAGTACTCGATTACAACGGCATTATCGCCAAACGCTGCGACTGTTGCACCATTGATTACTTCCTGGAATGCAACTGGCTGGTTTTCATACGCTAAAATTTTTGAACTTGATTTCCCTTGCAGATTTTGTGCTGCAATATGGCCTGTCGTATTAATTTGAACAGAGATTTTTTGATCTTTTAACTCATCCAATGTTTCGATTGTTGAATCTTCTTTCACAACGATCATTAATGACGCTTCATAATATGGATCTGTGAAGTCATACGTTTCTTTACGCTCATCTGTAATTGTAATGCCTGATGCACCTAAATCCAGTTCACCATTTGTAATTTGCTGGAATACCGGCTCCCAACCTACATTTCGGAATTCGATTTCCGAACCGATTTCTTCACCGATTGCTTTCATAATATCAACATCGATACCTACAATCTCACCTTTGTCATTCATCGATTCAAATGGGGCAAATGTTGCTTCTGTTCCGACTAACAGCTTTTTATCGCCACCTTCTCCGGATGTTGCGCTTCCTGATGTTTCATCGTCTGCTGTACCGCATGCGGCTAAAATGATTGTTAATGCCATTAGCAGCATCGTTATTAAAAACTTCTTTGTTCTGAACATTATAAAACCCCCTCTATTTTTGTTAAGATTATACATTTTTTAGTAAAACCACACAATATGCAATTCTAAATATTCTGATAGTTTAGGTTATAAAGATCCCTAAACAATTTATGCTACTAAAATCTCCACTACTCATATAGTGTTGATTTCCATTTCGGGTCGGACGCTTTCCGCGGGCACGGCTCGAGCCTGTAGTCTCTCGCTCGTGCTGTTCCCGCAGGAGTCGCCTCCCCTACATTCCAATCAACGCGTTTTAAATATATGTGCATTCTTCTCAATTTAGTAAAACGCAATATAAAAAACTACCTTCTACTACGCATCATAATAGAAGATAGTTTCCATTCTCTTATAGAACTTTTCCTAAAAAGGCTTTTGTACGTTCGTTTTGCGGGTTGCCGAATACTTCATCCGGGTGGCCTTGCTCTACGATGTAGCCACCATCCATAAACAGTACACGGTCGCCTACTTCACGCGCGAAGCCCATTTCATGTGTGACGACAACCATTGTCATACCTTCTTTTGCAAGGTTTTTCATTACTTCCAAAACCTCTTTAACCATTTCCGGGTCAAGGGCTGACGTTGGTTCGTCAAACAACATTACTTTCGGCTTCATTGCCAACGCGCGGGCAATCGCTACACGTTGCTGCTGACCGCCTGATAACTGCTGCGGATAGTTATATGCCTTTTCACGCAAACCGACCTTATCCAATAGCTCCAGTGCCAGTTTCTCGGCATCGGCTTTGTTCAGTTGGCGAATTTGCATTGGAGCCATCGTAATATTATCGATGACAGACATATGCGGGAATAAGTTGAACTGCTGGAACACCATTCCTACTTCCGTACGGATTTCGTTAATATTTGTTTTCGGATCATTAATTTTAGTACCTTCAATATAGATCGCACCATCCGTTACTTCTTCAAGCAAATTCATGCAGCGAAGAAAAGTTGATTTCCCAGAACCGGATGGCCCGATGACACAAACTACCTCTTTTTCATGTACTTCATAATCGATCCCTTTTAACACTTCGAGCTTGCCAAAATGCTTGTGTAAGTTTTCTACTTTAATCATTTACGCGCGCTCCTTTTTCTTACGTGGGTTGTAATTAATATCAACTCGTTTTTCGATAAATGCAATGAGCTTTGTTACAGCATACGTCAATACAAGGTATAGGAACGCCGCGAATAAATACGGCTCCCAGAAACGCTGATACGTTCCGGCTACTACTTTACTTACGTATAAAATTTCGGCTCCGGCGATTACCGTTACAAGTGAAGAATCTTTTAATAATGCGATAAATTCATTCCCTAAAGGTGGGATCATACGACGAAACGCCTGCGGTAAAATAACTTTGCGCATTGCCTGGCTATGCGTTAGCCCTAATGACCTTGCAGCTTCCATTTGCCCTTTGTCGATCGACTGGATCCCTGCACGGAAAATTTCCGCATTGTATGCGGCACTGTTTAAAATCAGGCCGACAATACCCGATACCCACCAACCTTGTGATGTTCCAAAAATAGTTGGAATAACAGCTAAGTGAATTAATAATAATTGTACGAGCATTGGCGTACCACGGAATACGTCGACATATATTTTAGCCGGCCAGTAAATCCATTTTTTTGTTGAAACTTGGCCTAATCCTAAAACTAGACCGAATATGATACCACCAATATAACCACATGCTGTTAAAACAATAGTCGCCCAAAGTCCTTTTGCATATAGTTCACGGTAGTTCCAGATTATATCCCAACGGAAAAAATCTAAAAAATCCATCTGAAACCCTCCAATAAATTAAAATGTAGCTTATTCGATTTCCGTACCTGTAATTTCAGCTAACTTGCCGTTATCTTTAATTTTTTGAAGACCTTCATTTAAAATATCCAATAGCTCTTTGTTGCCCTTTTTCACCATAAAGCCGAAGTAGTCTTTCTCAAATGAAGTATCTTCTACCGCTTTTAAGCCTGAATCAGGATTGTTTTCAAGGTAATCTAAAATTACTGCATTATCACCGATAGCGGCATCTGCTGCACCTGTCAGTACTTCTGTTAAAGCAACAGAGAAGTTTTCATATGCCAAAATTTTCGAGCTTGCAACACCTTGAAGTTCCTGTGCTGCGATATGACCTGTCGTATTAATTTGCACCGCGATTTTTTTGTCTTTAATATCTTCTAACGATGCAACTGTTGAACCTTCTTTTGTCACGATCAATAAAGTCGCTTCATAATAAGGGTCTGTAAAATCATATGATTCTTTACGCTCATCTGTAATTGTAATAGCCGCTGCACCCATATCCACTTCACCAGTTGTTACTTGGCTCATCATTGAGTCCCAGCCTACATTCTTCACTTCTGTTTCAATGCCCATCTCTTCGCCGATCGCTGCTAAAATCTCTGAATCTAATCCGACGACATTACCTTTATCATCTAAGTATTCAAATGGTGCATATGTAGCTTCTGTACCTGCAACAATTTTCTTATATTCTTTATCACCTGTTGATGAAGTTTCGTCCGCTCCACACGCTGTTAAAATCATTGAAGCTGCCGCTAAAGGTGCTGCCCATTTAAATAGTTTTCTAGTACTCATTATGAATATCCTCCTGGATGTAGTAGTTTTTTTGTTAATAACATGTTCAATTATATTAATTCCACAATTAATATACAACATTTAATTTTTAAAAAATTGATTATTATTGCAGTATGATGAATTAATATAACAAAATTGACGGTATATTTGCATATAATTTAATATTTATTCACTCGATTGCTATTTCATTATTGTATCCCCTCTTAAAAAGACTCACGTTTCATTACATATATTCCCTGTTTTTTATAATATATGTTAATCAGTTGGGTAATTTTTAACTGAATTAAAAAAACTGCACAAGAGGAAATTCCTCTCATGCAGTCTTGAAATTATTATTTAATTAGAGAACGAATGAAGGATAAAAAGAACCGGTACAGTGATTCTTTTTATCCTACTAAAACTTCATTCTCTATTGCAAAAAAACCTCAGATGATTTTTGCAATTGATATTGAAACGTATATTAAAACAGTAAAATGGTGCCCCTAAAGGACATGATAGTATGGTCTATCTAACTAGTTTTATAAAACACAACATTTAATAATGTACTAATTTTCTACATATATTTCAAGTAGGAAATGTACTTTTTTATAAAGAAATTTTATTTTTTAGATGAAGAGCGTTTAAATTAGATTAGTTTCGGAAACTTATAGTGTAGCGTCAAAATTAAACTGTAGAAAAATGGAAGAGAAAGATTATTTTTACTTCATGCTGGTCAATAATAATCTTTAAAAAGAAAGCGCCCTCGGAGGGAATCGAACCCCCAGCCTCAGAACCGGAATCTGAAGTGTTATCCATTACACCACGAGGACATATAAATAAGAATATGAGCAACTTTTTTCATTATACAGATGGAACCCCTTATTTTCAACTGTAAAAATCAGAGTTTATATTTGACCATAACTGACTAATACGTGTATGATAGGTTTACAGCTGAAATATTTGTCAATTTCAGCAAAAGTAATCGAATATAAGCTTTAACAAAGGGAGGATTTTTCAATGAACTTAATTCCTACAGTTATTGAACAAACAAACCGCGGCGAACGTGCATATGACATTTATTCACGTTTACTTAAAGACCGCATCATTTTATTAGGTAGTGGGATTGACGATAATGTTGCGAACTCAATCGTAGCACAGCTATTATTTTTAGAAGCTGAAGATCCAGATAAAGACATCTACCTGTATATCAACTCACCAGGTGGCTCTATCACTTCAGGTATGGCAATCTACGATACGATGAACTTCATCAAGCCTGATGTATCAACAATCTGTATCGGTATGGCTGCTTCAATGGGTGCATTCCTGCTTTCTGCTGGTGCAAAAGGCAAGCGCGTTGCATTACCAAACGCAGAAGTAATGATTCACCAACCACTTGGCGGAGCACAAGGTCAAGCAACAGAAATCGAAATCGCTGCAAAACGTATTTTACACTTACGTGAAAAATTAAACCGCATCATGGCTGAAAACAGTGGCCAAGATTACGAAACGTTGGCACGCGACACAGATCGTGACAACTTCATGTCTGCAGAGCAAGCATTAGAGTACGGTCTTATCGATAAAATTTATGAGCGTAACCAATTAAAATAATCGATCCATTCAAGCATACAAGATTCATCTTGTATGCTTTTTTGTGTTCAAAATAGTAAGTGAGACAAAAGTTGAAATTTAATTGGAGAACTAAAAAATTCTTAGTAAGAAGTGGATAATTTAATAAAATTGATTGGAATGGAGGGCGAGCGTAGCTGTTGGCTACAAGCAGAGCTTCCTGCGGGAACAGCAAAATTTATTTTGCGACGAAAGCGAAGCGGCAGGAGCACCGACGCCTGAGACTTAGGAACAAAAGCTAATAGCGCCACGTCCTGTGGCAACGCTTTTGTGACCAACATCTTGTTGGCCCCACGCCGTGCCCGAGGAAAGCGTCCCGGAATGGAAATCAATTTTTACTCACAGCAAAAAAACCCATTTTTCTCACAGAGGAAAATGGGTTTTTGGATTATGTTCTAGCCCTTTTGTTTTAATCCGATTTTTCAATTAGAAGTTGTAGTGCGTCGATTGCTTTTTCTTCGTCATGGCCGTCTGCCCATAATGTGACAACTGTGCCTTTTGCAACAGCTAGGCTCATAATACCCATGATCGACTTTGCATTTACTTTTTTCGTACCTTTTTCTAAAAAGACGTCTGCTTTATAACGATTCGCCTCTTGGACGAACAAAGCGGCCTGTCTTGCCTGTAGGCCCGATTTTAACTTTACTTCTACTTGTTTTTCAATCATGTTGAAATACTCCCTTTCACAACCGTTCATCGCTTCTAAGTTTATCTTAACGAAATTGTCCGAAAAGAACAACAATTGGAAACATCTTTTATGAAATCTTTACCAATTTTTTCTTTTACGCCTCGACGTACTTGCTCCGTACCTTTATGTGAATTTAAATACTCTCTCCACGACGGAGCGCATCCGCGATTTCATCGATTTTGCGCAGACGATGATTGACGCCTGATTTACTTACGACGCCAGTTGAAACCATTTCACCGAGCTCTTTTAACGTCACGTCCTGATATTCCACACGAAGACGTGCTATTTCACGCAGTTTTTCCGGCAGTTGATCAAGACCTACCGCATTATCAATATAGCGGATATTTTCCACTTGCCGCAACGCCGCGCCTATTGTTTTGTTTAAGTTGGCTGTTTCACAGTTTACGATACGATTCACACTGTTACGCATATCTCTTATAATCCGTACATCCTCAAACTTCAGCATTGCCTGTACAGCACCGACTAAATTCATAAAATCCGAAATCTTTTCGGCTTCTTTCAAATACGTTACAAAGCCTTTTTTACGTTCGATCGTTTTCGCATTTAAATCGTATCGGTTCATCAGCTCTGCCAACGCTTCCCCGTGCTCCTTATATAAAGAATAAATCTCCAAATGGTAGGAAGAGGTTTCCGGATTGTTCACCGACCCTCCCGCCAAAAAGGCACCACGTAAATAAGCACGGCGTTCATTTTCTTTCGGTATGATTGATTTGGCGATTGTATGATTAAACTCAAATGAATTTGAGACAATTTCTAAATCCGCAAGAATTTCCCGTGCGCCTTCTCGAACACGGCATATATACACATTGTTCTTTTTAAGACGCATCTTTTTTCGAACAAGCAACTCGACATTATATGGATAAAGCTTCTTTACAATTGTATAAAGCCGACGTGCGATTGCCGCATTTTCTGTTTGTACGTCTAAGCTCAATTGCCGATTTGCAAAGCTCAACGAACCGTTCATCCGTATAAGGGCAGATACTTCAGCCTTTAAACTGCTATCACCGGCTTCTACTTGCGTCAGTTCTTTCTTAGTTTCAGATGCAAATGACATGGATTCGCTCCCCCTTTCCTAGCAACCTATGTAGCGTTTCTTTCATACTACTATTCTTGCATCGTTTGTTTTTTCTGTAATGTATATTCACAAAGCCATTCAGCGAGATTTACCGCATCATGACGTACTGTTCCATTTTCAATAAGTGCAATCTCTTTTGGAATAATATTAATGCCCATTTCTTGAAGTCTTTCAATATCAAACTTTACAGGTTCGGCATTTTCTTCACGGTAATTTTCGTAAATCGAAGGAGGCAGCTCCTTTTCATTGATCAGTACCGATTGGATAAATTCTTCTCCGACATGTTCATGGATTGCTTCAATATGTTTTGAAGCAGTAAAGTTTCTCGTTTCACCTTGCTGTGTCATTAAATTCGCAATGTAAATCTTTTCACCTTTAGCACGAATAACTGCCTGCCCGATCCCTTTAACTAACAAATTCGGAATGATGCTCGTATAAAGGCTTCCAGGTCCAATCAAAATAAAATCTGCCCGTTCAATCGCATGAACTGCAGCAGGTAAAGGTTTTAGATTACTAGGCTCCAAGTATACCCGTTTAATCGGTGCATGGCCTGATGGAATTTTCGACTCGCCTATAATGTCTGACCCATCAGCTAATTCGGCATGTAATGTAACCTTTTTATTCGCTGCTGGAATGACCTTTCCGTGCACATTCAGTACTTTGCTCATTTCAGCAATCGCATGGTTAAAATCACCTGTAATTTCCGTTAAAGCCGTCAACATTAAATTCCCGAGCGAATGACCGCCTAAATCGTTTGATTGAGAAAAGCGATATTGGAACATTTGCTCTACTAACGGCTCTACGTCTGAAAGTGCGGCAATTACATTTCGCACATCTCCTGGCGGCGGGATATCATAGTCATCCCGCAAACGCCCGGAAGAGCCACCGTCATCTGCAACCGTGACGATGGCCGTTATATCAAAAGGATGTTGCTTTAAACCGCGTAAAATTGTAGAAAGGCCTGTCCCTCCGCCAATTACGACGATTCTTGTTCTCTTTTTTTTCATTTCATCAATCCTTCCTATGATTGATATCTCTATGTGTAACGATGACTTGATCATTTTTTGCCAATAGCTTCCCGAAGTATTCAGCAAGTGTAACGGAGCGATGTTGCCCGCCCGTACAGCCGAAAGCGATGACAAGCTGTGATTTGCCTTCATTACGGTAATGGGGAATCATGAATGTGAACAAGTCAGTCAGTTTGGCTATTAACTGTTGTGTTTCTTCCGTTGCCAGTACGTAAGAGGAAACTTCTGTTTGCAGCCCTGTTTTAGGGCGCAATTCTTCAACATAGTAAGGGTTTTTTAAAAAACGGACATCGAATACTAAATCAGCATCAATCGGCAGCCCATGCTTAAATCCAAATGACATAATGTTTAGTGAAAACGTAGGGCTGCTCATATTGCTGAATTCCTGGGCGATACGTTCACGTAATTCGCGTGGCTTTAACTTGGAAGTATTGACGATTGATTTGGCGCGCCCTTTTACTTCTGAGAGCAATTCGCGCTCCAATTGAATCCCTTCCAGCGGTAATCCCTGAGGTGCAAGCGGATGTGATCGGCGGGATTCTTTATAGCGGCGAACTAATGTGGCATCATCGGATTCTAAAAATAAAATACGGAGTAAAATATCTTCTTCGTCCAGTAGTGCGTCGAGCGATTCGATCAATGAGCCAAAAAATTCTCTCCCACGTAAATCCATGACAACTGCCATACGTGAAATCTTTTTTTCGGAACCCTTCATTAGCGCTAAAAAAGTAGTTAAAAGCTCCGGAGGTAAATTATCTACACAGTAATAACCTAAATCCTCAAAACTTTGAACTGCTACCGTTTTGCCCGCCCCTGACATTCCTGTAATAATAACTAACTCATGTGTATAGCTCGAACTAGCCACTTATTTCATCTCCTCTAGTTTTGTTCCGTCGAGTTTTGAATTTTTTCGCTAATCAGCTCAAAATCCTCTGTATATTCAAATGTACCATATTGCGTACCTTTATTTAATGCTGCAAATAATAAATTCGTACGGTCACCTGCTGCCATCGGAAGATCCTTTAAACGATCAATTTCATACCAGCCTAAAACGCCTTCCCGTGTTTCGACAAATGGTGTTCCTTCAACATCTGTTGCAATAAATGTGTACAGCATCCACTCATCGACGACTGTATCTCCATTTTTAATAACCATTGTATATACGCCTTTTAAATGAACGTCTTTTGGTGTTAGATTCGTCTCTTCCTGAAATTCGCGTATAGCGGAGTCATAGATGGACTCTCCTGGCTCCATTTTCCCACCCGGTGCCACAAACCAGCCTCTTCTCGGCTTTTGCAGCAATAATACTTGACCATCTTTAATAGCGAGTAAATTTGTAATACGTTGCATACACAACACCTCAACTTTTTCATTTAATGGATAAGTGAATATATAATATTTCACAAATTCCACATAAGTAAAGACACAATTTCGCTATGTGACGCAAATTGTGTTTTTCTAAAGCTTATTTCTATTATACCTTGTCCTATGCATTCAGTAAAAGCAAGCGTTTCATTTATAATGTCAACATTTATGCCGGAAAGCCACAAAAAAAGAGGTTGCTTCAGCGTAAACCGCTTGAAACAACCTTAGGATAAAAATATAAGGGGGTTAAAACAAATTCCACTTTTAGTATACCCTTATTTTGTAACGATATGATTACATTTATGTTAAAGAATTATTGATTTATTTTTTCTTTTATTTCTTCCACGTAATGTTGAGCTGATTGAGCTGCAATACTGCCGTCGCCTGTAGCTGTTACAATTTGACGAAGCATTTTTTCACGAACATCGCCCGCTGCATAAATACCTGGAATAGCAGTTTCCATTTTTTCGTTTGTTACGATATAGCCTGCTTCATTTAAAATATTCAGTGAAGCAAATGGCGCTGTTAATGGAAGCATGCCGACATATACGAATACGCCATCTGTTTCCACTGCTGATTCTGAACCGTCAACTGTTGAAGCTAACGTCACTTTGCCTACTTTACCGTCAACTTCATGAATTTCTTTTACAGTTGAATTCCAGATGAAGTCTACTTTTTCATTGGCAAATGCACGGTCTTGTAAAATCTTTTGTGCACGAAGCTTATCGCGACGATGTACGATTGTTACTTTATCCGCAAAGCGTGTTAAGTAAACACCTTCTTCAACAGCAGAGTCTCCCCCACCGATTACGATAAGGTTCTTTTGTTTGAAGAATGCGCCATCACATACAGCACAGTAACTTACACCGCGGCCGCCAAGTTCTGTTTCGCCAGGAATGCCCAGTTTTTTGTATTCTGCACCAGTTGTAATGATAATTGTACGTGTTTTATATTGTTTTTTACCTGAAACGATAATTTTATATTCTTCACCGTCGATGATTTCATTTACATCACCGTAAGCATATTCAGCACCGAATTTTTTCGCATGCTCAAACATTTTTGTAGATAGCTCAGGCCCTAAAATTGTATCGAAACCAGGGTAGTTTTCCACTGCTTCTGTATTTGCCATTTGTCCGCCGGGAATCCCACGTTCAATCATTAATGTTGATAAGTTAGCGCGTGATGCATATACCGCAGCTGTCATACCTGCTGGACCTGCTCCGATAATGACTACATCATAAATTTTTTCTTCTGACATGAAGATCCTCCTCTTGCGTATACCTTTTATATATTTTTATCGTATAAGATTGCTTGGATAAATACAAATATACTGCCTATTCAAAGTCCGATGGTACAAATTCATATAATTCATCATTGTATTTCGATAATGTTGCAGTCGAAATATTATATTTACCCGCAACTGCTTTTTTCGTCACTTTGTTTTCCAATGCCGTATGGAACGAGTATTCAACAGCAGCAGCAAGCGCCGAGCGATTTTTAAACGAATAGCCTTGTTCGAATGCGATTTCCCCAAGTGCAAACCATGTACTTAACACTTGCGCCACTTCCAATGAAATCGATTCATTCGTTTCTGTAATCAGTTCGGCAACTTCCATGAAGCGCAGGAATTGCTGTTCTTCCTTGCTGCCGTTGCTGAAATCATAATCCAGTGCATACGCCAGACAAAGCTTTTCGATAGCCGTAAAATTCGAGACATTTAAAAGAGATGGGTGTGCAACAATCTCTTGCTTATGTGCAGACCGCTTCAATAAAAACATGCCAAATAATCGGCTTGATTGATGCTCATCTGTTAGTTGACGAATGATGAAGTCACGGTGATTTTCCGCGGAATTCCGTAAAATAGAACCTTCACCATTTACCCACGGTTCCATCCCTTCTTTTGATGGATCCAGCTGGATAAGCATTTTCCACGCTTCTTTTGCAATTGATTCATGTCCTGAGAAGTAGGCTGACTGGGCAAGCCAGAAATAAAAGCCAGGCTCTCCATCATAGCCTTTTTTACTCATAGAACGCAGCCATTTATAGGCCTCTTCATATTGCCCGATTAACGCAAATGTCGCACCGAGCTTATAACGGTTTTCCCAATCGAACGGTTGGATTTTCTTCAATAAACCGACCAGTTCGTTCAGCTCTTCACTGTTTTTTTCGTAATACGCAAATACGGCCAAATTGCAAAGTGCATGAAGATTGCCTTTGTTTTCACGCAGCACTCGATATAAAAGTGCGCGTGCCTGTTCTGCGTCTCCGACATAAAAATAAGCTAAAGCCAGGTTATTATAGGCATTCCAAAGGTCAGGATACTCTTCAATGAGTTGCTCCAGCATTTCGATTGCCGTCTTAAAGTCTCCCTGCTCCATAGAACGGCGGGCCTTTTCCTGTGCCACATGCTTCGCCCCATCAAATTCGTCCATGTCATCCATTTCTTCGCCCACATAGTCGACAAACTCCAATATTTCAGAGGCGTCTTCCGTATATGTGCCATTAGGTTCCATTTCTAAATATTGTGCTGCGTATTTTTGGGCATCCGCAATATGACCGATACAGCCCGACACTTCCGCCAGCATGAAAATGATTTCGGATTCATTCGGCTCTAAACTATAGGCTGTGTGAATCAACTCATATGCATGCTCAAAATTTTGCAGTTCCATTTCAAGTATTCCGTACTGTAGTAACACATGCGCATCATCCGGACTTAAATCCGCCGCACGCTTTATAAATTTATATGCTTTATCCATTTCGTCTCGTTCTATTGCCTTTAAAGCTTTCTTGTAATAATAATCACCATTCGGAACAAACGACACGACATTAGTAGCTTTTGGTTTTAAACGTTTATTTTCCAATAATATTCCTCCGAGTCATTCCGTTCAATACATTCTATATCATCAAATACGCAGGTCATTTGTTTGTAAACAAAGAAATAAGGAACGCACAGGTGTGGTCCCTTAATCAATTCTTACTATTATAGCATATTCGGCACATATGTACTAAAAACACGTCTGACAAAGCGGCGTTAATTTTCCAGTTGTTATTGCTTCTTTCCTTCATGACGTTTTTGCAATACATCCAGCACTTCATAAACATCGACTTTTTGCTCTTGAAGCAATACTAATAAGTGATAAAGAAGATCTGCCGATTCCCATTTCACTTCTTCTGCATCGCGGTTTTTCGCACCGATGACAACTTCTGTAGCCTCTTCGCCGACTTTTTTACAGATTTTATCGATTCCTTTATCGAATAAATACGTTGTGTACGCCCCTTCAGGCATATCGATTTCACGTTGTTTAATCACTTCTACAAGCTGCGGAAGAATTGCGACAGAGCCTGGACGTTCGTTTTCCACCAAGCTTTCAGTAAAGCATGAAGTTGTTCCGTTATGACAAGCCGGACCAGCTGGAATGACTTCAATTACAAGTGCATCCTTGTCACAGTCTGTTTTGATCGAAACTACTTTTTGCGTGTTGCCGCTCGTTGCGCCTTTATGCCAAAGCTCCTGTCGAGAACGTGAATAAAACCAAGTTTCATTCGTTTCAATCGTTTTTTGGAGCGACTCTTCGTTCATATAAGCTACTGTTAATACTTCTTTTGACTGTGCATCTTGTACTACAGCTGTAATTAAGCCTTGTTCATTAAATTTTACGTTCATCGTACACGAACCCCTTTTTCTTTTAAGTAGCTTTTCACTTCTGCTACGCTCGTTTCTTTATAGTGGAAAATACTCGCTGCTAATGCGGCATCTGTATCAACATCCTGCAATACTTCACGGAAGTGTTCGGCATTCCCTGCCCCGCCGCTCGCGATGACAGGAACTGTTACCGCATCACGTACCGCCTTTGTTAATGCCAGGTCAAAACCTGATTTCTCGCCGTCCTGATTCATCGATGTAAGAAGAATTTCCCCGGCACCTAGACGTACCGCTTCTTTTGCCCAATCGACTGCTTTCCATGTCGTTTTATTGCGGCCACCATGTGTATATACCATCCATGTTCCGTCTTCTTCACTGTACCTCGCATCGATCGCACAAACGATACATTGTGCCCCAAAGTAATCCGCACCTTCTTTAATAAGCTGCGGGCGTTCCAGTGCAGAAGTGTTGACCGATACTTTATCGGCACCCGCACGTAAAATACGCTTCATATCATCGATTGTTCGAATGCCGCCGCCTACTGTAAACGGAATCGCCAATGTTGCTGCCGTTTGACGGACAACATCGACCATCGTTTCCCGACCTTCATGCGAAGCGGAAATATCAAGAAATACAAGCTCATCGGCGCCTTGCTCATCATAAAATTTAGCTAACTCTACAGGATCGCCTGCATCACGCAATTCTACAAACTGTACCCCTTTTACAACACGTCCTTCTTTCACGTCAAGACATGGAATAATTCGTTTTGTTAACATACGCCCTCTTTCACTCCCTGTGTCCAAGCCGTCAATAAATACACACCAAACGGCCCTGACTTTTCTGGATGGAACTGCATACCTGTAAAATTATCTTTTGCCACGATGCCCGGTACTTGTACGTGCTCATAATCAGCTGAGGCGATCAGCTCCATTTCATAGATGCCGCTCGCATAGTACGAGTGAACAAAGTAGACATGGCGTTCTTGCGGCAAGGCTTCATTGTTTAACCACGCTGGTGTTTGGTTTAATTTCAGCTCATTCCAGCCCATATGCGGAATGCGTGTAACATCAGTAAAGCGCTGAATACGTCCATTGAATATGCCAAGACCTTTCGTTTGCGCCACTTCATCGCTTTCTTCAAACATCAGCTGCATCCCAAGGCAAATGCCAAGCAACGGCTTTTTCGTCGTTTTAATAAAATCGATGAGCCCCGTTTCTTCCAGGCGTTTCATCGCATCCGGAAATGCACCTACACCCGGCAGAACATAAGCATCTGCCGCTTCCAACTGTTCAGTATCGCTTGAAACAATTACTTGTACATCCAATCGCTTTAATGCCTGTTCGACACTAAACAGATTGCCCATTCCATAATCTAATACACCTATCTTCACGTTAACAGCCCCTTTGTTGATGGCACACCTTTTACACGTGGGTCGATTTCAATCGCTGCATCCAATGCACGTGCCGTTGCTTTAAAAATCGCTTCAATAATATGGTGTGTATTATGGCCGTAAGGAACGATGACATGCAGGTTAATGCGTGCTTCCAATGCAAACTTCCATAAAAACTCATGGACAAGCTCTGTATCAAAGTTGCCTACTTTCGCATTGAGTTCCGGTGTAACGCGGTATTCCAAATGCGGACGGTTTGAGCAGTCAACGACAACTTGTGCTAACGCATCGTCCATCGGTACAAATGCAGTACCGTAGCGTTTAATTCCTTTTTTATCGCCTAACGCTTCACGGAATGCTTGTCCTAACACAATTCCGATATCCTCTGTCGTATGGTGATCATCAATCCATGTATCCCCGTCCGCCAGTATTTTGCCGTCAAACAATCCATGCTTGATAAATAGATCGAGCATATGGTCCATAAAGCCAACACCTGTTTTAATGTCGGCTTGACCTGTACCGTCCAAGTTGAGCTCTACTTTAATTTTTGTTTCATTTGTATCGCGATTGATTTTTGCAAAACGTGTCATTATTCTTCTCCTTTATCCCAGCCGCGCGATTCTACCGCTCTTGCATGTCCTTCCAACCCTTCAAGTCGTGCAAGACGCGCAATCTTCGGCGCATTTTGTTGCCAAGTTTTTTCGCTATAATAAACAACGCTCGTGCGCTTAATAAAATCATCGACATTTAAGCCACTTGCAAAGCGCGCTGTTGAGTTCGTCGGTAATACGTGATTCGTGCCTGCAAAGTAATCTCCTACCGGCTCCGAGCTATAACGGCCGATAAAAATCGCACCGGCATGTGTAATCATTTCCGAAACCTTTTCAGCATTTTCCGTAATGACTTCCAAATGTTCAGGTGCCAATGAATTGACAGCACGTACCGCATCTTTAATGGATTCCGCTACGTAAATATGACCGAAGTTTTCAATCGATTTTCGTGCAATCGACTGTCGCGGTAATTTTGATAATTGAATCTCGACCTGATCTGCCACTGCATCCGCCAAGTCATCGCTTGTTGTAATCAGGACAGCACAAGCTAAAGTATCATGCTCTGCCTGTGATAGCAGGTCAGCAGCAATTTCATCGGCATATGCACTTTCATCCGCTAAAATACAAATTTCAGATGGACCGGCAATCATATCAATTGCCACTTCACCGAATACTTCACGCTTCGCCAATGCTACGAATATATTGCCCGGACCTGTAATTTTATCTACCGGGGCAATCGTTTCCGTTCCGTATGCTAATGCAGCAATCGCCTGTGCACCGCCTACTTTATAAATTTCCGTCACACCTAAAATATGTGCTGCAACGAGTACAGCTTCCGGCAATTTCCCGTCATTTCCTGCAGGTGATGTAATGACAATGCGTTTTACTCCCGCAACTTGCGCCGGGATGACATTCATTAATACAGAAGAAGGATAGGCTGCAGATCCGCCAGGTACATACAATCCAACTGCATCAAGCGGTGTAATCCGTTGTCCTAAATATGACCCGTCTTCTAGTGGCAACCGGAATCCGGTACGTTTTTGTTCACTATGATAGCGATAAATATTATCTGCTGCTTCCTGTAAATCGCCGTATAATTGCGAATCAAAATTTTTAACCGCTTCAACGATTTCACTTTCAGCTACGCGTAAATTTTCCGGTGCAAAGCCGTCCCACTTTTCACTGTAATATTTAATCGCCGCATCACCTTTTGTACGCACATCCTGTATAACTTCACGTACCGTTTGCAGCTGCTGTTCATTGCCTTGCTCGAGTTGGCGTTTTAAAGAAATATCGTTATCCAAAATTGTTATTTTCATCTCGTTGGCCCCTCTTATTTCACACATTTTTTCAAGCGTGTTACTAAATCTTGAATGCGGTCACTCTTCATGCGATAGCTTACAGGATTCGCGATTAAACGGGATGAAACTTCGGCAATATGTTCATATTCCACTAAGCCGTTTTCCTTCAATGTACGACCCGTTGAAACGATATCGACAATGCGATCGGCCAGGCCAATCATCGGTGCCAGTTCAATCGATCCGTTCAGCTCAATAATCTCGACCTGCTCGCCGATCCCTTTATAGTACTTCATCGCAATATTCGGATACTTCGTCGCAATACGCGGCGCAATTTCGTTAATCGTTGTGTTCGGTAAACCTGCTGAAGCGATATAGCATTCGCTAATTTTCAAATCGAGCAGCTCATGGACAGTTCGGCGCTGCTCAAGTAAAACATCTTTACCCGCAATTCCAATATCCGCAACCCCATGCTCGACATAAACCGGTACGTCCATCGGTTTCGCTAAAATAAAGCTAATGTTTTCCTCAGGTATTTCAATCATAAGTTTACGCGACATTTCCACTTCTTCAGGAAGGTTAAAACCAGCCTCCAGCAACATTTCATAAGCTTCTTCAAAAATACGCCCTTTTGGCATCGCAATTGTTAGCTGTGTCATTTGATTACGCCTCCCTGCTATTGTATTCATTAACGATTTTAAAGTGAGCTTTTAATGCTTCGATATTTTCGATGCCTTCGTATGATTGGAATGTCACTTGCTTTCCTTGTTCACGCAGCAGTTGTACTGACTGTAATGCTTCTGAAAAACGTTCAGCCGCGAACAATACAAGCACTTCATCTTTGTCGACATTGATTTTAGGCATTGCTTCAAATACGCGGTCAACACGCAAACCAAAGCCTGTTGCACCGGCTTGCGAACCAAAATGCTGCATTAATCCATCATAACGTCCGCCATTTCCTAACGGGAATCCGCTGCCTGAAGCAAACACTTCAAATAACATCCCTGTGTAATAACTCATATGGCTTGATAATGTGAAATCGAATGCGATGTACTCTTCATAACCGGCAGCATCCAATATTCTCGCCAAGTTTCGCATATATTCCAGCGCATCATTTTTGCGAACATATTTTTCGATTGCTTCAATTGAAGGCAGGCTGATCGCATCTTCTATATAAGCTAACAGTGCATCGGATTTTGTTTTCGGTAGATCAAATGCCAGTACCGCTTCTTCAAATCCGACAAAGTTTCGTTGTACAAGAAGATCATTTAAATCATCTGCCTGAGCATCGCTTTCTGTATAATCCTTTAAAATGCAGCTTAATACTCCTGCATGTCCGATTGTTACTTTGAAATCTGTAATTTGGTAAGCCTTTACTAAATCGATTGCCGTCATGATTACTTCCGCATCGGCATATACAGAATTGTCACCAATCAGTTCAATTCCCATTTGATCGAATTCAGCCGGGCGCCCGCCTTCACGCTGCTGCGCACGGAATACATTTGCAAAATAGGCAAGGCGTTGTGGAATTTTTTCTTTTAGTAATTTCGAAGTCGCAACACGGGCAATCGGTGTTGTCATATCTGGTCGCAGTACAAGGGTATTCCCTTGGCTATCAACCAATTTAAAAAGTCGGGCATCGGAAATTGCAGATGCTTTCCCGACCGTATCGTAATATTCAACAGATGGTGTTTTTATAAATTCATAGCCGCGCTCACGTAGCAATGCTCGTCCTGTTGAGCGGATTAATTCAAGTTTTTCATAAATTTCCGGTAACGTATCACGCATTCCAAGTGGCTTTTCAAACATTTTAATCGATGACATTTTCACACATCCTAATTTTTATACTTGGTTAAATTCTGCATACTACACTTTAGTATACTAGAGTGTTAAATCACTAGTGTATGAAAGTATTTTACTGTTACTTATGTTCGTAGTCAATGAATTCATACAAATATTTAGTTAATTTAATTTTCTGATATATTTTTATATTATACATCATATTATGCCGAATTCAGTTTTGTTGCGGAAAAGACATTAAAAAATATCCATCTCCGCATTAGAGGAAATGGATATTCTACATTTAATTTTGCCAAACCGGTTTGTCATTCTTTTTCCGTTCTGCCATTTGTTCCGCAGTGAAAATAATGCGCATAGGGTTGCCGCCTGCCATTGCGCCTGCCGGTACATCCTTATGCACCAATGTCGCTGCAGAAACGATTGCACCGTCTCCTATTTTTACACCAGGTAAAATTGTCGAGTTTGCACCTACCATAACATTGCTACCAATTTCGACATCACCGAGACGGTATTCTTCTATTAAATATTCATGCGCTAAAATTGTCGTATTAAAGCCGATGATCGAGTTATCGCCGACTGAAATACGCTCCGGGAACATGGAATCAGGCATGACCATCAATGCCAACGAAGCCTGCTTACCGATTTTCATTTTTAAAAACGAGCGGTACAGCCAGTTTTTCCAAGCCATAACTGGGGTAACCCGTCCAATTTGGATGACAATAAAGCATTTCATCACTTTCCAAAATGAAACGGTATTATAAACTTTCCATAATGAATTCGCACCTTGAACTTTGTAGCGTTCTGTTCTGCGCATGCCTACTCCCCTTTCACAATATCCAATAAATCATGCATATGATGAAGCATATAAGTCGGCATATAGGACATTAAATAATCGACACCTTTAGCAGACCAAGCAACGCCCGCTGTTCGGACACCTGCATTTTGCCCGCCTTCAATATCATGCGAATTGTCGCCGATCATGATCGCTTCGTCTTTACCGACACCTAGCTTTTCGAGTGCTAATAGAACCGGTTCCGGATGTGGTTTTACATGCTCCACATCATCAAAACCGACAATGACATCAAAATACTGTTCGGCACAAAGTACTTTTAAACCGCGTGCAAGGCTTTCTCTTGCTTTCGTTGAAACAATCGCCAGTTTGATGCCTAAATTGTGGAGCTCTTCCAAAGTTTCGACTACTGCATCATAGCTTGTTACTAAACGGTCATGGTTAAGTGCGTTCCATTCTTTATATTTCCCAATCATTACATCGGTTTCGCCCGGTGTTAATTCGTCAAACGTCTGTTTTAATGACGGACCGATGAATCTTAGGCAGTCTTCTGTCGAATATTGCCCGGGAAATTTTTCGTCAAAAATATACATGAAGGTCTGGATGATTAAATCATTTGTATTTAGTAATGTGCCGTCAAAATCAAACAGCAATGCCTTTGTTTTCATACTGAAGAATGCTCCCTTTTAAAAAACCGCTCGCACTAATGCAAACGGTGTTAAATATTATTTCCCTAAATGGGGGTGATTTTTATATCGAAAATTATTTCTTCTTGCTCTTCTTATTTTTATTGTTATTTTTAGTCGCAGCAGGTTTTTCCTCATCTAAATAATGGATAACCGGTTTTACTTTCATACGGCGATAAACAATGGCAATAATTCCGACTGTGATACCGATGATCGAAACAACTTGAGCTGAGCGCAAATCTCCGACTAAGTATAAGCTATCTGTACGCAAGCCTTCGATGTAGAAACGTCCGATTGAATACCAGATTAAATAGAAGAAAAACATTTCGCCGCGTCGCCAGTTTAATTTGCGGGCAAACAGCAAAATGACTAAACCGACTACGTTCCATAATGATTCATACAAGAAAGTCGGATGTACATAGTTGCCGTCTTCACTAATAAACATTTGTTCAATCAGCCAGTTCGGTAAAAACAGGCCTTCCAAAAATTCTCGTGATACAGGGCCGCCATAAGCTTCCTGATTTACGAAGTTGCCCCATCTTCCAATAATCTGACCAACAAGGATGCTCGGTGCAGCAATATCGGCGAGTTTTAAGAAGCTCACTTTGCGCTTTTTCGTAAATATGTATGCTGTAATAAACGCTCCGATTAATGCACCGTGAATCGCAATACCGCCATTCCAAATTTGAATGATACTGCCCGGATGCTGGCTATAGTAATCCCACTTCATCACAACGTAATAAACGCGGGCTGACAAGATTGAAATCGGAATTGCCCAAATGAGCAGGTCGGCGAAAAATTCCGGATCTAACCCACGGCGGACCGACTCTTTTTGTGCCAGAAAGTAGGCAACGACAATCCCGAGCCCGATAATGATTCCGTACCAGTTTACCGGTATTGGTCCTAAGTGGAATGCTACCGGATTAATTGCTAATAAATTTGTACCCATAAACTTCTCCCTTCAACTACCTATTAATAATCGTCTATTTCATCATTCGGAACAAGCATATCGTCCAGGCGACGTGAAAATTCCTCCGCTGCATTGACTCCCATTTTTTTCAGACGGTAGTTCATCGCAGCTACTTCAATAATTACGGATACATTTCGCCCTGGCTGTACTGGAATTGTCAGCTTCGTTACTTCTGAATCAATAATTTTCATCTTTTCCTCATCCAACCCTAGACGATCATAAAACTTATCCGGATCCCATGTTTCAAGCTCTATTATCAATGTAATACGCTTGTATGGGCGCACAGCACTTGCACCGAACAATGTCATAATATCGATGATTCCAATACCGCGAATTTCCAGCAGATGTTCCAATAATGGTGGCGGGAATCCAACTAGCATGTTTTCGCCTTCCTGACGAATTTCCACACTGTCATCTGCCACTAACCGATGTCCTTTTTTTACAAGCTCAAGTGCCGTCTCACTTTTACCGACACCACTTTTTCCAATAATAAGAACACCAATGCCATATACATCAACAAGAACCCCATGAATAGCAGTTGTCGGTGCAAGCTTACTCTCCAAAAAGTTCGTCAGTCGGCTCGAAAATCTAGTAGTCGTCAGCTTCGTAACAAGCACCGGGACATGATTTTCATTCGATGCATCGATCAGTTCCTGAGGCACGTCCAAATCGCGCGAAATAATAATCGCAGGTGTTTCATCCGAACAAAGCTGCTTCATTCGGCTTCTTTTTTCCTTTTCAGGCAACATTTCAAAAAATGAGAGCTCTGTTTTACCTAGCAGCTGAACACGGTCAGCTGGATAATGTGTAAAATAGCCGGCCATTTCCAAACCCGGGCGGGATATATCACTCGTCGTTATGTATCGTCCAACTCCGGCTTCCCCACTGACTAGCTCCAAATTAAACTTTTCCATAACATCTTTCGCAATTACTTGAATCATAAATTTGGTACGCTCCTATCTTCTAGCATCTCCACTGTATTTTATCATGTCTATCCCATTTTCAATATATAACGCGCTTAGTTTTTTAAATTATCAATCACATCACTTGGCCATTTGCAAAAAAAGGTAAAAAAAGATGGAGCGAATAAAGCTCCATCTTTTTTATGTATAAATTACTTCAATGTTGATAAATACTCTGCAGCTGCTTCCGCTTTTTCGCCTTTTACTATCCCGGGAGGCATTCGGTCTTTACCATTTAAAATTATATCCAAAATCTCTTCTTCCGAATATTTAGCCCCTAATTGATTCAACGCTGGCGCATTGCCGCCTTGTAATTGACCGCCATGGCATGTTGCGCATGATTGCTGTACAACACTTTTCCCGTCGATTTCAGCTGTTTCGCCGTTTGAAGACGAATCATCTCCACCGCATGCAGCAAGGAAAATTGCTGAACCGAAAACTAATGTAAGTAAACTCTTTTTCATTCTGAACCCCTCCAAAAATGAACTTCTATTCCACTACCAATTATAACAAACTTATACTTTTTTGAAACCTTCGCCTAGCACTTCATATGCGTCCGAAACGATGACAAATGCTTGAGGATCAACGGTTTTCAGTACTTGTTTCAACCTTGTGAACTCTGTTTGATAAACAACGACCATTAATACCGGGCGCTCCTCACCTGTATATCCACCAAATGCCGGAAGCCTCGTAATCCCGCGATTGATCTCTTTATAAATTGCATCGCGCACATCCGTTTCTTTTTGTGTAATAATGTAGACCATTTTCGATTGGCTAAAACCTAGCTGTACAATATCAATCGTTTTTGTCGTGACATATAGACCAATTAACGCATACAGTCCTTTTTCAAGGTCAAACACAATTGCCGCACTGACCGCAATCAGGCCATCGATAAACAGTACACTTGTCCCTAATGTTAAGCCTGTATATTTCGTAATAATTTGAGCAAGCAAATCCGTACCGCCAGTTGAAGCATTCCCTTTAAAAACAAGACCTATCCCCAAACCGACAACAATCCCGCCAAAGATAGCCCCTAATAATGGGTTCAGCGTCCAAGGATCCCAGCTCTCCGTTAATATAACGAAGAAAGGAAGAGCAATCGTACCAATAAATGATTTGATTCCAAACTTTTTCCCTAGTACAAGCACTCCTGCGATAAATAAAGGAATATTGAATGCATACTGAACAATCCCGGCATTCCAACCGAACATACCATACAAGATTGTACTGATCCCACTTACCCCGCCGGATGCAACCTGGTTTGGAAATAAAAACACATTAAAGCCGAACGCAATGACCGCTGCGCCAACAATGACAAATACATACTCCATTACACTGTTTTTCACTGAACTCTGTGAGCTATATGTCATACAAATCCTCGCTTCTTTTGTAAATTCCACTGAATTATACCAAATCCTACATTAAATGAGAACTTCATCTAACTAAAGGAAAAGCGCCCCATTAAAGGACGCATTCTCTTCTGCTTTTTATTCGATTATTAATGCCTCATCGACCCATACTTTCACTTCTTCATACATCGGTAAAAGCCCGTCGACAGGTATGTTTAATTGCCGGGATAATGGAATAATGCCTTCCCAGTCCAATTTACTTAAAGCGGTAGCAAATTGTAAATACTGCGTCATCTCTGTATGTTCACCGGAGATTGTTTCCAAAATCGTTTCCGATAGCGGCAATTGCGTAACAATTGCATTCATCGGCCGTTTTAATAAGGAATCGATCAATGAAAACAAACCGACTAAAAAATACTCAGAGAAATTCTTTTTGTAATTAAGCCGGGCAATTTTCTCACAGGCTTTTGCTCTGAACAAGGATGCGTACATTAACTCCTGAAATACATCGTTATTTCGCTTCACGTCGGATTCACGCATCGCCAGTAAATAAATCCATCTCCGCAACTCCGTTAACCCTAGTAATAAAATGGCCTGCTTAATCGAGCGGACTTTCGTTTTCGAACGTCTTGACGAACCATTGATTAATTTGAGCAACCGGTAGGATAATGAAATTTCCCGTTCAATATTGTTCGCCAATACATCAATATTTGCTTCATCATCCCGCAACAACGAGATAATCTGGAAATATTGAAACAGATTTGCCGGTATGTCTCTAGCCGTCAGTATTTGCGGTTTTTCAAAGAAGTAGCCTTGAAATAGAAAATAACCGGATTCTTTGGCCATTTCATACTGCTCACGCGTTTCTACTTTTTCTGCTAATAGTTTAATATGAGGAAATTTCGATTTAATCGTATTTTCTAATGCCACTCTCTCATTTTCACCTGTATGTAAAAAATCGATTTTAATATAATCAATGTGCCGAAAGAGCTCATCATAGATCAAAACTTGTTCGTTAATGACAAAATCATCAAGCGCAATTTTATTTCCCGCATTTTTTAATTGTTTAATTCTTTCGATTAACGCCATTGTAATCGGAATATCTTCCAATATTTCAATGACAATTTGACCATGTTCAATAAAATCCACCGATTCCTGCATAATCAGGTTTTCCGTAAAATTAATGAATGATGGCTTTCCATTGGCTACTTCTTTAATGCCGATTGAAAGAAATGAATTGATTAATAGCTCAACGGTTGCTGTATCTGCATCAATATTCGGAAACTGGTTGGTGTAATTATTTCGATACAACAACTCATACGCTACGATTTCTTCATGTCTGTTAAAGATAGGTTGCCGCCCAACAAATACTTCCATTTTGTAATTTCCCCAATACTCGTTTATTTTCTCTCTATTTATTATGGAATTTGCTGTTATTTTGCAATTTTCCCATGTACTATAAAATTAGATTAACAAATTTCAAGGAGGCAGTAAATGTGAACACTGTAAAATACGAGCAAAAAGACTTTATTGCATATGTAACACTTGATCGCCCCGATATGTTAAACGCTTTTAACTATGAAATGCTGGAACAATTACGCAATGTTATCGAATCCATTCAAATCCACCCTGATATTCGACTTGTCATCATTACAGGTTCCGGTGATAAAGCCTTTTCGGTTGGCGCGGACCTAAAAGAACGAAAAACATTGCCGGATACACTTGTAAAACGTAACTTAAACCGGTTCGGGGAAGTATTCACGCTTATTGAGCAATTACCGCAACCGACGATTTGTGTATTAAACGGCTATGCCTTTGGTGGCGGACTTGAGCTTGCACTTGCTTGCGATTTTCGTATTGCGGCCGAAACGGTATCCCTCGGCTTAACGGAAACAGGCCTAGGTATCATTCCGGGTGCCGGTGGAACACAGCGACTGCCGCGCTTAATCGGTGAAGCAAAAGCATTGGAGCTTATTTTGACAGCAAAACGAATGACCGCACACGAAGCACTTGACTATGGTGTCGTTACGAAAGTGGCTCCAGCCGAAAGTTTACATGAAGTGACGGCCGACTTTGCCGCACTTATTTTACGAAACGCGCCAATTGCGATCCAGCAAGCTAAATTTGCTGTAAAACAAGGGATGAAGACAGATATTCAAACAGGCCTTCAAATTGAACGAAAAGCATACGAACTGACAATCCCCACTGAAGACCGCATTGAAGCACTGAATGCCTTCGCCGAGAAAAGAACTCCTCAGTTTAAAGGTAGATAAGCAGGACATACGAAAAAATCAATTTTCTCAATGAGAAAATTGATTTTTTCTAATTACATCAGAATTGATTTCCGTTACGGGGACGCTTTCCACGGGCTTGGCCTGAGCCTGTAGTCTCAGTCTCACGCTATTCCCGTAGGAGTCGCCCCTTCATTCCAATCAATTCATAAAGTACCAGTCTATTAATTAAGTTTCAAATTGTATTGCCGTAGGATTTCACTACTATTTCATCCACTTATTTTTACAAGTATTTCTCAAACCAGCCTGTAATTTGCTCAAGTCGTTCTAATCGTAAGTTCGGGATACCTGTACGTGATAAGTTATGGTCACATTCAGGGAAGCGGACGAATCCGACCTCTTTGCCCATTTTCTTAAGTGTAATATAAAGTTGCTCTGCCTGCTCGATCGGGCAGCGGAAATCACGTTCACTATGCAATATAAGCAGCGGTGTTTCCACATTAGCCGCATATTTCAACGGTGAGTGGTGCCACAGTTTTTCCACATCATTCATATCTGCGAGCATTTGCCATTCAGAGAAATAATAACCGATATCCGATACGCCGTAGAAGCTGATCCAGTTTGAGATCGAACGTTGGGTAACAGCTGCTTTAAAGCGGTTCGTGTGACCAACAACCCAGTTCGTCATAAAGCCGCCATAGCTTCCCCCAGTAATCCCTAAACGTGACTCATCGATCCATGCATAGTTTTTCAGTGCATAATCAACACCAGCCATAATATCTTCATAGTCCCCATCGCCATAATTGCCGCGCACACCATCGACAAACTCCTGGCTGTAGCCATGACTGCCTCGTGGGTTTACATAAAGCACGCCATACCCTTTCGCCGCCAATAGCTGCATCTCATGGAAAAACGTATTCGCATATAAAGTATGCGGTCCGCCGTGCACTTCAACAATTAACGGATATTTTTCCCCTTCTGTATACTGTGCAGGCTTCATGATCCAGCCGTGTACAGTCAAACCGTCTTTTGATGTATACGAAATCGCTTCCGGTTCAGACAGCGTAGTCTCTTGTAAAAACTTTTCGTTAAATGCTGTTAACTGCTTGCGTTCACCCGTTGTAATATCAAAGTCAAACAGCTCTCCGGGGAATGTTCCATTGGATACCGTCAATAATGCACGGTTACCGTTTTTAAAGATCGCATAGCCGTATACATGCTCATTTTCCGGTGATGCAGGATAAAGTGCCCCCTCCAACGTTGCATAATATAAGCGGATATCTCCTTCAGTCGATACTTGGAAATATAGATCATTGTTTTCCGTCCATACTACAGATGGAGCTGATACACCTTGCTGAATATCTGCAACCGCATAGTCGCCAACCGGCAAGTCCAGCATTTCCGTCAGTTTTTGAGTTGTTTTCGTTTCTGTATCATAAATATAAACATGGCCATGTGTAGCATTTCTGAATGAATGATCCGAACCGCCAAATGCAATGTAGCGGTCATCAAATGAAAACTCAGCCCCGCCAAAGTAACCATCTTCATCTATTAGAGCTGTTTCTCTTTTCGTATCTACATTAACTAGATAAAGCGGTGTACGGAACACATCATCCGTATTTTCTTCACGATTCACACCGATCACTAATGTTTTCCCGTCATGTGAAATGCCTTGTAAGCTATGTGAATAATCGCCTTCTGTAAATGTATTTACTTCTTTCGTAGCTAAATCAACAGAAGCAATTTGTGAATAGCGGTTCTGCTTCAATAACCCGATACTGTCTGCTTTGTATTTCATTTTATCCACGACATAGGCTTTCGGGAATTTCGTGTCTTCCTTTTCTTCCTCTTTCGTAATATCCAGCCCTTTTTTAACTGTGCTTGTAATCCAAACTTTCTCACCACAAGGGCTCCATAAAAATGAATTGACGCCATTTGGAAGTGTCGTAATTTCCTGTGCTTCCCCACCGCGGCGGTTTAATATGTATAGTTGCTGTTTTTCATTGCGCTTTACTAAAAATGCAACTTGTTTGCCATCCGGTGACCACTCGGGATTCGTCACACGTTCATTGCCGTAAGTCCATTGTGTTGTTTCCCCTGATTCCAGGTCGATATGGAACAAATGGGCATTGTAATTATTTTCTTCTTTATTAATTTCTGTTCGAATAAATACCGCTTCTTGCTCGTTTGGCGCAAGTACCGGATTTGTAATGGATTGAATTTCGAATAAGCTTTCTTTTGTAATATACTTTGTCATTAAAACACCTCTTCATTTATTTCGATTTCCGTAATAACAATGTACCACCTTTTATTTGAAATTTCAAAATATAAATATATAAGAATATAAGTTTATGTCCACTTCTCATAGAGCTTCTTATTTAGTTCCGGTTTTCTTTGGCGTGAGCCGCATAGCAGCAGTAAAGGCACGCCGTAAACGTCGCACCTTTACTGCTGCTATTATTGCGGATTGGGACTCCCGCCAATTCAATAGTGTCCGGCTCTAAACCGTAACGCCCTTTAGTCGGCGCTTACAGTGGTAGGCGCCGGTTCTACGCACAAAGTTAATCTTTCTTTATAAAAAAATGATAGCCCTTGTTACAAAAAATTTTTCTCCTTTCTAAAAAGGAGATACTTTATGAGAAAGTAGGCGCCTTGCGAATGCACAGCGCCTCCCGATATAAGCAACGATTGAAACAACAGTACTTTAAGATTGGCAGGCTTCTCAAAAAGCACGAAGAAAAGTCGCAAAGACATGTGCAACATGGCTTGGTGACTTTTGTGCTTAGCCCGCCAATAACCACCGGAACATTATAAGAAGCTTTATGAGGACAATCCCTCAACCGGCACCTTTTTATTTCAATTTTTAAAAAACACCCGCCACAAAGTATGGCAGGTGTTGGAATGTTATGTTCTTGCTATTTCTTTTAAAGAACGGCGCAGAATTTTACCTGTTGTGTTTTTTGGCAGCTCGTCCAAAATTTCAATGACAGTCGGCACTTTGTATTTTACAATACGGTCTGCACAGAATTCACGAATCGCTTCTATAGTTAAAGTCGGATCCTTTAACACAACGTAAGCATGTACCGCTTCACCGAAATCCGGATCCGGGAAGCCTACTACTGCCGCTTCCACAATGCCTTCATGTGAGAACAGTACTTCTTCTACTTCACGAGGATAAACATTGTAACCGCCTACAATAATCATATCTTTTTTGCGGTCTACGATATAGAAGTAATCTTCCTCGTCTTTTCGTGCTAAGTCACCTGTATATAACCAGCCGTCACGAATTGCAACAGCTGTTTCTTCCGGCATGTTGTAGTAGCCTTTCATGACATTCGGTCCACGTACGATCAGCTCACCTACTTCACCAACGCCTACTTCATCCCCATTTTCATCGACCACTTTATTTTCAACATTGCTGATCGACTGTCCGATTGAGCCTGGTTTACGCTCACGGTCTGTTGGGTTGAAACAAGTAACCGGTGAAGCTTCCGATAAGCCATATCCTTCAGAAATTCGTACTTTGAACTTTTGCTCAAAGTTATGTAGCAATGATACAGGTAATGACGCACCACCTGAAATTGTTAAACGAATTGTTGAGAATGCGGCAACATCCGCTTTGTCATGTTGATAAAGGAAATTGTACATCGTCGGAACGCCCGCAAATACCGTCGCTTTATAAGTCGAAATCAATTCGAAAATTTCTCCCGGACTAAAGCGTGGCGCTAATAAGATCGTTGCTCCGCGTGTTAACGGTGAATTGACTACTACCGTTAATGCAAAGACGTGGAAAACCGGCAATGTTGCTACAATACGGTCTTCTGATGTCATTTTTAAGTAATCGCCAATATCTCTTGCATTCGAGAATAAATTGTTATGTGTCAGCATGGCACCTTTCGGATGACCTGTCGTACCGGAAGTATATAGAATAATGGCCGTATCATCCGGCGCTACTTCTACTGGATCCGTTGTACGTGCTGTTGTTGCTAATACTTGTGAAAACAGCTTCGTCTTTTCTTTTGCTCCATCTGAAAGCGCGGCATATTTTTCACCGATGTCCTCTGTCGTTTCGCAAATGATATATTGTTCTACTTGTGGGAATCTATGCACCCCTGCTTCCACAAGCGGTAATAATAAATCAAGTGCGATGACAACCTTTACATCACCATTTTGGATGATGTATGAAATTTCATCTGCTGTATAGATTGGATTAATCGGAATTGCCACAGCACCAATACGCATTGACGCGTATAAACTGATGATGAAATGCGGTGTATTACCTAATAAAAACGCGATATGGTCGCCTTTTTTTACACCTAAATCTTCCAAAGCAGCTGCAAATCGTGCAACCGATTGCTCCAATTCACCATAAGATGTGCTTTTACCTAAAAAGTAGTACGCTGTTTTTTCTGGTTGTTCGAAAGCTTGTTGTCTTACCTTTTCAACTAAATTCAATACACCCATCCCCCTATGCGTAAAATGAAAAAATATTCACTCTATTAGCATTATAGAATAAGTATATTAATAAAACAATATGAAAATCTCGTTTATTCGCAAATATTGTACTAAAATCATTTTTTCTCTACTTCGAACTCACCCACGCACATGTGAAATATAACGCCAGCGGATTAGGAAAAAGTAGACAATTTGGATTAGGGCAAACATTGTAAACGAAAATACAACTTCTTTTACGATCGATAAATTCATGACATCGTTCAGTACGGCTTGCACAACATAGAACGCAAAGGCACTATGTACAAAGGCTAATCCCCATGGAAGGAAAAATTGTATCATTAAATTTCTCGTAATGAGGCGCTTCAGTTCTTTACCGCTTAACCCTATTTTAATGAGCATATCAAACTGCTTTTTCTCTCGGTCCAAGTTCGCATATATTTTAAAATAAACAAAACTTCCCGACGCAAGTAGAAACACAGCTACTACTAATATACCGATGAGTGTTAATAAAGAATACGTAGCTAATATATAAGAATAATTTAATCCGGCATTTTCAAAGTAAAACGGCAACGTATATTCACTGTTGATCAGATAATCGCGGGCGACCATCTGCTGAATATCAATTCCGACATTTTCCGTTTCGGTCCAGTTAGGAATATCAAACGTAAATAAGTGATAGCCAGGCTCTACATATGGTGCCATTTCAAACTCATTTGTCAGCTTTTCAAAGTCTTCATCACTGATAATGATGGAGTTGCTGCTAATAATAGCCGTCGGGAAAAACATTTTCGGGTATACACTGTTAATCGTCAGGTCCACATTATTTTCCTTCAGCACCGTCTTTACTTCCGTTTTCTTTAGCTTCTTAATCGAATCTTCCGAATAAGGGATGAACATTGCTTCCCCGCTTTTTAAATTCACGAGCGGGTATTTATACGAAAACAGCAAATGGTTAATATCCGTTTCCCGGAAAACTTCCACCGGATTCGATGTATACGATGATGTTTGGCGCATGACCGTAAAACGCGTCATATGGTAACTGATCTCATTAAACTCAAGCTCATCGATTATGGATAAAATATGTTCAATTTCATATGGATTATCCATTTCTCCTTTATACATAAGGCCGATCGGATTGATCTTGTCATACTGTGATGTATAAGAAGACATCGCCGATAAAACACCTACCGTTAAAAAGGCAAGTGTCGATACAAGTGTCACAATGAAAAACATACGTGAGTTGAAACGTAAAATCTGCACCTGTTCGGCGATCGCCAGCATACGTGCCCGTTTCCAGTAAAACTGCTTATGCCCCTTCAGCCGGTCAATAATATAAAGTGTCGTATCCGAAAAGAAATAATACGTCCCCAATGTGACGAAAACAGGAATCAGTAATGTATATGAAAAAATAGATGACTTCGTTGTGATAAGTGCAAGACCATATCCGCATAAAATGAGGATAATTCCTAAAATGGCATTACGCTTTGAATAGGTCGCTGCAGCATCGACAAACTTCGGGCCTCTTATAAAGTTCCGTATTTTAATGTCCGGGGTAAACAGGGTACTCAACGTCGAGATGACAACAAATGCGCTTAAATAAACGAATAATGTCAGCACAAACGGCTCCCATGATAAATAGAGCGGTAATGCATTTAAGTTTAAAATTTCACGGACAATCATAAAGAAGAATTTCGAAAACGCGAATCCGAAAACAATACCGGATATACAGGAGAAAATTCCAATTGTCATTGTTTCGATGATGATCAGTTTTCCAAGCTGATTCCGGTCCATGCCAAGTTGAAGCAAAATCGCAAACTCTTTAGAACGGGCTTCCAAAAAGGCACGCATCGAGTAAAAAATAAAAAACCATGAAAACAGCACAAGAACGATTTCAGCAAAAACCATTCCGGCAATCGATACTTCCCCTAAAAAACCACGTTCAATTTCAGGATGAAACATAAGCATCGAATATATAAAGAATACAAAAACACTAAAAAAGCTGGCCATAAAAAAGGCGGCATAGTTACGGAAATTCCGGAAAACGTTACGGTAAGCGAATTGAAGAAAAGTCACCTACATGTCCCCCTAATAAACTTAATACATTTAAAATGCGCTGGAAAAATGTTTGGCGACGATCATCAGTATAAATTTCATTGAAAAACTCGCCATCTTTAATAAAAATAACTCGATCGCAATAACTCGCCGCAATCGGATCATGTGTCACCATCAAAATCGTCGTATCGTTTTCTTTATTCATTCTTGCCAGAAGCTCCAACACTTCACGTGATGCATTCGAATCCAGATTTCCTGTCGGCTCATCGGCTAAAACGAGCATCGGATCGTGGATCAGTGCACGTGCAATTGCGGTTCTTTGGGCTTGTCCTCCCGATATTTCATTCGGACGCTTCATTAAAATGGACGTTAAATCAAGCAGCTCACTTAAATATTGCAGCCGTTCCTCCATGACAGATATCGGCTGTTCGTCAATTGTCAGCGGTAAAATGATATTCTCCTCCACCGTCAATGTCGGCAGCAGATTAAAATCCTGAAAGACGAAACCTAGCTGCCGGCGTCTGAAATAGGCAAGTTCTTCACTATTAAGCTTTTGCGGTTTCATCCCATTAAAGACAATCTCGCCAGATGTCAATGTATCGATCATGGATACCATATTTAACAACGTCGTTTTCCCGCTGCCGGATGGACCCATAATTGCGACAAACTCACCCTTTTCCACTTCAAAACTAAGCTGGTTGAGTGCTCGCTTCGTTACTTTTCCTTCATATACTTTTGTAGCATCTTGTATTTGTAAAATAGACATAGTAACTCCTTTTAACCAAGTCTGTTTCTTTCAATCATTAATAATCCCTCATGACTGAAAAATCACTTCAATTTGTGTACCTTTACCAACTTCCGATGTAATCAAAAGCTGGTGTCCGAGCTTATCACAAATCTCCTTTGCGATATAGAGTCCCATGCCGGTAGATTCTCCAGTTTTCCGGCCGTTTTCACCGGTAAAGAAAGGCTTCATTACACGGGGTAAATCGGATTTAGGAATGCCGACCCCTTCATCACGTATGAGCAAATGGACATGCTGTTCTTTTTGCACCGCCGTAATATACAATTTTTTATTCGGCTCAAATGTATACTTCACCGCGTTCGTAATGAACTGTCCAATAAGGAAGTTCAGCCATTTCATATCACTCATGACGATTAACTCTTCGTCGATGTTCACTTCCGGAAATACTCGGTTGGCGATAAACAGACGTTTATGTTCATTAACATTTGCCATGATTGCCGATTTAAGCGGTACTTTCCCGATTTGCATATCATCCGAAAAGTTTTCCAGACGTGCATTCACTAAAACCATTTCAAGACCGCGCTTCAAACGTTCGGTTTCTTCCTGCACACTCTTTTTATCCAACTCTTCTTCCTGTTGCAGCAAAAGCTCCAAAACAGAGACAGGGGTTTTCATCTGGTGTACCCACTGGTTCATAAATTTATATTGTCTGGACTGTGTCGCATAAAGCGCCTGTACTTCATGCTGATACAATTTGTACAGCTCATGCAAATAACGCTCTGTCTCCATATATTCCGTTGTTTTCGCATTCTTTTGAAGCGCGTCTTCCATCGTTTGCGGCAGCGTGGAAATTTTCGCTAAATAACGGCGTCTCAACATATAGCGCACGACTAAAAATGAGACAATCAGAAGAAGGCTGATCGCAATCGCATAAATGGCCGTAGTGACACTGCGAAAGCCATCAAGCCAAAATAATGAAAGTAAAAATAATGTGAGGACGATTTGAAAAATCAGGTAGGAAAGATGCTCCTTCACAAATAATTTGATCGCCATTACATTTCCTCCGAGCTTAATAAGAAGCGGTACCCTGCTCCGCGCACTGTTTCAATAACAGATGAAATGCCATAATCGGCCAACTTCTTTCGAACACGCGTCATATTCACATTTAATGTGTTTTCATCAACAAATGCTTGATCATCCCACAATTCCTCCAACAGCTGTTCGCGTGACACCACTTTTGGCGCTTGTCCCATTAATAAACCTAAAATGACACATTCCTTCTTTTGAAGCGGAACAACTAGGTCCTTCAATTGAAGTTCCATCCGTTCCAAATACAATGTAAGCTGTCCTTGTACAATTTTCCGCTCTTCCTGTCTTGCAGAATATTCTCCATATGTACGACGTAAATGGCTGCGAATTTTAGCGAGTACAATTTCATAGTTAAACGGCTTCGTTATAAAGTCATCTCCGCCATTTTCCAAAGCAAATATTTGATCCATTTCCCCCGAGCGAGCCGAGATAAATAAAATCGGACATTTCGTAAATTGTCGTAGCTCCCTGCACCAATAGTATCCGTCATAGGAAGGTAAATTAATATCGAGTAAAATGATATGAGGAGAAAATGCTAAGCATTGTTCCATTAATGAATCAAAGTCTTTAATCGTTTCGACTTCATACTGGTATTTTCTTAATGTGTCTGCCAATAGTGCAGCTATTTTAGGATCATCCTCAACGATGAAAATTCGATGTTTTTCCATCTGAATGACCTCCTTTTCAATAGGTTTTCAACTAAAATATCCCTACATAAGTTAATTGTTCATATTGTTCCATTGTATCAAAAAAAGGGGGCTCCCGAAACAGGAGCCTCCTTTTCTACACTCTCTATTACATTCATGATGACTGACAGAAGCTGCTAGTAAATTAAATGAAGGAAATCCTCTTCCGTAATCCCGCCAAAGTATACCGGGATTTCAATATCTTTCAGCTTTTCTGAAATTGCGGCACGGTCATATTTCGTTCCGACTAAAAGTTCTCCAACCTCATCTACATCACCAACACCAAAGAAATCTCCGAAGATTTTTGCCTCTTCAATGACCCCTTTATTCACTTCCAGGCGAATATCTAAGCTGCCTGAAGGGAAACGCTTCGTTTTTTGAATGTTAAAGCGCGGTGATTTTCCGTAATTCCATTCCCATAACTGGTAACGGTTTTTTGAAATTTCATGGATGTTGTCCCAATCTTCTTCCGTAAGCTCGTAATATTGAATATTTTCCTCGCCACCGAAAATCGATTTTAAAATTTCCATACGGAACTCTTCTACCGTAATTTTTTCTGGAAGGAAATCAATAATATTCGCAACACGCGAGCGCACTGATTTAATTCCTTTTGATTCGATCTTGTCCTGTTTTACTTTAAGTGAGTTCACGACAGCATCAATATCCAGGTTGAACATAAGTGTCCCATGGCTGAACATGCGGCCACGTGTTGAATATTGGGCATTGCCTGAAACCTTTTTCCCTTCAGCCAAAATATCGTTACGGCCTGAAAGTTCAGAGTTAACCCCTAATTTTGCAAGTGCATCAACAACAGGCTGTGTGAATTTTTTATAGTTGCTGAAGCTGTTGCCGTCATCCTTTGTCAGGAAGCTGAAGTTCAAATTGTGTAAATCATGATAAACTGCTCCACCGCCGGAAAGACGACGTACTACAATGATTCCGTTTTCTTCAACGTAATCTGTGTTGATTTCTTCGATCGTATTTTGATTTTTTCCGATGATAATCGAAGGCTGATTAATATAAAACAGTAAAAAATCATCCTTTTCGATATCCATGTTTTTCAGTATATACTCTTCTATTGCCAAGTTAATACGCGGATCTGTAATTCCTTTATTATCGATAAAATACAAGAGGCTCACTCCTTCAAAAATCGTCCATTTATATTTTAACTTAATTTAGGCATTTTGTGTTGACGAATTAAAACTGTTATAATACAATACAATATATAAACAGAAGTAATATAACAGAAATTTAAAGGAGGCATGCACAATGTTAGAAAACGTAGTGGAATTTTTCAAGAATTTACCTGATAAAATTTGCGTTCAATGCGGTGATAAAATCGAAGAACAAAGCGAGTGCTACAGCAACAATTGTGATAAATGTAACTCTCTTTAATTCTTTACACACTGTTTAATTCGCATTACTGACAACTTCATCTTAGAAATAGGATGAACCTATAATAGCTTACTTGAACCACGAGCTCGCTCAATGCTCGTGGTTTTTTCTGTATAAAAAAGCATGGATTCAAGGGAAAACCCGAATCCATGCTTTTTCTTTTTATAGTTCTGTTTGTTGATTTGAATAACGTTTTTTATAAAGCAATGCAAAGTAACCGAACGTGATTGCTAAGCATGAAATCATAACTGCACCTAAAATCGACCAGTTGAACATTAGGAATGATGTATCACCAGTTGAAATGGCTGCTTTAAAGCCTTGTACAGAGAATGTCATCGGTAAAATTTTATTGAAGAAATGCAATTGCTCTGGTACTAGCTCAATCGGGAATGTCCCTGCACTTGTTGTTAATTGAAGAATCAACACGACGATAGCAATAAATCGTCCTGGATCACCAAATACAGATACAAGCAATTGAACCATAGCTAAAAATGTAAAGCTAGTTATAATCGTTGTCAGAATGAACTGCGGCATATTATTTACCTCAAGTCCAAGTCCCCAAACGACAATTGCAATCGTTATAAATGACTGCACCAATCCAACACCGATTAATACAGTTACTTTACTTACAAACCAGCTTGCACTATTTTTCGGTATAATGGCTGGTTCAACTAATGGGAATACAATTGAAATTAATAATGCCCCAACGAATAATCCTAAAGAAATAAAGTATGGTGCAAAACCTGTACCATAATTCGGTACATGGTTCACGGAATCTTTTTCGACTTCCACTGGAGAACCGACCATATTGTACGTGTCTTCATTCGGATTTACAGCGGCTTTTTCGCCAGCTTCCGTTAACTTTTCAGATAAAGTTGTCGTACCATCCTTCAACTCTTTCGTACCATCCGCTAAAGTAGTAGAACCTTGTGCCAACTCACCTGACTTTTCTGCCAACAAGCTAGTACCGTCATATAATTTATTCGAACCATCAACTAATGTGTTCAAACCTTGTGCTAATGTGCTGGCACCTGTTGCAGCACTTGATGCGCCTGCTGCTAATTCATTTAGCTTTCCGGCGATTGTTGTATTGCCTTGTGCTAATGAATTGGCACCTGCTATCAGCTGTGCTGAATTTTGCTGTAATTGTGCAACTCCTGCAGTTACTTGTTGTTGCCCTGCATTTAATTTACTTGCACCTTCACTGATTGCCGCGATTTTATCGTCCAATCCGTTTGTTCCTGCGTGTAGCTGGCTTAAACCGCCACTTACTTGTTTACTGCCTTCTTGCAGCTGTCCTAATGCAGCTTTTAGTGCTGCTTGATTTTCTTCAGGCAACATAGGTAATATCGCTTCCAGTTGACCCGCCAATTGATCCATACCCCCTGCTACATTAGCTGAACCATCTGCGAGTGCTTTTACTTTGTCATCGATATTCGCTGTACCTTGTGTTAATAATTTCAGGTTTTCAGCTAAGCTTGCCTGACCGGATGTAATGTCCTTTTGTCCGTTTGCTACTTGTGCAACACCATCCGTATAGCTTTCAATACCTTGCTGCAATGTATTGGCGCCATCTGCTGCAGATTTTGCTCCTGTTTCAAGTTGGCTGCTGCCATCCGCAATTTTGGCTACACCTGCCGCCAGATCGGAAGCACCTTTCGCAGCATTTTTAGCACCAGTAACTAAAGCGTCCGTACCATCAGATAATTGAACAGAGCTTGATGCCAATTGTTCTAAATAGCCTTTCAGCTCATCAGCGCCATCAGCCAGCTTCGCGGCACCTTCATCCAGTTCCCCTGCTCCATCTGCTGCCTCGGTAAAACCGTCACCAAGCTGTGTAATGGAATCAAATAATTTTTCTGCATATGTTGCTGAAACTTGCGTATTTACTTCCGCTTTAATGCGATCCATTGCAGTTTCACCAATTTGTGCACCTAAAAAGTTGAAGCCTTCATTTGGAATATAATCAATAACCAATTTTTGTGGTTCATCATCTAATAATGTAGTTGCATGCTCTGAGAAGTTTTCCGGAATTTTAATTAAGATATAATATTTTTGATCCTTTAATTTTCGGTCCGCTTCCTTTGCGTCAACTTCCTCAAACCGGAATTGCTCGCTATCTATCAGCTTATCAACCAATGTTTGACCGAGCTCCATTGTTTCCTCATCCATCACAGCACCTTTGTCTTCATTGACAACGGCAACCGGCAAGTCCTTTAAATTGGCATATGGATCCCAAAATGCCCATAAGAACATCCCGCTATACATAACAGGAACAAATAGAACGGCAATAACTGAAATAAGCATTTTCTTTGTTTTAAAAATCTTCAGCCATTCTGCTTTTATCACACTAATTTCCTCCTTATAAAACTATATGACCAATATCGTATTTCGGTCATTTCATGGTAAAAAGAAACCACTTCACTAGGAAGTGACTACTGCTTTTTCTTTGCCAAACCACGGAAAATGGTTTCGCTGAATAATGTCAAAATTTCTTGTTCATTGAGTGGTTCATTATGTGTCAACTGCCAGTCCACAATAAAAGCCAAATAGGATTTAAACAATAAATAGGCTACATGCTCAGGATTACACTCAATGACCTCATCTTTTGCAATACCGTTTCGAATGCGCATCGAGACGTATGAAATGATTTCCGACTCGATTTTCAACAGCATTTGCTGTACTTCAGGAGTGCCCAGTGCTCTTTCCTCATCTATTAGTTTGGCAAACAGTAAATGACGCTCACGGTACTGCAGCATTTTCATCAATGCTGTATGGGCATTTTGCATAAAACTCGCATTTACATCGATTAGCTGATCTGTTTCGCGCTTCATTTCACCGATTAAATGGAATACAACTTCCTGAAACAGCTCTTCTTTATTTTTAAAAAAGGTATAAATAGTTCCTTTTCCTACATTTGCAATTTTAGCAACTTGTTCAATCGTTGTTGCTTTATAGCCAAATAATGTGAAGGATTTTGTAGCGGCTATTAAAATTTCATGTCGACGATCCATAAATCCACCTCCTCAAAAAGTGACCGAATGAACACTTTGGTCATTCAGTCACTATTATACACCGTTTTTCTTATATTGCAATATTTAATGGTTATGATCTTCTTCTTTTTCTTCTGTATTTTCTCCTTTATGTTCTTCATCGTGTTCCATCGAATTAGAACTTGTATCTTCCAGCACTTTGCTCATATCAGGATTTCCGACGATCAGCTCCTGCTTTGGCATCACGTGCATTCCGCGCGCGGTTGTATGGGCAAACAAATAGTATACGCCATCATGATCAAACGTATAGTCAGCGACGTAGATTCCATCTTCTGTCAGTTCTCCGTCCAGCATCTCCCCTTCATCACGAAGGCCTGATTCCCATACTTCAAACTTTACTTCTTTCGCATCATTTACCGCTTCTTCATCTTGAGTTACACGTGCCGCAAGCTGAATTGTTTCCCCAGCGTTCAATTGTTCGGCTGTTTGAATATGTACATCTACAATTGCCGGCACCTCTGCAGTATCAAGTGTCTCCACTTCAGGATCATCCCCACACCCTACCAATAAAAAAGGTACTGCAACTAAACTGTAAAACCATTTTTTCATCGTTAAATCTCCCATCCCTGTTAACAATTATGTAATTTAATGCAATCTTTCCCCATCCTTAATAGCGTACTAAAAATTCCGGACAGATGCATACTATAATTAAGATAAATTTGTGAACCATTAGAAAATTCTTCAAACAAAAATGCTGCATTAATAGCGGTTCACTTTTAAATACAGCATTTCGTTCAACTAGTCTATTGAATTGTTACATTGCTAATTTTGACTCTGCCAACTGGTTGAGCAATTGCTCGACAGTATTTCTTCCTTGTAATACGCAGTCTGGAATACTGATTCCCTCATACGAGCTTCCTGTTAAAAAGACATTCGGAAACTCTTGATAAAACTGTTTTTTCATAGTTGACATGCGAGACTCATGACCAATTGTATATTGAGGCATTGCCTCCTTCCAGCGGGCAACTGTCGTCAATAACGGCTGGGCGCCCAAACCTACCGCCCGTTCCAGGTCCTGCAATACGATTTTTTCAATTTCACTGTCGGGAAGCTCCACAATCGATTCATCCCCTACACGGCCAATGTAAACCCTAAGCAGTTCATGGCCATCCGGAGAAACATTATCCCATTTACGGTGACTCCACGTACAGCTTGTAATGGCAAAATGACTATTGCGTGAAACGAAGAAGTTAAGTGCATCTTCATATTTTTGCATCGAACCTTTTTCAAATGCCATCGTAACCGTTGCAATTGTAGCATAATTCATATCCGGAACTTGCTGCATCGTTACAGAGTCCAGGAAGATTCTTTTCGTTACATTAAACGGTGTCGTTACAACAATTTTATCTGCTTGTATAGACGTCCCATCATTCAGTTCAATAAGATGAGTGCCATCATTATTTTTTTCAATGGAATTCACTTTCAAACCTTTTAAAATCGTTACATCGGTTAAAGCTTTTTCCAATGTTTCAATTAATGATTCCAGCCCGTTTTCAAATGATTCGTAATGTAGTTCTCCTGGAGTATCTACGAGCGCGTAAATACCTTTACCGGTTTTTTTCATACCGAGAAGCAAACTGCGATATTCTTTTTCCAACTGATAAAACTGCGGGAACATCGATTGCATACTAAGATGATCGACATCACCTGCAAAAGTACCTGCCAACACCGGCTCTACTAAATTTTCTACAACTTCTTTACCAAAGCGTCGATTGAAAAATTCACTGATCGGTTCGTCTGCCGCATGCGGTAATTTAGGCAATAGCAAATCCCCTGCTGCGCGGAATTTCCCAATTAAAGATAGAACATTCGATGTCATGAACGGGAAGATTTTAGGTGACCCTCCGAGCAGAATATTGCTCGGAATTTGGTGTAACTTGCTACCAACTGCGATGAATGTTCGACCATAATTATTTTGAATCATCTCATGTTCGATATTTAAATCACGTGCCAACTTTCGGACACTGCTACCTGTATCAAAAAACGATTCAGGCCCACGTTCGATAATATATCCATTTTGACGTACAGTATGGATTTTACCACCTAAACGTAGTGACGCTTCGATCAACACGATTTCTATCGGTAAATTATGCGCCTTCGTTTTTTGCTGTAAATAGTATGCCGTCGTTAAACCAGTGATGCCACCGCCAACGATAACAACCTTGTTCCTTTTTAAAGTCACCCTCATCATCACTCTCTACTATTTCGCTAATTTTTTATTGATTGCATCTACCATTGCATCAATGAATAAAGGATGTGTATTCGGCATTGTCGGGCGGTAGTAGCTTGCACCGATTTCGTCGCATACCACTTTACATTCAATATCATTATCATAAAGCACTTCTAAATGCTCTGTTACAAATCCTACTGGTGTATAGATGAATGCTTTATAACCTTTTTGCTCAAATAATTCCTTCGTTAAATCCTGTACATCCGGTCCTAGCCATGGCTCTGGTGTTTGTCCAGCTGATTGCCAGCCTACTTCAACATTCACAATATCAGAAGCCTCTTCAATTAAACGTGCTGTTTCGATTAACTGCTCTTCATACGGATCGCCCGCAAGTTTAATTTTTTCCGGCAATGAGTGGTTTGACACGATTAGGCAAGCATTTGCGCGCTCTTCTTCTGTCATTTTTGCCAACTCGCCATTTACGGCATTTTTCCAGAATTCAATAAATTTCGGTTCGTCATACCATGCTTCAACAGAAGTGATGTTTAACGTGCCTCCTAATTTTTCAGCTGCTTCTTTCGCTCGTCCATTGTACGATTTAATAGAGAAAGTTGAGAAGTGTGGTGCTAAAACGATTGATACCGCTTCAGTGATTCCTTCTTTCACCATTGTTTCTACTGCATCTTCTACAAAAGGTTCAATATGCTTTAAGCCGATAAATACTTTATATTCCACTTCGTCCTGTACTTCGTTCAAACGTGCACATAATGCATGAGCTTGTGCTTCCGTCATTTTCGCAAGCGGAGAAATACCGCCGATTGCACGGTAACGTTCTGTCAAGTCGTCCAAATGTTCCTGGCTCGGTTTGCGGCCATGACGAATATGTGTGTAATAACGTTCGATATCTTCTTCTTTATATGGCGTACCATAAGCCATTACTAATAACCCGCGTACTTCTTTCATGTAAGTTCACCTCTGCATGTTTTTAAACACGATTCTTTTTTTTAGTTTTAAAGGTTTTACATCCCATTTAATTTTGGGTTCTCCAGTCAACCTTAATCTATATAGTTTTCTCACCTTCACCGGTGAATAATCAAATTTAAATTTATTGTTGTATTATGACCGTTTTGCAATTTGTTCGCGGCTGTATTCGTGTACAAATGTTGTTAGTCGTTTTAATACAGCTGGATCTACCTCTGGGAAGACACCGTGACCTAAGTTGAAAATATGTCCTCCTGTATGCGCTAAACCTTGATCAACAATATCTTTCGCGCGTGCCTCGATTACGTTCCAATCTGCAAGTAATAATGTAGGATCCAAGTTCCCTTGTACCGCTTTTGTTACGCCGCGTGCTTCTGCTTCTCGAATTGGTAAACGCCAGTCCAAACCTACTACATCGATTGGCAGGTCATGCCATTCATTTACTAAATGCGATGCACCTACACCAAACTGGATTAACGGCACATTTAATGCGCGCAATTCAGCAAAAATGCGTGTCATCGTCGGTTTAATGAAAATACGGTAATCTTCTACATTTAATGCACCAACCCAAGAATCGAAAATTTGGATTGCCTTTGCACCAGCTTCTACTTGTGCTGTAATATCTACAATAATCATATCAGCCAGTTTTTCCATTAAAGCAAACCATGCTTTTGGCTGTGAAACCATGAATGATTTTGTTTTAGCGTAGTTTTTGCTTGGGCCGCCTTCGATCATATAGCTCGCAAGCGTAAACGGAGCACCGCCAAAACCGATTAACGGAACATTTAACTGTTCTGTTGTTAGCATTTTAATCGTATCCAGCACGTAAGGTGTATGCTCTTGTGCGTTGAAATCACGTAAGTTTTCTACATCAGCAGTTGAACGGATAGGATTTGAAATAACCGGACCGATTCCCGCTTTTATTTTTACATCAATTCCCATTCCTGGTAAAGGGGTAACGATATCTTTATAAAGAATCGCTGCATCTACATTGTATTGTTCAACAGGTAAACGCGTCACATATGCACATAACTCCGGCTGCATTGTAATCTCTTCTAATGAATATTTTTCTTTTATTTCACGATATTCTGGCTGTGAACGGCCTGCCTGGCGCATAAACCAAACTGGCGTATGTTCTACTTGCTCACCGCGAGCAGCACGTAATAATGTGTCATTAAATTTCATCATTTTTGATTTCTACCCCTTAAAGTAAATTCTTTTTTATTCTATACCTCAAAAACGTCATTGATATCCATCATCGACTATAAACTTTTCATAAATAATTGTATAGATTTCTTCAATAAATGTCATAAATTTGTCTCTTCTGCTATAGAACTTTTTGACAAATGGCTTGAACATCTTTATAAATGGAAATAATAGTGTAAGGAGGTCGGTATATATGAATTTTTATGTAACTTCAGGAACACCTGATTATATGGAAAAATTAATCGTAAAAAATCCACAGCAACCATTAATTTTATTGCACGGAAATGGAAATTCGGTGGTGTTGCACGAAACAGATAAAAAATCTATTTTCGCAGTACCTCGCAAATTTGAAGTCATTGCACAAGATGGGCAGTTCACACAAAAGGGCTATTTTACTTTTTTCAATATGCCCATTATGTCAGATGAACGCCCGGTTTTCGAGAAAAAAGCTCTCGACGTCATCCCTGCATTGAATTCCAATGACGCTGTAATTGCCTACCGTTTACTGCGACCGGTTAAAGCAGAAACCTATTTATTTATTATTCAATGGGGTGGACCTGCTTCCTATGAAGTTTGGAAAGCCAGCGATGAGTATAAAACTTCATTTGCCCCTGTTTTTGAAGGTACGACACAAGTGTTACAGTCGATGTTTAACTCATCCTCTTATATTACGACATATAGTGCCGCTTCAAAAGAATAATGCTTTTATGAAAAATGCTACGATTGTATTTCGTAGCATTTTTATATAAAATAATACATATTTAGAAAATTTCGTTTTCCGAATTATTCTGCTTCCACTAATTAAAAGGCGGTTATGATGTGAAAATTCAAATTCAGTTGTTTAAAGCTTTTTTTGTGTCTGGAATTCTTGGCTTCGGTGGAGGTCCGACGATTATTCCATTACTTCACAAAGAAGTGGTAGAAAAATATAAACTTATGACAGATGATGATTTTTCTGATGTGTTATCAATCGGAAATACATTGCCTGGACCGATTGCGACAAAGATGGCAGGTTATATTGGCTACCGTATAGGAGGAATGCTCGGGTTAATCAACGCCCTGTTTGCCTCGGTAATGCCGACTGTACTATTAATTATTATTCTATTAAATTCATTGAAACAATTTAGTAACTCCGATTTTATCAATAATATGTCTAAAGGAGTTATACCCATTGTGACAGTTATGATGGGGCTTTATGCATTCGACTTCTTAAAAAAATCGCATAAAGCTTTAGGTCTAAAAATCAGCGCTATTATTTTCTTATTCAGCTTTATAACGATTGTTGTATTTGGTCTCCACCCTGGGATCATCATTGGTTCACTCTTAGTATTAGCGCTTGCATTACCCGCTAAAGGAGGAAAAGAACAATGATATTTTGGAAACTTTTTATTGCATTTTTAATACCAAACCTTTTAGCATACGGTGGCGGGCCTGCTTCCATCCCGTTAATTGAACATGAAGTGGTAGACAGGTATGAGTGGATGACGCAAAGTGAATTCAGTGAGTTTCTTGCTTTGGCAAATTCACTGCCCGGTCCTATCGCAACGAAGATGGCGGGCTATATCGGCTTTGAAGTTGGCGGATTTTTAGGGAGTATTTTAGCGTTATTCGCGACAGTTGCCCCTACCCTGATTTTAATGATCACACTTTTGAATCTACTACATAAATATAGAGATTCGCCTAAAGTAATGCGGTTATCAAGCTTTGTATTACCTGCAATTGCTGTATTATTAATTACATTAACATTCGATTTTGCAAAGTCTTCCTATGAATCAAATAAACTGATTCCAACGATCTTAATGATTGTCGGCAGCTATATTGCTTTGGAAAAATTCAAAGTTCCTTCTATTATAGTAATCGTCGTTGGATTATTAATTGGCGGATTCTTGTTATAAACATAAAAGGCACCCATTTTCGCTCAAGAAAATGGGTGCCTTTTTTGTTATTAAAATTCTATTTTTACTTTGACATTCTCATCGTCAGTTCACTGACTGCGATAATGACAACCGGAATGATGTAAAACTGCGGCTGCATCACTGCACAAAGTGTCACGATAATAGCCTGTACAATGCTTAGTTGACGAAGCAGTTTTGCGACAGCCTGTTTTCTCGTATCGCGAGGGATCGGGTAAAGCATATCCATTCGGAAATCCCCTGCTGACATAAGCGCATACTTAAGCTGAAGCGTTGTCGCAAATGCCAAAGCACCTGCAACGATCCAAGTTACAAATGGAATCGTAATAAACATCGCAATAACAGCCGAAATCGCCGTTAACCGTACCCATAAATAAAAATGGTCATCTGTACGGATAAACGTACGATAAATTAAATACGCCTGTGTATTTTCCTTCTTGTAGCTGATCGCTTTATAAGCAAAATCGAGCCACGCACGACGTTTTACAGAACCCTTTAAATGCGGGACATCTGTGAAGTAGTTGGCAAAGCGGTAAAAACGCATCATACGATTTTGCTCAAGCTTAATAAAATGTTCGTAAGGCACTGGATTATCCTGCACTTTTTTCTTCAATGTAAATTTATAGTAAGCCATCATAATAAGAAATACGATGCCCAGCAAACCGTCTGTCAATGTCATTTGGATTCCGATAATCGACACGATTGCCCGTACAAATCGGTCGAGTACTATGGCATTCCCACGATTCGCATAGCGGTAATTAAATTCTGCGCGAACATTAATAAATTTCAAAACTGCGATAAATGCAGCAGTCAGCCAAATTTCACCTACACCAAGTGTCGTAACCTCTTTCAATAACGGGATCGCTATTATATACAGAACGACCGGCACTAACAGCTGTGACCAAAATGTCCAGTTCATCGCCTTTTTGAAATAGTTCGGCATTTGGCTTTCCAGCGGCAGTAAGTACACTTGATCCGGTTCTTTCAGTAATGTAACAGGTCTGCTGAATGCAACTAAGCCCCCTACTATAACGGCAATGAGCCACTCTGCCGGAAAATCCGGCTGCACGACTTTCAGCCATTCGCTGTACTGATATCCTCCTGCCCCTGCGATAAAGACAAGGACAATCGCAATATGCCCTGTAAAGACGAAGCGCATATACTTCATCACTTCGCCGATGTAATGCTCGAAGCGCTTAGCCCATACACTATGCATGCTGTTCATTGTCCTGCTCCTTTGTCATCGCAATATATAAATCATCGAGTGTCGCAGTCGGCATATTGAACGCTTTGCGCAAATCATTCATAGTCCCTTGTGCACGTACGCGCCCTTCATGAAGCAGAATGATGCGGTCACAATGTTTTTCTGCAGTCGATAAAATATGTGTCGACATTAAAATTGAGGCACCTGCACGTTTTTTATCATCCATTTGGTCAAGTAATGACTGAATGCCGAGCGGGTCTAAACCGACAAAAGGCTCATCGATAATATACAGACTCGGATCGACTAAAAATGCGCACATAATCATCACCTTCTGGCGCATCCCTTTTGAAAAGTGCGACGGGAACCAATTTAATCGCTTTTCCATACGGAATTCCTTCAATAAAACTTCCGAGCGTTCATCTAATGTTTTTTCATCTAAACCATAGGCCATCGCCGTTAATTGTAAATGTTCTTTTAATGTTAATTCTTCATATAGTACGGGTGTTTCCGGAATGTAGGAGAAGCTTGATCGGTACTTGTCCAAATTCTCCTTTAACGTCACACCGTTTAAACGAATTTCTCCAGAGCGCGGTAAGAGCGTGCCAATAATATGCTTGATCGTCGTACTTTTCCCAGCACCGTTAAGGCCGATTAGTCCAACGAGCTCTCCTTTGTTAATTTCAAATGATAAATCTTGAATCACAGGCTTTCTCGTATAACCACCTGTTACATTTTGCAGTTGTAAAATTGTCACAGTCGTCACTCCTCTTTTCTAAAATTTAGTTTATCAAAAGCGAATAAAATTGAACACTGAATGCAACACTCAATTCAAAGAATAAAAAGTAAATCCTTCATATAAGAAAGTAGTTTTCCGAATAATCTATGATAGAATAAAGAAAAATAATAGTATCTTCACCAGAAATTGGGGTTGTACAATTGATTTTTATTGCAGGCGGATGCTTTCCAAGTGAATTTACCGCCCTGTATTTCTTTCAATTTACAATAACATTATTTTCTAACTTCTAATGGTGAAAATCAAAAATAAAAAAGGAGCGATAAATACGATGAGTGATTGCTTATTTTGCAAAATCATTGCCGGTGAAATTCCAAGTATTAAAGTTTATGAGGATGAGCATACGTTTGCCTTCATGGACATTGCCCCATTAACAAAAGGCCATACACTGTTAATCCCGAAAACACATTGCAAAGATTTATTTGAAATGTCCGAAGATGTAGCACGCAATTTATATGCTGCTGCCCCAAAAGTAGCTAATGCCATTAAAGCTGCTTTTAACCCGGCTGGTATGAATACAATTAATAATAACGGTGCTGAAGCAGGTCAAACCGTTTTCCATTACCATCTGCATTTCGTTCCGCGCTATGACGAAAAAGATGGACTAGTTGTCAACTGGAATGGTCGTTCACAGGAATTCCCGCCAGATTTGCTGTCGACACTTTCTGAGGAAATTAAATCACACTTATAATTGCTCCTATCAGTTATATTTACAAGATTGTATAAGAAGACTATGGCCAGCATCTTTTTCATCTATGAAAATGCTGGTTTTTCTTTTAGTACCTTCCCGCCCAATCTTTTCAATGTTTATCGGAACATGGATTTGGAAAAAGATTTGGATAACAAATATAAATAAAGTGAGGTTATCAATATGAAAGCAAAATCATTTCTACTAGGTATTACAACAGGCATCGTTAGCGGTGCGGCTGTTATTTTATTTACAGCACCACAATCAGGGACAGCTTTACGCCAGAACTTATTGGAAAATACAAAAAACGCCAAATCAAAGCTCCAAGACGTTCAACATGAACTAAATAATGTAAAGCAATCGATCACAACTTTAAAGGCAGAAGTGCAAAATAGTATGCCTAGTATAGTAAATGAATTAAAGGATAATTTCGCAAATTTCAAAACTCAGATAGAACCGGAAGCAATAAATTTAAAACAAGAAATAGAGAAATTACAGAATTCTATAAGTGAAATCGAGAAAAATATTCCTTCAAATAGAAATAATGAGTAATGAATAACAATTCACCACTAAATCTTTAGAACTATACGAAAGTTTCATATCAGTCAAATTAATCCCAAATTTATCTTTTTATAGCATAATTCAACCAATGTTGAATTATTCCATTTTTCTAACTTTAAACTCTTTTCTTTTATTGCTATAATATTTTTAAAATGTTAAATGAAAGAAGAAGGTGATTGCTTTGACAGAAGATTTATACTCGCAACGAGAGGCTATGTTATTTAGCCAAAGAGTCGCACAACTTTCGAAAGCACTATGGAAAGCTATCGAAAAAGATTGGCAAACATGGATTAAACCTTTTGATTTAAATATTAATGAACATCATATTTTATGGATTTCATATCATTTGAAAGGTGCTTCCATTTCAGATGTAGCTAAATTTGGTGTCATGCATGTATCTACCGCTTTCAACTTTTCAAAAAAATTAGAAGAACGTGGATTACTTACTTTCTCAAAACGTGATGAAGACAAACGTAATACATATGTTGAGTTGACTGACAAAGGGGCAGAACTCATCCTACGTATGTACGATCATTATCACGATACAGAACATACGATTTTAACAGGTGCATTGCCATTAAAAGAACTTTACGGACGTTTCCCTGAGTTTTTAGATGTAATGGCTGTTATTCGCAATATTTATGGGGAAGACTTCATCGAAATATTCGAACGATCTTTCTTTAACTTTAAAGAAACAATTGATGATAAAGGAAAGCCGTCAATCACTACAACTTCATAAAATTTATAGTAAGAAATGTCGCCAATTTAAATTGATGACATTTCTTTTTTTATTTATTATAGTTAGTTTTATGTTTAATATTGTTTCATTAATGGAAAAGCATAATACGTCCTTTTCCATTATGTTTTAGGGGGGCTCACATGCATTGTTGGAAAACTATCAACATAGAGCGTGAATACGGTACAGGAAGACTTGTATTATTGGCAATCATCCTTTTCATCCTTGTATTCTGCTTTTCATACATTGCATTTAGTTTTAATTTTAATGGCAAGCATATCGATCGCCATTTATGGTTAGTTTTATTAGTAATACCTTTTATTTATCCTATGCACAAATTTTTACATTATATCGCTCTGTTTCAATATAGAAAATCACTCGTCTTTCGTTTTAAATTTCAACATTTAATGCCGGTTGTCCGGATGCGCCTGCAAAACGGCATTCCAAAAAAGTCTTACATTTTCGCACTCGTTACGCCTTTTATTGTTATTAATGCAGCATTAATCGCGGGAGGCATTTACTTCCCTGAATATGCGCATTATTTTAGTGGATTGCTCGCTTTTCACTGCTGTATTTGTCTCATGGATTTTTTATATGTGAAAAATTTAATGTATGCGCCAAACAATGCTATAATTGAAGAAACGCCAAGAGGTTATGAAATTTTAGTTCCGCTTGATATTTAGGTTTTATTGATGCTTTAGAGGGGAGGAATAAATTTGTTACTACTTGTTGTAATCTTATTTTCAGTAATATACTTATTCCAAATAAATCGAATGACTGCCGCATTATGCAGTCGACGTGAAATTCCAGAAGAAAAACAGCCAAAAATTTTCCGTACGATTAATTTACTGATTACGATTTTACTTGTAAGCATGTACGTTGAAGTACTGCTAGCCGTTTAAAGAAATTTTATTTATGTAATAAATTTTTTGGTCCATACTTTAATAATTGGAAAAGGTGTGTTAAAAGTCGTAAAGACTTTTAACACACCTTTCTTTCTTAGTAGATGAAAGCTGCACCTACAATAATCAATAAGATAAACAATACAACTAATAAAGCAAAGCCAGAGCCGTAGCCAGAGCCGCCGCCATTGTAACCTCCGCCACCCATATTGACACCTCCCTTCTCTCTTTCTCTCAATATCGTATGCACTTGTTTATACAAAACTTAGGCGCTCTTCACATGCAACCATTTTGTTTTTAAATCGTTTATGTTATAGTTACAATTGCATTAAAGTTAAGTTAGGAGCGTATTCAAATGAAAAAGACCATTTTTGCATTAACAGTTGCTGCTTCAATCGGTTTAGCTGCATGCAGTAATCCTGGAGATGAAGTTGTAGTATCAACAAGCGTAGGCGATATCACTCAAGAAGAATTTTACAATTCAATGAAGGACATCGCTGGCGATCAATTACTGCAACAAGTAGTAGTTGAACAGATTTTAAACGATAAATATAAAGTAACAGATGAGGAAATCGAAGAAGAATTGGAGGGTGTAAAAGAGCAGTATGGCGAAAGCTATGAGTCTGTTTTAGCACAAAGCAATTTAACTGAAGAAACGTTAAAAACAAATATTCGTTTCACATTGTTACAAGAGAAAGCTTTAAAAGATGTTGAAGTAACTGACGAGGAAATCGAAAAGTACTACAACCAAGCATCTCAAGAATTAAACGCTCGCCATATTTTAGTGGAAGATGAAGAGACTGCAAAAGAGATTAAGGCTAAATTAGATGCTGGAGAAGATTTTGCTAAACTAGCGAAAGAATTCTCAACTGATCCAGGTTCTGGAGCACAAGGCGGAGATTTAGGTTGGTTTACAGTAGGTACAATGGTGCCTGAATTCAACGATGCTGCATATGCATTGGAAGTAGATGAAATCAGTGAGCCTGTACAATCTGAACACGGCTTCCACATCATTCAAGTGACTGAAAAACGTGATGTTAAAGATTACGGTAAACTTGAAGACAAAAAAGAAGAAATCCGTGAATCAATCGCAGCTACAAAAGCTGATTGGAACACAAAAATGGCAGAGTTAATTAACGATGCTGATGTAGAAGTAAAAGACAAAGATTTAAAAGACGCATTTTCAGGCTTCAAAGCTGAATAATCGTTGAGATATAAAGATGCGAGACCCAAAAAACGGGCCTCGCATTTTTTAGTTTTTCTTCACGAATTCCGATTTCAGTTTCATTGCACCAAAACCATCGATTTTACAATCAATGTTGTGGTCGCCTTCTACAAGTCGAATATTTTTAACACGTGTACCGATTTTTAAAGTAGAAGAGCTTCCCTTTACTTTTAAATCCTTTACAACTGTTACGGTATCACCATCAGCTAACAGGTTGCCGTTTGCATCGCGTACGACTAATCCTTCTTCTTGAACTGTTTCCGCTGATTGAGACCATTCATGCGCACATTCAGGGCACACATAATTCTGTCCGTCATCATACGTATACTCTGATCCGCATACCGGGCATTTCGGCAATTGTTCCATTTTTATTTACCTCCTGTATTTCATCCCCTCTATACTCGCATAGTTCCTGTTAATAAACAAGGTTATAAAAGTGAATATGCTCAAAACACGAACATTCCCTTTTCCTTTGTGACAAAAATCTATAAATTTTCTATAAATTCTTCTCTTTTATGACTATTAAAAAAATAATTTCAAGAATTTTCACATATTTGTTCTGAAAGGGTATATTATCAATTTATATATTCTTATACTAAAATTCAGGAGTGATTGCATTGACAGTAACAACAAAACGCGCATTTAACTTTAATGCTGGTCCATCGGCATTACCGTTAGAAGTTTTACAAAAAGCACAGGCAGAGTTAGTAGATTTTAAAGGTACTGGTATGTCTGTAATGGAATTAAGCCATCGTAGCGCTGCATTTGAAGAAGTACATAATGAAGCGATTGCAAATTTACGCCAGTTATATGAAATCCCTGAAAACTATGAAGTACTATTTTTACAAGGTGGAGCAAGCCTTCAATTTTCAATGATTCCAATGAACTTCTTAAAAGAAGGACAAAAGGCGAGCTATATCCAAACAGGTGCATGGTCAGAAAAAGCCTTTGCAGAAGCGAAGTTGTTCGGGACACCTGTAGAGGCAGCAAGCTCAAAAAGCATTAACTACAAAAATATCCCGGCTCTTTCAGATATCCAAATTGATGAAGATTCAGCATACCTTCACTTAACATCAAACAATACAATTTTCGGTACTCAGTGGAAAACGTTCCCGACTACTGGTGACTTTCCACTAATTGCGGACATGTCTTCAGATATTTTATCGAAAAAAATTGATGTATCGAAATTTGCCATGATTTATGCGGGTGCACAGAAGAACTTAGGCCCTTCAGGTGTAACTGTTGTAATCATCCGTAAAGATTTTCTTGAGAAAGCAAATTCAAATATCCCGACAATGCTGAAATACGCAACACATTCTAAAAATAACTCGTTGTACAATACGCCTCCTACTTTCGGTATTTATATGTTAGGCGAAGTATTGAAGTGGGTGAAAGCTGAAGGTGGCTTAGAGGCGATCGAACAGCGTAATGAAGAAAAAGCGAAGTATATTTATGATGTGATCGACAATTCAAACGGCTTCTACTTCGGGCATGCAACTGAAGATTCTCGTTCATTGATGAACATTACGTTCCGTGTAGCAGATGAGGAGCTGGAGAAAAAATTCCTTGCTGAAGCAAAAACAGCCGGATTTGTCGGTTTAAACGGTCACCGTTCTGTAGGAGGCTGCCGCGCTTCTACTTACAACGCTGTCCCAGTCGAAACATGCAAAGCCCTTGCTGATTTCATGGTGAAATTCCAGCAGGATAATCAATACAAATAAAGCCATAATAATCTTTCTCATAATTAAAGGCCTTTCAAATTTGTTTAGAATTTGAAAGGCCTTATTTTTTAAATCTATTAAGTGTCTGCAAAAAACCAGCCAGCTTAAATCGTCGGCTTATAGAATGAGCGGTTATCCAATGGGAATAGACGCTCTGTGAATTCACCAGGCTTCGTTTTATCAAGGGCACGTGTCAGCATATTCATCTTCGCATCAATATTATCAATATAGTGTAAAATTTCCGCTTCCTGAATCATAGGCTTTTTCGGGCTGCCCCACTCTTCTTTTCCGTGATGTGACAACACTAGATGTTGAAGCAGCATCACTTCTTCACCTTCGATTTTCAGCTCATTGGCAGCTTGACCAATTTCATTGACCATAATCGAAATATGACCAAGCAAGTTACCTTCCACCGTATACATTGTACCTACCGGACCGCTCAGCTCGATTACCTTACCGATATCATGCAAAATAACACCCGCATACAATAAATCACGGTTCAGCGTCGGATACAAATCACAAATCGCCTCACTTAATTTTAGCATTGATACAACATGGTCAAGTAAACCCGATGCATAGTCATGATGATTTTTAGTTGCTGCAGGATATATCAGTAATTGATCTTGGTATTTTTTTGTAAGATTGCGTGTAATACGCGAGATATTCGGATTTTGAATTTGAAAGAAGTACTGTGTAAGCTCTTCAAATAACTGTTCTTTTGGCACAGCAGAAGTCGGCAAAAGATCGCTGATTTGAACGCCTTCCTCATCACGTGCAGGTCGGATTTGTTTCACACGCAGTTGGTTTTTTCCACGATAGTCGTGAATCTCTCCCCCAACTTTTACAATTACCTGTGCACGGTATAGATTTTCATGTTCTTCATTTGTATCCCATAGCTTCGCTTCAATATCGCCGCTACGATCCTGTAAAATTAGTGACATAAAAGGCTTCCCGACAGTCGTTACGCCTTTTTTTGCTTCTTTTATCAATAAATATTGGTCCACTTGTTCACCAGGTTGGAGTTTTGTAATTCCATTCACAAGTAATCGCCCCTTTATAACTCTATTACAATTTATTGTAACATGTATATGCGTTATTTATCGATTAAAAGACTATCAATTGCTCACCCACTACAGAAAGCTAAAATTTTTTTTGCAAAATGGCGTTTAACTACCCATAAAGTCGGGTAAATATCGATAAAGTAAAATGTTCATGAACAGTTCATAAAATGCAAATATTTCTCTAATAATGATGGTTGCTTCGTGAATTTTCTAAAAATTTCTAGTATAATTATATTATCTTGCTTATAAAGGGTGGTTTAAATGGAGAATTATCGTTTTACTGCATTTGAAAAAACTGGGGAAACATTGTTTGATGAAGTGTGGAATTTCGCAAACGATGATGCTGCAAAAGTCGAAGGTCAAAAGCAAATCGAAGAAAAAGGTATTGCTGAAAAAACACACCGATTAGTAAACTCATCAGGTAAATTAATTTTATTCCACGTTTAAAATTAAACCTACATAATGAAACGATCAATCCGGCTTTTACCGGTAGTTGATCTCCCGTGTATGCGGGATAAATGAGAAGGTGCCCTGAAATTCAGGGCACCTCTTTATTATACTAAGCGTCTAATTGCCTCATAGAGCTCTTCGTTTGTTGGGACTTGCAAATACATGCGCAGCCTAACAATACGATTCAATTCCTTTTTAATCATACATCGTGCATACTCAACACGATCTTCTGTGGCGTACATCTTCCGGAACTCTTCCTGCATATTATACATTTCGTTAAAATCGCTTAACACTAGTTGAAGTTCTTTTTCATTTAATAAATATTGCTCAACTAAATTGACAAGCTCCTCATTAAAGATTTCCAGCATTTTCACAGCATCATCTTTTATAAATAGATCAAGCACTTTTTTTACAAGCGTCGTTGTCAATATACTCCCTATAATAAGACCGATGATCCCGCCGATTAAGCTAATGACAGTTGTACTAACATTCGGAATCGATAGGCCGACTCCTCCACCTACGATTAAACCAATAATACTCCCTGCAACACTAGCAGCCGTTTTGGAAATATTTTTAAATAGTTGTGCCGGAGACATCTGTTTTTTAATCGTGCGAATTATATCGACGCTCGACATGACACCCGTTACGATTGCTCCTGTCACAACATTTGCATTGAGTAATGTAATAGCCTTTTTAGCAATAACAGAGCTGTACATCGCCTTTTTCGTGGCCGTACTAGCCATCCTCTTCACTACTGCTTTTGCACCGTTTTTCTTTACGGCACTTGCAATGCCTTCATCCAGCTCAATATGGTCAATAATATTCGGGTTATCGATTTGCTTTTCGATTACTTCTTCTGCAAATGGTTCCCCTATAACTGTTAAACCTGTCAGTACTGCATTTTCAACTGCGGTACCTCGTTCTGCACCATTCCACTTACTTTGAGCAAAAGAAATTGCGGTACTCATTCCGATCGTTTCTTTCTTAAAATCGATGCAGCCTCTTTCATCAATGACTAGATTATGGATATTCCCAGCATCTAATATGTGACGAACTTGCTCATATGTGAATGCACCTTGTTTAATAATATCGCTATTATTAAAATGCGCATGTATTTCATTATATTGCTCGAAAGGGACTTCCAAGTAATTACTTTGTTCCTGATCCAGCTGTTTTAATTCAATTTCGCAAATTGCAATCGCATCATTTACATTGGGACAATACACATTGTGTACGATTTGTCGCCGGTTGTTTGGTAGCCAAATTTGGTCCATGAAGTTACCTCCATTTTTCGTCTTTCACTATCATATAAGCATTCGGTAATGTTGTACAGTAATATTTTATAAGCCAATAAAAAAGGAGGAGCCAGCGTTGTTTCACTAGCATCCTCCGATATTATTTACTTTCCTTCAAATTGCGGCATTCTCTTTCCGACGAAAGCCTGAATCCCTTCTAAATGGTCTTGTGTTTGGCGCATTTTCACCTGTCCTGCCGATTCGCCTTCCAATATTTGCTCTAACACAGGCAAGTTCGCATTATGCAATATCAGCTTTGTTTCAATCTTTGCCAAAATCGGTGACGCCAACAGCTTGCCGACAAGTTGGTCAACTGTTACTAATGCCTGACCATCTTCTACATTATAATCAATGAGTCCTAATGCTAACGCTTCATCACCGCTTAACACTTTTCCTTCCCATATCATTTGTTTCGCTTTTGGTGTCCCTAGACGTTCCTTCATAAAGAAATGTCCAGCACCGTCAGGAACTAAACCGATTCCGATAAAGTTCATCGCTAATTTACTCGATTGCTCCGCAACAATGATATCGCTTCCTAATGCAAGACTAAATCCTAAACCGGCTGCAGCTCCATGAATTTGTGCAATCGTAATCATCGGAAGTGTATAATAAGCTTTCACTAAACGTGAAATGTCTTCCATAATCGTTCCAAAATCAGAAAAGTCGTCTGATGAAACCATCATTTTTACATCGCCACCTGCTGAGAAGACTCTCCCTTCCCCTCTAATGATAAGAATTTGAACATCCTTTTCATTATGTAGCGCTTCAAAGCAATCCGCCAACTCGCGCATCATTGTAAAATCCATTGCATTCATAGCATTCGGGCGATTTAATGTTAATGTTGCTTTTCGCTCCGCAATTTCCAGCTTAATTGTTTCAAAGTTCAATTGTATACACCCCTTATTTATGAATAATCATTCATTTCGACAAATGACTTCATATCTCCTTTATTTTCATACTTTTAATGCTCTGGCTTTGTTCTGTACCGGCTTTAAAGAGGCTAAATATTTACCGACCTGCAATCCAGTAAATAAGCACCCGCCTAAAAATGTCCCTTCCAATGAACGGTAACCATGAACGCCACCGCCGCCAAAACCGCTGACTTCTCCTGCCGCAAAGAGTCCTTGAACAGGGTTGCCCTCATCATTTAGTACTTGCCCGTTTAAATTGGTTTGTAATCCCCCTAATGTTTTTCTTGTAAGTATATTTAAGCGTACTGCAATTAACGGTCCGGCTTTCGGATCCAAAATCTTGTGGGGTTTCGCTGCACGGATCAATTTATCACCGATATAGTTTCTTGCTCCATGCAATGCATTAATTTGTGCATCCTTTGAAAAGATATTTTCAATTTCACGGTCCCGCGCTAAAATCTGCTCTTTAATTTGCATAAAATCAAGCAAGTCATTGCCTGCCAGTTTGTTCATACCATCGACTAAATCTTTTAAACTATCCGCAATGACAAAGTCTTCCCCGTTTTCTTTAAATGCCTGAACGGCTTTTGGCGGCCCTGGTAAAACACGCTTCAGCACGTCCTTTATACTTTTATTTGTCAAATCCATATTTTGCTCAGAACCGGATAATGCAAATTCCTTTTCGATTATTTTTTCCGTCAAAATAAACCAGGAATAGTCATACCCTGTTTTTTGAATTGCTTCAAGTGTGCTGAGTGTATCAAAACCGGGAAAGTTCGGTGCTTTAAATCGGTTTCCTGTTGCATCAAACCACATCGAAGACGGTCCGGGCAGTATACGAATCCCATGGTTTTTCCATATCGGATTCCAGTTTTTCAACCCTTCCGTATAATGCCACATCCGGTCTCGATTGACGATACGTCCGCCTGCCCGTTCGGTAATTTCGAGCATTTTTCCATCAACAAATGCAGGTACACCGGACACCATATTTTCCGGTGGAAGACCTAGTCGTGACGGCCAATTTTCTTTGATAAGTTCTAAATTTGCTCCGATACCACCGCTAGCTACTACGACTGCATCTGCCGTATATTCAAATGTTCCGATGACTTCTCTTGAGCTTTCCTCCCCGCGGCGAATGATACTATTTTCTAAAATATTCCCTTGAATGCCAGTAACAGCGCCATCTTCAGTTATTAAATCCGTTACTTGGCGGCGAGGCAAATAATCGATTAAACCACTCTCTGAAGCTTGCAATACTTTACTTGAAAAAGCCTCTACAATCGCGGGGCCAGTTCCCCAAACGATATGAAAGCGAGGAACCGAATTCCCATGCCCGCCTGCTAAAGCACCCCCACGCTCTGCCCAGCCGACAACCGGGAAAAATTGAATACCCTGTGATTTTAGCCAATCATATTTTTCTCCCGCTGCAAAATCCACATAAGCCTTTGCCCATTCATATGCCCAGTAATCCTCATCCTCTAATCGGTCGAATCCTGCAGAGCCGCGCCAATCCTGCCATGCAAGCTCCTTACTGTCTTTTATTCCCAACCTTCTTTGTTCAGGAGTATCTACTAAAAATAGTCCTCCAAATGACCAAAATGCCTGACCCCCGATTGAGTTTTCGGGCTCTTGATCAACAAGCAATACCTTTTTTTGCGCATCTATAAGCTGACAAACCGCAGTTAAACCTGCTAGCCCCGCCCCAATTACGATTGCATCATAATGCATTTTCTACTCCCCCTTTGTCAGTGCATCTGTTATACAATTTCGTGGTATTTTTTATTTCACCTTCTTTATTATTTTTCATTAAAGCGTTGAAAATTTAAATTAAGGCAAAATTTTATTGAAATAGTAAAACCGTATTTTTTCCGATAAATACTTGGTGTCTCGATTTTTCTGTAAATTCAAACAAATCCTTTTAAATCAATATCGTTAGCGCTTTCATAGTTTTTACTAAATACGAACATTAACTTTATATATCCTAAATATCGTTCGTAAAAGAACCTCATATTCGCTAATTAATTCACTAATTATTTATCAATTTTGAAAATTCCGTTGACAAATATGAACAATCGGGTTTATGATGTTATCAAATTTAAAAACGACAAACTATTGTGATAGAGACATACTATTTAGTTTTGTATAGCAAAGAGAGCTGGTGGTCGGTGTAAACCAGTGTATACGCTAAATTAGTTCCACTCTTGAATAGAATATCCGAAAATCCAAAGTAAGTTATTCCGTCCCATGCACGTTACGCATATTGATAAGGTTGTATGACTATTTTTTTAAATGGTCGGCAACGAATAAGGGTGGTACCGCGATTTGTTTAATGAATGCCTTTCGCCCCTTACGTTATTCGTAAGGGACGGAAGGCTTTTTTTGTATAGTTTTTTAAAAATAATAGTGAATTTAAGGAGAGATTATGATGACAGCAACACAATTAATCGAAAAGGCAACAAAAACAATCAACGTATTTATTGCAGATCCACTAAGTGATGACGGTATTTTCCCACTTCGTCAAGAAACAGAATTAAATTTAAATATCATCGTTGATACAGGATTAGCTCCAGAACAATTAATAGCTCGAATTGCAGATGTGGATGTATTACTTGTCCGCTCTCAAACAACAGTTACACGCGAAGTTATTGAGGCAGCGAAAAACTTGAAGTTAATCGGGCGTGCCGGTGTAGGTGTTGATAACATCGATTTAAATGCCGCAACAGAGCACGGAATTATTGTTGTAAACGCTCCAGACGGGAACACGAACTCTGCGGCTGAGCATACAATCGCAATGATGACATCACTTGCCCGCTTTATTCCACAAGCATTCAACACGTTAAAGAACGGTAAATGGGATCGTAAATCTTATGTTGGGGTTGAACTTAAAAACAAAACATTAGGTGTAATTGGGATGGGCCGTATCGGTGCTGAAGTAGCTTACCGTGCAAAAGGCCAACGTATGGACGTGATCGCCTATGACCCATTTTTAACTGAAGAACGTGCAAAAGAATTAGGTATTACAAAAGGTACTGTTGACGAAGTATGTGCAGCAGCAGACTTTGTAACAGTTCATACACCTCTTTTACCTGAAACTCGTAACATCATCAACAAAGAACGTTTTGCCATTATGAAAGACGGTGTCCGTATTATCAACTGTGCTCGCGGCGGTATCATTAACGAAGATGATTTATACGATGCGATTGTTGAAGGTAAAGTAGCAGGTGCCGCACTGGATGTATTCGTACAAGAGCCTGCAACAGACCATAAACTGTTAACATTGCCACAAGTGATTGCAACACCTCACTTAGGTGCATCTACAGTGGAAGCACAGGAATCAGTAGCAGTCGATGTATCAAACGACATTATTAAATTCTTTAAAACAGGTACTGTAACAAATCCGGTAAACATGCCATCTATTCCGAAAGAAAAGCTTGCGGAAGTAGAACCGTTCTTCGCATTAGCTGAAAAGCTTGGTAAGTTTTTAATCCAGGTTACAGAAGAAAGCATCAAACAATTAAATATTTCTTATGCTGGTGAAGTCGCTAACTTTGATGTACGTCCATTAACAGCAAATGCTATTAAAGGTCTGCTTTCTACGAACCACGGCTCTCACGTAAATGATGTCAACGCACGTTACTTAGCTGAGCGTATCGGCATTCAAATTAATGAGCATAAAACAACAACTGCTAAAGGCTTCACAAATTTAATTACGGTTGAGATCGTGACTGAAACTGAAAAACATACTGTAGCTGGTACTTTATTAAATGGTCTTGGTGCCCGTATCGTTAAAGTGGAAGGTTTCGTAGTGGATGTTATTCCTAACGGCAACCTGCTTTACATTAAAAACCAAGATAAGCCAGGTTCAATCGGCCGTGTTGCTACTAAGCTGGCAGAAAAAGATATCAATATCGCAACAATGCAGGTTGGGCGCGATCAAATCGGCGGCTCTGCAGTCATGATGCTTGTCGTTGATAACGAAGTAACAACAGAAGATTTAATTTTTGTTGCACAACTTGAAAATATTGATGAAGCAAAAGCCATTACACTATAATCATTTCTACTACTGATGAACGAAAATTTCTTTCATCAGTAGTTTTTTGTTTTAACATATTTCCCATTCGCATACATAAGTTTAAAGGACGATTTTATCCCTTATTATTTCAAACTTCAATTGGATAAAATCTTACATAAAACTTGGCGAAAGTGAAGACCCCTACCCTATTCCCACCAACCGTTCACTCTATTCGCTCACTTCTTTATAAAAGGAGAGTTTAGTTGAGAAAAATACTTTATTTCTTATTAATTGTTTTCTGTATCGTTGGTGTTTCCCTAGTAAATAACGAGCGTGTCCATGCAGCAGCCCCTTCTGCAACAATTAAAATCACAACAATAGAGACCGAAGTATTTGATAAAACATTAAAGCAAAAAGTAATTACACTGTCAAAAGCAACTCCCGTTATCGTACTTTCAGAAGCGGATGGATGGGCTGAAATTCAATATAAAACGGTGATAGGCTATATTCCAAGCGAATATTTAAAGTCTGCAACCCCTCAATATATGCTCGTACAAGCAAAAGAAGAGCCACTTGTACGTGTGACGAATAAACTAGAGAGCGAAATTAAAGGAAAGCTCCATTTAAATACAATTGTAGAGCTTTACGGATCTGCAACTGCCGACTTTGTTTTTGTAAAATACGGACGTCTTGCCGGTTTTGTCAATAAGCAGGCACTTGTGAAACCTGTTTCAAAAGCGATGATTGTCAAAGGTTCCGCCGATTTAGTTGTAAGAGAGATTGCCAGTTCTTCGAGTACGGAAATTGGTGTGTTACGTAAAAACAGCCCTGTTAAAATGCTCACTAATTTAAAAGGTTGGGCGTTTGTTACAACGGATAAACTATCAGGCTATGTGCTGACGAATGGATTGGCTACACCGCCTGTTGTAAAAGAAAAACCAGTAAAACCAGTTAATCCGAAACCGGCAACGGATAAGAAAATTGCCTTAACATTCGATGATGGCCCTCACCCAAAAGTGACGAGACAAATTTTAAAAACGTTGGAGAAGTATGAGGCAAAGGCGACATTTTTTGTTGTGGGGCAAGAGGTGAAGGAACACCCTGAAATTTTAAAGGCCGTATATAACGCGGGCCATGAGATTGGTAACCATACATTTAACCATGAAAAACTGACGACATTGTCAACTAAGGAAATAAAGCAGCAAATTCAGGCAACCGATACACTTATCAAGTCGACGATCGGTCAACGGGCAACTGTCTTCCGTCCGCCGTATGGAAGCTATGATGAAACGATTACTGATCAATTAAATGTTCCGAATGTACTGTGGACAATTGATACACTTGACTGGAAGCATCGTGATCCGGAAAAAACGGTGCAGGCAGTAAAAGAACGTGCAAAAAATGGGAGTATCATATTAATGCATGATATTCATCAGGCAACTGCCGACGCATTGGATGAAGTTCTTGCAACACTCCAAAAACAGGGCTACGAATTTGTGACTGTTTCCGAACTGTTAGGAAAATAAAATAAAAGGACCTGGTGAATGTTTCACCAGGTCCATAATTTACAATGCTTTTAGTTGTAGAAAAGATAAATACTCATTTATTAGAATAGAGTCCATTTCAAATAGAGGCAATGTCACAATGTCCGTACTTTGCGCTACCCCTAATGCTGCAATCGCAACGAAAAATAATACACCAACTGCAATAAATGCAGACAGTATACGGTGTGCTCCTTCCATTTCCGGATTGGCATGTTTTCTGTTTTTACTGCGTACAAGGCTGAAGAATCGGTTTTTGTTTTCAGGTAAATGAAGCACATGTTCACATGCCAAACAAAGGTATGCTGTATGATGGGCAATCGTTATCGGATTGATCTGAACTGAATTTTTTGTGCGGTCGCAGTTTTCACAGCGACATATATTATTATTTACCATAGAAAAACCTCTTTCATCCCTTTCATACATTTATTATAGCACGAATCTTTAGAAAATTCATTCTTTTAATGCAAAAACGCACTTACTTAAAGTAAAGTGCGTCACTAGTTTATAAAGTTTTCACTAACTGTAAAAATTCTGTAAGTGATGTTACTTCATATGTCGGGACTATTTCTGGATTGTGCGGTTTACTTTCGCGGTTAATCCAAACATTGCGCATACCGACACGTGACGAGCCTAAAATATCGGTCATTAAATTATCTCCGACCATAATGGCTTCATCTTTTGTAACCTGCGCTTTTTCCATTACAAACTTGAAAATGGAAGCATCCGGTTTCCCTTTACCGAAATCACCTGAAATAATAATATGGTCAAAATACGGTACAATTTCCGGAGTAATCTCCAACTTTAAATTTTGTAAACTTGGTGCACCGTTCGTTAATAGCACAAGCTCGTATTTCCCTTTTAATTCATCCAATACGGCAAATGTATCCTCATAGAAAAACGGTGCTTTTTTGCGTTCTGCTACAAAACGCTCCCCGAGTTCTGCGCCTAATGCTGCATCTTCAATTCCAAGGGCTGCCAAACCTTTTGTCCAAGCTTCAGCACGGTAGGCAGGTACAATTTCCTTCATCTGCTGAAATTGTGGTGTCGGATCATCAAACGTTCCCCAAAGACCTTCAAATGGATTAATACCGATTAATACCGTGTAGTCATATGTAGGATAACTTTCATAAAGACTGCGCGCTGCCGATCTTACCGCTTCTTCCAAATCTTTTGCGTCGACGTTTTTTTTAGTCGCCGCATAGTCACATGTTTTTTCAAATGCTGTTTTTACTGAATGTTGATCGAATAATAAAGTATCATCTAAATCGAAAATTATTGTTTTAATAGCCATTGTTACGCTCCTAAAATTAATATATGTACCCATATATTTTACCATACTAAAGCGTACAATTTCCGATACTTTTTGATTTTTCTAAATTTTCGAGTCCAAATGTAATTAAGGAATAAAACCCTGTTATTCCTTGTTTCTTAATTGCTGTAACAGATTATTGACACGTGTTTTTTGCTTTTCGGTTTCTTCTTTCAGTAACTCAATCTTATAATCAAAACCATCATCCAGAATATTTACTATATCCCCTTCTTTAAGCTCTGATGGAATTTCAGATTGATGAATCAGAAGTTGCTCCGTTTCTTCCGGACGTTTTAAAAAAATCGCATAATCTCCATCAAATCGGTCTAGCGTGTATTTATTGTAGTTCACTTACAACTTCCCCTTTCGCATTGACTAGTTGGGCTGCATCGCCGCTGTTTAACCATATTTGTCTTTTCGACCATTCCAGTGTGGCCGCACCTGTTTTTGCATTGGGACCACTTGTGATCGAAAGCTTTTTCCCTGGTGCTAAATTAATATCCGGGAAATTAAATACTTGATCGCCTTCAACAGATAGTAGTTTCCAGCCTTCCAAATCAACAGCTTGATTACTACTATTCTGGATGACAACAATTTCTTCATGCACATCTTTGCTGATTAGTTCGACTTTACCGCTCTTTGTTGAAGCTGGTAACGGTATCGAATTTGTTGCCCCGATACCTGACCACTGCTGTGCATCTATGTCATATGTTACCCCATCTGTAGTAATCACAATCGTTCCGGCTTCTGCAGTACTATATATTTCACTGTTTACGTTTTGCAGTATATCAATTACTTCTGCGTGCGGGTGACCGTATTTATTGTCCTGTCCATAGCTTAATATTGTTGCTAGTGGACTCACCGCTTCTAAAAATTTTTGCGAACTGCTCGTATTAGATCCGTGATGGCCTGCTTTTAAAATAGTTGCCTGTACATCGGTTCCTTTTTGTAAAAGCTGCTGCTCTACGCCGTGATCGGCATCTCCCATTAGTAAGAACGAAATATTTTGATATTCCGCGCGCAGAACGATTGAAGCGTCATTATTATCAGAAGCCGTTTCGTCTGCAGCAAGAACTTCTACAATAAGATTGTCTTCAAGTTGAATGTCATCGCCTGCTTCAGGAATCGTAAACTTAATATTTTTTGCTTGAATGAGGCTTAGCATTTCTTCATATGTTTGAGACGTATGTACTTTTCCGGAATCGATAAATTCCTTTATTGAGATGGAATTCAGCACTGAAATCAGTCCGCCGATATGATCGGCATCCGGGTGTGTAGCAACTACATAATCCAACCGGTTGACTCCCTGTGCTTTTAAATAGGCGACAACTTCCGTACCGGCACCCTTTACGCCACCATCAATAAGCATCGTTTCCCCGTTTGGTGCTTCGATGAAAATGGAATCCCCCTGTCCTACATCAATAAAGTGGACGGCCATTTCTTTTAGTGGTTCTCTGTATATTTCTTCGGCTGTTTCTGTACATCCTGCTACGAATAGTAACGTGAACATTAACAGTCCAATTAATTTTTTCATTGCAACAAATCCTTTTCTTTTACTCTCTTACTAGTTTACACAAGTTGACCTCTTTATAAAAATCTCCCCTTCGCAGAAAAACCAAATAGCACATGCCACTAGTTTGGCTGTGCTATTTGTCGATATTTAAAGATCATCAATTAAGAATAAAGCTCGTCTAAAATGGCGATTTTCTTGGCGATTGATTCTTCAAATGTCAGGATATATGCTGCTGGATCTTTCGGGTTATGGAACTGTGTAATTTTGCCGGTCGTTGGATGCACGAACTTCGAGGAAGCTCCGCAGCCGATACCTAAAATTGTTTGCACTTCTTCCATAATGACAATATTGTAAATCGACTCTTCTTCTGGTTTACAATAGCCGACGTTTTCCAAGTTTCCTAAAATATTTTTCTGGCGGTATAAGTAATACGGAACATAGCCGTTTTTAGCTGTCCATTCTGTTGCCATCTGCATCATTTTCCCTACTGTATCACGGTCGGCTACTTTATACTTATCTTTGTTTCGCGTCATTTCCGATGCACGTTTAAAGCTGAGTGTATGAACCGTTAAACTTTCAGGCTGCATTTTTGCAGATTCCGCTAACGAATGCTCGAATTCTTCAATACCTTCATTCGGCAAGCCGATAATCAAATCCATATTGATATTATTCATACCGGAATTGCGTGATAGCCAAAACTTCTCTACTGTTTCTTCAACAGTATGATGGCGGCCAATTGCTTTTAATGTTTCTTGCGTATAGCTTTGCGGGTTAACGGAAATACGGTCAATGCCCCATTTTTTCAATACTTCGATTTTCTCAGGTGTAATTGTATCCGGACGCCCTGCTTCTACTGTAATTTCACGAATAGACTCTGGATTCGGGAAAGCATCGAACATAGTTTTATATAATGCATCCATTTCATGTGCCTCGATTGAAGTCGGTGTACCCCCGCCCCAGTAAATCGAAGTAATACGCATATTTTTTTCTGTCAGCCATTTACCCATTTCACGCAGTTCAATGTGAAGACCATCGATAAACTTCTCTACGCGCCCTGCCTTACGATTTGATTGGATCGCATAGGCCGGGAATGTACAATACGCACACATTGTCGGACAAAACGGAACCCCAATATAAATTGAAATTTCCTTTCCAAGCTCGTCCAGATCCGGAATCACGGTAAGTTGACGCTCGACAATCGCTTTCATCAATGCGATTTTCTGATCCGAAATTCGGTAATCTTCTTTTAACACCGCGGCAATTTGCTCGTCATTCATACCGGCTTTACGATATTTATGATAAAGCTTTGTCGGTCGGACTCCTGTTAAAATGCCCCACTGCTGAGTCATACCGGAATATTGTTCAAGTACATCAAGCATGACATGTGACAGTGCACGCTTCATTCGGATGTTTTGCTCTTTTTCCGTTCCTTCAGTCTCATACTTAATCGAATAGTCGCTCGTATATTCCTGCCCATACACTTTTAGCTTGGCAAATGTGAAAATCGTAAATTTTTCATCGATAGACTTGTTAAATTCAATCGACATATCCGAACCATCCTGATCGATCTGAATAACGGAATCCTCGTAAAATAAATTGGCTATATGATTAAGAACACGTGTCCAGTCTTCTTTAAATTGCTCGTTAATATGAATCGTTTTCATGTTATTCTCTACCTTCTTATTGTAATAAATAAAAAATCTATCTCATTGTAACAAATATTAAGGTAGAAGAAAAAAAACATGTTTATTTTAAGTAAATTAGTCCGGACACAATAGCCTTTAAACTCCCTGAAATAAAAAAAGAGCCACACAAAAGTGTGACCCCATTGTATCTTATAGTCCGTCGTACATTGCTTGGATTGGCTGTGTGATAATACGGTTAATTTCTTGGATTACTGCACTTAAAGCCATTTCCGCTTCCAGCATTGCAATAATTTTAGCGTTTTGCTGAGCTAACTGTGCTGTTTTTTGTAAAAATACATACTCTTCTTCTGTAATTTCTTCACCAGCATTTTGTTTGTCCTGCATCTTTAATTGAACATCACGGAAATTTGTGAATAATACTTTGGCTTCCTCGTCTGCACGTACAGTTTCCACTGCGTTCTTTAAATTTTGAAACTCATCAGTCTTGCGGAATGTTGCTTCAAGTTTATTAATATCTTCGTAAATATTAATCATGTAATATTCCTACTTTCTCTTTTTAGTTCGTCAAAAAGACGATTAACGCTTGAATGATCCCGACAAGACCACCAATAATGCCGCCAAGCCATGTAATTAATTTCAGCTCTTTACTAATAATACCTAGTACAAGCTCTTCTAATTTGGCGATAGGAAAAGAATCTACTTGCTCTCGAACGACTTCGGCTAAATTCAATCTCTTCAGTACGTCTTCGATTTTTCCTTCTGCTGCGATAAATGTTTTATCCATCATTTTAGGTAGAAGATCATTTGTAGCCCAGTCTTTTCCTTGTGGCCAATAGTCATTAACCGTTTTATCCAGGCGCGCCTCCAATGCCAGTGCATTTTTTGCATAGCTTTGGATACTCGTTTCAATCGTATCAAAGTTTACATCATTCATAAAGTCCATTGCCGGACGATTTTTAATTTTTTCCCATTCGGTTGTAAAAATCCGATGTAAAAGTGCAGCTGTTCCTGGAGCTTTTAAAAACTTTATAAGCTCGCGCTGTACTTTATCAACGAGTGATGTCGAGTCTCCTAAAAACATTTGGATCATTCCGCCAAATGAACCCTTTGTCGATAAGAAGTCATCCAGCATATTTTTGATTGTCATTGTACCTTCTGGAGACATAAAATAATCTTCGCCTTTTTGCAGTATCTGTACAACTGCCTCATCGATTTTCTGGTCCAGCACAGGCTCCAAATCATTCGGTAATAATTCACGAATAGATTTTGTTGATAACGTATTTTTTACTTTATGGAATTGTACGTGAATAAGTTCATCCACTTTCCCTTCCACAGTTTGCGGTAATTGTGTGAAACCCGCCAAACGAATCCAATCATTAATCGTTTTTTCGTTAGTAAATATTTCTTGCGTCACTTTATTTTGTGCAAAGGTTAATACATTTTCGCGTATTTCCTTTGATAAAAACTCCTTCTTAATTGTTTCGGGTGTCAGTAAATATTCCGAAACGGTTTTTCCTAACTGAATCGCCAAATCTTCACGGCGTTTTGGTATAAGCCCCGGTGTTAACGGCAACTTCCATTTTTTAAAATAGATTGGCTTATAAGGTCTAAACAGCATTTTGATTGCCATATAGTTTGTCGCTGCACCAACGACAGCCCCTACAACACCAAGCAGGAATAATAGCGAAATAAATTCTCCCATTTTGCTCACTCTTTCTTCATCATGTGTATGTTCTATTATTAATTTCAAAAAAGAAAAATTGCAACAATGTACTACTTTCTTGTACGATAAAAATGGGAGGGAAGTTTCATGATTCAACATTTTAGCTATAAGCCATTGTTTGAAAACAGTCAAATTCCGGGGTGGTCCATCCGCTTTTTCTATGAGCAGAAACGTTATGTAGCAGAATATTATAAAGATGGTAGCATCAAATTCTTAGGGGAAAGTCCTGCTGAAGAACAGAAAGAACAGCTTGAGAAAATGATTCACGAGTTAATGCTCTTTCACGTTTACGAATAAAAAAGAAATGGGAGCAGTCGAATTTTCGATGCTCCCATTTTTATGCGCGTTTCGAGTTAATCATAATTTAATAGCTGGCTGCAGTAAATTATAGTTGCTGGCGTTTGCTAATTTTTCTGCCTACTAAATTATCATTATCTACCATTTCACAATAGCATAAATCTATCGAAATTTCAATTTTCTATCAATTTATCCACATCTGGTAAATCATTCATTTATCTGATTATAGACATCAAATCTTATTCCAAATTTTTTCCTCAAATTTCAAATTCATAAATTGTTTTTTTTACGTAAATATTTTATGATTGTAGTATTAAAATTTTTTTAGGAGGTGTACTCTTTATTTGCCACGCTCATTTGCGCCGCAAATAGGGAATATAGTTGGACGTAGACATAGGAATCGAACTAACCATTAGGTTGATAGCATTTGCTATCTTAATTGCCGCTACGGCATTTTTTGTTGCAACTGAGTTTGCAATAGTTAAAGTAAGAACGACAAAAATTGATCAGCTCGTTGCAGAAGGTAATAAATCTGCGATACGGGCAAAAAAGGTAATTTCAAACCTTGATGAGTATTTATCTGCTTGTCAGCTCGGAATTACAATTACGGCATTAGGACTTGGATGGCTCGGAGAACCGACTTTCGAAATAATTCTTCACCCAGTATTTGAGTTCTTCAACTTAAGCGGTAATGTCACAACTGTTCTTTCATTTATTGTTGCCTTCTCACTCGTAACATTTATACACGTTGTCGTAGGGGAATTAGCACCAAAGACTCTCGCTATTCAAAAAGCAGAAGCCGTAACATTAAAGCTTTCCGGATTTTTAATTTTGTTCCATAACATCATGTATCCTTTCATCCGCACTTTAAACGGATCGGCACGTGCATTAACTGGAGCGTTCGGCTTGAAAATGGTTTCTGAATCTGAAGAAGCACACTCTGAAGAAGAGCTTCGCATGATTTTATCAGACAGCTTTAAAGGTGGAGAAATTAACCACTCTGAATACGAATATGTTAATAGTATTTTTGAGTTTTCTGATCGAATAGCGAAGGAGATAATGGTACCTCGAACTGAAATTATCAGTATAGAAAGAGGACAAACGATTCGCGAAGTATTTGAAGTAATGGGCATTGAACAATATACACGATACCCTGTTACAGATGGAGACAAAGACCATGTTATTGGTCTTGTTAACATGAAGCATTTATTAACAGCTTATATTAAAGATGCTGCAAATGGCGATAAGCTCGTTGATGATTATATGCAACCGGTTATTCGAGTAATCGAAACAATTCCTATTAGTGACTTATTATTAAAAATTCAAAACGAGCGTATTCACATGGCTATTTTAATGGATGAATACGGTGGTACTTCCGGTTTAGTAACAATTGAAGATATTATCGAGGAAATTATCGGTGATATTCAAGATGAATTCGATGAAGATGAAATTCCGGAAATTCAGGAAATCGCCGAAGACCACTACATTTTTGACGCTAAAATGTTATTGCAGGAAATGAATGACATTTTAGGTACAACGTTTGAAGATGAAGATATCGATACAATCGGTGGTTGGTTCATGACTCAACGCTTTGATGTTCAAGAAGGCGATATCATTGAATCGGAAGGATATCAGTTCAAAGTAACAGAACTGGACGGTCACCACATTTTGTATATTGAAGTAACAAAACTTCCGCAGTCCGAAACGACAGACGAGGAAATTTTATAATCCATACGAAAACCTCACTCTTTTTCCTGCCGGAGAAAAAGTGAGGTTTTTTATTTATCGATCTCATTTAGCTTTCATTCGTCTCAGTCAAATTATGCTTTACTGCATACAAAGCCGCCTGAGTACGGTCCTGTACATGGAGCTTCGCAAAAATATTCGATATATGGGTTTTAACCGTTTTTTCCGTAACGTATAACGAAGAAGCAATTTCCCTGTTGCTTTTACCCTTTGTCAATTCAGCCAATACGTCCTGTTCCCGTGGTGTTAGCGGATTTAAAATATGGGGCTTGTTCTCATCTTCGCGAAGCCCTTCTTCTAATTGCGTAGTCGCTTCCGGATGGATCGTATTTTCGCCGCGCATAATCTGACGGATTGATTCCACCAAATCATCCGGTTCGATATCTTTTAGCTGGTAGCCTGATGCCCCTGCATCCATTGCCGGCAGCACATGGTCTTTATCCGAAAAGCTTGTCAGCATGAGTACTTTAATATGCGGCCACTTGTTTTTTATTTTCTTTGTTGCCTGAATGCCGTCCATTTCAGGCATGACGAGGTCCATTAAAACAATATCGGGAGAAAGTTGATCAACAAGTTCTACTGCTTCTAATCCGTTTTTCGCTTCTCCTACAACTTCGATATCCTTTTGTGTTTTTAAAAAGAATAATAAACCTCGTCTTACTACATGATGGTCATCTGCTATTAGTACCCGTATCATCAAATCCCCCCTAGTATGGTAAACGGACAAGTAATTCTGTTCCTTTTCCAATTTCACTTACCCAATCCGCGGTTCCTCCAACTGCATGTGCCCGGTCAATAATTGATTGCATTCCGATCGATGGTATACGGCGATGTGCCTCCACATTAAAGCCATGACCTGCATCGTTTACAACGAGTAATACATCGGTAGCGGTCACGTTTATATATATTTCCACAGTCTTTACACCTGCATGTTTCCGTACATTATTCAATGCTTCCTGAGTAATTCGGAAAAGTGTTTCCTCTACTCTTGAAGGGAATTGAATGACACCCGAAACATTGACCGTTAATTTCAGGCTCAGCATTTCTGCATACACTTTAATCGCTTCAATGAGTCCGCTTTCCAACCCTTTCGGACGGAGCTGCCAAATTAGTGCACGCATTTCCGTCAAAGCCTCCTGAGTAAGCTGCTGAATATCTTTAAATGTTTCTTTAATATCCTGCTCGTTACTCATCTCAACTCCAGCACGGGCTGTCAGTGTTACCGAAAAAAGAAGCTGGTTGACAGAATCATGTAAATCGCGGGCTAAACGGTTACGTTCCTGAACAAGCGCAATTTCCTGCTGTTCATTTGTTAAATGAATTCGTTTAATCGCAGAACCCATTTGAAAGGCTACCGATTCAAGTAAATCCAACTCCTCATCCGAAAAGCGTACCGTATTTCTTGAAGCGACATTTAGCAACCCGAAACGTTCCTGCCCTGATTGTAACGGTACCGTCGCATGGTGGGTGATTTCGTTATGGTCGCCTACATTTGCTGCGATGGCACTTTCTATGCGCTGGCATTCAATAATATTCGAAGCTTTCTTTAATTCTTCATTGCGAAAACGGGACACACACCAGCATCCGCCCTTCTTTAAATAGTGGCAATCGTTATGACTAAGCGCATCCGGTAAATCCTGCTTCACGACAAGCTCGGATTTCCCTTTTTCATCAATAAAGAAAATCCAGCCTGTTTCGAATTTCGTACCGCTTAAAAATTTCGACAGCGCACCATTCAGCATCGGAATCATCTCTGTTTCCTCATTTAATAGCTCAGCAATTTCTTTTAATATGGCAATATTAGATTGGTCTTTTGTCATACTGGCTCTTCCTTTGCAACTTCACTTTTCTCTATCATACCATTTCAATTAAATAGAACACACCGCTATCCCTCTCATACTTTTGAATGAAAAAAAATCCTGCTATTTTTTACAATAGCAGAATTTCCCTGTAAGTTATTTTAAATATTCCACGCGGTATACGTCATGGCGTCTATCTTTAAGATGCTTAACGGTACCGTCTTGGCGTTGTCGTCGCAATATTTCAAGATCGACATCCCCGATCAATACCATTTCCAGGTTTGGACTAGTCTCTCCTACAATTCCATCCCGCGCAAATTCAAAATCACTTGGTGCAAAAATGGCCGACTGCGCATATTGGATATCCATGTTTTCCGTTTCAGGCAAGTTGCCGACTGTTCCGGAAATAACCGTATAAATCTGGTTTTCAATCGCACGTGACTGTGCACAATAGCGCACCCGTAAATAGCCTTGACGGTCTTCTGTACAAAACGGTGTGAAAATAATATTCGCACCCATATCTGTCGCAATGCGTGCAAGTTCCGGAAACTCGATATCATAGCAAATCTGAATGGCAATCTTGCCGCAATCCGTATCAAACACGCGGACTTTATCACCGTTACTGATCCCCCACCATTTACGCTCATTTGGTGTAATGTGAATTTTATATTGTTTTTCAATCGTCCCGTCCCGTCTGAATAAATAGGCGATATTGTAAATTTCCTCGTCCTCTTCCTCAACAAAATGCGAACCGCCGATAATATTGACATTATAGCGGACCGCCAGACTTGTAAACAGTTCGATATATTCAGGTGTATATTTCGTTAATTTACGAACCGCCTGTGACGGTGATTTTTCATTTAAGAAACTCATCAGCTGAGTCGTAAAAATTTCCGGAAAGACAACAAAATCCGAGCCTGCATCAGACCCGACATCCACAAAATATTCGCACTGCTTCGCAAAGTCTTCAAAGGAATCGATCGCGCGCATCATATATTGCACAACACATATACGCACTGGATAACTCGTCTTGAAATGACGCTTTGTCAGCGGCCGGTAATCCACGTTGTTCCATTCCATTAATGTCGCATACTTGCCTGAAGCTCTATCGTCCGGTAAATAGTTTGGATTGATACGCATTAAAATAAAGCCGTTCATCATTTGGAATGTCAGCACCGGGTCATATATTTTATGGCGACTTACCGCATCCACATAATCACGTGGACTCATCTCATCCGAATGGACATGGTAGTTTGGAATACGGCCGCCAATAATGATAGATTTCAAATTAAGTGTTCGCGCCAGATCTTTCCGCGCCTCATAAAGCCTTTGACCGACTTTCATACGGCGATATTCCGGGTGCACCATTACTTCGATACCATACAAATTATAGCCATCGGGATTGTGATTTGTAATAAAGCCATTGTCGGTAATATCATTCCATGTGTGGCGGTCATCGTATTCATCGAAGTTAATGCGCAGACTTGAGCAGGAACCAATTACCTTCCCATCAAGCTCAGCTACCATTTGTCCTTCAGGGAAAATGGTTAAATGGCTGTATAGATGTGCGCGTTCCCACGGCTCCATGCCTGGAAAGCATATACGCTGTATTTCTAATATTGAGTCAATATCCTCTGTTGTCATATTTCGGATAATCATTGGTTTTTCAAATTTGGACATATCTAATGAATCTGTCATGCAAAACTCCCCCTCCATATTTAACTTTCCTTTTAATAGCCTTTGATAAACGTAGTAATTTACTTTTTTTCGAATTCAAACTATAATCAATGAGAATAATATGAAAAACTTCTGCTGATAGAAGTTAAAATTTGAATATCGAGGTAGCATTATGTCCAAAAAACTTGAAAATGCCTTACTCATTATTTGGGTTGTATCGTTGACAGCAACGCTCGGATCATTGTATTTCTCTGAAATACGAGGCTACGAACCATGTACATTATGCTGGTACCAGCGCATTATAATGTACCCTATTGTGCTGATTTCAACGATTGCCTACATCCAGAAAAATGCGAAAATTGCATTAACAACAGCCGTGTTCTCTACAATTGGAGCGGCAACATCTCTTTATCATTATAGCCTGCAAAAGCTAGTTTTTATGCAGGATGCAGCACCTGCTTGTGGTCGTGTAGCATGTACCGGTCAGTATATTAACTGGTTGGGCTTTATTACGATTCCATTTTTGGCGCTTACTGCCTTTGTTATTATTGCAGCAGTTAGTTTTTATATGTTAAAGGTTTTAAAGGGGGAGAAATAATTTGAAGAAGTTAGCGATTGTCGGTGCGGTTATTGTGTTATTATTCGCAGCAATTATTGTACTGACAAACATGAAAAACAATGAAAAATTAGAAAACAACCCGTATGGAACGGACAACTTAAAACAATCAACAATCGACTTGTTGGACGATGAAAACTATCAAAATATCATTTTACCGGATGCATTAGCAGAAAAAATCGAGTCAGGTGACGGCGTTGTCGGTTATTTCTTCAGTCCTGAATGTTCTCACTGCCAAAACTACACTCCAAAACTTATGCCGATTGCCGATGAACTAGATGTTCAAGTTGATCAATTAAACATTCTTGAGTATACGGATGAGTGGACTACTTATAATATTCAAGCAACACCAACTCTTATCTACTTCGAAAATGGTGAAGAAGTTGCTCGTTTAGAAGGTGACGCACCAGATGAAACAACGCGTCAATTCTTTAACGATGTTGTGTTAAAATAAGATTATATTCAAAATCGTGTTCTTTACGAGCACGATTTTTCATTTGGAGGAAAATTAATGTTCACATATATCATTCACGAAAACGGACAAACCGTTGAAGACCTGCTGCGCGAAAAGTGGCGCCTAGGCAAAAAGCTTGTTCACGAATTACGTATGACCAAAGCGGTTACAATCGATGGAGAGCCAATTATGTGGAAGGAACCGTTCGAGAAAGGGACGAAAATCGAATTTGCATTTGATATTCCTGCTTCGAACTATATTCCAACGGACAGCTGTGATGTAAATATCCGCTATGAAGACGAGCACTGCCTAATTGTTTCAAAGCCTAAAGGAATGGCGACACATCCAAACGAACCAACTGACAATGATACATGCATGAATCATGTAATGCGTCATATTGTGGACAACGGCGGGCATTATGCAGAGCATGTACACCGTTTGGATCAAGGGACAAACGGTTTACTGCTTGTTGCAAAGCATCCGATTGCAAAATCTATTTTTGACCGTATGATCGAGGAAAAAACAATCGTCCGTACGTATGCCGCAGAAGTTCAAGGCAACCTTCGTACTGACAGCGGTACGATCAACGCTGCCATCGGTAAAGACCGTCATCACAATACTCGGCGTGTCGTGTCACCTACTGGCCAGCATGCCGTGACACATTATGAAGTGGTCAATCGCTATAAGGGCACATGTGTTGTCCATGTTGTTCTTGAAACAGGGCGTACACATCAAATTCGCGTGCATATGGCGCATTTAGGTCACCCGATCGTAGGCGATACAATGTACGGCGCACGTGAAACCGCATCAGGCGATTATGCACTGCACGCCATTCAGCTAGCATTTATGCACCCGTTTTTAGACGAGCAGATCATCGTTAAAGATAACTAAAAATCAGGCGTCCGTAATTAAACTACGGACGCCTGTTACTTATCTTTTTTCACGCTCAATATAGGTTACTTCATTCGCTCTCGAAAATTGATAAATTAAGCTTCTACCGGTTGAGTGTAATTCTTTTTCTTTTATTACAAACTGATCCCCTGTTTTTGTTGTAAATGTGATATCTCCCTTGTTACTGCCTACCACATATTCATAAACAACTTCATCGAGTTCTTCCCACCGATATTGTTGTTCCTCAAATAAATGGTGTCGTTCCAATTGTTCCTGGCTAATCAATATATAATTTTGAGTCGATAAATAACCAATGCCAATACTCAATATAAAGAGTAATAGACCGATCAAATAAACTTTCATATTACGCCTGTACGCTAAAAGCCAAAACATCACAATCAAAACAAAACCTGTTACAAGAACAAGTCTTAAATTAATTGGGTTTGGAATAAATGTAGCGGCCGACTTATTATACTGAAAAAACTCCATCTGAAAAATCGGATGGAAAATCATAATAAAAGGTGCAACAACTACAACCGTTACTGCTGACATTGAGAAAAACAAATTCGGTGAAAATTTTTTAAACACAGTTTCACTCCCCCTAAGTAAAAACGATGTTAGAAATCAAAATTGAAATTATCCGGATCTTTGCCGAATCGTTCATTGCGATTCAATGCATTTAACTGCTGCATTGTTTCATTTGTTAATTCGAAATTATATAGCTCACTATTTTCTTTAATGCGTGAAGCTGTAACAGATTTCGGAATGATGATGACATCATTTTGTAAATGCCAACGTAAGATGATTTGTGCCGGTGATACATTATATTCATTTGCAATACGAATAATCGTTTCATCGTTTAATACATTTCCACGGCCTAGCGGAGACCACGCTGTTACCGCAATCTGCTGTTGTTCACAAAATGTGCGCAGCGGTTCTTGGGACAAATACGGATGGGCTTCGATTTGGTTGACCATTGGCGCGACATTGCAAGTTGCCATAATTTTTTTTAAATGATGTTCATGATGATTGGATACCCCAGGTACACGGATGAGCTTCTCATCATACAAGCGCTCAATTGCACGGTAAGTATCTACATATTTATCCTCAACCGGCCAATGTGTTAAATAAAGATCCACATAATCCATATCAAGCTTTTTCAGTGATGTTTCAAATGCACGCAATGTATTGTCATACCCTTGGTCGCTGTTCCAAACTTTTGTTGTAACAAAGATGTCCTTGCGCGGTACAGAAGAATGGCGAACTGCTTCCCCTACTTCTTCCTCATTGTAATAAAGCGCGGCTGTGTCGATTGCACGGTAACCTAAATCAAGCGCTGTTTCAATCGCCTGAAGTGTTTCATCACGGTCCGTCATTTTATAAACTCCTAAACCTAAATAAGGCATTTCTACGCCATTCGTTAACTTTTTCGTTGATTGTAAATTCATCTTGTTCACCTCTTACATTTGATTGTGTTTATTATAACATTCTAATTATTTATCGTTTACTAATTGCTATTATTTGTTAATACATACAGTCTTATAAACTTATTATCTAGCATATTACCATTTACAGAATAATCTTCCATCTTCAGGAGTATATATTATAATATATTCTCGTTGAGGAGCTGAAAAACTATGATGGATACACAACTAGTTTTGACTGGATTTTTAAAGCGTGCACAACGGTACTTCCCGAACAAACAAATTATCTCTCGTACAAGCCCCACTAAAACACATCGCATCACATTCAATGACTATGTAAGAAGAACGTACCGTTTAGCGGATGTCCTGACAAAGCTCGGCATGAAGCGTGGTACCAAAGTCGGCACATTTGCCTGGAATCATCACCGTCACCTTGAAGCGTATTTTGCGATTCCATGCAGCGGTGCTATTTTACACACGATTAACATCCGCCTTGCCCCTGAACATATTGTTTATATTATCAATCATGCCGAAGATGAGATTTTATTGATTGATAGCGACTTATTCCCGTTAGTCGAGCCTGCACTTGGCCATTTGAAAACGGTTAAACATATTATCGTCATGGGTGATGAATTAAGCGCTCCGCAATCCAGTTTCCCGAATGTATACAGCTACGAACAGCTTCTACAGGAAGCAGATGAAAATTACGAGTTTCCGACAGATCTGGATGAAAATCTGCCAGCTGGGATGTGCTACACTTCTGCAACGACAGGTATGCCAAAAGGTGTCGTCTATACACATCGAAGCATCGTGCTTCATAGCCTCGCACTAGGTCTAGCTGAATCCTTTGCAGTAAAAGAAAGTGACACTGCCCTTCCTGTTGTGCCGATGTTCCATGCAAATGCATGGGGCTTCCCGTTTGCTGCATTGAATTTCGGCTCCAATATTGTTTTACCAGGACCAATGATGACACCAGGTTTAATACTGGACTTGGTTGAACAAGAAAAGGTGACAATTACAGCAGGTGTTCCAACAATTTGGCTTGGCGCACTGGTTGAACAGGAAAAAAATCCTCGTGACCTTTCATCTGTCCGTTTAATTATTTCAGGTGGCTCCGCATCACCAAAAGGCTTAATTCAGGGTTACAATGAAAAACTTGGTGTTCCGTACATCAACGCCTACGGTATGACAGAAACTTCACCGCTTGTAAGTATGTCGCATCTAACAAGCGATATGAACGAATATACAGAAGATGAACAGTTAAATATCCGCGTTTCTCAAGGTTTGACAGTTTCACTAATTGAAACAGAAGTTGTAAATGAAAATGGCCCGGTTCCATGGGATGGAAAAACAATGGGTGAACTGCGTGTCCGCGGTCCATGGATTGCCTCTGAATACTACAATGATGAACGGACGAATGAAGCATTCCGAGATGGCTGGCTTTATACAGGTGACATTGCGGTATATACAAAAGAAGGCTATATCAAGCTTACCGATCGCACGAAAGACCTTATCAAATCGGGTGGAGAATGGATTTCGTCCGTTGATCTGGAAAATGCCCTCATGTCACATCCAGCTGTTTTCGAGGCTGCCGTAATTGCAGTCCCGCATCCGAAGTGGCAAGAGCGTCCGCTGGCATGTGTTGTTTTAAAAGAAGGTGCAACGGCATCTAAAGAAGAGCTAATCGAGTCAATCGAACTGGACTTTGCAAAATGGTGGCTTCCGGACGATGTCGTATTTTTAAACGAAATTCCAAAAACTTCTGTCGGCAAATTTTTAAAAGCAACTCTACGAGAACAATTAAAAGACTATAAAGTTCAAATCTAACGAAAGAAATGTGCACTGAAACGCAAATTTCAGTGCACATTTCTTTATTTCCCTTCATCCTCTTCATCATCAAACTGCTGCGGATCTGAAATGCGTTCAGCTTCTTCCAATTGCCCGCCGTCTCGTAAGTTCTCCATTTGCTTCCCTAGAATTTTCAGCTCATCCATAGTATTAGCCATATTTCCGTTGACAATTTCTTCTCTTTTCATACGCTATCCCTCCAAATTAATTCAGTATTATTTTTTTCCAATTTTGACTGATTTCTGTCATAAATAAAGTATTCATTCAAATAATTTATGCTATACTGAAAAAAGAGATAATTAAAACATGAGGAGGATTCTTCCATGAAATTACTTTTAATTCTTGGTATCAGCATATCATTTTTAGTAGCTATTTTCACAGCTGGCTATGATAGCAAACCATTCCCAAAAGAAAGATAATTCCACTAGCTTCCCAGTAAAGGACAATCGTCAAGTAGCGATTGTCTTTTTCATTTGACTTTTATTATCACATATTTTATATTAGTTACATAAAGTAAGTTGATTATAAAAAATAACCATTAAGGGAGTTCATATATTATGGCTACACATTTTCATAAAAAACCTAATCTATACCCAGCTCATGTTCAATTAAAGGTTTCTAACTTAGTACGTTCGATCGAATACTACACAACGGTTATCGGCTTTAAAGTTTTACAGCAAACAGAAACGGAAGCATACTTAACAGCAGACGGACAAACAAGCTTAGTATCACTAGTCGAAGTACAAAATGCGCAGCCGCTTAAACAAGGCTTTGCAGGTTTATACCACTTAGCATTACTATTACCCTCTCGCAAGGACTTAGGAAACATCGTACAGCATTTTGTTAACATGAATATTCGTCTTGGTGCTGCAGACCATGATGTTTCAGAAGCACTTTACTTGAATGATCCGGATGGAAACGGAATCGAAATTTATATCGACCGTCATGAATCGGAATGGACTTGGAATCAGGATGAACAAGTGCATATGGTGACAGAACAGCTGAATTTCCAGCCGATTTTAGCGGCTGCAGATGGCAACTGGAACGGTCTGCCTGCTGATACTGTTATGGGGCATGTACACTTATCAGTAGTAAATCTGGACAAATCAGAGCAGTTTTATACAAATGTATTGGATTATAATGTTGTGACTCGTTACGGTGCACAGGCGCTGTTTGTATCAACTGGTAAATACCATCACCATTTCGGATTAAACACTTGGAACAGCAACAACGGCCATGCTCCAAAAAACGATATGGTCGGTTTAAAATCCTTTACGGTCGTATTAAAAGATGCGCAATATGCTGAAGAAGTAAAACAAAGCCTGACAACTAACGGCTTCATTGTTGAAAACTTTGCAGAAGCACCAGCACACGGTGGCACTCAGTTATTCTCTACTGTTGATCCAAACGGTTTACGCATCGTATTTACATTAGACGGTGAATAATTACCGGTAACCTAAAGCAAGAGCCCGAAAAATTTTTCGCGCTCTTTTTGAAACTTTCTTTTCTGTCCTACGTATACATAACTAATTACAAATAACGGAGGAATTCATTTGTCACTATTTAATAAAGTTTTAGCAAGTGTTGGTATAGGAGCTGCAAAAGTTGATACAAAATTGCACAAATCAACTTACACATTAAATGAAAATATTTCAGGTGTTGTAGAAATCATCGGGGGTAGCACGGAACAGCAAATTGATGCAATCTATCTAACACTTCATACAAACTTTATCCGCGAAATTGATGATAAAAAGATTAAAGATGAAGCGGTTTTGCACAAATACAAATTAAATGAGCCATTCACAATTCAGGCAGACGAAAAACGTCAAATCCCATTTTCGTTCGCCCTGCCCCCTGTTGTTCCGGTAACAACGGGCAACTCGCGTGTATGGATTCAAACGGGCTTAGACATTAAAAATGCTGTAGATCCTACAGATAAGGACTTTATCGAGATTCAGCCAACTCGTCTTGCGAATGGTGTGTTAACAGCTATTCAAAATATGGGCTTCCGGTTACGTAAAGTAGATAACGAACAAGCCCCTTCTTATTTGCGTCGTCAAACACCGATTGTACAGGAATTTGAGTTTACACCGACAAACAGCACGTATCGCCGGTATCTAGACGAACTTGAAGTTGTCTTTTTACATCAATCATCAAACTCAGTCGAAATTTTATTGCAGGTAGACCGACGTGCCCGCGGACTTGGAGGATTTTTATCCGAAGCATTCGAAATGGATGAAAGCTTCATCCGCCTTACATTATCCGAACACGACAATATCCAGGCAAAGCTTGAGCAAGTGATTAAAACGAAGATGAAATAATAACAAGGCAAGAAGCTTCAGTGCTTCTTGCCTTATTTTATTTTAACCCTGGATAGTTTTGTTGTCTTAGTACTTCGTAAATAACGATTGCCGCAGTGTTTGATAAATTCAGTGAGCGGATATGGTCACTTTGCGGGATGCGCAGACACATATCGGCACGCTCTTTTGCAAATTCCTTTGGCAAGCCTGTCGTTTCTCTTCCGAACATAAAGTATAGGTCACGTTCTGAATTGCTGAAATCATGTGTCGTAAATGGCTCATCACTATATGTCTCAATTAAATACACATCGCCATCTTTACTGTACTCGATAAAATCTTCTAAAGAATCATGGTAAACGACATTCACATGTTCCCAATAATCCAATCCAGCACGCTTCAGCATTTTGTCATCAGTTGAAAAGCCCAATGGACGGATTAAATGTAATGATGTATTTGTTCCAGCACAAGTGCGGGCAATGTTCCCTGTATTTGCTGGGATTTCTGGTTGATATAATACGATATGGTTTGGCACTTCTGATCCTTCTCTCTTAATGATTTAACATTGCCAGCCCTTTTTCAATCTCGGCCAGCACTTCATCATCCTGCTCTGTTTTTCGGGCAGCCAATAAAATTTCTTCTGCCCCATCTGTTCCGATTTTTCCGATTGCCCATGCTGCTGTTCCTCTTAATACAGGGCGTTCATCTTTTTGCAATACTTGAACTAAGTCAGGCATTGCCGCTTCTTCTTTAAAGTGGGCAAGCGCTAAAATGGCATTGCGCTGAATCGGCTTTTTACCGCGCCATGAGCCGGATACATGTCCAAACTTTGCTTTAAATTCCTTATTGGAAATTGATAAAAGCGGCTGAAGTAGCGGTTTTGCGATTTCAGGATCCGGCGTGAATTCATCATGAATCCAGTTTAGCTTTCCCTTATTCTTCGGGCACACTGTCTGGCATGTATCACAGCCGTACAAACGGTTTCCGATTTTGGCACGAAACTCATCCGGCAAAAAACCTTTCGTCTGAGTTAAAAAGGCAATGCAACGCTGTGAATTCAGCTGCCCTGGTGCGACGATCGCTCCTGTTGGACATACATCGATACATAATGTACAGTCACCGCATTCGTCTTCCATCGGTGTATCTGGAGCAAATGGGATATTCGTGATGATTTCACCTAAATAGACGTACGAACCAAATTCAGGTGTAATAATAGAGCAATTTTTGGCGCTCCAGCCGATACCTGCTCGTTCTGCAACCGCACGATCTACCAGTTCCCCGGTATCGACCATCGATTTCACCTTTACATTCGGCACACGCTCCTGCAGCCAGGCTTCAATGAGCTGCAAACGATCTCGAACTGCTGTATGATAATCAATCCCCCATGAAGCACGGCAAAAAATGCCGCGACGCTCCCCTTTCTTTCCTTGCGGGGCATCTTGCATGCGTGAAGGATACGCAATGGCAATCGCAATAATGCTTTCTGCTTCATTTAATAATTTTAAAGGCTCTGTACGCAGCTCTATATTTGCTTCTTCAAAGCCTGATTGGTATGCTAATTGTTGCTGACGACGGAGACGATTCTTCAATTCATGAAACGGAGCAGCGGTTGTAAATCCGATTTTATCAACACCAATGGATGCTGCATATTTCACTAAATCTTCTTGAAGTTGATGTACTTTCATTTCACATGCTCCTTTCAAATGATACAATAGATATAAATTTATTTCGCATTACATATTTTAGTATTTCTCCCATTAAAAACTATGTAAGAAGGTGTTCTACATGAATATTTCAATAAATGAAGCTCTTTTTTCTGTAAATGAACAATTAAAAATTGGCCTTATCCATTATAGCAAAATTATCGTTGAAGAATCTCCTCAAATGATTAAAGGACGTATACAACTTTATCAGGAAAATCTATATTTGGAATTACAGGAAACACCTGTGACAGAACGACCTGGCATTAAAGAGTGGCGACAGCTTTGGAAGGCTTTCGGCGGTGATCCGAACCGGTACCGTCACTCTGCGGAAAGTTTAATGCGACGTATCGCTAAACAGCAATATTTAGCACCGTTCCATTCGGCAGTTGATTTAAACAACTTCTTTTCACTGCAATACGAGATTCCTGTTGGCATATATGATTTAGATGTTATTGAAGGGGACGTGAAAATCGAAGTAGGCAATGCGGCGACAGGCTATGAAGGGATCAACGGACGCTTTAATTCATTGGAGAATATCATTCATTCAAAAGATGCGCTCGGCCCATTCGGCAGTCCCTTTGTTGATTCAAAAAGAACGGCAGTAACAGAAGCTACGACAAATGCTCTGCAAATCTTTTATTTACGCCCTTCTCTAAGTGAAGAGGAAGCAACTGAACTATTGAGCAGTGCAGGAAACATGTTTACGCAAATTAGCGGTGGCGAATATGAAGTACATATTCTATCAAAGGAAAATTCAAAAGTTCATTTTTAAGGAGTGGAATCATTTGAGTATTAACTTAGCTGAGGCAGTAAAACTGAAAAGTATCATTACGAAGAGAATCCAGGAAAGAACAATGCAAGTGCATTCATTAACACATGTCATTATCGAGAAAGGCGAACAGCCAAAAGCACCTGACTATACTCTTGATATGCTTGAAGCAGAGCTAAAAGAGCTTCGTTATGATTCACGTAAGCTTGATGCCCTAATCTACCGTGCTAACATCGACAATACTGTTGTATTTAAAGACGAGGAAATGCCTATTGTCGAAGCGATTGAACTGGCGAGCCAATTACGTGCAGAAGCACAATTTTGTAAAAACCTTGGTTCTGAAGAGAAAGAAGCTTTCTACCATAACTCCGGTGATGCAATGCTATACCGCGTAGCATTGTATGATCCAATGACATATCGAAACCGTGCAAACGAGCTTGAAAAAGAAGCACATCGCCTTTCCAACTTTATTAATGCCAAAAACTATCAAGTTGAAATCGAATTTGATGACAGCAATTATTTCTAAACCTAGGGCGGTGAGACTCCAAACTAGGTAATAACGAGCGATTATGCTTCGGCATTCCCAACAACTGGTTAAACCAATAACTCTTTACCGTTTACAATGTTACCTTTCACTCATAACCAACCATAGTAAAAGCTAACACAAACTTATAGAGTATTTTTGCTCGCTCGTTATTAAAAGACACCAGCTCACCTAAACGTGAAAAGGTGTCTTTGCTTATAATTACATATATTTACTACTCTACACCCGGTAAAATTCTTAAAAGCTTTTCATCTGCATCCAATATTACGTCCACACCTAATGGAATCGCAATATTAGGTTCACAGTGGCCAATTTTAAACCCAGCTAACACAGGTTTGTTAAACGGCTTCAAATACCCTTCTATTACCTTCAATACATCTTCATAGCTGTATGTATCATCCGGCATATTAAAATCTGCTATAACAAAGCCTGCTGCAAGCTCCAGCTTTCTTGAAAGACGCAACTGGTTCAGCATTAAATCAATTTGCTCAATTGTTTCCCCTATGTCTTCCAGAAGTAAAATTTTATTGCGTACATCAATTTCAAATTTCGTACCAAGCGTACTGACAATTCGGTTTAAATTTCCGCCTGTTAACTCGCCGCGTACAACTCCCGGTACAACTGTCGTAAGAGGTGTAATACTTTCCGTATACTGAATTTCAATCGGTTGGAACAGCTGTTGGAACATCTTTTTAGAAAGAGTATCCAGCTCCCCTTTCGGACTGGACATCATCGGTCCATGGAATGTCACTAAATTTGCAAACTCGTTTACTTGTGTATGTAAAGTCGTCACATCGGAAAAGCCCCAAATAATTTTCGGATTGTCCTCGATTAATGGGTAACTTATTTTATCGATTATTCTTGAGATTCCATAGCCGCCCGTCAATAAAAAGACTGCCTTCACTTCCGGATCGACAATCATCTGGTGGAAGTCTTTAATCCGCTCCTGATCGGAACCTGCCAAATAGCCTTCATAAGCCTGTACCGTATTTCCAAGCTTATATTTTAAACCTAGCTCTTCTAAAAACGCTAATTTATCACCTAATGATTCAATTTTAAGCGGACTGCTTAAATTAACTAATCCTACAGTATCGCCATGCTGTAATCTTGTTGGTCTAATTTTCATGTTCATGACCTCCTTTTACCTCTGTCGCTATTGTATCATAGCGTTTTATGTAAAGCGCATTGCAAATTTCATGAGGTTGTCCCTATAATAGATAAAATCATTTTTCCAATATAAGGAGATGTACAATAATGAAATTTCCACCACAGCTACTGCTCATTTTAGCTACTTTATTATGGGGCGGTAACTTTGTAATTGGACGAGCCGTTTCTGGGGATATTCCTCCGATTACACTTGCTTTTTTACGATGGACTGTCGCCTTTCTCGTATTTTTCCCTATCGCATTCCAACGTACGAAAAAAGAATGGCCTGCGCTGAGACAACATTGGGGTGCCGTCATTATTTTAGCACTTACAGGAGTGGCTGCATTCAATACGCTCGTTTATATCGGTTTGCATTATACAACATCTATCAATGCATCATTAATGAATTCATCAACACCGATTATTATATACATACTGAGCTTCATCTTTTTAAAAGAACGTTTAACAAAATTCCAGATGATCGGCACGCTGCTCTCTTTAGCCGGAGTGCTCTTTATTATATCCGGGGGTTCATTACAAAGCCTGCTTTCATTTTCATTCAACAAAGGGGACTTAATCGTATTAATTGCGGTAGTGTGCTGGAGTATTTATTCATTACTCATTAAAAAGTATGCTGGTAAACTGCCAGGGTACTCTACATTTTTAGTGACGATCGCAATCGGTGCCATTATGTTACTACCTTTTGCAGTATATGAACAACTTTCAACTTCACAAGCAATCGTATGGAACGCTTCGACAATTGGGGCGATTGTTTATGTAGGGATCATTGCTTCAATTGTTGCCTTTTTAAGCTGGAACACTGGCGTTGTTTCATTAGGTGCAAACAAAGCAGGAATCTACCTGAACTTCATTCCACTATTCGCTACAATCTTTGCCGTGCTGTTTTTAAATGAGCAACTCCTGCTTGATCAAGTAATCGGTGGGATCGCTGTTATTGCAGGGGTATTTATTTCAACGATGAAATAATATAAAAAGGAGTGCACATTGTATGCACTCCTTTATTTTATTTTACATCTGTATAAATAACGGTCACATTCGGATGGTTGTGCAGAGCGCTTGCAGGGAAGTCTTCTGTTACTATACCGCTGCGCAAACGATCAAAGGCCTCTTGTTTTGATGCACCCGAAATTAATAATACAATCTTTTTAGAACTCAAAATTGTCTTGATACCCATTGTAATGGCATGTGTCGGCACATCATCAATTGAATCAAAATAAACTTGGTTCACTTCACGTGTAGACTGTGCAAGCTCTACAATATTTGTACCTAATTCGAAGGGAGTTCCCGGTTCATTAAAACCGATATGTCCATTTACACCAATTCCTAAAAGTTGGATATCAATATTTCCTGCTGCCTTAATCAATGCATCATATTCAGCTGCGGCCTTTTCTAAATTCGATTTATTGCCTGCTGGTAAATTAATATTTTCCTGTTTTATATCGATATGATTAAACAGATGATGATCCATATAATAATGGTAGCTCGATTCATTTGCTGGGTTAATGCCGATATACTCATCCAGATTAAAAGATTTGGCCTGTGCAAAAGAGACTTCGCCAGCCTTGTATGCTGCTACCAGCTCTTTATAAAAGCCTTCCGGAGTACCTCCAGTAGCCATTCCAAATACCGTTTCACTATTCTTTTTTAATTGATCTATAAAAATTGAAGCGGCAATTTTACTCATCTCATCATAGTTCGCCGCTTCAATCCATTTAAAATTTGTTGCTACATTCATTTGTTTAATTCCCTACTTCCTCGCTATAATACATAATTTATATCACCTAAATAAGATACGTTTTTTAAAATTCATTTCTAACATAACCATGTTAATTTTATAGTAAATAATTTTAATACGCCAGAAAAAACGTGCAGGATTTCTGGAAAATATACTAATTTTCTTTGTATATAATATGATATTCTCCACCACTAATTTCCCAATATTCCGTAAGCAGACTTTATTTGGTTTATTATCATATAAAAGAATCGATAAATCTATTCTTTCCTAATTTCAATTATAAATAACACAGTTGGAGTCGGATTCTATAATCTATTCTATGTTCTTTAAAAAGATTAGGGGACTTTATATTTCAATTATATAAACAAAAAAAGACTTCACAGTATGAACTGTGAAGTCTTTTTCAGATACCGAGTGTGGGACTTGAACCCACACGCCTCGCGGCAACGGATTTTGAGTCCGTCGTGTCTGCCATTCCACCAACTCGGCAAAATAAGGTAAAAAAAAATCGGGTTTTCCGATTTAATAAAATATGGAGGCGGCAACCGGATTTGAACCGGTGATAAAGGTGTTGCAGACCTGTGCCTTACCACTTGGCTATGCCGCCATATTGGAGCGGAAGACGAGGTTCGAACTCGCGACCCCCACCTTGGCAAGGTGGTGTTCTACCACTGAACTACTTCCGCAAATTAAAAAATGGCTGGGGTACCTGGATTCGAACCAGGGCATGACGGAATCAAAATCCGTTGCCTTACCGCTTGGCTATACCCCAAAAATTTTAATTTTATATATAATGGGGCGACTGATGGGAATCGAACCCACGAATGCCTGAACCACAATCAGGTGCGTTAACCACTTCGCCACAACCGCCACTATATTATAATTTTAATACTTAAACCTAAATAAAAATGGGGCGACTGATGGGAATCGAACCCACGAATGCCTGAACCACAATCAGGTGCGTTAACCACTTCGCCACAACCGCCACTATATTATTTTAAGTACTTTTAAGTTATTTGGCAGGGGCAGTAGGAATCGAACCCACACTGACGGTTTTGGAGACCGTAGTTCTACCTTTAAACTATGCCCCTATCCAAAGGATGGTGGAGGGGGACGGATTCGAACCGCCGAACCCTAAGGAGCGGATTTACAGTCCGCCGCGTTTAGCCACTTCGCTACCCCTCCAGGTAATGGTGCCGGCGAAAGGAGTCGAACCCTCGACCTACTGATTACAAGTCAGTTGCTCTACCAACTGAGCTACACCGGCAAAAATATGGTGGGTTTGGACGGAATCGAACCGCCGACACTTAGAGCTTCAATCTAATGCTCTACCAACTGAGCTACAAACCCACAATTTAATGTTTTAAAAAATGGCGGTCCCGACCGGGATCGAACCGGCGATCTCCTGCGTGACAGGCAGGCATGTTAACCGCTACACCACGGGACCATTTGGTTGCGGGGGCAGGACTTGAACCTGCGACCTTCGGGTTATGAGCCCGACGAGCTACCACTGCTCCACCCCGCGATAATATTATTTGTTTAATGGTGGAGGATGACGGGCTCGAACCGCCGACCCCCTGCTTGTAAGGCAGGTGCTCTCCCAGCTGAGCTAATCCTCCAACGCTGGATACTACTTATGTATCTTTTTGGTGACCCGTACGGGATTCGAACCCGTGTTACCGCCGTGAAAGGGCGGTGTCTTAACCACTTGACCAACGGGCCTCTAAATTAGCCTGGCGGAGAGTAAGGGATTTGAACCCTTGATGCAGGGTTACCCGCATACACGATTTCCAATCGTGCTCCTTCGGCCACTCGGACAACTCTCCAAGATTTAATGGCTCCGAAGGCAGGACTCGAACCTGCGACCTGCCGGTTAACAGCCGGATGCTCTACCAACTGAGCTACTTCGGAATAATTCTGTAACAGCCTAGCGACGTCCTACTCTCACAGGGGGAAGCCCCCAACTACCATCGGCGCTAAAGAGCTTAACTTCCGTGTTCGGTATGGGAACGGGTGTGACCTCTTTGCCATCATCACTAGACTATTTATTCGAAAGACACTATTTATTATACCATACTTTTCTTATTTGTCAAGTATTTTTGTAATAAATTTTCATTCTTTCAAAACTGGATAAACGTTTCATTGAATTGGTGCAATAAAATGTGGTTAAGTCCTCGACCGATTAGTATTCGTCAGCTGCATGCGTCACCGCACTTCCACCTCGAACCTATCTACCTGATCGTCTTTCAGGGGTCTTACTTACTTGCGTAATGGGAAATCTCATCTTGAGGGGGGCTTCATGCTTAGATGCTTTCAGCACTTATCCCGTCCATACATAGCTACCCAGCGATGCCTTTGGCAAGACAACTGGTACACCAGCGGTATGTCCATCCCGGTCCTCTCGTACTAAGGACAGCTCCTCTCAAATTTCCTACGCCCACGACGGATAGGGACCGAACTGTCTCACGACGTTCTGAACCCAGCTCGCGTACCGCTTTAATGGGCGAACAGCCCAACCCTTGGGACCGACTACAGCCCCAGGATGCGATGAGCCGACATCGAGGTGCCAAACCTCCCCGTCGATGTGGACTCTTGGGGGAGATAAGCCTGTTATCCCCGGGGTAGCTTTTATCCGTTGAGCGATGGCCCTTCCATGCGGAACCACCGGATCACTAAGCCCGTCTTTCGACCCTGCTCGACTTGTAGGTCTCGCAGTCAAGCTCCCTTATGCCTTTACACTCTACGAATGATTTCCAACCATTCTGAGGGAACCTTTGGGCGCCTCCGTTACCTTTTAGGAGGCGACCGCCCCAGTCAAACTGTCCGCCTGACACTGTCTCCTACCCCGCTAAGGGGCATGGGTTAGAAGTTCAATACAACCAGGGTAGTATCCCACCGACGCCTCCTTCGAAGCTGGCGCTCCGAGATCTCTGGCTCCTACCTATCCTGTACAAGTTGTACCAAAATTCAATATCAGGCTACAGTAAAGCTCCACGGGGTCTTTCCGTCCTGTCGCGGGTAACCTGCATCTTCACAGGTACTATAATTTCACCGAGTCTCTCGTTGAGACAGTGCCCAGATCGTTACGCCTTTCGTGCGGGTCGGAACTTACCCGACAAGGAATTTCGCTACCTTAGGACCGTTATAGTTACGGCCGCCGTTTACTGGGGCTTCAATTCACAGCTTCGCTTGCGCTAACCGCTCCTCTTAACCTTCCAGCACCGGGCAGGCGTCAGCCCCTATACGTCACCTTACGGTTTTGCAGAGACCTGTGTTTTTGCTA